>NZ_CP081966.1:1457500-3857500 GCF_019823065.1 Pseudomonas mosselii
CCGCTTGGCTCCACCACTCTTTCAGGTTTCGCAGCACTGCTCAGAACTTAGAAATGAACATTCGGTGATGAATGTTGATTTCTGACTTTTGTCAGATCGTTCTTTAAAAATTCGGATATGTGATAGATAGACTGAATACCAGTTTCACTGCTGGTTATTCAGGCTAAGGTAAAATTTGTGAGTTCTGCTCAGCAATGAGCAACATGCGAATTTTCGGCGAATGTCGTCTTCACAGTATAACCAGATTGCTTGGGGTTATATGGTCAAGTGAAGAAGCGCATACGGTGGATGCCTTGGCAGTCAGAGGCGATGAAAGACGTGGTAGCCTGCGATAAGCTTTGGGGAGTCGGCAAACAGACTGTGATCCAGAGATCTCTGAATGGGGGAACCCAGCCAGCATAAGCTGGTTATCTTGTACTGAATACATAGGTGCAAGAGGCGAACCAGGGGAACTGAAACATCTAAGTACCCTGAGGAAAAGAAATCAACCGAGATTCCCTTAGTAGTGGCGAGCGAACGGGGACCAGCCCTTAAGCTGGTTTGAGATTAGTGGAACGCTCTGGAAAGTGCGGCCATAGTGGGTGATAGCCCCGTACACGAAAATCTCTTGCCAGTGAAATCGAGTAGGACGGAGCACGAGAAACTTTGTCTGAACATGGGGGGACCATCCTCCAAGGCTAAATACTACTGACTGACCGATAGTGAACCAGTACCGTGAGGGAAAGGCGAAAAGAACCCCGGAGAGGGGAGTGAAATAGAACCTGAAACCGTATGCGTACAAGCAGTGGGAGCCTACTTTGTTAGGTGACTGCGTACCTTTTGTATAATGGGTCAGCGACTTATATTCAGTGGCGAGCTTAACCGAATAGGGGAGGCGTAGCGAAAGCGAGTCTTAATAGGGCGCTTTAGTCGCTGGGTATAGACCCGAAACCGGGCGATCTATCCATGGGCAGGTTGAAGGTTAGGTAACACTGACTGGAGGACCGAACCGACTACCGTTGAAAAGTTAGCGGATGACCTGTGGATCGGAGTGAAAGGCTAATCAAGCTCGGAGATAGCTGGTTCTCCTCGAAAGCTATTTAGGTAGCGCCTCATGTATCACTGTAGGGGGTAGAGCACTGTTTCGGCTAGGGGGTCATCCCGACTTACCAAACCGATGCAAACTCCGAATACCTACAAGTGCCGAGCATGGGAGACACACGGCGGGTGCTAACGTCCGTCGTGAAAAGGGAAACAACCCAGACCGTCAGCTAAGGTCCCAAAGTCATGGTTAAGTGGGAAACGATGTGGGAAGGCTTAGACAGCTAGGAGGTTGGCTTAGAAGCAGCCACCCTTTAAAGAAAGCGTAATAGCTCACTAGTCGAGTCGGCCTGCGCGGAAGATGTAACGGGGCTCAAACCATGCACCGAAGCTACGGGTGTCATCTTTGATGACGCGGTAGAGGAGCGTTCTGTAAGCCTGTGAAGGTGAGTTGAGAAGCTTGCTGGAGGTATCAGAAGTGCGAATGCTGACATGAGTAACGACAATGCGAGTGAAAAACTCGCACGCCGAAAGACCAAGGTTTCCTGCGCAACGTTAATCGACGCAGGGTTAGTCGGTCCCTAAGGCGAGGCTGAAAAGCGTAGTCGATGGAAAACAGGTTAATATTCCTGTACTTCCAGTTATTGCGATGGAGGGACGGAGAAGGCTAGGCCAGCTTGGCGTTGGTTGTCCAAGTTTAAGGTGGTAGGCTGAGATCTTAGGCAAATCCGGGATTTCAAGGCCGAGAGCTGATGACGAGTGCTCTTTAGAGCGCGAAGTGGTTGATGCCATGCTTCCAAGAAAAGCTCCTAAGCTTCAGATAACTGGGAACCGTACCCCAAACCGACACAGGTGGTTAGGTAGAGAATACCAAGGCGCTTGAGAGAACTCGGGTGAAGGAACTAGGCAAAATGGCACCGTAACTTCGGGAGAAGGTGCGCCGGTGAGGGTGAAGCACTTGCTGCGTAAGCCCACGCCGGTCGAAGATACCAGGCCGCTGCGACTGTTTATTAAAAACACAGCACTCTGCAAACACGAAAGTGGACGTATAGGGTGTGACGCCTGCCCGGTGCCGGAAGGTTAATTGATGGGGTTAGCGCAAGCGAAGCTCTTGATCGAAGCCCCGGTAAACGGCGGCCGTAACTATAACGGTCCTAAGGTAGCGAAATTCCTTGTCGGGTAAGTTCCGACCTGCACGAATGGCGTAACGATGGCGGCGCTGTCTCCACCCGAGACTCAGTGAAATTGAAATCGCTGTGAAGATGCAGTGTATCCGCGGCTAGACGGAAAGACCCCGTGAACCTTTACTATAGCTTTGCACTGGACTTTGAGCTTGCTTGTGTAGGATAGGTGGGAGGCTTTGAAGTGGGGACGCCAGTTCTCATGGAGCCATCCTTGAAATACCACCCTGGCAACCTTGAGGTTCTAACTCAGGTCCGTTATCCGGATCGAGGACAGTGTATGGTGGGTAGTTTGACTGGGGCGGTCTCCTCCCAAAGAGTAACGGAGGAGTACGAAGGTGCGCTCAGACCGGTCGGAAATCGGTCGTAGAGTATAAAGGCAAAAGCGCGCTTGACTGCGAGACACACACGTCGAGCAGGTACGAAAGTAGGTCTTAGTGATCCGGTGGTTCTGTATGGAAGGGCCATCGCTCAACGGATAAAAGGTACTCCGGGGATAACAGGCTGATACCGCCCAAGAGTTCATATCGACGGCGGTGTTTGGCACCTCGATGTCGGCTCATCACATCCTGGGGCTGAAGCCGGTCCCAAGGGTATGGCTGTTCGCCATTTAAAGTGGTACGCGAGCTGGGTTTAGAACGTCGTGAGACAGTTCGGTCCCTATCTGCCGTGGACGTTTGAGATTTGAGAGGGGCTGCTCCTAGTACGAGAGGACCGGAGTGGACGAACCTCTGGTGTTCCGGTTGTCACGCCAGTGGCATTGCCGGGTAGCTATGTTCGGAAGAGATAACCGCTGAAAGCATCTAAGCGGGAAACTTGCCTCAAGATGAGATCTCACTGGAGCCTTGAGCTCCCTGAAGGGCCGTCGAAGACTACGACGTTGATAGGTTGGGTGTGTAAGCGCTGTGAGGCGTTGAGCTAACCAATACTAATTGCCCGTGAGGCTTGACCATATAACACCCAAGCAATCTGCTACGCAGATTGTGGTGGTGAAGACGAAAGATCCGAAAGTTCGTAAGACCACAAATTCACATATCCGAATTAGCCAAGAGTGTTCCTAAGACATTCTGGCAACAGAATTTCTTGACGACCATAGAGCATTGGAACCACCTGATCCCATCCCGAACTCAGTAGTGAAACGATGCATCGCCGATGGTAGTGTGGGGCTTCCCCATGTGAGAGTAGGTCATCGTCAAGATTCATTTCGCAAAACCCCTATCTGCGCGAGCAGGTAGGGGTTTTGTCTTTTCAGCCCTGGTAAAGAAATCTGACGTGGGAGCGGGCTTGCCCCGCGATGGCGCATGCTCGGATAACATCACGGCCTGATTCGGCCTTATCGCGGGGCCAGCCCGCTCCCACGGTATCTTGTTCCTACACGGCATCCGTTTGCTGACGATCACGCAAATATCCTTTGCTCGTCGGCTACCTCACATCGCCTCGTCGCAGGTGCGACAATATTGCCGTCACAATTACGTGACTTCCCCGTACCTACCCTGCGTCAAGGCTTAGGTTCGGGGCAATCCTGGCACCCGGACCGAGCGATGCCAGCGTACCGTGCTGCGCATTTCTGGACTTTCACCGTCCTATTACTTGAGGTTAGAAGCAAGATGGCCAAGGCCGCCGATGTCGTTGTGCAATGCCTGGAAAACGAAGGTGTCGAGTATGTGTTCGGCATTCCCGGTGAGGAAAACCTCGACTTGCTCGAGTCCCTGCGCAAGTCGAAGATCAAGCTGGTACTGACCCGCCACGAGCAGTCCGCGGGCTTCATGGCCGCCACCTACGGCCGCCTGACCGGCAAGACCGGCGTCAGCCTGTCGACCCTCGGCCCTGGCGCGACCAACCTGGTGACCGCCAGTGCCTACGCCTACCTGGGCGGCATGCCGATGATGATGATCACCGGTCAGAAGCCGATCAAGAAGTCCAAGCAGGGCCGTTTCCAGATCATCGACGTGTGCGGCATGATGGACCCCATCACCAAGTACACCCACCAGTTCGCCTCGGCCGACAACATCCCAGCGCGCATGCGTGAAGCCTTCCGCCTGGCCGAAGAAGAGAAGCCAGGCGCCGTGCACCTGGAGCTGCCGGAAGACATCGCCGCCGAGCAGACCGACGCCTTGCCGATCCCGCGCAGCCTGCACCGTCGCCCGCTGGCCGAGCACGTGGCTATCGAAGCCGCCGTGCAGAAACTGCAGAACGCCCGCAACCCGATCCTGGTGATCGGTGCCGGCGCCAACCGCAAGATGACCGCCAAGGTCCTCAAGCAACTGATCGACAAGACCGGCATCCCGTTCATCACCACCCAGATGGGTAAAGGTGTGGTCGACGAGCGCCATCCGCGCTTCCTCGGCAACGCCGCGCTGTCCTCCGGTGACTTCGTGCACCGCGCCGTCGAAGCCGCCGACCTGATCGTCAACATCGGCCACGACGTGATCGAGAAGCCACCGTTCTTCATGGTCCGTGGCGGCACCGAGGTCATTCACGTCAGCTTCCGCTCGGCCGAGGTAGACGCCGTGTACTTCCCGCAGGTGGAAGTGATCGGCGACATCGCCAACGCCGTGTGGCAGATCAGCGAAGCGCTGACCGACACCAGCCACTGGGACTTCACCCGCCTGATGGCCATCCGTGAAGCGAACGAAGCACAGATCGCCGAAGGCGCCGACGACGACCGTTTCCCGGTCTACCCGCAGCGCATGGTCGCCGACATCCGTCGCGCCCTGCCGTCCGAAGGCATCGTCGCCCTGGACAATGGCATCTACAAGATCTGGTTCGCCCGCAACTACAAGGCCCACAAGCCCAACACCGTGCTGCTGGACAACGCCCTGGCGACCATGGGCGCCGGCCTGCCATCGGCCATGGCCTCGCACCTGGTGTACCCGGATCGCCCGGTCATCTCGGTATGCGGCGACGGCGGCTTCATGATGAACAGCCAGGAGCTGGAAACCGCGGTACGTCTGGGCATGCACATCACCGTGGTGATCCTGCGAGACGACGGCTACGGCATGATCCGCTGGAAGCAGGCCAACATGGGCTTCACCGATTTCGGCCTGGACTACGGCAACCCGGACTTCGTCAAGTACGCCGAAGCCTACGGTGCCAATGGCCACCGCGTGGAAAGCGCCGAAGGCTTCCTGCCGCTGCTCGAGCACTGCATCAAGACCCCAGGCGTGCACGTGATCGACTGCCCGGTGGACTACAGCGAGAACGACCGCATCCTCAACAGCGAGCTGCGTGAGCGCGCGCTGGCGGTCTAAACCGTAGCATCCTCATCGCGGGGCAAGCCCGCTCCCACGTTGTGCAAGAACAACGTGTGAGCGGTTTGTCCCGCGACAACGTAAGTACAGGCAACAACGTACGCTGCACCACCATACACATCTACCCATCCCCACCTCTCTGCTCCCGGCATGCTCAGGCTCCTCACCAACCCTGAGAACCCGAGATCATGACCATTGGATCAACGTACAACCATCCCGCCGACATTGCCGTCGAGCCACGCACCCCAGTGCTGCCATGGGCCGCACGTTTCCCGAATCCGCCTGACCTGTGTTTCGACTACCGACGTCTTGTCGAACAGCAAGGCGGCATTGCCCAGGTTGCTCGTCCTGCACATCGCATCTGCATTGTCGGTGCTGGCGTCACCGGCCTCACCGTCGCACGTGAACTGCTGCGCTGTGGTTTCACCCAGATCACACTGATCGAGCAAGCCCGGCGAATTGGGGGGCGTCATCTCACCGTGTCATCCTCTGCTGACAAGCCAACAGTACACACCGCTCCCTTCGAGATGGGCGCCATGCGCATGCCGTTCTTCAACCGTACCGGCGAGCCGCCCAAGGCAGGCCATTCACTGATGGCTTACTACGCAGATCTGTTCGACCTGCGACTTTCCGACTTCCCCAACCCTGGCACGCCCTGGGTCAATGCAACAGGTATCTACCTGCGTGAAGGCCAACTTGAAGGGGAGGGTGATCCGAAGCTGCTGATCTGGAAAAACCCCGAAGGTCACACTCCGCCACCAACTGCGGTACTACAGAGGATTCATAGCAAGTGGCGGCGCTTTGCCGAGCGTTTCACCGAACAGGTGGCCGTCATCTACGGCACAGAAGGTTGGCTGACGACGTGGTCGGCAATCGTCGAGCGATATCACAGGCTGTCGTTCCGTGACCTGGTATTGCTACCGATCCTGGAGGCTTGGGACCCTGGCAATCCAGGCGATTTCGGTGGCCTTGGCATGGACCGTGACGAGTCGGCGATCTTCTATGCAATCGGCATCGGTGATGGCAACTGGGGCGCCTTCTACGACGTGTGTTGCCTCTATCCGCTGCGCACCGCCATTTTCGGGTTCAGCAGCCACCTGCAGCTTGTGCATGGTCGTGTAGATGACAAGGGGCGAGTGCTTGCAGCGCCCTATCAGGATGTCGAGACTGTTCCCGACAGCAAAGGCCTGCATTTCCAGGCACCTGCCTACCTGGGGATCGCCGCGTTGGATGAGGCCCTGCTGTTCATGGACATCGCTGGCCTGGGCGAATCTTTGTACAGCCAATGCGTGGCGCGTAAGGATGGCCTGCTGTCGGACAGCTCAGTTCATGGCCTGCACAAATTGGCCGATGGCCGCATCCGCGTCGATTACCGTTGGCGGCACAGCGATGAAGCCAAGGCTCAGCCGATGAGCGATGTGTTCGACAGCGTGGTGCTTACCACGCCGTCCTGGTTGATCGAAACAGGGATGCGCCTGGAGGGCTTCTCCCTGAGCATGCTGCCACCGGCCATTGTCGAGGCCTGGAAGCACGCCCATTGGGAGACCAGCTGCAAGGTTTATGCGCCGCTGCGTAAAAGCTTTCTCGACCAGCATCCCCACCTGCCGCAGATCCTGGTCACCGACAGCTT
This sequence comes from Pseudomonas mosselii, assembly GCF_019823065.1. Classification (NCBI taxonomy): domain Bacteria; kingdom Pseudomonadati; phylum Pseudomonadota; class Gammaproteobacteria; order Pseudomonadales; family Pseudomonadaceae; genus Pseudomonas; species Pseudomonas mosselii. Next base: position 1,464,583 of record NZ_CP081966.1, read on the forward strand.
CGTGCACGATGTCTATGCCTACCGTTACAACGATCAGCACACCCGCGATTGCATCCTGCTCAGCTACACCTGGGAGGACGATGCCACCAAGCTGGCGGCGTATACAGACGCGGAGCTGGTGGAAAAATGCGTAGCGGAACTCGATCGGATTCTGATGCGTTGCAGCAACATCGGCGAACCCATCTCGCCGCATATCGATCTTGGAAACACTCGCATACAAAGATGGATGACAGACAGGAATGCACTTGGCTGTGCGAAATTGTACCGGGCGGACGCCTATTACGACGCGGTGAGCCTGATGAAGTACAACCGCGACCTGAGTGCCCATTCAGGGCTCTACCTCGCCGGGGAGTCTTTCTCTGTCGATGCCGGCTGGACCGAGCCGTGTCTGCGCACCGCCATCGACACCGTGATCAACCTCTGCAACAACACCGGCGCACATTTCAAAGGGGGTTTCAGCCTCGAGCACTATCCGCATTATCAGGTGCCTCGACAGGCGCTTTGAAACAACTTTGTAGGAGTACTCTTCCACGTATTTTCGCAATCTCCCTCAGTTTCAGAGGATCCTGCTGACTGTTGCCCCACCTGCCATGCCCGTTCTACTGGCGGCCTTCCACAACAACCAGAACAGGAAGCCGCCATGCAGGAACACACCACTCCCGTCAGCCCCGTGCGCATTGCCGTCATCCAGTACGACCCGCAGGTCGGCCTGGACCACTGCGATGGCAACCTGAGCCGTGGCTTGGCCCTGGCCCGCAGCGCCGCGCGTGAAGGGGCGAACCTGATCGTGCTGCCGGAGCTGGCCAATACCGGCTACACCTTCAACTCCCGCGCCGAGGCCTATGCCCACGCCGAGTCGCTGGAGGGTGGGCGATGCCTTCAGGCCTGGGCGGAGTTCGCTCGTGAGCAGCAGGTGTATCTGGCCGCAGGCTTCGCCGAGCGGGACGGCCTCAAGCTCTACGACAGCGCCGTGCTGTTCGGCCCGCAGGGGCTGCTCGGGCATTACCGCAAGGCACACCTGTGGAACCAGGAAAAGCTCTGGTTCACCCCCGGAGACCTGGGCTTCCCGGTGTTCGAAACGCCCATCGGCCGCATCGGCCTGTTGATCTGCTGGGACATCTGGTTCCCGGAGGTGCCACGGCTCATGGCCGCGCAGGGCGCCGACATCATCTGCAGCCTGAACAACTGGGTCTGGACGCCGCCGCCGCTGTTCGACGAGGCCGGGCGCTGCATGGCCTCGTACCTGACGATGACCGCGGCCCACTCCAACAATGTCTATATCGCTGCCGCCAATCGCATCGGTCGCGAACGGGGCGGGCGCTTCCTCGGTTGTTCGCTGATTGCCGGTACCAACGGCTGGCCCATCGGCGAGGTGGCCAGTGCCGAGGAGGAGTGCATACTCTATGCCGACGTCGATCTCAGCGCCGCCCGCTCGGCGCCGATCTGGAACAGCCTCAACGACCTGCCGCGTGACCGGCGCACCGACCTCTACGACGCCACCCTGGGTTATCGGCTGCATGCGCCGATGCCACGTTGAGGAGGCGTCATGGAACAGCGCCTTTCTTTACCGCGACAACGGTCGTCGTCGCTGACAATCCTGGGCCTCGCACTGCTTTGCATTGCCAGCCTGATGTTGGGTGGATGGCCCGATTATGCGCAGCTCGTCGCAACCCTCGACCAGCCGCTGAGCAGGCTGCGCTGGATTGTCGGCGATATCAGCGAGGTCGCCTTCTACAAGCATGAGCTGCCGGCACTGGGGCTGTTGCTGGGGGCGAGCCTCGCGCATTGGGCCCAGCAGCGCGGGTATTGCTGGCAAGGCTTTGCCATCTGCTACGGCACCGGGCTGTGGCCCTGGCTGATCATCAGCTCGCTGCTCGGCCTGCTGCTCAGCCATGCGTTGTGGGGCTGGACGCTGGACGGTGGTGCCTGGCAGCCGACCTTCGTCGCCTTCGTCTCGCTGCCAGCGGCCATGGTCCTGCTGTTTGGCGGCGGTTGGCGCGTTGCGATCAATGGCGCGCTGCTCGGTGCCGTGCTGGTGACGCCGGCCAGCCTGCTGCTGGTCAACTACTTGTGCTACCCGCTGCAGTTGCCGGTGGTGATTGGCAATGTCAGTGGCATGGCCCTGGCCAGCGTGCTGGCATTCCTGCTGTGCAAGCGCTTTCCGGCGCTGGTTCGCGATGGACAGCGCTCAGTGGTCGCCGCGACGGCCAGCCAGCCCGACTATGGCGTGATCTGGACCCTGCGCCGGGTACTGGCCGATTTCAGCGAGGCGCCATTTTTTGGCAATGAACTGGCCAGCCTCGGCTTGCTGCTGGGCGTCTTGCTGGCTTATGTATTAGCCCCGGCGGCGCCGGCCTACGGCTCGCAACTGGTGCTGCAGCTGGTGGCCGGGCAGGTATTGGCATCGCTGGTCGGTGTGCTGTTCTGGCGCCGGCAATGGAAAGAGCGGGGCTGGTATCCGACCTATATTCCCATCGTGTCGATCGTGCCCGCCGCCGTGCTGACGCTGGGCGGCAGCTGGCAGGTGATCGTCACCAGCGCCGTGCTCGGCGCGCTGATCGCGCCGCCGCTTGCCGTGGCCATCAGCCGGCGTCTGCCAAGCTACATGCACGGCTATATCGGCAATGTCCTGTCCATGGCCATCAGCACCCTGGGCATCGTGCCCCTGGTCGGCTTACTTGCGGGAGGTAATCCATGACATCACCACGTGTTTCGATCGCCAGCCTGGGCGGCACGGTCAGCATGCAGTCTGGGGCGCCAGGGCAGGGTGTGACACCCCGGCTCGATTGCGCCGCGCTGTTGGCGTCCCTGCCGCAACTGCAGGCACTGGCGCAGATCAGCACCGCCACGTTGTGCCTGGTGCCGAGTGCCTCGCTGGCGTTCAGCGACATGCTGAACGCGCTGGCCTGGGCAAGCGCGCAAGTGCAAGCGGGGGCCCAGGCCGTGGTCCTCACCCAAGGCACCGATACGCTGGAGGAGACCGCGTATTTCCTCGACCTGCTCTGGCCCCATGACATCCCGTTGATCATGACCGGCGCCATGCGTTCGGCCAGCCAACCGGGCGCGGATGGTCCGGCGAACCTGCTGGCGGCAGTGCAGGTGGCGATAGCCGATGGTAGTCGGGAGCGTGGTGTGCTGGTGGTGATCAATGACCAGATTCACCAAGCCGCCCGTGTACGCAAGACTGCCAGCCTGGCAATGGCGGCCTTCGAGTCGCCCGGCACAGGGGCGATAGGGGAGGTCGTGGAGGGCAGCCCAATTTACCGCCAGGCTGCCACGCCACGGCGGGTGTTGCCCCTGCCGATGCAGGTGGATCACCAGGTCGTCGTGCTGGAGGCCTGTCTCGATGCCGATACAAGGCTGCTGCAAGCGCTCGGTGGCCTGGGCTATTCAGGGCTGGTGGTTGCCGGCTTTGGCGCAGGCCATGTTTCCGAAGCCTGGGCCGAGGCGGCGGGGAGCATCGCCGGCAACATGCCGGTGATCATCGCCACCCGCACCGGCAATGGCCCGACAGCCCTGGGTACCTACGGATTCAACGGTGGTGAGATCGATCTGCAGGCCCGGGGCCTGCACATGGCCGGCTGGCTCTGCCCGCGCAAGTGCCGACTCTTGCTGTGGCTGCTGATCGGCACCGGGCGGCAGGCCGACCTGGCGCACTGGCTGCAGCAATAGTCCGATGTCTGTTCCCTTGATGGGAGCGGGCAGGCGTTGCCTGTGCTAGGGTGCATGCAAATTTCCGCCCCAGGACACCCGCCCATGCTCCCCGCGCTCAGCGAAAAAGAACTCGACCGTCTCGAAGACCTGCTGATCACCTACGGCAACGATTATTCGGTGCTCAACCTCGCCGAGCTCAACGGCTTCTTCACCGCTTTGGCCAGCTCCCCCAACAAGGTCAACCCTGAGCAATGGCTGCCTTCTGTCGCCGGTGGCAAGGTGCCGAAGTTCAAGAAGCCCGCCCATGAAGAGGCCTACACCGCGTTGATGCTGCGTTACGCCAGCCAGGTGGCGGAAGAGCTGGCCAACGACCTCGAGCACTTTGAACCGCTGTTCGAGGAGAGCGAAGGAGAGGAAGGCCCGGCGATCATTCTCGAGGAATGGTGCTTCGGCTACATGCGCGGTACCCAGGTGGCCGAGTGGAGCGAGCTGCCGCCGGAGCAGGATCGTCTGCTCAAGGCCATTTCCCTGCATGGGCTGGAAGACAATTTCGAGCTGCTCGATTCGATGAGCTTCGATGAGCGCCAGGCCTGTGTGCCGCTGGTGGTCGAGGCGGCGCGGGGGTTGTATCAGTACCAGAAGCAGCACCGTCATTGAGATCGCCATCGCGGGCGCGTGGAAGCGGGCTGGCCGCACGACTGTAATTATTCCACCTACCGTAATACCGAATTGCTCCCAGCACTGATTCTGCTGTCGGGCGATCCAGTGCAGCATGTCCTCCAGCAGCGCCACTCCCGGCGCTGATCCGGAGCCCCGCACATGCCAAGCCCGATCAAACTCTACAACTTCCCCAAGTCCGGCCACGCCCACCGCATCGAGCTGATGCTGTCGCTGCTCGAACTGCCCACCGAGCTGGTCTTCGTCGACCTGGCCAAGGGCGAGCACAAGCAGCCAGAGTTTCTCGCCATCAACCCCTTCGGTCAGGTGCCGGTGATCGATGACAACGGCATCGTCATCGCCGATTCCAACGCCATCCTGGTCTACCTGGCCAAGGCCTATGGCGGTGAGCGCTGGTTGCCTGCGGATCCGGTCGGTGCCGCCCGAGTGCAGCGCTGGTTGTCGGTCGCGGCGGGTCCCCTGGCCTTCGGCCCGGCAGCGGCACGTCTGGTGACGGTGTTCGGTGCCTCGTTCAACACCGATGAAGTCATCGGCCGCGCCCACACCCTGCTCAAGGTGATCGACGCCGAACTGGCCAAGGGCCCGTTCCTGGTCGGTGACCAGGCCACCATCGCCGATATCGCCAACTACTCGTACATCGCCCACGCGCCGGAAGGCAACGTGTCGCTGGAACCGTACCCCAACGTGCGCGCCTGGCTGGCCCGTGTCGAGGCGCTGCCGGGCTTCGTGCCGATGCCACGTACGGTCATCGGTTTGCAGACCACCCTCTGAGTCCCGAGGAATGCCGCCATGCAATCGCCCTGGCATGCAGGTGAAAAACGGCTGCAGGAGCACGTCGGTGTTGCCGAGCGCATGGAGGCGTTCGGGCAGAAGGTCATCCGTGACTTCATGCCCGACCAGCATCGCACCTTCTACCAGCAGTTGCCGTTCATGGTGGCCGGTGCCGTGGACGCCGCAGGCAAACCCTGGGCGACGCTGCTCGAAGGCCCGGAAGGCTTCGTCAGCTCGCCCGATCCACGGCAACTGTTGATCGGCGCCGATCTCGCCAGCGACGATCCGGCCACGCCGGGCCTGGTGGCGGGTGGCGCCATCGGCCTGCTGGGGATCGAGCTGCAAACGCGGCGGCGCAATCGCCTCAATGGCCTGATCCGCGGGGCCAGCGCCGGTCAGTTGGCGGTGGTGGTCGAGCAGTCGTTCGGCAACTGCCCGCAGTACATCCAGCTGCGCGAGTACACCCGCGTCGACGAGCCGCCGCAGGCGCGTCGGGATTTATCGGTACTCGATGCCGCGACCCGCGCCATGATCGAAAACGCCGACACCTTCTTTGTCGCCAGTTACGTCGAGCATGAAAATGGCCAACGTGCCGTGGACGTGTCCCACCGCGGTGGTCGCCCCGGTTTCGTCAGGGTCGAAGGCAATCGCCTGACGATTCCTGACTACGCCGGCAACCTGCATTTCAATACCCTCGGCAATCTGCTGGCCAACCCGGTTGCCGGCCTGTTGTTCGTCGACTTCACCACGGGCGATGTGCTGCAGGTTTCCGGGCGCACCGAGGTGATTCTCGACAGCCCGCTGATCAGCGCCTTCGAAGGCGCCGAGCGGATCTGGACCCTGGACATCGAGCAGGTGGTGGTTCGCCCGGCTGCGGTGTCGTTGCGTTGGGCCTTCCAGGAGTACGCCCCCACCAGCCTGATGACCGGCACCTGGAGTGAAGCCGAAGAGCGCCTGCAACAGCGTGAGCGCCAACGCCAATGGCTGACCTGGCGCGTGCTGCGTATCGAGCAGGAAAGCCGCGATATCCGTTCGTTCTACCTGCAACCCGAGGAAGGTACGGCGGTGGCCTTCGCGCCCGGCCAGCATATTCCCGTGCGCCTGCAGGTGGATGGCGAGGCACCGCTGATCCGCACCTACAGCCTGTCCAGCGCGCCGTCCGATGGCCACCTGCGCATCAGCGTCAAGGCGCAGGGGCCGGCGTCACGCTATCTGCATCAACAGGTGAAGGTTGGCGATCGGCTGGAGGTGCGTCAGCCCATGGGCAGTTTTACCCTGGATCAGCAGAGTGAGCGGCCCCTTGTGCTGATCGGCGCGGGCGTCGGCATCACCCCGTTGATCGCCATGCTCCGCGAGCAGCTGGCCAAAGGGCAGGGGCGGCGCATCCATCTATTCCATGGCGGGCGCACACTGGCCGACCTGCCGTTCCAGCAGGAGCTTGCCGCACTCCAGCAACACGCCAATGGCTTGCTGAGCATCCATCGTGCCCTGAGCCAGCCCGAACCCCAGGCCGTGCTGGGTCATGACTACCAGTTCGCCAACCGCCTGGGCATCGAGCAGATCAAGGCCACGCTGGCATTGGACGACTACGACTTCTACCTCTGCGGTCCGGCCAGCTTCACCCAGGATCTGTACGAAGGCCTGCGCGGCGTGCATGTGCCCGACGCCCGCATCCATGCCGAAGCCTTCGGCCCCTCGACCCTGCGCCGCCACACCGATGACAACCAGCCGACGCTGCAGCAGCCCCCACCCGCCAGCGAACCGGTGCCGGTGTACTTCGCCAGCTCCGCCAAGGAAGCGCGCTGGGCGCCAAACAGCGGCACGCTGCTGGAACTGGCGGAAAGCCGTGGCCTTTCGCCGGACTTCAGTTGCCGAGGCGGCTCCTGCGGTACCTGCAGGACCAAGCTGGTCAGCGGCCAGGTCCACTACCCGAACCCGCCCGCCGAACTGCCCGAGCCCGGCATCGTGTTGATCTGCTGTGCCATCCCCGCCCAGGCCGAGGACGGCGTGCAGCCCCTGATACTGGAGCTCTAGCGTGACCACGGCGATAATCGCCCCACGACAACGCGTGGGGCGCGGCATGGACCAGATCCACCTGATGAAAGTGTTCGTGGCTGTTGGCGAGCTGGAAAGCTTCGCCGCCGCCGCCCGCCGCCTGGCTATCTCGCCGGCGGCGGTGACCCGCGCGGTCACTGCCCTTGAGGAACAGCTCGGGGTCAAGCTGCTGCTACGCACCACCCGCAGCGTGCGCCTGACCGAGGCCGGCGGGCGCTACCTGCAAGACACCCGGCATATCCTCGCCAGCATCGTCGAGGCCAACGAAGCCGCCGCCGGCATCAACGCCGCGCCCAAGGGCGACCTGGCGGTTACCGCGCCGATCCTGTTCGGCAAGAAGTTCGTCATGCCGTGCATCGTCCGTTACCTGCAGCAGTACCCCGAGGTGGATGTGTCGGCGTTCTTCCTCGACCGCGTGGTGAACTTGGTGGAGGAGGGCATGGACGTGGCGGTGCGCATCGGCCAGTTGCCCGACTCGGGCCTCAAGGCGTTGCGCGTGGGCAAAATGCGCCGGCTGCTGTGCGCCTCGCCCGAATACCTGGAACGCCACGGCACGCCGCGCCATCCCTCGGAGTTGCAGAAGCACGAAGTGATCGCCGCCGGGACCCTGTCACCGCGCACGGACTGGCGTTTCGGTGCCATCGACGACCCGACGCTGATCCGCATGAAGCCGCGCCTGACCGTGACCAGCAACGATGCCGCCATCGCCGCGGCCAGCGCCGGGCTCGGGATTGCACGGCTGCTGTCGTACCAGGTGGCGGATGAAGTGGCGGCCGGGCGCTTGCAGGTGATCCTGGCCGAATACGAAGAAGCGCCGTGGCCTATCCATATCCTGCATCGGGAGAGCAAATATGGCTCGACCAAGGTGCGGACCTTTATCGATATGTTGGCCGAGCATTTGCGCAGCCAGGCACACCTGGCTTGATTCCGGACTCTGGGGCGCAAAGCGCCCCCAAGTACCTTAAACGCAATTAACACCTCGAAAGCGCCGTACACTCCGCCAGCACCCTCAACCCGCCCATCACCTGCGGCGTAATCACCCGCCCCAGGCACACCCGCAACCCAGTGCCACACTCCCCATCGGCAAAGAACATCCCGCTGGCGCCGACATTGCAGCCACGCTCCGCGGCAAGCCGTTGCAGCGCCACCATGTCCGTCCCTTCCGGCAATTCGATCCAATGGATGAAGCCGCCCTGCGGCGCCGCATACCGCGTCCCCGGCGGAAACGCCGAGCGCACCAGCGCCTCCATCACTCCGGCCTGCGCCGCCAGCCGGCCGCGCAGCTTGGCGCAGTGCTCCTCCATGTACCCCCGGCCGATGAACTCGTCCAGCACCCGCTGGGCCAGGCTCGACACCGCCAGGTTGCGCGAAAACAATTGGGCCAGGATCGCATCCCGATACCGCCCCGCCACGCACCAGCCCACCCGGTACCCCGGCGCCACGGTCTTGGAGAACGACGAGCAATAGATCGTCTGCCCGGTCTCGTCGTAGTGCTTGATCGCCTTGGGCCGCTGCGCCTCGTCCACCAGGTCGAAGAAGATATCGTCCTCGATGATCGGCACATCCGCCGCCTGCGCCAACTGTGAGAGCCGTGCCCGCGCCGTGTCGGGCATGATGAAGCCCCGTGGGTTCTGCAGCGTCGGGTTGAGGAACACCACATCGACCTTGCCGCGCTTGAGCGCCCATTCCAGGTGCTCGAGGTCCATGCCGCTGTCGGCGTGGGTGCGGATGGGCAGGGCGCGCATCCCCAGGCGTTCGATGGTCTGCAGGATGCCGTAGTAGGTCGGTGTTTCGATCGCTACCGTGGCGCCCGGCCGGGCTACGGCCTCGAGAGCCAGCTCCAGGGCCACGGTGTCGCCCGAGGTCACCAGGATTTCATCCGGGCCGCAGGCCACGCCGCGCTGCAGCATCAGCCCGGCAATACGTCGGCGCAGCGAGGCCAGGCCAGGCGGGGCGATCAAGCCGGCCAGCGGCTGATCGGCCTTGCTGGCCAGGGTCGTCAGGCACTTGTTCAGCAGCACCTGGGGCGTGAGTTCGTCATGCAGCACCGCCGAGCTTAACGACAACCCGCCGTTGCTGGCGGCCTGAGCGAGCATGGCGACCACCGCGTGGTTGACGTTGACGCTGACACTGGCGAGGTCAAAGCCCTGCACCTGGGCCGCGCCCTTGGCGACGAAGTACCCCACCCGGGGCGTGGCTTGCACATAGGCATTGGCCTCCAGCTCCGCCAGGGCCCGTTGCACCGTGGCCAGGCTGCTGTCGAACAGCCGCGCCAGTTCGCGCACCGAGGGCAGTTGCGTGCCGGTAGGCCATTCGCCGCTGTCGATCTGGCGCAGCAGCCAGGCGTTGACGGTGTGCCAGCGTTTGTCGGGCTTGGGGTTGCGATCCATGGCGGCCTTGTGTGGTGTCAAGCGGGGGCCCCGGAAAGGTAGAGCAAAACCGTGCCCGTTGCAGCCACGATGACGATGTTCAGCAGCACCAGGACGAAGCCGAAGCGGATCAGCCTGTGTTCTTCCTCACGGTCGGCCCCGGCCAGCCCGATGACCAGCGACAGGATCGACAACGAGCCCAACGCGCCATGCCCCGCGGCGCTGTTGGCCATGGCTGCCAGCCAGGGGCCGTGGGCGCTGGATAATGCCGCAATGGACGGCATCACCAGCGTGGTGCCGCCGACATTGGAGCCTGTCACGTAACCGGCCAGCCCGGCCAGCAGCGACACCGTCGACGCCAGCGACACACCCGACATTGCTTGCAGCGCGCGTTGCGCCTCGACCAGGAAACCGGCCTTGACCATCACCTGGGAAAGCAGCAGGAACAGGAAGATCGTCGCCACTGGAAAGCGCGCCCGTTTGACCAGCGCCTGCCAGGGGAAACCCGCACCTTGGCGCGCGGCCATCATCAGCACCACCAACAGCAAGGCCAGCCCCGGCGACGCCAGCGGCTTCCACGACACGTTGTTGCCATGCACCACCCACAGCCCGTCCCAGCCCGACAGCAGGAACAGCCCCCGCGAGGCGATGATCACCCCCAGCAAGGCCAGGTATGGCCATGCCGTCTGCGGCCAGCGCACCAGGGCCCCGCGCCGCGCCCAGGAAAGCCCCAGGCCGACGCACACCACCGCCAGCCCGGCCAATACCCCTGCGGTTTCGGGGCCAATCCAGCGGTTGATTACATACAGCACCGCGCTGAACAACAGTGAGACCAGTCCCAGCCCGAGCCACGCCTGTACGCTGCGAACCCGTGCCAACGCCAGTGCCACCGCCGCGAGGGCGAGGAACACCGGGGCGCTGACCAGTGCCGAATGGCTGCCCAGCTCCTGCGCCGGCATATGGGCCAGCAGCGCGCCGATCACCGTGGCAAGCCCCAGCGTGCCCCAGGGCATCACCACCATGCCGGCCAGGGCCATCTTCATGCCGACCTGGCGGGAAAACAGTCCCATCAGCAGCGGCACCGTGGCGATCAGCGACACCCCGAACCCGGTCATCGCCTCCAGCAGCGGCGCCAGGCCCAGCACGATGAAGATCACCTGCATCGGCGGCGTCCAGCCCAGCTCCCGCACCCAGGCGCCGATCGCCTGCGGGGCGTTGGCGCGTTCGACCAGGATGACGAAGGCCAGCCCCGGAACGATCACGCAGGCGGTACTGAGGAACAGGATCAACGTGTCTTGCAGGATGGCGCCGGACACCGCCGCCGACAGCGGCTGCGCGGCGCCCAGCCCCCACAGCAGCAGGACACCGGCCACGCCGGCCAGCGCGGCCTGCACGGGTGGGCGGCGCAGCAGCAGGATCAGGGCGATCACCAGGCCAATGGGGGACATTTGCAGCAGCAGGGCAGCCATGATGCGGGTTCCTTTAGCCATCCAGAGGAGTGTGGAAGGGATGGTGGAGGGAAGGGCGGGACTGCAATAGATACAGGGGGTGGGGGATTTTCAATACAGCCCCTGGCTCGTGGCATTGGAGGCACTTGTTCGCACCACCTCTCACGCCAATGCCTGGATTTCTGGGCGCTGACTGCGATATTGGCCGTTAATGCCTGCAATCCGAGGCATTACATGGATCGGGCATTCTGGTCGCATTCCGCATGGGTTTTGACCGTACTGCTTGCACGCAGCGTGGCTATCTGGCCAAACCTGCCAGCACCTTCTCCAGCTTCACCACCGCCTCCCTCATCTCAGCGGGCGTCAGTGCCGCAAAGCCCATCAGCAAGCCGGCATCGTTCCTCGGCACCGCGTACAAGCTGCCCAGCCCCAACAGATCGATGCCCACCCCGCGTGCCGCCCTGACCACGGCGTCTTCAGGCAAGCCCTGTACGAAATGGCAGGGCATCTGCAGCCCGCCGGCGGGCACCTGCGGCACGAGAAACGCCCCCAGGTGCCTGCGCAGCAGATCCGCCAGCACATCCCGCCGCTCGGCGTAGAGCGCGCGCATGGCCCGTACATGGGCGTTGAAGTGCCCGCCTTCCATGAACCGGGCCAGGGTCAGCTGGGCGATGGAGGCGTTATGCCCGTCCTGCAGCGTGCGGGCGGCGGTCATCGGCGCGACGAGCTGGGGCGGCAGCAGCAGGTAGCCGATGCGCAGACCGGCGAACAGCGATTTGGTGAAGGTGCCGATGTACAGCGTGCGGTCGTGTGGGTCCAGGCCCTGCACGCAGGCGGTGGGGCGGCCGGCGTAGTGGAACTCGCTGTCGTAGTCGTCCTCGATGATCCAGGCGCGTTGCTGGCGCGCCCATTCGATCGCCAGCAGGCGCCGGTCCAGCGCCAGGGTCGCGCCGGTCGGGTACTGGTGCGAAGGGGTGAGGAACACCGCCCGGGCATCCGGCGCCAGCCGGGCCATGGCGTCCACCTGCAGGCCGTGCGCGTCCACCGGGACCGGCACGCCTGCCAGGCCGGCGGCGGTGACGGCCTTGCGGGTGCCTTGGTACAGCGGGTCCTCGACCAGCACCTGGTCGCCTGCGTCCATGAGCACCTGGGCGCACAGGCCAAGGGCCTGCTGCGAGCTGGTGAGGATCAGGATGCGCTCGGCGGATGCCTGGGCCCCGCGCTCGAGGTTGAGGTAGTCGGCGATTGCCCGGCGCAAGGGGGCCATGCCCTGCGGCTCGCTGTGTTCCAGCGCCCGCGTGCCGTATTCCTTGTACACCTGCCGCTCCAGCTTCTCCCAGATGGCCAGGGGGAAGTGCCGGGTTTCGGCCACGCCCGGGGCGAAGGGGCGGGGCGACTGGAAGTTGTGGACGCCACCGCTGTGCAACAGCGCTTCACCACGGCGGCTCAACTGCACCGGGGCTTGCTGATGTGCCGGACGCTGGCGCTTGCGCGACGGCAGGCAGCGCGCCCGTTGCGACACGAAGCTGCCGCTGCCCACGCGCCGCTCGATAAAGCCTTCGGCGTGCAACTGGCTGTAGGCCGACTCCACGGTATCCCGCGAGACGCCCAGGGACTGGGCCAGCGGGCGCGAGGCGGGCAGCGCCTTGCCCACCGGCAGTGCGCCGTCGAGGATCAACTGACGGATCGCCCGTTGGATACGCACATGCAAGGCCTGCTCGCCATGGGCGGGGTCGTTGATCCAGGCTTTCACCGATTCCAGCTGCGCGTGTTTGAACATTGGCCTGATTCCCTGGCTGATGGACCTGATTAATGGCTGCCAATGCCGGGGCCGCTTCGCGCCCCTTTCCGACCGGTCCAGCGCTCCGGCAAGGCCCGCTCCCACAGGCGACCGCGATCCCCTGTGGGAGCGGCCTTGTGTCGCGAAAGGGCTGCAAAGCAGCCCCGGCAATCTCAAGCCTAACGCTCATCCAGAACCCCAAAGTGGTCTGGCCATTACCGAGCAATTGGCAGGTAAAAACCAACCATTTATCCGCTATAAAACCCAAGCCCGCAAGCAACCACCAAGGAAGGCGAGCGCTACGGGCAGGCCGGCCCCCTCACTCATCCACACTGCTTTGCCCAAAAAGGGGTTCCACCAATGACCACCACCCAACCACCCGTCTTCATCCGCGAAGTGAAGCAAACCGACCTCCAGCCCTGGCACGACTACTGGTCGCAATACCAGGCCTTCTACCAGGTAGACCTGGGCCCAGCCATTACCGAGCGCACCTGGGCCCGCTTCTTCGACCCGACCGAACCCATGCACTGCGCCGTGGCCACCGACGGCGAACGGCTCTACGGCTTCGTCCACTATGTGTTCCACCGCTCGACCTGGGGGCGCAACGACTTCTGCTACCTGGAAGACCTGTACGTGTGCCCGAGCGCCCGAGGGCGGATGATCGGCAAGCAACTGATCGAGTTCGTCCAGGACCAGGCCCGGCAGCAGCAGTGCGACCGGCTGTACTGGCATACCCAGGAGACCAACCGGACTGCGCAGCGGTTGTATGACTGGATTGCCGAGAAGCCGGGGGTGATTGAGTACCGGATGCCGCTGGATGTTGCTCACTAAGGCCATTGTGCTACGTCCATTGTGAGCAGATAAGGGCGTGGGAGCGGGCTTGCCCCGCGAAGGGGAGCACCGGCTTTGCGGTGCAATCTCCTGCGGCGCCGCGCCGCTCCCACGCCCCAGTCATCAGAAATCTTCCTTTCGAAAACTGCCTGAGTCTTACGGTGTTGTCAGACCATTCAGAAAGACGAACCCCTCCCTGGCAGAGGAGTTCTTAATCCAATATTTTGTGCCTTAACTGCGATTTATCGAGTTAACACACATGAAGTTGGATTTAAGTCTTACCAAACCCAGCGAACTCATGAGGGCCTTGTGCGAGCGCTTGCGCACCGAGCGGCTCGCTCAACAGATGTCGCAAGCGGAAGTGGCTGCTCGTGCCGGCATCGGCACCAATACCGTGTCCAACCTTGAAACGGGACGAAATGTCGGTTTTGAAAATCTGATCCGAGTGGCGATGGTTCTAGGTCGAAGAAAAGAGCTTGAGGCGCTGTTTTTGCCGAAGGTGGAGTGCATAGCCGACATCACTTGTTATGAGCTTGGTGCCAAGCGCCAGCGTATCCGGAAGAAGTCAGGGCAGGATTGAACAGGGCTGCATGGCAGCCCTTTCAGTGGATCGCAGGGTTCAATCGCCGAGGGTGTCAGAAATTTTGTGTTCGGGCATAACATGAGTAAGAGGTGCATGTATGCCAACCAAAAAGAAACCCTTGCGTGACCTGCCCAAAATCCCCAAAGAGCTGCTGGAGCAGTTCGGTGAGGGCCTGATGACCGCAGAGGCTATCGAGGATGCCTCTGCGGCGTTCAAGAAGGCCTTGATCGAACGCGCTCTGCACGCCGAACTTGGCCACCACCTGGGTTATCCGCCGGGCGCGCAGCGCCCAGAGGATGAAACCAACCAGCGTAACGGCAAGAGTGGCAAGACGGTTTTGACCGGCGATGGCCCGCTGCGGCTGGAAATTCCTCGTGACCGAGACGGCAGTTTTGCGCCCATTCTCATCCCCAAGCATGAGCGGCGGTACACCGGTTTCGATGACAAGATCATCGCCATGTACGCCCGTGGCATGACGGTCAGAGAGATCCGAGCCTTTCTGTCCGAGCAGTATGGAACAGAGGTCTCACCCGACTTCATCAGCTCTGTGACAGACGAGGTCATGGAAGAAATTGGCGCGTGGCAGCAGCGGCCACTGGAGCCCATGTACCCGGTCATTTTCTTCGATGCACTGCGGGTGAAGATCCGCGAAGAAGGCTTGGTGCGCAACAAGGCCATTTACTTGGCGCTGGGCGTTCTACCCGACGGGACGCGCGATATCTTGGGCATCTGGATCGAGAACACCGAGGGTGCGAAGTTCTGGATGAAGGTCTTTAACGATCTCAAGACACGTGGTGTCGAGGATGTGCTGATTGCCGTGACCGATGGCCTCAAAGGCATGCCAGAGGCTCTCAGCGCCGTGTTTCCAGAGACGACGCTGCAGACGTGCATCGTGCACCTGATCCGCAACAGCCTGGACTTTGCAGCCTGGGACAAGCGGCGGGCACTGGCCAAGGCGCTCAAGCCGATCTACCAGGCCATCAACGCCGAAGCGGCTGAGCAGGCACTCGATGAGTTTGAAAACGGGCCCTGGGGCAAGCAGTATCCAACGGTCGTTGCGGCCTGGAGACGCGCCTGGGATCGAGTGATTCCCTTCTTTGTCTTCCCACCAGCCATCCGGAAAGTGATCTACACCACCAACGCCATCGAGAGTATCAATGCCCAGCTGCGCAAGATCATCAAGACCCGAGGCCATTTCCCGAACGATGACGCAGCTACCAAGCTGATCTGGCTGGGGCTGCGAAACATCACGGCGAACTGGGGCTCAGCGGCGCATGATTGGAAAAGTGCGATGAATCAATTCGCGATTTTGTACGGAGATCGGTTCATCAGGCCGACCTGGTGAAAGTCAGGGCCTGCCTGACGGCAGGCCGTTACCGGCCCGCACACAAAAAATCTGACACTTCCCAATCGCCAACCCCATGCAACCGCAACGCCCGCTGCGCACATTCCTTCCAGCTCAACTTGCGCCGCTCGGGCACCACCACGGGCCTCTCCGCCGCCATCACCACCGGCATATCCCGCATCCGTACCCAAGGCTCACTCTGCCAATACAACAGACTCGCCGTATGCCCACCCGGCCAGCACATCCTGCCCAGGCGCGGCAGGTCTTCCAGCGCCGAATCCTGCCCATCGCGCAGCACCGCCACCACCTCATGGGTCAGCCATTGGCGCAGGTGGCGGTTTTCCGGAATGTGATGATGGGCCAGCAGGGTATAGGCACCGGACTCGCTGACCATGGTGGTCTCGCCGTACTGGCCGTAGCGCAGCAGCTGCACGGTGCGATGCTGGTCCGGGTCGAGCTTGCGGATGCAGTGTTCGTCGAAGAAGCGCCCGGTCATCCGACCGAGTTCGTGGGCGCAAAACCAGGCTTGGGACTCGAGCCAGAGGGTGTGGAGGGGGCGGTTGTGGCGGGTGAAGAGGGTGGAGGAGTAGTGAGTCATGATGGGCTATCCAAGTCAGGGAGAGCCGTTTCTAACGGGAACGGAATTCCGCCATGTGAGCGTTCTTAGCGCTCAAACAAACTACCGTGGTTTCCTCTGGTTAAGTAGTGATACGTATGTAGGAGGTTTCTTGATTTTGAGGCTCGGTAAATAAAAAAGGCTGCCCAAGGGCAGCCTTTCTGGATAGCTGGACGATCAATCCCAGCTCAGAGCACCACCAGTCTGATACTCAATAACCCGAGTCTCAAAGAAGTTCTTCTCCTTCTTCAAGTCCATGATCTCGCTCATCCAAGGGAACGGGTTGGTAGTCCCCGGATACTCTTCCTTCAGACCAATCTGGGTCAGTCGACGGTTGGCAATGAACTTGAGGTAATCCTCCATCATCGCCGCGTTCATGCCCAGCACGCCGCGTGGCATGGTGTCACGGGCGTATTCGATCTCCAGCTGGGTACCCTGCAGAATCATCTGGGTAGCCTCTTCCTTCATCGCGGCATCCCACAGGTGCGGGTTCTCGATCTTGATCTGGTTGATCACGTCGATGCCGAAGTTCAGGTGCATGGACTCGTCGCGCAGGATGTACTGGAACTGCTCGGCGACGCCGGTCATCTTGTTGCGGCGGCCCATCGACAGGATCTGGGTGAAGCCGCAGTAGAAGAAGATGCCTTCCAGGACGCAGTAGTAGGCGATCAGGTTGCGCAGCAGCTCTTTGTCGGTTTCGACGGTGCCGGTGTTGAACTCCGGGTCCGAGATGGCGCGGGTGTACTTCAGGCCCCAGGCGGCTTTTTTCGCGACCGATGGTATCTCGTGGTACATGTTGAAGATCTCGCCTTCATCCATGCCCAGCGACTCGATGCAGTACTGGTAGGCGTGGGTGTGGATCGCCTCTTCGAAGGCCTGGCGCAGGATGTACTGGCGGCACTCCGGGTTGGTGATCAGGCGGTATACGGCCAGGGCCAGGTTGTTGGCCACCAGGGAGTCGGCGGTGGAGAAGAAGCCGAGGTTGCGCATCACGATGCGGCGCTCGTCTTCGGTCAGGCCGTCCATGCTCTTCCACAGGGCGATGTCGGCGGTCATGTTGACCTCTTGCGGCATCCAGTGGTTGGCGCAGCCGTCGAGGTACTTCTGCCAGGCCCAGTCGTACTTGAACGGTACCAGTTGGTTGAGGTCGGCGCGGCAGTTGATCATGCGCTTTTCATCGACCGCGACGCGGGCCGAGGAGCCTTCCAGCTCGGCCAGGCCTTCCGCGATGTCCAGGGCGTCCAGCGCAGCCTTGGCGCGCTTGACGGCGTCGGAGTCGGCGGCGGTGGCGGCGCGGGCTTCCAGGGCGGCGGCACCGCCGGCGCTGTCGAGCTTGTCGAGGGTGGCGGCTGCGGCCTGCGCGGGGGTGTTGCCTTTGGCGGCGACTTCGCCGTCTTCTTTGTCGAATTCGTCCCAGCTCAGCATGGTGAGATCTCCTGCTTGAGGGCCATCAATGAGTATGGCCGGTGGATCTTGGTTGCGGTGCGGTGCACGCAAATCTGGAGTGCCCGGGGGAGGGCTGGCCTCAGCACTTGGGCTGCGGCTTGTTGTGTCTGGCTGTAGGGAGGCGCGAGCTGTGCCGGCCTCTTCGCGGGGCAAGCCCGCTCCTACAGGGTTCTGCGCCGTGGCGCAGAAAAGAGGCTACCCGTGGGTAGCCTCTGCGCAGCCCTTACTGGCAGGCTTCGCAATCCGGCTCGTCGATGGCGCAGGCCTTCGGTACCGGGGCAGGGCCCGCGGCCTGGACCGGGGCGCTGTCGCCGCCGCTCGACACGGCGTTGAGCTTGCCGGTGTTGATGGTCGACTTCTCGGTGCTGGTCGCGGCCAGGGCACGGAGGTAGTAGGTGGTCTTCAGACCACGGTACCAGGCCATGCGGTAGGTCACGTCGAGCTTCTTGCCCGAGGCGCCGGCGATGTACAGGTTCAGCGACTGGGCCTGGTCGATCCACTTCTGGCGACGGGAGGCGGCATCGACGATCCACTTGGTCTCGACTTCGAACGCGGTGGCGTACAGGTCCTTCAGCTCTTGCGGGATACGCTCGATCTGCTGCACCGAACCGTCGTAGTACTTCAGGTCGTTGATCATCACCGAGTCCCACAGGCCGCGGGCTTTCAGGTCGCGGACCAGGTACGGGTTGATCACGGTGAATTCGCCCGACAGGTTCGATTTCACGTACAGGTTCTGGTAGGTCGGCTCGATGGACTGCGACACGCCGGTGATGTTGGCGATGGTCGCGGTCGGCGCGATGGCCATGATGTTCGAGTTACGAATACCTTTCTTGACGCGCTCGCGCACCGGGGCCCAGTCCAGGCTCTCGGTCAGGTCGACGTCGATGTACTTCTGGCCACGGGCCTCGATCAGGATCTGCTGGCTGTCCAGCGGCAGGATGCCCTTGGACCACAGCGAACCCTGGAAGGTCTCGTAGGCGCCGCGCTCGTCGGCCAGGTCGCAGGAAGCCTGGATTGCGTAGTAGCTGACCGCTTCCATCGACTTGTCGGCGAACTCGACGGCAGCGTCCGAACCGTACGGGATGTGCTGCAGGTACAGCGCGTCCTGGAAGCCCATGATCCCCAGGCCGACAGGGCGGTGCTTGAAGTTCGAGTTGCGCGCTTGCGGCACCGAGTAGTAGTTGATGTCGATCACGTTGTCGAGCATGCGCACGGCGGTGTTCACGGTGCGTTGCAGCTTGGCGGTGTCCAGCTTGCCATCGACGATGTGGTTCGGCAGGTTGATCGAGCCCAGGTTGCAGACCGCGATCTCGTCCTTGTTGGTGTTCAGGGTGATCTCGGTGCACAGGTTCGAGCTGTGGACCACGCCCACGTGCTGCTGCGGGCTGCGCAGGTTGCACGGGTCCTTGAAGGTCAGCCATGGGTGGCCGGTCTCGAACAGCATCGACAGCATCTTGCGCCACAGGTCTTTGGCCTGGATGGTCTTGAACACCTTGATCTTGTTGTACTCGGTCAGGGCTTCGTAATACTCGTAGCGCTCTTCGAAGGCCTTGCCGGTCAGGTCGTGCAGATCAGGCACTTCCGACGGCGAGAACAGGGTCCACTTGCCGTCATCGAAGACGCGCTTCATGAACAGGTCAGGGATCCAGTTGGCGGTGTTCATGTCGTGGGTACGACGACGGTCATCACCGGTGTTCTTGCGCAGCTCGATGAATTCTTCGATGTCGAGATGCCAGGTTTCCAGGTAGGCACACACGGCGCCCTTGCGCTTGCCACCCTGGTTCACGGCAACGGCGGTGTCGTTGACCACTTTCAGGAACGGCACGACGCCTTGCGACTTGCCGTTGGTGCCCTTGATGTACGAGCCCAGCGCACGTACCGGGGTCCAGTCGTTGCCCAGGCCACCGGCGAATTTCGACAGCATGGCGTTGTCGTGGATCGCGTGGTAGATGCCCGACAGGTCGTCCGGCACGGTGGTCAGGTAGCAGCTGGACAGCTGCGGACGCAGGGTACCGGCGTTGAACAGGGTCGGGGTCGAGGCCATGTAGTCGAAGGACGACAACAGGTTGTAGAACTCGATCGCACGGGCTTCCTTGTCTTTCTCTTCCAGCGCCAGGCCCATGGCCACACGCATGAAGAACACCTGCGGCAGCTCGAAGCGCACGCCATCCTTGTGGATGAAGTAGCGGTCGTACAGGGTCTGCAGGCCCAGGTAGGTGAACTGCTGGTCACGCTCGTGGTTGATCGCCTTGCCCATGCGCTCCAGGTCGTAGCCTTTCAGCGCCGGGTCGAGCAGTTCGAACTCGACGCCTTTCTCGACGTAGGCCGGCAGGGCCTTGGCGTACAGGTCGGCCATCTCGTGGTGGGTGGCGCTGTCGGCCACGCCCAGGAAGCCGAGGCCTTCGGCGCGCAGGGTGTCCATCAGCAGGCGGGCGGTGACGAACGAGTAGTTCGGCTCGCGCTCGACCAGGGTACGGGCGGTCATCACCAGGGCGGTGTTGACGTCTTTCAGGGCCACGCCGTCGTACAGGTTCTTCAGGGTTTCGCGCTGGATCAGCTCGCCATCGACTTCGGCCAGGCCTTCGCAGGCTTCGCTGATGATGGTGTTCAGGCGGGCCATGTCCAGAGGCGCCAGGCTGCCGTCGGCCAGGGTGATGCGGATGCTCGGGTGCGGCTCGACCACGGCGTCGCTGTTGGCGCGGGTGGCGCGCTCTTTGGCACGCTGGTCGCGGTAGATCACGTAGTCGCGGGCGACTTTCTGCTCGCCGGCGCGCATCAGGGCCAGTTCGACCTGGTCCTGGATTTCTTCGATGTGGATGGTGCCACCCGATGGCATGCGACGCTTGAACGTGGCGGTGACCTGCTCGGTCAGGCGCGCGACGGTGTCGTGGATGCGCGACGAGGCGGCGGCGGTGCCGCCTTCAACTGCGAGGAACGCCTTGGTGATGGCAACGGTGATCTTGTCGTCGGTGTAGGGGACGACAGTGCCGTTGCGCTTGATCACGCGCAGTTGGCCAGGCGCGGTGGCTGCCAGATCCTGATTGGAATCGGCGGCCTGCGGCGCTTTGCCCTGCGGGTTCTCGCGAGTTGTGTCGGTTTGCATGGGTGGGTGTCTCCACAGTTTCTAGTTTGTTCAGGCGCCTTGTTGGGGCGCCCACCGTTCCGTCCACTTGCTCGATGGCCCGGGCGGGGAGGCGTCATGCACGCGCATACGCCCGCTCGGGCTTACCGACTTCGGGACAGACTCAGGAATAAGGGGCAATAACCTGCCGCTCCCTGGCCGAAGTCAAAGGTTCTGGGCGTACCCAAAATCTGTTGCTGATGAGTGGCGAGGCCCTGCCTGCAACACTCATACCCGAACAAGGCCATCTGCGGCTTGCCTCGGTCGCCCTCCGCAGGAGCGGTTTGGCTGTTGGAATCACGTTAAGTTCAGTCGGTAAATTCGCTTGAATTTGCCAGGCGACTTGTGTTTGTGATTTTGCGCGAAACCCAATATCTAGTGGTTCGCTGCGACAGGGATACAAGATAATGCGGTCTTGGGGGCTTTGCAAGGTGAGCGTCTGTGGATAACTTGTGGGTACTTTGTGAGTGATCCGTGGGTATTCGCTGTAGGCCTTGTCCCAAGAGGTTTGCACTATTTTTTGGCTGTGCTACGTCGCCGCGCAGATTTTTTCGGGCGCGAACCCTATCACAAAAAACGGTTCAGTTATGGGACGTTCTGGGGTGGTTGGCAGGGGTGGGGGCGGGACGTAGTATCCGGGGCTGATGTTGCGCTTTGGTGAAGGTGGATTTTCGCTGGAATCAAAGGGTTGTACTGGCTTGCCCCGCGATGAGGCCGCTACAGCCAACAGCAAGGCCCGACAAAAACAGAAGAAGGGTAAGGCCATGGACCAGCCAATCAACCGCATCCTCATCGTCGAGGACGACCAGCGCCTCGCCGAGCTCACCGCCGAGTACCTCCAGGCCAATGGCTTCGAGGTGGCGGTGGAGGGCGACGGCGGC
Source organism: Pseudomonas mosselii (assembly GCF_019823065.1). NCBI lineage: Bacteria > Pseudomonadati > Pseudomonadota > Gammaproteobacteria > Pseudomonadales > Pseudomonadaceae > Pseudomonas > Pseudomonas mosselii. Next base: position 1,486,161 of record NZ_CP081966.1, read on the forward strand.
CGTGCCGCCCGGCGTATCATCGACAGCCAGCCGGACCTGGTGATCCTCGACCTGATGCTGCCCGGCGAGGATGGCCTGAGCATCTGCCGCCGGGTGCGCGGCCAGTACGCCGGCCCCATCCTCATGCTCACCGCCCGCAGCGACGAACTGGACCAGATCCAGGGCCTGGACCTGGGCGCCGACGACTATGTCTGCAAGCCGGTGCGCCCGCGCGTGCTGCTGGCGCGCATCAACGCCCTGCTGCGCCGCAGCGAGGCCCCGGAGCGACGACAGGAGCTGACGTTCGGCCCGCTGCATATAGACAGCCGCCAGCGCGAGGCGCGTCTGAGCGGCCAACTGATCGAGCTGACCGGCGCCGAGTTCGACCTGCTCTGGCTGCTCGCCAGCAACGCCGGGCGGGTGCTGTCCCGCGAGGAGATCTTCACCTCGCTGCGCGGCGTCGGCTACGACGGCCAGGACCGCTCCATCGATGTGCGCATTTCCAAGATCCGCCCCAAGATCGGCGACGACCCGATCACCCCGCGGCTGATCAAGACCCTGCGCAGCAAGGGCTACCTGTTCGTCGGCGAGGCGCCATGAACTCGATCTTCCTGCGCATCTATGGCGGCATGCTCGCGGTGCTGGTACTGGTAGCCGTGCTCGGCGTGCTGAGCCTGCACCTGGTCAACGAGATCCGTGCTGGCCAGCACCGCGAGCGTCTGGCCCAGGGCACCTTCAGCCTGATGGCCGACAACCTGGCGCAGCAGAACGCAGTGGAGCGCACCCGTTCGCTGGTGATCTGGGAGCGCCTGCTCGGCGTGCCGCTGGACCTGCAGCCGCTGTCGGCGTTCACCCTCGACGGTGGGCAGCGGGCGCGGCTGTACCGCGACCTGGTGGTGGTGGAGAAGACCGGCCCGCATGCCGCCCGGGTGTTGCGCCGGGTTGGTCACGAGGACCTGCTGCTGGTGGCCGAGGTCAAGCAGATCAGCGAGCAGTTGGCCCGCGCCACGCTTTACCTGTTGGCCGACGAACTGGTGCGCTATCCGGTGACCGAGCAGCAGGCGCGCCTGGCGCAGCTGCGCCAGAGCAAGGGCTTCGGCTTCGACATCGCCCTGCAGCGTATCGAGCGCGCCGCCCTGGACGACGACCAGCGCCGCCGGGTGGAGGAGGGCGACACGGTGATGGCCCTGGGCCGGGACGGAGATTCGATCCGCGTGTTCTCGGGGCTGTCCGGCTCGCCCTGGGTGCTGGAGATCGGCCCGCTGTACCAGCTCAACCCCTATCCGCCGCAGTTGCTGATCCTGATCGCCTTCCTCGGCCTGTGTCTGATCGGGCTGGTGGTTTACCTGCTGGTGCGTCAGCTGGAGCGGCGCGTGTCGGGCCTGGAGGTGGCGGCCACGCGCATCGCCCAGGGCAGCCTCGACACCCGCGTGCCGGCCGGGGATGCCGACTCAGTAGGGCGTCTGGCCGAGGCCTTCAACGGCATGGCCGAACACCTGCAACGTTCCTTGACCATGCAGCGCGAGCTGGTGCGGGCGGTGTCCCACGAATTGCGCACGCCGGTGGCGCGGCTGCGCTTCGGCCTGGAGATGATCGAGAGCGCCGGCAGTGACGAGGCCCGGGCCAAGCACCTGGCGGGCATGGACGGCGATATCCAGGACCTGGACAAGCTGGTCGACGAGATGCTGACTTACGCCCGCCTGGAGCAGGGCGCGCCGGCCCTGCATTTCCAGGTGGTGGACCTGGACGAGCTGCTGGCGCGGGTGATCGAGGAGCTGGCGCCGCTGCGGGCCGAAGTGCGGGTGGTACGCGGAGTGTGCCACGGGCTCGACGGTAGCGACGCCCGCGTCGAGGCCGAACCGCGCTACCTGCACCGGGCCTTGCAGAACCTGGTGCGCAATGCCATGCGCCATGCCGAATCGCAAGTGCGCCTGAGCTATCAGATCGGCCAGCAGCGTTGCCGCATTGATGTGGAGGATGACGGCCCCGGGATTCCCGAAGGGGTGTGGCACCGCATCTTCACCCCGTTCACCCGCCTCGACGATAGCCGTACCCGGGCTTCGGGCGGGCATGGGCTGGGGCTGTCGATCGTGCGGCGGATCATCTACTGGCACGGCGGCCGTGCCCTGGTCGGGCACAGCGAGCAGCTGGGCGGAGCGTGTTTCAGCCTGAGCTGGCCGCGTGAGCAGCCGCGCGACTAGACGCTGATCAGGCTGAGCAGATGGCCGTCCTGCAGGCGGAACTGGCCATCGAACTCGACCCCGTGGTGCCACTCGGCCGACAGGTCGGTGAGCAGGCGCAGGCGGGCATGCCCGTCGGCGGACCAGGCCAGCAGTTCGGCGTGTTCGAAATAGAAGCGCTGTTTGGTGAGCGGGTAGAGGGTCTTGAACAGACTTTCCTTGAGCGAGAAGGTCAGGGTCACGGCCAGCGCCTGCTGGCTGCGGTCCAAACGCTCCAGTTCGGCGGGGGTGAGGATTTCCCCGGCCAGGCGTTCGGCGCGCTCTTCGCTGAGCAGGGTTTCCTGGTCCAGGCCCAGGCCACGACAGTGGCCGTCGGCGGCGACAACCGCGGCGGCCCAGCCTTGGCCGTGGGTGATCGAGCCACGGATGTCGGCGGGCCAGATCGGTGAGCGGTCCTCGTGGGTGGCCGGTACATAATCGCGGCCATCCAGGCGTTGCAGTGCCTCGCGGGCGCAGACCCGACCGGCCAGGTACTCGGCCTGGCGCTTGGCCACCGAGCGTTGCAGGCTGGCGGTCTGCTCGATGCCGGCGCGCTGGAAGTCGTCGGCGGCCAGGCGGGCCGGGTCGAAGGCGCAGCTGACCAGCACCGCGCCGGGGACCGGGCGGGGCAGGGGCCAGTGGTGCTGGAGCGGGGCGCAGCAGGTGGGGAGTCTGTTCATGGTCGGTATTGTGCCAGTCGCGATAGCTGGCGCAAATCACCGGGACGTCATCGCGGGGCAAGCCCGCTCCCACGAATGGCGTTGTTTTCCGGCGTGGGAGCGGGCTTGCCCCGCGATGGGCCCTTCAGTCAAACGCGCTCTTCAAGAACGCCTGCATATCCTTCCAAGAGCTCTCGTCAGCCGCCTTGTCATAGCCGATATCCGGTCCGCCATGCTCGCCATGGCTCAACCGATCCGCATCCGGGTTGGTAAACCCATGCTTGGCCCCTGGAATCCCGACGAACTTGTAGTCGGCCTTGGCCGCATCCATCTCTGCCTTGAACGCCGCCACCTGCTCCGGGGTGACCATGCTGTCGGCCTCGCCGTGCTCCACCAGGATCTTCGCCCGGATCACCCCGGGCTTGGCCGGCGTCTGGGTCACCAGCGCGCCATGGAAGCTCACCACGCCATCGAGCTTCTCGCCCCGGCGCGCCGCATCCAGCACCACCTTGCCGCCAAAGCAGTAACCGATGGCCGCCAATTGGTGCTTGTTGGTGTTGGGCTGGATCTTCAATAGCTCAAGCCCGGCGTCGAAGCGCCGGGCAGCGGCTTTCGGATCCTTCATCGCCGCCGCCATGAACGCCTGGGCGTCGGCCGGGTGCTCGGTGTTCTTGCCGTCGCCATACATATCGATGGCCAGGGCGTTGTAGCCCAGCGCCGCGAGGTCGCGGGCGCGGCGTTTGGCGTAGTCGTTCAGCCCCCACCATTCGTGCACCACCACCACGCCCGGGCGCTTGCCCTCGAGGGCGTCGTCGTAGGCGTAGTAGCCGATCAGGCGGTTGCCGTCGGCATCCTGGTAGGGAATCTCGCGGGTCTGCACCGCCGCCTGGGCAAGGCTGGCGCTGCACAACAAGGCCAGGGCAAGCAGGGTACGCATGGTCGAGCTCCTTGTTCGGTTCGTTCAGCCAAGGTTCAGGCCGGGTTCAGCAGGGGTTCAGGGCGCCCTCCCTACTCTAGCCCCCAGACAGCAACAACGCATCCAACCCGGAGTAACTGAACCATGAAAACCCTCAACACCCTGATTGCCGCCATGGCGGTTTGCGCAGCCGGCCTCACCAGCGTTGCCCAGGCCGATGACAACTTCGCCAGCCTGACCTACGGTCAGACCAGTGACAAAGTGCGCAAGTCCGGCCTGCTGCAACGCAACACCGACGGCCTGAACGCCGACGGCATCATCGGCAAGGACAGCACCTGGGGCGCGCGCCTGGGCAAGATCAACGACCAGGGCCGCTACTACGTGACCTACGACAACGTCTCGGGCGACCACAGCGGCGTCAAGCTGCGCCAGGAGAACCTGCTGGGCAGCTACGACCTGTTCCTGCCGGTGGGCGATACCACCAAGCTGTTCGGCGGCGGCAGCCTGGGCATGACCAAGCTGACCCAGGATTCGCCGGGCGCCCGCCGCGACACCGACTACGGTTACGCCGTCGGCCTGCAGGCCGGTGTGATCCAGGAAGTGACCGACAACACCTCGGTGGAGCTGGGCTACCGTTACCTGCGCAGCAACGCCGCCACCGAGATCGGCGCCCACGGCGGGCCGAAGGACGGTACCCTGCGCCTGACCAGCAGCGCGCAGACCTACCTGGCGGCTACCTACAAGTTCTGAGGTCGCTGTTATCCTGTGCAGGCCTTTTCGCGGGTAAACCCGCGAAAAGGCCTGCACAGGGCATTCCCATAGAAGGAGATCCGCATGAAATTGCTGGTGGTCGAGGACGAGGCGCTGCTGCGTCATCACCTGTTCACCCGCCTGGGCGAAGGCGGTCACGTGGTGCAGGCGGTGGCCAACGCGGAGGAAGCCTTGTACCAGGCCGAGCAGTACAACCACGACCTGGCGGTGATCGACCTGGGCCTGCCGGGCATGAGCGGGCTGGACCTGATCCGCCAACTGCGCAGCCTCGGCCAGACCTTCCCGATCCTCATCCTCACCGCCCGCGGCAACTGGCAGGACAAGGTCGAAGGCCTGGCCGCCGGCGCCGACGACTATGTGGTCAAACCGTTCCAGTTCGAAGAGCTGGAAGCCCGCCTGAACGCCTTGCTGCGCCGCTCCAGCGGCTTCACCCAGTCGACCATTGCCGCCGGGCCCTTGGTGCTCGACCTCAACCGCAAGCAGGCGACCCTGGACGAGCAGCCCTTGGCGCTGACCGCCTACGAATACCGCATCCTCGAGTACCTCATGCGCCATCACCAGCAGGTGGTGGCCAAGGACCGGCTGATGGAGCAGCTGTACCCGGACGACGAGGAGCGCGACCCGAACGTCATCGAGGTGCTGGTCGGCCGCCTGCGCCGCAAACTCGAGGGCGACAACGGCTTCAAGCCGATCGACACCGTGCGTGGCCTGGGCTACCTGTTCACTGAGCGCTGCCGATGATTCGTTCGCTGCGGGTGCGCCTGATGCTGGCGGCGGCCTTGCTGGCGCTGCTGTTCATGCTGGCGCTGCTGCCGGCATTGCAGAAGGCCTTCAGCCTGGCGTTGCAGGAATCGATCGAGCAGCGCCTGGCCTCGGACGTGACCACCCTGATCTCGGCCGCGCGCATCGAGCGCGGCCAGTTGCAGATGCCGGCACTGCTGCCTGACGAGCGCTACAACCTGCCCTACACCGGCCTGCTCGGCTATATCTTCGACCGCCAGGGCACGCTGGTGTGGCAGTCGCGGGCCACCCGCAACCGCAATATCAACTACCACCCCCGCTATGACGGGCGCGGCAACGAGTTCGCCCGCATTCACCAGGACGACGGCGACGAATTCTTCGTCTATGACGTCGAGGTCAAGCTGCTCGGCGGCAAGAGCGCGGCGTTCAGCATCGTCGCCCTGCAGCCGGTACGCGAATACCAGGACACCCTCAATGGCCTGCGCGAGAAACTCTATCTGGGCTTCGGCGCGGCGCTGCTGGCGCTGATGGTGCTGCTCTGGGCTGGCCTGACCTGGGGCCTGCGTTCATTGCGCCGGCTCAGCTCCGAGCTGGACGATGTGGAGAGCGGAGCGCGGGATGGCCTCAGCCGCGAGCACCCACGCGAGCTGCTGCGCCTGACCGGTTCGCTCAACCGCCTGCTGCGCAGCGAGCGCGAGCAGCGCCAGCGCTACCGCGACTCGCTCGACGACCTGGCCCACAGCCTCAAGACCCCGCTGGCGGTGCTGCAGGGCGTTGGCGAGAGCATGGAGCAGGGCGACCGCGAACAGGCGCGGGTGTTGCAAAGCCAGATCGAGCGCATGAGCCAGCAGATCGACTACCAGTTGCAGCGCGCCAGTCTGCGCAAGAGCGGCCTGGTGAAGTACCAGGTCGAGCTCAAACCATTGCTCGACAGCCTGTGCAGCACTTTGGCCAAGGTCTATCGCGACAAGCGCGTCGAGGTCAGTCTCGACATCCCGGCCCTGGCGCGGGTACCGATGGAGCAGGGCGCCTTGCTTGAGCTCTTGGGTAACTTGCTGGAAAACGCCTACCGGTTGTGCCTGGGGCAGGTGCGGGTGAGCCTGCGTCAGTCGCCGGGGCTGCTGGAGCTGTGCGTCGAGGACGACGGGCCGGGCGTGCCACCGGATCAACGCGAGCGGATTCTCGAGCGCGGCGAGCGGCTGGACCGCCAGCACCCGGGGCAGGGGATCGGGCTGGCGGTGGTCAAGGACATCATCGACAGCTATGACGCCGAGCTGAGTCTGGGCGATTCGGCGTTGGGCGGGGCTGCGTTCCGCATCGCTTTCCGGCTCGATTGATTCTGCCTTTCCAGTGCAGGGGGCGGTGCGTGGGAGCGGGCTAGCCCCGCGATACCGGTGAAGCCGGTGCCATCCGGCGCGGTCCTGATCGCGGGGCAAGCCCGCTCCCACCGGGAAGTCCCACTGGATAACTCCGAGGCGGATTCCCGCCAACCTACCCTGTACGATTTCCGCCATCGGGCGGAAATCCGCCATTTCCTACCGGCTTTTGCGCCCCGTCCCGGGGCATTCACACCCTGTAATCATTGGCTGTGCACCTCAAGCGGGCACTTTGGCATCGCCCTTGCTATTCAGCTGGCAGAGGCCTGCCCAGGCACTCGCCCACAACGACAAATCCCTCCGGGTACAGGAGGGTTCGCGATTCAGGTGCCCCGACATCCTGGGAAGGATGCGCCGGCCCACTTGAGGAAAAACTAGCCATGACGACTCGTCAGCCGCTGTACAAATCGCTGTATGTCCAGGTGATCGTCGCCATCACCATCGGTATTCTGCTCGGCCACTACTACCCGGAAACCGGTGTAGCCCTCAAACCCTTGGGTGACGGCTTCGTCAAGCTGATCAAGATGGTCATTGCCCCGATCATCTTCTGCACCGTGGTCAGTGGCATCGCCGGCATGCAGAGCATGAAGTCGGTCGGCAAGACCGGCGGTTACGCGCTGCTGTACTTCGAGATCGTCTCCACCATCGCCCTGATCATCGGCCTGGTCGTGGTCAACGTGGTCCAGCCGGGCGCCGGCATGCACGTCGACGTCAGCACCCTGAACGCCAGCAGCGTGGCCGCCTACGCCGCCGCCGGCGCGCAGCAGACCACCGTGGGCTTCCTGCTCAACGTCATCCCCAACACCGTGGTCGGCGCCTTCGCCAACGGCGACATCCTGCAAGTGCTGATGTTCTCGGTGCTGTTCGGCTTCGCCCTGCACCGCCTGGGCAGCTACGGCAAGCCTGTGCTCGACCTGATCGATCGCTTTGCCCATGTGATGTTCAACATCATCAACATGATCATGAAGCTGGCCCCGATCGGCGCCTTCGGTGCCATGGCCTTCACCATCGGCCAATACGGCGTGGGCTCGCTGGTGCAGCTGGGCTACCTGATGGCCTGCTTCTACATCACCTGCGTGCTGTTCATCCTGGTGGTGCTGGGCGGTATCTGCCGCGCCCACGGTTTCAGCGTGATCAAGCTGATCCGCTACATCCGTGAAGAACTGCTGATCGTGCTGGGCACCTCGTCGTCCGAATCGGCCCTGCCGCGCATGCTGGCCAAGATGGAGCGCCTGGGCGCGAAGAAATCCGTGGTTGGCCTGGTGATCCCGACCGGCTATTCGTTCAACCTGGACGGCACCTCGATCTACCTGACCATGGCTGCGGTGTTCATCGCCCAGGCCACCGACACCACCATGGACATCACCCACCAGATCACCCTGCTGCTGGTGCTGCTGGTGGCCTCCAAAGGTGCCGCGGGCGTCACCGGTTCCGGCTTCATCGTGCTGGCCGCGACCCTGTCGGCCGTCGGCCACCTGCCGGTGGCGGGCCTGGCGCTGATCCTGGGTATCGACCGCTTCATGTCCGAGGCCCGCGCCCTGACCAACCTGATCGGCAACGCCGTGGCCACCGTGGTCGTGGCCAAGTGGGTCAAGGAGCTGGACACCGACACCCTGCAGGCGGAACTGGCGTCCGGTGGCTCGCCCCTGGTCGACACCCGTCCGACCGACGACCTGGGCGTGGCCGAAGGTCCGGCGCGTTGATCGACGTGTGAAATGCAAAAAGGCGACCTTCGGGTCGCTTTTTTGTGCCAACTGGCAGAATGCCCGGGATAGTACGCCTACCCCTGTGGGGGCGTTCGGCCCGGCATCTACTCGACCCGGGTCTCGCCGCTGTACACCAGGATCCCCCGACACCGCCGGCACAGGTACCTGCGCCCCTGGCGCACCAGCTTGTGCCGCTGGGCGGTGAACGGAAAGTCGCTCTCCGGGCACGGACAGCGGTAGATGTAGCGCGTCGCCACCCGCCGCTGCACTTCATAGTTGTGGCAACGGTTCGGCGGCAGCTCGTACACCCCGCGCATGATCAACTGCCACTCCTCGCCATGGGCCTGGATGCGGTCACCGAACAGCTGGTGGGCCACCAGATGGGCGACCTCGTGGGCCACGGTCTGGCGCAGGAAGTCTTCCTGGTTCTCGCGGTACAGCTGCAGGTTGAAGCGAAGCAGGTTCTCGTGCAGGTGGGCGACACCGGCTTTCTGGCCGCGCAGCTTGAAACTGACCTGCGGGCGCGGAAAAGGGCGTTTGAAGAAGGTTTCGGCTTGCTGGTAACAGGTTTCGACGCGTTGTCTGAGCAGCTCGGGCATGGCGGGATGGTTCTCCTGACCGGGCATTATGCCGCAGGCACGGGCCGGTTGCCGAGCCGCCGGTCAGGCATATGAAACGAAGCCGCCTTGCGGCGGCCTCGGGTGATGCCCCAGTGCTGGTTGGATCTGATAGGTATGCGTCAGTTGGTGTAGACGGGCCCCACGCCCAGTCCCCAGATGATCACGGTCGCGGCCATGATCGCCACCAGTACCACCAGGCCCACCGCCAGCACCGAGCTGGAGAACAGGAAGCCTTCATCCGACGGTATGTTCATGAACGTCGGCAAGCCGACATACAACAGGTACACGGTGTAGCAGATGGCCGCCGTGCCGATCAGCATGCCCAGCCACAAGTGCGGGTACAGCGCCGCGAGTCCGCCGATGAACAGCGGGGTGGCGGTGTAGGTGGCGAAGGCGATGCACTGCGCCATGCTCGGGTTGGCGTCGTAGGTGCGCGCCATCCAGTGGATGAAGGCGCCCATCACCGCGACCCCGGCGAGCATCGCCAGGTACGACATGATGCTCATCCACAGCGCGCTTTCCATGGTCAGCATCACCGCCGGCCGTTCGCCGATCACCCAGCCGACCTGGGTGGTGCCGATGAACGCCGAGACGGCGGGGATCGCCGCCAGGATCAGGGTATGCGTCAGGTACATGTGGCTGATGCTTTCTTCCTCGCCACGGATCTCCCGCCACTCCTGGTCAGGGTGGGTGAACAGCCCAACAACGTGATGAATCATACGGGTCACTCCTATCGTCGTTGCCAAACGCCCCCCGGATGGAGCGCCTATGGCCCGAGGCCAGGACACCAAGTGCTGCGCCAATGTGGCCTTATGTCGCAGTATAGGAAGCCGTTCCCCGCATAAAACCGCGTTTTTAGAGCAAATCGCGCTGTCAGGCGCGGTGCTGATTCCCTTGAAGTCTTTATCGGATTCACCTACTGCACCGTGCGGTTTGTGCGTAAAATAGCCGGCTTTTGTCACACCTCGCGGATCCAAGCGCTATGGGCACCCTCTCGGTCAACCAGAACAAACTGCAAAAACGCCTGCGTCGTCTCGCCGGCGAAGCCATCACCGACTACAACATGATCGAGGATGGCGACAAGGTCATGGTCTGCCTGTCCGGCGGCAAGGACAGCTACACCATGCTCGACGTTCTGTTGCACCTGCAGAAGGTGGCGCCGATCAAGTTCGACATCGTTGCGGTGAACATGGACCAGAAGCAGCCGGGCTTTCCCGAGCACGTGCTGCCGGCCTACCTCAAGGAACTGGGCGTCGAGTACCACATCGTCGAGAAGGATACCTACTCGGTGGTCAAGGAGCTGGTGCCCGAGGGCAAAACCACCTGCTCGCTGTGCTCGCGCCTGCGTCGCGGCACCCTGTACACCTTCGCCGACGAGATCGGCGCGACCAAGATGGCCCTGGGTCACCACCGCGACGACATCGTCGAGACCTTCTTCCTCAACATGTTCTTCAACGGCGCGCTCAAGGGCATGCCGCCGAAGCTGCGCGCCGACGACGGCCGCAACGTGGTGATCCGCCCGCTGGCCTACTGCAGCGAGAAGGACATCCAGGCCTATTCGGACATGAAGGAATTCCCGATCATCCCATGCAACCTGTGCGGCTCGCAGGAAAACCTGCAGCGCCAGGTGGTCAAGGACATGCTGGTGGAGTGGGAGCGCAAGCACCCGGGCCGTACCGAGAGCATCTTCCGCGCCTTGCAGAACGTTGCGCCGTCGCAGCTGGCCGACCGCAACCTGTTCGACTTCACCAGCCTGAAGATCGACGAAAGCGCCACCCCGCGTTTCCTCGACGTGCTGAACATTTGAGCCCATGCGCGACTATCAGTGGTTGCATGAGTACTGCCTGAACCGCTTCGGTTCGGCCCAGGCGCTGGAAGCCTTCCTGCCGCAGCCGCGCACGCCCGCGCAGTTGCGCGACATCCCTGACGACCGCTACCTGTCGACCCTGGCCCTGCGCGTATTCCGCGCCGGGCTCAAGCACAGCCTGGTGGACGCCAAGTGGCCGGCGTTCGAGCAGGTGTTCTTCGGTTTCGATCCGGAAAAGGTGGTGCTGATGGGCGCCGAGCACCTGGAGCGGTTGATGCACGACGAGCGCATCATCCGCCACCTGGGCAAGCTCAAGAGCGTGCCGCGCAATGCGCAGATGGTGCTGGATGTGGTCAAGGAGAAGGGCAGTTTCGGCGCGTTCATCGCCGACTGGCCAGCGACCGATATCGTCGGGCTGTGGAAGTACCTGGCCAAGCATGGCAACCAGCTGGGCGGGCTGTCGGCGCCGCGGTTCCTGCGGATGGTCGGCAAGGATACCTTCATTCCCACCGAGGATATGGCGGCGGCGCTGATCGCGCAGAAGATCATCGACAAGCCGCCGACCAGTCAGCGTGACCTGGCGCTGGTGCAGCAGGCGTTCAACCAGTGGCATGCCGAGAGCGGGCGGCCGTTGTGCCAGTTGTCGGTGATGCTGGCGCATACCGTCAACCACTGAGATCGCTGGGGCTGCAAAGCAGCCCCGGAATCAGCTTCCTTCGCCGGCCATGCGCCGCTCGAACTGAAACTTCCAGCGCACATACAGTAGCCCGGCCACGAACAACCCCAGGCTCACCAGCACCTCGACCCAGCCGAACAGCGCCCGCGCCGGATCGAACGCCGCCAGCACGCCCTTGATGAAGTAGATGTTCACCACGAAGCAGGTCCAGGCATGTGCCCGGGCGCTGCCCATCAGCATGCCCGGCAGCAGCAGCAGCAGGGGGATCAGCTCGATGGCCATGATCACCTCGACCCGCGCCCCGTGCAGGTCGGCGAACCACAGGTTGTTCACCACCAGCAGGGCGATCAGGCCGAAGAAGCAGGCCAGGCTCAGGGCGCGGGTCAAGCGCACCCGTGGGGCCAGCCAGTCCAGTGGCGGCAAGACCTTGGGCTTTCTAGCCACGTTCGCCACCCAGGGCCTTGGCCGTCTTCGCCAGGCGCTGTCCGAGCGCGCGGCACAGGGCGATCTCGTGTTGGTCCAGCTCGCGCTTGCCGTCGGCGCCGGCATGGTGGCTGGCGCCGTACGGCGTGCCGCCGCCACGGGTCTCCAGCAGCGCCGATTCGCTGTAGGGCAGGCCTGTGACCAGCATGCCGTGGTGCATCAGCGGCAGCAGCATCGACAGCAGGGTGGTCTCCTGACCGCCATGCAGGCTGGCGGTGGAGGTGAACACCGCCGCCGGCTTGCCCACCAGCTCGCCACCCAGCCACAGGCTGCTGGTGCCGTCGAGGAAGTACTTGAGCGGCGCGGCCATGTTGCCGAAGCGGGTCGGGCTGCCCATGGCCAGGCCCGCGCAGTGGCGCAGGTCGTCGAGGGTGGCGTACAGCGCGCCGCTGGCGGGGATGTCCGGGGCCACGGCTTCGCACTCGGTGGAGATCGCCGGCACGGTGCGCAGGCGCGCCTCCAGGCCGGCCATCTCGACGCCGCGGGCAATATGCCGGGCCATTTCGCTGGTCGAGCCGTGGCGGCTGTAGTACAGCACCAGGATGTAGGGTTCGCTCACGGCAGGATCTCCAGGACCTTCTCCGGTGGGCGGCCGACCACGGCCTTGTCACCGGCCACCAGGATCGGCCGCTCGATCAGCTTGGGATGCTCGACCATCGCCTTGATCAGTTGGTCGTCGCTCAGGGCTGGGTTGGCCAGCTCCAGGGCCTTGTATTCGTCTTCGCCGGTGCGCAGCAGCTGGCGCGCGTTGATGCCCAGCTTGCCAAGCAGCTGTTCGAGGGTGGCGGCGTCTGGCGGGGTTTCGAGGTAGCGCACGACGTTCGGCGTCAGGCCGCGTGCCTCGAGCAGTTCCAGGGCGCCGCGGGATTTCGAGCAGCGCGGGTTATGATAGAGGGTCAGATCGGTCATGACGGGTCGCATCCAGCTGGGTGTGGCGGCTATTCTAACCGCAGCGACCGACTTCAATGCTTGAAAACTTCGAGAAGGATTGACCCATGGCAAGGCGTTTGGCAGCTGCACTGGCCATCACCGCGAGCCTGTTGCTCGGCGGCTGCGGTGCGGACTACGGCGTGGACCAGCACGGCAACACGGTAAAGGCCGAACAAATCGACGGGCACTGGCTGGTGCTCAACTACTGGGCCGAATGGTGCGGCCCGTGCCGCACGGAAATCCCTGAACTCAATGCCGCTGCCAAGCAGTGGGAGGCCCAGGGCATTCGCGTGGTGGGGGTGAACTTCGATGGGCTGCAAGGGCCGGACCTGAAAGCCGCCGCCGATACCTTGGGCATCGGTTTCACCGTGCTGGCCCAGGACCCGGCCGAGCGTTACGAGCTGCCGCGCAGCGAGGCGCTGCCGGTGACCTACATCATCGACGACAAGGGCAAGGTGCGTGAGCAACTGATGGGCGAGCAGACGCTCGAAGGGCTGCAGGCGAAGATCAGGGCTTTGAAAGGCGGCGCCTGATCGATCTTGGGGCTGCTTCGCAGCCCTTTCGCGACACAAGGCCGCTCCCACAGGAGAATGCGCTGCCCTGTGGGAGCGGCCTTGTGTCGCGAAAGGGCCGCGCAGCGGCCCCAGGTAGCTCAACCTTCCTCAGGCCAGAACCGCAGTGGCTTGCCTTCAACCGGCCAGAAACGGATCTGCTCGATCGGCGACACATCCCAGCGCTGCACCGTTTCCAGCGCCTGCAGGAAGCGTTTTTCCTGCTCCATCAGCGCCGGCGCGCACAGCTTGCGGGTCTTGCCAACCTTGCCGAAACTGATGCGCTCGCCCTCCAGCGTGTAGGGCGCGAACCAGTGGTTGCAGCCGCCGTTGCCGTAGGCGCGACCATCGTTGGCCAGGGTCAGCGTCAGGTGGCTGTAGTCGATCAGCGGGCGCTCACCAATCCACTCCAGCACGTAGCTCTGCTCCTGCTGCAGCTTCGAGGGTTGTGCGGCGCAGCCTATCAGGCCGCAGGCGATCAGCGCGCCGGTCAGCAGCTGTTTCACTCAACCACGCTCCCGGCACTGTGGGCACAGGTGCTTGTCGCCCTTGCTCGCCCAGCCCAGTTCCTGGATGCGCGCGCTGGCGGCCGGGGCCTGGCCCTTCTTGCCTAGCTTGGCGTCGTTGGCGAACTCGAAGTCCAGCACCGCGTCGCAGCTGTCGCACTTGACCTGCCAGTTGAGGATCTCAAGCTCGTTGAACGCCGGGCCCTGGGCCACGGCGACCCACTGGCCGTGCGGGTTGATCAGGTGGCGCACGGTCTCGACGGTCAGTCGCATGGACAGGTCCTTGCTGCCCTTGAGGGTGACCAGCAGGACGTCGCCTTTTTGGATCGAGCCGCCGTTGCCGGTGACCTGGTAGCGGCCCGGCACCAGTGCGCGGCACTCGATCAGGGTGTGTTGCGGGTTGAAAAGGGTGTAGCGGAAATCGTGTTCGACCATGGGTCCTCCAAAATTGCCGCGTATCCTAGCATCAACCGTTTACAAGATTGTGCGGATTGCCTGCCGCCCAGCGGTTGATGTTGTCCAGGGTGGTCGCGGCGATGGCGTCCAGGGCCTCGCGGGTAAGGAAGGCCTGGTGGGCGGTGACGATCACGTTGGGGAAGGTCAGCAGGCGTGCCAGCACGTCGTCCTGCAGCGGCAGGTCGGAGCGGTCCTCGAAGAACAGCTGTGCCTCCTCTTCATACACATCCAGCCCCAAGTAGCCGAGCTGGCCGCTCTTGAGCGCGTCGATCAGCGCCGGGGTATCGACCAGCGCGCCGCGGCCGGTGTTGATCAGCATGGCGCCGGGCTGCAGCTGGGCCAGGCTCCGGGCGTTGATCAGGTGGCGGGTGTGCTCGGTCAGCGGGCAGTGCAGGCTGATGATGCGTGCCTGGCGCAGCAGCTCGGGCAGCTCAAGGTAGCGCGCGCCGAGGGCGACCAGCTCGGGGTTGGGATAAGGGTCGTAGGCCAGCAACTGGCAGCCGAAGCCGGCCATGATGCGGGCGAAGGCGGCGCCGATCTGGCCGGTGCCGACCACGCCGACGGTCTTGCCGTGCAGGTCGAAGCCGGTCAGTCCGTGGAGGGTGAAATCGCCCTCGCGAGTGCGGTTGTAGGCCCGGTGCAAACGGCGGTTGAGGGCCAGGATCAGGGCCACGGCGTGCTCGGCGACGGCGTGGGGCGAATAGGCCGGGACGCGGACCACGGTCAGGCCAAGGCGCTGTGCCGCAGCCAGGTCGACATGGTTGAAGCCGGCCGAGCGCAGGGCGATCAGGCGCGTGCCGCCGGCGGCCAGGCGTTCCAGCACCGGGGCGTCGAGCTCGTCGTTGATGAAGGCGCAGACCACCTCGAAACCCTGGGCCAGCGGCGCGGTGTCCAGAGTCAGGCGGGCGGGCTGGTAGTGCAGCTCCAGGGGCCCCGCGCTGGCGGCGCGGGTGAAGCTTTCCTGATCGTAGTGCTGGCTGCTGAACAACAGAGCGCGCATGGTTGGGGTCCTGTCTGAAATGCCACCAGTCTAGCCAAATGGTTGGCCTGGGCGTTGACCTGTGTCGCCTACGCGCTCTGGCGCGCCTGTTCGGCCAAGCGGTTGATGGCCTGGTCCAGTTCGTCCAAGGCCTGCAATGCCTGGGGGCTATCCTGCTTGAGCAAGGTCTCGCTGCGCTGGCAGGCCGCCCGCAACTGCGGCACGCCGCAATAGCGCGAGGCACCGTTTAGCCGGTGCACGCGCTCGATCATCGCTGTGCGGTCGGCGGCTTTGCGCGCGGCCCGGATGGCTTCGCGGTCGGATTCCAGCGAGGCCAGCAGCATGGCCAGCATGTCCGCCGCCAAGTCCGCCTTGCCGGCAGCCAGACGCAGGCCTTCCTCCGGGTCGAGCACCTTCAGCTCGCTGCTGTCGGCCAGGCGTTCGCTGGCGCGTTCCGGTGGCGGCGCGCCCAGGCTCAGGCCCGTCCACTTCATCACCACCTGGGCCAGCTGGCGCTCGCTGATCGGCTTGGTCAGGTAGTCGTCCATGCCGCTGTGCAGCAGGGCGCGCTTTTCGTTGGCCATGGCGTGGGCGGTGAGGGCCACGATCGGCAGGGGCGGGCCGCTCTGGCTGCTTTCCCACTGGCGGATCTGCTCGGTGCAGGCGCGGCCATCCATGCCGGGCATCTGCACATCCATCAGCACCAGGTCGAACGGTTCGTCCTGCACGGCCTGTACCGCGCCTTAGCCATTGTCCACCGCCAGCACCTCGGCGCCCATGCCTTCGAGCAGGGTCTGCACCAGCAGCAGGTTGGCCGGGTTGTCGTCGACGCAGAGGATTTTCGGCATGCGCTGGCCCGTGTGGTTGCGCTGCTCGCACACCGGGCGGCGCGGTTGCACCAGTTCTAGCAGCAGGCGGCGCAGCTTGCGGGTGCAGGTCGGCTTGGCCAGCAATTGGCCGTGGGCGTTGGGCAGGTAGGGGTGGTAGAGCGGCTGTTCGGTGGTCGGGCAGAGCACCACGCACTGGCAGCCTAGGCGCTCAAGCTGCTGGTGGTAATGGCCCAGCTGTTCCGGCGACAGGCTGCCCAGGTTGACCCCGAGCACGGCGAACTCGAAGGGTTGTCCGGCCTGGCTGGCGGCCTGCGCGCCTTGCAGCAGTTGGTCGCAGGACGCGAACACGCTGACCGCCAGGCCGCAGTCCTCCAGTTGGTGTTCCAGCGCCTGTCGTGCCAAGTCGTGGCTGTCGACGATGGCCACGCGGCGGCCGAGCAGGGCCTGGGCGGGCTGCTCCTCGGCGTCGTCGTGAGCCTTGGGCAGGTTGAGGCTGATCCAGAACTGCGAGCCTTCGCCGGGCGTGCTGTCGACACCGATCTCGCCACCCATCTGCTCGATCAGGCGCTTGGAGATCACCAGCCCCAGGCCGGTACCGCCGGGCTGGCGCGACAACGAGTTGTCGGCCTGGCTGAAGGCCTGGAACAGGGTGCGCACATCCTGGGGCGAGAGGCCGATGCCGGTGTCCTGAACGCTAATGCGCAGTTGCACGCTGTCTTCCTGCTCGTCCTCAAGCATGGCGCGTACGACGATGGTGCCTTCGCGGGTAAACTTGATGGCGTTACTCACCAGGTTGGTGAGGATCTGCTTGAGCCGCAGCGGGTCGCCCACCAGCGACAGCGGCGTGTCGCGGTAGACCAGGCTGAGCAGCTCCAGCTGCTTGGCGTGGGCGGCCGGGGCAAGGATGGTCAGGGTGTCCTGAATCAGGTCGCGCAGGTTCAGCGGGATGCTATCGAGCACCAGCTTGCCGGCCTCGATCTTGGAGAAGTCGAGGATCTCGTTGATGATCCCCAGCAGGTTGTCGGCGGACTTCTCGATGGTGCCGAGGTAGTCAAGCTGGCGCGGGGTCAGCTCGCTCTTCTGCAACAGGTGGGTGAAGCCGAGGATGCCGTTGAGCGGGGTACGGATCTCATGGCTCATGTTGGCGAGGAACTCGGACTTGATCCGGCTGGCCTCCAGGGCCTCCTTGCGCGCCATGTCCAGCTCGATGTTCTGGATCTCGATGGTCTCCAGATTCTGGCGCACGTCCTCGGTGGCTTGGTCGATGCTGTGCTGCAGTTCTTCGTGGGCGCTGTGCAGGGTCTCGGCCATGCGGTTGATGCCGGCGGCCAGCTCGTCGAGTTCATGGCTGCCCATGGCCGGCAGGCGTTCGTCCAGGTGCCCGTCCTTGAGCTGGTTGACCGCGTGCTTGATGCGGTTGATCGGGTTGTTGATGGTACGGCTCATGCGCAGGGCCAGCAGCGCGGTCAGGCTCAGGCAGGCGAGGATCAGCAGCAGGCTGGTGAACAGGTTGCGGTAGCCGCGCAGCAAGGTGCCGTCGTGGGACAGTTCGATCTCCACCCAGCCGAGCAGGCGCTCGGCCTCGGCGGGAACGGCGTCGGTGGCCAGGTCGCGGTGATGGCCGAACACCGGCATCAGGTAGCGGGTGGCGTCGTTGCCGGTGCGTTGCAGCAGTTGCGTGCCGGTGCCGCCGCTGGGCGGCTGGTTGAGCATGCTCGGACCTGCGTGGGCCAGGCGCGTGCGGTCGGCGGCGAGGAACGCCACGGCGCGCACATCGGCCTGCTCCAACGCCTGGGTGGCGATACGCTCCAGTTGCGCCGGGGCCTGGCGGGCGAGGGCCGGTGCCGCCAGGGGTGCCAGTTGCTCGGCGATCATCTTGCCGCGCTGCAGCAGTTGCGTACGCAGGTCGTTCTGTTGCAGCCAGGTGAAGTAACTGCCCAGCACCAGGGCCATCAGGCTGGCGGGCAGCAAGGCCAGCAGCAGGACGCGGCTGCGGATTCCCAAACGGTCGAGCACACCTGTCTCCTGTCATGTGCTGTTAAAGGCGCAGTTCGCGCATCAGCGGGAACGTTACTCTGCGCTGAGGGGGAATGCACAGGATTTGTAATGGTTTTTGCTTTTCTCAGATGGCAGTGCCGGTGCGACCGCTCTGACCTCGCGCCAGTCGGGCGACGGTTGCCTTGTTCGGACCGCTTGTCCAATAATCGCGCAATTGAGAATTGATGGCAGTTGCCAATGCATCCTGAAGCTATTCGCGCGACCAACATCCTCGCCATCGAGGACGACCCCGTGCTGGGCGCCTACCTGCACGACGAGCTGCAGCGCGGCGGCTTCCAGGTGACCTGGTGCCGCGATGCCCTCGAAGGCCTGGAGGCGGCGGGCCGGCAGGTGTTCGACTTGGTGCTGATGGACATCCTGCTGCCCGGCCTCAACGGCCTGGACGCCCTGGTCAGCCTGCGTCGGTGCAGCGCCACGCCGGTGATCCTGATGTCGGCGCTGGGCGCCGAGGCCGACCGCATCAGCGGCTTCGAGCGCGGCGCGGACGACTACCTGCCCAAGCCGTTCAGCTTTGCCGAGCTGCGCGTGCGAATCGAGGCGATCCTGCGTCGGGTGGCCTTCGAGCGACGCGCTCGGGCGCCGCGGGAGGCGGACACCGGGCAGCTGCATTTCGACGAGCAGACCACCGATGTCAGCTTCGCCGGAGCCCGTGCCGGTCTGACTCCCAGTGAATACCGCCTGCTCGACACCCTGCACCGCAGCCAGGATGAGGTGCTGAGCAAGCCCTTCCTCTACCAGCACGTCCTGCAGCGCGGTTACTCGCGGCATGACCGCAGCCTGGACATGCACGTCAGCCAGATCCGCCGCAAGCTCAAGGCCATCGGCTACCACGAGCGGCAGGTGCGTACCGTGTGGGGCAAAGGCTATGTGTTCGGCGTGGGCGAGGCCGACTGAACCATGCTCGACCGTCACTCGTTGTTCTGGAAACTCACCGTCCTGCTGGTGGGCTTCTGCCTGTTGATGATCGGCCTGAGCTACAGCTGGGGCCGGCACATGGAAACCCAGGATGCCTTCCTGTCCGAGCCGGCGCGGCAGGTCCTGCGCGGTTACGCGGCCGAGGCCGAGCAAGCCTGGCGCAGCGGCGACCGCGAGGGGGTGGATGCCTGGCTGGCCACGATGCGCGAGCGCGAACAGGGCTGGGTGGGCGTGCTCGATGGCGATCTGCAGCCGCTGGGCAGCGCCGACCTGAGCGCAGGCCAGGCCCAGCGCCTGACCCGCCTGCGTGGCGTCGACTGGCCCATGAGTCGGCGCACCATCGGCCAGCCCTGGTTGCGCCTGCCGTTCCCCGGCGCGCCGGAGCAGGGCATGTTGGTGATCGAGCTGCCGGAGCGCTTCAACCCCGGCCAATACCGGTTGTTCTGGCGCATTGTCACCAACGGCATCATCCCTGGGCTGTTCACCTTGCTGCTGTGCGTCGGCCTGTACCGCATGCTGATCGTGCCGCTCAACCAACTGCGTGAGCAGGCCAATGCTTGGCGTGCCGACCAGTTGGCGGCGCGCCTGGACTCGCGCACCACTCGGCGCAAGGACGAACTGGGCGAACTGGCCCGCGCTTTCGACCAGATGGCCGAACGCCTGCAGGGTACCGTGGCCCTGCAGCAGCAGTTGCTGCGCGACCTGTCCCACGAGCTGCGCACGCCGCTCAGCCGCCTGCGCGTGGCCTGCGATGGCGAGACCGACCTGCAGCGCCTGCGCGAACGCCTGCACCGTGAGGTGGATGGCATGCAGCAACTGGTCGAGGACACCTTGCAACTGGCCTGGCAGGACGCCGAGCGCGCGCCGGTAAACCTCGAGCCGATCCAGGTGGCGGCGCTGTGGGATCTGCTCAGCGAGAACGCCTGCTATGAAAGCGGCTGGGCGCCGCGACGGCTGCGCTGCGAGCTGTCGGCTGACTGCTGGGTGCAAGGCAGCCTCAATGACCTGGCCCAGGCGCTGGAGAACATGTTGCGCAATGCCATCCGTCATTCACCCGAGGCGGGTGTGGTACGCCTGAGCGGTTGGCGGGAGGGCGGGTATTGGCGTATCGACCTGGAGGACGAGGGCGGGGGCGTGGCCGAGGAAGACCTGGAGCGGATCTTCGCGCCGTTTTCCCGGCTGGAGGGTTCGCGGCCAGGGGACGGTGGTTTCGGCTTGGGCTTGAGCATCGCCCGCAATGCGATCCGCCGCCAGGGTGGGCGCGTGTGGGCGGTCAATGGCGAGCGCGGCCTGCGCTTGTGCCTGCGCCTGGCTGCGGGGGAGTCGAGCCCATTGCGGGACAAGCCCGCTCCAGGCACTTATAGCCACCCGTTATAACATCCAGCAATTGCGTGATATGGCCGCGCTGGGTTTGCCGGTATGATAGGTGCCCCTGCCGTCCGGATTGCGAAAACGCCCATGACCCTGCAGTACCCAACCATCGCCGAGTGCATCGGCCATACGCCACTGGTTCGCCTGCAGCGCATCGCCGGGGACACCAGCAACACCTTGCTGCTCAAGCTCGAAGGCAACAATCCGGCAGGTTCGGTCAAGGACCGCCCGGCGCTGTCGATGATCACCCGCGCCGAGCTGCGTGGCCAGATCAAGCCCGGCGACACCCTCATCGAAGCCACCTCCGGCAACACCGGCATCGCCTTGGCCATGGCTGCGGCGATCAAGGGCTACAAGATGATCCTGATCATGCCGGACAACTCCACCGCCGAACGCAAGGCGGCGATGACTGCCTATGGCGCCGAGCTGATCCTGGTGACCAAGGAAGAGGGCATGGAGGGCGCGCGCGACCTCGCCGAGAAGATGCAGGCCGAAGGCCGCGGCCTGGTCCTCGACCAGTTCGCCAATGGCGATAATCCGATCGCCCACTACAACAGCACCGGCCCGGAAATCTGGCAGCAGACCCAGGGCACCATCACCCATTTCATCAGCTCCATGGGCACCACCGGCACCATCATGGGCTGCTCGCAGTACCTCAAGGAGCAGAACCCGGCGGTACAGGTCGTCGGCCTGCAGCCGATGGAAGGCTCGGCCATCCCCGGCATTCGCCGCTGGCCCCACGAGTACCTGCCGAAGATCTTCGACGCCACCCGGGTCGATCGCGTGGTCGACATGTCCCAGCAGGAGGCCGAGCAGACCACCCGTCGCCTGGCCCGCGAAGAGGGCATTTTCTGTGGCGTATCCTCCGGCGGTGCCGTGGCGGCGATGCTACGCCTGTCCCGCGAAGTCGAGAACGCGGTGATGGTCGCCATCATCTGCGACCGCGGCGACCGTTACCTCTCCACCGGCCTGTTCGATCCAACCTGATGTCCAGAAAGAAAACCAATACCGGCCTGCGTTTCCAGCCGGCCGGCGGCAACCGTGCCGCACAGGTACCCGTGGGCAAGAAGCAGCGCCTGTCGATCGAGCGCGTGGCCGGTGACGGTCGCGGCATCGCTTTCATCGAAGGACGTACCTGGTTCGTCAGCGGCGCACTGGCTGGCGAAGACGTCGAGGCGCGGGTGCTCGCGGCGCGTGGCAAGGTGGTAGAGGCGCGCCTGGAGCGTGTGTTCCAGGCCAGCCCCGAGCGCCGTGAAGCGCCTTGCCGGCACTACGCCCGCTGCGGCGGCTGCAACCTCCAGCACCTGCCTCATGAAGGGCAGCTGGCGCTCAAGCAGCGCCTGCTTGCCGAGCAGCTGCAACGGGTGGCCGGCGTGCAGCCCGAGGAGTGGGCTGTTCCCCTGAGCGGACCGGAATTCGGCTACCGCCGCCGGGCGCGGGTCGCGGTACGCTGGGACACCAAGGCGCGCCAACTGGACGTGGGGTTCCGCGCCGAGGCCAGCCAGGACATCGTCGGCATCGACGAATGCGCGGTGCTGGTACAACCCTTGCAGTCGATCATGCGCCACCTGCCGACCGTGCTGCGCAGCCTGGCCAAGCCGCAGGCGCTGGGGCACGTGGAGCTGTTCAGCGGTACCGCCGAGGCGGTGCTGGTACGGCATGTGGCGCCCTTGTCCAGTGAAGACCTGGCGCGGCTCGAGGCGTTCTGCCGCGAGGCCGGCGCCCAGCTGTGGCTGCAGGGCGAGGGCGAGCCGGCACCGGTGGATGCCGCGGCGCAACTGGGCTTTGCCCTGGAGCCTTGGGGCATGGAACTGGCCTGGCGGCCGGGTGACTTCGTCCAGGTCAACGCCCAGGTCAACACCTTGATGATTCAGCAGGCCTTGGCCTGGCTGGCGCCCGAGGCGCACGAGCGGGTCCTGGACCTGTTCTGCGGCCTGGGCAACTTCGCCCTGCCCCTGGCCCGCCAGGCGCGCGAAGTGGTGGCGGTGGAGGGCGTGCAGGCCATGGTCGAGCGCGCCGCCGCCAACGCCGACGGCAACAATGTGCATAACGCTCGGTTTTTTCAGGCCGATTTATCGCAGCCTTTGGCGGGCGCCGGATGGGTCGCCGAGGGCTTTTCTGCGGTACTCTTGGATCCACCGCGCGACGGGGCATTCGAGGTGGTGCAAGGCATCGCCCGGCTCGGTGCGAAGCGGCTGGTCTATGTATCGTGCAACCCGGCCACGCTGGCGCGAGACGCGCAGGTGCTGGTCGGGCAGGGGTACCGGTTAAAAAGGGCCGGGATTCTCGACATGTTTCCTCAGACGGCGCATGTCGAGGCCATGGCGTTATTCGAAGTGGGCTAGCCGGGCTGGCCCTCTTGGTGCGGCCTTCAAGGAGTGAGGGGCGCACAGGTGATAGCCAGTGCACCCGCGTGGTGCGCTGTATGGAAAGGTAAAACAAAGATGGTACAGGTGAGAGTGCACCAGCCGGTCAACCACGACGGCAGTATCAATCTCGAAGCATGGCTCGATCATGTGGTGAGCGTCGATTCGCAGCTCGATCGCCCGGGGCTGAAAGAGGCCTGCGAGTTCGCCCATGAGGTCGAGAAAAAAGGCAATCCAGCCAAGCATTCCTGGGCCGACGGCACCTCCAGTTTCCAGGCTGGGCTGGAGATCGCCGAAATCCTCGCCGACCTCAAGCTCGACCAGGATTCGCTGGTCGCCGCGGTGATCTACCGCTCGGTGCGCGAAGGCAAGGTGACCCTGGCTGAAGTCGGTCAGCGCTTTGGCCCGGTGGTGTCCAAGCTGATCGACGGCGTGCTGCGCATGGCGGCCATCAGTGCCAGCCTCAGCCCGCGCCAGTCGTTGGTGCTTGGTTCCCAGGCGCAGGTCGAAAACCTGCGCAAGATGCTGGTGGCCATGGTCGACGACGTGCGCGTGGCGCTGATCAAGCTCGCCGAACGTACCTGTGCCATTCGTGCGGTCAAGGGCGCCGACGACGAGAAGCGCCTGCGCGTGGCTCGCGAGGTGTTCGACATCTATGCGCCGCTGGCGCACCGGCTGGGCATCGGTCATATCAAGTGGGAACTCGAGGACCTGTCGTTCCGCTACCTTGAGCCCGACCAGTACAAGCAGATCGCCAAGCTGCTGCACGAGCGCCGGCTGGACCGCGAGCGCTTCATCAGCGACGTGATGAACCAGCTTCAGAACGAGCTGCTGGCCACCGGCGTCAACGCCGACATCAGCGGCCGGGCGAAACACATCTATTCGATCTGGCGCAAGATGCAGCGCAAGGGCCTGGAATTCAGCCAGATCTATGACGTGCGCGCAGTGCGCGTGCTGGTGCCGGAAGTGCGCGACTGCTACACCGCGCTGGGCATCGTGCACACCCTGTGGCGGCACATCCCCAAGGAGTTCGATGACTACATCGCCAACCCCAAGGAAAACGGCTACCGCTCCCTGCACACCGCAGTGATTGGCCCCGAGGGCAAGGTGCTGGAGGTGCAGATCCGCACCCACGCCATGCACGAGGAAGCCGAGCTGGGCGTGTGCGCGCACTGGCGCTATAAGGGCACCGACGTCAAGCCCAGCTCCAACCACTACGAAGAGAAGATCTCCTGGCTGCGCCAGGTGCTGGAGTGGCACGAGGAACTGGGCGACATCGGCGGCCTGGCCGAACAGCTGCGTGTCGATATCGAGCCGGACCGGGTCTACGTGTTCACCCCTGACGGTCACGCCATCGACCTGCCCAAGGGCGCCACGCCGCTGGACTTCGCCTACCGGGTGCACACAGAGATCGGCCACAACTGCCGGGGCGCCAAGATCAACGGCCGCATCGTGCCGTTGAACTACAGCCTGCAGACCGGCGAGCAGGTGGAGATCATCACCAGCAAGCACGGCAGCCCGAGCCGCGACTGGCTGAACTCCAACCTGGGCTACGTGACCACCTCGCGGGCCCGGGCCAAGATCGTCCACTGGTTCAAGCTGCAGGCCCGCGACCAGAACGTGGCCGCCGGCAAGACCCTGATCGAGCGCGAACTGAGCCGATTGGGCCTGCCCCAGGTGGACTTCGAACGCCTGGCGGAAAAGGCCAACGTCAAGACTGCCGAGGACATGTTCGCCGCCCTTGGCGCCGGCGACCTGCGCCTGGCGCACATGGTCAACGCCGCCCAGCAACTGCTCGAACCCGAGCGCCTGGAACCGGTCGAGCTGATTCCGCGCCAGGCCCGGGGCATACGCGCGGGCAAGCGCAGCGACATCCAGATCCAGGGCGTCGGCAACCTCCTCACGCAGATGGCCGGGTGCTGCCAGCCGCTACCGGGCGATGCCATTGTCGGCTATATCACCCAGGGCCGTGGCGTGAGCATCCACCGCCAGGATTGTGCCTCGGTGCTGCAGCTGGCGGGCAAGGAGCCGGAGCGTATGATCCAGGTCAGCTGGGGGCCGATCCCGGTGCAGACCTACCCGGTCGACATCGTCATCCGTGCCTACGACCGCCCGGGGCTGTTGCGCGACGTGTCGCAGGTGCTGCTCAACGAGAAGATCAACGTGTTGGCGGTCAACACCCGCTCGAACAAGGAAGACAACACCGCGCTGATGTCACTGACCATCGAGATCCCCGGCCTGGATGCCCTCGGACGTCTGCTGGGGCGGATCTCGCAGTTGCCCAACATCATCGAGACGCGGCGTAATCGCACCCCTTGAGAAACGGGGCCGCTGTGCGGCCCATCGCCGGCAAGCCGGCTCCCACAGGATGGCGCTGTACCCTGTGGGAGCCGGCTTGCCGGCGATCGAGGGCGAAGCCCTCGCCTAGGAACAGACTTGATATGACCTACACCCTTGAAGACCTGCTGCACCTCATGGCCCGCCTGCGTGACCCGCAATATGGCTGCCCCTGGGACCTCAAGCAGGACTACGCCAGTATCGTCCCGCACACCCTCGAGGAAGCCTACGAAGTCGCCGACACTATCGAACGCGGCGACTTCGAGCACCTGCAGGGCGAGCTCGGCGATCTGCTGTTCCAAGTGGTCTATTACAGCCAGCTGGCCCGTGAAGAAGGGCGCTTCGAGTTCGACGGCGTCGTCGATTCGATCACCCGCAAGCTGATCCGTCGCCACCCCCATGTGTTCCCCACCGGCGAGCTGTACGCGCCGCTGGAGACCCCGGCGTTGAGCGAGGCGCAGATCAAGTCGCGCTGGGAGGAGATCAAGGCCGAGGAGCGCGCCGAAAAAAGCGAGCCCGAGCAGTTGTCGCTGCTCGACGATGTGCCCGCGGCCTTGCCCGCGCTGTCCCGCGCCGCCAAACTGCAGAAGCGCGCCGCCACGGTCGGCTTCGACTGGCCCGAGGCGCTGCCGGTGCTGGACAAGGTCCGCGAGGAGCTCGACGAAGTGCTGCAGGCCATGGCCGATGGCGACAGCGACGCGCTGGAGGACGAGCTGGGCGACCTGCTGTTCGCCACCGTCAACCTGGCCCGGCACCTCAAGCACGACCCGGAAAATGCCTTGCGCCGCGCCAACCGCAAGTTCGAGCGGCGCTTCCGATTCATCGAACAGGCATTGCGCGCGCAGGGCCTGAACATCCAAGATCGTACCCTCGACGAGCTGGACGCCCTGTGGGGCGAGGCCAAGCGTCAGGAAAAGAACCTGCCCAGCTGCGGCTGAGCCGATGCATAAGTGAGTAGAACACCCATGAGCCTTTCCCTTCGCGACCAATTGCTCAAAGCCGGCCTGGTCAACCAGAAACAGGTCTCGCAGACCAACAAAGCCGAGAAGAAACAGAAACGCCTGGAACACAAGGGCCAGGTGGAGGTGGACGACAGCCAGAAACGCCTGGCCAAGGAAGCCATGGCCGAGAAGGCCAAGAAGGACCAGGAGCTGAACCGTCAGGTCCAGGAGAAGGCCGAGCAGAAGGCCCGTGCCGCGCAGATCAAGCAACTGATCGAGGCGACCCGTCTGCCCAAGCTGACCACCGAGGACTACTACAACTTCGTCGATGACAAGAAGGTCAAGCGCATCGCCGTCAACGCCCTGATGCGCAGCAAGCTGAGCAATGGCGCGTTGGCCATCGTCGCCCATGGTGGTGGCTACGAAGTGATCCCGCGCGAGGCGGCGGTGAAGATCCAGGAGCGTGATCCCAACCGTATCCTGCTGCTCAACACCCATGTCGAGGAAGCGGACGAGGACGATCCGTACGCAGCCTACAAGATCCCAGACGATCTGATGTGGTAAGCACGAAAAACCCCGCCTTGGCGGGGTTTTTCGTTGCAGGGCCGGGTCACTGCGCCGGGCGTTGGCGCTCGAGGTATTCAAGCTCCATGCGGTACTGGTGAGCCTGTTGCTCGTCATGGAACATGCCGACCAATTGGCCTTGCTGATGCACGTCCCAGATCCGCAGGCCAGCGGCCTGGCCTTCGTGGGACATTTTCGATTCGTCGCGTTCGGTTACCTGGACTGTCATCGTCAAACTCCACTGCTTGGGTTGGCTGCGGCACTGTGTCGCAGGACTCCTTTATAGAATTTGTTAGCAGGCTAAGTAAATAAAACAGCGATGAAACAAGTTTCATCAAGGGCAACGCATGCGCTGTGGGAGCGGTGTGCGGCAAAAAAGAAACCCCGCACAAGGCGGGGCTTCGGGCGTTGCAGGCAGCGGTATCAGTTACCCTTGACCGCCTTGCCATCGACCGTGCCATCCTGCAGCACGATCACGTACTCCTTGCCGTCGGTCTCAACCTGTCGCAGCTGCACCAGCAGGTAGTCCCAGTCCTTGGCGAACCACAGCTCGGTGATGCGCTTGCTCTGGCTCGGGTCGCGCACGCGTTCGACCTTGATCGCGTCGACCTGGCCGGTCTTGGTGGTCACTTTCTCAGTGCCCAGCACGCGGAAGTCGTAGGTGTCGATCTCGTCACCGTCGACCACCTGGTAGGTCATGCTCTTCTTGCCGGCGGCCACGTCATGCTGCAGGGCCAGCTGGTAGGACGACTTGTCCAGCACGCCGCGGTTGAGCGGCAGGTTGATGGCATCGCCACGGTCGCTGCCTGTGATCTTCTTGCCGGCCCAGTCGAAGTTCAGGTCGACCTTCTTTGCCTTGCCCAGGCCGCCACGTTCGAAGTGATACTGCTGCGGCAGCAGGGTGTCGTTGTCGAACTTGAGGGTGCTTTGCTCCGTCAGGCTGGCGATCATCATCGAAGCCTTGAAGTTCAGGCTCCAGGTGCCGTTGGCGTTCTTTTCCAGGCTGCGCGCGGCGGTGCCGCTCATCGGCAGCTGTTTCCAGTCGGCGGTGTAGCTGGCCGCGAAAGGCTTCAGATCAGCTGCCTGGAGGGGCAGGGCGAGCACGGCGAGAGCCAAGAGCAGGGCGCGACGCATAAATTCTCCTAGGATCGAATCAAGTGACCGCTGGCCGCCAGCGGCTGGCCATCCAGTAATGCACCCTGTCCGCCCAGACGCAAGCGTCCTTCGGCGAACCAGCGCACCGCCAGCGGGTAGATCTGGTGTTCCTGCAGGTGCACGCGCTGGGCGAGCGTCTGCGCGGTGTCATCCGTTGCCACGGGCACCACAGCCTGTACGACCAGAGGCCCGCCATCGAGTTCCTCGGTGACGAAGTGCACGCTGCAGCCATGCTCGACGTCGCCCGCCTCCAGCGCGCGCTGGTGGGTATGCAGGCCTTTGTACCTGGGCAACAGTGACGGGTGGATGTTCAGCAGGCGGCCCTGGTAGTGGCGCACGAAATCGCCACTGAGGATGCGCATGAAACCGGCCAGCACCACCAGGTCGGGCTGGAAGCCGTCGATCAGCGCCATCAGCGCCGCGTCGAAGGCTTCGCGCCCGTCGAACCCGGTGTGCGACAACACGGCGGTTTCGATGCCGGCGGCCTTGGCACGTTCCAGGCCGTAAGCATCGGCACGGTTCGAGATGACCGCGCGGATGCGTGCCGGGCTGTCGCTGGCGCTGTTGCTGTCGATCAGTGCCTGCAGGTTGCTGCCGGAGCCCGACAGCAACACGACTACATTGCAGGGCATCAGTGTGCCTTGAGGTTCTGCAGCTCGACCTGGGCGGCGCCTTCGGCGGCCACGTCGATACGGCCAATCACCCACGGTTGCTCGCCTTCGGCGCGCAGCACGTTGAGGGCATTGTCGACCTGGTCCTGAGCCACGCAGATGACCATGCCCACGCCGCAGTTCAGCACGCGGTGCATTTCATGCTCGTCGACGTTGCCTTTTTCCTGCAGGAAGTCGAACACCGCCGGACGCTGCCAGCTGGCCACGTCGACCACGGCCTGGGCGCCCTTTGGCAGTACGCGCGGGATGTTGTCCAGCAGGCCGCCACCGGTGATGTGGGCCATGGCCTTGACAGCGCCGGTCTGCTTGATCAGTTGCAGCAGCGGC
The DNA here is from genome assembly GCF_019823065.1 of Pseudomonas mosselii. Lineage (NCBI taxonomy): Bacteria > Pseudomonadati > Pseudomonadota > Gammaproteobacteria > Pseudomonadales > Pseudomonadaceae > Pseudomonas > Pseudomonas mosselii. Next base: position 1,515,071 of record NZ_CP081966.1, read on the forward strand.
TTGACGTAGATGCGGGTAGGCGCCATCAGCAGGTCGGCCAGCGGCTTGCCGTCGAGCTGGGTGTTGTCGATGTCGGTGCCGGAAACCTCGAGGATCTTGCGGATCAGCGAGTAGCCGTTGGAGTGCGGGCCGGAGGATGGCAGCGCGATCAGGGCGTCGCCGGTGACCACTTTCGAGCCGTCGATGATCTCGGACTTTTCCACCACGCCGACGCAGAAGCCGGCCAGGTCGTAGTCTTCGCCTTCGTACATGCCAGGCATCTCGGCGGTTTCACCACCGACCAGCGAGCAGCCGGCCAGTTCGCAACCGGCGCCGATGCCGGTGACCACGGTGGCGGCCACGTCGACGTTGAGCTTGCCGGTGGCGTAGTAGTCGAGGAAGAACAGCGGCTCGGCGCCGCATACAACCAGGTCGTTGACGCACATGGCGACCAGGTCCTGGCCGATGCTGTCGTGCTTGTTCAGGTTCAGCGCCAGGCGCAGCTTGGTGCCGACGCCGTCGGTGCCGGAGACCAGCACCGGCTGCTTGTAGCCGGCCGGGATCTCGCAGAGGGCGCCGAAGCCGCCCAGGCCACCCATGACTTCAGGACGTGCGGTGCGCTTGGCGACGCCCTTGATGCGTTCGACCAGTGCTTCGCCGGCGTCGATGTCTACACCGGCGTCTTTGTAGCTCAGGGAGGGTTGCTTGCTCATTGATCCAGGCCTTTAGGAGGGAGGGATTCAGAAAAACGACCGGGACGGCCAAGGCCGGTTTCAGAAACGGCGGCTGCCTGTACGTCACTGGTCTGCGAAGGCGCGCGATTTTATCAGGGTTGCCCCAAGGCGGCCATCCTCAGGCCGACGGGCAGGCGGGAAATCTGGGCAAAAAACCGTGTTTCACCCCCTGTGACTGGTTGGCGCGCCGGTGCCTGTATAAGGTATAGGCATGGCGACCCACGCAACGGGCCGGCAACGCGGAGTATTTGCCGTGGTTGCGCGGTCACAGCCGACAGGCAAGGGCGTGTCGCCCCAAGGTCATCTGGACAGGAATCCTCAATGCGTCTTCTCAATTTCCTCGCTGGCGCCTGCCTGCTTGTGGCCGGCACCGTCGCCCAGGCCGAAACCATCTCTGGCTTGTACCAGGTGCGCGAGCCTGTCGAAGGGCAGGGCAGCGAAGCCCGCGCCCAGGCGACCGGCAAGGCCCTGGATACCCTGGTGCTGCGCCTGACCGGCGATCCCAAGGCGGTGCAGAACCCGGCATTGGCCGCGCTGCGCAAGGACCCGCAGCAGATCATCAACCAGGTCGGCACCGAAGCCGGGCCGCCGGAGTCGGTGCTGGTCGAGTTCGACCCCGGCAGCACCGAGCGCGCCCTGCGCCAAGCTGGCCTGGCGCTGTGGGGCAGCAACCGGCCGTCGATTCTTGGCTGGTGGCTGAATGACAGCGTCGAGGGCAGTAGCCTGGTCGGCGATGGCCAGGCTGTCGCCGAACCCCTGCGCCGGGCCGCCCAGCACCGCGGCCTGCCGTTGCGCCTGCCGTTGGCCGACCTGCAGGAACAACTGGTGGCCAATGCCAAGCTGCTCGAAGGCAACGACCCGGCGCCGCTGCGCGAGGCCTCCGAGCGCTATGGCGCCGATGCGCTGCTGGCGGTGCACGCCCATGAAGCCGACGGCAAGTGGCAGGGCAAGTGGCAGTTGTGGCTGGGCGACCAGCGCGAGCAGGGCAGCGCCGAGGGCGCCGACCAGGCGGCCCTGGCCGATGCCGTGCTGCTGGCGGTGAGCAACCGCCTGGCGCCGCGTTACGTCACCCGTCCCGGCGCCAGCAGCGAGCTAGAGGTGCAGGTCCAGGGCATGAACCTGCAACGCTACGCCGAGCTCAGCCGAGTCCTGGAGCCATATGGCGCGCGCCTGCAGATGGCCGATGGCGGCACCCTGACCTACCGCGTCAGCGGCAATCGTGAGCAACTGCGCGCGCAGTTAAGCCTGGCCAAGCTCCAGGAACTGCCTGCCGAGCCCGTGCCCGCGACACCTGCGCCAAACACGCAGGACCCGGCCGGCGCCACGCCGCCGGCCACCGCCGCCAAGCCGTTCGACGGCTTGCGTTTTCGCTGGTAAGGAGTGGCTGAATGACTGACCTGCGTCGCTGGATCTGGCTGGGCGCGGCTTTTGTGATTGCCGTGCTGCTGTACTTCCTGCACAACATTCTCTCGCCGTTCCTGGTGGGCATCCTGCTGGCCTACCTGGCCGACCCGCTGGTCGACCGCCTGGAACGGTTCGGCCTGTCGCGCACCTGGGGCGTGGTGGTGGTGTTCAGCCTGTTCACCCTGATATTCCTGGCCCTGCTGCTGGTGCTGGTGCCGATGCTGGCCAAGCAGTTGCTACGCCTGTACGAACTGGCGCCGCAGATGCTCGACTGGCTGCAGCATGTGGCGCTGCCCTGGGTGCAGAGCCGCCTGGGCCTGGCCGATGGGTTCTGGAAATTCGACAAGATCAAGGCCGCCATCGGCGAGCACATGGGCCAGACCACCGACATCGTCGGGGTGCTGCTGTCCCAGGCCACTGCTTCGAGCCTGGCGTTGATTGGCTGGCTGGCCAACCTGGTGCTGATCCCGGTGGTGGGCTTCTACCTGCTGCGCGACTGGGACCTGATGATGGCCAAGCTGCGCAGCCTGCTGCCACGTCAACGCGAACCGCAGGTAGTGGGACTGGCCGGCGAGTGCCACGAGGTGCTGGGGGCGTTCGTGCGCGGGCAGTTGCTGGTGATGCTGGCGCTGGGCGTCATCTATTCCACCGGCCTGATGCTGGTGGGCCTGGAACTGGGCCTGCTGATCGGCATGCTCGCGGGGTTGGCGGCGATCGTGCCGTACATGGGCTTCATCATCGGCATCGGTGCGGCGCTGGTCGCCGGGTTGTTCCAGTTCGGCGGCGAGCTCTACCCGATGCTGGGCATCGTCGCGGTGTTCATGGTTGGGCAGGCGCTTGAAGGCATGGTGCTGACACCGCTGCTGGTGGGCGACCGCATCGGCCTGCACCCGGTGGCGGTGATCTTCGCGATCCTGGCCGGCGGCGAGCTGTTCGGCTTTACCGGCGTGTTGCTGGCGTTGCCGGTGGCGGCGGTGATCATGGTGCTGCTGCGGCATGTGCATGACCTGTACAAGGAATCGGACATGTATGCCGGGGAGATCGACCCCGACCTATGATCAATCGCGGGGCAAGCCCGCTCCCACGCTACCCTGGCAGAGGCTATAACGTGGGGGCGGGCTTGCCCCGCGATGCTTGTGAAACAGTGCAACTACTTGATTTTACTTGCGCTATTCCCCTCGCCGATTGTGCCGTCCGCGCTGCGGGTATAGACTTTGCACACTGTTCATCAAAGGCCCCCTGTGGTCCCCGCGACCGCCCGCGAGCATGAAACCGATCCAGTTGCCCCTGGGTGTGCGTCTGCGCGACGACGCCACCTTCATCAACTACTACCCCGGCGCCAATGCCGCGGCACTGGGCTATGTCGAGCGGCTGTGCGAAGCCGACGCCGGCTGGACCGAAAGCCTCATCTACCTGTGGGGCAAGCAGGGCGTGGGCCGCACCCACCTGTTGCAGGCCGCCACCCAGCGTTTCCAGCAGTTGGGCCAACCCGCTGTCTACCTGCCCCTGGCGCAACTGCTTGATCGCGGCGTCGAACTGCTCGACTACCTCGAACAGTACGAGCTGGTGTGCATCGACGACCTGCATGTGATTGCCGGCAAGGCGGACTGGGAAGAGGCGATGTTTCACCTGTTCAACCGCCTGCGCGACAGCGGCCGGCGCCTGCTGCTGGCGGCGTCCAGTTCGCCACGGGAACTGCCGATCAAACTGGCCGACCTCAAGTCGCGGCTGACCCTGGCGCTGATCTTTCAGATGCGTGGGATGTCCGATGAGGACAAGCTGCGCGCCCTGCAACTGCGTGCCTCGCGCCGTGGCCTGCACCTGACCGACGAGGTCGGCCACTTCATCCTCACCCGCGGTACGCGCAGCATGAGCGCGTTGTTCGACCTCCTCGAACGCCTCGACCAGGCCTCCCTGCAGGCCCAGCGCAAGCTGACCATCCCGTTCCTCAAGGAAACCCTCGGCTGGTAGCCCTGAGAACACGGTGCCAGAGCATCAAAACGGAAAAGTCACATCTTTTTCGATAAAATTTGCAAATGGGTCCGATAGAAGGCATAGTTTCCCCCTTCTAAAGGACTACAGACACGGTCGTGCCCATGCTGAAGCGCTTCGCACCCCTCGTGCCACTTGCACTTGTCACCCTTCTTTACGGCTGTGCCTCCACCGGCCCGGTCGCACCCTCGCAGGACCACCGCGTGGCCGCCGAGCAATCGGTCAAGGCCAAGGCTTCCGCCTCTTCCGTATTCACCGAGGAAGAGCTGGCCAGCGAAGACGACCTTGACGCCTTCTCCAGCAACGGCAAGCCATACCAGCTGCCTGTGCTGGCCGACAGCATTCTCGAACGCGGCATGGCCCTGATCGGCACCCGCTACCGCTTCGGCGGCACCTCCGAGAAGTCCGGCTTCGACTGCAGCGGTTTCATCGGCTACCTGTTCCGCGAAGAGGCGGGCATGAACCTGCCGCGCTCGACCCGCGAGATGATCAACGTCGACGCGCCCAAGGTCGCCCGTAACAAGCTCAAGCCCGGCGACCTGCTGTTCTTCAGCACCAACGGCCGTGGCCGCGTGAGCCATGCCGGCATCTACCTGGGTGACAACCAGTTCATCCACTCCAGCAGCCGCCGCAGCGGTGGTGTGCGTATCGACAGCCTGGGCGATCGCTATTGGAGCAAGACCTTCATCGAGGCCAAACGCGCGCTCGCCATGGCGCCGACCACGATCTCGCGCAATTGATTTGATATCAAAATGCTGTAACCTCGCACGGCGGCGTAGCTGAAAAGCTCGCCGCCGTGCGCATTTACAGAAAGCGTCTAATCTAAATTCTCAACTCTTTTTACCTTCGGCCGTGGCCGTCGGATTTTCGACAGGACGTTCGCATCATGGCGATGTTGGCGCGCTTCGCATTCTTTTCCCTGGTGGCCCTGCTTGCGGCCTGCTCCAGCCGTGCACCTGCGCCGGCGCCCACGCCCAAACAGCCGATGGTGTTCAATCAGGCGCCTTCGTCGCCTGCGGCCGACGATGTATTGTTTCGCGCCATCGGCCTGGTGGGCACACCGTATCGCTGGGGTGGCAATACACCGGATGCCGGGTTCGATTGCAGCGGCCTGATCGGCTATGTCTACCGTGATGCGGCGGGTATCAGTCTGCCACGCTCGACTCGCGAGATGATCGTCATGCGCGCGCCAAATGTGGATATCAATTCGCTGCAGTCGGGTGATCTGGTGTTCTTTGCCACCAGCGGCGGGTCGCAGGTCAGCCATGCCGGCATCTACGTCGGTGAAGGGCGCTTCGTGCATGCACCGTCGACGGGCGGCACCGTGCGCCTGGACTACCTGTCCAACAGCTACTGGGCCAAGGCCTACCTCCAGGCCAAACGGGTGCTGCCGCCGGGGCATCTGGCGCAGAATCCCTGATACCTACCGGCGCGGGCAGGGTATGAACTTGGTCCAGTATTGCCTGGCTGGCATCAAGCCTGTTTGAGCAGAAGCGCCACTCCGGGATAGTACTGCCCCAGTTCGTTGTGCAGCTTGCGGTAGGCATACGGGAAGTACCAGGCAAGCGCACAGGCCGTGTGCTTCTGCAGATCGTCCACCAGGTCCTGCAGTTCCTCGGGGCTGGCATGCTGGCCGGCCTTCCACGGTGTGACGAACAGTGCCCCGGCCTTGAGTTGGCTGCCATACGCGATCGGCTTGGCCAGGGCGGCGGTTTCCTGCAGGGCCGCTGTCAGGTCGAGGCGAGCGATGCGCGGCCAGCGCTGGCCAGCGTGCAGGTACAGCGACTCCTCGGCGCTGCTGATCGACAGGTCGCAGCGCCCGTCGCGCTCGCCCTCGTCGCGCTGTTTCTTGCTCATGTGCCGTTCCAGCGCCACCAACTCACCCTGCCAGGCGGCAGCGGCGAGCAGGCCGACGTTGCTGGCTGTGCCGTGCCAGTAGGGCGCCTCGTTGTCGCCCTGCAACTGGTTGAAGCGGTCGATGCAGTCGACCCAGCGCTCGAGGGCCGGGCGCAGGAACTCCAGGCGCGGGTTGTTGATCATCAGGCCTTGCATGCTGCGCTCTCCTTGTCATTGTGATCCGGGTCGGCCGGGTGATGGCTATGTGATATCACTGCTCTGAGTGTGGCACAAGCTGGTGAATCGGCCATTGATCCAGGCCAGATCGGCCCTCGCTCGATTGACGCTCCCGGTGCAACCCTCTAACCTTCGCGGCGTGCTTCAGGTGCCCCGCGAGCTGCGGTTCGGCAGGGTGAAACTGGGAAGCCGGTGGGCGCCAGTAGGCGCGAGTCCGGCGCTGCCCCCGCAACGGTAGATGAGTCGACGGCTACGCAAGGCCACTGGATGTCCATGTCCGGGAAGGCGCGTAGCCAGGGCCTGCGCCCGCTCATGAGCCCGGAGACCGGCCTGTCACTGCCAAACGGCATCACGGAGGGTGATGCGCGGTGCGATGTGGCCCTTGCCATGCCTCCTGCGCGCTCCTCGTCTGCCTGCCTTTTACCTGTCGCCGCCGCTGCGACAGCCTGCGGAGACCCCTGATGAGCGAATCCATCGAACGCGACGAACGTCACCTGGCGCGCATGCAGCGCAAGAAGGCGATCATCGACGAGCGCATCGCCAATTCCCCCAATGAATGCGGCCTGCTGCTGGTGCTGACCGGCAACGGCAAGGGCAAGAGCAGCTCGGCCTTCGGCATGCTTGCCCGCGCCCTTGGCCATGGCATGCAGTGCGGCGTGGTGCAGTTCATCAAAGGCCGCAACAGCACCGGCGAGGAGCTGTTTTTCCGCCGATTTCCCGAGCAGGTGCGTTATCACGTGATGGGCGAGGGTTTTACCTGGGAAACCCAGGACCGCCAGCGCGACATCGCCGCTGCCGAGGCCGCCTGGGCGGTGTCGCGGCAGTTGCTGCAGGACCCCTCTATCCAGTTCGTCGTGCTCGATGAGCTGAACATCGCCCTCAAGCACGGCTACCTGGACCTCGACCAGGTGCTATCGGATATCCAGGCGCGTCCGCCGATGCAGCATGTGATCGTCACGGGGCGCGCTGCCAAGCCGGAGATGATCGAACTGGCTGACACCGTCACCGAGATGGGCATGCTCAAGCACGCCTTCCAGGCCGGTATCCGCGCGCAGAAGGGCGTCGAACTGTGAGTGAGTCGCGCCAGTGTCCCGCCGTGCTGATCGCGGCCCCGGCCTCGGGCCAGGGCAAGACCACGGTCACTGCCGCCCTGGCCCGCCTGCACCGCAACCTCGGGCGCACGGTGCGGGTGTTCAAGTGCGGGCCTGACTTTCTCGACCCGATGATCCTCGAGCGCGCCAGCGGTGCACCGGTCTACCAGCTCGACCTGTGGATGATCGGCGCCGAGGAGAGTCGCCGCCTGTTGTGGGAAGCGGCGGGCGAGGCCGACCTGATCCTGATCGAGGGCGTGATGGGCCTGTTCGACGGCACGCCGTCGAGCGCCGACCTGGCGCGCCACTTCGGCGTGCCGGTGTTGGCGGTGATCGACGGCACGGCCATGGCCCAGACCTTTGGTGCCTTGGCTCTAGGCCTGGCGCGCTACCAGCCCGACCTGCCGTTCGCCGGGGTGCTGGCCAACCGGGTCGGCAGCCTGCGTCATGCGCAACTGCTCGAAGGCAGCCTGACCGAAGGCCTGCGCTGGTACGGCGGGTTGTCCCGCGAGCGCGGCATCGAGCTGCCCAGCCGTCACCTTGGCCTGGTCCAGGCCAGCGAGTTGAACGACCTGGATGCACGCCTGGATGCCGCCGCCGAAGCCCTGGGCGCCAGTTGCGATGCCGCGCTGCCGCCACCGGTCCGTTTTGCCGAGCCTGAGCCTGTGAATGTGACTGCGTCGCTGGCCGGGGCGCGCATCGGTGTGGCCCGCGATGAGGCCTTCGCCTTCACCTATGGCGCCAATCTTGACCTCCTGCGTGGCCTCGGTGCGCACCTGGAATTCTTCTCGCCGGTGCATGACCGCGAGCTACCCGTGGTGGACAGTCTCTACCTGCCCGGCGGCTACCCCGAACTGCATCACCAGGCGCTGGCCGCCAACGCGCCGATGCTGGAAGCGATCCGCGCCCATCATGCCGCCGGCAAGCCGTTGCTGGCCGAGTGCGGCGGCATGCTCTACCTGCTCGACGCGCTGACCGACGTGGCGGGCGAGCGCGCCACGCTGCTGGGCCTGCTGCCGGGCGAGGCGACCATGCAGAAGCGCCTGGCGGCCCTGGCCCTGCAGGCGGTCGAACTACCCGAAGGCACCCTGCGAGGCCACACCTACCACCACTCGCTGACCAGCACGGAGCTTGCGCCGATCGCCCGCGGCCAGAGCCCCAACGGCGGTCGGGGCAACGAGGCGGTCTATCGTCTGGGGCGTCTGACCGCCTCCTACGTGCACTTCTACTTCCCCTCCAACCCCGACGCGGCGGCGGCGCTGCTGCGACCATGAGCCGACACGCCTACAGCGAAGCCGAACGCCAGGCCATCTACCGGGCCATTGGCGAACGCCGCGACATGCGCCATTTTGCCGGGGGCGAGGTGGCCCCCGAGTTGCTCGGACGCCTGCTCGCCGCCGCCCACCAGGCGCCCAGCGTGGGCCTGATGCAGCCGTGGCGGTTCATCCGTATCAGCCAGCGTGCCTTGCGCGAGCGGATCCAGGCGCTGGTGGAGCAGGAGCGGGTGCGCACCGCCGAGGCCCTGGGCGAGCGCTCCGATGAATTCATGAAGCTCAAGGTCGAAGGCATCAACGACTGCGCCGAAGTGCTGGTGGCCGCGTTGATGGACAAGCGCGAGGCGCATGTCTTCGGCCGCCGCACCCTGCCCGAGATGGACCTGGCCTCGCTGGCCTGCGCCATCCAGAACCTGTGGCTGGCGGCACGCGCCGAAGGGTTGGGCATGGGCTGGGTATCGCTGTTCGACCCCGAGGCCCTGGCCGAACTGCTGGGCATGCCCGCGGGCGCCAAGCCCATGGCGGTGCTGTGCCTGGGGCCGGTGACCGAGTTCTATCCGGCGCCGATGCTGGTGCTGGAAGACTGGGCCGAACAGCGGCCCTTGAGCGAGATGCTGTACGAGAACCATTGGGGAGAGCGTCCATGAGCGTGGCCTTGCTGACCGTGGCGGGCGTGGCCCTGGATGCGCTGCTGGGCGAGCCGCGCCGGCGTCATCCGCTGGTGGGCTTCGGCAACTTCGCCTCGCGCCTGGAGCAACGTTTCAACGCCGGTGGGCGCGGCTGGCGCAGCCATGGCGTCACCGCGTGGTTCCTGGCGGTGGTGCCGCTGACCCTGCTGGCGCTGATCCTGTCCTGGCTGCCGTACATCGGCTGGCTGGTGGATGTGCTTGCGCTGTACTGCGCCCTGGGCCTGCGCAGCCTGGGCGAGCATGTGCTGCCGGTGGCCCAGGCCTTGCGCCAGGGGGACCTGGCCGAGGCGCGGCGGCGTGTCGGTTGCCTGGTCAGCCGCGAAACCCGCGAGCTGGACGAGCCCGCCGTGGCCCGGGCGGCCACCGAGTCGGTGTTGGAAAACGGCAGCGACGCGGTGTTTGCCGCGCTGTTCTGGTTTGTCGTGGCCGGTGCGCCGGGGGTGGTGCTGTACCGCCTGAGCAATACCCTGGATGCCATGTGGGGCTATCGCAACGAGCGCTTCGAACGCTTCGGCTGGTGCGCGGCGCGCATCGACGATGGGCTGAACTATATTCCCGCCAGGCTGGTGGCGCTGACCTATGCGCTGCTGGGCAAGACCCGCCTGGCCCTGGCCTGCTGGCGCAACCAGGCGCCGCTGTGGGATAGCCCCAACGCCGGCCCGGTGATGGCCGCGGGTGCCGGCGCGCTGGGCGTGGAGCTGGGCGGCCCGGCGGTGTATCACGGCGAGCTGCATGAACGACCGCGCCTGGGTGAGGGGCCGATGGCCGACGCCCAGGCCATCGAGCGCGGCTGGAGCCTGGTGCAGCGCGGCGTGTGGTTGTGGGTGCTGTTGATCTGCGTGGGAGCCTATCTGAATGCTTGAACACGGTGGCCGCCTGCTGCGGGCGGTGAAACAGTACGCCATTCCACGGGAGCAGTGGCTCGACCTGTCCAGCGGTATCGCGCCATGGTCCTATCCGATACCGCCGATTCCGCTGGAGGCCTGGGCCCGTCTGCCGGAGACCGAAGACGGCCTGGAGACGGCGGCGCGAAAGTATTATGGCGCGCAGCCGTTGCTGGCGGTGGCCGGCTCCCAGGCGGCGATCCAGGCCTTGCCGCACCTGCGCCCGAGCGGGCGGGTCGGGGTCCTGTCGCCGTGCTATGCCGAGCATCCGCATGCCTGGGCACGGGCAGGGCACACGTTGGTCGAACTGGACGAGACCGAGGTCGAGGACGTGCTCGACAGTCTTGACGTCCTGGTGCTGGTCAACCCCAACAATCCCACCGGCCGTCGGGTAACCCGCGAACGCCTGCTGGCCTGGCATGCGCGTCTGGCCGAGCGCGGTGGCTGGCTGCTGGTGGACGAAGCCTTCATGGACAATACGCCCGAACACAGCGTGGTCGAGCAGGCCGGGCAACCTGGCCTGATCGTGTTGCGCTCGTTCGGCAAGTTCTTCGGCCTGGCCGGTGTGCGGTTGGGCTTCGTCGTCGCTCAGACGGATGTGCTGCGACGTCTGGACGAGGCACTCGGGCCCTGGGCCGTCAGCGGCCCGACCCGAGTGCTGGGGCAGGCCTGTTTCGCCGACGACGCGGCGCACCTGGCGCAGATTGCCCGTTGCGCCCAGGCCAGCCAGCGCCTGGCCTCGTTGCTCGACGGCGCGGGCCTGCCACCCAGTGGCGGCTGCGACCTGTTCCAGTACGTGCGTGATGAGCGCGCCGCGCACCTGCATGACTTTCTCGCCCGCCGCGGCATTCTGGTGCGCCTGTTCGATCAGCCGCCCGCGCTGCGTTTCGGCCTGCCCGCCACGGCCGCCGACGAACAACGCCTGGCCCAGGCCCTGGCGGACTACCAGAAGGAATCGGCATGACCACCCTCATGGTGCAAGGCACCACCTCCGATGCCGGCAAGAGCACGCTGGTGACCGCCCTGTGCCGCTGGCTGCTGCGCCAGGGCATCGCCGTGGTGCCGTTCAAGCCGCAGAACATGGCGCTCAACAGCGCCGTGACCGCCGACGGTGGCGAGATCGGCCGCGCCCAGGCGGTGCAGGCCCAGGCCTGCCGGCTGGCGCCGCACACCGACATGAACCCGGTGCTGCTCAAGCCCAACAGCGACACCGGCGCCCAGGTGATCGTCCATGGCCGTGCGGTGACCAGCATGAACGCCGTCGCCTACCACGACTACAAGGCCATCGCCATGCAGGCGGTGCTGGCGTCCCACGAGCGCCTGAGCGAAGCCTACCCGGTGGTGATGGTCGAAGGCGCCGGCTCCCCGGCGGAGATCAACCTGCGTGCCGGCGACATCGCCAACATGGGCTTCGCCGAGGCGGTCGACTGCCCGGTGATCCTGGTGGCCGACATCAACCGCGGCGGCGTGTTCGCCCACCTGGTCGGCACCCTGGAACTGCTGTCGGCGAGCGAGCAGGCGCGGGTCAAGGGCTTTGTCATCAACCGTTTCCGTGGCGACATTGCCTTGCTGCAACCGGGCCTGGACTGGCTGGAGCAGCGCACCGGCAAGCCGGTGCTGGGCGTGTTGCCCTATGTCACCGACCTGCACCTGGAGGCCGAGGACGGGATCGATACCCGCCAGGGGGCGAAGGGCGAGCGCGTGCTCAAGGTGATCGTTCCGGTGCTGCCGCGAATCAGCAACCACACCGACTTCGACCCGCTACGCCTGCATCCGCAGGTGGACCTGCAGTTCATCGGCCCTGGCCAGCCGATCCCAGCCGCCGACCTGATCATCCTGCCCGGCTCCAAGAGCGTGCGCGGCGACCTGGCGCAACTGCGCGAGCGTGGCTGGGATACCGCCATCGCCCGGCACCTGCGCTACGGCGGCAAGCTCATCGGCATCTGCGGTGGCCTGCAGATGCTCGGCGAGCAGGTGCATGATCCACTGGGCCTGGAAGGGCCCGCCGGCTCCAGTGCGGGCCTCGGCCTGCTGGCCTACAGCACCGTGCTGGAGGCCGAGAAGCAGCTGCGCAACGTGGCCGGCACGCTCGATCTCGAGCAGGTTCCGGTGTCGGGTTACGAGATCCATGCCGGGGTTACCCACGGTCCGGCGCTGGAGCGTCCGGCGGTGCTACTGGCCGATGGCCGCGCCGACGGGGCCATCAGTGCCGACGGGCAGATCCTCGCCACCTACCTGCATGGCCTGTTCGAGGGCACCCAGTCGTGCGCCGCGCTGCTGCGCTGGGCGGGTCTGGCCGATGTGCAGGCCATCGACTACGAGGCCCTGCGCGAACGCGATATCGAGCGCCTGGCCGACCTGGTCGAGCAGCACCTGGACACCGCGCGTCTGCGCCAACTGTGTGGAGTCGTCTGACATGCGCAGCCTGATCCTCGGCGGCGCCCGTTCGGGCAAGAGCCGCCTGGCCGAGCAACTGGCCGAGACCAGCGGCCTGCCGGTGACCTATATCGCCACCAGCCAGCCGCTGGATGGCGAGATGAATGAACGCGTGCGTCTGCACCGCGAGCGCCGTCCGGCCCATTGGGGGCTGGTGGAGGAACCCCTGGCGCTGGCTGATGTGCTGTACGCCGAAGCCGCCGAAGGGCGCTGCCTGCTGGTGGACTGCCTGACCCTGTGGCTGACCAATCTGCTGATGCTCGAGGATGACCTGCGCCTGGCGCAGGAGCGCGATGCGCTGCTCGATTGCCTGGAACAGCTGCCGGGCACCCTTGTCCTGGTCAGCAACGAAACCGGCCTGGGCGTGGTGCCCATGGGCGAACTGACCCGTCGCTACGTCGACCTGGCGGGCACGCTGCACCAGGCCGTGGCCGAGCGCTGCCAACGCGTGGTGCTGACTGTCGCTGGTCTCCCTCTCATGCTCAAAGGACCTGCCCTATGACCCAGATGTGGTGGCGTGACGCCTGCCAACCCCTCGACACCGCCGCCATGGACCAGGCCCGCGCTCGTCAGCAGCAGCTGACCAAACCGGCCGGCTCCCTCGGCCAACTCGAAGGCCTGGCGATACGCCTGGCCGGCCTGCAAGGGCGCGAGCGTCCCAGCCTGGAGCGGATCGCCATCACGATCTTCGCCGGCGACCATGGCGTGGTGGAGGAGGGCATCTCTGCCTACCCGCAGGCGGTGACCGGACAGATGCTGCGCAATTTCGTCGGCGGTGGCGCGGCGATCAGCGTGCTGGCGCGCCAGCTGGACGCAGACCTTGAGGTGGTCGACCTCGGTACCATCGACCCGACGCTGCAACTGCCCGGTGTCCATCACCTGAGTCTTGGGCCTGGCACGGCCAACTTCGCCTGTCAGCCGGCGATGAGCGATGCGCAACTGGCTGCGGCGCTGCAGGCCGGACGCGACAGCGCCCTGCGCGCACTCGACAACGGCGCTCAGCTGTTCATCGGCGGGGAAATGGGCATCGGCAACACCACCGCGGCGGCGGCGCTGGCCAGCACGTTGCTGGGCTGCCCGGCGCGTGAGCTGAGCGGCCCGGGCACCGGCCTGGACAGCGCCGGCGTGCGGCACAAGGCCGAAGTGATCGAGCGCGCCCTGGTGCTGCACGGTCTGCGCGCCGACCAGCCGTTGCAGGCGCTGGCCTGTGTCGGCGGCTTCGAGATCGCCGCGCTGGCCGGCGCCTACTTGGCGTGCGCCCAGCATGGCGTGGCGGTACTGGTCGATGGTTTCATCTGCAGTGTCGCCGCCCTGGTGGCGGTACGCCTCAATCCACAGTGCCGCCCCTGGCTGCTGTTCGCCCACCAGGGCGCCGAGCCGGGGCACAAGGCCTTGCTGGCGGCCCTCGAAGCCGAGCCGCTGCTGACCCTGGGCTTGCGCCTGGGCGAGGGCAGCGGTGCGGCGCTGGCGGTGCCGCTGATCCGCCTGGCCTGCGCGCTGCATGGGCAAATGGCGACCTTCGCCGAGGCGGCGGTTGCGGATCGCCCGGCATGATCCTCGACCTGCTGCGCCACGGCGAGACGGAAAAAGGGGGCGGCTTGCGCGGCAGCCTCGACGACGCCTTGACCGAGACTGGCTGGGCGCAGATGCGCCAGGCCGTCACCGACGTCGGCCCCTGGGACGTGCTGGTCAGTTCGCCGCTGCAGCGCTGCGCGGCGTTCGCCGATGAGCTGGGCGCGCGCCTGAACCTGCCGGTGCTGCGCGAGGCTGGTGTGCGCGAGCTGCACTTCGGTGAGTGGGAAGGGCAAAGCGCCGCGCAGATCATGCAGGTCGACGCCGATGCCCTGGGGCAGTTCTGGAATGATCCGTATGCCTTCACCCCGCCGGGCGGCGAACCGGTGCTGGCCTTTGCCGAACGGGTGCTGGCGGCGGTCGAGGGTTTGCGCCGTGTGCATGCAGGCAAGCGCGTGCTGCTGGTCACCCATGGTGGGGTGATGCGTCTTCTCCTGGCACGGGCACGTGGCTTGCCGCGTGAGCAATTGCTGCAGGTCGAGGTCGGGCACGGCGCGCTGGTGCGACTGATGCTGGATCACGACGGGCAAATGCGCGAGGTGGGTTGAGATGCTGCCGTTCTGGATCGCACTGCAGTTCCTCAGTAGCTTGCCGGTCCGCTTGCCGGGCATGCCGGAGCCCCGCGAGATGGGGCGCTCGCTGCTGTGCTATCCGCTGGTGGGGCTGCTGTTTGGCCTGTTGCTGTGGCTGGCCAGCCATCTGCTGCAAGGCACTGCGGCGCCCTTGCACGCGGCCTTGTTGCTGGCGCTGTGGGTGCTGCTCAGCGGCGGGCTGCACCTGGACGGCCTGGCCGACAGCGCTGATGCGTGGCTGGGGGGCTTCGGTGATCGCGAACGCACCTTGCAGATCATGAAGGACCCGCGTAGCGGGCCGATTGCCGTGGTCACGCTGGTGCTGGTATTGCTGCTGAAGTTCTGCGCCCTCTGGGTGCTGGTCGAGCGGGGCGCTGACGGCCTGTTGGTGTTGGCTCCGGTGGTGGGGCGGGCGGCGATGCTCGGGTTGTTTCTCGGCACGCCCTACGTGCGCGCGGGCGGGCTGGGCGCGGCCTTGGCCGAACACCTGCCCCGGCGCGGTGCGGGCTGGGTATTGCTGGGCTGTACGCTGGTCGGCCTGGCGCTGGGAGGCTGGGCGGTGTTGTGGCCGCTGCTGGCGGCATTGCTCGTATTCGTGTGGCTGCGTCTGCTGATGTGCCGTCGGTTGGGCGGAACCACAGGGGATACGGCTGGGGCGTTGCTGGAACTGCTGGAGCTGACGGTGGTGGTTACCCTGGCGCTGTTAGTCTAGCAGCCCTTGGGTTTGTGTCGCTCTACAGGGGGCAGGATGTGCCCTGCATGGATCTCGGAAACCAATTCCACGTATTGCGCTTATCCTCGTTTGCTCCTCAAAACCACCAAGAGCCCCTGCCATGCACCCCTGGATGCTCGCCAGTCTGCTGGCCACCAGCAACTGCATTGGGCCTTCTACAGCTTCCGTGAGGGCAGTTGGGATGGCATGGATTACGAGCTGGGTTCGGCCAAGGTGCCGTGGCGCTATTGGCAAGCCATCGAGAACGCCGCGCCGGACCCCTTGCCGCGCAAGGCCACGGCTGAGTTCGAGCCGATCCGCCAGCGCCTGCTACCCAAACCGACACCGTGAAATTTCTTGCAACATCCATAATGCGGGTATATACACGTATCCATGCTGACCAGTGAATGCATCTGTACCCATTTGCGTCGCGCCGCCCGTGGGGTGAGCCGACATTACGACGAGGCCCTTGCCGGCTTCGGCATCAATGTCGCCCAGTTTTCCCTGCTGCGCCAGGTGCAGCGCCTCGACCGCCCCAGCATCACCTGCCTGGCCGAGGCCATGGGCCTGGAGCGCAGTACCTTGGGCCGCAATCTCAAGGTGCTTGAGGCCGACGGCCTGGTGCGTCTTGCCGGCGGCGACGACCAGCGCAATCGCGTGGTGCTGCTGAGCGAAGCGGGCAGGGCGTGCCTGGACGCCGCCTACCCGGCTTGGCAGCAGGCCCAGAGGCAGTTGGTGGAACGGCTGGGCGAAAGCCAGCGTGACGAGTTGGTGCGCTTGCTGGAGCAGCTTGCCTGAACGACTACGATAGAAAGCGGGTATATACCCGCATAAACCTTGCGATGGGCTGGAGACAACGACAATGACTTCCCTTTGGCGGAGCAGCGGTTGGGTACTTCTGGGGGCGGCGCTGATCCTGGCGCTGTCGCTGGGGGTGCGACATGGTTTCGGCCTGTTCCTGGCGCCGATGAGCGCCGAGTTCGGCTGGGGCCGTGAGGTGTTCGCCTTCGCCATCGCCTTGCAGAACCTGATCTGGGGCCTGGCCCAGCCGTTTACCGGCGCCCTGGCCGACCGCCTGGGCGCGGCCAAGGTGGTGGTGATCGGCGGCATCCTCTACACCGCTGGCCTGGTGATGATGGGCATGGCCGACTCGGCCTGGTCGCTGTCGCTGAGCGCCGGCCTGCTGATCGGCATCGGCCTGTCCGGCACCTCGTTCTCGGTGATCCTTGGGGTGGTCGGGCGCGCCGTGCCGCCGGAAAAGCGCAGCATGGCCATGGGTATCGCCAGCGCCGCCGGCTCCTTTGGCCAGTTCGCCATGCTTCCCGGCACCTTGGGCCTTATCCAGTGGCTGGGTTGGTCGGCGGCCTTGCTGGTGCTGGGCCTGATGGTGGCGTTGATCGTGCCGTTCGTAGGCCTGTTGCGTGATAACCCGCTGCCTAGCCATGGCGCCGAACAGAGCCTTGGCCAGGCGCTGCGCGAAGCTTGCTCGCACTCCGGCTTCTGGTTGCTGGCGCTAGGCTTCTTCGTCTGCGGCTTCCAGGTGGTGTTCATCGGCGTGCACCTGCCGGCCTACCTTGTCGACCAGCACTTGCCGGCGATAACCGGCACCACCGTGCTGGCGCTGGTCGGCCTGTTCAATATCGTCGGCACCTATACCGCCGGCTGGCTCGGCGGGCGCATGTCCAAGCCGCGCCTGCTGACCGGCTTGTACCTGCTGCGCGCCGTGGTCATCGTGCTGTTCCTCTGGGCGCCGGTGACCCAGTTCAGTGCCTACCTGTTCGGTATTGCCATGGGCCTGCTGTGGCTGTCCACGGTGCCGCTGACCAACGGCACCGTTGCCACGCTGTTCGGCGTGCGCAACCTGTCGATGCTCGGCGGTATCGTGTTCCTGTTCCACCAGCTGGGCGCGTTCCTCGGCGGCTGGCTGGGTGGGGTGGTCTATGACCAGACCGGCAGCTATGACCTGGTGTGGCAGATCTCGATCCTGCTCAGCCTGCTGGCCGCGGCCCTTAACTGGCCGGTGCGCGAGCGCCCGGTCGCCCGCCTGCAGGCCCAGGCCGCGTGAACGGCCTGCTCGGGCGTGGCTTGCTGCTGATCGCCGCGATACTGGTGCTGGCGCTGGTGTGGTGGGGCTGGCACAAGGGCGGGCTGGCGTTGATGCAGTTGGGCATGAGCCTGTGTTAAGCGCTACCCTGCACAATCAAGGAATCATGTGCAGGAGACCGCTATCATGCATGCCCGCTGGCTAACCCTCCCTTTGCTGGCCCTGGCCGCAGCCACTTCGAGCTGGGCAGCCGATTGTCCGGCGTTGCTCCAGGGCAGCCTGCCGGAGCTGCGCGGCAAGGAGCAGATCGACCTGTGCCAGCGTTTCGCCGGCAAGCCGCTGGTGGTGATCAACACCGCCAGCTACTGCGGCTTCGCCCCGCAGTTCGAAGGCCTCGAAGCTACCTATAAGGACTACCGCGAACAGGGCCTGGAAATGCTCGGCGTGCCGTCCAACGACTTCAAGCAGGAAGACGCCGACAGCGACAAGACCGCCAAGGTCTGCTACGCCAACTACGGCGTGACCTTCACCATGACCAAGGCCCAGCCGGTGCGCGGCAAGGACGCGATCCCGCTGTTCGTCGAGCTGGCCCGGCAGAGCAGCGCGCCGAAGTGGAACTTCTACAAGTATGTGGTGGACCGCAAGGGCAAGGTGATCGGCAACTTTTCCAGCCTGACCAAGCCTGATGATCCGGCGTTCAGGGCGGCGATCGACAAGGCGATTGCTTCGCAGCCTTGAGGACCATGAGCGGCCTATCCGAACTGGTATATAGGCCAGTTTCGGCAGGAGGATGTTGATGGCTTCACTGAGCCAGTAATTGCCCGGATACGCGCCTGCTGGTTAGCCAACTGGTGAAGCTGCAATTATTTTTGCCCAGCTACGAAGTGACATTGTCTAGCTAGTAGATAAGCGCCTCGCTTACTCAGGGTGCACAGTCAGCGCAACCAGTCGAATGACTACGGGTCGCACCATCAATACACAGAAGAACGCTACGGGCATCGCCAGCTGGTACGCCTTGAGTACGTTGTGCAGGTAGTCGGCAGCGACCCCGCCATTGGCGGCGGTAATCACGAAGCACATCAACAATGCCATGATCGCTGACATGTAGAACGCGAACACATAGGGTGTGGCGCCTGCGCGCAATTTGCGACGATTCCGGATCGAGGACAATTCGTTCATGGGGGCCTCTGTTCGAATGAATGGGCGTGCAGGTTAACAAGGGCTGTACGCGACGCTGTAGACGCTGTTCACTGAGTTCTTTATAAAGAGAAACTTACGAATCAGCCAGGCATCCCATGGACCTGCTCAACGCCATCCGCAGTTTCATCAAGGTCGTCGAAGCCGGCAGCATTGCCGGCGGTGCTCGCAATCTGGGTCTCAGCCCCGCAGCCGTTAGCCAGAACCTGGCGCGGCTGGAGACGCATCTGCAGGTGCGCTTGCTGACCCGCACCACTCGCAGCATGGCCCTGACGCCGCCCGGCAGCCTGTACTACGAGCGCGTACGGCATATCGAGCGTGATCTTGCCCAGGCCGAGCTTGCGGTCACCACGCCGGAAAGCGAGCCTCAGGGGCGCTTGTGCATTGCCTCGACATCGGCCTTCGGACGGCACGTGCTGGCGCCGCTCATCCCGGCATTTAGCGCCCGTTATCCGCTGCTTTCGATAGAGTTGGTGATGGCTGATCGCAAGGTCAATCACGCCCGCGAAGACGTCGATGTGAGCCTGCGCATCACGCCGCAGCTGGAAGACCACTTGTTGGCTAGGCATATAGCCCGTATTCCTTTCATCTGCTGCGCAGCACCCGGCTACCTGGCCAGGGCCGGTTTGCCGGCCACACCAGAGGCTTTGCACGATCACAGTTGTTTAGTGTTCCGCTACCCGGTGGATGGCCGATTCCTGCCCTGGGGATTCATGCGTGACGGTATGCGCTTCGAGGCCCGCTTCGGTCGGGTGCTGATCAGTGATGATATCGACGCATTAACCCAGATGGCGCTGAATGATGGTGGTATTACCCGCCTGGCCGAGTTCGTCGTGCGCCCGCACCTGGATGCCGGCCGGCTGGTGCCGCTGTTTGAATTCGGCGACAGCGGGCAGGCCTATGCCCAGACCGAGCCGATGGATATATACCTGTGCCTGGCTGACCGCTTTGCACTGACGACCAAGGTGCGAGTGTTCATGGAATACCTGCAGCAGTGCCTGGGCCAGCAGTGGTGCGCACAGGCATGAAAAAACCGCCACGAGGGCGGTTCTTCATGCTGCGACAGTGACTCAGAAGCGGTAGGTCAGCGAAGCACCAACGCCGTGAGCGCTGTTTTCGTACTTGGCCTGGTAAGTACCCTTGGTCGGGCTTGCCAGGTTGACCTTGGTGTCTTCCTCCCACAAGTAGGAGTAGGCCACGTCGATGGTCATGTCGTCGTTGGGGCTCCAGCCGGCACCCAGGCTGAAGATCTTGCGATCGCCCGTGGGGATGCGCGGCGAACGGTCCTGGTTGTTGGTTGGCGACTGGTCGACCGAGAAGCCGGTACGCAGTGTCCACTGCTTGTTCACCTTGTAGGACGCACCAACCGCGCCTGCCCAGGTGTCATGCCAGTTTTGTTCCTCGGTGATGGTGCCGAATTGCCCACGCAGCGCCGCTGGCACTTCGTTGTCGACGGTGATGTCCTTCAGGCGGCTCCAGCGCGTGAAGGTGGTACCTGCGTACAGGGTCCACTGGTCGTCGAGCTCATGGGTGACCGAGAAGTCCACCGACTCAGGGGTCTTGATCTTCAACTCGGCATCGAACTTACTGCCACTGTACGGGCCGATCAGGACGCTGTTGACCTTGGTGTTGCCTTCGAGCTTGTAGTCCACCATCGAGTGGTAGGTCAGGCCGAGGCGGGTGTGGTCGGTGGCCTGGACCAGGATGCCGATGTTGTAGCCGACCGCGGTATCGTCGCCCTTGATTTTCACTTCGCCATCGTTACGGCCAGGGGTGAAGCGGTTGACGATGTTCGAACCCAGCTCGCCCTTGATACGGTTGATTGTCGGGCCGAAGCCTATCGACACCTTGTCGTTGAATGCATAGCTGATGGTGGGCTGGAAGGTCACCACTTCGACATGGCTCTTCTTGCCCCAGTAGCGTGCGGCATCGCCGCTGCCGTAGTCGGTCACCAGGCCAAAGGGTACATAGACGCCGAAACCGAGAGCCCAGTGGTCATCGATCGGCTTGACGTAGTAGCCCATCGGCACGCCGACGGTCGGGACCATGTCGCCGTCGGTTTCCCCCCCGAAGTTGCTGCCACGGCCTGAAATATCGGACTTGGCGAAGATGGCTGCGCCACCCACGGTGACTTCCTGACGTTTGAGGCGTGACATGCCTGCCGGGTTTCCGTAAACGGTGCTGGCATCATCGGCAGAGGAAGAACGCCCCGCAAAACCTGTTCCCATGCCGCTGACACTTTGTTCGTTCAGCGCGAAACCGCTGGCGAGCAAGTGGCTGGAAGCGAAGGCAACGGCAATACCGAGAGAGGTTTTGAGCAATACTTTTTTCATTATTAGAAACTCCTTGGGATCTCCGAGGCGGAAAGCTACCAATAAATTCCACTCCACGCTATAGCCTAGAACGCAGGAGATAGAGCGGTTTTGTAGGACAATCCGACCAAAATTCCGTTTTTTTGGGTGTAGGACGCGTTGGCTCAGGAGGCTGGGGTGAGCATTGGCTCGATACATTGGTGCCAGGCGTGGGTGAAGTCCCGCAGGCGCCCTTGGGGCTGGAAGGTCTGCCGCCAAATCCGTGCCAGGCCCAGCAGATCGTCGGCCGCCGGCAAGGGCAGGGCTTGCTCTTCGATCAGCATCCAGGCGATGGCGGTGGCGTAGCGCAGGTTGACGGTGAGTTCGAGGTGCGGGCCGCCGAGGAAGGCGTGCTGGCTGGCCAGGCCGCGCACCAGGCTGGCCAGTTCGGGGTCGCGGGCAAGGTATTCGTCCCACAGGCAACGGTGACGATTCCCACCGATCCGGTAAAGCCCATGGCCACGTCGGTCATGCAGGGCGGCCCCCAGCGCAGACTGGCTCGCGGCAACGCCCAGTAACAAAGCTTCGGCGCTGTCGCTGTGGCGACCCAGGTAGATCAGGGTCGGCCGAATCACATATCGACTCAACTCGTTCGCAGCGATGCCCATGATGCCCTCTGCTGAAAAGGGCCGACGGGCGCTGGAGCTTGGCAGCTGGTGAGTGGTCAGGCCCGCCGGAAGCGGCAGATGCCGCTCGAGTTGAAGTGTAGTGTGATAACAGTGGTGTAAAAGGCTGTTTTTAAATCGATTGCAGCCCGAAGGCGCAGGGCATATGCCCATTGGCGATTAGGCCAATTACCTTCAGGCTGGGTTTTGCATGGCGTATTCATGGCGTGAATTACCCGCCATTCATTCATGCGGTCAGCGACTGGCGGGTGCGCTCGATCACCGCTTGCAGCGGTTCTGCCCGGTTGTACTGCTCCGGATAGAGGCGCTCGCTGTGGCAGGCGATGCCATGCTCGTCGACCAGGGTGAAGCTGAAGCTGCCCTTGCGTGGTGCAACGATGAGGCACTTCAATGGGGCGAAGGCCTGGGAAAGGGTGCCGAAGGCAACCTGGATTTGTTGATGGTTACTCATATTGTTGGATGTTCCTGCGTAAGACACGGTGTTTGATCCGTGCACAATAGAAACGTTCCAGTGACGTCTTTATTAAGGAGACGCAGAACCTGACTGGAACAGGGCAGCCAGAGGGGCGCATGCAATAAGTGGGCGCTGGGCTGACTGGTAGGTACGACAGAAGGCAGGCAGCACACCGACACCAGGGTTCTGGGCGTCGGGGAAGATCCTGATCAATCTGAAACGTGATTCGTGCTGGGCAAGGTTTGCCGAGTGAATCATCGAATGGGCCGGTCCCGATGGGGCAGTGCTTGCTCGTTACCGAGCACTTGGGCTGCAGGGACTGAGTGGCCAGAATGACTTCAGCTGGGTACTAACGGGGCGCAACCCTACACGAACTTTTCGGGGTTGGCAAGTTTTTGGCTTTTCTAGCGGTAAGCCGATAATTATGTCGTCAATCGCGCCTGGTGTGAAGAGGGTGAAATGTTCAGCCAACCACCCTCCTGTACTGATTCCGTGCACCGCGATGCCATTTGTTGGTGCGGTTGTACACACTCGGTTGAACAGTTGTAACCCTCTTGCAACGTCCTGTGGACGGCTCGCCAATGACTTGACTGGGGGCTTAAGTCAATGAAAAAAAACACTAATTTTTGCTGGTGAAAAAATCGTCAGTTTGACTGAAAGCCCCATTTCACAGGGGTTTGCGAGCTACCTCAAGGGGTTGTCCACCGAGTTATCCACAGGTTCTGTGGATTGTCCCGGGCGCTTGCTCTAGGACGGGCGTGCCAGCTGTTTCATCCATTGTCCGACAATCGGTGGGTAGTGGTGGCATCGGCATTTTCCTTGGGAAAACGTCAAGAAAAAATCGTGGAAAAAAATGGCGATCAGCCGAAAGTCGCCCAGGTCAGTCCACAAAAAAAGGAGTAGAGTGGCGCGCCTCTCGAATCACCCTTGCTGTAGGTCATGAAGCTTCGCGGTAAACACCTCGCCAGTCCTGATGCCTCGCCATCGCTGCCTTCCTCCAAGCGTTTTTCCCTGAAAGTGGCCCTGTGGCTGCTCGACAGCTCGCGCCTGGGGGACAAGCCCAGCGTCAAGCACCTGGCCGGGCGCATGCTCAAGCAGCCGGCGCGCCAGGGCGTGGTGGTGGCCCAGAGCCGCCTGGGGCAGATGCTCTGCCGCGACTGCGGCAATGCCCGCGACCGGCGCATCGGTCATGAACTGCTGCGCCAGGCGGCCCGCGCCGGTGATCGCCGGGCCCAACTGGAGTATGGCCGGTTGTGCCAGGCCCAGGAGCCGGAGCAGTCCCGCTATTGGCTGGAGCTGGCGGCGGGGCAGGGCTCGCAGGAGGCGCGGCGGTTGTTGCGCCAGTGGTTCGGTAGTTAACCGGAGCAGCTGTGTAAAACCATTTGTTGGGGGGCGCATGGCTGAGGTGCTCTCTTGCTGGGTACTGACCACGCAACCCTGTCACCAGGCTGATAAGCTGCGCAGCATTCGTCAATGTTCGATCGGGGTAGGCATGACAGTGGATCTGACCAGCATTTTGCTGGGCTTGGTGGCGGGCGCCGTGCCCTGCCTGGGCTGGGTCATGCAGGTTCAGCGCGGACAGGGGGCGCGCAAGGCCGAGCAGGCCTTGCTCGAAGAGCGCCTGAATGCCGCCCAGTTGACCCAGGCCGGCCTGCAGGCCCAGCTGGAGGCCAGTCGCGACGAGATCAGCGACCTCAGCGAGGCCAACACCATCAAGCAGACCCAGCTGGCCGCCCAGGGCAGGGAACTGGAGCTGCTGCAGATCGACCGCGACAACGCCCGTGATGCCGCCCATGCCTGGCACCTGGAGCGCGCCAACCGCGAGGCCGAGCTGCGCCGTCTCGAGGCCCAGGCTGCACGCCTGGAAGCCGAGCTGCGTGAACAGCAGGAGAGCCATCAGCAACGCCTCGAAGACCTGCAGGAAGCCCGCGACACCCTGCGCGCGCAGTTCGCCGACCTTGCCACCAAGATCTTCGACGAGCGCGAGCAACGCTTCGCCCAGACCAGCCAGCAGCACCTGGGCCAGTTGCTCGACCCGCTCAAGGAGCGTATCCAGGCGTTCGAGAAGCGCGTCGAGGAAAGCTACCAGCAGGAGGCCCGCGAGCGTTTCTCCCTAGGCAAGGAACTCGAGCGCCTGCAGCAGCTCAACCTGCGCCTGTCCGACGAGGCCACCAACCTTACCCAGGCGCTCAAGGGCCAGAAGACCCAGGGCAACTGGGGCGAACTGATCCTGGAGCGGGTGCTGGAGCACGCGGGCCTCGAAAAGGGCCGCGAATACCAGACCCAGGTCAGCCTGCGCAGCGCCGATGGCGAGCGCTTCCAGCCCGATGTGCTGATCATGCTGCCGGGCGACAAGCAGGTGGTGGTGGATGCCAAGGTCAGCCTGACGGCCTACCAGCAGTTCGTCGGCAACAACGACGAAGCCGCGCTCAAACAGCACGTACAGTCGCTGCGCAATCACGTCAAGGGCTTGTCCAGCAAGGATTACAGCCGCCTTGAGGGCTTGCACAGCCTCGACTTCGTGCTGCTGTTCGTGCCCATCGAGGCGGCTTTCTCGGCGGCACTGCAGGCCGAGCCCAACCTGTTCCAGGAGGCCTTTGACCGACAGATCGTGATCGTCAGCCCGACCACCTTGCTCGCCACCCTGCGGGTGATCGACAGCCTGTGGAAGCAGGAACGCCAGGGGCAGAACGCCCGCGAGATCGCCGAGCGCGCCGGCTGGCTGTACGACAAGTTTGTGCTCTTCATTCAGGACCTGGACGAGCTCGGCGCACGCCTTGCCCAGGTGGACAAGGCCTACGCCGCGGCACGCAACAAGCTGTGCGAGGGGCGCGGCAACCTGGTCAGCCGCAGCGAGCAGCTCAAGCTGCTCGGCGCCCGGGCCAGCAAGAGCCTGCCGGCTGAGTTGATTGAGCGCGCCCTAAACGATGAGGCGCTTACTGAACCAGGCTCAGATGCCGATTGAGCAGGGCGCGCAGGGCTGCCGGCTTGACCGGCTTGGCCAGGTAGTCGAGGCCTGCGGCATGCACCAGGGCGATGGTCTCGTTGCGCCCGTCGGCGCTGATCACCACCCCGGGCACTGGCTCGCCCAGGCGTGTTCGTAGCCAGCCCATCAGCCCGGTACCGGTCTCGCCGTCATCCAGGTGGTAGTCCACCAGCGCCAGGTGCGGGCGCAGGCCCTTGCCGAGCAGGGCCTCGCATTCGGCCTGGTTGCGCGCGGTCCACACCTGACAACCCCAACGGCTGAGCAGGCTGTTCATGCCGATCAGGATGCTGTCCTCGTTGTCCACGCACAATACCTGCAGCCCGGCCAGCGGCTGCCCGGCCTGCTCCACGGGGGCGGGCGTCGCGGGCGCGGGGCTGTGGGCGATGGGCACGCTGACGCGGAACACGCTGCCCTTGCCCGGCCAGGAGCGTACCTCCAGCGGATGCCCGAGCACCCGGCACAGGCCGTCGGCGATCGCCAGGCCCAGGCCCAGGCCTTTCTCGGCGCGGGTCTGGTGGCTGTCCAGGCGCTTGAACTCCTGGAAGATCACCTGCAGCTTGTCGTCGGCGATGCCCGGGCCACGGTCCCACACCTCCAGCCACAGGCGTCCACTTTGTCGCCGCGCACCCAGCAGCAGCGGGCTCTTGCCGTAGCGCAGGGCGTTGGTGAGGAAGTTCTGCAGCACCCGGCGCAGCAGTTTCATGTCGCTGTCCACCCGCAGGCGGCTGCCGCGCAGGCGGAACTCCAGGCCCTTCTCGGCGGCCAGCACCTTGAACTCGGCGCCGAGGGTGTCAAACAGCTCGTTGAGGGCGAAGGGCTTGATGTCGGGGGTGACCTTGCCGTTCTCCAGTCGCGAGATATCGAGCAGGTCGCTGATCAGCTCCTCGGCCGAGCGCAGCGAGCTGTCCATGTGCTGCACCAGTTGCCGGGCCTCGTCGTTCATGGCCTCGGCTTGCTGCGACAGAGCGGCGGAGAACAGCCGGGCAGCGTTGAGCGGCTGCATCAGGTCGTGGCTGACGGCGGCGAGGAAGCGGGTCTTGGACTGGCTGACCGCCTCGGCGCGGCTCTTGGCCTCGGTCAACGCCTGGTTGAGCTGCGACAGCTCGTGGGTGCGCTCGGCGACGCGTTGCTCCAGGCCCTCGTTGGAGTCGCGCAGGGCCTGTTCGGCCTCGCGGAACGGGGTGATGTCGGTAAAGCTCATGACGAAGCCGCCGCCAGGCATCGGGTTGCCGATCAGCTCGATCACCCGGCCATTGGGGAACAGCCGCTCGGAGGAGTGGGCCCGGCCCTGGCGCATCCAGTGCAGGCGCCGCGCCACATGCACCTGGGCCTCGCCCGGCCCGCACAGACCGCGCTCGGCGTTGTAGCGGATGATGTCGGCGATCGGCCGGCCGACGCTGATCAACCCGTCGGGGTAGTTGAACAGCTCCAGGTAGCGGCGGTTCCAGGCCACCAGGCGCAGGTTCTGGTCGACCACGCTGATCCCCTGATTGATGTTCTCGATGGCGCCCTGCAGCAGCGCGCGGTTGAACTGCAGCACCTCGCTGGCTTCGTCGGCGATGCGCACCACATCCTCAAGCTGCATGTCGCGGCCTTCGATGGCGGCCTTGACCACGGCGCGGGTCGAGGAGGTGCCGAGCACGCCGGCCAGCAGCCGTTCGGTGTGCTCGATCCAGTCACCATCGGCGTTCTGATTGGGGTTGAAGCCCTTGCCCTGGCGGTAGGCGAAGCGGATGAAGCTTTGCCGGGCGCGCTCCTCGCCGACGAAGCGCGCGGCGAGCTTGAGCAGGTCGTCGATCTGCACCGCCAGCAGGGGTTTGCTGGAGGGGCGGGCGCTGGTCTGCTGGCCGATGAAGCGCCCAGCCTGCCAGTGCTCGGAAACCCGTGTGCGGGACAGGATCGAAACCCAGGCGAACAGGGTGAAGTTGCCCGCCAGCGACAGCACCACGCCCTGGGTGAGCGGGGTGATCGGCAGGTTGAGCGGGTTGCCGTGCAGCCAGGCCAGCCCCGGGAACAGCTGCAGCGACCAGCCCAGGCTGTGGGCGGCGATCGGCAGCACCAGGGTGTAGAACCACAGGAAGATGCCGGCGGCCAGGCCCGCGAACACGCCGCGGCGGTTGGCCTGCTTCCAGTACAGCGCGCCGAGCATCGCCGGGGTCAGCTGGGTCACCGCGGCGAAGGCGATCTGGCCGATGGTCGCCAGGCTCGCGGTGGAGCCAAGCAGCCGGTAGCTGACGTAGGCCAGCAGCAGGATGACGACGATGGTCACCCGGCGCACCGAGAGCATCCAGTGGCGGAACACCTCGAACGGCCGCTCGGCGTTGTTGCGCCGCAGCAGCCAGGGCAGCAGCATGTCGTTGGAGACCATGGTCGACAGCGCCACGGCCTCGACGATGACCATGCCGGTGGCCGCCGAGGCGCCGCCGATGAACGCCAGCAGAGCCAGGCTCGGGTGGGCCTCGGCCAGCGGCAGGCTGATCACGAACGAATCGGAAATCACCGTGCCCGGCAGCAGCATCTGCCCGGCCAGGGCGATGGGCACCACGAACAGCGCGGCCAGGGCCAGGTACAGCGGGAACACCCAGCGGGCCAGGCGCATGTCCTGGGGCTCGATGTTTTCCACCACGGTGACGTGGAACTGCCGGGGCAGGCAGATGATCGCCATCATCGCCACGGCGGTCTGCACCACCATCGACGGCCAGTTGATGGTCTCTTCCCAGTAGTCGCTCAGGTGCACCGACTGCCGCGCCTGGGTGAATAGGTCGTCGAAGCCGTCATACAGGTTGAACACCACGAAGACACCCACGGCAAGGAAGGCCAGCAGCTTGACGAGCGATTCGAAGGCAATCGCCAGGACCATGCCGCGGTGGTGCTCGGTGACGTCCAGGCTACGGGTGCCGAAGACAATGGCGAACAGCGCCAGCACCAGCGATACCACCAGCGCGGTGTCCTGCACCCGGCTGCCGGTGGCATCGGCGTTGGCGCCGATCAACAGGTTCACCCCCAGCACGATGCCCTTGAGCTGCAGGGCGATGTACGGCAGCACCCCGACCAGGCAGATCAGTGCCACCACCACCGCCAGGGTCTGCGACTTGCCATAGCGGGCGGCGATGAAGTCGGCGATCGAGGTGATGTTCTGCTGCTTGCTGATCAGCACCATCTTCTGCAGTACCCAGGGGGCGAAGATCAGCAACAGCACCGGCCCCAGGTAGATGGGCAGGAACGCCCAGAGCTGCTCGGCGGCCTGGCCGACCGCGCCGAAGAAGGTCCAACTGGTGCAGTACACCGCCAGCGACAGGCTGTACACCCAGGCGCGCAGGCGCGGCGGCAACGGCGTGCTGCGGCGGTCGCCATAGAAGGCGATGGCGAACATGATGGCCATGTAGGCCAGGGCGACCACGGCGATCAGCCCGCTGGACAACGACATGCAAACTCCGGAGCAAAAAAGAAAACGCGGTCCCGATCAATCAGTCTGGCACGCAGGGCGCGGTTCGTCAGCGCCGACGATGGTCGCAGTGGCAGGACGTCGCAGGGCCCGCGATCGGCCGGTATTGCCAACTAAGGCCGGCGGGCGGTGCGTGTTCCCAGCCAGTAGAACACTGCCGCCAGCATCACCGACCCGATCAACAGATAGAACACCGTCACCGGCACCACATGCCCCAGTGCCAGGCCTACCAGGATCGGCCCGAGCCCAGCGCCCAGGTTGGAGAGGTTCTGCGCGCCATAATAAACCCCGCGCAGATGCTCCGGCGCAATCAGGTCGATGAACATGAACTCGGCCGGAATCACGATGATCTCGCCCAGGGTGAACACCAGCATGGCCAGGCACCACGCCGGCGCCGAAGCAGCCACGGAGAACCCCAGCAACCCGGCAGCGAACATGGCCATGCCAGCCATCAGCCAGGGCATCAGGTGCTGACGGGTGATGCGTCGGCCGATCAGGTATTGCAGGCCGATCACTCCCAGGGCATTGGTGGTTACCAGGTAGCCGGCCAGGCGCGCCACCTCGGCGGGATCGTTCAGGGTCACCACCAGGTACTGCGAAAGGTAGGCGGTGAACTGGCCGAACACCACGGCACTGAGCACGCCGCCCAGGGTGAAGCACACCAGGCGCCGGTCGCGCAGCATGCCCAGGGCGACCTGGGCGAAGCCCGCTGCCGGCCGGTCATCGCGCAGGCTCAGCAAGCTGCGTTCGCCAAGGCGGTAATAGACCAGGCTCAGGCCGAGGCCGATCAGGGCCGAAACCACGAACGGCAGGTGGTCGTCCGCCTCGATCAGCAGCACCCCAAGCATCGGCCCCGCGGCCCAGGCGATGTTGTTGAAGGTGTACTTGATGGCGAATACTTCGCCGCGTCGGTTCTCTGCCAGCAAGGCGCAGAACCCGGCCTTGGCGGCAATGTCGACCACGGTCTGGGCCAGGTAGGCCACCACCAGGAAGCAGAAGAACAGCGCAGCCGAAGTGCTGGCCACGATGCCGACGAAGGCCAGGGCGAACACCGAGGTGCAGGCGACGATCAGCGTATGACTGCGCAGGGTGTCGACCAGGTGTCCGCCATAGAGGCTGAGCATTGATGCCAGGAGCATCGCGCCGCCGACCAGCAGGCCGGTCTGGCCGACCGACAGGCCCAGGTGCGTTGACAGGTACACCACCAGATAGGGCAGGGTGATCGCCCGGGCCATGGTCAAGGTGAAGGTGGTGAACAACAGCAGGCGAACCGCAGCGGGGTAGCCTTTAAGGGCGCGGAGCATCGACCGATCCTTGTCATTGTCAGCGGTCAAGCATATGCCAGGTGCCGGCCTGGCTGCTATATCTTTAAAATCGATAACAGATAGAGAAATTACCCGTTATATAGATATTCTTTGCAGGCATAAGATATCTCTACCTTACACAAGGCCAGGAGACACCTTATGCCATGCACCCAGACCCGCGCGCCTTCCTGGCGCCCGTTCAGCCAATTGGCCCACCCCCGCGAAGTGATCCGCCAGTTCACCCCCAACTGGTTCGCCGCGACCATGGGTACCGGCGTGCTGGCCCTGGCCTTTCATCAAGTCCAGGTGCCGGGGTTGGACAGCGTGGCCGAGGGCCTTTGGTGGCTGACCATCGGCCTGTTTACCCTGTTCTGCGTCCTGTACGGCGCCCGTTGGGTAATGTTCTTCGATGAGGCGCGGCGGATTTTCGCGCACTCCACCGTGTCGATGTTCTTCGGCACCATCCCCATGGGGCTGGCCACCATCCTCAACGGCGCCCTGGTGTTCGGCATGGCGCGCTGGGGTGAGGCCGTGGTGCCGTGGGTTGAAATGCTTTGGTGGCTGGACGTGGGCCTGGCGCTGCTGTGCGGCGTGGCCATTCCCTACCTGATGTTCACCCGCCAGGAGCACAGCATCGACCAGATGACCGCGGTGTGGTTGCTGCCGGTGGTGGCTGCTGAAGTCGCCGCCGCCAGCGGCGGGCTGCTGGCGCCGCACCTGGTGGATATGCACCGGCAATTCCTGGTGGTAATCACCAGCTATGTGATGTGGGCGGTGTCGTTGCCGGTAGCGTTCAGCATCCTCACCATCCTGATGCTGCGCATGGCCCTGCATAAACTGCCGCCGGCGAACATGGCCGCTTCCAGTTGGCTGGCGCTAGGCCCGATCGGTACCGGTGCTTTGGGCATGCTGGTGCTCGGCGGCGATGCCCCTGCAGTGTTCGCCGCCAATGGCCTTGGCGGCCTCGGCGAGGTGGCACACGGGTTGGGCCTGGTGGCCGGCATCGTGCTGTGGGGCGCGGGGTTGTGGTGGTTGCTGACAGCGGTGCTGATCACCTTGCGCTACATGCGCCAGGGCATGCCGTTCAACCTGGGCTGGTGGGGGTTCACCTTCCCGCTGGGGGTGTACTGCCTGGCCACGTTGAAACTGGCTGCCTGGCTGGAGTTGGGCTTCTTCACTGTGTTCGGCCAGGTGCTGGTGGTGGCGCTGGCGCTGCTCTGGCTGCTGGTGGCCAGCCGGACCCTGCGCGGGGCCTGGCGCGGCGAGCTGTTTGTGTCGCCATGCATCGCGCAGTCTTGAGGGTGATCCAGTAGGGGCGGCTTGCCCGCTCCTACAAGTTCCTTGTGCCTATGGACATTCCCGTGCAGATTTGTGGCTTATCACGCTGTACGTGCCTCCAATGACAAAGCCCAACCAGGTACAAGGACGATGAGTCACCCCTCGCAATTCACCCTGCTCGGCAAACGGCGCTTCCTGCCGTTCTTCATCACCCAGTCGCTGGGCGCCTTCAACGACAACCTGTTCAAGCAGTCGCTGATCCTGGCGATCCTCTACAAGCTGAGCCTGGAAGGCGACCGCTCGATCTGGGTCAACCTCTGCGCCTTGCTGTTCATCCTGCCGTTCTTCCTGTTCTCCGCGCTGGCCGGGCAGTTCGGCGAGAAGTTCGCCAAGGACCGGTTGATCCGCGCGATCAAGCTGGCCGAGATCGTCATCATGGCCATCGGCGCGACCGGTTTCGTCACCCATCATCTGGAGTTGATGCTGGTGGCGCTGTTCGCCATGGGCACCCACTCGGCGCTGTTCGGCCCGGTGAAATACTCGATCCTGCCCCAGGCCCTGCGCGAGGAGGAACTGGTGGGCGGCAACGGCCTGGTGGAGATGGGCACTTTCCTGGCGATCCTGGCCGGGACCATCGGCGCCGGGATGCTGATGTCCTCCAGCCAGTACGCGGTGCTGGCCGCCGCCGGGGTGGTGGGCACTGCGGTGCTGGGCTACCTGGCCAGTCGCTGGATCCCACGCGCCGCCGCCGCCGCGCCGCAGATGAAGCTGGACTGGAACATCTTCAAGCAGTCCTGGCTGACCCTGCGCCTGGGCCTTGGCCAGACCCCGGCGGTGTCGCGCTCGATTGTCGGCAACTCGTGGTTCTGGTTCGTCGGTGCCATCTACCTCACGCAGATCCCGGCCTACGCCAAGGACTGGCTGCACGGCGACGAGACCGTGGTGACTCTGGTGCTAACCCTGTTCTCGGTGGGCATCGCCGTCGGTTCGCTGCTGTGCGAGCGCCTGAGCGGACGCAAGGTGGAGATCGGCCTGGTGCCGTTCGGCTCGTTCGGCCTGACCCTGTTCGGCCTGCTTTGGTGGTGGCATTCGGGGGATGTGCCGGTCGGCGTCGTGCCCCATGACTGGCTGGCGTTGCTGGGCATGAGCCAGGCCTGGTGGATCATGCTGTCGATCGTTGGCCTGGGCATCTTCGGCGGCTTCTACATCGTGCCACTGTACGCGCTGATCCAGGCACGCACGCCGGAAGACCAGCGGGCCCGGGTGATTGCCGCCAACAACATCCTCAACGCGCTGTTCATGGTGGTGTCGGCGATCATCACCATCGTCCTGCTGAGCCTGGCCAAGCTGAGCATCCCGCAGCTGTTCCTGGTGGTGTCTTTGCTCAATATCGCGGTCAACGCCTACATCTTCCGCATCGTGCCGGAATTCACCATGCGCTTCCTGATCTGGCTGCTCAGCCACTCGATGTACCGGGTCGAGCACCGCGAGCTGCAGCGCATTCCCGATGAGGGCGCGGCGCTGCTGGTGTGCAACCATGTGTCGTTCGTCGATGCGCTGTTGATCGGTGGGGCGATCCGCCGGCCGATCCGTTTCGTCATGTACTACAAGATCTACAATTTGCCGGTGCTCAATTTCGTGTTCCGCACCGCCGGCGCCATCCCCATCGCCGGGCGTGGCGAGGACGAGGCCACCTACGAGCGTGCCTTCGCCCGTATCGCCCAGTACCTGGCCGACGGCGAGCTGGTGTGTATCTTCCCCGAAGGCAAGCTGAGTTCGGACGGTGAGATCGATGTGTTCAAGGGCGGGGTGAACCGCATCCTGCAGGAGACGCCGGTGCCGGTGATTCCGCTGGCGTTGCAGGGGCTGTGGGGCAGTTTCTTCAGTCGCGACCCGAACAAGGGTTTCTTCAAGCGCCTGTGGTCGCGGGTGACCCTGGTGGCCGGCGCCGCCATCCCGGTGGAGGCGGCGCAGCCCGAGGCGCTGCGCGAGCAGGTGAGCCTGCTGCGCGGCGACGTTCGCTAAGGGAAACGGAGGGAGGTCAGCTGGCGCTGACCTTCAGGCCGACCAGGCCGGTGATGATCAGGGCGACACTGGCCAGGCGGATGAGCGCCATGGATTCGCCGAACAGGATGATCCCGGCGATCACCGTGCCGACCGCGCCGACACCGGTCCAGATAGCATAGGCGGTGCCCAGCGGCAGTTCCTTCATGGCCAGGCCCAGCAGGCCGAGGCTGATGACCATGGCGCCGACGGTGAGAATGGTCGGCAGGGGGCGGGTGAAGCCGTCGGTGTACTTGAGGCCGACAGCCCAGCCGACTTCGAACAGGCCGGCGAAGAACAGGATGATCCAGGACATGGTAAGTCTCCATCGATTCAATGATGGGGCCGTCCCCGGTATGTTCACGCACAGCGTCGTGAGGCCGTCCTCACAGTGCGCACTATACTGCACATTTGCCGCGGGCGAGGCAAGCGTGACGGATCAATGGTGCTTGTACCGGCCATCGTCACTGGCTGGCCGGTACGCATGTACACCTACGTCAAGACCAGCTCAGGATGGGCCAGCCATTGGTCTGCGCATGCTCGCGCAGCACCGGGTCCGGGTTCACCACGTGCGGGTGATCGACCTTCAGCAGCAGCGGCAGGTCGTTGCGTGAATCCGAGTAGAAACTCGCGCCCTCCAGGTTTTCCTGTTCCTGGTCCAGCCACTCCAGCAGGCGGGTGATCTTGCCTTCGCGGTAGGTGAGCACGCCGTGGGTCTTGCCGGTGAACACGCCGTTGACCGCCTCCAGCTCGATGGCCAGGTACTCGTCGACGCCCAGGCGCGCCGCGATCGGTCCGACCAGGTGGGTGCCGCTGGCCGAAATGATCAGGATCCGGTCGCCGCGCTTGCGGTGTTCGGCGATGCAACGGCAGGCGTCGCCGTAGATGATCGGCTCGATCACATCCTCCACCCAGGGCTCGACCAGGTGCTCGACCTCTTCCAGGGTACGCCCGGCGATGGGCTCCAGGCTGAAGGCCATGTAGTCCTCCATCGCCAGGTGGCCCTTGCCGTAGGCTTCCATCAGCTCGTGGTCGCGCTTGAGGAAAGCCTTGCCGTCCACCCAGCCCAGCCGGGCCATCTGCTCGCTCCAAAGCGACGCGCAGTCGCCGTGGATCAGGGTTTCGTCCAGATCGAAGATTGCCAGTGCCATGCGTTGATGCTCCTTAGGCCACTTCCCGTAGCGCCGTGGGGTCGATCGACAAGGATACCCGCTGCCCGTCCGCGTGCAGGTCGGCCGCGCAGCGGTTGAGCACGTCGACCACCAGCTCGACGTCGCGCACCCGCACCCGGTAACGGATGACGTTGCCCAGCAGGCTGTGGCTGCGGATCTCGCCGTCGAGCTCACCGTTCAGGCCCAGGGTGATCGACTCCGGGCGGATTGCCAGGCGTCCGCTGACCGGGCGTTGCAGCAGGCGGCTGGCGCTGTCGGCGTCGAGCAGGTTGTAGTTGCCGATGAAGCCCGCGGCGAACAGGTCCACGGGCGCGGTGTAGAGGGTCTCGGCATCGCCGCTCTGGACGATGCGGCCCTGGTTCATCAGGACGATGCGGTCCGACATGGTCAGCGCCTCTTCCTGGTCGTGGGTGACGAAGATGGTGGTCAGCCCCAGCTCGCGCTGGATGGCGCGGATCTGCTCGCGCAGGTGCTTGCGGATGCGCGCATCCAGTGCCGACAGCGGCTCGTCGAGCAGCAGCAGGCGCGGGCGGGTGACCAGCGAGCGGGCCAGGGCCACGCGTTGGCACTGGCCGCCGGACAGCTGGTGCGGGTAGCGCCCGGCGAAGCTGCCCAGCTCCACCAGGTCGAGTACTTCGCGCACCCGCGCCTGGCTCTCGTCGGCCTTGACCTTCTGCATGCGCAGGCCGAAGGCGACGTTCTGTTCCACGGTCATGTTGGGGAACAGGGCGTAGCTCTGGAACACCATGCCGATGCCACGCTTCTGCGGGCTCAACGGCACGATGTCCTGGCCGTCGAGCAGGATCCGCCCGCTGTCCACCGGGGTCAGCCCGGCGATGCAGCGCAGCAGGGTGGACTTGCCGCAGCCGGAGGGGCCGAGCAGGGTGACGAACTCGCCGCGCTCGATCTGGCAGTCGATGTTCTCGAACACCGGGCTGCCGGCGTAGCTCTTTTGCAGTTTCTGTACGCTGACGAAGCTCATGTCAGGTCTTGTCCTTGTTCAGGCGGTTGGCGACCCAGGTCAGCACCAGCACGAAGGCGAAGTAGGAGATGACCAGCGCGCTGTTGAAGTGGCCGCTGCTGTTGCGCATGTTGTTCAGGTACACCTGCAGGGTCTCGTAGCGGGTGCCCACCAGCAGGTTGGCGAACACGAACTCGCCGAACAGGAACGAGAACGACAGCAGCAGCGCCACCATCAGGCCCTTGCGCAGGTTGGGCAGCACCACCAGGAACGCCGCCTGCCAGGTACTGGCGCCGAGCAGCTGGGCGGCGTCCATCAGGTCGCGCAGGTTGATGGCCTGCAGGTTGTTGGTGATGGCTTGATACATGAACGGCAGGGCGATGGTGAAGTAGCAGCCGATCAGGATCCACGGCGTGCCGACCATGGCCATCGGCCCGCTGCCGTACAACTGCAGCAGACCCACCGACGACACCACCGGCGGCACGGCGAACGGCAGCAGGATGAGGACGTTCATCAGCGCGTCGAGCTTGGGGAAGTGGTAGTGGACCACGAACAGCAACGGCAGGATCAGCAGCACCGAGAGCAGCAGCGCGCCGACGCATACCAGCAGCGACTGGCCGAAGGCGGCGAGAAAGCGCGGCTCGCTCCACAGTGCGACGTACCACTTGAAGGTCAGACCGCTGGGCAGCAGGGTCGCCGACCAACTGGTGGCCAACGAGTAGAGCAGGGTGCCGGCCAGCGGCAGCAGCAGGATCAGGAACAGCAGGTACACCACCACGCGGTGGTAGAGCCCGCCAGCGTTGTTTTCAGCGCGCATGGTAGCTCCTCTTGAGCAGCCATTGATGGATCACCGTGACCACGGTCATCAGGCCCACCAGCACCATCGCCAGGGCGCTGGCCAGGTTCGGGTCGAGGCTGATGTCGCCGGCCACCAGGCCCGCGATGCGGATCGGCAGCACGTTGAAGTTGCCGGTGGTCAGGGCGTAGACAGTGGCGTAGGCGCCGAGGGCGTTGGCCAGCAGGATGACGAAGGTGCCGAGCAGCGCCGGGGTCAGCACCGGCAGGCCGATATGCCGCCAGAACTGCCAGTGGCTGGCGCCGAGCAGTGCGGCGGACTCGCGCCAGTCCTCGCGCAGGGCGTCGAAGGCCGGGTAGAGCAGCAGCACGCCCAGGGGGATCTGGAAGTAGGTGTACACCAGGATCAGGCCGGTCTTGGAGTAGATGCTGAAGTCGCCGAGCAGGCCCATCTGCTTGAGCAGCAGCGTCAGTGCGCCATTGAAACCGAGCAGGATGATGAAGGCGAACGCCAGGGGCACGCCGGCGAAATTGCTGGTCATGTTGGCGAAGGCGCTGACGAAGTCGCGCAGTTTCGAGTCGACCTGGCGCAGTGAATAGGCGCCCAGGGTGGCGATGACGATGCCGAACAGGCTCGACCAGAAGCTGATCTCCAGGCTGCGTTGCAACGCCTGCAGGTAGAACTTCGAGGCGAAGACCTTGCTGAAGTTGGCCAGGCCCCAGCCGCTTTCGCCCTGCAGACTGTTTAGGGCGACCCAGGCCAGCGGCGCGATCTGGAAGATGATGAAGAACACGGCGAACGGCAGCAGGCAGAGCAGGGCCAGGTAGCGGCCGCGATGGCTTGCATTCACTTGAGCAGCTCCCGGCAGACCGGTTTGTCGTGGGCGGCGCCGAGCAGCTCGCAGATCGTGCCGCACAGCTCGGTCTGCAACGGCTTGGCCGCGGGATCGAGGCTGAACGCCTCGCCGAACACGAACAGCGGCACTTCGCGTTCCTCGGCCAGCAGGCCGTTGTGCGAGCGGTCGTTGTTCATGCCGTGGTCGGCGGTGACCAGCACCTGGTAGCCCTCTTCGAGCCAGCGCGGCAGGTAGTCGGCCAGCAGGATGTCGGCGCTGCGGGCGGCGTTGCGGTACTGGCTGCTGTCCAGGCCGTGGCGGTGGCCGGCGTCGTCGATGTTCATCGGGTGCACCAGCAGGAAGTTCGGCGCATGGCGGCGGCGCAGGTATTCGGCGTCGGCCAGCAGGTGCGAGTCGGGGTAGTGGTCTGCGTAGTAGAACAGGCCGTGCTGGATCGGCAGCTTCGGCGCGTGGGTATGGCGGTCGCGCAGGGGGTCGAAGGGTGAGCGGTTGTACAGCTCGCTCATCCAGTGATAGGCCGCGGCGGCAGTGCCCAGGCCGGCCTCGCGGGCGTAGTGGAACACGCTGCGCTGGTTGGACAGGCGGTTGACGTTGTTATGGACGATGCCGCTGTCGATCGGCGGCACGCCGGTGAGGATGCATTCGTACAGCGGTCGCGACAGTGACGGCAGCTCGCACTCCACCCGGTACAGCGCGGCGCGGTCGGCCTCGACGTAGGCGTGCAGGTGGCCCATGGCATGGTGCGCGACCTGGTGGTTGAGGCCGTCGAGCAGGACCAGGATGACGTTGTGGTTCATTTATGACTCCGAAAAAGCGGGGAGGGCTTTGCCCTCCTTTCGCGACGCAAGGCCGCTCCCACAGAGGTAGTGCAAACCTCTGGGGCGACGTGGGCCCTGTGGGAGCGGCCTTGCGTCGCGATGGGCTGCGCAGCTGCCCCGGGTTGGCCCAGCCTTACTCCATCTCGATGATCACCTGCTCCTGCCACTTCTGCGGCAGGGCCTTGGAGGTCGCTTCCCAGGCTTCGGCGTTCTTGATCGGCTGGGCGGCCTTGTACTGCTCG
Organism: Pseudomonas mosselii; assembly: GCF_019823065.1. NCBI lineage: Bacteria > Pseudomonadati > Pseudomonadota > Gammaproteobacteria > Pseudomonadales > Pseudomonadaceae > Pseudomonas > Pseudomonas mosselii. Next base: position 1,553,056 of record NZ_CP081966.1, read on the forward strand.
TTGGGCAGCAGCTTGGCCTGCACGTCCGCTGGCAGCTTCAGGTGCTCGGCGCGGATTGGCCGGGCGTGACCGATGGCCAGGTTGGTCTGCCCGGCATCGCTGAAGATGTACTCACGGGCAAGCTTGGCCGCGTTCGGGTGCTTGGCGTATTTGTTGATGATGGTGGTGTAGCCGGAGGTGATCGAGCCGTCCGATGGGATCAGCACCTCGAAGCGTTTCGGGTCGATCTGGTCGCGGTAGCTCAGGCCGTTGAAGTCCCATACCACGCCGACTTCCACCTCGCCCTTCTCGAGGGTCTGGATGGTCGGGTTGGCCAGCGACAGGCGCTTCTGCTGGGCCAGCTTGGTGAACAGCTGCAGGCCCGGCTCAATGTTGCTCTCGTCGCCCTTGTAGGCGATGGCGGCGGCGAGCACGCCGTTGGCGGCCTGGGCGGCGGTGCCGACGTCACCGATGGCGACCTTGTACTTGCCCTTTTCCAGGTCGTGCCAGGTGGTCGGGCGTTCGTCTTCCTTGACCAGGTCCTTGTTGATGATGAAGGCGATGGTGCCGGTGTAGGCCAGCGCCCAGTGGCCGTCCTGGTCCTTGGCCCACGCCGGCACCTGGTCCCAGGTGCTCGGCTTGTAGGCCTGGGTGACACCCTTGGCGACCGCGATCGGACCGAAGGCGGCGCCGACGTCGCCGATGTCGGCGCTGGCGTTGTCCTTCTCGGCGTCGAACTTGGCGATCTCCTGGGCCGAGCTCATGTCGGTGTCGCTGTGCTTGAGGCCGTATTTTTTCGCCAGGTCGTCCCAGGTGCCTTTCCAGTTGGCCCAGGCATCGGGCATGCCCACGCTGTTGACGGTGCCTTCCTTGCGGGCGGCGTCTTCAAGGGCCTTGAGGTCCTGGGCCATGGCCGAGGTGCAAAAAGCGATGGCCGAACCGAGCAGTGACGCCATGAACAACTTTTTCATCCGAAGCTCCTTTGGTGGGTGCCTTGCATTCGTTGTTATGAACAGAAGCGGTGCTTGCGAACCCCTGGTCTAGGTCAGCAAACCTTGAGCCAAGGTAGGCCTGTTGCGTGACAGTTTGATGTAAGAAGAAGGAGTGGGTGGCAGGCCGATGGCTCTCGGGATACAGCGTAGACCACATCGAAAGCCTTGAATCGCGTGGCCTGGCCCGGATCTGGCAAGTCCCTGGGCGAGGCTTTGTCACAGGATGTTCATCAGCCTTGCCTAGGCTTGTAGCCATCGCCACATGCCCCTTTATGGGGCTGGACTAGTCCAGATAGGTAACCTTTGATGCAAGCGACGCCACCGCGCGCGGTAACAGTCATCTGCCATGCCCTGCAGGAGCAGATCGAACACGGCCTGCTGGCCCCCGGCGGCAAGCTGCCGGCCGAGCGTCGGCTCAGCGAAGTGTTCGACACCACGCGCATCACCCTGCGCGAGGCACTGGTGCAGCTGGAGGCCCAAGGGCTGATCTACCGCGAGGAGCGCCGTGGCTGGTTCGTCGCGCCCGAGCGTCTGACCTACGACCTGATCGAGCGCAGCCACTTCCATGCGATGGTGCGCGACCAGGGGCGGGTGCCGAGCACCGAGTTGCTGTCGGCACGCCTGCAACCGGCCTCGGCGGCGATCTGCGCGCGCCTGCGCCTGCCGGCGTTGTCCAGCGTGGTGCGGATCTGCCGTTTGCGGCGCATCGATGGGCGGGCGGTGCTGTACGCCGAGCACTATCTCAACCCGCGCTACTTCCCGGGGATCCTCGAGCTGGACCTGGCCCGGTCGCTGACCGAGATCTATGCGCGGGAGTACGCCATTCACTATGGGCAGGTGTGCTTCGAGATCCTGCCGACCGCGTTGCCAGTGGCGGCGGCAGGGGCGCTGAAGGTCTCGACGGGCAGCCCGGGCTTGCACATCACCCGGGTCAACAGCGACCAGCATGGGCATCTGATCGACTGTGACCTGGAATACTGGCGGCACGATGCGATCCGCATCCGCGCCGAGGCGGGCTAGGGGCGCGAAGCGGCCCTAACTGCTAGCGCCTCCGGTCTCAGCCATGCCGCCACCGCCAGCCGTCACCACCTGCACTGACAGCCGTGGCGTCGCCAGGTCCAGACCGGCTTCATCGAGCTGCCGCTTCAAGGCCAGGTTGAACGCCCGCGACACCTCCCACTGTTTGATCGGCGCGGTCTTGAACCGCGCCCGCAGGATCGCCGAGCCCGACTCGAAGCTCTCCACCCCCTGCAACTCCAGCGGCGACCAGATGTTGCGGCGCATCAGCGGGTCGTTGCGCAGCTTCTGGCCCACTTCGCGGACCAGCGTGATGGCCTGGTCGATGTTCATGCTGTGCGGGATGGCCACGCGGAAGATCGCGTAGCCGAACTCCCGCGAGTAGTTCTTGATGCTCTTGATCTCGCTGAACGGGATGGTGTGCACGATGCCGTCGATGTCCCGCAGGCGCACGGTACGGATGGTCAGGCCTTCGACCGTGCCCAGGTGGCCGCCGACGTCGACGTAGTCGTCGATGGCCAGCGAGTCCTCGATGATGATGAACAGCCCGGTGATCAGGTCGGCCACCAGCGACTGGGCGCCGAAACCGATGGCCAGGCCGATGACGCCGGCACCGGCCAGCAGCGGGGTGACGTTCATGCCCATGTTGGCCAGGGCGACGATCACCGCGATGATGAAGATCACCACGAACATCACGTTGCGGATCAAGGGCATCATGGTCTGTGCCCGGGCGTTGGCCAGGCCACGGCGCGAGCGCACCAGGGCATGGTGCACGGCGGTGTCGGCGAGGATCCACACCAGCCAGGCGACGATCAGCGTGCCGGCCAGGCCCAGCAGGCGCAGGCTCACTTCATGGCCGTCGCCCTCGGCGAAGCTGATCATCGAGCGGCCCCAGACGCGCAGGCCCAGCTCGATGAACACCAGCCAGATGAACAGGTGCACCAGCACGTAGCCGAAGTTGCGCAGGCGTTCGGTGTAGACCGCCTGGCGCTTGTTGGCGCGCCGGGGTTTGGCGGCGTGGCGCCGCACCAGACCGTTGAGCACCATGCACACCACTACCAGCACCGTGCACATCAGCGACTGGCGCAGGGCAGTGCTGGTGTCGCCGGCGGAAACGAAGGTGGCGAACAGCGAGATCGCCACCAGGATCAGCGCCGGGAGGTACCAGAAACTGCCGAGCAGCTCGATGGTGTCGCTCAGGGTGCGCCGGGTCAGGCGTCGGGACAGGGGCTGGTTGCGGATCAGGTGGGCGATCGGGCGGCGAAAGCGCAGGATGAACAGCCCGGTGCACAGCGCCGCGACGACATTGGCCAGGGTGGCCAGGGCGTGGGCCAGGTGGCTGCCCAGGGCAGTGGTCAGGCGTGGGTCGCTCATCGCCTCGCCGAACGCGGCGAAGCTGCCGATCAGCCACAGCGGGCGGAACGCCTGGTGCCGCAGGATATGCAGGGCGCGGTGGCGATGCGGGCCATCGAGCAGCGAGAATGCGATCACGCAGATCGCCGAGAACAGTGTGCCGACCACCAGTGCGTAGGCCAGCACCATGGCCATCGACTTGCCCAGCGAGGAGGGCAGGGCGAAGCTCAGGTACACGGTGAACACCAGCGCCACCAGCCACGGTCCCAGCTTGCGCAGGGCGAAGCGCACCAGGTCCCAGGTACGCGGGTGCTGGGGCAGTTCCTCGGTCAGGCCGAAGCGCAGGCGCACGCGGTGGCCGATCCAGTTGAAGGTGTAGGCCAGCAGGCTCCAGACCAGGATCACCCCGGCAAAGCCGAACAGGATCGCCGGCCACTGGTGCACCGGCACCACCAGCGCGGCCAACTCATCCTGCGCCTGGTCGATTTCCAGCGACCAGCGCTTGAACGGACTGGCATCGCCGCTGAACTGCTGCTCGAAATCGTGCAGGGCGCCACCGATCAGGCCGAGCACGCCCTGTTCCACCGTGGGTTGCGCTTGTTTGCTGGCGTCGCGCAGCTTCTTCAGATCGGCCAGCAGCTTGGCCCGTTGCTGGTCGTTCTCCAGGCTCTTGATCACCTCGTCCAGCGACTTGCCCAGCGGTTCGCTGGCTTCGGGCTGGGCGGGTGTGCTGGAACCGAGCAGGCCCGGCAGGCCGGCGGCGTGCACCGGGGTGATGAACAGCAGGAACAGCAGCGTGATGCAACGCAGGAGGGCTGGCACCGGAAACTCTACCTCAGGTCAAACGTTTGCCCGAGTGTAGTGGTTTACGACGGCAGTTTCTCGAGGATCTTCCAGCAGGTGAGGCCGAAAATGCCAAGGGTGCCGATCCACATCATCAACACGCCGACATTGCGCTCGCGCAGGCTGAAGCCGATGGTCAGCAGCATCAGGAACAGGAACACCGGCACGAACAGGGACAGGAACGGCGATGACATGAACAGCATCCTTCTGTTTTGGGGGCCATGTATCAAGCATAGCGCTTTGCAAGCGAGGCGGATTGACCGGGGGCAGGCGGTGGGCAAGTCGCATCGGCACACCGCCGCTCCCACAGGTCCGCGTGGGAGCGGGTTGGCCGTCAGGGCAGTTCGCGGCTGCGGTAGAAGGCGCTGAGCACCTTCACCAGGTGCGCCAGGTCATGGCTGCCGCACAGTTCGCGAATCGAGTGCATGGCGAAGGTCGGCAGGCCGATGTCGACCGTGCGCACGCCCAGGTGGCTGGCGGTGATCGGGCCGATGGTCGAGCCGCAGCCCATGTCACTGCGCACCACGAAGCTCTGCACCGGCACTTCCTCGGCCATGCACAGGTGGCGGAAGAACCCGGCGGTTTCGCTGTTGGTGGCGTAGCGCTGGTTGTTGTTGACCTTGATCACCGGGCCGGCGTTGAGCTTGGGCCCGTGGTTGCCGTCGTGCTTGTCGGCGTAGTTGGGGTGCACGCCGTGGGCGTTGTCGGCCGAGACCATCAGCGAGCGCTGGATGGTGCGCACGTAGTCGTCGCCTTCGGGCAGCAGGCGTTGCAGGGTCTGCTCGAGCATGGGGCCGTCGGCGCCGCAGGCCGAGCAGGAGCCGACTTCCTCGTGGTCGTTGCACACCAGCACGCAGGTCTCGTCGCTATCGGCACCCAGCAAGGCCTGCAGGCCGGCATAGCACGACAGCAGGTTGTCCAGGCGGGCGGCGGCGATGAAGTCGCCGTTCAGGCCAATCAACGCGGCGTCCTGGGTGTCGTAGAAGCTCAGCTCGTAGTCGAGCACCACATCGGCGTTGAGGTCGTGCTCGCGGGCCAACTGCTCGGTGAGCAGGGCGCGAAAGTCGACGCGCTCGTCGCCGGCCACCTGGGCCAGGATCGGTGGCAGCTCGGTCTGCGGGTTGATCTGCCAGCCTTCGTTGGCGGTGCGGTTGAGGTGGATCGCCAGGTTGGGGATTACGGCGATCGGCAGCTTGAAGTCGATCAGCTGGCTTTCCACCTTGCCATCACGGCGGAAGGTAACCCGGCCGGCCAGCGACAGGTCGCGGTCGAACCAAGGGGCAAGCAGGGCGCCGCCGTACACTTCCACGCCCAGTTGCAGGAAGCCCTGGCGTTGCAGCTCGGGCTGCGGCTTGACCCGCAGGCATGGGCTGTCGGTGTGGGCGCCGACCATGCGGATGCCGCCCAACAGCGGCGAGAGCTTGCCGAGCTTGATGGCGATGATCGAGGAATCGTTGCGGGTCACGTAGTAGCGACCACCGGGCACGGTGGCCCAGCTGTCGCGTTCGTCCAGACGCTGGTAGCCGGCGGCCTCGAGGCGCTGCGCGAGGCTGGCGGTGGCATGGAAGGGCGTCGGGGAGGCCTTGAGGAATTCGATCAGGCCGGCATTCAGGGCATCGCGCATAAGTCACTCCAGACAGCAGTGGCGCGAGTTTAGCGTAATTGCTCGAAAATTTGTGCCGGCCCTGTTGCTGGCACTATACGGCTCGAGTAATCAGAACGGCGCCGGACACTCGAACTTCAGGCGTTCGCCAGATACCGGGTGGGTGAAGCTCAGCATCGACGCATGCAGGCACAGCCGCTCATGGGCCGCCAGCGCCTCGGGGTTGGCGTACAACCGGTCGCCCAGCAGCGGGTGGCCGATCGACAGCATGTGCACGCGCAACTGGTGCGAGCGCCCGGTGATCGGTGTCAGCTCGACCCGGCAATGATCGGCGCAGCGTTCGACGATGCGCCAGAAGGTCAGGGCGTGCTTGCCCTGTTCGTGGTCGACCACATGGCGCGGCTTGGTCGGCGGGTCATAGCGCAGCGGCAGGTCGATGCTGCCGCTGTCCAGGGTCGGTTGGCCCCAGCACAGCGCGGTATAGGCCTTTTCGGTCTCGCGGTCGTGGAACTGGCGCGACAGCTCGCGGTGGCTGTCGGCGTCGCGGGCGAGCAGGATGATCCCCGAGGTTTCCCAGTCCAGGCGGTGGACGATCAGGGCATCCGGGTAGCCGTTTTCCTGCAGGCGGGTGATCAGGCAGTCCTTGTTGTCCTCGGCGCGACCCGGCACCGACAACAGCAGGGTCGGCTTGTTGATCACCAGGATGGCGGCGTCTTCGTGAAGGATCTGGATGTTCGACAGCGGCATGTTCAGGTGTTCTCTGCAAAGCATTGTGGGAGCGGGCTTGCCCCGCGACGGCCATTGGAGGCAATCGCGGGGCAAGCCCGCTCCCACAAGGTAACCCTGAGCTACTGAAAGATCAGCGCTCGGGCAGGGTGATGTTCAGCTCCAGGATCGAGCAGCTGCCCTGGTTCTCCAGCGCCACCTGCACATCGTCGTTGCCGATGTTGACGTACTTGCGGATCACCTCGACCAGCTCCTTCTGCAGGGCGGGCAGGTAGTCCGGGGTGCTGCGCTGGCCGCGCTCGTGCGCCACGATGATCTGTAGACGCTCTTTCGCTACCGACGCGCTGGTCTGTTTCTGTCTGCCACGAAAGAAGTCAAAAAGGTTCATGGTTTACTTGCCTCCAAACAGACGCGCGAAGAATCCTTGCTTCTGCACGTCGATGAACCGCAGGGGCTTCTCTTTGCCCAGCAGACGGTCGACGGTGTCACTGTACGCCTGGCCGGCATCGCTCTGGTCGTCAAGGATGACCGGGATGCCCTGGTTGGAGGCCTTGAGAACGGCTTGCGACTCGGGAATCACACCCTTGAGCTTGATCGCCAGGATCTCTTCGACGTCGGCGATGCTGAGCATTTCGCCCTTCTCGACGCGCTCGGGGTGGTAACGGGTGATCAGCAGGTGTTCCTTGATCGGCTCCTCGCCGTTCTCGGAGCGGCGCGACTTGCTCGACAGGATGCCCAGCATGCGGTCGGAGTCGCGTACCGAGGACACCTCGGGGTTGGTCACGACGATGGCTTCGTCGGCGAAGTACATTGCCAGGTGCGCGCCTTTCTCGATACCGGCCGGCGAGTCGCAGATGACGTAGTCGAAGGTTTCCTTCAGCTCCATCAGGACCTTTTCCACGCCTTCCTGGGTCAGGGCGTCCTTGTCGCGGGTCTGGCTGGCGGCCAGCACGAACAGGTTCTCCAGGCGCTTGTCCTTGATCAGGGCCTGCTGCAGGTTGGCCTCGCCGTTGACCACGTTGACGAAGTCGTACACCACGCGGCGCTCGCAGCCCATGATCAGGTCGAGGTTACGCAGGCCGACGTCGAAGTCGACGATGACAGTCTTGTAGCCGCGCAGTGCGAGGCCGGTACCGATGGCGGCGCTGGTGGTGGTCTTGCCCACACCCCCCTTGCCGGAAGTGACGACGAGAATCTTGGCCAAGGTGTTTCACCCCTAAATAAACGGGACGCGTGTCCCTGCAAATACAAAAAACGGCAACGGGAAAAAAGTTGCGCTAAAAATGCCGGCAAGTATCCGTTAAAGACGGGTGATGTTCAACACGTCGCCGGACAGGCTGACCTGCACGCCCGAGCCCCACAGCGGGTCGCGGCGCAGGTCTTCGCACACTTTGTACTGGCCGGCGATGGAGACCATTTCCGCGGTCATCTGCTGGCAGAAGATGCGCGCCTTGGTGTTGCCCTTGATACCGGCCAGGGCGCGGCCGCGCATGGCGCCGTACACATGGATGTTGCCATCGGCGAGAAGTTCCGCGCCGGGGCTGACCGAGCCTGTCACCACCAGGTCGCCGCCCTGGGCGTAGATCTGCTGGCCGCCGCGCACCGGCGAGGTGATGATGCGGGTCGGGCGCACCTCGGGTTCGGCCGGCGCCGGTGGCGGAGCTGGCGCGGGTTCGGGCTTCTTCGCTTCCGGTTCGGGCTCGAGCGGGCGTTCACGGGCACCCGACGGCGGCAACACCGGCAGGTCGATGGCGATCGCCGCGGCGATGTCCTCGATGCGGCTGGCGCGGATCGCCAGGGTGCGCAGGCCATGGTGACGGCACACGCGCATCAGCCCGGGCAGGTCGATGGCGCCCGAGTCATGGGGCAGCTTGTCCAGGGCCAGCACCAGCGGGGTGTTGCTGAAGAAATTCGGCGCCTGCGCCACCTTCGCCGCCAGCTGGCGGTCGAGGGATTCGAGGTCGTTGCGCGCCAGTTCCAGCACGGTGATGGCAAGCATGCTGCCCTTGAGCTGGAACACGGGGGCGTTGTCGGGTGTCTGGTTGGGGCTCATGGTCTGCATAGACGGCTTGTTGCGAAAAAAGTGCCCTGACTTATAGCGATAAGACCGATTGCCCGCAACCGATGTAGAATGCCGGGCTCATGTCTTGCCGGAAGCTTCAATGGAACGCCCGCGTTTTCGATCCTCTTTCCTCCACCCGCGATTCTGGGGGCTGTGGCTGGGCCTGGGCCTGCTGTGGCTGGTCGCCCAACTGCCGTACCGTGCCCTGCTGGGCCTGGGCCGCGCCCTGGGCGCGGTGATGTACCGGGTAGCCGGCGAGCGCCGGCGCATTGCCGCGCGCAACCTCGAGCTGTGTTTCCCCGAACTGTCCGGCGACGAACGGCAATATCTGCTCAAGGAAAACTTCGCCTCCACCGGCATCGCCTTCTTCGAGATGGCCATGAGCTGGTGGTGGCCAAAGGCCCGGCTGGCGCGCCTGGCCCACATCGAGGGCATCGAGCACCTGCAGGCCGCCCAGCGCGAAGGCGAGGGCGCCATCCTCATGGCCGTGCACTTTACCACCCTGGAGATCGGCGCCGCGCTGCTGGGGCAGGCCCACACCATCGACGGCATGTACCGCGAGCACGGCAACCCGGTGTTCGACTTCGTCCAGCGCCGCGGTCGCGAGCGCCACAACCTCGATTCGCTGGCCGTGGAGCGCGACGACGTGCGCGGCATGCTCAAGCTGCTGCGCAAGGGCCGGGCGATCTGGTACGCGCCGGACCAGGACTATGGCATCAAGCAGAGTATCTTCGTGCCGCTGTTCGGCATTCCCGCGGCCACCGTCACCGCCACCACCAAGTTCGCCCGGCTGGGCAAGGCCCGGGTGGTTCCGTTCACCCAGCGGCGCCTGGAGGACGGCAGCGGCTATCGTCTGGTGGTGCATCCGCCGCTCGCTGACTTCCCCGGCGAAACCGAGGAGGCCGACTGCCTGCGCATCAACCAGTGGGTAGAGGGCGTGCTGCGCGAGTGCCCGGAGCAGTACCTGTGGGCGCACCGGCGCTTCAAGTCGCGGCCCGAGGGCGAGCCACGGCTGTACGACAAGAAGAAAAAATGACACTAGGGCCGCGTGGTAGCGGGCTGGCCCCGCGATAGGGCGGTCACTGGCAAGCACTGATTCCAGGGAGGAGCAATGACCTCAACCACCGGCCTGATCCTCTCCGGCGGCGGTGCCCGCGCGGCCTACCAGGTCGGCGTGCTGGCCGGCATCGCCGAGCTGCTGCCTCCTGGGGCGGCCAATCCCTTCCCGGTAATCGTCGGTACCTCTGCTGGCGCGATCAATGCCGTCAAGCTGGCCAGCGGGGCTACCCGCTTCGCCGAATCGGTGCAGCACCTGACCGCCTTCTGGCAGAACTTTCGCAGCCACCTGGTGCTGCGCAGCGACTGGCCCGGGGTGATCCGCCAGGCCAGCCGCTTCGTCGGCCACAGCCTGCTGGGGCTCGGCGGCCAGGTGCCGGTGGCGCTGCTCGACAGTCGCCCGCTGCGCCGCCTGCTGCATGAGCACCTGGACCTGGACGGCATCGCCCACTCCCTGGCGGCCAATCAGTTGCGCGCCATTGCCGTGACCGCCTTTGGCTACGAGTCCGGCCAGGCGGTGACCTTCTACCAGGGGCGCGACACCATCGAGCCCTGGCTGCGCCACCGGCGCATCGGCATGCCCACGCCGTTGACCATCGACCACCTGCTGGCCAGCTCGGCGATCCCGCTGTTGTTCGCGCCGGTGCGCCTGGGCGATGAGTTCTTCGGAGATGGCGCGGTGCGCCAGTCGGCGCCGATCAGCCCGGCGCTGCACCTGGGCGCCAGCCGCGTGCTGGTGGTCGGCGTCAGTGGCAACCCCCAGCGCCCGGCGCCGCCCTTGCCCACCCAGCGCGTGTTCAGCGGCCAGCAGCCGAGCCTGGCGCAGATCGGCGGGCATATGCTCAACAGCACGTTCATCGACAGTCTCGAGGACGATATCGAGTTGCTGCAGCGGCTCAACCATCTCAGCCACCTGATGCCGGCGCACCTGGACGCCCGGCGCCTGGGGCTGGCGCCGATCGAGGTGCTGGTGGTGGCGCCCAGCCAGCCGCTGGACGAGATCGCCGCCCGTCATCGGCGCGAGTTGCCAGCGGCGCTGAGGCTTTTCCTGCGTGGGCCTGGCGCTACCAAGACCAGCGGGGCGGGGGTGCTGAGCTACCTGCTGTTCGAGGCGAGCTATTGCAGCGAGCTGATCGAGTTGGGGCGCAAGGATGCGTTGGCCAAGAAACGGGAGCTGTGTCAGTTCCTCGGACTGCCTGGCTGAACACTCCTGTGGGAGCGGCCTTGCGTCGCGATAGGGCTGCGATGCAGCCCCAGGATGTGTGCCCGGTTCAAGATTGCCGGGGCCGCTTTGCGGCCCTTTCCGACCGGTCCGACGCCTCGGCAAGGCCGCTCCCACAGCGCTTATTCGGCGATCTGCAACTTGCGCGCCTGGGTATACACATACCGTAGCTTCTCGTATTCGAACGGCGAGTTGGTCTGCCCGTAGCGGAAGTTGGTGCTGTAGCGCTTGTCCACCGCCCGCAGCACGGTGAGCTCCGGGTGGTCGCTGGCGGTGTCGGGCACGTTCAGGTAGTTGATCTCCTTCTCCCCCACGTAGTCGACCACCAGTCCGGTGGTATCGCGCAGGTTCGATGGCCCGAGGATCGGCAGCATCAGGTATGGCCCGTCCGGTACCCCGTAGAAGCCCAGGGTTTGGCCGAAGTCCTCGCTCTGCCGGGGCAGCCCCATCTTGGTCGCCGGGTCCCACAGGCCGCCGACACCGATGATGGTGTTGAACATCAGCCGCGCGGTGATTTCTGCTGAACGCTTGGGCTTGAGCTGCAGCACGCTGTTGAACAGGTTGGGCACGTCGCCCAGGTTGTTGAAGAAGTTGCTCACCCCGGTGCGCACGAAGCTGGGGGTGACGTAGCGGTAGCCATCGACCACCGGCAGGAACACCCACTGGTCGAAGCGGTAGTTGAAGTGGTAGATGCGCCGGTTCAGCGACTCCAGCGGGTCGTAGATGTTCAGCGCGGCCAGGGTCGAGCGTTCGAACTCGCGCTGGTCCAGGCCGGGGTTGAACTTGAGTTCGCGCAGCGGATCGACGAAGCCGTCGGCCTCCACGGTCAGGGTTTCGGTCTTGTCGGCCTCGACCACGCTGGCACGCGGCGCGACTTCCTCGGCCAGGGCGCAGCCGCTGGCGAGCAGGGCGGTGACGAGCAGCAGTCTGTTAACCACGGAAGAACTCCAGCATGGCGTCGCTGTTGACGCGGTAGTTGAGGTTGCCGCAATGGCCGCCATGGGGGTAGAGCGTCAGCCGTTCGCCGAACACCCGGCGCAGGAAACCGATGTCGCCGGGGCCGAGGATCACGTCGTCGGCGTTATGCATCACGGCGATCTTGGGGCTGGCGCGCAGGTAGTCCTCCAGCGCGTACAGGCTCACCTGGTCGACCAGTTGCAGCAGGCTGTTGCCGTCGGTGCGCGCCCGCCACATGGGGATCACCTGCTCGGTCAGATAGCAGTCGAAGTCGCATTGCAGCGCCCGTTTGAAGAACGGCTCCAGGCTGCTGCCCTCGGTAATCGGGAACTTAGGCGGAATGATCAGGCCACGGCGGTTGATCAGGTCGGAGGTGAAGGCAATGTCGGCGGCCGAGAAGCGGAACGAAGTGCCGATGAGCATGGCCATCTGTTCATTGGACAGGTGTTGGCGCGACTTCTGGAAGTCATACAGCAGCGCTTCGTTGAGGTCGATGTAGCCCTTGTCCTGGAAGTAACGGGTCAGTTTCTCCAGCATCAACTCATAGAAGGTGGTGCTGCGGTCGATGCCCTTGACCCGGGTCTGCACCAGCTTGTCCAGGTTGGTGATCGAGGTGTACAGGTTGACCGGCGGGTTGAGCAGCAGCACGCGCTTGAAGTTGAAGCTCTGGCGGGTTTCGTCGAGCTTGCTGACGAACGCCGCGTCCAGCGCCCCGAGGCTGTAGCCGGTGAGGTAGTACTCGCTGACCGGCAGGCGTGCCTGCTGGGCGCGCACCGCTTGCATGACCCGGTACAGGTCCTTGGCGTCCTCGCTGGTCACCCCGGGAGTGGCGAAGCGCGAAGCGGCGCTCATGAAGTCCCAGCTGGTCGGCGATGACAGCTGCACCACGTGGTAGCCGGCCTGGTAGAACAGTTTCTTCAGGTACTCGTTGATGCTGCTGGAGTAGGGCGCGCCGGTACCGGCGATCAAGAAGATCAACGGCGCCTCGTGGTCCTGCTTGGCCAGGCGGTAGCGCAGTTTCTTCACCGACCAGAAGTTGTCGGGCAGGGTGAACTCGCGCTCCGGGCGCAGGGTAAGGCTGTAGTCGGCCTGGTCGATATCGTCGTCGCTGGGCAGCGTCGGGCGCTGTTCAGGCGGCGTGGTGGCGATGGTCGCCTCGAACGGGTTGGTCAACGGATAGCCGTAGCTCGCCGCGTCGATATCCCGCGCCGATGCGGCCGCAGCCAGGAGCAGGCCGCCGAGCAGGGCGGCGAGGCGCAAAGATCGAAGCATGTAGTCCCCCAAGGAAAACGCAAGGTCGTGCAATACGCAGGCTAGGACCACGGCGTGTTGGACAAAGTTGCCCGTTGCCCTGTCGTTCGTCGCACAAGATGTTGCCGCGCCGGACAACATTTGTCTTGTGCAACATAGCTGCAGGGCCATGATTTTGCCTTGTCGCGGCCCGTGGGCGATCATGCAATGCTTAGATTACCGCTATTGGAGATCCGCATGGCGCGTTGGTGGCCAGTCGTTGCCCTGTTGCTGTTCCTGCCCTTGTGGCTGGCCGCCAGTTATGGCGTGCGTTATGGGCTGATGGAGGATGCCCGGTGGGTCGGGCTGTGCAGCGTGCCGGGAGAGGTCTGGCAATGCCAGGCGCGTTCGCTGCTGGGCTTGGGGATACATTTCCAGGCCATTGCCTGGGGGGCATTGGGGTTGGCGTTGCTCAGCCAACTGACGCCTGGCCGAGGCGGGTGGTGGCTGGCGGCGCTGGCGCTGCTGTTCGGGATTCCGGCACTGGTGCTCTATACCGCGAGCATCGCGGTGTTTGCCGTGGTATTGGCGGGATTGCGGCTGGTCCGGCAAGCCGGCTCTCACAGGGCATGACGCCTGGCCTGTGGGAGCCGGCATGCCGGCGAATCGAGGACGAAGTCCTCGCAATCGGTTCACGCCAAGCGCAGTTTGAGGCTTCGCCATAACGCGCCAGCCATCAACACGCTGACCACCGCCCAGCCCCATGCCTGTCGATTCGCCAACCCTTCCTGGAACAACTGCGGTGCCACTCCAGCGCCCACGATAAAGGCCAGCAACGCCACCTCCGCCCGCCGCGCCGGCACCGGTCGCAGCAGATAGACCACCGCCGGCAACAGCAACGCCGCGCTGGGAAAGCTGCGATAACGCGGGTCGAACACCATCGCCAGCATGCTCACTGCCGCGGCGAATCCCGCCGCCAGCAACCAGGTGCCCGCGTGCGCCTCGAGCCAGGTGAACAGCCGCTGGCGCCAGCCGTCTGGACGAGCCAGGGCCAGTGCGCCGTGGGCCAGCACCAACAGGTTCAAGCCAGCCAGGGCACCCGCCCACAGCCACTCCCCGACAAAGCGGGCATTGGTGCGCATCAGTTCCCCCCACAGCCCCAGGCTGCCGGCACCCAGGGCCGCCAGCAACGGCAGCAGCAGGGCGGCACGGCGGCTTGCCGGGCGCCCGGCCAGGGTCAGGGTCGCCAGCATCAGCAACACGCTGGCCAGCAACCACTGCGGCCACAACGCCAGGTTGCTCACCGGCCCTTCGAGCACGACCTTGTCCTGGCGGTCGGCATCGTATAGCCCCCAGTAGCCGCCCACGGCGCCTTCGCTGGCACGTTTCCAGGGCTGGTCGAATGCCTCGATCAGGTTGTAGCGCCAGCCGTTGGCTTCGGCCAAGGCGACGAAGCCGCGGATGAAACGCGCCTCGTTGACCCGGCTCGGCTCGGCGGTTTCGCGCTGGCGTCCTTCGCTGGGCCAGCCGGTCTCGCCGATCAGGACGTCCTTGGGCGCGAAGCGGTTGCCGAACACCTGGCGCACCTCGGCCACATGGGCCAGCGCCGCATCGATGCCACGCGGGTCGTCTTCCCAGTAGGGCAACAGGTGGATGGTGAGGAAGTCCACCGCCGGTGCGATCTGCGGGTGTTGCAGCCAGAATTCCCAGACGTCGGCGTAGGTCACCGGCACCTTGACCTGGCTTTTCACTTTCTCGATCAGCCCGGCCAGGCGCTCGCCGGTGACTTCCTTGCGCAGCAGCGCCTCGTTGCCGACGATCACCGCGCTGACCACGTCGGGGTTGGCGTTGGCCGCGGCGATAAGCCGTTCGACTTCCTTGTCGGTGTCCATCGGGTTGGCGTTGACCCAGGCGCCGAGCATCACCTTCAGGCCATGCTGGCGGGCCAGCGCCGGGATTGCCTCAAGGCCGGTCATCGAATAGGTGCGGATGCACTGGAATCGCTCGCTCAGCAACGCCAGGTCGGCGTCCATGCGCGCCGGGCGTAGGCGAAACGGCTGGTCGAACGGCGACTGGTCCTTGTCGAAGGGGGTGTAGGACGCGCACTGCAGCTTGTGCGTCGGGCTCGCCGCATCAGGCAGGTGCACCGGCTTGCCGAGGCCGTACCAGAGCGCCCACAGGCCGCCAAGGGCGAGCAGGCAGGCGAGCAGGTACGCAGGCAGGAGCAGTCGGGTGTTACTGGGCATCGGGCAGTCCGTCGTCAAGCACAAAGGGCTAGATGATAGCCGCAAATGACCGGCGCCAAGCCTTTGGCATGCAAGGATCGCGCAGGTCGATCGAGTGTCATGGCGTTAATGGCACAGTGCTGTCGCTGATCGTTCGCTGGAGGTCGCTGACAGAGCAGGTCGTGCGCGGGGGCAGGTCGATGATGCTCTCTCCAAGACCTGACGAGGGATGCTTTGATGGCGACTTTTACAAGAGTACGACGTTTCCTGAGTGTGGGCGCCGCCCTGGTATTGACCATGAGCACTGCGCAGGCCATGGCCAAGGAAGTGAGCATCGGTTACGTGGATGGCTGGTCGGACAGCGTGGCCACGACCAACGTGGCCGCCGAAGTGATCAGGCAGAAACTCGGCTATGACGTGAAGCTGCAGGCCGTGGCCACCGGGATCATGTGGCAGGGCGTGGCCACCGGCAAGCTCGATGCCATGCTTTCGGCCTGGCTGCCGGTGACCCATGGCGAGTACTGGGCCAAGAACAAGGACAACGTCGTCGACTACGGACCGAACTTCAAGGATGCCAAGATCGGCCTGATCGTCCCCGAGTACGTCAAGGCCAACAGCATCGCCGACCTCAAGACCGATGCCAGCTTCAAGAACAAGATCGTCGGCATCGATGCCGGCTCCGGGGTCATGCTCAAGACCGAGCAGGCCATCAAGGACTACGACCTGACCGGCTACAAACTGACGGCCAGTTCCGGCGCGGCGATGACCGCCGAGCTGGGCCGCTCCTACGCCAAGCAGCAGTCCATCGCCGTGACCGGCTGGGTGCCGCACTGGATGTTCGCCAAGTGGAAGCTCAAGTTCCTCGAGGATCCCAAGGGCGTGTACGGCGCCGCCGAGACGGTCAACAGCATCGGCAGCAAGGAACTGGCGAGCAAGGCGCCGGAAGTGGCCGAGTTCCTGAAGAGATTCCAGTGGCAGTCCAAGGACGAGATCGGCGAAGTGATGTTGGCGATTCAGGAAGGCGCCAAGCCGGAGGCCGCGGCCAAGGACTGGCTGGCCAAGCATCCGGAGCGGGTCAAGGAGTGGACCGGCAAGTGATGGCTTGAGATGGGGCTGCCGTGCAGCCCTTTCGCCGGCAAGCCGGCTCCCGCAGTGTCGGCGCAGATCCCCTGTCGGAGCCGGCTTGCCGGCGAAAAGGGCGCGCAGCGTCCCCAGGATTTGTTACCGATCTTGCAAAACACCGTTGCATCTAAGACTAAGGTCGTCTGGTTGGCGTCCAGCGGCAGCATAAAGTTGGAGTCGGGTTCTCCCTACTCTGTGCTGCTAGGACAAAAACAATGAATGACAGCATTTACCAATCGATACAGAACAGTCCGCGCTTCAAGGAACTGGTCACCAAGCGTGAGCGCTTCGCCTGGATTCTCTCGGCGATCATGCTCGGCCTGTACTGCGCCTTCATCCTCCTCATCGCCTATGGCCCGCACGTGCTGGGCGCCAAGCTCAGCCCCGATTCGTCCATCACCTGGGGCATTCCCCTGGGCGTCGGCCTGATTGTCTCGGCCTTCGTGCTCACCGCGCTCTACGTGCGTCGCGCCAACGGCGAGTTCGATGAACTGAACAAGGCCATTCTCGAGGAGGCCAAGCAATGATCCGTCACGCCAAAGCCCTGGCCGTCCTGGCCTGCGGTGCCTTCGCACCCGCCGTGTGGGCCGCCGATGCCCTGACCGGCGAGGTGCAGAAACAGCCGCTGAACGTCTCGGCGATCGCCATGTTCGTGGCTTTCGTCGCCTTCACCCTGGGCATTACCTACTGGGCCTCCAAACGCAACAAGTCGGCGGCCGACTATTACGCCGCCGGCGGCAAGATCACTGGCTTCCAGAACGGCCTGGCGATCGCCGGCGACTATATGTCGGCGGCCTCGTTCCTGGGTATTTCCGCGCTGGTGTTCACCTCGGGCTACGACGGTCTGATCTACTCCATCGGCTTCCTCGTCGGCTGGCCGATCATCCTGTTCCTGATCGCCGAGCGCCTGCGCAACCTGGGCAAGTACACCTTTGCCGACGTGGCCTCGTATCGTCTCGGGCAGAAGGAAATCCGCACCCTGTCGGCCTCGGGCTCGCTGGTGGTGGTGGCGTTCTACCTGATCGCGCAGATGGTCGGTGCCGGCAAGCTCATTGAGCTGCTGTTCGGCCTGGACTACCACGTGGCGGTGATCCTGGTGGGCATCCTGATGTGCCTGTACGTGCTGTTCGGCGGCATGCTCGCCACCACCTGGGTGCAGATCATCAAGGCGGTGCTGCTGCTGTCCGGTGCCAGCTTCATGGCGCTGATGGTGATGAAACACGTGGGCTTCGACTTCAACACCCTGTTCTCCGAAGCGATCAAGGTGCATGCCAAGGGCGAGGCGATCATGAGCCCGGGCGGCCTGGTCAAGGATCCGATCTCGGCGTTCTCGCTGGGCTTGGCGCTGATGTTCGGCACCGCGGGCCTGCCGCACATCCTGATGCGCTTCTTCACCGTCAGCGACGCCAAGGAAGCGCGCAAGTCGGTGCTCTACGCCACCGGTTTCATCGGCTACTTCTACATCCTGACCTTCATCATCGGCTTCGGCGCGATCCTGCTCGTCAGCACCAATCCCGACTTCAAGGACGCCGCCGGCGCCCTGATCGGCGGCAACAACATGGCGGCGGTGCACTTGGCCGATGCCGTGGGTGGCAGCGTGTTCCTCGGCTTCATCTCGGCAGTGGCCTTCGCCACCATCCTGGCGGTGGTCGCCGGCCTGACCCTGGCCGGTGCCTCGGCGGTGTCCCATGACCTGTACGCCAGTGTCTGGCGCAAGGGCAAGGCCAACGACAAAGACGAGATCCGCGTGTCGAAGATCACCACCATCGCCCTGGGCGTGCTGGCGATTGGTCTGGGCATCCTGTTCGAGAAGCAGAACATCGCCTTCATGGTCGGCCTGGCCTTCTCCATCGCCGCCAGCTGCAACTTCCCGGTGCTGCTGCTCTCGATGTATTGGAAGAAGCTGACCACCCGCGGCGCCATGATCGGTGGCTGGATGGGCCTGATCAGCGCGGTGGGCCTGATGATTCTCGGCCCGACCATCTGGGTGCAGATCCTCGGTCACGAGAAAGCCATCTACCCGTACGAGTACCCGGCGCTGTTCTCGATGATCATCGCTTTCGCCGGCATCTGGTTCTTCTCGGTTACCGACAAGTCCAAGGCTGCCGAGAACGAGCGCGCGCTGTTCTTCCCACAGTTCGTCCGCTCGCAGACCGGCCTGGGAGCCAGTGGCGCGGTATCGCACTGATACCTTGAGCTGAACACACAATGCCCCGGCCTATGCCGGGGCATTGTGCTTTCAGAGTTGTCGCATTACCTGCCGCTAGGAAATTTCTTAGGCCCGCTCGGAACGGTCTTAGTCATCGCCGCGACGTGTTCGCCAATACTTCTCCTCACCCGCTGGCCGCGCGCCGGCAGGCATTGACCAATTTAAGGAGATCAGATTCGTGAACCGCACGTTACTCGCCCTTCCCCTGGCCATGTTCTTCGCAGGCTCCGCTTTTGCGGTGGACCCGATCGAGAAGCAGGTACAGGTGACCGCCCAGGTGCCGACCGACGCTTTCTTCGTCGAGCCGGTAGGCGGCAACTGGATGAACGACCCGCAGGAAATGGCCTGGAACTCGTATCAGGCCAAGCTCGATCCGATCCGCAAGCAATTGCAGGTCAAGAGCACTGTGGGCCCGATCACCGCCTATCTGGTTTCGCCGGCGGTCATCGCCAGCGGCACCGAAAACATCGGCCTCGACGTCAAGGTCGGCGACACCGTGCTGCAGACCACCCCGGCCGAAGTCGTCAGCGCCACCCAGGCGGCACCGGGCGCGATCATCGGCTTCGAGGTGGCGGCCCAGCCCGCGCCGGCGAGCGGTTATGTGCCTGGCAATTACCAGGGCCTGGTGAGCATGATCTTCGAAACCGCCGCACCCTGAGCCTTCTCTCTTCGTTCATCCGTTGTTCCCCCTGACCCTCGGCTCCCGCCGAGGGACGGGTGGGTATTGCCTGCAAGCGACACCTCATGACCAATCATTCCATCCTGGCGGCCATGGGCCGCTGCTTGCTGTTGCCGGCCTGGCTGGCCGTCCACGCGCCCGCTAGCCAGGCCGCCGGCAATGCACTTGGTGCCGTCGATGGCCTGCCGCGCGAGTTCGAAGCGCATTTTTTTGATGTGCCGCTGGCGGTCCGGGTCGACCTTGATGGGCGCTACCTGGGTGATGCCATGGTGGTGCTCAGTCGCGATCAGCGCGTGCAGCTGCTGGAGTTCACCGATACCCTCGACAGCCGTGAACCGGAAAGCCTCCGCCGCCGCTGGCACGAGCGCCTGTTTGACGGCCGTCCTTTGGGGGACTGCCGCGGTGATTGCCCCGACGGCCTGCGCGCGGTGCACTACAGCCTAGTGAACTCGCAGCTGTCACTATTGACCGACCAGGCCGAGATCGCTGAGGTCAGTGAACGTTTTTACCGCCAGCCGGAGCAGGGCAGCTATGGGCTGCTACTACGCAACCAGCTCAACCTGGTCAATGACGGCCATGCCACCAGTGGTCGTTATGCATTGCAGGGCCAGGGCAGCGTCGGCAATTGGACCACCTTGGCCGATGGCCAGCTTGACCGGGGTAGCGACAGCCGCCAGGGCACGCGCCACCGGGTCGACCAGCTGTATGCCGAGCGCCTGGTAGAAAACCAGTTTTATCGGCTGGGCTACTTCACCCCCAGTGCCCAGGGGTTGACCCGCCAGCCGCGGTTGATGGGAAGCACGGCCGATACCACCTTCGGCTTGATGCTGGGCAGCAGCGACAGCCTGGCCATCGATACTGGCGCACCCAGCACCACGCCGATCTACGTTACCCCTAATCGTCCCGCCGTCGCCGAGGTCTATCGCAATGGCGTGCTGATCAACAGTCAACCGGTGCAGCCTGGTTTGCAGACCCTCGACACCAAGGTCCTGCCCGGGGGCATCTACGAAGTCGAGGTACGGCTGGTCGAAGACGGCCAGGAAACCTCGCGCAGTCAGGAGTTCATCTACAAACCCAGTAACTGGCGCAGCACCGATGCGCCCTGGCGCTACAACCTTTACCTGGGGCGCCAGAGCACATTGCTGAGCAACTGGGAGCGTGATACCGACGACAGCCTCGCCGCTGGCGTGCTGGCCAACTACATGTTGCATCCGCGGGCGATCCTGGGTATGTCGGCGCAACGGGTTGATGACGCCATGCAGTATGGCACCTCGCTGGACTGGGATATGCGTGAGCGTTTCAAGCTGTACGCCAACCTGTTCCAGACGCAAGGGCAGGGCAACGGCTACGACATCCAGCTGATCCATGCCTATGACAGCGGTTCGTTGGTTGCCAGCCACAGCCGAACCTGGCTGGCGCGCCCTGACTGGCGCCGCCTCGATGATAGAGCGCGGCGGCCATTCCAGGCGCGCCAGACACAGTCGTCCCTGTCGCTGAACCATCGCCTCGACCCGCGCAATACCGTCAGCATGCGGCTTTCGCAGTCTGAAGATGTCAATGCCGGCACCGGTCTCGACCTGGGGTGGGCTTACTATGGTCGGCTGCTGGGCTCCGATGCCAACTGGCGGTTGTCGCTGTTCGATCGTCCAGGAACGGCAGCCACCGGCGAATCTCGCAGCCGCGGCGTCAACTTGAGCCTGAGCATGAGTCTGGGTGGCGGCAGTGGTCGGCGTGTGTCCGCCAGTGTCGGTAGCCGCACCTCGCGCGACGGCGGGCGCGATCTCAACGCCTCGCTGGCCTACCAGCAAGATGTCGATATCGGCCCGCTGCGCAGCGTCGGCGCAACGCTCAGTGCGGACCGCTACGGCGCAGGGCTTGGCGGCGATACCCAGTTCGAGAGTCAGGTCGTGCACGGCGATGCCTATGTCCAGCGTTCGTCCTACAGCGGCGACTTCACCGGTGGCCTGAATCTGCAGAGCATGTTGGCCGTGGGAGCAGGCAAGGCGGCCATGAGTGGTCAGTACCTGCCGCACCAGGCCGGGCTGATCGTTGATGTCGAGACCGATATCGAGGGGTTGAAGCTGCGCGCCGACGACCTCCATGGCGGTTCCGCCAACCTGCAGCCTGGGCGCAACCTGATCCCGGTTGCAGCCTACAAGGCCGGGCATGTGCAGTTCGATTTTGAGGGCAGCGCGGTCACCGCAGCCGTTATCCAGCCCGCGAGCCTGGACTATCACCTCAACCGTGGCGGCATCGAATACCGTGAACTGCGGGTGTTGCGCACTGTTACCGTGCTTGGGCGCCTGTTTGACGAGCATGGCAAGCCGATGCGCGGCGCCCAGTTGATCAACCACGCCAGCCGCAGTGTCACCGAAACCGATGGCTTCTTTGCGGTCGAGATGAGCGAGTTGAACCCTACTTTGGAGATTCGCCAGCAGGGGCAGGCGGTATGCCTGCTGAGTCTGGACGTGAGCACGTTGGCGCGGGAGGACGATGTGCTGCTGGCTGGCGACCAACGCTGTGTGCCTGGGGTGGCGCAGGTCGAGGCGGTTGTACGCAACGGGCAGGGTTAAGCCGTTCAGTAAGGTGCAGCTCGGATGATCCCTGCTCAGGGTAAAGGCCTACTGCCGTTTAGGGCGTTTCAGATGGCCATGCGGGAAGGTTCCCGCAGGTTCGGCCATGGCCACGCAGCCACTCCCCATCAATACTTTCCCGTCAATGACGCACGGAGTTCGCATCATGAATATTTTCCGCCTGCTGGCCTCGACACTGCTGGCGCTGCCTCTGGTTGCCAGTGCCGCTCCCGAGCTCAATGTCGGCGCGCTTTATGACTACGTCGACGGTGACAAGAGCACCTTGCTCAAGCGGGTACGCAACAGCGGCGACACCACTGCGTTCGTCAAGGTCAGCGTCGCTGAACTGGTGTATGACGCAACTGGTGTTGCCCGTGAAATTGCCACCGATGGGCTGCCACTGGAACAGCGCGGCTTGATCGCCAGCCCGGCGCGGCTGATCATCCCCGCCCAAGGCATGCAGGCGGTACGCCTGCTTTATCGTGGCTCACGGGAGCAGGAGCGCTATTTCCGTCTGCGCTTCGTACCGGTGCTTCCGGAGTCGGGCGATGGTTTCATGGTGGATGACCAGGAGGCGGAAAAGTACCGTGACAGCCTCAAGGCCGGGGTCAATCTGCTGGCCGGATATGGCTCGCTGTTGTTCGTCCGGCCTGCCGAGACACGCTACCAGACCCACGTACGGCGCGCAGGCGGGCAACTGACTGTCGTGAACCAGGGTAACGCCACGGTTGTGCTCGATCATTTTCGCCTGTGCCAAGCCGCAGGGCAGGGATGTGCGCCCGCCACCAAACACCACGTCCTGCCGGGTCGCACCCGGCAGTTCGACGGGGAGACCGGCAAGGTGCATCAGCTCGAGTTAATTGAGGGCGGTAATACCAAGGCAATGGTGGTGGAGGGATGATCGTGTTTTTTTCATCCATCAGACAGCGAGGGTGGGCACGCTGGGGCTGCGCGATAGTACTGTGCGGGGTCATGCCAGTGGCCAGCGCATTGGACGTGACTATCAGCGCAGAGTACCGGGGTGGCGGATCAGGTCGCTTCGAAAACACAACGCCTCCGGGTGGGGTGTGCAGGTACTGGCCCACCACGTGCCGAGGGGCCACGACGGTCGACTTGCCGATTACCTTCACGAAAAAAGCGGTACAGGAGGCGGCGGATCCGCGCGACGAGTTCTTCCTGCAGCTTCCCGGGCGGCGTGAGGTGGACGTCTACCACGATGAAACCGGTGAGCCGCGACGAATGGCCTTCGAGTGGACGTTGTTCAGCGTGATTGCGAAGAGCGCAAGGCTCGATCGCAATCCAACTTATAACCGGATACTCGGAGGATGTGTTTTCGGTGGTGGATCGTCCGGCAGTTGGGGAGATGGCAGGGCGCGGGTGCTTTGGCGTCTAAGTGATTCGCTCACGCCTGGCGCTTGCTGGTCGCGTAGCATCTATGCTCCCGCAGGCACCGTGATGCAGGCTGACGTTGAAGAACTCAGTGTGGGTTTCAACCTGAACATACCGCCACCTTACCGGCTCAAGGCCGGCAAGTACCGGGGCTCGACCACCTTTCGCATCGGCCCGGGTGGTGATTTCGACTTTGGCAACGATGTCAGCAACCTGAGTGGTGACAGCCTCACCATCAATTTCGAACTCGATGTGCAGCACGCCTTCATGTTCGAGTTTCCGCCTGGTTCCGACCGGGCTGTGCTGGAGCCCAGGAACGGCTGGCAGGCCTGGTTGGCCGGTGGCAAGGCGCCGCAGCGCATCTATCGCGACCTGCCGTTCAGGGTGTGGTCCACCGGCCCGTTCAAGGTCTATAAGCTTTGCCAGCACGACATGGGCGCGCACTGCGCGATCCGCAGTGACGAAGGGGAACAGGTGGCTGTGGAGGTCGCCATGAGTCTGCCTGCGGGTATCCAGCACCGGGGCCAGGCGGTGGAACGCCTGCAGTTGCCTACTGGCCGCTTCGCGGCGCTTCAGTTCGAGGCGGCCATGCCAACGTTGAATCGACCAGGCCAGTTGCATTTCGAGGTGGGACGCAGTGATGTACAAGCGATGCTCAAGCACCCTGGCAGTACTTATGACGGCCAGGTCACCGTGGTCTTCGACGCCGAGCTTTAACCGGCTGAGGTAGCGCACGAGGTAAACGCTATGCACAGAGCACTTGTGGTTGACGACCACCCTTTCATCCGCAGCACCGTCTGTATGCTGCTGCGCCAGCAACGCCTGGAGATAATCGGCCAGGCCGACAATGGCATCGACGCGGTGCGCCTGGCCCGTGAGCATGCGCCGGACCTGGTAATTCTCGATATCGCCATGCCGGGCCTGGATGGGCTGGAAGTGATCGCCCGGATCAAGGCCCTGGGGACGCCCACGCGTATAGTGGTGCTGACCTCGCAACTGGCCGAGTCCTACTCATTGCGCTGCATGCAGGCTGGGGCCGTTGGGTATGTGTCTAAAACCGATGATCTCGATGAACTCGGCAAAGCGGTGCGCGCTGTGCTGTCTGGCTATAGCTACTTTCCCGAAGTGGCGCTCAGCTCGGTCAACCGCCGTGACCTGCAGGCAACCGAGGCACAGTGCATCGCCAGTTTGACCGATCGCGAGTTGATGGTCCTCCAGCACTTGGCGCGTGGCTATAGTAACAAAGCCATCGGCGAGGCCATGTTGTTGAGCAACAAGACCATCAGTACCTACAAGATTCGCCTACTGGAAAAGCTGCGACTCAGCTCGTTGATCGACCTGGCGGATTTCGCCCGTCGCAACGCGCTCATCTGAGCGCTGTAGTCCCGTGTTCCTGCGTGCCTTGCTGATAGGGATACTGGGGGGGCTTGGCTACCTGCCAACTTGCGCGGCCGTGCAATTGCATGCACGCCCCGCCCCGCAGACACCGCCGCCGGTTCTGGATCACGAGGAACTGCGTTGGCTGTGGGAGCACCGCGTGTTACGCCTGGGCGTGATCGCCCGTGACAACCCACCGTTCGACATGCTTACCACGGGGCAGGCCTACGAGGGCATCACCGCCGATTACGTCGGGCTGCTGGCGAGTCAACTGCGCCTCGAAGTGCAGTTGCAGGTGTTTGCATCGTTCGCCGAGACGGCAGCTGCCCTGCGCCAAGGCCGTATCGACCTGCTCGGGTCCGTCAGCCCGCAGCAGGCGCTCGAGGCAGGTCTGCATCTGTCTGCGCCCTATGCCCAGGATCGTCCCTTGCTGATCGCCCCGCAGGAGCATGCGCGGGAACGGGCCCGCAGCGGCGCCAGCTTCAGGTTGGCGCTGGTCGACGGATATCGTCCGCGCCAACAGGTACAGGCGTTATACCCCTTGGCCGAAATCCAGCTTCATCCCTCGCCGTTCAGCGCCTTGGCGGCACTCGCGCTGGGTGACGCCGACCTTTATCTGGGCAGCACGCTCGGAAGCCGTTATCTCCTGGGCCGCAACCAATGGAACGGTGCCGAGGAAATTGGCCATGCGGCCCTGACCAGCCAAGCTGTCGGTTTTGCCATGGCCCGCGACAACAAGGCGTTGATCGGCCTGGTTGATCGAGTATTGGACGGCCTTGGCGATCAACATGCGGATATTCACGAGCGTTGGCATGCCCGACCTGCTGCCGTGCACAGGTCGCCAGGCATCCCGCTGAGCGATGTCGAGCGGCACTGGCTGGCTGAAAACCCACGCATCAAGGTGCTGGTGAATGAACAGGCAATGCCGCTGAGCTATCGCGATGGTAAAGGCCAACTGCAAGGGTTGAGCTTCGATCTGTTGCAATTGCTTGGCCGGCGAACGGGCTTGGAGTTTGACGTCGAGGCAGGTGGCACTACGGCACAGATGGTCGAGCAGGTACGCATGGGAAAGGCACAATTGATCGCGGGCCTGCCCTACAGCCCGGCGCGTGGAGAGCGCCTGCGATTCACTCGTGGCTTTCTGAGTTCTGCGTATGTGCTGGTGATGCAGGGGCACGCCGAGCGGCCAGGTGATCTCGCCCAGCTGAACGGGCGGCGGCTGGCACTGGAGGAAGGCAGCGTGGCACAGGCGTTGCTGGCCCAGGCATATCCGAGGGTCGTGCAGTCACCGGTCAATGGTGCGTTGGAGGCGGTGCACGCGGTGGCCGCCGGGAGAGTCGCGGCAGCCGTGCTGCCACTCGTCCAGGCCCGGTTACTGGTTGCTCGCTGGTACCCGGGGCGGCTGCGGATCAGCAGCCTGGCCTTGCCAGCGGAGCATTTCGCGTTTGCCAGCAGTCCGGGTGCGGTTCATCTCCAGAGCATCCTCGACAAGGCATTGCTCGATCTGGCACCACGCGAAATCGATGTGCTGGTCCGGCGCTGGCGCAGTCCGCTGATCGTTGCCGCCAGTGCCTGGCAGCGGTACCGGACTCCCCTGCTGCTGGGATTTCTCGCTGCTTTTGCCGCACTGCTGGTAGCGCTGCTGTGGATCCGCTACCTACGCCGTCTGCAGGTGCAGCTGCGGCGGGCCAAGCAAGGGGCCGAGGCAGCAAGCCATGCCAAGACTCATTTCCTGGCAGCCATGAGCCATGAGATCCGCACGCCGTTGCATGCCCTTTTGGGCATGCTGGAGCTCGCCCAACGCAAGGCCGGACGGGGCGTGCTCGATCACTTGGCCATCGAGGTGGCCGCTGACGCTGCCCGGGGACTGCAGGAACTGATAGGCGATATCCTCGATGTCACCCGTATCGAGGCGGGCGAGTTACAGTTGACGCCAGCGGTGTCATGCCTGCGCGAACAGGTGTCGCAGGTTATCCAGTTGTTCGACCATCAGGCTCGTGTCAAGGGATTGCGGCTCGATCTCACCGTTGAGGGCGAAGTTGACCGCCCGGTATTGCTTGACCCGGTGCGCTTGCGGCAGGTATTGGCAAATCTGTTGAGCAATGCGATCAAGTTCACCCAGCAGGGGCGGGTACAGGTGAGCGTCTGTGCTCAGTCCCGCAGCGATTGCCTGGTGGTACGCCTGATCGTCGAGGACACCGGTATCGGCATTGCCAAGGCCGAATTGGCCGAGCTGGGCCAGCCCTTTCGCCAAGCCAGCAATCAGTCCCAGTCGCCGCGCAGCAGCACGGGGCTTGGATTGGGCATCTGCCGCAGCTTGTGCCAGATGATGGGCGGCAACTTGCAGTTGAGCAGCGAACTGGGCAAGGGCACCCAGGCACAAATCCACCTGGAGCTGCCAATTCATCCGCTGGATCCGTCAGAGCCCGTGGTGGCACCACGCAGTGATGTCCCGTCGGATGCAGTACCGCTGCGCGTGCTGGTGGCGGACGACTATCCGGCCAATCGATTGCTGTTGGCCCAGCAACTTGATTACCTGGGGCATCACGCCCGGGTTGCCGAGGATGGAGCGCAGGCCCTACGGCTGTGGTTGAACGAGCACTTCGATGTCGTCATCAGCGATTGCAGCATGCCGCGCCTCGACGGCTATGGTCTGGCCAGGGCGATTCGTCTGCATGAGCGTCGCAATGGAGGGACGGCGTGTCGACTAGTCGGGCTCACCGCCAGCGCGCTGGCGGACGAACGCCGACGCTGCCTAGCGGCAGGCATGGATGATTGCCTATTCAAACCCCTCGGTTTGCAGGCGCTGATCGGTGCCCTGGGCGGCAGTGTTGCGCAGCAGGGCAAATGTCTGGGGGATGAGGGCGCGCGCACGTCGATATTCGATTTCGATCATCTACGACAGTTGGCGGACAATGATCAGGGCGCACTGGAAGCGTTGCTTGCCGATCTGCGTCGCAGCAATCGTGATGATCTCACCCGCCTGGCAGATTCAGGCGACAATCCAAAGGCTCTGGCTGCCTTGGCGCACCGGGTCAAGGGCGGCGCACGCATCTTGGGCGCTGGCGATCTGATCAATGCCTGCGAGCGCCTGGAGGGCAGTTGCGCCAGCGCCCCCTTGGATCTTGAACGACTTCGCCGTGATGCTCAGGCCTTGCATGCGGTGATGCAAGACCTGGAGCACTATCTGGGCAGCCGGACTCAAGGCTGAGCGTCATGCCAGGCCAGGTTCATATCCTGCCCAGCAACAAGAGGATCAACAAGACCACCAGTACCACCCCGATTATGCCGGACGGGCCGTAACCCCATGCGCGGGAGTGAGGGAAGACCGGTAAGCCGCCGATCAGCAGTAAGATCAGGATGATAATGAGGATGGTGGTCATGGCGAAGTCCTTGCGTTATGGAAGGGCTGGGGCATAGCGGTAGCCGCTTAATGTTTCCGACTGGTGCCCTTGTATAAAAATTCAATCCACCTGCCTGACGATTGAATGGCCTGCCGCCCAATGGCGCCGTATTCAGCAGTTTGATGCCGTACCGGCAGCCGTGGTGTTGTGGCTAGACTCCAGCCATTCCCACTGTTCAAGGCGCTCCACCATGCACAACCGAATGATGATCACTGGCGCCGCCTCCGGCCTTGGCCGCGAGATTGCCCTGCGCTGGGCTCGCGAGGGCTGGCAGCTGGCTCTGGCAGACGTCAATGAGGCGGGCTTGCGCGAAACCCTGGCCTTGGTGCGCCAAGCCGGTGGTGACGGCTTCTCCCAGCGCTGCGACGTGCGCGATTACAGCCAGCTCACCGCCCTGGCCCAGGCCTGCGAGGAAAAGCTCGGCGGCATCGACGTGATCGTCAACAATGCCGGGGTTGCGTCGGGTGGATTCTTCGCCGATTTGTCCCTGGAGGACTGGGACTGGCAGATCGCGGTCAACCTGATGGGCGTGGTCAAGGGCTGCAAGGCGTTCCTGCCGCTGCTCGAGCGCAGCCGTGGGCGGATCATCAACATTGCCTCCATGGCCGCCCTGATGCAGGGGCCGGGCATGAGCAACTACAACGTGGCCAAGGCTGGGGTGCTGGCCTTGTCCGAGAGCCTGCTGGTGGAGTTGCGCCAGGTCGAGGTGGCGGTGCATGTGGTGTGCCCGTCGTTCTTCCAGACCAACCTGCTCGACTCGTTCCGCGGACCAGATCCGGCGATGAAGGCGCAGGTGGGCAAACTGCTGGAAGGTTCGTCGATCAATGCTGCGGATATCGCCGAACATATACACCAGCGGGTCGCCGCTGGCGAGTTCCTGATCCTGCCCCATGAGGCCGGGCGCCACGCCTGGCAGCTCAAGTGCCAGGCGCCTCAGCGGCTTTACGACGAAATGGCGGACATGGCGGTAAAAATGCGGGCGAAGGCGCGCAAAACCGCGCATTGAGAGAGATTTCTGTAGGTTTTTTTACCTTTGCCAGTAGGTTGCGTCTATTTGTCCTGAGAAGGATTGAGTAGGCCAAAGCTGGCGGGGCAGTCTCCGATTTTCCCTTGAGCTGGAGGATCGGAACATGCTGGTAATTGGACGAGAAGTGGGCGAAGTCATCGTCATTTCCGAAAACATCAAGATCCAGGTGATGTCCGTCGAGAACGGCCAGGTCCGCTTCGGTATCTGCGCGCCGCGGGACGTGGAGGTGCACAGGACCGAGGTGTACAAGCGCATCAAGGCACTTGAGCTCGAGAAGCAGCAGGCTTGAGGGCCCGCTACTCGAACAGCTCACGCGCAACTTCATGCTTGGCCAGCAACTGGCACTGCTGGCTGTCCATGTCGAACAGGATGAAGGCCTGACCTTTGGCCAAGGCCTGGCGTACCCGCAACACGCGGGTTTCCAGCGGCGTGTCGTCGCCGTTGTCGGTACCGTCGCGGGTGACGAAGTCCTCGATCAGGCGGGTCAGTGTTTCGGCTTCAAGTTGCTCGTAGGGGATCAGCATGGTCTGGGCGGTGGTTGTGGGAATGGAGGCATGCTACGTGAATTTGGGGGCCTGGTGCGCCCCATTCCCGCTCGATCACCCTTTGTTGCCCACCAGACTGTCCACCGCCGGCACCCGGGTGTCGCTTTCCATCTGCGTGTCGTGTTCCAGTTGGTGGCTGAAGCGCTCCAGTGAGGCATTGGCCGGTTGCGAGTCGCTGGCGAATACCGGCGGGCTGAGCAGGTAGGCACCGAGCAGACGGCTCAGCGCCGCCAGGCTGTCGATATGGGTGCGCTCGTAGCCATGGGTGGCATCGCAGCCGAAGGCCACCAGGGCGGTGCGGATATCGTGCCCGGCGGTCACCGCCGAGTGGGCGTCGCTGAAGTAGTAGCGGAACAGGTCACGGCGTACCGGCAGGTCCTGATCGCCGGCCAGCTTGAGCAGGTGACGCGACAGGTGATAGTCGTAGGGCCCGGAGGAATCCTGCATGGCCACGCTCACCGCGTGTTCGCTGGACGCCTGCCCCGGCGCCACCGGGGCGATGTCGATGCCGACGAACTCGCTGACGTCCCAGGGCAGGGCAGCGGCGGCGCCGGAGCCGGTCTCCTCGGTGATGGTAAACAAGGGATGGCAGTCGATCAGGGGCTGGCGGCCGCTTTCCACCACGGCCTTGAGCGCCGCCAGCAAGGCCGCCACGCCGGCCTTGTCGTCCAGGTGGCGGGCGCTGATATGGCCGCTTTCGGTGAACTCCGGCAACGGGTCGAAGGCCACGCAGTCACCGATGGCGATCCCCAGCGCCTCGCAGTCGGCGCGGGTAGCGCAGTAGGCGTCCAGGCGCACCTCCACATGTTCCCAGCTGATCGGCATCTGGTCGATGGCTGTGTTGAACGCGTGCCCGCTGGCCATCAGCGGCAGCACGCTGCCGCGGTAGACGCCGGTGTCGGTGAACACGCTGACCCGGCTGCCCTCGGCAAAGCGGCTCGACCAGCACCCCACCGGCGCCAGCGCCAGGCGACCGTTGTCCTGCAACTGGCGCACGCTGGCGCCGATGGTGTCCAGGTGCGCCGAGACGGCGCGGTCGGGCGAGCTCTGGCGGCCCTTGAGGGTGGCGCGGATGGTGCCGCGACGGGTCAGCTCGAAGGGGATGCCCAGTTCGTCCAGGCGCTCGGCGACATAGCGCACGATGGTATCGGTGAAGCCGGTGGGGCTGGGGATGGCGAGCATCTCCAGCAGTACACGTTTGAGGTAGTCGAGATCGGGTTCGGGAAGTCGTTCGGACATGTCCAGGTCTCCGGTCGGGGTGAAATTTTCAAACTGTGGGCAAGGTCTTGTGGGAGCGGCCTTGGGTCGCGAAAGGGGGGGGGGCGAAGCGCCCCCGGGATGTCAGCTTCGCTGCATCTATTGCCGGGCCCGCTTTGCGGGCCTTTCGCGACACAAGGCCGCTCCCACAAAGATCCGAGGAGCTGTCAGGCCAAGGGGCGGCTGTGGGGAAACAACAAGTCGACAAAGCGCTCGGCCGTAGGCTGCGGTTCATGATTGGCCAATCCCGCACGCTCGTTGGCCTCGATGATCACGTAGTCCGGGTGCTCGGCATCGCGGACCATCAAATCCAGGCCCACCACCGGGATTTCCAGGGCGCGGGCGGCACGTACGGCGGCATCGGCTAGCACCGGGTGCAGGCGCGCGGTGACATCCTCCAGGGTGCCGCCGGTGTGCAGATTGGCGGTACGGCGCACGGCCAGCCGTTGCCCGGCGGGCAGGATGTCGTCGTAGCCCAGCCCCGCGTCCTTGAGCGTGCGCGCGGTCTCTTCGTCCAGTGGAATGCGGCTTTCGCCACCGGTGGCCACCTGGCGGCGTCTGCTCTGGGCCTCGATCAGGGCACGCAGGCTGTGCCTGCCGTCGCCGATCACCTGGGCCGGATGGCGGATTGCTGCCGCCACCACCTCGTAGCCGATCACCACGATGCGCAGGTCGACGCCTGCATGGAAGCTCTCCAGCAGCACGCGGCTGTCGAAGGCGCGGGCTTGCTCCACGGCATGGCTCAGCGCTTCGAGGGTGGTGATATTGACCGCCACTCCCTGACCCTGTTCGCCATCCACCGGCTTGACCACTACCGCGCCATGCTCGTCGAGGAACGAATGGTTGTCATCGACGCTCCCCGCCAGTTGCTGCGCCGGTACCTGCAGGCCAGCGTTGTGCAAGGCCTGGCGGGTCAGGCGCTTGTCCTGGCAGAGGGTCATGGTGACGGCGCTGGTCAGGTCACTCAACGATTCGCGACAGCGGATGCGCCGTCCGCCCAGGCTCAGGGTGAACAGCCCGGCATCGGCATCATCGACCTGAACTTCGATGCCTCGGCGCAATGCCTCGTCGACGATGATCCGTGCATAGGGGTTAAGGCCGGCCTCGGGCCCTGGGCCGAGGAACAACGGCTGGTTGATGCCGTTCTTGCGCTTGATGGCGAAGGTCGGCAGGGTGCGGAACCCAAGCTTCTTGTACAGCCGCTTGGCCTGGCGGTTGTCGTGCAGCACCGATAGGTCGAGACAGGCCAGGCCGCGGCTCATGAAGTGTTCGATCAGGTGGCGTACCAGCACTTCGCCGACGCCCGGGCGGGTGCAGTGTGGGTCCACCGCCAGGCACCACAGGCTACAGCCGTGTTCGGGGTCGTCGAAGGCCTTGCCGTGGTCCAGGCCCATGACGCTGCCGATTACCGTGTGGCGGTCTTCGTCCTCGGCCAGCCAGTACACCGGGCCGCCGAGGTGGCGCGGGGTCAGCAGCTCGGGATCGACCGGCAGCATGCCGCGGGCCTGGTACAGCGCATTGATTGCCTGCCAGTCCGCCGCACCTTGCGCCCGCCGAATGCGAAAGCCGCGAAACACGCGTTGCGCTGGCCGGTAGTCGCTGAACCACAGGCGCAAGGTGTCCGAAGGATCGAGGAACAGCTGTTGCGGCGCCTGGGCCAGCACCTGCTGCGGCGCGGCGACGTACAGGGCGATATCGCGCTCGCCGGCCTGTTCTTGCAGCAGCGCTTCGGCCAGGCTGAGCGGATCGGGGTAGGTGTGCCCGATCAGCAGCCGCCCCCAGCCACAATGCACGGCCCGTGGCTGGTCATGGGGCTCGCTGCCGTCACCGGCCAGGCGTGCCTGCAGGCGCTCGTAAGACGGCGCCTGACCGCGCAGCAGGCGTTGGCCGTAGGCGATCTCGTGGGCTTTCATTGGTCAGATTCCTTGTTCGCTGAGCCACAGGTTCAAGGCCGCCAGCTGCCACAGCTTGGAGCCGCGCAGCGGGGTAAGCTGGCCGTGGGGGTTGCTCAGCAGGCGGTCGAGCATGGCCGGATCGAACAGCCCGCGATCCTGACTGGGGTCGGTCAGCAGCTCGCGCACCCAGTCCAAGGTGGCGCCTTGCAGATGCTTGAGGCCGGGCACCGGGAAATAGCCCTTCTTGCGGTCGATCACTTCGTGTGGAATGACTCGGCGCGCCGCCTGCTTGAGCACCTGTTTGCCACCGTCGGGCAGCTTGAAGCGCGCCGGTATGCGCGCCGACAGCTCCACCAGGCGGTAGTCGAGGAACGGCGTGCGCGCTTCCAGGCCCCAGGCCATCGTCATGTTGTCCACCCGCTTGACCGGGTCGTCCACCAGCATCACCGTGCTGTCCAGGCGCAAGGCCTTGTCCACCGCGTCCGGCGCGCCGGGGCGGGCGAAGTGCTCGCGAACGAAGTCGCCGGCCGCGTCGTTGTCCAGGCGCCACGGCGCCTGCACGGTGTCGCGGTATTCGGCGTGGCTGCGGTCGAAGAACGCGTCGCGATAGGCACCGAAGGCGTCCTCGGCACCGTTCACCTGCGGGTACCAGTGGTAGCCGGCGAACAGCTCGTCGGCGCCCTGGCCGCTCTGCACGCCCTTGCAATGCTTGGCCACCTCCCGCGAGAGCAGGTAGAAGGCGATGCAGTCATGGCTGACCATCGGTTCGCTCATGGCGCGGAAGGCCGCTGGCAACTGCTCGATGATCTCGTGCTCGGCGATGCGCAGCTTGTGGTGGCGGGTGTGGTAATGGCTGGCGATCAGGTCGGAATACTGGAACTCGTCGCCGCGCTCGCCGCCGGCGTCCTCGAAACCGATGGAGAAGGTCGACAGGTCGTCCACGCCTGCCTCGCGCAGCAGGCCGACCAGCAGGCTGGAGTCGACGCCGCCGGAGAGCAGCACGCCGACGTCCACTGCGGCGCGCTGGCGGATCGCCACGGCGTCACGGGTGGCATCGAGCACGCGGCTGGTCCAGCCCTCCAGGTCGAGCTCGCGCTCGTCCGGGTTCGGGCCGTAGTGCAGTTGCCACCAGGTCTGGCGCTCGACCTCGCCATGGCGGTCGATACGCATCCAGGTGCCGGGCTCGAGCTTTTGCACATTGGCCAGCAGCGTGCGCGGCGCCGGCACCACGGCGTGGAAGTTCAGGTAGTGGTTCAGTGCCACCGGGTCGATCATCGGGTCGATATCGCCGCCCTTGAGCAGTGCCGGCAAGGTTGAGGCGAAGCGCAGGCGCTCGCCGTTGCGCGACAGGTACAGAGGCTTGACGCCCAGGCGGTCGCGGGCCAGGAACAGGCGCTGACTGTCGCGCTCCCAAATGGCCAGGGCGAACATGCCGTTGAGCTTGGGCAGCAACGCCGCGCCCCAGGCGTGATAGCCCTTGAGCAGCACCTCGGTGTCACCGTCGGACCAGAAGCTGTAGCCCAGGGCCTGCAGCTCCTGGCGCAGTTCCGGGAAGTTGTAGATGGCGCCGTTGAAAGCCAGTGCCAGGCCCAGGGTGTTGTCGACCATGGGCTGGGCCGAGCCGTCGGACAGGTCCATGATCTTCAGGCGCCGGTGGCCGAGGGCGATCGGGCCCTGGCTATGGAAGCCCCAGGCGTCGGGGCCGCGGGGCGCCAGGTGGTGGGTGATGCGCTCCACCGCGGCGAGGTCCGCCGGGCGTGGGGCTTGGTCTATGGGGGTGAAACGTAACTCTCCTGCTAATCCGCACATAAGTCCTTACCGGTTTTGCCGTTGGGGAAGGTGCCCGAAATAAGGGACACTTAGGTAGGGACCGAGGTAGGTTGTGAGAGTTTTAGATCGATCTGTTATATGGGGTGAGTGGTCCCGGGAGCGCAAGGCGCCCCCCTGCGGTAGTGCTACTTGCCGCGAATCAGCCGGCGCAGCGAGAAACGGTTGGGATGACAGGCCTCGGCCACCGCCCTGGGCAGCGGCAAGGGCTCGCCGCTGACCCAGGCGGCGATCAGCTCACCCGACAACGGTGCGGTGATCAATCCCCGCGAGCCATGCCCACTGTTCACATACAGCCCCTCCAGCCACGGGCAGGCCACATCCGGCACCTGTCGTGCATCCTTGGCCAACATGGCGTAGGCCTGGTTGAACGCCTCGACATCGGCCAGCGGCCCGACGATGGGCAGATAGTCCGGGCTGGTGCAGCGGAACGCCGCCCGGCCCTGCAGTTGTGCCGGGTCCAGTTCGGCGGTGCGCAGGCGGGTGGCCACGTCTGCGGAAATATCATCCAGCAGCGCCAGGTTGTCCCGGTGCTCGGCCACGGTCGGCGCCAAGTCCTCGCTGTGAAAGTCGAAGCTGGCGCCCAAGGTATGTTCATCGCCACGAGATGGCGCCACGTAGCCGTCGGCGCAAACCACCGTGCGCAGCTCCCGGCTTGCCACGGTGGCCGGCAGGCGGGTGATCTGCCCGCGAATGCGCTTGAGCGGCAGCCCGGCGCAGGCCGGGAACTGACGGACATCGGCAGCCCCGGCCAACACCACCAGCGGCGCGCTGGCCAGCAGGCGCTCGCCGTCCCAGGCCTGCCACAGGCCGTCGGTCTTGCGCAGCGCGATGACGTTGGCATGGCCAAGCAGGCGGATGCTCGGATGCTCCAGTTGGGCCTGGCACAGCGCCGGTGGGTGTACCCAACCACCTTCGGGGTAGAACAGGCCGCCGCTGGCCAGCGCCACGCCCGCCGTGGCTTCGGCTTGTGCCCGGTCGAGCTGGCGCAGCAGGCTGTTGTCGAAGGCACTTGCCAGCTTGGCCTGACGTTCGCCTTCCTTGTCGTCAAAGGCCAGTTGCAGCACGCCGCAGGCGTCCCAGTCCTGGCCGCGTTGCAGGTGCTCGAGCCAGCGACGGGTGTAGCCGAAGCCGGAAAGGATCATCTGCGACAGGGCGGTGCCGTGGGCGGACAGTTTGAGGTACAGCACGCCCTGGGGGTTGCCCGAGGCCTCCTGGGCCGGCCCGTCGTGGCGCTCCAACACGCAGACTTGCCAACCCCGGGCCGCCAGGCTGCGCGCGGTGGCACTGCCCGCCAGGCCGGCACCGATCACCAGCGCCTCGCGTGGCCCCGGCAAGGGTGCTGGGCGTGCGTACCAGGGCGCCGCAGGGGCGGCGGGCGCGCCGCTGTAGACGCCATGCATTACCTCCCACTTCTTGCCGATACCGGGCACCTTCTTCATGGTGAACCCGGCCTCGATCAGCGAGCGGCGCACCCAGCCGGTGGTGGTGAAGGTGCCGAGGGTGGTGCCGGGGTATGACAGGCGCGCCAGCTGGGCGAACAGCTCGGGCGTCCACATGTCGGGGTTCTTCGCCGGGGCAAAGCCGTCCAGGAACCAGGCGTCGATGCGCGCGTCCAGTTGTGGCAGTTGCTCCAGCGCATCGCCGATCATCAGCGTCAGGGTGACGCGGCCGTCATCGAGGCTCAGTTGCTGGAAACCCGGATGGATCGCCACGTACTGATCGAGCAGGGGCCGGGTGAAGGCCGCCAGTGTCGGCCACAACTGCATGGCGCGCTCCAGGTCGGCGCGGCTCAGGGGGTATTTTTCCACGCTGACGAAGTGCAGGCGCGCCTCGGCGTGAGCCAGCTCTTCGAACAACTGCCAGGCGCAGAAGAAGTTCATGCCGGTGCCGAAGCCCGTTTCCCCGATCACCAGGCAGTCCCGCGGCGCCAGCTCGGCAAAGCGCTGGCGCAGATGGTTCTGCTCGATGAACACGTGCAGGGTCTCGTCGATGCCTTCGTTGATGGCGAAATAGACATCGTCGTATTGCCGAGAGTGGGGGCGGCCCTGGTCGTCCCAGTCGATCTGGGCGTGCTGGGGGAGGGTGGTATCGGACATGGTTGGCTCGGTTGCAGCGGATGACGGATTTTAAGCGATTCGCGTGGCGAGTGTCGGCCCTATCGCAAGGCGCGACAGAATCGATACGCATGGCGCAAATCCGCTAATCTTGCTTATCCATTGAAGGAGCGCTCCATGTTCGAATCCGCCGAAATCGGTCACAGCATCGACAAGGACACCTACGAAGCGGAAGTCCCCGCCCTGCGCGAGGCGCTGCTCGAAGCCCAGTATGATCTCAAGCAGCAGGCGCGCTTCCCGGTGATCGTGCTGATCAACGGCATCGAGGGCGCCGGCAAGGGCGAGACGGTCAAGCTGCTCAACGAGTGGATGGACCCGCGGTTGATCGAAGTGCGCACCTTCGACCAGCAGACCGACGAGGAACTGGCCCGGCCACCGGCCTGGCGCTATTGGCGGGCGCTGCCACCGAAGGGGCGGATGGGCGTGTTCTTCGGCAACTGGTACAGCCAGATGCTCGAGGGCCGCGTGCATGGCCAGTTCAAGGATGCCGTGCTCGACCAGGCCATCGCCGGGGCCGAGCGCCTGGAGCAGATGCTCTGCGACGAAGGCGCGCTGATCATCAAGTTCTGGTTCCATCTGTCCAAGAAACAGATGAAGGCCCGGCTCAAGGCGCTCAAGGATGACCCGCTGCACAACTGGCGCATCAGTCCGCTGGACTGGCAGCAGTCGGAAACCTACGACCGCTTCGTGCGTTTCGGCGAGCGGGTGCTGCGCCGCACCAGCCGCGATTACGCGCCCTGGCATGTGGTCGAGGGCGTCGACCCACATTACCGCAGCCTGGCAGTGGGGCGGATCCTGCTGGAGAGCCTGCAGGCGGCCCTGGCCAACAACCCCAAAGGCAAGCATCAGGGCAATGTCGCGCCGCTGGGGCGCAGCATCGACCAGAAGAGCCTGCTCGGCGCCCTGGACATGACCCTGCGCCTGGACAAGCACGACTACCAGGAACAGCTGGTCACCGAACAGGCGCGCCTGGCCGGTCTGCTGCGCGACAAGCGCATGCGCCGCCACGCCCTGGTGGCGGTGTTCGAAGGCAATGACGCGGCCGGCAAGGGCGGGGCGATCCGCCGCGTGGCGGCGGCGCTGGACCCGCGCCAGTACCGCATCGTGCCGATTGCCGCGCCCACCGAGGAAGAGCGTGCCCAGCCTTACCTGTGGCGGTTCTGGCGGCACATCCCGGCACGGGGCAAGTTCACCATCTTCGACCGCTCCTGGTATGGCCGGGTGCTGGTGGAGCGGGTCGAGGGTTTCTGCAGCCCGGCGGACTGGATGCGTGCCTATGGCGAGATCAACGACTTCGAGGAGCAACTGAGCAACGCTGGGGTGGTGGTGGTCAAGTTCTGGCTGGCCATCGACCAGCAGACCCAGCTGGAGCGTTTCGAGGAGCGCGAGCAGATTCCGTTCAAGCGCTACAAGATCACCGAGGAAGACTGGCGCAACCGCGACAAGTGGGACGTCTATTCCGAGGCGGTGGGCGACATGGTCGACCGCACCAGCACCGAGATCGCGCCGTGGACCCTGGTGGAGGCCAATGACAAGCGCTGGGCGCGGGTGAAGGTGCTGCGCACGATCAATCAGGCGTTGGAGGCGGCGTTCGCCAAGGACAAGAAGTAGGCGGATCGTGCAGGGGGGGCTTGGCTTTTAGCGGGGCAAGCCTGCTCCACGATAGCCCGCCCGGGCATTGAGCATGCGTCCAGGGAATGACCTGATGAAATCTTTTCCCGCCACATCCTCCCCGGCAAGCCTTTAGACTGCACCTTCCCCCACCAAGGTCCGACTCGAGGACA
Source organism: Pseudomonas mosselii (assembly GCF_019823065.1). Taxonomy (NCBI): domain Bacteria; kingdom Pseudomonadati; phylum Pseudomonadota; class Gammaproteobacteria; order Pseudomonadales; family Pseudomonadaceae; genus Pseudomonas; species Pseudomonas mosselii. Next base: position 1,591,526 of record NZ_CP081966.1, read on the forward strand.
CCATGCACATTTCTTCCGGACGCTGGGTCCAGGGCCTTCTGTTGGCGCTGTTGACGGCGTTTCTCTGGGGCATCCTGCCGATCAAGCTCAAGCAGGTGCTGCAGGTGATGGACCCGGTAACCGTCACCTGGTACCGCCTGAGTGTTTCCGGCGGCCTGTTGTTCGCCTGGCTGGCGGCTAATCGGAGGTTGCCATCGTTCAGCCGCCTCGGAATCAAGGGTAAGGGCCTGGTGGCCGTCGCGGTGGCCGGACTGGTCGGCAACTATGTGCTGTACCTGGTCGGCCTGAACCTGCTTAGCCCCGGCACCGCGCAACTGGTGGTCCAGCTGGGGCCGGTGCTGTTGCTGGTGGCCAGCGTGTTTGTGTTCAAGGAGCGCTTCAGCCTGGGGCAGGGCCTGGGGCTGCTGGTGTTGCTGGTGGGGTTCGGGTTGTTCTTCAACCAGCGCCTGGAAGAGCTGCTCACTTCGCTTGGCACTTACACCACCGGTGTGCTGACCATCATCCTGGCGACCAGCATCTGGGTGTTCTATGCCCTGAGCCAGAAGCAGTTGCTGACGGTGTGGAATTCGCAGCAGGTGATGATGGTGATCTACCTGTGCTGCGCGCTGCTGCTCACGCCCTGGGTGCATCCGCTGGAGGCGTTGCAGCTCAGTCCGTCGCAGGGTTGGTTGCTGCTGGCCTGCTGCCTGAACACGCTGGTGGCCTATGGCGCGTTCGCCGAGGCGCTGGCGCATTGGGAGGCCTCGCGGGTCAGCGCGACCCTGGCGCTGACACCGCTGGTGACCTTTGTTGCGGTGGCGCTGGCGGCCTGGCTGTGGCCGGATTACGTGCATGCCGAGCAGATCAATGGCCTGGGCTATGTAGGGGCGGTGACGGTGGTGCTGGGGTCGGCGTTGGTGGCCTTGGGGCCGTCGCTGATCGCGGGGTGGAAGGTACGTCGGGTGCGGGTTGATTGATAATTTCATCGCGGGGCAAGCCCGCTCCCACGCTGCGTTTTGTGGCTGGCGTGGGAGCGGGCTTGCCCCGCGATGAGGTCACCGGATCAGCCCTTGCCGCCAGGCGCCAGCATGTTTTCCGGCCTTACCCACTGGTCGAACTGCTCGTTGGTCAGGTACTTCAGTTCCAGCGCCGCCTCGCGCAGGGTCTTGCCCTCGCTGTAGGCCTTCTTGGCGATTTCCGCCGCCTTGTCGTAACCGATATGCGGGTTCAACGCCGTCACCAGCATCAGGCCGCGCTCAAGGTGCGCGGCCATCTGCCCGGCGTCCGGCTCGATACCGGCCACACAGTGCTGCTGGAAGTTGCGACAGCCATCGGCCAGCAGCTCGATCGACTGCAGCAGGTTGTGGATGATCACGGGTTTGAACACGTTCAACTGCAGGTGGCCTTGGCTGGCGGCAAAGCCGATCGCCGCGTCGTTGCCAAGCACCTGGCAGGCCAGCATCGACAAGGCCTCGCACTGGGTCGGGTTGACCTTGCCGGGCATGATCGAACTACCGGGTTCGTTGGCCGGCAGGCGTACTTCGGCAAGCCCGGCGCGCGGGCCCGAACCCAGCAGGCGCAAGTCGTTGGCAATCTTCATCAACGCCACGGCCAAGGTTTTCAGCGCGCCCGCCAGGCTGGTCAGCGGCTCGTGACCGGCGAGGGCGGCGAACTTGTTTGGCGCGGTGACAAACGGCAGCCCTGACAGGGCCGCCAACTCCGCGGCGATGGCTTCGGCGAAACCGTGCGGGGCATTGAGGCCGGTGCCCACCGCGGTGCCGCCCTGGGCCAGTTCGCAGACCGCCGGCAGCGTTGCGCGGATAGCGCGCTGGGCGTAGTCGAGCTGGGCGATAAAGGCCGACACCTCCTGGCCGAAGGTGATCGGCGTGGCGTCCATCATGTGGGTGCGCCCGGTCTTGACCAGGTTCATGTGGCGCGCCGACAGCTCGGCCAGGCCCGCCGACAGGTCGGCGATCGCCGGCAGCAGCTTGTCGTGCACGGCCTGGGCGGCGGCGATGTGCATGGCGGTGGGGAAGCAGTCGTTGGAGCTTTGCGAGCGGTTGACGTGATCGTTCGGGTGCACCGGTACCTTGCCGCCACGGCCCTTGCCGGCCAGTTCGTTGGCGCGCCCGGCGATCACCTCGTTGACGTTCATGTTGCTCTGGGTGCCGCTGCCGGTCTGCCACACCACCAGTGGGAACTGGTCGTCGTGATCGCCGTCGAGCACTTCGTCGGCGGCCTGCTCGATCAGCCGGGCGATGTCGGCGGGCAGGTCGCCGTTGCGGTCATTGACCCGGGCAGCGGCTTTCTTGACCAGCGCCAGGGCGTGCAGCACCGCCAGCGGCATGCGCTCCTTGCCGATGGCGAAGTTGATCAGCGAACGCTGGGTCTGCGCACCCCAGTAGGCGTCCTCTGGAACTTCGACCGGGCCCAGGCTGTCTGTCTCGATACGGCTCATGCTGCGCTCACTCCTTTGTAGTCAGAAATCGCAGTTTAGGCCCTGATTCGTCGCAGCGGTTCAGTCGCTCGTCGTGCCACTTGAGCACTTCGCCACCACGGCGCAGAATGCTCTACTCTGAGGTACCCGCCTCCCTTTCTTGAAGGAAATGCAATGACCCGTCTTCGTGTCCTCTGTGCTGCCGTTGCCCTGGCCTGCGCCAGCGGCCAGGTACTCGCCGCCACCGCGAGCCACAATGCCGCTGCCGAGAAATTCCTGACCCTGGCCAATGCCGACAAGCTGGGCACCCCGGTGTACATGCAGGTCCAGCAGATGTTCGCCCAGCGTTTCGAACAGACCAAGGCGCCGGCTGCCAAGAAAACGGTGCTCGACAGCTACCAGGCCAAGGCCAACGCCGCCCTGGACAACGCCATCGGCTGGAAGAAGCTCAAGCCGAAGATGGTCGACCTGTACACCGCGACCTTCACCGAGGCCGAGCTGAACGACCTGGTCAAGTTCTACGAGTCGCCGCTGGGCAAGAAAGTCCTGCGCGAGATGCCCAAGGTCACCCAGCAGTCGGCCCAGTTGACCCAGCAGAGCCTGGAGCCGGCGGTGCCGGTGGTCAACAAGCTGCTCGACGACATGACCAAGGAACTCGACCCGAGCGCTGGCAAGGCAGCCGCTCCGGCTAAGAAGTGAGCCTGACGCGATGAACATGCAGCAACGCATCGAGCAGCAGCTGGCGCCGCTGGGCACAGACCACCTCGAAGTGCGCAACGAAAGCCACATGCACAGCCGTGGCCAGGAAACGCACTATAAGGCGGTGCTGGTCAGCGAGCAGTTCGCCGGGCTGAACAGCGTCAAGCGCCACCAGAAGGTCTACGCCACCATGGGTGATCTGATGGGCGAGATCCACGCCCTGGCGATCCACACCTATACGCCCGAGGAGTGGGCGGCGGTCGGCGTGGCGCCTGCCTCGCCGGTGTGCGCCGGCGGTGGGCACTGAATCCTTTCCGTCGTTCTGGTACAATCTCGCAAAATCCGGGGGCCGCTTTGCGGCCCTTTCGCGACACAAGGCCGCTCCCACAGGAATACGCATCCCCCTGTGGAAGCGGCCTTGTGTCGCGAAAGGGGCGTAAGGCGCCCCTATGCTTTTTCATGCCAAACCCGGTCCGCCCCTTACGAGGGCAACCACCAGGAGTTTCAGATTCATGACCCAACCGATCGTCGTGGCGGCGCTGTACAAGTTCGTCACCCTGGAAGACTACATCGAACTGCGTGAGCCGCTGCTCAAGGCCATGGTCGACAACGGCGTCAAAGGCACCCTGCTGCTGGCCAACGAAGGCATCAACGGCACCGTCTCGGCCACCCGTAAAGGCATCGACGCGCTGCTGGCCTGGCTGCGCAGCGACCCACGCCTGGTGGATGTCGACCATAAAGAGTCGTACTGCGACGAGCAGCCGTTCTATCGCACCAAGGTCAAGCTCAAGAAAGAGATCGTCACCCTCGGCGTGCCGGGCGTGGACCCGAACAAGGCGGTCGGCACCTACGTCGATCCGAAAGACTGGAACGCGCTGATCAGCGACCCTGAAGTGCTGCTGATCGACACCCGCAACGACTACGAAGTGGCCATCGGCACCTTCAAGGGCGCGATCGACCCGAAGACCGAGACCTTCCGCGAGTTCCCCGACTACATCAAGGCCAACTTCGACCCGAGCAAGCACAAGAAGGTCGCCATGTTCTGCACCGGTGGCATCCGTTGCGAAAAGGCCTCCAGCTACATGCTCGGTGAGGGCTTCGAAGCCGTCTATCATCTTAAGGGCGGCATCCTGAAATACTTCGAGGAAGTAGCCCAGGAAGAAAGCCTCTGGGACGGCGACTGTTTCGTCTTCGACAACCGGGTCACCGTGCGTCACGACCTGAGCGAGGGCGAGTACGACCAGTGCCATGCCTGCCGCCATCCGATCGACGTGAAGGACCGGGAGTCGGAGCACTATTCGCCAGGCGTGAGCTGCCCGCATTGCTGGGACAGCCTGAGCGAGAAGACCCGGCGCAGCGCCATCGACCGCCAGAAGCAGATTGAACTGGCCAAGGCGCGCAACCAGCCACACCCGATCGGCTACAACTACAAAGCCGAGGCCTGATGCATGTCCGCACGCCTGCTCTATGTGATGGACCCGATGTGCTCCTGGTGCTGGGGTTTTGCCCCGGTGGCCGAGGCGCTGATCGCCCAGGCGCGTGAGGCGGGCGTCGTCACCCGCCTGGTGCCCGGTGGCCTGCGCAGCGGCGGCAGCGCCCTGGATGCCTCGACCCGCAAGTACATCCTCGAGCACTGGCAGGCGGTGCATGACGCCACCGGGCAGCCGTTTCGTTTCGATGGCGCGATGCCTGACGGTTTCGTCTACGACACCGAGCCTGCGTGCCGCGCGCTGGTCGCGGCGCGCGAGCTGGACGATGAGCGGGCCTGGGCGTTGCTCAAGCTGATCCAGCGGTCGTTCTACGAGCAGGGGCTGGATGTCACCCGCGCCCCGCAACTGGTGGAGCTGGCCGAACAGGCCGGTTTCGACCGCGAGGCGTTCTCGCAGCGCTTCACCAGCGCCGATACCCGTGCCGCCACCAGTGCCGACTTCGGCTGGGTGCAGGACCTGGGCATCGCCGGCTTTCCGACGCTGCTGGCCGAGCGCAATGGCCAGCTGGCCCTGCTGACCAACGGCTACCAGTCGCTGGACAGCCTGCAGCCGCTGCTCGGCCGCTGGCTGCAGCAGGCCGCCTGTGCTTGACCTGCCAGGGTCGCCAGACCCTGTGCCAGGGAAGTCCCCCGCTGTGCCCGATCGCCTGAGCTGGGCGGAAATCCGCCGCCTGGCCCTGCGCCACAAGCGAGCCCTGTGGACCGCCAACCTGGTGGCCGTGCTCGCTGCCCTGTGCAGCGTGCCCATCCCCTTGCTGCTGCCGTTGCTGGTGGATGAAGTGCTGCTGGGGCATGGCGACGCCGCACTGAAGTGGATGAACAACTTCCTGCCCGCAGGCTGGCAGGTGGCCGCGGGCTATATCGGCCTGATGCTGTGCGCCACCTTGGGCCTGCGCCTGGCGGCGCTGGCGTTCAACGTGGTCCAGGCCAAACTGTTCGCTGGCCTGGCCAAGGACATCGTCTACCGCCTGCGCATCCGCCTGATCGAGCGGCTCAAGCGTATTTCGCTCAAGGAATACGAAAGCCTGGGCAGCGGTACGGTCACCACCCATCTGGTCACCGACCTGGACACCCTCGACAAGTTCGTCGGCGAAACCCTCAGCCGCTTCCTGGTGGCCGTGCTCACCCTGACCGGCACCGCCGCCATCCTGATCTGGATGCACTGGCAGCTGGCGCTGTTGATCCTTTTGTTCAACCCGCTGGTGATTTACTTCACCGTGCAGTTGGGCAAGCGCGTCAAGCACTTGAAGAAGCTCGAGAACGACAGCACCGCACGCTTCACCCAGGCGCTGACCGAGACCCTCGATGCGATCCAGGAGATCCGCGCCGGCAACCGTCAGGGGTATTTCCTCGGTCGCCTGGGCCTGCGCGCCCGCGAGGTGCGCGACTATGCCGTGGCCTCGCAGTGGAAGAGCGATGCCAGTGGCCGGGCCAGCGGCCTGTTGTTCCAGTTCGGCATCGACATCTTCCGCGCCGCAGCGATGCTCACCGTGCTGTTCTCCGACCTGTCGATCGGTCAGATGCTGGCGGTGTTCAGCTACCTGTGGTTCATGATCGGCCCGGTGGAGCAGTTGCTGAACCTGCAATATGCCTACTACGCCGCTGGGGGCGCGCTCAGTCGCCTCAATGAGCTGCTGGCGCGGGCCGATGAGCCGCAGTACCCGGCGGCCAGCGACCCGTTCGCCGGGCGCGAGACGGTCGGCATCGAGGTGCGCGACCTGCGCTTCGCCTACGCCGACGAGCCGGTGCTGGACCAGCTGAACCTGTCCATCGCCCCGGGTGAGAAGGTCGCTATCGTTGGCGCCAGCGGCGGCGGCAAGAGCACCCTGGTGCAGCTGCTGCTGGGGCTGTACAGCGCCCAGGCCGGGACCATCCGTTTCGGCGGCGCCAGCCTGCAGGAGATCGGCCTGGAGACCCTGCGCGAGCACGTCGCGGTGGTGCTGCAGCACCCGTCGCTGTTCAACGACAGTGTGCGCGCCAACCTGACCATGGGCCGCGATTGCAGTGACGATGCCTGCTGGCAGGCGCTGCGCATCGCCCAGCTGGACGCCACCATCGCCGCGCTGCCCCAGGGCCTGGACAGCATCGTCGGGCGTTCCGGCGTGCGCCTGTCCGGCGGCCAGCGCCAGCGTCTGGCGATCGCTCGCATGGTGCTGGCCGAGCCCAAGGTGGTCATTCTCGACGAAGCCACCTCGGCGCTGGACGCCGCCACCGAGTACAACCTGCACCAGGCCCTGGCGCGGTTCCTCAGCGGTCGCACCACGCTGATCATCGCCCACCGCCTGTCGGCGGTGAAGCAGGCCGACCGCGTGTTGGTGTTCGACGGCGGCCATGTCGCCGAGGACGGCGGCCATCAGCAACTGATCGCCGAGGGCGGCCTGTACGCCAAGCTCTACGGCCATCTGCAGCAGACCTGAAAACAGCCTCAAGGTTCGAGCTGCAAGCGGCAAGTCGCAGTCAGCGCACTTTTTCTTGCTGCTTGGCGCTGGTAGCTTGTCGCTCCTTCATGGCAAATGGCCTACGCTGTGCTTGTCTAGGTCGATTCGTGCCTTATCTGCCGCCATGACAGGGACTACATGAAGGTAAATCGGACTCTCGAAGCGCCAAGGCTGCTGGGTATCATCTGGCCTTTCGTCGCCGTTGTGGTTTTCCAGGTACTGCTGGGCAGTCTGAGCCTTTATGCATTGTCCGCCGTGCGCGCCTACGTGGCAGGCGAGAGTTTGTGGTCCAAGGCGCAGAAGGACGCCATCTATTACCTCAACCTCTACGCCGACGACCGCGATCCGTTGACCTATGCTCGCTACCGCCGGGCCATCCTGGTGCCCCAGGGCGACCATAACCTGCGCCTGGCCCTGGATCGACCCGAGCCGGACCTGGAGGCGGCGCGCCAGGGCGTGCTACAGGGCGGCAACCACCCTGAGGACGTTGCCCGGATCATCTGGTTCTACCGCAACTTCCGTCATATCAGCTATATGGAAACCGCCATCGATTACTGGAACATCGGTGACGACTACCTGCGCCAGCTCGATGTGCTGGCCCAGCAGATGCGTCAAGGTTTCGCCAGCGGTGTTATCGATCCCCACCAGGTGGCCAACTGGAAGGCGCGCATCGTCGCCATCAATGACGGTGTCACCCCCGCCGCCAAGGCGTTCAGCGATGCCTTGGGTGAAGGCTCGCGGATGTTGCTCAAGGTGCTGATGCTCACCAACCTGGCCACCGCGCTGTTCCTGATCGCCATGGCCTGGCGACGTTCGAGCAAGCTGCTGGCCCAGCGCCAGGCGTTCGCCAGTGCACTGCAGGAGGAGAAGGAGCGGGCGCAGATCACCCTGGAATCGATCGGCGATGCGGTGATCACCGCCGATGTCGACGGTTGCATCAGCTATATGAACCCGGCCGCGGAGCAGTTGACCCACTGGCAGGCGGTGCAGGCCCAGGGGCTGCCGCTGACGGCGTTGTTCAGCCTGCTCGACGAGAACGCCGAGGGTGACAGCCTGACGCTGGTCGAGCAGGTGCTCAGCGGCAGCCTCAAGGGCGGCGCCGAGCACGCCCGGCTGATCCAGCGCCTGGACGGCAGCACGGTGTCGGTTAACCTGGTGGGCTCGCCCATCCTCACCGAAGGGCAGGTCAGTGGCGTCGTGGTGGTGTTACACGACATGACCCAGGAGCGCCAGTACATTGCCAATTTGTCCTGGCAGGCCACCCATGACGCCCTGACCGGGCTGGCCAACCGCCGGGAGTTCGAGTATCGCCTGGAGCAGGCGCTCAACGGCCTGGCGCGCCAGGCCGGGCGCCATTCGCTGATGTTCCTCGACCTCGACCAGTTCAAGCTGGTCAACGATACCTGCGGCCATGCCGCTGGTGACGAATTGCTGCGGCATATCTGCGCAGTGCTGCAGTCGGGCCTGCGCGAGGGTGATACCCTCGCGCGCCTGGGTGGCGACGAGTTTGGCGTGCTCCTGGAGAATTGCCCGCCGGAGCAGGCCGAGCGCATTGCCGAACAGTTGCGCCAGTCCGTGCAGAGCCTGCATTTCGTATGGAAGGGGCGCCCCTTCGTAACCACGGTCAGCCTCGGCCTGGTGCACATCGCCCAGGTGCCCAGTACCCTGGAAGCTTCGTTGCGCGCGGCGGACATGGCCTGCTACATGGCCAAGGAGAAAGGACGCAATCGGGTCCAGGTCTATCATGCCGATGACAGTGAGCTGTCTATGCGCTTTGGCGAAATGGCCTGGATCCAGCGATTGCACGTGGCGCTGGAGGAGAACCGTTTCTGCCTCTACGCCCAGGAGATCGCGCCCTTGCATCCCCATGAGGGCCCCGGGCATATCGAGATCCTCCTGCGCCTGCACGACGAAAGCGGGCGCACCATCCTGCCCGACAGTTTCATCCCCGCAGCGGAGCGCTATGGGCTGATGACCGCGCTCGACCGTTGGGTGGTGCGCAGTGTGTTCCAGGTGATCCGCCAGTGCGTGGACGAAGGCCGGGAGGGCCCCCTGGCGATGTGCGCCATCAATTTATCCGGCTCAAGTATCGGCGATGACAAGTTCCTCGAGTATTTGCAACGCCTGTTTGGCGAGTTCGACATCCCGCCTCGACTGATCTGTTTCGAAATTACCGAAACCAGCGCCATCGCCAATCTGGGCAGTGCGATCCGATTCATCAATGAATTGAAAGGACTGGGCTGCAAATTCTCGCTCGACGACTTCTGCGCCGGAATGTCGTCATTCGCCTATTTGAAGCATTTGCCTGTAGACTTCCTGAAGATCGACGGAAGTTTCGTCAAGGACATGCTCGATGATCCGATCAACCGGGCGATGGTCGAGGTGATCAATCACATCGGTCACGTCATGGGCAAGCGGACCATCGCCGAGTTTGTCGAGACACCGCTGATCGAGCAGGCTTTGCAGGAGATCGGCGTTGACTACGCCCAGGGATACCTTATCGAACGCCCGCAGGTCTTCACCTGCGACAGCCTGCAGCGCCAACGGATTGCCGCGAGGCCCCTTCTGCACCGGGCGCCGGGGACCTTTCGCTGAACAACGCCCGGAAATCACAGGGAATCAAGGAGCTGACAGTGATCGACGCGTTCGTAAGGATCGGACCATTGATGGATCCGGCCAGTTATCCGCAGTGGGCTCAACAACTGATAGAGGATTGCCGCGAAAGCAAGCGCCGGGTGGTGGAGCATGAGTTCTACCAGCGACTGCGCGATGGCCAGCTCAAGCAGTCGACCATCCGCCAGTACTTGATCGGTGGCTGGCCGGTGGTCGAGCAGTTTTCCCTCTACATGGCCCACAACCTCACCAAGACCCGCTACGCCCGGCATCCTGGCGAAGACATGGCGCGCCGCTGGCTGATGCGCAACATCCGGGTCGAGCTCAACCATGCCGACTACTGGGTGAACTGGTGCCAGGCACACGGTATCCATCTGCATGAATTGCAGTCCCAGGAAGTGCCGCCGGAGCTCAACGGCCTCAACGACTGGTGCTGGCGGGTGTGCGCCACCGAGTCGTTGGCTATCGCCATGGCGGCCACCAACTACGCCATCGAAGGTGCCACCGGCGAGTGGTCGGCGGTGGTGTGCGCTGAGGACACCTATGCCCAAGGGTTCCCCGAGGACACCCGCAAGCGCGCGATGAAGTGGCTGAAGATGCATGCGCAGTACGATGATGCGCACCCTTGGGAAGCGCTTGAGATCATCTGCACCCTGGCCGGCGAGAACCCCACGTTGGGGTTGCGCACCGAACTGCGTCGGGCGATCTGCAAGAGCTATGACTGCATGTTCCTGTTTTTGGAGCGTTGCATGCAGCTCGAGGGGCGTCAGCAGGGGCGTCTGCGCCCGGCATTGGCGGCGGGCTGAAACAGTTCGCCGGCAACCCGGCTCCTACAGTCGATTCCGTAGGAGCTGGCTTGCCGGCGAAGTGGGCCTTACTGCGCGTTCAGCGCTTGTCCGTTCACATCCTTGCTGTCCGGCCCCATCAGGTACAGGTACACCGGCATGATGTCCTCGGGCAGCGGGTTGTTCTGCGGGTTCTCGCTTGGGTAGGCCTGGGCGCGCATCGCCGTGCGCGTGGCGCCCGGATTGATGCTGTTCGAGCGTACCGGCGCCACGCCTTCCAGCTCGTCGGCCAAGGTCTGCATCAGTCCCTCGGTGGCGAACTTCGACACCCCGTAGGCACCCCAGTAGGCCCGGCCCTTGCGCCCGACGCTGCTGGAGGTGAACACCACTGAGGCGTCCTCGGACAGTTTCAGCAGCGGCAGCAGGGTGCTGGTGAGCATGAAGGTGGCGTTGACGTTAATGTGCATCACGCGCATGAAGTTATCGCCCGAGAGCTGCTCCAGCGGCGTGCGCGGGCCGATGATCGAGGCGTTGTTGAGCAGGCCGTCGAGGCGACCGAACTGCTCCTCGATCATCGCCGCCAGTTCGTCGTACTGGTGCGCCAGGGCGGTTTCCAGGTTGAACGGGATCACCACCGGCTGCGGATGGCCAGCGGCCTCGATCTGGTCGTAGACCTCGTTGAGGTTGGACTCGGTCTTGCCCAGCAGCAACACGGTGGCGCCCAGGGCGGCGTAGGCCTTGGCGGCGGCGGCGCCGATGCCGCGACCGGCGCCGGTGACCAGGATGATCCGGTCCTTGAGCAGGTCGGGGCGGGCGGTGTAGTCGAACATCGGTCTGTCCTTAAATCGGTTGCGATCAATGGGGGCTGCGCGAAGGTTCAGCAGCCGCACAGCGCGCTGTCGATCACCTTGCGCAGTTCCAGCGGGTGGTCCACCACCACGTCAGCGCCCCAGTTGTTGGGGTTGTCCTCTGGATGAATATAGCCATAGCGCACCGCTGCGGTGCGGGTGCCGGCGTCGCGGCCAGACTCGATGTCACGCAGGTCATCGCCGACGAACAGCACGCTGGCCGGGTCCAGGTCCAGGGTCTTGCACGCCAGGATCAACGGTTCGGGGTCGGGCTTGCTGTTCTTCACGTGGTCTGGGCAGATCAGTAGGGCCGAGCGCTCTGCCAGGCCCAGGCGCTGCATGATCGGTTCGGCGAAGCGCACCGGCTTGTTGGTGACCACGCCCCACAGCAGGTTGCCTTTCTCGATGTCGGCCAGCAGCTCCGGCATGCCGTCGAACAGCTTGCTGTGCACCGCGCAGTCGCGCTGGTAGCGCTCGAGGAATTCCAGGCGCAGGGCCTCGAAGCCGTCCGCCTCGGGGTCCATGGCGAAGGTTGCGGCGACCATGGCGCGGGCGCCGCCGGAGATCACCTCGCGGATGCGTTCGTCGTCGATGGCCGGCATGCCGCGGTCGGCGAGCATCGCCTGGCAGATGGCGATGAAGTCCGGCGCCGTGTCCAGTAGGGTGCCGTCCATGTCGAAGAGTACTGCTCGCAGGCGCATGCTCATTCCTCGCGCAGGGTCTGGATCATGTAGTTGACGTCGACGTCGTTGCTGAGCTTGTAGTGCTTGGTCAGCGGGTTGTAGGTCAGGCCGATGATGTCCTTGACCTCGAGGCCCGCGGCGCGGCTCCAGGCGCCCAGCTCGGAGGGGCGGATGAATTTCTTGAAGTCATGGGTGCCGCGCGGCAGCATCTTGAGGATGTACTCGGCGCCGATGATTGCCAGCAGGTAGGCCTTGGGGTTGCGGTTGATGGTCGAGAAGAACACCTGGCCGCCCGGCTTGACCATGCGGTAGCAGGCACGGATCACCGATGAGGGGTCGGGCACGTGCTCGAGCATCTCCAGGCAGGTGACCACGTCGAACTGCTCGGGCATCTCTTCGGCCAGGGCCTCGGCGGTGATCTGCCGGTACTCCACCGCCACGCCGGACTCCAGCTGATGCAGTTGGGCCACCGCCAGTGGCGCCTCGCCCATGTCGATGCCGGTCACGGTGGCGCCGCGCTGGGCCATCGCCTCGCTGAGGATGCCGCCGCCGCAGCCGACGTCCAGCACCTTCTTGCCGGCAAGGGCGACGCGCTCGTCGATCCAGTTGACCCGCAGTGGGTTGATGTCGTGCAGTGGCTTGAATTCGCTCTCGCGGTCCCACCAGCGGTGAGCCAGGGCTTCGAACTTGGCGATTTCGGCGTGGTCGACGTTGCTCATCTGAACAGTCCTCTGAAGCTTCTATGAAAGTGTCACGGGGCGCCAGCCGTGGCTGGCGCCCGGTTATTCGTTGCGCCCGCCGATGCGGGCTCCCCAGGCGCGGGCATTGGCGGCCAGGGCCCGCTCGTCCATCCGCGTCAGGCGGCGGTCCAGCACCAGGGCGTGGCCGGCGACCCAGACGTCCTTCACGCAATCGCGGCCGGTGGCGTAGATCAATTGCGAGACCGGGTCGTGCACCGGCTGCTGCGCCAGCCCCGACAGGTCGAAGGCGACCAGGTCGGCGGCCTTGCCTACCTCGAGCGAGCCGGTCGTCGCCTCCAGGCCCAGCGCCCGGGCGCCGTTGAGCGTGGCCATGCGCAGCGCCCGGTGGGCGTCCAGGGCGGTGGCCGAGCCGGCGACGGCCTTGGCCAGCAGCGCGGCGGTACGGGTTTCGCCGAGCAGGTCGAGGTCATTGTTGCTGGCGGCGCCGTCGGTGCCCACCGCCACGTTCACTCCGGCCTGCCACAGGCGCTCCACCGGGCAGAAGCCGCTGGCCAGCTTGAGGTTGGACTCGGGGCAGTGGACCACGCTGGTGTTGCTTTCTACCAGCAGGGCCAGATCCTCGTCGCTGACCTGGGTCATGTGCACCGCCTGCAGGTTCGGCCCCAGCAGGCCCAGGCGGGCGAGGCGGGCCAGTGGGCGCTCGCCGCTGTCCTTGAGCGCCTGCTCGACTTCGCCGGCGGTCTCGTGGATATGCATGTGCAGCGGTGCGTCGAGCTGGTCGGCGATTACCCGGATCTTCTCAAGGTTCGCATCGCTGACCGTGTACGGCGCGTGCGGGCCAAGGGCGACGGTAATGCGCGGGTGGTGGCGCAGGTCGCCGAACAGCTCGATGGCCAGGTGCAGGCCCTCGTCCGGGGTGCGCGCGCCGGGGATCGGGAAGTCCAGCAGCGGCACGGCGATCTGCGCGCGGATACCGCTCTGGTGCACGCGGTCGCAGGCTTCGCGGGGGAAGAAGTACATGTCGGCAAAGCAGGTGATGCCGCCCTTGAGCTGCTCGGCGATGGCAAGGTCGGTGCCGTCACGCACGAAGGTTTCGTCCACCCAGCGGCCCTCGGCCGGCCAGATATGCTCCTGCAGCCAGGTCATCAGCGGTAGGTCATCGGCCAGGCCACGGAACAGGGCCATGGCGGCGTGACCATGGGCGTTGACCAGCCCGGGCGTCAGCACGCAGTCGGGCAGTTCGCGCACTTCCCGGGCCCGGGGTGCCCGTTCGCGGGGGCCGAGCCAGGCGATCTGGCCGTCCAGCACACCCAGTGCATGGCCTTCGAGCACCACGCCGGCCGGCTCCACGGGGACCAGCCAGTCCGGCACAAGCAGCAGGTCGAGGAGAGGGATGGCGGTGGGCATGCGCGGCATATACCTGGGTTGGTTCGGCTAAACGCGCAGTATACCCGAGCGTCCGCGGCTGAGGGTCGCTATAATCGCCGGCTTTTGATGTCAGGGCGACGGGGAGAGGCGATGCGCGAGCAACTGATGGCGGCGGAGACGGTGACGGGCATCGAATGGCGCGACGGCGTGTTGCACCTGCTCGACCAGCGCCTGCTGCCGCTGGAGCAGTGCTGGCTGGCCTGCACGCAGGCGTACGAGGTGGCCGAGGCAATCAGCGACATGGCTGTACGCGGCGCCCCGGCGATCGGAATCTGCGCCGCCTATGGCCTGGTGCTGGCTTTGCGCCAGCGATTGGCCGAGGGTGACGGCTGGGAGGAGTCCCTCGAGGAGGACTTCATGCTGCTGGGCGAGGCGCGCCCGACCCCGGCCAACCTGTTCTGGGCGCTCAACCGCATGCGTGAACGCCTGCAGCGCCTGCGTTCAGGGGAGGATGTGCTGGCGGTGATGGAGGCCGAGGCGGTGGCCATCCATGAAAGCGATCGCGAGGCCAACCTGACCATGGCCCAGTTCGGCGTCGAGCAGATTCGTCGCCACCAGGGCAGCGAACAGGCTCTGCTCACCCATGGCAACGCCGGGGCCTTGGCCACCGGCGGCTTCGGCACCGCCTTGGGGGTGATCCGCGCTGCCACCCTGGAAGGCATGGTTGAGCAGGTCTATGCCTGCGAGTCGCGGCCCTGGTTGCAGGGCTCGCGCCTGACCGCCTGGGAACTGGCCGCCGATGGCGTGCCGGTGACCGTGGTCGCCGACGCGGCCATGGGACACCTGATGAAGACCAAGGGCATCACCTGGGTGGTGGTTGGTGCCGACTGTATCGCCGCCAATGGCGACGTGGCGGCGAAGATCGGCACCTACCAGATGGCGGTGACCGCCATGCACCACGGCCTGCGCTTCATGGTGGTGGCGCCGAGCACCAGCGTCGACCTGAACCTGGCCACCGGCGAGGACATTCCGCTGGAGACTCGTGGCGAAGAGGAGTTGCTGGAAGTCGCGGGCATCCAGGTGACGGCCGATGTCGAGGCCTACAACCCGGTGGTGGATGTCACCCCGGCGGACCTGATCGACGTGATCGTCACCGAGAGGGGGGTGGTCGAGCGTCCGGATACGGCGAAAATCGCCCAGTTGATGTGCCGCAAACGCCTGCATTGAGGTGTTTTTTCACCCGTTTGGATGGCGCTTCAAGGCAACCTGCCATATCTCCCATGCGTCCCGTGTTTGTGATACCATCCGGCAGTTTCCAAGGCCGCTCTTTGCGGCGGCCTTCATTGCGCAGATCCATGTCACAACTCATTGATTTGTCGTAAGTCGTCGCACCCCATATGCGCTGCGGCGGCGAGCTTCGTTCGTCCTTCGAGGGATCAGGCGAAGTTTCACCAGAAAAAGGAATCAGGCTTCTCATGGGCGAACTGGCCAAAGAAATCCTCCCGGTCAATATCGAAGACGAACTGAGACAGTCTTACCTCGACTACGCGATGAGCGTTATTGTCGGGCGAGCGCTGCCCGATGCGCGTGACGGCTTGAAGCCCGTGCATCGCCGCGTTCTGTATGCGATGAGCGAACTGGGCAACGACTGGAACAAGCCGTACAAGAAATCCGCCCGTGTGGTCGGTGACGTGATCGGTAAGTACCACCCGCACGGCGACACCGCTGTGTACGACACCATCGTGCGCATGGCACAGCCCTTCTCGCTGCGCTACCTTCTGGTCGATGGCCAGGGCAACTTCGGTTCGGTGGACGGTGACAACGCCGCGGCCATGCGATACACCGAAGTGCGCATGGCCAAGCTGGCCCACGAGCTGCTGGCCGACCTGCACAAGGAAACCGTCGACTGGGTGCCCAACTACGACGGTACCGAGCAGATCCCGGCGGTCATGCCGACCAAGATCCCCAACCTGCTGGTCAACGGTTCCAGCGGTATCGCCGTGGGCATGGCCACCAACATCCCGCCGCACAACCTCGGCGAAGTGATCGATGGCTGCCTGGCGCTGATCGACAACTCCGACATCACGGTCGATGAACTGATGCAGTTCATCCCGGGTCCGGACTTCCCTACCGCCGGCCTGATCAACGGCCGTCAGGGCATCATCGAGGCCTATCGCACCGGCCGTGGCCGCATCTATATGCGCGCCCGTTCCGAGATCGAGGACATCGACAAGGTCGGTGGTCGCCAGCAGATCGTCGTCACCGAGCTGCCGTACCAGCTGAACAAGGCGCGTCTGATCGAGAAGATCGCCGAGCTGGTCAAAGAGAAGAAGATCGAAGGCATCACCGAGCTGCGCGACGAGTCCGACAAGGATGGCATGCGCATCGTCATCGAGCTGCGTCGCGGCGAGGTGCCGGAAGTGGTGCTCAACAACCTCTACCAGCAGACCCAGCTGCAGAGCGTGTTCGGCATCAACATCGTTGCCCTGATCGACGGTCGCCCGCGCCTGCTGAACCTCAAGGACCTGCTCGAGGCGTTCGTTCGCCACCGTCGCGAAGTGGTCACCCGCCGCACCGTGTTCGAGCTGCGCAAGGCCCGCGAGCGTGGCCACATCCTTGAAGGCCAGGCGGTCGCGCTGTCCAACATCGACCCGGTCATCGCCCTGATCAAGGCCTCGCCGACCCCGTCCGAAGCCAAGGAAGCGCTGATCAGCACCGCCTGGGAGTCCAGCGCGGTGCAGGTCATGGTCGAGCGCGCCGGCGCCGAGTCCTGCCGTCCGGAAGACCTGCCGGAGCAGTACGGTCTGCGTGAAGGCAAGTACTACCTGTCGCCGGAGCAGGCCCAGGCCATCCTCGAGCTGCGCCTGCACCGCCTGACCGGCCTGGAGCACGAGAAGCTGCTGGCCGAGTACCAGGAGATCCTCGAGCAGATCGGCGAGCTGATCCGCATCCTCAGCAGCGCCGAGCGCCTGATGGAAGTGATCCGCGAAGAACTCGAAGCGATCCGCGCCGAGTACGGCGATGCCCGCCGCACCGAGATCCTCAACGCCAGCCACGACCTCAACTACGGTGACATGATCCCGGAAGAAGAGCGCGTGGTGACCATCTCCCACGGTGGTTACGCCAAGACCCAGCCATTGTCCGCCTACCAGGCCCAGCGCCGCGGCGGCAAGGGCAAGTCGGCCACCGGCGTCAAGGACGAGGACTACATCGAGCACCTGCTGGTCGCCAACAGCCACGCCACCCTGCTGCTGTTCTCCAGCAAGGGCAAGGTGTACTGGAAGAAGACCTACGAAATCCCCGAGGCATCCCGCGCCGCCCGCGGTCGTCCGCTGGTCAACCTGCTGCCGCTGGAGGAGGGTGAGCGCATCACCGCCATGCTGCAGATCGACCTGGAAGCGCTGCAGCAGCACGCAGACCCTGAGGAAGAGCTGGAAGACAGCGATGACAGCGTGATTGAAGGCGAGCTGGTTGAGGCCGAAGAGATCGACGAGGAAGACGGCGACACCCCAGAGTGGGCCGCCGAACCGACCGGCGCCTACATCTTCATGGCCACCGCCTCCGGTACCGTCAAGAAGACCCCGCTGGTGCAGTTCGCCCGTCCGCGCTCCAACGGCCTGATCGCCCTGAAGCTCAAGGAAGGCGACACCCTGATCGCCGCAGCCATTACCGATGGCGCCAAGGAAGTCATGATGTTCTCCGACGCCGGCAAGGTGATCCGCTTCGCCGAGAGCGTGGTGCGCGAGATGGGTCGTAATGCCCGTGGCGTGCGCGGCATGAAACTGGGCAAGGGCCAGCAGATCATCTCCATGCTGATCCCCGAGTCCGGCGCGCAGATCCTCACTGCCTCCGAGCGTGGCTTCGGCAAGCGCACCCCGCTTTCCAAGTTCCCGCGTCGCGGTCGTGGCGGCCAGGGCGTGATCGCCATGGGCACCAAGGGGCGCAACGGCCTGCTGATCGGCGCCATCCAGGTGCAGGAAGGCGAGGAGATCATGCTGATTTCCGACCAGGGTACCCTGGTGCGCACGCGGGTCGGCGAAGTGTCCAGCCTGAGCCGTAACACCCAGGGTGTTACGCTGATCAAGCTGGCCACGGACGAAACACTGGTGGGCTTGGAGCGTGTCCAGGAGCCATCCGAGGAAGAACTCGACGACCTGGTCGAGACGGACGAGGAGGGCGCCCCGCTCGATGCAGTGGGCGAGGACAACGCAGGCGCCGAAGAGGCACCTCAGGAGTAACCGAAGCAACAACCCGAACGGGGCGACCAAGGTCGCCCCGTTTGACTGATTGGAACAGGCAACGCTCGCTCCTGCAGGGGTTGGCGGGGTCTGTGAGTGACGATTTGTTCTATTTGGCAGAGCGAGAGTGGATGTGAGCAAACGAGCCTTTAACTTCTGCGCCGGCCCCGCCGCGCTTCCCGATGCTGTCCTGCAGCGTGCCCAGGCCGAGATGCTGGACTGGCGCGGCAAGGGCCTGTCGGTGATGGAAATGAGCCATCGCAGCGACGACTACGTGGCCATTGCCGAAAAGGCCGAGCAGGACCTGCGCGACCTGCTGTCCGTCCCCTCCAACTACAAGGTGCTGTTCCTGCAGGGCGGCGCCAGCCAGCAGTTCGCCGAGATTCCGCTGAACCTGCTGCCGGAGAATGGCACCGCCGACTACGTCGAGACCGGCATCTGGTCGAAGAAGGCCATCGAGGAAGCGCGTCGTTTCGGCAACGTCAACGTCGCCGCCAGCGCCAAGCCCTACGACTACCTGGCCATCCCAGGCCAGAACGAGTGGAAACTGACCAAGAACGCGGCATACGTTCACTATGCGTCCAACGAGACCATCGGCGGCCTGCAGTTCGACTGGGTGCCCGAGACCGGCGACGTCCCGCTGGTGGTCGACATGTCCTCCGACATCCTCTCGCGCCCGACTGACGTGTCGCAGTTCGGCCTGATCTACGCCGGCGCGCAGAAGAACATCGGCCCCAGCGGCCTGGTGGTGGTGATCGTCCGTGAAGACCTGCTGGGTCACGCCCGCAGCAGCTGCCCGACCATGCTCGACTACAAGATCGCGGCCGACAACGGCTCGATGTACAACACCCCGGCCACCTATTCCTGGTACCTCTCGGGCCTGGTGTTCGAGTGGCTCAAGGAGCAGGGTGGCGTCGAGGCCATGGAGCAGCGCAACCGCGCCAAGAAGGACCGCCTGTACGGCTTCATCGACGGCAGCGAGTTCTACACCAATCCGATCAGCCACAACGCCCGTTCGTGGATGAACGTGCCGTTCCGCCTGGCCGACGAGCGCCTGGACAAGGCCTTCCTGGCTGGCGCCGACGCCCGTGGCCTGCTGAACCTCAAGGGGCACCGTTCGGTGGGTGGCATGCGCGCCTCGATCTACAATGCCTTGGGCCTGGAGGCCGTCGAGGCGCTGGTGCAGTACATGGCTGAATTCGAGAAGGAGCACGGCTGATGTCCGACCAGGAACTCAAGGCCCTGCGCGTGCGCATCGACAGCCTCGACGAGAAGATCCTCGAGCTGATCAGCGAGCGTGCCCGTTGCGCCCAGGAAGTGGCCAAGGTCAAGACCGCGTCGCTGGCCGAAGGCGAGGCGCCGGTGTTCTATCGCCCCGAGCGTGAAGCCGCGGTGCTCAAGCGCGTCATGGAGCGCAACAAGGGGCCGCTGGACAACGAAGAGATGGCGCGGCTGTTCCGCGAGATCATGTCCTCCTGCCTGGCCCTGGAAGAGCCGCTAAAAGTCGCCTACCTCGGCCCGGAAGGCACCTTCACCCAGGCGGCCGCCATGAAGCACTTCGGTCACGCCGTGGTCAGTCGCCCGATGGCGGCCATCGACGAGGTGTTCCGCGAAGTGGCGGCCGGTGCCGTCAACTTTGGCGTGGTGCCGGTGGAAAACTCCACCGAAGGCGCGGTCAGCCATACGCTGGACAGCTTCCTCGAACACGACATGGTGATCTGCGGCGAGGTGGAGCTGCGTATCCACCACCACCTGCTGGTGGGCGAGAACACCAAGACCGACAGCATCACCCGCATCTACTCCCATGCCCAGTCGCTGGCTCAGTGCCGCAAGTGGCTGGACGCCCATTACCCGAACGTCGAGCGCGTGGCTGTCTCCAGCAACGCCGAGGCGGCCAAGCGGGTCAAGGGCGAGTGGAACTCGGCGGCGATCGCTGGCGACATGGCGGCCAACCTGTACGGGCTGACCCGCCTGGCCGAGAAGATCGAGGACCGCCCGGACAACTCCACGCGCTTCCTCATGATCGGCAGCCAGGAAGTACCGCCGACCGGCGACGACAAGACCTCGATCATCGTTTCCATGAGCAACAAGCCGGGCGCGCTGCATGAGCTGCTGGTGCCGTTCCACGAGAACGGCATCGACCTGACGCGCATCGAGACCCGTCCGTCGCGCAGCGGCAAGTGGACCTACGTGTTCTTCATCGACTTCGTCGGCCATCACCGCGATCCGCTGATCAAGGCGGTGCTGGAGCAGATCAGCCAGGAGGCTGTGGCGCTGAAGGTGCTGGGTTCGTATCCGAAGGCGGTGCTTTGATTTGAGATTGCCGGGGCCGCTTCGCGCCCCATCGCGACACAAGGCCGCTTCCACAGGTATTGTGCAGGCCTTGAAGCTGTACTGAGTCCTGTGGGAACGGCCTTGCGTCGCGATGGGCTGCAACGCAGCCCCAGTGGGTCTCGCAGATTGCCTAGATTTCTGAACAGGGTTCGTACTCGTGGTTGATGCTGTAACAAACAAATCCGCACCGATTGTCGGCCGCTTGGTCGTGGTCGGCCTCGGCCTGATCGGCGGCTCCTTCGCCAAGGGCTTGCGTGAAAGCGGCCTGTGCCGCGAGGTGGTCGGCGTCGACCTGGATGCCGAGTCGCGCAAGCAGGCCGTGGCGCTGGGCGTGGTCGACCGCTGCGAGGCGGACCTGGCCGTCGCTTGTGTCGGCGCCGATGTCATCCAGCTGGCGGTACCGATCCTGGCCATGGAGAAAGTCCTGGCCCGGCTGGCCCAGCTTGACCTGGGTGACGCGGTGATCACCGACGTGGGTAGTGCCAAGGGCAACGTCGTGCGTGCAGCGCGCGAAGCGTTCGCCGAGCGTCTGCCGCGCTTCGTGCCGGGGCACCCGATCGCCGGCTCCGAGCAAAGCGGCGTTGAGGCCTCCAATGCCGCGTTGTTCCGTCGCCACAAGGTGATTCTCACGCCGCTGGCGGACACCGACCCGCAGGCGCTGGCCGTGGTTGACCGCCTCTGGCGCGCGCTGGACGCCGATGTCGAGCACATGCCGGTGGAGCGCCATGACGAAGTCCTGGCCGCCACCAGCCACCTGCCGCACCTGCTGGCCTTCGGCCTGGTCGATTCGCTGGCCAAGCGCAATGAAAACCTGGAGATCTTCCGGTACGCTGCGGGGGGCTTTCGCGATTTCACGAGAATCGCTGGTAGCGACCCGATCATGTGGCACGACATCTTCCTCGCCAACCGCGAGGCGGTCCTGCGCACTCTCGATACATTTCGCAGCGACCTCGACGCCTTGCGCGACGCGGTCGATGCTGGGGACGGGCACCAACTGCTGGGTGTGTTCACCCGCGCCCGGGTTGCCCGCGAGCATTTCAGTAAAATCCTGGCCCGCCGGGCCTATGTGGACGCTATGAACGCCAACGATCTGATTTTCCTGGCCCAACCGGGTGGCCGCGTGTCCGGACGGATCCGCGTACCTGGCGACAAGTCGATTTCCCACCGCTCGATCATGCTCGGCTCGCTGGCCGAAGGCACCACCGAGGTGGAAGGTTTCCTCGAGGGCGAGGACGCCCTGGCCACCTTGCAGGCCTTCCGTGACATGGGCGTGGTCATCGAAGGTCCGCACCACGGACGCGTGACCATCCATGGCGTCGGCCTGCACGGCCTCAAGCCGCCACCCGGCCCGCTGTATGTCGGCAACTCCGGTACCTCGATGCGCCTGTTGTCCGGCCTGCTGGCGGCGCAACCGTTCGACACCACCATGACTGGCGACGCCTCGCTGTCCAAGCGCCCGATGAACCGCGTGGCCAATCCGTTGCGCGAAATGGGCGCTGTGGTCGAGACCGGCCCTGAAGGCCGTCCGCCGCTGACCATCCGTGGTGGTCATAAGCTCAAGGCGCTGAACTACACGCTGCCGATGGCCAGCGCCCAGGTCAAATCCTGCCTGCTGCTGGCCGGCCTGTACGCCGAGGGCACCACCACCGTCACCGAGCCTGCGCCCACCCGTGACCACACCGAGCGCATGCTGCGCGGCTTCGGCTACGCGGTCGAGTCGAACGGCCCGGTGGCCTCCCTGCAGTCTGGTGGCAAGCTCACCGCTACCCGCATCGAAGTACCGGCGGACATTTCCTCCTCGGCATTCTTCCTGGTGGCGGCCTCCATCGCTGAAGGTTCCGAGCTGGTCCTGGAGCACGTCGGTATCAACCCGACCCGCACCGGCGTGATCGACATCCTCCGCCTGATGGGTGGCGACATCACCCTTGAGAACCAGCGTGAAGTCGGCGGCGAGCCGGTGGCCGACCTGCGCGTGCGCGGCGCCAAGCTCAAGGGTATCGAGATTCCCGAGCACCTGGTGCCGCTGGCCATCGACGAGTTCCCGGTGCTGTTCGTCGCCGCTGCCTGCGCCGAAGGGCGCACGGTGCTGCGTGGCGCCGAAGAGCTGCGGGTCAAGGAGTCGGACCGCATCCAGGTGATGGCCGACGGCCTGATCGCCCTGGGCGTGAAGTGCGAGCCGACGCCGGACGGCATTATCATCGACGGCGGCCCGATCGGCGGCGGCGAAGTGCACGGCCACGGTGACCATCGCATCGCCATGGCCTTCAGCATCGCCTCGCTGCGCGCCAGCGCGCCGATCGTGATCCATGACTGTGCCAACGTCGCCACGTCGTTCCCCAACTTCCTGGCGCTGTGCAAGGAAGTCGGAATCCGCGTCGCCGAAGAGGGCAAGTCGTGAATTCGCAAGCACCGGTCATCACCATCGACGGGCCGAGCGGCTCGGGCAAGGGTACCGTGGCGGGCCTGCTGGCCCGCGAGCTGGGCTGGCGCCTGCTCGATTCCGGCGCCCTGTACCGCCTGCTGGCGTTCAATGCCAGCAATCATGGCGTCGACCTGACCAACGAAGAGCTGCTCAAGGCCCTGGCCGCCCATCTGGACGTGCAGTTCATCGCTGCCGAGCCGGGCAAATTGCAGCAGATCATTCTCGAGGGCGAGGATGTCAGTCATGTCATCCGTACCGAGACCGTCGGTGCCGGCGCATCGATGGTCGCCTCGCTGCCGGCGGTGCGCGAGGCGCTGCTGCAGCGCCAGCGCGCCTTCCGCGAGGCGCCGGGTTTGATTGCCGACGGTCGCGACATGGGCACCGTGGTGTTCCCTGACGCGCCGCTCAAGGTCTTCCTCACCGCCAGCGCCGAGGAGCGTGCCCGTCGCCGCTACCTGCAGTTGAAGGGCAAGGGTGAAGATGTTAGTCTGTCAAGTCTGCTAGATGAGATCCGTGCGCGCGATGAGCGTGACACCCAGCGCGCAGTGGCCCCGCTCAAGCCGGCGGCCGATGCCATTCAGCTGGATTCCACGGAGTTGTCCATCGAGCAGGTGCTGCAACGCATCAGAAGCGAGCTCGCCCTGCGCGACCTGGCCTGATGGAGAGGAGAGCGGGCAGGGGCACCAGTCAACGTCCTGCCAGTTCTTCTTTACTTAACGAAACCCACATTGTCTGGAAAGTGGCTATGGGCGTTTGTTTCGCCCGAATCTACAGGAATTAAAATGAGCGAAAGCTTTGCAGAACTCTTTGAAGAAAGCCTGAAAACCCTCAATCTTCAGCCGGGTGCCATCATCACCGGTATCGTTGTCGACATCGACGGCGACTGGGTTACCGTTCACGCTGGCCTGAAGTCCGAGGGCGTCATCCCGCTCGAGCAGTTCATCAACGAAGCTGGCGAGCTGACCATCAAGGTCGGTGACGAAGTTCACGTTGCGCTGGACGCGGTCGAAGACGGCTTTGGCGAAACCAAGCTGTCCCGTGAAAAAGCCAAGCGCGCCGAGTGCTGGATTGTTCTGGAAGCTGCTTTCGCTGCCGAAGAAGTGGTCAAGGGCGTTATCAACGGTAAGGTTAAAGGCGGCTTCACTGTCGACGTTAACGGCATCCGTGCGTTCCTGCCGGGCTCCCTGGTTGATGTCCGCCCAGTGCGCGACACCACCCACCTCGAAGGCAAAGAGCTGGAATTCAAGGTCATCAAGCTGGACCAGAAGCGCAACAACGTTGTCGTTTCTCGTCGCAGCGTCCTGGAAGCCGAAAACAGCGCCGAGCGCGAAGCTCTGCTGGAGTCGCTGCAGGAAGGCCAGCAGGTCAAAGGTATTGTCAAGAACCTCACCGACTACGGTGCGTTCGTTGACCTGGGTGGCGTCGATGGTCTGCTGCACATCACCGACATGGCCTGGAAGCGTATCAAGCACCCGTCGGAAATCGTCAACGTTGGTGACGAGATCGACGTCAAGGTCCTGAAGTACGATCGCGAGCGCAACCGCGTTTCGCTGGGTCTGAAGCAACTGGGCGAAGACCCATGGGTTGCTATCAAAGCCCGTTACCCAGAAAGCACCCGCGTCATGGCTCGCGTCACCAACCTGACCGACTATGGCTGCTTCGCTGAACTGGAAGAAGGCGTTGAAGGCCTGGTGCACGTCTCCGAAATGGACTGGACCAACAAGAACATCCACCCGTCGAAAGTCGTTCAGGTTGGCGACGAAGTGGAAGTCATGGTTCTGGACATCGACGAAGAGCGTCGTCGTATCTCCCTGGGTATCAAGCAGTGCAAATCGAACCCATGGGAAGACTTCTCCGGCCAGTTCAACAAGGGTGACAAGATCACCGGTACCATCAAGTCGATCACCGACTTCGGTATCTTCATCGGTCTGGACGGCGGCATCGACGGTCTGGTTCACCTGTCCGACATCTCCTGGAACGAAGCTGGCGAAGAAGCCGTGCGTCGCTTCAAGAAGGGCGACGAGCTGGAAACCGTCATCCTGTCGGTTGACCCAGAGCGCGAGCGCATCTCCCTGGGCATCAAGCAGCTGGAAGACGATCCGTTCTCCAACTTCGTTGCTGTCAACGACAAGGGCGCTATCGTTAAAGGTATCGTCAAGGAAGTTGACGCCAAGGGCGCTATCGTGACCCTGGCCGACGACATCGAAGCTACTCTGAAGGCTTCCGAAATCAGCCGTGACCGCGTTGAAGACGCCCGTAACGTGCTGAAGGAAGGCGAAGAGATCGAAGCCAAGATCATCAGCGTCGACCGCAAGTCCCGCGTTATCAGCCTGTCCATCAAGTCGAAGGACGACGCTGAAGAGCGCGAAGCCATCCAGAGCCTGAAAAACGCTCCGGAAGCGGCTGCCGATACCACCATGGCTGCGCTGCTGCGCGAAGCAATGGCCAAGCAGAACTGAGTTCTGTTTGATCGGTAAAAAGGCGACCCTTGGGTCGCCTTTTTTTGTGTCTGTGATTTGCCTGGCTGGCTCAAAGCAGTTTGTTCCTACAGGGTTTGTGGCTATTTCTGCGGGTGTGCGTGATGCGTGGGCGGTAGGCTTTCCCGCTTGCCCGCAAAGTCGCGTCTCAGTGCGCTTGGGTTCGTGCGGAGTGAGGATTGCCCGTGCTGCGTCTTATCTTGAATTTTTTTGTTTAGTCAAGAACCACACTGTTCAAATCCGCCGGGGCGTGCTACAAACTGATTAAGCAATGATCTAGCTGCTTGATAACGAAGGGAAAAATATGACGAAGTCGGAGCTGATCGAACGAATTGTCACCCATCAGGGGCTGCTCTCGTCCAAGGACGTCGAGCTGGCCATCAAGACCATGCTTGAGCAGATGTCGCAGTGCCTGGCGACCGGGGATCGCATCGAGATCCGTGGCTTTGGCAGCTTTTCCCTGCACTACCGCGCACCGCGGGTAGGGCGCAATCCCAAGACCGGCCAGTCGGTCAGCCTCGAAGGCAAGTACGTGCCGCACTTCAAGCCCGGCAAGGAGCTGCGAGATCGGGTTAATGAAGAAGAGCACGAGCCCCATTGAGTGAAGGAGCAGTCTGATGCGTAACCTCAAGCGCGCCCTGGCGGCGCTGTTCGTGCTGCTGCTGGCGGCTGTGGTGTTGTTCTTCGTGCTGGAAAATCAGCAGGCGGTTTCATTGGTGATGTTCGGCTGGACTGCTCCGCCTTTGCCTGTCGCTGTATTGGTGTTGGTGGCGCTGGTTGTCGGGCTGGCAATCGGGCCTCTGCTGGGGGCGTACGGCATGGCGCGTGGCAAGCGCAGGATTCGGGCCTCGATCCGACAAGCAGTCTCAACCAAAGGTTAGTGCATCTGCGGTGACGACGCGGTGTGGGTTGGTCTATTGCTCGATCTCGATTGATCGTTGCTCACGGCGGCTATTTGATTGGCGCTGATCTGCATGTTCCGATATGTATTCGGATGGTGTGGTGGTCGGCATTACGAAGTTGCTCGTTTCACGCCTGGTCCATTTTCTGAATGTTGGCGATAGCCTTTGCGACTCTGTTACTCGATAGATGTTTCAATGTTGCCGTTGCTTGTTCGTGGTCTGGGTGGTCGCGCGCTGTGTGCTAGTTTCCTAGCTATTAGATGAGTAGTTGCCTAACGATATTTCGTGATTCCCGGCGTCCGTTTTTCGGGATTCGACTCTCAGGCGTTCTGTAGATTTTTGGCGGCTATCAACAAGACTTGTCGCGCTCACTCATTCTTTCATGTGTCTCTCTGCTCGCCTGTTTGCGGGGGTTGGAGGTGCTATGATGTTATTCTGATGGCTGCAGGGGTTCGGTCTGTTGGGCGTCCGGCGGTCCCTGGAGGCCTGCTCGGGGCTATGCTATCGGGGCTCGATCCATTACTATTCGTAAGATGTCAGAAACTGTGCCTGGGCTGGAGTCCGGGCGTGAGCGGCAAAAGTTAAAGCTGCATTATCGGAGCTATGCATGTTTGATCAGACCCAAGCCAGTATCGAGAGATTCAAAAGTAAGGAAGCCATCATTGGTATCGTGGGTCTGGGGTATGTTGGCCTGCCGCTGATGTTGCGTTATAACGCCATCGGCTATCGTGTGCTGGGTATTGATATCAATACCGTAAAAGTTGATATGCTCAATGCAGGCCAGAGTGATATCGAACATATTTCGCACGACAGCGTCGCCCAGGCGCGTGCCAGCGGTTTCGAAGCAACTGCCGACTTTACCCGTGTCAGCGAATGTGATGCGTTGATCCTGTGCGTTCCTACGCCGCTCAACAAATATCGCGAACCGGACCTGAGTTTCGTGATCGACACCACTAACGCAATCAAGCCGTACCTGCGTGCCGGTCAGGTCGTTTCGCTGGAAAGCACCACTTACCCAGGTACAACCGAGGAAGAACTGCTGCCTCGGGTACAGGAGGGTGGTCTGAAGGTGGGCGAGGATATCTTCCTCGTCTATTCCCCTGAACGCGAAGATCCGGGCAACCCCAACTTCGAGACCCGCACCATTCCGAAGGTCATTGGCGGGCACACGCCGAACTGCCTGCGCGTGGGCGTTGCATTGTACGAGCAGGCGATAGATCAGGTCGTACAGGTCAGTTCCACCAAGGCAGCCGAACTCACCAAGCTGCTGGAAAACATTCACCGCGCGGTCAACATCGGCCTGGTCAACGAAATGAAAATCGTTGCCGACCGCATGGGTATCGATATCTTCGAAGTGGTCGATGCCGCCGCCACCAAGCCATTCGGCTTTACCGCCTACTACCCGGGGCCTGGCCTGGGTGGTCACTGCATTCCAATCGATCCGTTCTACCTGACCTGGAAGGCTCGCGAATACGGTCTGCATACCCGCTTCATCGAGTTGTCGGGCGAGATCAACAAGGCCATGCCGGAGTACGTTGTCGGCAAGCTGGTGAACGGCCTCAACGAGCAAGGCAAGGCGCTCAAGGGCAGCCGTGTGCTGGTTCTGGGCATCGCCTACAAGAAGAACGTGGATGATATGCGTGAGTCGCCCTCGGTCGAGATCATGGAGCTGCTTGAGGACAAGGGCGCCGTGGTGGCCTACAGCGATCCGCATGTGCCCACTTTCCCGGAAATGCGCGAGCACCACTTCGATCTGTCCAGCGAGCCGCTGACCGCCGCCAACGTCGCCACCTTCGATGCGGTGGTACTGGCAACCGATCATGACAAGTTCGATTACGCCCTGGTCCAGGCCAATGCCCGACTGCTGGTCGACAGCCGCGGTAAGTACCGTACACCGGCGGCGAACATCATCAAGGCCTAATCCGATTGGAGACGCCCGGCGAATTGCCGGGCGTCTCCGCTCTGCTCAACCGTCTTCTCGAGATCTGCCATGAAACGTTTTGCCTTAGTCGGTGCCGCGGGCTACATCGCGCCGCGCCACATGCGCGCCATCAAAGATACCGGTAACGAACTGGTCAGTGCCTACGACATCAATGATTCGGTCGGTATCATCGACAGCCTGTCGCCACAGAGCGAGTTCTTCACCGAGTTCGAGCGCTTCTATGATCATGCCTGGCGCCTGAAACGCGATCCGGCGCAAGCGCTGGACATCGTCTCGATCTGCTCGCCCAACCATCTGCACCATCCGCACATCACCGCCGGGCTGCGCCTGGGTTGTGATGTGATCTGCGAAAAGCCGCTGGTGCCCAGTGCCGCGATGCTCGATGACCTGGCACTGACCGAGCGCGAAACCGGCAAGCGCCTGTGGAATATCCTGCAGCTTCGCCATCACAAGGCGATCATCGACCTCAAGCAGCAGGTGCAGGGCAGCGCTCAGCCGCACAAGCATGACGTCGAACTCACCTATATCACCAGCCGCGGCAAGTGGTACATGGAGAGCTGGAAGGGTGATCCGCGCAAATCCTTCGGTGTGGCCACCAATATCGGTGTGCATTTCTACGACATGCTGCACTTCATCTTCGGCAAGCTGCAGCGCAATGTCGTCCACTTCGCCAACGAGTCCAAGGCAGCCGGCTACCTGGAGTACGAAAACGCCCGTGTGCGTTGGTTCCTGTCCATCGACGCCAACGACCTGCCTGACTCGGTCAAGGGCAAGAAGCCAACCTATCGCTCGATCACCTGCGACGGTGCCGAGATCGAGTTCTCCGAAGGCTTCACCGACCTGCATACCGTCAGCTACCAGGCCATTCTCGACGGCAAGGGCTACGGTATCGAGGACGCCCGTCATTGCGTGGAAACCGTCGAGACCATTCGCACCATGGCTCCAGTGGTTGCGAGCAATGGCGAAGGTCATCCCATCCTGGCACGGCTGTTGGGTTGAATCATGAGCTACTTCCAGCATTCAAGCGCCATCGTCGACGAGGGCGCCCAGATCGGTGACGGGTCGCGTGTCTGGCATTTCGTTCATGTCTGCGGCGGTGCGCGCATCGGTGCGGGCGTGTCGCTCGGACAGAACGTGTTCGTTGGCAACAAGGTCGTGATTGGTGATCATTGCAAGGTCCAGAACAACGTGTCGGTCTATGACAACGTGACTCTGGAGGAGGGGGTGTTCTGCGGCCCCAGCATGGTGTTCACCAATGTCTACAACCCGCGTTCGCTGGTCGAGCGCAAGGATGAGTACCGCGATACGCGGGTCAAGCGCGGCGCGACGCTGGGTGCCAACTGCACCATCGTCTGTGGTGTCACCATCGGCGAATTTGCCTTTGTCGGTGCCGGCGCTGTTATCAACAAGGACGTGCCCGCTTATGCCCTGATGGTTGGCGTGCCTGCGCGCCAGATCGGCTGGATGAGCGAATTTGGCGAACAGCTGGAGTTGCCCCTGGAGGGCACCGGCCGCGCTGTGTGCATTCACACGGGGGCGTACTATGTCCTCAATGGCCGCACGTTGAGCAAGGAGAGCATTCAGTGATCGAGTTCATCGACCTTAAGACCCAGCAGTCGCTGCTTCGCGAGAAGATCGACGCAGGCATCTCACGCGTACTTGCGCACGGCCAGTACATCCTTGGCCCGGAAGTGGCGGAACTTGAAGATAAGCTGGCCGCGTTCGTTGGCGCGAAACACTGCATCAGTGTCGCCAACGGTACCGACGCGCTGCAGATTGCGCAGATGGCGTTGGGGATCGGCCCGGGCGATGAGGTAATCACGCCCGGCTTCACCTACATCGCGACTGCCGAAACGGTCGCACTGCTGGGGGCCAAGCCGGTGTACGTGGATGTCGATCCGCGCACGTACAACTTGGACCCGCAGTTGCTCGAGGCGGCGATAACGCCGCGCACCAAGGCCATCATTCCGGTGTCGCTGTACGGCCAGTGCGCGGACTTCGACGCGATCAACGCGATTGCCGCCCGGCACGGTATTCCTGTGATCGAGGATGCGGCGCAGAGTTTTGGCGCAACCTACAAAGGAAAGCGCTCCTGCAACCTGACCACGATTTCCTGCACCAGTTTCTTCCCGAGCAAGCCGCTGGGTTGCTACGGCGATGGTGGGGCGATCTTCACCAATGATGACGAGCTGGCGGTTGTGCTGCGGCAGATTGCCCGGCATGGTCAGGATCGACGCTATCACCACATCCGGGTCGGGGTGAACAGCCGGTTGGATACGTTGCAGGCGGCGATTCTGCTGCCCAAGCTGGAGATCTTCGAGGAGGAGCTCAAGCAGCGTCAGCAAGTGGCGCAAAACTATGCGCGTCTGCTTGAGGGGGCCGGTATCGCTGCTCCGTATGTAGAGCAGCATAATGTCAGTGCTTGGGCTCAATATACCGTGCAAGTGGAGTCGCGAGATTCTGTGCAGCAGATTTTGAAGGCTGGGGGCGTGCCAACAGCCGTACATTATCCTATTCCGCTGAACAAGCAGCCAGCTGTGGCTGATGCAGGTGCTCAAGTGCCCGTTGGCGATGCAGTTGCTCAGCGCGTAATGAGCTTGCCCATGCACCCCTACCTGGCCATTGAGGATCAGCAGAACATCGTGGCAGTCTTGGCCGGCTGATTATGCAAGCTTTACACAAGGCGATTCGGCGAATTCTGCCTCAAAGTAACTTCGCCAAAAGCGTGATGACGCTAATGACGGGGACCGGGTTGGCGCAAGCGCTGCCGATTGCACTCTCGCCGATTCTTACCAGGCTGTACACGCCTCAGGAGTTCGGCGTTTTTGCTTTGTATGGCTCCATCTGCGCCATTCTCGCTGTATTGGTCACGGGTAAGTACGAGCTCGCGATCGTTGTTCCTCGACGGGATGGCGAGGCTATCAACCTTGCCGCAGTCACCATGCTTTCAAGTCTGGTGGTCAGTGTCATTTTACTGTGTATTCTTCTGGCTTGGAGTGAGCCAATAGTCAGTTTGCTGGGGCATCCTGAAGTCCGTTCATGGCTTTACTTGGTGCCTTTGGCAACCCTGATCCTTGGTTGCTATTACGCCTTGAATTTTTGGGCAAACCGTCGCTCCCGTTACAGAAGCATGGCGATCAGCCGGGTTGTGCAGAGTGGGGCCAGTAGTGCCATGCAATTGGCCGCCGGTGTGTCCAGGCTAGGCTTGCTCGGGTTGATAATGGGGCAGCTGCTCGGCCAGTTATTGTCAACGTTGTTCCTGGCCAAATCGCTCCCTCCCATCGAGCGCGGGATGTTTCGACGCGTCAGCTTAAAGCGCATGAAATGCGTCGCTCGCAGGCACATTGGTTACCCCAAATACATGGTGCCAGGTCAGGCCATGAGTGTTGGGGCGACAGAAATGCCGCTGTTGTTGTTGACCGTCTTTTTCGGGGCAGGTATCGCAGGCTTCTACTCGTTGGCCCAGCGCGTGATGGCTGCACCTTTGAGTCTGGTTGCCAACGCCATTGGTGATGTTTACCGCCAGAAGGCGGCGGATCAATATGCCAGTCAAGGTGAATGCCTCGATATTTTTCTCGGCTCACTAAAGCGACTTGTATTGTTTGCGTTTCTGCCAATGCTGCCGGTGCTAATGCTCGGGCCTTGGTTGTTTGCCTTCGTTTTTGGTGACGCTTGGCGGTCGGCTGGGGAAATTGCGTCGCTGCTTTCCGTTTTGGTGTTTTTCCAGACGCTGTCCTCGCCGCTAAGTAGTACCGTACTGCTCCCCGGGTGGTTGCATCTGGACTCGCTCTGGCAGTTCGCAAGGCTGGTAGCCGCTGGACTGGTGTTTTATGTGTGCGATCGCTTGGGTGTTGGCTACATGGTCGCGATCACTACGCATGTTTGCGCCTTTTCGCTGTTGTATCTGGTTCACTCGTATTTTCAGTATAAAGCTGCAAAAGGCCGGCGGTAGGTCAATTATTTTGAAGGAAGACTATGCGAATTAGTTATGGGTGGCGGCTGTGGGGGCTGATAATCGCTGTTGCCAGCATGGCCTTCGCTGTGGCGAAATTTGTCGATTTTGATCACGAGGCAGATGCCCCTGCATCTGTTTGGCTGCAGCGTGTCGGGGCGCAGGATAAGGTCGATTTTTCCAGTCTACTGGTTCCGTTGCCGAATGCAGGTGCTGGCAAGGTCGGTGTCAAGATTTTTGAAGAAAATGACTGGCAGGTGTACCGTCTGTACCCAAGCGGGCAGTTGGAGGTGTTCAGGCGCGAGGCAGGGGAGTATAAGCGTTTAAATATTTCCAATGGGTGGCGCCGAGACACCTTTCCTATGCTGGTCATGTCGGTGCCTGGGCGATTGTTCCTGGTCGGGTACGATGTGGTGCGCAATGTGCCTTCTGGGCGAAGCCTCTCGGTCACCCAGCCTGGTTTCGATGTGTATGAAATTCAACCGGGCACCCAGGGAGAGCCCCGTGCGATTGCTACTGGTGTTGATCTTGGAGGAGGGCTCGACTCCATCGTCTACGGCCGTATCCGGAACTCTACTATAACGCTCTGCGCTGAGCGTAGTTGTGCAGACATCGGCAGTGGCGGAGCGGTTAGCGCCTGGTCCCTGGATGCACTGGCCGGACACGAATTCGTTGAGGTTGCATTCGACGCGGACTCCGCATACGGGCTTGTACGCAAAACCTGGGATGACCGCATCGACGGTAAAATCACCGAGGATCATGCAGAGTTCTTTCTTGCGAAGCTGACTTCGACTGGTGCAGTTGTCGAGCCTCTATCGGGGGGCGGAGTTCCCTATGCGCTGGTGGTCAATAAAGGCAGTCCCTCTTGGGAGAACGCGAACAGCGTAGAAGGTTTGCAGGCGTTGCTGCGTTACGAGCTTTCACGTATGCGAAACGGAGGGTTGATTGATTTTGGCGATAACAATCAAGAGGGTCGTATCGCCTGGAATCAGGTTTATTACTTGAGTGGTCTGATTTCGGTGGCGCAGGGCGGGTTGGGGTTCTCCAGTCCGGAGTTGGAGGATTATGCTCGTCGAAGGGTCAGTGCGGAAGTCGATCTGATTGCGCGGCTTGCAGATATTGACCTGCCGGGTTACAGGGTGAAGCGCTACTCGTTGGATAGAGAACCGCTGATGTTTGCCTTGCATCTCGGGCGGGTTGCTGATCTTTTGGCGCGAGCAGATAGTCAGAAGATGGGAGCGCCATCGGTACAGCGAGCCTTGGCAAAAATTAAATCAGAGTTGCTGACATTTGAGCACACGGTTGAACACCCTGTTGACTGCCGCTTGCCGGGCTTAAGTGCTTGTAAGACGCTAGGTTATCGTCAGGGTTACCCTTTCTGGGCGGATGGCGTCAATGTCCCCTTCAATTATGTTTCAGGTTACGCCAGTGGCCTGTTGGCTGTTACTGATGATGAGAGTAGTGTTGATTTCGTCAGGACATTGATGCAGCCATTACAAGAACTGGAAAGATTCTCTGAGTCTCCGCGGGTGTGGCGTTATTGGGGGTTTGAGGGGCAGTCCGGGTGGGGCTATTCGAATGGCGGGTCTGTGAATACACCAGACTGGGCGGGGAATAGCGCGGGCTTGGATGTTGCCCACATTACTTATAGAAGCATGGATGCAATGGCATTATTAAGGCTCGCGCAGAAGCGTCAGTCTGCTATTGAAAAGGGCAAAGTTGATCATTTGAAAGACCTCGTCTCTCAAGGGATGCTTCTGCCTTCTGTGAATGAGGCTTTCTATCAGATGGGGTCGCCGGCGGTTCTTGAACCGATGGTCTCCAGGCGCTTTTCAAGAAGTACGCAGGCGTGGCAGATTCAGGCTCAGGTCTGGGCATTGTCCGACATGGCATTGAGTTTTAGGCATGCAGCACGTTGAGCGCTCACTGAATGCAGATGGACGTGTGGTCGGCGTCGGTTGCCCAAAATTCGTGGTGCCTGGGCAGTTGATGAGCGCAGGCGTTAACGAACTGCAGCTGCTGCTTACAGTATTTTATGGCTCGGTTTTCGCGGGCCTTTACTCGCTTGCCCAGTGGACAACGATTGCGCTAATGGGTCTGTTTGCCAATGCCATTGGTGATGTCTATGGGCGGGAGGCCGCCGAGCAGTATGCGGGGAAAGGTGAGTGTATAGATATATTCATCGCTTCTTTCCGGCAACTGCTTGTGTTTGCATTCCTGCCAATGATAGCTGTTTTCATGCTTGGTCCTTCCATTTTTGGCTTTGTGTTCGGAGAGGATTGGCGTGGGGCAGGTGCAATTGCATCGGTCTTGGTGTTCTTTATGTTGCATTATTTCATTCGGTTTCAGGCAGCAAAGGGATCGCATGTTGTTTGAGTCAGGGAGGAGGTGGTTGTGCTGAGGCAGCAGTCCGGTTGGTGTGTCGCTGAAGTGAGGGGGTATTCCCCGTCGCTTACGCGATATTTTTGCACTTTGCCATTTTGGCGATGATGTTAGGATGGGGGCGTTGCTGGCACGTTAGGTTTTGTGTGGTCGGCGCTGAGATAAAAATATGAATTCTGGCGGCTGATTCTAAGGAGAGGTGCCGGTGGTAGGGGTTATGGAAACTGCTGACTACACAATAATGCTCACTCAATTGAATGTCATGAAGCCGGTGTTCTCCGGTTTCTGGGCCTTCAATGTGGTGTGCACCTTGTTTGTTCTGACTACCTGTGCGTTCAGATTTTCGAAGAACAAGTACATCCTTGCGCGGTTGTCGTTTTGCTTTGCTTTGTTCGTTTGCGTATTTTACCAGGTGCCTCTGGTGATTTTTTCCGTGCAGTTGGACATGGCCCTCGCTGAACCCTGGGCGTATGCATTGGTCGTCAATGGCGGTGCAGTGGCGCTTGTGGCGTGGGGGGGGTGAGCAGTCGCTTCGACTTCAAGGCCGAAGGCTCCGAGTTCCCTATGGCAGTGAACGGGGTTTACTTATTCACGGCGCTCGCTGGTGCCGCCTTGGTGTCTGTTTATTTGTGGAGGGTGTCGTGGGAGTGCAGTGGGCTTTACGCACTGCTTTACGATCCTTGGATGACGTTGTTGGCTCGTGAGTTTAGTGTAAAACTTATTGGTACATCTATCTCAACCTATGCTTTGGGTGCATACGTAAACACTGTAGCGCCCATGCTAGCGTTGCTTTCCATCTGGTTGATCAAGGCTTCTGTTCCGCATCATCCACTTCGCGCGATAATCGCTATTTTCATAGGATTCCTGGCGATCTTGGCAGTGCTCATCAGCGGCACCAAAGGACTCTTGGTTTCTTCGATGCTGATGCTGTTGGCAGGGGCATTCTTCTGGTGCAGGACCTGGATCTCTCGCCTGCTGATGGGCGGCTTTGCGGTGGCGTTCGTAATGGCCTCGCTTGTCACATTCGAGGTGCTGAAGGAACGCGAATCGGTGGTGGGGGGGCGTTATGACTTCGCAGCCTGTTCAGTCAAGGCCGGCACATGCCAGAAGAGCAAGGAGCTCATAGACTCCCTTGGCCTTAGGGATTATTCGTTGGGATTGCCTTCCAAATATATCACCCCTATCAGTACGCGTCTCGAATGCCTTTGTGGAAGCAAGGGGGGGGAGGAGCAATGCTCACAGGGTGTATTGTTGTGTATGCGCTCCATAGACCCCATCTTCAACTGACCTCTCCGTATCCCGGATGCTGGGCTCCCTATTTTCCCGTGGAGTTCCGTCATGATGCGTCCCGACGCCAAAGTGCAGAAGGTCTATCTCTACCCAAAGCCCGTCGACTTCCGCAAATCCATCAACGGACTGGCCGCGCTGGTCGAGCTGGACATCAAGGTGGAGGTGTTCAACCCGGTGCTGTTCGTGTTCCTCAATCGCACGCGCAGCCAGGTCAAGATTCTCTACTGGGAGCGCAATGGCTTCTGCCTGTGGCTCAAGCGACTGGAAGCCGAGCGTTTCAAGACCAAACCCGATGCGGGTGACGAAGCCATCGAACTGACGGTCGACGAACTGAACTGGCTGCTCGACGGCATCGACCTGTGGCGCAACCGTCCGCACCAGATACTGACGCCGCGCTTCGTAACCTGAGCCGGTATAATCCACGGCCATGATCGCCGTGCCCGAATCTCTTCCTGACGACCCAATCCTGCTGAAGCATTTACTGCTGCTGGCCAGTGAACAGGCGGCGGCGAAAGATGCTCGCATAGAACAACTTCAAGAACAGGTCGCCTTGCTGCGCCACAAGCTGTTCTCGCCCAAGTCCGAGCGCAGCTCTGAAGACGCCGACTCACCGCAGTTGGCCATGTTCAACGAGGTCGAAGAGCTGATCGAAGCGCCGGCCGCCGAGCCAGTCGAAGCCGAAGCCGAAGCCGAAGCCGAAGAAGTCGTTGCGCCGGTCAAGCGCCGTGGCAAACGCAAGCCGCTGCCGGCCAACCTGCCGCGCGTGGAAGTCATCCATGAGCTACCCGAGCATGAGCGCGCCTGCGCCTGTGGTGCCTGCAAGCAGGTGATCGGCGAGGAGACCAGCGAGCAGCTGGAGATCATCCCGATGCAGGTGCGGGTCATCCGCCACATCCGCAAGACCTATGCCTGCAAGGCCTGTGAAACCGCGCCGGTCACCGCCGATAAACCGGCACAACTGATCGAGAAGAGCCTGGCCAGCCCCAGCGTGCTGGCGATGCTGCTGACCACCAAGTACGCCGACGGCATTCCGCTGTACCGCTTCGAAAAGATGCTCAGCCGCCACGGCGTCGACATCCCACGGCAGACCCTGGCGCGTTGGGTGATCCAAAGTGGCGAGCAACTGCAACCGTTGCTCAACCTGATGCGCGACAAACTGTTCGAATACCCCGTGCTGCACTGCGACGAAACGCGCTTACAGGTGCTGCATGAACCGGGGCGCGACCCCTCGGCACAATCCTGGATGTGGGTGCAAAGCGGTGGGCCGCCGGACAAGCCGGTGATCCTTTTCGACTACACAGCCAGCCGCGCGCAG
Organism: Pseudomonas mosselii; assembly: GCF_019823065.1. Classification (NCBI taxonomy): domain Bacteria; kingdom Pseudomonadati; phylum Pseudomonadota; class Gammaproteobacteria; order Pseudomonadales; family Pseudomonadaceae; genus Pseudomonas; species Pseudomonas mosselii. The sequence continues at coordinate 1,628,820 of NZ_CP081966.1, forward strand.
GAGGTGCCGCTACGCCTGCTCGATGGCTACCGCGGCTACCTGATGACCGACGACTACGCCGGCTACAACGCCGTGGCTGCACGCGACGGCATCGAACGCCTGGGCTGCTGGGCGCATGCGCGACGCAAGTTCGTCGAAGCCCAAAAGGTGCAGCCCAAGGGCAAGACTGGGCGTGCCGACGTGGCGCTGAGCCTGATCAACAAGCTCTACGGCATCGAGCGTGACCTGAAGGACGCTGACCATAGCGAACGCCTCGACGTCCGCCAGCAACGCAGCCAGCCCCTGATCGACCAACTCAAGGCCTGGCTGGACAAAACCCAACCGCAGGTCGCTGGGCAGACGGCCCTGGGCAAGGCGGTAAACTACTTGGCCAGAAACTGGAGCAGGCTGGTGCGCTACATCGAAGGCGGGCATCTACCGATCGACAACAACCGCGCCGAGAACGCCATCCGTCCCTTCGTCATCGGCCGCAAGAACTGGCTGTTCAGCGACACGCCGAAAGGCGCTACCGCCAGCGCGCAGATCTACAGCCTGATCGAAACTGCCAAAGCCAACGGGCAAGAGCCTTACGCCTGGTTGCGCCACATCCTTGAACGCCTGCCAGCGGCGAGCCGCGTCGAGGATTACGAAGCGCTGCTGCCGTGGAACTGCTCGCCAGCTTCTGCCTCTGCTTCCTGAAAAAAACCGTCCGCCAGGACGGGGTTCATGGAGCGGTTACATTGTTGTCACCTAGCCAGAGCGTTGCTGGATCCTCCGGTCAGGGTGTAACAGACACGTCAGATCAGGATGTAAAAGTCACGTCAGATCAGGATGTAAAAGTTACGTCAGATCAGGATGTGATAATCGCCCCTGTTCAGAGCATAGCCACTGTGCCCGCTCAAAGTGTCGTGACCGTGCCAGAGTATATGCAAAAACAACAGGAGCCAGTCGTTCAGGTGCAGGAGGTGGCTGCGTCGCAAAACAGGAGTTTGATTTTCCTGCAGGCAATCTTCAACCGGATGCTGGTGATTCCATTCCAGGTTTCTGTATGGAACTTCATGTATGCCGAAAGCGAAGACGTGGACGGGTTCAAGACCTTACCGTTTGCCAGGCGCGTACTGGGAGAGTCGGTAAACATACCTGAGTTGGTCTATCAGAAATTTGGCTCTGTCTATGCAGAAGGTGATAAAACCAGTACCAGTACGGCACCGACGAGTTTTTTCCTTGTCTATCCAGCGTTCCTGGGGGTGATGGGGATGGCAATCGCACTGCTGGCGATTATTGTGCTAGACCTCATTCTTGCCAGATTGGCATCCTCCATGGGGAGCGGCCTGATTCCAATCCTGGTCGGTGTTGTACTGATAATGTGTGTGAATTTCATGTCGTCAGACTATATCACCGTACTGATGTCTCATGGTGGGATCGCGGGTCTCCTCATGTTGTCGTTCTACACCCTACTGCTCAAGAAAAATAGCCGATGAAAACTCTTCATTTAACTCACACAGATATTGAGTCTGATTCGAGAATACTCAAGGAAATGGGTGCGCTGGCTGCTGCTGGCTATGCCGTCAGTGGGTTGGGAGTCGCGCTCGATGAAGGCGCTCAAAAGACCGCTATTTCCTTTCCCGCAGATATCGTCGCGCTCAACCTGGGGGCGCGGAAGCTGACATCTGTGCCGAGGACCTTGCGGCACGTCATTACGCTGCTTGAGCTGGTGTTTAAAATGCTGCCTCGGGCAGTGCGCAAGCGTCCAGACGTCATCCACTGTCACGATATACTTGTCCTGCCGCTGGGGTGCATTGTGAAATGGCTTGTCGGTGGAACACTGGTTTATGACGCCCATGAGTTGGAGTCCAACCGAAATGGGCTGACCAAACTGCAAGGTACGTTGACATTGCGCATGGAGAAGCTGCTATGGCGCTTCGTTGACGCCTTGATCGTGGTCAGCCCTTCAATCGATCGCTGGTACCAGGAAACCCTTGGCCCAAAGCCGTCTGCGGTCATCCTCAACTCGCCGCTTTTCAGCGGGGAACAAGCTCATGATGAGGATTACCTGCGCAAGAAATTCTCAATCCCTGACGAAAGCAAGATTTTCATCTATGTCGGAATTCTGGGGCATGGTCGTGGCATTGACCTGCTCACGGAAGCCTTCAAGGATCCGCAGGTGTCTTCGCATGTCGTTTTCCTAGGCTATGGCGAGTTGAGCGATGAGCTCAAACGCTTGGCGGCGCAGCACTCTAATATGCATGTACACGATGCTGTACCGCATTCGCAGGTCGTGCCGATCGCGCAGTCAGCGGATTTCGGATTGTGCCTGGTTCAGGATGTTTCCCTCAGCGATTACTATTGCCTTCCCAACAAACTCTTCGAATACTGCTTTGCTGGCGTGCCTGTGTTGGCCTCGGATTTTCCTGACATTCGCACTGTGCTTGCCACGTACGGATTGGGTGAATGCTGTAAACTGCAGGCCAATGAAATACGGGACGCTATCCTGAGGCTCCAGCGTTCGCAGGTGGCGTTCCAGTTTTCCGACCTGACGCCTCTGAGCTGGCAAGCCCAGGAGCAGAAGCTGGTGGTGCTTTACCAGCAAAGCCTTTCAAATCGAAATCACTGATTTTTCTGGTGGGCACGCAATCCATGCATGGCCGCCTTGAGATCGTTGCGGCGTGTGTAAGGGGGAGATCCCTCCGGAAGCCAGTCGTAGCGCCAGGCGTTGCTCAGCGGTCAGTGCGTACCGGCTCAGATTACAACCCAGCGCGATCGCTAGGGAAAACCATTCAATACGGGCTGCAATATGTGTGGAATTTTTGGCTACATCGGCAAGGAAAAAGTCAACAAGGAAAGTCTGATGACCCTGGCGCTGCATGCCAGGCAGCGTGGGCGTGACTCCAGCGGCCTGATCTATGCGGATGGCGCGGGCTACCAGGTGAGCAGGGCCGACTACGACATCAAGAAGTTGATCTCGCAGGTCAAGCCTTTCGATTCCGCCTTTGTCTTCGGCCACAGCCGGCTGATCACCAATGGCCTTGCCGACAACCAGCCCGTCGTGCGCGGCGGTGTTTGCGTGATCCACAACGGAATCATCGTGAACGACGCCGATGTATGGAATCACATCAAGCCCAAGCGAACCCTCGAGATCGACAGCGAGGTGATCGCCGCGATCACCGAGCAGCATCTGGAAGAAGCAGGCGACACGCTTGAAGGCCTGGCGGAGAAGGTCCTGGCGCTGTGCGTCGGTGTCATCGCCTGCGCGATCGTCGTGCCGCGCCTGGGCAAGGCCGTGCTGTTCTCCAACAACGGCAGCCTGTATGTCGGCACGGTGGAGGGCGGGCGTTGTTTCTCCTCGGAGCGCTTCCCACTCACCCAGGTTGGCTGCAGCGACATTCTCCAGGTCAGGGAGAAAGCCGTAGTCATCGATCTGCCGGTGGCTTCGGACATTCGCGTGTCCGACAACAATCAGCGCGTTCACAACCTGATTCCACCCTTCCAGTTCATCACCTCCGAAGAAAAGCAATTGCTCTACCCGCAGCCCAACCTGCGTCGTTGTACCCGCTGCATCCTTCCTGAGACCATGCCGTTCATCACCTTCGATGCCGAAGGTGTCTGCAACTACTGCCACAACTACAGTCCTCGCAACGTGCCCAAGCCGAAAGAGGAACTGTTCAATCTGGTAGAGGGCTATCGCCGTGCGGGTGTTACTGACTGCATCGTGCCGTTCTCGGGAGGACGCGACAGCTGCTACGGGTTGCACCTGATCGTCAAGGAACTGAAGATGAACCCGGTCACCTATACCTACGACTGGGGTATGGTCACCGACCTGGGGCGGCGTAACATCAGCCGGATGAGTGCCGAGCTGGGTGTCGAGAACATCATCGTCGCCGACGATATCGCCAAGAAGCGCCATAACATCGCCATCAACCTCAAGGCGTGGCTCAAGGCGCCGCACCTGGGCATGATCAGCATCCTGACTGCGGGCGACAAACACTTCTTCCGTCATATCGAGACAGTCAAGCAGCAGACCGGCGTGAGTCTGAACCTGTGGGGCGTCAACCCGCTGGAAGTCACTCACTTCAAGGCCGGATTCCTCGGTGTGCCGCCCGCGTTCGAAGAAAAGCGGGTCTACATGCACGGCTGGCGCAAGCAGATGGAGTACCAGAGCCTGCGCTTCAAGGCGATGCTCAAGAGCCCGGGGTATTTCAACAGCTCGCTATGGGACACCTTGTCGGGCGAGTACTACCGCAGCTTCACCGAGAAGAAGGACTACTACCACATCTTCGACTACTGGCGCTGGGACGAGAAGACCATCGACGACACCTTGATCAACGATTACGGTTGGGAGCTGGCGGTCGACACCAGCACTACCTGGCGGATCGGTGACGGTACTGCGGGCCTGTACAACTACATCTACTACCTTGTTGCCGGCTTCTCCGAACACGACACGTTCCGCAGCAACCAGGTACGTGAAGGCGAAATCACCCGTGAGCGTGCCCTTGAACTGGTACGTGAGGAAAACCGCCCGCGTTACCAGAACATCCGTTGGTACTTGGATGCCCTGGGCATGGACTTCACCGAGGTGATCAAGATCGTCAATTCCATTCCTCGCCTTTACAAAGATTGATGAGCTGTTTGCCTAGATGAACAAGACGATCTGGTACGTAACGAAGTACTTCTCTCCAAAGACCGCCACCAGTCCCGGAGGACGGGGCTGGTTCCTGGTGGACGAAATGAGCCGCGCCGGCCACCAGGTCGTCGTGATCAGCTCGGACTCCAACAACCTGGTAGATCTCCCGGTGCTGCAGGACCGGGTAACGGTTGAAGATACCGATGGGGTCAAGATCGTCTGGTTGAAGACGATGAAGTACTCGGTTGCCAAGTCCTTGCGCAGGATCCTGAGCTGGTTCCATTTCGAATGGAACCTGTTCTGGCTCGACAAACGTGCGTTGCCGCGTCCTGATGTGGTGATCATTTCCAGCCTGTCGTTGCTGACCATCGTCAATGGCCTGTTGATGCGGCTCAAGTACCGGTGCCGTCTTGTGTTCGAGGTTCGGGACATATGGCCGCTCACCATCGTGGAGGAGGGCGGCTTCAGCAACGGCAACCTGTTTGTCAGGGGGTTGTCGTGGCTGGAGCGGCTCGCCTACCGGAAGTCCGATGCCATCGTGGGGACCATGCCGAACCTTGCCGCTCATGTGCGGACGGAGCTGGGTCATGAGCGGCCGGTTTACTGCGTGCCGATGGGTGTCAGCCAGGAGCATCTGAACGATGTGGCCGAGGTTCCCGCGGACTATGCCGAGCGCTATCTGGCCAGCGACAAGTTCAAGGTGGTGCATGCCGGTACCATCGGCATCACCAACGCGCTGGACGTGTTTTTCGAAACAGCGAGGGCGATGCGCGAGCACACCGACGTCGAGTTCGTGATCGTCGGCGATGGCGCGCTGCGGGAAAGCTACCAGAAGCAGTATGGTGATCTTCCCAATCTCGTGTTTGCGCCAAAGGTTCCGCGCAACATGGTCCAGTCGGTGCTGTCCGAAGGTGACCTGCTGTACTTCTCGGTGCACGACTCGAAGGTCTGGGATTACGGGCAGTCGTTGAACAAAGTCATCGACTACATGCTGGCGGCCAAACCAGTGGTGGCTTCCTATAATGGCTACCCGTCGATGATCAACGAAGCGGACTGCGGTGTGTTCGTGCCGGCGAACGATGTCGGTGCCGTGGTAAGCGCCATTGTCGAAATGAAATCGAAAAGTGCGCAGGAGCGGGCCCAGATGGGCATGCGCGGGCGCGAATGGTTGTTGCAGAACCGAAACTACTCGACCTTGGCTGATAATTATCTGTCGATATTGTTTCAGGGTGATGTCAAGTGAAACGCCTGGTTGATATCGTACTGGCCCTGCTGGGGCTGCTCGTGCTTGCGCCCGTCATCCTGTTCGTTGCGATGGCGATCCGCAGGCGTCTGGGGTCGCCGGTCATCTTTTCCCAGGTTCGTCCGGGATTGCATGGCAAGCCGTTCAAGATGGTGAAGTTCCGTACCATGCGTGATGCGTTCGACGCCGATGGCAACCCGTTGCCGGACGCGCAGCGCATGACCCCCTTTGGAAAGTTCCTGCGTGCCAGTAGCCTCGATGAGTTGCCGGAGTTGTGGAATGTCCTCAAGGGTGACATGAGCCTGGTTGGCCCACGACCTTTGCTGATGGAGTACCTGCCGCTCTACAGTCCTGAACAGTACCGGCGCCATGAGGTTCGGCCCGGCATCAGCGGGTGGGCTCAGGTCAATGGTCGCAATGCCTTGAGCTGGGAAGACAAGTTCGATCTGGACGTCTGGTATGTGGACAACCGTTCGTTGCTGTTGGACTTCAAGATCATCTTCCTCACCCTGAAGAAGGTCGTGATCCGCGAGGGGATCAATGGCGCAGGCGAGGTGACCATGTCGAAGTTCACGGGAAAACGCTCGTGAACAGACTGGCTATCCTCGGTGCCAGTGGCCATGGCAAGGTGGTGGCCGATACCGCGCAATGCTGTGGTTGGCAGGTGGTCGATTTCTACGATGATGCCTGGCCGGAGCGTCAAAGCAACGGTTTCTGGCAAGTGGCAGGCGACAGCGCCTTGCTGCGCGAGCGCCTGCACGAATACGACGGCGTTGTGGTGGCCATCGGCAACAATCCGATCCGTTTTCGCAAGCTGCTTGAGCTGGAGTCGGCAGGTGGCCGGTTGTGCACGCTGGTACATCCTGCAGCCACCGTCAGCCGCCACGCACTGATCGGCACGGGGACGGTGATCTTTGCCGGGGCGGTTGTGAACGCCGATGCACGGGTCGGGCTTGGCAGCATTCTCAACACCGGATGCAGTGTCGATCATGACTGCGTGCTCGGGGATGGTGTGCATATCAGCCCCGGTGCACACCTTGCCGGTGGCGTCAGGGTCGGCGATTTGAGCTGGGTTGGCATCGGTGCTAGTGTTCGTCAGCTTGTCACAATTGGTATGTCTGTAACAGTGGGGGCAGGCGCGGCAGTCACGGCCGATATTGCGGACGGACTGACCGTGGTAGGGGTCCCCGCCAGGCCCATGGCAGGCAGGAGCGTCATCTAGCGTCGTTGCAATACCTGTCACTGTCGATTCGTCTTGTGTTGATGCCGTACATGGCGCAATCTTTCTTGAATGTATGGATGAGAAGCATTCGCGCAAGTGCTATCGGCAGAGGTGACCACCAAGATTGCTCGCGGCTGCCGAGGTTTTCGAGATGTGCAATGGAATTCAACCGAGGGGCTGCGTGTGCGCAGCCCTTCTATTTCGACCAAATACTGAAGAGCCTCAATTGTGTTGAACACTTCCTTCTCGCCATGGCCTTCCTTTACCGAGGAAGAGGCGAACGCGGTACGTGATGTGATTCTCTCCAATAAGGTCAATTATTGGACAGGACAGGCGTGCCGAGAGTTCGAAAAGGAATTCGCTGCCTGGGCGGGTACCGAACATGCGGTAGCGTTGGCCAACGGAACGGTGGCGCTGGATGTGGCCCTCAAGGCGCTGGGCCTGGGGGACGGTGACGAGGTGGTGGTCACCTCGCGCACTTTCCTGGCGTCGGCCTCTTCGATCGTCAATGCCGGCGCGATACCGGTCTTCGCCGACGTGGATCCTGACTCGCAGAACATTACCGCGCAGACGATCGAGGCGGTGCTGACGCCGCGTACAAGAGCGGTGATCTGTGTGCATCTGGCGGGTTGGCCTTGCGACATGGATCCGATCATGGCATTGGCTGAAAAGCATGGCCTGAAAGTCATCGAAGATTGTGCCCAGGCACATGGCGCCCATTATAAAGGGCGCCCGGTAGGGTCGATCGGACATGTGGGAGCCTGGTCCTTCTGCCAGGACAAGATCATGACCACGGGCGGCGAGGGCGGCATGGTTACGACCAATGATCGGACGCTGTGGTCGCGCATGTGGTCGTTCAAGGATCATGGCAAGAGCTGGGAGGCGGTCTACGAGCGTCAACACGCTCCTGGTTTCCGCTGGTTGCATGAAAGCTTTGGGACGAACTGGCGCATGCTCGAGGTCCAGGCGGTAATCGGTCGGATCCAGTTGCGCAGGATGGTGGACTGGCAGGCCCGTCGACTGGCCAATGCCCGTCGAATCTGGAGCACGGCTGCACAACTGTCTGGCCTGCGCGTGCCGTCGGTACCCCATGACATTATCCATGCGGCCTACAAGTGCTATGTCTTCGTTGAACCGTCGGCACTCAAGGACGGTTGGAACCGGGACCGCATCCTGGGTGAGATCACTGCCTTGGGCGTGCCGGCATATTCCGGTTCGTGCTCGGAGGTCTACCTGGAGAAAGCCTTCGATGGTACCGGCTGGCGACCGGAGCCGGGCTTGCCCGTTGCCCGAGAACTGGGGGAGAACAGCTTGATGTTCCTGGTACATCCTACCCTGACTGACGATGAGATAGGCAAGACGTGCGATGTATTGCGTGACGTCCTGCAGCGGGCAAGTCTGTAAGCGATTCAAGGTATACGACCCGTTGGAATGAAGGCAGGCACCGCTTGCCTTCGTCCTGCGCGTTCGATACCGATGTGTGTCAAGGCAATCTGGTTGGCGCTGTCGGTCGCTACTTGGCCAACACGGTATAACATCCGCGGGAAGCGGAAGCGGGACGAACTCTGATGATGGATAAGTTGAGGGCCGCCCTCCTGGGCCTGCCTCGTCGAAAAAAACGTGCATTGCAAGTAGTGGTGGACCTGCTGCTGGTATGGTGTGCGCTGTGGATGTCATTCATCGTCCGGCTGGGCTTCGAGGACGCCGGCAATCCCATGGCCAGCCATCCATGGCTATTTGCAGCCGCGCCGCTGATTGCCATTCCCACGTTCATCCGCTTCGGCATGTATCGAGCCGTCATGCGCTATTTCGGCAACGACGCCCTGATCGTCATCTTCAAGGCGGTGGGGTTGTCATCGTTGGCGCTGGCGCTGGTGGTCTATTGGTACAGCAACCATGCCACCCTGGTGCCGCGCTCGATCATCTTCAACTACTGGTGGTTGAGCATGGTCATGCTCGGTGGATTGCGCCTGATCATGCGTCAGTACTTCCTGGGTGACTGGTTCTCGACGGTGAAGCATGTCCCGTTTGCCAGCCAGGACGACGGCTTGCCACGTGTGGCGATCTATGGTGCCGGAGCAGCGGGTAATCAGCTCGTTGCAGCCTTGCGCATGGGGCGTACCATGCGTCCGGTGGCTTTCATCGATGACGATCCGGATATCGCCGAGCGGGTGATCTCTGGTCTGCATGTCTACAAGCCACGCAATATTCAACGACTGATCAACGTCACTGGTGCGCAGGAAGTGCTCATGGCCATCCCATCGGCCAGCCGCGGACGACGACGCGAGATCCTGACCTACCTGGAAGGTTTTCCTCTGCATGTGCGCAGTGTGCCGGGGCTGATGGACCTCGCCAGCGGCAGGGTCAAGGTCGACGACATCCAGGAAGTCGACATCGCCGACCTCCTGGGGCGCGATGCCGTGCCTCCGCAGGAAGGCCTGCTCGAGCGTTGCATCACCGGCAAGGTAGTGCTGGTGACAGGGGCAGGAGGCTCCATCGGTTCGGAACTCTGCCGGCAGATTCTCGAACTGGGTCCCACCACGCTTTTGTTGTTCGAGCACAGTGAGTTCAACCTCTACAGCATACTTGCCGAGCTGGAACAGCGTTGCCAGCGAGAGGCATTGACCGTTCATGTGCTCCCCATACTGGGGTCGGTGCGTGATCAGGGCAAACTGCTGCATACCATGCGCACCTGGCATGTGGAAACCGTCTACCACGCGGCGGCCTACAAGCATGTGCCGATGGTTGAGCACAACATCGCCGAGGGTGTGCTCAACAATGTGATCGGAACCTTGCACGCGGCCCAGTCCGCCTTGCAGGCCGGGGTCTCCAACTTTGTCCTGATCTCGACCGACAAGGCCGTGCGCCCCACCAATGTCATGGGCAGTAGCAAGCGCTTGGCCGAAATGGTCCTGCAGGCTCTGAGTCGGGAGAGTTCCGCGACGCTCTGGGGGGACAGGAACGCTATTCCGCATATCAATTCCACACGTTTCACCATGGTGCGTTTTGGCAATGTGCTGGGTTCCTCAGGTTCAGTGATTCCATTGTTCCGTCAACAGATCAAGTCCGGCGGGCCGCTGACTGTCACGCACCCGAAGATCACCCGATACTTCATGACCATTCCGGAGGCTGCGCAGTTGGTGATCCAGGCCGGGTCCATGGGGTTGGGCGGGGATGTCTTCGTGCTGGATATGGGGGAGCCGGTGAAGATCGTCGAGCTGGCGGAAAAGATGGTGCATCTCTCAGGGCTCAGTGTCCGCTCGGAACGCAATCCGACAGGGGACATTGCCATCGAGTTCACAGGGTTGCGGCCAGGCGAGAAGTTGTACGAGGAACTGCTGATCGGTGATAACGTGGAGGCGACACGGCACCCGATGATAATGAGTGCCCACGAGGATTATCTCGCCTGGGAAATCCTCAAGGAGCGCCTCGATCAGCTGGTGGGCGCGGTATCGGCAGATGACTATGCACGCGTACGGCAACTGCTGCGCGAAGTGGTGAGTGGCTACTCGCCAGACGGGGAAATCGTCGACTGGATCTACCAGCAACGACGGCTAGACCCCTGAGTATCACTGCTGCACCAGGAAAGCCCGACTAAATGTCTGGGCTTTTTTTTTGCTTTCGGTTGAGTACACTTTTTTACAATTTGATGGCAGTTGATATGATAGGGCCAGGAGCTGTTCTAAAAATTGGCAAAGGAGGTGCCAGACAAGATGCCGTCGATGAGGTGATAAGGAGAAGTCAGGGTGAGGGTTGATGTTTAAGCGTACGTGTGGAGTTTTGGTTGTATTGGTGCTGGCGGGTTTGTTTCTGGTGCGTGCCCTGAATGGTCCGCAAGGGAAGTGTCAGATTTTTTGTGTGCGGGCCGGTAACGGCCTGCCGTCAGGCAGGCCCTGACTTTCACCAGGTCGGCCTGATGAACCGATCTCCGTACAAAATCGCGAATTGATTCATCGCACTTTTCCAATCATGCGCCGCTGAGCCCCAGTTCGCCGTGATGTTTCGCAGCCCCAGCCAGATCAGCTTGGTAGCTGCATCATCGTTCGGGAAATGGCCTCGGGTCTTGATGATCTTGCGCAGCTGGGCATTGATACTCTCGATGGCGTTGGTGGTGTAGATCACTTTCCGGATGGCTGGTGGGAAGACAAAGAAGGGAATCACTCGATCCCAGGCGCGTCTCCAGGCCGCAACGACCGTTGGATACTGCTTGCCCCAGGGCCCGTTTTCAAACTCATCGAGTGCCTGCTCAGCCGCTTCGGCGTTGATGGCCTGGTAGATCGGCTTGAGCGCCTTGGCCAGTGCCCGCCGCTTGTCCCAGGCTGCAAAGTCCAGGCTGTTGCGGATCAGGTGCACGATGCACGTCTGCAGCGTCGTCTCTGGAAACACGGCGCTGAGAGCCTCTGGCATGCCTTTGAGGCCATCGGTCACGGCAATCAGCACATCCTCGACACCACGTGTCTTGAGATCGTTAAAGACCTTCATCCAGAACTTCGCACCCTCGGTGTTCTCGATCCAGATGCCCAAGATATCGCGCGTCCCGTCGGGTAGAACGCCCAGCGCCAAGTAAATGGCCTTGTTGCGCACCAAGCCTTCTTCGCGGATCTTCACCCGCAGTGCATCGAAGAAAATGACCGGGTACATGGGCTCCAGTGGCCGCTGCTGCCACGCGCCAATTTCTTCCATGACCTCGTCTGTCACAGAGCTGATGAAGTCGGGTGAGACCTCTGTTCCATACTGCTCGGACAGAAAGGCTCGGATCTCTCTGACCGTCATGCCACGGGCGTACATGGCGATGATCTTGTCATCGAAACCGGTGTACCGCCGCTCATGCTTGGGGATGAGAATGGGCGCAAAACTGCCGTCTCGGTCACGAGGAATTTCCAGCCGCAGCGGGCCATCGCCGGTCAAAACCGTCTTGCCACTCTTGCCGTTACGCTGGTTGGTTTCATCCTCTGGGCGCTGCGCGCCCGGCGGATAACCCAGGTGGTGGCCAAGTTCAGCGTGCAGAGCGCGTTCGATCAAGGCCTTCTTGAACGCCGCAGAGGCATCCTCGATAGCCTCTGCGGTCATCAGGCCCTCACCGAACTGCTCCAGCAGCTCTTTGGGGATTTTGGGCAGGTCACGCAAGGGTTTCTTTTTGGTTGGCATACATGCACCTCTTACTCATGTTATGCCCGAACACAAAATTTCTGACACCCTCTCCGCAAGGCAGTGATGACGTCAAGCAGTCTCCGGTTGCGTATTGGCAATCGTACTCACAGAGTCCCGAAAACGGTGTGCATGAATTTGTCGAAGGGCACTTCGACTACCAGATCGACCGGCTCGCCTCTCCATCCGAGGATTTTCATACCGGGTATGCTTTCATCCATAAAGGCGATTTGTACTTTGAGGATCTTGGTAATGGCTACCAATTCAAGCTTTTAGAAGGCGGTGGTTATCAGCAGGTACACCTGCGACGGTCGGGTGACTATCGGGCCGCGAACCATGAGTTTAGCTTTGATTACAAGACCAGCGAGTATTCTGCATGTTCCACTTCAGGCTCGCGGCCGTGCCAGAAAATTCGTGTGAATCCAGGTACGTTTCCCTATGTGTATGCCAACGCCAATGGTGCGGTTATTACAGTGACAAATTACGGTGACGCATTGCTGTTCAGGCGCGGCAGGTGGTGCCGAATGACCATGGAAAACGATATTTATTCCTGCGCACGCCCCGTTATCGAGCCGCTGAGCAAGCCCAGGGCAATCCAGTTCTACAGTTCCATCTCGTATCGTGGTAAGCAACTGCTTGGCGAATGGCCGACTGGGCGCATCTATGAGTTTGATGGGGCGCAACTTAAACCTTCGGATATGACCCCACCGAAAATTGCAGAGCTAGTTCCCCAGCGTTTGGGCTTCGAGGCTCAGTCAATGGCTGAGTATTGCGGGGACCTGTTTGTGGGGTACTGGCCGAAGGGGGAGGTATGGCGGTATGACCACCAGGCAGAGCATTGGCAGCTGCTGAGGAGGTTCTTCAGCGCAGTGGAGGGGGAGACGTTCGTTCCCTATATGGATCGTGCCGCTGATACCTTGGACAGTGCCTTTTTCGGACAGCGAGTCACAGCTCTAGTGCCTCATGGAGACGCCTTGTACGTGGCAACCTCCAACTTGCGTACATGGAGGGCCAATGATGCCATTCCCGACGTCATGAATCCTGCCAGGCTGGCTGAATACGGGGCACTCTACAAGGTGACACGCCAGGGTTGTAAGACAACCTACGCAAGTGCTCAGCGATAGGGGGCTCTACTTGGCTTCGGTAGAGAGTGATACCGGACTTATCGATCATGGCTGCGCGCGGCAGGGATCGTGAGGCGACCAACACACTGTAACAGTTCGACTGTTAGGGTGTGTTGGTCGCAGTACCAGATGGCGACGGGGCCTTGCCATGACGTTCTGGTGCCAGAAGCATCCGGTAAAGGCTTGCGTCGGCGAGGCGATTGCCGTGAGCGATATCGCGATCTAACGTTAGGGGGCAACCAAGGAACGTTGCTTCATTTTAGCCGCAAGGAGTGATACCTCATGCGTAATACCATACTGTCATACCTGTTGCTTTCGTTTTTCGCCGCTCTTCCCTTTAACATCAGCGCAGCTTCCAGTGTGGACAGCCAGCCCGTCGCCACAGTGGTGAGCCCACAGGACGAGGGTGATCGGGTGGACCTGAACAAGGCTGATAGCCAGACCTTGCAAAAGGCGCTCGATGGCATCGGCCAGTCCAAGGCCCAGGCAATCATTGCCTACAGAGAAGCGAACGGTCCGTTCACTTCGGTGGATGAGCTGTTGGAAATCAAGGGCATCGGCAGCGCGTTGCTTGAGCGTAACCGTGACCGGTTGACGGTCGAGTAATGCAATCGACAGCCGATCAGGCGTCTTGCCCGGTCGGCCTGTCGGTCACTTAGCGATCCTGCGCATCCTTCGCGTCCGCCTCGGCATTGCGCTCATGCACCTTCTTCAACTGCTCCTCGGTCAACGGCAACTTCTTCGCCGTATCCCGCAGCATCATCAATCCGCCGACAATCGACCCGAGAGCAACCAGCAGTATCAACCAGGCATACCAAGGCATCGAGATTCTCCTGAAAGCGTGTAGGGCACCGCTTACATGGCATTCGAGCCATTGCCGCAGCCGTTGGTTCAATTATAGGAGCCGCCCCCGCTCGGGCCAAATCTCATGACCCGCGGCCCCCAAACCCCACGCCACTTCGTTTACAATGCGCGCCGTTTACGACTTGCCAAGAGACCCTGCCCATGTCCGCCTGCCAGACGCCCCTGATCGTCGCCCTGGATTTCCCCACCCGTGACGCCGCACTGAAGCTGGCCGACCAGCTCGACCCTGCCCTGTGCCGGGTCAAGGTGGGCAAGGAACTGTTCACCAGCAGCGCCTCAGGGATAGTCGAAACCCTGTGCAGCAAGGGCTTCGAAGTGTTCCTCGACCTCAAGTTCCACGACATCCCCAACACCACCGCCATGGCGGTCAAGGCCGCGGCTGAGATGGGTGTATGGATGGTCAACGTGCACTGCTCCGGTGGCCTGCGCATGATGTCGGCCTGCCGCGAGGAGCTGGACAAGCGCAGCGGCCCGCAGCCGCTGCTGATCGGCGTGACCGTGCTGACCAGCATGGAGCGTGAGGACCTGGCCGGCATTGGCCTGGATGTCGATCCGCAGGAGCAGGTGCTGCGCCTGGCGGCGCTCGCGCAAAAAGCCGGCATGGACGGTCTGGTGTGCTCGGCACTGGAAGCGCCGGCACTGAAGGCGGCGCATCCGTCGCTGCAATTGGTGACCCCGGGGATTCGCCCGGCGGGCAGTGCCCAGGATGACCAGCGCCGGATTCTGACCCCGCGTCAGGCACTGGACGCCGGCTCCGATTACCTGGTCATCGGGCGTCCGATCAGCCAGGCGGCGGATCCTGCCAAGGCGTTGGCTGCCGTTGTGGCTGAAATCCGCGGTTGAATCAGGGATCGTGGGAGCGGGCTTGCCCCGCTCCCACAAGGCGCCTGGCTGCTGATATCAGACCTTCAACACCAGCTTGCCGAAATTCTCCCCGCTGAACAGCTTGAGCAGCGTCTCGGGGAAGGTCTCCAGGCCCTCCACCACATCTTCCTTGCTCTTCACCTTGCCGCTGGCCAGCCAGCCGGCCATTTCCTGCGCGGCCTTGCCGTACTCCTTGACGTAGTCCATCACCACGAAGCCTTCCATGCGCGCACGGTTGACCAGCAGCGACAAGTAGTTGGCCGGGCCCTTGACCGCTTCCTTGTTGTTGTACTGGCTGATGGCGCCGCAGATCACCACCCGGGCCTTGAAGTTCAGGCGCGACAGCACGGCATCGAGGATGTCGCCGCCGACGTTGTCGAAGTACACATCCACGCCATTGGGGCATTCGCGCTTGAGACCGGCCAGCACGTCCTCGGCCTTGTAGTCGATGACGCCGTCGAAGCCCAGTTCGTCCAGCAGGTACTGGCACTTCTGCGCGCCCCCGGCGATGCCCACCACGCGGCAGCCCTTGAGCTTGGCGATCTGCCCGGCAATGCTGCCGACCGCGCCAGCGGCACCGGAGATCACCACGGTCTCGCCGGCCTTGGGCTGGCCGACATCGAGCAGGGCGAAGTAGGCGGTCATGCCGGTCATGCCCAGGGCGGACAGGTAGCGGGGCAGGGGCGCCAGGCGCGGGTCGATCTTGTGCAGGCCCTGGGGTTCGCCGGTGAAGTAATCCTGCACGCCAAGGGCACCGCTGACATGGTCGCCGGGCTTGTAGTCCGGATGCTTGGAGCTGACCACCTCGCCGACGCCGAGGGCGCGCATGACCTGGCCCAGGCCCACGGGCGGGATGTACGACTTGCCTTCGTTCATCCAGCCGCGCATGGCCGGGTCCAGCGACAGGTAGAGGTTCTTCACCAGCACCTGGCCTTCGCCCGGCTCGCTGGCGGGCCCCTGCTCATAGGTGAAATCGTCACGGCGCACGGCGCCGACCGGGCGCTTGGTCAGCAGGAAACGGCGGTTGGTGTGGGGCATGGCGAGTTCTCCTGAACGAGTGTGAGGGGCTGATGATCGGCGGGTTGAATGGGCCGCGTCACGCAAGATCACCGCGAACGATAGTAGTCCAACCGTGCCCTTGATGATGCTGCCCAGCCCGGCGGTGCCCTGACTAGACTCAGCCACGACTTCCCATCCTTTTGCAGGAGCCAGTGATGAGCATGACTTTCTCCGGCCAGGTTGCCCTGGTCACCGGTGGCGCGGCGGGCATCGGCCGGGCGACGGCCCAGGCATTCGCCGCCGAGGGGCTCAAGGTGGTGGTGGCCGACCGTGACGCGACCGGCGGTGAAGCCACCGTGGCGCTGATTCGCCAGGCTGGCGGCGAGGCGCTGTTCGTCGCCTGCGATGTCACCCGTGACGACGATGTGCGTCAGTTGCATGAGCAGGTCATCACGGTTTATGGCCGGCTCGACTATGCCTTCAACAACGCCGGTATCGAGATCGAGAAGGGGCGCCTGGCGGAGGGCAGCGAGGCGGAGTTCGATGCGATCATGGGGGTCAACGTCAAGGGTGTGTGGCTGTGCATGAAGTATCAGCTACCGCTGTTGCTGGCACAGGGCGGTGGGGCCATCGTCAACACCGCCTCGGTGGCTGGGCTGTCGGCGGCGCCGAAGATGAGCATCTACGCGGCGTCCAAGCATGCGGTGATCGGCCTGACCAAATCGGCCGCCATCGAGTATGCGAAAAAGGGTATCCGGGTCAACGCGGTATGTCCGGCGGTGATCGACACCGACATGTTCCGCCGCGCCTACGAGGCCGATCCGCGCAAGGCCGAGTTCGCCGCGGCGATGCACCCGGTCGGGCGCATCGGCAAGGTCGAGGAGATCGCCAGCGCGGTGCTGTACCTGTGCAGCGATGGCGCGGCGTTCACGACGGGGCACAGTCTGACTGTCGATGGCGGCGCGTTGGCGATCTGAACGAAGTTACCCACAGCGTCATTGCCACGGCCGCGCAGCCGAGCAGCAACACGCCGCCGAAGGCGATCAGCGCCAGTCGCGAGCCGAGCCGGTCGCTGAGCAATCCGGTAAAAATCACCGGCAGGCTGAATCCCAGGTAGGCGAGCAGGAAGAACCCGGCACTGGCCCGGGTCTTCTCGCTCCCGGCCCGCTCATTCACCGCCGCCAAGCCACCCAGGTAGATGAAGCCATAGCAGGCGCTGCTCGCGGCCACGGCGCCCAGCAGCACACCCAGCAGATTGCCGCTGTCGGCCCCCCAGGCCAGCAGCGCGTAGCTGCACGGCAGGATCAGCAGCCCCAGCAAGGTCGCCTGGGCGCTGGCCAGGCGCCGGGCCAGCGGCTGGAACAACAAGCCGCAGCTGATCACGCAGAAGGTCGAGAACCCCGACCAGGCACTCAGCCCGTGCTGGCGTAGGATCCCCGGCAGCAGGGCGATCACCAACCCGACACAGGCCCAGGCTAGCAGGATCGCCAAACCATAGGCCAGGCTGCCGGCGGGGTAGCAGGGCAGGCGCAGCATGGCGCCGCACTGCGCCGGACGAGGGTCGGGAAGACGCCAGACCAGCAGCAAGGCGAGGGCGGCCAATGCCAGTTGCAGGTGGAAACTGCCGGGGGTGAGGGTCGGGCCGCGCAGCAGGAACAGGCTGGTCAGTGCCGCGCCCAGGCCGAAACCGAGCGACGTGCTGGCGGTGACCCAGGTGGCGGCCCGGCTATCGGCGTCCGGCGCCATCAGTTCGCTCATGTAGGCGGTGGCGGTGGCCGAGGCAAGGCCTGTGCCCAGCCCCAGGAACAGGCGCGCCAGGCCCAGCATCTGCAGGCTCGGTGCCAGCAGCATGAGCAGCGTGGCGACCATCGACAGGGCTAGCGCGACCAGGATCAGCGGGCGTCGGCCCACCCGGTCAGCCAAGCCGCCGAGGGCCAACAGCACCGGCAGCACGCCGAGCACATAGCCGGAGAAGGCCACGGCGGTCGCCGCCGCGCCTTGCCCGGACAGGTCGGCGTAGGTGATGTAAAGCGGGGCCTGCAGGTTCACCGCGAGGGTGATCAGGCACAGGGCGAAGGCCAGCAGGACTGGGGCATGGCGAATGGACATCGGTACGGATCCGCAAGGCAGTAACAGTGGTTGGCAGCATCGGCCTTGGCAGTGGTGCTCGCCAAGGCACACTCGCGGAGCATTTATGCTTAACTGTTTGCCTGAAAACAGCGAACACTTGCCATGCATTTTCATCTTGATCGTGATCTTCCCATCCCCTTGGTCCAGCAACTGACCGAGCACCTGCAGGCCTGGATCGAACAGCAGCGCCTGCGCCCCGGTGCGCGCTTGCCGTCGATCCGCGCGCTGGCCAAGGCCCAGGCGGTAAGCGCCTCCTGCGTAATCGAGGCCTACGACCGCCTGGCGGCCAACGGCTGGCTGCAGGCGCGGCATGGCGCGGGCTTCTTTGTCGCCGAGCGCAAACCGGGCCTGCGGCCCGACCCTGGGGAGTCCTGGGGTGAGGCGATCGACGGCAGTTGGCGGCAGTTTCGCGAAGGCCATGAACAATTGCTCAAGCTCGGCTGCGGCTGGCTGCCGGTGGCCTGGCGCGCCGAAGCCGAGCTGGCCCAGGCCATCCGCCAGGTCAGCCGCGGCGCGCCCGAGGCGCTGTTCGACTACTGCCCGCCCCAGGGCCTGGCCAGCCTGCGTCTGCAACTGCACAAGGGGCTGGCGCGGCTGGATATCGCCGCCGAGCCGGAGCGGATCGTCACCACCCAGGGCGCCAGCCATGCCCTGGACCTGCTGGTGCGAACCTTGCTGAATCCGGGCGATACAGTGCTGGTGGAGCGCCCCGGCTATTACAACCTGTACAACTTGCTGCGCCTGCACGGTGTGCACATGCTCGAGGTGCCGCGCACCGCCACTGGCCCGGACCTGGTGGTGCTCGAGCAGTTGCTGGCCGAGCACCAGCCCCGCTGCCTGTTCATCAACAGCCTGTGCCAGAACCCGACTGGCACCTGCCTGACGCCCAAGGTGGCCTACCGCTTGCTGGAACTGGCCCGCGAGCATGACCTGCGGATCGTCGAGGACGATCTGTATGCGGACTTCCAGGACGGCCCGGCCACGCGCCTGGCGACCCTCGACAGCGAGCAGCGGGTGATCTACCTGGGCAGCTTTTCCAAGACTCTCAGCAGTTCGTTGCGGGTCGGCTACCTGGTGGCCGACCCGCCATTGATCGCCCGCCTGGCCGAACTGAAGATGGTGGCTGGCATTGGCACCTCGCGCTTCGCCGAGCAGGTGGTCGGGCAGATGCTCGCCAATGGCGGCTACCGCAAGAGCGTGCAGCGTCTGCGATTGCGCTTGGGTCAGCACCGGGCCAGGACCCTGGGGCAGCTGGAGGCCTGCGGCTGGGAGGTGTTTTGCGAGCCGGTAGGCGGCATGTTCGTATGGGCCCGGGTGCCTGGGCGCGACTTTGCCGAGCTGGAGCGATTGGCGATGGAGCATGCGGTGCTGCTCACCCCGGGCAGCGCCTTCGATCCGCAGGGGCGGGCCAGTGACTGGCTGCGGATCAATGTCGCCTATGGACAGGATTCCCGGGCCCAGGCGTTCTTCCGGCATGCGGGGCGACCTCCGGCAGTCTGAAAGCGACACGCTCATAGCTAAATGACACCATTCGCGCGCCCGCCCCTTGTGACGAGGTCGGCGCCATTGTCACTCTTGCCGTTGGCAGAGGGCCAAAAGGCGAGGAGGGCGGTGATGACGGCGACCAAGCACGGTGTATTGGCCAACCTGGGCATGGCGCGCAAGCTGGGCCTGGGTTTCGCCCTGGTGTTGCTGCTCACCCTGGTGGTGGCCGCCATCGGTGTGTACGCCCTGGGCAACGTCGGCCAGCGCTTCGAGGGGCTGCGGCAGATGGCCCAGTTCAACACTGACCTGTTAAAGCTGCGCCAGCACGAACAGGCCTTCGCCCTGCGCTCGGACGTCAAGGAGGCCGATGCCCTGCGTACTGGCCTGCAGGGGCTGGTGGAGCGGGCCCGCGCGGTGCCGGCGCTGTCTTGGGCCGAGGCCGACCTTAACGCCTACGGGCAGGCCTTCGATCAGTTCGTCCAGGCCGTGCAGGCCAAGGAGCTGGCGCTGGACATGGCCAGCTGGTCGGTGTCGAGCGTGGCCAACAACCTCGATGTGCTACAGGCCGGATTGGCCGACGATGGCACCTATACCCTCAAGCAGTCCCAGGGGCAGCAGGGCGGTGAGTTCCTCGAGCAGGCCGGGCAGGTGGCGCAGGTGTCGCGGCTGATGCTGCAGGCCATGGACGAGGCCCGGGTACGCCTGGAGCAGAGCCGCAAGGGCGGCGAGGCCGTTGCCGAGGGGCGCATCGCCCAGACGGTGGAGGCGGCCGGCCTGGTGGAGCAGCTCAAGTCGGCGGTCACCGACGCCGGCTACCAGAGCGTGCTGGGCGAAGTGGCCGGGCATATCGCGAGTTTTTCCGAAAAACTCAACGAGTACACCGACCTGCTGGGCCAGGAGCGGGGGATCAAGGATCAGTTGCAGGCCCGGGCCGAGCAGGTCACCACGCGAGTCGACCAGGCCTACGCCGCCCAGGAGCAGGCCATGCAGGCGGAGCTTGCGCGCAACACCGTGGCCATCGCCGCGGCCACGGCCCTGGCTCTGCTGGTAGGCGTGCTGGCGGCCTGGTTGATCACCCGTGCCGTGGTCGCGCCGCTCAAGCGGGTGATCAGCCGTGCCCGGCGCATTGCCGCAGGCGAGTTGGGTATCGAGGCTGAGCCGCCGCGTGCCGACGAGGTCGGTCAACTGCTGCAGGCCATGCAGCAGATGGCCGAGGGGCTGTCGGGCATCGTCAGTGGCCTGCAGCAGGGTATCGATCAGTTGGCCGGCAGCGCCCAGGCCTTGTCGGCGGTGACCGAGCAGACCAACCGCGAAGTGGGCAGCCAGAAGGACGAGACCGAGCAGGTGGCCACCGCCATGCAGCAGATGACCGCGACGGTTCACGATGTGGCGCGCAACGCCGAGCAGGCGGCCCAGGCGGCCCAGGATGCCGACGACAAGGTCGAGTCGGGGCAGCAGGTGGTACGCCAGAGCATGCTGCGCATCGAGCAACTGGCGGTGGCGGCCGAGACTGCCAGCAGCGGCATCGACAGTCTCAGCGCCGAGATCCATACCATCGGTGATGTGCTGGAGGTGATCAAGAGCGTGGCTGAACAGACCAACCTGCTGGCGCTCAACGCGGCGATCGAGGCAGCCCGCGCCGGCGAGCAGGGCCGTGGCTTCGCCGTGGTGGCCGATGAAGTGCGCGCGCTGGCCCGGCGTACCCAGCAGTCCACCGAGGAGATCGAACGGCTGGTCGCCAGCCTGCGCGGCAACGCCCAGCAGTCGGTGACGCAGATCCGTGGCAGCACCGAGCTGGTGCGCCTGGCGGTGGCCGACACGCTGCAGACCGAGAGCGCCCTGGGCAGCATCGCCGCGGCGGTGTCGTTGATCCAGCAGATGAACCAGCAGATTGCTGCGGCGGCCGAGCAGCAAAGTTCGGTGGCGGAGGAAATCAGCCGCAGCGTCACCCAGATCCGTGGCAGCGCCGACCAGGCGGCGCTGGCGATGCAGGACAATGCCCGCTCAAGCGTCGAGCTGGCGCAGCTGGGCAGTGACCTGAAGGGGATGGTGGGGCACTTTCGCCTGTGATTGGCTGTGGCGGCCCAATCGCGGGGCAAGCCCGCTCCCACGCATGCCCGCTCACGGGGGCTGGGCGTGGGAGCGGGCTTGCCCCGCGATAGCGTTGTCAGCCCCTGCGCGGACTGAGGATCAGCAAGGTCAGCACCCCCGCCACGATTCCCCAGAACGCCGAGCCGATCGAGAACAGGGTGAACCCCGACG
Organism: Pseudomonas mosselii; assembly: GCF_019823065.1. Taxonomy (NCBI): domain Bacteria; kingdom Pseudomonadati; phylum Pseudomonadota; class Gammaproteobacteria; order Pseudomonadales; family Pseudomonadaceae; genus Pseudomonas; species Pseudomonas mosselii. The sequence continues at coordinate 1,650,761 of NZ_CP081966.1, forward strand.
CCGTGACCATGAAGGTGATCAGCGCCGCCTCGCGCTCGCGCGCCTCGCCCATGGCCACGCTCAGGCCGTTCATGATCGAGCCGAACAGCGCCAGGGCGGCGATCGACAGCACCAGTTCCTTGGGCAGGGCGCCGAACAGCGCCGCCAGGGTCGCGCCGAAGGTGCCGGCGATGCCGTAGAAGATCCCGCACCACACCGCCGCCGTGTAGCGCTTGGCCGGGTCTTCATGGGCATGCGGCCCGGTGCAGATCGCCGCGCTGATCGCCGCCAGGTTGATGCCGTGGGAGCCGAACGGCGCCAGCAGCAGCGAGGCGAACCCGGTGGCCGAGATCAGCGGCGAGGCCGGCACCTGGTAGCCGTCGGCGCGCAGCACGGCGACGCCGGGCATGTTCTGTGAGGTCATGGCCACCACGAACAGTGGGATGCCGATACTGATGGTCGCCGCCAGCGAGAAGCTCGGCGTGGTCCACACCGGAGTGGCGATCTCCAGCTGGAAGCCGCTGAAGTCCAGCAGCCCCAGGGTGCCGGACAGCGCCGTGCCGACCAGCAGCGCGGCCAGCACGCAGTAGCGCGGTGACAGGCGCTTGACCAGCAGGTAGCTGAAGAACATGCCCAGCACCAGCACCGTGCGATGCTGGGCGGCGACGAAGATTTCGCTGCCGATCTTGAACAGGATGCCGGCCAGCAGGGCCGAGGCGAGCGAGGCGGGGATGCGCCGCACCAGGCGCTCGAAACTGCCGGTCAGGCCGCATATCAGCACCAGCACGGCGCAGGTGATATAGGCGCCGATGGCCTCGCCGTAGGTGACGCCACCGAGGCTGGTGATCAGCAGCGCCGCGCCGGGTGTCGACCAGGCCACGGTGACCGGGGTACGGTAGCGCAGCGACAGGCCGATGCTGCACACCGCCATGCCGATCGACAGGGCCCAGATCCACGACGAGATCTGCGCGCTGGTCAGGCCGGCGGCCTGGCCGGCCTGGAACATCAGCACGAGCGAGCTGGTATAGCCGGTGAGCATGGCGATGAAGCCGGCGACGACCGCCGATGGGGAGCTGTCCGCCAGCGGCCGCAGGCGCGCGGAGGTGGCATCGGTCATGGGGAATTCCTTGTGCAGGTGTAAGCAGTTTTTTCAGGCTACCGTGCAATGGCGTGATCCTTGCCATACAGCAGGCATTGCATTTAGCCGTACAGTCGCCAACTATGGGGTATTACTGCGCAACTGCGTGAATGGGGAGGGGCGATGTACAAGGTGTATGGGGATTACCAGTCGGGCAACTGCTACAAGGTCAAGCTGATGCTGAGCCTGCTCGACCGTCCGTATGAGTGGCACCCGGTGGATATTCTCAAGGGCGAGACCGAAACCCCCGCGTTCCTGGCCATGAACCCCAACGGCAAGGTGCCGGTGCTCAAGCTCGAGGACGGCACGTGCTTGTGGGAGTCCAACGCGATTCTCAACTACCTGGCCGATGGCAGCGAGTTCCTGCCCAGCGAGCCACGCTTGCGTACCCAGGTCCTGCAGTGGCAGTTCTTCGAGCAGTACAGCCACGAGCCGTACATTGTCGTGGCGCGCTTCATCCAGTTCTACCTGGGCTTGCCCGACGAGCGCCTGGAGGAGTACAGGGGGCTGCACAAGGGCGGCTACAAGGCGCTCAAGGTGATGAACAAACAGCTGGAAATGACGCCTTACCTGGTCGGCGAACAGTACTCCATCGCCGATGTAGCGTTGTACGCCTACACTCATGTGGCGCATCAGGGGGGCTTTGACCTGGCGGGTTACCCGGCCGTGCAGGCCTGGCTGGCTCGGGTGGCCAGTCATCCACGGCATGTGCCTATGGTGGATTGACCGGCCTCATTGCACCCTGTGTAGGAGCGGTCAGGCCGCCGCGAAGCGTTTGTCCAGATAGGCAATGATGTCCTTGGACTCATACATCCAGGTCACCTTGCCGTCCTCCTCGATCCGCAGGCACGGTACCTTCACCCGGCCGCCGCCTTCGAGCAGCGCCTGGCGGTGCTGCGGGTCATTCTTGGCATCGCGCAGTGCCACCGGTACGTTCAGGCGGTGCAGGGTGCGACGGGTCTTCACGCAGAACGGGCAGGCGTGGAACTGGTACAGCGCCAGGTCCTTGGCCTGCTGCTCGACCTGGGCCTGGGCCGCGGCATCGCGCTGTTTTTTCGCCGGGCGACTGATCCAGTCGCCGAACACGATTAGCTGGCCGAGGCCGACTCGCAGGGCTTTGACGATCATGGGCAACTCCTGAAATGAAAAAGCCGACCCCATGGGGTCGGCTCGGAACACAGGCCGATCACTTGATCAGGCTGAGGAACTCGCTACGGGTGGAGGCGTTCTCGCGGAACTCGCCGAGCATCACCGAGGTGAGCATGGTCGAGTTCTGCTTTTCGACACCGCGCATCATCATGCACATGTGCTTGGCCTCGATGACCACCGCCACGCCCGCGGCGCCGGTCACCTGCTGCACGGCCTCGGCGATCTGGCGGCTGAGGTTTTCCTGGATCTGCAGGCGACGGGCGTACATGTCGACGATCCGCGCCACCTTGGACAGGCCCAGCACCTTGCCCTTGGGCAGGTAGGCCACGTGGGCCTTGCCGATGAACGGCAGCATGTGGTGTTCGCACATCGAGTACAGCTCGATATCCCGGACCAGCACCATTTCGCTGTTGTCGGAGGTGAACAACGCGCCGTTGGTCACTTCTTCCAGGGTTTGCTCATAACCGCGGCAAAGGTATTTCATGGCCTTTGCGGCCCGCTTGGGCGTGTCGAGCAGGCCCTCGCGGGAGACGTCCTCGCCGATCTGGCTGAGGATCGCGGTGTAGTTTTGTTCCAGGGACATGGATCTACCTGTGGAAAATTTCGCAAAGACGAAGGGTACGGCGGCGACGGCGGCGCTGCAAGCGCGATGTCACTCGTCGCGGCCTTCGAGCATGGTTCGCTTGAGCATCACGTACACCGCGCCGGTACCGCCGTGGCGGGCCTGGCATGAGGCGAAGCCGAGCACCTGTGGGTGCTGGCGCAGCCAGGTGTTGACGTGGCTCTTGATCATCGGGCGCTTGCCGTCCAGGCGCGCGGCCTTGCCGTGGGTGACGCGCACGCAGCGCACTTCGAGCTTGGTCGCCTCGGCGATGAAGTCCCAAAGTGTCTCGCGGGCCCTCTCGACGCTCATGCCATGCAAGTCGAGGCTGCCCTCGAAGGCGATCTGGCCGAGCTTGAGCTTGCGGATCTGGGTTTCCTGGACGCCGTCACGGCGCCACATCAGTTCATCCTCGGCGCCAACGTCGATGACGAACTGGTCGGACAGGCCATCAATCACCAGCGGCTGGTCGCTGCGGACGGTCGCCGCCTGGCGCAGACCGGCCAGCTGCTTGCGGTCGGCCTTGGGTTTGCCGACTTCGGCGCGGTCGTGCTTGATCGGCTTGACGCCCTGCACTTGGCTGCGGAAGAGGGAAAAGTCGTCGTCTTGCATGGTGCCTCCACGTGGGCGGCGTAGTTTACGCGACTGTGCGTCGGAGTGAAGCCTTGAGCTGTGCGCTGTTATGTGCAGGAGCACAAGGCTGCGCCTACAGGGGAGGTGTGAGTGTGTCAGTCGTGCTTCTTCATCAGGTGCGGCGACAGGTTCAACTCGCGGCCACGGCGCAGGCGGATGCGGCTGCGTCGCCAGACACGAACGCCGATCCACAGCAGCAGCAACCCGACCACGACGAGAATCGCCGACAGTGGGCGGTTGGCATTGAGCTCGGCCAGCGCGGCGTAATTGCCCAGCAGGCCGGCGAAGCCGGCCATGGCGAGCAGTATGCCCAGGGTGGCCAGCAGCACGGATAGGGCGGCGGCAACCCGCGCGCCCCAGTTGCTCGGCTCGCGCTGGCGCAGGCGCTTGGCATCGAAACTGCCTTTGAGCTTCATTCGAATTCCTCAGGATCTGGTAGAGCTGATCCGGATTTCGACCTGCGAGTCACCTTGGGGTTCCGCCCGTCCGCCGGGCGGTCGTGGTTCAGACCAGGCTGGCGGTGGGGGCGACGCAGGCGAAATTGTCGGCCATCACGGCCATTTCGCACTGGTGGATCTGCGCGGCGGGGATCACGGTGTCCTTCAGGGCCAGGTCGCGGGTCGCCGAGGCGTCTTCCACCAGGGTGCAGCGATAACCATAGTCCTTGGCGCGGCGCACGGTGGTGCTGACGCTGGAGTGGCTCATGAAACCGCAGACGATCAGGTCGAGGTGGCCGAGCTCCTGCAGCGTTTCGTGCAGCTTGGTGTTCTTGAAGGCGTTGGGCATGCGCTTTTCGATGACGATCTCACCGGCGCGCGGCTCCAGGCCCGGGATGAACTCGCCCGCCGGGCCCTGGGGGTCGAAGCGACCGCCGACGGTGCCGAGGTGGCGCACGTGGATGATCGGGCGGCCGGCCTTGCGGGCGGCATCGAGCAACCTGGCAATGTTCGCCACGGCCTCGTCCATGCCCGACAGCGCCAGCGGACCGCTCAGGTATTCCTTCTGCGCGTCGATGACGATCAGGCTGGCTTGGCCCAGCTTGGCCGGCGGGTAGTCGCGGCCAGTGAGGCGGAACATCGTGGTTGGAACGGACATCAAGGGCTCCTTGGGTAGGGCTTTTGTGCTCCTATTCTCCCTTGCCTTGACGCCAATGTGAATGGTTGACAGCGCAGGCAGCGTGGTTGCTGGCTTGTGGCTATCGGTTTGGCCATCGGAGGAAACAAATGTGTGGTGTGGGCTGTTAGACTTTTGTCCTGTCTGAAAAGGAGTACCTCGTGATCACATCCCGCCTGCGCACCCTGCGCGACCATATCCGCTGGGCGGTCAGCCGCTTCCATGAGCATGAGCTGTTCTTCGGCCACGGTGCCGACAACGCCTGGGACGAAGCCCGCCTGCTGGTGCTCGGCGCGGTGCACCTACCCTGGGAGGTGGCCGACAGCTACCTGGACTGCGCGCTGGAGGATGACGAAACGGTACGCCTGCAGCACCTGCTCAAGCGCCGTATCGAAGAGCGCGTGCCCACCGCCTACTTGCTGGGCGAGGCCTGGTTCTGCGGCATGTCGTTCATCGTCGACGAGCGGGTGCTGGTACCGCGCTCGCCCATCGGCGAATTGATCGAGAAACGCTTTGAGCCGTGGCTGGCTGCGGAGCCTGCGCGCATCCTCGACCTGTGCACCGGCTCCGGCTGCATCGGCATCGTCGCCGCCGAGGTGTTCCAGGACGCCGAGGTGGTGTTGGCCGACCTGTCCTTTGACGCGCTGGAGGTGGCTAACCAGAACATCGAGCGCCATGGCCTCGATGAGCGGGTATACACCGTGCAGGGCGATGGTTTCGCCGGCCTGCCGGGGCAACGCTTCGATCTGATCCTGTCCAATCCGCCGTATGTCGATGCCGAGGATTTCGGCGACATGCCGGCCGAGTACCACCACGAGCCCGAGCTGGGCCTGGCCTGCGGCAACGATGGCCTGGACCTGGTGCGGCGCATGCTGGCCGAGGCGGCCGACCACTTGACCGACAAGGGCCTGATGATCGTCGAAGTGGGCAACAGCCAGGTGCATGTCGAGTCGCTCTATCCCGAGGTGGACTTCGCCTGGCTGGAGTTCGAGCGCGGTGGGCACGGGGTGTTCATGCTGACGGCCGAACAGTGCAGGCAGCATCAGGAGCTGTTCAAGGCGCGGGTCTGACGAATTCACACCGCCCCTGGAGCGGCCTTGCGTCGCGAAAGCGGCAGCGTAGCAGCCCCAGGATTCAGTGTTGATGCAAAGATTGCTGGGGCCGCTTTGCGGCCCTTTCGCGACGCAAGGGATCGCGTGGTGCGGGTCAGCGGGTAGCGATCCAGATCAGCAACCCGGCCTGGAACACCGCGAACGCCACCAGGCAAGTGATGGTAAAGCGCAGGCCGCTGTCCTCGCGGCGGTACTTGGCCACGCGCTCGTCACGTTCGCGTAACTGGGCTTCCTTCTCCATCAGGTTCTGCTCGGCTTGCTGCAGCATGCCGGCGGCCTCGAGATTGTCCACGCGCTGGACCTTCTCGGTGTTCCAGCCGCCCTTGAGCTGGCCCACTGGCGTTTCCACCAAGCGCCCCTTGAGCAGTTGGCCGTCGGTGTACTCCACCGCCAGGCCGACACTGCTCAGCACGCGGTCGCGGCGCAGGCGGGTGTCTTCGTTCAGAGCGTCCTTGTTCGGCAAGCTCATACCCTCGACCTGATAGTGCGAGCAACGCTGCTGCAGCCACTGCACCCCCTGCGCCAGCAGGTAGCGGCCAAGGCCACGGTTCAGCGGCTCCAGCTGCAGGCCGGCCGGGTCGCCGATGCGCACTGTACGCGTTTCATGGTCGACGCGGATGTCCAGCTGGTTCTGCTCCTTGCGCACCTTCTGCCCCGGCAGGCGGATTTCCATGCGCAGCAGGCTGTGGGCCTTGTCGTGGCGCTCGGCGTAGCCGAACTGGACAAATCGCAGGGGGCGGGCGCCGCTGTTGCGGTCGGTCGGCAGCGGCGCCAGGCGCAGCAACTGGAAGTGCTCGGCGGCAAGCTCCGCCCAGGGCAGCGGGGCGCTTTCCGGGGCTTGTTCTTCGGTCGCCTCGGCGGCGGGGGCATCGGTCATCAGGTAATCCTCAGGTGCACGGCGGCCGGGTGCCAGTACCTGCAAGGACATCGCAGATGTGGGCTTGCCCGCGATTCGGGCGCGCATGCCCCGGATCACTGCCTTCTTAGCCGCGTTATCGGCAGGCCAAGCCAATACCTGAGGGTGCTTTCAGGCCTGCGGCAGCCCGTGGATGAACAGGACGATGCGCTCTCCCAGCTCTCGGGCCAGCGGTAATTCAGGATTGCGGTAGCTGTCCCGCTGCTGGCCCATCTCCCGAGGGCTGATGCGCAGCATGTGGTTCATGCCGTCGATCAGCGCCAGTTGGGCGTCGGGCTTGGCGGCCTTGAGGCGCTCGGCGTCGGCCACCTCCACCTGGATGTCGTTGCGGCCCTGGACGATCAGCGCGGGCACCTTGAGCCGGGCGAACGCCGCCGCCGGGTCCTGATGCAGCAGGGTGATCAGGTACGGCTGCACGCTGGGGCGGAACACCTGACGCAGCGGAGCGGGCACGTCGAGGCTGGTCTGCCCGGCCTGTAACCGGTCGATCAGCGCCACGCCCCCGGCCAGTTGCGCCGGGGGCAGGCGCAGGGCCAGTTGTTCGCGCAGCACATCAGCCACCGGCCGGCCGCTGCCGGCCAAGGTGATCACCGCGCTGGCGCCGGCCTGCTCGGCGGCCAGGCTGGCGATCAGCGCGCCTTCGCTGTGGCCGACCAGGATCAGTGGGCCGAAGCGCGGGTCCTGGCGCAACGCGCGCCCCCAGGCCACCACATCGGCGACATAGCGTTCGACGCTGAGGTCGCGCTCGTCGGGCGTGGCCGGCTGGCTGGCGGCCACGCCACGCTTGTCGAAGCGCACGCTGGCGATGTGCTCGCCGGCCAGAAACAGGGCCAGGCGCTTGAGGTTGTCGATGCGTCCGGAGGCGGGGTTGTTGCCATCGCGGTCGGTAGGGCCGGAGCCGGCGATGATCAGCACCACCGGCGGTGGGATGGCTTGTTGCGGCAGCAGCAGGCTGCCATGCAGCACGCCCTGGCCGGTGTCCAGGTCGATGGGGCGTTGCAGCACGGTGGGGGCTGCCTGGGCGAGGCTGGCGCAGAACAGCAGGAGCAGGGCGGCGAGGCGCGACTTCATGGATGGGGGACTACATGGGAAGTTGATGTTTCGACCTTGGGCCAAGCTGAAGGTTCGCGGGGCTCGTCGCCGGGCAAGCACGACCCCCAAATCCCCGCTGTTTTCCGTATACTGCCGGTTTCGACCACTTCAGGCAGATTCGCGGAGCGTCCATGTCCGGCAATACCTACGGCAAGCTGTTCACTGTCACCACCGCTGGCGAGAGCCATGGTCCGGCGTTGGTCGCCATTGTCGACGGCTGCCCGCCAGGCCTGGAAATCTCGCTCGCCGACCTGCAGCACGACCTCGACCGGCGCAAGCCCGGCACCAGCCGGCACACCACCCAGCGTCAGGAGCCGGACGAAGTGGAGATCCTCTCCGGCGTATTCGAAGGCCGCACCACCGGTTGCTCGATCGGGCTTCTGATTCGCAACACCGACCAGAAGTCCAAGGACTATTCGGCGATCAAGGACCTCTTCCGCCCGGCCCACGCCGACTACACCTACCACCACAAGTACGGTATCCGCGACTACCGCGGCGGTGGCCGCAGCTCGGCGCGCGAAACCGCGATGCGTGTGGCGGCTGGCGCCATCGCCAAGAAGTACCTGGCCACCCAGGGCATCCGCGTGCGCGGCTACATGAGCCAGCTCGGCCCGATCGAGATCCCGTTCAAGACCTGGGACTCGGTCGAGCAGAACGCTTTCTTCAGCCCCGACCCGGACAAGGTGCCGGAGCTCGAGGCCTACATGGACCAGCTGCGCCGTGACCAGGACTCGGTGGGAGCGAAGATCACCGTGGTCGCCGAAGGCGTGATGCCGGGCCTGGGCGAGCCGATCTTCGACCGCCTCGACGCGGAGCTTGCCCATGCGCTGATGAGCATCAACGCGGTCAAGGGCGTGGAAATCGGCGCCGGCTTTGCCAGCGTCGCCCAGCGTGGCACCGAGCACCGTGACGAACTGACCCCGGAGGGCTTCCTCAGCAACAATGCCGGCGGCATCCTCGGCGGTATCTCTTCGGGCCAGCCGATCGTCGCCCACCTGGCGCTCAAGCCGACCTCGAGCATCACCACCCCGGGCCGCTCGATCGACGTCGACGGCAACCCGGTCGAGGTGATTACCAAGGGCCGTCACGACCCGTGCGTGGGCATCCGCGCCACGCCGATCGCCGAGGCGATGATGGCCATCGCCTTGATGGACCACCTGCTGCGCCACCGGGCGCAGAATGCCGATGTTCGGGTAGATACGCCGGTCTTGCGTTGATCGACTCCTCCTGGGGCCGCGTGGCGGCCCATCGCGATACAAGGCCGCACCCACAGGATGCATGCGGATCCTGTGGGTGCGGCCTTGTGTCGCGAAAGGGGTGCGCAGCGCCCCCACAGGGTTGAAGCATGCCCCCGATCCCCTACTGGCGCCTCTCCAGCTTCTACCTCTTCTACTTCGCCCTGCTCGGTTCCACTGCGCCGTTCCTGGCCCTTTATTTCGACCACCTGGGTTTCTCCCCTGCACGCATCGGCGAGCTGGTGGCCATCCCCATGTTGATGCGCTGCATCGCTCCCAACCTGTGGGGCTGGCTGGGCGACCGCAGCGGCCAGCGCCTGCTGATCGTGCGCCTGGGCGCGCTGGCGACACTGGCGACCTTTTCGCTGATCTTCTTCGCCAAGAGCTATGCCTGGCTGGCGATGGTCATGGCCCTGCACGCGTTCTTCTGGCATGCGGTGCTGCCGCAGTTCGAGGTGATCACCCTGGCCCACTTGCATGGCCAGACCGCGCGTTACAGCCAGGTGCGGTTATGGGGCTCGATCGGTTTCATCCTCGCGGTGGTCGGGCTTGGGCGCCTGTTCGAATGGCTGAGTCTGGACATCTACCCGGTGGCGCTGGTGGCGATCATGGCCGGGATTGTCGCCGCCAGCCTCTGGGTGCCCAACGCGCAACCCGTGGAGCAGACCGAGCGGCGCGGGGCAGGGGGCTTCCTCGCGCAGGTGCGGGCACCCGGCGTGCTGGCCTTCTATGTGTGCGTGGCCCTCATGCAGCTCAGCCACGGGCCGTACTACACCTTCCTCACCCTGCACCTGGAGCACCTGGGCTACAGCCGTGGTGCCATCGGTCTGCTGTGGGCGCTCGGAGTGGTGGCCGAGGTACTGGTGTTCATGGCCATGAGCCGGATCTTTGCCCGTTTTTCCGTGCGCAAGGTGCTTCTGGCCAGCTTTGTGCTGGCCGCCTTGCGCTGGTTGCTGCTGGGCAACCTGGCGGATATCCCGGCAGTGCTGGTGTTCGCCCAGGTGCTGCACGCGGCCACGTTCGGCTGCTTCCACGCCGCGGCCATCGCCTTCGTCCAGGCCAGTTTCGGCGCCCGCCAGCAGGGCCAGGGCCAGGCGTTGTACGCGGCGCTCTCGGGCACCGGCGGCGCGTTGGGCGCCCTGTACTCGGGCTACAGCTGGAAATTGCTGGGCCCGCACTTCACCTTTGGTATGGCCAGCGTCGCGGCGCTCGCGGCAGCCGTTATCATTGCCTTCCGACTCAAAGACAGCAGGAACCACCCCTGATGAGCATCCTCAGCGTATTCGACCCGTCCAGCCCGGAACTGCCGCACAAGGTGCTGACCCACCACGACGACATCGCCGCGACCCTGGCCGAGCAGGGCGTGCGCTTCGGCCGCTGGCAGTCTGGCGCGCGACTGCGCCCGGGCAGCAGCCAGGATGAGGTGGTCGCCGCGTGCCGTGGGCCACTCGACCAGTTGATGACTGCCCATGGCAGCCGGGTGTTCGGCGTGCTCAGCCGCGATGGCGTCGACCCGAGCCAGGCTGACCTGCGCGACGAGCATGTGCATGACGGCGAGGAAGTGTTCGCGCTGATCAGCGGGCGCGTCCAGGTCAGCCTGCGCCTGGGGGATGCGGTGTACGCCGTGCTGTGCGAGAAGGATGATGTGCTGGTGGTGCCGGCCGGCACGCGCCGCTGGCTGGACCTGGGCGCCACGCCGTTCTGCCTGGCCCTGCGTCTGTTCGCCAGTGACTCGGCGGTGCAGCCGCGGTTCACCGGCGATGCCACGGCCCGACAATTTGCCGGACTCGACGAATTCTAAAGGAATTGGCTCGCGGGGCCGCCTGTGCTCACGCTGTCCTTGGGTGAGCGCAAGCGTGCCCCGCGAAGAGGGTTGCGCGATCAGCGGTAGGTCGGCAGGGCGAAGCGCTGCTGGCTCTGCAGCATCGAGATTACCGGCAGCTCGCTTGGCTGCCCGGCCAGGTCGCGGCGGATGGCGCTGATCGCCCAGGACAATTGCTCGGCACTGTGCAGTTGCGCGTAGGTCAGCACGCGGCGGGTCACCACGCCGTCGCTGGCGCGCAGGGTCAGCAGGACACCACCGTCCGGACGCGGCTGAGTGGTGACCTGGTAGGCGGCGAAGACCGAGGCGAATTTTTCCTGGATGAGGTCCATATCAACTCCTGACTGTTGTACTGGCAGACTTGAGTTGATGATTGCAGTGACCGTGCCAGCCTTTTATTTGGATAAAATCCTTTTAAATCAATGAGTTAAATTTGTTTGCTCAAGGTTGTGCATTGCAATCTGCACGCCCGTGCATTTTGCACAGTGCATTTTGCACGGTCATGGTCTGGCCATGGTCATAGCCTGGCTCTGTGCCGCCGATAGAATCTGAACCTTGGACCGCTCGCCGCTGCCTGATGGACACTTGGCCCATTGCCAGATGCCAGGAGGTTCCCGATGTCCGATCACCAGCCCGCCACCATGACCGCCGAAGAAACCGCGGCCTTCGCCGACGAGGTCTTCGAGCGCGCCCGCCGCGGCGACGCGACGATGCTCGGCCGCTTGCTTGACGGAGGCCTGCCCGCCGACCTGCGCAACCACAAGGGCGACACCTTGTTGATGCTGGCCAGCTACCATGGCCACCACGACGCCGTGCGGGTGCTGCTGGCCCATGGCGCCGATCCGTTGATTGCCAATGACAACGGCCAGTTGCCGATTGCCGGCGCTGCCTTCAAGGGCGATCTGGCCATGATCCGCCTGCTGCTCGAGCACGGCGTGCCGGTGGATGCCGCCGCCGCGGACGGCCGCACCGCGCTGATGCTGGCGGCGATGTTCAACCGCCTGGAGATCATCGACTACCTGCTGGCCCAGGGGGCCGATCCGACACGGCGTGACGCGGCCGGCGCCACCGCGCTGACGGCTGCGCGCACCATGGGCGCGGTGGATGCCGCCGCACGCCTGGAGGCGAAGGCCGGCTAACCCTTCGGGGGCGTTTGCGGCTATCCTTGGCGCCTTTCACGCCAACCCGCAGGGCCCCCCATGAAAGACCAGTTGCTCGAACTCATCCGCCTCATCGGCGCCGGCTGTATGCGCGATGAGGACATCGAGCGCATCGCCGCCGAGGCCGCCCAGGCCTACGCCGACCCCGCCGCCTTCCTCTCCGCCAACCCGGACATCAACTACGACGACACCTTCCCGTTCCCGCTGGGCGAATGGGTGGTGGTCGGCAGCCTGCCCGACACCGTGCTGTTCCAGGCCGACAGCTACCAGGACCTGTTCCAGCAGATCAGCGACTCGTTCGACAAGAGCGTGCCGTTCACCCTCAAGCCCAAGCAGCTGGCGCGCACCGAGGCGCTGACCGCGCTCAACCGCATCCAGGTGCAGATGGGCGCGTTGAACAAGGAAGCCGGGGGCTACGTGCTGCTGAATTTCAGCCAGTTGCTCGATGACGAGCTGCAAATGGTGATGGTGGGGCAGAACGACCTGGCCCGTGTGCTGGAGTTGGGTGAGGCAGTCGGCATCAAGGTGGAGCCGGCGCTGGAGGCGCTGAAGGTGGCGGTGCACGTCTAAGCAACGAATTTTGCACCTTCCCCTGTAGGAGCGGCCTTGTGTCGCGAAAGGGGTGCGAAGCGCCCCGAGGATTCGTGTATCAAGCTGATATCGCCGGGGCTGCTTCGCAGCCCTTTCGCGACACAAGGCCGCTCCTACAGGGATTGCGGACGGCCGGAGGATGTGTGCCTCAACCCAACGCGGTATCAAGAAACATCATCACCGCGAACCCGCCCATCAGCCCCAGCGTCGCTGCGGTCTGGTGCCCGTTGCGGTGGGTCTCCGGAATCACCTCGTGGGACACCACGAAGATCATCGCCCCCGCCGCCAGGCCCATGCTGATCGGGTAGGCCAAGGCGAAGCCAGTGGAAATGCCCAGGCCGATCACCGCGCCCAGCGGCTCCATCAGGCCCGAGCCGATCGCCACCATCATCGCCTTGAAGTTCGAAAGCCCCGTGGCGCGCAGGGCCAGGGCCACGGCCAGGCCTTCGGGAATGTCCTGGATAGCGATGGCGCTGGTCAGCGGCAGGCCGATGTTCATGTCGCCGTTGGCGAAGCTCACACCGATGGCCATGCCCTCGGGCAGGTTGTGCAGGGTGATGGCCAGCACGAACAGCCACACCCGGTTGACCCGCTCGGCCTGCGGGCCACAAGGGCCGGTGCTTTCATGCTCGTGCGGGGTAAAGCGGTCAAGGCCCAGCATCAGCAGCACCCCGAGGCCCATGCCCAGGACCACGGTGAAGGCCGCCGCCGGGCCGTTGCCGGTGATTTCGCGGGCGGCGTCCAGGCCCGGCAGGATCAGCGAGAACGAACTGGCGGCGAGCATCATGCCGGCGGCAAAGCCCAGCATCACATCCTGGGTGCGGGCGTTGACGTCGCGCAGGATCACCGCCAGCACAGCGCCCAGGGCGGTGGCGCCGAAGCCCGACAACCCGCCGAGCAGGGCCAGGTGCAGGTTGTCGGCGTGGTCGCCGTTGACCGCGTTCCACAGGCTCGCCAGCAACAGCGCGGCGACGGCCAGCAGGCTCAGGGCCAGGCCGGCGCTGAGCCAGGGCGTTTCCCGGGCCTGTTGTCGCCAGGCGCTGAGCATTGAGTCGGGAGCGACACTTTGGGTGTGGGCGGGGGGCATGTGAACCTCGGAGCAGTGAATGACAGCAGTTTATCCACTGACCTGTGCGCCGGGCCAAGGATTCCCTTCTATCGAGGCCATAGCCCGCTATGCTGTTGAACACATTTATCGTGCGGGAGCGGCGCCATGGGGTCCACCTTCAACAGCCTGGTCGGCCTGATCATCCTGGCCCTGGATATCTGGGCCATTCTCAATGTGCTCAAGAGCGGCGCCGAGGTCGGCATCAAGGTGCTGTGGATCCTGCTGATCCTGCTGCTGCCGGTGCTGGGGCTGATCATCTGGGCGATTGCCGGGCCACGGGGCAATGTGCGGATCTGAAGCCGCTCATCCCAACTGTGTAACTTTGTAAGGGCCGGCTGCTCTCGACAAAATTTTCACACTCGATTTTTGAAAATCCGCGCCGCACAATGCGGCCTTGGTCCCACCTCGCGTTCGAGGGGCCGACCACCAGGCTGTCGGCGATCTCGCCTTCCCGCAAACCGCAATCCTAGGACCTCTCCATTCATGGCTAACACGGACGCCTTGAAGCAACAGGGCGTGCGAGGCTCGTTCTCGCCGACCCTGAAATCCCACCTGGCCTACACAGTGCTCAGTGGCCTGGTGATCATGCTGATGCTCAGCCTGGTGCGCCTGGCGCTGCTGGTCTACAACAGCGACATGATCGGCGACACGCCGAACTCGACCGTCGCCGAAGGCTTCTTCAATGGCCTGCGCTTCGACCTGCGGGTGGTGGTGTACATCAGCATCCCGTTGCTGCTGGCGCTGCTCAGCCCCTGGCTGATGGCGCGCCGTGGGCTGTTCCGCTTCTGGCTGACCATCGCCTCGAGCGTGGTGATGTTCCTCGGCCTGATGGAGATGGACTTCTACCGCGAGTTCCACCAGCGCCTGAATGGCCTGGTGTTCCAGTACATCAAGGAAGACCCCAAGACCGTCATGAGCATGCTCTGGTACGGCTTCCCGGTGGTCCGTTACCTGCTGGCCTGGCTGGTCGGCACCTGGCTGCTGAGCTTGCTGTTCAAGGGCATTGATCGCCTGACCCGTGGCGAGCAAAGCGTCCAGCCCGCCGGCAGCCGCAAGGTCGCGCCATGGTATGGCCGCCTGGCGGTGTTCATGGTCGTGCTGCTGGTGGCCGTGGTCGCCGCACGTGGCACCCTGCGCCAGGGCCCGCCAATGCGTTGGGGCGATGCCTTCACCACCGACTCGAACTTCGTCAACCAGCTGGGCCTGAACGGTACGCTGACCCTGATCGACGCCGCCAAGAGCCGCTTCGGCGAGGACCGCGCCAACATCTGGAAGCCGGTACTCGACCAGCCGCTGGCCACCCAGACCGTGCGCGAGCAACTGCTGACTGCCAACGACACCCTGGTCGATGCCGACGAAGCACCGATCCGTCGTGACTTCCTGCCGCCGCAGAAGAACACCCTGGCGGTCAAGAACGTCGTGGTCATCCTCATGGAAAGCTTCGCCGGCCACTCGGTGGGCGCCCTGGGCAGCCCGAACAACATCACCCCGTACTTCGACAAGCTGGCCAAGGAGGGGCTGCTGTTCGACCGCTTCTTCTCCAACGGCACCCATACCCACCAGGGCATGTTCGCCACCATGGCCTGCTTCCCCAACCTGCCGGGCTTCGAATACCTGATGCAGACCCCCGAAGGCGGCCACAAGCTGTCCGGCCTGCCGGCGTTGCTCAGTGCCCGTGACTATGACGATGTCTACGTCTACAACGGCGACTTCGCCTGGGACAACCAGTCCGGGTTCTTCGGCAACCAGGGCATGACCACCTTCATCGGCCGCAACGACTTCGTCAATCCGGTGTTCTCCGACCCGACCTGGGGCGTGTCCGACCAGGACATGTTCGACCGTGGTAACGAGGAGCTGGCCAAACATGACGGCAAGAAGCCGATCTACGCGCTGCTGCAGACCCTCTCCAACCACACGCCGTACGCCTTGCCCAAGGACCTGCCGGTGGAGAAGGTCACCGGGCAAGGGCGCCTGGACGAGCACCTGACCGCCATGCGCTATTCCGACTGGGCGCTGGGCCAGTTCTTCGAGAAGGCCCGCAAGGAGCCGTATTTCAAGGACACACTGTTCGTCATCGTCGGCGACCACGGCTTCGGCAACCACCAGCAGGTCACCGAGCTGGACCTGGGCCGCTTCAACGTGCCGTTGCTGCTGATCGCCCCGGGTATCCAGGAGAAGTTCGGCGCGGTCAACCACACCGTGGGCACCCAGGTCGACATCGTGCCGACCATCATGGGCCGCCTGGGTGGCCAGGCCCGTCACCAGTGCTGGGGCCGCGACCTGCTCAACCTGCCTGAGGGCGACCAGGGCGTGGGCATGATCAAGCCGTCGGGCAGTGAGCAGATCGTTGGCCTGGTGCAGGGCGACCGCATCCTCATCGAGTCCAAGGACATGACCCCGCGGATGTACCGTTATCAGTTGGGGCGCGAGTTCAAGGCCGAACTCATCGAAAGCCCGGACCAGCCGGAAATGCTGAAGAAACTCGAGGCCTATATCCAGACCGCGACCAAGAGCCTGCTGGACAACACTGCCGGTGTCGTCCACGGCACGCCGAAGTAAGGTCGCCGCCTGCCTCATGAAGCCCGCCCTGAACCGGCGGGCTTTTTTCATGCGGTTTCATCTACGTGGCTGAACATTCATTCCGGCGCGATGGTCAAGTGAGTACGCCGTTCCATTCACCGTTGCGCCAGCGAGGGTCGATCGATGAAAGCATGGGAAGTCAGCTTTGCCGACCAGAAGGGCGAGCCGCAGACGCTGCTGCTCAATGCCGAGCAATGCCCCAGCGAGGAGGATGCCGCCCGGGCGATCCGCTCGCGGCTGTTTCCGCTCATGGACGAACTGGACCTCAACGACTTCCAGGACCGTAGCTTTTCCCCCACGGCACGTTGGCTCAAGGAACAGAGCGGCGTGACCATCACCACCATTCGCGAAGCGCCCTGAACCGGGTGTCTCTGGCGTAGCGCCCACGCAGGCGCTACGCTCAAGTCAGGCGCCGGCCTTCTCTGCGGGCCGCCGCCGTTTTCATCGCGTCTTGCAATCCGCTCGTATTGTCAGGCATTCCTTGTGTGCCAGGCAGGTGCGTTGTGCACGGAAAGTCTATCCATTGCTTTGCAGGAGGACGTTTCATGAGCAGCCAGAACGACGACATCAGCAGCAGTGTCCTGCGCCAGATGAAAGCTGGCGGTTTCGATTTCACCCGCATCCACCCCATCGAGTTCTATGCCGTGTTCCCCAGCGAGGCCGGTGCCCGCAGGGCGGCGGGGCAATTTCGTGGCGAATCGCTCAACGCCCAGGTGAGCGAGCGCGACGACGGTGCCTGGCACCTGGAACTGAGCAAGGTGATGTACGCCACCCATGGCGGCATCGGCGCCTTCGAGCAGGCCTTCGAACGGGTCGTGTCACCCTATGGCGGCGAAGTCGAGGGCTGGGGCGTCAAGCAGGAAAGGCCGATCGCCTAGGCCCTGCGAGGCCATTAGTGCGCTTTGCGCCCCGCCATATGCTTCAGGTACGCCAGCACGGCATCGAGCGCCGGCTCATCCAGCACCTGGCTGGAAAACCCGGGCATCTTCGCCTGTTGCCAGCGCCGCAGGCTCTGCGGGTCGCGAATGTACTGGCGCAGGAAGGCCGGCTGGAAATACTCGGTGGGGTTGTGCGGCAGGTTCAGGTCCGGGCCCAGGTGCGCGTCGCCGGCGCCATTGAGGCGATGGCAGGCCAGGCAGTTCTGCTGAAACAGGGCAAAACCCTGGCGCACCGGGTCGTTCTCGGCCAGGGCCGGGTCGGGCAGCAGGGCGGGGAAGCGTGTCTCGACCGGGGGCAGGCGGCGGATGCTGGCGATCTGATACGGCCATTGTTCCGGGCGAATACCACTGGCCTGCGGTTGGGTCCATACCAGGTAGAACGGCCCTGCGCCTGGCTTGCCTTTGCTCAGCGCGGGCCAAGGGTGGCTGGGGTCCTCGATGGCCAGCCAGGCTTGCGCGGGGCCTGCCTGCAACAGCGGCCCGGCGGGCATCTCGGCGGCGAAGCCATCGAGGGCCACGGCCTGCAGGTGATCGCTCGGGATCACGCCCGGCAGCAGCACCGCCAGAGGCACGGCGCGGTAATGCAAGGTGCGCTTGTAGGCCACGTCCTGTTCGATGGTGATATCCCGCGCCTGCGGATGGGCAAGTAGCTGTTCACTGCTCCAGTGCCGGCTATCCCCACCCAGTTCCAGCGTCAGCTGTGCCGCTGGCGATGTCGGGGCGAGTAGCAGGCAGAACAGGGCAAGACACAGGCGCATGGGCGATCTCCAACCATCAAGGTCGGCAGAGTACCTGCGCGCAATCGGAAAATGCCACTGCCGCGTTCAGCCGAAGAGCCGGGTGAGGTTCGGCAGGATCAGCAGCAGCGTCGTGGCGAAGAGTATGAGGCCGGCTTGGCGTACCTTGGATTGTCTGAACATGGCGGACCGCCTTCTTGTTGTTATTCCTGAATAACCCTTGGCTTCCTTGTCTAGCGTCGGGTCGATCGCAGCGGCGTGATGGCACGCCGTTCCTGCTTGCCGCGTACATCTGGATATACAACCAACAGTAGGGCCCGCGTCATCCCTGATTCAGAACCCTTTGTTCTAAGATTTATCATGTCGATTCCTCATGGCTTTAAGGCCACTGGCCACCCCGCTGGCACGCTCAGGCTAGACGAGTGCGCGGCAGGGGTTACGAAGGGTTACAGGGCCTACCGTTCGTCCGGATATCCTACTTGCTTGTACGGCCCTTTCGCGTCAGTCTCTACAGCAAATCCCACCCACATGTCGTTCAGGACTACCCCTATGTCGTTACGCATCTGCATCCTTGAAACCGATGTCCTGCGACCGGAGTTGATCGCGCAGTACCAGGGCTACGGCAGGATGTTCGAGCAGCTGTTTTCGCGTCAGCCGATCGCGGCCGAATTCGATGTGTACAACGTGATGAATGGCGACTACCCCCCGGACGGCGAACGCTTCGATGCCTACCTGGTGACCGGCAGCAAGGCCGACTCGTTCGGCGACGATCCCTGGATCCAGACGCTCAAGGCCTACCTGCTCAATCTCTACGAACGTGGCGAGAAACTGCTGGGCGTGTGTTTCGGCCACCAGTTGCTGGCGCTGACCCTCGGCGGCAAGGCCGAGCGCGCCGACAAGGGTTGGGGGGTGGGCGTGCACCGTTACAGCCTGGCGGCCCATGCGCCGTGGATGGACCCGCAGGTGTCCGAGCTGACCCTGCTGATCAGCCACCAGGACCAGGTCACCGAGCTGCCCGAAGGGGCCACGGTCATCGCCTCGAGCGACTTCTGCCCGAACGCCGCCTACCACATCCGTGACCAGGTGCTGTGCTTCCAGGGACACCCGGAGTTCGTCCACGACTACTCCCGGGCATTGCTCGACGCGCGGCAGGCGTCGCTGGGCAATGAAGTCTATGAGAAGGCGGTGGCCAGCCTGGCCACCGAACACCAGGGGGATCTGGTGGGCGAATGGATGCTGCGTTTCGTCCAGCAGCCCGGCCGCCGCGCGATCTGAGAGGCGCATCGACCTCAATCGCGGGTTCCCCCGCGATTGGCGTTACAGCCAGCCCGAACGCTTGAAGCTGTAGTACAACCCCGAACAGCCCAGGGCGATCACCCCCAGCACGCCGAAGTAACCATAGTGCCAGGCCAGCTCCGGCATGTTCTCGAAGTTCATCCCGTAGATCCCGGCGACCGCCGTGGGAAACGCCAGGATCGCCGCCCAGGCGGCGAACTTGCGCTGGGTGATGCTTTGCCGTGACGACTCCAGCAGCATGCCGATCTCGATGGTCTGGCTGGCGATGTCGCGGATCCCGGCCAGGTCCTCCATCTGCCGCGTGACATGGATCTGCACGTCGCGAAAGTACGGGCGCATGTTCTTGTCGATGAACGGAAAGCTCAGGCGCTGCAGTTCTTCGCTGATCTCCACCATCGGCGCCACGTAGCGGCGCAGGCGCAGGATGTCGCGGCGCAGGCTGTGCAGGCGCTGGATGTCTTCTTCCTTGAGTGAATTGCCGAGCACGCTCTGTTCCAGCTCCTCGATCTCGCCGTGGATGGCCTCGCTCACCGGTTGGTAGTTCTCGGTGACGAAATCCAGCAGTGCGTAGAGCACGAAGTCCTCGCCGTGTTCGAGCAGCAGCGGGCGCGCTTCGCAGCGCTGGCGCACCAGGGCATAGGACTTCGAGTGACCGTTGCGGCAGGTGATGATGTAGCCGTTGCCGGCGAAGATATGGGTCTCGATGAACTCGAGCTTTCCTTCGTGGCGTACCGGCGAGTAGGTAACGATGAACAGCGCGTCGCCGAAGGTCTCGAGTTTTGGCCGGCTATGTTTCTCCAGGGCGTCTTCGATGGCCAGCTCATGCAGGCCGAACTGGCGCTGCAGGTTGGCCAGTTCCTCTGCATTGGGCTCTTCCAGGCCGATCCAGACGAAGTGTCCGGGCTTGCGCGCCCATTCGGCGCCCTCGTCAAGGCTGATGTTGGTGACCTTCCTGCCGGCGCTGTACACCGCCGATGCGACGACTCGACCCATGGTTGTCCGCTTATCCGATTGAACACGCTACACAGCTTGGGCTGTGTAGCGGTGCGGGGCAAGTCCGCACGCAGGTCAGGGCGTGGTGACTTCGCTTTCCATATGGTCGATGCAGTGTTGCATCTGGCTGCGGCATTGCTCGATCAGTGCGGGCAAGTCCTGCTGGGTCAGGCCCGCGGTGGCGATCGGTGCCAGCGAGCGGATGATCACGGTGCGCTGGCGCCAGCTGTTCAGGCCCAGGCGCTGGGTGTAGCGGCTGACGCACACCGGCACGATCGGCACACCGGCCTCGATGGCCATGTGGAAAGCGCCCTTCTTGAACGCCAGCAATTGCTCGCCGGGGTTGCGCGTGCCTTCCGGGAAGATCCAGATCGAGGTGTCGTCGCGCAGGGTCCGGGTGGTGGTCTGCATGGCCTTGCGCGCCTGGTAGGCGTTCTTGCGGTCGACCAGCACATTGCCGCCCAACCAGAACAGCTGGCCGAACAGCGGAATCCAGCCCAGGCTCTTCTTGCCGATGGCCACGGTGCGGCGCGGCACGACCTGGCCGAGGATGAACAGGTCATAGTTGGACTGGTGGTTGGCGATGATCACGCAGCCGGGGGGCTGGTCCCACAGCGGACCGACCTCGGCCTTGACCTTGATGCGCATGAGCCAGGCGGCCGGCACGCTGTACAGGCGGGCGAACAGGCGGCTGTTGTCGGGATTGAACGGGCGCAGCAGGCCGATCACCAGACCGACGACACCCACGAGCAGGAAGTGCAGCGCCAACAGGAGCATGCGAAGCATAAAAAGCATGGTACGACTCACACCGGACAGTCGCGGCGCAGTGTACGGGTGTGCACTGTCAGGGGCAAACGTTGCTATGGCGTATGGGGCTTTGACCTCGTGGGAGCGGGCTTGCCCCGCGATGCGATCGCCAGGCGGATACCATCGCGGGGCAAGCCCGCTCCCACAAAGCGTATTTAGAAAAGCCTGTGGACGGGATCAGCCCAGGTGGTTCTGGTCTGCCAGGATCGCCTCGTCCAGCGCTTCCAGCAGTGCCTTGCGCACTTTCAGCTTGGTGTTCTTGTGCGCCAGCATGTTCAGCTTCTTCAGTTCGCGGGCCGCGGCGAGGGCGGTTTCCCGCAACTGCTCGGCGGGCACCACCTTGTCGAGGAAGCCGGCTTCACGGGCGCCCTGTGGGTCGAAGATCTCGGCGTTGTTCACTGAACGCTGGAACGCCGCGCGGCCCAGACGGTCGCGGGCCAGTTCGATACCGGCATGGTGCATGGTCATGCCGATCTGCACTTCGTTCAGGCAGATCTTGTAGGGGCCTTCGACCCCGATGCGGTAGTCACCCGACAGCAGCAGGAAAGCGCCCTTGGCCACGGCATTGCCGGGGCAGGCGACGATCACCGGGAAGGGGTGCGACAGCAGGCGGCGGGCCAGGGTGGAGCCGGCGGTGACCAGGCCGACGGCCTCCTTGGGGCCGGCGGTCATCACCTTGAGGTCGTAGCCGCCGGAGAGAATGCCCGGCTGGCCGGTGATGATCACCACCGCGCGCTCCTCGACGGCGCGGTCGAGCGCGGCGTTGAAGGCTTTGATGACGTCCGGGGAGATGGCGTTGACCTTGCCGTTGTTCAGGGTCAGGGTGGCGATGCCGTCTTCGGCATGGTAGGTAATCAGCTCGCTCATGGCAGAGTCCTTTGGATGGCGTGGCGATGACGTTACCCAGCGGCACCGGTCAGGTAAAGCGCCAAGACTGACTGGTCAGTCAGCGCTGCGTCCTTGCGCCCTGTGCCCTCGGGGCAGCGGCGCAAGGTGCGGGAAAAGCGCTGGGCACAATGGCAGCATTACCCTGATTGACCCGGTTTTTTGGTCGGTTGGCTTAAGCGCATGAAAATTCTGAAAAAAATGCTTGCCAAAGGAAAAGGCTTCTACTAAATTAGCGCGCCTCGACAGGCTGAATAGCTTGAAGAGAAAACGGTGAAGTGTCCGAGTGGTCGAAGGAGCACGCCTGGAAAGTGTGTATACGAGAAATCGTATCAAGGGTTCAAATCCCTTCTTCACCGCCACATTCTGCGAAAAGCCCCCGAATCGAAAGGTTCGGGGGCTTTTTGTTTATTACGGCATGGTTTGTGGCTGCGCAGGCTTGGGCAGGCTTGCGCAGCAGTCAGTGGTCGGATTTAGCCGTGGGGCCGGCGCTCGGCAAATGCCCGAAATTCCCGGTCGCTTGCCCAGAGCTTGTCTATCTCGGCCTTTCGCTTTGTCGAAGGCGTGGCTTTCAGTGCTTCAAGCGCTTTGCCCCAAAATACGTAGCGGGTCGCATTCAGGTAGGCGCAATCGTTCGGGTTGCGGCCTAGCAGGTAATAGCGGCCAGCCTTGCGCAGTTCTCGGCTCAGGCCAATCAGTCTGAATCTGTTGCCCAGCCTGTGCTTGAGGCTCGGGGGTGGTATGTGGCTGGGCACTCCCCGCGATACCTCGACCAGTGCGCGGCTGAACTGCTCATCGAAACGCTGGAAGAACAGCCCCACCATGGCGTGGTAATAGGACTTCTGTGAATAGTAGTGATGCACGCAGTCGCGGGCCTCGACCACCTGCTTGTCGCCCAGCATGAAGGAAACGGCGATCTGCTCCATGGTGTGCAGTTGCGTATGCAAGTGTGCCCATTGATCGATCAGGGCGATCGCTTCGTCCAGCAGTCCGGTGTGACGGCGAGTCATTCCGCAGATACCGCTGTTGTAGAGACGCAGCGAAGGGCTGGGGGAACGCTTGCCCGCCGCCAGTTCCGCGACCAGCCCGGTGTAGTCGTCGCGCTGCGACGCGTGCTGCCAGCAGAACTCGTACTGGTCCATGAGGAAGTGCTCATCGCTGACGCGGTCGAAGAGCAGTGCCGGATCTTTCACGAAGATGGTATCGGTATCGACGAAGATGGTCTTTTCGGCGAGCTCCATGCCCCGACGAATCGCCATGGCCTTGCGTCGGTGAACGTAACCGGCCGGTCCCATCCAGTCCGCCAATGTCGCCTCGTCCAGAAGTTGCGTATGAACCGGCCAGCCTGCAAAGGCCTCGGGATGGTCGGTGAACACGCTAATGCTGAAACTCTCGCGATCGGCTTGGTGGCGCAGGGCGGAGAGGATGCTGAACTTTGCTTCGTGCAGGTAAGCGGTTTTCTTTCCGTACAGAAGGTACAACAGATGATTCGACTGCATAAAAACTGAATTCCAATATCCCTATCCGGCTCTGCGCCTACCGGGTGGCATAATGCCATATGCGTGTTGAAGCCTCCAAACGGCTTTCAACTGGTATGGTGACGATTGTGTTGCAGGGGGTAGCGGCAAGGTGAGGAGGCCTGCGCGCCGTTCGACCGCGAACGGGGGATTATGTTTGCCGCTAGCCCGCCGCAGCGCTCAAAAACTGACACTGGCCGACAGCCGGGCGGTTCGCGGTGCTCCCTGGAACAGGTAGTTGTCGCCCAGGTAGTCACCCACATCACGCCAATAGCGCTTGTCGAAGACGTTGTCCACGGTCAGGCGCAGTACCGTGTCGTAGCCGCCGATAGTTGTGCGGTAGCGGCTGCCGATGTCGAACACGGTATAGCCGCCGACTTCGACATCACCGGTGTGGTCGGCGTACTTTCTGGCGCTGTAGTGGGCGCCGCCGAGCAGGGCCAGGCCGGGGACGGGCAGGGCGTAGTCGGCCTGCAGTGCCGCGCGCAGGCGCGGGACGTTGATCGCCTGGTGGCCTTCGTAGGCGTCGGTGTCGCTGTTCTGCACGCGGGCGCGGATTGCCGCCGCACTGGCCTGGATCTGCAGGTTGGAGGTCACCCAGCCACTGGCGCCGAGTTCGAGGCCGGTGTTCTTCTGCTGGCCCGACTGCACGTAGGTCGGCATTGGGGTTGCGTCGGGGCGGGCGTATTGGTAGGCCTGGCGGATCTGGAACAGTGCCGCGCTGAAGCTCATGCCCTGCCAGTCGCGCTTGATGCCGACTTCGAGCTGGCGCGACAGGGTGGGGGCGAGGATCTCGGCGGCGTTGCTGGCGAACCAGGGCGCAGTGCCGCCTGCGGAAAGGCCCTTCGAATAGCTGGCATAGAGCGTGGTATCGGGCTGCGGCTTGTAGATCAGTGCCGCATTGGGCAGCAACTGGTACTGCTGGGTATGCCGCCCGGCGACGCCGTTCTCGTTCCAGGTCTTCTCGTCCAGCCGGACCTCGCGGGCCCCGACCACTGTCTGCCAGTGCTCGTTGAAGGTGATGCGGTCGCTGAAGAACAGGCCGTACTGGCGGCTGTCGAGGCGGCGCTCGCTGGCGCCGATCGGTTTGCCGGAGGGCGCGTAGGCTGGCGCATTGGTGTTAACATTGCCGGTGCCGATCCATTCGTTGTAGTACGGCCGCTGATCGAGTGTGCGACGTTGCGCGCTGGTACCCACGGTCAGTTCGTGGCCAACGCCCAAGGCGTCGAAGTGCCCATCGAGCGTGGCCTGTGCTTCATCGATGCGACGGGTGTCGTCGGGACTGCGGAAATCGTAGATGTCGTACTCGCCGTTGCTGCCGAAGAAGGCGCCCTCACTCGAGCCCCAGGCAAACGCACTGTAGTCGTCGATCACCACCTTGCTCCGCGAAGCGCTCAGGGTGCCGTTCCAGTTGTCGTTGAACTGGTACTTGAAGCGCCCGCCCAGGTTCAGCGAGTCGTTCTGCACCGGCTTGGCCCAGGACTGCCAGGCCAGGTGATCCTTGGGGTCGACGTTGTGGGGTAGCTGCTTGCCGCCGAGCAGTTGATAGCCCGGTACCGAATACTGCTCGCGGTGCTGGTACTCGGCGTCCAGTTCCAGCACGGCATTCGGGTTGATCTGCCAGTCGAGCGCCAGGGAGGCGAAATCCCGCTTGCCGTCGGCGTGGTCGACGTACGAGCGGATGTCCTCGTGGGCCAGGTTGACCCGCAGGCCGAACTGGCGCTCGGCGCCAAACCAGCCGCCTAGGTCGGTGGCCAGATAGCGTTCGCCCTGTTCATTGCTCGAGACTGTGACCGTGCGCACGTCCTCGGCCCGCTTGGTCACATAGTTGACCAGTCCGCCGGGCTCCGACACGCCGCTCTGCAACCCCGACAGCCCCTTGAGCAACTCCACCTGCTGCTTGTTTTCCAGTGCCACGTTCTGCTCGCCGGCGATCGTCTGGCCGTTGATCCGATAACTGCTGGCGGCGTTGAGCTCGAAGCCGCGCACGTTGAAGTTCTCGTAATAGCCGATGGGCGCGTAGCTTTCACCCACCGAGGCATCGCTTTGCAGCACCTCGCTCAGCTTGCGCACCTGGCGGTCGTCCAGCAGCTGGCGGCTGAATACGCTGACCGAGGCCGGGGTGTCGAGCAGCGGCGCGCTGTGCAGGCCGCCGACCTGGGCTTCGCGTGCCTGGTAGCTGGTGTCGTCCTGAACCTCAAAGATGTGCACCGGGGCGAGGATCACGCTGTCCTCGGCCAGGCCCTGGCCACTGTGCAGGGCAAGGCCCAGGCCGAGCAGGCCAAGGGGCAGGCGGGGGCGAAGCGGGGTCATGCAAGGCTCCTTGAAAGAGGACGCGCCGTTATCGCTCGGCAGCTGTCGGGCAGGCAAAAGGGCGCCATGGTAGCAGGCTGCCGGGCAATCTTTCAGGGGCAGAGGATGGGGAGGCCGGAGGCGATTGCGATGCAGGCGCTATCGCGGATCGAGCCCGCTCCCACAGTCCCGCATCAGTCTTCGGGCATGCGCATCTGCTGTGGGGCCGGCTTGCCGACGATGACGCCAGTACAGTCAATACGAGCGAAGTCGCTGTCGATTCAAGCCGCCGCCGGCCGCTGGTGCCGGCGCCAGCTGTCGTCGATCTTCGACCAGGTCTTGCCGTCGGTGATGGCCAGCAGCTTGCGGCCATCCTTGAAGGTGGCGAGGAAGGTGACTTCCTCCTCCTTGCCGCCCAGCAGAAGACCGGCCAGCAGGCCGACCGGGCCGGCCACCAGGGCGCCTGCCACGCCCCAGCCAAGGGCGCTACCGAGGCTGCGGGTCGATTCGAGGTTGGCCAGCTTCAGATCCTCGATCCGCGCCAGCGAAATGCGCTCGCCGGGCGAGGGGCTGCGCGGGGTCTTGAGTGTGAGCGCTCCATTGCGATACTCGCCTTCACCTTGCAAGAAATCGCCGGATTGCACCGTGAGTCTTGTCATTGTGTCGTCCTGTCAGGAAGGGGTCGTTGACCAACGCCTACTGAGCGCTTGCCACGCCGGTAAGTCAACGAGCAGGCGACGGAGGGTCGTGTGGCGGGTTGTCGCGCAGTAAAGCGCATAGACGAGCGAACGGCGGCGCTCAACAAGTGAAAGTCGCATTTTCGAAAGTAAACTTCGAACCGTTGTCTATAACTGCCATGGGTCATGACTGTAACTAATGCTTATCGCTGGCGCCGTTGATCCATCGCAGTTTGCGCAAATTAGTGCGGCACAGTTAATTTTCGAAAACGAAAAAATGGCGTCAAAAAACGCTGGACATTAAGTTTCAATGTGTGTCAGTTTTTTTGCGCCTCATAAAGGCGAGTGACAGGAAGTTCTCGCCCGGTGGGAGAACCCTGTCGGACATCAACTGCTTTTTTGTACACAAGGAAGTAATCTGCATGTCGAAAGTCAAAGAAAACGCCATTGTTTCCGCCGTTTCCGCACTGCAACCGAAGGGGCCAAGTTCGTCCTTCGGCCTGATCGACAGCTTTGCCCACCAGTACGACCGCGGCGGCGCGAACATCAATGGCAAGAAGTCCTTCACGGCCGACCAGGCCGCCGATCACATCCTGCGTGACGGCGCTGCCTGGAAAGACCTGAACAAGGACGGCACGATCAGCCTCACCTACACCTTCCTGACCAAGGCACCTTCGGACTTCTACAGCCGCGGACTGGGCTCCTTCAGCCAGTTCAGCGACCTGCAGAAGCAACAGGCCAAGCTGTCCATGCAGTCCTGGGCTGACGTGGCCAAGGTCACCTTCACCGAGGCGGCATCGGGCGGCGACGGTCACATGACCTTCGGCAACTTCAGCGCCAGCAACGGCGGCGCGGCATTCGCCTACCTGCCGTTCGACGGGCCTGGCTCGCACAAAGGGGAGTCCTGGTACCTGATCAACAGCGGCTACCAGGTCAACATCAACCCGGGTACCGGTAACTACGGTCGTCAGACCCTGACCCACGAGATCGGCCACGTACTGGGCCTGTCCCACCCCGGCGACTACAACGCCGGCGAGGGTAACCCGACCTACCGTGACGCCGACTATGCCCAGGATACCCGTGGCTACAGCGTCATGAGCTACTGGAGCGAGAGCAACAACGGGCAGAATTTCATCAAGGGCGGCGGTCAGTACTACGCCTCGGCCCCGTTGATGGACGACATCCTGGCGATCCAGAAGCTCTACGGCGCCAACTACGCCACCCGTGCCAGCGACACCACCTACGGCTTCAACTCCACCGCTGATCGCGACTTCTACTCGGCCACCTCGGCCTCGTCGAAGCTGGTGTTCTCGGTGTGGGACGGTGGCGGCAACGACACCTTCGACTTCTCCGGGTTCACCCAGAACCAGAAGATCAACCTCAACGAAGCGTCGTTCTCCGACGTCGGCGGCATGGTCGGCAACGTCTCCATCGCCAAGGGCGTGACCATCGAAAACGCCATCGGCGGCTCGGGCAACGACCTGCTGATCGGCAACGCGCTGGCCAACGTGCTCAAGGGTGGTGCCGGCAACGACATCATCTACGGCGGCGGCGGTGCCGACCAGCTGTGGGGCGGCAGCGGCTCGGACACCTTCGTGTTCGCGGCCGTCAGCGACTCCACCAAGGCGGCGCCGGATCGCATCATGGACTTCACTTCGGGCGTGGACAAGATCGACCTGTCGGCCATCTCCGCGTTCGCCGTGAACAAGCTGCCGCTGCAGTTCGTCAACGCCTTTACCGGTCATGCCGGCGAGGCGCTGCTGACCTACGACCAGGCCACCAACCTGGGCAGCCTGGCCATCGACTTCACCGGAAACAGCTCGGCTGACTTCCTGGTGACCACCGTTGGCCAGGCCGCTGTCACCGACATCGTGGTCTGATGCAACAGGGGGTGGCGCCTGCGCGTCGCCCCTTTTTGCCGGTGAGGCGAACCAATGAAAGCAAACTTGAGAACGATCGCGCTGGCCGCGATCCCCATGGTGTCGATGACCGAGGTAGTCATGGCGAGCAGCCTGTTACTCCCCAACGCCGCGCAGCTGGCCGGCCGTTGGCAGCTTTACCCCGAACAGCAGCAGGCCCAGGCTTGCGACCTGCGTCTTGGCGCCACGGAAGGCGAAATCGAAGGTGATCTGGAGTGTGCCAAGGGGCTGATAGGCCTGCGCCCCGGCAGTTGGCTGGTGACCCCCGACACCCTGGCCCTGGTGGGCAGTGACGGCAGCAGCGTGGTGCACTTCAGTCGCGAAGGCGCCCAGCGTTACGCCTGGACCACCCCGGACGGCAAGCAACTGGTGCTTGAGCGCCTCGACAAATAATCCCAGCCTGGAACTAAAAAGTTCCAGTTGAGCCAGGGCGAAACATGAAACTACCGAGCAAAAAGCCCGGGGCGCCTTTGTGGGCGGCACTCGGCGAACATAAGTCGACCTTGATCAGCGTGGGCTGTTTCACGGCATTGATAAACTTGCTCATGCTGGTGCCATCGATCTATATGCTTCAAGTGTACGACCGTGTACTGAGTTCGCAGAACACCACAACTTTGTGGGTGTTGACGCTGATGGTGGTCGGTTTCTTCGTTTATATAGGCGGGCTTGAAGCAATCCGCAGTTTCATTGTCATCCGCGTGGGCAACCAGTTGGAGAAAAGTTTCAACTTGAAGGTCTACCGCGCGGCCTTCGAGCGCAATTTGCGCCAGCGTGACGGCGCCGCCGGGCAGGCCCTGGGCGATCTGACCCAGCTGCGCCAGTTCATCACCGGCCCCGCGCTGTTCGCCTTCTTCGATGCCCCCTGGTTCCCCATCTACCTGGCAGTGATCTTCGCCTTCAACGTCTGGCTGGGGGTGATGGCCACGGTCGGCGCGCTGTTGCTGATCGCCCTGGCGATCCTCAACGAACGCCTCACCCACGCCACCCTGGCCGAAGCCAGTGGCTTCCAGCAGCAGTCGACGCAACTGGCCGGCAGCCAGCTGCAAAGCGCCGAGAGCATCCAGGCCATGGGCATGCTCGGCGCCCTGCGCCAGCGCTGGTACACCTTGCACGGGCGCTTCCTCGACCTGCAGAACAAGGCCAGCGACACCTCGGCGGTGATCACCGCCACCAGCAAGGGCCTGCGCCTGTGCCTGCAATCGCTGGTGCTGGGGCTGGGCGCACTGCTGGTGATCGAGGGGCAGATGACCCCGGGCATGATGATCGCCGGTTCCATCCTGATGGGCCGTGTGCTCGCCCCGATCGACCAGCTGATCGCGGTATGGAAGCAGTGGAGTGGCGCGCAGCTGGCCTACCAGCGCCTGGACGTCCTGCTGCGCGAGCACCCCGAGCCGCCGACGCCGATGCCGCTGCCGGTGCCCACCGGGCAACTGGCGGTGGAGCAGGTCAGCGCCGGCCCGCCTGGGCGCGACCTGGCCACCCTGCAGCAGGTGAACTTCGCCCTGGCGCCGGGTGAATTGCTCGGCGTGCTGGGCGCTTCGGGCTCGGGCAAGTCGACCCTGGCCAAGGTGCTGGTCGGTGTGTGGCCGACCATCAGCGGCCATGTGCGCCTCGACGGCGCCGAGCTCAGCCAGTGGGATCGCGATGCCTTGGGCCCGCATATCGGCTACCTGCCGCAGAACATCGAACTGTTGCGCGGCAGCATCGCCGAGAACATCGCCCGCTTCGGCGAGCTGGACGGCGTCAAGGTGGTCGAGGCGGCCCGCCTGGCGGGCGTGCATGATCTGATCCTGCGCTTGCCCCAGGGCTACGACACACGCCTGGGCGAGGAGGGGGTCGACCTTTCCGGTGGTCAGAAGCAGCGTATCGCCCTGGCCCGCGCCCTGTACGGCGATGCTCGGTTGATCGTGCTCGATGAACCCAACTCCAACCTCGACAGCCACGGCGAGGCCGCGCTCGCCAGTGCCATTGTCCAGCTCAAGGCCCAGGGCCGCACCGTGGTGCTGGTGACCCACCGCAGCGCGGCGCTGGCACAAGCCGACAAGCTGCTGGTAATGAACGAAGGGCGCATGCAGGGCTTCGGCCCGGCCCGCGACATCCTCCATGCCATGGGCCAGGCCCCGGCGCAACGCCCGCTGCAAGCCGGAGGTGGCGCATGAGCCAGCACACCCGTGACGCACGTTTCCATGTTCGCCTGGGGTGGCTGCTGACCCTGGTCGGTTTCGGCGGTTTCATGGCCTGGGCCAGTCTCGCCCCGCTCGACCAGGGCGTGCCGGTGCAGGGCACCGTGGTGGTGTCGGGCAAGCGCAAGGCGGTGCAGTCGATGGCCGCCGGCGTGGTCAGCCGCATTCTGGTCAGCGAAGGCCAGCTGGTGCGCCAGGGCGAGCCGCTGTTCCGCCTCGACCGCACCCAGGTGCAGGCCGATGTCGATGCGCTGCAGGCCCAGTACCGCATGACCCGCGCCGCCTTGGCGCGCTGGCAGAGCGAGCGCGACAACCTGGGGCAGGTGCAGTTTCCCGCTGAGTTGCTGGAAGATTCCGATGCCCGCCTGGCGTTGATTGTTGAAGGCCAGCGCCAGCTGTTCGACAGCCGCCGCCAGGCTCAGGCCCGCGAGCAGGGCGCCTTGGCCGCCAGCATTGACGGCTCCCAGGCCCAGCTGACCGGCATGCGCCGCGCGCGCAGCGACCTGCAGGCACAGGCCGATTCGTTGCGCGAGCAGCTCGACAGCCTGCGCCCGTTGGCCGGCGACGGCTATATCCCGCGCAACCGTGTGCTCGAGTACCAGCGCCAGCTGTCGCAGGTGCAGCGCGACCTGGCGCAGAACGCCGGCGAGAGCGCGCGCCTGGAGCAGGTGATCGTCGAGGCCCGGCTCAATCTGCAGCAGCGCCGTGAGGAGTATCAGAAAGAAGTGCGCACCCAGCTTGCCGAAGCCCAGGTCAAGGCCGCGACCCTGGAGCAGCAGCTCAATTCCGCGCACTTCGAATTGCAGCACAGTGAGATCCTGGCGCCGGCGGACGGCGTGGCGGTCAACCTCGGCGTGCATACCGAGGGAGCCGTGGTGCGGGCTGGCGACACCCTGCTGGAAATCGTGCCCCAGGGCACCGCGCTGGAAGTCGAAGGGCGCCTGCCGGTGAACCTGGTGGACAAGGTAGCGCCGCAGCTGCCGGTGGACATCCTGTTCACCGCGTTCAACCAGAACCGCACGCCACGGGTGACCGGGGAGGTGGCGCTGGTGTCGGCCGACCAGCTGATCGACGAGCGCAGCGGCCAGCCGTACTACGTGCTGCGCAGCACCGTCAGCGAAGAAGCGCTGGCGCGTCTGCAGGGACTGGCGATCCGCCCGGGCATGCCCGCCGAGCTGTTCGTGCGCACCGGCGAGCGCTCGCTGCTCAACTACCTGTTCAAACCCCTGCTCGACCGTGCAGGCACCGCCTTGACCGAACAATAAGGACCGCCCAGTGAAGAAGTTCCCACTGATCGGGCTGCTGCTGGCCTGTGTCTGGCTGCCGACCGCCGTCCAGGCGGCCATGGGGCCGTTCCAGGTGTACGAGCAGGCCCTGCGTCGCGACCCGACCTACCTCGCGGCGTTCAAGGCCCGCGAGGCCGGCCAGGAATACCGCGCCATCGGTCGCGCCGGCCTGCTGCCCAGCCTGTCGTACAGCTACAACAAGGGGCGCAACGACTCCGAGGTGCGTTATCTCGGCGATTCGCGTCGGCAGAAGGAGGACCGTACTTACAACAGCATGGGCTCGACCTTCATCCTTCAGCAGCCGCTGTTCGACTACGAAGCCTATTCGAGCTATCGCAAGGGCGTGGCCCAGGCGCTGTTCGCCGACGAAAGCTTCCGCGACCAGAGCCAGCAGTTGCTGGTGCGGGTGATGACCAGCTACACCCAGGCCCTGTTCGCCCAGGACCAGATCGCCATCAGCGTGGCCAGCAAGCAGGCCTACCGCCAGCAGTTCCAGCAGAACCAGCGCCTGTTCGACGCCGGCGAAGGCACCCGCACCGACATTCTCGAGGCCCAGGCCCGCTATGAGCTGGCCGATGCCGAGGAGATCAAGGCGCGCAACGAGCAGGATGCCGCGCTGCGCGAGCTGGGGGCGCTGATCGGCGAGCCGGCGGTGCGGGTAGAAGACCTGGCGCCGCTGCGCCTGGGCTTCGCCCTGCCGGTGGTCGATCCCAGCGGCTACGAGGCGTGGCAGGAGCGGGCCCTGGCCAACAACCCGCAACTGGCCTCGTCGCGCCAGGCGCTGGAAGTGGCGCGGTATGAGGTCGAGCGCAACCGTGCCGGGCACCTGCCCAAGGTGACTGCCTTCGCCACCTCGCGGCGCCAGGAGTCGGACAGCGGTAACACCTACAACCAGCGCTACGACACCAATACCGTGGGTATCGAAGTCAGCGTGCCGATCTTCGCCGGGGGCGGGGTGCTGGCCTCGACCCGCCAGGCCAGCCGGCATCTGGAGCAGGCCGAGTATGAGCTCGACGGCAACACCCGCAGCGCGTTGATCGAGCTGCGCAAGCAGTACAACGCCTGCGAGTCCGGCGCCAGCCGCCTGCGCGCCTACGAGCGGGCGCTGGTGGCGGCCGAGGCGCTGGTGGTGTCCACCCGCAAGAGCGTGCAGGGCGGCGAGCGGGTCAACCTGGATGTGCTCAACGCCGAGCAGCAGCTGGCCACTACCCGCCGCGACCTGGCCCAGGCGCGTTACGACTACCTGCTGGCGTGGATCAAGCTGCATTACCAGGCCGGGGTGCTGAGCGAGACGCAACTGGCGCGGGTGGATGAAGCGTTCATCGAGGGCAAGTCAGGCTGAGCCCAAGGCTCCAGGTCATCCACAAATCCCTGTAGGAGCAGCCTTGCCGAGGCCGCTCCCACAGAGGGGCCGGGCATTCAGGCGGCCACGACCAGCTTCCCGCGCTTGCGCTCAGCCAACCCCCACACCACCAGCGCCAGCGCCCCGATCACCAGCCCGGCCACCACGATCCCATCCCAGCCATGCACCTCGAACAGCTGTGTCCCCAGCAACGACCCCAGCGCCCCGCCTATGAAGTAGCAGGTGATGTACCCGGCATTGAGCCGTGTACGCGCCTCCGGCCGCAGCACGATCACCGCGTTCTGGTTGCTCACATGCACCAGCTGCACCGCCAGGTCGAGCAGCAGCACCCCCACCAGTAACGCCACCAGAGACTGCTGCGCGAAGCCCAGCGGCACCCACGACAGCAGCAGTGTTACCAGCCCCACGGTAGTGCCCAGCGGGCCCTTGCCGCGATCGGCCAGGCGCCCGGCCCAGTTGGCCGCCAGCGCGCCGATCGCGCCGGCCAGGCCGAACAGGCCGATCACCGCGTCGGAGTAGTGGTAGGGCGCATTGCTCAGCAGGAACGCCAGCGGCGTCCAGAACAGCGCGAACAGGCTGAAGGCCAGCAACCCCAGCAGCGAACGCAGGCGCAGCACCGGCTCCTCGACGAACAGACGGAACACCGAGCCGATCAGCGCCGGGTACTTGAGCCCCGCGTGGCTGTGGTGTCGCGGCAGGCTGCGGTAAAGCGCGAGGGCGCTGATCGCCATCAGCACCGCCGCCAGCACGTAGATGCTGCGCCAGCCGCCCAGTTCGGCCATGAAGCCGGCGGCGGTGCGCGCCAGCAGGATGCCCAGCAACAGCCCGCTCATCAGCGTGCCCACGGCGCGCCCACGCTGCTCCGGGGCACTGAGGGCGGCGGCCATGGGCACCAGCACCTGGGCCACCACCGAGAACAGCCCGGTCAGCGCGGTGCCCAACAGCAGCCAAGGCAGGCTCGGCGCGCAGGCGCTGATCACCAGCCCGGCGGTAGCGATCAGCACCATGGTGACGATCAGCCGGCGCTGCTCGAACAGGTCGCCCAGCGGCGCCAGCAACAGCAGTCCGGCGCCGTAGCTGAGCTGGGCGGCGATGACGATGGTGCCGGCGCGGGCGGTGCTCAGGCCGAATTGTTGGGCGATGCTGTGCAGCAGCGGTTGGGCATAGTAGTTGCTGGCCACGGCCAGGCCGGTGGCGGTGGCCATCAGCAGGATCAGGGCGCGTCCAAGAGTCGGGGCGGTCATGGATAGTCTCGTTGCAGGCAAGGGTGTGTGGCGACAAGTATCAGGAAGTGTCTGGCATGACACCAATGTATAGTTTTCAACTTATCCATCTTGAAAGCAGATAGTTCGATGAACCTCAAGCAGCTCGAATACGCCCTGGCCGTGGCCGACACCGGCAGCTTCACCCGCGCCGCCGAGCGCTGCCACGTGGTGCAGTCGGCCCTCAGCCACCAGGTGGCGCGGTTGGAGGCACAACTGGGGGTGAGCCTGTTCGAGCGCAGTTCGCGGCGCGTGCGCCTGACCCCGGCCGGCGAGGCCTTCGTGCTCAGCGCCCGACCGGCGGTGGCGGCGGCGCGGCGGGTGGCCGAGGATGTGGCCGCCGCCTGCGGGCAGGTGCGTGGGCGTCTGTCGATCGGTGAGATCAGTTCGCTCACCGCGCTGGACCTGGTCGATCTGCTGGCGGTGTTCCATGAGCGTTATCCGGATGTGGACGTGCGCTGGTTGACCGCCAAGAGCGAGTTGCTGGTGGCGGATGTCTGCGAACGGCGCCTGGATGTGGGCTTCATCGGCCTGTGGCAGGGCGAAACGCTGCATGGCGTGCAGCATCGCCTGCTGGCGCGGGAGGAGCTGGTGGCGGTGTTGCCGCCCGGCCACCGGCTGGCGGGCAGGGCGCAGCTGGCCCTGGCCGATCTGGCCGATGAGGTGCTGGTGGACTTTCCCGAGGGTACCGGGGCGCGTCGGCAGACCGACGAGGCGTTCCAGGCGGCGGGGTTGCGGCATCGGGTGCAGTTCGAGATCGGCCATATTCGCCTGGTGGAAAAGTTTGTCCAGCGCGGGATGGCGCTGGGGTTGGTGCCCGAGCGTATCGCCCGGGGTTTTCAGGGCGTGGCCACGGTATCGCTGGTGGATGCGCCGGTGCGGCATCTTTACGCGGTCTGGTCGCCGAGCCCCACGCCCGCGGCGCGGGCTTTTCTCGATGTCATGGAGCAGAGCCTCCTCGCCATCTGATGTCTGATCGCTTCGACATTGGCGGTGCTTGCAACGCTGCTCCTTGCGCGATCTGGGTAACCAGGGATCGCGAATCAGGCCGCGAACCCTCCATCGGCCAGCAGGCTCGCCCCGGTGATGTAGCCCGCTTCAGGCCCCGCCAGGTAAGCGACGAAACTGGCGATCTCATCCGCCTGTCCGTAGCGCCCGATGGCCATCAACGGAATCAGGCTCTCGGCGAACTCGCCGCTGGCCGGGTTCATGTCGGTGTCCACCGGCCCCGGCTGCACATTGTTGACGGTGATCCCCTGCGGCCCCAGGTCTCGGGCCAGGCCCTTGGTCAGGCCGACCAGTGCTGACTTGCTCATGGCATAGGGGGCGCCGCCGGCGAACGGCATGCGCTCGGCGTTGGTGCTGCCGATGTTGATGATCCGCCCACCCTTGCCCATGTGTTTCACCGCCGCCTGGGTGGCCACGAACACGCTACGCACGTTGATTGCCAGCAGGCGGTCGAAGTCGGCCAGGTCGAACTCGGCCACCGGCGCCACCGCCAGCACGCCGGCATTGTTGACCAGGATATCGAGGCCGCCGAAGGCCTTGGCGGTGTCGGCGACGGCCTGTTGCACGGCCTGGATATCGGCGCTGTCGGCGCGCAGGGCCAGGGCCTGGCCGCCGGCGTTGTTGATTTCACCGGCCAGGGCCTCGGCGCTGGCGCTGGAACTGACATAGGTGAAGGCGACCTTGGCGCCGTCGCGGGCCAGGCGCCGGACAATGGCCGCGCCGATACCGCGTGAACCGCCCTGGACCAGGGCCACCTTGCCGGTGAGGGGAAGTGTTTGGGACATGCTGATCTCCTGCGGTGAAGCAAGGCCGGATGGCTTGGGATGGACGCAGTATCCGCGCTCGATTACCTGTTGATAAGATGGCAATCGAGTTACTTAGAATAAACCAGGAGTTGATAATGGCCGTGGTGGAATCGTTCAGCAGCCTGGAATGCTTCATCCGCAGCGCCGAAGTCGGCAGCTTTGCCGAGGCGGCCAGGCGCCTGTCGCTCACCCCGGCGGCGGTCGGCAAGAACGTCGCCCAGCTCGAGGCGCGGCTCGGCGTGCGCCTGTTCCTGCGCAGCACGCGCAAGCTGACCCTGACCGAGGCCGGGCAGCGCTTTCTGGCCGAGGTGAGCGAGAGTTTCCGCACCATCCAATATGCCGTGGCCAACCTCGCCAACTGCGAAGGGCATCCTTCGGGCGTGCTGCGGGTCAGCATGGGCACGGTATTCGGGCGCCTGTACGTGTTGCCGCTTTTAGGTGAGTTCCTCGCCCGTTTTCCGGCGGTGACCGCGGACTGGCACTTCGACAACCGCCAGGTCGACCTGATCGGCCAGGGCTTCGATGCCGCCATCGGTGGTGGCTTCGAACTGCCGCCCGGGGTGGTGGCACGCAAGCTGACCCCGGCGCACCGGGTGCTGGTCGCTTCGCCGGGCTACCTGCAACAGCACGGACCACTGAGTCGCCCGGAGCAGTTGCAGGCGTGCGCCGGCATCCTTATCCGCTCGCCGCAGACCGGCCGGGTGCGCAGCTGGCCGCTGACCAGTCGCTGGCAGGAGCAACAGCCGCTGCAACTGCCCCAGCGCCTGACCATGAGCGATTCGGACGCCGCCTGCGCGGTGGCCGAGCAAGGCCTGGGCATCGCCCTGGTCAGCCTGCCGTTCGCCTTGCCCTACCTGAACGAAGGGCGCCTGAGCCGGGTATTGCCGGACTGGTACGTGGACGATGGACATATCAGCCTGTACTACGCCGAGCGCAAGCTGTTGCCGGGCAAGACCCGGGCCTTCATCGATTTCGTGGTGGAGCAGTTCGCCGAGCGGGGGCTGGCGGGGCGGTTCGATGCGCTGCGGGGTCATTGATGGCCCCGCGATCGCGCTGGCTCAGGTGATCTCGATGATGAACTGCACCTGCGCCACTGCGGACACCACCAGGCTCACTTCATCATCCACCCGCTTGCCGAGCAGTTGCTGCCCCAGTGGTGCGCGCGGCGTGATCACCGTTACCAGCCCATCCCCCTCGCCAATCTTCAGGCCGGCCCCTTCCGGCCCGAGGAACAGCCGGCGCCGCTGGCCCGCCTCGTCTTCCAGGGTCACCAGGCAACCGATCTGGATCCCCCGCGCCGGGTCGTAATCGCGCAGCGCCAACTGCTGGTAGGTCAGCAACGCCTGGCGGATCTCGGCCGTGCGCCGCGCCTGCCCGGTGGCCAGGTACGACGCCTCAAGCCCCAGGGTGTCGTACTTGTTCTCGGCGATGTTCTCTTCGGCGGTGGCGGCCTCGTAGGCGGTCTGGGCGGCGCGACGCAGCACCTCCATGTCGTGCTCGAGGGTGGCGATGATGCGTTGCAGCAGGCTGGCCTTGTCCATGGTCAGTAGCAGAACTCCAGCACGTTGGCCTGGCTCTTGTCGGTCGGCGCTGTGCGGTTCTGCTGCAGCCAGAACTGGCACTTGGGGCTGTTGAGGTTGCGCGGGTTGCCTTGGGCAGCCTCGGCGGCCTGTTGCAGTTCCTGCTTGTGCAGGATCTCTTTGTAGTGCTCGAACATCTGCGCCTGGGCGTCGGCCGGTTGTGCTGGCGCGCTAGCAGGCGCAGGCTGGACCACGGCGGGGACGGCGGCCTCGACCAGCGGCTGCACCTGTGCCGGCCACAGGCGCAAGGCCAGCCACAGGCTCAGGGCGATGGCCACGGCGCCGAGCCACAGGCCCAGGGCGACGCACAGCACCAGTTGCACGGGGCTGAGGGTGATCTTCAATTCGCGGGGGCGGGGCATGGCGGCCTCCTGGCAGGCAGGTTAGTGGGGGCCATTCTCGCATGGCGCGACAGGTTTTTTCAGCGCCGCGCTTTTGCTGGCGGGCAAATATCCGCAAAATCCGCGGTCTTTTTTCGCAGGTAACGGAACGTGGCGATGAAAACCACCTGGGACATCTTCTGCACGGTCGTCGACAACTATGGCGACATCGGCGTCACCTGGCGCCTGGCGCGCCAGCTGGTGGCCGAGCACGACCTGGCGGTGCGCCTGTGGGTGGACGACCTGCAGGCTTTCGCGCGCCTGTGTCCGCAGGCCAGCATCCAGGCCGGGCAACAGTGGCAGCAGGGCGTCGAGATATGCCACTGGCCTGTCACGTGGCACGATGCGCAGCCAGCCCAGGTGGTGGTGGGTGCCTTTGCCTGCCAACTGCCGGACGGCTACATCGAGGCCATGGCCCGTCAGCCCACGCCACCCTTGTGGCTGAACCTGGACTACCTGAGCGCCGAAGACTGGGTGGAGGGTTGCCACGGCTTGCCTTCGCCTCAGGCCAATGGGCTGCGCAAGTTTTTCTTCTTCCCGGGCTTCACCGAGAACACCGGTGGTTTGTTGCGTGAAGCCTCTTTGCTGCCGCGTTGCGAAGCATTCCGGCATTCGCCTGACGAGCGGGCGAAGTTCCTGACGGGATTGGCAGTGCATCCCCAGGAAGGGGCCCGTCTGATCTCGCTGTTCGCCTACGAGAACCCGCAGTTGGGCAACTGGCTCGATGTGCTGGCCGCCGATGCGCACCCGACCCACTTGCTGGTGCCGCAGGGGCGCATCCTGGGTGACCTCGGCAACTGGTTGGGCGAGGCAGACTTGCCGGTGGGCGCGCTGCATCGGCGTGGGGCCTTGACCGTGCAGGTCCTGCCTTTCGTCAGCCAGGACGACTACGACCGGCTGCTGTGGAGCTGCGATTTCAACGCCGTTCGCGGCGAGGATTCTTTCGTGCGCGCGCAATGGGCTGGCGTGCCGATGCTCTGGCACATCTACATCCAGGAAGAGAACGCCCACTGGGAAAAGCTCGAGGCATTCCTCGCCCTTTATCGCCAAGGCCTGTCGGCCGCCGCCGGGCAGGCACTGACCGAACTGTGGCGCGCCTGGAACATGGATCGACCGATGGGCCAGGCCTGGCTGGCGCTGCAGCCGCATTGGGACGAGGTGCGCGAACACGCCCGCCAGTGGCAGGCCGCGCAGGCCGCTCGGCCGGACCTTGCCACGAGGCTGGTACAGTTTTACCGAAATTCGCTATGATACGCGGCCTCGATTTTTATAAATCCATCCAGATTCGGATACTTCGTAATGAAAACTGGTAAAGAGCTGAAACCCGGTACCGTACTGCGGATCGACAACGACCCGTGGCTGGTTCAAAAAGCTGAGTTCACCAAGTCGGGCCGTAACAGCGCGATCATGAAGACCAAGCTGAAGAACCTGCTGACCGGCTACAAGACCGAAACCGTATACGGTGCGGACGACAAGCTGGACGACGTGATCCTGGATCGCAAAGAAGCGACCCTGTCGTTCATCAGCGGTGACTCGTACACCTTCATGGACACCACCGACTACACCATGTACGAACTGAACGCCGAAGACATCGACGCCGTTCTGCCGTACATCGAAGAAGGCATGGAAGACGTCTGCGAAGCCGTGTTCTTCGAAGGCCGCCTGGTATCGGTAGAACTGCCGACCACCATCAGCCGCCAGGTCGTCTACACCGAGAACGCCGCACGTGGCGATACCTCGGGCAAGGTCATGAAGCCTGCCAAGCTGAAGAACGGTACCGAGATCTCGGTTGCCGACTTCATCCAGATCGACGAGTGGATCGACATCGACACTCGCGACAACAGCTTCAAGGGCCGTTCCAAGAAGTAATTCTTCTTGCGATGAGCACGAAAAAACCCGGCCTTGGCCGGGTTTTTTTGTGCCTGTGAAACCGTGTCGCCTTCATCGCGGGGCAAGTCGCATCGGCGTCCTCAGACAGTCACATGCAACCGCACATCCACATTGCCGCGGGTGGCGTTGGAGTAAGGGCAGACCCTGTGCGCCTTTTCCACCAGCCCTTCGGCGTCGGCCTGGGCCAGGCCCGGCAGGTTGATGTGCAGGTCGATGTCCAGGCCGAAACCGCCCGGGATCTGGCCGATGCCGACGTTGGCGGTGATCGACGCATCCGCCGGCAGGGCCTTTTTCTCCTGGCCGGCGACGAACTTCAGCGCGCCGATGAAGCAGGCCGAGTAGCCGGCGGCGAACATCTGCTCGGGGTTGGTGCCGTCACCGCCTGCGCCACCCAGTTCCTTGGGGGTGCTCAGCTTGACTTCCAGCTTGCCGTCGCTGGAGCGGGATTTGCCATCACGACCACCGGTGGAAGTGGCTTCTGCGATGTACAGCGGAGTGACCTTTTGCATCTTGAGCCTCGCTTGGTGCTGTGCGCCGTCGGCGCTGAGTGGGTATGGGATTAACTTAGCGCGCAATTATTTAGTGCGCAAGTTAAATATTCGACCATTCATCCGAACAGCCATCTCACAGCTTAGACGTCAGAGGTTTTCTTGCAGCTGCGCACGCAGGGCGAGCAGGTCGGCCTGCAGCTTGCGCAGTTGCTCGGCACTGTGGCCGCTGGCCTGCAGGATGCACTGCGGCACGCGCTGGGCCTCGGCCTGCAGGGCGCGGCCCTGGTCGGTCAGTTGCACTAGCACCACCCGTTCATCCTCACGGCTGCGGCTGCGCTTGAGCAGGCCCTCGCTTTCCAGGCGCTTGAGCAGCGGTGTCAGCGAACCGGGGTCGGTGAGCAGGCGCTGGCTGATCTCGCCCACGGTCAGGCCGTCCTGTTCCCACAAGACCAGCATGGCCAGGTACTGCGGGTAGGTCAGGCCCAGTGCTTGCAGCAGGGGCTTGTAGACCTTGGTCATCAGCAACGAGGTCGAGTGCAGGGCGAAGCAGACCTGGTTGTCCAGCAGCAGCGCGTCGCAGGGGGCTTGGGTGTCGGCGTTCATGCAGGTCCTTGGAATCGGTAAGGGTTGAAATCTAGCACGCCAAAGCTTGGTGCGCTCATTGCCAGCGCAGCTCGCTTCTCAGCGCCAGGTCCCAGGGTGGCACCGGGCTGAAACGGCTCTTGAGGAATTCGAGCAGCAAGCGGCTGCGAGAGTTCGTTTCATGTTCCAGACGCAGGGCGTAAATGCCGCTGGTCTCGGGCTCCGGCAGGCCGTTGTCGCAGAACAGCGGGAGCAGTTCGCCACGCAGGAGGTAGTCGCTGATCAGCCAGGTCGGCAGGTGGGCGACGCCCAAGCCGGCCAGGGCGCCAAACAGCAGGGTCTCGGCGTTGTTGGCGGCCATGCGCATGCGCGCCGGGCGGTACAGGCGGGTCTGGCCGGCGACCGCGAAGCGCCAGGCGAACGGCGGGGCCAGTCCGTCCCAGTCGAGGCCGTCGTGCCCGGGCAGCTCGCTGGGGCAGGCCGGCACCCCGCGGCTGGCCAGGTACGCGGGGCTGGCACAGGCGATGCGCACCATGTAGGCCAGGGGCGTGGCCACCAGGCGGGTGTCGGCCAGGGGGCCGGCGCGCAGCACCAGGTCCACCTCGCCCAGGTGGCTGCCGTGCAGGTCGACGAAGCTGTCGATCAGGCGCAGCTGCACGTCGAGCCCGGGATAGGCCACCAGGAAATCGGCGATGGCCGGGGCCAGGTGGCGACGGCCGAAGGCGGCTGGTGCGTCGATGCGGATCAAGCCTTCCGGGGCATTGCTCAACGACACCGCCTCGGCGCGTGCCAGGCGCAGCTCCTCGATGATGCGCCGGGCCCGCTCGGCGAAGGCATTGCCAGCCGGCGTCGGGCGCACGGCGTGGGTGCTGCGCGAGAACAGGCGGCTGCCCACCGCGCTTTCCAGGTTGTCGATGCGCCGCGCCACCGCGGAGG
The DNA here is from genome assembly GCF_019823065.1 of Pseudomonas mosselii. NCBI lineage: Bacteria > Pseudomonadati > Pseudomonadota > Gammaproteobacteria > Pseudomonadales > Pseudomonadaceae > Pseudomonas > Pseudomonas mosselii. The sequence continues at coordinate 1,692,818 of NZ_CP081966.1, forward strand.
GCGTCAACGGATGGCGCCGGGCGGCGGCGGAGAAACTGCCGGTTTCCAGCACGTCGAGGAACAGGCTGAGTTGTTCGGTGAGGATGTCGGGGCTCATGGCGGCTCGATGCTTGTGCGAAATGCGCAAAGCCATTGTGCGCTGCTGTGCGTTTCCCCGCCAGCCGTGACTGGCTAGCATGCCCTCATTCTCTGAAAGCAGGCGGATGAGGCGCTGATGATCGAGTGGGTGATGTATATCGTGCTGGGGGCCGCGCTCGGCACCTTGGGTGGGCTGTTCGGCATCGGCGGCGGGTTGATCGCCATTCCGGCGCTGGGCGTGCTGTTCGGCCTTGACCAGCAGTTGGCCCAGGGCACCGCCCTGGTGATGGTGGTGCCCAACGTGCTGCTGGCGCTGTGGCGCTACCACCAGCGCAACCGCATCGAGCTGCGCCATGCTGTGCCGTTGTCGCTGTGCAGCTTCGTGTTCGCCTGGCTGGGGTCGATCTGGGCGGTGGGCATCGATGCCCAGTCGATGCGCCTGTACTTCGTCGGTTTCCTGGTGGCGCTGGCGGTTTGGAATGTGGCGCGGATGTTCCTGCCGGTGCGGCCGCCGAGCAACCAGCTGCGTTATCCGTGGCCCTGGCTGGGCGTGCTGGGCAGCTTCGCCGGGACCATGGGTGGGCTGTTTGGCGTGGGCGGGGCGGTGGTGGCCACGCCGATCCTGACCTCGGTATTCGGCACTACCCAGGTGGTGGCCCAGGGGCTGTCGCTGGCATTGGCGGCGCCGAGCACCATGGTGACGCTGTTGACCTACGGGGTGCACCAGAGTGTCGACTGGGGCATCGGGATTCCACTGGCCGTGGGTGGGTTGCTGAGCATCAGCTGGGGGGTGAAGCTGGCCCATGCGTTGCCGGAGAAGGTGTTGCGCACGCTGTTCTGCGGGTTTTTGGTGGTGTGTGCGGTGATGCTTGGGTTCGAGCTTTAGGCGCAGTCTGCCTGATCGCGGGGCAAGTCGCATCGGCGCACCGCCGCTCCCATGCTTGATCACTGGTGGGAGCGGGCTTGCCCCGCGATAGTTTTGACGTGTTACTTGAACCCTTCGACGATGTACTCGGCCATGCAGTCGGTGATCGGCGAATGCTGCTGGTCGTTGCGCAGCAGCATCACATTGGCCATGTGCAACTGCGGCAGGCCGTCGTCCGCACCGAGGATGCGCAGGTCGCCGCCGATCAGGCTCTGCAACTGTGCGGTCACCGCCAGCCCGGCATGCACGATGGCGAAGATCGCCGCCAGGCTCGGGCTGGTGTAGGCGATGCGGTACTCGATGCCCTGGCGCTCCAGGGCGTTGCAGGTCCAGGCGCGGCAGAAGCAGTCGGTGTTGAACAGCGCCAGCGGCATCGGCCGCTGCTCGTGGGGGCAGAAACCCTTCGCCGCGGCCCACACCAGGCGCTCCTGGCGCAGCAGTTGGCCAACTTCGTTGCCCGGCTCGCGGGTGACGATGGTCAGGTCCAGGTCCTGGCGCAGCATCAGCTGCTTGGACGAGTCGCAGTGCACCTCGACATGGATCAGCGGGTACGCCTGGGCGAAACGGGTGAGGATGCCCGGCAGGTAGCGCATGGCGTAGTCGTCCGGGGTGCCGATGCGCACCACGCCGACCATGTGCGGCATGCGCAGGGTGTTGAACACTTCGCCGTGCAGCTTGAGGATGCGCCGGGCATAGCCCAGCAGGACCTGGCCCTCGGCGGTGAGGCGCACCTGGCGGCCGTCACGCTCGAACAGCTGGCGCTGCAGGATGTCCTCCTCCAGGCGCTTCATCTGCATGCTCACCGCCGACTGGGTGCGGTTGACCACCTCGCCGGCGCGGGTGAAGCCGCCTTGCTCGGCGATGGCGACGAAGGTGCGCAGCACGTCCGCGTCGAGACTCTGATACTGGGACATGGCATCAATCTCCGAGATGCATGGCATCAGAAACATTCGTTGGATTGATCTTAGGCCTGGGAAGAGACTGGAGCCATCCACAAGGAGGGCGTCAAGATGAAAGGTCATTTCAACGTTGCTCACCAGCCTGGGTCTACCCTCGGCCACCTGTTGCACGATGCCGGCGGGCGGCTGCTGCGCTGGTACGAACTGCACCGCCAGCGCGACGAACTGGCGCGCCTGAGCGATGCCACGCTGCACGACCTGGGGTTGTCGCGGGCCGATATCCAGCAGGAGGCCGACCGGCATTTCTGGGAAGACCCGCTGCGTAAATGAAGAGGGCTGCAATCGCCGGACAAACCTGTCCGGCGATTGCGTCTTTACTGTCTGAACATCAGACGGAGCCCACTGCATGTCCCTCAGCCTGTCCCTCGCCCAGGCCCGCCGCCTGGCCTTGTCTGCCCAGGGCTTCGGCAAGTCGCCCGGCGGCCCGCCGACCCCTGCCAGTCTCACGCGCATGTTCCAGCGCCTGGGCGTGGTGCAGATCGACTCGGTCAATGCCCTGGTGCGCTCCCACTACCTGCCGCTGTTCTCGCGCCTGGGCGACTATCCGCGCGACCTGCTCGACCAGCTCGCCTGGGGGCAGCGCCGCCAGCGCCGGTTGTTTGAATACTGGGGCCATGAAGCATCGTTGCTGCCGCTGGCGTTGTACCCGCTGATGCGCTGGCGCATGGCCCATGCCGCCGACGGCAAGGGCATCTACCGGCAACTGGCCGCGTTCGGCCGCGAGCGGCGCGAGGTGATCGAGCGAGTGCTGGCGGCGGTTCGCGACCAGGGCGCGCTGGGCGCGGGCAGCCTGTCCACCCGTGAGGAGCGCGCCGGCCCCTGGTGGGACTGGAGCGAAGAAAAGCATGCGCTGGAATGGCTGTTCGCCGCCGGCGAGGTCACCGTGGCCGGGCGTCGCGGGTTCGAGCGCCTGTACGACCTGCCCGAGCGGGTGCTGCCGGCGACCCTCCTAGAGCAGGCCCAACCCAACGAGGCCGAAGCGCACCAGGGCTTGCTGCTGCACGCCGCGGTTGCCCTGGGCGTGGCCTCCGAACAGGACCTGCGTGATTACTTTCGCCTCTCGCCGCAGCAGAGCAAGGCCGCCCTGGCCGTATTGGTCGAGGACGGGCGCCTGCAGGCCTGCACGGTGCAGGGTTGGAAACAACCAGCCTATGTCGCGGGCGTGCCACGGGTTCCCCGGCGCATCGAAGCCAGCGCCTTGCTCTCGCCTTTTGATTCACTGGTCTGGGCGCGTGAGCGTACCGAGCGCCTGTTCGACTTCCGCTACCGCCTTGAGATCTACACCCCGGCGCACAAGCGGGTGTACGGCTACTACGTGCTGCCGTTTCTTTATCGGGAGCGCATTGCCGCGCGGGTGGATCTGCGCGCCGAGCGCGCCCACGGGCGGTTGGCGGTGCATGCAGTTCACGAGGAACCGGCAGGGCTGGACGGGGAAGGGTATCTGGCGCTGGCGGCCAACTTGCAGCGGCTAGCCGCCTGGCTGGGGCTGGAGAGGGTGCAGCTCAACTGCCCCCGCGCCGAGGGCAGCCGGCTGCGTCAGGCGTTGCTCAGCGGCGTACCTGCTTGAGGGTTTCGGCGATCAGGAACGCCAGCTCCAGCGATTGGTCGGCGTTCATCCGCGGGTCGCAGTGGGTGTGATAGCGGTCGGACAGTGCGTCTTCGGTGATCGGCCGGGCGCCGCCGATGCACTCGGTGACGTTCTGCCCGGTCATCTCGATGTGGATACCACCGGCGTGGCTGCCCTCGGCCTGGTGCACCTGGAAGAACTGCTTGACCTCGTCGAGGATCTGCGCGAAATCGCGGGTCTTGTAGCCGCTGCTGGCCTTGATGGTGTTGCCGTGCATCGGATCGGAGCTCCACAGCACTTGGCGCCCCTCGCGCTGCACGGTGCGGATCAGCCCCGGCAGGTGGTCGCCGACCTTGCCGGCGCCCATGCGCACGATCAGGTTCAGGCGGCCCGGGTCGTTGTCCGGGTTGAGCACGTCGATCAGGCGGATCAGCTCCTCGGGGTTCATGCTCGGGCCGACCTTGACCCCGATCGGGTTGTGCACGCCGCGCAGGAACTCGACATGGGCGCCGTCGAGCTGGCGCGTGCGGTCGCCGATCCACAGCATGTGCGCCGAGCAATCGTAGTAGTCGCCGGTCAGGCTGTCGCTGCGCACGAAGGCTTCCTCGTAGTTGAGCAGCAACGCTTCGTGGGCGGTGAAGAAGCTGGTTTCACGCAGTTGCGGCGCGGTGTCCAGGCCGCAGGCGCGCATGAAGGCCAGGGTCTCGTCGATGCGGTTGGCCAACTGGTGGTACTTGTCGGCCAGCGCCGAGTTGGCGATGAAGTCCAGGTTCCACTTGTGCACCTGGTGCAGGTCGGCAAAGCCGCCCTGGGCGAAGGCGCGCAGCAGGTTGAGGCTGGCGGTGGCCTGGTGGTAGGCCTGCAGCAGGCGCTCGGGGTCGGGGACGCGACTTTTTTCGTCGAAGCCGATGCCGTTGACGATGTCGCCGCGGTAGGCGGGCAGGGTGATGTCGCCGATGGTCTCGTCGTTGGCCGAGCGCGGCTTGGCGAACTGGCCGGCCATTCGCCCGACCTTGACCACCGGGCAGCCGGCGGCAAAGGTCATGACAATGGCCATCTGCAGCAGCACCTTGAAGGTGTCGCGGATCTTCGCCGCGGAGAACTCGGCGAAGCTCTCGGCGCAGTCGCCGCCCTGCAGCAGGAACGCCCGGCCCTGGGTCACCTCGGCGAACTGCCGGCGCAGCTCGCGGGCTTCGCCGGCGAACACCAGCGGCGGGTAGCTGGCCAAAGTCTGCTCCACCTTCAGCAGGTGTGCGGCGTCGGGGTAGATCGGTTGCTGCTGGATCGGCAGGGCGCGCCAGCTGTCAGGGGTCCATTGTCGGGTCATTGCAAGCTCTATCCATAAGTGTCGTTAAGGCCTGCCGGTCATGGTACGCCCGGGTGTGCTTGTTGCACCACCGGCATTGGCGGACAATGGGCCTTTTGCGCGGGCAGGTGGTAGGGATGGCGACGGAGCGGGAAGAGCGGCTGCTGGCACGGGTCGAGGACGCCTTTGGCGTCATCAGCGTCTACGAGGTGGATGACTATCGCTTCCTCGAGTTCGGCGACGCCATCGAGCAGAGCTGCACCTTCACCGCCGACCCCAGCTGGCTGGAGTACGACTACACCCGCGCCATGCTGGTCGGCGCGCTGTGCCACGGGCAGCCGGAGAGCGCGCTGTTCCTCGGCCTTGGCGCCGGCACCCTGACCCAGGCGTGCCTGAAGTTCCTGCCGCTGGAGGATGTCGAGGCCATCGAGCTGCGCCCTGATGTGCCGCGTCTGGCCATGGAGTACATGGGCCTGGACGACGACCCGAGGCTGTATGTGCGGGTGGGCGACGCCCTCGAACTGCTGTCCAGCGCGGAGAAGGCCGACCTGCTGTTTGTCGACCTGTATACCGACTATGGCCCCGGCGTCGGCCATCTGGCCTGGGGTTTCCTTGAGAACTGCCAGAAGCAGCTCAACCCCGATGGCTGGCTGGTGATCAACCAGTGGGCCGGGGACGACGGCAAGCCGTTGGGCGCGGCCTTGTTGCGTGGGTTGTATCACCGGCATTACTGGGAGCTGCCGGTGAAGGAGGGCAACGTGATCCTGCTGGTGCCGGCGGACCTTGAGCAGACGCTGGACATCGATGCCGTGCGGGCGCGGGCCGCCGCGCTGGCGCCACGTTTGGGCTATTCGCTGGAGTACCTGATCAAGGCCATCCGTCCGGCGACCTGATCCGGATGTACGCGTCTGCAGGGAAACGATTCAGCCTGGATCCAATGTGAGTCTGGATCTTCGAAATATTTCTCACAACTCACGGCTATTTCGGGTATAGTACGCGCCGGTCTTTTAGCGGACCTCAAAATCAGGTGGTGCAAATCCTCCGAATCCAGCTTCGGCTGCGCGTCCGCTAGGCGGACCTCCCCAAGACGTTCCTATTTCAATCGTTTTCGCAAATCCCCGCCGCCAAAGCTGCCTGGGTGACCGTTTGGTCTTTCAAGGCATGTGCAGCTTTGGAGCATGGGTCTTTGCGGATGCACCTAGAGGCAGACCCATGACCCAGGAAACCGGCGGATTCGCCGCTCTCGAACTCAATCCGAACATCGTTGCTGCCGTCCTGGCCACCGGCTATGAAGAGCCGTCGGCCATCCAGCAACAGTCGATCCCGATCATCCTCGCCGGTCACGACATGATCGGCCAGGCGCAGACTGGCACCGGCAAGACCGCTGCCTTCGCCCTGCCGATCCTCAACAAGATCGACGTGAGCAAGCGCGAACCGCAAGCCCTGATCCTGGCGCCAACCCGTGAGTTGGCGCTGCAAGTAGCCACCGCTTTCGAAACCTACGCCAAGCAGATGCCGGGCGTTAACGTGGTGGCCGTGTACGGTGGTGCCCCGATGGGCCCACAGCTGCGTGCCATTCGCAATGGCGCACAGATCGTCGTCGCCACCCCGGGCCGCCTGTGCGACCACCTGCGCCGCGACGAGAAAGTCCTGTCCACCGTCCAGTACCTGGTGCTCGACGAAGCCGACGAAATGCTCAAGCTGGGCTTCATGGATGACCTCGAAGTGATCTTCGATGCCATCCCTGCCACCCGCCAGACCGTGCTGTTCTCCGCCACCCTGCCGGCCTCGATCCGTGCCATCGCCGAGCGCCACCTGCGCGAGCCGAAGCACGTCAAGATCCAGAGCAAGACCCAGACCGTGACCGCGATCGAGCAGGCCCACCTGATGGTCCACGCCGACCAGAAGATCCCGGCCGTGCTGCGCCTGCTGGAAGTGGAAGAGTTCGATGCGCTGATCGCCTTCGTGCGCACCAAGCAGGCTACCCTGGACTTGGCCGCCGCCCTGGAAGCCAAAGGTTACAAGGCTGCCGCGCTGAACGGCGACATCGCCCAGAACCAGCGTGAGCGCGTGATCGACTCGCTCAAGGATGGCCGCCTGGACATCGTCGTCGCCACCGACGTCGCTGCCCGTGGCCTGGACGTACCGCGTATCACCCACGTGTTCAACGTCGACATGCCGTACGATCCGGAGTCCTACGTGCACCGTATCGGCCGTACCGGCCGTGCCGGTCGCGATGGCCGTGCGCTGCTGCTGGTCACCCCGCGTGAGCGTCGCATGCTGCAGGTGATCGAGCGTGTCACCGGCCAGAAAGTCGCCGAAGCCCGCCTGCCTAACCCGCAAGCCGTGCTGGATGCGCGCATCAAGAAGCTGACCAAGAGCCTGGCGCCGCTGGTGGCCGAGTCCGAGGCCAGCCACGGCGAATTGTTCGACCGCCTGACCGCCGACCTGGGCTGCACCCCGCGTGCCCTGGCCGCGGCGCTGCTGCGCAAGGCCACCAACGGCCAGGCGCTGGACCTGGCTTCGGTGGAGCGCGAGCAGCCGCTGGTGCCGACCTACACCCCGCGTGAGCGTGGTGAGCGCACCGAGCGCGGCGAGCGTCCGGACCGTGGTGACCGCGAGCGCCGCGCGCCGATGCCGCTGGCCGAAGGCCGCGTGCGTTGCCGTACCGCCTTGGGTGCCCGTGACGGCATCGCCGCCAAGAACCTGCTGGGCGCGATCCTCAACGAGGGTGGCCTGGCGCGTGACGCCATCGGTCGCATCCAGGTGCGTGACAGCTTCAGTCTGATCGAGCTGCCGGAAGACGGCCTCGAGCGCCTGCTGACCAAGCTCAAGGACACCCGCGTTGCCGGTAAGCAATTGAAGCTGCGTCGCTACCGCGAAGATTGATCTTGGCGCTGCAATAAAAAATCCCCGGCCTTCTGGCCGGGGATTTTTTTTGCCTGGCGATCAGCTGACCCCGATCCCTGTAGGGGCAGCCTCGCGCCTCCCTGGCGCACATCAGTCGAACCGATAGATATCCATCCCCAGCGCCCCCAGCGTAAACCCCTGGTGCACGATGCCAAATCGCCCGCCAGCCCCCATGGCGAAGAACAGCGGCAAAAGGTGTTCATCACTGGGATGGTTGCGCACCGCAAACGGCGCCTGCCGCCGATAATCCACAAGCCCCGTCTCATCCCCGGCACTCAACCGATCCACCACCCAGTCACGAAACGCCAGCGCCCAGGGCTCGACCGCATCCGGCCCGGCGTGCCAGTCAAGCTCGCCCAGGTTATGGGTGATACTGCCCGAGCCGATCAGCAGGATGCCTTCCTCGCGCAGTGCCGACAGCGCCCGGCCAACCTTCAGTTGCAGATCAGGACCGGCCTGGCTGGGTAGCGACACCTGAACCACTGGAATATCCGCCTCGGGATACATCAGTGAAAGCGGCACCCAGGCACCATGGTCGAAGGGCCGCTGCTCATCCAGTCGGGCCCCCAGAAGTTCGGACAACCGCCTGGCCAGTGCCGGTTCGCCGGGTGCCGGGTACTGCACCGCATACAGCGCCGGCGGAAAACCATGGAAGTCATGCCAGGTCTGCGGCTGCGGGTTGCCCATCACCAGCAGTTCGCGGGTCTCCCAGTGCGCCGACACCACCACGATCGCTTTCGGGCGGGGCAAGGTGCGGGCCAGCGTGGCCAGGGCCGGGCCGCTGGCGCCGGGTTGCAGGGCGAGCATGGGCGATCCGTGGGAGATGAACAGGCTGGGCAGCATGGCGGGGTCCTGGCAGGTAAGATGCAGCCATCTTCGATCAGCCTTCGATCAAGATCCAATATAAGTTTTCACAGCCTTTTATCGAAAAACCGGGAGGGATCATGGAGCCAGCGTTCTGGCACAAGCGGTGGGCGGACAACCAGATTGGCTTTCACCAACCGCGGGTGAATCCATATCTGCAGGCGCACTGGCCGACCTTGGGGTTGGCCCCGGGGTCGCGGGTGCTGGTGCCGCTGTGCGGCAAGAGCCTGGACCTGCTCTGGCTGGCCGCCCAAGGTTATCGGGTGCTGGGGGTGGAGCTTTCGCGCAGGGCGGTGGCGGACTTCTTCACCGAGCATGGCTTGGTGGCGCAAATTTCCCGGCACGGTGCCTTCGAGGTGTGGCGCAGCGACGAGGTGGAGCTGTGGTGCGGGGATGTGTTCGCCCTGCGTGCCGAGGATCTGGCGGATTGCGCGGGGGTGTATGACCGGGCGGCGCTGATCGCCTTGCCGGTGGCGATGCGCGAGCGGTACATGGCGTTGCTGGGAGAGCGGTTGCCGGCGGCCTGTCGGGGGCTGCTGGTGACCCTGGAGTACGACCAGGCATTGATCGACGGACCGCCGTTCTCGGTGCCGGACGCCGAAGTGCGGGCAGGTTTTGTCGGGTGGCGGGTCGATGAGGTCGAGGCGCGGGAGATTCTCGACGAGAGTCCGAAGTTTTTGAAGGCCGGTGTGACGAGCCTGCTGGAGCGTGTTTATCGGCTAAGACGCTGAGCTGGCGCTCCCACAGGGGAGGGCGACATGGCAAATAGCAAATAGAAAGGGCGACCGAAGTCGCCCTTTCTTGTTGCTGCCTGGATCAACCGCGACGGCGCAGGGCGTCGATACGGTCTTCCAGCGGCGGGTGGCTCATCAGCAGGCCGGCCAGGCCATGCTTGAGGCCGCCATTGATGCCGAAGGCCTTCAGGGTGTCGGGCATGTGCACCGGCAGACCCTGTTCAGAGCGCAGGCGCTGCAGCGCGCCGATCATCGCACCGGTGCCGGCCAGGTGGGCGCCGGCTTCGTCGGCGCGGAACTCGCGGCGACGCGAGTACCACATGACGATGATGCTGGCGAGGATGCCCAGTACCAGCTCGGCGACGATGGTCGCGATGAAGTAGGCGATGCCGTGGCCTTCTTCGTTCTTGAAGATCACCCGGTCGACGAAGTTGCCGATGATGCGGGCGAAGAACATCACGAAGGTGTTCACCACGCCCTGCACCAGCGCCATGGTGACCATGTCGCCGTTGGCCACGTGGCCGATCTCGTGGGCCAGCACCGCGCGCACCTCATCGGGCGAGAAGCGCTCCAGCAGGCCCTGGGAAACGGCGACCAGCGCGTCGTTGCGGTTCCAGCCGGTGGCGAAGGCGTTGGCCTCGTAGGCCGGGAAGATACCCACCTCGGGCATCTTGATGCCGGCCTCGCGGGACAGCTCCTCGACGGTCTGCAGCAGCCATTGTTCGTGGCGGGTGCGGGGCTGGGTGATGATCTGGGTGCCGGTGGTCATCTTTGCCATCCACTTGGAGATGAACAGCGAGACGAGCGAGCCAGCGAAACCGAACACGGCGCAGAAGACCAGCAGCTGGCCGAGGTTGAGGTCAACCCCGTTGGCCGCCATGAACCCGTTGAAGCCGAACAGGCTCAGGGTAATGCTTGCAACCAGCACCACCGCGAGGTTGGTGGCTACAAACAACAGAATGCGCATCATGGTTGTTACGTTCTCCTGACGGATAAGTTCGTTGCGTACTGCGGGGTATATAAGGGGGAGGGCGCGGCTATTCAACCGGGCGACTATTTCAAACTGTGTACGCGAGGAGTATGGCAGAGGATGCCGAGAGGGCTGTGGGATAGAGCGTTGCAGGATGTAAGGGGGTAGGAGCGGCCGGTCCGACGCCTCGGCAAGGCTCGCTCCTACCTCGGGGCCGTGTTACTGCGAATAGGTCCGCAGGAAGTTACCGATCCGGCCAATGGCCTGTTCCAGGTCATCCACCCGTGGCAGCGTCACCACGCGGAAGTGGTCCGGCCACGGCCAGTTGAACGCCGTGCCCTGGACGATCAGCAGCTTTTCCGACAGCAGCAGGTCAAGCACGAACTTCTCGTCGTTGAAGATCGGGCAGACCTTCGGGTCGATCTTCGGGAACGCGTACAGCGCGCCCATCGGCTTGACGCAGCTTACCCCGGGGATGGCATTGAGCAGCTCGTAGGTGCGGTTGCGCTGCTCGAGCAAGCGGCCCGGTGGCAGCACCAGGTCGTTGATGCTCTGGTAGCCGCCCAGGGCGGTCTGGATCGCGTGCTGGGCCGGCACGTTGGCGCACAGGCGCATGTTGGCCAGCATGTCGATGCCTTCGATGTAGCTCTGGGCGTGATGCTTGGGCCCGGAGATGATCAGCCAGCCGGAGCGGAAGCCCGCCACCCGGTACGACTTGGACAAGCCGTTGAAGGTCAGGCACAGCAGGTCCGGAGCCAGCGACGCGGTGCTGATGTGCACGGCCTCGTCATAGAGGATCTTGTCGTAGATCTCGTCGGAGAACACCACCAGGTTGTGCTGGCGCGCCAGCTCCAGCATGCCCAGCAGCAGCTCCCTGGAGTACACCGCGCCCGTCGGGTTGTTCGGATTGATGATCACCAGGGCCTTGGTGTTCGGGGTGATCTTGGCCTTGATGTCGTCCAGGTCCGGGAACCAGTCGGCCTGCTCGTCGCACAGGTAGTGCACCGGTTTGCCGCCGGCCAGGCTCACCGCGGCGGTCCACAGCGGGTAGTCAGGCGCCGGGATCAGCACCTCGTCGCCATTGTTGAGCAGCGCCTGCATCGACATCACGATCAGTTCGGACACACCGTTGCCCAGGTAGATGTCCTCGATGGTGACGCCTTCGATTTCCTTCTGCTGGCAATACTGCATCACCGCCTTGCGCGCGCTGAACAGGCCCTTGGAGTCGCTGTAGCCCTGGGCGGTGGGCAGGTTGCGGATGACGTCCTGGAGGATCTCGTCCGGCGCCTCGAAACCAAACGGCGCCGGGTTGCCGATGTTCAGCTTGAGGATGCGATGGCCTTCCTCTTCCAGGCGTTTGGCGTGCTTGAGCACTGGGCCGCGAATGTCGTAGCAGACATTGGCGAGCTTGTTCGATTTGCTGAACTGCATGATGAGATCCCGAGTGAGAATACGCGCCGCCCTTGCTCGAAAGGTTTGAAAGGGCGGGAAGCGGGTGCCAGACTGGCTGCCTTGCACACGAAGCCAACTAATATACGTGCCACCCGCGCCAGGGAAAAGCCGGTGCGAGGTGAAAATCAGCCTGCCGAGGTTCCATCATGCAAAAGATCGACAAAACCCTGGACGAATGGCGCGCCATGCTCGATCCGGCCCAGTACCAGGTGTGCCGGCTCAAGGGCACCGAGCGTCCGTTCAGCGGCAAGTACAACAGCGAGCGCGGCGACGGCATCTACCACTGCATCTGCTGTGACCTGCCGCTGTTCGACGCCAAGGCCAAGTTCGATTCCGGCTGCGGCTGGCCGAGCTTTTACGAGCCGATTCAGGAGGCCGCGATGATCGAGATCCGCGACACCTCCCACGGCATGATCCGCACCGAAGTCACCTGCGCCCGGTGCGACGCCCACCTGGGCCATGTATTTCCCGACGGCCCGCCGCCGACCGGGCTACGCTACTGCATCAACTCGGTGTGCCTGGACCTCAAGCCACGCGATTGACGGAGAGCGAACATGGCCGATGCGCTGCTGGACATCCCCTGCGTCACCCTCGGTGGCGAACAGAAAGTGCTGGGCGACTTCGCCGGCAAGGCGCTGCTGGTGGTCAACACCGCCAGCCAGTGCGGTTTCACCCCGCAGTACAAGGGCCTCGAACGCCTGTGGCAGGACTACCGCGACCAGGGCCTGGTGGTGCTGGGCTTTCCCTGCAACCAGTTCGGCAAGCAGGAACCGGGCGATGCCCGCGAGATCGCGCAGTTCTGCGAGCTCAACTTCGGCGTGAGTTTCCCGCTGTTTCGCAAGATCGAGGTCAACGGCCCCGGTACCCACCCGCTGTTCGCCGAGCTCAAGCGCCGCGCGCCGGGCGTGCTGGGCACGCAGAAGATCAAGTGGAACTTCACCAAGTTCCTGGTCGATCCGCGCACCGGCAAGGTCAGCCGCTTTGCCCCGACCACCAAGCCCGAGGCGCTGAAGTCGGCGATCGAGCCGCTGCTCAACCGCTGATCGGCACCCAGTGCTCGATCAGCGCCAGCAGTTCCTCGCGGCGAAACGGCTTGGCCAGGTAGTCGTTCATGCCCGCGGCGCGGCAGCGCTCGCGCTCCTCGGGCATGGCGTTGGCGGTCAGCGCGACGATCGGCAGCTCTGGCCAGCGGCTGCTCTGGCGGATGCGCCGGCTGGCCTCGTAGCCATCCATCACCGGCATGTTGCAGTCCATCAGCACCAGGTCGAAGCTGCCTTGCTCCAGGCTGTCCAGGGCCTCCTGGCCGTGGGCGGCCACCTGCACCTGGCAGCCGAGCTTGCCCAGCATGCCCTTGGCCACCAGCTGGTTCACCGGGTTGTCCTCCACCAGCAGGATACGCGCCCTTAGCTCGCGCGAGGCCGGCACCTCGTGGGGCAGGGGCGCGTTGGGCTCGCCCTGCAAGGTGCGGCGCAGGGTCTGGTACAGAGCGTTGCGCGCCAGGGGGCGGGCCAGTTGTTGCAGGGGCGCCAGCTGCTCGGCCTGCTCGGCGGGCAGGAAATTGCCGTAGGCGGTCACCAGCAGGATTGGCGCCTCGATGGCCGGGCGCAGGTCGAGCACGTGGTCCAGATCGTCGGTGATCAGCAGGTCGACGGCCGTGCCGGTCAGTTCGCTGGCGTTCTCGTGGCGCGCGTATTCCAGCCCCCAGCGTGGCAGCAGCCCCTGCAGCAGCTCGGCCAGGCCGCTGCCGGGGTTGCCCAGGGCCACCACCCGCCCGCTCAGCGGCGCCGGCGGGATCGCCGCGGTGTGCGCCGGTAGCGGCAGGTCGGCGCTGAAGCGGCTGCCGAAGCCGGTTTCGGAATGGATATGCAGATGCCCCTGCATGGCCTGGCACAGGTTGCGGGTCAGGGCCAGGCCCAGGCCGGTGCCGCCATACTGGCGGGTGATGCCGGCGCCGGCCTGGGTGAACGGCTGGAAGATCCGCGCCTGGGCCTCCTCGGGGATGCCGATGCCGGTGTCGCTCACCTCCAGGCGGACGCCGCCGACGATGCTGCTCAGGCGCACGTCGACGCGGCCGAAACGGGTGAACTTGAGGGCGTTGGACAACAGGTTGCTGACGATCTGCCGCACCCGGGTCGGGTCACCCAGCACCGTGCTTGGGAAGTCCGGGGCGACCAGGCAGGTCAGCTCGACACTGGGCGCGGCATTTTGCGACAGCAGGTTGGCGGTGTCTTCGACCATCGCGCCGAGGTCGAACGGAATGCGCTCCAGTTCCAGCTGGCCGGCATCGAACTTGGACAGGTCGAGGATATCGTTGAGCAACTCCACCAGCACCTTGCCCGAGTCGTGGGCGATCGACAGCTGCTGGCGCTGCTCGGGCGCCAGGCCGCTGTCCAGGGCCAGGGCGATCATGCCCAGCATGCCGTTGAGCGGGGTGCGGATCTCGTGGCTCATGTTGGCCAGGAAGGCGGCGCGCGCCTGGGCCATGTCCAGGGCGCGCTGGCGCGCCTCGTCCAGCTCCTGGTTGGACAGGCTCAGGCGGCTGTTGCTGGCCTTGAGCTCGTTGGTGCGTGCCGAGACGATGTCTTCCAGCTCGTTGAGGTACTGGGTCAGGCGGTTCTCGGCGGTGCGCCGCTGCTGGATCTCGGTGGCCATGCTGACGAACTGCTGGTTGGCGACCCGCACCAGCACGCCGATCTCGTCGTTCTCGTGGCCCTTGGGGCAGTCCACCCGGTTCTGCCTGGGCGTGCGCGCATCGTTGCCGCTGAGCGCGCCGATCACCGTCACCAGTGGCTTGGTCAGCATCAGGTAGAACAGCCCCAGGAGGATGCCGGTAAGCACCAGGCTGCGGGCGAAACCGTTGACCAGGGTGACCCCGGCGCGGTCGAGGAAGCGTGCGCCGAAGGTGTAGGTGTCGACATCCAGGTAAAGGGTGCCCAGGTATTCATCGGGCATATGGGCGAGGAACAGCCGGTCCTGGAACTGGCGCTGCTCGCCGAACAGGAAGTCCGACAGCGCCCGGTAGCGGCTTTCCATGCTGGGGCGCTGCACATCGGCCAGCACCGTGTCGTTGTTGTCGATCAGCCGCGCGCGGATCAGCGCCGGCGATTTCAGCAGGCCGCCGGTCAGCTCCTGGGCCAGTTCCGTGTCGATGTTGTAGGCGATGCGCGAGGCCGTGTCGTGGCTGATCTTCAGCAGTGCCTGAATTTCACGGTTGATGGACGCGTCTTCGCTGGCATAATCGATGCCGATCTGGATGAGACTGAGCAATGTTCCCAGGATGAAGCCGACCAGGACTGTCAACCGGGCTTGCTTGTATGACAGGCGATTGGTGAACTTGATATCCATGGGTCCCAAGCCGGTTACTTGCTCCGTGCGCTGCGCAAGCATAGCCGATCAGCCCTGGCTGCTGGCGGGTCTGTCTGTTCATTTCAGTTGATCGTCGATTAAGGGCCGCTGCGCCCCCAAAAAACTGAAATCAATAGGAGTCGTCATGGACGCCCGTCTCAATGCTTTTCTCGACCGCGCAGAATCCGTCCTCGCCCGCCTCGAACCCCTGCTGCCGGCCCCACGCCCGGACATCGACTGGACCCGTACCCTGGCGGCCCGCTGGCAACGCGACGGCCGCAGCGGCTACCTGATGCCACTGGAGGTCAGCCTCGACATCCGCCTGTCCGACCTGATCGGTGTCGACCAGCAGCGCGAACAGCTGGGCCGCAATACCCACCAGTTCATCAACGGCATGCCGGCCAACCACGCCCTGCTGTGGGGCTCGCGCGGCACCGGCAAGTCGTCGCTGGTGCGGGCGCTGTTGGCCGAGCATGCGGGCCAGGGCCTGCGCCTGATTGAAATCGAGCGCGACCACCTGGCCGACCTGCCACGGGTGGTCGAGCAACTGCAAAAACGTGAACAACGCTTCATCCTGTTCTGCGACGACCTGTCGTTCGAAGCCGGGGAGGGCGATTACCGGGTGCTCAAGAGCGTGCTCGACGGCTCGCTGGAACAGGCCCCGGACAACGTGCTGCTATACGCCACCTCCAACCGCCGCCACCTGGTGCCGGAGAAACAGAGCGACAACGAGAACTGGAAGATGGTCGACGGCGAGCTGCACCCCAACGAAGCGGTGGAGGACAAGATCGCCCTGTCCGACCGCTTCGGCCTGTGGCTGTCGTTCTACCCGTTCAGCCAGGAGCACTTCCTCAACGTGGTCGAGCACTGGATCGGCCAGCTGGCGCGCCCGGCCGGGCTGCAGTGGCAGCGCAGCGAAGCGCTCGACATCCTCGCCGTGCGCTGGGCCACCGGCCGCGGTAACCGTAATGGCCGTTGTGCCTATCAGTTCGCCCGCTACTGGGTCGGGCTGCAATTGCTGGAGCAGAAATAAATGATCGACCTCAACGCCAGTGGCCAAGGCCTCGACGGCTACGACTTGCTGGCCGCGCAAGTGCAGGCGCTGTTCGCCGACGAGCGCGACTTCATCGCCAACGCCGCGCAGTTCTCGGCGTTTCTCTACAACCAGGTAGAGGACCTGAACTGGGCGGGCTTCTATATCAACCGCAACGAAGCGCTGGTGCTCGGCCCGTTCCAGGGTCAGGTGGCGTGCGTGCGCATCCCGTTCGGTCGGGGCGTATGCGGCGCCGCGGCGGCCACCCGCACGACCCAGCGGGTCGAGGACGTGCACGCGTTTCCCGGGCATATCGCCTGTGACAGCGCGTCCAACAGCGAACTGGTGATTCCGTTGGTCAAGGCCGGAAGGCTGATCGGCGTGCTCGACCTGGACAGCCCGAAGCTGGCGCGCTTCAGCGAGGCCGACCAGGCAGGGCTGGAGCGGTTGGTCGAGGTGTTCCTCGCGTTGACCGATTGCTGAAATGAAGAAGGGGCCTGCGAAGGCCCCTTTCTTTTGGGGCGTGGGAGCGGGCTTGCCCCGCGATAGAGTCAGCGCTGTCAGTCGTAGATGACCTTCTTCTTCCAGGTCTCATCCTCGTCGGTCTTGAGCCCTTGGGTCAGCGCGTTCTGTTCATTCTCCGCCGGTTCCATCTGGTCCAGCACCTGGGCATTGGCCCGGTTCAGCAGTTTCTCAAGGTAGGTCAACTGCTCTTCATACTGCTTGGGCTCAGGCTGCTTGCGCAGGTACTGCACGCCACGCTCGAAGGCCAGGCGCGCCTGCCCTGGCTGGTTCTGCTGCAGGGCCTGCTGGCCGAGGTTGTTGAAGAACTCGATATGCAGCAGCACGAGGATATGACGGATTTCCTTGACCCAATACTTGCCTTCGTTGGTCGCCAGGAAGCCTTCCTGAGTGGCACGCACGATCTGGTTGTGCAGCAGTTCCAGCAAAAAGCGCACGTCCTTGGCCTTTACCTCGGTCTGGATGGGCGAGGGTGGGTTACTGACCGGTATCCTCTCGCCTTGGGCGATCAGCCCTTCCAGCTCGGCGATGCGTGCCTTGAGGTCGCCACTGTGCTTGTCCAGGGCCAGCTGGCGCTGGTTGAGGTTCAGTTCGAGGCGGGTCAGCAGCAGTTTGAGCGCGGGCGTCATGAATTGCCCGGGGAAGGTCTCGGTGATTTCGCCGCAACGGCGCAGGCGGTCGGCCAGCTCGACCTTGAGCCGTGCGCGCTCGAGCTTGCCGTTCTCGACCACATTGTTGAGGTAGCCGATCACGATCAGCAGCGCGATACCCGCAACGATAAGCAGGGTGATCAGAAGTGGTGTCACCGTTAACGCCTCATGAAGAAGTTTTGCATCTATCGAGAGTGTAGTGAGTCCGCCCGAAAGCGAACAGTGCAGCCTGGCGGACAGTCCTGCTCGCCCTTGAATCCATGAAGCATTCGTGGGAGCGGGCTAGCCCTGCGATCAGGCCCTCAAGCCTTGCCTATATGTATCGGCCCATCATCCAAAACCTACAGGTAGTGGCACATCGCTACGAGCTTGCCGAGCCAACGTCAGAAAAGCAACGCCAATCCCCGGACGCATCCTGCACCACCACCCATGACGACGGGAAGTCATTGATTTAAATAAATTTCTACAAAGGGGTTGACGACCTTCCAAGGCATCCATAGAATGCGCGCCACTTGCAGCGTAAAGCACACAGCGAAACGCGGCAGGGAGTGAAAGCAAGCAGTACTCTAATAGGTAATGCGAGCAGTGTGTCCCCTTCGTCTAGTGGCCTAGGACACCGCCCTTTCACGGCGGTAACAGGGGTTCGAGTCCCCTAGGGGACGCCATATTGCGGGAATAGCTCAGTTGGTAGAGCACGACCTTGCCAAGGTCGGGGTCGCGAGTTCGAGTCTCGTTTCCCGCTCCAGTTTCTCCGGCACTGCTTCGGCAGGGCAGGAAAAGAAAATCCAGGCTGAATCGTGAGGTTCATGTTCTGGTGCGCTGAAAAGCGTCGGCTTAGTCCCCTTCGTCTAGTGGCCTAGGACACCGCCCTTTCACGGCGGTAACAGGGGTTCGAGTCCCCTAGGGGACGCCATATTTGCGGGAATAGCTCAGTTGGTAGAGCACGACCTTGCCAAGGTCGGGGTCGCGAGTTCGAGTCTCGTTTCCCGCTCCAAATTTTGATCCACAGACTTCTACTGGGGTCTGTAGGTCATTGAAAAAAGGAGCTTCGGCTCCTTTTTTCATTCCAGCGAGTGCCACGGAAATCCACCCACAGCTACCGTTTTTGAGTGACCAAATAAGGCACAAGAATACGGGTGGGTCGGCTACCGGATAGTTGCTGGGGCTGAGCGGGGACCATGACGAGCATAGGGCCTAAGTCATTACTTAGGAGTCTCGAAATGGCGCTCTCTGATCTGACCGTCCGGCAGGCGAAGACCACCGGAAAACGCTACACCCTCTCCGACAACGACTGCCTGGGCCTGATGGTCTCAGCCGCAGGCGGCAAGTCATGGCAATTCCGCTACTACTGGCTGGGCAAGCAAAAGCGCCTGTGCCTGGGCGGCTATCCTGCTCTCAGCCTGCGCGAGGCCCGGATCGAGCGAGACAAGGCCCAGGCCCTGCTCGCCAGGGGGATCGATCCTCAGGTCGAGCGCGACCAGAAACGGCACGCGGCCAAGCTGGCGGGCGAATACACCTTCAAGACCGTCTTCGATGCCTGGGTCGAGCATCGCCGCAAGGAACTCAAGGAAGGCCGTCAAAGCACGCTGTCGCAGATCCTGCGCATCTTCAACAAGGACGTGTTGCCCACCCTGGGAAGAATGTCGATCTACGACATTCGCCGCCCCCAACTCCTGGGCGTCTTGGCGGCGATCGAGAAACGCAAGGCGTTCACCACCGCCGAGAAGGTCCGCACCTGGTTCAACCAGTTGTTCCGCTATGCCCTGGTCATTGCCGAGGGGTTGGAAGTCAACCCGGCCGCCGACCTGGACGTGGTGGCAGAGCCCAAGCCCCCCGTAGCCCACAATCCCTACCTGCACCTGCCCGAGATGCCCGAGTTCCTCCAGAAGCTCCGGCTCTACAACCCCCGTGGCTGGCAGACCCAGCTTGGCGTCCGGCTGCTGTTCCTGACCGGGGTGCGCACCGGCGAACTGCGATTGGCCGAACCCGAACAGTTCGACCTCGACAGGGGCTTGTGGATCATCCCACCGCAGATCGTCAAGCAGCTCCAGGATGAAATGCGCAAGGCAGGGAAGCGGCCGCAGGATGTGCCCCCCTATATCGTGCCGCTATCCCTGCAGGCCATCGAGATCGTGCGCTATCTCCTGGGGGTGATGCGGCCGGCGCAGAAGTACTTGCTGTCACACCGCAGCGAACTCAAGAAGCGCATCAGCGAGAACACCCTCAACAAGGCCGTGCAGCTCATGGGCTATGAGGGGCGCCTGACCGGCCACGGCATCCGCGGCACTATCTCGACGGCGCTCAACGAGATTGGCTACCCGAAGATTTGGGTGGACGCGCAGCTTTCCCATTCCGACCCCAACAAGGTGAGTTCGTCCTACAACCACGCCAAGTACGTTGAGCCGCGCCGTCGGATGATGCAGGACTGGGCCGATCGGCTCGACCTGCTCGAACAGGGCGAAGTGGAAGCCGCGAGCGCGCATCTGACCATCCGTATCGACGGGGCGCCGGCGATGGCAGAAGTGGAGGAAGCGGTGGATGCGACCCTCGCGATGGCCGAGCCCACTCCTCCCGGCGTCCCGCCCGTCGTGGCCACGCCTATTGTCGTAACCCCGAGCAGCGGCGGCATCACGTTCCAGCGGCTGTCTCAGGTACCGCCGCCTCCGACGCATGCCCCAGAGCCGGAAGTGTCCGCGATCCAGCGCGAGCGCGAGGAAATGCTGACCATCTACGAGTCTCCAAGCAGCTTGCCGGTCCCGCTGTTCGGCAAGCTGGCCGGAAAGTCCAAGGACCAGATCAACCGCGAACTGAAAGCGGGCAAGTTGCTGTCCATCAGTTTGGGCAATCGGGGGCAGCGTGTTCCCGATTGGCAACTGGTGCCGCTCAAGCACAAGCTGGCCCAGGTGCTCATGAACCAGTGCCCGCACGCGGATTCGTGGGATCTGTACCGCATGCTGACCCAGCCGCACCCTGACCTGGGGGACCGCGCGGCCATTGATGCGGTCACGCCGACCAACGTACCGGCGATCATCCAGGTCATCATGGGCGACTACCAGCACTATGCGGATATGCCCGAGGCCATTGCCCCGTACCCCATCCCCGAGGATGTGCGGCAAAGCGTTCGTCGGCTGGTGGATAGCGCAGTAGTTCTAGACGGAGCATAGGGCTCTCAAACCTTGCAGGGGCCTTGCGGCCCCTGCATTACGCTTGCACCGCCTCCACGAGTTCGCTCAGCGTGCGCGGTGCGGGAGCGAAGAACACGGCGCCGGTGTGCGCCGTCGAGAAATCGAGCAGGCGGTCGTGCATGCCTGGCGGATCGCCGAGGAACATGCGCTCCAGCATCTTCTGCGTCACCCACAGATGCCTGGAGTAGCCGATGAAGTAGGTGCCATATTCGCCCTGGCCGGGGCGGCCGAAGGGCATGTTGTCGCGCAGGATGTCGTGCTCGGTGCCGTCGTCGTCCACGATCGTGGCGAGGGTCTTGTGCGATTTCTGGCCGCTCGTCGCGTCGGGCAATTCGACATTGCTGACGATCTCCCGGCCGATGATCCGCTCTTGCTCGTCCTTGGCGAGCCGAGCCCACGGCTGCATTTGGTGCAGATACTTCTGCACCACCAAGTAGCTGCCGCCGGCGAACGCCTGATCTTCACTGCCGACCAGCGTCGAGGCGCCGATGTCGTGCCCGGTCGGGTTGGCCGTGCCATCGACAAAGCCAAGCAGGTCGCGGGAGTCGAAGTAGCGAAAACCGACCACCTCGTCGGCCACCGTCACGCTGCTGCCCAGTTGGTCCAGCAGCAGGCGCTCGAATTCAAAACAGAGGTCCTCGCGTTCGGCACGGATGTGAAAGAACAGGTCGCCGGGCGTGGCAGGCGCGGTGTGCTTGGCACCCTCGATGGGCACGAAGGGCCGTAGTTCCTTCGGGCGCTTCCCGGTCTGGAAACGGTCCCATAGCGCCGATCCCAGTGCAGTGATGCACGACAGCCGGCCGTTGAGATCGCGGAAGCCCACCGTTTTGATCAGGTCGTCCAGCCCGTCCAAGACGCCGGCGACCGCCTGAAGGGCCTCGTGGCCCTCGGCGACCGTCAACGTGAGAAACACCGCCGCGCGCGACAGCGGCGCATCGATGCTTTGCGAGTCAATTGGTACTCGATCCCAACCACTTCCAACCATTCGTGCCTCCAAAGACCATGTTAATTCATCATATTGCCAGAGATGGAAGCGCTATCACTGGCGCGCTAACAGGCGCGTGCCGCTGCAATTACCCGCACGCAGCCTCGGCGAGAGCGGGCTATGGGGTATTCGAGCAAGCCGCCCTGTCCCTGGCAACCAGCATTGCCCTGTGCTCGAACCGCTCAGAAACAACATTGGCTCGTCCGTGGGGTCGCTGCAGGTATGTCACGATCTCGTAGGGGCCGTCTGAAAGCGGTCGCATAGTGATCCCCCACGCATGGGCACGCTCAATGCGCGATTGCGCGGAGAGCCCCACTCCGTAGCCAGCGGTCACCCAAAGCGCCATCATCTCGAACGAAGTCACGTGCTGAATGCTCTGCTGGCTCAACGGAAGAAAGGACAGTCGCTGATCCAGCAGTAGGCAAGCCTCCGCCGGCCAGCGAAACACCGGATAGTCCAGAAGCTCGGCAAGCGTGATCTTCGCCTGGGCAACTAAGGGGGACCCCAGCGGCACTGCAACAGCCACGTTCTCCACCCAGAGCGGTTGGCTTTTCACAGCCGGAGCACCAGCGTTCCGAAGCGTCATTCCAGCGTCGTAGCGGCCTTCCTCAAGGCCCGTCAACAGATCATCGGCTGAGGTCTCAAAGAACGTGATGGTGACTTCTGGTTCCTCCGCGCGCTGTAGGGCAAGAAGCGTTGTGAGGCAAGAGGATGGCACTCCGGGCGCGATAGCAAGCCTGAAATGGGAAAACTGGCTGGTGGCGTCATGCATGAGGGCCCCCAATAAGCGATCTGTCCAGAAAGGCAAACCAGCGTTTCAGGAAAGAGTGAAGTTTAACGTCGTTATCTTTAACGTGGTTAATTGTGGCAGATTGTTTGACGCTTCTGCTAATGCAGAAATCAACAATTCAGCCAGGCCGTCCTTCTGGCACATCGACGTATGAATCCGAGTCGGCGTTAGCCTTCGGACAGGCCGTGCGCGCTGCGCGCGTCGCTCAAGGAGTCGCGCAAGACGAGTTCGCATCTCGGGCAAGCATTTCGCGTTCTCACATGGGTAAGATCGAGCGTGGTGAGCACGTGCCCACGCTTCCGCTCATACTGAAAATTTCTACGGCACTTGGAATAAGCGCGGCTGACCTGATGACGGCGACCGAACGCAATCTGCGTGCCGACACTGATCCCTGAGTGTCTAGCCTGCCAGGCTCCGTCAACCGTCCGAAGAGTCGCGAAGGCGAACGATAAATCGCTCCACCGAAGCCGATAAATTGCCGCCGTCCGGCCGAAGCAGGTAGGTGGTGATCACGGCAGAATCCATCGCCAAGGGGCGGATCACCACATCCGGCCGTTGGGAGATGGGAATCTTGGTCGCCGTCATGAAGCCGATGCCGTAGCCGGCGCCGACCAACGTGAGCATCATGTCCAGCGAGGACACTTCCTCGACAACATTCAGCTTGTGCTCCAACGTGTTGAGCAGCCGCTTGAGTTCGCGGCAATAGCCCTCGCATACCTGCGGGTCGCACAGGACAAGTGGATGGCCTTGAAGTTCTTGAAGTGGCACCTCCTTGTAGGTGAGCAATGAGTGACGAGCTGGCACCGCAATCACCAGCGGGTCGTGCCAGATTGGTTCGGCAGCGATACCGTCGCCGACATCGCCCGTGTGCGCGAACCCGATCATGAAGTCGCCCGAACGCAAGCCACGCACTTGCTCTGCCAGAGGCACTTCTGACAAGCGTATTTCGATCTCCGGCTCCTCGGCGCGGCAACGAGCCAGAAATGCCGACAGCCGTGGATCGATAGCCCCATCTGATACAGCGATGCGCAGGCTACCGCGCAAGCCCGATGCCACAGCCTTGGCATTTTCACGAGCCTGTTCCAGCACTGTGAATAGACGGCGAACATCTTGCAAGAAGACCGCGCCCGCCGCCGTTAGAACTGTTCCTCGTCGGTTTCGGTCGAAGAGCACTACGCCCAACTCGTCCTCAAGTTCCTTGATGGCTCGTGATAGCGGTGGTTGTTCGATATGCAGGCGCTCAGCCGCCCGCGTGAAATGTAGCTCCTCAGCAAGAACTACGAAGCAGCGAAGATGGCGCAGCTCCATAGGCCACCCTCCCGTTCCGACTTATCCAACACTGTGCTATCTCCCTATAGAAGTGACTGCCATTCTGGCGGCGGCGAGTTCGGCCACATCATTGGAAACTTCTGGCTGAATGAGCCAGGGCTGGGTTGACCGTGCGATGGCCCGAGGCAGGCACAACACTAGGCGAGCCTGATCAAGTCCGTGGGGTGATAAGGATCAGACGAAGGCTATCTCCAGCCACGCACGTCAATGGATGCCGTGCATCGTCCCCGTCTGACCCTTGGCCGATTGCGAACCAAGCGCTTGAACACGCTTGCGGTTGATCATCACCTGCGGATTGCTGAGGCTCTGCTCCTGGTCCGAGCCAAGGCAAGTACCCTGGGGCAGACGGCAAATGCCGGCGAAAATATTCGCCGGCTCCAGTTGCTGCCCGGAGACTGGCGGGACCAGAATGCCTCTCACCAGAAAGTGTGAGACATCCTGATGCTTAGCCCGCGCCGGATGCTTAATGCCGCACTGAACCATGCGGGTCGATGACGTACTTGTATGCAGAACCCGCGTCGAACTCTTTGTACGCGGCGGGCGCGTCTTCGAGCTTGATGAACTTAGTGTTCATCATCGGCGAAAGGTAAGGCATGCGATCGTTCAGTATCGCCCGCATTAACGCGTGGTTGTAGTTGGCCGTCGGAGATTGACCAGCCGACATTCGCGGCGACTTGATCCAGGCGTTGGACCATTCCAGATCCATATGGCCTTTCTTGGCTTTCGGGTCTTTCGAGATCGGGTTTGCGCAGTACACACCGACCGTACTGGTCATTCCGCCGAAGCGGACATATTTGAGCATTGCGTTGGTAACAGCGCTCTCCACGATCTTGTCAGCCTCCGCGCCAAACCCGCGGCAGTCCACACCAACATAGTCGATGACGCGATCCACCTCCCTGTGCCCGGTAATGCGTTCGAGATGCTCCTCGATCGGCACGCCGTCGGAAAGGTTGATGGTTTCCACGCCGTGTGGCTTGAGAAGGTCCAGCCGCTCTTGAATGTAATCGGCAACGATGATGGCGCCTGCACCCAGAAGTCTGGCGCAGGCGGCACCCGCTCTGCCGACCGGCCCGGCACCGAAGATCAGGATGTTTTCGCCGACGACGTAGGCCGGCGCGGCTGGCCAGTCTGGGCCAGCGAACCCATGGAAAGCTGTGGGTAATACGTCAGAGAGAAGGGTCAGGTCGCGGATTTTTTCCATGGCGGCATCCTTGTCAGGGAAGCGAAGGAGATTGAAATCCGCATACGGTACGAAGAGATAATCACCTTGCCCCCCCGTCCAGCCACCGAGGTTGAACCCGTAGGCTCCGCAGTCGATTTCGGGGTTGGTGTTCTCGCATACATCGGAGCGCATATGCTTGCAGTTGTAGCAACGCCCACACCCCACATTGAAGGGAACGGAAACGATGTCGCCCTTCTTCACGACTTCGACGTCTGATCCCACTTCGATCACTTCGCCGGTCATTTCATGGCCCATGGTCATTCCCTTGGGAACAGCAAACGAACCGCGATAAATGTGAAGGTCGCTGCCACAGATATTTGTGGTAACTATTTTGAGGATAGCGCCATGGGGTGCGCTTTTCCCTTGAGGGGTTATCAGCTCTGGAAATTTGAAGGTGTTGACCTTCATTTCCAAGGGCTTCTCGAAAGTCACGATTCGGTTACCGGTCGGAGTCATTTCGTCACCTCTGTGCGTTAATGTTTCCATCTTCTAAATCGAAGTGGGAAACGAAATTTACCGCTGTCAAGAAGAACGATCGTGGTACTGCCTAGCCGTTGGCCGCGTCTCCTTCTGCGGTCTTGACAGCATCGGATCAAGCTCAGAAGTGGTCAAACTGGAATAATCTATGTACAGATAGGCACGATCTATCTACGCGGGATCGTCGAGCCGTGCTCGTCTCCTAGCCGGGAGAGGGCAACGATCATCGCTACATCGCGCCTCCTAGCTTGATCTAGGAACAGTCAGCTCGACCCAGCGAGACATGAGGAGGCCGCATGCAGCAGGTACTCCTGTCCCCCGAGTTGCCCCTGGACCTAGTGGCCTTCGATGGGTTGCTCAGCACGTGGCGCCTGTTAGCGGCGCACACGGCATGCCTGCAATCTTCGCCTGGTTGAAGCAATACAGAGTTGCTCTTCAAGACTCGCTATTTCAGGGGGCTTTGAGATGAGTCTGCTTTGGGCTGGAACCGACGATGGATCGATATAACGGATTGAAGAGTGGCGGCGAGTTCGGGGGTGTGCACCATTTCGAGCAATGCACGCGATGACGGTGCCTCGAACGCATTTTTCCCAGCAACGAATCCGACATTTGAGTGCGACATTGGTCCATTGATTGCGATTGCGTGGAGATTTGGAATGTGCGCGAGTTGGCCGGCGAGAGATTGCGGAAGAACTGCCGAATATTTTCCTGTCGCCACGTGTGCCGATAGCACGTCAATTGAATCAGTGCGAATAGTCTGCGCGGTACATTGCATCAGCCTATCTTGAATGGGTTCAGGTACTGCCGAGTTCAGCACGCAGAGTTGTCTATTGAGAACATGGTCCCACGTTGTGCTTCGGGGTTGCTGTGTTCTCGCGGCGTGAAAAAGGAAAATGCGTTCACGGTACAGAAGGTGAGTATCGAAGTCTTCCCCTGGGATATCCTCCAAATGCATGAGTGCGATATCCAAATTGTTTTCTCGAATCGCCTGTAGCAGGGAAGAAGCGCCGGAAACCAGAACTGATTGTTGAAGTAAGGGTGTTTTTTCAGCAAGGGCGATGCTTAATGTGGGCGCTACACCGGCAGTTCCTGGGAGTATCCCTAGCCGGAATTGCCCCTCTATACCTCGCCGTAGTGCGGAGAGTTCTCGCTCCAGCCCTTTGCAGTCGTCATACATCTGCTGAGCCCAAGACAGTACGCGCATCCCTTCAGAAGTGAGGCCGTCATAGCGTCGGCCATGACGCACGATCTCGACACCCATGTCTTCCTCCAATTGCTTAATGCCCGCGGAGAGTGTCGGCTGAGAAACATTGCAGCTTTTGGCCGCGTTGCCAAAATGGCCTTCACGGTGCAAAGCAAGCAAGTATTCAAAGTTTCTTACGATCATATATTTTCTTCTGATAAAGTTGATTAGATTTTATACTTTCACGAAAAACCCTGCGCACGCTTCGATCCGCGTCCAACCTTGGGCACGTAGCTGGCACGCATGAAAGGCTGCCGCGCGCAGTGCCCATACAGTAGGTTCGACTCGTCATCGACGGTCAGCACCACAACGCACGGGACAGCCAATAGCGCGAACACAGGTGCTTTGCGCTGTGGGCGAGTCGTCCTCATGTAGCTTAGCAGTTGGCGCGTTCTGGAAGGGAGTAAGCGTGAGTGGTGAGGCACGCAACCGCAAAAGGCGGTGCTAAGCTCTTGAGCTGTTCGGGTCGTGGCCGTTGAAGCGGGGAGAGAATGGAGCCTGCCATGGCCGTTGTGGCGCAGCTGGGGAAATCCTGAAAAAGACTTCCTGATTTGGCAAAATCCCCGGACACCAATCGCCGAGCTTTTCGATGATGAAACAAATGACCTTCGCCGATGCCGAGTACGCCGGTAAGCGCAAGCAGACCCGCAAGGAGCTGTTCCTGATAGAGATGGATCGGGTCGTACCCTGGGAGGGTTTGATTGCTCTGATCAAACCTCATTACCCAAAGGGCGAAGGGGGCCGTCCAGCCTATCCGCTGATGGCGATGCTGCGGATTCATCTAATGCAGAACTGGTTCGGTTACAGCGATCCGGCGATGGAAGAGGCGCTGTACGAGACGACGATCCTGCGCCAGTTTTCCGGTCTGAGCCTGGAGCGAATCCCGGATGAAACCACCATCCTCAACTTCCGTCGCCTGCTGGAAAAGCATGAGTTGGCCACCGGTATTCTCGGCGTGATCAATGGCTATTTGGGCGACCGTGGCTTGTCACTGCGACAAGGCACCATCGTCGATGCCACTCTGATTCATGCGCCCAGTTCGACCAAGAACAAGGACGGCAAACGCGACCCGGAAATGCATCAGACCAAGAAGGGCAACCAGTATTACTTCGGTGCCAAAGCTCACATTGGTGTCGACGATGAGTCCGGGCTTGTGCACAGCGTGGTGGTCACTGCGGCCAACGTCGCGGACGTAACCCAAGTCGACAAACTGCTGCACGGTGGTGAGAACGTGGTCTGCGCTGATGCGGGCTATACCGGTGTAGAGAAGCGTGAAGAGCATGAGGGGCGCCAAGTCATCTGGCAGATTGCAGCCCGGCGCAGCACTTACAAAAAGCACGGTAACCGCAGCGCGTTATACAAAGCGATACGTAAGATCGAAAGAGCCAAGGCCCAGGTTCGCTCCAAGGTTGAGCATCCATTTCGGGTGATCAAGCGCCAGTTTGGTTATACGAAAGTGCGCTTCCGAGGCTTGGTGAAAAACACTGCTCAGATGGTGACGCTGTTCGCCCTGTCGAACATTTGGATGGCGCGTCGACATTTGCTCTCCAATGCAGGAGAGGTGCGTCCGTGAAGAGTGAAGTGACTGCTGCGAGGTGCTTGCAGCGGCAAAAAAGGCTGAAATAGACGGCAGGTTTGACCGGGATTTGAGCGGCTACCGTTTTTTGAAAGTGTCGATGGCGAAGTAGCCGGAAAACAGGGGCTACTTCAGACCATCCCTAGTACACCATGCCCCCAGCGTTTCCTTAGCTGCGATTGACGGGCATGCCTGGCGGTAGCTCAATAACAGCCATTTATGGATGAAGGAACGAGGGGAATAAGGCAGATGAAGATATTCACGATTGGATTCACTAAGACCTCCGCGCGGTCCTTCTTCACCAAGTTAAGTGCTTCTGGTGCCAAGCGCCTTGTCGATGTTCGCCTGAATAATGTTTCGCAATTGGCCGGGTTCGCTAAACGCGAGGATCTTCGATATTTTTCCGAGGCGTTGTGTGGGATGGAATATGAACATCTACCAGCACTTGCTCCAACCAAAGACATGTTCGAGGAATATAAAATAAAAGGGGGAGATTGGGATATCTACGCCAGTAAATTTCTGGATTTAATGTCGTCCCGAAAGATTGAGTCAATCGATAAAGAAAAGATTGATAACAGTTGCCTGCTTTGCAGCGAAGACAAGCCCCATCACTGCCATCGGAGGCTAGTGGCCGAGTACCTTGCAGGCAAATGGCCGAATGTTGAGATCGTGCATCTTTAGAGGGGCGACGTAGCTCCACGTTTCCAACGCCTCGTCTGGAGGGCTGAGAGAGACAAAGGCGCGTATCGGCGGGAGCCGGCGCCACACATTGGGCGTACAGAGCAACCTCGCCCGCCACGGCTCGATGTCAGCGCTCAACGAGGCGAGTGGCTCCAGGTGCATTGGCAGACGGGCCGCTGGCTGACGTCGTGGCGATCGGCGGATATGCACTGGGAAGCCCGCCCATGTGTTGGGCTATCATGTTGGCGACGCCTACGCCCAGGTGGGGCGCGGCAGGATCGCCGTCATTTACACCCCAGTTTGGTACTGCTATAGGTCTTCTGGAATAGCCGATACATCAGGACAAATTGAAGTAGCTCAATTAGGAGATATCTAATGTCAACCGGTATGTTTATTCTGCACTCCAACTATACGCCGGCGGGGGACCAGCCAGAGGCGATCGCGCGGCTGCTGTCGGACATAGAAGAAGGTGCGACGCACCAGACGCTGAAAGGTATCACCGGCTCAGGTAAGACCTTCACCATGGCCAATGTGATTCATCGTCTGAAGCGGCCCACGTTGATCTTGGCTCCCAACAAGACGTTGACCGCGCAGCTCTATAGTGAAATGAAGCACTTCTTTCCTGAGAATGCGGTCGAGTACTTCGTTTCGTATTACGACTATTTTCAGCCCGAGATCTATATGCCGGGCACCGATCGTTTCATACCGAAGGACTCGGCCATCAATGACCACCTTGAGCGCCTGCGCCTGTCCACGACCAAATCCTTGATTGAGCGTCGTGACGTGATCGTCGTCGCTTCGGTGTCTTCAATCTACGGCCTGGGTGATCCAGATGCATATCGAGCGCTACAGATCGCTCTGTCCCCTGGGGTCAAACTAAACCAGAGAGAGCTAATTCGTCGCTTGGCTTTGCTGCAATATGATCGCACGGAGCGTACGCTCAAGCGTGCAACGTTCCGCGTCCAAGGTGATGTGATTGACATTTTCCCCGCTGATTCCGAGTACAGGGCGGTTCGGGTGGAACTGTTGGATGACACTGTTGCGTCTGTCCAATGGATGGACCCTGTTACTGGCAAGACGTTGGGAGAGATAGACCATTATTTGGTTTCGCCAAAAACGCTTTTCGCACCGCCCACGAACAAAATAGATTCTGCATCCAAAAAGATACTCGCTGATATGGAAGAGCGGGTTGCCGAGCTGAACAGGAATAATCGCTTGGTCGAGGCAAACAGACTGTACGAGCGGATCACGCATGACGTGGAAATGATGCGCGAGGTCGGCTATTGCTCGGGGATGGAGAATTATTCCTGCTACTTCAGCGACCGAGACGCAGCTTCTCCTCCGATCACGTTGCTGGATTATTTGCCGAAAGACGGGCTGCTGTTCGTCGATGAATCTCATGTCATGGTGCCACAGATATCCGCAATGTACCGGGGGGATCAGGCGCGCAAGGACACGCTGATCGATTACGGGTTCCGTTTGCCTTCATCGAAGAACAACCGGCCATTGAACTTTGACGAGTTCGAGAAGGTCAAGCCTCAGACCATCTTTGTTTCCGCTACTCCGGGCGACTACGAGCTGAGGGTGTCGAAAGGCAGGGTTGTCGAACAGGTTATCAGGCCAACGGGACTGCTTGACCCCAAGGTTGAAGTGCGGAAAGCGGATGGATACATAGATGACCTGCTTGCCGAAATATCGAAGTGCGTGAAGAGAAAGAATCGAGTGCTTGTGACTACGCTGACGAAGGTCAGTGCAGAAGAGCTAACGGATTTCTTGACGGACAACGGGATTCGAGCGCGCTACATGCATTCGGACATAAAAGCGGAGGATCGTGTTGAGATCATCAATGGCCTGCGCGCAGGAGAGTTCGATGTTTTGATTGGGATTAGTCTTTTGCGCGAAGGGCTGGATATTCCAGAGGCATCATTGGTTGCCATTCTCGATGCAGACCGTGCAGGGTTCTTGCGTTCGGCCCATGCGCTCATTCAGATGATCGGTCGAGTCGCTCGGAATGAAAACGGCAAGGCGATCTTGTACGCCGACGCGGTGACGCCGGCGATGAAGCAGGCGATCGATGAGACCAATAGGCGCAGGCAGCTTCAAATTGCCTTTAACGAGGAAAATGGGATTTCTCCAGCCTCGTCTGTGCGAAAACTAGCAGGGGAAGAGACGAATACGGAGGAGCCCACCGTTCATTCCGAGGCTTTCTGCGAGAACTTGTCCGACCTTTGCGATCAGATCACTGCCAAGGAACAGCAGCTACTCGAATTTACCGATACCGGTGACGAGCAGCGCGTCGAAGACATTCGTCATCAGTTGGATGGGTTGTACCGGCAATTCATTTACATCTAATCGTTCGCCGGCATTGAGTTGCATGGCCGACCGATCTGCACCTGGGGCAAGCGGGCAGACGGTCGGCTCATCATTCAACCGGAGGGGTGAGCCGCCGAGGCTCAGTGCCCCGCTTTCCAAGGTGTGTGCCCTACAGCGTCTTGCGACGTGTCAGCGCAAAGCTGGCAACGATCCAACGGCGACCAGCATTTCATCAAATACCGCTCGAACCCTTCCCGGAATGGGGCCACGCTGAGGCCGATAGACGTACAACCCCCATGCCGGAGGTTCTTCGTTCTCCAGCACTCGCACGAGCTTCCCGCTGGCAATGTAGGGGGCGGCCATGTAGTCCGCCAGTTGCGCGAACGCGATCCCGGCCAGCGCCGCTCCCATTTCCATGTCGGCATTGTCTGCGACGAGAGTGGGTGCGGTAGGTGTCCACTGGCGTCCCGCCTTGAAGTGCCAAGGCCAGGGACGGCCGGTATTGATATCCAAGGCCACGGTAACTGGCAGGCTGCTTAGCGCATCGATGTTTGCAGGTACGCCCACTTTCTTGATCAGGCGCGGAGCGGCAACGATGGGGAGTCTCATGTCGGCGGCCTTGCGTGCGACGAAGCGGCTATCGCGCATGAATCCGACCCTGATCCCGACGTCAATCCCTTCGTCAACCGTATTGCTGATGCGATCGGACAGGCGCACATCCAGCGTGATGCCGGGATGGCGCGCGGCCACGCGCTCCAGTGCCGGTAGCACCGCTCTGGTGCCCAAGCTGTGCGGTGCGGTGATGCGAACCGTACCGGACAGAGAGGCCTGCTGGTCGGAGCCAGGCGTTCGCCACAGATCCTCGAACCGCTCCAATGCGGGGCGCACTTGGTCTAGCAGCCCTTCGCCGAAGGCGGTGATGCGCACCT
Organism: Pseudomonas mosselii; assembly: GCF_019823065.1. Taxonomy (NCBI): domain Bacteria; kingdom Pseudomonadati; phylum Pseudomonadota; class Gammaproteobacteria; order Pseudomonadales; family Pseudomonadaceae; genus Pseudomonas; species Pseudomonas mosselii. The sequence continues at coordinate 1,724,863 of NZ_CP081966.1, forward strand.
GGCGCGTGCTTCGATGAAACAACACCTCGCCGTAGTGTTGCTCCAGTTGCTGGATGGCACGGGTTACACCTTGCGGAGAAGTCCCCAGCCGGACGGCCGCATCGCGAAAACTGCTGCTTTCGGCCGCCACCCGAAAGATGCGCAGTAGTTCCATTTCCTTGTTCATGACGCACGCCTTATGGCCGATTTCGCTGCTCGTTAATTGTTCCAGATTGTGGAATTATAAAATCGCAACAATTCCATATACAAGGGAGGCGCGGTTGCCCAGACTGACAACACCCCGGAATGCTCCGCTCCGAACAACCCAATAAGGAACGCGAATGAACGCTGCGACTCTCATCACTGCCTACTACGACGCCTTCAACCGCGGTGACCGCGAGGCCATGCTGTCAATGTTGACCGATGACGTCGCGCACGACTTGAACCAGGGCGCTCGTGAGGTCGGTCGCGAAGCCTTCCGCGCCTTCCTGCAGCGCATGGACCGCTGCTATGGCGAGCAACTGCGCGGGATCGTGGTGATGGTCAGCGCCGACGGCCTGTGTGCAGGCGCGGAGTACGTGGTGCATGGCGAATACAAGGTCACGGACGACGGGCTGCCGGAAGCCCAGGGCCAGCGCTACGTGCTGCCGGGCGGCGCGTTCTTCGAGATCCGCGATGGCAAGATCGCTCGTGTCACCAACTACTACAACCTCGGCGACTGGATCGCACAGGTTGGAGGGGACGCCTGAAATGACCAGCGACGTGCAGGTGCTGGTTCATCGTGGTCCGGACATTGCCGAATGGTTCGATGCCGTGGCAGGCCTGCGGGCGAGCGTCTTCCGCAGCTTTCCTTACCTGTACGAGGGCGACACCGAATACGAGAAGCACTACCTCGCTATGTACGCCCGTTCGGCAGACAGCCTGCTGGTACTCGCGCTCGCTGATGACGTGGTCGTGGGTGCGTCCACGGGATTGCCGCTCGGCGATGCGGAGCCGGCCTTCCAGGTGCCGTTCGCCGATCGAGGAATCCCGATGGAGGCAGTGTTTTACTGCGGCGAATCAGTCCTGCTCCCGGCCTTCCGGGGCCTTGGCCTGGGCCATCGCTTCTTTGACGAACGCGAAGCGCATGCCCGTTCGTTGGGCGGCATGCAGTGGACATCGTTCGCGTCGGTGGATCGAGCAGACGACGATCCCCGGCGTCCTTCCAACTACCGCAGTAATGATCCCTTCTGGATCCGTCGTGGCTACGTGCGGCAGTCGGACATGAAGGTTACGCTGCCCTGGAAACAGGTGGGTGAGCCGAGCGAAACCGAGCAGACGCTCACGATGTGGCTGCGCTCCCTGGAGAACGCGAAATGAAAGTAGCAGTTGCGAAATACGCAGTGGGTCAGCCCACGGGCTTCGAGGCATTCGCAGCGCGGCAGCGGCGGGTTCTGGAGGAGGCGAGCCGTGCCGGAGCGGAACTGGCCGTGTTGCCAGAATATCTGTCCCTCGAACTGGCTGCGATGTTCGAGCCTGGCATCCGCCAGGATTTCAACGCCTCGCTGGCCGCGCTGCAGGCCTTGCAGCCTGCGTGGCTGGCCCTGTACACCGACCTGGCGCGCGAGCTGCGCATGACCATTCAGGCCGGTACGTTCTTGACCCGGGTTGGACCGGATCGCTATCGCAACCGGGCGTGGTGGTTTGCGCCGGACGGCACGCGTGACTACCAGGACAAATTGCAGTTGACGGGGTTCGAGAAAGACACTGGCGTCATCGAGGGGGGCGACGAACTCAAAGTGTTCGACCTGAATGGCGTGCGTGCCGGCATCGCTGTCTGCTACGACAGTGAGTTTCCATTGCCCGTGCGAGCCCAGCGAGAGGCGGGTGCACGCCTGCTGTTGGTCCCGAGCTGTACGGACACGAGGGCAGGTGCAACCCGGGTTCGTGTGGGCTGCATGGCGCGGGCACTGGAGAACCGGATGTTCGTCGCACAGGCCGTGACGACCGGAGCTGCTGACTGGAGTCCGGCGCTGGACACGAACACTGGCGAGGCCACGATCTATGCACCCATGGATCGTGGATTCCCCGAGGATGGCATTCTCGCGACTACTTGCGGCACGCAGACATGGGCGATCGGTGATCTTGACGTTGAAGCACTCGAACGAAACCAAGAACAGGCCCAGGTTGCGGTCGATCGTGACTGGGACGGACAGATGTTGCCTGCACTGCGGAAAGCTCGACACTCGGGTCATCAGGTCGCCTAGCCGGTCTCATCTTGATAGCTTCAACTCGATGAGTCGGCTTAGATAGGTCATATCTATCTGCGCATAGATTTTTCCAGTTTGACCAGTTTTGAACTTGCCCCGATGCTGTCGATACATGCAAGAAATATTCATTGATTTGAATGTTTTGCGCTTCTTGGGAACAAACCTGTACTAGCCTGTAAGAGTGCTCGAAGAGCACAGAATTTGTGGCAAAGTTCGGCCGCATATACTATGGGGGAGTATTGTATAATGCGGCGGTGTACCCAAGTAGAGAGGTGTTCGATGCCACACAGTCCGGAAGAAAAGAAGCAAGCACTGACGCGCATCCGGCGCATCAAAGGTCAGGTAGCGACTCTTGAGCAAACGCTTGATGCAGGTGCGGAATGCCCTGCAATTCTTCAGCAGCTTGCGGCCGTTCGTGGGGCAGTCAACGGATTGATGGCAACCGTTCTGGAGAGCTATCTGCGGGAAGAATTTCCCAGTAGCGAAATCAGGAGCGATTCGCAGAACAAGTCCATTGACGAGACCATCTCTATCGTCCGCTCCTATCTGCGATAGAGGCACCAGGGTGCCCTCGGTGAGGGCAAATTTAGTTAGCTAGTAAAGGAAGCGACATCATGAAATCACGTGCAGCAGTTGCCTTCGGGCCAGGAAAGCCGCTGGAAATCGTCGAGATCGACGTCGAGCCGCCGCGCAAGGGCGAGGTGCTCATCAAGATCACGAATACCGGCGTTTGCCATACCGACGCCTTCACCCTGTCGGGCGACGACCCCGAAGGTCTCTTCCCGGTCGTGCTGGGTCATGAAGGTGCGGGTATCGTCGTGGAGGTGGGTGAAGGTGTGACCAGCGTGAAGCCTGGCGATCACGTCATTCCGCTCTACACCGCCGAATGCGGCGAGTGCCTGTTCTGCAAGTCCGGCAAGACCAACCTGTGTGTCGCGGTTCGCGCAACCCAGGGCAAGGGGCTGATGCCCGATGGTACGACTCGCTTCTCGTACAACGGTCAGCCGCTTTACCACTACATGGGCTGCTCGACCTTCAGCGAATACACGGTCGTCGCCGAAGTCTCGCTGGCCAAGATCAACCCGGACGCCAACCCCGAGCACGTCTGCCTGCTGGGCTGCGGCGTGACCACCGGCATCGGCGCCGTGCACAACACGGCCAAGGTACAGCCCGGCGACTCGGTGGCCATCTTCGGCCTCGGCGGCATCGGTCTCGCTGCGATTCAAGGTGCACGCCAGGCCAAAGCGGGCCGCATCATCGCCATCGATACCAATCCGGCGAAGTTCGAACTGGCTCGTACCTTCGGCGCGACCGAATGTCTCAACCCGAAGGACTTCGACAAGCCGATTCACGAGGTTCTGATCGAGATGACTGGCTGGGGTGTCGATCACACCTTCGAGTGCATCGGCAACGTCAACGTGATGCGTTCGGCTCTGGAAGCTGCCCACCGCGGCTGGGGCCAGTCGATCGTCATCGGCGTCGCCGGGGCCGGCAAGGAAATCTCGACCCGTCCGTTCCAGTTGGTCACCGGCCGGACCTGGAAGGGGTCGGCTTTCGGCGGGGTCAAGGGGCGCACCCAACTCCCGGGCATGGTGGAAGACGCAATGAAAGGCGAGATCGATCTCGCCCCGTTCGTCACTCACACCATGGGTCTCGACGAGATCAACCACGCCTTCGACCTGATGCATGAAGGCAAGTCGATTCGCACGGTGATCCACTACTGATCACTCACTATCCATTCAACACCAACCACCAAGGAAATTAACCATGTCCAATCCTGTCATTTCCGGCGACGGCATCTTCTCGCACGTCTTCATCGGCGCCGCCGACGTCCAGAAGTCGGCCGCGTTCTATGACGCCGCTCTGGGTGCTCTCGGCATCAAGAACCTCGGTCCTTTCGGCAACGGATGGGTGCTTTTCGGTCGCGAAAAGCCGGCTTTCATCATCGCCCGTCCGGGCAATGGTGAAGCGCCTTCCAGCAACGGCGTGACGGTCGGCTTTGCGGCCGCCACTCCCGCCGAAGTGGATGCCTTCCACGCCGCCGGCCTTGCCGCAGGCGGCACCGACGAGGGCCAGCCTGGCCCGCGTGGCCACCTGCCGGGTGCCTATGCGGCCTACCTGCGTGATCCGGCGGGCAACAAGGTTTGCTCGTACACCTTCGTCTGAAAGCTAGGAAGCTGAGGGCGTTCTGAAAGGGCCAGCACAAGCCTCTACACGGCGAGCCTATTAGACGGACCGTGTAGAGCGGTGCCCGCTCATGAAGATCGGCCCGCAGCCATGTGCGAAACGCATGGCTGCGGGCATTTGCTTTGAAGCGTGTTTTTCAACCAAGAAGAAATGAGGTCGTTATGAAAGAGCCGGCCAACATCAATACGACGACCGTACAACCCACCCCGACCGCCACCGTGTACGGCATGCCGGCCTATACCGATCGTGCTGCCGCCGTGGGTGAAGTGCACGCGCGCCCGCATCTCTTGATTCAGGCCCCCCGCGGCATATTGCAGCTCGCTTTCATGACCGAAGGCGACCAGGCCAGGGATCAGATGGCGATGAGCGAGTTGTCTCATCGCTTCGGCGTTGCCGAACCCGACCATACTACGCCGCTCCACGGCGTGACATGGGATGAAGGAGACCTGCACTGCGAAAAGCACACCGAGTTCTCGACGTATCTCTGGTGCGCTTCGCTGGATTCCGAGACGGGAGAGCCGTGCGGCGAAAATCCGTTCAAGCATGGATTTGTTCCTCCCGGCCCGGTCGTATCCGGCATCCGTTTGAGACTTCTTCCGTGGACGCCGGAAACGGAGAAGGAGGTCGATCGCTTCGATCCTGCCAGCCTGTGCTACTCGCTGGTGGAGAACGGCTCTGCCGCCATCCTGACCGACTTTCGACAGGATGAGGATGGCCTGACGCAGATCCTCGTCCTGGCCCGCGATTTGACCCCGGCGCGGGCGGGTGCGCTGGCTCAACGTCTGCTGGAGATCGAGACTTACCGCACCTTGGCGTTGCTGTCCCTGCCGTTGACACGATCGATGACGTCGGAACTGCGACGCATGGAGTCGCGCCTTGCGGCGATCACCGACGAGATGTGTACGAGCTTGGTGGAACGGCGCGACAGCGACGTGCTGCTGTCCGAATTGACCGGCCTGGCTGCCGAGCTGGAAGCTGGCGTTGCGGCGAATCTCTATCGCTTCGGCGCCAGCCGTGCCTACTACGAGATCGTCGAGGAAAGGCTGGCAGCGCTTTCGGAAGAGGCCGTATCCGGGTACTGCACCTGGGCGGATTTCCTGCAGCGTCGCATCGCTCCCGCCATGCGGACATGCCAATCCGTAAAGGAGCGCCAGACCAAGCTCTCCGACAAGCTGACCCGGGCCATCGCGTTGCTGCGTTCCTGGATCGACGTCGAGCTTGAACGCCAGAACCGCGATCTGCTTGCGTCGATGAACAACCGGGCCAAGATGCAATTGCGCCTTCAGCAAACCGTCGAAGGCCTGTCGGTCGCGGCAATTTCTTATTACGTCGTGAGTCTTCTCGGCTATTTGCTCAAGGGCATTCCGATGGTTCACGACAGCGTGGCGCCGGTGATGGCGGTTCTGGTGCCTGCGGTGATGCTGACGATCTGGTGGATCGTGCGCAGGATCAGACACGCCCACGGCGACACGGCAGCGGAAGAGAAATCTTCCTGACGAGCTGCCGTCCTGGCGCGCGAGAGCTGCGCCGTTCCTTTGAACATAGGAGAACACCATGGAACGCATCGAACATCACGCCAGCTTTGATGGTTGGCAGGACGTTTATCAGCATGAATCCACGACGCTCGGTTGCACGATGAAAGTCGGCGTCTATCTGCCTCCGCAGGCACAGCACGGCAAGGTGCCGGTGCTGTACTGGCTTTCAGGCCTCACCTGCACCGAGCAGAACTTCATCACCAAGTCCGCCGTCCAGCGCTACGCAGCCGAACATGGCATTGCCGTCGTCGCGCCCGATAGCAGCGCTCGCGGCGAAGGCGTTGCCGACGATCCCGCCTATGACCTCGGACAGGGGGCAGGTTTCTACGTCAACGCCACGCAGGAACCCTGGGCTGCGAATCATCGGATGTATGACTACGTGGTGCAGGAACTACCGGCGCTGATCGAGGCCCACTTTCCCGTGACAGCGGAGCGGAGCATCAGCGGCCATTCCATGGGGGGACACGGTGCTCTGGTCATCGCCCTGCGCAACCCGGGCCGTTATCGAAGCGTCTCGGCCTTCTCGCCCATCGTCGCGCCCACCCAGGTTCCCTGGGGACACAAGGCCTTCGAGGCGTACCTGGGCAGCGACCGGGAGGCGTGGAAGCAGTACGACACCGTGGAGCTGATTCGCACCGTGCAGGAGCGTCTGCCGCTGCTGGTGGATCAGGGTTTGGGCGACGAGTTCCTGGAGAGTCAGCTTCAGCCCGATCTGCTGCGCAAGGCCTGCGACGAGACGGGGCACCCGCTCACGTTGAATCTGCGCCCAGGCTACGACCACAGCTACTACTTCATTGCCAGTTTCATTGGCGAGCATATGGCACACCACGCATCGGCGCTGAAACGCTGAGAGAGAGGAGATCAGGTCATGACAAAGACCTCCAAAAACCGACATCACGTCGTCATTATCGGAGCGGGCTTCGGCGGGATCGAGGTTGCCAACCAGCTTGCTGGTGCCGAGGTCGATGTGACGATCATCGACCGGCGCAATCATCACCTGTTCCAGCCGCTGCTTTACCAGGTCGCAGGGGCATCTCTCTCGACATCCGAGATCGCCTGGCCTATTCGCTATCTATTCCGAAATCGCCCGGAAGTGAACACCTTGATGGCGGAAGTGGAAGGTATCGACCAGGACGCGCGTCAGGTCATTCTCAACAATGGCTCGCGCCAAACCTACGACACGCTCGTACTCGCGACAGGTGCTACCCATGCCTATTTCGGACACGACGAATGGGGGGCTTTCGCGCCGGGGTTGAAGACGCTGGAAGATGCCACGACCATTCGAGGCCGAATCCTCGCGGCTTTCGAGGAGGCCGAGCGCACGAGCGATCCTCAGCAGCGTGCCGCGCTGCAGACGTTCGTCATCATCGGTGGTGGTCCCACCGGGGTTGAATTGGCCGGGACCATCGCCGAGCTTGCACGAGACACGCTGGCGCGTGACTTCCGCTCGATCGACCCGAGCACGTCCCGGGTTGTACTGATCGAGGCGGGCCCGCGTCTGTTGTCCGTCTTTCCAGAGGATCTTTCGGCCTATACGCGCCAGGCACTCGAAAAGCTCGGGGTCGAGGTCGTGCTGGGTACGCCGGTCACCGAATGCTCGGCCGACGGCGTGGTGTATGGCGGCAAGCCTCTTTCGGCCAAGACCATCGTTTGGGCCGCCGGCGTCCAGGCGTCTCCCGCGGCTCGCTGGTTGGGTGCTGCGTCTGATCGTGCGGGTCGAGTGGTCGTTGGTCCCGACCTGACGGTGGCCGGTCGCCCGGAGGTCTTCGCCATCGGCGATACCGCCTCGTGCACCATGGCTGATGGGAAGCCCGTACCGGGCATCGCCCCCGCCGCCAAACAGCAAGGCAAGTACGTCGCCAACCTCATTGGACGGCGTTTGAAAGGCAAGCCCGCTGACGGGCCTTTCAAATACCGGCATCAGGGGAACCTGGCCACCATCGGCCGCAGCCTGGCCGTAATTGACATGGGGCGGGTTAAGCTGCGTGGAGCCTTTGCGTGGTGGATCTGGAAGCTCGCGCATATCTACTTTCTGATCGGTACGCGAAATCGTCTCAGCGTCGCGTTGAGCTGGGTATGGAACCATAGCATCGGCTACCGCGGCTCTCGCATCATCATGCATGCGATTAGCGACAAAGAGCCCACGGCGTTGGATAAATCCGGCTCTCTGGATTGAGGTGCACACCTTATCGGAACGTCAACTATCAGAAATACCAGGGAGAGGAACTTGACCGATCTATTCACGACAAAGCCCAAGCCTCCCTTGGCCGAACTCCTGCGGCCCAAGACGCTGGATGAATTCGTCGGGCAACGGCACTTGCTCGGCCCCGGCAAGCCGCTTCGTCTCGCGTTCGAGGCGGGCAAGTTGCACTCGTTCATCCTCTGGGGGCCGCCAGGCGTGGGCAAGACCACCCTGGGGCGCCTGGCCGCCAGTGCGACCGACAGCCGATTCATCGCCATCTCGGCCGTGCTTGCCGGGGTGAAGGACATCCGGCAAGCCATCGACGAGGCCCAGGCAGAACTGGGCAACCATGGTCGATCGACGGTGCTTTTCGTCGATGAGATCCATCGCTTCAACAAGGCGCAGCAGGATGCCCTACTGCCCCATGTCGAGTCGGGGCTCCTGACCCTGGTGGGGGGAACGACCGAGCATCCGGGGCTGGCGGTCAATTCCGCTCTGCTCTCACGCGCGCAGGTCTATACCCTCGAACCGCTGTCCGGCGACGAACTGAACCAGCTCTACGAACGCGCACTGCCGCATCTCCAGGGCGTCACGTTGGACGCGGACGCGCTGGATCTGCTCAAGGGCTTTGCCGATGGCGATGGCAGGCGCTTCCTCAATCTGCTTGAGCAGGTGACGAATGCTGCGTCGGGCGCGGGCAAGGCCGTGGTCGATGGCGAGTTTGCCAAACTGTCCACCAGCCCATCACTGCGCAGGTTCGACAAGGGCGGCGACGAGTTCTACTGGCAGCTCTCCGCCTTCCACAAGTCGCTGCGGGGCTCCGACCCCGACGCGGCCCTGTACTGGCTGGCCCGCATCCTCGACGGCAGCGGCGACGTCAGCCAGGTGACGCGCCGCATGATCGTGGTGGCCAGCGAAGACATCGGCAATGCCGACCCGCAGGCGCTGCAACTGGCGCTCAATGCCGCGCTGGCTTATGAGAGGCTGGGTTCCCCCGAAGGCGAAATACCGATTGCCCACGCGGCGACCTACCTTGCTGCCGCCCCCAAGTCGAACGCTGCCTATGCCGCCTGGAACAAGGCGAAGGCCTTCGTCAAGAACAGCGGCTCCCTGCCTGTGCCTCTCCATCTTCGCAATGCGCCGACGAAGCTGATGCAGCAGATGGGGTATCACGAAGGCTACCGCTATGCCCATGACGAGCCCAACGGCTATGCCGCTGGGCAAAGCTACTTTCCCGAGGGCGTGGCGCGGCCGGGCTGGTATCAGCCAACGGACAGAGGTGTTGAGCGCAGGCTGGGAGAAAGGCTTACTTGGCTGCGCTCGCTGGATGATGGGACGCTGCCAGAGGCGGACGCCTGACCGGTCGCCTCCGAAACCGGCTCATCGCGACTTCACGAACTACAGGAACAGGATAAGAACATGTCAGCCACTTCTTTCGGTGCATCCTCGGCGAATATCAGCCGGGGACGCGTTGCCCGCTATCTGCGCACGGAGTCTGGTGCTGCGGTGCTGCTGGTGATCGTCACGGTCGTGGCGCTGGCGTGGGCGAACTCGCCGCTATCCGATGCCTATTTCGCGTTGTGGCACCTGGACGTCGGGTTTGACTTCGGGCCGCTGGGCATGCACATGGATCTGCATCACTGGGTCAACGACGGCCTGATGGTGGTCTTCTTCTTCCTGATCGGCCTGGAGGTGCGTCAGGAGTTCGCCCACGGATCGCTCAGGGACCGCAGCCGTGCCCGTCTCGCTCTGATCGCGGGTGTCGCAGGTGTCGTGCTTCCCGCGCTGGTGTATGTCCTGATCGTGGGGCTGGCCGGAAGTGAAGGCCTGCACGGGTGGGGGGCGGTGGTCGGCACCGATACGGCATTCATGCTGGGCACCCTGGCGATCGTCGGCCCGCGGCTATCCGGTCAGTTGCGCGTGTTCCTGCTCACCCTGACCGTGGTCGATGACTTCCTCGCCGTGTCCATCATCGGCATCGTCTATAGCGAGGAGATTCGGATCGTCCCGTTGTTGATCGCCCTCGCCAGTCTCGTTGCGTTGTGGTGGCTAGGGCGCACCCGCCAGTGGCGGGCAATGCCGTATGTGCTGATCGTGATCGTGCTGTGGCTCGCAACCGTGTACTCCGGCATCCATGCCTCTCTCGCCGGGATGGCCGCGGGGCTGCTGATCCCCGCCTACGCGACGCAACGTCACAAGGTCGTCGCGGCAAAACAACTGTTCCGCGACTTCTGGCAGTCTCCGAGTGCCGCATCGGCCCGCGCGGTGGACTGCGGGCTGTCCCGGGGTATCTCGGTGAACGAGCGATTGCACGAGTTCCTGCGGCTGCCGACGGCGCTGCTGATCGTGCCGGTGTTCGCCTTGGCGAACGCCGGAGTGGACGTGCGTGGCGGGCTGCTCGCCGAGGCCTTCGGCTCGCCAGTCACGTGGGGCGTCATCGCAGGGCTCGTGCTCGGCAAGCTCGTGGGCATCGGGCTCATCACGCTCGTCGCCGTCCGTCTCGGCCTGGGCCGGCTGCCCGAGGGCGTCGGGGTGGGGAGCGTGTTCGGTGGTGCGGCACTGTCCGGGATCGGCTTCACCGTGTCGCTGCTGATCATCGGGCTCGCGTTCGGCACGACCTCCGACCTGGGCCGCCAGGCGACGGTCGGCGTGCTCGTGTCGATGGTGTTCGCCACGTTGCTCGGGTGGCTGATCTTCAAGGTCGCCGCCAAGCGGTGGGGTGAGAAGACCGCTGACCTGCCGATGGTGCTTGAGCCACCGGTCGATCCGGAGATCGATCACATCCGCGGGCCGGAGGACGCCCAGCTCACACTCGTCGAGTACGTGGACTTCGAGTGCGCGTACTGTGCGCACGCGACCGGTTCTTGGGACGATCTGCGTGCCCACTTCGGGGACGACCTGCGGTATGTGGTGCGCCATCTGCCGCACCACCCGCACGGGCCGATCGCCGCGCGGGCGTCCGAGGCAGCGGCGAACCAGGGGATGTTCTGGCCGTGGCTGGACTTCGTGTTCACCCGTCAGCATGCGCTGGAGCGCGAGCATCTGATCGGCTACGCCGCCGAGCTTGGGCTCGACGTCGAACGGTTCATCGCGGATCTCGACAGCACCGCGGTGATCGAGCGTGTCGAGCGCGACCTCGCCAGTGCGGTCGCCAGCGGTGCGCACGCCACGCCGACGTTCTTCGTCGAGGGTCGTCGTCTGCGCGGCAGCTACGACGCCCGCACTGTCACCGCGGCGCTCGAAGCCAGTCGCCGCGGCCCACGAACTCAGGAAGTCCCGTCCTGAGCGGGACGAACTACAGGATAAGAACATGCCAAACAATTCTTTCGGTGAATCCTCTTGTACCGCTGCGGCCAGCGGCCTCGTGCAGGTGCGCGGGGCGCGCGAGAACAACCTCAAAGAGGTGGACGTTTCCATCCCGCGTAACGCGCTCGTGGTGTTCTCGGGAGTCTCCGGCTCCGGGAAGTCCTCGCTGGCCTTCGGCACCATCTATGCCGAGGCTCAGCGACGTTACTTCGAGTCGGTGGCCCCCTATGCGCGGCGATTGATCGACCAGGCCGGCGTGCCCGACGTCGATGCGATCGACGGCCTCCCGCCGGCGGTGGCGCTGCAGCAGCAGCGTGGCTCCAGCAACGCGCGTTCCTCCGTGGGCAGTGTGACCACCCTGTCCAGCCTGGTGCGGATGATGTATTCGCGCGCCGGCGCCTACCCAGCCAACCAGCCGATGCTGTACGCCGAGGATTTTTCGCCCAACACGCCGCAGGGAGCGTGCCCGACCTGCCACGGCCTGGGCCATGTGTACGAGGTGACCGAGGCCATCATGGTGCCCGATCCCTCCCTGAGCATCCGCGAGCGGGCGATCGCCTCCTGGCCCCCCGCCTGGCAAGGCCAGAACCTGCGCGACATCCTGGTCAGCATGGGCTACGACGTTGACCGACCGTGGAAGGACCTGCCGAAGAAGGATCGCGACTGGATTCTGTTCACCGAGGAAACACCGACGGTGCCGGTGTACGCCGGCTTCACGCCCGCCGAGACCCGCGCCGCGCTCAAGCGCAAGATGGAGCCGAGCTACATGGGCACCTTCACCGGTGCTCGCCGGTATGTGCTGCACACCTTTGCCAACACCCAGAGCGCGCTGATGAGAAAGCGCGTGTCCCGGTTCATGGAGGGCAAGCCGTGCCCCACCTGCCACGGCAAGCGGCTCAAGCCCGAGGCGTTGTCGGTCACCTTCGCCGGCGTGGACATCGGCGCGTTCATGCAGATGCCGCTGGACCAGTTGGCGGCCTTGCTCGAACCCATTGCCCAGGGTGATTTCCGCGCCCATGCAGCGGGGGCGGCTACGGACAAGGAAGCGACCCGGCGCGACCGTGCCCAACGCGCGGCCTCCGGTCGTGCCGTACACGCGGTATCGCCCGACGTGCGCCGCACCTCCGCGCTGTCGGAAGAAAAGCGCCTCGCCGCGCAGCGCCTGGCCGGTGGCGTGATGGCACGCCTGCGCCAACTGCGCGGGCTGGGCTTGGGCTACCTGACGCTGGACCGGGCCACGCCGACGCTTTCGGCTGGCGAGTTGCAACGCCTGCGGCTGGCTACGCAATTGAGTTCCCTGCTGTTCGGCGTCGTGTACGTGCTCGACGAGCCCTCGGCGGGGCTGCACCCCTCCGACAGCCAGGCCCTGTACGACGCACTCGATCGGCTGCGCGACGCAGGCAACTCGGTGTTCGTGGTGGAGCACGACCTGGAACTGATGCGCCGCGCGCAATGGCTAGTGGATGTCGGGCCGGATGCCGGGGAGCGTGGCGGCCGCGTGCTCTACAGTGGCGAGCCGGATGGCCTGCGCAAGATTGCCGAATCGCGCACCGCCCGTTACCTGTTCGACGAGATCCCCGCGCCGGGGAGCCGGGCACGCGAAGCGATCGGCTGGCTGGAGCTGCAGGGCGTCCACCGCCACAACCTGCATGGCGTGGACGCACGCATTCCGCTGGGCGTGCTGACGGCCGTCACCGGCATCTCCGGCTCGGGCAAGTCCAGCCTCGTCGCGCAGGCCCTGCCGGAGCTGGTGCTGCTGCACCTGGGCCACGAGCCGGAAGACGATGTAGCCGAAAGCGCCACCAGCGAAGGGCCGGCAGTGATCGAAGCGACCGGCGGCCATCTGGCGGGCGACGTGGACGCCGTACAGCGTCTGGTGCAGGTGGACCAGAAACCGATCGGGCGCACGCCGCGGTCGAACCTAGCCACCTACACGGGCCTGTTCGACCATGTGCGCAAGCTGTTCGCTGCCACGCCCGATGCGCGACGCCGCCGCTACGATGCCGGACGGTTCTCGTTCAACGTCGCCAAGGGGCGCTGCGAGACCTGCGAGGGCGAGGGCTTCGTCAGCGTGGAACTGCTGTTCATGCCCAGCGTGTACGCGCCGTGCCCGACGTGCCATGGCGCACGCTACAACGAGGCCACGCTGAAGGTGCAATGGAACGGGCGCAACATCGCCGAGGTGCTGCAGATGACCGTGGACGAAGCCAGCGAATTCTTCGCGGGTGAAGACGCTGTGGCAAGGCCACTGCAACTGCTGCGCGATATCGGACTGGGCTACCTGCGCCTGGGGCAACCGGCCACCGAGCTTTCCGGTGGCGAGGCGCAGCGTATCAAGCTGGCGACCGAGCTTCAGCGCAGCCAGCGCGGCCGAAGCCTGTACGTGCTCGACGAGCCGACTACCGGGCTGCATGCGTCGGACGCCGACCGGCTGCTGGTGCAGTTGCAGCGCCTGGTCGATGCCGGCAATACCGTAGTGATGATCGAACACGATATGCGCGCGGTGGCCCAGGCCGATTGGGTGATCGACGTGGGGCCTGGTGCAGGCGCTGCCGGCGGCAGCATCGTGGTGGCGGGCTCCCCTCAGCAGGTGGCCCGAACGTCTGGCAGCAGAACCGCTCCGTTCCTTGCACAGGAGTTGGCGCGGGCCGAGTAGCTCAGTTCGCCAAATGTTGCCAGTTTTCGCGGGGCATTGATCGTCGCCACACGACGGTGGCGATCAATGCCCGAATCGCGTCATCCTTCCTGAGTCAGAGCAAGATAGGGATTGTTGGGCGGTATTTCGGCGAGTGCCAAGGACCCATCTTCGAGGAGGTAGCCATGCAGTCGGCGGGACTTCCTCGGGCCCGTGACTTCACAGGTCCAAATGTTCAGGCCATTGGGCTGCTTTCGATGTAGCTGCAGCTTCTCGAAGCGCTTCTGCACCCACTGCCAATCCTGTTGACTCTCCTGCTTGGCGAGTGCGGCCACTTCGGGATGCTCCTGCGCATAGCGTTGGAACACACCCGGGCTGACCAGGTAGGCCGTGTCATTCACCGTATGCACGAGTGCCTTCGCGTCGTTGATGATGAGCCGTCGTGAGGCGATTCCCTGCTTCAGCCAAACCATGAACTGTTCCCCGGATGGCTTCGTTGCCGATGACCCAGGCGTAGGCGCGGGTGCAGGTGCAGGCGATGGAATGGACGTCGCGGCTGTTGCTGGCGCGGGGGTGTGGAGGAACTCCTCGGCATCCTGGCCAACGCCGGCCGACTCACCCAAGCCCACCATCGCGAGCAAATCCTCCATGACGTCGGGCACGGGCTGGGCTGCGGGCGGTGAAACGATGGTGGTGCTGTCGCCCTCCCAAATCGGAGGCTCTTGACCTCCCTGCGCTGGGTTCACCGAGACGGTAGGCGCGGGAGCCGACATGCTGGCGTCGTTTTCCGCGGGCGTCGCGTCGATCTCTACCGTGCCCGCGAAAGGTGCTGGTCGCTCGCCAGACTCCCAGATCAGCGCGGGAGCGAGACGCAACAGGGTGAACGAATGGGACCAGCCGGTCGTGCTGGTCACGGTCGCGCGCCAGACCGCCTTGCCGTCCGGTGTGGGCTGCAGCATGCCGTGGTCCTGCAGCACATTGAACACGGCGGTGTTGTTCGCAGGAATGCCATCGATCCCCTGAGACAGGAGGTGTGCGCGCAGTTTGTCCGAAACCGTCTTGCTCACCAGCCACAAACCATCCTCGGTGAGCCAGCCATCGGAGGCTTCCGGCTGGTTCAGCTTCAACTGTTCCTTGAGCAGGTAGCGCAACCCGTCCAGCAGCTTGCGTTGCAGTGCGTGCTTGGGCGCGGCCATGGCGCGCGCCGGATCGCCGCCCAGCTCCTGGGCCACCGACGCCCGGTCTGCTTGCACGACGAGTTCCCCCAGTACACCGGCATGTTCGTACTGACCGGCCAGCACATAGAGCAGCGGTGCCCAGAGAGCCGGATAGTCGCTGAGCCAGTCCAGGACGTGGCGGTCGAGCAGTTGGCGATAGAGCAAGCCTGTTGCGGCGCTGTGCAGGCGGTATTCGCGGTCGTCACGGTAGCGAAATCGGTACGCCTGGTGCAGCGGGCCATGCCACGGATGCCAAGTACTGCCGTCGGCCAGTTCGACGTGTAGATCGACGGCGATCTTGCCAATATCGTGGAGCAGCGCAGCATAGGCAACGGCGGCGGTCCAGGCTTCGGACTGGGCCGCCTGGTCTTCGGGACTGGCACCGATGGGCAGCAGATGGGACTGCCGCAGTTTCAGGCTGTAGGCGACGATCTCCAGGCCGTGGTCGAGCATGCCGCCCGGGTAGGCATGGTGATGCGCCTCGGAGGCCGGGAAGGCCTGGACCAGTTCGGCATAGCGTTCCAGGGGCGTGCGATACAGGGTGGCGAATTGCCTACGCGAGAGCGAGGTACGCTGCCAGATGTGCTCCAGCAGCTTCTGCCGGCGTGGGGTGGCCAGCAGCGATGCGGCCGACTCAGGACGCAGCAGCCCTTTCGGGAGGGCGGTGACGGGTGGTGGCGTCGGTGCGGCAGCGACCGGGGGCCGTTTTCGCTGGAACAGGGAAAGCATGTGGGTGTCCTGATGACGGGCCGACCGGGAGGCCTTTTGGCCTTTTCGAGGTAGGGCCTTTCCCCTTGCACCCCATTCCCTTGCCATTTCGGCCCTTTGGCCTTTAACCGTTTCGGTATAGCGAGGCCTGGGTTGCGGCTCCAGCGTCAATGTGGAACCCGCTCGAATGCATTGGACGGCGACCCGGCGCTGGCCTCTGCCTATGCTGTGGGAACGCTGCTTCCGCCAGGTAGGTTGTTCTCACTCAGGCGACTAAGTTGACAGACGCGACAAAGGCGACTA
This sequence comes from Pseudomonas mosselii, assembly GCF_019823065.1. Taxonomy (NCBI): domain Bacteria; kingdom Pseudomonadati; phylum Pseudomonadota; class Gammaproteobacteria; order Pseudomonadales; family Pseudomonadaceae; genus Pseudomonas; species Pseudomonas mosselii. Next base: position 1,741,164 of record NZ_CP081966.1, read on the forward strand.
GAGTGAATCCTGTCCCAAACCTACTCGGGAGATGACCATGCCCACTGCCATTGAATTCATTGCCGACCGTCTGCCGCGCGTCACGGTGGAAGATGTACGCCGCTTCGCGGATACCGTCGAAATCCGGGATGCCACGGCTTTCGCGGCCGAGTTGCAGGCGTTCGTCCACGAGCGTGTGGAAGCGGTGACACTGCCCGCCAACTTGGAGGGGGAGACCGTTGGGCAGGCCCTTGCACGCAAGGCGGCCGCGCTGCGCGCCGACACGCGCTGGGCACCGAATGAAACCGACGTCCAGCGAGGCCGCGCCGTGCTGCTGGAAACCTTCAACCAGCCGCACAACCTGCCGCCCGCGGAGTTCGCCAAGCTGGCGGACAAGTCGCGCCAGCAGATCTACAAGGACATCCTCGCGCGTCGGCTGCTGGCGCTGAACGTGGGGCCGCGCGGTCAGAAGCTGCCCGACTGGCAGCTCGACCCGGTGAAACAGCAGTTGACCCAAACCGTGCTTCAGGAGGTCGAGGGTATCGATCACTGGACGATCTACCGCGCACTGTCCGAACCGCTCGAAGGCTTGGGTGGGCGCTCGCCGGTGGATGCGGTGACGCATGGCACGATCGATGACGTGGCCGAGGCCGTGTTCAACGTGCTGGGCGTCCAGGTGCATTGAAGCGAGATCGCCATGAGCCACGAGCTGCCTTCGTTCCTGATCGATGCCGGTGAACTGCTCCAGCATGTGAGCCGCGTCGTCTATCGGGGCAGCCCGCTGTACTATGGTCGCAGCAGCACGAATCGCTACGATGACCCGGCGGGGGCCTACGGCGTGCTCTACCTGGGGCGCGACCTGCCCACGGCGCTGATGGAGTCGGTGTTTCACAAGCACCAGTGGCTTGAAGACACGAAGCGCTCCATCGCCCTGAAGGAGGTCCACGCCCGGATGGTCCGCGCCGTGGGCGTGCTGGACGACGTGCTCCTGGCCGACCTCACGGCGCCGGGCGTCATGGCGGGCTACTTCGGCCTGAATCTGGAGCAGTTGGCGAGCCGCGACTACACGCACACGCAGCAGGTGTCCGCTCAGGTGCATGCGATGGTCGGCGACGACGGCCAGCCGCTGTTCGACGGGGTGCTCTATCCGTCGCGCAACAACTATCCCGCCGCGAGCATCGCCCTGTTCGAGCGTGCGGGAACGAAGGTCAGCGTTGTCGAGGACATCGACCTGGTTGACCATGTGGACTGGCCGCGTTTCGTTGCCACCTACCGCATCGGCGTGGAGCCCGACCCCGGCCCGGTGGAACCGGATGACGAAGCGTCCTGAAGCAGCAAGAAAACACATTGAAGCCCGAAACGGAATGAAGTGGAGCAAACAGGAATAGGCATTCCTCAGTAGCAGGAGACGACCATGAACACGACGACCCGCACCAGTACCGCAGAACGCCTCGGCCGTACCTTTGGCCGCGGATGGCGCGTCTATGCGCGTGGCGAACGGCGGGTATCGAATTGGTTGGTGGCCAAAGGGGTGCCTTCGGTTGGTGCCACAGTGCTGCTGTGGGTGGTCAAGCTGGCTGTGCTGGGCGCGCTGCTCTACGCCGCCTTCTGGTTCGCACTCGTGTTGCTGGGAGTCGTGGTGGCGGGATGGGCGGCGGCTGCCAATACATCGGAAGAAGACGAGTGGCCGTTCACCGACCTCACCGAACTGCGCAAGACACCCGGCTACGATCCCAATCTGTACAACGATACGTCGCACGAGTTGTACACCGACGACTGATCGGCACCGCGCTACTTGGGGTCGTTTGCGGGAGAGGGCGAAATCCTACGCTAAGGCTTTGGCCAACGATATTCTCCGGTAAGATTGATGTGTTCCCAGGGGATAGGAGAAGTCGCTTGATATCTAGTATGACGTCTGTCGCACCTGCTTGATCGCGGCCGCGATAGCTAGATCGCGTTGCTCCTCTTCTCCATCCGCGTTCCAAGCTGCGGAAAGGCACCCATAAGCGTACGCCTGGTCGAGCAGGCGACGCGGATCGACGTCCAGCGCACGAGAGAATGCGTCCGCCATCTGTGCAATGCGTCTAGGATCGAGACAAAGGTCGTCTCTGTCAGCCGGATCGTAGAACATATTGGCGGCGCCAAAGCCCACTTCACCGACCAGACCGACGGGATCTATCACCAGCCAGCCGCGACTGGAGAACATGATGTTTTCATGATGCAGATCGCCATGTAGCCCACGCAGTTCCGAGGCATTGCTCATCATTTGATCGGCTATAATCGCCGCGTGGACGTAGTCAGTTTGACAACCTGCGTTTTGATCATCGCGCGCCCGCTGAAACAAAGCTGCAAAGCGATCCCGGATCGGGAGAAGGGCAGAAGGCAGGGGTTCCTCAGATGCGGCATACAGCTTCGCCATTAGTTCCGCTGCAATTTCGGTCGCCTGGTAGTCGCCGTGCTCGGCAACGATGTGAGAGAGCATTCGCTCCCCGGCATATTCGAGCAACATCAGATTGTTCTCACGACCGAGCAACCGGACTGCTCCCCTCCCATTGCGCCATACCAGATAGTCGGCCCCGCGCAGTTCATCAGCAATGTCTTCTATAGGTTTCAATCCCTTGACGATTGCAGGAGTCCCGTCTGGCAATGAAACTTTCCAAACGAGGCTGGAAAAGGTGTCCGCAATGAGAACAGGTTGCGAAACGTGCCAATGAGCAGGAAAAACAGGCGGCATGAACATCAACCCCAAGTCAGAGGGTCCAATCGCAGATAGAAGGCAAGGCGTTCGCGGTCGGGGGCTTCGATCCCCAATACATTGAATAGGACAGCGAAGGCGCGCTCTGCTTCATCTGGCGCTGCCCAGTTCTCTTCGGCGTTAGCAATCATGAGTGCCAAATCGGCATAGCGATCTGCTGTTCCGAGCCGCCCAAGGTCGATCAGACCCGTGCATTGAAGAGTTTTAGGGTCCACCATGAAGTTCGGCATGCAGGGATCACCATGGCAAACAACCATATCGGTGCGCTCTTGGTCGAGCCGCACCGGTAGCTCTCGTTCGACACGAGCCAAAAGATCGAGCTGCGGCGTACTCTTGTCCTCGTCCGGTAAGAAGTCGGGATTGACGGCATTGCGGGACACCACATCAACGGCGCGTCCGAACATTCGCGACAGCCTGCGCTCAAACGGACATTGATCAACCGATAGGCTGTGAACAGCGCCAAGTTGCTGCCCCATTGACGGCCACGCTTTGAGCAAATCCGCTCCAGACAGATCAGCCGCCGGTACTCCCGGAATTGCCGTTATCACCAAGCATGCACCCTCCTGTTCCTCCTGCCAGTTGATCACCTCGGGGCAAGCCACACCTCGACCTTTGAGCCAAATGAGGCGGTCACGCTCTCCAGCGAGCTCACCGCGGCGGGAAGCAGGTGCGATTTTCGCGAAGGCATGCCCGTCACCACGTCGAAAAACAAAATCACCAGATTCTCCGCCTCTGACAGGCAACCAGTCAGAATGCGATTCACCAAAAAAAATATTAGTTCGATTCAATGGAGGTTCCTTCAGTTTTCTGATGAAGCGCGGAGGTGGCTCAACCTGCGAAAAGAAACGAGTTGCTACGTAAGTCCGAGAACATGCTTTCCATGGTCTCTGAGCTCGCCTTTGGGACCGACATATCGGTAGAGAGTGACGCGCTCGATGCCGAGTTCCTTGCAGAGATCGGAAACTGAAGTATCGCGCTGGGCCATGGCGGCTTGCGCGAGACGCACCTGAGCTTTGGTGAGCGCGAATTTTCGTCCGCCCTTGCGACCGCGCGCTCTCGCGGAGGCGAGACCCGCCATGGTGCGCTCTCGGATCAGATCCCGCTCGAACTCGGCCAAGGTGGCGAAGATTCCGAACACCATGCGACCGGACGCAGTCGTGGTGTCGATCTGAGCGCCCTTTCCAGTCAGAACCCGCAGGCCGATCTTGCGGTCTGACAGCTCCTTCACCGTGTTGACCAGATGGGCAAGCGATCGTCCGAGGCGATCGAGCTTCCAGACCACCAGCACATCGCCGTCACGCAATGACTTGAGGCAGGCAGTCAAGCCAGGGCGATCATCACGACCGCCGGAAGCAAGATCATCATAGATATTGTCCCGTTCGACACCTGCGGCGCGCAAGGCGTCGTGCTGCAGGTCGAGAGACTGCGAGCCATCGGCTTTGGAGACGCGGGCATATCCGATCAGCATGTATCACAAACGTTGGTTTGAGGCGGCGCTTCGGCCACGATTGCATTGACCTCTGGAAATGTATCTCAACCAGCTTCATAAACAAAGCGTCTTGAACGCTATCAGATTTTGAAAAAGGAACATGTATGCCGCGTCGCGTCACTCTAACCGATCGGCAGAAAGACGCGCTGTTGCGCTTGCCGACTTCACAGACGGATTTGCTCAAGCACTATACGCTGAGTGATGAAGACCTTGGGCATATCAGGCTGCGTCGGCGCGCTCACAACAGGTTCGGCTTCGCCCTGCAATTGTGTGTCCTGCGCTATCCCGGCCGGGTGCTGGCTCCAGGCGAACTGATCCCTGCAGAGGTCATCGAATTTATCGGAGCGCAGCTTGGCCTGGGTGCCGACGATCTCGTAGACTATGCTGCCCGCGAGGAAACACGGCACGAGCATCTTGCCGAGTTACGGGGGCTCTACGGCTTCCGCACCTTCTCCGGACGTGGTGCGAGCGAGCTGAAGGAATGGTTGTTCCGAGAAGCCGAGATGGCGGTGTCGAACGAGGATATCGCCCGTCGCTTCGTAGCCGAGTGCCGACGCACCCGCACTGTCCTTCCCGCGACATCCACGATCGAGCGGCTTTGTGCCGCGGCTCTCGTCGATGCCGAGCGACGCATCGAGACGAGGATCGCCAGTCGGCTGCCTATGTCGATCCGAGAACAGTTGCTGGCATTGCTCGAGGAGACGGCTGATGATCGGGTGACCCGTTTTGTGTGGCTGCGCCAGTTCGAGCCTGGCTCGAACTCTTCGTCGGCCAACCGGCTGCTCGACCGGCTCGAATATCTGCAACGCATCGATCTCCCCGAGGATCTGCTTGCCGGCGTTCCTGCCCATCGGGTGACTCGTCTGCGCAGGCAGGGTGAACGGTATTATGCCGACGGCATGCGCGATCTCCCGGAGGACAGGCGGCTTGCGATCTTGGCTGTTTGCGTCTCGGAATGGCAGGCGATGTTGGCCGACGCAGTGGTCGAAACCCACGACCGGATCGTCGGCCGTCTCTACCGTGCTTCGGAGCGTATTTGCCATGCAAAGGTCGCAGACGAAGCGGGGGTGGTGCGTGACACCCTGAAATCCTTCGCCGAGATCGGGGGCGCCCTGGTCGATGCACAGGATGATGGCCAGCCGCTGGGCGATGTCATCGCGAGTGGGTCAGGGTGGGACGGCTTAAAAACCCTTGTTGCAATGGCAACCAGGCTGACCGCCACCATGGCCGACGATCCGCTCAATCATGTGCTCGACGGTTATCACCGCTTCCGCCGATACGCTCCACGCATGTTGCGCCTGCTCGATCTGCGAGCTGCGCCCGTTGCACTGCCGCTTCTGGAAGCGGTGACGGCCCTTCGTACCGGTTTGAACGATGCCGCGATGACCAGCTTCTTGCGGCCCAGCTCGAAATGGCATCGCCACCTTCGGGCCCAGAGGGCTGGCGACGCTCGCCTATGGGAGATCGCGGTGCTGTTCCATCTGCGCGATGCGTTCCGCTCCGGAGATGTCTGGCTTACTAGGTCCCGGCGCTATGGCGATCTGAAACACGCACTCGTTCCGGCACAATCCATCGCGGAAGGCGGTCGTCTCGCTGTGCCATTGCGGCCGGAGGAATGGCTGGCAGACCGGCAAGCTCGCCTCGACATGCGGTTGCGCGAGCTTGGCCGTGCCGCTCGCGCAGGCACGATCCCGGGCGGGTCGATTGAAAACGGCGTTCTGCATATCGAGAAACTCGAAGCCGCCGCGCCGACAGGCGCCGAAGATCTGGTGCTCGATCTCTACAAGCAGATCCCGCCCACGCGCATCACCGATCTCCTGCTGGAGGTGGATGCGGCGACCGGCTTCACCGAAGCGTTCACCCATCTGCGCACAGGAGCACCCTGCGCTGACCGGATCGGGCTAATGAACGTTATCTTGGCGGAAGGGATCAACCTCGGCTTGCGCAAAATGGCGGATGCGACAAACACCCACACCTTCTGGGAATTGATCCGCATTGGACGGTGGCATGTCGAGGGCGAAGCCTATGACCGGGCGCTGGCCATGGTGGTCGAGGCACAGGCAGCGTTACCCATGGCCCGGTTCTGGGGCATGGGCACGTCGGCTTCGAGCGACGGACAGTTCTTCGTCGCTACAGAGCAAGGTGAGGCCATGAACCTGGTCAACGCGAAATATGGCAATACCCCGGGCCTGAAAGCCTATAGCCACGTCTCCGACCAATATGCGCCGTTCGCAACCCAGGTGATTCCTGCAACGGCAAGCGAAGCGCCTTACATCCTCGATGGCCTGCTGATGAACGATGCTGGACGCCATATCCGCGAGCAGTTCACCGACACGGGCGGCTTCACCGATCACGTCTTTGCCGCATGTGCCATTCTCGGCTACCGGTTCGCTCCGCGCATCCGCGACCTGCCATCCAAACGGCTCTACGCGTTCAATCCGTCGGCCGCCCCGGCGCACCTGCGAGCGTTGATCGGCGGAAAGGTCAACCAAGCCATGATCGAGCGCAATTGGCCCGACATCCTGCGCATCGCCGCCACCATTGCTGCCGGGACCGTCGCGCCAAGCCAGATTCTGCGGAAACTCGCCTCCTATCCGCGGCAGAACGAGCTCGCGACAGCCCTGCGGGAAGTCGGTCGCGTCGAGCGCACCCTGTTCATGATCGACTGGATTCTGGATGCCGAACTCCAACGGCGTGCCCAGATCGGGCTCAACAAAGGCGAAGCTCATCATGCGCTGAAGCGGGCAATCAGCTTCCACCGCCGCGGTGAAATCCGCGACCGTTCCGCCGAAGGCCAGCATTACCGCATCGCCGGCATGAATCTGCTCGCCGCCATCATCATCTTCTGGAACACCATGAAGCTCGGCGAGGTCGTTGCAAACCAGAAACGCGATGGAAAGCTGCTATCGCCCGATCTCTTGGCCCATGTTTCGCCGCTCGGATGGGAACACATCAATCTCACCGGAGAATATCGCTGGCCAAAGCCTTAGCGTAGGATTCCGCCCCCTCCCGCAAACGACCCCTACTTCAGCTTACCTCCGGTAAGGGCCCCAGCGCCCTTACCGCCTGCTTGGCCGGCGCTCTTGCTGCCATCTGAAAGCCCCTGGATGACGTGCCCGGCCCGAATCCCAACCCAGGTAAGGCTCGCAAGCCAAAAGCCCGGCAAGACCAGGAACATCGTGCCCATGACGAACATCAGGAGCAGGTCGCCAAAGGCATTGTTCAACCCCACCAGCGGATCGAAGTTAGTGTGTGGCCGGTTCCAGCCGAAGCCCCACCCATAGAGCGCATCGAGGATGGTGCTGTCGATCCAGCGTGCGAGTTGGAACCAGAAATCGGTGAAGAACAGCGCGAATTGCACGACGCTGACGGTGACGACCGTCTTCAGGTCATAGGTTCCGACGACCAGTACGAGCGGGATGCAGATGACCAGTGCCATCTTGAGCAAGGCAAGCACCATGGGCAGCGCCTGGCGCACCACGTCCATGGCGGGAAATGCGGCAAGTGCCCCGACCGCCATTCCTACATCCCCCGTGGCCCGCGTCACGATGTTCGGCAGGGTCTTGTCGATCTGGCCGCCGTAGTCGGTATAGACCGAACCCTGGTTGAGCTTCTGCTGTCGCGGTGACGCGATGGTACGGACCACCGAATCGTCCACCTCGGTACGGCTCAGGAACCCGGCCCAGCCCGCCAAGCGATTCAACAGGCTGGGGTCCACCTGGCCCAGCAGCCGTGCCCGCAGGCCGTTGCTGCCATCGGCCCACCACTGCCTGCAGGTCGGGTAGCCGCCGCCACTGGCCACCTGCGCAAGCCCTGCGTCGCGGGTGTCGTCATAGGGCCATGACTCGCGCGCCGTGCTGGAACGGTAGCTGTCGTAGTAGCCGCCGGTATCCGTGAAAAACCTCGAACCGATCCAGGTCACGTCGTTCATTTGAGCGTCGTCCAGCTCCGGCCGCGCCATGAACAATTTAGCGCGTGCAGGTCCGTAGCAGTCGTGTGTGAAATCGGCCACTTCCTGAGCCAGAACCGGGTCATTGATGCGGGTAGCGTCGATCTCCATGCGCATCTGTCGCAGGTCTGTCCCGCACGGGATTGCCGCCACCGAGGCGCTGGTGACGGCGCGCGAGAGCGCGTGCATGAAGGCCCACCAGACCGGCACCTTGGCACTCTGGTTGTTGATGGTGCTGAAGGACTGGGACCAGCCGGTATCCGTGGGCTGCGGCACGTTGACCTGGCACTGGGCCGAGCGCGAGCTGTCGTACTGAATTGTGTTGAGGTCCACGTCGATGAAGGGGATGCCGGCGAACATCACCACCACGATGGCGACGAACACCCGGTTCTCGATGCGTGCGGCCGAGAGCACGCCCTTGTTGCCTTCGTCGGCACCTTCCGCAGGGGGCCTTAAGCCATTCCTGCACGATGATCGCCACGAAGGGCAGTGCGAATACCCCGCTGGATACCAGTACCGCCCAGATGCCGTTGTTGACGATCCAGGACACCAAGGTCAGGTAGTACTCCAGGTAGTCGGTTGTGAAAAGCGTCATGGCTCGGACCTCCCCTCAGCCCTGCATCAACAGGCTGGCTTCAAGCGCCACGATGGCAACGACGCCGGCGATCTCGCTGCGTACCAGGCGGCGCCGCGCTTGCGCGTCGTCCTCACGCGCAAGCAGCCGGCGACGCATCCAGACCCAGCCGTAGGCCGTCGCGCCATACAGGCACAGCCGCCAGACCAGGAAGTAGCCCGCTGCTGCCGCCAGCCAACGCTCCCAGCCCGCGACACTTCCGACGAGGTAGATGCCAACGATGTTGGCACCCACGGCGACGGCCGCGAGTACCATCGTCCACAGCAGCGCCTTCGCTGCGCGCCGGTTGAACAGCCAGCGCGGGCGCAGCCAGGCCGCACGCATCAGGCTCATGGCCGGCCTCCCGGATTGCCCTTCTGCAACTGATCGAGGCGGTCAGGCACCGGATCGCCTTCGTAGATGCCACGCGAGCCCGCCGCGCGCGTGCCGTGGCGCTGGATGATCGCCATGGGCGAGTTGTTCGCCAGCTCCCGGCGCAGCTCCAGCTCGGTCTTGAGGTTGCGAATCTCGCGATCGAGCGTGTCGCTCTCGTGGTTCACCGCCTCCACGGCGAGCTGGTTGGCCGCCACGTTGGGCTCCTTCTTGCCGGTCAGCAGCGTGCGTTGCAGCAGTAGCGCCTTCTCCAGCACCGACGCCAGCGCAACCTCGGACGCCAGGCGCTGCGACAGCAGGTGCTGGTCCGGTTCGTCGCGCAGTGCCTCGACCACGCCGCGCGTGATGGGCAGCGACGCGCTGCCGGCCTCCCGCAGGTTTTCGGGCGTCGTGTTCTTCGCCTTGGAGACCAGGTCCTGGAGCGCCTGCAGCTTGGCGTCGTACTCCTCCTGGATCAGGGGCGTCAGCCCGACGCCGGGCACCGTCTCCGTCTTGGTGCAGGCGTCGCAGGTGCGCTGCTCCTTCTCGCCGAGCACCCGTGTTGCCCACTCGATGGCCGCCTGCGGCGTGGTCCAGGTTTGGCACGACAGGCTCGTGCAACTGGCCGGAGCGATTGCCGACGTGTCGGTCACCCCGCGGCCATTGACCAGGTTGTAGCCCGCGCGGGTGACGTCACCGACCACCTTGATCGCGGGCTGACCGGAGCCGCCGGCATTGCTTCCCCCGACCCAGGGCACGCCATCGTTGCCACGGCGCGTCTCGGCCTGCTCGATGGCCGAGACGGCATCCGTGCTCGAAACAGCGTCACGCAGCGCCAACCCCTCTGCCATCTGGCTCCAGCCGAGTTGGCCGCCAGCCGTTTCGGCCATCTTTTCGGCCATGGCGCGGCACGTCAGCTTCGAGCGGTCGAAATCCAGCCGCGCTTGCAGAACGCCGTTGGTGAGCAGGTTGTAGAGGCCTGGATCTGCACGCTGGATGATCAACGCCGGCAGGGACGCCACAGCACTCGTAGCACTCTGGATCACCGAGGACATGATCTGCTGAAAGCCATTGGTGACACCGTTGAGTTGATTCTTCAACGTGGTCTGGATGCTCATGTCGCCGCAGATCAGATTGCTGTTCCAGCCGACACCCACGCCGAGCGAGCGCATGCCGGCTGCGCGGCCCATCGAAACGGCGCTGCCGCCGCCGATGGAGTACATGACGTCATCGCCGATGACGTTGCCGCTGGTCTGGTAGCCCAGTTGGCCCCAGGCCACGCCGCTTGCCAGAACCAACGCGCCGGTAAGCGCCAAACAGATCCTCTTGCCACGAGCCGGTGGGGAGAACTGCATAGAGTCGGAACGCTTCATCGCGGCACCTCAAAGGAAATCAACGCTGCCAAGGAACACCTGTCCACGGCGTTCGCAGCAGGCATACGGCCGCCACAGCGCCCAGGCGTAGTCGCCTTGCTGGGCCTGAGTCAGGAAGCCGGTGCGTGGGAAAACCGTGCAGGACGAGGACAGGACGGGCGTGAGTTCCTGCCACTTGCCAGTCGAGGCATCACCCTCCATCAGCGCGCTGGCGGGCCAGTAGCCATCGCGGGCATTGGCAAGCAGCGGCTGGTACACGTGCAACTGCCCGCGGCGCGTGACGACATCGCCCGCACGCTGGGCCACCACGGCTCCCGATTTGTGGTCGTCGGTCTGGTGCAGGAAGCCGCCGCGGGGATACACGTTGCCCCAAAGGTTCATCGTGGTGCGTGCGCCGACCTCGCGCATGCCGGGAATCAATGCCTCCGGGTAGGCCATCTCGGGCACGTTGTAGCGCCAGGCAAGCGTGTCCAAGGTGCTGAGCAGATACGGCATGAATGCCGTTCCCGCGCCCTCGCAGAAGTAGCCCGAGGACGAAACAAACTGGTTGAACACCTCGACGCCGGGATGGCCGATCACGTCGGCGTTCTTGAATTTCGCGAGATTGTTTTCGTGATCCTCGTTCGTCGTTCCATCGCCGCCCGCTTGGGCGGACGGGTTGGCCGTACTCATCGCCCGGACTTCGACCCACGGGTTCTCGCCCGTGTTGCTGTAGCTGGAGACGACCGCATCGGGGATGTAGTGGCGCACCTTGACAGAGGTGCGCACCGTGCAGCCTCCCCAGGTGCAGTAGAGCCAGTAGCAGATACCCACCACCCGGTACTCCAAGCAATCGGGCGAGGCCACCGAGGCAACGATGGCGGTGGTGTTCAAGGCGTAGCTACCCGTGGCGCTGAGCAGCAGCAAGGAAGCCACGCCAGCCCGCATGCGGCGCATAAGGTCGAATGGCCTCGTCATGGCTGGGTCCTCCGACGCTGCTCGATGCGCGCGACAGCGCGGGCCACATCCGGCTCGCCATAGACCACGTAGCGCTGATCCACCACGACAGCCGGGATGCTGGTGATGCCCAGGCTCCATGCGTCGGTGACGCCCTGGTATGCGGAAGCGATGCGGCGCTGTAGGTCGGCGCCGCCTTGGTTCAGCCGACGCTTGACGGTGGCCGCCGCCTGTTCGGGGGCGGCGGGCAGTTCCGCAGAAAGCTCCGCTTCAATCCGGCGGGCTTCGTCCAGCTCGATCAGCCGCTCGCCGCCCATGGTCTTGACCGGGTGGTGGCTGTCGGTGACGACCAGTACGTCGGCTGCGAAGGTGACGGGGCTGAACACGGCCAGGGACGCCGGCAGCGCCACGACGAGACCAAGGGTTCGCCAGCCCGACGCGAACGTGGAAAAGGATGCCGGCATGTCGCGTGCCCCGAAAGTTGATCAGGGCCATAGTCAAACGCGAACCCGATGCCACCCCAACAAACAATGCGCATCGCGGGCTGCCCGCATACCTGCTTGTCCCGGGCCATAAAAAAACGGAGGCCGAAGCCTCCGCGAGGATCAATGAAGCAATGCGACCGTTACAGCAGGCCTGACTCCGCAAAGGAGAACGGGGAACCTTGGCCTACGATGATGTGATCCAGTACCCGTACATCGATGAGCGCCAGCGCGGCCTGCAGTTGCTGGGTCAGCACACGATCCGCGCTCGACGGCTCGGAGATGCCCGAGGGGTGCTGGTGCGCGAAGATCACCGCGGCGGCGTTCAACTCCAGCACACGCTGTACGACGACACGTGGATAAACAGAAGTCGAGTTGATCGTGCCCCTGAACAATGGCTCGTAGGCCAGCACCTGGTGCATGCTATCCAGGAACACAGCGGCGAATATCTCGTTGGGTTCAGCGACCAGTTTCACGCGCAGATAGTCCCGCACGGCGGCCGGCTGGCTGAGGCATGGTCCAGCTTTGAAGATCCGTTTTTCCAGCAGCACGATGGCCTGCTGGATGATCCAGTCTTCGTGCTGGGCAGCTACGGCGGAAAGCGACTCCACACAGGAGTCATTGATGGCGAAAGACATGGCGAACCTCCAGACGGTGAGATCGGAGGGCGCGCGCCCCCGAGGGCAAGCCCTCCTGGGGATGAGAATGAAAAGATGCATCCATCACCGCGATTGCGGTGACCGTTCGCGGCCAGGATGCAAGGCGAACGAGTCGCGGTCAGCGCAGAGGACTGCGCCGTAGCCTTGAAGACCGGGGCTACCTGGGCATGTCGCCGACGACGTCGGCAGGCATTTCGGATGTGGGTGTGCTGGTCGGACCCTCAGCCGCCAGCATGTCCATGGCTGACAGCAAGGCATCGCCCTCGATCGGCCCCTGCAGCAGGATGGCCTGGCCCGTTTGGCGATCGAGCAGGCGCAGCGACGGCGTGGCGGTTACGCCGCTCTTGGTGGCTTCCGCAGCCTGGGCGCGGATAGCCGCACTGGGCCTTTCGCTTGCCATGCACTGCTCGCTGGCTGGCGTCGATTCGGGGTACCGCAAGCCATCGGGCAAGCCCTGGCCGCCGCTGCGCGTGTGGGCATAGACCCATTCGATCGCCTGCCAGAACGCGACATGCCCACCTGCTTCGGCAGCGCATTCCACTAGGCGTGCCTCGGCTGACGCGGCCGGCTCGTGCTCGGCCAGCGGCTGGTGGTGCCATTGCAGCGCCACGTCGGTGTTGTTGCCGATCCACCGCTTGAGCTGCGGGAAATACTCCCGGCAGAACGGGCACTCCAGGTCGGCATAGAGCGTCAGCGTGAAACGGCCTTTGGGGTTGCCCATTAGCCAGGGCGGCCCGGCCACCGGTGCCATGCTGACCGGCGTGGGCGGCTGCGGCGGGGATTCGCCGGGCGACCTTGACACAAGCCAGATCAGCAGCAGCGCGACCAGCACAGCAGCCAATGCCCAGGGCCAGCGGGGCCGCCCGTTGCGGCGGCGGAACGCCTGGACCTGCATCGGAATGGAAGGACGTTTCTGTTCCATGGCGTTCTCCGTCTTACGACAGTTCCAAGGCCGGCGACTCGATGCCGCGCGCCTGGTCGATCTTCTCGGCCACCTTGAAGGCCGCTTCCAGTTCGGTGCAGCCGTAGTGCTGCATGAGCTGGTAGCGCTCGGCCTTCTCTTCGGGTTCGGTCTGCGCCAACGCCAAGTACAGGCTGGGCGGCACGGCGCGGAACAGCACTTCCATGCTCTTGGAAAGGATGACGCCCTCGGTGAACTTGCCCGCTTCTTTGCGCGCCGAGAGCATCAGCGCTTTCTGCGCGGGCGAGAGTTCGCGGAAGCGTGCAATCTTCTCGACCTCATCGGGCGGCATCGACAGGCAGATCCACCACTCAATCATGTTGAGCATGGGCTCCGCGGCACGCGGCAGATCGTCGATATTTTGTGTAGCCAGCCAGAACCAGGCCCCTAGCTTGCGCCACATTTTTGTAATTTTTACAACGTAGGGCGCAAGCAGCGGGTTCTTCGTGATGATGTGGCCTTCGTCGGTCACATTGATGATCGGACGGCCCAGGTACTGGTCGCGCTCGGCGATGTTGTTCACCGTGCTGATCAGGCTGATGTAGGCGATGGAGAGCTGCGCGTTGTAGCCCTCCCGGGCATAGGTCGCGAGATCCACCAGCGTGATGTCGGCCTCGGGCCACGGCGTGCCATCGCGATCGAACATCTCGCCGTCCGTGCCTTGGCAGAACATGTCCATCGCGTCCGCCATCTCCAGCAGCCGCACGCGCCGCATCTCGGGCAGCGTCGGGTCCTGGCCGCGCGTGCGCAGCGCGTTGCGCACGTCGCGCGTGAGCACCGTGCGTTTCTCGGCCACGCAGTGCTCGGCGGCATCGAGGATGCACTGGCGGATCAGCGAGCGATCGGCCCGCGTCATCCGGGCTTCTTCCTTGTCCTCGCCGCCTGTGATCATCAGCCGTGCCGTGATCTCCAGTTCACCCAGCACGTCGCGCTGCTCGTCCTCCTCCATGACCGAGGAATCGGCTGGCAATTCTTCATCCAGTGCATCGGCATCAAGCGTCTGCACGTTGCTGGGCGTTTCGATCAGCCGGCGAGCGTCGGCGAACGGCGCCAGGCTGATGCCCGAGCCAGGAGCCAGCTTGACCCGGTTCACGGTCAGACCCAGGCGCTTTGCGAAGTCGCTGAACAAGCCAAAGCTGTTGCCGGCTTCCACGATGAACAGCCGCGGCCGGTAGATGGCCGTGACCTGGTTCAAGAGGTTGTTGAGCGTTGCGCTCTTGCCCGAGCCGGTGGGGCCGAACAGGAACAGATGGGCGTTCATCTGCCTGTCCAAGCGGTTCAGTGGATCAAACGTGATCGGCCCGCCGCCGCGGTTGAAGAACGTGTTGCCCGGATGACCCGTACCCTGGCTGCGACCCCACGCCGGCGAGAGATTCGCCACATGCTGGGCGAACATCAGTTGGGTGAACCAGTTCCGTCGATCTTGCGCAGGGTTGTAGCAGCACGGTAGCCAGCGCAGGTAGCTGTTGAGCGGCGCGACTTCATCGTCCTCGCGCACAGGCTGCAACCCCGCGTTGAGCATCACGTTGGCGAGGTCCAGACCGCGCCTGTCAAGTTCGGCTTCATCGCGTCCGCGCAGATAGAAGGCCAGCGTGCCGCGGTAGAGCTTGTGCGCGCTGCCGATGAGCGAGCGTGCCTCCTGCACATCCTTGAGCGTTTGTTCCGATGCCAGTGTTTCGCCGACAGCCTTCTTCGCCAGGTGATTCAGGTGCGATTCGAGGATGTCCTGGGGCGTCGCCACCATGGTCAGACACATCGTGGTGTCTTCGGGCATCTGATCGAAAAGCGTGTTGATAGCGTCCCCCTTGCGGGTTTCGCCGGTCAGGTGCCCCGTACCGGGCGGCATGCGTAGCCGGTCGGTGACCAGTACGCGATGCGGCATACCGTCAAAGTACCAGGTGCCGTGCTCGGCATCGGAGCGAGGCTGACCGAAGAACAGCCGTTGACTGAAGTCCCGACCACTCGCCAGCTCAATCTCACCTTCCTCCACCTCGTCGGGATAGCGGGCCAGCGCATAGAAGCGCTCTCGCTCCTCAGCGCCGGGCCCGAGCATCGTGGGGCGTGGGTTGAACCAACGCAGCAGCCAGTCGTGAACATCGGCCGCGACCATGCGCCGGGCCTGGATGCCGGCGTTCGCCAAGCCGCCGCAGAGGCGATCGCAGACGATGTTCAGCATTTGCTCGGGTGTCTGGCCGCGGCGGTTCGCCTGCCCGGCGGCCCGGCGATAGACCACCATGCGCACGCGCCGCGTCTGGCCGCGCCAGCGCAACCGCGTGACCACCGTATCCTCGAACAGTCCGCCGGGCTTGGCCACCGCGCGCAGGTGGTGGCCAAAGAAGCGGAGGTAGAACTCGGTGAAGGCCGTGCTGCGGGCGCGCGGCTGCACGTAGTCGCGTAGCGTCTGCATGTACTGGTCGAAGCTGGGCTCGTCCTGTGCATAGAGCTGGAGCACCCACGGGTTCTCATCCAGCTCATCGAACGAGTCCTGGAGCGCGTTTTCGAGCGCATCGCGGGCATGAGCGAGCCAGCCCGGTTCCCGACCTTCGGTGCCTAGCGGGACCAGTTCGTAGAAGGCCGCGACCGATTGCCCGTCCTCCAGCAGCATGGACTTCGACGGCGGCAGGAACTCCACCCACGGCAGCAGCTCCGCGAATGACTGCGCAACGTCGTACATCGCCTGCTCGTCCGCCACGGTCGCCGGCCTGCGGCCCTGGACCGTCGCTCCGGGTTCGGCAATGCCGGCCTGGCGCAACGCCTCGACGTGGCGCTGCCAGCCGTCCGGCTGCTCGTCATTGCCACCATCGGATGCAGCCAGCTTCGGCCAGGGGAGTTTCCAGCGCATCAGTAGTCCTCCACGCGCTCGCCCGGCATGGCGTACTGCACACGCTGGTACAGGGGAAAGACCGTCGTGTAGCCCGGAACCGGCACGGGATCGGTGCCCGCCAGGTGCGGGTACACATACATGACAAGATCGGGGTTCGGCAGGCGGTGGAACTGGCGATAGACCTCGTTGCGCGCCGTGCGCGTGTAGCGCATCTGCTCGGTGGGCGCGGCCTCCACGTCGGCCTCGGTCAGCGTCCGGCGCAGGCTCTGGCGTGCATCGAGCAATTGCCTGCGCGCCACCTGGCCGGCGCCACCACCCCCGTCACCGGCGTTCTGCTGCCAGATGTCCATCATCGTGCTGTCGCCGTGGGGGAGCAGCTTTTCCTTGCTGGTGGCACAGCCGCCGAGCACCGCGACGGCGAGGGCCAGCGCCAGGGCCTTATTCAAGTTCGAGAGCATGGCTTTCTCCTGCGCGGTGATCGACCTTGCGGCCTTCGGGATCGAAGTCGATGGCGAGCGGCTTTTCGAGGTGGACGGCGACCTTCGCGCCGGGCTGGACATAGACAGCGGCGAACGCCTGGCCGTACAGCTTGTTCACCCAGTCGGCCATGTCGCGCACGCCACCGGCCAGGATGCGGCCCACGGCTTCATTGCCCGAGATACCGACGCTGCCGATGGAGCCGTCGGCGCCGACGTAGGACATCTGGCCGCTGTCGCTGTCGATCAGCGAGGCGACGCCGGCACCGGCGGCGGTAATCAGGGCTTGCGAGCCAAGGTACTGCTGGGCGTTGCTGCGCCGCTCCCCGCTGACGCAGGGAATGCCGTATGGGTCGCTGATCCAGCCCAGGCCTCCACTTTGAGAGTTCTGCTGCTGGTTGTTTTGCTGGTTGCCGTCGCGGTCTTCGGGGATGGTGCGGATCGTGCCGTCGTGGAAGACGAAGGTGATGCTGCGTACCTGGCCGCGCACGCACGAGAGCGTCCAGTCGCCCGATGCGGTGCCGCTGAACACGGCACCGGCCACGTCGGGAATGTCGATGCCATTGGCGGTCAGGTTGTCCGATCCGACCAACACCTTGAAGGGGTACGGATCGTTGACGGTTCCGTCGATCGGCACGCGGCCGATCAGCGCCGTCATCGCCACCGACCCCATCAGCGTCGAATTGGTCGGTACGGTATAGACCGCCTTGGCGCTCTTCACGCCTGCGGCGCGTGCGCCCGCGTTCGCCACGGTTTCCGCCGTGGTTTCCAACGTGCTCTGCGCGGGGCCGAAGCTCGTCGGGAAGCTCATGCCGCTACCCGTGCCACGACTGCTGTTGCGCCCCTCGGCTTTCCTCGCATCGTCGGGTTCGACCCAGCGCACGCCGCCTTCCATGCCGGCCTCGTCGCCGTCACGCAGCCCCAGACCCACCGGCAGGTCGGCATGGCCGCCGCCACGTCCGCCGATACTGTCCAGGCGCCGTTGCAGGTCGGCCAGCAGCCCTTCGGTCTGCTGACGCGCGCTGGCTGCCTGCTCTTGGTCGCGACGCAGGTTGGTGCGCTCGGAGTCGAGGGCCGAATTGATGCGCTGGTCAATGGAGTTCTCGCGCTGGCGCAGTCGCTGGTTTTCTTCGCGCTGGGATTTGTTGTCCGAGAGCGCGGTCTGAAGCTCGGTGCGCAACTGCTTCACTTGGGCAACGAGCGTCGCCACGGTGTCGCGCGGGGTATCGCCCTCGATGCCCAGCGCCTTCATTTCCGCTGGCGTGAGCTTGGCGCCGGCATCCGCGGTCGGTGGTGCCGAAGTGCTGCCTCCCGAGAACAGCCGGATGGCGACGAACAGCACCAGCACGGCAACCGGGATCATCAGCCACTTCAGGAGTCCATTACTGCGCATGGCGGACCTCCTTGCGGTCGGTGCCATCCTGGGAACCGGCTTCCGGTTGCGGGAGATGCACGGCCGGGTCGAAGCGGTTGACCGCTGGTAGCAGCGATTGCGCAAGGCCACGCCCGCGCGTCACCAGGTACAGAACGGTCGTGTCCTCGGGCGTCCCGCGCGGGCCAAGCGCCTCGTGTTGGAAGGTGGCGGTGAGGAAATCGCCTTGCAGCACGCGCGGGTCCAGGGTGATCCAGCCGCTGCTGCTGTTGGTCAGGCGCACGGCGGTCACCCACTGGTCTTCCAGACGCCATGACGCGAGCGCGACCGCGCGCACGGGCAGCGTCGGCATCAGCGTGCCGAGGTCGAGGTCACGGCGCAGGTTCACCCGCATGACGCTCGGCAGCGGCTCCACGGTGCGTAGCGGCGCGTAGAGGTTCTGTGCGGCAAAGCGCGTCAGGACAACCGACACCGGGGTCTCGCGTCGCGCCGCTCGCGCGCCGGCCTGGTCCTGGGCGCGCGCCGGAGCTTCGTTGTCATCGCCGGGCTGATCGCCATAGCGCGCCGGGGTGCTGTTGCCCTCGACGATGCGCACTGGTTCCAGCTCGGCTTCGCCGTCCTTGGCTGGCTCCGCCGCAATGTCCAGCAGGATCAGCGCGCCCGTGTCGGCGTCCTGCAATTGCAGCCGCGTGGGCTCGATCGGCTCGCTGGCGCGCAGGTACACCGCGCCGCCCGCGCTCTGCACCCGTAGGCGCTCGCCGACGCCCGCAGGTACGCCCACGCGGACGTTGCGGTCGATGAACACGATGCGCTCGTGGCCGACCTTCAGCGGCACCGCCAACGGCATACGTTCCCAGCGCAGGATCTCCACTGCCTGGACAGCAGGAGCGGCGGCCACGGCCAACAGCCCCAGCAGCGTGAGTACAGGATGCTTCATGGGGTTTCTCCTTGGGGCGCTTGCGGAGACAGGCCGCCAGACGCCGGGCGCGTTGGCTCCGGCGTGCTGATGCGCTGGGGCGCGCCCTCATAGCAGTCGAGCGCCAGGCCGAACGGGTTGCGGGCAGGATCGACGTCCACCCGCGTGACCTTCACTGGATAGCGCACCAGAGCGCGCTTGACTTGCTCGGCGCCGTAGTACTCGTCGGCGGTGATGTCCAGCGTCACCACCCAGTCGCGGTCGGAGACCACGCGCACGCGCGCCGTAGGGTCGTCGCCGTAGCCGCGGCCGGGGATTTCATAAATCCCGCGCACGCGCTGGCGCAGCTCGCCCGTGCTGCGGCGGTAGTCGTAGTCCGCGCGAAGGAAGGCCTGGCAGGACGGGGTGAGATACGGCGAGAGCGTGTGGAGGTTGCGCGCGTAGTCCTCTTCGCCATTCGTCGGCCAGCGGTTGAGCGTCTGGAACACGTAGAACGTGAACGCATAGACCGATTCGGGCGGCACTTCCCACCACTTCCTGGTACTGCCGGAGCGCAGGTCAGGCGGAACGTGGATGGTCAGATCGCGCGGAGCGCTCCACCAGCCGCCGCCCATGACCAGGGCGACGATGACCAGGGCGCCAGCCCCCAGGCGAAGCGTCTTGATGTGCGCCTGCAGGTGGGTGATCTCGTTCTTGAAGCGGCTCATCGCGCGCTCCTTCGGGTGGTCCAGAAGCCGGAACGCGAGATCAGCACATGGCCGCCCACCCAACCCGCCATCAGTGGATGACGTGTCGCAATGCGCCATTGCAGTTGCCGATACAGCCAGGTGTCGGGACGCCCGCGTTTGAGGCGGCGAAGAATGCCGCCGCCGATGAACACGCCCAAGGCCACGCCCAGGACGACGAACGTGGGAGCTAGCGCGATCGTGCGGAACACCCACGACAGCGGCGCGCCGACCAGCAGGCCGGCGGCGCCGGACAAGCCGCAGCAGATCCACAGCTCGTCGGCGGTGAGGCCGCGCACGACAACGGGGTGGCGGTTGAGCCGGTGCGGAAGGAACGTCACGGTCCCGTCCGCACGGACGTGCTGCTGCTCAGACATACCGGCCTCGCCTTACAGGATGCCGGTGGCTTCGGTGAGCAGCCAGATGCCGATCACGAGCAGGACGGCGCCGATGGCGACCGTGAGGCCGAACTGGCCCCACGTCTTGCGGCCTGTGTGGATTTCCGCGTAGGTCCCGTAAGCGTGGTAGCACACGCCGATGAACATCGACGCCACCACCAGCAGGGCTACGAGCATGATGATGTCGTAGCCGTAGTTGCGGATCGTTTCCATGATGCCGTTGCCCGTGCCGCGGGTCGGGTTCTCCAATTGCGGCAGACCCTGCGCGAACGACAGCACGGGCAGCGCAGCGGCGCCCAGGGCCACGGCGGCGCGCTGGGCAAGACGGGAATTGAGGATGCGGTTTTGCATGGTCATGCCTTTCAGGTCAGGAGAGGAGGAAGAAAGTCAGGACGAGGTACATCGCGACGAATCGGATGCAGACGCCGAGGAACTGGCGCTGGTTGAGGCGGCTCTCGGACCACCCCACGTAGGCCGTTCGCATGGCCCAGACGCCCCAGACGAGCAGGACCGCGAACACGACGCCGACCAGGACGGTCGCCATCGCTGAAGGTGCGATGCCGCTGTTGGCTTGAAATGCCGAGACCTGGGCGCCGTTCATGGCTTGCCCTCCGCGGTCGTCGGCGGTGATGGCGGGACGACCCGCTCCGTGCGGTAGTCGCCGGCCAATTCGGACGGGTCGCGCGGCTGGGCGCGCGACGGTGTGAGATGGGCCTGGATGCCGGCGCGCACGCGCGCCAGGTCAGCCAGCAGCCTCGGGTAGTCGAAGTGGTAGCGCTCGCCCGGCTGGATGGGGGCATGCGCGGCGCTGTCGGCGACCGTGCGCTCCAGCGCGTCGAGTTGGCGCAGCGCTGCGACCAGCTCCTGACGCTGCGCTGGGGACTCGGCCAAGGCCATCGAGGACTGGCCCAACACAAGGGCCGTCACGAGAAAAGTGGGCACGCCGCGATGCGCGGCGCGCAGCCAGATCGGAGCCAACATCGCGCCATTCCTGTGTGATCAGCAATGGCTAGATCGTGGAGATCAGGGCTGTTTCAGGCCGCAAACAATAGGAACCTGCGGATGACCGGATTGATCGGCTAGAGGTACTTCTTGAAGCTGCCCGCAGTCAGGCTCACGGCCAGTCCCAGCAAGGCGGCGCTCGGCAACAGGATCAGCAATGGATGCACCGAGATCGGCAGTGCCAGGTACGTGATCCACGGCAGCACGGCCAGGGGCATAAGGCTGGCTTTCGCGCGGTGGTAGATGAACCCGGATTCGCGGCCCGCGCCGAACCTGCGCACGTCACGTCGCACCAGACCGTCAATCAGACCGACGAAAGCAGCCGTGAAGATCAGTGGCAGCGTGAGCACCAGGACCAGCAGGCGCACTAGGAAGGTCAGCGTCGTGAAGGCCGCGGCGATCAGGTAGCTCTCGGCCCAGACATAGGCTTGGCTGATGTAGTAGCGGAAGTTGCGCGCCTGCTCGTGGCTGGGCGCGCGGACGCGCTCGGCGGTCTGGCTCATGCGCGCCAGCAGCCCGGAGCGAACAAACACCCATTCGTAGCCTGTATCCACCAACTCGTGCGCCGTGCGCCCCGGCTCCTGCACGACCACGCTGCGCGTGAAGTGGTTGGACAGATGCCCAAGCTCGTACTGCAACATCTGCTGGGAATGGCGCCAGCCCTGGTCCTTCCAGAACAGGTGCATGCCGACGCACTCCACCACGATCGAGAACAGCAGCGAGCCGATCAGCACTCCAAGCAAGCGAAACGGCAAGGTGATGGTGCCGACGATCAGGCCCTGGCGCTGATTCTGCTCCCGCTGCGCGGTCGAGGCGGCGTCCTTCACGGCGCGGCCTCGTCGCCACTGTGGTCGGTGTCGGTGGCCACCGCAGCAGGCTCGGCTGGAGCAGCATCATCCAGCAGGTCATCGGGCAAGGCCGCATCCTGCAAGGCCGGGGAACTGGTGAACTCCCACCACTGCGTAGCCTCGCTGTAGCTCTGGCGCATGTACCCTGCCAGTTGTTGCAGGTCCGTCGGCATCACTTCATCCGGGTCTGGTAGCGGCAGCGGCATGCGAACCTTCCAAAGCTGGCCGCCCTGCAGCAGCGCGAAGCATTGGCCTTTTGGCAGGCCGACTACGTGCGATGGCTCGATCATCGGCACGCTGGACATGCTGATGCGGTCCTGGGTGTTCGACGTGAAATCCGTCGCGCCGCGGATGTCCGAACTGTCGGTTGCCCCGGAGACGATGGTAGTGGTATAGACCTCGACCTTCGGCAACTGCCGCGTCAGCAGTTCGGCAGTGGCAGTCTCGCGCACGCGCAGCATGAACAGGTTGTTGAAGTTGCCGATCACCTGGCCAGCTTTCGCGCGATTGCCGATGCGGGCCTCGATGTCCGAGAGGGTCTGCGTGTACGCGGTGACTTGCAGCCCGGCGCCGCCGCCTTTGTTGATAAGCGGCACGAATTCGTCACCCATGAGTTCATTGAATTCATCCGCATGGACGTTGATCGGTACGCGCGCGCCAGCCGAGGCGTCTGGCAGGCCATCGTCGATTCCGTGCTTGTAGATATGGCCCGCGACCGAAACCAGGTCGGAGAACATGGAGTTGCCGACCGCTGCGGCAACCTCGGCGTCGGACAGCGCGTCCAGTCCCACATAGACGATGGCGCGCTTCCTGATGACTTGCATCCAATCGAAGATCGGGCGCGGGTCGGCCAGGTCGGAATAGTTCGGTGCCAGGAGCTGCGCGATCTTGCCGCTGGTTAGCTTTTCCAACAACGGCAGCAATGACGCGACGATCTTGTCGAAGTAGGTCTTGTCGTACCGAACTGCCGAGCGCAGTCCGTCGAGCACCGGGTCGTAGTTGCGCGCCTGGGAGAGATACTGCTCCAGCGCAACCACGCGCTTCTCTCGCCCGATCATGTTGCGCGGGATGTTCTTCTCGTTGAGCTTGGCCTCGATCTGGACGATCACCTCCCAGGCCTTGGGCTCGGTCTTGGCGAAGTAGTGCTGGGCGTACTCGATAAACAGCGCGTCGATGTTGATGACGTGCCGCTGGATCAGCATGTAGTCCGGGCGCTGTCCCAGTTCCACCAGGGCACGAGCAATGATGTTGACGAAGCGCCACGCGAACTCCCTGAAGGCCGCGCTATTGCCTTCACCGGAGAGTTGCCCTGCGATACGGGTGGCGACTTCCGAGATGCGACCGAATCGGCCCACCGCGTTGTAGCGGGCGCTGATCTCCGGCCAGCCCAAGTGGAAGATGTAAAACTCGCCTTCACGGCCGGCGCGCTTGGCCTCGACATACATGCGCTTCAAGAGGTCCGCATCCCCTTTGGGGTCGATGACGATCACGACTTCGTGCTCGCCGGCAGCGCTCTTGCGGCGGATGTCCTGGGTCACGAACAACTCGGCCAGTCGCGTCTTGCCCACGCGCGTGGTGCCCAGCACCAGCGAGTGCCCGACACGCTCGCCGAGCGGAAGGCTGACGTCCACCTCGTCCGGTTCGATGCCGTGCAGGCGTGGCAGGCCGCCCACAGGCGGCAGCGGACGCACCGGGTTGAAAGGAGCATCCCAGCCCGTGAGCGCGGACAGCCGGGATAGCGGGAACGGCGCGAACTCCAGCCGCTCCTCCAGTCGCCGTGCCAGCCGGTAGGCAGGCGTCGGCTCGACGTATCGGCGGAACTCCGGCCGGTACGTCTGCATCAGCCTATGGGTGTGTTTTTGTTCCCACAGGAACCCGCGCCCGATGAAAAGCCGCTGCTGGCTGACGGGCACGTCCTTGCTCGTCATCACGTAGCGCGACAGGCGGCGGATGTTGCGTCGGTAGCGCAGGATCACGCGGGCATCGCGATAGCGGATCGCGCCGTAAGCGCCGAAAGCCAGCGCGCTGCCGACGCCCATCGACGGGCTCAGCGCGAGCGACCATGGGGCCACCAGGCACAGAAACGCGGCGCCTGCACACGCCGCGACGGTGTATAGCTCCACCGCTGGGCGTAGCAGAACCTCGACCGGCTGTTTCCCCGACATGGCTTCATTGCTCGATGCCGGTGGCCGTGATCAGCGCCGGGTAGTGCCGCAGCCCCAGGCGATCGGCCAGGTCGTCTCCGGCTACGGGCGCGAGCGGCACGCCCGGCACCAGGGCACGCAACCGTGCCAGGCCCTGCGCGGTCTCGACATTGACCACGAGGCCGACCGCGCCGCGTTCGCGCAAAGCGACGCCGCGGCGCTGCAGCCAGGCCCGGGAGGCGTCGTCGTCGCCGATGACCACGAACGGCCGCAGGCCGGGCGCTTCGATCACGCGCCGCGCGACGGTGCCGGGCGTGAGCTTGGCGCTACGCACCGGCAGCATCGCTGCCTCGTCCGCGGGTGTGGCGGGAACCTGTGGCGTCGGAATGGGCGGCCGGCCCGGGACATCGGCGCGCGCCTGGAGGTTGAGGGCCTCGTAGTACGGCAGCGCCGACGTGCCACCGCGATCTTCGACCACGATCAGCGGATCGCCGGCACGCGATGCCAGCGGCAGACCTGCCAGCAGCACAAGCAGGCCCCGCAGGGCCAGATGGGATTTTGTCATGGGGAAGTCTCCTGGCGCGCGGCGAGCACCGCGGCGTTTGGATGTGCGCCCTGCACACGCGCGAGATGGCGCGACACGCTGCGCCGGTAGCGGGCGGCGGGCTCGCCGCCCGCAGGACGGTGGTAGCGGCCGATCGCGAGCAGCCAGTCTTCGCCGGACGTGTGCTGCTCGTTCAGGATTTCAGCGGCGATGGCGAGGTTTCGATACGGGTCCAGCAGGTCGCACGCGCTGGTGAAGCGATGCTTGTGGTAGCCGAGGTTGATCTGGACCAGGCCTGCATCGATGCGCGTGTGGGGCGTGGTACGCATTGCCTGTTGCAAGCCCGAGCAGGCGTCGGCGCGCGTGGCGAAGCGGCGCGACTGGCCGGCGACATTGAGGGACCACGGCCACGGCACGATGCGCCCGTTGCGTCGAACGCCGCTCTCCTGCAAGGCCACGGCGTAGAGCACGGTCGAGGGGATGCCCGCCTGCTGGGCGGCGAGCTGGTAGGCAGGTGGCGGAATCTCCTGGGCATGGACGGCGCAGGCGCACAGGCCGGTAGCGAGCACCAGTGCGCACAAGAGCTGCGAGAAGGAGGTGGCCGCTACGGCTGGCGCTGCCATTGGCCGTTCACCTCGCGCACAGCCGCGGGCAAGTCACCGGGCAGGCCCAGCGACAGCCAGCGGCCGCCGTCGTGGTTGAGGGTAATGCTGCCGCTGCGCACGCGCGCCGGGTCGATCTGCGCGCGCTTGGCCCAGTCGCGGATGCGTGCGTCGTCCTGGCGGCTGCCCACCATATACAGGTCGAACTCGGCACCCGAGGATTGCAGCCGCTGCACGAGCTGCCCACAGGCCGCGCAGCCGTCCTTGACGAACACCGCCATGCGACCGCTGCCGCGCGCGGTGCCGGTGCCCGGCCCGTCGTCGGGCAGGTTCACGCGCTGCATGCCGGGGTTCAGGCGCTGCCAGGCTTCGTCGTAGGCACGTTGGTAGGCGAGCAGCTTCTCGACGCGGCGAGCCTCGACTTGCACCTGCAGCTCTGCATAGCGCCGCCGTTCTTCG
The DNA here is from genome assembly GCF_019823065.1 of Pseudomonas mosselii. Lineage (NCBI taxonomy): Bacteria > Pseudomonadati > Pseudomonadota > Gammaproteobacteria > Pseudomonadales > Pseudomonadaceae > Pseudomonas > Pseudomonas mosselii. The sequence continues at coordinate 1,767,042 of NZ_CP081966.1, forward strand.
TCGGTGCGTGCCTCGATGCCTAGGGCAGACAGCGGGTCCAGGTTTGGCGAGTAGATGCCCAGCGGCCCATCCATCAGCTCGCGGTAACGCGCCCATTCCTGGGGTTGGAGCCCCCAGTTGCTTGCTACTCGGTCGTCCAGGACGCGGGCGGCCAGCGGGCGCTCCTGGCTCTGCGCATTGCGGGCTGGAGCTGTGGCTGGCTGTTGCGCCCACGCGGGCCACTGGACTGAAGCCAGTAGGAGTGCGGAAAGGATGATCGACGGCTTCATGTCGTGTGCTCCGATCAGGGAATCGCCACGCGACGGATCTGTTCGCCGGCTTGGAACACCGCAGCGCTGCCATCGATTGCCTGCAAGCGCCATGGACCGACCGCATCACCGGGCAACAGCACCTGAAGCTGGTCGGGCGTGAAGTCCCCGCTGCTCGGCGCGACGGACACACTGAGCTGGCCGGCGCGCAGTTCGGCGCCGACGATGCGGAACGGCAGTGGCGGCGGTTCAGGCTTGGCGGCGGGCTTGCTCGATGTGCGCGGCTGGGCGGGTGTTGCTGCACGCGCGGCGGTCTGACGCGTCTTGATCTGCTCGATCTCCGCGCGCAGCGCCTGAAGGTCGTCGGCTGCTGCGTAGCTGCTCAATGTCTTCTCAACTTGGGAAGCGCGTGCTTCCAGGATTTGGCGGGTGTCTTTGAGGTCCGCCGCCGTTGCGACCTGCGGACGCTGCTGGATGGTTCCGATGGTCTCGGCCAAGGCCACCGCCTGCGCTTCGAGGCGTTGCAAACGGGAGTCGAGCCGTTCCTCGTCGGCCTGGTCGCTCATCGCCTGGTAGCCGAGGGCCACGATGACGCTGAGACCGAGCAGCCAGAGCCAGAGCAGGCTTTGCGCCACCACGGCGGCAGCCGGGCGCCGCGAGGATTGGGGAGTGTTCATGGCTGGCCGCCTGGAATGGAGGGCATCAGTGGGAAGGTCTGCACCGCATCGGCGGCGGCCGGTTCAGGCATGGATTCGACGGCCATGCTGTCGCCGGGCCGCTCGAAGCAAATTTGTCGTGCGCGGTCATCCGCGTGCAGTTCCCAGGCCGGACCAGCTAGGGTGATCAGCGCGTCGCGCAAGGTCATGGGACCGAGATGCAGGTGCGCCGCCGGCAGCGGCAGCGCATACAACTCGATCACGGCATGTGCCGTTTGACACAGGCTGTAGCCGCTGCGCTTGAGCACGTGCCGCAGCCCATCGCCGACCGTGACGCGGGCATCCGCCGGCATCGAAACATCGATGGTCTGCAACAGCAGGTCGCGCTGCGCCGCCGTGGGGGCCAGCTCGACCAACGTGTAGCGCCCATAGCGCACAACGGGGATGTACTCGGGCGCTTCGGGTTCGGGCGCGGTCGAGACTTCCTCGAAGGCATCGGGTGCGTGCGGCGCAGTCGTTGTCGCGCAGCCGCCAGCCAGTACCGACCAAAGCAGGCCGAGAAATCCCGTCAGCAGGCGGCGTTCGGGATGGTGAAACCAGGGTGGAGAGGGGCACATAGCTCGGCGTCCTGAAACATCGAGCCCTCACCATCGCCGCTGGGGTCGTGCGCGGCAGCAAACAATGCGAATCACGCCCCGTCCGATTTTCCGACAGCCTCCCTCCAAAGAAAAAGGCCCCCGAAGGGGCCAATGAGAGCGCAGGTCGGACCCTGCCGAATCAACCCCGAGCCAGCTTCAGGCCAGGATCGACCTGTGCCAGTTGGGCATGCGCCCAGCAGCGCACGAGTTGGCCGTTCTCGCCGAGCGGCCGGTCCGCCATCGCCACCGAGTACTCGTCGGTATCGCTGGTGTCGTAGCAGACGACTTTGATCTCGCCGGTGTCGCAGCGGATGGAGTGGATCTGGCCGTCGGTCATATCGACCACGACGACCTGCGGGACAAGACCCAGTTCGCGGGCGGCCGACAGGATGGGGCCATATTCGGCAGCGTCGAAGCAGACGAACGGCCCTTCGTACCGGGCTTCTTCGGCCAGATCCTTGGCTTTGTGGTAGTGGGCACCCTGGTCGTATTCCTCCTGGGTGGTTCTGACCTTGAAGACCGGCATGTTGGGGGTGCCGGAAGCATCGACGCAGGCGACAGCGACTTGCATCTCGATCTCGCCGCCTTCAGCAGGCTCGGTCGGAGGGATGACAGCCTGACTCTCGGGTTCTTCGTCGGCCATACCCATGCGCTCGCGCATCTCGTCGGCGAATGCCTCGGGAGCCATCAGGCCGTAGCGCGCCAGGCGCACGGGGATGTCTTCAGCGTTCAGATTGCCGTCTTCGATGCGCTGCCGCATGAAGGAGGCGATCTCGGTTACCAGGGTGTCACTCTCAGCTTCCGAGGGCTGCTCGGACACATCGATCGACCACTTATCCACTTCCGCGGCGGTCTCGCCGGTCAGCAGACCCTCATCGATGGCGTATTCGCACATGCTGCGCAGCCGTGCCAGCATTTCCGATTCGGCCTCGCCGTTGAGCAGGTAAGTCACGTCCAGCGTGAGGCGAGCACTGACGACTTTGGTCGTTGCTTGGGTATTGGTGTTCATGGAAATCTCCTTGGGATCGAAAAAGCGCAGCCACGCCCACGGAGACCGTGGACGTGGCTGCAAGGTGGGAACAGCGGAAAGCCGGCGGCGTTAGGCCAGCGTTGGCGTGGGGATCAGGCGGCGACCAGTTGCCGGGCCAGTGCGACCTCGACCGAATCACCATCCTGGTTCAGGACGTCCAACCCTGATTCGGGCACGTCGCCCGAGGTGGACTGCGAGACCATGATCTTCTTGGCCATCAGTTCGAGGCAGGTCATCTGCGAGGAGCCGGCGTAGCCAAGGTAGATCACGCGCACGGGTTGCTTCTGCCCGATGCGCCAGGAGCGGCGTGCCGCCTGCTGCAGCGAGTACACGTTGTAGCCCGACTGCATGAACACGATCGTCGGAAACTCCAACAGGTCCAGTCCCGTTTTAACCAGCTCGGGGTTGGTGATGAGCACATCGATGCCACGGTCCAGTTGTTCGGCGATCCAGTCCTCGCGGCGGCTGGCATCCACGCTTGCGCGCAGCACCGCCACCTTGAAGCCTTCCTGCTCCAGCAGCACCTTCAACCGGCTGGTCGTGTCGCGCGTGCCGGTATAGACCGTGTAGGCCAGCACCTTGCGGCCCTGCGCCTTCTCCTCTTTGCAGATGTCGATCAGCTCACGCTCCTTGGGGCTGATCTCGAACTCGTTGAACTGAGCCGGGACGAACGCCAAGGTGTTGCGCGTGCGCGGATGCACCACGGTCTCCGACCGGAAGCAGCAATCTGGCCAGGCCAGTAGCACGTTGAGCACCACACCCAGCAAGGTCGTATCGCGTCGTGCAAGAGCCTGTTTCAGCTCCGCGGTCAGCCGACCCGCCAGATCGCGGTAGGCCGCGGCTTGCGCCGTGTCCATCGCGACTTCGCGGAACTCCTCGTCATACGGCGGCAGGATGTTGCCGCCGATGTCCTTGAGCTTGAGGAAGATCGTGAACGGCAGGATGCAGCGCAAGACGCCCTTGGGGCCGAAGCCCGGGGCCTTGACCGTGCGCACCGATACCTTGGTGCCCTTGGCCGTCTTGTGCGCCGTGCCGGTGCTCTCGGAGTAGATGTCCTTCAAGACCCCGTGATCGCGCATGAACGCCATCGCGGCCGAGGTCATGCTGCCGCTCGTGGTCGGGCGGTAGCCGTCTTCGATCATCCGCCCCGGAAGGGCTCGGAACAGCAGGTAGAACAGGTCGTCCCCGTAGCCGCCCATCAGCGTGCCAGTCAGCAGCAAGGTCTTGCGAGCCTTCGCTGCCAGCACGCCCATGGCCTGGCCTTGGGCACTGCCGCCGTTCTTGTACTCGTGCGCCTCATCGGCGATGAGCAGGTCGAACGTGCCTTGCGGCAGGTAGCGTTTGATGAACTCGGACGGCTGGTAGCCGCCTTCGCCAAAGCCGAACTCCATGTTGGCCATCGCACGTTCCATGCGGGTGGCCTGACGGTCGGAAAACACCAGCTCGCCGTTGCCGTCCATGAGGTTGATGAACTCATGGATGTTGTCGCCGAGCATCGAGGCCAGGAAGCCGTCTCCGAACTTCTGCATCAGCTTCTGCGCGGTGACTGCCCCGATGGTCGGGATGCGCTTCAAGGCTTTCAGCACGGCCGAGGACTGGTCGCTGCCGGACAGGCTGCGTGGGCGGATCAGCGTCCACAGGGGCGCTGCGCAATGGCTGCACTTCCTGCGGTACTCCTCGGCTTCGAGCGCGACCGGGTTGACCGGCTCGCCGTCGAGGTCGGTGATGACCGTGCCGCAGTCCGGGCAGGCCGCCACGTCGCCGTGGCGGGTGCGCCGCTGGGTGAAGACAGGCTTCCAGTGGAACCCCATCCGCATCCTGACGCGCCCCAGGACAAAGAACTCCTGGCCGGTCGGCTGCACACCCAACTGCTCGCGCAGCTTGATGAGCTTGACCAAGGTATCGGGGCCGTTGAGCACCCAGACCTTCGCGCCCGCTACTGTCTCCTGGATCTCGCGCCGCCACTTGTAAACAAGGTGCGGGGGCGAGAGAACCAAGGTCCGGCGGTAGCCTTCGGCGTTGAGCACAGCGGCCGTGGCGATGCCGACGGTCGTCTTGCCGCAGCCCATCTCGCCATTGACGATCGCGGCGCGCTCGCCACGGTCAATCAGCAGCTCCGCGGCGGCGTGGACGACTTCGGCCTGGGCCTGGAACAGCTTGCGCTTGAGGCTGGCGACGATGAGCTGGCGATGTGCTTGCGGTTGGCCGGTATAGACCGGCGGGTTGGCGCTGTTGAGGGCGTCGAGCAGTTCGTCGCCGAACTCGCCGACGAAATCCTGAAGGCTCAGGGTCAGAGGGGAAGATTCCGCGTCGAGCAGTTCGCCCTGTACGGGCGCGGCTTCAGCGGCATTGGTTTCGAGATCGAGGGACATGGTGATGCTCCAAAGAAAAAGGGGCATGCACCACCCCCAGCGGGGCAGTGGCATGCCCCGTGGTGGGAAGTAAATCGACGCGTGGCCGACGGTGGTTGAAGGTGCTGGCCTGGGTGGCCAGCGGCTGAACCGTGCTCAGTCCTCGGACGGCAGAACGATGACGGTGGCGTGGCGCTCCGCGTCGGTAACGATGCGAATGGCCAGCCCCGGATGGATCACGTAGTGCGATGCCAGCGATGCGCCTGATTGAAGCGCGGTGCTGTTGGCCTGCCATTGCTGGACGTTGACGTCGCCCCAGTCGCCACGGGTGTGGCGCCTGAAGTACGGGATCGGGTCGAGGCGACCCGAGCGGACCAGGCGGTCAATGCCTTTGCTGAAGATAAGCGCCCCGATGGGGAACGCCAGGTTCTGACAGTAGGTTTCGATGCGATGTGATGCCATGGGCTCCTCCTTGATGAGTCATTGAGCCACGACACCCCTGCCGGAGTGAAGTGGCTCCGTCAGGAGAATGAGGATGACGATGTGGGGACGTCAGATCAGGTCCCGCTCTTCGGGAAGCTGGATCACCGTGGTCTGGTGGTCCTCGCTGGTCTTGACGATTAGCGCCAGGTCCGGCGTGATCCTGAACTGCGAGATCATCAGGTTGTCCTGTTGGATCGCCACGTCGTTGGCTTGGCGTGTGGCCTCATCGATCTCGCCCCAGTCCCCGCGCACATGGCGCTGGACATAGGCTAAGGGGTCGATCAGGCCTCTTCGGGCCAGCCAATGCACCTTCTCGCTCAACTTCAACGTACTCGGTGCGAACAACGGTTGCTTGTGCGGCGCTGGCCGCTTGAACGGATTCGGGAACATGGTGTTTCTCCTTCGATGTGGTACAGCAGGACGGCAGCGCGTCCGGTGGATCAGCGGATGGTCAACACCTCGCCCCGTGTCGCGGAGCCAGGCGTCATGTCCCACGCGCGGATGACGGGCACAAACTTGTCGGTGAGGATGCGGGTCTCGGCGATGGAGCCGTCTTCGCGTTCGGTGAATTCCCGCTGGAGCGTTTTGTCCTTGTGGGTGTCACCTTTGACGACGAGCACGCGCCCCGTCTGGGAGCGCACAACGCCGGAGATCGCGCCCGCTGCCAAGGCCAGGGCGAGATGCCAGTGGGACAAGGCTCGCGCCGGTGGACGCAGCGACTGCTGCGCGGCCCCCAGGTGCGTGTCCAGCGACGGCCAGAGGCCTTGCAGCCGACCGACCTCATCGGCGAACTGCTCCGGCTCCATCGTCACGCGGAAGAAATGCTCCGGCTCGACCGGACTGGCGGGGACGATGTACGGCAGGAACGGCCATTCGCTCGGCAGTTCCTCGGCTTCGACTTCGCCAAGCCCAACCTGCAGCAGCAAGTTGCGCACGGCCTTGACGCCATCGGGGGCCTGCTCGCGCTGGCGCACCCTTCGGCCAAAGATCACCACCTGCTTGAACTGCGTTTCCACCGCTCGGTAGATCCGCAGATCGGTGTAGTGGCGTGTCAGCCAACCAACCAGCTCCGCGTCGAGCACGTAGCCGGGGACGATGAAGACCAGCATGCCGCCGTACTGCAGCAGCGACAGCGAACGCTGATAGAACAGCTTTTCGAGGCGGGCACGTCCCTGACCTTGATAGCCGATGTTGCCGTTGACGTCCTTGGACAGGTCGCCATACGGCGGGTTGAGCCAGAGCAACCCGAAGGACTGTTTGGAGACCATCGTGTCCATCAGGTCCGCGTGCAGGCAGTGATCGACCAAGCCTCGGGCATGGCGTGCCCGCTCCGCGTCGAACTCGACCGCGAATGCCTTGGCCTGGTCACGCCCGAGGGCATAGGCGGCTTCGGCGATCGCCACGCCTTCGCCGGCGCAGGGATCAAGGATGCACATCGGCCCGTCGCTGGGCATCAGTGCGTTGAGGGCTCTTTCGAGCGTGGGTTCGTCGGTCGGGTAGTACCCGTTCTTGGCGAAATTGCGGGCGAGCCGCGGGAACATGAGGGCCATGGAAGTCTCCTGGTTGGCGGGGATGAAAGACGGAAGCACGCCGAGACGTGCCTCCGAGGGGGTCAAGCCGCTACCGCTTCCGGCGTCCAAATCTTGGTCGGATAGGGATAGGCGGTGAGCGCGTCACTGCGGATCAGGGAGCCCAGCGCCAGGGTCAGCGCCGGCACGTCGATGGCGAGCCGATGGCCTTCCAGCGGCCCGAGGGCGAACGGAAGGCGGGCCAGCATCTCGCGGCTTTGCAGCAGTTCCAGCACGGTCTCGCGCCAGTGGTCGAGTAGCGGCAACGGGCAGGTGTCCCGCACCAGCATCCACAGGCGGTCAAGCCGGTGGGCGCTGTCGCGCGGCAGCAGTGCCAATGCGCTGGCGTTGGCCTTGTCGGGCTTGACGCAGCGCCGGTCGAACAGCCACACGTTGGACAGCGAACCGAACAGCGTTCGCCGGTAGGCGCGGGTCATGCGCTTTTCCAGGCGATCGACGTTGCCGATGAACACCGGGACGCTGCCGCCCTGGTCGGTGATGACGTGGAACTGGTCCAGTCCCTGCTCGTCGCGCCCGAGGGTCAGGCGAGCGAGGAATTGCTGGACGGCGGTGTCGCGTGCCCAGATGGACAGGAAGATCAGGTTGCCCTGGTCATCGCCAACGCAGGCGTCGGCCATCACGTCCGGGCATTCGTCGATGCGGTACAGCGTGGAAGAAGTGTTTGCGGGCATGGTGGTGTCCTCGGATGAGCGGGAACAGCACCGCCCGTCGGGGCAGGTACTGCCCCGGGGGGGGTGGAAGAAAACCGCTCAGTCCGGCTCGAACTGCCGGGTGTGCGGGTTGAAGTGAAGCGCCTCGTCCACCGCGGTGATCGGCGTGAAGCCGTCCAGGTAGATGTTGTTGAGGTACTGGTCGCGATAGGTCAGCGCCTGCCGTGCCTGCTCCTCGGTGAGGCCGTTGTCGATGAAGTACGCCAGCATTTCCTCGTCGGAGGAAACTTCGTCGTTGGACAAACTGCCTTCAACGAGCTTTAACAGCGAGGCGGGGAGCGCAGCCAGGATCGGGTCCATGTTGGTTCCTCCTGGCTCAGGCCAATAGTGCCGCGGCGGGTGCCGTGGCAACCGTGGGTGTACGACGCCGCGCGTGGTAGGCGCGAACGCCTGCACGCCAGTCGGCGGACTGCTCCGGTGCGAGGTCCAGATAGGACAGCGGGCACGAGTAGTAGTACGGGTGCATGGACTCGTCCAGCGGCTTGTAGCCCCACTGGTTGCCGCTGCGCTCCAGAAGATCGCAGCGGATGTAGCGCAGGGACTGGCCCGGCGCGAGATCACGATGCACGCCTTCGGCCCTGGCCGTCACTTCCGCGACGGACCAGAGGACGTTGCCGCGCAGCGTGTGGGCGATGACCTTCACGCTGGCGCGCTCGGTCTCCTGCGGTGCGATCAGTTCGGCGATCAGTTCAGACCGCGATTGGGGAGAGAAATACCAGCCCATGAGAGGCCTCCTGAAGAAGTAGAGCCAGAGGCCTCCCCGTGGGGAAGAACCCCCAGCGGGTGATGGAATGCCGCGTGTGCGGCGATGGAATGCAGTGCGGGCTAGGAACCGCAACCGGCCGGGCAGCAACCCAGCGTGATCCCATGCGAACAGCAGCCGTTTTCAGCGAGCCAGTCCTGGGTTTCCTGCCGTTCGGCAGGTGTTGCGTAGTCCCATTCCTGGGTCGCGATTTCCAGCGCATGAACGCGCTGGCTTTCCGGCAATCGACTGGCTTGCGCGTCGATCTCCGAGCTGAAAAGCGTGACCCAGTGATCCCAGGACAGGCCGCAACCACGTTGGGCATGCTCGGCGGCCGTCTTGCAAACGGCGCGCCACGCGGTTTCGTCCAGCGCGGAACGGGGTGTATCGCAAGTGATGGTGGACATGATGGAGACCTCCAGAAGAAAGCCGAGGCCACCCCCGCATGGGGAAGGAACCCCAGCGGGTGGATGAAGAACACCGCGGATGCGGTGTCTGCAATCACGCAGGTTGCAGTTCGGCCTGGCGGCTCCACTCCTGCGTCTTGAAGTCCAGCGCGTAGCCCAGTTCGCCCAGGCGGGCGATCTGGGCGCGCAGGGCGCGGCGGTCGATGGTCGAATCCAGCTTCACAGACTCGCCCAGCGGCCACAACAGGCCGAACAGCGCGGCGTCGCCATCCTCGGTGCTGCCGGGGGCAGCAGCCGCAGCAGGCGGCGCGTCCACGCCGAAGGGCGTGGTATCGACCAGCGGGTCCGCGGACGTCTGCACGGGTGCAGGTTTGGCGGACCTGGATGCCTTGGCGGGTTTGGCCGGCGTTGTCGCAGGCTGTGTCCCTTGATCTTCATCGAGCGGATCGACTTCCTGCGGGGCGAAGCTATGTGCTTCGGCCTTGCTCAGCTTGTCGATGCCGAAAAGTGTCATACCGTCCAGGTTGGCGCGCATCTCGAAACGCATGCTGCCGTCGCTGATCGGATAGCCTTTGAGGAAGATGTAGCGAAGGACGAACTCCCCTTGATACTTGCCCTCGGGGTATTGCTCCAACTCCGCGTCTTTAATCGTGAATTTTCCGAGTTGGCATTCGAGCTTGCCAACATTGAACTTTCCGTTGCGGCCATGAATGGTGCGCAGCGCGAGCTGGCCCGGGACGATGATGGGAGTGGCCGATTTCTCGGGTGCCGATGTGACTGCCATGATGCTTCTCCTTGAGGAATAGGAAAAAGGCAAGGCCCCGTGAGGGGCCATGCCGGATCAGAACGAAGCAGCCAATGCCGGCTCCTGCTCTTCGACTTCACCTGCGGGCTCGCGCTCGGCGGGCTCGATAGGCTGGTCGGCAGCGGTGTCGGCGGCGTCCTCGGCTTCGGGCGCGGGTGCGTCCTCGGCCTGCGACGCCTCGGCTTGCGCCTGGCTCGTCGGATAGACCTGGGTGCCGTCGATCTTGATCAGACCGATGTGGATCAGCGTCGATTCCAGGCTCGCTCCCGGCTCCCCGGCGCGCTCACCCTTGGTGCGGATGTACGGATCGATCTTCATGTCGTTCAACTTGAAGGCGATCAGCACCTTGCGGTCCCCTTCGATGGCCTGCACGCACCGGCGAACCAGGTGCTCGGCTTCAGGGGTGGCGACGATGGTGTCGAAGTACCGATAGTCCGGTTCACCGACAGGCCCGGCCAGAGCCGCGACGCAGCACGACAGGAACGGATCGCCATCCTTGGGGGTGACGTCCTTCGGACGGCTGAGGTAGCCGATGCCGCGGGTGATCAGCTCGTGCTGCTTGATGGAAGCCAGTTCGGCCCGGTCAAGCGGCTCGGCCTTGAGCAGTCGCGCCTTGAGGGACGCGGCGGCTTCACCCTTGCGCTCGCCCTTGTCGCGGATGTACGCATCGCCCCACAGGTCGCCGAGGCGGAAGCGCACCAGCGGGCGCTGCTTGGGATCGTCAACGCCGATGTAGCGCTGGACGAGGTTCTTGGCCTCGGCACCCGAGACCTTGACGTCGAAGTAGCGGTAGCTGGGGTCCCTGGCGGGGCCGACCAGCGCGGCAACGGTGCATGCCAGGAAAGGCTGCGCACGGCGGCCGCCCCGGACAGGCACTTCACGGACACGCTGGATGTAGCCGATGCCCGAGGTGTGGAGGTCGAAATACGATTTCTCGTTGGACGTGGTGTTCATGGTGAATCTCCATAGGGAAGAAGCGGAGACACACCAGCCCCACGCATGCGGGGAAAGGTGCGTAACCCCGCGGTGGGTCGATAAGGCGAAAGCATCCGCCACCAGAGACTGGTGGCCGCTCGCGGATGGATGCGGTGCGAGCTGGCTCGGTCACGCAGTGGGAACTGCGACGCAACCTTGAAGACCGATGGTTGCTTGGCATGTCGCTGACAACGTCAGCAGGCATGGGGTCAGCATGGCCGGGCCTCGCGCGCGCGACAGCAATCAATCGGCATCCGGGCGCTTCCCATTTTTTCCAGGCTGCCCAGTTCCGCCCAAAAGAAAGCCCCCGAAATGGGGGCTTCAAGGGGTATGCGGACATTTTTGGACTACGCCGATTCCACCGCCGCCAGCGACAGATACGTAGCGGTGGCGGACAGCTCCAGATCATCTGAGCTTTGCAGAATGCGAGTGAAAACGCTGTCTTTCGGGTCGAAGAACTCGCCGAAGTCGTCGCCGCCAAGCTCGGCGCGTGCCAGTTCCCACCAGTCATCGAACGGGTCGGTATCCGGGTTGCAGCCGACGGCATAGGCCAGCAGCTTCACGCGGCCATCGGGGCGGCGCTCTCCGCGCTCGGCGAGGAAGTACACGCCCTGGTCCTTGGCCAGGGCGACGCGGCATTGGTTGGCGATGGCTTCGGCAAGCACGGGGCGCAGGTCGGAGCCTCTGAATCGCAGTGACATGGTTGAAATCTCCTGTATGGATGAAGAAAAAAGCCCTCCACCGAAACGGATGGAAGGCTTGTGGGGCAGTCGCCGGTAGGCTGTGGACTGATCAGTCGTGCCGCTAGGCTTCCTGTCTGGCACGTCAGGCTGGAACCGCCTGACGTTGCCGAAAGGCTTTGGCGTCGATCACGCTCACGTCGATCAGGCGCCAGCGCCCGTCGTCGATGAGCCGCTCCAGCACTTCACCGAGCATGTCGAAATACACCTCGTCGTGCCTATCGACCAACTCACCGTCGCGGTGCAGCTCCACCACGTAGGTGTCGCCGCCACGGTCGTAGAGGATCGTCACCTGACCCTCGAACTTGGTGGTTGAGACCGTGAAGCTGATCGCCGGCGGGGTCTCGATGATCCTGGAGGGCTTGGGATCGACCCAGGCGAAGTCGCGGGCACCTGCATCGACCAGCATGTGGGTGATGCACCGGAACCCGTCGGGCGCGGGCATCTCCTCCAACTGCTCGATGAGTTGGCCCAGCTCCATGCACTGCGGCTCGGGAATGGGCAGCTTGGCGGGTGCTTTGCCAAGGATATGCCTCGTGATGGTGTAAGGCGTGCCATCCGAAGTCTTCTCGGTGACGACTTCCGGGGTGTCCGCGCGAAGCCCGTCGAAACGTCGCCGGGCGTAGGGTTGGACATGGACCTTGGCGCCCTCGCTGGGAACGGTGGTCACCAGGTTGGGATCGAGCACGGCGAACTCGGAAGGCTTGAGCTTGACGACGATGGCATCGTCGGTCGCGGAGACTACCTTGCCGTTGAAGGGCTGAGGGTCAATGGCGAAGCCCAACGTCGAGGACTGCGGCTGATCATCGAATACGCGGTATTTGAACGAACGCACGTTGCGAGGGACATGGCCCGCGACAAGCGAAGGCATCATGGATTTGATGAGGGAACGGTCCATGGGAATCTCCTTGAGGAAGAACAAGGGATTCCCCGCCCGCAAGGGAGAGGTCCCTTGTGGGTGGCGTGAACGGACGGGGTACGTCCATAGGAAGAAACGACCAGCACGGTTTCCCGCACTTGCAGCCTTGAAGGTCTCGGCTGCCAGGGCATGTGTCGGCAACGCCGACGAACATGGAGCAAGGATGGCTCTGGAATGGGCGGCCTGCCTGCAAGAAATCGCACAGCGTCGCACCCGCTTTCCTGCGCTGCGGACAAGAAAAAGCCCCTCGAAAAGGGGCTTGGTTGGGTCAGGCTTCGTACACGAAGTAGTGCTCGCGCTGACGTGGGAAGAAGACATGCTTCCATGTATCGCCGCTGGTGTTGCCACCGTCGAAGACGACCATTTCGTAGTCGTCAATGTCGGTGTCCACCAGGTCGGCGCTGGCGATATGGCGCATGTGCAGCGTGCCGCTCATGCGCTCGAATACCAGGATCTGGCCGATGGCGTCGTCCTGGCCCATGGCATTGACGCAGGCGCCGAGCTGGTGCTCGAAGTCTGGCGTGCGCGAGATGAGGTCGGGGAACATGAGGTTGCTCCTATGAAAATGGACCAGCCCGGCTCCGGGAGGGAGACGGGCCGGTATGGGGGAGAACAAAGAGGAAGGATGTTGCGTCGAGCGGCTGCTAGGATTCGGCCAACGGCAGGCCCAACAGCACGGGTGCGTCGGCGTCGAGAATCAGGATGCGCACGTCGGCCTGGCCAGCCAGTTCAATGACGTTCGCCAGGTCATCCGGCATACCCTTGCTTCGGTGCTCCTGGCGAAGCTGCTCCGCACTGATGCCCTCGGCGTGGTCCAGGTTCTTGTCCGTCCAGGGAGTGGAGATCAGCTTGATGCCGATCGCCGGGCTGTACGGAACCCGGAACGCGATGAACAGGAATGCCTCCGGCGTAGCGAGGTCTGCCAGGTTGGCGAGGTATTGGCCGGTTTCTTGGCTGATGTGTGCGCTGCTGATTTCCCAGCACCGGCTGTAGTAGCCGGTCTCGAAACTCAGGCGCTGTACGACTTCCCGCGCTGCCTCTGCCGAATAGGCGTCGCCGACGTGGATGGGGCGACCGTCGAAGTCGTCGCCATGGATGGCATAGACCACGGCACCGATTACACCTTCGCCGCTGACACCTTCTGCGGTATCGCATTCGGCCAGCACCTCGGCACTCACGGGTTCGGGACCATTCCTGACCACGGCGAAATCGCTGGTGACGATGCACGAGGATGAAATCAGTTCCTCGTCGGAAAAGTGCTTTTGACTCGCGTGGATGATTCGCCAGACATGCGGGCTTCCGTCGTCGTAGCCGATGCACAGCGTGCGGACGATTTTCAGATTCCAGTAGCCGCGGAGAAAGGGATTGGGTTTCTGGGACATGGGAACTCTCCAGATTTGAATATTGGGGCCAATCTCCGCCACCGGGAATTGGACCCGGTTGGTTGAAAGTGGAAAATGCGTCAGTCGGCGCTGATCGTTGGCGTCTGAACCAGCCGTTCGGCGATGCGATGGCGCACATTTAGGCGAAATTGCTCATCGGTGATGCCGGCAAGCAGGTTGGCGGCCTCCAGCGCGATCAACGCTGAGGCCTCTTCGATGTCGGCGGCCAGGATGGTGTTGCGCAGTTGATCGCCGAGTTGAAGCGCCTGCGAGGACGTTCTGAAGACCTGGACCTCACGGCTCAGGTAGCAGCCGTTGCCGCCGAACTCGAATAGCCTTGGCTTGCTGCAATACCAGCAGCCCTCAAACTGGATGGCGGTCAGGTTATGGCCGTCATCGAAGCGGGTAGCGATCAGAAGCAGGGCTTCCAGGTCGGCGCCGTCCTCGAATTGGTGGTGCTCGATCAGGTTCTCCAGCTCCCCGTCCTGGTCAGCACCGAAGTGCGCGGCCAGCCGTTCAAGCAGAGGCGGAATCGACAACTCTTCGTCGTCGGGCATGGGGATGCCGAGTTGTGTGGCCAGGTTTTCCAGACCGTCCAGCACATCTGTCCAGCGTGGATCATTGGTTTCGGCGATCTGGGCGATGTAGGCCTGCCCATTGCCGGGATGGTTTTCGTCGAGCGCGAAAGCACCGAACAGTGCCTTGATGACGGGAGTAACGCGGTTGAGCACGAGAACGCCCGTGCCTTCGTAGTAGTTGTTTGCCATGCTGGCTCCTTTCGAGAAGAGCGGAGCCAGCCCATGCGGACGATGGCGTCCGCAGGGAATAGCCCAAGGCCGTTGGCGTCGGGCGATGGGGAAGAAAAATTGAGGGACATGGCCTTATGGGCGCATGTCCCTCACGGGGGGATCGAGAGGACAGTGGCGTGCCGGAGACCGGCTCACCAACCGCTGTAGTTCACCAGCAGGTCGGCGATGACCTTGCGGCGTTCCAGATCGAGACCGTCGAAGTCCGACAGCCCGTGGAAGCGGCAGCGCTTGAGCATGGCACCGCCCTCGCGCGCGTTGTAGAAGCTGACCATGGCGGACAGGAACATGCGTTCGCCGCTGCTCAGGACGCCGAGGGCATCGTTGAGCCGCAGCATGTCGGGACGCAAATCCCACTTGGTCTTGGCCTGGTTCAGGCCTTCACGGGTGCCGTCGCCGAACCACTCGGGACCAGCAATCTCGACACCGCGCTTCCAGGCCTCGAAGAAGGCTTGGGGCGCGGCAGCGAAATGCTGCTCTTCCCGCATGATCTGATCGACGACTTCCCGCGGCAGTAGCTGGTTCATGACGTGATTTCTCCAGTTGGATCAGGGAATGGCGAGCTGGGACCAGCCGCCTCTTTCGAGGGCGCGTTGAGCCGCGGCATAGCTGCGGAAGTACTCGCGGGATTCCCGCGAAACGGGACCTTCGGTATCGCGCGTGCCGATGTAGTGGCCGGCGGCGCTTTGCAAGACTTCGAGCGGCAGGAACTTGCCGCAGTAGGTCAGGGCCAACTGGCCGAAAGAGGCTTGCTGGGACATGGACGGGCTCCTTGGAAAAGCGGGGCCTTGTCCCTCACGGGATGGCAGCTCCCGCACGCGGTTGATAAAAAGCATCAGCGTCACGGGGACGCTCATCCGCAGAATTGATGCGATGCGGACTGGTGGGTGACGCGGGAGAGACCCGCGGCAGCCTGGAACCCTGGCTGCTGGCATGTGCTGACGAATCAGCGAACATGCAGGCAGCTTCGTGCGAGGGCTGCGCCGCGTCAGTTGGAAAACGGCATTCGGCCCAGCCCCGATTGATGAGCACAGGAAAAGAAAAGCCCCGCATCGAGTACGGGGCTGTCAGGAGGGTGCGGTGGCGCTGGGTCAATCGGGCTTGTCGCCCAGGACATGCTGCTTCCACAGGTCGAATGCCCGCTCGGGCGGAAGCTCGGCGAGGATGACGATGGGCTGGGCCTGCCTGGTGCGCAGCGAAGCGAAGTACGCCTTGCGGTCGGCGATAGCCTTGAGCTTGATGCCTTTGATGAACAGCAGTTTGCCGTCCTTGATGAACAGCACCTTGTTGCCGATGTCGCGGTTGAAGGCGGCTCGCACCTTGCGCTCCGCGTGCATGGCATCGGCCAGTTCATCGACCAGGAAGTCGAGCGTCATGTCGATGTAATGAGGGTCTTCACCCTCCTGGCCTAGATCGAGCGGCGCAGGCGGCAAGCCCTTGGCAAAGGCTTCGGCCTGAGCCAGCAGCGTCGTCTTGCCGTTGAGCGCGCGGAGGAATGTCGAGCCGCCATGCCCGTCGTTGCGGGCCTCGGCGATGGGAGTGCCGTCGAACACGATGGTCGCGGTGAAGCACAGCGTTTCCTCGCTGGCGAAGTCGGCGACCTTGAGGTTCTTCAGCGTGATGCGGTCTTGCTTGGTGATGGTGTCCATGGGAAGTCCTGAAATCGACCGGGTGGCGACATGCCCCTGACGGGACGTGGCGACCATCCCGTGGGTTGGAGAAAGGAGGCATCGATGCCCCGGTGGGCAGCGTTCGCCGGTGAGATGCCGAAGCGAACTGGTGGGTGGCGTGGGCGGAACCCACGGCAGCCTTGACACCCTGGCTGCGGGCTGCTGCCGATACATCGGCAATGCAGGGGGAGAATGGCGCGGCCGGCAGGCTGCGTCGTCGATCAATCCGAAGCGGTCGAGTCCGTCTTGTGCAGGCACTGCACCAGCCGGTTGCCCAGCCAAGCCATGCACGGGACGGCCATGGAGTTGCCAATCGCCTTGTAGCGCGGAGCGTCTGCGGCAGGCTTGCCGCGATACGGGATCAGCGTGTAGTCGTCGGGCATGCCCTGCAGCCGCTCGCACTCCATGGGCATCAGCCGCCGCACCCGCCATTGCGACCAGTCCGCTGCACCGGATTCATTCCAGTCGTAGCGGAAATGTGCCTCGAAGTCGGGGGCCAGGACATGGGGCTTGTCTGCGCCGCCGCCGCTGGTACGCAACGCCGCCGCAACGCTTCCGCCCAGTTCGGCAGCAAGACCCTGCGTCCGTCCCCGCAGGGCAACGCAGGCCACCATCGGCACACCGTAGCCCGGCTTGCCGTTGGACAGGACGGTGCAAGACACCTGTCCATGGCCCGACTCGAAGCGCACTTCGCCGCGGTTGTTCTGCGCGAAGGCGATGGCGGGCACGACGCCTGCGTTCGCATGGCTGTTGCGATGCCCGCCGGCACGCAGCGTCGGCGTCAGGTCGATCGTGGCGTCCGCGCCGCTGCCCTGGGCGGTGAAGGCGATGATCGGCACGCCCTTTCCCGTACCGTCCTCGCTGCTGCCCTTGCCGTTGTTGGCGGTGTCGAGGGTGTGGGCGATGCTGCCGGCGATGGACTGCACCATGAACGTCTCGGTGCGGATGTCGTGCTTGGGACCCGCGGCCATCAGGCATGCCGCAACATCGACGGGGCCAATGCCGCCGCTGAATCCGAACGTCGTCGTGACCTTGCCGTAGGGCTGGTTCAGTCCAGCGAATCCTGCGTATCCGCCTGCTGCTGCAGCACCCGGTCCAGCAGCGCGGGCAGCTTCTTGCCACGGCGCGCGGCCCGCAGAAGAATCCCCGCGCAGGCCTGTGCGCTCAAAAAGTACTTCGGAGGGATCGAGGTCATCACCACCACATGCCACAAGAAACACGCGCTTGCGGCGTTGGGCGACACCGAAATATTGAGCGTCGAGCACGCGCCAGGCGATGCGGCGGCGGGGTCCAGACACACAACCAGCGTGCGCCCATTTTTCCCCTGGCGGCTGGAGCGCACGGCTTTCTCCGGCCAGTGCGCCCAGGAAATGCCCGAAGGCATTGCTGCGGTCGTTGAGGACGCCGGGGACGTTTTCCCAGACGAGCGTTGCCGGCGGGCGGCGGTCTTGGTGGCGGGTTTGGTCGATGGCATTTGCAAGCTCCACATAGGCAAGGGTCAAGGCGCCGCGCGGGTCGTTCAACCCCTGGCGCGCGCCGGCAACGCTGAACGACTGGCACGGCGTGCCGCCGACCAGGATGTCGGGCGCCGGCACGGTGCCGGCGCGCACCTGACGGGCGATCGCGGTCATGTCGCCCAGGTTGGGCACATGGGGGTAACGGTGGGCGAGCACGGCGCTCGGGAACGGCTCGATCTCGGCGAACCACGCGGCTTTGAGGCCGAGGGGTTGCCATGCGAGGCTCACGGCCTCGATGCCGCTGCACACGCTGCCGTACAGCAGTGGCGCGGCCTGGGGCGCACCGCGAAGGGTGCAAGGTTGCGGGTTCATGTCGGGTCTCCTGTTCGTGTGGCCCGGGGCGGGCCGGGACGTTGATAGGCAGGAGAAAGGCGCCGAAGGCCCTGCGGCCTTCGGCTCGGGAGGACAGAACCACCCGTGGGCTGGTGCAGGCCCGGTCGTCGCTAGAACCGTCTGCTCATCAGCAATCACACCCGGCGCATGTCGTGGTTCGCGCCGGCATCGTCTGGCGCACATCCGCGCACAAAGGGAGCCCGTTTTTGCGCCGGCGGGCACCGGCACCGAATACCGCTGACCACGAAGGGTCTCCGGGTGGCTCGCGCAGCTTGGCAAGCCACCGGGGGACCCTTCGCAGAGGCGGGAGAAATGCAGATCAGCAGAACGCGCAGGAGGCGGTTCGCGGAGAAGCTACCTTCAGGTCCCGCGGCCGGGGATGACCAAGCGGGACGCGCACACGGACAAGAAGGCGTTGCGCGCTGGGCGTCCCGCAGGGCGTGCGGAACACAGGCCGCGCCGCCGATGGCGGGCACGGTTCACGGGGAACGGGGTCGGTCAGGAGCCTTTGCGGCCGCTGCGGCGCGGGCGCGAGGCACCACGCTTGGACGTGCCGGATTCGACCGGCAGCGTGCCTTTGCAGTCGGGGTAGCGACTGCACGACCAGAATGGGCCGCTCTTGCCGGTGCGCTGGCGCGTCGGTGCGCCGCACTGTGGGCAAGGCGGTCCGTGGGGAACCTTGATGGACAGGGACGTGCTGCCGTACTGCGCGATCAACTGTGAGATCCATGCAGCCTGCTTGCCGATGAATACGTCCAGCGTGAGCTGTCCAGCTTCGATCATGTCCAGCGCCTGTTCCCAGACGGCGGTTGTCCCTGGGTCGGCAATCGCTGTGGGCACCGCGTCGATCAGGGTGAAGGCCGCATCCGAGGCACGGATGGCGCGGCCCTTCTTCACGAGGTAGCCCCGCGTCAGCAGGCCACTGATGATGTTGGCCCGCGTCGCTTCGGTGCCGATGCCGACCGTATCCTTGAGCTTCTGTTTCAGGCGCGGGTCCGAGACCAGTTTGGCGACGCCCTTCATGGACTTGACCAACTCGCCCTGCGTATAGGGCCGAGGGGGCAGCGTCTTGAGCGCCTTCAGATCGACGTCGGCCACCTGACATGCCAGGCCCTCGCGCAGCGCGGGCAGTACCTGGCTGCGCGCCGCAGGGTCGCCATCCTCCTCGGATTGCGGTTCGGCCAGCACCAGGCGCCACCCCTTGACGACGACCTGCTTGCCGGTGGCCGCCAGCGTCTGCTGGCCGCAGGAGAGGTTCGCCACATTGCGGTCGAACTCGTGGTGAGGAAGGAATTGCGCCAGGTAATGCGCCCGGATCAGCCGATACACTGCCAGTTCCTTCTCACTCATGGTCGAGAGGTTCGCCGGTTCGAGCGTCGGGATGATGCCGTGGTGAGCAGACACCTTCGCGTCGTTCCAGGCGCGTGAGCGTTGAGTGCGGTTGAGCTGGTCCATGATCGGTCGCAGCAAGGGATCGGTCTTGACCAGGCTGTCGAGGACCGTTGGCACCTCGGCGAACATGCTTTCGGGCAGGTAGCCCGAATCGGAGCGCGGGTACGTCGTGGCCTTGTGCGTCTCGTATAGGGCCTGAGCAATGTCTAAGGTCTCCTGCACATCGAGCCCAAGCTGCCTGGAACACACCTCCTGCAAGGTCCCCAGGTCGAACGGCAGCGGCGGGCCTTCCCGCACGCGCTCGGTTTCGACCGCCACCACCTGGGCGCTGTCCGCGGCGCGGATCTGCTGCGCGGCGTGCTGCGCGATGGGCTGCTGCAGGCAGCGGCCGGCGTCGTCGGTGCATGCTTTCGGGGGAACCCACTGCGCGGCGAAAGTCTGGCCACCGGCGGACAGGGACACGTCGATGGCCCAGTACGGCACGGACACGAAGGCGGTGATCTCGCGGTCGCGGTCCACGACCAGTTTGAGCGTGGGGGTCTGGACGCGGCCTACCGACAGCACGCCGTCGTAGCCGGCCTGCCGTCCCAGCACCGTGAACAAGCGGCTGAGGTTCATGCCGACGAGCCAATCCGCCCGAGAGCGCGCCAGCGCCGAGTAGTACATCGGCAGCGTCTCGGCCGATGGCCGGAGCTTGCCGAGTGCCGCGCGGATGGACGCATCGTTGAGCGCCGACAACCACAGCCGTTCGATGGGACCGCGGTAGCCGCACAGGTCGATGATCTCGCGGGCGATCAACTCGCCCTCGCGGTCGGCATCTGTGGCGATGACAAGCTGGGTCGCCTTAGCCAGAAGCGCCTTGACGACTTTGAACTGCGTGGCGGTTTTAGGTTTGACCTCGACCCGCCAGTGCTGAGGAATGATGGGCAACTGCTCCAGCGACCAGCGCTTGAGCGCCGCGTCATAGACCTCGGGGGCTGCCGCTTCGACGAGATGGCCGATGCACCAGGTGACGGTGACGCCGGAACCGTTGAGGCAGCCTTCACCGCGCTGCGTGGCACCGAGAATTCGGCCAATGTCTTTGCCCTGGGAGGGCTTCTCGCACAAGAACAGCCGCATGTCCGTCCATCCCGATTCCCGTTGTTCATGGAGTTGCTGGAATCGAGGATGCCGAGCGCCACCTGGGGTAGCAGCAAACAAGCCGCATGCGCCGGCGACCGCTTTCACGCCGATGGAATGGCTCGGGCGGGGATGGCGCGTGGCCGCAGGTGTGCGGACCAGTAGCCGCGATTTGCGGGAGCGCGTGGAAGTCGATGGACGTTGATGGAGCTATCCCCAGGGGATAGCTTGCGGGGTGCATGGAGGGCGGCGAAGCACTACGGCGGCCGCCCTCCATGCCGGTTCACTTCCTGCGCTTCGCCTCCTTCGGCGCGGTCGATTCCTGGGCAGCCTGTGGCTTCGGTTCTGCCTCCTGCGGCTTCGGACTGAGGGCCACGGACTCGATGCGGTACGGCAGGATGCCGACGCTGCGCGCGTTGATCTGCCAGGTCTCGCGCGGCTGATCTTCGTTGTCCGTCCAAGGCTCGCGCTCCATGCGGCCGATGACCAGCACGCGCATACCTTTCTGGTACAGGTCCTTCCAGTGCTCGGCGTCGCGGTGCCAGATTTCCACCGGCGCCCAGAAGCCGCCGCGGTCCTCGAAGGTGCCATCCTTCTTGGGTACGGGGTTGTCGAAATAGACGTTCAGGCGCAGCAAGCGGCTGGGTTCGTCATTGCCGTTGGGGAATTCGCGGTACTCCGGTGGCGAGCCGATGTTGCCTTCGCCAGAAAAATGCGTGCTCATGGTGTGATCTCCGTGGTGGTTGAAATACCCGTGCCTCGTCGGCGCCGGGCGCGTGCTGGGATGCCCGGCGCAATCACCGATCGCGCATTGCGGCAGGAACGGACGTGAGCCGGTGCAGGTAGGCGTCGTCCGCCTCGGCGGCCTTGCTGGCGCATTCCTGCGCCTGCCTGCCCAAGGTGTGCAGCAGGCTGATCTGCATGTTCAACGTGATGCGCTGCAGCTCGATCGCGTGCAGGTCGGCCAGCAGGTTGACGGGTGTGCTGCTGCTGGCGATCAGCTCCCGCCACAGCGCCACGCCCATGGCCGACCTGTCGTGCCTGCGCCAGCGCAAGAAGACGGTTCCTGCGCCAGTGGTCTGTTGGGCCAGTTCGATGGGCAGAAGGTGGAAGGGGTGCCCGCATGCTTGCTCCAGCACCTGTCGCTGTGCCAGGGCAATCAACTCGTCGCGCATGGCGAAGCACTGGCTGGCCCAGGCCTCGAAGTCCCCTTTACCCTTAAAAGGCTTTAAAAGGCCTTTTAGAGAGGCCGCGTGTTCCAGCCGCATGAAGGCACCCTGTTGCAGGCCCCGGAAGTAGCGGGTCGGTTGGTTCAGATCGTTCATGCGGGCTCGTCCTCGCCGGCTGACGCTTCGGGCGGCTCTGCGGTGGCGGCTTCGTCGCTGGGCGGAGGCGCTGTGGCAGGACCGTCGCCGCGCTGTTGCAGGCCACGGCGCACGACGGGTGGCGCAAACTTCGAGCGGCGTGTCCCCTCCAGCACCTCCTGCGGCAGTTCGCCGTACTTCTCCAGCGCGACTCGCGCAGCGGCGTTCTTCGCCGCGAAATCGTCGCGGGTGCAGCCCGAGTAGCGATACTGCTGGGCCAGCGAGAACAGGCTGCGCAGCGCGTGCGCGCCCTCGTTGAGCCAGCGTTCCAAGGTGCTGCGGTCGATGAGCGCGGTGTGGTGGGCGAGGATCAGCTTGCGGGCGATGTCGTCGTAGTCGGCCAGGAGATAGACCGCGGCAAAGCCGAGCTGCGCGTTGACGAAGAGCGGGAGCTTGACCGGCTGCACGTTGAGGTTTTCGCCCAGGCTGAGCGCCGGTGGCACGCTCGCCAGCGCCTGGTCCACCTGCTCGCGCAGCGATTGCAGCGTGACCTTGGTTTGGTCGAGCTTGTCCTCGATGCGCAGCATCCACCAGTCCGAGTACGGGTCGTCCTGCTCCGAGCCCCGCCGCATCTTGTTCATCTGGGCGATGTAGCCGTTCAGGCCGACGATGCCCGGTCGCCCCTCGGCGGCGGCGCGGCCGTGCCAGATGCGGGAAGCGTGATGGGTGTGCAGGGTCAGCGACATCGCGCTGCGCAGGGAGCCGAGATTCAGTTGCAGAGGTTCATTGGTTGCCATGGTGTCCGCTCGTTGTTGGAAAAGGAGCGGCCAGCTTCGGCAGGAAGCGGAAGGCAGTCAGTCAAGAATCCGAATCCCGGCGGGCCCCGGTTTAGGGCGCGGCGGTTGCATGCGGCGCGAGCTATCCCCAGGGGATAGCTCCATGGAGCGTCAACGAACGCTGCACGCCGGGATCAGGGTAGGCAACACCGATGCTGCGGCAGATGGTCGATCCCAGGCCTGCGACAACTTGGCGTTGTGCCCAGCAGCGGAACTATCCCCAGGGGATAGCTCTATTGGCGGCCATGGGCATCTACTTTCACCGACTTGCATGCCGGCTCACTTGCTGGCGAGCAGATTGCGTAGCCGCTCGATGTGCTGCTTGGCGACTTCCGGCGGCACTGGCTTACCCTGCGGCTGAGGTGGCGGTGCTGCTGGTGGCCGCTCGTTTGGCGGGACGGGTGCCGATGGCGCGTCTTTCTTGGCCCAGGCATTGAACTCGCCATGGATGGCGCGCTGGATGATGCCGAACAGATACCCCGCAGGATTGCGGATGCCATGACTGCTGCATCGTGCGGCCCAGTCGTCCAGCACGGCCTGTCTCAGCGCGGCATCGACCTGCTGCAATGCCACCCTGGCACCTGTCTGCTGCTCTGCCTTCAGTTCCGTGAAGCGCTTGGGCCATTGCAGATCGCCCAGCGCGCGCGCCTGCGCGGTAGTACGTACTTCATTAATACGACTACTACGTACTGTACGGGCCTGCTTCGGATTCCGAAGAGAGGCGTCTGGCGCGGGTTTCGCCCCTGCTTCGGATTCCGAAGACGGGTCGTCCGCATTCCGAAGAAGGCTCGATGCTCCTTCTTCGGAATCGTGG
The DNA here is from genome assembly GCF_019823065.1 of Pseudomonas mosselii. Lineage (NCBI taxonomy): Bacteria > Pseudomonadati > Pseudomonadota > Gammaproteobacteria > Pseudomonadales > Pseudomonadaceae > Pseudomonas > Pseudomonas mosselii. Next base: position 1,790,508 of record NZ_CP081966.1, read on the forward strand.
GCGGCATCCTCCTGTGGATAACTTTCGGCGGCCGTGATGCCTTGGCTGGCGAGGCGTTCGGCCAGGACCTGTAGCCGCGACGGCAGTGTGCGTCCGGAGAGCATCGGATCTTCCGCGATCTCCTTGAGGGTGTTCAGACCGACCATCTGGACAGCCTTGGCCGAATGGCCGAGGGACTGGCTGACCAGTGCCAGGTAGTCGGCGTCGAGCTGCATGGCCTCGAAGGGCGTCAGTGGTTCATCGTGCAGAACGTAGAGGTTGCCGAGGATGCGGCCGGTCTTGGGGTCACGCCGTCGCCGTACCAGGCTCAACCATCGGGTGAGGCGCAACAGCGTCAACGCTCGGGCCACGGTTTCATGCGAGGCCTGCCCGGCGCAGGGCATCGACGCCAGCCAGGGTCGAAGCTGCTCATACGTCGGGAAGGCTGTCATGCCGTCGTCGTTGAGCATCAGCCGGAACACCTGCCAGGCGTTGCGCTCCAGCGGCGTCAGGCGACGGTCGAGGAACAGCCGCCGCGGCACGGTCTCGTGCCGGTTGCCGCTGAAGAGGAAGGCATCGCCTGACGTGGCGGGCGTCGGCGTAGGCACGGGTGCTGGCGCACTGGGGCTGGGCTTGGGCGCGAGGTCTTTCAGGGCAGCATCGAACAGATCCGCGAGTGCGACGGGGCCACGGCGTGGTGCGGTGTCGTCCACGGCCATGGCTCAACCCAATCCCTGATCGACCCAGCTCTTGATCGAGGCCCAGACCACCGACAGAGGCAGCGACATGCCTTCGGCCAAGTCCATGGTAGCGTCGAGGATGGAGGTTTCGTCTTCGAGATCGACATTCCTGCTGCCGGTCACGGCCTTCCATTGCCGCCACAGCTCCGTGTCCTGTTTCTCGTCCAGCACGGGGTGGCGGCCCTTGCGCTTCGGCAGGCCGAGGATTTCGCGGCGAAGCGCCACCTCCTGGTGGGTCAGGCCATAGAACCGACTGACCATCTCGGTGCTCGCGCCCAGCCTGAGCATGCGATCGACCGTGGCGATTTCCTTCTCCACGTCCTGCGCCTGCTTGAGCAGTCGCCGGAGCACTTCGCGGTTGACCGTCACCGAGCACCAGGAGACGTTAGCGTTGGCGAGCACGCTGATCAGCGCGGGATGCTTGAGGGCGTCCAGTTCTTCCTCGCCAAACCCCATCAGTTTGCACCGGCGCAGTTGCCCATTGCGCAGGTCATAGAGGGCCTGGGCGATGACGGCCTGGTTGAGTGGGTGTGGTGCGGACATGCTGGCCTCCCTCGCTCACATTCCAACGCCTTCAGCGCCGGCTTCAAGGTCGAGCAGGCGCCGGGCCAGCCGCAGCAGCCGGAACAGCTTGACCAGCGAGGTATCGCTCAATCGCTGGGCCGCATCACCCTGGCCGTGCAGCAGCGCCGGCAGTTCGATGACGATTTGCCCGTCGTGCAGGCCGACGTCGGCGGGCCGCTGACCGGCCAGGCACGCTAACAGCGCGAGGACGGCACGGCCCAGCGGTGCCGAGCTTTGGGTGCGGGCCCGGCAGACGAAACCGATACCCTCTGCACGGTCATCAATGCACTCGTCCAGGTCTGCCTCGCCCGCGATTTCGCGGGCGAACTGTGCGATGTGGATGCGCAGGCGCTCGGCTGTGTCCACGCCGGGATCGATGTACCAGACATCGGAGATCGGATAGAGCCCGCCAGCCTGCACAGGGATGGACTGCAAGACACTCGCCGAGAAGTCGAGCGGCAGCGCATCACCCAACTGGTCGGCGACCATGCGCTGAATGGACTGGAGCCGTTCGGTCGTCGGTGCCGGCGAGACGATGTGCTCCCGAAGCAGATCGCCACCCACCGCAGGGTTGGCCGGACTTGCCTGGCTGGCATCCGTGTCGCTCTCGCGCGTCGAAGGCGTTGCCGCAGGTCGGCCTGCAGGCGGCGCTGCGGATGCAGCCCCTGCGATGGGTGGCGCAGTGTTGGCAGGTGGGCGCGCGATGGTTCCCGGCTCCGGCAACGCAGGCGGCGTCGATGGCGGCGTTGGGTCGCTGACCAAGGCGCGCTGCCGGCTCTCGGATTCGGTCATGTCCAGGGCGAGCACGTCGTAATCGACACCCAGCATCTCGGCCATCTGGCCGATCAGCTCGTCCTGTACACGCTGCGCGGAGAACTCGTCGGCCTGGACGTCGAATTGCGACAGCACTTCCTGGAAAAATTCGTCGAAGTCCTGAACCAGTGGGCGACCCTTGGCGTAGCGCTCCCACGCGAGCATGCAGGCTTTGCGCATGACCGACAGGCGTTCGACCTGATGGCGACCGAGACCGCCATAGAGCACGGTGGGGATCGCGGGCAGGAGATACTGCACCGCGTCGTTCATGCGGCTGATGTGCGACTGTTGTACCGGGAAGCCATCGGCGGCGAGGCGGCGGGCCAGCTCGGACTGGCTCAAGGTGGTGCCGCTTTCTTGCTCGTAGAACTCGCGCGCCTTCTCGACGCCGAGGGCGCGCTCGATGAACGTGAGGCCCCCGCGCAATTCGTTCTCGGCCAAGTGGCCGGTCAACATGACGACTTCGCCGCGGCTGGGCCACGGCCGGAACAGGCACGATACACGGAAAAACCGCTCGTCCTTGGTCTCTGACCATAGTTCGCGCAGGATCGCCAGCCGAGTATTTCCACCGTTGCGGATGATGTAGTGGGACTCACCTGGTCGGCGAGTGATGGCCGGCGCTGCGTCCAGACCGCGCTCGCGGATGGACGCCTTGATTTCCTCGTAGGCCGGGTTGCGTTTTTTCCTGGGATCGTGGTCGTAGGGGCGCAACTGATCTAGGGTCACGACCATGGGGGTGTCGGCGATCGGGTCGCTCAAGGTCGAGGCTGACGGGCCGCTGCGCTCGAACCCGGCCGCGAGCAGCTTGCCAGCCATCTGCTGGGAGGTGATCTCAGCCATGGCCGCCTCCCTGCGCTTGGTATCGGGCCTCGCGCTCGGCGCGGCGGATTTGCGCACGGGCATTCAGGGTCGCCCGGTGGTCGCTTGCCGTCGAGCTGGTGTAGATCGCGGCGCAGCCAGGCTTGGTGAACTTGAGGTGGCCGCCAGGCGTGCGTTTGACGTGCCAACCTTCGCCAACCGCGAACTCGATCAGGGCGCGAAGCCGCTTGTGGCCTCGGGCTAGCTCATGTGCGTTCGCCATGGGACCTCCCGGCATCAAGAGGGTGTGGCGGACGGCCGGACACCATGGCAAATCGGTGCCGCCATTGCGGAAATAGTTCGTCTGCGAGGCCGCGCATGGTGTCGAGCGCGGCGAGGGCGACTCTGCCCGGCGGCTGGCGGTATTCGACCCGATGCACTGGCAATCCGCGCGTAGCTGCACGCGGATACGCCTCGATGGCCGGCACGTCGGTGGCCAGCACGCGGATGCCGGCGTGGTCCTGGAAAAGATCGCGCAGGGCCTGCTGGATCAGCCGTGCATTGGCTGACACAGGGTGGACGCGATTGATGAGCAGATGCAGAGGTGGAGGCTCGATGCCCAGGTGCCGGTAGGGCGCAATGTCTTCGAGCAACTGCATGGTGCCGCGCCGCAGCTCGCGCGCCGCGAGAATTTCCGGGGTCACGGGCGACAGCGCGAGGTTGGAGGCGAGCACCGCCATCTCCAGCAGCACCGAGCGCGCACCTTGGGTGTCGATCAGCACCAGGTCATAGAGAGGCGCCAGGACCGGCAAGAGATGGCGCAACCGTAGGCGCCCATCCGGCGTGTGCAGCAGCAAAGTGTTCAGCTCGCCTCGGTGGTCGTTGGAGAGCACCAAGTCCAGGCCCTCGATGTTCGTGCGGGACACAAGCAGCCCGAGGTCGCGCTCGTTGAAGGCCAGCAACTCGTAGATGCCACCAGGTGCGCGGTGGCCTAGCTCGTAGTACGAGGACAAGGTGGGCTGCACGTCGAGGTCGAGCAGCAGTACACGCAGCCCCGCGTCCGCGGCAAGCCCGCCGAGGTTCGCGGCCGTGGTGGTCTTGCCGACGCCACCTTTGGTTGAAATGATGGATACGACCTGCATGGCGTTCTCCGTGTGAGGATGGGAAGTCCGCTGGAGAACGGGTCAGGCCCGGTTGTTGACGCGCTCGGCGATCCACTGATCGATCTCGATGGAGTCCCAACCGACCGCGCGCACGCCCAGGCGCAGCGCCTTCGGGAACAGGCCTTTGCGCATCAGGTTGTAGATGTGGGCGCGTTTGAAACCCGACTTGGTTTCGACTTCATCAAGCCGCAGGATGCGGCGCTCGCTTGCGGGCAGTGCAGGTGTTTGCGACATGGCGGTCACTCCTGAACGCTCAGTGGCGTTTGTTGGCGTGACCTCCATTCAATAGACATGGATGGGAAAAGACATTGCAAATGCAATCTCCGCGATTGCACATACAAGATGGAAAACCTCAGACTGTTGCGCTACGCAGCCGGCGTCTGGCCGTGGCGAACTTGCCGTTTAGCGTCCGCTCCGCGATCCCCATTGCGCCGCTGTGATGGGCGACCAACGCGCTGACCACCGCCTCCTGCGTCTTGAAGCTGGAGTACGGAACGCCGGAAGGCGACTGGCCGAGCATCAGGTCCAGCATGCTGCCGATGATGTTCAGGTAGGTGGCTTCGGCGCGATCACTGATCAGGCACTGTGCGCCAGCAGAGGGCGCCATCTGCTTGAGAAGCGCTCCGTGCTTTTCCTGCAGCTCATGCAGTTGGCGTTTGTACTGGTCCAAGGTGGACTTCAGGGCCAGGCGCTCGACTAGCATCGCCTGCCCAGTTTCCACCGAGATGAAGGGATGGGCGATGCGCTCGCTCCGGGAGAAAAGGAAGCACGGTCGTTGCTCGGGATAGTGCTGGCGCATCCAGCGCTTCAGATCGACGTGGCGCACCGTCAGATCAGGGGAGTCGATCAGCGCGGAATCGCGCGTCGTGATGCCGTTCCGTCCGAAGGGCAGTTCTCCATTGAGGATGCCGTCGAAGATGCGTTCGGTGCAAAGCCGCAGCTCGTCACAACGTGGACAGTCCAACGACTGCGGCAGGCGCCTTGGCGACGAAATCGAAGCCAGGATCACCTGCTCGTATCGCAGCAGCCCGGCCCAGCGGATGGACGCTTCGATCGGGCGATAGAACACCTTTGATGTTGGTGCATCATTCTTGTTCTCGTGCATGCTCCGTCTCCTTCCAGGAGAAGAACTACATGACCGACTCCTTTGTCGCCGACCTCATGGTCGGCCTGTCGCTTGTGTAGGAAGTGGGTCCCGAAGGCCGCTTCGTCATGTGGTTTGAATACTTCTCACCAGTTCGCGCAACTGGTAGTCGTCGTGTGTTCGATGTGCAAAAATCATCGATCAGAAGGTCGAGCATCGGGACGTAGGCTCGACAGCGACGCTCACGCTATCAGGGTCGTGAGAAGTTACGGTTTCTGCAAAACCGTCTAGGTATGACCTGATATGCCAGCGGTCTCAGGAAGCGTGAGGGGGCCGCAATCGTCCTCGAATGTCCAGTCGGACGCAGCAAACCGGCGCCTGTCATGCTTGCCCCGTCATCCTGATATATCGACAAAGAATCGTGTGCGGAAACGCGGTGGCCAGCATGCGCGTTCTTTCAAAGGAGCTTGACCAGAAGGTCGCCTGTGAGTTGTGGTGCAGGCGTTCCTAGGTGGCATCCGAGCTGTGCCATCACCAGAACCATCTGCCTGATCGTCTTCGCGGTGATGGATGCGGGGCAGACGACCGGGCGTGGATGATGAGTTCGAGGGAGTTGCCTACGACGATGTACCGATCGTGGGTCTGGTGTGCTGAGTGCAGCTCTTTGGACGTCTGTGGAACTCTTTGGACGAATTTGTTGCCGAGGACGAAAAACAAGGCTACAATTGAGGTCTTCGCTGGCCAGCCCAACGAAGAAAGTGATTGGGAAACAACGACTTACTGTCCTAGTACACGTCTCGTTTCCCGCTCCAGTTTTAACGCATCGTTCCGACGGTGCCGGTGCTGAAGGTCGTCAAGGCGCTTCAGGCTACATGCGGTAAAGCTTCACCCTGCGGGAATAGCTCAGTTGGTAGAGCACGACCTTGCCAAGGTCGGGGTCGCGAGTTCGAGTCTCGTTTCCCGCTCCACATTGAAAACGCCACTTCTTTTGAAGTGGCGTTTTTTTTTGCTCGCGTGGTTGGTTTTTGGGGCGAGCTGGCTCAGCACACCTATCAATTTTGCTAGTTGGCGAATGTCGTCTGAGGGCGTACAACGGCATGGCGCTACTCGTTACGTGCCCGATGTTCGTACTCATACCATCAGTTATTACTCTGTCGGGGGAGAATGTTGGGCGCGCCTGATCCCACTCCATTCTGCCTTGAACAAGGAAGGAGCAATGACCGTGACGATCGAAAAGACGGATTTGGAAGTCCAGCTGGAGATATGTAAACGGGCGGTCGATGCGTGGAGGCGTTATGAAGAAAGTAAAGGGCAGCAGCCCCCTTCTCAGGTAGAACGACTTCGACTGGAAGCAGAGTTCTTATGTTCTTCGGCGCATCATTTTTTCGGGGGTAAGGCTAGGATTCCCCCTGATTTGCTAGATCGTGATTTGGCGGAGTGAATTCACTTGTCCCGCTCAGGTGATTGGGGTTCCCGGCCCAAATGGGGCCGGGATGCATCTACATCAGTGAATATCACCCTGAGCAGGCTTGGCTAGCAGTTGCTTTTCTTGGTGCCAATCAAACGCTTCGCCGTTCTGCTCTGCCTCGTAGCGTCGCTCTTCCAGCGTCTGGTAAAGCTCCAGCTCGTCATCCGGCATGAAATGCAAGCAATCCCCACCAAAGAACCACAGCAGATCACGCGGTACCAGATGGGCGATCTGGGGATAGCGCTGGATCACCTGGCAGATCAGGTCCTGGCCCAGGTACTGGCTTTGCAGCGGGTCCTGCGGCAGCAGGGTGAGCAGTTCGTCGAAGCGCTCGAGGAACAGGGCGTGGCTTTCCTCCGGGACCTGTTCGGCTTCACCCAGCGCGGCCAGGATGGTGCGCAGGTGGTGGAGCAGTTGCAGGTGGTATTCCAGGTGGGGGTTGGCCATGGCGGCGGTCCTCGGGGTGGTTGAAACGGGGGGCGGAGTATACGCCGGTTTTGCATAGGCTGGCAGCGTAGCTGCCTGTGCTGGCCTCATCGCGGGGCAAGTCGCATCGGCGCACCGCCGCTCCCACGCCAATCGCATATTTGGCGTGGGAGCGGCGGTGCGCCGATGCGACTTGCCCCGCGATGCGGTCGACCAATGCTCAGCGCACTTTGCCTGCCTCGGGCAGCAGCACGTCCTTGTCAAACGCATCCACATCGATCACCACCCGCCGCGCCTGCTCGGCCTGATGCAGGCGCTGGCCTTCCTCCGCCTGCAACACGCCCGCTTCGATGGCGGCGTCGATCACCGACTGCCCCGGTGCCGCCTGCACCTTGCCTTCCTTGACCGCCTGATGCAGGGCCTTGTGCAGTGGAGCGGCATCGTCCAGCAGGTCGCAGGCTGTCTGCAGCGCGGCCACTGGGTCGCCGTCGGCCTGAGGCCTGAAGCAGCCCGCCAGCAGCTCTTCCAGCGCCGGGTCGCCTTTGCGGCGGCCGATCAGCGCCGCCACCTCGGCGTCCAGCTCATCGCTGGGCCCGGTATGCCGGCGGCCGAACGGGAACACCAGCACCCGCAGGGCGCAGCCCAGGAAGCGGTTGGGGAAGTTGTCGAGCAGCGCGTCCAGCGCGTTCTCGGCCTGCCCCAGGCTTTCCTCCAGCGCCCAGCGCAGCAGCGGGCGCAGGTACTCGGGCGAGCCTAGGTCGTGGTAGCGCTTGAGCGCGGCGCTGGACAGGTACAGGTAGCTGAGCACATCGCCCAGCCGGGCGCTCAGGCGTTCGCGGCGCTTGAGCGCGCCGCCCAGCAGCATCATCGACAGGTCGGCCAGCAAGGCGAACGCCGCCGCCTGGCGGTTGAGGGCGCGGAAGTAGCCCTGGCTCAGGGCATCGCCCGGGACCTTCTCGAAATGCCCCAGGCCCAAACCCAGCACCAGGGTGCTGGCGGCGTTGCCGGCGGCGAACAGGATGTGCTGCAGCAACAGGTCGTCGAACTCGTTCAGCGCCTGGTCGTGGTCCTCGCGCCCGGCCAGGGCCATTTCCCTGAGCACGAACGGGTGGCAGCGGATCGCGCCCTGGCCGAAGATCATCAGGTTGCGCGAGAGGATGTTGGCCCCCTCGACGGTGATGAAGATCGGCGCGCCTTGCCAGTTGCGGCCCAGGTAGTTGTTCGGGCCCATAATGATGCCCTTGCCGCCGTGCACGTCCATGGCGTGCTGGATGCACTCGCGACCGCGCTCGGTGAGGTGGTACTTGAGGATCGCCGACAGCACCGAGGGCTTTTCGCCGAGGTCGACAGCCTTGGCGGTGAGCAGGCGGGCGCTGTCCATCAGCCAGGCGTTGCCGCCGATGCGCGCCAGGGATTCCTGGATGCCTTCGAAGGCGGCCAGCGGCACGTTGAACTGTTCGCGCACCCGGGCGTACTGGCCGGTGACGAGGCTTGTGTACTTGGCCGCGCCCGTGCCGACCGCCGGCAGGGAGATCGAGCGGCCCACCGACAGGCAGTTCATCAGCATCATCCAGCCCTTGCCGAGCATGGCCTGGCCGCCGATCAGGCAATCCAGCGGCACGAATACGTCCTTGCCGCTGTTGGGGCCGTTCATGAACGCGGCCCCCAGTGGCAGGTGGCGTCGGCCGATCTCCACGCCGGGGAGGTCGGTGGGGATCAGCGCCAGGCTGATGCCCAGCTCGGTCTGCTCGCCCAGCAGGTGGTCGGGGTCGTAGGCCTTGAAGGCCAGGCCCAGCAGGGTGGCTACCGGGCCGAGGGTGATGTAGCGCTTCTCCCAGTTCAGACGCAGGCCGATGACGTCTTCACCCTGCCACTGGCCTTTGCAGATGACGCCGGTGTCGGGCATGGCCCCGGCGTCGGAGCCGGCCAGGGGGCCGGTGAGGGCGAAGCAGGGGATGTCGTCGCCACGGGCCAGGCGCGGCAGGTAGTGGCTGCGCTGCTCGTCAGTGCCGTAGTGCAGCAGCAGTTCGGCCGGGCCCAAGGAGTTGGGCACCATCACCGTGGAGGCCAGGTCGCCGCTGCGGGTGGCCAGTTTCATCGCCACCTGGGAGTGGGCGTAGGCCGAGAAGCCCTTGCCGCCGTACTCCTTGGGGATGATCAGGGCGAAGAAGCCGTGCTGCTTGATGAAGTCCCAGGCTTGCGGCGGCAGGTCGAGGTCCTGGCCGATCTGCCAGTCGCTGACCATGGCGCACAGCTGCTCGGTGGGGCCGTCGATGAAGGCCTGTTCCTCCTCGCTGAGCCTGGGTGCGTCGTAGTCGAGCAGGGTGTTCCAGTCGGGGCGGCCGCTGAACAGGTGGCCGTCCCACCACACGGTGCCGGCGTCGATGGCTTCGCGCTCGGTCTGCGACATTGGCGGCAGGGTACGCTGGAACCAGTTGAACATCGGCGCGGTGAATAGTTTACGGCGCAGCTCCGGCAGGGCGAAGAAGGCCGCCTTGGCGGCGATCACTACCCAGATCAGCGCCAGCAGCCAGCCTGGCGCGGTGCTGAAGATGCCCATCAGCAGGGTGTAGGCGGCGATGGCCGCGAGGATTTGCAGGGGCGCCAGGCGCCGGTGCAGTAGATACGCGGCGCCAAGCACCAGGACCAGCAACCACAACAGCAGCATGATTCTTCCTCCTTGGAAGCGGGGGGCGGGGGCGATCCACAGAGCTTAGACGTGTTGGGGTGGATGGCCTGCCTAGGAGATGACAGGGTGGGGCGCTGGGAGTTCGGTAGGGAATGTCATGCAGTCATCGCGGGGCAAGCCCGCTCCCACGCCAGATATGCAATGTGGGCGTGGGAGTGGGCTTGCCCCGCGATGCGGTCATCAGATCATCTGGAGCGGTTCAACCCCACCTCCATATCATCGATCAGCGCCTTGGCCATGGCGCTGAGGATCCGCGCCGAGCTGCCGGCCAGCAGGTCGCCTTCCATCTCCGCCTCACAGGTCAGGTGGCGGATGCAGCCGAGCAGCACCGACAACTCGCTGAAGGCGTCTTCGAAGGTAACACCCGGCTCGACCTTGAACAGGTCCAGGCAGGTGGTGCGGCCTGCGGTATGGCCGCGGCTCATGGCTGCACCTGCGGCTTGTGCTCGAGCAGGGCGCAGGCCAGCTGGCCGAGGTAGTCGCTGGCGATGAACAGGCGGTCCTGGACTTCGCCGGGCTCGGTCTTGAAGTAGATGTCGAGGACGTCGGAGATGGCGGTGGCCACTTCGACGGCGGCGGCCATGGCATCGTCGCGGGGGAGGGTGGGGCGGATGGTGAGGAAGTGGGAGAGACGGGGTGGGTCTGGGACGATTTTTTTCATGGTCGAGAGTCCTATGCGGTCATTGAAAACCACCATCCAGGCCTTTTCTCACGAGGTGAGGGTGGCGGCCGTGTACGAGGTGAGAAAACCGGGACATAGGACAAACCCGGTCAGACCGAAGCCTGCCCGCACACGGCCACCATGACGAAGCCGCTGGTTGTCATATGTAATCGGGTTTCTCACACCCGGTCACCCAATTGGGCGACCCGATGAAGTTATCCCCGGGGTATTTCCCCGACAACGTGGCGGCTTCCGGCAAGCGCGTAGGATAGTTCCCAAGCTTTGCTGGCTGAAGCATTTGGTTTCAGGTTCGGAAATATCTGACAGTCTTTGAGATCGCTGGGGCCGCAAAGCGGCCCCCGCTTTCACTGGCACCGCCCACCGCTTGGGGTAGACTGACCCCTCTCCCGCATTCATTAAGGACGTTGCCATGCTGAAGATCTGGGGCCGCAAGAATTCGAGCAATGTGCGCAAGGCGTTGTGGATCGCCCACGAGCTGGGCCTGGACTTCGAGTCCATCGATGCCGGCGGCGCCTTCGGCGTGGTCAACGAACCGCACTACCGGGCCCTGAACCCCAACGGCCTGGTGCCCATGCTCGAAGACGGCGACCTGGTGCTGTGGGAGTCCAACGCCATCGTGCGCTACCTATGCGCCGAGTACGGCGCCGAACAAGGCTGGTACCTCGACGACCCGCGCCAGCGCGCCCTGGCCGACAAGTGGATGGACTGGACCACCTCGTCCTTCGCCGGCCCCTTCCGCCCGCTGTTCTGGGGCCTGCTGCGCACCCCCGAGGACCAGCGCGACTGGGTGGCGATCAACGCCGCGCACAAGCAGTGCGCGCAACTGCTGGCCATCGCCGACGAGACCCTGGCCAAGCAGCCGTACCTCTCCGGCGAGCAGATCGGCATGGGCGACATTCCCCTGGGCAGCTTCATCTACGCCTGGTTCGAAATGCCGATTGAACGCCCGGCCATGCACCAACTCCAAGCCTGGTACGAGCGCCTCAAGCAACGCCCGGCCTACCAGGCGGCGGTGATGAGCGCCCTGACGTGACGCCACTTCGATAGTCACTATCGATACATGTGACTGTACTTGTGCGGCCAGCCCTTGCACCATGGCCGCACTCACTGCGCCAGTGACTTCACCTGGCGTGTCCCGCACCCTTTTCTCGGTACCCGACCCGCTATGAGTTCCGCCCTGTCCATCCGACAGCTGACCAAGACCTACGGCAACGGTTTCCAGGCCCTCAAGGGCATCGACCTGGACGTTTCCGAAGGCGATTTCTTCGCCTTGCTCGGCCCCAACGGCGCCGGCAAGTCCACCACCATCGGCATTCTCTCGACCCTGGTGAACAAGACCAGCGGCACGGTCAACGTGTTCGGCCACGACCTGGACCGCGAGCCTGCGGCGCTCAAGCGCTGCCTGGGCGTGGTGCCCCAGGAGTTCAACTTCAACCAGTTCGAGAAGACCTTCGACATCGTCGTCACCCAGGCCGGCTACTACGGCATCCCGCCCAAGGTGGCCAAGGAGCGCGCCGAGCAGTACCTGACGCAGCTCGGGCTGTGGGACAAGCGCGACGTGCCGTCGCGTTCGCTGTCCGGCGGCATGAAGCGCCGGCTGATGATCGCCCGGGCGCTGATCCACGAGCCGCGCCTGTTGATCCTCGACGAGCCGACCGCCGGGGTGGACATCGAGCTGCGCCGTTCGATGTGGAGCTTCCTCACCGAGCTCAACCAGAAGGGCATCACCATCATCCTCACCACCCACTACCTCGAAGAGGCCGAGCAGCTGTGCCGCAACATCGGCATCATCGACCACGGCACCATCGTCGAGAACACCAGCATGCGCCAGTTGCTGGGCAAGCTGCACGTCGAGACCTTCGTCCTCGACCTCAAGCACGACCTGCCCGCCGCGCCTGAGCTGCAGGGCTACCCGTGCCGGCTGATCACCCCGCACACCCTGGAGGTGCAGGTGGACAAGGACATCGGCATCACCGCGCTGTTCGGCCAGCTGGCGCTGAAGAACATCGAGGTACAAAGCCTGCGCAACAAGACCAACCGACTCGAGGAGCTGTTCGTGTCCCTGGTGGAAAAGAACCTGTCGAAGGTGGCCGTATGAGTGTGGAACTGCGCACCAACTGGGTCGCCCTGAACACCATCGTCTACCGCGAAGTGCGGCGCTTCTTGCGCATCTGGCCGCAGACCCTGCTGCCGCCGGCCATCACGATGGTGTTGTACTTCGTGATCTTCGGTAACCTGATCGGCCGGCAGATCGGCGACATGGGCGGCTTCACCTACATGGAGTACATCGTGCCGGGGCTGATCATGATGTCGGTGATCACCAACTCCTACGGCAACGTGGTGTCGAGCTTCTTCGGCAGCAAGTTCCAGCGCTCCATCGAGGAGCTGATGGTGTCGCCGGTGTCGCCGCACACCATCCTCGTCGGCTATGTGCTGGGCGGTGTGCTGCGCGGGCTGGCGGTTGGGGTGATCGTGACCATCCTGTCGCTGTTCTTCACCCACCTGCAGGTGCATCACCTGGGTGTGACCATCGTCGTGGTGCTGCTGACCGCGACCATCTTCTCGCTGCTGGGCTTTGTCAACGCGGTGTTCGCGCGCAACTTCGACGACATCTCGATCATCCCGACCTTCGTGCTGACGCCGCTGACCTACCTGGGCGGGGTGTTCTACTCGATCAACCTGCTGCCGCCGTTCTGGCAGACCGTGTCGCTGGCCAACCCCGTGCTGCACATGGTCAACTCGTTCCGCTACGGCATCCTAGGGGTGTCGGACATCAGCATCGGCACGGCGATCAGCTTCATGCTGGTGGCCACCGCGCTGCTCTACCTGCTGTGCGTGCGCCTGCTGGTCAGCGGCCGCGGCATGCGTGCCTGAGCTGCGGGTGAGGGCACAACGGCACTGGCGCCGGCGCCACTGCCGGCCCACCCACCAGCGCCAGTAGCCCATGGTGGTGAAGTAGGCGAGCACGCCGAGTACCACCCCGCACACCACCGAGCCCAGCAGGAACGGTTGCCAGATCGTCGCCAGCTGGTCGGTGACCCAGTCGACGGTGATTTCCTCGGGCAGCGTGCGCGGCGGCACCTGCATCAGCCAGGCGCCGGTCATGTAGGTGACGAAGAACACCGGCGGCATGGTCAGCGGGTTGGTCAGCCACACCAGGCTCACCGCGATTGGCAGGTTGCCGCGCACCGGGATCGCCAGCGCGGCGGCCAGCAGCATCTGCATGGGGATCGGGATCAGCGCCGCGAACAGGCCGACGCCCATGGCCCGCGCCACCGAATGGCGATTCAGGTGCCACAGGTTGGGGTCGTGCAGCAGCTTGCCGAAAAAGCGTAAGGATTTGTGTTCGCGGATGCTGGTCGGGTCCGGCATGTAGCGTTTGAACAGACGGCGCGGCATGTGGGCTCCCGGCGGGGTTGAAGGGCGTCAGTATGCCTTGATTGAAGCGCAGCCTCGTTCAGAGTTTGTGACAATTGTTTAGCAGGTTTTTTCCGCCGATCAGCTAAGCCTCAGGGGCCGTTTTCGCTTCTGGAGCTCTATCTCATGCGCACAGGGATGCTGGCGCTGGTCCTCGGGCTGTTGAGCCTGCGCTTTTTACCTGCCCTGCCACCGGTCGGATGGCTGATTCCATTGCTGTTGCTGGCCCTGGCCTGCCTGCGCACCCGGGCCAGGCCGCTGGGTTGGTTCGTGCTGGGTGGCTGCTGGGCCTGCTGGTCGGCGCAGCAGGCCCTGGACGACCGCCTGCCGGCCGCGCTGGATGGCCGCACGCTGTGGCTGGAGGGGCGGGTGGTCGGCCTGCCGACCCGTACCGAGCGCGGCGTGCGTTTCGAGCTGGAGCAGCCGCAGTCACGTCGGGCCCGGTTGCCGCAGCGGGTGCAATTGAGCTGGTTCGAGGGGCCGCCGCTGCGAGCGGGGGAGCACTGGCGGCTGGCGGTCAACCTGCGTCGGCCGCAGGGCCTGCTCAACCCCCATGGCCCGGATCAGGAGGCCACGCTGTTGGCGCGGCGGGTCGGTGCCACCGGCACGGTCAAGGCCGGCATGCGCCAGGGCGAGGAGGCCAGCAGTTGGCGCGACGGCCTGCGCCAGCGCCTGCTGGCCACCGATGCCCATGGCCGGGAGGCGGCGTTGGCCGCCCTGGTGCTCGGGGATGGCGCAGGCCTGGCGCGGGAGGACTGGCAGGTGCTGCAGGCCACCGGCACGGTACACCTGCTGGTGATTTCCGGGCAGCACATCGGCTTGCTGGCCGGATTGGTCTACGGGCTGGTGGCGGGGCTGGCACGCCTGGGGGGGTGGCCACGGCGCCTGCCGTGGCTGCCCTGGGCCTGTGGCCTGGCGATGGCGGCGGCATTGGGCTACGGCTGGCTGGCGGGGTTCGGCGTGCCGGTGCAGCGGGCGTGCCTGATGCTGGCGGTGGTGCTGCTCTGGCGCTTGCGCTTTCGCCATCTGGGCGCCTGGGTGCCGTTGCTGATGGCGCTGTCGGGCGTGCTGCTGGTCGAGCCGCTGGCCAGCCTGTTGCCGGGTTTCTGGCTGTCGTTCGCTGCCGTGGCGGTGCTGGTGCTGTGTTTTGCCGCCCGGCTGGGTGCCTGGCGGCCCTGGCAGGCCTGGACCCGCGCCCAGTGGGTGATCGCCGTGGGGTTGCTGCCGGTGCTGCTGGCCTTGGGGCTGCCCGTCAGTCTCAGCGCGCCGCTGGCCAATCTGCTGGCGGTGCCGTGGCTCAGCTGGGGCGTGCTGCCGTTGGCGTTGCTGGGTACGGCCCTGCTGCCGGTGCCTGGGCTGGGGGAGGGGATGCTGTGGCTGGCGGGCCTGTCGTTGGATGGGTTGTTTGCCGTGCTGACGCGATTGGCAGGGCTGCGGCCGGCCTGGATTCCCGAGCCACTGCCGTTGTGGGCCTGGCTGCTGGTGTGCCTGGGCGCCGTGCTGGTGTTGCTGCCCCGGGGCGTGCCGTTGCGGGCGCCGGGCGTGGTCCTGCTGCTGGCGCTGTGGGCGCCACGCGAACAGGTGCCGCCGGGGCAGGTGGAGGTCTGGCAGCTGGATGTGGGGCAGGGCCTGGCGGTGCTGCTGCGCACCCGCAATCACGCGCTGCTGTATGACGCAGGCCCGGCCCAGGGTGGCAGTGACCTGGGCGAGACGGTGGTGCTGCCGACCTTGCGCAAGCTTGGGGTGAAGGCGCTGGATATGATGCTGATCAGCCATGGCCATGCCGACCATGCCGGTGGGGCGGCGGCCGTGCGGCGTGGGGTTTCGGTGGCGCGAGTGCTGGCCGGCGAGGTTGCCGGGCTGGAAGCGGCCTCGCTGTGCCGCAGTGGCGAGCGCTGGCAGTGGGATGGCGTCGATTTCGAGCTCTGGCACTGGCCGCAGGGGGCTTCCAGCAACGAACGCTCCTGTGTGTTGCGCGTGCAGGCCAAGGGCGAACGCCTGCTGCTGGCCGGGGACATGGAGGCCGGTGCGGAGCGGGCCTGGCTGGCCGCGACCGACGATCCTCGGGTGGACTGGTTGCAGGCGCCGCACCATGGCAGCCGCACGTCGTCCAGCGAGCCGTTCGTCCAGGCCACGGCGCCGCGCGGGGTGTTGGTTTCCCGGGGGCGGCACAATGGTTTCGGGCATCCCCATGGGCAGGTGGTCGAGCGCTATCGCCGGCACGGGGTGGTGATGCATGACACGGCGTTGGAGGGGGCGTTGCGGTTGGTGCTGGGGAGTCGGGGTGGGGTGGAAGGTGTGCGGCGGGAACGTCGGTTCTGGCGCGCCATCGAGGATTGAACCGGGGGGCGCTTTGCGCCCCCTTCCGACCAGGCCTTGCGTCACGAAAGGGCTGCAAAGCAGCCCCCTGGGGCAACACAGGAATTCCCTGACCTCCGGCAGATGAGCCCCAGGCGGTCCTATGGTAGAGTGGCGGCCTTTTTCCGAGGGGATGCTAACTGTGTGGGAATTGGTCAAGTCCGGTGGCTGGATGATGCTGCCGATCATCCTGAGCTCGATCGCCGCCATGGCGATCGTCGTCGAGCGCCTGTGGACCCTGCGCGCCAGCCGTGTCACCCCGCCGCACCTGCTGGGCCAGGTGTGGATGTGGATCAAGGACAAGCAACTCACCAGTGACAAGCTCAAGGCCCTGCGCGCCGACTCGCCGCTGGGCGAGATCCTCGCCGCGGGCCTGGCCAACTCGCGCCACGGCCGCGAGATCATGAAAGAGTGCATCGAGGAGGCCGCCTCGCGGGTCATCCACGAGCTGGAACGCTACATCAGCACCCTCGGCACCATCGCCGCTATGGCCCCGCTGCTGGGCCTGCTGGGCACCGTGCTGGGCATGATCGACATCTTCAGCGCCTTCATGGGCTCGCAGATGACCGCCAACGCCGCCGTCCTGGCCGGGGGGATCTCCAAGGCCCTGGTCACCACCGCGGCCGGCCTGATGGTCGGTATCCCGGCGGTGTTCTTCCACCGCTTCCTGCTGCGCCGCATCGATGAGCTGGTGGTGGGCATGGAGCAGGAGGCGATCAAGCTGGTGGAAGTGCTGCAGGGCGACCGCGAAGTGGAAGTGGCCGGAGGCAAGGCGTGAAGTTCCGGCGCAATCGCCAGCGCGAGAACGTCGACATCAACCTGGCGTCGTTGATCGACGTGGTGTTCGTGCTGCTGCTGTTCTTCGTGGTCACCACCACCTTCACCCGCGAGACCCAGCTGCGTGTCGAGTTGCCGGAGGCCAGCAGCGCCGAGCAGCCGCCGGCCGACCAGGGCAAGCTGGTGGAGATCACCATCAGCGCCGACGGCGTGTACTCGGTGAACAACCACCTGCTGCCCAAGAGCGACCTGGACACCCTGACCGAGGCGATCGAGAAGGAATCCGGCGGTGACATCACCCTGCCGCTGGCCATCAGCGCCGACGGCAAGACCCCGCACCAGGCTGTGATCACCGCAATGGACGCGGCCGGCAAGCTCGGCTTCAGCAAGTTGCGCATGACCACCGTCGAGGCCGCGCAGGGCAAGCCCTGATGGCCTTCGCCGACCGTCTGCTCGCCGCCTGGTACGCCGGGCACCCGGCGCTGGCCCTGCTGCGGCCGCTGGAGGCCCTGTACCGTCGCGTGGTGACGCGCAAGCGCGCGCGCTTCCTCAGCGGCGAAAGCCCGAGCTACCGTGCCCCGGTACCGGTGATCGTGGTGGGCAATATCACCGTCGGCGGTACCGGCAAGACGCCGATGATCCTCTGGCTGATCGAGCACTGCCGCCGGCAGGGGCTCAAGGTCGGCGTGGTCAGCCGTGGCTATGGCGCCAAGCCGCCGCACTATCCCTGGCGCGTCCAGGCTGACCAGCCTGCGGATCAGGCCGGCGATGAGCCCTTGCTGATCGTCCAGCGCACCAGCGTGCCGCTGGTGATCGACCCCGACCGTTCCCGCGCCGTGCAGGCCTTGCTGGCCAGCGATGCGCCGGACCTGATCCTGTGCGACGACGGCATGCAGCATTACCGCCTGGCTCGCGACCTGGAGCTGGTGTTGATCGACGCCGCCCGGGGCCTGGGCAATCACCGCTGCCTGCCGGCCGGCCCATTGCGCGAGCCGGCCGAGCGCTTGGGCGAGGCCGACGCGGTGCTGTTCAACGGCGCCGAGACCGACCGCGCCGACGGCTTCGCCTTCCGCCTGCAACCCTCGGCGCTGATCAACCTGCGCAGCGGCGAGCGCCGCGAGCTCGACCTGTTCCCGGCTGGCCAGGCGCTGCACGCCGTGGCCGGCATCGGCAATCCACAACGTTTCTTCAACACCCTGCTGGGGCTACACTGGCAGCCGGTGCCGCACCCTTTCGCCGACCATGCGCCCTACAGCCGTGAAGTGCTGTCGTTCAGCCCGCCGCTGCCGCTGGTGATGACCGAGAAGGATGCGGTGAAATGCCGGCCCTTCGCCGCCGACGACTGGTGGTACCTGGCGGTCGACGCCGTGCCGACGCCCGCCTTCAGCGCCTGGTTCGACGCCCAGATCGACCGCCTGCTGCCCGGCCGCCCCTGAGCCTTTTTTCATTTTCCGTCGCAAGGACACCTCCATGGACACCAAACTGCTCGATATCCTGGCCTGCCCGATCACCAAGGGCCCGCTCAAGCTTAGCGCCGACAAGACCGAGCTGATCAGCAAGGGCGCCGGCCTGGCCTATCCGATCCGCGATGGCATCCCGGTGATGCTGGAAAGCGAGGCGCGCACCCTGACCGACGAAGAGCGCCTGGACAAATGAGCCTGGACTTCACCGTGGTGATTCCCGCCCGGCTGCGCTCCACGCGCCTGCCGGGCAAGCCATTGCTGCCGATCGCCGGCAAGCCGATGGTCCAGCATGTGTGGGAGCAGGCGCGCAAGAGCGGCGCCAGCCGCGTGGTCATCGCCACCGACGATGCCAGCATCGTCGAGGCCTGCCAGGCGTTTGGCGCCGAGGTGCTGCTGACCCGTGCCGACCATGAGTCGGGCACCGATCGCCTGGCCGAGGTGGCCGCCCAGCTGGGCCTGGCCGCCGATGCCATCGTGGTCAACGTGCAGGGCGACGAGCCCCTGATACCGCCGGTGATCATCGACCAGGTGGCGGCCAACCTCGCCGCGCACCCGGAGGCTGGCATCGCCACCCTGGCCGAGCCGATCCACGCCCCGGAAACCCTCTTCAACCCCAATGCGGTCAAAGTGGTCAGCGACAAGCACGGCCTGGCCCTGACCTTTAGCCGCGCGCCGCTGCCCTGGGCCCGCGACGCCTTCGCCCACAACCGCGACCAGCTGCCGGAAGGCGTGCCTTATCGCCGTCATATCGGCATGTACGCCTACCGGGTGGGCTTCCTCCAGGACTTCGTCGCCTGGGGCCCATGCTGGCTGGAGCAGACCGAATCGCTGGAGCAGCTGCGCGCCCTGTGGCACGGCGTGCGCATCCATGTCGCCGACGCCATCGAGGCGCCGGCCGTGGGCGTGGACACCCCTGAAGACCTGGAGCGCGTTCGGCGCTTGCTGGAGGCCTGATGCGCGTTTTGTTCGTCTGCCTCGGCAACATCTGCCGCTCGCCGACCGCCGAAGGCGTGCTGCGCCATCAGCTCGAGGCCGCAGGCCTGGGTGATGTGGTGCAGGTGGCCTCCGCCGGCACCGGCGACTGGCATGTCGGCAAGGCGCCCGACAGTCGCACCTGCAAGGCCGCCCTGGCCCGTGGCTACGACCTGTCGCGCCAGCGTGCCCAGCAGATCAAGGCGGCGCATTTTGCCGAGTACGACCTGGTCCTGGCCATGGACAAGAGCAACCTGGGTAACCTGCAGGCCCTGCGTCCGCACAACGCCAAGGGCGAGCTCGACCTGTTCCTGCGCCGCTATGGCGCGGCCCTGGACGAAGTGCCGGACCCTTACTACGGCGGTGCCGAAGGCTTCGAGCAGGTCCTGGACCTGATCGAGGCGGCCTGCCGCGAGCTGGTCGTGGAAATCAAGGGGCGGTTATGACGGCGCACTGGCAGGAGCGCGTGTCGCTCAAGCCCTACAACACCTTCGGCATCGATGTCAGTGCCCGCTACTTCACCCAGGCCCATGACGACGACGAAGCCCGCCAGGCCCTGGCCCAGGCCGCCGAGCGGCAGGTGCCGGTGCTGGTGATTGGCGGCGGCAGCAACCTGCTGTTGTCCCGCGATGTCGAGGCCCTGGTGCTGCACATGGCCAGCCGTGGCCGACGCCTGCTCAGCGATGATGGTGAGCGGGTGGTGGTGGAGGCCGAGGCCGGCGAGCCCTGGCACCCGTTCGTGCAGTGGAGCCTTGGGCAGGGCTTGTGCGGGCTGGAAAACCTCAGCTTGATCCCCGGCACCGTGGGCGCCGCGCCGATGCAGAACGTCGGTGCCTATGGCGTGGAGATCAAGGATGTGTTCGCCGGCTTGACCGCGCTGGACCGCGAGACCGGCGAGCTGCGGGATTTCTCGTTGGAAGAGTGCGCGTTCGGTTATCGCGACAGCGTGTTCAAACGCAACCCCGGGCGCTGGCTGATTGTACGCGTGCGCTTTGCCTTGAATCGTACCTTGCAGGCACACCTGGACTACGGCCCGGTGCGTCAGCGCCTGGCGGAGCAGGGCGTCGAGCAGCCGACCGCGCAGGCGATCAGCGACGCGATCTGCAGTATCCGTCGGGAGAAACTGCCGGATCCGGCTGAGTTGGGCAATGCAGGGAGCTTCTTCAAGAACCCGGTGGTGTCCGCTGAGTTGGCCGAGCGTATTCGTGCCGGGCATCCTGGCGTGGTGGCCTATCCCCAGGCCGATGGCCAAGTGAAGCTGGCGGCCGGCTGGTTGATCGAGCAGGCGGGGTGGAAAGGCTATCGCGATGGCGATGCGGGGGTGCACCGCTTGCAGTCGTTGGTGCTGGTCAACTACGGCCAGGCGAGCGGGGCGCAGTTGCATGCGCTGGCGCGGCGGATCCAGGCGGATATCCTCGAGCGCTTCGGGGTTGAGCTGGAGATGGAGCCGAACTTGTACTGATGGGGTGGCCTGGGCTTGCCCCGCGATCACCGGCAGAGCCGGTGCCATCCACCGGCAAAGAAAAAGCCCCGCCAGTTCGCACTGGCGGGGCTTTTTCATTCAGCCGAGGCTATCAACCGTGATGAGGCTTGTGCTCGTCAGCGGTTTCCAGGGCTTCGGCCGGGGTAGCCTGGGCGGCGGCCAGAGCAGCGGCGGCGGCTTCGGCTTCACGCTTGCGGCGACGCACTTCACGCGGGTCGTTCGGCGCACGGCCGTTCGGCAGCATGATGGTGGACGGCTCGACCGGTGCTTGCTCGGCAACCACGGCTGGCGCAGGCTCGGCCACCGGGGCTTCGACCGCTTCAGGCTGGGCTTCGACGGCTTCAGCTACCGGGGCAGGCTGTTCGGCGACTGGCGCCTTGGCTTCAACCGCTTCGGCAACCGGTGCCTTCTCGATCTCGCCCGCTTCCACTACTGGGGCTTGCACGACCGCGGCCGGCTCGACCGCTGCCTCGACAACGGCGGCGGCCGGCTGCTCGGCGGCGGCTTCTTCGACCACAGGCTGTGGCGCCACTTCGACGACAGGCTCGATGCTCGGCTCGGCAGCGACCACTGGCTCGCTGACAGGCTGCTCGACCACCGGGGCGATGGCGACCTGCTCGGCCACGACTTCGGTGATTTGCACCTGGGTCTCGGCGACAGCGGCGCTGGCGCGTTCGGCCTGCTGGTTGGCTTGGGCCTCGGCGTCGGCGCTGATGTTGCTGGTGGCAACGGCAGCGATCACGGCTGTACCGGCGGCCAATTCAGCACCCAGCTCGGTGGCCTGGTGCTGTTGTGGCTGCTCTTCGCCGGCGTCTTCGTCGCCGCCGTCGATCAGCTCGCCATTGGCGTTGCGCTGGCGCTCACGACGGTTGCTGCGACGACGCTGGCCACGGGAACGGCGGCGTGGACGCTCGCCATCGGCGCCTTCCTGCTCGTCCTGTAGCAGCTCTTCGTTCGGCAGTTGCTCCTCGGCGAGCTCCACGGCCTGTTCGGCGGCCTGCACCTCAGGGCGCAGCTGGCGCTCTTCGCGTGGGGCACGTTCTTCACGCGGTGCACGCTCTTCGCGGGGGGCGCGTTCTTCACGCGGAGCACGCTCTTCGCGAGGGGCGCGCTCTTCACGCGGAGCGCGCTCTTCGCGTGGAGCACGCTCTTCACGCGGTGCACGCTCTTCGCGTGGCGCGCGCTCTTCACGGGCTACGCGTTCTTCGCGTGGCGCACGCTCTTCACGCGGTGCGCGTTCTTCGCGGGCAGTCGGTGCGGCGTCCAGTGGCTCGCGCAGTTCGCGCACGCGCTCTTCGCGGTTGCCGCGGCGATCTTCACGCGGCTGGCGCGGTTGACGCTCTTCGCGTGGCGCACGTTCTTCACGCGGGGCACGCTCTTCGCGAGGCTGACGCTCTTCACGCGGGGCGCGCTCGCCGCGCTCTTCACGCGGGGCGCGCTCGCCGCGCTCTTCACGCGGGGCGCGCTCGCCGCGCTCTTCGCGTGGCTTGCGGTCTTCTTCGCGACGGCCGTTGCGGTTGCGGCTCTGCTGGCGACCGTTACGGCGCTCTTCGTTACGTGGCGAGCGTTCGGTGGCGGGCTTCTCGGTGGTGGCGACCGGTGCGGCGGCAGGCTCTTCCTTGCCGGCGAACAGGCTGACCAGCGACTTGACCAGGCCTTTGAACAGGCTCGGCTCGGCGGCGACAGGGGCGGCGACCGGCGCGGCAGGGGCCGGCTGCTCTTCAGCGGTGGTCGGCACCGGGGCGTTGGCGCGGGCCGGCGCGGTCTTGACCGCGGCTTCCTGGCGCACCAGGGTGCGGGTGGCGGTCGGCTGCGGCGCTTCTTCGGTCTCGGCGGAGGCGATCTCGTAGCTGGACTGGTTGTTCAGCACGTCGGGGTTGTCGTCGCGCAGGCGCTGGACTTCGAAGTGCGGGGTTTCCAGGTGATCGTTCGGCAGGATGATGATGCGTGCGCGCGTGCGCAGTTCGATCTTGGTGATCGAGTTGCGTTTCTCGTTGAGCAGGAAGGCGGCCACCGGGATCGGTACCTGGGCGCGCACTTCGGCGGTGCGGTCCTTCAGTGCTTCTTCCTCGATCAGGCGCAGGATCGCCAGCGACAGCGACTCGACGTCACGGATGATGCCGGTGCCGGAGCAGCGCGGGCAGACGATGCCGCTGCTTTCGCCCAGCGATGGACGCAGGCGCTGACGGGACATTTCCAGCAGGCCGAAGCGCGAGATGCGGCCAACCTGAACGCGAGCGCGGTCGGCCTCGAGGCACTCACGCACGCGCTCTTCGACAGCGCGCTGGTTCTTGGCCGGGGTCATGTCGATGAAATCGATGACGATCAGGCCGCCGATGTCGCGCAGGCGCAGCTGACGAGCGATCTCTTCGGCCGCTTCCAGGTTGGTCTGCAGGGCGGTTTCTTCGATGTCGCTGCCTTTGGTGGCGCGCGCCGAGTTGATGTCGATGGACACCAGGGCTTCGGTCGGGTCGATGACGATCGAGCCGCCGGACGGCAGGTCGACCACGCGCTGGAAGGCGGTTTCGATCTGGCTTTCGATCTGGAAGCGGTTGAACAGCGGCACGCTGTCTTCGTACAGCTTGACCTTGCTGGCGTACTGCGGCATCACCTGGCGAATGAAGGTCAGGGCTTCTTCCTGGGCGTCGATGCTGTCGATCAGCACCTCGCCGATGTCCTGGCGCAGGTAGTCGCGGATGGCGCGGATGATGACGTTGCTTTCCTGGTAGATCAGGAACGGCGCGGCGCGGTCTTGCGAGGCTTCCTTGATGGCGGTCCACAGCTGCAGCAGGTAGTCGAGGTCCCACTGCATTTCTTCGCTGCTGCGGCCCAGGCCCGCGGTGCGCACGATCAGGCCCATGTCGCCCGGAACGGTCAGGCCGTTCAGCGCTTCGCGCAGTTCGTTGCGCTCTTCGCCTTCGATGCGGCGGGAGATGCCACCGGCGCGCGGGTTGTTGGGCATCAGTACCAGGTAGCGGCCGGCCAGGCTGATGAAGGTGGTCAGGGCGGCGCCTTTGTTGCCGCGCTCTTCCTTCTCGACCTGGACGATGACTTCCTGGCCTTCGCTCAGGACTTCCTTGATGTTGACCCGGCCTTCAGGGGCTTTCTTGAAGTATTCGCGGGAGATTTCCTTCAGCGGCAGGAAGCCGTGTCGTTCGGAGCCGAAGTCGACGAAGGCCGCTTCGAGGCTGGGCTCGATCCGGGTGATCTTGCCTTTGTAGATGTTGGCCTTTTTCTGCTCGCGGGCGCCGGACTCGATGTCCAGGTCGTAGAGACGTTGGCCGTCCACCAGGGCTACACGCAACTCTTCGGGCTGAGTTGCGTTAATCAGCATTCTTTTCATGTTGTACCGTCGGTTTCCGGGCTGCCGGAAACGGCGTGCGGCACACACGACTTGTCAGGGTCGGTGCCAAGGTGCGCAAAGGGTGGCGGGCCACCCCCGTGTCTGGCGACGTTCGGCACCAGCCGGTTGCCCAGCCTGCCGTTGTCGCGACGACGCGTCCTGTTTTGCGGTGCCAAAAGACCTGTCGAGCTTTTCGAAGGTTATCCGAATCAATCGAGCGGGCCTGGTGCACTCAGTCAGGAGGAGGAATCAACCGGTCGTCCGTGGACGCCACCAGGGCGTCTGTTCAGGACCTTGTCCGCTCATTGCCCGTTGAATGGGGCGCTGGGGCGGGTTCGGTGCCACACGGTCCGAGGGCTGTACATCTCCACCCTGCACGTATCCCTGAAAATTCGGTGCTGCCGCGCGCTGAATCCGCAACGGGTTGCATTTTTCGCCAGCCCGGTTCCGGGCTGGCGCCATAACATATCCAAGGCAGGTATTTCCGAAGCATTCGCCCGAATGCGCGGAAACGACGGTGGCGGGCAGAGGTACGGCGAAAAGAATCGGGATAAGCAGGTGAAACACCGCACTTGTCGTTTTTTTTCGGTCTTCTCTACACAGCGCTGGTGGCGATTCCAGGCATTTAGTTAAACTGGCGAACGCTCCGTAGGACGGCCTCGCGTCCTCGGGAATTGCGATGGTCAGGGCCGGCGTAGAGCCTGGTGCCGCTGGCCTGCCGCTTTTGGCGGCGTTCGCGACTATAGCAGCAATGATTAAGTGCTTCAATTCCATAAAAAATTGTTATGATCCCGCCATGACGACCAATACCCCCCCGACTTCCGGCGTTCAGCTGATCGAAGTCCCGCCGGAGCTTGCCGGCCAGCGCATCGACAATTTCCTCATCACGGCCCTCAAGGGCGTGCCCAAGACCTTGGTCTACCGCATCCTGCGCAAGGGTGAGGTGCGGGTCAACAAGGGCCGGATCAAGCCCGAGTACAAGCTGCAGGCCGGCGATGTGGTGCGCGTGCCACCGGTGCGCCTGCCCGAGCGCGACGAGCCGGCGCCGGTGGCCCAAGGGCTGCTGCAGCGCCTCGAGGCGGCCATTGTCTATGAGGACAAGGCGCTGATCGTGATGAACAAGCCGGCCGGCATCGCCGTGCACGGCGGCAGCGGCCTGAGCTTTGGCGTGATCGAGGCGCTGCGCCAACTGCGCCCGGACGCCAAGGAGCTGGAGCTGGTGCATCGCCTGGACCGCGACACCTCGGGCCTGCTGATGATCGCCAAGAAGCGCAGCATGCTGCGCCACCTGCATGCCGCCCTGCGCGGCGATGGCGTCGACAAACGCTACATGGCGCTGGTGCGCGGCCATTGGCCGACCTCGAAGAAGCAGGTCAATGCGCCGCTGCAGAAGAGCAACCTGCGTTCCGGCGAGCGCATGGTCGAGGTCAACGACGAGGGCAAGGACGCGCTGACGATGTTCCGCGTGCTGCGCCGCTTCGGCGAGTTCGCCACTATTGTCGAGGCGCGGCCGATCACCGGGCGTACCCACCAGATCCGCGTGCATACCCTGCATGCCGGGCACATGATCGCCGGCGACAGCAAGTACGGCGATGAAGACTTCACTCGCGAGATCCGCGAGCTGGGCGGCAAGCGTCTGTTCCTGCATGCCTACCAGCTGACCGTGCCGCTGCCCGATGGTGGTGAGCTCAAGCTCGAGGCGCCGGTGGATGAGATGTGGGCCAAGACCATCGAGCGACTGGCGTCCTGAGCCATGAATAAAAGTTATGACCTGCTGATCTTCGACTGGGACGGCACCCTGGCCGACTCCATCGGGCGCATCGTCGAGGCCATGAACGTGGCCGCCGGGCGTGCCGGCGAGGCCCCCAGCAGCGACGAGGCGGTCAAGGGCATCATCGGCCTGGCGCTGGGGGAGGCGATCGCCACCCTGTACCCGCACCTCGATGCGCAGCAGGTCGAGGCGTTCCGCCGGCACTACGCCGACGTGTACATGGCGCTGGACCAGCAGCCGTCGCCGTTGTTCGACGGCGTGGTCGAGTCGCTGGAGGCGTTCCGTGCCGAGGGGTATCGTCTGGCAGTGGCCACCGGCAAGGCGCGGCGCGGCCTGGACCGGGTGCTCAAGGCCAATGGCTGGGAAGGCTATTTCGACATCACCCGGGCTGCCGACGAAACCCGTGGCAAGCCGCATCCGCTGATGCTCGAAGAGATTCTCGCCCATTGCCGGGTCGAACCCGGGCGGGCGCTGATGGTCGGAGATTCGGCGTTCGACCTGCAGATGGCCAGCAACGCCGGCATGCATTCGGTAGCGGTGGGCTACGGCGCCATGTCGCTGCAGGCCTTGGCCGAATTCGGCCCGCAAGTGTGCATCGAGCATTTTTCCCAGTTGCGCGAATGGCTGGCCGAGCCTGCGCAGATCAATTTCCAAGGTAGGTGAGCATGACTGACGAATGGAAGGCGCCCGAGCCGGACGAAGCCGGTGAGGAGCGCAAGAGCTGGAAGCTGCTGGAGAAGACCTTGCTGGCAGGCGTCCAGGAGCAGCGCCGGGCGCGGCGCTGGGGGATCTTCTTCAAGCTGCTGACCTTTGTGTACCTGTTTGGCATCCTGTTTCTGTTCACGCCGTTGATGGATGTGGACAAGGCGGCCTCGCGCAGCGGCAACCATACCGCGCTGGTCGAGGTGCGCGGCGTGATTGCCGACCAGGAGCCGGCCAGCGCCGACAATATCGTCAAGAGTCTGCGCGAGGCGTTCAAGGATCCGAAGACCAAGGCTGTGGTCATGCGTATCAACAGCCCGGGCGGCAGTCCGGTGCAGTCAGGCTATGTGTACGACGAGATCCGTCGTCTGCGCGCCGAGTACCCTGCCATCAAGCTGTATGCGGTGATCGCCGACCTCGGTGCGTCCGGGGCCTACTACATCGCCAGCGCCGCCGACGAGATCTATGCCGACAAGGCCAGTCTGGTCGGTTCCATTGGTGTCACCGCGGCCGGCTACGGCTTCGTCGGGGCCATGGACAAGCTGGGGGTGGAGCGTCGTACCTATACGGCTGGCGAGCACAAGGCGTTCCTTGATCCGTTCTCGCCACAGAAACCCGAAGAAACCGCGTTCTGGCAGGGTGTGCTGGACACCACGCACCGCCAGTTCATCGCCATGGTCAAGCAGGGGCGTGGCGAGCGCCTGAAAGACAAGGATCACCCTGAGCTGTTCAGTGGGCTGATCTGGTCGGGCGAGCAGGCCAAGGAGCTGGGTCTGGTGGACGGGCTGGGCAGTGCCAGCTATGTCGCCCGCGACATCGTGGGCGAGAAGGAGTTGGTGGACTTCACTGTGCAGGAGTCGCCGTTTGATCGTTTCTCCAAGCGTATCGGTGCCAGCGTGGCGGAGCGCCTGGCGCTGTATATGGGCTTCCAGGGGCCTTCGCTGCGTTGAGCTGAATCGGCGTGGCATTCATCGCGGGGCAAGCCCGCTCCCACTGGTCGCTCATTGGCCTCGTGGGGGCGGGCTTGCCCCGCGATTGCATGTTCAAGGCACCTGCACGCCTTCCTTGTGCAGCATGTCCACCAGTCGAATCAGTGGCAGCCCGATCAGGCTCGTGGCATCGCAGCCGTGGGTGCTCTGGAACAGGCTGACCCCCAGTCCCTCGGCCTTGAAGCTGCCGGCGCAATCCAGCGGCTGCTCGGCCGTCACGTAGCGCTCCACGCGCTCTCGATCCAGCTCGCGCATCGTCACGGTAAACGGCACGCAATCGACCTGGCAGTGGCCGGTGGCGCTGTTCAGCAGCGCCAGCCCGGTGAGGAAAGTGACCTGCTGCCCGCTGCTCTCCAGCAATTGCTCGCAGGCGCGTTCAAAGGTGTGGGGTTTGCCGAGGATTTGCTCGCCCAGCACCGCCACCTGGTCGGAGCCGATGATCAGGTGGTCGGGGTGGCTGGCGGCCAGGGCTTCGGCCTTCTGTCGAGCCAGGCGGCGGACCAGCTCGACGGCGGGTTCGTCATCGAGGCGCCGTTCGTCAAGGTCGGGGCTTGCCCAGGTGAAGGGCAGGCGCAGGCGGGTGAGCAGTTCACGGCGGTACGCAGAGCTGGAAGCCAGTAACAAGGGAAGCATGGTAGACTCCTGGGCAATTACCCCGAATTCTAACATGCGAGATGACACCTAATTTCCTTTGACAGGGAGGGGGTGCATCCCTAGAATGCTGCGCCTATGTTGAATGACCCGATTCCACCTCACGTTGACCCGCGCAAATTGGCTGATCGTGGCGTAACCCTCGAAGGTTCGCTGCAACTCGCTGATTTGGAAAGACTCTGCGACCCGCTTTCCGACAATGTCGGTACGGTGCAGGCGAAGTTCGATTTTGAACGAGATGAGCAGCACGTGGTGGTTATCCACAGCGCGCTGGACGTCGAAGTCAAGATGGTTTGCCAGCGTTGTCTTGAGCTGGTCACCCTGCCGATCCACAGCGAATGCACATACGCCGTGGTGAAGGAGGGTGCGAACACCCAGTCGTTGCCGAAAGGCTATGACGTGCTGGAACTGGGCGAAGATCCTTTGGATCTGCAGGCGTTGGTCGAGGAAGAGCTGTTGCTCGCCCTGCCGATCGTGCCTGCTCATCATCCGGAAGAATGCCAGCAGCCGGCGGGACTCGATGAGCCCGAGCCGAGCAAGGACGAGGTATCGCGGTCCAACCCGTTCAGTGTATTGGCGCAGTTAAAGCGTGACCCAAACGTTTAGGAGTTAATCAATTATGGCTGTTCAGCAGAACAAAAAATCCCGCTCTGCCCGTGACATGCGCCGTTCGCACGACGCCCTGTCGGCAGAAGCTCTGTCGGTAGAGAAGAGCACCGGTGAAGTACACCTGCGTCACCACGTATCGCCAGAAGGCGTATACCGTGGTCGCAAAGTGATCGACAAGGGCGCCGACGAGTAATCCTTGTCCGCTCAGATCATCGCGATCGACGCAATGGGCGGGGACTTCGGTCCCCGCAACATTGTCCAGGCTAGCATTGCCTGCCTTTCGGCTACCCCCTCGCTGCACCTGACCCTCGTCGGTCAACCCTCCCTCCTTGAAGATCTCCTCAGCGGCCTTGCGGCTGCGGATCGCGCGCGCCTGCAGATTGTCGCGGCCAGCGAAGTGATCGGCATGGACGAGCGGCCATCGCAGGCGTTGCGTGGCAAGCCGGACTCGTCGATGCGCGTCGCCCTCGAACTGGTGCGTGATGGCAAGGCCCAGGCCTGCGTGAGTGCCGGCAACACCGGCGCGCTCATGGCCCTGTCGCGCCTGGTGCTCAAGACCCTGCCTGGTATCGATCGCCCGGCGATGGTGGCGGCGATTCCGACCCAGGCGGGCTATTGCCAGTTGCTCGACCTCGGCGCCAATGTCGATTGCAGCGCGGAAAACCTCTACCAGTTCGCCGTGATGGGCGCGGTGGCTGCCCAGGCCCTGGGCGTGCACCGGCCGCGGGTGGCGCTGCTCAATATCGGTACCGAGGACATCAAGGGCAACCAGCAGGTCAAGCTGGCCGCCAGTCTG
The DNA here is from genome assembly GCF_019823065.1 of Pseudomonas mosselii. Taxonomy (NCBI): domain Bacteria; kingdom Pseudomonadati; phylum Pseudomonadota; class Gammaproteobacteria; order Pseudomonadales; family Pseudomonadaceae; genus Pseudomonas; species Pseudomonas mosselii. The sequence continues at coordinate 1,820,245 of NZ_CP081966.1, forward strand.
CTGCAGAACGCCCGGGGCCTGAACTACATCGGCTTCGTCGAAGGCGACGGGCTGTACCGCGGCGAGGCGGACGTGGTGGTGTGCGATGGATTCGTCGGCAATATCCTGCTCAAGTCCAGTGAAGGCCTGGCGACCATGATCGGCGCGCGCATCGAGGCGTTGTTCCGTGGCGGGCTGCTGGCGCGGGCGGCCGGGGCCATGGCCATGCCGTTGCTCAAGCGCCTGCAGGCCGACCTGGCGCCGGCGCGACACAATGGCGCAAGCTTCCTGGGCTTGCAGGGCATCGTCATCAAGAGCCATGGTTCTGCCGGCGTGCAGGGCTTGCAGAGTGCGATCCAGCGGGCGTTGATCGAGATCCAGGAAAACCTGCCGCAGCGTCTGCACGGACGCCTCGAAGACCTGTTGCCGTGATAAGGCTAAAACAGGTCTTAGGCATATCCGCAATGAAGTGCTTAAATGTGACCGCTTGGTCTGCCGCTCCATCCAAGCTTTCAGATTGCGCGCCCGGCCCAAGGCCCGGCGCACCCCATCCGACGACAAGATCATAAGGGCTTGTTCAATGTCTGCATCCCTCGCATTCGTCTTTCCTGGTCAAGGTTCCCAGTCGCTGGGCATGCTCAAGGAGCTGGGCGCCGAAAAACCGGTAATCGTCGAGACCTTCAAGGAAGCGTCCGAGGCCCTGGGCTACGACCTGTGGAAACTGGTCCAGGAAGGCCCGGAAGAACAACTCAACCAGACCGACAAGACCCAGCCGGCCATCCTGACCGCCTCGATTGCCCTGTGGCGCCTGTGGCTGGAAGAGGGTGGCGCGCAGCCTGCGTACGTCTCCGGTCATAGCCTGGGTGAATACAGCGCCCTGGTCGCCGCTGGCAGCCTGTCGCTGAAGGACGCGGTGCGCCTGGTCGAGCGCCGCGGTCAGCTGATGCAGGAAGCCGTGCCGGCCGGTCATGGCGCGATGGCCGCGATCCTTGGCCTGGACGACGCGGTCGTGGTCGAGATCTGCGCCAAGGCTGCCGAAGACGAAGTGGTCAGCGCGGTAAACTTCAACTCCCCTGGCCAGGTGGTCATCGCCGGCAACAAGGCAGCGGTGGATCGCGCCATGGAGCTGTGCAAAGAGGCCGGTGCCAAGCGCGCCCTGCCGCTGGCGGTCAGCGTGCCGTCGCACTGCGCGCTGATGAAGCCGGCCGCCGAGCGTTTCGCCGAGTCGGTCAACGCCATCGAATGGAAGGCCCCGCAGATCCCGGTGGTGCAGAACGTCACTGCCGCCATCGCCGCCGACCTCGACGCCCTCAAGCAGGACCTGCTGGCGCAGCTGTATCAGCCGGTACGCTGGGTCGAGTGCGTGCAGGCCCTGGCCGAGCGCGGCGCGGTGAACCTGGTCGAATGCGGTCCGGGCAAGGTCCTGGCCGGCCTGAACAAGCGTTGCGCCGACGGCGTGACCACCTACAACCTCAACACCCCAGACGCTGTCGCCGCCACCCGTGCGGCGCTGGCCTGAATTCGGAGAAGCTTGCATGAGCCTGCAAGGTAAAGTTGCACTGGTCACCGGCGCCAGCCGTGGTATCGGCCAGGCCATCGCCCTCGAGCTGGGCCGCCAGGGCGCGACCGTGATCGGTACCGCCACCACCGCCTCTGGCGCCGAGCGCATTGCCGCCACCCTGAAAGAACACGGCATCAACGGTACCGGTCTTGAGCTGAACGTCACCAGCGCTGAGTCCGTGGACGCGGTGTTGGGCGCCATCGGCGAGCAGTTCGGCGCGCCGGCCATCCTGGTCAACAACGCCGGCATCACCCGCGACAACTTGATGCTGCGGATGAAGGACGACGAGTGGTTCGACGTGATCGACACCAACCTCAACAGCCTCTACCGTCTGTCCAAGGGCGTGCTGCGCGGCATGACCAAGGCCCGCTGGGGTCGTATCATCAGCATCGGTTCGGTGGTGGGTGCCATGGGCAACGCCGGCCAGGCCAACTACGCCGCCGCCAAGGCCGGCCTGGAAGGCTTCAGCCGTGCCCTGGCCCGTGAAGTGGGCTCGCGTGGCATCACCGTCAACTCGGTGACCCCGGGCTTCATCGACACCGACATGACCCGCGAGCTGCCAGAAGCGCAGCGCGAGGCCCTGCAAAAAGAGATTCCGCTGGGCCGCCTGGGCCAGGCCGAGGAGATCGCGAAAGTGGTTTCCTTCCTGGCTTCCGACGGCGCAGCCTATGTCACCGGCGCCACCGTGCCGGTGAACGGCGGGATGTACATGTAAAAACCGCAACTCAATGTGACGGATTGCTTCAAAAAAGAGTCATACTGCGAGCCTAAAATCCGTTATAAAGCTGCAACCAGATTCCGGGCAGAGGGCCCGGTGGCCTGGTGGAAGGCGCGTTACGCTTGAAAAGCAGGCGTCTTCCTATAAACTTGGTCACCGGCCAGCTGCCTGACATATGTCCATTAGGAGTGAAAACTAGGTATGAGCACCATCGAAGAACGCGTCAAGAAAATCGTCGCCGAGCAACTGGGCGTCAAGGAAGATGAAGTGAAGAACACCTCTTCCTTCGTTGAGGACCTGGGTGCCGATTCGCTTGACACCGTTGAGCTGGTGATGGCTCTGGAAGAGGAATTCGAGACCGAAATCCCTGACGAAGAAGCCGAGAAGATCACTACCGTTCAAGCTGCCATCGACTACGTCAACGCCCACCAGGCCTAAGACGTTTCAGTCGACGCTACTTGTCGGGAAAAACCGCACTGCCGTCGCCGGCGTGCGGTTTTTTCTTTGCAAGCCCTGCAATCAGCGGAGTCTGTTGCCAGGCCATTGGCCGCGCCAGTGCACTGGCAAGAGACTCTGTAATTTGGAAATGAGGAGAGTACTGTGTCGCGTAGACGCGTCGTGGTCACTGGTATGGGTATGCTGTCGCCACTGGGTACCGATGTACCGAGCACCTGGCAGGGCATTCTGGCTGGCCGCAGTGGCATCGGTCCGATCGAGCATACGGATCTGTCTGCCTACTCCACCCGTTTTGGCGGCTCGGTAAAGGGCTTCGAAGTCGAGCAGTACCTGTCGGCCAAGGAGGCCCGCAAGCTCGACCTGTTCATCCAGTACGGCCTGGCGGCCGGCTTCCAGGCGGTACGCAACGCCGGCCTGGAAATCACCGACGCCAACCGCGAGCGCATCGGCGTGGCCATGGGCTCGGGCATCGGCGGCCTGACCAACATCGAAGAGACCAGCAAGACCCTGCACGAGCAAGGGCCGCGCCGGATCTCGCCGTTCTTCGTGCCGGGCTCGATCATCAACATGATCTCCGGCTTCCTGTCGATCCACCTGGGTCTGCAAGGGCCGAACTACGCGATCGCCACCGCCTGCACCACCGGCACCCACTGCATCGGCATGGCCGCGCGCAACATCGCCTACGGCGAAGCCGACGTGATGATCGCCGGTGGCGCCGAAATGGCCGCCTGCGGGCTGGGCATGGGCGGCTTCGGTGCGTCCCGCGCGCTGTCGACCCGCAACGACGAGCCGGCCCGTGCCAGCCGGCCGTGGGACAAGGGCCGAGACGGCTTCGTGCTGTCCGACGGTGCCGGCGCCCTGGTGCTCGAAGAGCTGGAACACGCCAAGGCCCGTGGCGCCACCATCTACGCCGAGCTGGTCGGCTTCGGCATGAGCGGCGACGCCTATCACATGACCTCGCCGCCCGACTCCGGCGAAGGTGCTGCCCGCTGCATGGCCAATGCCCTGCGTGATGCCGGCATCCAGCCTGAGGACGTCAGCTACATCAACGCCCACGGCACCTCGACGCCGGCCGGCGACGTGGCCGAAGTGGCCGCGATCAAGCGCGTGTTCGGTGAGCATGCCTACAAGCTGGCGGTCAGCTCGACCAAGTCGATGACCGGCCACCTGCTCGGCGCCGCCGGCGCGGTGGAGGCGATCTTCAGCGTCCTGGCGATCAACAGCCAGATGGCGCCGCCGACCATCAACCTGGACGAGCCCGATGAAGGCTGCGACCTGGACTTCGTGCCTCACCAGGCGCGCAGCATGCCGATCGACGTGGTGCTGTCCAACTCGTTCGGCTTCGGTGGCACCAACGGTTCGCTGGTATTCCGTCGGTTCGCCGACTGATGCACAGCTGGATCGATGGCCAGGACGCGGCTGCGGTCAATCTGCAGAACCGCGGCCTGGCCTACGGCGATGGCCTGTTCGAGACCATTGCCGTGCGCGGCGGCAGGCCCAGCCTGCTGGCCCTGCACCTCGACCGCCTGGCGCTGGGTTGCCAGCGGCTGGCGATCGAGGCCGACCTGGCGCTGGTTCGCAATGAGCTGTTGCAATTCGCCCAGCTGCTGGGCGAGGGCGTCGCCAAGCTGATCCTGACCCGCGGCGACAGTCAGCGTGGCTATGCCCCGGTGGCTGGCGCCCAGGCGCGGCGCATCCTTCAGGGCAGCCCCTTGCCGGCCTATCCTCGCGAACATGCCGAACAGGGCGTGCGCCTGTACGCCTGTCAGACGCGGTTGGCGGAACAACCGCTGCTGGCCGGGCTCAAACACCTCAACCGCCTCGAGCAGGTGCTGGCCCGCGCCGAATGGCAGGATCCGGCGTTTGCCGAGGGCTTGATGCGTGACGCCCAAGGGCGGGTGATCGAAGGGGTGTACAGCAACCTGTTCCTGGTGCGTGACGGCGTGCTGCTGACTGCCGAGCTGAGCCGTTGTGGCGTGGCCGGGGTGATGCGCGCGGCATTGCTGGAGCAGGCGCGGTTGCTGGGTATTCCCACCCAGGTACGGGACTTGCCGCTGGAGGCGTTGGAGCAGGCCGACGAAGTGTTCGTCTGCAACAGTGTCTACGGCATCTGGCCCGTGCGTGAATTCGCCGCGCTGAACTGGCCGGCCGGGCCGCTCACCCGTAAACTGCAGGCCGTTGCCCGTACGTTACTGGATACCTGATTCGTGAGACGCAAATTCCTGCTGCTGCTGGAAATGAGCTTGATCCTCGCCGGCCTGGCACTGGGCTGGGCCGCCTGGAAGGTCAACTCGGTCCTGGAGCAGCCCCTGCAAGTGGCGCAGGAGCGCCTGCTCGACGTGCCCGGCGGCACGACGCCCAACCGTATGTTCTATCGCATGCAAAGCGAAGGCCTGCTCGACGATCCGCTGTGGCTGCGCCTTTACTGGCGCTTCAACATGGCGGGCACGCCGCTGCATACCGGCGAATACCGGGTGACCCCGGGCATGACCGTGGGGCAGTTGTTCGACGCTTGGAAGCGCGGTGACGTGGTGCAGTACAACCTCACCCTGGTCGAGGGCTGGACCTTCCGCCAGGTGCGTGCCGCGGTGGCCAAGCATGAAAAGCTCAAGCACACCCTCGAAGGCTTGTCCGATTCCGAAGTGATGGACAAGCTCGGCCACACCGGTGTGTTCCCTGAGGGCCGCTTCTTCCCCGACACCTATCGCTTCGTGCGCGGCATGAGCGACGTCGAGCTGCTGCAGCAGGCCTACATGCGTCTGGACGAAGTGCTGGCCAAGGAGTGGGCCGAACGCAGCGCCGACCTGCCGTATCGCGATCCGTACCAGGCGCTGATCATGGCCTCGCTGGTGGAAAAGGAAACCGGCATTCCCCAGGAGCGTGGGCAGATCGCTGGCGTGTTCGTGCGGCGCATGCGCTTGGGCATGATGCTGCAGACCGACCCGACCGTGATCTACGGCATGGGCGAGCGCTACAACGGCAAGATTACCCGCGCCGACCTGCGCGAGCCGACCCCTTACAACACCTACACCATGACCGGCTTGCCGCCGACGCCGATCGCCATGGTCGGACGCGAGGCGATTCACGCCGCGCTAAACCCCAGCGACGGTTCGAGCCTGTACTTCGTTGCCCGGGGTGATGGCAGCCATGTGTTCTCCGACGACCTGGATGATCACAACAGCGCGGTGCGCGAGTTCCAGCTCAAGCGTCGGGCAGACTATCGTTCCAGCCCTGCGCCGCAGGCCGAGCCGGCGACGTCAGCGCCGCAGGCGACCCCGGACGCGGCGCCTGCTCCCGCGCCGCAAAGCGATGCGCCGGCCCCCACCGATGAATCCGCGCCGGCCGACACGTCGGTGCCAGCAGACACTAAGGAACACTCGTGAGCGGTTTGTTTATCACCCTGGAAGGCCCTGAAGGCGCCGGCAAGAGCACCAACCGCGATTACCTGGCGGCACGTTTGCGCGAGCAGGGCGTCGATGTGGTCATGACCCGCGAGCCTGGTGGCACGCCGTTGGCCGAGCGCATCCGCGAACTGCTGCTGGCGCCGAGCGAGGAGCGCATGGCGGTCGACACCGAGCTGCTGCTGATGTTCGCCGCCCGCGCCCAGCACCTGGCCGAAGTCATCCGCCCGGCGCTGGCCCGTGGCGCCGTGGTGCTGTGCGATCGCTTTACCGACGCCACCTACGCCTACCAGGGTGGCGGCCGCGGCCTGCCGGTGGAGCGCATCGCCATCCTCGAGGCCTTCGTCCAGGGCGAGCTGCGTCCTGACCTGACCTTGGTCTTCGATCTGCCCGTGGAGGTCGGCCTGTCCCGTGCCGCGGCCCGTGGCCGGCTGGACCGCTTCGAGCAGGAAGGCCAGGCCTTCTTCGAGGCGGTGCGCCAGGCCTACCTGCAGCGTGCCGGCCAGCAGCCGCAGCGCTACCGGCTGCTGGACGCCGCCCAGCCGCTGAGCGCGGTGCAGCAGGCCATCGACGCCCTGGTGCCGAGTATCCTGGAGCGTTGCCGTGGCTGATGCCTACCCCTGGCAGCAGGCGCTCTGGCAACAACTGGCCGGGCGTGCCCAGCATGCCCATGCCTACCTGCTGCACGGCCCCCAGGGCATCGGCAAGCGCGCCCTGGCCGAGCGCCTGATGGCACGGCTGCTGTGCCAGCAGCCGCAGGGGTTGGATGCCTGCGGCCAGTGCAAGTCGTGCCTGTTGCTCAAGGCAGGCAGCCACCCGGACAACTTCGTGCTGGAGCCGGAGGAGGCCGACAAGCCAATCAAGATCGACCAAGTGCGTGATCTGGTGTCGTTCGTGGTGCAAACCGCCCAGCAGGGCGGGCGCAAGGTGGTGCTGATCGAGCCGGTGGAGGCGATGAACATCAATGCCTCCAACGCCCTGCTCAAGAGCCTGGAAGAGCCCTCCGGCGATACCGTGCTGTTGCTGGTCAGCCACCAGCCCAGCCGCCTGCTGCCAACCATCAAGAGCCGCTGCCAGCAGGTCGCCTGCCCGCAGCCGAGCCAGGAGCAGAGCCGCGCCTGGCTGGCCGCCGCCCTTGCCGGCAGCGCCGAGGAAGAGCGCGAGGAGCTGCTGACCCTGGCCGCCGGTTCGCCGCTGATGGCCGTGAGCCTGCAGGCCCAGGGCGTGCGCGAGCAGCGTGCGTTGGTGGCCGAGGGGGTGAAGAAGTTGCTCAAGCAGCAGCAGTCGCCCAGTCAGCTGGCCGAGGCCTGGAGCAACGTGCCGTTGCTGCTGCTGTTCGACTGGTTCTGCGACTGGTCGCACCTGATCCTGCGCTACCAGTTGACCCAGGATGAGGAAGGACTAGGCTTGGCCGACATGCGCAAGGTGCTGCAGTACCTGGCGCAGAAGAGCCGCCAGGGCAAGGTGCTGGAGGTCCAGGCGTGGATCCTCGAACAGCGCCAGAAGGTGCTGGGCAAGGCCAACCTCAACCGTGTACTGCTGCTCGAAGCCTTGCTCGCCCACTGGGTGCAGCTGCCGGGCATGCGCTGATTTCCACCGTTCATTCATGTGTGTCGTGTTCCCATGCTCGTAGATTCCCATTGCCACCTCGACCGTCTCGACCTGAGCGCCCACCAGGGCTCTCTCGACGCCGCCCTGCAGGCGGCCCGTGAGCGCGGGGTAGGGCACTTCCTGTGCATCGGCGTGAGCGCCGAGAATGCCGGCGCGGTCAAGGCGCTGAGCGAGCGCTATGCCGACGTGGACTGCTCGGTGGGCGTGCACCCGCTCGACCTGGCGCCCGGCGAGACGCCGGCCCTGGAGTGGCTGCTGCGCGAACTGGCCCACCCGCATGTGGTGGCCATTGGCGAGACCGGGCTGGACTACCACTACGAGCCGGAGGCCGCCGAGTTGCAGCAGGCCTCGTTCCGCCTGCATCTGGAGGCTTCGCGGCAGACCGGCAAGCCGGTCATCGTGCATACCCGGGCGGCCCGCGAGGACACCCTGGCGCTGCTGCGCGAGGCCAGCCTGCCCCAGGCCGGGGTGCTGCACTGCTTCACCGAGGACTGGCCGATGGCCAGGGCCGCGCTGGACCTGGGCTACTACATCTCGCTGTCCGGCATCGTCACCTTCCGCAATGCCGACGCCCTGCGCGAGGTGGCCCGGCAGGTGCCGGTGGATCGCCTGCTGGTGGAGACCGATTCGCCGTACCTGGCGCCGATCCCGCATCGCGGCAAGCCGAACCTGCCGCAGTATGTGCGAGAAGTGGCCGAGTATGTGGCGTCGCTGCGCGGGGTGAGCTACGAGCAGTTGGCTGAGCAGACGACCAGCAACTTCAAGCGACTGTTCCCGCTGGCAAGAGTGGCCTGAAGTCGCTGCGCCGAACCTTCCGAGCCGGGCAAAAAAAACCCGGGTTCTGGGGGGGGAATCCGGGTTAAGACCATTAGGAGTAAAACAAAGGCACACGGTCCCTGGGCACCTTTATCGACGCGCCACTTGGGGGGGATGCGCCGCGCCAACACTTCAAGTATTGGTCAGGATTGGCGCCTCGCCAGCGGCGATTGATCGTTTTTTAAACAGATTTGGAATACGATCGCAGCCCCTTGCGCGTTCAATGCATGGCAATCTGTCCTACCTGCCGCAGTACTTCGTCGATCAGGCGGTGGTCGGTATAGAAATGTGGGGAAAACCGTACCCCAGGGCCGCGTACTGCACAAATTACTCCGTTATTGCTCAGGGCCCGATAAATGTCGGCGTTGGCATGGCCGTCCAGGCTGAAACTGACGATGCCGGCCCGCCGTGAAGGATCGCCCGGGCTGTGCAACTGCGCGCCAGGAATGGCCGTGAGCCCTCGATACAGCTGCTCGATCCGCTGCGCCAACTGTTCGGCGACCACCGTCATGCCGACATCCTCCAGCAGCGACAGGCTGGCCTCCAGCGCGCAGGCGCCAAGCATGTTCGGACTGCCGCACTCGAAGCGCCGCGCACTGCGCGCCGGTTGCCACTGGCGGCGTTCGAAGTCGCCAAGGTGTTCGAGCATGTGCCAACCATAGGTATGCAGCGTCAAGTGCCGACGCAGCTCGCTACGGCAATAGAACACCCCCAGCCCCTCGGGGCCGAGCATCCACTTGTGGCCGTCGGCCATGGCGAAGTCGCATTGGTAGTGCTGCACATCGAAGGGCAGGGCGCCGACCTGCTGGATCGCATCGACGCAGAACAGCACGCCGCGCTGGCGGCAGGCGGCGCCCAGGCGTGCCAGGTCCAGGCGCAGGCCGTTGGCGAACTGCACGGCGCTGACCGACAGCAAGCGCGTTCGCGGGCCGCAGGCGGCGATCAGCGCCGCTTCCGGATCGGCGACGGCCAGGCTTGCCTCGACCACTTCGACCCCGCGATCAGCCAGGGCCTGCCAGACCACGCGGTTGGAGGGGAATTCCTCGTCGCTGATGACGACCTGGTCGCCGGGCCGCCAGTCCAGGCCAAAGGCCACCAGCGACAGCGCCTGGGAGGTGTTGCCCACCAGGGCGATGTCGCCGATGGTGGGCGCATTCAGCAGGCGTGCCAGGCGTTCGCGCAGGCGGCGCTCGGTGGCCAGCCAGGCGGGATATTCGCGGGCGCCCAGGCGGACGTTATCCTGGGCGAAGCGCGCCACGGCCTCGGCGGTCCGGCGCGGCCAGGGGGCGATCGCCGCGTGATTCAGGTAGCACAGGCCCGGCGCCTGCTCGAACTCATCAAGAAACACAGACATGGTTGGAAGATCCGTGCAATTTGCCGCCAGTTAGGCATAATAATCCGCTTCGATTGTCATCCCAGTCCTTCTTTATGCAGAAAGAACCTCGCAAGGTCCGTGAGTTTCGCCGTCGCGAACAAGAGATCCTCGACACGGCGCTCAAGCTGTTTCTCGAACAGGGTGAAGACAGCGTCACCGTCGAGATGATCGCCGACGCCGTCGGTATCGGCAAAGGCACGATCTACAAGCACTTCAAGTCCAAGGCGGAAATCTACCTGCGCCTGATGCTCGACTACGAGCGCGACCTGAATGAGCTGTTGCATTCGGCTGACGTCGACCGCGACAAGGAAGCCCTGTCGCGTGCCTACTTCGAGTTCCGCATGCGCGACCCGCAGCGCTACCGGTTGTTCGACCGCCTGGAAGAGAAGGTGGTCAAGGGCAATCAGGTGCCGGAAATGGTCGAGCAGCTACACAGCATCCGCGCCTCCAACTTCGATCGCCTCACCCAGCTGATCAAGGGGCGCATCAGCGAGGGCAAGCTCGAGGACGTGCCGCCGTACTTCCACTACTGCGCGGCCTGGGCGCTGGTCCATGGCGCGGTGGCGCTGTACCACTCGCCGTTCTGGAGCAATGTGCTCGAAGATCAGGAAGGTTTCTTCCAGTTCCTCATGGACATCGGCGTGCGCATGGGCAACAAGCGCAAGCGCGACCCGGAAGCCTCGAACTAAAGCCGTCCAAGGCGCGCCCGTCGAGTCTTCGGCGGGCGCGTTGCATCCAGGCTTCGACGGGAAGGCTTGCAAAAACCTGATTTTTGAGTCAGGTTTTGCCCGCCAGAATCTTCCACGCCGGAGTCATCCATGATCGTCGATCGTCAAGGCAGGCGCTTTCGCAACCTGCGCGTCAGCCTGACTGCTGCCTGCAACTATGCCTGCACCTACTGCGTGCCCGATGGCAAGCGCCTGGTGGCGGCGCAGGACGAGCTCACGGCGGATGCCCTGGCCCGGGGCGTGGCCTACCTGGTGGAGGCGGCCGGGGTCGAACGGCTGCGCATCACTGGCGGCGAGCCGCTGGTCAGCCCGCGACTGGAAGCCTTTCTCGGCGCGGTGGCGGGCCTGGGGCTGGACGACATCAGCCTGACCACTAACGGTCAGTTACTCGCCCGCAAGCTGCCGCTGCTGCGTGATGCCGGTATCCGCCGGCTCAATGTGTCCCTCGACACTCTCGACGCCAGTGCCTTTCGCCGGATCGCCCGGGGCGGCGACCTGGCCAGCGTCCTGGCGGGCATGGCGCAGGCCAGTGCTGCGGGCATGGCGATCAAGGTCAACATGGTGCCCATGCGCGGACAGAACCTCGATCAGGTGCTGCCGCTGCTCGACTACTGCCTCGAACGGGGCTATGAGCTGCGCTTCATCGAGCTGATGCGCATGGGCCACCTGGCGCGCGACGCAAATGCCTTCCTGCAGCAGTTCGTTGGCCTGGAGCAACTGCTGGCGCTGATCGGCGAGTCGTACAGCTATGAGCAGGCGCCGCGCCCGCTGGATGCCACGGCCCTGCGCTACCGCATTCCCGGCAGGGGGCATTTCGGCGTGATCGCCAACGAGAGCGTGCCGTTCTGCCGCAGCTGTTCGCGCCTGCGCTTGTCGTCCACCGGCTGGCTGCATGGCTGCCTGTCGTCGAGCAATCGTCACTTTGTCGGCGACCTGCTGGACAAGCCCCGACATCAGGCGCTCCCGGCATTGCAGAGGCTGCTGGTCAGGGCCCTGGCGGACAAGCAGGACGTGGCGTTCTCTGGCGATGTGATGGTGATGAAGGTAATCGGCGGCTGACTCTGGCGCAAAAGCTGCATCCTGCGGCTATTCGCCGGTTTTTCGTCACCGGTTTCTGGAGGAAAGATGCGTAGCCTGGTCTTGCTGCTGGCGCTGATGGCGTTGGGCGGCTGCATGAATGTCAGCGATATGGGGGAGGGCGTCCGTTACCACATGAGTGATGCGGGCTTGCTGGACCACAGCGACACCACCCGTACCCTGTCGATCCGCCTGCAGCCGGACTCGTTCATCTTCATCGGCCAGGGCGCATTCGTGCCGCCGGGCAAGGGGCCGGTGCCACGGCAGAACGCAGTCGCCGAGGAGGCCTTCAAAAGCTTCGTCGAGTACTTCCCGCTGGTGCGTCGCGCCCAGGGGCCGCTGGGTCTGGAAGACGCGATCGCCGAGGCCCGCGCGGTGGGTGCCGACTATGTGCTCTACACCCGTTTCGCCCGCACCGACGATCGCATCGGCAACGGTGACGAGTGGTATGACGAGCAGGCTGTCGATCGCCTGGGTTGGGACCGTGGCGTGGTGCAGATGATGCTGATCGAAACCAGCACGCGCTACCTGATCGACACCGCGCGTATCAAGAGTCGCGGCGGTTTGTTGACGTTCCACGACAACACGCCACAGGATTTGCTTGCCGCGCCGATGCGCGAGTACGCTCGTAGCCTTCTGGGCATGAGCAACTGAGCGAGCGTGTCATGAGCGATTCCGGCAAGGCCAACGATCTGCTGGCGCAGATCCCCGCGCACAAGGGGCTGCCCCCGGTACACCTGTGGAACCCGGACTTCTGCGGTGACATCGACATGCGGATCGCCCGGGACGGGACCTGGTACTACCTGGGGACGCCGATCGGTCGCAAGCCGATGGTGCGGTTGTTCTCTACCATCATTCGGCGTGACGGGGACGACTACTTCCTGGTTACGCCGGTGGAGAAGGTCGGGATCCGGGTCGATGACGCACCATTTGTCGCCGTGCTACTGGATGTCGAGGGCAGCGGGGAGCAGCAGGTGCTGCGGTTTACCAGCAATGTCGACGATCAGGTCGAGGCTGGGCCGGGCCATCCGCTGCGGGTGGAGTTCGATCCGGTTACCGATGAACCCTCTCCTTACCTGTTGATGCGTGGAAACCTTGAAGCGCTGGTGCATCGCAATGTGTTCTATCAGTTGGTGGAACTGGCGGTTTCCCGGGAGATCGACGGGGAGGAGTGGCTTGGGGTTTGGAGTCGGGGTGAGTTTTATCTTATTGGGCGCAATGGGTAGTGGTTTTTCTGGGCTTCCATAGCCCCTTTCAAAGGCAGCTTTAATGGGTTGGCCGATTACCGATTGTACGGTGGTTTGGTAAGTTGTATGCGCATTCATTGGCAATGTCGACGCTTGTTCGCCCGTACTGAAAGGTGAGTGAGCGGCGACAGCGCCAAAGAGTGCGCATGCGGAAATCAAAGCCCACACTCTTGCCCGAACCCGAACCCGAACCCGAACCCGAACCCGAACCCGAACCCGAACCCGAACCCGAACCCGAACCCGAACCCGAACCCGAACCCGAACCCGAACCCGAACCCGCCCCCCCGAAAAGCCCCCCAGAAAAGCCCCCCGGAAAAGTTGGAAAGCTTCTTGCAAAGGCAGCGCCAGTCGCCACACAGGCGTCAAAGTTTTGCTTGAAGAGGAATCGCGGTGGATCGCACTCAGTTAATCAGCAGCGCCCGTAACAACCTGGCCGGTCTCGGTCGGGGCAACCTCGGCGTGCCGCTGCTCCTGCTGGTGATGCTGGCAATGATGATGTTGCCGATCCCGCCGTTCCTGCTCGACGTGTTCTTCACCTTCAACATCGCCCTGTCGATCGTGGTCTTGCTGGTCTGCGTCTACGCCCTGCGTCCTCTGGATTTCGCCGCGTTCCCTACCATCCTGCTGGTGGCCACGCTGCTGCGCCTGGCGCTGAACGTTGCTTCCACCCGAGTGGTCATGCTCCACGGCCAGGAAGGTCACGGCGCCGCGGGCAAGGTGATCCAGGCCTTCGGTGAAGTGGTGATTGGCGGCAATTACGTCGTCGGTGCGGTGGTGTTCGCCATCCTCATGATCATCAACTTCGTCGTGGTGACCAAGGGCGCCGGGCGCATCTCCGAGGTGAGCGCGCGCTTCACCCTCGACGCCATGCCGGGCAAGCAGATGGCCATCGACGCCGACCTCAACGCTGGCCTGATCGACCAGGCCCAGGCCAAGTCCCGTCGCGCCGAGGTCGCCCAGGAGGCCGAGTTCTACGGCTCCATGGACGGTGCCAGCAAGTTCGTCCGCGGTGACGCCATCGCCGGCCTGCTGATCCTCTTCATCAACCTCATCGGCGGCATGCTCATCGGTATGCTGCAGCACAACATGACCTTTGCCGATGCCGGCAAGGTCTATGCCCTGCTGACCATCGGTGACGGTTTGGTGGCGCAATTGCCATCGCTGCTGCTGTCCACCGCGGCCGCGATCATGGTCACCCGTGCCTCGGGCTCCGAGGACATGGGCAAGCTGATCAACCGGCAAATGTTCGACTCGCCGAAGGCCTTGGGTGTGTCGGCCGCGCTGATGATCATCATGGGCCTGGTCCCAGGCATGCCGCATGTCGCCTTCCTCAGCCTCGGCGCACTGGCCGGTGGCGGCGCTTACCTGGTATGGAAGAAACAACAGAAGGCCAAAGCCGTCGCCCAACAGGAGGCCCAGCGCCAGCAGGACCTGCTGCCATCGCCGCAGCGCGCCATGGAAACCAAGGAGCTGGGCTGGGACGACGTCACCCCCATCGACATGATCGGCCTGGAGGTCGGCTATCGCTTGATCCCGCTGGTGGACCGCAACCAGGGCGGCCAACTGCTGGCGCGGATCAAGGGCGTGCGCAAGAAACTGTCCCAGGACCTGGGTTTCCTCATGCCCACCGTGCACATTCGCGACAACCTTGACCTGCAACCCAGCGCCTATCGTCTGACCCTGATGGGCGTGATCCTGGCCGAAGCCGAGATCTACCCGGACCGGGAGCTGGCAATCAACCCCGGCCAAGTATTCGGTACCCTCAACGGCATCGCCTCGCGCGATCCGGCGTTCGGCCTGGAGGCGGTGTGGATCGATGTCGGCCAGCGCGCCCAGGCGCAGTCGCTGGGCTATACCGTGGTCGACGCCAGCACCGTGGTCGCCACCCACCTCAACCAGATCCTGCAGAAGCACTGCCACGAGCTGATCGGGCACGAGGAGGTGGTGCAGCTGCTGCAGGTGCTGGCCAAGGTCTCGCCGAAACTGGCCGAGGAGGTGGTGCCGGGTGTCATTTCCTTGTCGGGCCTGCTCAAGGTCTTGCAGGCGTTGCTCGCCGAACAGGTGCCGGTGCGTGACATCCGCAGCATTGCCGAAGCCATCGCCAACAATCCGACAAAGAGTCAAGATACCGCCGCGCTGGTGGCGTTGGTGCGGGTCGGATTGTCCCGCGCCATCGTGCAAAGCATTGTTGGCGTTGAGTCCGAGCTGCCTGTGATCACTTTGGAACCAAGGTTGGAACAGATCTTGCTCAATAGTCTGCAAAGGGCCGGGCAGGGTCAGGAAGATGGTGTTCTTCTTGAGCCGAGCATGGCCGAAAAGCTTCAGCGCTCGTTGATCGAGGCGGCCCAGCGTCAGGAAATGCAGGGTCAGCCGGCTATCCTCCTGGTTGCCGGCCCGATCCGCGCCATGCTGTCGCGCTTCGGTCGCCTGGCAGTACCGAATTTGCATGTTTTGGCGTATCAGGAAATACCTGACAACAAGCAAGTCACCATCGTTGCCACCGTGGGCCCGAACGGCTGAGGTAGTGGGTTATGCAAGTTAAGCGTTTTTTCGCCGCCGATATGCGTCAGGCCATGAAGCTGGTCCGGGATGAGCTCGGCTCCGACGCCGCCATCATCGGCAACCGGCGCATCGCTGGCGGTGTCGAACTGACGGCTGCGCTGGACTACAAACTGTCCGCCCTGGCCCCACGCGTGCCCAATGCGGAGCTCGAGGACGAGCTACGCAAGACCCAGTCGCGCATCGTCACCGCCCAGGCCGAACTGACCGGGCGCGGCGATGCCGTCGAGGGCGGCAACCGTCAGCTGTTCGCCGGCCAGTCGCTGACCGCGTCCGAGCCGTTGATCGAAGCGCATGTGGATGAGCCTGCACCGATCGCCGCCGCAGCGCCGGCCCCGGTCGATCCGCGCCTGTTCGACGCCATGCGCTTCGAACTGACCGGTCTGCGCGAGCTGCTGGAAGTTCAGCTCGGTTCGCTCGCCTGGAGTCAGTTGCAGGGCAGCAAGCCACAGCAGGCCAACCTCTGGCGCCGCCTGCAGCGCCTGGGTCTGTCAGGCGGCTTGGCGCGCGAGCTGCTCGACCTCACTGCCGAGATCGAAGAGCCGCGTCATGCCTGGCGCATGGTCCTGGCGCACCTGGCGCGGATGATCGACATACCTGAGATCGAACCGATCGAGGAGGGCGGTGTCATCGCCATGGTCGGCCCGGCCGGCATGGGCAAGACCACCACCCTGGCCAAGCTGGCCGCGCGCTATGTACTCAAGTACGGCGCGAACAACCTGGCGCTGGTGAGCATGGACAGCTTCCGCATCGGTGCCCAGGAGCAGCTCAAGACCCTCGGGCGTATCCTCAATGTGCCGGTCACTTATGTCGATCCGGGCGAGTCGCTGGCCCAGGCGCTGGAGCCGCTGCTGCGCAAGCGCGTGGTGCTGATCGACACCGCCGGCCTGCAGGCCAGCGACCCGGCGCTGCGCATGCAGCTCGAGACCCTGGCCGGGCGCGGTATCGCCGCCAAGAATTACCTGGTGCTGGCGACCACCAGCCAGAAGCAGGTGCTCACCGCCGCCTACCACAGCTACAAACGCTGCGGCCTGGCCGGTTGCATCCTGACCAAACTCGATGAAACGGCATGCCTCGGCGAAGTGCTGAGCCTAGCCATCAGTCATGAACTACCGGTGGCCTATCTGACCGATGGGCCGCGCATTCCTGACGACCTGCAACTGCCGCGCAAGCACCAGCTGGTGAGTCGCGCGGTCAGTGTGCAGTTGCAGGACGAGCCCAGCGACGAGGCCATGGCCGACATGTTCGCTGATCTCTACCACAACCCTGGCAAGCGTGCGGGTTGAGGGTGAATACTGTGCAAAGTACCTACATCATGGGGTTGCCCGGCCGTACCGTGGCCTTGAACGTTCAGCCCCTCATGTGGCCTGGGTCCAAGCGAGACAAGGTAAAGAACAGACATGGGTAGCATGCATCCCGTACAGGTGATCGCCGTGACCGGTGGCAAAGGTGGCGTCGGCAAGACTAACGTTTCAGTGAACCTGTCTCTGGCGTTAGCCGAGCTCGGCCGCCGGGTCATGTTGCTGGACGCCGACCTGGGCCTGGCCAATGTCGACGTTCTGCTGGGGCTCACGCCCAAGCGTACCCTGGCCGATGTCATCGAGGGTCGCTGCGAGCTGCGCGATGTGCTGCTGCAGGGGCCTGGCGGTGTGCGCATCGTCCCGGCGGCTTCCGGCACCCAGAGCATGGTGCACCTGGCGCCAGCCCAACATGCCGGCCTGATCCAGGCCTTCAGCGAGATCGGCGACAACCTCGACGTGCTGGTGATCGACACCGCTGCGGGTATTGGTGACTCGGTAGTCAGCTTCGTCCGCGCCGCCCAGGAGGTGCTGCTGGTGGTGTGCGACGAGCCTACCTCGATCACCGACGCCTACGCCCTGATCAAGCTGCTCAACCGCGACTACGGGATGAATCGCTTCCGCGTGCTGGCCAACATGGCCCAGAGCCCGCAGGAAGGGCGCAACCTGTTCGCCAAGTTGACCAAGGTCACGGATCGTTTCCTTGACGTCGCCCTACAATACGTCGGTGCCGTGCCGTACGACGAATGTGTGCGCAAGGCCGTGCAGAAGCAGCGGGCTGTATACGAGGCCTTCCCGCGGTCCAAGTGCGCGCTGGCTTTCAAGGCCATTGCGCAGAAGGTCGACAGCTGGCCGCTGCCTGCCAACCCGCGCGGACACCTGGAATTCTTCGTCGAGCGCCTGGTGCAGCCCACCAGTGCAGGGCCGGTGCTATGAACGCGAGCGGTTTCAAGATGTACAGCAAGGCCGCCAAGGACGCTCAGTACGAGCTGATCGAGCGCTACGCGCCGCTGGTCAAGCGCATCGCCTACCACCTGCTGGCGCGTTTGCCGGCCAACGTCCAGGTCGAGGACCTGATCCAGGCCGGGATGATCGGCCTGCTGGAAGTGGCCAACAAGTATGACGCCAGCAAGGGCGCCAGCTTCGAAACCTACGCCGGCATCCGCATCCGCGGCGCCATGCTCGACGAAGTGCGCAAGGGCGACTGGGCACCGCGCTCGGTGCACCGCAACACGCGTATGGTCAGCGACGCGATTCGCTGTGTTGAAGCAAAGACAGGGCGCGACGCTAAAGATCACGAGGTTGCTGCCGAACTCCAATTGAGTCTCGATGATTACTACGGGATTCTGAACGACACCTTGGGCAGTCGCCTGTTCAGTTTCGACGACCTGCTGCAGGACGGCGAACACGAGGGGCTGCACGAGGACGGAGCCAGCGGCCAGCTGGAGCCATCGCGGGACCTGGAGGACGAGCGCTTCCAGGCCGCCCTGGCCGATGCGATTGCCAACCTGCCGGAGCGCGAGCGCCTGGTCCTGGCGCTGTACTACGACGAAGAGCTGAACCTCAAGGAAATCGGTGAGGTCCTGGGGGTCAGCGAATCGCGTGTCAGCCAGTTGCACAGCCAGTGCGCGGCGCGTCTGCGCAGCCGCCTGGGGGAATGGCGGGCGCGTTGAACCAGGTTTGATGCAGTCGTTTTTTTGTGGTGCCGAATTGATTGAGTGCGCGCTCGGCGCCGAGCGCGTTTAAGACTGCTTGGAGGTCTAATTGAACAAAGACATGAAAATCCTCATCGTTGACGACTTTTCGACGATGCGGCGGATCATCAAGAACCTGTTGCGTGACCTGGGTTTCACCAACGTCAAGGAGGCTGATGACGGCAACACGGCACTGCCGATGCTCACCAGCGAACACTTCGACTTCCTGGTAACCGACTGGAACATGCCGGGCATGACCGGTATCGACCTGCTGCGTGCTGTTCGCGCGGACGAGCGCCTCAAGCACCTGCCGGTACTGATGGTCACCGCAGAAGCCAAGCGCGAGCAGATCATCGAAGCTGCCCAGGCCGGCGTCAACGGCTACGTGGTCAAGCCTTTCACCGCCGTGGCGCTGAAAGAAAAGATCGAAAAGATCTTCGAACGCGTCAACGGCTGAGTCACGTCTGGGGGGCGCAATGGAGTCAACCAACAACTCTTTGGGTGAGTTCGAATCAACCCTTAAGAAGCATGCCCAGGAACTGGTCGAGAGCCTCGAGCGCGGCCGGTTCGGTGATGCGGTACAGCTGATCCACCAACTGAACCAGACCCGCGATCGCGGGCTGTATCAGGAAGTTGGCAAGCTTACTCGCGAACTGCACAGTGCAATCGTCAACTTCCAGATCGACCCGTCCATGCCGCAGGCCGAGGAAGTGTCGCAGATTACCGACGCCACTGAACGCCTCTCCTACGTGGTTCGCCTCACCGAAGGTGCGGCCAACCGCACCATGGACCTGGCAGAGGCCTGCACCCCGGTGCTCAACGACCTCGCCGCCGAGGCCCAGAGCCTGTCCGCCGATTGGCAGCGGTTCATGCGCCGTGAGGTGGCAGCGCCGGAATTCCGTGAGTTGGTCAAGCGTGTGGACAGTTTTCTGACGCACAGCGCCGAAGGTAATCAGAAGGTCGCCGGCCATCTCAACGATATCGTCCTGGCCCAGGATTATCAGGATCTCACCGGCCAGGTGATCAAACGGGTGACCGCGCTGGTCACCGAAGTCGAAAGCAATCTGCTCAAGCTCGTGCTGATGGCAAGCCAGGTCGACCGCTTTGCCGGGATCGAACATGACCACCAGCAGCTGCGCGCTGAAAAAGATCAAGAAAAACATCCGACTCGGGGTGAAGGTCCGCAGATTCATGCCGATAAGCGTGAAGACGTCGTGTCCAGCCAGGACGATGTCGACGATCTGTTGTCCAGCCTGGGTTTTTAAGGAGCACGTTTAATGAGCTTCGGCGCCGATGAAGAAATCCTCCAGGATTTCCTGGTAGAAGCCGGCGAAATCCTCGAGCAACTGTCCGAGCAATTGGTCGAGCTGGAAAGCCGGCCCGATGACGCGGACCTGCTCAATGCGATTTTCCGCGGTTTCCACACTGTAAAAGGGGGCGCCGGCTTCCTTCAGCTCAATGAGTTGGTGGAGTGCTGCCACATTGCCGAGAACGTGTTCGACATCCTGCGCAAAGGTGAGCGCCGGGTTGACGCGGAACTGATGGACGTGGTGCTCGAGGCCCTCGACACGGTCAACAGCATGTTCGGCCAGGTGCGCGAACGTACCGATGTCACGCCGGCCACGCCGGAGCTGCTGGCGGCGCTGTCGCGCTTGGCCGAGCCCGGTGGCGCCGAAGCCCCGGCCCCGGTGGTCGAGGCGGCGCCCGTGGTCGAAGCCCCGGCTGCCGAGCCCGACATCACCGATACCGAGTTCGAGCAACTGCTCGACTCGCTCGATGCGGTCAAGGCTGAAGCTCAGGTTCATGAGCAACTGCAGGGTGAAGAAATCAGCGGCGGCGGTGACGAGATCACCGATGCCGAGTTCGAGTCGCTGCTCGACCAGCTGCACGGCAAGGGCCAGTTCTCGGCCGATGCCGCCGTCAGCGCGCCTGCGCCAGCCACTCCGGCCAGCGACGAGATCACCGACGATGAGTTCGAGTCGCTGCTCGACCAGTTGCACGGCAAAGGTACTTTTGCCGTCGACGCACTGCCAGGCGCCGCCGCGCCAGTGGCCAGCGCGGCACCCGCCGCGGGCGACGAGAGCATCAGCGAACACGAATTCGAGGCCCTGCTCGACCAGTTGCACGGCAAGGGCAAGTTCTCCAGTGACGCGGTCACCGCCGAGGCGCCTGCCGCCGTCGCCGCGCCTGTCGCGGCCAAGGCCGAGGTCAAGCCCGTTGCCAAGCCGGCTCCTGCGCCCGCCGCGGCACCGGCTGCGGCCGCCAAGCCTGCCGCCCCGGCTCGCGCTCCTGCGCCGGCCGCCGAGAAGCATGGCGCCAGCGAAGCGGAAACCACCGTGCGGGTCGATACCGCGCGTCTGGACGAGATCATGAACATGGTCGGCGAACTGGTGCTGGTGCGTAACCGCCTGGTGCGCCTGGGGCTCAACAGCGGCGACGAGGCCATGTCCAAGGCCGTGTCCAATCTCGACGTGGTCACCGCCGACCTGCAGACCGCGGTCATGAAGACCCGCATGCAGCCGATCAAGAAAGTCTTCGGCCGCTTCCCGCGCCTGGTTCGCGACTTGGCCCGCCAGCTCAAGAAAGAGATCAACCTGGAGCTGGTCGGTGAAGAGACCGACCTCGACAAGAACCTGGTGGAAGCCCTGGCCGACCCGTTGGTGCACTTGGTGCGCAACGCCGTTGACCACGGCGTCGAGATGCCTGACGAGCGCGAGGCCTCCGGCAAGTCGCGCATGGGCCGGGTGGTGCTGTCCGCCGAGCAGGAGGGTGACCACATCCTGCTGTCGATCTCCGACGACGGCAAGGGCATGGACCCGAGCATCCTGCGCGCCAAGGCCGTGGAAAAGGGCCTGATGGACAAGGACGCGGCCGATCGCCTGAGCGAGTCGGACTGCTACAACCTGATCTTCGCCCCGGGCTTCTCGACCAAGACCGAGATCTCCGACGTGTCCGGCCGCGGCGTCGGCATGGACGTGGTGAAGACCAAGATTTCCCAGCTCAACGGCTCGATCAACATCTTCTCGGCCAAAGGCCAGGGCTCGAAGATCGTCATCAAGGTGCCGCTGACCCTGGCGATCATGCCGACCCTGATGGTAATGCTCGGCAACCAGGCGTTCGCCTTCCCGCTGGTCAACGTCAACGAGATCTTCCACCTCGACCTGTCGCGCACCAACGTGGTCGACGGCCAGGAAGTGGTGATCGTGCGCGACAAGGCGCTGCCGCTGTTCTACCTCAAGCGCTGGCTGGTCCAGGACCACGAGCATGAAGAGCAGCACGAAGGTCATGTGGTGATCCTGTCGGTCGGTACCCAGCGCATCGGCTTCGTGGTCGACCAGTTGGTTGGCCAGGAAGAGGTGGTGATCAAGCCGCTGGGCAAGATGCTGCAGGGCACCCCGGGCATGTCCGGCGCGACCATCACCGGTGACGGCCGGATCGCCCTGATCCTCGACGTTCCGAGCATGCTCAAGCGTTACGCCGCCCGGCGTATTTGATTTCGGTGGCGCGCCCTGGCGGGTGCGCCGCCTAATGGAGTGTTTATGGCAGTCAAGGTCCTGGTGGTGGATGATTCCGGTTTCTTCCGCCGCCGTGTCTCGGAAATTCTCTCGGCGGACCCGACGATCCAGGTCGTGGGCACCGCGACCAACGGCAAGGAAGCGATCGACCAGGCGCTGGCGCTCAAGCCCGATGTCATCACCATGGACTATGAAATGCCCATGATGGACGGTATCACTGCGGTGCGGCACATCATGCAGCGCTGCCCGACGCCGGTGTTGATGTTCTCCTCGCTGACCCATGAAGGCGCCCGCGTCACCCTCGACGCCCTGGACGCCGGTGCGGTCGACTACCTGCCGAAGAACTTCGAGGACATCTCGCGCAACCCGGAAAAGGTCAAGCAGCTGCTGTGCGAGAAGGTCCATACCATCTCGCGCAGCAACCGCCGTTTCAGCGCCTATTCCAGCCCGGCGCCCGCCGCCGCGCCGGCTCCGGCCAATAGTCATGCGCCGGCCAGCAGCTTCGCCAGTACCACGCCCGCGCGCACGGCGGCTCCGGCCCGCGCCGCGGCACCGGCCGCCGCGCATTCGCCGGCGCCCAAGCGCAAGCCCTACAAGCTGGTCGCCATCGGCACCTCCACCGGTGGCCCGGTGGCGCTGCAGCGGGTATTGACCCAACTGCCCGCCGGATTCCCGGCGCCGATCGTTCTGATCCAGCACATGCCGGCGGCCTTCACCAAGGCCTTCGCCGAGCGCCTGGACAAGCTGTGCAAGATCAGCGTCAAGGAAGCCGAGGACGGTGACGTGTTACGTCCGGGCCTGGCGTTGCTGGCCCCGGGTGGCAAGCAGATGATGGTCGACGGCCGTGGCACGGTGAAGATCCTGCCGGGCGACGAGCGCCTGAACTACAAGCCTTGTGTCGACATCACCTTCGGCTCCGCCGCCAAGTCCTATGGCGACAAGGTGCTCTCGGTGGTGCTCACCGGCATGGGCGCCGACGGTCGCGAGGGCGCACGCCTGCTCAAGCAGGGTGGCAGCACCGTGTGGGCGCAGGATGAGGCCAGTTGCGTGATCTACGGCATGCCCATGGCCATCGTCAAGGCCAACCTGGCCGATGCCGTGTACAGCCTGGACGAGATCGGCAAGCACCTGGTCGAGGCGTGCATCTGATGGATGTGTTGAGCCTAATCGGCCTGATCCTCGCTTTTGTCGCCATCGTTGGCGGCAATTTCCTCGAGGGCGGCCACGTCGGTGCGCTGATCAACGGCCCGGCGGCATTGATCGTGCTGGGCGGTACCCTGGCGGCGGCGTTGTTGCAGTCGCCGCTGTCGGCGTTCAAGCGCGCTCTGCAGATCGTGGGCTGGATCTTCTTCCCGCCGCGGGTGGACCTGCCCGGTGGCATTGACCGGGTGGTGAACTGGAGTCTGACGGCACGCAAGGAAGGCCTGCTGGGCCTGGAGGGCGTGGCCGACGCCGAGCCCGATCCCTATGCGCGCAAAGGCCTGCAGCTGCTGGTCGACGGCGCCGAGCCCGAGGCCATCCGCAGCATACTTGAAGTCGATTTCCTGACTCAGGAAGCCCGCGACATCCAGGCCGCCAAGGTGTTCGAGAGCATGGGCGGCTATGCGCCGACCATCGGCATCATCGGTGCGGTGATGGGTCTGATCCACGTGATGGGTAATCTGGCCGACCCGTCGCAGCTGGGTAACGGCATTGCCGTGGCCTTCGTCGCCACCATCTACGGCGTGGCCAGCGCCAACCTGATCCTGCTGCCGATCGCCAACAAGCTCAAGGCCATCACCCTGCGCCAGTCTCGCTATCGCGAGATGCTGCTCGAGGGCTTGTTGTCGATCGCCGAAGGCGAGAACCCGCGCTCGATCGAGCTGAAGCTGCAAGGCTTCATGGAGTAAGCCATGGCCCGTCGTCGCAAGATCGAAGAGCACGAGAACCACGAGCGCTGGCTGGTCTCGTACGCCGACTTCATCACCCTGCTGTTCGCCTTCTTCGTGGTCATGTATTCGATCTCGTCGATCAACGAGGGCAAGTACAAGCAGATTTCCCAGGCGCTGATCGGGGTCTTCAATGACCCCGAGCGCAGCATGAAGCCGATCCCTATCGGTGACGAGCGGCCGCTGAGCGTCAAGCCCGCCGAGCCGCTGATCAAGGACAGCGAGCAGACCGACGCGGGCCTGGCGCAGACCAGTACCGACCCGCTCAAGACCATCACCGACGATGTCCGCGACGCCTTCGGCGACCTGATCAAGTCCAACCAGATGACCGTGCGCGGCAACGAACTGTGGGTGGAGATCGAGCTCAACTCCTCGCTGCTGTTCGCCAGTGCCGACGCCATGCCCAGCGATGTCGCCTTCGAGATCATCGAGAAGGTGGCGAAGATTCTTAGGCCGTTCGCCAACCCGGTGCACGTCGAAGGCTTCACTGACAACCTGCCGATTCGCACCGCCCAGTACCCGACCAACTGGGAGCTGTCGTCGGCGCGAGCGGCGAGCATCGTCCGGTTGCTGGCGATGGAAGGGGTCAACCCGGCGCGCATGGCCTCGGTGGGTTACGGGGAGTACCAGCCGGTGGCCAGCAACGACACTGCCGACGGGCGTGCGCGCAACCGCCGGGTGGTGTTGGTGATCTCGCGTAACCTGGAGGTACGCCGCAGCCTGACCGGCAGTGGCAGTGCCAATGCCACCCCGGATGCGGCGATGCGCCGGGCTGGCACACAAAGTGCACCAGCCTCGCCAGCACCGTCGACCGGGGGCTGATTTCGTCAAATCCCCGTCACTGAATTTCACACCGTTCCCGGCAGGGCAGGCGGCCATACCGGGAGGAAGCAACGCACGATGAGAGTCTGGGCAGTAGCCAATCAAAAAGGTGGCGTCGGCAAGACCACCACCACCATCGCCCTGGCCGGCTTGCTGGCCGAGGCGGGCAAGCGCGTGGTCGTGGTCGACCTCGACCCGCACGGCTCGATGACCAGCTACTTCGGGCACAACCCCGATGCGCTCGAGCACAGCTGCTACGACCTGTTCCTGCACAAGGGCACGGTGCCCGAAGGTTTGCCGGGCCAACTGCTGCTGCCGACCAGCGACGAGCGCATCTCGCTGCTGCCGTCGAGCACCGCGCTGGCGGTGCTCGAGCGCCAGTCGCCGGGGCAGAGTGGCCTAGGCCTGGTGATCGCCAAGAGTCTGGCGCAACTGTGGCAGGATTTCGACTTCGCCCTGATCGACAGCCCGCCCTTGCTAGGCGTGCTAATGGTCAACGCCCTGGCCGCCAGCCAGCAGCTGGTGATCCCGGTGCAGACCGAGTTCCTCGCGGTCAAGGGCCTGGAGCGCATGGTCAGCACCCTGGGCATGATCAATCGCTCGCGCAAGCAGGCATTGCCCTACCAGATCGTGCCGACCCTGTTCGACCGCCGCACCCAGGCATCGCTGGGCACCTTGAAGGTGCTGCGTGACACCTATGGCGACCAGGTCTGGCAGGGCTACATTCCGGTGGACACGCGTCTGCGAGACGCCAGCCGCAACGGCGTCACGCCTTCGCAGTTCGACGGCAAGAGCCGTGGCGTGGTCGCCTACCGGGCGCTGCTCAAGCATCTGCTCACCTACCGTTCCGCATTGCAGGTGGCGTGATGAACCAGGCTCGGCAGATCACCACCAAGCCACAGATGGCCTTGCAGTCCTACCTCGACGGGCTGCTGCAGGAGGCCACCGAGTCGTTCGAGCTGCCGGCGGAGTTGGAGACGCCTGTCGTGGAGCCTGTCGAGCAGGCCTCCGGCGATGACTTCGAAGCAGCGGTTCGCGAGGAACAGGCCCGAGACGCCCAGCGCCAGATAATTCCGACCCCACCTGCTGCGCGGCCCTTTGCCGAGCCGCAGGCCAAGGTCCTGCCGACCGTGCTGCCGCCTGCCGCGCCGGTGGTGGAGCCGGTGGTCGCCATGGTCGAGACCGAGGTGGTGGCCGATGCCAGCATCCCGGTCCTGAGCCAGACCCAGGCCATCGAACCCGTGGCGCCGTTGGTGGAGCTGAATGTGACGGCGGCACCCGCCGCGCCAACACCGCCGGCCAGCGTCGATGGCCGTCCGGACTGGGCCGCCGAACCGTTCGAATGCCTGCTGTTCGATGTTGCCGGGCTGACCCTGGCGGTACCGCTGGTGTGTCTGGGCTCGATCTACACCCTGGCCGGCCAGGAGCTGACGCCACTGTTCGGCCAGCCGGACTGGTTCCTCGGCATCCTCACCTGCCAGGCGGGCAACCTCAAGGTGCTCGACACGGCGCGCTGGGTGATGCCGGACCGCTACCGCGACGATTTCCGCCAGGGCCTGCAGTATGTGATTTCAGTCCAGGGCTACGAATGGGGATTGGCCGTGCACCAGGTCAGCCGTTCGTTGCGCCTGGACCCGAACGAGATCAAGTGGCGCAGCCAGCGTGGCCAACGGCCATGGCTGGCCGGCACGGTGATCGAACACATGTGCGCGCTGCTCGATGTCGCCGAACTGGCCGAGCTGATCGCCAGTGGCGCGGTCAAGCAGATGAACACCAAACACAACTGAATCAACGCCGCTACTGCCGCGGCAATACAGAGCACACCGCCAATGGCGGATTTTGAGGGCTAGGGGAATGAAAAAGTCGTCTGCACAAGGTTCCGAAGATCCGATCCTGCAGTGGGTAACCTTCCGTCTGGACAACGAGTCCTACGGCATCAATGTCATGCAGGTGCAGGAAGTCCTGCGCTACACCGAGATCGCCCCGGTTCCGGGCGCTCCCAGCTACGTGCTGGGCATCATCAACCTGCGCGGCAACGTGGTGACGGTCATCGACACCCGCCAGCGCTTTGGCCTGATGCCGACTGAAGTCACCGACAACACCCGCATCGTCATCATCGAGGCGGACAAGCAAGTGGTCGGTATCCTGGTCGACAGCGTCGCCGAAGTGGTCTACCTGCGTCAGTCGGAGATCGAGACCGCGCCGAACGTCGGCAACGAAGAGTCGGCCAAGTTCATCCAGGGTGTCTGCAACAAGAACGGCGAGCTGCTGATTCTGGTCGAGCTGGACAAGATGATGACCGAGGAAGAGTGGTCCGAGTTGGAGAACATCTGAGTTGATCTTCGAGGTTGCTGTCATCTTCCTGGCGCTGCTCTGGGCACTGAGCTTGTGGTTCTTCCTCAACTACAGCAAGCGCCAGCGCGAGCTGGCCGCCCAGCAGGCCCAGGGCGATGCGCTGCGTGACCAGCGCATCAAGGACCTGGCCAAGCGCCTGGACGATTACCAGAATGGCACCGTGCGCATGGGCGAGGCGATCCATGAGCTGCGCGCGGTGGTGGCGCCGTTGCCCGAGAAGCTGCAGCAACTCGAGCAACGCGACCCCAACAGCGTCACCTTTGCCCAGGCCGCCAAACTGGTGGGGATGGGGGCTAGCGTCGAGGAGTTGACCCAGACCTGCGGGTTGACCCAGGCCGAGGCGCAGCTGATGAGCAAGTTGCATCGCGTCGAATGAGCGTGCACAAGGCGACCTTCGGGTCGCCTTGTCGTTTCAGGGGTGACCATCAACGTCAGACCTTCAAGGCTTGGCCCAGGCATGGTTGTTGCCGATCCTGGCGACGCCATTGAGCGGCAGGTAGCGGTCTAGCGCGGTCTTGTAGGCGAGGCGGTCGACGAACGTGAAGGAATTGACGGTGGACAGCGAGTCGAGGTTGGTGATTTGCCTGAGCTGTTTCAGGTCGGGCAGCAAGCGGTCGGTCACGTCGGTCAGCAGGGTGGGCCCGGTCAGCCGGCTCAGGGTATTGGCGTAGTGGGCGAAACCCTCCGGGTCGCGCGCGGCGTCCGGTTTGCTGTCGTAGAACCTCGGTTCGGCCTGAAAGCGAGCGTGCATTTCTTCGCTGATGGCCCTCAGGGTCGGGTTGTTGGCATGACTGCCGATCAGGCTGGTGTTGTAGATGCAGTGGATGTTCATCTTTTCGTTGGCGATCGGCGGGTAGAGCAGCACGCCATCAGGGGTGGTCTGCAAGAAGGTATCGTCGATCGGTTTGGCCCGCGGGCCGTAGCCGCGTCCGTTGATCGTCACCGGGTACTCGCCCTCGGCCAGTAGCCTGTCGTCGATGTCCATGTACAAGCCCCCCTCGTGGTCCAACAGTGGGAAACGCAAGACATCCGCCGCCGACGAGAAATGGCGTGCGATGCCGCCATTGCCGTCGATCGCGGCGCGGTATTGCGGGTAGTTGGCGCTGTCCTTGAACGAGGAATAGAAGGGTTGCTCCTCCAGGGGCAGCACGATGACGTCGGGGGCGTATTCGGCCAGGCGCTCGAGGTTTCGCACATAGGCCTGGGGCGACTCGTTGGACAGGTACAGGCGCAGGCTGAAGCGTGAGGGCTTTAGCGTTCTGCTGTTCTTGGCGAGGTTGGCCAGCAGGTTGTCGGGTATCGTTCGGTCGCCGACCCAGATGCTGAGGATCTGCTCGGGGATTCTTCGGCTCGCCTCCAAGGGGAATTCCGGCACCTTCACCGGGAGTGGCAGGTCGATGCCCATGGCCCGCAGGCTCGCGGTGCGCATTTCATCGGTGACCAGCCTGCCTTGCGGCGCACGGACCAGGTTCCTGCTGGCCACGCGAGGGATGTAGCGTTTCGGTTCCACCGCATTGAGGTCGTCGCGCTGGACGAAGGCGTTGGCCTCCAGGTCGTAGACAACATCGGCGCTGTAGCCACCGATGGTTGCGCGCAGGGTATCGGGCTCGCCGTTGAACTGGGTCAGGCGGATGATGGCGCCACGGGTTGCCTCGTCACCACCCTCGAGCGGCGCGACGGGGTCTGGGAGGTGGAAATACTCGAGCGCTTCTTCGGCGGGCAGCAGAGGCGGGTCCATCGGGCTCAAGGGGTAGCCCAGCTTGCCGTTCACCTCGCTGGGCAAGACGAAACCGTCGTACTTGAAGCGGAACAGCGCGGGCGCCTTGGTCACCTCGGCATGCAGCAGCGGCAAGGCGTTGAACAGGCCGAACGTGGCATCACTTACGCCCGAGGCTTGCTGATCCACGCCATGGCCGTTGATCGCCGCGTCCAGCCCCAAGCCGAACTGGGCGATGCCGCCCAGGGCGAACAGGGGCGCCAGCTCCGGCAGCACGAAAGCCAGGGGGCCGAGCAGGTTGATCGCCGAGCTCAGGTAGCCGCGCCAGCGGGCTTTGGTGATCTCGCTGTCACTGGTGATCGCCGCGTCGGCATCTTGGTAGCTGCGTGCGCGTTGGCGCTCGGCGAGCGCCTGGAACAGGTCCCCGGTTATGGCGGGGTTGTACGTGTCGGGTCGATAGTTGACATAGGTGCGGGGCGGCCAGGCGCCATCGGTGGTGAAGCCTGAGCGGTTGGGTGACAGGCGGTACACCGCCGGGTAGACGGCGAGGCCTTCCAGGGCGGTGCGCAGGCCGCTGAAATCCAGGCCGTCTGGCAGATCGGCCTGGCCGAAATGCCCGGCCAGGGCTTCGCGTTTGACGGGGTCCTTGCACTGTTGGGCTACCCAGTCCTTCAGGGCATTGGGGCCGGCGAAGGTATGCAGTGCCGAGGCGTTGCCGGGTACGTACAGCAGTGCGGTGTGCGCGTTCTTGTCGTACAGGTAGATCAGGTCGGTGGCGCTGTAGCCATAGATGTTCAGCGCGCGCATGCGAAAGGTGGCGGTGCGCGGCATGAGTTCGGCGGCTTGCCAGGCCAGCTGGCGACCGGCCTCGTCCAGGCTGCCTTCGGCCACCTGTTTGTTGCAGGTGGCGATGAAGGCCATCTTGGCCAGGATGCGGTGGCTGTTCCCGGCGTTGGCCCAGTAGCGATCAAGCATGCCTTTGTAGGTGGCGTGGAAATCCATTTTCCAGATGAACTGTTGCAGGTCTTCTGCTGGCAGCCCAAGCAGTGTCTCGGGGCCGTATACCTGCGGCGTGGTGCGCCGGAAAACGCCGTTGAACACTTGGTAGTTGACGCCGGAGGGTGCGTTCCAGGCCTTGGGGCGCAAAGTCTCGACCAAGCTGATGCGCCCGGGTAGGTGCCCGGCCCAAGGTTCGCCGAACAGTCCGCCGATGAGGTTGTTGTCCGATTCACCTTGCCAGTTGGACAGCATGGCTTGGGTCAGCGTGCTCTTCGCCACGAGCACGCCATCCCAATTCGCCAGGTCGCCATGGGGTTGGTAGTGAAGCGTGACTACATCGGTTTGATCGGGGTCGAGCGTCACGCCGCGGGCGCTTGCCCATTGCTTGATGGCGTCGCCGGCGGCACGGTCCGGGCGGGGAAAATGGCTCAGGTGCTGGCGGGCGAACTGGGTGCCAGCGTCGTTGACATAAGCGGTGGTCATGGCAGGGGCCTTTGCGTGAGTGAGTAACGGCAAAGGTCGCACCCCTGTGCGGCCACCGGGGACTACATATGTACCGCTGCGTCAGCCCGGATGCGGCAAGCGCGGCAGTACAGGAGTGATTTCGCGCTCGCTGGGCGTGGCGTCGACGAAGTCCTCCGGCACCTTGCCCCGCAGTTGCCAGGCGAAGGCGATGATCTCGGCGATGGTCAGGTACAGCGCTTCGGGAATCTGTTCACCCAGCTCCAGGCGCGCCAGCAGGCGCACCAGCTCGGGATTCTCGTAGATGGGCACCTCATGCTCGCGAGCGATGGCGAGAATGGCCTCGGCCAGCTCATCGTCGCCCTTGGCGCTCAGGGTCGGGGCCTGCTGGCCGTCGTAGCTCAGGGCGATCGCCTGGCGGGGTGGCTTGTGTTTCATGCGGTCTCGTCTACCCAGCGTTGTTCCAGGCGCGTGCGTGGCCCTTGCGGGGGGAGGCCGGGGTGGCATTCCAGGTCCCCGACGTCCAGGCCTCGGGCCAACAGGCGATCGCGCAGTGTGCCCAGCTGGCTGTCGATCAGGCGCGCGGTGGCTTCCTGCTGCGCCCAGAGCTGGCCGGAAAGCTTGCCTTGCAGCAACTGCGCCTGTACCTGCAGAGGGCCAAGTGGTGAGAGATCGAAGGCCAGTTCGATGCGCCACAGCGCTTCCAGTGGATCGTGCTGCTCGCGCTCGCGGTCGGCCTGCTGCTTCGGTGTTTCCTCGCGCTGCAACTTGACCTGCAGCGGCACGAACTCCTGACCATGGCGCACAGGAATCTCTGTCTGCCAGGTGGTCTGCTGGTTGCCGTTCTCCAAGGTGCCGCTCTGTTGCAGGCTGGACAGCGAGTGGCTCTGCAGACGGGAGATGGCGGCGGCGGCCAGGCGTAGCAATTGCTGGAGGTCGCCTTCACTTTCCAGCTTCTGCAGAAGACGCGAGGGGAGGGGGAAGACGCTGGGCAGTGGCCGTGGGCTGACTTGGCCGAGCATCCCTAGTGCGCTGCGGGCCAGGCCAGGCAAGGCCTGGGCGAGGGTGCTGGTGGCCAGCGCACTGGTCAGTGGCGGATGGCCCGGCACGCTGGGCAGGGCCTGGGCCACCAGCCTGACAAGCTGTGCCTTCAGGTCGGGGGCGATGCCGCCGGCCAACCCGCCTAGCAGCTTGGCTTCGAAGAAGGTGCCGCTGTTGTTCAGGGCCTGGGCCAGGCCCTTCGCATCCCCCAGTTGCCGCACGTCCGGCAGGCTGGCGAGCAGGCGCTCGGCGCTGGTGCGCAGTTCGGGGTCTGCATCGGGGCTGCTGGCGATCCGTTGCAGGCTGTCGAGCACACCCGGCAGCGAGGCCTGGAGGTTCTGCTGGGTCGACAGGTGCTGAGTGACCGCCAGCTGGTCCTGGCGGCCGCTCAGGGGCACGAAGCGTAGCCCCTGTTCACTCTGCACCAGCGCGCTGAGCAGGCTGCCCACGGGGAGCCGGCGCGGGCTGTCGATGACCAGCGTGGCACCGGCCTGGCTGCCGCTGAGCAGGCTCACCAGCGAGCGGAAGGTGGTGGGCGCGCCGGAGCTCTGCGGCAGGGCCTGGCTGGTCAGGACCTTGGCCTGCAGCAGGGTGCCGACCGGCATTTCCCGGGTGTCCAGCCGGGTCAGAGTGGCGATGTTGCCGGCAGTGGCCTGTTGCACCATCACCGCCAAACGGCTGCTATCCGTCTGGCTGACCAGGACCTGGCTGCCAGGTGGCAGGGGTTGACTGGCGGTGGTCAGCACTTGCGTCTGGTTGCCATTGGCCTGGGTCAGCCGAAGCAGCATCTGGAACTCCTGGCCGATCTGGCGCAGGGTCACAACCTCGGCTTCGGCGGTTTCTCCAGGCGGCAGCAGGCCAGGCTGGGCCTGCAGCAGGCGCAACAGCTCGCCGGTCATGGCGGCCCGGGTCGCCTGGGGGCTTACCGCAGTTTGTGTGCTGAGACTATTGATTTCAGTCATGATTGTATACAACCTGTCGAACCCGCCCTCTTGGCAGCGCGCTGGCGCGTGCAATAATGCTGCTCGCTCGCCATTGCCAGTATAACGGCAGGGGTTGGAGCGACTTGAGACGCAGGCTGCAATCGGTGTCGGTACCGGTGACAGACCTCATACTGTATAAGGCGATACCGTGATCCTTCACCTTCAAGCCGCGGGCCTGGCCTGCGAGCGCGACTGGCGGCTGCTGTTCGAGCACCTGCACTTCGAGCTGCACCCTGGCGACATGCTGCAGATCGCCGGCCCCAATGGCAGCGGCAAGACCAGCCTGCTGCGCCTGCTGGCCGGGCTCATGCAACCCACCGCCGGGCAGATCCTGCTTGGCGGCCAGCCATTGGCCGAACAGCGTCATGCCCTGGCCAGCATCCTGTTGTGGATTGGCCACGCCGCCGGGATCAAGGATTTGCTCACCGCTGAAGAGAATCTCGCCTGGCTCTGCGCCCTGCATCGGCCGGCCGGTCGCGAGGCAATCTGGCAGGCGCTGGAGGCTGTCGGCCTGCGCGGGTTCGAGGACGTGCCCTGTCACACCCTGTCAGCCGGCCAGCAGCGTCGGGTCGCCCTGGCTCGGCTGTACCTGGACAGCCCGCCGCTGTGGATCCTCGACGAGCCGTTCACCGCCCTGGACAAGCAGGGCGTGGCACAGCTGGAAGCCCACCTTGCGGCCCACTGTGAGCAGGGCGGCACCGTGGTGCTGACCACCCACCACACGCTCGAACGCAAGCCATCGGGCTACCGCGAGCTGAACCTGGGGCAATGGGCGGCATGAGCGTATTTCTTCTGCTGTTGCGCCGCGAGGCTCGCCTGTTGTTCCGCCGTCCGGCGGAGCTGGCCAATCCGCTGGTGTTCTTCGCCATCGTCGTCGCTTTGTTCCCGCTGGCGGTCGGTCCGGAGACGCAATTGTTGCAAACCTTGTCGCCTGGACTGGTCTGGGTAGCGGCCCTGCTGGCGGTGCTGCTGTCGCTGGACGGGTTGTTCCGCAGCGATTTCGAGGACGGTTCGCTCGAGCAGTGGGTGCTTTCGCCGCATCCGCTGGCCCTGCTGGTGCTGGCCAAGGTGCTGGCGCACTGGATCTTTTCCGGGCTGGCGCTGGTATTGTTGGCGCCACTGCTGGCACTGATGCTGGGCCTGCCGAGCGCCTGCCTGCCGGTGCTGCTCGCCTCCCTGTTGTTGGGCACGCCGGTGTTGAGCCTGCTGGGCGCGGTGGGCGCGGCGCTGACGGTCGGTCTCAAACGCGGTGGGCTGCTGCTGGCGTTGCTGATTCTGCCGTTGTATATCCCTGTGTTGATCCTGGGCAGTGGTGCGTTGCAGGCGGCGTTGCAGAATATGCCTGCCACCGGTCACCTGCTCTGGCTCGCCAGCCTGACGGCCCTGGCGGTGACACTGGCACCCTTTGCGATCGCGGCCGGCCTGAAGATCAGCGTCGGCGAATAACGAGTCCCGGGCACCGCAGCCCGGCCAATACCCTGGATGTACCCTGATGAAAATGAGTTGGACGTGGTTCCACAAGTTGGGCTCCCCCAAATGGTTCTATGCCATCAGCGGCCGCATGCTGCCGTGGCTGAGCGTTTGCGCCGTCGTGCTGCTGCTGGTCGGCATCACCTGGGGCCTGGCCTTCGCCCCCCAGGACTACCAGCAGGGCAACAGTTTCCGCATCATCTATATCCATGTGCCGACGGCCATGCTGGCGCAGTCGTGCTACGTCATGCTTGCGGTGGCGGGCGTGGTGGGGCTGGTGTGGAAGATGAAACTGGCCGATGTCGCGCTGCAGTGCGCGGCGCCCATCGGCGCCTGGATGACCGCGGTAGCTTTGGTTACCGGGGCGATCTGGGGCAAGCCCACCTGGGGCAGTTGGTGGGTCTGGGACGCGCGCCTGACCTCAATGCTCATCTTGCTGTTCCTTTACTTCGGCATCATCGCCCTGGGCCAGGCCATCAGCAATCGCGACAGCGCGGCCAAGGCCTGCGCGGTGCTGGCCATCGTCGGCATGGTCAACATCCCGATCATCAAGTACTCGGTGGAGTGGTGGAACACCCTGCACCAGGGCGCTACCTTCACCCTCACCGAAAAGCCGGCCATGCCGGTGGAGATGTGGCTGCCGCTGCTGCTCACCGCGCTGGGCTTCTACTGCTTCTTCGGCGCCGTGCTGCTGCTGCGCATGCGCCTGGAAGTGCTCAAGCGCGAGGCCCGAGCCAGTTGGGTCAAGGATGAGGTGCTGGGGCAGCTCGGACGGGAGGCGGCACGATGAGCTTCGCGTCCTTCAGTGATTTTCTCGCCATGGGCCACCATGGTCTGTACGTCTGGTCGGCCTACGGCATCTGCCTGGCGGTGCTGGCGCTGAATGTCGCCGCGCCCCTGCTGGCCCGTCGCCGCTACCTGCAAGAAGAGGCGCGTCGTCTGCGCCGGGAGAGCAAACCGTGAATCCGCAGCGCAAGAAACGCCTGTTCATCATCCTCGGCCTGCTGGCCGGTGTCGGCGTCGCCGTGGGCTTCGCCCTGAGCGCGCTGCAGCAGAACATCAACCTGTTCTACACCCCGACGCAGATCGCCAACGGCGAGGCGCCGCTGGACACTCGCATCCGCGCCGGCGGCATGGTCGAGAAAGGCTCGGTGCAGCGCTCGGCCGATTCGCTCGATGTGCGCTTCGTGGTCACCGACTACACCAAGTCGGTGCCGATCACCTACCGCGGCATCCTCCCTGACCTGTTCCGCGAAGGGCAGGGCATCGTCGCCCTTGGCAAGCTCAACGCCGATGGCGTGGTGGTGGCCGACGAGGTGCTGGCCAAGCACGATGAGAAGTACATGCCGCCGGAGGTCACCAAGGCCCTGAAGGAAAGCGGCCAGGCCGCCAGCGACGCGGGGGCCAAGCCATGAAT
This sequence comes from Pseudomonas mosselii, assembly GCF_019823065.1. Taxonomy (NCBI): domain Bacteria; kingdom Pseudomonadati; phylum Pseudomonadota; class Gammaproteobacteria; order Pseudomonadales; family Pseudomonadaceae; genus Pseudomonas; species Pseudomonas mosselii. Next base: position 1,855,474 of record NZ_CP081966.1, read on the forward strand.
GCGGCCCTGGTGATCCCCGAACTCGGCCAGCTGGCGATGATCCTGGCGATCTGCTTTGCCGCCGTGCAGGCCACTGTGCCGCTGCTCGGCGCCTGGCGCGGCGACAGCCTGTGGATGGGCCTGGCGCGGCCGGCGGCCTGGGGGCAGTTCGCCTTCCTGGCGTTTGCCTTCGCCTGCCTCACCCACGCCTTCATGACCGACAACTTCTCGGTCGCCTACGTCGCCAGCAACTCCAACAGCGCCTTGCCCTGGTACTACAAGTTCAGCGCCGTGTGGGGCGCCCATGAAGGCTCGCTGCTGCTGTGGGCACTGATCCTTGGCGGCTGGACCTTCGCCGTGTCGATCTTCTCGCGCCAGTTGCCGCAGGTGATGCTGGCGCGGGTGCTGGCGGTGATGGGCATGATCAGCGTGGGTTTCCTGAGCTTCCTGATCATCACCTCCAACCCGTTCTCGCGCCTGCTGCCGCAGGTGCCGGGCGACGGCCGCGACCTGAACCCGCTGTTGCAGGACTTCGGCCTGATTGTCCACCCGCCGATGCTGTACATGGGCTATGTGGGCTTCTCGGTGGCCTTCGCCTTCGCCATCGCCGCTTTGTTGGGCGGTCGTCTCGATGCCGCCTGGGCGCGCTGGTCGCGGCCCTGGACCATCGTCGCCTGGGCCTTCCTCGGCGTGGGCATCACCCTCGGCTCGTGGTGGGCCTACTACGAGCTGGGCTGGGGGGGCTGGTGGTTCTGGGATCCGGTCGAGAACGCCTCGTTCATGCCTTGGCTGGTGGGCACGGCGCTGATCCACTCGTTGGCGGTCACCGAAAAACGCGGGGTGTTCAAGAGCTGGACCGTGTTGCTGGCCATTGCCGCATTCTCCCTGAGCCTGCTGGGGACCTTCCTGGTGCGTTCCGGCGTGCTGACATCGGTGCATGCGTTCGCCGCCGACCCGTCCCGTGGCGTCTTCATCCTGATCTTCCTGCTGTTCGTGGTTGGTGGCTCGTTGACCCTGTTCGCCCTGCGCGCGCCGGTGGTCAAGAGCCAGGTGGGCTTTGCCCTGTGGTCCCGTGAAACCTTGCTGCTGGCCAACAACCTGGTGCTGGTGGTGGCAGCCTCGATGATCCTGCTGGGCACCCTGTACCCGCTGGTGCTCGACGCCCTGACCGGGGCCAAGCTGTCGGTCGGCCCGCCTTACTTCGACGCCCTGTTCCTGCCGCTGATGGCGCTGCTGATGGTGGTGCTCGGCGTGGGCGTGGTGGTGCGCTGGAAGGACACCCCGGGCAAATGGCTGGCCGGCATGCTGACCCCGGTGCTGGTCGGTAGCGCGATCCTGGCGCCGGTCGCCGGGCTGATCGTCGATGATTTCGACTGGCCGGCCCTGAGCGTGTTCGCCCTGGCCGCCTGGGTGGTCCTGAGCGGCGTGCGCGACATCCTCGACAAGACCCGTCACAAGGGTTTGGCCAAGGGGTTGGCGGGCCTGAGTCGCAGCTACTGGGGCATGCACCTGGCGCATCTGGGCCTGGTGGTGTGCGCGCTAGGCGTGGTGCTGTCGAGCAACAACAGCGCAGAACGCGACCTGCGCATGGCGCCGGGCGAGACCGTCGAGCTGGGTGGCTATCTCTTCCTGTTCGAGGGCGCCAAGCACTTCGAAGGCCCGAACTTCATTTCCGACAAGGGCACCGTGCGCGTCTCGCGCGATGGCCGCGAAGTGTCCGTGCTGCACCCTGAAAAACGCCTGTACACCGTGCAGCAGTCGATGATGACCGAGGCTGGCATCGACGCCGGCTTCACTCGCGATCTGTATGTCGCCCTGGGCGAGCCGCTGGAAAACGGCGCGTGGGCGGTGCGGGTGCATATCAAACCCTATGTCCGCTGGATCTGGCTGGGCGGTCTGCTGACCGGCCTGGGCGGCTTGCTGGCGGCCCTCGACCGACGCTACCGCGTCAAGGTCAAGACCCGGGTGCGTGAGGCCCTGGGCGTGTCTGGAGCGACTGCATGAAGCGTTGGATCATGGTGGTGCCGCTGGCGGTGTTCCTGCTGGTGGCGGTCTTTCTCTACAAGGGGTTGTTCCTCAAGCCCGACGAACTGCCTTCGGCTATGATCGGCAAGCCGTTCCCGGCGTTCTCGCTGGCGAGCGTGCAGGGCGATCGTAGCCTCACCCAAGACGACCTGATCGGTCGCCCGGCGTTGGTCAACGTGTGGGGTACCTGGTGCCCGTCGTGCAAGGTCGAGCACCCGTACCTGAACCAGTTGGCCGAGCAGGGCGTGGTAATCCACGGCGTCAACTACAAGGACGACAACGTCGCCGCGCTGAAATGGCTGGCTGAGTTCCACAACCCGTACCAGCTGAACATCGCCGACCAGCAAGGCTCGCTGGGCCTGGACCTGGGCGTGTACGGCGCGCCGGAAACCTTCCTGATCGACGCCAAGGGCATCATCCGCTACAAGCACGTGGGCGTGGTCGATGCCACGGTGTGGCGCGAGCAGCTGGCGCCGCTGTACCAGGGGCTGGTCGATGAGGCCCGGCCATGAGGCGCTGGCTGGCGGCCGCCGTGCTCGGCCTGAGCCTGGTCGGGGTGGCCAAGGCGGCCATCGACACCTACCAGTTCCGCGATGACGCCGAGCGCGAGCGCTATCAGCAACTGACCAAGGAACTGCGCTGCCCCAAGTGCCAGAACCAGGACATCGCCGACTCCAACGCGCCCATCGCCGCCGACCTGCGCCGCGAGATCTTCCGCATGCTGGGCGAGGGTAAGGACAACCAGCAGATCGTCGATTTCATGGTCGATCGCTATGGCGACTTCGTGCGTTACAAGCCGGCGCTCAGCGGGCGCACCTGGCTGCTCTGGTTCGGCCCGGGGATCCTCCTGGTTGGAGGCTTCGTGGTGTTGGCGCTGATCGTGCGCCGTCGCCGTGGCCAGGCCGTGGCCGGCAACACCGAACTGTCCGCCGACGAACGCGAGCGTCTGGCCAAACTGCTGGATAAAGAACGTACCCATGACTGAATTCTGGCTTAGCGCGGGCCTGCTGCTGCTCGCCGCCCTGGCTTTCCTGCTGCTGCCGATCCTGCGCGGTCGCCGCCGTCTGCAGGCCGAGCAGGACCGTACCGCCCTCAACGTGGCGCTCTATGAGGAGCGCGTCGCCGAACTGGCTGCCCAACAGGCGGCCGGCGTTCTTGACGAACAACAACTGGCCAATGGCCGTGACGAGGCAGCCCGTGAGCTGCTGGCCGATACCGAGCGTGGCGACGTGATCCGCCAGGGCCACCTGGGCAAGGCCGTGCCGTTGCTGGCGGCGGTGCTGGTGCCGGCCATGGCCCTGGGGCTGTACCTGCACTTCGGCGCCGCGGACAAGGTCGCACTGACCCAGGAGTTCGCCCGCGCGCCGCAGTCGATGGCGGAAATGACCTCGCGCCTGGAGCGTGCGGTACAGGCCCAGCCCGACTCGGCCGAAGGTCTGTACTTCCTTGGTCGTGCCTATATGGCCGAGCAGCGGCCATCCGACGCGGCCAAGGCCTTCGAGCGCGCCGTGGCCCTGGCCGGGCGTCAGCCCGAGTTGCTCGGACAATGGGCGCAGTCGCTGTACTTCGCCGCCGATAAACAGTGGTCGGCGCAACTGCAGGCGCTCACCGATGAAGCGCTGAAGGCTGATCCGCAGGAGGTCACCAGCCTAGGCCTGCGTGGTATCGCCGCCTTCGAGGGCGAGCGCTACCAGGAGGCCATCGACTTCTGGCAACGCCTACTGGCGCAGTTGCCGCAGGGCGACGCGTCCCGTGACGCGCTGCAGGGCGGCATTGACCGCGCCGCCGACAAGCTCAAGGCCGGGGGCGGCAAGGTGGCCGAGACGGCGCGCCTGAAGGTACGGGTGGAGCTGGCAGCGGCGCTCAAGGACAAGGTGCGCCCCGACGACACCGTGTTCATCTTCGCCCGCGCCAGCAATGGCCCACCCATGCCGCTGGCGGCCAAGCGGGTGACCGTGGCGCAGCTGCCGATCGAGGTGGAACTGTCCGATGCCGACGCGATGATGCCGCAGATGAAACTGTCGGACTTCGCCGAAGTCCAACTGGTTGCCCGCGTCTCGCGCGCCGGGCAGCCCACCCACGGTGAATGGAAGGGCCAGAGCGCCCCGCTGGCCACCGGCACCCAGGGCACCCAGCATGTGACCATCGACAGTCCCGACTCATAAGAGAGCAGCCCCATGAACAGCACCGTCCGCCTGACCCTGATTTCCCTGGCCCTGGGTCTTTCCGCGTGTACGGTGCATCAGCCCGGGGAGCGTGAACCGCTGCCGCCGATCGAGACCACGCCGCCGCACAAGGGGCCGGTGGTCAAGCCCTTGCCGGGTGGCCAGCCCGGGACGCAACCGAGCAAGCCGGCGGCGATACCCAAGCCGATGCCACGCACTTCCGCCAGCTTCGCGCCGCCGCCGGGGGGCGCTAGCCACTGGGACCCGAAGCTGGGGGTCTATGTGCTGGAGAAGCAGCCCAACACCTTCTACCGCCAGCGCACCTATTACCGCTGGAACAATGGCTGGAGCTGGTCGCTGAGTCCCAACGGACCGTGGCAGGACACTGACAGCAGTGGCGTGCCGGGCGGGTTGGGCAGGGCGTTCGGGCAGTAATCAACGTTGACCTGATCGCAGGGCAAGCAACTGGCATAATCCCCCTTCGCATTCAACCGGAGGGTGGCATGAGCAAGACAGTCCTGGTGCTGGTGGAAACCGTCGATGACTACCTGCCGCTTTTGGAACGGGCCGGCTACCGCCTGATCCGCGCACCCTCGCCGCAAATGCGCACCGACGCCATCGCCCGCCATGCCGGCGAGATTGATGCCGTGCTCACGCGTGGCCCGCTGGGCCTCACGGCTGACGAAATTGCCACGCTGACCCAACTTCAAATCATCTGTGTGATCGGTGCCGGCTATGAGCAGGTCGATCTCGAGGCCGCTGCGGCCCGCGGCATAACCGTCACCAATGGTGCGGGCGCCAACGCCGGGCCCGTCGCCGACCACGCCATGGCGCTGCTGCTGGCGCTGTTGCGCGATATTCCCCGTGCCGATGCCAGTACCCGCCGTGGCGAATGGAACCGGGTGATCAGCCCCTCGGTCAGCGGCAAGCGGCTGGGCATCATCGGCCTGGGCGCGGTCGGCCAAGCCATCGCCCGCCGTGCGAGCCAGGGCTTTGACATGCACGTCAGCTACCATAGCCGCACGCCTCGTCGGGGCCAGCCCTACACCTGGTACGACAGCCCGTTGCACCTGGCCGAAGCCGTGGACATCCTGGTGGTCGCGACGCCGGGTGGCAGTAGCACCCGGCATCTGGTCGATGGCTCGGTACTGGAGGCCTTGGGCGCCGAGGGGTACCTGGTCAACATTGCCCGGGCCAGCGTGGTGGATACCACGGCGTTGGTCACTGCGCTGGAGCGGGGCGTGATCGCGGGGGCCGCGCTGGATGTGTTCGATGACGAGCCTGCGGTGCCCGATGCGCTCAAGGCGCTGGGCAACACGGTGCTGACCCCGCATGTGGCGGGGCAGTCGCCGGAAGCGGCGCGCGATACCGTGGCCCTGGTACTGCGTAACCTGCAGGCATTCTTTGCCGGCGAGCCGGTGTTGACGCCGGTTCGCGGTTGAATCCTTTTTGAAGTCCGCCCGGCGCGGTGCCGGGCCTGAGGAGTTTGTACATGCAACTTGAGATTTTCCAGGTCGACGCGTTTTCATCCGAGCCGTTCGGCGGCAATCCCGCAGCGGTGATTCCATTGCAGCAGTGGCTGCCCGACGAGGTGCTGCAACGCATTGCTGAAGAGAACAATCTGTCCGAGACGGCGTTCTTCGTGCGTAACGGTGAAACGTTCGACCTGCGCTGGTTCACGCCGGCGGTGGAGGTTGACCTGTGTGGGCATGCGACGTTGGCGGCGGCATGGGTGTTGTTCGAGCAGTTGGGCGAGCAGGCCGAGGTGTTGCGGTTCAATACCCGTAGCGGGGAGTTGCGGGTTCGGCGTGATGCCGATGGCCTGCTGGCGATGGATTTCCCGGCCAAGCAGCCGGAGGCCGTGGAAATTCCGGCGGGGTTGTTGGAGGCGCTTGGGTTAAGTGAGGCTCGGGCGTTGTACCGGACCGACGATTATGTACTGGTGATTGACGATGTCTCGCTGATCGAGGGGCTCAAGCCGGATTTCGTGGCGTTGTCGGCGTTTGATGTACGGGGGATTGCGGTGACGGCGGCGGGGCGGGGGTTTGATTTCGTCACGCGGTGGTTTGGGCCTCGGGTGGGGGTCAATGAAGATCCGGTGACCGGGTCGGCGCATACGTCCTTGGCGCCCTACTGGGCGCAGCGGTTGGGCAAGAGCAGCTTGCGCTGTGAGCAGGGTGGGGGGCGCAAGGGGCAGTTGCAGTGTGATTTGCCGGGGAATGGGCGGGTGATTATCAGTGGGCGGGGGGCGCTTTATTTGCGGGGTGTGGTTTTTGTTTGAGTTGCTGGAATGATTGTGGTTTCAAGCGTTGTGCGCGCATTCATGAGGGTGTCAGAAATTTTGTGTTCGGGCATAACATGAGTAAGAGGTGCATGTATGCCAACCAAAAAGAAACCCTTGCGTGACCTGCCCAAAATCCCCAAAGAGCTGCTGGAGCAGTTCGGTGAGGGCCTGATGACCCCCCGGTGTCAGGATAGTTGTCGCCTCTCCGATTTTTCCTAAAAAAGCATATCGGGGGCGGAAAGAGACTGGTCGTGCCGTACTATTCACCTGAACGCAGAGCCGCATTACTTAAAATGCTGCTTCCCCCGCTGAACCTGTCGATGGCCGAGGTTTCCCGGCGCGAAGGGGTCAGCGAAATGTCTTTGTCCAACTGGCGCAAGCAGCTCAGTTCTGAAGGAAATGCAGTGTCCGAAAACAAGCCGTTGACCGAGAACTGGTCAGCCGAAACCAAGTTTGCTGTCGTGCTTGAAGCCGCCGGTTTGTCCGAGATCGACCTCGGCGAGTATTGCCGCCGCAAAGGTCTTTACCCCGAACAAATCACGGCTTGGCGACAAGCTTTTATCACCGGCCAGAAATCGACAAAGGCTCAGCAAAAAGAAGATCGCGAGCAATCTCGCAAGGACAAGAAACGCATCCAGGAACTTGAGCGCGAACTGCGCCGCAAAGACAAGGCGCTCGCTGAAACAGCCGCGTTGTTGGTGCTGCGAAAAAAGCTCAACGACTACTGGGGGACGAACGACAACGAGGACAACTAACATCTTTGCCAGAGCGCCAGTTAATCGTTGCCTGGCTGGGTAGCGCGGTGGCGGCAGGAGCCAGAAAAATCAGGGCGTGCCAGGAAATCGGTCTATCGCTGCGGACTTTGCAACGTTGGACTGAAACAGAGGTTATCCAGGCCGATGCCCGAACGATTGTCACACGGCCAACACCGCGAAATGCACTGAGCGAAGTCGAGCGTCAGACCATTGTGACGCTGTGTAACAGCCCGGAGTACGCCCACTTGCCGCCGAGCCAGATCGTGCCGCGGCTGGCCGATCAAGGGCGTTATGTGGCGTCGGAGGCGACGTTTTATCGCGTTCTACGTGCGGCAGGCCAACAACAACATCGAGGCCGCAGCCAGCGGCCCAGAAGGCACGCAGCACCGACAACGCATGCGGCCAAAGCGCCCAATCAGGTGTGGTCGTGGGACATCACGTATCTGCCCTCGCCGATACGCGGAAAGTATTACTACCTCTATCTGATCGAGGATATTTACAGCCGCAAGGCCGTGGGCTGGGAGGTCTACGACGCGGAAAGCGGTGAAAAAGCCGCCGCGCTGCTGCAACGCAGCGTGATCGGTGAGCAGTGTTTACACGAACCGCTGGTGCTGCACTCGGACAACGGAGCGCCGATGAAATCGGTGACGCTGCTGAGCAAGATGTACGACCTGGGCATCACGCCTTCGCGGGGCCGACCGCGTGTGAGCAACGACAATCCCTACTCGGAGTCGCTGTTTAGAACGCTGAAATACTGCCCGCAATGGCCGCTGGATGGTTTTGCCAGTCTGGATGCTGCTCGGGCTTGGGTGAGGAATTTTATGCGGTGGTACAACAACGAGCACCGACATAGCCGCATCCGGTTCGTCACACCGGCTGAGCGGCATCGAGGGCTGGACCATCAGGTCTTGGCCCGGCGACATGAGTTGTACGAACGAGCCAAGGAAAACAAACCGGAGCGGTGGTCAGGCCGGACGCGTAACTGGGAACCGATCGGCACCGTGTTGTTGAACCCGGATCGAGAGCAACAGAACGAGAAAATGGCGGCATAGTTAGACGGTTGACGCGACAACTACCTTGAAAAATGCCGTGACCGCAGAGGCTATCGAGGATGCCTCTGCGGCGTTCAAGAAGGCCTTGATCGAACGCGCTCTGCACGCCGAACTTGGCCACCACCTGGGTTATCCGCCGGGCGCGCAGCGCCCAGAGGATGAAACCAACCAGCGTAACGGCAAGAGTGGCAAGACGGTTTTGACCGGCGATGGCCCGCTGCGGCTGGAAATTCCTCGTGACCGAGACGGCAGTTTTGCGCCCATTCTCATCCCCAAGCATGAGCGGCGGTACACCGGTTTCGATGACAAGATCATCGCCATGTACGCCCGTGGCATGACGGTCAGAGAGATCCGAGCCTTTCTGTCCGAGCAGTATGGAACAGAGGTCTCACCCGACTTCATCAGCTCTGTGACAGACGAGGTCATGGAAGAAATTGGCGCGTGGCAGCAGCGGCCACTGGAGCCCATGTACCCGGTCATTTTCTTCGATGCACTGCGGGTGAAGATCCGCGAAGAAGGCTTGGTGCGCAACAAGGCCATTTACTTGGCGCTGGGCGTTCTACCCGACGGGACGCGCGATATCTTGGGCATCTGGATCGAGAACACCGAGGGTGCGAAGTTCTGGATGAAGGTCTTTAACGATCTCAAGACACGTGGTGTCGAGGATGTGCTGATTGCCGTGACCGATGGCCTCAAAGGCATGCCAGAGGCTCTCAGCGCCGTGTTTCCAGAGACGACGCTGCAGACGTGCATCGTGCACCTGATCCGCAACAGCCTGGACTTTGCAGCCTGGGACAAGCGGCGGGCACTGGCCAAGGCGCTCAAGCCGATCTACCAGGCCATCAACGCCGAAGCGGCTGAGCAGGCACTCGATGAGTTTGAAAACGGGCCCTGGGGCAAGCAGTATCCAACGGTCGTTGCGGCCTGGAGACGCGCCTGGGATCGAGTGATTCCCTTCTTTGTCTTCCCACCAGCCATCCGGAAAGTGATCTACACCACCAACGCCATCGAGAGTATCAATGCCCAGCTGCGCAAGATCATCAAGACCCGAGGCCATTTCCCGAACGATGATGCAGCTACCAAGCTGATCTGGCTGGGGCTGCGAAACATCACGGCGAACTGGGGCTCAGCGGCGCATGATTGGAAAAGTGCGATGAATCAATTCGCGATTTTGTACGGAGATCGGTTCATCAGGCCGACCTGGTGAAAGTCAGGGCCTGCCTGACGGCAGGCCGTTACCGGCCCGCACACAAAAAATCTGACACTTCCGCATTCATTTACTGAGGGTGTGATTCCCCAATCGGCCTCCCGTTTTTCCCGCGAATTGGCCATTTGCCGCTCACAAACCTGGGCTTAACCTGCAGGTAGATATCCCTCAGGAGAAGCCCCATGCGATTCATCCATCTAGCCGTTGTGCTGTTGACGTCAAGCCTGCTCGCACTACTGTCACCTGCCTGGGCCCACGGCGAGAAACCCGATCAGGTCAGGATTCTGCAGGAGCAGCTCCCGACCAATGCCCCAGGCAAGAGAGCTGTAATGCTCATGGTCAGCTATGGCCCCGGCCAGGCGTCGCCCGCCCACCAGCATCCGGGAGCGGTCATGGCCTATGTATTGGAAGGAGCGGTGACCTCCAAACTCAACGACGAGCCGGAGAAAACCTACCAGGCCGGCGAGTTCTGGTACGAGGCGCCGGGCACCGTGCACAGCGTGTCGCGCAATGCCAGCAAGCGCGCGCCGGCCAAGCTGCTGGTCTGGAGCCTGGTGGAGGAGGGCAAGCCGGTGACCGAGCCCTTGCCCAAGCCCTGAATCGCAGGCAATAAAAAACCTCCAGTGCTTGCGCATCTGGAGGTTTTCAGTATTTGGCTCCGCGACCTGGACTCGAACCAGGGACCCAATGATTAACAGTCATTTGCTCTACCGACTGAGCTATCGCGGAATCTGCGCGTATCTTACCGATTGCCCGGGGGAAGTCAAGCTTCCCCCAAGACAATCAAGCAGTTACAGCACTTCGACGATGGCCTTGGTGACCACGTGAATGTTGCTCTGGTTCAGGGCGGCGACCGCGATGCGGCCGGTGTCCAGGGCGTAGATGCCGAACTCGTTCTTCAGGCGCGCCACTTGCTCCACGGTCAGGCCCGAGTAGGAGAACATGCCGCACTGGCGACCGACAAAGCTGAAGTCGCGCTTGGCGCCGTATTCGGCCAGCAGCTCGACCATCTGCTTGCGCATGCCGTGGATGCGCTCGCGCATCTCGGCCAGCTCGGTTTCCCACATCTGGCGCAGCTCGGGGCTGTTGAGCACGGCGGCGACGATGCTGGCGCCGTGGGTCGGCGGGTTGGAGTAGGTGGTGCGGATCACGCGCTTGACCTGCGACAGCACGCGGGTGCTTTCGTCTTTCGAGGCGGTGACGATCGACAGCGCGCCGACGCGCTCGCCATACAGCGAGAACGACTTGGAGAACGAGCTGGATACGAAGAACTCCAGGCCCGATTCGGCGAACAGGCGCACGGCGAAGGCGTCTTCGTCGATGCCGGCACCGAAGCCCTGGTAGGCCATGTCCAGGAACGGGATGTGGCCCTTGGCCTTGACCACTTCCAGGACATTCTTCCAGTCGTCCAGCGACAGGTCGACACCGGTTGGATTGTGGCAGCAGGCGTGCAGGACGATGACCGAGCCGGCTGGCAGTTTGTTCAGGTCCTCGAGCATGCCGGCGCGGTTGACGTCGTGGCTGGCGGCATCGTAGTAACGGTAGGTCTGTACCGGGAAGCCGGCGCTCTCGAACAGGGCACGGTGGTTTTCCCAGCTCGGATCGCTGATGGCCACCACGGCGCCCGGCTGCAGACGCTTGAGGAAGTCGGCGCCGATCTTCAGCGCGCCGGTGCCGCCCACGGCCTGCACGGTGACCACGCGGCCGGCGGCCAGCAGCGGCGACTCGGCGCCGAAGATCAGCTTCTGCACGGCCTGGTCGTACTGGGCGATGCCGTCGATCGGCAGGTAGCCGCGGGAGGCGTGCTGGGCGGCACGGGCGGTCTCGGCCTCGATCACCGCGCGCAGCAGCGGGATGCGGCCTTCCTCATTGCAGTAGACGCCCACGCCCAGGTTCACCTTGTCGGTGCGTGGGTCGGCGTTGAATGCTTCGTTGAGGCCCAGGATAGGGTCGCGGGGTGCCAGCTCGACAGCGGAAAACAGGCTCATTGTTACCTTGGCTCTGATAGGAGAGTGATAGGGGTCGCCACGCTCCAGCCGAAGGCACTGAAGCGGTGCGCAAACGGGGAGTCAGTATAGTGATACCGACCGGTCACTGCGACAGTCTGGCGCAGCTTTTCCGGCTGTTTGCGCAAATATTTTTCGACCATTGGTCGAATTGCCCGGTCCATTGACATGAACGTTCACACGTCGGCCTTGAATGCCGCGCCCAGGGCGCGCATTTGGGTATAGACTACTGGCTAAATTTACAGTTGCCGCGACATCCACGAGGTCCGTCATGTCCGAGTTCCAGCTCGTCACCCGATTCCAGCCGGCCGGCGACCAGCCCGAGGCCATTCGCCAGATGGTCGAGGGCATCGACGCGGGCCTGTCGCACCAGACCCTGCTCGGGGTCACCGGCTCGGGCAAGACCTTCAGCATCGCCAACGTCATCCAGCAGGTGCAGCGCCCGACCATGGTGCTGGCGCCGAACAAGACCCTGGCTGCGCAGTTGTACGGCGAGTTCAAGGCGTTCTTCCCGAACAACGCGGTGGAGTACTTCGTCTCCTACTACGACTACTACCAGCCCGAAGCCTATGTGCCGTCGTCGGACACCTTCATCGAGAAGGACGCGTCGATCAACGATCACATCGAGCAGATGCGCCTGTCGGCGACCAAGGCGCTGCTGGAGCGGCGCGACGCGATTATCGTCACCACCGTCTCGTGCATTTACGGCCTGGGCAGTCCTGAGACCTACCTGAAAATGGTCCTGCACGTCGACCGCGGCGACAAACTCGATCAGCGCGCCCTGCTGCGGCGCCTGGCCGACCTGCAGTACACCCGCAACGAGATGGACTTCGCCCGTGCCACCTTCCGCGTGCGTGGCGACGTGATCGACATCTTCCCGGCCGAATCGGACCTGGAGGCGATCCGCATCGAGCTGTTCGACGACGAGGTGGAGAACATCGCCGCCTTCGACCCGCTGACCGGCGAGGTGATTCGCAAGCTGCCGCGGTTCACCTTCTACCCCAAGAGCCACTACGTGACCCCGCGGGAAACCCTGGTCGAGGCCGTGGACGGGATCAAGGAGGAGCTCAAGGAGCGCCTGGAGTACCTGAATTCGCACAACAAGCTGGTGGAGGCCCAGCGCCTGGAGCAGCGCACCCGCTTCGACCTGGAGATGATCCTCGAGCTGGGCTACTGCAATGGCATCGAGAACTACTCGCGCTACCTCTCCGGACGCCCGGCCGGCGCGCCGCCGCCCACGCTCTACGACTACCTGCCCGATGACGCGCTGCTGGTGATCGACGAATCCCACGTCAGCGTTCCCCAGGTCGGCGCCATGTACAAGGGCGATCGCTCGCGCAAGGAAACCCTGGTGGAGTATGGCTTCCGCCTGCCGTCGGCACTGGACAACCGGCCGATGCGCTTCGACGAATGGGAGGCGGTCAGCCCGCAGACCATCTTCGTCTCCGCCACGCCCGGCCCCTACGAGGCCGAGCACGCCGGGCGGGTGGTGGAGCAGGTGGTGCGGCCGACCGGCCTGGTCGATCCGCAGGTCGAGGTGCGCCCGGCGTTGACCCAGGTGGACGACCTGTTGTCGGAGATCGGCAAGCGCGTGGCCGTGGGCGAGCGGGTGCTGGCCACCACGCTGACCAAGCGCATGGCCGAGGACCTCACCGATTACCTGGCCGACCACGATGTGCGGGTGCGCTACCTGCACTCGGATATCGACACCGTCGAGCGGGTCGAGATCATCCGCGACCTGCGCCTGGGCACCTTCGACGTGCTGGTGGGGATCAACCTGCTGCGCGAGGGCCTGGACATGCCCGAGGTGTCGCTGGTGGCGATCCTCGATGCCGACAAGGAGGGCTTCCTGCGTTCCGAGCGCTCGCTGATCCAGACCATCGGTCGTGCCGCGCGCAACCTCAACGGCAAGGCGATCCTCTACGCCGACAACATCACCGGCTCCATGCAGCGGGCCATCGACGAGACCGAGCGGCGTCGGGCCAAGCAGGTGGCGTTCAACGAAGCCAATGGCATCGTGCCCAAGGGCGTGGTCAAGGACATCACCGACATCATGGAAGGCGCCACGGTGCCGGGAGCGCGGAGCAAGAAGCGCAAGGGCATGGCCAAGGCGGCGGAGGAGGCCGAGCGCTACGAGGCCGAGCTGCAGACCCCGGCGCAGATCACCAAGCGCATCAAGCAGCTGGAAGAAAAGATGTTCCAGTTCGCCCGCGATCTGGAGTTCGAGGCCGCCGCGCAGTTGCGCGACGAAATCGGCAAGCTGCGCGAGCGCCTGTTGGCCAGCTAAAGCCCTACGCAATCACTGTAGGAGATTGCCCAGCCCTTCGGGCTACGCTCCCACAGGGATCGCGCTAGCTTTAGCAGTTGAGCAAGACAGTTGCTCCTACAGGTCAAGGCGTGACTCGATCAATGCGCCTCACCCGCCTTCAACCCCTGCGGCAATGTGCGCGTCAGCAGCACCGCCAACATGCTCACCGCCAGCCCGATCCCGACAAAATGAAAGGCATCGTTGTAGGCCATGATCAAGGCCTGCTGGTGGGTGATCTCCGACAGCTTGCCCAGCGCCGCGTTTTCGCTGCCCAGCCGCTCCGCCAACTGCGCCAGACGCTCCGCCACCTGCGGATTGTTCGGCACCACCGCCTCGCGCAGGTAGTCGAAGTATTCCTTGGTCCGCGCATCCAGCAGCGTCGCCAGCAAGGCGATGCCGATGGCGCCGCCCAAGTTGCGCAGGATGTTGAACAGGCTCGACGCCGAGCCCGCGTCCTGGGGCTGGATATAGGCCGTGGCAATCAGTGAGATGGTCACCATGATCATCGGTTGGCCAAGGGCGCGAATCACCTGGATCTGGTTGAACTGCGGCCCGGCGAAGTCCGGGTTGAGCACCCCGGAGCCAAAACTGGCCGCGCCGAACAGGCAAAAACCCAGGGCGCACAGCACCTTGGGCGGGATCACCTTCATCAGCTGCGGCACCAGCGGGATCAGGAACAGCTGTGGCACGCCCATCCACATGATCACCTCGCCGATCTGCAGGGCGTTGTAGCCCTGGATCTGCGCCAGGTACAGCGGCAGCAAGTAGATCGACCCGTACAGGCCGACGCCCATGCCCAGGCTGGCGATGCTCGACAGGCCGAAGTTGCGGTTGCCGAGGATTCGCAGGTTGATCAGCGGGTGCGGGCGGGAGAACTGCAGGATCACGAACAGGATCAGGCTGAGCAGGGCGACGCTGCCCAGGCTGACAATCAGGTTCGACTCCAGCCAGTCCTTGCGATGCCCCTCCTCGAGAAACACCTGCAGACAGCCCAGGCCCAGGCCAAGAGTGACGATGCCGGCGTAGTCGGTGCTCTTGAGCAGTTCCCAGTGCGCTTCCTTCTTCTCCAGCCCGTAGAGCAGGCCGGCGATCATCACCAGCCCCGGCGGGATGTTGATGTAGAAGATGTACTCCCAGCCCCAGTTCTCGGTCAGCCAGCCGCCCAGGGTCGGGCCGATGGAGGGGGCGAAGGTGGCGGTCATGGCGAACATGGCCATGCCCTTGGCGCGGTGGTGTTCGGGCAGCTTGATCAGGGTCAGGGTGAACGCCAGCGGGATCAGCGCGCCACCGCTGAAACCCTGCAGGGCGCGGAACACGATCATGCTCTCGAGGTTCCAGGCCATCGAGCACAGCAGCGACGACACCAGGAAGCCCAGCGACACCCACACCGCCAGGCGCCGGGCCGAGAGCAGCTGCACCAGCCAGGCGGTCAGCGGGATCATGATGATCTCGGCCACCAGGTAGGAGGTGGAGATCCACGAGCCTTCTTCCAGGGTCGCCGACAGCGCGCCCTGGATGTCCTTGAGCGAAGAGTTGGTGATCTGGATGTCCAGCACCGCCATGAAGGCGCCGAGCATCACGCTCATCACCGCGATCCAGTCGCGCCGGGTCGGCTCCGCGGTGGGGCGCAGCGGCGCGTCACCGGCCATCGGTATCCCCATCGCGCAGGTCGACCGTGGCGGTGACCGACATGCCCGGGCGGATGCGCCCATGCAGCGGGTTGTCGGCGGCGAAGGTCAGCTTGACCGGAATGCGCTGCACCACCTTGGTGAAGTTGCCGGTGGCGTTGTCTGGCGGCAACAGGCTGAACTGCGCGCCGGAAGCGGCAAACAGGCTGTTCACGCGGCCTTCGATCGGGGTATCGGGGTAGCTGTCGAACCGCAGTTCGGCGTGCTGCCCGGGGTGCATCCTTCCGATCTGGGTTTCCTTGAAATTGGCCTGTACCCAGATGTCCTCGTCGGGGACGATCGACAACAGGTAGGCGCCGGCCTGCACCACCTGGCCGTTGCGGGCGTTGCGCTGGCCGATGGTGCCGCTGATCGGCGCGTGAATCGCGCAGCGGGTCAGGTTCAGCTCGGCCTGGGCCAGGTCGGCGCGGGCATTGGCGATTTGCGCATCGAGGCGTTTGAGTTCGGCGTTCAGGGCATCGACCTGCTGGCGCTGGCCCTTGAGGTCAGCCTGGGCCTTGTCTACCTGCGAGCGGGCGACATGGCTTTCCGCCGACAAAGTGGTGACCCGCTCTTCGGAGACGAAGCCGGGCTTGCGCAGGGCCTGGGCACGGTTGAGGTCCAACTGCGAGCGGTCGAGGGTGGCCTGGCTGGCGGCCACCTGGGCCTGACCGGCCGCGATCAGGCTGCCTTGCTGGGTCAGGCGGCTACGCGCCTGGGCCAGTTCCGCCTCGCGGGTGGCCAGGGCCGCGCGGGCGCGCTCGACGGCCAGTTCGAAGTCGGCGGCTTCCAGGCGCACCAAAAGGTCGCCCTTGCGCACGTGCTGGTTGTCCTCGACCCGCACCTCTTCGATGCGCGCGCCCAGCTGGCTGGAGATGCGGGTGATCTCGCCTTGGACATAGGCGTTGTCGGTGCTCTCAAAGAAGCGCCCCTTGAAGTACCAGTGGGCCAGGAAGGCGAGGCCGACCAGCAGCACCAGGGAGATGAAGACCAGCAGGCGGCGTTTGAGTGGAGTGGGCATGGGAGGCTGTCGTTGCGAGAATGTAAGCAAATTTAACAGCGCTCGGCAGTCCCCTCACAAGTGACGATCGCGCCATTGCTGGAGCCCGGTACCTGCTCCCTGCTAACATCCCGCCTTTGTTTCTCTTTGTTCGAGACTCTCCATGACCACCGTTCGCACGCGTATCGCGCCATCGCCCACCGGCGACCCCCATGTCGGCACCGCCTACATCGCCCTGTTCAACTACTGCTTCGCCAAGCAGCACGGCGGTGAGTTCATCCTGCGGATCGAAGACACCGACCAGTTGCGCTCCACCCGCGAGTCCGAGCAGCAGATCTTCGACGCCCTGCGCTGGCTCGGCATCGAGTGGAACGAAGGCCCGGACGTGGGCGGCCCGCACGGTCCATACCGGCAGAGCGAGCGTGGCGAGATCTACGCCAAGTACGCCAAGCAACTGGTCGACGCCGGCCACGCCTTCTACTGCTTCTGCACCGCCGAAGAGCTGGAGCAGATGCGTGCCGAGCAGATGGCCCGCGGCGAAACCCCGCGCTACGATGGCCGCGCCCTGCTGCTGAGCGACGAGGAAGTGCAGCGCCGCCTGGCCGCTGGCGAGCCGCATGTGATCCGCATGAAGGTGCCGAGCGAAGGCGTCTGCGTCGTGCCGGACATGCTCCGTGGCGATGTCGAGATTCCGTGGGACCGCATGGACATGCAGGTGCTGATGAAGAACGACGGCCTGCCGACTTACTTCCTGGCCAACGTGGTCGACGACCACCTGATGGGCATCACCCACGTGCTGCGCGGCGAAGAGTGGCTGCCGTCGGCGCCCAAGCTGATCAAGCTGTACGAGTACTTCGGCTGGGAACAGCCCAAGCTGTGCTACATGCCGCTTTTGCGCAACCCCGACAAGAGCAAGCTGTCCAAGCGCAAGAACCCGACCTCGGTGACCTTCTACGAGCGCATGGGCTTCATGCCTGAAGCCATGCTCAACTACCTGGGCCGCATGGGCTGGTCGATGCCGGACGAGCGCGAGAAGTTCTCGCTGGCCGAGATGGTCGAGCACTTCGACCTGTCGCGCATCTCCCTGGGCGGTCCGATCTTCGACATCGAGAAGCTGTCTTGGCTGAACGGCCAGTGGCTGCGTGAGCTGCCGGTGGAAGAGTTCGCCGCGCGCGTGCAGAAGTGGGCGTTCAATAGCGACTACATGATGAAGATCGCCCCGCACGTGCAAGGCCGGGTCGAGACCTTCAGCCAGGTTGCCCCGTTGGGAGGCTTTTTCTTCGAGGGCGCGCTCAAGCTCGACGCCAAGCTGTTCGAGAGCAAGAAGCTGTCGGCCGATCAGGTACGCCAGGTGATGCAGCTGATCCTGTGGAAGCTGGAAAGCCTGCGTCAGTGGGAAAAGGACCGCATCACCGGCTGTATCCAGGCCGTGGTCGAGTCGCTGGAGTTCAAGTTGCGCGATGCCATGCCGCTGATGTTCGCCGCCATCACCGGCCAGGCCAGCTCGGTGTCGGTGCTCGACGCCATGGAAATCCTCGGTCCCGACCTGACCCGCTACCGCCTGCGCCAGGCCATCGACCTGCTCGGTGGCGTGTCGAAGAAGGAAAACAAGGAGTGGGAGAAGCTGCTGGCGAATATCGCCTGATGGCGTACTGAAGGCGGTCGCTGAACCTTGTGGGAGCGGCCTTGCGTCGCGAAAGGACCGCAACGCGGTCCCGCGAATTTAGCTTCCACGCAATAATCGCCGGGGCCGCTGTGCGGCCCTTTCGCGACGCAAGGCCGCTCCCACAGGCATTTCCCTCGCGGCCAAGTAATCGGTAGCAGCAGGGCAGGGCGGTAAGTGATTGTTATCTGTGAAAAAAATTTTGAATATTTTCAAAAATTCGTTTGACAGCCCTGCAATCCGATCTTAATATGCGCCCCGTCCACAGCGATGAACGAAAACGAAACGCCAGGCACCCAGCCAGCGCTTCGGTTCAAAGCGACATTGTGGGGCTATAGCTCAGCTGGGAGAGCGCCTGCATGGCATGCAGGAGGTCAGCGGTTCGATCCCGCTTAGCTCCACCAAATTCCGACTGATGGCCAAGGCCGTCAGGCAAGACCGGTTACAGCAAACGGGTCTTGAAGGTAAGAAGGTTCGTCCCCTTCGTCTAGTGGCCTAGGACACCGCCCTTTCACGGCGGTAACAGGGGTTCGAGTCCCCTAGGGGACGCCAGTTTCACACAAGCGATGTTTAAAATGTCGCTGGGCCGCGAGGCTAGAAATCCGGGGCTATAGCTCAGCTGGGAGAGCGCCTGCATGGCATGCAGGAGGTCAGCGGTTCGATCCCGCTTAGCTCCACCAATTTTGCCGCGATTCGCGAAAGCGGGTCGGCACGAAGGTTACGTCCCCTTCGTCTAGTGGCCTAGGACACCGCCCTTTCACGGCGGTAACAGGGGTTCGAGTCCCCTAGGGGACGCCACTTTTACCCGCGTTTGCGGGCGTTGAATAGCTCATCATCCAGATCGGTGAGTTATTTGTTTTACTCGGGGCTATAGCTCAGCTGGGAGAGCGCCTGCATGGCATGCAGGAGGTCAGCGGTTCGATCCCGCTTAGCTCCACCAATTTGCCACGATTCGCAGCAGCGAGTCGGCACGAAGGTTAAAGTCCCCTTCGTCTAGTGGCCTAGGACACCGCCCTTTCACGGCGGTAACAGGGGTTCGAGTCCCCTAGGGGACGCCAATTTTTTTACCTGCGTTTTGCAGGACTTATAAGGCTCATTCGATTATTGAATGGGCCTTTTGTTTTTTCTGCCTCCCGAAAACTGTCGCTGCGCCGATCAATGGCCGTAGATTCCGCTTGCCAGAAAATATTATGAATATAATATGATGACCATAATGTTTTGAGGTGAGCCATGAGCGACAAGAAGAGCAAGACTCGCGAACGCATCCTCGATGCCGCCCGCAGCGCGCTGGTGCAACAGGGGCCGGCCGAGCCGAGCGTCAGCCAGGTCATGGGCGCCGCGGGGCTGACGGTCGGCGGCTTCTATGCCCACTTCGACAGCAAGGACGAGCTCATGCTCGAGGCGTTCAGCCAGTTGCTCGGCGAGCGCCGCGCCTTGCTCGCCCAGCTCGATCCCGCCCTTGACGGCGCCGAGCGCCGGGCCCTGGTGGCGGCTTTCTACCTGTCGCGCAAGCACCGTGATTCCGAGGTGCAGGCGTGCCCGATTCCCAATGCACTGAGCGAGATGCAACGCCTGCCGGAGGCGTTTCGCAATGTGTTGGCCGAACACATCGAGTTGATGACCGCACAGATGGTCGATCGACCCGAAGACATCGACAAGGCGCTCGCCGATTTCGCCCTGATGGTGGGTGGCCTGGCTGTGGCCCGTGCCCTGGGCGATGGCGAACTGTCCGACCGTATCCTGCGCGCCGCCAAGTCGGCGGTGATCTGAGCAACCTGACCCTGGAGCAAGGCGATGACTACCCTGAGCTGGATTCGTGGCGTCAATGGCACTCTCGGCCACCTGGTCCCCGAGCATGTCGCCGGCAAGATGCGCCGTGCCTTCATGACGCCGCGCGCCTTGCCGCCCAAACCCTGGGAGCTGCCGCTGCTGGCCCGCGCCGAGCGCATCACCCTGCGTTTCGGGCTGTCGGCGCTGCGCTGGGGGCAGGGGCCGACGGTGTTGCTGATGCATGGCTGGGAAGGGCGCCCGACCCAGTTCGCGGCGTTGATCGAGCGGCTGGTCGACAGCGGCCACACCGTGGTGTCGCTGGAAGGGCCGGCCCATGGGCGCTCGCCCGGCGAGCAGGCGCATGTGGTGGCGTTCGCTCGCGCTTTGCTGGAGGCCGCCGCCGAGCTGCCGCCGTTGCGGGCGGTGATTGGCCACTCCATGGGCGGCGCCAGCCTGTTGCTGGCCCTGCAATGGGGGCTGCGCACCGATGCGGCAGTCAGCATCGCCGCGCCGGCACGCCTGCTTGGCGTGCTGCGTGGCTTCGCCCGGCGTCTTGGCCTGCCGGCCCGGGCCAGGGCCGCATTCATCCGTCAGGTGGAGCGGGATGTTGGCGTGCAGGTGGCGCGCCTGGATGTCAGTGGCTATCAGCTGGATGTGCCGGGCCTGGTGGTGCATGCCGAGGACGATCCGGTGGTGCCGGCCGGCGAGGCGCCGGTAATTCACCAAGCCTGGTTCGACAGCCGCTTGCTGCTGCTGGAAGAGGGCGGCCATCAGCGGGTGTTGGCCGACCCGCGCCTGGGCGAGGCGGTGATGGAGCTGCTGGCGCGCTCCAGCCAACGCGCGCGGCAAAGCGCCTGAGCATCCGTTACACTCTGCCCGGTCACTGAACACCGGGAGCGGGCATGAGCTGGGATCTGGCAGCACCATTCATCATCGACCTACGCGTCGGCAGCGAGGACATCGACGGCCTCGGTCACGCCAACAACGCCGTCTATGTCACCTGGCTTGAGCGCTGTGCCTGGCGCCATTCCCAGCGCCTGGGGCTGGACCTGGCCGAGTATCGCCGGCTGGACCGGGCGATGGCGGTGGTCCGCCATGAAATCGACTACCTCGCCGCCGCCTATGAGGACGACGAGCTGCAGCTGGCCACCTGGATCGTCGACTGGGACCAGCGCCTGCGCATGACCCGGCGCTTCCAGCTCAAGCGTCCGAGTGACGGCGTCACCTTGCTGCGGGCGCAGACCACCTTCGCCTGCATCGAGCTGTCCAGCGGCAAGCCCAAGCGCATGCCGGCGCAATTCCTCGATGGTTACGGTCCGGCGCTGACCGGCCGCTGAAGCGCGGCGTTTTTTTGCTAGACTGCCGCCTTTTGCGTGGCGAGACCCTGAAATGCAAATTGCCCTGGCCCCGATGGAGGGGCTGGTCGACAACATCCTGCGCGACGTCCTGACCCGGGTGGGCGGCATCGATTGGTGCGTCACCGAGTTCATCCGCGTCTGCGACCGCCTGCTGCCGGCGTCGTCGTTCGACAAGCTGGCGCCGGAACTGCGCCAGGGCGCGCGCACCGCCGCCGGCGTGCCGATGCGCGTGCAATTGCTCGGCTCGGATCCGGTGTGCCTGGCTGAAAATGCGGCCCTGGCCTGCGAGCTGGGCGCGCCGGTCATCGACCTGAACTTCGGCTGCCCGGCCAAGACCGTCAACAAGTCTCGGGGCGGGGCGGTGCTGCTCAAGGAGCCCGAGCTGCTGCATGCCATTGTCCGCGAGGTGCGGCGCGCGGTGCCGGCGCATATCCCGGTGACCTCGAAGATGCGCCTGGGCTACGACAGCCCCGACGGCGCGCTGGACTGCGCCAGGGCGCTGGCCGAAGGCGGCTCGGCGCACCTGGTGGTGCATGCGCGGACCAAGGTCGAGGGCTACAAGCCGCCGGCCCATTGGGAGTGGGTGGCGCGGGTGCAGGATGTGGTCGCGGTGCCGGTGTTCGCCAATGGCGAGATCTGGACGGTCGACGACTGGCGGCGCTGCCGCGAAGTCAGCGGTGCCAAGGACATCATGCTGGGGCGCGGGCTGGTGTCGCGCCCGGACCTGGCGCTGCAGATCGCCGCGGCCCGCGATGGCGTCGAGTACCAGCCGATGAGCTGGGATGAGTTGCTGCCACTGCTGCGCGAGTTCTGGCGCCAGGCCCAGGACAAGCTGTCGCCGCGCTACGCGCCGGGGCGAATGAAGCAGTGGCTGGCGATGTTGACCCGTGGCTATCCCGAGGCGGTGGCGCTGTTCGCTGAGTTGCGTCGAGAGGATGACTGCCAGCGGATCAGTGAGTTGCTGGGCGTGAAGATGCGCGCCGTTGAGGCTTGTGTCGCCTGAGTCGGCGCTTTCGCGGGGCAAGCCCGCTCCCACGAAACCATACCCAGTCGAAAATTTTTTCATGCCAGCCCTTGAAAGCCTTTTGCCAGGACCTATCTCTTGAGTACGCGATGCCGAAGTCGGGTCGCGTAGTGACTTTACTTGCTGAATCTCAGGAGTTAATGACCATGACTACCGCTTTCTCTCTTGCACCGCTTTTCCGCAACTCCGTCGGTTTCGACCGTTTCAACGACCTGTTCGAAGCCGCCGCCCGTAACGAGGCCGGTAGCAGCTACCCGCCCTACAACGTGGAAAAGCATGGCGATGACCACTATCGCATCGTGGTGGCCGCGGCCGGCTTCCAGGAACAGGACCTCGACCTGCAAGTCGAAAAAGGCGTCCTGACCGTGACCGGCGGCAAGCGCGACAACGCCAGCGAAGGCGTCACCTTCCTGCACCAGGGCATTGCCCAGCGCGCCTTCAAGCTGTCGTTCCGCCTGGCCGACCATATCGAGGTCAAGGGCGCGGGCCTGGCCAACGGCCTGCTCAGCATCGAACTGCTGCGCATTGTGCCGGAAGAAGCCAAGGCCAAGCGCATCCCGATCAACGGCGAAAAGCCGGCGCTGAACTGAGTTCGGCGGGATGAAAGAAAGGGCACCTTCGGGTGCCCTTTCTGCTTTGTGCCGGGGATGAATGCCCTTTGACTGGCGTGGGAGCGGGCTTGTCCCGCGATTGCAATGCTGGGTCTCATACCGCAATCGCGGGGCAAGCCCGCTCCCACGCCATGCGTGAACTGTTACCAGGCCAGTTCAGTAATCCGCCGGCGCCTCCAGCAGCATCTGACGGAACTCCGGCAACGGCAGCGGTCGGCTGTGCAGATAGCCCTGGTAAAGGTGGCAACCCAGCCGCTCAAGGAACTCCAGCTGCTCGGTCAGCTCCACGCCTTCGGCAATCACCGCCAGTTCCAGGCTGCGTGCCATGGCGACGATGGCGCGGACGATCTCGGCGTCGTTGGGGTCGACCGGCGCGTCGCGCACGAAGGTCTGGTCGATCTTCAGCGCGTCCACCGGCAGGCGCTTGAGGTAGGTGAGCGAGGAATACCCCGTGCCGAAGTCGTCCATGGCGAAGCTCACGCCGTAGCCCTTGAGTTCGCGCATCTTGCTGATGGTGTCCTCCAGGTTTTGGATGACGATGCCTTCGGTGATCTCCAGCGTCAGCATGCGCCGCGGCAGGCGGTAGTCGTCGAGGCTGCGCAGGACCCGCTCGACGAAGTCGTTCTGGCGGAACTGCCGCGGGCTGATGTTGACACACAGGCTGAAGTCGTCGGCGTCGATCAGGCCGTCCGCGAGCATGTGCGAGCAGGCATCGCAGGCCTCGTCGAGGATCCAGCTGCCGACTTCGAGGATCAGGCCGCTTTCCTCCAGCACCTGGATGAACTGCGCCGGCGGTTGCTGGCCCAACTGCGGATGGTGCCAGCGCAGCAGCACCTCGGCGCCGACGATGCGGTTGTCGCGGGCATCGACCTGGGGCTGGAAGTGCAGGGCCAGTTCACCCCGGGCCAGCGCCAGGCGTAGGTCGCTTTCCATGCGCAGGCGCTCGCTGGCGGCCTTCTGCATGGTGGTGTGGAACAGCTGGGTGGCGTTGCGTCCTGAGTCCTTGGCCCGATACAGGGCAATGTCGGCGCGTTTGAGCAGATCGGCGGGGGTGGTGCCATGGTCGGGGATCAGGGCCACGCCGATGCTCGGTGTCACCTGCAGGCGCTGCCCGTCCAGCGACATTGGCTCAGCCAGCAGCTCACGCAAGGTGTCGGCCAGTTCGCGAACCCGGCTTTCCACCACCTCGCGGCTGCCCTCCAGGCCGCTGAGCAGTACCACGAACTCGTCGCCGCCCAGGCGCGCCACGGTGTCCTCCAGGCGCACGCTGGCCTCGAGGCGGGCGGTGATGATCTTTAGCACCGTGTCGCCTACCGGATGGCCGAGGGAGTCGTTGATGTGCTTGAAGTGATCGAGGTCGAGGAACAGCAGCGCGCCGCGCAGGTTGTGGCGCTTGAGCAGCGCGATCTGCTGGCTCAGGCGGTCCATCAGCAGGGCGCGGTTGGGCAGGTTGGTCAGCGGGTCGTGGTAGGCCAGGTGGCGGATTTGCGCCTGGGCATTCTTCAGCAGGCTGACATCGCGGGCGGTGAGTAGCAGGCAGTCGGTTTCGTTGAGGCTGATCGGCTCCACCGAGACCTCCACCGTGAGGATGTCGCCACGTTTGTTGCGCCCGAGCATCTCACGGTGATGCACCCGGCCGCGCTCGCGCAGCTCGTTGAGCAGGGCGGCACGCTGTTTTTCATCGGCCCAGATGCCGATTTCGTAGACCGTGCGACCCACCACTTCCTCGGGGCTGTAGCCGGTCAGCCGGCTGAAGCCGTCGTTGACCTCCACGTAGCGCCCGCTCTGGCGTTCGGTGATGGTGATGGCGTCGGGGCTGGAGTGGAATGCCTTGGCGAATTTTTCTTCGCTGGACTTGAGCGCCGCCTCGGCGCGTTGCTGCTGGGTGATGTCGCGCAGCGTGGTGACGCTGCAAGGCTGGCTGTCGACACTGATCAGGCGGCTCGAGATCACGCAGGTCAGCGGCGTGCCGTTGCGGTGGTTGACCACCACCGCCACATTGCTCAGGGCCTGGTCGCGGATCACCCGCTCGATGCGCTGGGCGCGTTCGGCCGATTCGGCCCACAGGCCGATCTCCTCGGCGGTCTGGCCGAGGATCTGCTCCGGGTTCCAGCCGAAGGTCTGGCTGAAGGCCGGGTTGATCTCGATGAACTGGCCGGTGTCCTGGCGGGTCACGCAGATCGGGTCGGGGCTGACCTGGAACAGGCTGGCGAATTTTTCTTCCGAGGCGCTCAGGCGCTGTTCGCGTTCGACCTGATCGGTGATGTCGAGCAGGGTACCGGCCATGCGCAGGGGATTGCCGTGGTCGTCGCGGTACAGTCGGGCGCGGCTTTCGATATAGCGCGAGGCGCCGTTGTCCAGCTGCACGCGGTAGGTGATCTGGTAGTTGCCTGCCGGCCCCTCACGCAGGCTGCGATAGGCCTGGCGCATGGCGCTGCGCTCGTGCTCGGGCACGCCTTCGAAGAAGGCCTCGAACGATTCGTGGAAAGGTACCGGGTCCAGCCCGTGCAGCTGGGCGGCGCGGGCCGAGCCATAGAGCATGCCGCTGGGGATGTGCCAATCCCAGGTGCCGAGCTGGGCCGAGTCCAGGGCCAGGTCGAGGCGCTCCTGGCTGTCCTTGAGCGCCTGCTCGGCGCGTTTGCGCTCGGTGGTATCGACGAAGGTGCTGATCAGGTAGGTGACGCCTTCGAGTTCGATGCCCTGGGTGCAGAGGATGCCGTCGTGGATCTTGCCGCTGGTGGCGCGGAACTGCACCTCCAAGGTCAATGGGCCGCTACCGGCGCGGGTGGCGTCCATCACCAGGTGGCGCTGCTCGGGATTGACCCACAAACCCAGCTCCAGGCTGGTCTTGCCGACCACCTGGGCGCCCGGCCAGCCGAACATGTGCTCGAAATGCTGGTTGACCTCGATGATCATGCCGTCGTGGCGGCGGGTCAGGAGGATGGCGTTGGGGCTGAGGTGGAACAGGGTGGCGAAGCGCTTTTCCGAATTGATCAGCGCGGATTCCCGCTCGCGCTGGCGGGTGATCTCGCGAATGACCCCGATCATCTGTGGCCGGCCGTGGGGATCGTGGGTCAGGCTGCCGTTGA
Organism: Pseudomonas mosselii; assembly: GCF_019823065.1. NCBI lineage: Bacteria > Pseudomonadati > Pseudomonadota > Gammaproteobacteria > Pseudomonadales > Pseudomonadaceae > Pseudomonas > Pseudomonas mosselii. The sequence continues at coordinate 1,881,437 of NZ_CP081966.1, forward strand.
TCTCCAGCCAGTGCACGCTGCCATCGGGCCAGCGGATGCGGTGGCGCATGGCCTGTTCCACTGGCTCGCCGTTGACCACGGCCTGGAATGCCTGGCGGGTGCGGGCGCGGTCTTCCTCGGGAAGCAAGTCCAGGTAGTCGACGTCGTTGGGTAGCGGGCGCTGCGGATCGAAGCCGAACAGTGCCTGGGTGCCCCGTGACCAGCTCACCCGGCCACTTTCGATGTCCCACAGCCAGGCGCCCAGGCGCGCGCCGTTGAGCGCGGCCAGCAGCTGGGGAGCGTTCTGCCAGGCCAGCTCCGATTCCTGGGGATCGGCCGCAGGGATGCGTGGCAGGCGCGGAAAGCGGTTTGCTGATTTGGGCATCGGTACCAGACCTTTGGCGGAAAACGCGTCCTTGTGGATGTCATGCCGTACTGACGAGCGGTCAGGCGGACCCTGCATGGCTGTCGAGCAGGGCCATGAAAGCCCTGGCCGCGTTCGACAGCGTGCGTTCGGTATGCAGTATGTAGCCTAGCTGGCGTGACAGCTGTATGCCGGGCAGGGCGATGGGCGCCACCTGTTCATCGAGCATAGTACGTGGCAGCACGCTCCACGCCAGGCCGATCGACACCATCATCTTGATGGTTTCCAGGTAGTTGGTACTCATGGCGATGTTCGGGACCAGGCCCTGGCTTTCGAACAGGCGCTGGACGATATGGTGGGTGAAGGTGTTGCCGCCGGGGAACACCGCCGGGTGGCGTGCCACGTCGGCCAGGCTGACCGCGCCGTTACTGGCCAGTGGGTGCTCGGGCGAGGCGACGAAGTCCAGGGCGTCGTCCCACACCGGCACAGCCCGCACTAAATGGTGTGGCTCGGGCGCCAGGGTGATCACCGCAATCTCGGCGCGACCGTGCAGCACCTCGTCGTAGGCCGCCTCCGAGTCGAGGAACTGGATATCCAGTGCCACCGCCGGGTACTGGCGGGTAAAGGCGCGCAGCAGTGGCGGCAGGCGGTGCAGGCCGATGTGATGGCTGGTGGCCAGCGTCAGGCGACCGCTCACCGCCCCAGTGAGGTTGGTCAGGGCGCGGCGGGTATCATCGAGTACGTTGAGGATCTGGTAGGCGCGGGGCAGCAGGGCGCGACCGGCCTCGGTGAGGGTGACCTCGCGGCCCAGGCGGTCGAACAGGCGCACGTCCAGTTGCTGCTCGAGGCCGGCTATGCGCTTGCTGATGGCCGGCTGGGTCAGGTGCAGGCGTTCGCCCGCCCCGGAAAAACTACCGGTTTCGGCGATGGCGATGAAAGCGCTGAGGTTGGCCAGGTCCATCTATGTGAATTCCCAATAGTTATGCAAAGTATAAAAATTATGAATTTGAGTTATTCAATCTATCGCCATAGCATCGTCCGTACAAGCCAAGGGGTCTTTGGCATAGAAAGACGCTGATGAGGAACAGTCTGATGGCTGGCAAAACGCTCTACGACAAACTCTGGGAAGCTCATGAGGTCAAGCGCCGCGATGACGGCTCCTCATTGATCTACATCGACCGCCACATCATCCATGAAGTGACTTCGCCCCAGGCTTTCGAAGGCCTGCGCCTGGCCAGCCGCAAACCCTGGCGCATCGACGCCAATATCGCCACACCCGACCACAACGTGCCGACCACGCCGGAGCGCAAGGGCGGTATCGAGGCCATCGTCGACCAGGTGTCGCGCCTTCAGGTGCAGACCCTCGATGAGAACTGTGACGAATATGGCATCGTCGAATTCAAGATGAATGACGAGCGTCAGGGTATCGTCCATGTCATCAGCCCGGAGCAGGGCGCGACCTTGCCGGGCATGACCGTGGTCTGCGGCGACTCGCACACCTCCACCCACGGCGCGTTCGGCGCCCTGGCCCATGGCATCGGCACCTCCGAGGTCGAGCATGTGCTCGCCACCCAGTGCCTGGTGGCCAAGAAAATGAAGAACATGCTGGTGCGCGTCGAGGGTGAATTGCCCGCCGGCGTCACCGCCAAGGACATCGTCCTCGCCGTGATCGGCAAGATCGGCACCGCCGGCGGCAACGGCCACGCCATGGAGTTCGCCGGCAGCGCCATCCGCGAGCTGTCGATGGAAGGCCGCATGACCATCTGCAACATGTCCATCGAAGCCGGTGCCCGGGTAGGCCTGGTGGCTGTCGACGGCACCACGATCGCCTATGTCGAAGGCCGTCCGTACGCGCCGAAGGGCGAGCAGTGGACGCAGGCCGTCGAGGCCTGGAAAGGCCTGGTGTCCGACGCCGACGCCGTGTTCGACACGGTGGTCGAGCTCGACGCCGCGCAGATCAAGCCGCAGGTCAGCTGGGGTACATCGCCGGAGATGGTTCTGGCCGTCGACCAGCGCGTGCCGGACCCGGCCGCCGAGCCCGACCTGATCAAGCGCGGCTCGATCGAGCGCGCCCTCAAGTACATGGGCCTGGCCGCCAATCAGGCGATCACCGAGATCAAGCTTGACCGCGTGTTCATCGGCTCGTGCACCAACTCGCGCATCGAAGACCTGCGCGCCGCCGCCGAGATCGCCAAGGGCCGCAAGGTTGCCGCCAACGTCAAGCAGGCACTGGTAGTGCCGGGCTCGGGCCTGGTCAAGGCCCAGGCCGAGCGCGAAGGGCTGGACAAGATCTTCCTCGAGGCCGGTTTCGAGTGGCGTGAACCGGGCTGCTCGATGTGCCTGGCGATGAACCCGGACCGCCTGGAGAGCGGCGAGCACTGCGCGTCCACCTCCAACCGCAACTTCGAAGGCCGCCAGGGCGCCGGTGGCCGTACCCACCTGGTCAGCCCGGCCATGGCCGCCGCCGCCGCGGTGACCGGCCACTTCATCGATGTCCGCGAGTTGATCCAAGGGAGCGCAGCATGAAAGCCTTTACCCAGCACACCGGTCTTGTCGCGCCATTGGATCGTGCCAACGTCGACACCGACCAGATCATTCCCAAGCAGTTCCTCAAGTCGATCAAGCGCACCGGCTTCGGCCCCAACCTGTTCGACGAGTGGCGCTACCTGGATGTCGGCCAGCCTTACCAGGACAACAGCAAGCGGCCGTTGAACCAGGATTTCGTGCTCAATCATGCGCGTTACCAGGGCGCCAGCGTGTTGCTGGCGCGGGAGAACTTCGGCTGCGGCTCGAGCCGAGAGCACGCCCCGTGGGCGCTCGACGAGTACGGTTTTCGCAGCGTGATCGCGCCGAGCTTCGCCGACATTTTCTTCAACAACAGCTTCAAGAACGGCCTGTTGCCGATCATTCTCGACGCTGCCGAGGTCGACGAACTGTTCCAGCAGGTCGAGGCCAACCCGGGTTACCAGCTGACCATCGACCTCGAGGCCCAGGCCGTGACCCGCCCGGACGGCAAGGTACTGAAGTTCGAGATCGACGCGTTCCGCAAGCACTGCCTGCTCAACGGCCTGGACGATATCGGCCTGACCCTGCAGGACAGCGACGCGATCAAGGCGTTCGAGGGCAAGCACCGCGCCAGCCAGCCGTGGTTGTTCCGCGACGCGTGATTGACTGCTTGCCCCGCGCAAAGGGGCATTGGACACTGAAGTACTTCGGCGCGCCTGCGAGGCGCGCCGCTTGATTGGATAGAGGAACGCATGAGCAAGCAGATTCTGATTCTCCCAGGTGATGGCATCGGCCCGGAAATCATGGCCGAGGCGGTCAAGGTGCTGGAACTGGCCAACGACAAGTTCCAGCTCGGCTTGAGCCTCACCCACGACGTGATCGGTGGCGCGGCCATCGACAAGCACGGCGTGCCGCTGGCCGACGAGACCCTGGCGCGCGCGCGCCAGGCCGACGCCGTGCTGCTGGGCGCCGTGGGCGGTCCGAAGTGGGACAAGATCGAGCGTGACATCCGTCCGGAGCGCGGCCTGCTGAAGATCCGTTCGCAACTGGGCCTGTTCGCCAACCTGCGCCCGGCCATCCTCTATCCGCAGTTGGCCGATGCCTCGTCGCTCAAGCCCGAGATCGTTTCCGGGCTGGACATCCTCATCGTCCGCGAGCTGACCGGCGGCATCTATTTTGGCGCGCCACGCGGCCAGCGCGAGCTGGAAGGCGGCGAGCGCCAGGCCTACGACACCCTGCCCTACAGCGAGAGCGAAGTGCGCCGCATTGCCCGTGTCGGCTTCGACATGGCCCGCGTGCGCGGCAAGAAGCTGTGCTCGGTGGACAAGGCCAACGTCCTGGCGTCCAGCCAGTTGTGGCGCGAAGTGGTCGAAGAGGTGGCCAAGGACTACCCGGACGTCGAGCTGAGCCACATGTACGTGGACAACGCCGCCATGCAACTGGTGCGCGCGCCCAAGCAGTTCGACGTGGTGGTGACCGACAACATGTTCGGCGACATCCTGTCGGATGAGGCTTCCATGCTCACCGGCTCCATCGGCATGCTGCCGTCGGCGTCGCTGGATGCCGACAACAAGGGCATGTACGAGCCGTGCCACGGTTCGGCGCCGGACATCGCCGGGCAGGGCATCGCCAACCCGTTGGCGACCATTCTCTCGGTGTCGATGATGCTGCGCTACAGCTTCAACCAGACGGCCGCCGCCGAGGCGATCGAGCAGGCGGTGAGCCGGGTGCTGGACCAGGGCCTGCGCACCGGCGACATCTTCTCCGAGGGCTGCCGCAAGGTGGGTACGCAGGAAATGGGCGACGCAGTAGTCGCAGCGCTGCGGAATCTGTAATCTCTCTGGCCCGCCACCAAAAACTCCCGGTGGCGGCCCACTTTTAGCAAAGGTGTAGTTGCGATGAAACGTGTAGGTCTGATCGGTTGGCGTGGAATGGTCGGTTCCGTGCTCATGCAGCGGATGCTCGAAGAGCAGGACTTCGACCTGATCGAGCCTGTGTTCTTCACCACCTCCAACGTCGGTGGCCAGGGCCCGAACGTGGGCAAGGACACTGGCCCGCTCAAGGACGCCTACAGCATCGACGAGCTCAAGACCCTCGACGTGATCCTGACCTGCCAGGGCGGCGACTACACCAACGAAGTCTTCCCCAAGCTGCGCGAAGCCGGCTGGCAGGGCTACTGGATCGACGCGGCCTCGTCCCTGCGCATGCAGGACGACGCGGTGATCATCCTCGACCCGGTCAACCGCAAGGTCATCGACCAGCAGTTGGACGCGGGCACCAAGAACTACATCGGCGGCAACTGCACCGTCAGCCTGATGCTGATGGGCCTGGGCGGCCTGTTCGAGGCTGGCCTGGTCGAGTGGATGAGCGCCATGACCTACCAGGCGGCCTCGGGCGCCGGCGCGCAGAATATGCGTGAGCTGATCAAGCAGATGGGCGGTATCCATGCGGCGGTCGCCGACGACTTGGCCAACCCGGCCAGCGCGATCCTCGACATCGATCGCAAGGTGGCCGAAGCCATGCGTGGCGAGGGCTTCCCGACCGACAACTTTGGCGTGCCGCTGGCCGGCAGCCTGATCCCCTGGATCGACAAGGAACTGCCGAACGGACAGAGCCGTGAAGAGTGGAAGGCCCAGGCCGAGACCAACAAGATCCTGGGGCGCTTCAAGAGCCCGATTCCGGTCGACGGTATCTGCGTGCGGATCGGCGCGATGCGTTGCCACAGCCAGGCGCTGACCATCAAGCTGAACAAGGATGTGCCTCTGGCGGACATCGAAGGCATGATCAGCCAGCACAATCCCTGGGTGAAATTGGTGCCTAACCAGCGGGAGATCAGCATGCAGGAGCTGAGCCCTACCCAGGTGACCGGGACCCTGAACGTGCCGGTCGGGCGTTTGCGCAAGCTGAACATGGGGTCGCAGTACCTTGGGGCCTTCACCGTTGGCGACCAGCTGCTGTGGGGGGCTGCGGAGCCGCTGCGGCGGATGTTGCGGATTCTGCTGGAGCGGTGATCTGGGTGGTTTGAGTTTGGTTTTTGAAGAGCCCGTGTTGCGTGAGTGATGCGGGTTTTTTATTGGTGTTAGATTGGTTGTTGGTTGTTGGTTGTTGGTTGTTTTGAGGGGTTTGTTCGGATTCTTTTTCAGCGGCGACGCTGATATCGCTGTTTCGCCTTGCGGCGACTTACTTTTGTCTTGGCAAAAGTAAGCAAAACCGCGCGCTCGTTCATCCGGCCCCTGCGCTTCGCTCCGGGGTTCCCTCGCTCCGGCCTTGCTCCCGGGAGGACCGCACTGACGGGCCATCCATGGCCCGCAGTGCTCGACGGCCATCCATGGCCGTCGCCTCCCTCCGCAAGGCCTGCGCTCGGCCTCCTGAAGTCGCGCAAGATACGGGCGGCGCCTGGGCTGGCGCAGCTGTCGCTAGTTGAAATTTTAATTAATCTCTCGATCATATCGCGGGGTGGTCAATACATATCTAAAAGTCAAACAACTAACTTCGAACTTCTCGCTCTCGCTCTCGCTCTTGCTTCTAAGCGCGCGATAGTCCAGGCGCCGCCAATTGCGACTTCAGGAGGCCGAGCGGAGTTCTTGCGTAGGGAGGTGACGGCCATGGATGGCCGTCAAGCGCTGCGCCCCAGGATGGGGCGTTCAGCGCGGTCCTCCCGGGAGCAAGAACGGAGCGAGGGAACCCCGGAGCGAAGCGCAGGGGCCGTATGAACGGAGCCGAACGGTTTTGCCTACTTTTCCCACGAGAAAAGTAGGCCGCCGTAAGGGCGGAAGGGTGATAATGCGTCGACATCGCCAATGAATGCGCATAAATAAATCAAAACCCACACTCTTGAACCCGAACCCGAACCCGAACCCGAACCCGAACCCGAACCCGAACCCGAACCCGAACCTACCTCCCACCCCACAATCCAAGTAAAGTGCCGCTCCCCCGCCGTACCCCGCAGAAAGGAACCGATCCCATGACCACCCCCGCCCTAGACATCGCCGTAGTCGGCGCCACCGGCACCGTCGGTGAATCCCTCGTCCAGATCCTCGAGGAAGTGGCCTTCCCGGTCTCCACCCTGCACCTGCTGGCCAGCATGGAATCCGCCGGCAGCAGCGTCATGTTCGCCGGCAAGAAGCTGAAAGTCCGCGAAGTGGACAGCTTCGACTTCACCCAGGCGCAACTGGTGTTCTTCGCCGCCAGCCCCGCCGTGAGCCGCAGCTTCGCGCCCAAGGCCATCGCCGCCGGTTGCGCGGTGATCGACCTGTCCGGCGCCCTGGACGGCGCCACCGTGCTGGTTCCGGAAGCCAATGGCGAGCGCATCGCCGAACTCGCTCGGCCCGCACTGATCACCAGCCCGAGCGCCGGCGCGGTGGCCCTGGCCGTGGCGCTGGCGCCGCTCAAGGGGCTGCTCGATATCGAGCGCGTGCAGGTCAATGCCTGCCTCGCGGTTTCGGAGCAGGGCAGGGAGGCCGTCAGCGAGCTCGCCCGGCAGACCGCCGAGTTGCTCAACGCACGCCCGCTGGAGCCGCGTTTCTTCGACCGCCAGGTCGCCTTCAACCTGCTGCCCCAGGTCGGCACCCCCGATGAAAAGGGCCACACGGCCGTGGAGCGCCGCCTGGTCGGCGAGCTGCGCCAGGTGCTCGACCTGCCACAGCTGAAGATTTCCGTGACCTGCATTCAAGTCCCGGTGTTTTTCGGCGATAGCTTCAGTGTCGCCGTGCAAAGCCGTAATCCGGTCGATCTGGCGGCCGTCAACGCCGCGCTGGAAGCCGCCGACGGCATCGAGTTGGTCGAAGCGGGCGATTATCCGACACCAGTGGGGGACGCAGTGGGCCAGGACGTGGTCTATGTTGGTCGTGTACGCCATGGTGTCGATGAAGACCAGCAGCTGAATCTGTGGCTGACCACCGACAATGTGCGCAAGGGCGCGGCGCTGAATGCCGTGCAGGCGGCACAATTGTTGATAAAACACATGGCGTAAAAGATACTGCGAGCAATTTTGTCCTGAACCGCGCAAAGGTTTTCGGGACGCTTCATACAAGGGAAGAGTTCATGCTTCGAATTCGCAAACTGGTTCTGGCCATCGCTGCAGCCTCGGCGCTGTCGTCCGGCGTGGCGAACGCTCTGGGGTTGGGCGAGCTGACCCTCAAGTCGGCGCAGAACCAGCCGCTGGATGCCGAGATCGAACTGCTCGATGTGCGTGACCTCACCGCGGCGCAGATGGCGCCCAGCCTGGCGTCGCCGGAAGAGTTCGCCAAGGCAGGGGTGGCCTTCCCACCGTACCTCGAAGACCTCACGTTCACGCCGGTGATCAACCCCAACGGCAAGAGCGTGCTGCGGGTCACCTCCAGCAAGGCGTTGCCGGAGCCGGTGGTCAAGTTCCTGGTCCAGGTCATGTGGCCCCAGGGCCGTCTGCTGCGCGACTACAGCGTGTTGCTCGACCAGGCCCAGGGTAGCCAGCCGACCCAGGCCAATATCAACCCGGCGGTCAGCGCGGGCAGCTACACCACCAAGCGCCGCGACACCCTCTGGCAGATCGCCGCGCGCAACAGCAACGGCGGCTCGATCCAGCAGACCATGCTGGCGATCCAGGCACTGAACCCGGATGCCTTCATCGGCAACAACATCAACCAGCTCAAGATCGGCCAGGTCCTGCGCCTGCCCGATCAGCAGCAGGTGCAGAGCATTCCCCAGGCCCAGGCCAACCGTGAAGTGGCCGAGCAGTACGCCGCCTGGCGCGAAGGCCGTCGCCTTGGCCCGCGTGCACGGCAACTGGACGCCACCCGCCGTGGCGAGGCCGGCGCCGCGCCGGCACGCATCGCCCAGGGCGACAACCTGCGCCTGGTGGCACCAGGCGGCAAGGGCGCGGCCGGTGAGGCCAAGGCGCTCGGCGACAAGCTGGCCGTGGCCCAGGAAAGCCTCGACACCAGCCGTCGCGACAACGAAGAACTCAAGAGCCGCATGGTCGACTTGCAGAGCCAGCTGGACAAGCTGCAGCGTCTGATCGAGCTGAAGAACGACCAACTGGCGCGCCTGGAGGCCCAGGGCGCCGCGGCACCGCAGCCGCCGGCCGGCGCGCTGCCGGGCGAGCCGGCGCCGGCGCAACCGGCGGTGAACGCCCAGCTGACCCCGGCCGAGCCGGTGGTCGCTCCGGCGCCCGCCGCCGCCGACACCGCGCCGCAGGATGTGGCCGCCGAAGCACCGGCCAGCGAAGAGCCCGGCATGCTCGACCAGTTGTTGGGCAATCCGCTGCTGCTGGGCCTGATCGCCGGTTCCGCGTTCCTGGTCCTGCTGTTGTTGCTGCTGCTCCTGGCGCGCAAGCGCAAGGCCCAGCAGGAAGCCGAAAAGCACCTGCGCATGGCGCGTGCCCTGGCCGAGGACAGCGAGCGTGGCCCTGACCTGGAGCTGCCGCCCAGCAGCTTCGAAGGTCTCGACGTGTCGGCGCCGACCGTGACCCTGTCGCCAGCGGTGGTGGCGGCCTCGGCTGCTGCGGCCGTGGCTGCGGAAAAACCTGCGGCCCCCGTCGAAGCCGCCGCGCCAGCGGTCGATCCGCGCGCCGCGCTGCTGGCCGAAGTGGACGACAGCCTGGCCCGTGGCCGGCTCAACCATGCCGCCGACCTGCTGGAAGCGGCGGTGGCCTCCGAACCGCAGCGCAGCGACCTGCGCCTGAAGCTGATGGAAGTCTATGCCCGCCAGGGCGACCAGGATGCTTTCGCCGGTCAGGAACGCAAGTTGGCGGTCAATGATGCGAACCAGGCCGAGGTCGCCGCGCTCAAGGAGCGCTTCCCAGCCATGCTGGGTGTCGCGGCGGTGGCGGCAGGCGCTGCTGGTGCAGCCGCCCTGGCCGCCGAGCTGGACGAGCAGTATGTCCAGGACCTGCTGCAGGACAAGGCGCTGGAGCTGGGCGAAAGCGCGCCGGAACTCGTCGTGGAGCCGGTCGTGGCGGCCCAGCCTGAGCCTGTGGTCGACGAGACCGACCTGGACAGTGCCTTCGACCTGAGCCTGGGTGATGACCTGCCGGTAGATGATCACCTGGACCTGGCCGGTCTCGAGGACCTGGCTGCCGAGGCGCCCGAGGTTCAGGCCGAGCCTGTGCCTGCCATCGCCGAAACCGATGCCGACGACGACTTCGAGGCATTGCTCGCTCAGGCCCAGGCGACGCCGCAGAATGTCGACGACCTGGCCGAGTTCGACCTGGATGTCGCCGAAGAACCGGTCGCCCCGACCAGCAGCGAGGAAGCCCCGGTGGACGTGGCGGCCGAACTGGCGGCCTTCGAGGCCATTCCGGAGTTCGACCCGATCTCCGAGCTGGAACTGCCCGAGGACTTCGACCTGTCGCTGTCGCTGGACGATGACTCGCCGGCGGCCAAGAACTTCGCCTCGGAACTGGACGACGTCAACGCCGAGCTCGACAAGCTGTCGCAGAACCTCGATATCCCGGCAGCGACGCCAGAGCCGCGGTTCACCGCCGAGGACGCGGCGCTGGAGCCCGAGCCGCTGGACGACCTGGACTTCGATTTCTTCTCCGGCGCGGACGAAGTGGCCACCAAGCTCGACCTGGCTCGCGCCTACATCGACATGGGGGACCATCAGGGCGCCCGTGACATCCTCGACGAAGTGGTCAAGGACGGCGACGACAGTCAGCGCCAGGAAGCCAACGAGATGCTCTCGCGCCTGGTCTGAGGCGACGTAGCACAGCGCGGGGCAAGCCCACTCCCACAGAACACGTGGGAGCGGGCTTGCCCCGCGATCATTTCGGCCTCCGCGCGGTTTGCCGGTATACTCCCGTCTTTCGTTTCAGCATCAGGTTTGCCGCTCTTGGACATCATCGACACCGCCGCCGCCGAGTCGGCCGCCGAAGGCTACACCCGCATCGCCCTGGGCGTGGAATACAAAGGCTCGCGCTACCGCGGCTGGCAACGCCAGGCCAGTGGCGTGCCCAGTGTCCAGCAGGCTCTGGAGCAGGCGCTGTCGACGGTGGCCAACGAGCCGATCTCGGTGATCTGCGCCGGGCGTACCGATGCCGGCGTCCATGGCTGCGGGCAGATCGTGCATTTCGACACCCGCGCCGTGCGCGACGAGCGCGCCTGGACCCTGGGCACCAACTTCAACCTGCCCCACGACATCAGCGTGGTCTGGTCGGCGCCCATGCCGGCGCACTTCCATGCCCGCTTCAAGGCCACCGCGCGGCGCTATCGCTACGTCATCTACAACGATCCGATCCGCCCGGCGCACCTGGCCGAGGAAGTGACCTGGAATCACCGCCCGCTGGACGTCGAGCGCATGGCCGAGGCCGCGCGGTATCTGCTGGGGACCCATGATTTCAGCGCCTTCCGCGCCAGCCAGTGCCAGGCCAAGTCGCCGATCAAGCACATCCACCACCTGCGCGTGACCCGCCACGGGCGGATGATCGTGCTGGACGTGCGCGCCACCGCGTTCCTGCACCACATGGTGCGCAACATCGCCGGCGTGCTGATGACCATCGGCGCCGGCGAGCGTCCGGTGGCGTGGGCCCGCGAGGTGCTGGAAGGGCGCAACCGCCGTGACGGTGGGGTGACCGCGCACCCTTACGGCCTCTACCTGGTGCAGGTGGAGTATCCGGAAGAATACGCGCTGCCGCAGCGTTACATCGGCCCACACTTTCTTACCGGCTACGAGGCGCTGGCGGACTGACGGGGCACGGGTCATTTGCTACCATCGACGCTTTCCCGATCACCCAAGGTTCGCCGTCCATGAGCAACGTTCGCAGCAAGATCTGCGGGATTACCCGTATCGAGGACGCCCTGGCCGCGGTCGAGGCCGGCGCCGACGCCCTCGGTTTCGTCTTCTATGCGAAAAGTCCGCGGGCGGTGGACGTGCGCCAGGCGCGGGCGATCATCGACGCGCTACCGCCGTTCGTGACCACCGTGGGGTTGTTCGTCAATGCCTCGCGCTGCGAGCTCAACGAGATCCTCGAAGTGGTTTCCCTGGACCTGCTACAGTTCCACGGCGATGAAGCCCCGGCCGATTGCGAGGGCTACCACCGCCCCTGGATCAAGGCCCTGCGGGTGCGCCCCGGGGATGACCTGGAGGCCGCCTGCCAGCACTACGCCGGCGCCCGCGGCATCCTGCTGGATGCCTATGTGCCGGGCGTGCCGGGAGGAACCGGTGAGGCCTTCGACTGGTCATTGATTCCGCAGCGCCTGAGCAAGCCGATCATCCTTGCTGGTGGCCTGTCGGCCGACAATGTCGCCGAGGCCATTCGCCAGGTGCGCCCGTACGCGGTGGATGTCAGTGGCGGCGTGGAGCAGGCCAAGGGCATCAAGGAAGCAGCAAAGATCGAAGCCTTCATGCAGGCGGTGAAGCAGGCGTGAACGCGGATGTGACGGCTGGCCGCGCGCCATCGTCCATAGCTTTCGCAGCCCGGTGCTGCCAGGTCGCGCCAGAGCGCGGGGCATGCCGGGGAAGAATTGGAGGTGGGGCGGTTGTAGCCGGCCCATCGTCGCTTTACAGAAGAATTTGAGCTCAAGGGCAGGGCGGGGCCGCGCAGGTCTCCCCGGCCAATACTGGAGAAAGCAAGCATGAGCAACTGGTTGGTAGACAAACTGATCCCATCGATCATGCGTTCCGAGGTGAAGAAGAGCTCGGTGCCGGAAGGGCTGTGGCACAAGTGCCCGTCCTGCGAAGCCGTGCTGTATCGCCCGGAGCTGGAAAAGACCCTCGACGTCTGCCCTAAGTGCAACCACCACATGCGTATCGGCGCCCGCGCGCGCATCGATATCTTCCTCGATCCAGAAGGCCGTGCCGAGCTGGGCGCCGATCTGGAGCCGGTCGACCGCCTGAAGTTCCGTGATGGCAAGAAGTACAAGGACCGCCTGACCGCCGCGCAGAAGCAGACCGGCGAGAAGGACGCGCTGATCTCCATGAGCGGCACCCTGATGGGCATGCCGATCGTGGTCAGTGCCTTCGAGTTCTCCTTCATGGGCGGCTCCATGGGTGCCATCGTCGGTGAGCGTTTCGTGCGCGCCGCCAACTACGCCCTGGAAAACCGCTGCCCGATGGTCTGCTTCTCCGCTTCCGGCGGCGCGCGCATGCAGGAAGCGCTGATTTCGCTGATGCAGATGGCCAAGACCTCCGCCGTGCTGGCGCGCCTGCGCGAAGAAGGCATTCCGTTCATCTCGGTACTGACCGACCCGGTCTACGGCGGCGTTTCGGCCAGCCTGGCGATGCTCGGCGACGTGATCGTCGGCGAACCGAAGGCGCTGATCGGCTTCGCCGGCCCGCGCGTGATCGAGCAGACCGTGCGCGAGAAACTGCCCGAAGGCTTCCAGCGCAGCGAGTTCCTGCTGGAGCACGGCGCCATCGACCTGATCATCTCCCGTGACGAGCTGCGTCCGCGCCTGGCTCGCCTGCTGGCGCAGATGACCGGCCAGCCGACTCCGGAAGCGGCCAAAGAGGTCGCCGCGGTCGCGTGATGAACCAGCGCAGCCTGGGCGACTGGCTCGCCTACCTCGAACAGTTGCACCCCTCGGCCATCGACATGGGCCTGGAGCGCTCGCAACAGGTGCTGGCGCGCCTGGGGCTGGGCAAGCTGGCGCCGCGGGTGGTGACGGTGACCGGCACCAATGGCAAGGGCTCGACCTGCGCCTTCGTGGCCGCGTTGCTGCGCGCCCAGGGGCTCAAGGTCGGGGTGTACAGTTCGCCGCACCTGCTGCGTTACAACGAACGGGTGCTGATCGAAGGCCGCGAGGCCAGCGATGAGCGCCTGTGTGAGGCGTTCGCCGCGGTGGAAGCGGCACGCGGCGAAATCTCGCTGACCTATTTCGAAATGGGCACCTTGGCGGCGTTCTGGTTGTTCAAGCAGTCCGCGCTGGACGCGGTGGTGCTCGAGGTCGGCCTGGGTGGCCGGTTGGACGCGGTCAACCTGATGGATGCGGATGTGTCGCTGGTCACCAGTATCGGCGTCGACCACATCGACTACCTGGGTGACAGCCGCGAGTCGGTGGCCTACGAGAAAGCGGGGATCTTCCGTCAGGGCAAGCCTGCGCTGTGCGGTGACCTGGATCCACCACAGCCTTTGCTGGACAAGGTACGCGAGTTGGGTTGCCCGTTCTTCCTGCGCGGGCGTGATTTTGACCTGGATAGCAGTGCCGAACACTGGCATTGGCGTGGTCGCCAGCTCGACGGTTCGCCTGTGGAGTTGCGCGACCTGCCGTTGCTCGACCTGCCCATGGAGAATGCCGCCCTGGCCTTGCAGGCTTTCCTGCTGATGGGCCTGCCGTGGGATGCTGGCACGGTTCGCCAGGCCTTGCTGGATACGCGTATCACCGGTCGTCTCGACCGGCGCGAGCTGCTGCTGCGTGGCAAGCGCGTGGAGCTGCTGCTGGATGTCGGTCACAACCCGCACGCTGCCGAGTACCTGGCCCGCCGCCTGGCGGCGCGCCCGGTGAAGGGGCGGCGCCTGGCGGTGTTCGGCCTGTTGGCCGACAAGGACCTGGCCGGTGTGCTCGCGCCGCTGCGCGACCAGGTCGCCGATTGGGCGGTGGCGCCGCTGGACACGCCGCGCAGTCGCCCTGCCGCGGAGCTGGCGGATGCCTTGACGAACCTCGGTGCGACGGTGAAGTCTTACGCCAGTGTCGCGGCTGCCCTCGAAGGGCAGTGCGCCCAGGCGACGGCGGATGACCAGATCCTGCTGTTCGGTTCGTTTTTCTGCGTCGGCGAGGCCCTGGCCTGGCTCGAGCGGCAGGTCCCCGAGGATGGAGTAGATGGCAGTGCTGGATAAAGGGATGAAGCAGCGCATGGTCGGTGCGCTGGTGCTGGTGGCGCTGGCGGTGATCTTCCTGCCGATGTTGTTCACTCGCGAGGACGAGCTGCGCCAGGTGCGTGTCGAGGCGCCGGAGGCGCCGGCCATGCCCAGCCTGCCCCAGGTTCAGGTGGAGCCTGTCCAGGTGCCAGAACCTCAGGCGTTGCCGGAGCAGAACGAGCAGCCGCCGGTGGTGGTCGACGAGTCCACGGCGCCGGTGACGGCGCCGAGCCAGCCCATCGCGCCGGTAGTGACCGTGGCGCCGCCCGCGCAGCCCAAGCCACAGACGCCAGTGCCGACGCCGCCGGTGGCCAAGGTGGAGGCGCGTCCTGTGCCTGCGTCCGCCGCTCCTGCCGCCAAACCAGCCGCGCCGTCGAAGATCGACGCCAACGGCCTGCCGGTGAGCTGGTCGATCCAACTGGCCAGCCTGTCCAATCGGGCTGGTGCCGAGAACCTGCAGAAGACCCTGCGCAGCCAGGGCTACAACGCCTATATCCGTTCGGCGGACGGCATGAACCGGGTATTCGTCGGGCCGCTGATCGAGCGTGCCGAGGCCGAGCGTCTGCGTGATGTGATCAATCGCCAGCAGAACCTCAAAGGCATCGTGGTGCGCTTCCAGCCGGAGCGTGGCTGAGTTCATCTCTGGACATGCACGTCCCCCTGTAGGAGCGGCCTTGTGTCGCGAAAGGGTGCTCCTACAGCAGTCCGCAAAGCTGTCCCCAGAGTCAGTCCGCAGCCCTTCAAACACCTGACATTCCGCTTACCCCAAGCCCCCTTGCTCTGGTAAAATGCGCCGCCTCAAACGTCGGCAGGCAACACCGTGGCATTTACCTGGGTTGATTGGGCGATCATCGCGATCGTCGCCATTTCATCACTGATCAGTCTCAAGCGCGGCTTCGTCAAGGAAGCCTTGTCCCTGCTCATCTGGATTGTCGCCGGTGCGGTGGCCTGGATGTTCGGCGGGTCGCTTTCGCAGTACCTTGAAAGCTATATCCAGACGCCGTCCGCGCGAGTCATCGCCGGCTGCGCGATTCTTTTCGTCGCCACGCTACTGGTCGGGGCGATGCTCAATTTCCTCATCGGCGAGCTGATCCGCGTGACCGGGCTGTCCGGTACCGATCGCTTCCTCGGCATGGCCTTCGGCGCCGCGCGCGGGGGCTTGCTGGTGGTGGTGGCGGTCGGGCTGTTGAGCCTGGGGCCGGTGCAACAGGATCCGTGGTGGCAGGAATCGCGCCTGATACCACAATTTCTATTGGTAGCCGACTGGTCGAAGAACCTCATACTCGGGTTCACCGGCCAGTGGATGTCCAGTGGGGTCAGCGCACCCGTTGACCTTCCGTTCAAGGAGCAGCTGCTCGGGCCGACCAAGCCGTGAGCGCTCTTCACTCAAGTTTCATCAAAGTAGGGGTTGCGTCGCATGTGTGGCATCGTCGGTATCGTCGGTAAGTCGAACGTCAATCAGGCGCTGTATGACGCGCTAACCGTGCTCCAGCACCGCGGCCAGGACGCTGCCGGTATCGTGACCAGCCACGATGGCCGGTTGTTCCTGCGCAAGGATAACGGCCTGGTGCGCGACGTTTTCCAGCAGCGCCACATGCAGCGTCTGGTCGGCAGCATCGGCATCGGTCACGTGCGTTACCCGACCGCCGGCAGCTCCACCTCGGCCGAGGCGCAGCCGTTCTACGTCAACTCGCCGTACGGCATCACCCTGGCGCACAACGGCAACCTGACCAACGTCGAGCAGTTGGCCAAGGAGATCTACGAGTCCGACCTGCGTCACGTCAACACCAACTCCGACTCCGAAGTGCTGCTGAACGTGTTCGCCCATGAACTGGCCGTGCGCGGCAAGCTGCAACCGACCGAGGAAGACGTGTTCGCCGCGGTTTCCCACGTGCACAGCCGCTGCGTCGGCGGCTACGCGGTGGTGGCGATGATCACCGGCTACGGCATCGTCGGCTTCCGCGACCCCAACGGCATCCGTCCGGTGGTGTTCGGCCAGCGTCACACCGACGAAGGCGTCGAGTACATGATCGCTTCGGAAAGCGTGGCCTTGGACGTGCTCGGCTTCACCCTGATCCGAGACCTGGCGCCGGGCGAGGCGGTGTACATCACCGAAGGTGGCCAGCTGTTCACCAAGCAGTGCGCCGAGAGCCCGAAACTGCAGCCGTGCATCTTCGAGCACGTCTACCTGGCCCGCCCTGATTCGATCATGGACGGCGTCTCGGTGTACAAGGCGCGCCTGCGCATGGGCGAGAAGCTGGCCGAGAAGATCCAGCGCGAGCGCCCGGACCACGACATCGACGTGGTCATCCCGATCCCCGACACCAGCCGCACCGCGGCGCTGGAACTGGCCAACCATCTGGGCGTCAAGTTCCGCGAAGGCTTCGTCAAGAACCGCTACATTGGGCGGACCTTCATCATGCCCGGCCAGGCCGCGCGCAAGAAATCGGTACGCCAGAAGCTCAACGCCATCGAGCTGGAGTTCCGCGGCAAGAACGTGATGCTGGTGGACGACTCGATCGTGCGCGGCACCACCTGCAAGCAGATCATCCAGATGGCCCGCGAGGCCGGCGCCAAGAACGTCTACTTCTGCTCCGCGGCCCCCGCGGTGCGCTACCCCAACGTCTACGGCATCGACATGCCGAGCGCTCATGAGCTGATCGCCCACAACCGTACCACCGAGCAGGTGGCCGAGTTGATCGGCGCCGACTGGCTGATCTACCAGGACCTCCCGGACCTGATCGAATCGGTTGGTGGCGGCAAGATCAAGATCGAGCATTTCGATTGCGCGGTGTTCAACGGTGAGTATGTCACCGGCGATATCGACGAAGCCTACCTCGATCGCATCGAGCAGGCCCGTAACGACCTGGCCAAGGTGAAGAACCAGGCGGTCAGCGCGATCATCGACCTGTACAACAACTGATTTGGGAGCGACGGCATGACCGATCAATGGGATGCCGGTCGACTGGACAGTGACCTCGAGGGTGTCGGTTTCGACACCCTGGCGGTGCGCGCCGGTCAGAACCGTACACCGGAGGCCGAGCACAGCGAAGCGCTGTTCCTGACCTCCAGCTATGTCTTCCGCACGGCCGCCGATGCCGCCGCGCGCTTTGCCGGCGAAACGCCGGGCAACGTCTATTCGCGCTACACCAACCCGACCGTGCGTGCCTTCGAGGAGCGCCTGGCGGCCATGGAAGGCGCCGAGCAGGCCGTGGCCACCTCCACCGGCATGGCGGCGATCCTCGCCGTGGTCATGTCGCTGTGCAGCGCTGGCGACCATGTGCTGGTGTCGCAGAGCGTATTCGGCTCGACCATCAGCCTGTTCGAGAAGTACTTCAAGCGTTTCGGCGTGCAGGTGGACTACGTGCCGCTGGTCGACCTGAACGGCTGGGAAAAGGCCATCAAGGCCAACACCAAGCTGCTGGTCGTCGAGTCGCCGTCCAACCCGTTGGCCGAACTGGTGGACATCACCGCACTGGCCGAGATCGCCCATGCCCGTGGCGCCATGCTGGTGGTGGACAACTGCTTCAGCACTCCGGCCTTGCAGCAACCGCTCAAGCTCGGCGCCGACATCGTGTTCCACTCGGCGACCAAGTTCATCGACGGCCAGGGCCGTTGCATGGGCGGCGTGGTGGCCGGACGCAGCGAGCAGATGAAGGAAGTGGTGGGCTTTCTGCGCACCGCCGGCCCGACCCTCAGCCCGTTCAACGCCTGGGTCTTCACCAAGGGCCTGGAGACCCTCAAGCTGCGCATGCGCGCCCACTGCGAGAGCGCCCAGGCGCTGGCCGAGTGGCTCGAGCAGCAGGACGGCATCGAGAAGGTCCACTATGCCGGCCTGCCGAGCCATCCGCAGCATGAACTGGCCAAGCGCCAGATGAGCGGCTTCGGCGCGGTGGTCAGCTTCGAGGTCAAGGGTGGCAAGGAAGGCGCCTGGCGTTTCATCGACGCCACCCGGGTGATCTCCATCACCACCAACCTCGGCGACAGCAAAACCACCATCGCCCACCCGGCCACCACCTCCCACGGACGTCTGACGCCACAGGAGCGCGAGGCGGCGGGTATCCGTGACAGCCTGGTGCGCGTGGCGGTTGGCCTGGAAGACGTGGCCGACCTGCAAGCCGATCTGGCCCGCGGCCTGGCGGCGCTGTGATCGACTGGAAGAGTGGCGAACCCGGCCATAACGGCCGGGTAGCCCTGGTAACCGGTGCCGCCCGCGGCATCGGCCTGGGCATCGCCGCCTGGTTGATCTGCGAGGGGTGGCAGGTGGTGCTCAGCGATCTTGATCGCCCGCGCGGCACCAAGGTCGCCAAGGCCCTGGGCGATAACGCCTGGTTCATCACCATGGACGTGGCCGACGAGGCCCAGGTCAGTGCCGGGGTGTCCGAGGTGCTCGGGCAGTTCGGCCGGCTGGATGCGCTGGTGTGCAACGCGGCGATCGCCAATCCGCACAACCAGATCCTGGAAAGCCTGTCCCTGGCTCAATGGAACCGGGTACTGGCAGTCAACCTCAATGGCCCGATGCTGCTGGCCAAGCATTGCGCACCTTACCTGCGCGCCCATGGCGGCGCGATCGTCAACCTGACCTCCACCCGCGCCCGGCAGTCCGAGCCGGACACCGAGGCCTATGCCGCCAGCAAGGGTGGCCTGGTCGCCTTGACCCACGCCCTGGCCATGAGCCTGGGGCCGGAGATCCGCGTCAATGCGGTGAGCCCGGGCTGGATCGATGCCCGTGACCCTTCGCAGCGACGCGCCGAGCCTTTGACCGAGGCCGACCATGCCCAGCATCCGACGGGCAGGGTAGGGACGGTCGAGGATGTGGCTGCGCTGGTGGCGTGGTTGCTGTCGCGTCAGGCGGGGTTTGTCACTGGCCAGGAGTTCGTGGTCGATGGTGGGATGACCCGCAAGATGATCTACAACTGAGCTGTAACCTGTTGAGATGTAAGAGAAAGGGGCGATAGCCCCTTTTTTGTCGGTTGTGCCGGCCTTGTGGCGGCGCAAGCCCGCTCCCACGCTGTGAGCATCTGGTTGCAGGAGCGGGCCTGCCCCGCGATGAGGTCGGCAAGAGCAACCGGCTTTTTCGCCCTTTTTGAAAAAAACTTCAATGGGGGTATTGACTTAGCATCTGTACCTGCGTAAATTTCGCGGCCTCAGCGAAGCAAACGCAACAAGCAACATCGCGGGGGTGATTAGCTCAGCCGGGAGAGCATCTGCCTTACAAGCAGAGGGTCGGCGGTTCGATCCCGTCATCACCCACCACTTCCTGAGACGTTCCTGGTCCAGTGGTTTCGAAAGAAACACGTTGGCAGAGAGGAACAGGACGCAAGTCCAGCTATGCGCGGCGGTAGTTCAGTCGGTTAGAATACCGGCCTGTCACGCCGGGGGTCGCGGGTTCGAGTCCCGTCCGCCGCGCCATTTTTCTCCAGATGGGTGCTTGCACCGGTCTGAGGCCACAAGGCCAGATCCCAGTTTCAATCAGGCGCAAGCCTGAACGATACGCAGCGGTAGTTCAGTCGGTTAGAATACCGGCCTGTCACGCCGGGGGTCGCGGGTTCGAGTCCCGTCCGCTGCGCCATCTTCTGCCAAGAGCCCCATGAACGCTCAAGGCAAAACAGAAAAGGCGATATCAAAGTCGCTTTTTTTGTGCCTGGCTTTCGCGCAATAGCGCTTGAAAGCTCAGATCCCAGTTTCAATCGGGTGCAAGCCCGAACGATACGCAGCGGTAGTTCAGTCGGTTAGAATACCGGCCTGTCACGCCGGGGGTCGCGGGTTCGAGTCCCGTC
This sequence comes from Pseudomonas mosselii, assembly GCF_019823065.1. Classification (NCBI taxonomy): domain Bacteria; kingdom Pseudomonadati; phylum Pseudomonadota; class Gammaproteobacteria; order Pseudomonadales; family Pseudomonadaceae; genus Pseudomonas; species Pseudomonas mosselii. Next base: position 1,901,838 of record NZ_CP081966.1, read on the forward strand.
CGCTGCGCCATCTTTGCCTCAAGGCCCTTTGAACACCTTGAAGCTACGAAAAAGCGACCTTAGGGTCGCTTTTTTCATTTCAGCGCCTTGCACGGTCACGGGCAAGGATTTACACCAAGCTGACAGAGTCTTCACCGATCAATGGTTTCAGCCACTGATCGATGTGTTGCACAATACGCCCCATTCGTTTCTTCCCGGAATTGGCAATGTCTAGATCAACCGTCTATGGCGCGCTCGGGCTGGCCCTCGTGCTGGCGGGTGTGTCCGGCTGTTCCTCGAAAAAGGCCGCCGTCTACGAGCACGAGAACTTCGATGACTCGGGCACCTTCTCCCGCAGTTTCGCCACCAGCGAGGCGGGCTCCTGCGAGGCGGCGCGGCGCGCGCTGCTCAGTCAGGGCTACATCATCACCAGCAGCGACGCCAATCAGGTCGCCGGCAACAAGAGCTTCCAGCAAAACGCCGAGAACCACTTGCAGATCAGCTTCAACATCACCTGCGTGCCGGACATGAGCGACAAACAGCGCTCGACCATGTTCGCCAACGCCCTGCAGGACCGCTACACCCTGAAGAAATCCAACACCTCCGCCAGTCTTGGCGTCGGTGTGCTGGGTTCGGTGTCGATGCCGATCGGCTCCACCGACGACTCCATGGTCAAGGTCGCCAGCGAGACGGTCACCGCCGCACAGTTCTACGACCGATACTTCGCCCTGGTGGAAAGCTACCTGCCGAAGCCGAAGAAGCCAGAGAAGACCGAACCTGCCGCCGAGCCAAAGGTGGAAAAACCGGCCGCCGACCTGGGCTTGCCGGAGCCTTCGCCCGCTGCCCTGGCGCCCGCGCCGCAGCCTGCCGCGCCGGTCGCCGAGAGCGTGGAAGAGGCTCCGGCCCCGACTCCGGTTGCCGCCGCGCCTGTCCCGGCTCCAGCGGCTCCCGTACCGGCCAGCGAAGCTCCGGCGGCCCCGATTGTGGACGATAGCAAGGGCTCGCAGCCCATCGCGCCGCCCGTCGAGCCAACTCCGATCCAGGTACAGCAGGACGCGCCGGCCGCAGAGCAGGCGCCGGCGCCACTCTGACGTGTCGATAACTTCCCGGGCGCCTGCTACGTTTATCGTTCATAGGGTTGTAATCATTCTGTCATTTCGCTGGCTTAGGTTGGCGCAATGACTGAAGAACGATGAATGAAGGGGCGTAAAGATGGACGATTATCAGGAAGAACTGCTCGAATTCCAGGCCTATGAACTGGACCTGCCAGAACCGGCCGACGACGCCACCGAGCTTTAACCCACCTGCCGCTGATGGCGGCGAAATTCCCCCGGTGTCAGCCCCGTCCAGCGCTTGAATGCGCGCTGGAAGGCCTCGGCCGAGGCGAACCCCAACAGATAGGCGATCTCGCCGAAGGCCAGCTCCGTGTCGCGGATATAGGTCTCGGCCAGATCGCGACGTGTGTCGTTGAGCAGGTTGCGAAAGCGCGTGCCTTCCTCGGCCAGTTTGCGGCGCAAGGTCCAGGTCGGCAGTTGCAGGTGTCGCGCCACTTCTTCCAGATCCGGCTCGCGCCCACCGTTCAGCAGTGGCCCCAGCAGGTGAGTGATGCGTTCGCCCAGGCTGCGCACGCGGGTGCGCTGGGCCAGTTCCGCCTCGCACAACTGCAGCAGGTGTTGCCAGGTGCTGGGGCAGTGCTGCGGGTTGGGCAGGGCCAGGGTGGCCTGGCTCAGGCGCAACTGGTTGGCCGTGGCGCCGAAATGCACCGGGCCTGCGCACAGGCTTTGGTACTGCGCGACGTAGGCGGGGGCGTCGAACTCGATTTCCAGGCGCTCGGCCTGCACCGGCCTGGCCGCCAGGGCGCCGAGCTGGGCCAGCCAGCCAGCGAGCAGGGAGTCGACCACGAAGCGGTTGTAGTCGTTGTAGGGGCTGATGGAGTAGAACCGCAGCCAGGCGCCCTGGGCGTCTTCGTGAAAGCTCGACTGGCCCCGGTAGTTGGCGGCATACAGTGGCTCAAAGCGCAGCAGGGTGCGGGCAGCGTCGCCGAGGGTCGGGGCCTGGGCGGCGGCGACGCCGGCGAGCCCGGCCTGGGCCAGGCGGCTCAGGCGGCCCATGTGCAGGCCTAGCGCTGGCTCGGCAGAAAGGGCAATAGCCGCGTGCCCCAGGTGCATGTAGCGCGGGATCGACAACCGCGCACCCGGCTCGGCCAGGCGCCTGGCGTCGAGGCCATAGCGCAGCAGCAGGGGGTGTGGATCGTGACCGAGTGCCGTCAGCGCCTCGGCCAGGGGCTGGACGAAACCTACCGACAGTTCACCCAGGCGTACGCGGGGGCGAGGCACGTCGTCACAGCCACAGGTTGAGCAGGCGCGCGCCGTGGCTGTCGTTGCCGACCCACAACATGCCGCCCTGGCTGGCGAAACCCTGCCCATCGCTGCCCAGCTCCCAGAACTGGCCGCGCATGAACACGCTCATGCTCGGGGTGCTGGCGTTGGCGGCCAGGGGCAGTTGCTGCCAGGCGCGCTGTTCGCTGACGGCTCCGCGCTGCAGGGGCAAATCGGCGGCCTGGGCCTGATGGCGGTTGCCACGCCAGGGCGCCTGCCAGCTCTGCTTGCCGCTGAGGAACACCGGATTGGCGACCAGCTGCACCGATTGTGCGGTCAGTTGCCGGTAGTTGGCGGGGTACCAGCTGTCGCTGCCGATCAGCACGCCCAAGCGTCCTGCGGGAGTCTGCAGTACCTGCAGCGGATGCTGCTGGCCGTCGTGGATGTAGCGCCGGCTTTCGCTGTCGGGGTACTGCTGGTGCTGGGGCTGCCCGAGCACCGAACCGTCGCTGGCGAATACCAGACTGCTGTTGTACAGCGGACCGTTGCCGATGCGCAGTACGCCGTTCTCCACATAGGGCGCGGGCAGGACGATGGAGCCGGCGACCAGGGTGATGCCAAACTCCCGGGCCAGGCTGCCGAACACCTGCTGGTAGTCGGCGGCCATCTGCGCGGCCTTCATGCGCAGGTGCGCGTCCGAGCGGCGATCGTCGCCGCTGGCGGCGAGCATCGCCAGGCCATAGCTCAGCGGGTTGCTCAGTTCCAGCCATTGCCAGGCCTCGTTGCGTCGGGTGACCTGGTACAGTTCGCGCTTCTCGCCCCGGGCCCACAACCATGTGCCAATGTGCTCCGGCAGCACCACCACGGTGCGCGGATTGACCAGGCCTTGGGCGCGGGCTTGTTCCAGGTAGGCTGAGAGCTTGCGGTGCAGGCGTGTGAGGTTCTGGTAGTCCCCCGGATACAGCAGCGGCTCGACACCCAGCAAGTTGCCGTGCTCGCCCGGCACGCCCTGGTTGAGGGCCAGCTCGATGCGCAGATCGGACAGGTAGTGACCTTCTGGACGCTGCAGGGTCCAGAAGCCGTAGCCGCAGAGGGCGGCAAGGATGACCAGCGCCAGGGCGCCGGCTAGCAGTTTTCGCATGGAGCGGTCCAGCACTGGGCAGTAGGAGTGCCCTAGGGTAGTCCTGCTGTACAGCAGGATCAATAAGTTGTCAGTTTCGATCATTGAGCGTGTTCAAACGCCTGTTTAATGTCGACCCCAGACAAACGACGGGCCCCGCCACGCTGTTGTAGAGACCTGGTAGAGGCGCCCGCATTCCGTGATCACGCCACCTGTGGAGTCCATCCATGGCTACCGACCGTTACCCGCACCTGCTGGCCCCTCTCGACCTGGGCTTCACCACTCTGCGCAACCGCACCCTGATGGGCTCGATGCACACCGGCCTGGAGGAGCGCCCGGGCGGGTTCGAACGCATGGCCGCGTATTTCGCCGAACGCGCCCGTGGTGGCGTCGGGCTCATGGTCACCGGCGGCATCGCGCCCAACGATGAAGGCGGTGTGTATTCTGGCGCGGCCAAGCTCAGCACCGAGGAAGAGGCCGACAAGCATCGGATCGTCACCGAGGCGGTGCATGCCGCCGGTGGCAAGATCTGTCTGCAGATCCTCCACGCCGGGCGCTATGCCTACAGCCCGAAACAGGTGGCGCCCAGCGCCATCCAGGCGCCGATCAACCCGTTCAAGCCCAAGGAGCTGGACGAGGAGGGCATCGAGAAGCAGATCCGCGATTTCGTCACCTGCGCAAGCCTGGCCCTGCGCGCCGGCTATGATGGCGTCGAGATCATGGGGTCTGAAGGCTACTTCATCAACCAGTTCCTCGCCGCCCACACCAACCACCGCACCGACCGTTGGGGGGGCAGCTACGAGAACCGCATGCGACTGGCGGTTGAGATCGTGAGCCGGGTACGCGAAGCGGTGGGGCCGAACTTCATCATCATCTTCCGCCTGTCGATGCTCGACCTGGTCGAGGGCGGCAGCACCTGGGACGAGATCGAGCTGCTGGCCAAGGCCATCGAGCAGGCCGGCGCCACGTTGATCAACACGGGTATCGGCTGGCATGAGGCGCGCATCCCGACCATCGCCACCAAGGTGCCGCGCGCGGCGTTCAGCAAGGTCACCGCCAAGCTGCGCGGCGCGGTGAAAATCCCGCTGATCACCACCAACCGCATCAATACCCCGGAGGTGGCTGAGGCGGTGCTGGCGGAGGGCGATGCCGACATGGTCTCCATGGCCCGACCGTTCCTGGCCGATCCTGACTTCGTCAACAAGGCCGCTGCTGGCCGTGGCGACGAGATCAACACTTGCATCGGCTGCAACCAGGCCTGCCTGGACCACACCTTCGGCGGCAAGCTGACCAGCTGCCTGGTCAACCCGCGGGCTTGCCATGAGACCGAGCTCAACTACCTGCCGGTACGGGCAGTCAAGCGTATCGCGGTGGTCGGCGCTGGTCCTGCGGGCCTGGCAGCCGCCACCGTGGCCGCCGAGCGCGGTCATGAAGTGACGTTGTTCGATGCTGCCGCTGAGATCGGTGGGCAGTTCAACGTGGCCAAGCGCGTGCCGGGCAAGGAGGAGTTCTACGAGACCCTGCGTTATTTCCGCAACAAGGTGAAGTCCACGGGTGTCGACCTGCGCCTGAATACCCGTGTCGATGTGGCTGCGCTGGTGTCCGGCGAGTTCGACGAGATTATCCTGGCCACGGGCATCGCTCCGCGCACGCCGGCCATTCCCGGTATCGACAACGCCAAGGTGCTGAGCTACCTGGATGTGCTGCTGGAGCGCAAGCCGGTGGGCGAGCGGGTGGCGGTGATCGGTGCCGGTGGCATTGGTTTCGATGTGTCCGAGTACCTGGTGCACAAGGGCGTGGCCACCAGCCAGGACCGCGAGGCGTTCTGGAAGGAGTGGGGCATCGATACGCGTTTGGAGGCTCGTGGTGGTGTGGCCGGGATCAAGGCCGAGCCTCATGCGCCGGCGCGCCAGGTGTACCTGCTGCAGCGCAAGAAGACCAAGGTTGGCGACGGCCTGGGCAAGACCACCGGCTGGATTCATCGCACGGGGCTGAAGAACAAGCAGGTGCAGATGCTCAACAGCGTCGAGTACCTGAGCGTGGACGATGCTGGCCTGCATGTGCGGGTTGGCGAGGGCGAGCCGCAGTTGCTGGCGGTGGACAACATCGTCATCTGCGCTGGCCAGGATCCGCTGCGCGAGTTGCATGATGGCCTTGTTGCGGCCGGGCAGTCGGTGCACCTGATCGGTGGCGCTGACGTGGCGGCGGAGCTTGATGCCAAGCGGGCGATTAATCAAGGGTCGAGGTTGGCGGCGGAACTGTGATTGCTTGAATTGGTGATTAGCCAACTTTCACAGTTGAGGTGGTGATATACCTTTCCTGTGGAGGTTGGCTGTCAGTGAGTGACTGTAACTGAAGAAGCATTGCCAGTAGTCTCCACTTACTCCATGTATCCGGCAACGGCAACGGCAACGGCAACGGCAACGGCAACGGCAACGGCAACGGCAACGGCAACAGGCGACTAAGAACGACATCGCCATTCTGTGCGTTCGTCGGCGCGCCGACTCAAACATCGAGCGTTTCTCTGTCACGCAACTGTATTGTTGACTATTCTGCGATCTGTCCCAGTACACTTCGTAACTGTTACGGTATTCTGCCTCGGCAGTGAGTCGCACAAGAACAACGATCCCGTCCGCGCTTCGAGAACACGCCATGACCAACCTGCTGCTGTACCAGCGTATTGCCCAGCAACTGGCCGATGATATCCGTCGGGGTGTCTACCAGCCGGGTGAGCGGGTGCCGTCGGTACGCAAGATGAGCGCCCAGCTCAATGTCAGCCACGCCACCGTGCTGCAGGCCTATGCCAATCTCGAGGACCAGGGCCTGATCCGCGCCCGGCCGCAGTCGGGCTACTATGTCCACCAGACCCCGGCGCTGACGGCGCAGACCCCGGATATTGCCCGGGTCGAACGCCCCGGCCTGGTCACCCGGGCCAGCATCATCCAGCAGGTGCTGGTCGAGGCGCGGCGCGATGGCGTCTTCCCCTTCGGCGCGGCGGTACCCCATGTCGACTATCTGCCCGTACGCGCCCTGCACCAGCAGTTGGCCAAGGTGACGCGCTTCCATAGCCCGCGTGCCTTCAGCTACATGTTCAGCCCCGGCTTCGAGCCGTTGCGTCGGCAGATCGCCATCCGCATGCGCGATGCCGGTGTGCTGGTCGATCCCCGTGAAGTGGTGGTGACCCATGGTTGTGTCGATGCCCTGCAGATGGCGCTGCGGGTCCTGACCCGGCCGGGCGACCTGATCGCGGCCGAGTCGCCCACTTACTATGGGCTGTTGCAGCTGGCCGACCTGCTCGGGCTCAAGGTCATCGAGATCCCCAGCGATCCGTCTACCGGCATTAGCCTGGAGGCGCTGCAGTTGGCCGCCAATCAGTGGTCGATCAAGGCCCTGGTGCTGACGGCGCGGCTGAGCAATCCGCTGGGTGGCACCATTCCCGAAGAGCGGCAGAAGCAATTGCTGCGCCTGGCCTCGGATTTCGACATCCAGATCGTGGAGGACGATATCTACGGCGAGCTGATGTTCGAGCAGGGGCGCACCAAGGCGCTCAAGGCGTTCGATCGGTTGGATCGGGTGATCTACTGCTCGAGCTTCTCCAAGACCCTGTCGCCGGGGGTAAGGGTCGGCTGGATGATCGCTGGGCGCTATCAGGACGAGATCCAGCGCCTGCAGACCTTCACCACCCACTCGGCGTGCAGCGTCACGCAGATGGCGGTGGCGGCCTACCTGGAGAATGGTGGCTACGATCGGCATTTGCGCTTCATCCGACAGGAGTACCGCAAGAACCTCAGCGCTTACCAGCTGGCGGTGCAGCAGCACTTCCCGGAAGGCACGCAGATGACCCGGCCCACCGGTGGCTTCATTCTCTGGGTTAGTCTGCCGGGGCGGGTCAATACCCAGGAATTGCATGTGCGGGCGCTGGAGCAAGGCATTAGCATCGCCCCCGGGCTGATCTTCAGCAATACCGAGCAGTTCAACCACTGTATCCGCCTCAATTGCGGCATTCCCTGGAATCGCGAGGCAGAGCGTGCAGTGATGACGCTGGGCCTGCTGGCCCAGCAATTGTGCCGAGATCCGAACGGCGTGCTGTTGTAGGCTTGTCAGACGTGTCGGGAACAGGGAGCATACGCGTTTTACAGCTTGCGCTCCTGATGCCCATGAACCTGCTTCGCCCTCTCGTCATCGCCCTGTGTTTCGCCTTGCCCTGGCTGTCGGCCGGTGCGGTGCAGGCTGTCGAACCAGCAGCCAGGGCGCAGGGTGTGCACAAGCCGGCGAACAAAGCGTCCACCAAGGTCCCCGCCAAGCCGGTAGCCAAGGTCAAGCCCAAACCCAAACCCAAACCGAAGGCCAGGCCTGTCAGCAAGGCTGTCGCCAAGCCGCTGCCTCAGCCGAAGGTCGACCTGAGCCTGCCAAAGGACATGGTCAAGCATCTCGAGCCGGATCTCGGTGGCGGGCCGGTGGTGCGCAAGCCGCTGCTGCCCTCGATGTTCCCCACCAAGCCCGAATCCGACAGCAGTCCGTTCCAGCTCAACGGCCGGCTGATCAGCAACGAAATGCAGTTGCAGCTGCGCAACGACAGTCGGCGGGATGTGGAAGGCGCGGCCATCGAATTCGAATTCCGCAACTGACTGCCGGGTCACGGGTGATTTCATCCGCCCGGCAATTTCAAACATATGTTTGAGCGGTTAGTATCCAGGGACGTTCGTCCCGTTTTGCTCCTGGGAGTCCTGTTGTCATGAAATGCCGCGAGGGTTGTGGTGCCTGCTGCATCGCCCCGTCCATCAGTTCGCCGATCCCTGGCATGCCGCAGGGCAAGCCGGCCGGAGAACGCTGCCTGCATCTGAATGTCGAAAACCTCTGTGCGCTGTTCGGCAAGCCCGAACGGCCGCAGGTGTGTGGCGGCTTCAAGGCGGAAGCGGACATCTGTGGCAACGACCGTGACGAAGCCATTCGCATCATTGGGTGGCTGGAGCAGATGACGGCGGCGTGACAGGTTGGATCCTCGACAACAAGGAACAAGATGATGAGATCGATCAAAGGTATTGCACTGCTGTGTGGCATGGGCGTCCTGCTGGCACCGACGGCCTGGGCTGAGAACTGGCAGGTGGCCAAGGACGAGGAGGGGATCAAGGTGTCCCTCAGCGAGGTGGCCGGCTCGAAATACAAGGCCTATCGCGGCGTGACCGTGATCAAGGCGCCGCTGGCCAAGGTCAAGGCGCTGCAGGAGGATGTGGTGGGGGCCTGCGCCTGGATTCACGAGTGCAAGTCGCAAAAGCTGCTCAAGAGCGAGGGTGACCAGAGCTGGACCTACACCCAGTTCAACACGCCCTGGCCGGTGACGCCACGGGATTCGATCCTGCATGTGACCACGGTCCAGGACGCCGATGGCAGTCTGACCCGCAAGCTCCAGGAGGAACCGAAGTATCTGCCGGAGGAAAAGGGCTTCGTGCGTGTCGCCCAGGTGGAAGGCTTCTGGAAGCTGGTGCCCAAGGGTGACAGCACCGAGGTGACCTACCAGGTGCACACCGAGCCGGGCGGCAGCGTGCCGTCGTGGCTGGCCAACAAGTTCGTGGTCGATGCGCCGTTCAATACTCTCAAGGGGTTGAAGGAGCGCGCCGAGAAGAAGTAAAGGCCGCTCCCGCCGTGAGGAAAATCGCGTAAGCAACAAAAAAGGCTGCCCGAGGGCAGCCTTTTTGCGTTCAGCCGACAGGCTTACTTGCGGTCCTTCAGCTCAACGATGTCACGCTGCTCGTAGCCGGTGTACAGCTGGCGCGGGCGGCCAATCTTGTACGGTCCGGAGAGCATTTCCTTCCAGTGCGAGATCCAGCCCACGGTACGTGCCAGGGCGAAGATCACGGTGAACATGCTGGTTGGGATGCCGATGGCCTTGAGGATGATGCCCGAGTAGAAGTCGACGTTCGGGTACAGCGAGCGCTCGATGAAGTAAGGATCGGTCAGGGCGATCTCTTCCAGGCGCATGGCCAGTTCAAGCTGCGGATCGTTCTTGATGCCCAGCTCGCCCAGGACTTCGTCGCAGGTCTTCTTCATCACGGTGGCGCGCGGGTCGCGGTTCTTGTACACGCGGTGACCGAAGCCCATGAGCTTGAACGGATCGTTCTTGTCCTTGGCCTTGGCGATGAATTTGTCGATGTTCGAGACATCGCCGATTTCATCGAGCATGGTCAGTACGGCTTCGTTCGCGCCACCGTGGGCCGGGCCCCACAGCGCGGCGATGCCGGCGGCGATACAGGCGAACGGGTTGGCGCCCGAGGAGCCCGCCAGGCGCACGGTGGAGGTGGAAGCGTTCTGCTCGTGGTCGGCGTGGAGGATGAAGATCCGGTCCATCGCCTTGGCCAGCACCGGGCTGATCGGTTTGATCTCGCACGGGGTGTTGAACATCATGTGCAGGAAGTTCTCCGCGTACGACAAGTCGTTGCGCGGGTACATCATGGGCTGGCCCATGGAGTACTTGTAGACCATCGCGGCCAGGGTCGGCATCTTGGCGACCAGGCGAACCGCGGAGATTTCGCGGTGCTGCGGGTTATTGATGTCCAGCGAGTCGTGATAGAACGCCGACAGGGCGCCGACCACGCCGCACATCACCGCCATCGGGTGGGCATCGCGACGGAAGCCGTTGAAGAACGACTTCAGTTGCTCGTGAACCATGGTGTGGTTCTTCACGGTGCTGACGAACTGGGCCTTCTGCTCGGCATTCGGCAGTTCGCCGTTGAGCAGCAGGTAGCAGGTCTCGAGGTAGTCCGATTGTTCGGCGAGCTGTTCGATCGGGTAGCCGCGGTGCAGCAGGACACCCTTGTCGCCGTCGATATAGGTGATCTTCGACTCGCACGAGGCGGTCGCCATGAAGCCGGGGTCGAAGGTGAAGTGGCCGGATGCCCCCAACCCGCGGACGTCGATAACATCGGGACCAACGGTGCCGGTTAAAATGGGCAGCTCGACGGGGGCAGCGCCCTCGATGATCAACTGCGCTTTTTTGTCAGCCATGTGGCCTCCTATTAATGCTTGAAATCATCAGACAGACCCCCCACGCAGGGCCCGCACCACTATAGAGGGATAAATTCGAATGTCAATTTGCCTAAAGGCTGGTTGAAACGCCCTCTGAGGCCTGGTTTTTCACGAAATTCTCGCCCGTTTACGCCTTTTGTTCACTAAAGGCAATGCGCTATTTGGGCGAGCCCCTCACGTTGTCATAAGCAGCCTAACTGTCTATACTCGGCAGCCGACTCCCAGGGGCTTTCAAGCCCGCCCTGCTGGGTGTCGTCGCTCTCCTGGGTGGTGGGTACCTGACCAGTACACTTACCAACAACTTTGCCCTGTTAGCTAGGGGCTCTTCAGTGTGAAAAAAGCCGTGAAAAGCCAACGACCTGTAAACCTAGACCTAAGGACCATCAAACTCCCGATCACCGCGTACACGTCCATTCTTCACCGTATCTCCGGCGTCATCCTGTTCCTCGGCCTTGCCATCATGCTGTACGCATTGAGCAAGTCGCTGGGTGGCGAGGAAGGCTTTGCCGAGGTGAAGGCGTGTCTGACCAGTCCGCTGGCCAAACTGGTGACCTGGGGCCTGCTGTCTGGCCTGCTGTATCACCTCGTGGCAGGTGTGCGCCACCTGATCATGGACATGGGCATCGGCGAGACGCTGGAAGGCGGCAAGCTGGGCTCGAAAATCGTGATCGTCATCTCCGTGGTGCTGATCGTTCTGGCAGGAGTTTGGGTATGGTAACTAACGTCACGAACCTGTCGCGTTCGGGCCTCTACGACTGGATGGCGCAGCGCGTCTCGGCGGTCGTTCTCGCGGCTTACTTCATCTTCCTGATCGGCTACCTCGCTGCCCACCCGGGCATCGACTACGCCCAGTGGCACGCTCTGTTCTCCAACAACGCGATGCGCATCTTCAGTCTGCTGGCCCTCGTTGCCCTGGGCGCTCACGCCTGGGTCGGCATGTGGACCATTGCCACCGACTACCTGACGCCGATGTCCTTCGGCAAGTCGGCGACTGCGATTCGTTTCCTGTTCCAGGCGGTATGCGGCGTAGCGATGTTCGCTTACTTCGTCTGGGGTGTGCAGATTCTCTGGGGTATCTGATTCATGGCTAACATTCCTACGATTTCCTTCGACGCCATCATCATCGGTGGCGGCGGCGCTGGCATGCGCGCAGCGCTGCAGCTGGCTCAAGGCGGCCACAAGACTGCCGTAGTCACCAAGGTGTTCCCGACCCGTTCGCACACCGTTTCCGCCCAGGGCGGCATCACCTGCGCCATCGCTTCGGCCGATCCGAACGACGACTGGCGCTGGCACATGTACGACACCGTCAAGGGCTCCGACTACATCGGTGACCAGGACGCGATCGAGTACATGTGTCAGGAAGGCCCGGCCGCGGTCTTCGAGCTGGACCACATGGGCCTGCCGTTCTCGCGTACCGAGACCGGCCGCATCTACCAGCGTCCGTTCGGTGGCCAGTCCAAGGACTTCGGTAAAGGTGGCCAGGCCGCCCGTACCTGCGCCGCTTCCGACCGTACCGGTCACGCGCTGCTGCACACCCTGTACCAGGGCAACCTGAAAGCAGGCACCACTTTCCTCAACGAGTACTACGCCGTCGACCTGGTGAAGAACCAGGACGGCGCTTTCGTCGGTGTGATCGCGATCTGCATCGAAACCGGCGAAACCATGTACATCAAGTCCAAGGCCACCGTATTGGCCACTGGCGGTGCAGGTCGTATCTACGCCTCCACCACCAACGCCCTGATCAACACCGGTGACGGTGTCGGCATGGCCCTGCGTGCCGGCGTGCCGGTGCAGGACATCGAGATGTGGCAGTTCCACCCGACCGGCATCGCCGGCGCCGGTGTACTGGTCACTGAAGGTTGCCGCGGTGAGGGTGGCTACCTGATCAACGCCCACGGCGAGCGCTTCATGGAGCGTTACGCGCCGAACGCGAAGGACCTGGCTGGCCGCGACGTGGTCGCCCGTTCCATGGTCAAAGAGATCATCGCCGGCAACGGCGTGGGCCCGAACAAGGACCACGTACTGCTGAAGCTGGACCACCTGGGCGAGGAAGTGCTGCACAGCCGCCTGCCAGGCATCTGCGAACTGTCCAAGACCTTCGCCCACGTCGACCCGGTGGTCGCGCCGGTGCCGGTCATCCCGACCTGCCACTACATGATGGGCGGCGTTGCCACCAACATTCATGGCCAGGCCATCACCATGGACGCCGAAGGCAACGACCACATCATTCCGGGCCTGTTCGCCGTAGGTGAAGTGGCGTGCGTATCGGTCCACGGCGCCAACCGCCTGGGCGGCAACTCGCTGCTCGACCTGGTGGTCTTCGGTCGCGCCGCCGGCCTGCACCTGGAAAAGGCGCTCAGCGACGGCGTCGAGTACCGCGATGCCAGCGACACCGACATCGACGTTGCCCTGAACCGCCTGAGCAAGCTCAACGAGCGCACCACCGGCGAAGACGTCGCCAGCCTCAAACGTGAACTGCAAAGCTGCATGCAGAACTACTTCGGTGTGTTCCGTACCGGCGAGTACATGCAGAAGGGTATCGAGCAGCTGGCTGGCCTGCGTGACCGCATCGCCAACGTCAAGATCAACGACAAGTCCCAGGCCTTCAACACCGCGCGTATCGAAGCGCTGGAGCTGCAGAACCTGCTGGAAGTCGCCGAAGCGACTGCCATTGCCGCTGAAGCCCGTAAAGAGTCTCGCGGCGCGCACGCCCGTGAAGACTTCGAAGACCGTGACGACGAGAACTGGCTGTGCCACACCCTGTACTACCCGGGTGAGAAGCGCGTCGCCAAGCGTGGCGTCAACTTTGCGCCGAAGACAGTTCCTGCCTTCGAACCGAAAGTCCGGACTTACTAAGGGTGGCCGCTATGTTGCAAGTCGAAGTTTATCGTTACAACCCGGACACCGATTCGGCGCCGAAGATGCAGACCTTCCAGGTCGACACCGGTGGCAAGGATCTGATGGTCCTGGACGTGCTGGCGCTGATCAAGGAGCAGGACGAGGGCTTCTCGTACCGTCGCTCCTGCCGTGAAGGCGTGTGCGGTTCCGACGGCATGAACATCAACGGCAAGAACGGCCTGGCGTGCATCACGCCGCTGTCTGCTGTCGTTAAAGGTAACAAGTTGGTCCTGCGTCCGCTGCCAGGCCTGCCGGTTATCCGTGACCTGGTCGTCGATATGAGCATCTTCTACAAGCAGTACGAGAAGGTGAAGCCGTTCCTGCAGAACGACACCCCGGCCCCGGCCATCGAGCGCCTGCAGTCGCCGGAAGATCGCGACAAGCTGGACGGTCTGTACGAGTGCATCCTGTGCGCCTGCTGCTCGACCTCCTGCCCGTCGTTCTGGTGGAACCCGGACAAGTTCCTGGGCCCCGCCGCACTGCTGCAGGCCTACCGTTTCCTGGCCGACAGCCGCGACACCAAGACTCAGGAGCGCCTGGCGTCCCTGGATGACCCGTTCAGCGTGTTCCGCTGCCGCGGGATCATGAACTGCGTGAACGTTTGCCCGAAAGGTCTGAACCCGACCAAGGCAATTGGCCACGTACGTAACATGCTGCTGCAAAGCGGTACCTGATTCAAAGCGTTGTACCTGCAGTAAGCCGAGGTGCGGGTGGTGAGCCCGCACCGAGGTAAAACCCGAGCAAGGGCCCACAAAGCCCGCGCTCATTACCTATGAAGATATGAGACCAGCAGGGGCTTCCGGGCTGGTACCCGGAAAATCAGCAGGATCCAGGTGGCGTGGTTCAGTCGCTGTGTTCGGACTTTTCCAGGTTTGCTGTGGCTCTCGCCGATCAGTCCCCTAACCGAGGGTGACCAAGCATGCAAGAAAGCGTGATGCAGCGCATGTGGGATAGCGCCCACCTTTCAGGTGGTAACGCTGCATATGTGGAAGAGCTTTATGAGCTCTACCTGCACGACCCTAACGCTGTGCCAGAAGAGTGGCGCACTTACTTCCAGAAGTTGCCCGCCGACGGCAGCACCGCTACCGATGTATCGCACTCGACGATCCGCGACCATTTCGTACTGCTGGCAAAGAACCAGCGCCGCGCCCAACCGGTATCCGCCGGGAGCGTGAGCAGTGAACACGAGAAGAAGCAGGTTGAAGTGCTGCGACTGATCCAGGCCTATCGTATGCGCGGCCATCAGGCTGCCAAGCTCGACCCGTTGGGGTTGTGGCAGCGTCCTGCGCCCGTAGACCTGTCGATCAATCACTACGGCTTGACCAATGCCGATCTTGATACGACCTTCCGTGCCGGCGACCTGTTCATCGGCAAAGAGGAAGCGAGCCTACGCGAAATTTTCGAAGCGCTGCAGAAGACATATTGTCGCACCATTGGCGCCGAGTTCACCCACATCGTCGATTCCGAGCAGCGCAGCTGGTTCCAGCAGCGCCTGGAAAGCGTGCGTGGCCGTCCGGAATTCTCCGCCGACGTGCAGGCTCACCTGCTCGAGCGCGTCACGGCCGGTGAGGGCCTGGAGAAGTACCTGGGCACCAAGTACCCGGGCACCAAGCGCTTCGGCCTCGAAGGTGGCGAAAGCCTGATCCCGATGCTGGACGAAATGATCCAGCGCTCCGGCTCCTACGGCACCAAGGAAGTCGTGATCGGCATGGCCCACCGTGGCCGTCTGAACGTGCTCGTCAACACCTTCGGCAAGAACCCGCGCGAGCTGTTCGACGAGTTCGAAGGCAAGAAGATGAACGAGCTGGGCTCCGGTGACGTGAAGTATCACCAGGGCTTCTCCTCCAACGTGATGACCCCCGGTGGCGAAGTCCACCTGGCCATGGCGTTCAACCCCTCCCACCTGGAAATCGTCTCGCCAGTGGTGGAAGGTTCGGTTCGCGCCCGCCAGGATCGCCGCAACGACACCGTTGGCGACAAGGTTCTGCCGATCTCCATCCACGGTGACGCAGCGTTCGCCGGCCAGGGTGTGGTCATGGAAACCTTCCAGATGTCGCAGACCCGCGGTTTCAAGACCGGCGGCACCGTGCACATCGTGATCAACAACCAGGTCGGTTTCACCATCAGCAACCCGCTGGACGCGCGCTCCACCGAGTACGCCACCGACGTTGCCAAGATGATCCAGGCGCCGATCCTGCACGTGAACGGCGACGATCCGGAAGCGGTGATGTTCGTCACCCAGCTGGCCATCGACTACCGCATGCAGTTCAAGCGTGACGTGGTCATCGACCTGGTCTGCTACCGTCGTCGCGGCCACAACGAGGCCGACGAGCCGAACGGCACCCAGCCTTTGATGTACCAGCAGATCAGCAAACAGCGCACCACCCGTGAGCTGTACGCCGAGCAACTGATCAGCGCCGGTCGCATCGATGCCGAACGCGCCCAGGCCAAGATCGACGAGTACCGCAACGCCCTGGACAACGGCCTGCACGTGGTCAAGAGCCTGGTCAAGGAGCCGAACCGCGAGCTGTTCGTCGACTGGCGTCCGTACCTGGGTCATGCCTGGACCGCGCGTCACGACACCCGCTTCGACCTCAAGACCCTGCAGGAGCTGTCGGCCAAGCTGCTCGAGCTGCCTGAAGGTTTCGTCGTTCAGCGCCAGGTCGCGAAGATCTACGAAGATCGCCAGAAGATGCAGGCCGGTGGCTTGCCGATCAACTGGGGTTATGCAGAGACCATGGCCTACGCCACCCTGCAGTTCGAAGGTCACCCGATCCGCATGACCGGCCAGGACATCGGCCGTGGCACCTTCTCGCACCGTCACGCGGTGCTGCACAACCAGAAGGACGCCAGCACCTACGTGCCGCTGAAGAACCTGTTCCCGGGCCAGCCGCGCTTCGAGCTGTACGACTCCTTCCTCTCGGAAGAAGCCGTGCTGGCCTTCGAATACGGCTACTCGACCACCACGCCGAACGCGCTGGTGATCTGGGAAGCCCAGTTCGGCGACTTCGCCAACGGTGCGCAAGTGGTGATCGACCAGTTCATCACCAGCGGCGAGCACAAGTGGGGCCGCCTGTGCGGTCTGACCATGCTGCTGCCGCACGGCTATGAAGGCCAGGGTCCGGAGCACTCCTCCGCGCGTCTGGAGCGTTACCTGCAGCTGTGCGCCGAGCACAACATCCAGGTCTGCGTACCGACCACCCCGGCACAGATCTACCACCTGCTGCGTCGCCAGGTCATCCGTCCGCTGCGCAAGCCGCTGATCGTGCTGACGCCCAAGTCGCTGCTGCGCCACAAGCTGGCCATCTCGACCCTGGAAGACCTGGCCGATGGCTCGTTCCAGACCGTGATCCCGGAAATCGACACCCTGGATCCTGCCAAGGTCGAGCGCCTGGTCCTGTGCGGTGGCAAGGTCTACTACGACCTGCTGGAAAAACGCCGTGCCGAAGGCCGCGAAGATATTGCCATCGTGCGTATCGAGCAGCTGTATCCGTTCCCTGAGGACGACCTGGTCGAAATTCTCGCGCCTTACACCAACCTCAAGCACGCAGTGTGGTGTCAGGAAGAGCCGATGAACCAGGGCGCCTGGTACAGCAGCCAGCACCACATGCGCCGTATCCTGGGCCGCCACAACAAGGCGCTGGTCCTGGAATACGCCGGTCGCGACGCTTCCGCCGCGCCAGCCTGTGGTTACGCATCGAAGCACGCCGAACAGCAGGAAAAACTGCTGCAAGACGCCTTCACTGTCTAACGCCTTCGCGCACCTGAAACCGAATTTAAGGAAACACAGATAATGGCTATCGAGATCAAAGCCCCAACCTTCCCGGAATCGGTTGCCGATGGCACCGTTGCCACCTGGCACAAGCAGCCGGGCGACGCCGTCAAGCGTGACGAGCTGATCGTCGACATCGAGACCGACAAGGTCGTCCTGGAAGTCCTGGCCACCGCCGACGGCGTGCTGGGCGCCATCGTCAAGGGCGAGGGCGACACCGTCCTGTCCGACGAAGTGCTGGGCTCGATCGTCGAAGGTGGCGCTGGCGCCGCTGCTCCGGCCGCTGCTGCTGCCCCTGCCGCCGCACCGGCCGCCGCTGCCGCCGACGCTGGCGAAGACGACCCGGTCGCCGCGCCAGCCGCGCGCAAGCTGGCTGAAGAGAACGGCATCGACCTGGCTACCGTTGCCGGCACCGGCAAGGGCGGTCGCATCACCAAGGAAGACGTCGTCGCCGCCGTCGCCAACAAGAAGTCGGCCCCTGCCGCCGCACCGGCTGCCAAGCCGGCCGCTGCTGCCGCTGCCCCGGTCGTCGTCGCCGCTGGCGACCGCACCGAGAAGCGTGTGCCGATGACCCGTCTGCGCGCTAAGATCGCCGAGCGTCTGGTCGAAGCCCAGTCGAGCATGGCCATGCTGACCACCTTCAACGAAGTCGACATGACCGAAGTCATGGCCCTGCGTTCGAAGTACAAGGACCTGTTCGAGAAGACCCACAACGGCGTGCGCCTGGGCTTCATGTCGTTCTTCGTCAAGGCCGCCACCGAGGCGCTGAAGCGCTTCCCGGCAGTCAACGCCTCGATCGACGGCAACGACATCGTCTACCACGGTTATGCCGACGTCGGCGTCGCTGTTTCCAGCGACCGTGGCCTGGTGGTACCGGTACTGCGCAACGCCGAATCGATGAGCCTGGCTGAAATCGAGAACGGCATCGCCACCTTCGGCAAGAAAGCCCGTGACGGCAAACTGTCGATCGAAGAGATGACCGGCGGTACCTTCACCATCACCAACGGTGGTACCTTCGGCTCGATGATGTCGACCCCGATCGTCAACCCGCCGCAGGCCGCGATCCTGGGCATGCACAACATCATCCAGCGCCCGATGGCCATCAACGGCCAGGTGGTGATCCGCCCGATGATGTACCTGGCGCTGTCCTACGACCACCGCCTGATCGACGGCAAGGAAGCGGTAACCTTCCTGGTGACCATCAAGAACCTGCTGGAAGATCCGTCTCGCCTGCTGCTGGACATCTAATCGCGCAGCTGCAAGCCGCAAGCCGCAAGCTTCAAGTCGAAGCGCGCGGGTCTTGCAGCTTGCAGCTTGCCGCTTGAAGCTAAAAAGGAATCTTTTATGACCCAGAAATTCGACGTAGTGGTGATTGGTGCAGGTCCTGGCGGCTATGTTGCCGCCATCAAGGCTGCCCAACTCGGTCTGAAGACTGCCTGTATCGAGAAATACACCGACGCCGAGGGCAAGCTGGCCCTGGGCGGCACCTGCCTGAACGTGGGTTGCATTCCGTCCAAGGCGCTGCTGGACAGCTCCTGGAAGTACAAGGAAGCCAAAGAGAGCTTCAACGTGCACGGTATCTCCACTGGCGAAGTGAAGATGGACGTTGCCGCGATGGTTGGCCGCAAGGCCGGCATCGTCAAGAACCTGACCGGTGGCGTCGCCACCCTGTTCAAGGCCAATGGCGTCACTTCGATCCAGGGCCACGGCAAGCTGCTGGCCGGCAAGAAAGTCGAAGTCACCAAGGCTGACGGCACCACCGAAGTCATCGAGGCCGAGAACGTGATCCTGGCCTCCGGTTCGCGTCCGATCGACATTCCGCCGGCTCCGGTCGACCAGAACGTCATCGTCGATTCCACCGGCGCCCTGGAATTCCAGAGCGTACCGAAGCGCCTGGGCGTCATCGGTGCCGGCGTGATCGGTCTGGAGCTGGGCTCGGTATGGGCTCGCCTGGGTGCCGAAGTCACCGTCCTGGAAGCCCTGGACACCTTCCTGATGGCTGCCGACACCGCCGTGTCGAAAGAAGCCCAGAAGACCCTGACCAAGCAAGGCCTGGACATCAAGCTGGGCGCTCGCGTCACCGGCTCGAAAGTCAACGGCAACGAAGTCGAAGTCACCTACACCAACGCCGAAGGCGAGCAGAAGATCACCTTCGACAAGCTGATCGTCGCAGTCGGCCGTCGTCCGGTGACCACCGACCTGCTGGCCGCCGACAGCGGCGTGACCATCGACGAGCGTGGCTACATCTTCGTCGACGATCACTGCGCCACCAGCGTTCCGGGCGTCTATGCCATCGGTGACGTGGTACGCGGCATGATGCTGGCGCACAAGGCCTCGGAAGAGGGCATCATGGTCGTTGAGCGCATCAAGGGCCACAAAGCCCAGATGAACTACGACCTGATCCCATCGGTCATCTACACCCACCCGGAAATCGCATGGGTCGGCAAGACCGAACAGGCGTTGAAAGCCGAAGGCGTTGAGGTTAACGTGGGCACCTTCCCGTTCGCGGCCAGCGGCCGTGCGATGGCGGCCAACGACACCGGTGGTTTCGTCAAGGTCATCGCCGATGCCAAGACCGACCGCGTACTGGGCGTTCACGTGATCGGCCCTTCGGCTGCCGAGCTGGTTCAGCAAGGCGCGATCGCAATGGAATTCGGCACCAGTGCCGAGGACCTGGGCATGATGGTCTTCAGCCATCCGACCCTGTCCGAAGCGTTGCATGAAGCAGCGCTGGCGGTGAATGGCGGTGCCATTCACGTCGCCAACCGTAAGAAGCGTTAATTATAAGAAACCACGGCGGGCTGCCCGTCGTGGGTCTTGCGTGCAAGACTCACCGCGGAACGTCCGCCGGACCGGATCACACGGGAAAACCCGGGGTCAACGGTCACAGGTGGTGCGGCGCCATTAATGGCGCAGCGCCGAAGCGCAGTACCTAACGAAGACGGTAAAAAGCATGAATCTTCACGAGTATCAGGGTAAGCAGCTGTTCGCTGAGTACGGCCTGCCAGTTTCCAAGGGTTTCGCTGTCGATACCCCTGAGCAAGCTGCAGAAGCCTGCGACAAGATCGGCGGGAACGAGTGGGTCGTCAAAGCCCAGGTCCACGCCGGTGGTCGCGGCAAGGCGGGCGGCGTCAAGCTGGTTCGCAGCAAGGAAGACGCCAAGGCCTTCGCTGCTCAGTGGCTGGGCAAGAACCTGGTCACCTACCAGACCGACGCCAACGGTCAGCCAGTTTCCAAGATCCTGGTCGAATCCTGCACTGACATCGCCAAAGAGCTGTACCTGGGCGCTGTAGTCGATCGTTCGAGCCGTCGCATCGTGTTCATGGCCTCCACCGAAGGTGGCGTGGACATCGAGAAAGTCGCTCACGAGACTCCTGAGAAGATCCTCAAGGCCACCATCGATCCGCTGGTCGGCGCTCAGCCGTTCCAGGGTCGTGAACTGGCGTTCCAGCTGGGTCTGGAAGGCAAGCAAGTCCAACAGTTCGCCAAGATCTTCGTAGGCCTGGCCAAGCTGTTCAAGGATCACGATCTGGCCCTGCTGGAAGTGAACCCGCTGGTGATCAAGGCCGACGGCGACCTGCACTGCCTCGATGCCAAGATCAACATCGACGCCAACGCCATGTACCGTCAGCCGAAGCTGAAGACCTTCCACGACCCGTCGCAGGACGACGCCCGTGAAGCCCACGCCGCCAAGTTCGAACTGAACTACGTTGCCCTCGAAGGCAACATCGGCTGCATGGTCAACGGTGCCGGCCTGGCCATGGGTACCATGGACATCGTCAACCTGCACGGTGGCAAGCCAGCCAACTTCCTCGACGTGGGCGGCGGCGCTACCAAGGAGCGCGTTACCGAAGCGTTCAAGATCATTCTGTCCGACAGCAATGTCGCGGCCGTTCTGGTCAACATCTTCGGCGGCATCGTTCGCTGCGACATGATTGCCGAAGGCATCATCGGCGCTGTGAAAGAAGTCGGCGTCAAGGTTCCGGTTGTCGTTCGCCTCGAAGGCAACAACGCCGAACTGGGCGCTAAAGTACTGGCAGAAAGCGGTTTGAACATCATTGCGGCAACCAGCCTGACCGACGCTGCTCAACAAGTTGTCAAAGCTGCGGAGGGCAAGTAATGAGCGTCCTGATCAATAAAGACACCAAAGTCATCTGCCAGGGCTTCACCGGCTCGCAGGGTGCTTTCCACTCCGAACAAGCCATCGCCTACGGCACCAAGATGGTCGGCGGCGTCACCCCGGGCAAGGGTGGCACCACCCACCTGGGCCTGCCGGTGTTCAACACCGTGAAAGAAGCCGTGGAAGCCACCGGCGCTGACGCGTCGGTCATCTACGTACCAGCTCCTTTCTGCAAGGACTCGATCCTGGAAGCCGCCTTCGGTGGCATCAAGCTGATCGTCTGCATCACCGAGGGTATTCCTACCCTCGACATGCTGGACGCCAAGGTCAAGTGCGACGAGCTGGGCGTGACCCTGATCGGCCCTAACTGCCCAGGTGTCATCACCCCGGGCGAGTGCAAGATCGGCATCATGCCAGGCCACATCCACTTGCCAGGCAAGGTCGGTATCGTTTCGCGTTCCGGTACCCTGACCTACGAAGCTGTGAAGCAGACCACCGACGCCGGCTTCGGCCAGTCGACCTGCGTCGGCATCGGCGGTGACCCGATCCCGGGCTCCAACTTCATCGACATCCTGAAGCTGTTCCAGGAAGACCCGAAGACCGAAGCGATCGTCATGATCGGTGAGATCGGCGGTTCCGCTGAAGAAGAAGCCGCGGCCTACATCAAGGCCAACGTGACCAAGCCTGTTGTCTCTTACATCGCCGGTGTTACCGCACCTGCGGGCAAGCGCATGGGCCACGCTGGCGCCATCATCTCCGGTGGCAAGGGCACTGCGGACGAGAAGTTCGCCGCCCTGCAGGACGCCGGTGTGAAAACCGTGCGTTCCCTGGCTGACATCGGCAAGGCCCTGGCCGAGCTGACTGGCTGGGAAGTCAAGAAGTAAGTAACACGCAGTACCCCCCACGCGCACAAAGGCCACCTTCGGGTGGCCTTTGTCGTTTTTATTCGAGTCATCCGCGATCGCGTTTTTGTGGGAGCGGCCTTGCCGAGGCGTCGGACCGGTCGGCAAGGCCGCTCCCGCACGTGCTCAGTAAAGGCTAGGAAAACTCGATCACCTCAATCAGGATTTTCAACCAGACATCCACTCAAATCCGCAATAAATTGTCGCCGAACACGTTCAACCAGACGACAAACACATACGCACATCGGACAAGCAGCACTGTGCCAGTGCGTTTGTCAGGCAAAACAGGTAGGCTACGCGTTCACTCTGTGCCCGTACCCCAAAAGGGAACGACACGCTAAACGGGTCTGGCTCACCAAGCCGGGCAGCATTTCCCTTCATCCTGTGGGAAATCCCCTCCGACTCCCGATTTCAGCAGTGTGGTATTTCCTTAAATGAAAGTGTTAAAAGGCCAGGATATCCTGGCGCTTGGCTTTATGACGTTCGCGCTGTTCGTCGGCGCCGGCAACATCATCTTCCCGCCCATCGTCGGCCTGCAGTCCGGTCCGAACGTGTGGATGGCCGCACTCGGCTTCCTGGTCACCGCCGTGGGCCTGCCGGTCATCACCGTGGTCGCGCTGGCCAAGGTCGGTGGCGGCATGGATGCCCTGAGCAGCCCGATCGGCAAGTTCTTCGGCGGCCTGCTGGCGGCCGTGTGCTACCTCTCGGTCGGTCCGCTGTTCGCCACCCCGCGTACCGCGACCGTGTCGTTCGAAGTGGGCGTTGCGCCGTTGACCGGCGAGAGCCCGACGGCGCTGCTTATCTACAGCATCGTGTACTTCGCCGTGGTACTGGCCGTGTCCATGTATCCGGGCAAGCTGCTCGACACCGTGGGCCGTTTCCTCGCGCCATTGAAGATCATCGCCCTGGCAGTGCTGGGCATCGCGGCCTTCGCCCTGCCGGCTGGCACCATTGGCGAGGCCCAGCCTGCCTATGCCGCCGCCGCGTTCTCCAAAGGGTTCTCCGATGGCTACCTGACCATGGACACCCTGGGCGCCCTGGTTTTCGGTATCGTCATCGTCAACGCCATCCGCTCGCGTGGCGTCGAGTCGCCGAAGCTGATCACCCGTTATGCCATCATCGCCGGCCTGATTGCCGGTGTCGGCCTGGTGCTGGTGTACGTCAGCCTGTTCCGCCTTGGCGCGGGCAGCCATGACATCGCCGCCGACGCCACCAACGGCGCGATGGTCCTGCATGCCTACGTGCAGCACACCTTTGGTTCGTTGGGCAGCGGCTTCCTCGCCGTGTTGATCGCACTGGCCTGTCTGGTGACCGCTGTTGGTCTGACCTGCGCCTGCGCCGAGTACTTCAGCCAGATCCTGCCGCTGTCGTACCGTGCCCTTGTGGTAATCCTGGCCGGCTTCTCGCTGCTGATCTCCAACCTGGGTCTGACCAAGCTGATCATGTTCTCGATTCCCGTGCTGACGGCGATCTACCCGCCGTGCATCGTGGTCGTGGGCCTGAGCTTTGTGAAAGACCTGTGGAATTCGCCGACCCGTATCCTGGCCCCGGTCATGCTGGTGTCGCTGGTGTTCGGCGTTGTCGACGCGATCAAGGGCAGCAGCTTTGCCCACGTACTGCCTGACGCCCTGGCTCACCTGCCGTTCAGCAACGAAGGCATGGCCTGGCTGGTGCCTTCGGTGGTCACTCTGGCCGCCGCCGTGGTCTGCGATCGCATGCTGGGCAAGCCGCGCGAGGCGCTGGCCTGATGGATTGAAACCTCAAGGGCAGGGCGCTGGCCACAAGCTGAAGGGCGCTTGCCGATGGTGGATATCGAAACCCCGCTGCCGAAAGGCGCGGGGTTTTTTGTCGGCTGTACCGACGCTATCGTGGCGAGGGCGTGTCTTTTGCCGAATCCGGGCGTCGAAAACCGGTCTGTTTCTCTTTGACGGGACTGCTGCATGAGCTTCATCCAAAACAACCTGGGCAACCTCCTTGCCGCCTGCTGGTTCGCCATCTGCTGGGGCGGCTACACCCGCTACGCCATCTGGAAAGGCCGCGACACGGCGTGCCTGGCCAGCGTGCTGCACCTGTACCGCGAAGACTGGATGCGCCGCATGCTGCTGCGCGACAACCGAATCGCCGATGCCAGCGTGATCGGCAACCTGGAGCGCAACGCGTCGTTCTTCGCCTCCAGTACCTTGATCATCCTCGCCGGTATCCTCACCGTGCTCGGAGCGTCGGATCGCGCGCTGTCGCTGCTGGCCGACCTGCCATTGGTGCAGCAGGCCTCGCAAGGGATGTCGGAAATCAAGTTGCTGTGCCTGGCGATGGTGTTCGTCTACGCCTTCTTCACCTTCAGCTGGTGCATGCGCCAATACAACTTCGCCGCTGTGTTGGTGGGTTCGGCGCCGATGATCGGCGAGCGCCTGGTCAACGAACTCGAGCGCAAGGCCTTCGCCTCTCGGGCCGCACGCGTACTGTCGTTGGCCGCCAACCAGTTCAACCTGGGATTGCGTTCGTACTACTTCGGCATGGCCATGCTGAGTTGGTTCATCAGCCCTTGGTTGTTCATGGTCATGAGTGTCGGCGTTGTATTCATCCTGTATCGCCGCGAGTTCCATTCCCATGTACTGGAAGTGATGGTGTTCACACCGACGGAAAGTGTGTCGGTAGAGCCGGGCAAGGACGCTTCCGGTATTGCTGGCTGAAACCTTTTAGCGTAAGTGGTAGATACAAAAAAACCCGACATTGTCGGGTTTTTTTGTATGGTGCGATTACTGCTTGGCAGGCTCGGCAGGCGCAGTGGTCGGCGCTGGGGTGGAGGGCGCGGCCTCCTCGGCGGCCTTCTGCTGCGCTTCGGCCTGATCTTTGGCGGCTTCGGCGTTTTCCTTGGCGGCTTCGTTCATCTTATCCTGAGCTTCGCCCATCTTTTCCTGGGCTTGCTCGGCGTGTTGCTGTGCGTCCTGGGCTTTGTCTTCGCTCGCTTTATCGCAAGCAGCCAGGCCCATGGCAGCGGCCAGCATCAGAGCAAAAGCAAAAGGTTTACGCATGGGGTGTTTCTCCTGGGTGGAATAACTTTACGTGTACCTTCGAGTTCATCGTCTGCGAAGAAGTTCCACAAAGGTTACAGATATATAACTGCCCGACCTATATGGACTTTTTATCTATTTTATGAAGCGAGGGACAATGAACGAGACGCCATTGATGGCGATGGCCGAGCGTTTTCTCTCGGCGTTGAAACATTGCCAGGTATTGCAGATGCGCGTGCACCACGCCGACGCCGACGGCATGACGCTGGTGCTGCCCTGGTCACCGGCCATTGTCGGCAACCCGCAGAACGGCGCGGTGCACGGCGGGGTGCTGACCACGCTGATGGACACCACCTGCGGCATGGCCACGCTCTGCGCGTTGCCGCGTTTCGAGGTGTGCCCGACCCTGGACCTGCGCATCGACTACATGCACCCGGCCGAGGCCGGCAAGGACATCTTCGGCCATGCCCAGTGCTACCGGGTGACCCGCGATGTCATTTTCACCCGCGGCACTGCCTACCAGGACGACCCCGCGCAGCCGATCTGCCAGGTGGTCGGCACCTTCATGCGCCTGGGGCAGGACGTCAAGGGCGGCATTCGCTTCGGCAACAGCCTCAAGGAGGGCCGCGCGTGATCCCCGCCGATATCCGTCAACAGTTGAACCGGGCCCATGCTCGCGGCGATTACCAGCCATTGCTGGCATTGATCCCGTATGCCGGGTTGATCGGCATCGAATGCGAGCGCCACGGCGACGACCTGCTGTTCCGCCTGCCGGCCAATCCTGACAACATCGGCAACCCGTTGTTACCGGCGATCCATGGTGGCGTGATTGCCGGCTTCATGGAGCTGTCCGCGGCACTGTACCTGTTGATCTTCAGCGAGAGCGCGAGCATCCCGAAGATCATCGATTTCTCCATCGATTACCTGCGCGCCGGGCATTTTCGCGACACCTACGCCCAGTGCCAGCTATGGCGCCAGGGGCGGCGGGTGACCAACGTCGCCATCACCGCCTGGCAGGGCGATCGCGACACGCCGATCGCCACGGCGCGCGCGCATTTCAAGATCGAACCGGAAAAGCCCTTGAAATAGTCAGGGGTGCCCCCATCTGCTGGACATCCGCCATCAAAAGCAGGCCCGACGGCCGCCAGGCGTCAACAACCAACAGATTGGAGTTTGAAGACCATGAGTGTGGAGACTCAAAAAGAAACCCTGGGCTTCCAGACCGAGGTAAAGCAGCTGCTGCACCTCATGATCCATTCCCTGTATTCGAACAAGGAGATCTTCCTGCGCGAGCTGATCTCCAACGCTTCCGACGCCGCCGACAAGCTGCGTTTCGAGGCCCTGGCCAAGCCTGAGCTGCTCGAAGGCGACGCCGAGCTGAAAATCCGCCTGAGCTTCGACAAAGACGCCAATACCGTGACCCTCGAGGACAACGGCATCGGCATGAGCCGCGAAGACGTCATTGCCCACCTGGGCACCATCGCCAAGTCCGGCACCGCCGACTTCATGAAGAACCTCACCGGTGACCAGAAGAAGGATTCGCACCTGATCGGTCAGTTCGGCGTGGGCTTCTATTCCGCGTTCATCGTCGCCGACAAGGTCGACGTGTTCAGCCGTCGCGCCGGTCTGCCGGCCGCCGAAGGCGTGCACTGGTCGTCCAGGGGCGAGGGTGAGTTCGAGGTCGCCACCGTCGACAAGCCGCAGCGCGGCACCCGTATCGTCCTGCACCTGAAGAAGGGCGAGGACGAGTTCGCCGATGGCTGGCGCCTGCGCAACATCGTCAAGAAGTACTCCGATCACATCGCCCTGCCGATCGAGCTGCCGAAGGAGCAACCAGCGGCTGCCGAAGGCGAAGAGCAGCCGGCCCAGGAGTGGGAAACCGTCAACCGCGCCAGCGCCCTGTGGACCCGTTCGCGCACCGAGGTCAAGGATGAGGAGTACCAGGAGTTCTACAAGCACATCGGCCATGACTTCGAGAACCCGCTGGCCTGGAGCCACAACAAGGTCGAAGGCAAGCTTGAGTACAACTCGCTGCTGTACGTGCCGGCCCGCGCACCGTTCGACCTGTACCAGCGCGAAGCGCCACGCGGTCTGAAGCTGTACGTGCAGCGCGTGTTCATCATGGACCAGGCCGAGTCGTTCCTGCCGCTGTACCTGCGCTTCATCAAGGGTGTGGTCGACTCCAACGACCTGTCGCTTAACGTTTCCCGCGAGATCCTGCAGAAGGATCCGATCATCGATTCGATGAAGACCGCGCTGACCAAGCGCGTGCTGGACATGCTGGAGAAGCTGGCGAAGAACGAGCCCGAGCAGTACAAGGGCTTCTGGAAGAACTTCGGCCAGGTGCTGAAGGAAGGCCCGGCCGAGGACTTCGCCAACAAGGAGAAGATCGCAGGCCTGCTGCGCTTCGCCTCCACCCACGACGACAGCGGCGAGCAGAGCGTTGCCCTGGCCGACTACCTGGCCCGCGCCAAGGAAGGCCAGGACAAGATCTACTTCCTGACCGGCGAATCCTACGCCCAGGTCAAGAACAGCCCGCACCTGGAGGTCTTCCGCAAGAAAGGCATCGAAGTGCTGCTGCTGACCGACCGCATCGACGAGTGGCTGATGAGCTACCTCAGCGAGTTCGATGGCAAGGCCTTCGTCGACGTCGCCCGTGGCGACCTGGACCTGGGCAAGCTGGATTCCGAAGAGGACAAGAAGGCCCAGGAAGAAGTCGCCAAGGACAAGGAAGGCCTGGTCGAGCGCCTCAAGGGCGCGCTGGGTGACAGCGTGGCCGAAGTGCGTGTCTCGCACCGCCTGACCGATTCGCCGGCGATCCTGGCCATCGGTGAGCAGGACCTGGGCCTGCAAATGCGCCAGATCCTCGAAGCCAGCGGGCAGAAGGTGCCCGAGTCCAAGCCGATCTTCGAGTTCAACCCGACCCACCCGCTGATCGAGAAGCTCGATGGCGAGCAGAGCGAAGACCGCTTTGCCGAGCTTTCGCACATCCTGTTCGACCAGGCGGCCCTGGCGGCCGGCGACAGCCTGAAGGACCCGGCGGCCTATGTGCGTCGCCTCAACAAGCTGCTGGTCGAGCTGTCCGCTTGATCTGACGCAGACAAAGCCCGCTTCGGCGGGCTTTTTCTTTCTGGTGAGAATGGGGGGCGCTGGGAATGCATCTATCATGTGCTGACCCGTGAAGCCCAAGGAGAGCTGAATGAGCAAGGTCATCGTCGAATCGCTGGTCTATCACCTGTCAGGCAAAGCCTACGAAAGCCGCCTGGTCTACACCCAGGGCGCGCTGCCCCAGCCGGGCCTGGTGATGGCGCCGAACTGGATGGGTATCGGCGAGGGCGCCGAACGTATCGCCAAGGAAGTGGCCGAGCAAGGCTATGTGGTGTTGATCGCCGACCTGTACGGCCAGTCGGTGCGCCCGTCCAATGCCGACGAGGCGGGCGCGGCGATGATGCCGCTGAAAAATGATCGCGCCGAGCTGCGCAAGCGTATGCAGGAGGCGCTGGCGCAGCTGCTGGGGCAGTCTAGGGCCTTGTTGGAGCCTGGCAAGGTGGCCACCTTCGGCTTCTGCTTCGGTGGCTGCTGCGCGTTGGAGCTGGCCCGCTCCGGCGCCGACCTGAAGGCCGCCGTTTCCTTCCATGGCACCCTGGACACGCCAAGCCCCGAGGATGCCAAGCGCATCAAGGGTTCGGTGCTGGTGCTGCATGGCGCTTCCGATCCGCTGGTGCCCAAGGAACAGCTACCGGCTTTCGAGGCCGAGATGAACGCGGCCAAGGTCGACTGGCAATTGCTCAGCTATGGCGGCGCGGTGCATTCGTTCACCGATCCGAACGCCAATGTGCCGGGCAAGATGCAGTATGACCGGCGTACGTCGGAGCGGGCGTTCCGCTCGATGCATAACTTGCTCAAGGAAGTGTTCGCAGGCTGAACGCTCAGGGGCCGCAAAGCGGCCCCAGTTTAGCGCGGTAGTTCGATCCGCCCGCTTTCCCCCGGCACCACCGGCCAATCCCCAGCCGCCCAGCGCGCCCGCGCCGACTCGATCAAGGCCGGATCACTGGCCACGAAATTCCAGTTCATCCGCCGCGGACCATCCAGCGGCGCGCCGCCGATCAGCACCAGCTGGCACTCCTCCTCGGCATACAAGCTCACCGCTTCGCCCTCAGGCAGCACGACCAGGCTGCATGGCTCGACGTCCTCGCCATCCAGCAGCAACTCACCTTCGAGCAGATACAGCGCGCGCTGTGCGTGTTCCGTCGGCACGATCAGGGTGGTGGCCGGCTGCATGCGCACATGGGCATAAAGTGTCGGGGAGAGCACTGGCACGGGGGATTCCAGGCAGAAACCCTTGCCGGCAATCATGCGGATCTGCACGCCCAGGCTGTCGCTGAGCGGCAGGCTGGCCGCCGGGTGATGGCTGTAGCTTGCCGGCCCTTGTTCGGCGCTTTGCGGGGAAGCCAGCCATACCTGCAGCCCATGCAGGCGCGAGCCTTTGCGAAATGCTTCTGCCGGCGTTCGCTCGACGTGCGCCACGCCGGCGCCGGCGGTCATCCAACTGACATCGCCCGGCTGTACGCGCTGGTCCGAGCCCAGGCTGTCCTTGTGCTGGATTTCACCCTCGAACAGGTAGGTGAGGGTGGACAGGCCGATATGCGGATGCTGGCGAATGTCCATGCCATGGCCCGGCGCGTAGTCGGTTTCCAGCATATGGTCGAAGAACACGAAGGGGCCGACGCTGCGGCACTGCGCCGATGGCAGCGGGCGCAGGATCGGCTGGCCCTCGACCGATTCGGCACGTGGGCGGATGACCAGGGGACTGCTCATGGCGACACTCCTTGAGGGATGCCTGCAAGCATAGCGTTTCGCCGTCCGTGGCTGAACCGTCGCGGGCGCTGCCCGGTCTACTCTGGCGGGGATGGCAAAAGGAGGCTCCAATGATCGCCCGCACACTGGCTTGCCTGCTGTTGAGCGCAGGCCTGTTCGATTCCGCGCAGGCCCGCGACTACCGCTACAGCGACGCGCACCTGCACTACGTGGACTTTTTCCAGGAGACCGAGGGCATGCCGGCGTTGCTCAAGGCCATGGACGCGGCCGGTGTGGAGCAGTCGATGATCTCCGGCATTGCGGTGGCGAAGAAATGGCACGAGGACGAGCCCAAGCGCCCGCGTTATTACGCCGGGGATGACGCAGACGCCTACTGGTACAGCGCCACCGACCTGTATGTCGCCGCCGCGTTGCAGAAGCTGCCAGCGCAGCAACGCCGTCGCTTTCACCCGTTCCTCACCGGCTTCAATCCGGTGGACAAGAACGCCGTCAATCATATCGAGCGCATGCTCGACCTCTATCCGGGGTTGTGGCAGGGCATTGGCGAAGTGTTCACCCGCCACGACGACCTCACCGCCCTGACCAGCGGCGACACGCCGCGGGCCAACAACGAAGCCATGACCCGCATCTATCACCTGGCTGCCGAGCGCGACCTGCCGGTGCTACTGCATTCGAACATCACCTCCAAGCGCGAGCGCAACCCGCTTTACCTGGCCGAGATCGAAGAACCACTGCGCAACCATCCGCATACTCGCTTCATCTGGGCCCACGCCGGCAGCAGTCTGGAGATCCATCGACATCAGGAACAGATGGATTTTCTCCTGCCGGTGCTGACGCGGCTGTTGGAGGACTACCCGAACCTGTATGTCGACCTGTCCTGGAGCGTGCTCAAGCCCTACCTGCTTGATCCGCAGGGTGTGCCGCGCCAGGACTGGGTGGCGCTGGTCGAACGCTTCCCTCAGCGTTTCGTGCTCGGCTCCGACCTGGTAGGGCAGTTCGACAGCCTGGGTGAACAGATGCACGGTTTCGACCCCTTCCTTGATGCCTTGCCGGCAGCGGTTGCGGAGCAGGTGAGTCGGACGAATTTTGTCAATCTGCTGCCAAAAGCAGCGAAGTAGCGCGTTATAGCAGTGGATAGCTTTTTGATATCGCGTTTTCGTCTTACGCAATTTCCAGGCGGCCCGATACCTTCATTAAGCGACGGAACAACGCTTTTGGGAGGGATCCTGGAAATGAGCCTGAGACGCTTGAATATCGCCCCGCGCGCGGGCCTGGGCTTCGGCATCATGGCGCTGCTGGTGGTGGCGCTGGGCGGCTTCGCGCTGCAGCAGATGACCAGCATGCGCCAGCAGTCCGAGCAGGTCGACAACAATTGGCTGCCGAGCGTGATCTCGGTGGGCAGCATGACCCAGGACATGCTGCGCATCCGCGCCTTGACCCTGCGCCTGCTGGTCAACACCGACCCGGCCGCCCAGCAGCAGAACCGTGCCCGCATCGAAGAAATCAAGGGCGGCCTGAGCAAGGCTCAGAACCATTACGATGGGTTGATCGTGCTGCCAGAGGAGCGGACCTTGTTCGACCGCTACCAGGTCCTGGAGCGCCAGTACATGACCTTGCAGGGGCAGGTGGTGCAGTTGGCCACCGATGGGCATGTTCAGGACGCAGCGGTGCTGGTCAACGGCGAGATGAACCAGCTGGCCGACCAGATGACCGCCACGCTCAACGAGCTGATCGAGCTGAACAACCACCAGGCCAACTCCGCCACAGACCTGGCCGAGGCCGTGTACAACGGCGCCAAGGTCTGGGTCGGCGTGCTGCTGGTGATCGCCCTGAGCCTCACCGTGGTGCTCGCCCTGGCCCTGACCCGCAGCATCGTGCGACCGCTCGGGCAGTCGCTGAAGGTGGCCGAGACGGTCGCCACGGGCGACCTCACGCCGCAGATCACCGTGCAGGGCGACGATGAGCCGGCGCGCCTGCTGGCGGCGCTCAAGAGCATGCAGCAGAGCCTGCGCGAGACCATCGGGCGGATTTCCGATTCAGCCAGCCAGCTGGCCTCGGCGTCCGAAGAGCTGAGCGCGGTCACCGAAGACGCCACCCGCGGCCTGCAGCAGCAGAGCATGGAGATCGAGCAGGCCGCGACCGCGGTGAACCAGATGACGGCGGCGGTGGAGGAGGTGGCGAGCAATGCGGTGGCCACCTCGGAGGCTTCCCGCGAGTCCGACCAGATCGCCCGCCGTGGGCGCGAGCAGGTGCAGGCCACGGTCACTGCCATCGAGGCGCTGGCCAATGGCGTGGCGGGCAACGCCGAAGAGGTGGGGCAACTGGCCCAGCAGGTGCACGACATCAGCAAGGTGCTGGATGTGATCGGCTCGATCGCCGAGCAGACCAACCTGCTGGCGCTAAACGCTGCTATCGAGGCGGCGCGGGCCGGCGAGGCCGGGCGTGGGTTCGCCGTGGTCGCTGACGAGGTGCGGGCGCTGGCCCACCGCACGCAGACCTCGACTCAGGAGATCGAGCAGATGATCGTGGCTATTCGCAGCGGCGCCGAGCGGGCCGTGCAGGGCATGCAGCACAGCGACGCCCAGGCCCGTTCGACCTTGGACGGCGCCCATGCCGCCGGCCAGGCGCTGGAAGCGATCGCAGCGGCCATCGGCCAGATCAACGAGCGCAACCTGGTGATCGCCAGTGCCTCGGAGCAGCAGGCCCAGGTGGCGCGGGAGGTGGACCGCAACCTGACCACCATTCGCGACCTGGCGCACCAGTCCTCGGCCGGGGCCGAAGAAACGTCCGCCGCGAGCCAGGCGCTGTCGCGGCTGGCGGTGGACCTGAACACCCTGGTACAGCGGTTTTCGGTATAAGGGCCATCGCGGGGCACAAAAAAACGCCCGGACTTTGGTCCGGGCGTTCTCGTTCAGCGGATCAGCCGATCACTTGCCAGTCCAGCGCTTGAGCACCAGGGTGGCGTTGGTGCCGCCGAAGCCGAAGCTGTTGCTCATGACCGTGTCGATCTTGGCGTTCTCTTCGGTCTTGCGCAGCACCGGCAGGTCGGCGACTTCCGGGTCCAGCTCGTCGATGTTGGCGGAGCCGGCGATGAAGTTGTTCTCCATCATCAGCAGGCAGTAGATCGCCTCGTGCACGCCCGCGGCGCCCAGCGAGTGGCCCGACAGGCTCTTGGTCGAGCTGATCTTCGGTGCCTTGTCGCCGAACACTTCACGCACGCCCTTCATCTCGGCGACGTCGCCGACCGGGGTGGAGGTGCCGTGGGTGTTCAGGTAGTCGATCGGGGTGTCGACGGTGGACAGCGCCTGCTGCATGCAGCGGATCGCGCCTTCGCCGCTCGGGGCGACCATGTCGTAGCCGTCGGAAGTCGCGCCGTAGCCGACGATCTCGGCATAGATCTTGGCGCCACGGGCCAGGGCATGTTCCAGTTCCTCGACCACCACCATGCCACCGCCGCCGGCGATGACGAAGCCGTCACGGTCGGCGTCGTAGGCGCGCGAGGCCAGTTCCGGGGTTTCGTTGCGCTTGGTCGACAGGGCGCCCATGGCGTCGAACAGGAACGACTGGCTCCAGTGCTCTTCTTCACCGCCACCGGCGAAGACGATGTCCTGCTTGCCCCACTGGATCTGCTCCAGGGCGGTGCCGATGCAGTGTGCGGAAGTGGCGCAGGCCGACGAGATCGAGTAGTTGATGCCCTTGATCTTGAACGGGGTGGCCAGGCACGCCGACACGGTGCTGCCCATGGTGCGGGTGACACGGTAGGGGCCGACGCGCTTGACGCCTTTTTCGCGCAGGGTGTCCAGGGCTTCCATCTGGTTCAGGGTGGAAGCACCGCCGGAGCCGGCAACCAGGCCGGTGCGCGGGTTGGAAACCTGCTCTTCGGTCAGGCCGGCGTCCTTGATCGCGTCCTGCATGGCGAGGTACGCATAGGCGGCGGCGTGGCCGACGAAGCGATAGACCTTGCGGTCGATCAGCTCTTCGAGGTTGAGGTCGATGGAACCGGAAACCTGGCTACGCAGCCCCATTTCCTTGTATTCCGGGTTGTAACGGATACCCGGACGGCTGTTGCGCAGGTTTTCGGTGACGGTAGCTTTGTCATTGCCCAGGCACGATACGATGCCCAGACCAGTGATCACGACGCGGCGCATGCGAATAACCCTTAGAAATTGTCAGTGGAGGTGAACACGCCGACCCGCAGGCCTTCGGCGGTGTAGATCTCGCGACCGTCGACGCTGACCGAGCCATCGGCGATGGCCATGTTCAGCTTGCCCTTCAGGACGCGCTTGATATGAATGTTGTAGGTGACTTTCTTGGCTTCCGGCAGGACCTGGCCAAAGAATTTCACTTCGCCCGAACCCAGGGCGCGGCCACGGCCCGGCAGGCCCTGCCAGCCGAGGAAGAAACCGACCAGCTGCCACATGGCGTCCAAGCCCAGGCAGCCCGGCATCACCGGATCGCCTTCGAAGTGGCAGGCGAAGAACCACAGGTCCGGATTGATATCCAGCTCGGCGACCAATTCACCTTTGCCGAACTTGCCGCCTTCCTCGCTGATATGGGTGATGCGATCGACCATCAGCATGTTCGGGGCGGGCAGTTGCGCATTACCGGGGCCGAACAGCTCACCGCGACTGCAGCGCAGCAGGTCTTCCCGAGTAAAGGCGTGTTGTTTGGTCATGCGAGCTCCTCAATAACCCCCTGCGGCAGGGGATGAATCTTCCCGGCCGGCCCGAAGCGCTTGGCATTCGAGGCGGCAGCCTACAGGTAGACTATTGCGTTGTGGTGAAAGTCACAGCGCACCTGGCAAAAGAAGTACAGGTGTGCACTGAAATGTTATTTTCCGGCCCTGCGGCGGTCCTGTCCAGTCCTTAAGACTGCCGCACTTTAGCATTTATCGCCAGTCGCGGCTGTCCGACCCGGCAACCAGCGTTGCAGGATGCGTTGCAGATCGGTGCGTTTGAACGGCTTGCTCAGGTAATCGTTCATTCCGGCGGCCAGGCAGCGTTCGCGGTCGCCCTGCAACGCGCTGGCGGTCAGGGCGATGATCGGCAGGCCCGCGCTGCCCGGCAGCTGGCGGATGCGCCGGGTGGCCTCGTAGCCGTCGACATGCGGCAGGCGGCAATCCATCAGCACGGCGGCAAAGCGTTGCTGGCCGACCAGGTCGACGGCCTGGGCGCCGTCCATCGCCAGGCTCACCTCGAAACCGAGGCTGCGCAGCATCGCCTCGATGACGCTCTGGTTGACCGGGTTGTCCTCCACCAGCAGCACTCGCCCGCCGCCTTTGCCTGTCGCGCTGTCCTGGGGCGCAACGGGCAGGGTGGCGGGGGTGCTGGCCAGGGCCAGTGGCATTTCCAGGGTGAAGGTCGAGCCCAGCCCCTCGCGGCTCTCGCCGCGCAGCTGGCCGCCCATGCGCTCGGCCAGGGTGCGGGCGATCGACAGGCCCAGCCCGGTGCCGCCATAGCGCCGGGAGATGGTGTTGTCGGCTTGCTGGAAGGCCACGAACATCATCTCCAGGCGGTTGCTGTCGATGCCGATGCCGGTGTCGCGCACGGTGCAGGTCAGCCAGATCAACTGGCGATCGAGCACCTGCCAGCGGGCCTCGATGGCCACCTCGCCGCGCTCGGTGAACTTCAGTGCGTTACCCACCAGGTTCAGCAGGATCTGGCGAATGCGCGTCGGATCGCCCACCACCTGCAGCGAGTTCATGCCCGGCTGCAGTTGCAGGCGCAGGTCCAGGTTGCGCTGCTGGGCGCTGTGCTGGAACGACTGCACGCTGCTGGTGATCAGCTCGCCGAGGTTGAAGTCGATATGTTCCAGCTCCAGGGTGGTGCGCTCGATCCGCGAGAAGTCGAGGATATCGTTGATCACCTTGAGCAGGTGGCCGGTGGATTCGCTGGCCACGGCGGTGTAGTCGGCCTGTTCGCCGGTCAGCTCGGTCGTCTCGAGCAACTGCAGCATGCCCAGCACGCCGTTCATGGGGGTGCGCAACTCGTGGCTCATCATCGCCAGGAAGTCCGACTTGGCGCGGTTGGCCTGCTCGGCTTCTTCGCGGGCCTGGATCAGCTGGCCCATGGCCTGTTGCTGTTCGTGGGCGGCCTGGTCAAGGGCGCTGGCCAGGTTGTTGATGTGCCGGGCCAGGTGGCCCAGCTCACTGTCGTCGACCACCGGCAAAGGCGCGTTGAAGTCGCCTTGCTGGATCGCCCGGACCGCGTGGCCCATGTCGCTGATCGGCTTGGACAGGCTGGTGGCCAGGCGCCGCGCCAGCAGGAAGGTGAACAGCAGGGCGAACAGGGCGAGGATCGCAGCCTTGATCACGATCTCCTGCTGGCGCTGGCTGAAGGCGTCGTCGGACATGCCGACGATCACCCGGCCGAGATAGTCGTCGCCGATGTTCGGCGCTGGCGCCTTGCCCTGCAGGAAGTCATTGTCCAGGCGGATCTGCTGCAGGCGGATCGGCGCCTGGAACACCTCGACACGCTGGGCGCGGCTTTGGCTTTCGTTGGGTTGCTCGACGTACACCAGGATATGGTTGCGGCTGTCCTGCACCTCGAGGAAACGCACGTGGGGAATGCTCAGGGTGGCGCGCATCAGGCTCTCGAGGACTTCGTTGTTGCCCGAGATCACCCCGTACTCCGAGGCCGGCGCCAACTGGTTGGCGATCAGTTGCCCGGTGTGGTTGAGTTCCTGGCGCAGGTCCTGGATCCGCACGAAGGTGAAGAAGCTGATCAGCAGCAGGGTCAGCAACAGGGCGGGGCCCAGGCTGATGATCTGGGTACGGGTATGGATGTCCCAGCTCAGGCGCTTGCTCATGGGGTGGGGGCTCCTTCGGCGAGGGCCAGGGCGGCGGCGACCGGGTCGATCGCCTCCAGGCCAAGGGCGCGAGCTACCTGCTGGTTGCCGCTGACACCGAAGTGCGCGGGGTAGAGGCTGCGCGGCCAGCGGCCTGGAGGCAGGTCGAGCAGTTGCCCGAGCACCGCCAGCCAGTCGTCCTGGTCGCTGTAGGTGCTGGCCAGGGCGCCGGCACGGACGAAGCCGACGTTCGGCCCGATCAGCGCCATCTGTCGGCCATAGCTGCTGAGCAGCACGTTCTTGGCCGACTTGGAGTTGTACAGGTCGGGATCGTCCAGGCCGAGCAGCACGTCGCTGTTGCCCAGCAGGGCCTGCAGGGGACGGCTGTCGCGCAGGTCGGGCCAGTCCTGGGCGACGATTTCCAGGCCCAATGAACTGGCGGCCTGGCGCAGCTCGTCGAGCAAGAAACGGCTGTGTTCGCCGTACAGCACGCCGATGCGCCGTGCCTGCGGCAACAGGTATCGGGTCAGGCGCAGTTGCCGGGCCAGGGGCGGGTCGCTCCAGAGCAGGGTCAGGTAGGCGGGGCGCGAGGCGCCCAGGCGCTGTTCGGCCTGGACCCGACTGACCCGCAGCGCCAGCGCTGCCGGTCCTACGGCCTCGCCCAGGCGCCATTCAAGGGCTGGGGTGTCGAGCAGAATCAGCCGGGTGTCTGCCTTGAGCTTGCCCGGGCTCGGCAGTTGCTCGACAGTCTGGAACCGTACCTGGTCGTTGGGGCGACGTTTTTCCAGGGCCGTGACGAAGCTGCGAATGCCGGGCTGGTCCTCGGCGCCCACCAGCAGGATTTCGCTGGCGGACAGCGATCCCAGGGGCCATAGGCACAGCAGCAACAGGCGCAGCAGACGGACCATCAGAATTCCAGCTCCGCGCTGACGCTCAGGCGGTGGCGGCTGTCGTAGCGGTTCTGCTCCAGGGTGACCGGTTCGTCGTCCAGGCGCTGCTGCCACAGCGCGGCCAGCTCCAGGTTGCTGCCGTGCACCTTGAAACGCTTGGCCAGGCGCAGGTCGACCCGTTCGTAACGGTAACCATTGAGGGCGTCGTCACCGTAGTAGAAAAGGGCGCTGGACCAGCCTTCGCCCCAGTCGCGCAGCCAGCCGGCCGAACCGCTGTTGCGTGCGCTCAGGCGCCGGTCGTTGGGGTTGCTGGCCCAGGCGTCGACGTAGGCGTAGGTCAGGCGCAGGCGATCGCGCTGGGTGGCGCGCCAGTCGAACTGCGCCTCGCTGCCGCTGAAGCGCGCCTTGTTGGCGTTGCTGGCGATGTACTGGTTGTTCCTCAACGGCTCACTGATCATCCCGGTGATCTCGTCATAGAACAGTTTCACGTCCATGCTCAGGTCGATGTCGGTGAAATAGCCGTTGTAGCCGAGCTCACGCGAGCGCATGCGTTCCTGGTCGAGGTTGCCCGGGCCGCGGGTCTTGACGAAATATTCGCCGTTCTGCAGGCCGTAGCGGTTGGGCGTGAGGTTCTTGACCGTGTAGCTCCAGTTGACGTTGTTCTCGAACATGTCCGGCGAGCGGATCGCCTCGGAATATACGGCGCGCAGGCCGTGGCGCGGGGTGATCAGGTAGTTCACCGCCACCCGTGGCGTGAGCGAGTTGCCAGACAGTTGCGAGTGCTCGTGCATCGCCCCGCCCTGGACGATCCAGTGTTCGTCGATGCGCCACTCGAGCTGGCCGAACAGGCGCCAGGTCTGGTCATCGATGCTGCCGTTGAAGTAGGTCTGCGAGTCGGCCTTGTCGTAGCGGTAGTTCATGCCGGTGACCAGGCGCAGGCTGTCGGTCAGGCTCAGGGTGTCCTGGATTTCCAGGTCGTAGCGGGTCTCGCGGGTGCTCTGGTCGACGTCGCCGCAGATCGTGTTGCGGCCACCGTTGACCCACTGGTTCTGTACCTGGCTCATCAGCGAGCCGAGCTCAGGGTTGGTGGTGCTGGGCAGGTTGCCGGTAAACAGGTTGCGCGCGACCTTCTCGGCGAAGTTCGGGTCGAGCTGCCACAGGCGGGTCAACTCCGGGCTGAAGGCGATTGCCGCGTCGCAGGCACGCCATACCTGCTGGCGGTCGAAGTGCTGGGCCGAGCCCTGCACATACAGGCTGTGTTCGGGGTTCAGGTCGATGTTCCAGCGCACCGAACCTGCGTAGTCCTTGGCGTTGACATCGGCATTGTCGCCGGCCCGGTAGTTGCCGAACACCGGCTGGTAGGTATAGGGCCGCTGGTTGCTGCCCTCCTTGGCCGCCAGTTGCCATTCCAGGGTCTGGTTCGGCGCCAGGGTGTGGCTGGCGTTGAGGTTGACGCGGTTGAGCCGGCGGCTGTCGCGGTAGTCGCGGCCGAACTGGTCGTGGTCGAAGCCATCGTCCTGCTGGCCGGAGAGCGACAGGCGCAGGTCGCCGCTGTCCCAGCCAAAGCCCTGGCTCGCGTAGTAATCGTTGATGCCATCCTGGCCGCGGCTCAGCTTGACCCGGGTGCCATGGCTGTCGGCCGGGTTGCGGGTGAGGATGTTGACCACCGCCATCAGCGCGTTGGCACCGTAGCTGACGGTGTTGGGACCGCGGAACACCTCGATGCGCTCGATATCCTCGATCGCCACCGGGATATCGCTCCAGTCCACCGTGGCCAGGCCCGCGCGGTATACCGAGCGGCCATCGATCAGCACCTGCATGCGCCGGGCATCGCTGACATTGCTGCCATGGTAGTTCACCGTCGACTGATTGCCGGCGCCGTAGCCGATCATCATCCCCGGCACCAGGCGCAGCAATTCGGGAATATCGCGGGCGCCGCTGGCGCGGATCAGCTCGCTGTCCAGCACGGTCATGCTGCCAGGCACCGCCGCCGGGGATTGTTTCAGGCGCGTGGCGGTCAGAACCTGCGGCAGGTCCTGGTTGTCGATGAACAGGTCGTCTGCCAAGGCCGGCCCGCCCAGCAGGGCGGTCAGCAACAGCAGGCGAGGATACGGGGGCGTGCCAGGGAACACGAAACGGCCTTGTTTCAGAAATGAATCAGGCATGTTAACCGACCCTACGGCTTTTGCCAGTGATCGGCGGATGGCCTATTGCCGCATCGCCCCCCTGAACTTTCTCTATTGTGTTCGGGTGCGTGGGCGTGGGCTGGCCCCACGATGCATACGCACTGGTTCTGTCGCATCGGCACCGTATAATGCCCGGGTCGCCACTTACTTTATTGGTTAACGGATTGGATATGACTGAACAGCAACCTGTTGCGGTTCTTGGAGGCGGCAGCTTCGGCACCGCCGTGGCGAATCTCCTGGCCGAGAATGGCCATCCGGTGCGGCAGTGGATGCGCGACCCGGCGCAGGCCGAGGCGATGCGCGTCGATCGCGAGAACCCGCGCTACCTCAAGGGCATCCGCCTGCATGACGGCGTCGAGCCGGTCAACGACCTGCTTGCCACCTTGCAGGGCAGCGCGTTGATCTTCGTCGCCTTGCCGTCGAGTGCCTTGCGCAGCGTGCTTGCTCCCCACGCCGAGCTGCTGCGTGGCAAGGGGCTGGTCAGCCTGACCAAGGGCATCGAGGCGCACACCTTCAAGCTGATGAGCCAGATCCTCGAAGAGATCGCCCCCCAGGCGCGCATCGGCGTGCTGTCGGGCCCCAACCTGGCCCGCGAGATCGCCGAGCATGCGCTGACCGCCACCGTGGTCGCCAGCGAGGACGAGGCGTTGTGCCAGCAGGTGCAGGCCGTGCTGCATGGCCGTACCTTCCGCGTCTACGCCAGTGCCGACCGCTTCGGCGTCGAGCTGGGCGGCGCGCTGAAGAACGTCTACGCCATTATCGCCGGCATGGCCGTGGCCCTGGGGATGGGCGAGAACACCAAGAGCATGCTGATCACCCGCGCCCTGGCCGAGATGACCCGCTTCGCCGTGAGCCAGGGCGCCAATCCCATGACCTTCCTGGGGTTGGCTGGGGTCGGCGACCTGATCGTCACCTGCTCGTCGCCCAAGAGCCGCAACTACCAGGTCGGCCATGC
The DNA here is from genome assembly GCF_019823065.1 of Pseudomonas mosselii. Lineage (NCBI taxonomy): Bacteria > Pseudomonadati > Pseudomonadota > Gammaproteobacteria > Pseudomonadales > Pseudomonadaceae > Pseudomonas > Pseudomonas mosselii. The sequence continues at coordinate 1,942,616 of NZ_CP081966.1, forward strand.
CCTTGGCCAGGGCCTGAGCCTGGAACAGGCGGTCAGCCGTCTGGGCGAGGTGGCCGAGGGCGTCAACACGCTCAAGGTGCTCAAGGCCAAATCCCAGGAAGTGGGTGTGTACATGCCGCTGGTGGCGGGCCTGCACGCGATCCTGTTCGAAGGGCGCACGCTCAACCAGGTGATCGAGCACCTGATGCGCGCTGAGCCCAAGACCGATGTCGATTTCATTTCCACCAGCGGTTTCAATTGAGGGAGCGACCATGAACGATACCCCCGAGCGCGCCGAGCGCGAGTCGATCATCCTGCGAGTGCTGTGGATGCTGGTATTCCTGGTGGCCTGGCAACTGGCCGAGCTGCTGCTCGGCGGCCTTGTGCTGGTGCAACTGATCTACCGGCTGGTCTATGGCGCGCCCAGCGCCAGCCTGATGAACTTCGGCGACAGTCTCAGCCAGTACCTGGCGCAGATCGGCCGCTTCGGCACCTTCCACTGCGACCAGAAGCCCTGGCCGTTCGCCGACTGGCCGACGCCGCGTGCGCCGGAGGGCGAGGCGCCGCACGCCGTCGCACCGGCAGCGCACCCAGTGCGCGACGAGGAGCCCAAGCTGTGAAGCTCTGGGTGCTGCGCCACGGCGAGGCGGAACCCCGGGCCAACAGTGACGCCGAGCGACGCCTGACCGCCCACGGTCGCGAGCAGGTGCTGCGCAGTGCCGCGCACCTGCTCGGCCAGCCGCTGCAGGCGATCATCGCCAGCCCCTACGTACGCGCCCAGCAGACCGCCGCCCTGGTGCACGGCGCGCTGGGCTTTGCCGAGCCGGTACGCACGGTGCCCTGGCTGACGCCGGACAGCGACGTGCAGCAGGTGATCGGCGAAGTCGAGCGCCTGGGGCTCGAGCATGTGCTGCTGGTCAGCCACCAGCCGCTGGTGGGCAGCCTGGTTGGTCTGCTCGAGCATGGCCACGGCCAGCAACCGGCGCCGTTGAGCACCGCGAGCCTGGCCGAACTGGAAGGGGACTGGCCATTGGCGGGGCTGATGACCCTGCGTGGCCTGCGTCATTCCAGCTGAGCCCTGGCAACTGGCATTTCTGTCAGTTGCCGGCCTGTCGTCTGGTCAAGTAGCGTGGCGCCGTGGCTGAGTCATGCAGCCGCGCAGGCACAGGGAGAGGCAAATGAGCCGTTATCGACTGGAGCTGGTGCGCTCCGTGAACCCGCAATCGCTGCTCGACAAGCTCAGTGATGCGCGTGCCCTGGACTTTGCGGAATACCGCCTGTTGCAGGACTGCGCCGACGCCAAGCTCGACGAGCTGATGCGCCGCTTCGAAGGCCAGTACGAACTCGAGCAGTTGCGCCAGGCCAGCATTCGCATGGCCCATTTGCTGCAGACCAGTTGCCTGGCCCTGCGCCGGTTGGCCGACAATGAAGCGGACCGCAGCCTGGCCCGCGAAGCGCTGGATTGGCAATTGGGCTACATGCGCGCCTGCCTGCACCGTTCGCTGGCCAGTCTCGAGCGCAGCCGAATGACCTGATCGCCACCGGCGATGACCTTTCCGAACGTTGCCGGCAGGGATCGGCTTACCGACAATGGGCCATCCATCCCCGTGCAGAGCAGGCGGCCATGTCGCAGCAGATCTTCTTCGCCCACGCCAACGGCTTTCCCTCGGCCACCTACGGCAAGCTGTTCGCCGCCCTGAGGCCGGACTACGAGGTATGTCACCTGGCGCAGCATGCCCACGACCCGCGCTTTCCGGTCAACGACAACTGGCAGAACCTGGTGGACGAACTGCTGCATCACCTCGAGCAGCAGAACGCGCCGGTCTGGGGTGTCGGCCATTCGCTGGGCGGCGTGCTGCACCTGCATGCGGCGTTGCGCCGACCGGAGTTCTACCGCGGGGTGGTGATGCTCGACTCGCCGGTGTTGACCCGCGCGGACGAGTGGCTGATCCAGGCCGCCAAGCGCCTGGGCTTCATCGACCGCATCACCCCGGCCGGGCGCACCCTGGGCCGGCGCGAGGCATTTCCCGATCGCGACAGCGCCCGCACCTATTTTGCCGGCAAGTCCCTGTTCCGCCACTTCGATCCGGACTGCCTTGAAGCCTACCTGGAGCATGGCCTGGAGCAGGGCGAGGAAGGCCTGCGCCTGCGCTTCGACCCGGCCACGGAGATCGGCATCTACCGCAGCATTCCCCATGTCAGTCCGGCCCGGCCACGCCAGTTGCAGGTGCCGTTGGCGATGGTGCGCGGCGCCCAGAGCCGGGTGATCCGCAAGCACCATGCCCTGGCCGTGCGCGCCATGGCCAAGGGCGAGTACCACAGCTTGCCCGGTGGGCACATGTTCCCGCTGGAACGGCCCACCGACACCGCCGGCCTGATCAAGGGCCTGTTCGACCGCTGGAGCCAGGCATGAGCGCCCAGGTCGAGGAGATCCGCCTGACGCTTGGCCATATCGAGCTGGCCGCGCACCTGTTTGGCCCGGCCGACGGCCTGCCGGTGATCGCCCTGCATGGCTGGCTGGACAACGCCAACAGCTTCGCCCGCCTGGCGCCGCAACTGAAGGGGCTGCGCATCGTCGCCCTGGACCTGGCCGGACATGGCTACTCCGGGCATCGTCCGGTCGGCGCTGGTTATGCGCTGGCCGACTACGCTCATGACGTGCTGCGGGTTGCCGAGCAGCTGGGCTGGGCGCGCTTCGGCCTGCTCGGCCATTCGCTGGGGGCGATCATCTCGGTGCAACTGGCCGGGGCCTTGCCCGAGCGGGTCAGCCACCTGGCGCTGATCGACGGGGTGATTCCGCCGACGCTCAGCGAACAGGACGCCGCCGAGCGCTTGGGGCTGGCGTTGCAGGCGCAACTGCGCCTGGAAGGCAAGCGCAAGTCGGTGTACGCGACCCTGGAGGAGGGCGTCGAGGCGCGCATGAAAGGCATGGTCGCGGTCAGCCGTGAAGCCGCCGAACTGCTGGCCCAGCGTGGGCTGATGCCGGTGCCCGGCGGCTACAGCTGGCGCAGCGACAGCCGCCTGACCTTGCCCTCGCCAACCCGCCTGAACCAGGACCAGGCCATGGCCTTCGTCAAACGCATCGCCTGCCCGGCCTGCCTGGTGGTGGCCGCCGACGGCATGCTGGCGCGCCACACGCAGCTGCTGGAGCAGCTACCCTTCGAGCAGGTGACCCTGCCGGGCGGCCACCACCTGCACCTGAACGACGCCGAGGGCGCGGCCCTTGTCGCAGACTGTTTCAATCGCTTTTTTGGCATTCCTTGACTTGCACCGGACAACTGTCGAGGCTTGGCGGGTTGAAAGGGAGACAACCATGTACATGCCAGACATCCACGCATCTTGCCCGGTCACTTGCGAGGGTGGTCGATGAGCGCACCTGTTTTCGTTCGCGGCGCCATCGCCGCCTGCCTCGCCATCGCCAGCCCCTTGCTATGGGCCGGCAGCCTACCGGTCCCGCCTGACGCCAAGGTGGTCGACCAGCGCCCAGCGGTGGAACAGGAGCGGGTCTACCCCCTGGGGCCGCTGCGCAAGATCAGCGGTCGCCTGCGGGTCGACGACAAGGTCGAGAGCCGTGGCCAGGTCAGTTCCGTGACCTACGAATTGCCGGTCGAGCGCAGCGCCCGCGAAGCCTTCACCAGCGCCCGCGAGGCCCTGCAGCAGGAGGGCGGCTATCCGTTGTTCTGGTGCCAGGGCCGCGATTGCGGCGAAGCCAGCCTGTGGGCCAACGACGTGTTCGCCAATGCCCGGCTCAATGGCGGTGACGAGCAGCAGGCGTTCATCCTGCTGCGCCGCTCAGCCGAGGAAGCCGACACCCTGGTGGCGCTGTACAGCGTGACCCGCGGCAACCGCCGCGCCTACCTGCATGTCGAGGAGTTCGTCGCCGGCAGCCCGCTGGGCGAGCTGCTGCCCACCGCCGCCACGGTGCTGCGCGAACTGCGCGACACCGGCAAGCTCGACTACCCTGATCTGGCCGAGCCCCAGGCCACCTGGGCAACGTTGCTGGCGCGCAGCCTGAACCTCGACAGCACCCTGCGCGTCAGCCTCAGCGGCAAGGGCGCCGAGGCCTGGCGCGAGCAGCTGGTCAAGGCCGGCGTGCGCAGCGCCCGGCTCGAGGTTGGCGACGCCCCGACCGAAGGCCTGCACCTGGAACTGATCCGTTGAGTGAGCGCCACCATGGCCAACAATGACCGCCTGTTGATCCAGATCCTGCTGCTGACCCTGCTGGGCGCCGCGCTGTGGGTGATGGCGCCGTTCATCTCGGCGCTGCTGTGGGGCGCCATCCTGGCGTTTGCCAGCTGGCCGCTGATGCGCCTGCTGACCCGCGTGCTCGGTGGGCGCGAAACCCTCGCCGCGAGCCTGCTGACCACGGTGTGGATTCTGCTGGTGGCGCTGCCGCTGGTGTGGCTGGGTTTCAACCTGGCCGACCATGTGCGCGATGCCACCGCGTTCATTCGCGACGTGCAGGTCGATGGCCTGCCGGACGCGCCCGCCTGGGTGGCGGGCATTCCGTTCGTGGGCGAACGCCTGGTGAGCTGGTGGGAGTCGTTCGACCAGCAGGGCGCGGCCTTGCTGGCCTCGGCCAAGCCGTATCTGGGCCAGGTCGGCAACTGGTTGCTGGCGCGCAGCGCGCAGATCGGCGGCGGGGTGCTGGAGCTGACCCTGAGCTTGGTGTTCGTGTTCTTCTTCTACCGCGACGGGCCGCGCCTGGCGGCCTTCGTCCACCGCCTGCTGCAACGGCTGGTGGGTGATCGCGCCGAGTACTACGTCGACCTGGTGGCCGGCACCGTGCAGCGGGTGGTCAATGGCGTGATCGGTACCGCCGCGGCCCAGGCCCTGCTGGCGCTGATCGGCTTCCTGATCGCCGGTGTGCCGGGGGCGATCGTGCTTGGCCTGGTGACCTTCATGCTCAGCCTGATCCCCATGGGCCCGCCGCTGGCCTGGATCCCCGCCACTGCTTGGCTGGTGTCCAAAGGCGACTATGGCATGGCGGTGTTCCTCGGCATCTGGGGCACCTTCGTCATCAGTGGCGTGGACAACGTGCTCAAACCGTACCTGATCAGCCGGGGCGGCAACCTGCCGCTGGTGATCGTGCTGCTGGGGGTGTTCGGTGGCCTGATCGCGTTCGGCTTCATCGGCCTGTTCATCGGGCCGACCCTGCTGGCGGTGGGGTACAGCCTGCTGCTGGACTGGAGCCGCAATTCCGCGCAGCACACGCCGCAACGTTGATCTTTCGGGCCTCTTCGCGGGTAAAGCCGCGAAGAGGCCCGTGCAGCGATCCGGTGGACCTGATCTTTACGCTTTCTTTATGCCCTGACCCCACCCCCGATCTCGCCCCTTTACGCCCCTCCCTCGGACAATTTCCCCAAAGCGGCCTTCACGCCGCAACCAGGGGAGATTCACTCATGTACATGCTTGACGGACTGTCACTGCTTCTGGCGGTGGCGTTGGCGGTTTACCTGCTGGTGGCGCTGCTGCGCGCCGACCGCGGCTAAGGGGCGACCATGCACAGTTACGATTACCTGCTGCTGCTGGCGTTCTTCGCCATCGTGCTGCTGCCGGCGCCCTGGCTCGGGCGTTTCTACTACAAGGTGATGGAAGGCCAGCGCACCTGGCTGTCGCCGCTCCTCGGTCCAGTGGAGCGGGGCTGCTACCGCGTGGCCGGCGTGCGTGCAGACCAGGAGCAGAGCTGGAAGCAGTACACCCTGGCCCTGCTGGCCTTCAACCTGGTCGGTTTCTTGATGGTGTTCGGCGTCCTGCAACTGCAGGGCAGCCTGCCGCTCAACCCGCAGCACCTGCCGGGCCAGGAATGGTCGCTGGCGTTCAACACCGCGGTCAGCTTCATGACCAACACCAACTGGCAGGCCTACAGCGGTGAAGCCTCGGTCAGCTACCTGAGCCAGATGATCGGCCTGACCGTGCAGAACTTCGTCAGCGCCGCCACCGGCCTTGCCGTGCTGGTCGCCTTGTGCAGGGGTATCGCCCGGCGCTCGGCCAGCACCCTGGGCAACTTCTGGGTCGACCTGACCCGCGCCACCCTCTACGGCCTGCTGCCGCTGTGCCTGGTGCTGGCGCTGCTGCTGGTCTGGCAGGGCGTGCCGCAGACCTTTGCCGACTACGTCCACGCCGTGACCCTGCAAGGCACCGACCAGACCATCCCGCTGGGCCCGGCCGCCAGCCAGATCGCCATCAAGCAACTGGGCACCAACGGCGGCGGCTTCTTCGGCGTCAACTCGGCGCACCCGTTCGAGAACCCGACGGCCTGGAGCAACCTGTTCGAGGTGGCTTCGATCATCCTGATCCCGGTGGCCCTGGTGTTCACCTTCGGCCATTACGTCAAGGACCTGCGCCAGAGCCGCGCGATCATCGCCTGCATGCTGGCGCTGTTCCTGATCGGCGGCAGCACCGCGCTGTGGTCGGAGCATCAGCCCAACCCGGCCCTGGAAAGCGCCCAGGTTCAGCAGAGCGCGCCACTGGAAGGCAAGGAGAGCCGCTTCGGTACCACCGGTTCCGTGCTGTGGACGGTGACCACCACCTCCGCCTCCAACGGCTCGGTCAACGCCATGCACGACAGCCTCAACCCGATTACCGGCATGGTGGCGATGGTCAACATGATGCTTGGCGAAGTGATCTTCGGCGGCGTCGGCGCCGGCCTCTACGGCATGCTGCTGTTCGTGTTGATCGCGGTGTTCCTGGCCGGCCTGATGATCGGCCGCACCCCGGAGTACCTGGGCAAGAAGCTGCAGGCCCGTGAAGTGCAACTGCTGGTGGCGAGCCTGCTGGTGATGCCGGTGGGCGTGCTGATCCTCGGTGCCATCGCCGCCAGCCTGCCCGGGCCGGCCGGCGCGGTGACCAACCCCGGCGCCCACGGTTTCAGCCAGCTGTTGTACGCCTACACCTCCGGCGCTGCCAACAACGGTTCGGCCTTCGCCGGTTTCGGCGCCAACACGGTGTACCACAACGTGATGATCGGCTTGGCCATGCTGATCGGTCGCTTCGGCTACATCCTGCCGGTGTTGGCCCTGGCCGGCGGCCTGGCGGCGAAGAAGAGCGCGCCGCAAGGCCTCAACAGCTTCCCCACCCACGGCCCGCTGTTCACCACGCTGCTGATGGTGACCATCCTTTTGGTCGGCGGCCTGACCTTCCTGCCGGTCCTGGCCCTGGGGCCGATTGCCGAACACCTGAGCCTGGGTTTCTGAGGAATACACAATGAACATGCCCATTCCCGAAGTGAAGGCGCATCAAGGCGCCAAGGACCAGACCCGCTTCAGCGCGTTGTGGCGCCCGGCCCTGGTCCAGGCTTTCGTCAAGCTCGACCCGCGCCAGCTCAAGCGTGCCCCGGTGATGCTGGTGGTGGCCCTCACCGCCGTGCTCACCACCGTGTTGTGCTTGGTGCCCGGCAGCGGCGTGAGCACCGGCGTGGCGGTGCAGATCGCCGTGTGGCTGTGGTTTACCGTGCTGTTCGCCAACTTCGCCGAAGCCCTCGCCGAAGGCCGTGGCAAGGCCCGTGCCGACAGCCTCAAGGCCGGCAGCCAGGGCCTGACCGCCAAGCGCCGCAAGAGCGACGGCAGTTTCGAGAGTGTCGCCGCCACCCAGCTGCGCAAGGACGATGTGGTGCGCGTCGTGGCCGGCGAGATGATCCCCGGCGACGGCGAGGTGCTCGAAGGCATCGCCGCGGTCAACGAGTCGGCGATCACTGGCGAGTCCGCCCCGGTGATCCGCGAGTCCGGCGGCGACCGCTCGGCGGTCACCGGCAACACCCGCCTGGTCTCCGACTGGCTGCTGATCCGCATCACCAGCAACCCGGGTGAGTCGACCCTGGACCGTATGATCGCCCTGGTCGAAGGCGCCAAACGCCAGAAAACCCCCAACGAGATCGCCCTGGACATCTTGCTGATCGGCCTGACCCTGATCTTCCTGATCGTGGTGGTTACCTTGCAGCCGTTCGCCCGTTTCGCCGGCGGCGAGCTGCCGCTGATCTTCCTCGCCGCGCTGCTGGTGACCTTGATCCCCACCACCATCGGCGGCCTGCTGTCGGCCATCGGCATCGCCGGCATGGACCGCCTGGTGCGCCTGAACGTGATCGCCCGCTCCGGTCGGGCGGTGGAGGCAGCTGGCGACGTGCACACCTTGATGCTCGACAAGACTGGCACCATCACCTTCGGCAACCGTCGTTGCAGCGCGCTGCACGCCGCCTCCGGGGTGACCGCCAAGGAGCTGGGGGAGGGCGCCTTGCTCGCCTCGCTGGCCGACGACACGGCCGAAGGCAAGTCGATCGTCGAGTACCTGCGTCAACTGCACGATTTCGACGAGCCCTCGAGCACGCAATATGAAGCCATCGCTTTCAGCGCCGAGACCCGGCTGTCGGGCATCGATTTCCAGCAGCGCCGCTACCGCAAGGGCGCCGTCGACGCGGTGCTGGCCTTCTGTGGTCTGCAACGCCTGGAGCTGCCCGCCGCCCTGGCCCGTGAAGTGGAGCGCATCGCCCAGAGCGGCGGCACGCCGCTGCTGGTGTGTGTCGACACGCACCTGCTCGGCGTGATCCACCTCAAGGACGTGGTCAAGCCCGGTATCCGCGAGCGTTTCGCCGAACTGCGCAAGCTCGGTATCCGCACCGTGATGGTCACCGGCGACAACCCGCTGACCGCCGCCGCCATCGCCGCCGAGGCCGGCGTGGACGACGTGCTCGCCGAAGCTACCCCCGAGAAGAAGCTGGCGCGCATCCGCCAGGAGCAGAACGACGGACGCCTGGTGGCCATGTGCGGCGACGGCGCCAACGACGCCCCGGCCCTGGCCCAGGCCGACGTGGGCATGGCCATGAACGACGGCACCCAGGCTGCCCGCGAGGCGGCCAACATGGTCGACCTGGACAGCGACCCGACCAAGCTGCTGGACGTGGTGCAGGTGGGCAAGGAACTGCTGGTCACCCGCGGCGCGCTGACCACCTTCTCCATCGCCAACGATGTGGCCAAGTACTTCGCCATCCTGCCGGCGCTGTTCGCCGCCATCTACCCGCAGCTGGGCGTGCTCAACCTGATGCACCTGGCCAGCCCGCAGAGCGCGATCCTCTCGGCCATCGTGTTCAACGCGCTGATCATCATCGTGCTGATCCCCCTGGCGCTGCGCGGGGTGCGGGTGCAGGCCGCCAGCGCCGCCCACCTGCTGCGGCGCAACCTGTTGATCTACGGCGTGGGCGGCATCATCGTGCCGTTCGCCGGGATCAAGCTGATCGACATGCTGCTCACTGCACTGCACTTGGTTTGAGGAGAGACTGACATGACCGCCTATGTACGCCCGGCCCTGAGCCTGATCCTGCTGATGACCGTGGTCACCGGCGCGCTGTATCCCCTGGCGGTGACCGGCATCGCCCAGGTCGCCTTCCCTGACCAGGCCAATGGCAGCCTGGTGCGCGATGATCGGGGCGAGGTGCGCGGTTCGGCGTTGATCGCCCAGGAATTCAAGGGTGACGCCTGGTTCCAGTCGCGGCCTTCGGCGGGGGCCTATGCCACTGTGGCCAGCGGCGCCAGCAACCTGGCGCCGAGCAACCCGGCGCTGGCCGAGCGCGTGAAAACTGATGCCGCCGCGCAGTACCAGGTGCAACAGGGGCCGGTGCCGCAGGCGCTGCTGACCACCTCGGGCAGCGGGCTGGACCCGCACCTGCCGCCCGAGGCGGTCGCCTACCAGCTGCCGCGTGTGGCGGCGGCGCGGCAGGTGCCGGTTGAGCGCTTGCAAGCGCTGGTGAATGAGGCCACCCTGCGTCCACTGATCGGGCCGCCTGTGGTCAATGTGCTGGCGCTGAACCAGGCGCTTGAGCGCCTGGCGCCTGTGGCCGTGCACTGACCCTTGTAGGAGCGGCCTTGTGTCGCGAAAGGGCTGCGCAGCGGCCCCCAGGGTTCAAGTGTTTATACAAAGATCGCCGGGGCCGCTTTGCGGCCCTTTCGCGACACAAGGCCGCTCCCACAGTGACCGTGAACAAGCAAAGGATAAAACATGAGTGACTCCGCCCGCGCCGACGCGCTGTTGGCGGGCCTGCCCCGGGAAGGTCGGGGCAGGCTCAAGGTATTTCTCGGCGCCGCGCCCGGGGTCGGCAAGACCTTTGCCATGCTGCAGGCCGCCCACGCCCAGCAACGCCACGGCGTGCGCGTGGTGGCCGGGGTGGTCGAGACCCACGGCCGCGCCGAGACCGAGGCCCTGCTCGGGGGCCTGACCCAGCAACCGCTGCTGCGCAGCGAGTACCGTGGCGTGATGCTCGAGGAAATGGACCTCGACGGCCTGCTCAAGGCCGCGCCCCCCTTGGTGCTGGTCGACGAACTGGCCCACACCAACGCCCCCGGCAGCCGCCACGCCAAGCGCTGGCAGGACGTGCAGGAACTGCTCGCCGCCGGCATCGACGTGTACACCACGGTCAACGTCCAGCACCTGGAAAGCCTCAACGACAAGGTCCGCGACATCACCGGCGTGCAGGTGCGCGAGACCCTGCCCGACTGGGTGCTGCAGGAGGCCTTCGAACTGGTATTGATCGACTTGCCGCCGCGCGAGCTGCTCGAGCGTCTGCGCGAGGGCAAGGTCTACGTCCCCGAGCAGGCGCGGGCAGCCATCGAGGCCTATTTCTCCCAGACCAACCTCACCGCCCTGCGCGAGCTGGCCATGCAGACCGCCGCCGCCCAGGTCGATGCGGACCTGGCCAGCGGCTACCGCCAGCGTGGCCAGGAAGCACCGGCCCTGCGCGGTCGCCTGCTGGTGGGCATTGACGGCGACGACCAGGCCGAGCGCCTGGTGCGTCATGCCTGTCGCGTGGCCCAGCGTCGCCATCTGCCGTGGAGCGTGGTCCATGTCGACAATGGCCGACTGCGTGACGAGACCGCCCGCCATCGCTTGCAGGCCGCCCAGCAACTGGCCGAGCGCCTGGGCGGTGAAGTGGTGCTGCTGCGGGCCGGCGAGGTGGCCCGCACGCTGATCCAGCACGCCGACGAGCGCCGCGCCAGCCTGGTGCTGGTGGGCCAGTCCCGCGATCTGCTGCGTCGGCGCTTCTTCGGCGCCGGTGTCGCCGCGCGCCTGTTGCGCGAGAGCCACGGCCTGGAGATCAACGTGCTCGACCGCGACACCCAGCCGCAACCGGCGCGTGCGGCGGTCAAACGCGTGTGGGTATGGCGCCACTACCTGCTGGCGCTGTTCGCCACGATGCTGGCCACCGGCCTGGCCTGGGCCGTGTCGAGCCTGCTGGCGCTGCCCAACATCTCCCTGGTGTTCCTCGCCGCCGTGCTGTTGGTGGCGGTGCGCAGCAGCCTGGGTCCGGCGTTGGCCTGCGCGGCGTTGTCGTTCCTGACCTACGACTTCCTGTTCATCCCGCCGAACTTCTCCTTCGCCATCCAGCGTGAGGAGGACGTGCTGACCCTGGTGTTCTTCCTGCTGATGGCCGCGCTCACCGGCAACCTGGCCGCTCGCCAGCGTCGCCAACTGCAGGCCTTGCGCGAGACCCAGGCGCAGACCAACCAGTTGCTCGACCTGTCGCGCCGCCTGACCGTGGCCACCGACCGCCAGGCCGTGTTCAGCGCCGCCGGCCAGCATATGGACGGCTGGCAGGACGTGCAGGTGTGCCTGCTTGAACGCAGCGCCGATGGCTTGTTGCAGGTCGCCAGTGGCGGCAACCATGCCTTCACCGACAACGAACGCGCCGCCGCCGAGTGGGCCTGGCAGCATGGCCAGGCTGCAGGCTTTGGCAGCGACACCTTGCCTCACGGGCGTTGGTGGTGGTGGCCGTTGGCCGTGGAAGAGCAACCCTTGGCGCTGCTCGGCATTCGCCCCCGCGATGGCGAGCCGCTGAGCGCCCAGCGCCGCCGCCTGCTGAAGGCCCTGGCGCAACCCCTGGCCCAGGCCCTGGCCCGCGCACGCCTTGGCGAGCAACTGGAAGCCGCGCGCCTGCACGGTGAAACCGAGCAACTGCGCAGCGCCTTGCTCGCCTCGGTCTCCCACGACCTGCGCACCCCGCTGACGTCCATGCGCGGCAGCATCGACAGCCTGCTGGCCCTGGGCGACGCGATTCCCCCGGATGACCGCCGCGAACTGCTCGAAGGCACCCGCAACGAAGCCGAGCGCCTGGACCGCTACATCCAGAACCTGCTGGACATGACCCGCCTGGGCCACGGTACCCTCAAGCTGGCCCGCGACTGGGTGGCTCCGGCCGACATCGTCGGCAGTGCCCTCAATCGCCTGCGCGTGGTGCTGGCGCCCTTGCGCGTGCACACCGAAGTACCGCCCGAGCTGCCGCTGTTGTTCGTGCATGCGGCGCTGATCGAGCAGGCGCTGATCAACGTGCTGGAGAACGCCGCCCGTTTTTCCCCGCCGCAGGGCCGCCTGGCGCTGCAGGTTTCGGTGCGTGACGAGCAGCTGTGCTTCGCGGTGGCCGACGAAGGTCCCGGCATCCCCCAGGACGAGCGTGAAAAGATCTTCGACATGTTCTACACCGCCGCCCGTGGCGACCGCGGCGGGCAGGGTACCGGCCTGGGCCTGGCGATCTGCCAGGGCATGATCGGCGCCCATGGTGGCCGCATCCTGGTCGATGATGGCATCGATGGCCACGGCACCTGCATCACTCTATGCTTGCCGCTGCCGACCCAACCCGATACTGAAAGTGAAGCCCCATGAGCCAAGCCGCCACTCTGCTGGTCATCGACGACGAGCCACAGATCCGCAAGTTCCTGCGCATCAGCCTGGCGTCCCAGGGCTACAAGGTGCTCGAGGCCGCCACCGGCGGCGAGGGCCTGGCCCAGGCCGCGCTGAACAAGCCCGACCTGGTGGTGCTCGACCTGGGCCTGCCGGACATGGACGGCCAGCAGGTGCTGCGCGAGCTGCGCGAGTGGAGCGCGGTACCAGTGATGGTGCTGTCGGTGCGCGCTAGCGAAGTGCAGAAGGTCGATGCGCTGGATGGTGGGGCCAACGACTACGTGACCAAACCGTTCGGCATCCAGGAGTTCCTCGCCCGGGTGCGGGCACTGCTGCGCCAGGCGCCGCAGGTAGGCAACGGGCCGTCGGCGGCGAGCTTCGGTGCGCTGGTGGTGGACTTCGCCTTTCGCAAGGTGACCCTGGACGGCGTCGAGGTGGCGTTGACGCGCAAGGAGTACGCGTTGTTGGCGCAGTTGGCCGGGCACCCGGGACGGGTGATCACCCAGCAGCAGCTGTTGAAAGACATCTGGGGGCCGACCCATATGGACGATACCCACTACCTGCGCATCGTGGTAGGGCACCTGCGGCAGAAACTGGGGGATGACCCCACGGCGCCGCGGTTCATCGTCACCGAGGCGGGGGTGGGGTATCGGTTGGTCACGCCGGCCCAGTAGGGGCGGGCTTTATATACCCAGCTCCAGTGCCAGAAGCTCCTGCACGGTCTGGCGCCGGCGGATCATGCGCAAGTTGCCCTGTTCGATCAGAAATTCAGGCAGCAGGGGGCGACTGTTGTAGTTCGACGACATCGAAGCCCCGTAAGCCCCGGCATCGTGGATCACCAGCAGGTCACCCACTTTGGCCTGGGGCAGTTGCTGTGGCGTCAGTTCCTCATCGTTCTGGGTGAATACATCCCCCGACTCGCACAGCGGCCCGGCCACCACGGTCGGTTGCAGCGGACGGCTCACCGGTCGGCCCACCGCATCGAACAGGCTCATGCGGTGGTAGGCGCCGTACATCGCCGGGCGCATCAGGTCGTTGAAACCGGCATCGACCAGGATGTAGTGCCGGTCACCCATCTGCTTGACGGCGCGTACCTCGGCCACCAGGCAACCCGACTCCGCCACCAGGAAGCGGCCCGGTTCGATCTCCATGCGCACGGGGTGGCCGAGCATGGCTTCGATCTCCGCCCGCGCCACTGCCCAGGTATGGGCGTAGCGTTGCAGGTCCACCGGCTGGTCGTCGGTGCGGTACGGCGTGGACAACCCGCCGCCGATGGAGAAGGCCTCGATGTCCATGCCCAGCTTGTCGACCAGCCCGACCATGGCACCGGCTACCTGTTCCAGGTGTTCGTAGTCTACCCCCGAGCCGATGTGCATGTGCACGCCCACCAGGTGCAATCCGTACTGTTTCACGCAGGCCAGCGCCTCGGGCAACTGCTCGTGCCAGATGCCGTGCTTGCTGTTCTCGCCGCCGGTGTTGGTCTTTCGGCTGTGGCCGTGGCCGAACCCCGGGTTGATGCGCAGCCATACCCGGTGCCCGGCGGCGTGCTCGCCCAGCTGGCGGAGCATGTCGATGGAACCGGCGTTCACCTCGATCTTTGTCTCGACCACTCGAGCCAGGGTGGGCTGGTCGAGCACGTCGCAGGTCAGCACCACGCCGGCCGGCTCGCCGTCCACTGTCGCCCCGGCCGCGAACGCCCGCTCCATTTCGCCCAGCGACACGGCATCGAGCACCAGGCCACGTTCGCGCATCAGGCGCAGGACGTGCAGGTTGGGGTTGGCCTTCTGCGCGAAGCGGACCGTGTCGAAGTGCTGCTGCAACTGATCGATGCGCTGGTGGATGGTCTGGGCGTCGTAGGCCCACAGTGGGGAGCCGTGCTGGCGGACGGCCTGGGCCAGGAGGGTGGTGGTCATGGGGGTGTTCCTTGTAATGGATGCACCGATCTTGAGTCAGTTGATTGATCCAGAAAAATAGCTATTTATGCTGGCTCAATTCATATTTGATATGTATGCGTCAATCTCACGGGTCTTGGCATCACCATGAAACTCACCATCCGCCACATCGAAGTGTTCCGCGCCATCATGGCCGCCGGCAGCGTCACCGGCGCCGCCCGCCTGCTGTTCACCTCGCAACCCACTGTCAGCCGTGAGCTGGCGCGCATGGAGCAGGTCACCGGTCTGAACCTGTTCGAGCGCGAAGGCGGGCGCCTGGCGCCCACGGCCCAGGCCTTGCTACTGATCGAGGAGGTCGAGCGCGCCTTCGTCGGCCTGGAGCGCATCGACCGCTTCGCCCAGGCCATCCGCAACTTCGAGCAGGGCCGGCTGGCCATCACCTGCCTGCCACTGTTCTCGCAGACTCTGCTGCCCAAGGCCTGCAAGGCGTTCCACCAGCAACACCCGGGGGTCAGCGTGAGCATTACCGCGCAGGAGTCGCCGTTGCTGGAAGAATCATTGGTCGCCCAACAGCACGACCTCGGCTTGACCGAAACCGCGCAGGTGCCCAGGGGCGCGGTCGGGGAACTGCTATTCAGCGCCGACATGGTCTGCGTGTTGCCCGAGCATCATCCGTTGCTCGCCAAGCCACTGCTTGAGTTGCACGACTTCCATGAGGTCGACTTCATCAACCTGGCCAGCCTGGACAGCTATCGGCAACAGCTGGACCGCCACTTCCGCGAGGCTGGAGTAAACAGGCGCACGGTGATCGAAACCACCAGCGCCGCCTCGGTATGCGCCATGGTCCGGCAAGGGCTGGGCGTGGCGATCATCAACCCGCTGAGCGGGTTGGAGGCAGGGCAGGGTGGGCTGCCCATGCGCCGTTTGAGTCTCTCGGTACCGTATCAGGTAATGCTTATCCGACCAGAGCTGCGCCCGGCGTCGGCTGTGCTGGAGCCGTTCTGCCAGGCGCTTCGGCTGCAGGCCGGGGAGATGGAGCGGGCATTGGCAAAGGGCGCTTGAGCACGCCGTGTCACCTGTTGGAACGATTCGGAACGTGGCGCAGTCAACCCTTTCGACAGTGTTCAAACGAGGACTCGCCATGAGTACCCTGACAATCGAAGGCTGGTGCAAAAGTGACGGCGACCGCCGATCTTCCCCGGTGGGTGATATCCACTTCGACATCCAGGGCCCGACCCACACGGCGCTGGAGCAGGCCGAGGAACGTCTACAACAGAGCCACGAGCCCGAAGCGATGGTTGATGTCGACATGGAAACGCTGAACCTGGTCTTGCCCGAAGGCTACGGCCCGCTGGCCGACTGCCGCCTGCGCGTCTACCTGAGCAACGACGAACGTGGTCAGTTTCACTTGGTCGGGCATCGGGCCAGCGATGGCAGCCTGATCTACACCAACGCGGTGCTGATTGCACAGTTGAGCTGAGCCTCAGCCGTGCTCCAGTTGCGCGGCCACCTCCTTGGCCAGCGCCAGGAAGGCCCGCGCCGCCGCCGTCTGGTAGACACCCCTGCGCTGCATGAGCACGGCCGTGCGTTGCAGGCGCAAGGGGTCCAGGGCGATGGCGGCCAGGTCGTCATGCGCCAGGACGATGTTGGCCGGGAGCAGTGTCGACAGCGTTGTCCTGCGCACCACTTCGATGACCGCGCCGATGGCGTTGGCCTCCATCATTACCTGCGGGCGGATACCGTGCTGCCTGCAGTAGCGCTCGATCTGCTCACGGGTGGCAAATTCGGCGCTGAGCAGGATCATCGATTCGTCATTCAGCGCCTGTGGCCCGATGGCACTTGCCTGGGCCAACGGGTGTTGGCTGCCGACCACCAGCGCCAGGGTCTCGACCAGTAAGGGGGAGGTGTCGATGTCCTGGGCATGGCGTTCATCGAAGGCGATACCGACATCCAGTTCGTCCAACTGCAGCATCTGCTCCATACGCTCCTGGGCGATTTCGCTCAGGTTCAGGGTGATGTTGGGGTACCGGCCATGAAAGGCCTCGACCAGGGGGCCGACCAGGTAGCTGGTAAAGGTGGGCGTCACCGCCACCCGCAATGAGCCTCGGCTGAGGTCGCCCACGTCATGGATCGCGCGCCTGGCCTCCTGCAGTTCCTGCGACGCCCGTTTCGCATAGCGCAGATAGACCTCGCCGGCATCGGTCAGCCGCGTGGTGCGCCCCGAGCGATCGAACAACTGCGCGCCCAGGCTTTCCTCCAGTTGCCTGACCTGCTGCGAAAGCGCGGGCTGGGAGACGTGCAGGGCTGCCGCCGCCCGAGTGAAGCTGTGGTGTTGGGCGACCGCGAGGAAGTACTGGATATGCCGGGCTAGCATGCCGCTCTCCATAAGATAGTCTGATGCCATTCATCATAAATTAGACTTTTACCTTATGTAACGTACCACCTAACCTTTGCCTCACACACCGCGACACTGAGGCATCAGCCATGCAAGACATCATCGACGGCTTCCTGAAGTTCCAGCGCGACGCCTTCCCCGAGCGGGTCAAGCTGTTCAAGGACCTGGCCACCCAGCAAAGCCCTCGGGCGCTGTTCATCTCCTGTTCCGACAGCCGCCTGGTGCCCGAACTGGTCACCCAGCGTGAACCCGGCGACCTGTTCGTCATCCGCAACGCCGGCAACATCGTGCCGTCCTACGGCCCTGAACCCGGTGGGGTGTCGGCCTCGGTCGAGTATGCCGTCGCCGCCCTGCAAGTGGCCGACATCGTCATCTGCGGCCACTCCGACTGCGGCGCCATGACCGCCATCGCCACCTGCAAGTGCCTGGACCATATGCCCGCCGTGGCCGGCTGGCTGCGCTACGCCGACTCGGCCCGGGTGGTGA
This sequence comes from Pseudomonas mosselii, assembly GCF_019823065.1. Classification (NCBI taxonomy): domain Bacteria; kingdom Pseudomonadati; phylum Pseudomonadota; class Gammaproteobacteria; order Pseudomonadales; family Pseudomonadaceae; genus Pseudomonas; species Pseudomonas mosselii. The sequence goes on from NZ_CP081966.1 coordinate 1,960,028, forward strand.
ATGAAGCCCGCCAGCATCAAAACCCCCACGCCAAGGTCGAGGCCATGGTGCGCGAGAACGTGATCGCCCAGCTGGCCAACATCCAGACTCACCCCTCGGTGCGCCTGGCCCTGGAAGAGGGCCGCGTGGCCCTGCACGGCTGGATCTACGACATCGAGAGCGGTCGCATCGACGCCTTCGACGGGCGCACCGGCCAGTTCGTATCCCTGGCGGACAACCCAGAAGTCCGCGCGGTTTCCCACGCTTCCCGGCACGTTGCCTGAACCCGATTTTCAACCCAAGGAGACACCCCATGATCCAGTCGCAAATCAGCCAGAATGCCCGCCTTGCCCTGAGCGAAGCCATCCTCCTGGCCAAGGCCCGCAAGGACCTGTCGTTCGCCCAGATCACCGACGGCACCGGCCTGTCCGAAGCCTTCGTCACCGCCGCGCTGCTGGGCCAGCACCCGCTGCCGGCCAGCGCCGCCCAGGTGGTGGGCGACAAGCTGGGCCTGGACGCCGACGGCATCGCCCTGCTGCAGACCGTGCCACTGCGCGGCAGCATCCCCGGCGGCGTGCCGACCGACCCGACCATCTACCGCTTCTACGAGATGCTGCAGGTGTACGGCACCACCCTCAAGGCACTGGTCCACGAGAAGTTTGGCGACGGCATCATCAGCGCCATCAACTTCAAGCTGGACGTGAAGAAGGTCGACGATCCGGAAGGAGGTTCGCGCGCCGTGATCACCCTGGATGGCAAGTACCTGCCGACCAAGCCGTTCTGATTCGCTCATAGGCAATAGCTCGGGCGCCGAACGACGCCCGGGCTTTTTCCACGCGCGCTAATGAGCCCCTACAGGAGCGACGGCATGGACCTGATCTTCAGAAATGTCCGCATCGATGATGCAAAACCCTTGATGGATGTGGCCGTGCGCAACGGCAAGATCACTGAAATCGCCCAAACGATCACCGCAACGGCAACCCAGGAAATCCAAGGCAACGGCAATGTCCTGATCCCAGGCTTCGTCGAAGGCCACCTGCACCTGGAAAAAGCCAACGTCATGCAGCGCAAGGCCAACCGCTCCGGCACCTTGACGGAAGCGATCGCCGTCACCGCCGAGCTCAAGCCCACGCTCACCCGCGAAGACATCCGCGAGCGCTCGACCCAGGTGTTGCGCGCGCTGGTGCAGGCCGGCACCACCCATGTCCGTGCCCACGCCGAGTTCGACCCCGCCCAGGGTTTCACGGGCCTTGAAGTGGTGCTGGAACTACGGGAAACATTCCGCGATGTCATCGATATCCAGGTGGTCGCCTTTCCCCAGGAAGGCATCCTCAAGTTGCCCGGCATGAAAGCGATGATGGTCGAGGCCATGGAGAGGGGCGCCGATGTGGTCGGCGGCATTCCCTACAACGACGCCTCGCCCCTGGAGCACATCGATTTCGTCTTCGACCTGGCCCAGCGCTATGGCAAGGACATCGACCTGCACCAGGACTTCGCCGACGACGCCGAGCACATGACCATCGAATACGTGGCCCGCCGGACCCTCGCGGCAGGCTACCAAGGGCGCGTCAGCGTCGGCCACCTGACCAGCCTGGCGGCCGTCGAACCAGCGCGCCAGTCGCGTATCATCGCGCTGCTGCGCGAAGCCGACATCAGCGTGATGTGCCTGCCCGCCACCGACCTGCACCTGGGCGCCCGTGGCGACAGCCACAATGTGCGGCGCACCCTGACCCCGGTGCGGGCGTTGCGCGATGGCGGAGTGAACGTGTGCCTGGCCACCAACAACATCCGCAATGCCTTCACTCCCTACGGCACCGGCGACCTGCTGCATATCGCGCAGCTGGCCATCCCCGCCTGTCACCTGGGCGGGGCGGACGACCAGGCCACGGTGCTGCCGATGCTCACCAGCAACCCGGCCAAGGCCCTGGGGTTGCAGAGCCATGGCTTGGCGGTGGGCAACGACGCGGACCTGGTGCTGATGGACACCCACCGTATCAGCGACGTGATCCTCGACCTGCCCGCGCGGCTGATGGTGCTCAAGCGCGGCAGGGTGGTGGCGACAGCGGAGCAGCGGCGCTCGGTGGTGTTCTGAAGGCCGGGTTCAGACGGCCAGCAGCAACAGTGCCGCCAGCAGTGCCGGGAGCATTACCAGCACGCCCAGACGCAAGAAACTCAATGCGCCGACATGCTCGCCCTCGCGGCGGATCGCCACCAGCCACAGCAGCGTGGCCAGGGAGCCGGTGATCGACAGGTTCGGTCCCAGGTCGACGCCGATAAGCAAGGCGGCGGTGGTCTGCCGGGGCAGTTCGACGAGGTGGCCGATGGAACCGGCGATCAGGCCGGTGGGCAGATTGTTCATCAGGTTGCTGGCCACGGCCGCAGTCACCCCCGCCGTCCAGCTTGCCGTGCCTGCCGACTGTTGCGCCAGGGCGGCCAACGATTGGGCAAGACGGTCGATCACGCCGGTGTGGGCCACGGCTTCCACCAGCACGAACAGTCCTGCGACCAAGGGCAGGACCCCCCAGGCCACGTGGCGCAGCAACGGCGCCGGGTTGCGCCGCTGACGCAGGTGGATCAACCCGGTGGTGGCCATGCCTGCGCAAAATGTCGGCAGCCCTAGCGGCATGTCCAGTGCCGATACCGTCAACAGCAGGGTGCCGGTGAACATCAGGCCCAGCGCGCAAAGCCGGGCGCCGGCCGACAAGGGGCGCATCTCGATGGCCACGGCCAGCGGCTGACGGATGCGCTCGCGCTGGGTCAGGCGCAGCACCAGGTAGGTCATGGCGATGGCGCCCAGCGAGGGCAGGGTGAACTGGCGCAGCCATTCCAGCAGCGGCGGCATCTGGCTGCCGAAGACTACCAGGTTGGCCGGGTTGGAGATGGGCAGCACGAAGCTGGCGGCATTGGCGATGAAGGCGCAGATGAACAAGTAGGGCAGCGGCTCGGCCTTGGCCGCCTTGCACGCCGCATACACGGCCGGTGTCAGCACCACAGCGGTGGCGTCATTGGACAGGAACACGGTGACCAGTGTACCGACCAGGAATACCAGGTCGAACAGGCGTTGGCCCGAGCCCCTGGCATGCTGCACCGCGTACCTGGCCAGCCAGTCGAACAAGCCTTCCTGGCGAGCCAGCTCGGCCAGCACCATCATGCCGGTCAGGAACAGGTAGACATCGCCTCCTTCGGCGATTGCCGCCAAGGCCAGGCGCCATGGGATCAGGCCGCAAGCCGTCAGTCCTAAGGCGGCGCCCATCGCCCAGACATATTCAGGCATGCGTCCCGGCCGAAGGATGACCAGGGCGGTGGCCGCGGCCGCAACCGACCAGATGATCAGGGATGACTCAGCGACAGGCATGCGAGGACTCAGTTTCCGGAAGGGGAGTGAAGGGGAGGGGCTTGCTCGGCGTTGGCATCGCTGGCCGGTCGGCGGGTCTCCGGCATGGCCAGCCAAAGCAGAAGCAACGCTGCAGTCGCGATGCCCGCCAATGTCAGGAATGCCGCGTCGTAGCCTGCGGACTGTACCACCAGCCCCGCGACACCGGGACTTAGCGCCGCGCCCAGGCCGAAGGCCGTGGACAATGCGCCAAGGCTGACATTGAAGCGCCCGCTGCCTTGGGTGAGGTCCTTGACCACTACCGGGAACAATGCGCCGAACAGTCCGGCGCCTATGCCATCGAGCAATTGCACGGCCACCAGCCAGAACGGATCGTCCGACATCACGTACAGCACGCCACGCAGCGGCAGGATCAGAAAGCCGGCGAGCAACAGCGGCTTGCGTCCCCAGCGGTCGGCCCTGGCGCCGGCCAGCAGCGCCATGGGCACCATCACCAGCTGCGCCGCGACGATGCACGCCGAGGTCAGCGGCGTGGCCAACTGCAGGTTGGCCTGAGCCAGTTTCTGGCCCACCAGCGGAAGCATTGCCGCGTTGGCCAGATGGAACAACGCGCAGCACACGGCGAACAGCAGCAAGGGGCGATTGTGCAACAGTACGGCAAGGCCGGCGGGGTGGGCGTGCTGGCCCGGCGGCCGCGGGTCAAGGCCGCGCGCGAGGTCATGGTCGATGGCTGTCGCCGGCACTCGGCTGATGGCGATCAGGCTGGCCACAGTCATCGCCGCCATCAGGTAGAACACCGCCACCGGTCCGAACAGGTAGGCCAGCCCGCCGGCGAGCACCGCCGAGCAGGCATTGCCGGCATGGTTGAAGGTTTCGTTGCGGCCCATGCGCCGGGTGAATGCCCGCGGCCCGGTCAGGCCCAGTGAAATGGCAGCGATGGCCGGCGCGAACACGGAACCGGCGAGCGCGCTGATGGCTTGGGTCAACGTCACCAGCGCGACGCTGGTGACCCACGGCAGCACCAGGCAACTGCCGGTCACCAGCAGCGCGGCGATGGCCATCACGGCGCGCTTGGCCGTGGTCCTGTCGATCAGCGCGCCAGCTGGCGTCTGGGTCAGCAATGCCGTGACGCTGGCCAAGGTCATGACCAGGCCGATACTGCCGGGCTCCCAATGGTGCACCGCCAGCAGGTAGATCGCCAGGTAGGGCCCAAGCCCATCACGGACATCGGCCAGGAAAAAATTCAACCCATCGAGCGAACGTTCATGAGCAGGCGAGGCCAAGGAAAACTCCGCAGGGACAAGTGAACAGAGCGCCCTGGATTTTCAAGGGCGGTCAATAGCCGCATACGTTAGCACTCCGCGGCGCAGGTGCTGATGAACTTTGCGCGGATCCGGCATGCCACCGGCCCAGGGGTCAGCGATTGGGCCATTGCTGCAACAGGATCGATACGAACTTTTCGGCCGCCGGCGACAGCGACGCACCGCGACGAAACACCAAGCCCAGCGTGCGGCTGACCTGCGGCTCGCCCAGCGGCACGCTGACCAACGTCGGATGGTCGGCGCTGGGCATGGCCAGGCTAGGCATGGCCGAGACCCCCAGCCCGGCCTCGACCATGCCCAGCGAGGTCGACAGGTGCTGGACCTCGTAGAACCATTGAGGACGAAGGTTCAGACCGGCCAGCGCATGATCGAGCAACATGCGGTTGCCGCTCAGGCGACCGACTCCGATCAAGCGGTAGTCGGCCAGTTCGGCCCAGGTCACCGACTCGCGCTTGGCCAACGGGTGGTCCCGGCGGCAAGCGAGCACAAAATGCTCCTGTACCAGCGAGACGAACTCGATGTCCGGATGCTGGCCACTCATCATGTTGATGCCAAAATCGGCCTCTGCGCGCAGTACGGCTTCCAGCCCATCGTTGGCACTGAGGTCCAGCAGGCGGATGCGGATCTTCGGGTACTGCGCGTTGTAGTCGCGGATCACCGAGGGCAGAAAGTAGAACGCTGCCGTGGGAATGCAAGCGAGGGTGACCTGCCCCGTCTGGCGCTCGGCCAGTTCACGGATGCTCAGGATCGAATCCTCGAAATCATCCAGCAGGCGCCTGGCTTTGGGCAGGAAATCCCGACCCACGCTCGTCAGGCTGACCCGGCGCGTAGTGCGTTCGAGTAACGAAGTACCGAGCCCTTCCTCGAGCTTCTTGATTCGTCGGCTCAGGGCGGGTTGGGACAAGTGCAGCGCTTCTGCAGCTTCGTGAAAGCTGCCAAGTTCGGCGATTTTCACGAAAGATCTTATATCTTGCAGTTCATATTCCATCAGGCATCGCTCAGTGGGCCGTTCGATTATTGATGCTTGTATCGCAATAATGACTACGATATTTGCATTGGATTGATTTATCCATCCCTGTCACTCTTTTGCTCACAACATCAATGATGTCCATTGATCAACAAGAGTGCGAAATCATGCAACGAATTCCTTGCGTACTCATGCGCGGCGGTACCTCCAAAGGGCCGTTCTTCCACGCCTGGGACCTGCCTGCAAACGTGGTCGAGCGCGACGAGTTGCTGATCAACCTGATGGGCTCCGGACACGAGCTGGAAATCGACGGCATCGGTGGCGGCAGCCCGCAGACCAGCAAAGTGGCGATCATCAGCCCGTCGTTGCACGCCGATGCCGATGTCGACTACCTGTTCGTCCAGGTGATGGTCGCCCAGCGGCGCGTCGACACCGCGCCCAACTGCGGCAACATGCTGTGCGCCGTGGGGCCGTTCGCCATCGAGCAAGGGCTGGTCAAGGCCAACGACGGCAAGACCCTGGTACGCATCCGCAACCTCAATACCGGAACCTTCGTCGATTCACTGGTGCAAACGCCTGGCGGCATCGTGCGCTACGAAGGGCGCACGGCGATCGACGGCGTCCCTGGCACGGCGGCCCCGGTGCACCTGACGTTCCTCGATGCAGTGGGCAGCAAGACCGGCAAGCTGTTCCCTACGGGCAAACCTCAGGATGTGATCGACGGCGTGCCGGTCACCTGCATCGACATGGCGATGCCCATGATGATCGTCGACGCCCGGCAACTGGGCGTGACCGGCTCGGAGACCCCGGCCGAGCTGGATGCCGACAATGCCTTGCTGCAGCGCCTGGAAGCCTTGCGCCTGAAGGCTGGCAAGGCCATGGGCCTGGGTGATGTCAGCGGCATGGTGATCCCCAAGCCGGTGCTGGTCGCGCCACCTCGGCATGACGGTACGGTGCAGGTGCGCTATTTCATGCCGCACAATTGCCACCGGGCCCTGGCGATCACCGGCGCCGTCGGATTGGCCACGGCTTGCGTCAGCGCCGGTACGGTGGTCGGCGACCTGCTCGGCGAGGGGGCACAACACTTGGAGCAGGTGCGCATCGAACATCCCAGTGGTGGCATCGACGTGGCGCTGTCGCGTAGCGGCGTCGATGGCAAGACCCTGCAGGCATCGGTGGTGCGTACCGCCCGTCGGCTCTTCTCAGGGTTCGTTTATGCCCCGTCCTCGCGCAGGCTGGCGGGATAGACCCAGGCCGCCGCCACCATCAGCGCGGCTTCAGCAACAAGCGCATCCGCACAATTTCAACAATGGGTGATGCCTCATGAAACTTGCCAGATCCCTGTATTTCCAGATCCTCTGCGCCGTCCTGCTGGGCGTGGTGGTCGGCCACTTCTGGGCGCAACAGGCCGTTGCCCTCAAACCCCTGGGCGACGCCTTCATCAAGTTGATCAAGATGATGATCGCGCCAGTGGTGTTCTGCACCATCGTCACCGGCATTGCCGGCATGACCGACAAGCGCTCCCTGGGGCGCCTGATGAGCAAGACCTTGCTGCTGTTCCTGCTGCTGACCGTGATCAGCCTGGTGATCGGCCTGGCGGCGGTGTACCTGTTCCGGCCCGGCGCCGGCATGAACATCGATCCTGCCACCCTGAGTACAGAAGGCCTGGGCCAGTACGCCGCCTCGGCAGCGAAACTGGGCGTGGTCGACTTCTTCATGCACATCATTCCGGAGACATTCATCGGTGCCTTCAACAAGGGTGAGGTGCTGCCGGTGCTGTTCATCGCCGTACTCAGCGGCTTCGCCCTGTCGTCCATGGGTGAGAAGGGCCGGCCCGTCCTTGCGGTGCTGGAGTCGGTCTCGATCATGGTGTTCCGTATCTTCGGCTACCTGATGCGTTTCGCCCCGGTCGGTGCGTTCGGTGCGCTGGCCTTCACCGTCGGGCAATACGGCGTTACCTCCCTCGGCGCCCTGGCCAAGCTGGTGGGCACGCTGTACATCGCTTGCGCCTTCTTCGTCCTGGTTGTGCTGGGCGGCATCTGTCGCGCCCATGGCTTCAGCCTGTGGAAGCTGCTGCGCTATTTCCGCGAAGAGTTTCTGGTGGTGCTGGGTACCTCGTCCACCGAACCGGTGCTGCCGCGCATGCTCGAAAAGCTCGAGCGGCTCGGTTGTCGCAAAGGCGTGGTAGGGCTGGTGCTGCCAACCGGGTATTCCTTCAACCTCGATGGCACCGCCATCTACCTGTCGCTGGCGGCCGTGTTCATCGCGCAGGCCTGCAACATCGACCTGACCCTCGGGCAGACGGTGACCATGCTGGCAATCATGCTGCTGTCGTCCAAGGGGGCCGCCGGCGTGACCGGCAGCGGCTTCGTGGCGTTGGCCTCGACCCTCACGGTCATCCACGACATACCGCTGGCCGGGCTTGCCTTGTTGATCGGTATCGATCGCTTCATGTCCGAGGCGCGGGCCCTGACCAGCCTGGCCAGCAACGCCGTGGCCACCGTGGTCATCTCGCTGTCGGAGCATGCCTGCGATCGCGAAACCTTGCTGCGCCGCCTCGACGGCGCGCCATCGGCGGCCGACGAAGCCGTCGACGCTCACCCCGAGTGGTCCGCGCAGCCTCCCCGGCACGGCTGACCAACCGGTTATCGCTCCCATGTTGCAGTAGACTTCCCCCCAGCATCCCTGCGATGCCGGGTGGGGCAGGGGGCCGCCTGCGCGTCGGGCGGCCAAACACAGAATAAAAACAAGAGAAAAAACCATGCTCGCACTCCTGGGCCTGATCATGGTGGTGACGTTCACCTACCTGATCATGAGCAAACGCCTGTCGCCGATCGTCGCGCTCACAGTGGTACCCATCGTTTTTGCCGTGATTGGCGGTTTCGCTCCCGAGCTCGGCAAGATGATGCTCGATGGCCTGAAGATGGTGGCACCCTCGGCGGCGTTGCTGCTGTTCGCCATCCTGTTCTTCGGCCTGATGATCGATGCCGGCCTGTTCGACCCTTTGATCCGCAAGATTCTCAAGCGGGTGAACGGCGATCCGATCAAGATCGCCATAGGCACCGCGCTGCTGTCGTTGCTGGTTGCCCTCGACGGCGACGGCACCACCACCTACATGATCACCTGCGCGGCGATGCTGCCGCTGTACAAACGCATCGGCATGAACCCGATGATTTTGGCCACGGTGTCGATGCTATCGCTGAGCATCATGAGCGGCATGAGCCCCTGGGGCGGGCCTGCCACCCGCGCGATCGCCGCCCTTGGCCTGGATGCGACCGAATACTTCATCCCGATGCTGCCCACCGTGATCGGCGGCGCGGTCTGGGTGGTGTTCACCGCCTATCTGTTGGGGCGCGCCGAGCGTCGGCGCATCGGCAATGTCACCCTGGCGTCAGGGGGCGGCAATTGCTACATCAAGGAGATCCTCGGCGACAACCCACACAAGCGTCCGCGCCTGGCCTATGTGAACCTGATGCTGGTGATCGCCGTGATGACCGCGCTGGTGATGGGCGTGATGCATTCCGCGCTGCTGTTCATGATCGGTTTCGTCGCCGCGTTGATGATCAACTATCCGCAACTGGAGCTGCAGAAGGAGCGCATTCTCGCCCATTCGGGCAATGCCATGACCGTCGTGCTGCTGGTGTTCGCCGCCGGCATATTCGCCGGCATCTTCTCCGGCACCAAAATGGTCGACGCCCTCGCCCAGACCTTGGTGGACTGGATCCCCGACGCCTGGAGCCACTGGTTCCCGCTGGTGGTGGCGCTGACCAGCATGCCGCTGACCTTCGTACTGTCCAATGACGCCTACTACTTCGGGGTGGTGCCGATCCTGGCCAACGCGGCCGCGGCCTATGGCATCGACCCGGTGGAAATCGCCCGGGCCTCGGTACTGGGGCAGCCGGTGCACCTGATGAGCCCGTTGGTAGCCTCGACCCTGTTGCTGGTGGGGATGGTCGACCGCGATATCGGCGACTTCCAGAAAGCCACCGTCAAGTGGGCGGTGCTTACCTCGCTGGTGATCACCGCGCTGGCGCTGCTCACAGGTGCCTTGTCCTTCTTCGTGTGAATCACCGGGCGCCGCGCGGCGCCCACCCACCGCTCATCCAAGAACAACAACAGAGTACCGATCATGTTCCGAAGTGTTTTCCGTGGGGCCACCTGTGGCCTGCTCTGCGGCTGGTTGCCCGTTGCCGGCGCTGGCGGATTCGTCGACGACGGCAAGCTCAAGCTGCAGCTGCGCAACGTCTATTTCAACGAGAACTTCCGTGACGAGCAGGGCCTGTCCCCACGCGCGGCGGCCTCGGCCAAGCATGAGCGGACCGAGTGGGCGCAGGGCTTTTTGCTCGACTACCAGTCCGGGTTCACCCAAGGCACCTTGGGCGTTGGGCTCGATGCCCTGGCCCTGGTGGGCGTGCGGTTGGACTCCGGACGCGGGCGCAGCGGCAGCGGCCTGTTGCCGGTGCACGACGACGGTCGGGCCGCGGACGAATTCAGCAGCGCCGGCCTGACCGCCAAGGCGCGCCTGGGCCAGACCGTGATCAAGCACGGCACCTTGCTGCCCAAGACCCCGGTGCTGGTCTACAACGACGCGCGGTTGTTGCCGCAGACTTACCAGGGCACGCAGCTGACCAGCACCGACATCGATGGGTTGAGCCTCACCGCCGGTCACCTGGACAAGTTCAAGTTGCGCGACTCCTCGGACAGCACCGGCTTGTACCTGGATGGCTACAGCGGCAACGCGTCCGGTGATTTCTCCTACGTCGGTGCCGATTATGCGGTGGGCAAGCCGCTGCGCCTGAGCTACTTCCACGCCCGGCTCGACGGCTTCTATCGCCAGGACTTCGCCGGCCTGGTGCATGACCTGCCGCTGGCCGGCGGGGTGCTGACCAGCGACCTGCGCTACTTCAGGAGCCGCGACAGCGGTGCCGCCCATGGCGGCGCCATCGACAACGACCTGTACAGCGGGCAACTGGCGTATGCGCATTCCGGGCATACGGTCGGTGCCGGCTACCAGGTGCTTGATGGCGAGGCCGGGCTGCCCTATATCAGCGGCGCAACGGTGTATTCGTTCAGCAACGTCGGTATCGGCAAGTTCATCGAGGAGCAGGAAAAAACCTGGATGGCCAGCTATGCCTACAACTTCGCCGCCGCGGGGGTGCCCGGGCTGACCTTCATGACGCGTTACCTCAGCGGCGCCAACGGTCGCGCCGGGGAGGCGGGTATCAAGGAATGGGAGCGTGACGCCGAGCTGGCCTACGTGGTCCAGGGTGGCCCGCTCAAAGGCCTGGGGGTGAGGTTGCGCAACTATGTCTATCGTTCCGACTTCGCCCGCGGTCGCGACAGCAACCGTGTGTACCTGACCTACGACATCGCGCTTTGGTGAGTGTCCATCCTGGGTGGCCGGTGCGCGTCCAGGCGGCGGTTGTGGGCATTGATGGCGGGCGTGCGGCGTCCCATCGGCTGGTATCAACGCGATCAATGTTGGCAGACGATGACCTGATGTCCCTCTAGATTGCAAAGGCGTGCTGGAAGCCCCGAACAACAATAACGAGGGACCCGACTATGCCCACCGCCACCCAAGCGTCCAACGCCTGGCGCATCCTGTTCCTGCTGTTCCTGGCCAACCTGTTCAACTTCTTCGACCGCACCATCCCCGCCATCGTCATCGAGCCGATCCGCCTGGAGTGGCACCTGAGCGACTTCCAGATCGGCATCATCGGCACCGCCTTCACCCTGGTCTACGCCATCGCCGGCCTGCCGCTGGCGCGTATCGCCGACACCGGCTCGCGCAGCCGGCTGATGGGCTGGGGCCTGCTGGTCTGGAGCGGGCTGACGGCGGTCAACGGCATGGTCGGCAGTTTCTGGAGTTTTTTGCTGGTACGCATGGGCGTGGGCATCGGCGAGGCCAGCTACGCGCCGGCCGCCAACTCCCTGATCGGCGACCTGTTCCCGGCCGGACGACGGGCGAGGGCGATGGGCATCTTCATGCTTGGCCTGCCGCTGGGCCTGCTGCTGGCATTCTTCACCATCGGTGCGATGGTCCAGGCCTTCGACAGCTGGCGCGCGCCGTTCTTCATCGCCGCCGTGCCTGGCGTGCTGCTGGCGCTGTTCATCTTCATGATCCGCGAGCCCGCGCGCGGCGCGGCGGAGACGGTGGCCACCGCCCAGGCCCCGCTGGACCGCCCCCTGCGCCGGGTGTTGAGCGTGCCCACCTTCGCCTGGCTGGTGCTGGCGGGGCTGACCTTCAACTTCGCCTCGTATGCTTGCAACTCGTTCATGGTGCCGATGCTGCAGCGCTACTTCGCGTTGCCGCTGCACGACGCTGCGGTGGCCACCGGGATGATCGTCGGCCTGAGCGGCCTGGTGGGCCTGACCCTTGGCGGCTGGATGGCCGACAAGGTGCACCAGCGCTTCGCCAACGGCCGTCTGGTGTTCGCCGCGTTGAGCATGCTGGTGGCGACCTTGTGTACCGCCTGGGCGCTGCATGCCGGGCGCATCGAACTGGGGGTGTTCGTGGCGGTGTTCGGGGTCGGCTGGCTGTTCTCCTACAACTTCTACACCTGCGTGTACACCGCCATCCAGGACGTGGTGCAACCGCGCCTGCGGGCCACGGCCATGGCGCTGTTCTTCGCTGGGCTGTACCTGCTGGGTGGCGGCCTGGGGCCGGTGGTGGTCGGTGGACTGTCGGATCATTTTGCCGTGTCGGCCATGGCGGCGGCGGGCGAGGTGGCGATGAGCGAAGCGTTCAAGGCCCAGGGGCTGCATGACGCGATGTACCTGATCCCCGTGGCCCTGTTGCTGACCATGGTGTTCCTGCTGGCGGCCTCGCGGTGTTTCAGCCGGGATGCGCAGCGGATGCGCGAGGGCATGGTGCTGGATGGCGCAGCGGTGGCGGGGCAGGCGGCACAGGCCTGAATCCCAGTAGTTCGGTCAGATGTTGCGGCCTGATCATCATTGGTTTCATTGTTGCTGCTGCCGAGCCAGCCATTGATCAAAGGCCGCCGTCATTGTTCGCCACGTGGTGCCGTCGGCCGGTACCAGGTGTTCGATGCGCAGCGATGCCACCGTGATGTCCTGCGGCATGCCGAAGGTGGTGAAGGTGGACAGGAACCTAAGTTCGCCCTGGGCAGCACGCACCCGGGTCAGCACCAGCGGTGACGGCGGTGTGTCCGGCGCCAGTGCGGGTGGCACGGGCAAGCTTTGCAGCCGCCGAGCCAATTCTGGATTGCCCACCGCCTCCCTGGCCGCCCGCTGCCAGGCGATCGCCCGTATCTCATCGGCATTGACCAGATGATCACCCAGTCCGCCCGGGCGCAGCAGTGTGTCCAGCAGGTTCAGGCCCGAGGTGCTGCTCGTCGGTACGCCAACCATGGTGAACAACAGCCCGGCACTGGCATTGGCCGCCGTGATGTCCCAGTTGCTGGCGATGACGATGGCCGGTGCGGGGTTGTTGGCCTGCAGGATGTGCTCCACTGCGTCATGCACCATCTTCATGGCTGGGGCGTCCAGTGCCGAGGCCGTATAGCGTGGTGCGTAACCTGCCGCGAGGAACACCTCGTTGCAGTGTTCGAGCGGCACTTCCAGCGCGCTGAGCAGGGCATGCAGGGTGCTCGGGCTGGCCTTGGCGCGGCCGGTTTCGACGCAGCTCAGGTGGCGTTGCGACAGGCCGGCCACCAGCGCCAAGTCGAGCTGGCTGAGCCCGGCCTGGCGGCGTAGGCGGCGCAGGTGCTCTCCGGCATCGGTGATGGCAGGTGTGTGCATCGGGTGAAAGGGAGAAAGGCTCATGCGTCGACTCTGGCTGTCCTTGGCTGAAGCCTCCATGACCTGTGAGGTCATTGAGGCGGGGACGACTCTATCACTACCGTGACGGCAACATCGCCCCTGAAGGAATCGACGAATGAACGCACGATGGATCGCGCTGCCAGTGTTGTTGCTGTTCACCCTGTACACCGGTTGGACGTTGATGAGTGCCGAGCAATCACTTCTTGCCTTTGGCCTCGATCTGCTGTCCCGACCCGATACGGCCCAGGTCGTTATCGACCTGTATGTGATGGCCGGTCTGGGCTGTATCTGGATGGCAAACGACCAGCGCCAGCGGGGCGGGTCGTTGCTTGGTGTCTTGCCCTATCTGGTGCTGACGGCGCTGTTTGTCTCCCTGGGGCCGCTGCTGTACATCGTGGTCAAGGGCTTGGCGCAGAGGCCAGGGGCATGAGCGGCGCCCTGGCGGTCTACGCCTGCTGCGTAGTGGTGCTGTTCTTCAAGATGCTGGCGATTTCCTGCTACCAAGGTTACTTCCGCCTGCGTTTCCTGGCCTTCATCAACCGCGAGGATGCGGCGGTGTTCAAGCGCGCGGCTTGCCCTGCGGAACTGCCGCAGGTCACGCGGGCCATGCAGGCCTGGCGCAACGATCTGGAGAACATCCCGATGTTCCTCGCGCTGGGCGGCCTGGCGGTCGTACTGGAGGCGCCGGTTGCCATGACGGCTTGGCTGAGCGGGGTATTCACCGTGGCCAGGGTGTCGCATACGGTGACTTACCTGGCGGGTATCCAGCCGTGGCGGACGGTGAGTTATGGCGTGGGGGTAATCTGTTTGATCGGGTTGGCGACCTTGGTCATCGAGGCGCTGGCATCGACGCCTTGAAGGTCTGCCAGGCGTGCAGCAGCCGGCGGCAGGCAAGATGCCTGAATTCAACTGGTACAGAAAGCATCCGACTTCGGCACAAAGAAGCGAGCAAACAATTCCGACTGCGACTTGATGTTCAACTTGGCGTAAATGTTCCGGCGGTGCACTTTCACCGTTTCCGCCGAGAGTGAAAGCTTTCCGGCAATCTCTTTGTTGGAGAAACCGCTCAGCAGCAGTCTCAGTACATCGCTTTCACGGGTGGTGATCTGCGCGCCCAGCTGGGTCAGTGTTTCCTGCCAGGGCGGTACCTCGACAAGGTCCTTCTCGACATCCACCTCGAAGGCCATGCGCTGGTGCATCAAGGCCGTCACCCAGGGCTTGATCAGGTCGAGGATGGTGATCTGTTCCTGGCTGAAGCGCGCCTTGCTGCCAATGGAGATGCACAGCGTGCGGTCAGCGTCGAGCTGAACGTTGTACTGCGCCTCATCGGCCGAGATGTAGTGCGCGAAGTACTGGTGGTAGTACTCGGTTTCGAGAAAGTACTCCGGCGCGATATCCAGCAGGTGGAAGAACCCGCTCTGCGGGTTTTCCCGGTTGGCGATGTAGAACGGGTCCAGCAGGTAGAGCCCCTTCACATAGCGATGGATGAACGCGTTGACCTCTTCGGCATCCGCCACCTCGGGCAGGCTCACCACTTCCACTTGCTGGCTGGCGAAGATCAATACCACCCAGTTGTCGATCTGCACGTACTCGTTCAATACCCGAACCAGCGAACTCCAGAACGCCGGACGGTCGAGCTGCATGATCAGCTTGCCGATCGATCGGTGCCAGGCCAGGCTTTGCAGGTCGAACGGCATTATCTACCCCTTTTGGGTTAGGAACTCGCAGGTCAGAGGTAAGTATTCCGAGGTATTTACTATCCGGTCCTGCCCGGTATAGTCGCTCACTGGGCCTAGGATGGCCGTGAAGATACATCGATTCGATAAGGATGTTGCATGAGAAGGTCACGTTTGCGAACCCTTTTTTCGGCCTCGCTGCTCTGCGCAGGGATCAGCACCTCGGTGCTGGCCGCCCAGCCCGGGATGCACCTGTACAACTGGTTCGGGCTGCTCGCGCCGGAGACGCCGAAGGCGTTCGAGCAGGAAACCGGCACCCGCGTGCACATGGACGCGTTCGACAGCGCCGACATCATGCAGAGCAAGGTCATGGCCGGGCGCACCGGGTATGACGTGGTGGTGGCGACCTCCAACGTGCTGCCCAGCCTGATCTCGGCGGGCGTGCTGCAACCGCTGGACCGTGCGCAACTGGGCAACCTGTCGCATATCGACCCCGATATCCTCGCCCAGCTGGCGGTCAACGACCCCGGCAACCGCTACGCGGTGCCCTACCTGTGGGGCACCACCGGCATCGGCTACGACGTCGACAAGGTCAAGGCCGCGTTGGGCGACCAGGCGCCGGTGGACAGCTGGGACCTGATCTTCAAGGAAGAGAACATCAGCAAGCTCAAGTCCTGCGGCGTGGCGATGCTCGACTCGCCCAGCGAGATCATCTCGATTGCCCTGAACTACCTGGGCCTGCCCAGCAACAGCAGCAATCCTGCGGATTACCAGAAGGCGCAAGACCTGCTGATGAAGATCCGCCCCTACGTGCTGTATTTCGACTCGTCGCGCATCGACACCGACATGGCCGACGGCAATATCTGCGCGGTGGTCGGCTGGGCCAACGGTGCCCTGGCCGCGCAGGTCCTCAACGAGAAGAACAACACCGGGCGCAGGATCGGCTACAGCCTGCCGCGCGAAGGCGCGCTGGTGTGGTCGGAAAACCTGGTGCTGCTCAAGGATGCGCCCCATCCCAAGGCAGGCATGGCGTTCATCAACTACATGATGCGCCCGGAAGTGATCGCCAAGACCTCGAACCACACCCTGTACCCCAACGCCAACAAGGACGCCACCCAGTTCGTCGAACAGGCGCTGCGGGACAACCCGTGGATCTACCCCGACAAGAAGACGATTGCCACGTTGATCCCGCTCGAGCCGCTGCCGTTGAAACTGGAGCGGATCCGCACGCGGGTCTGGACCAAGGTGAAGAGTGGCGTCTGACTTGAGTTGACGTGTCGGCAGCTGCCCGGTGCAAGGGAGTACCGGACAGCGCGTTGACCAAGGGTGCCTGCGGCCCATTGCTCCAAGCACCAGCGAACACCATCGTCTCGCGGTATCCGGCTGCTCAGCCGAGGCGGGTGATGGTCTTGCGTACCTGATTTCATCTTGAGCCGGAGGAGAACAGCGGATGTTCAGCCCAGCCCAGAAGACATATTTGAACTTGACGATCGAAGGTGTGGAGCACGATTTCCAGGTGCTCGGCTACACCGGGGAAGCGGTGGCCAACAGGCCTTTCTTTTTCAACGTGGAACTGGCCAGCGAATGGCCCGACCTGGACCTTGAACGCTTCCTCGACCTCGAGGCGTTCTTCAGCTTCGACATGAACGGCAATGGCATCCATGGGCGGATCTACCACATCGCGCCGATGAGGCAGGCCCCGTGTTCGACGCGTTACAGGTTGACCCTGGTGCCGCACTTGTCCTACCTGCGTCACCGCATCAACCAGCGGATCTTTCAACAGTTCTCGGTGCCCAGGATCGTTGCCCTGATCCTGGAAGAGCATGGAATTGTGGGCGCCGCTTACCGCTTCGAGCTGAGTGCGAGCTACCCCGAGCGCGACTACTGCACTCAGTATGGCGAAACGGACCTGCACTTCGTCCAGCGCTTGTGTGAAGAGGAGGGCATCCGCTTTCACTTCCAGCACAGTGCCCAGGGCCACGTGCTGGTGTTTGCCGATGGCCAGGCGGTGCTGCCGTGGGGCGTGCTGTATCGTCCGCCCCTGGTTCATGCCAAACCACGGGTGGCGGGGAGCCAGACCGCCGTGGTGATTGCCGTGGAGGATGACGAGAGCCCGTGTGATCAGAGGCTTGCCCGGATTCAGGTGAAGTTTCCCTGGGATCCTGAGGACAGGTTTGATGACAAGAGTTGTTGTTGGCTGTCGGTGGCGTCCGATTGGCCTTGCGCGGTCACGCCTCCGCGAACGGGCATGGAGGTGATGGTCTCATTTCTCGGAAACGATCCCGATCAGCCGCGGGTCAGTGGGTGCCTGTGCTGCCGATAGCCTCATTCTGGCCACGGCAGCTTTATCCGAAATTATTCCAGGTTGATAATTATTGGCATCCCATAATTGCGAATAAACTCATGGTTGACGATTCCCTGCCCCCCGGTGGTGCGCACCGATGAATATCGACTCTCGATATGGTGTGATTGCCGTCGTTGACGAGCCGACCTACACGTTCGACTCCACAGACAATATCCGGTGTTATGCGCGGGAAATCATCCTGGGCGACGATGGCGTGTCATCGGTTCATGGCGTAATGCTGGACGACTTCGGCCTGCTGGTGGTCGGTGCCGGCGGAGGCGGGACAGGAGTACATGCACAGTCGGCGCTGGTGATCGACGACAAGCTGCTATTGGCCGTGGGCAACCAGATTGCCTGCGTGTCGCTGACCGCTCCCCATGACCTGCTTTGGTCGCGCAAGGTGGATCTGGCGACGTGTTTCGGTCTCTATTGGGCTGCGCGGCAGCGTGCACTGATTTCGCACGGCGAGCTGGAAATCACAGGTTTGTCCCTTGAGGGCGACGTTATCTGGAAGGCCATGGGTGCCGACATCTTCACCGGGCGCTTTCAGCTGGCGCCTGACCATGTGGAAGTCGTGGATTTCTACGACACCGTCTACCGTTTTGATGTGGTGACGGGGGAAGCGTTGAAATGCAGTTGATGCACGTAGCCGGTTAAACGTCGCGATGCAATCCTTCTGCGTCCTGCCAATACAAAGTTCGCTCGAATTGAAAGCTGATCACGAAGCGTGAGCCTGTCCGCGCAATGGCATTGGCAATCTTGTCCAGATCCGCCATCGGTGAATGCTCCTGCGGCCCAGGCCCTTTGATCCTGATGCTGGCGCGCGTGGCGACACTGAAGTCGAGCTGTTTGGTGTCCTCTGCATAGAGGGTGTGGTCGGTGATGACGAGGTCGGCGGTCAGCGTCAGCCATGACGGGAAGTAGGCTTCCAGGCTGTCGCTTGTACGCGTGACTTCAATCGCGCCAGCTGCTTGCAGGGCGTTTGCCAGTGCTGCTGCGTCAAGCGATGCGTCAGCTTCCAGGAACAGATCAAGGCTCAATGACGTTACCCTCGGTCGACGCTTCGAAGCGCTGGGCGACCCAGCATTCTTCCCCCAGGTGCAGAAAGGCTCCACCCAGCCGCCATAGCTCGAAGTAGGCGGTAAAGTCGATGTCCAGTGCAATGAGCGGGGCGGCGATGTACCAAGCCAGCCCATAGTCCGCCGCGATGCCGTACCAGGCCTCGAACAATGCGTAGTCGGCGGCGGTATGGCAGTCGGCGGCTTCGCGAACCGCATCCCCTAATGCTTCGCTGGCCCAGGTGCCCGGTATATCGAAGTTGTCGATAGCCTTGAGGTCGGCCATGGGCTTGCAGATCACCCGCGCATTGCGGGTCAGGGTCATCAGCTCTGAATCGCCCGTCCGCTCGAAAAAGTCGGCCTGCACATCCATCCATCGCCGGGTAGCGGCTGCCAGTTGTTCTGGCGTGCCTCGTTGCGTGGGGAGCAGGTACAGGTAGGGAAGCGTGCCGGCAGCCAGCACTTCCAACGTGCGCCTGGCCAGTTCGGGGGCGTGCTTGAAGCCTTCGAGGATGGTGGCCACCTCGTGGGGCTGGCCATGCTCCTTGAACAGCGCGATGAACTGGGATTTATCGATATCGCTGTGGCCTTCGACCAAGGCGCGCCAATCATCCAGCAGGGAGGTGTCCATTCGGCTTCCTTGGTTATGGGCGCGGGCATTGTGCATCGCGCTTCGGTTGTTGCGCCAGGGAACGAGCGCCGGGTTCGGGCCTCGTTGAATGGACCACTCCTGTCGGTTACGGGAGTGTCCTCCTTTAATCGATAACCAGCTCCCATACGCCACTGGCATGCTCGATCCGCTCACCCGGCAACCGGATGCGCTGGTTGGCGCTGTAGTCATGGAAGGCGCGGGCCTTGCCGATCAGCGACAGGTCCAGGGTCACGCTATGCCGCGACTCGCCACGCCCGGCCTCGAACAGCGTGTGGCCATACGGGTCCACCGCCAGGCTCGCCCCCACGAACACGCAGCCATCCGGCCCTTCGCCCACGCGGTTGGCAACCACAGCGAACACCTGGTTCTCCATCGCCCGGGCCATCACCGACACCCGGTGCACGTGATCCTCCGGTTCGGCCAGGCCATCGGTGATCAGCATCAACTGCGCGCCCAGGGCCTTCAGTGCCCGCGCTGTCTCGGGGAATTCGCTGTCGTAGCAGATCAACAGGCCCAGGCGCACGCCGCGCCATTCGACGGTGGCGAAGCGGTCGCCCGGCACGACGATGCCGTGCTCCGGCAACCACAGGTGGGTCTTGCGGTAGGTGAGCAGGATGCCTTCGGGGGCGATGAACAGGGTGGTGTTGTAGAAGGTGCCGCCGTCGTTCTCGTACAGCCCCAGCACCACCGCGACATTGTGCTGGCGCGCCGCCGCGACCACTGCCTGCACGGCATCGCCGTCGATGGCTTCGGACAGCATGCCGACGTCATCTGCTGTGAGAAAACCGGTCAGGTGCGACTCGGGGAACAGCAGGATATCGGTGTCCGGCGCGCACTGGGCCAGGGCCTCGAGGATGCCGCGCAGGTTGTGGGCGGTGTCGCCGTCGCGGGTTGTCGTCTGTACCACTTCGATCTTCATGGGCAATCCGTCTCGCTGGGCCCGACCCTTCCGCGGGCGAGTGACATTTGCGAAGGGTGGTGCAAGTATGAAAACAATCACTGGCAAAACAATCACTTCGACGGGTTAACCCGGGGGTAGGGCATGAGCTTGAGCCTGCAGGATCTTTCGTGGCACCAGGGTGTTGGCCAATGCATCGAGCACCTCGACCGCCCGAGCTTCTGGCGCACACTGGCCACGCTGCTCGGCGACTTCGTCGAGGTGGACACCTGGGTGGCGCTGCTGTTCAGCCACGACAAGCCGCTGATCTTCGACCAGAGCCCCTACGAGCGCGAGGGCATCGACCCGCTGGTGAGCGAGTACGCCAACGGCCTGTACCTGCTCGACCCGTTTTACATCAGCAGCCGCGAGCGGCCGCTGACCGGCCTGGTGCGCCTGGCCGACGTGGCCCCGGAGCAGTTCCAGCAGACCGACTACTACCGCCTGTACTTCACCCACAACGTGGTCGCCGACGAGGTGCAGTTCAACCTGGCCCTGGGCGATGGGCGCACGCTGTGCCTGTCGCTGGGCGGGCGCTCACGTTTCGACGCCCAGGCCATCGCCCAGCTGGAGCTGGTGCGCCCCTGGCTGATCGGCCTGCTGCGCCAGCGCCTGCACTTCGAACAACTGCCCGAGCGCGCACCGGCCAAGCCCGCGCTGGGCCTGGCCCAGGGGCGCGACGAAGCACGGCGGCAGCTGGAGTCGGTGCTCACGGCGCGGGAGCTGGATGTGGTGCGGCTGATCCTGTCGGGGCATTCGAACAAGGAGACGGCCATCAAGCTCAAACTGTCGGTCGAGACGGTGAAGGTCCATCGACGCAACGTGTACCGCAAGCTGGATGTGAACTCCCAGAGCGAGCTGTTCTCGCTGCTGTTCCTGGCCGGCGAAGACCTCGCCAGCCTGCAACCAGCGCCGTGATTCCCCCGCGCCATTACCCCCAGGTTAATCCTTCGACGTTATAGGAATCCGCACGGGGATCCGCATACTGGCCCTGCACCTTGTAGGCGCGGGCTAGCCCCGCGATCACCGGCAAAGCCGGTGCCTTCCCCCGAGTAACGTGCTGTGCACGCCGTCCCTGCGCCCCCGCGCAGCCAGACCGGCTGGGCAATTTCCTAGAACAATCACAAGAGGATGACCCATGGCTCAATTCGCTCACGGCCCGGCCCGTGGCATCGCCCCTGCGCGCCAGGAGGCCTCCCATGCCTGACGCCACCCCCGCAAAACTCTCCCTGACTTCCCTGACCGTCTTCGGCCTGGCCTACATGTGCCCGAGCCTGGCCATGGTGATCTTCGGCGTGATCTCCGAGCGCAGCGACGGCATCGCCCCCAGCGCCTTCCTGCTGGCCACCGGCGCCATGCTGCTGTCGGCCCTGAGCTACGCCAAGCTGTCTCGCCTGTTCCCGGTGTCCGGCTCGGCCTACTACTATGCCAAACGCCTGCTGGGCCCTGGCTGCGGCTTCGTGGTCGGCTGGGCGGTGCTGCTGGCCTACCTGTTCATGCCCATGGTCGCCTGGCTGCTGCAGTCGGTGTTTCTCAACGCCCAGTTCCCGCAGGTGCCCACCTGGGGCTGGCTTTTGATCAACATCGGCCTGACCACGGCGGTGACCGTCAGCGGCATGACCCTGACCGACCGCCTGAACAAAGTGCTCACGGTCTTCAGCGTGGCCCTGGTGCTGCTGTTCATTGGCTACTGCCTGCGCTATGTGGCCGGCCAGCCCCAGGTCGGCTTCACCCACCCCGTATGGAACGAACACAGCACCTTGACCGGCCTCACCGCCGCCGCCGCCATCGCCGCTTATTCGTTCCTCGGGTTCGACGCCGTGACCACCCTGGCCGAGGAGGCCGAGCAGCCCAAGCGCGACATCCCCCGGGCGGTGCTGCTGGTGATCAGCGTGGGCGGGCTGCTGTTCACGGCGGTGGCTTACCTGATGCAACTGAGCCACCCCGGTGGCCAGTTCGCCGACCCAGAGACTGCGACCTATGCGCTGTCGATCGAGGTGGGCGGGCAGTTCTTCGCCGACTTCGTCAACCTCGGCGGCATCGTCGCCGGCTTCGCCTCGTGCCTGGCGGTGCAGGTCAGCGCCAGCCGCTTGCTGTACTTCATGGGCCGCGAAGGCGTGCTGCCACCGCGTTGTTTCGCCAAGCTGCAGGGCACGGCGCGCACGCCGGTGTTCAACCTGCTGCTGATCGCCGGGCTGGGGTTGATCGGGATAGGCGCGGATGTGAGCTCGGCCGCTTCGCTGATCAACTTCGGCGCGTTCCTGGCGTTTGCGGCGGTGAATGTCTGCGTGATTGCGTACTACCTGCGCGAGCGGCGCAAGCAGCGGTTGAGCGGGATGGGGTTCGTGGTTTTTCCGCTGCTGGCGATTGGGGTGAACCTGTATCTGCTGTCGCTGTTGAGCACGGTGGTGATACTGGCCGGGGTGGCTTGGCTGGTGTGTGGCGGGTTGTACCTGATGTGGCTGATGGCGGCGTTCAGCAAGCCCACGCCGGGGTTGATGGAGGTTGAGTCTTGAGGTGTTGAGCAAGCCATTGCGGCTTTACATGGAATTATTCCAGGCCAATAATTATTGGTATCTCATAATTCAGGATAAACCCATGGCTGACATTTTCCTGCGCCCGGAACTGGCAGCCGATATGGCCAGGCAACTGCTCAAGCCCTCGGCACTGGATATCGGCCTGCGTTCCGGGTTGTTCCTGTCCGGCCTGCGCCGGACGGGCAAGACAACCTTTCTCAAGAACGATCTGATCCCGGCCCTGGAGGCACAGGGCGCACTGGTGATCTACGTCGACCTGTGGAGCGACACCCAGACAAGCCCGGTGAAACTGGTGCTGGCTGCCGTGCGCCAAGCCCTGCTCGAACTGCAGACACCGACCTCGTCGTTCATGCAGCGTCTCAAGCGCGTGCGTGGCGCCGAGGTGGAGGTGGCCGGTTTCAAGTTCGGTTTCAACCTCGATACCCTGGGTGAAGCAGGCGGCGTGACACTCGCCGAAGCGCTGACCGAAGCGGTGGACCAGGCCAAGGCGACTGTCGTGCTGATCGTCGACGAAGTGCAGCATGCCATCACCACAGAGGACGGGCAGCAGATGATGCTGGCCCTTAAGGCCGCGCGTGACGCCATCAACCCAAGACCCGCGACGCCTGGGCATTTCCTGTTCATCGGCACCGGCTCGCACCGGGCCATGGTCAACGAGCTGACCGCCCGGCGTAACCAGGCGTTTGCCGGCGCCACCAACGTGGCCTATCCGGTGCTGGACGAGGGCTATGTCGCGTTCTGGCTCCAGCGGCTCGCCGCGGACGGCCTCGATAACCTGCCTTCGCTGGAAGTGGCGACCGAGGCGTTCAAGACACTGGGCAGCCGGCCTGAAGAGTTCATCCGTGCCCTGCGTCAGTTGATTCACTCGCCCAGCCTCGGTTCCGGGGCGGATGTGGTGCTGCCGGTGATTGCGGCCACGCTACGCTCGGCGGCGGCCGACCTGGAACTGATGAAGGTCGAGGAACTGGGCGTGCTGGCCCAGGCCATTTTCGCCCGGATCGCCTCCGTGGATGGCGAGACGCGGGGCGTGTTTTCCAGCGAGGCGGCGGGCGAGTATTCGACGTTCGTGGGGCGTGAAGTGCGGGTGGAGGAGATCCAGCCGGTGGCCAATGAGTTGCTGGCGGCGAACCTGATCATTCGCCGGGGGCATGGCCTGTATGGCGTGACCGATCCGTTCGTGCAGGAGATCTGGCGGGAGCGCCAGGCGATGCTGGGTAAGCGCTGATAGACGTTCAGAGCAGGTGAACACCGATGAAGGTCGACTTTGAATTGCTCACATTGCCGGACGACATGTCGGGCTACAACGCGGCGGCCTTTACCGAGGGCCGCCTGAGCATTGAAGTGCAGGGGCGGGTGTTCTTGCAGGTGGAGTACTGCTTGCTGCTCGAATTGGCAAACGTGATGACGCAATGGTTGAAAGCCGTGGCCACCCGTGGGGCTCAGGATTTTTACTACGCCTCGATGGACGAAGAAGAGGAACCGATCATCGCGCTGCGCTACTGCCGCACCAGATCGGTCTTCTCACTATGGTCCTGTTGGGCGGTGTGCGAGCATGGTCCCGAAGTGACGCTGGAGCAGGCCAGCGAATGTTTCGAGCGGTATGTTCATGACTTGAAGCGGGCGATCGACAATCGCCTGCAGGCCGTTTCGCCCTGACAACCCATTCAAGCCTACGCGCAACCTGTAGGAGCGGGCTTGCCCCGCGATCACCGGCAATGCCGGTGCCAAACACTGCGACGCTCGAATGAACATCCTGCAAGGTTAGGCCGAGCGCATGTGAACGGACTCACTCATAACCCATTTTCAGGTTTTGGGCTTGGGTTGCCAATTCATCCATCGCTCTACGACTGGCTTCGTCTCGCTTGTCCTTGTAGGCAATCAGCTCGGAGAACGTGATAGCCCGTTCACCTTCAGCGCTGGAATGGGGGATTGCTCCCTCATCCAGCAGCTTTGCCAGATGCTCGCAAGAAACGTTAATCGCGAGGGCCGCCTCCGTCATGGTCAGCGTGGACTTTTCCATGACAATGGTGCGCTCCACGCCATTGAATTCATCACGAAGCTTCCGATACCCCAACCGCGCGTAGAACCCTTGGGCGGTGATGGATGAAGGAACGCGCAGTGCCGTGACACCTGCCCTGATCGCTGCAGCATGAACGGCCTCCATCAACCGTTTGCCGACACCTGTCCGATGATGGATTGGAGCGACGAACACTGTCCTGACAACCTCGCCATCCAGGCTTGCCGTCCCCAGCAATTCGTTTTGGTTGACTGCTACGAATACCATTCGGCTATCGAGCAATGCACTGACCGCCGCAGGTGAAAAGCTCTGCTCGACCTGGGCGATCACCTCTGCCGGGTAATCCTGCGAGTTGGATTCG
The DNA here is from genome assembly GCF_019823065.1 of Pseudomonas mosselii. Lineage (NCBI taxonomy): Bacteria > Pseudomonadati > Pseudomonadota > Gammaproteobacteria > Pseudomonadales > Pseudomonadaceae > Pseudomonas > Pseudomonas mosselii. The sequence continues at coordinate 1,984,994 of NZ_CP081966.1, forward strand.
CGCAGCGCCGCGATCACGATGCGGCTGATGGCTTCTGAGTCTTCGCGCTGAGCGCGGCGGATATGACATTCCATGGACGTATCCCGAATTGATGGCTCTACCACATAACCCTTGTGGGAGCGGCCTTGCGTCGCGAAAGGGCCGCAAAGCGGCCCCCGGTTTCTGATGTGTTGCGAAGATTGCCGGGGCTGCTAAGCAGCCCTTTCGCGACACAAGGCCGCTCCCACAGGGCCCGCGTTTGCCTGTGGCGTCAGTGCTTCATCCCCAACTCCGCATCATCCATCAGCGCCTTGGCCAGCGCGCTCAGGTAATACGACGCCCAGATCAACTGAGGCTTCTCCTCCATGATCCCGGTGATGGTCAGGTCGCACACGCAGCCCATCAACTCCGAAGCCTGTTCCCGTGCGTGCTGGCAAGGGATGCCGGGCTCGATGCAAAACAGCGGGTCGGTATGCCCTTCACCCTGGTAGAACTTGGTCTTGCCCACCGTGGTGTGGGACGTGGTGTCGTCTGTGCTCATTGCTCAATCTCCCTGAAATGATCGGTGCCTGGGCTTGCGCAATCGCGGGACAAGTCCGCTCCCACGGGTACATGTATCTCGCCGCATGTGGGGTGCTGCGCGTGGATCGCAGCTATGGATCACAGCGTGATTGAATTACAGCGTGGGAGCGGGCTTGCCCCGCGATTGCGTCAGCCCAGCCAACAAATGACTAAAGCCCTAGTGCAAAGTCCGGGGCTCCACCTGCGGCATCTGCACCTGAATCAACGCCGATTCGAGCAGCACCCGCAGCGCCTCCATTTCATGCATCGCGGCCATGACCAGAATCGACACGGGCGACTTGGGATGCAGCAGAACAGCCTGATGCGCCACGGTCTGCGCGCACAGGGCGTACTCGGTGGCCTGGATGATGGTGTCTTCGAGGGTGTGGTGGTTGTGGGGTGGATCGGGAACTATCTTCAGCATGGTTTTGTGCCCTTTGATGGGGCCGCTACCGGACTGCTGTCAAACAGGTAGGTGGCAGCTATGCATAGGTTGACAGACCGGCGGACACAAAAACCGGCGCACGCAAGCGTGCCCCATGCACAGCCGCCATAGAGGGCATGCAGTGCAGGTGTCGCGTCGCGGCCTGTCAAAGCCGATCGCTGATATGCAGCGACTTGCCGAGACTAGAACGCTGGCAGAGCGATCGCAACGTAAAAAAAGCGCTGAGAGTATATTTAGGAAATGGACTACAAGGAAGAGGGGGAATCTGATGCCCGCTGGGGCTTTTCTGAGAGTGGCTGTTTTTAGGGGGGGAACAATAAACATAAACAATATTCATTGATTGGCTCGTGCTTGCCAAGTACTACGAAAATTCATGGGTGAGCGACATTTTATTTGGTTCGGCATTTTTTGTGCCGCTCCCAAACAGCGTAGAGAGCGGCTGGCTAGTATTGTTTTTCCAGATCAGTTCGGAATTAGGTCGGCTTGATGTACTTGAATGTTTCCGGGTAGGCGTTTGTGATACCAATGAAGTCTGTCAAAAATAGGAGTTCTAATGCGATGATACAAAAGGGGGTTATGTACATCGAGTAAAGTATTGCGCTGGATTTTGCTTTGTAGTAAGCCCTGTCTAGCCCTTTGATTTCGTAGTCGCGAGACATATGAAGTCTTGAGATTAAGTAGTCATTATCTAGGTGTGTTTCGGATGTTGAGACTATAATTGAGTATTTTTCTCCGTAGGTTTTTATTGACTGGTCGTTTGTTGAACCTTTTACGATTTCCATTTCTAGGTCTCTGGCAAGAGACTTTAGAGTGTCAGCGCAGCGGCTGAGTTTTTCAGCGCGAACACCATAATCCGCTTTGGCAATGGTTACTGAGTAAACCAAGACGCAAACTGCGAAGAAAAGCTGCATCCCATTAGCTACGAGTTGTGGGAATATTTGAGTTATTCCTGAGCTTTGAAGTAGTGGGATGAGAATTAGCCCTAGAGAAAGTATTGTAGTGGCGGCAAAAGATACGTCATTTTTCATTCCTAAACGGATTGCAGCTCGATAACGACAGTTTGACGTAACGCGCATGTTAAGTAGTAATTTATCAGTCGGGTCCTTTGGGGCACGTAATCCTTTTTCTGAAATATGGTCAATTTTGGACTGGGGGCCTATGGGGAGATTTGCTGGGTTCGGTTTCACAATATACTTCCTTGTGTGGCTTGCTTAAATGGCGGCTTGCTGGCAGATAATGCGACCCTGAAGGTCGCTAATGATTGTTTCTGCAGCGCCGCGTAAGTTAATGTGTATTCCGAGCTCTTTTAAGTTGTCACTGCCTTTTGGGTCTGCCGAGAGCCAGTTCAAACTTGTTATTAATATGTCATTGTTATCCCACGCAAGGATTTTGGCGTGTAATTTCGGGGCTTCAACCGTTTCTAGTTGTATTCCAGCCAAAGACGCAGTGTTTTTCACTGAGAGTACATCTTTTTTTGTTACTGGGTCTGTTTCTTGGTTGAATAGTATGTTGGCCATTATGTTCTTTTCCTCGACTGCTTTTTTTAGTGCGGGCAGTACTGATGAGTAGAGTGTGCCGCCGAGTCTATGGCTTGTGACAAAAATTCGCTCTTTTGCTTCGTCACGGGCACGATAGATGTAAGAGTTATGTTGCTCTCCTATGATTAGACTGGCTGTGGCATTGGTGTTGCTAGGAGCGGTTTGTGAAATAAGCTTCTGGCCTATTAGTGCAATTTCTGTAGCAAGATCAGTCCAAATGCCATCGTGAATACAACAGAGGCGTGATGCGTAACTGATAACGTCTTTTACGATTCGAGGGTCTCTTAATAGCACTGACGCTTCATAGGTTGAAAAATTTGACGTGAACCAATTGCAGGATCCAATAATTGCAATAAATTCTCCATTGCATGCGGAGTCTGAAATTATAAATTTAGAGTGAGAGCCAGTTGAATGTGGGTGGATGATAATGCTTGAGGTGAACTCAGCTATCTCTTCGCTGTTGAAGATCGCAGTTATGGCTCTGCGGGAGGAGGAAGACTCTTCGTTTATTTCGTTCTGTCCCCAGAAAATGTGGACCATCACCCCTCTCTTTGCTGCTTCTATGAGGTTGGGCGTAAGTTTGGAGAATTTGCTCTCTTCAATAAAAGTTGAGTGGATTATGATTTTTGTTCTGGCGTTGTCAATTGCATCCAGAAGGGCTTTCAAGTGATTAGTCCCTCCAAGAATGATATCTTCTAAATTGAATTTTATATCCCTGTAGTTTTCCTTCCCCGCAAGCGGTTCGAAGCGAGTGCCGGAAACTTTAACTTCCGTGTTTTCTTCGCTGATATTAGTTAGGCGGCTCTGACTAATTTCGATGATTTTTTCCTTGAGGTCAGACAGGTCTCGTTTAGGAGGCAGTCCATGGATTACACCGTCTTTAAGCGTTGCGACTACATATCTACGTATTACGCCCTTTGGTTCTGCGCTAACAAAAGTTTCATCAGGGTCTAGAAGGATGCTTAACATCCCTGTTACATCAATTGATGTTTCTTCTGAGTCGGGAGTTAATATTACAAAATTCTCATTTTTTGCACGGTCTCTGATTGTCTGCTCAGTGAATACAGCCCATTCTCTATTCCTATAAACGTGCCCGCAAACGAGGTCTACTATAAAGTTGGTTGGTCTGTTTTTTCTTTCTAGGATTGTAGGTAGCTCTATCCGGTCTAAAGCGATTTTTCCGAATATTGTGGTCTTAAATAATGTGCCACTGGTTGCTTGCTCGAGTTCTACCCAGCCAGCTCGCATAAGTCGTATTATAGACTCCATAACCACCCTCCTAGGGAGATTAGCATGCGATGCAAGCGCTGAAATAGACCAGCTTTGTTTCGATAGGGCGTAAAGTACCAAGTGTTCTATTGTGCTCCAGGGATGCCCTTTGTCTACAATAAATTTTGCTTTGCTTTTGATGACAGGAATTGCGAAGTTCAGTATGTTCAAAATTTGTCCTCCTCTAAGACCTTCGCTGGAACTATGTTTTTGTGAACGTCGCGATTGCTTTCAATTTTTCTTATGAGTTTTGACAGGAAGTCAATTTGACGCCTGTCGGGCTCACCTTTGGGGCGTGCATGGATTGACTTAAGGAAGTCTAAGCTGCCTACTAATACCAAGCGCCACTTGGCACGGCTCATTAATACGTTCATCCTTCGAGAGTCTGCTAAGAAGCCCAAGGCATTATATATGGTGGAATGGCTATTGTTTCTGACTAGCGAGATGATTACGCAGTCTGCTTCGTTGCCTTGGAATGAATCCACAGTGCTGCAGTATGAACCATCTCCAGCAGCACTAGAGAAGTTATGGATGTTTGCCAAGTCGTTATTTTTTTTTGCCTCAATACGATTTGCAATTTCTCGAGTTTGTCGGCTGTAAGGGGAAAGGATAGCTATTGTAGGCTTGGCGCTATTGTCTGAAGCTGCTGTTAGCTGTTTTATGATTATTTCAATGACATCAATTTCGTCAGGGTTGGTGTAGTGTGGTATCTTGTCACCATATTTTTTGTCCAAAGTGCTAGATACCCAGGGCATGTCAATCCAAACAATGGGTAGATCCGGAATGTTGCCGTTGGAGTGCCTTATAGGAGATGGATTTTGCTCAAAACGTAATGCCGATGATGGGTCAGTTTTCAAATCTTCTTTATAAAAAGCGTGAGATACTAATTCTGCGATTTCAGGGTGCATTCTATGCTGATGGTGCAGAGATTTCGCGATAGGGAAGCCCTTGTTCCTGCGCTTTTGTCGATCGAACTCATTTTCGATTGTTGATTCGAATAGTAAGAAATTTTTGGCAGCTTCATCGCACAAGTCTGAAAAATCCGACGCGGCTTCTTCAGAACCATTATCTAATTTTGCATCACTAAAGATTTCGTCAACAATAGGGTCCCTAAAATGTCTGCCTATCATCAGGTTTCCTGATTCAAGTGCATTTTTTGTGTCTGCCGGATTGCTCAAGATTTTTAGAATGCGATCAGCACCAAAAGGAGGAAGCTGTTTGTGATCTCCAATCATAAGCCTTCTTGGAGATAGTAAAAGTGGCGATGTTAATTCTCCGCCTGTCGCTTTACCTGCTTCTTCAATAATTGACCAGTCAAACTGATTTTTTTCTTCAATTAGACCTTCAAGTGCAGCGGAATTTGTCGTGGCAAATACCAGGTTTGCAGAGCGAAGTACTAAGTTCTCGATGGAGTTTTTGGATATTTCTAGTGTCGTGCTTATTGGCGTGTTTGTATCGTTGTTGTAAGCAGCTGTCAGTTGGGTTAGTTTTTCAGCTAGCTCTTTTGGAGCTGTGGAAATCAAGTCGCTGTCGGCTATTCGATTTACTATTGATCTAGTTTCATAGCCTATGTCGAAGCGTTTCTCTGCGTCTTTGGCAGATTTCTGCACACACCGGATTATAATTGCATCATTACTGTCTGAAACTATATCTTTGATCTCCTGCATTAGGTGGTCGACAGCGTGATTGCTCTGTGCGGATAAAAGTATTCTTGAGGAGCTGTCGTTGCTAATTATTTGGCTGACAAGTTCTCGGACTAGTCTGGTTTTTCCAACTCCTGGTGGTCCTTGTACGAGAAAGAGTGGCAGTGTTTCGATAATGGACTTAAATGCATCTTGTTTAGACGTGTCTAGGCTTAAATATGCAGCGTCTTCTACTATTTGCTCATGGCTGCTCATAATCCGTCCTCGGGGATCACAGATCATTCTTGCAAGTTCATTGTGCTCCCCTAAAGCTGTAAAGCTTTTCAGACGTCGTCTGAGTTGTAAGTCTCTGCCGGCAGAGTCTGCTGATATGAGATAAACAGTATTTGATGTGTTGGGAGGGTTATCTCCCGTAAAGGTATATATTTTTCTTCCGTCCTTATCATTTGCATGAGAGTGAAATTGCCATTCGGTATCCATGTCGGAGCGCTCACCAATATTAGGTGAGTCAGTTAGAATCCAATTACCAGATCCGCCTTCAATGCGATCTTCTATTAAGGATTTTTCGAGGCGTCTCGCAAGGTTGTCACGTATCTTTAATGATCGACATAGCTCCTCTCTTTCTGTATCGGTTCTAGCTGTTATTTTGATGCTAATGGTTCCGTCAAGTTGAGGCGTGTAAGCTTGCTTGGGTTCGCGGATAATAGATACCGGATATGCTTCGCTCGCGGCAAAAAGGTAGTCTAATATTTGGCTTAATATTAAAGATTTTCGCGTTTTTAGCTCTTCGCTGTAAGGGTCTTCAGGTAAGGAAGCTTTGTTTGTAAGAGAAGTCCAAGAAGTAGTCCTTCCCTTTAGGCGAGCTGCTCGCTTTGCTTCTGTTAAAGGAAGTGTATTTAAGGAGCTACCACTCAGAGGTATTTGATAAATTATAGGGTTAGGTACTTTGTTGGATGGTTCTATCGAGCTGCAATAGGCTAAGTCCCAAGAGGCAGGTGCACCTCTTTTTTGAAATGCATCGATAGTATAGGTGAGGAGTTCTCCTCTTAAGCAATATTTCAGGCCTGTTGATGAGAAATTGGACTTCATAGCTTGAAATATAGGGGTTCGCAGGTCCTTCTTAATAAAATCAAGTTGCTCTTCTTCATCATCGATTTCAATTTGATTTTTTGATGCCTGGCGTATTGTCGTAGCGGCTTTGCTCTCGGGGCCAAGAGATAAGAAAAAACTATAAAGATGTTCTTTGTTTTGGAGTTCGCTATCGAGTTCAAGTAGGATTTTGTCTATTTTTGTAATTACGTATTTTCCATCTATCCTATCTGTTTTTACATATCCTTGAAGCTCTCTGATTAGCTTTATTTCGTCGGCGCTGATTCCATCTGAAACTTCGTGATTTGAAATTCCTAGATTTATTAACTTGGTGTACGGAACTCCCAATAGTGTGGCTGCGATTTCACCAAGCTGCTGCCAATCTTTGATGAATGAGTGAGTATTATCGTAACTGTGTGGTGGCGTTTTGTTAGAGTGTTTTTCTGGCTCTACTAGCCTCATGGACCATTCGAATCCTGTCAGCTGAAAATCAGGTTCGTCTGTGTTGGATGTAAGTATGGACCAGTTATTGAGGTTTCGATGAAGCAGTCCTTGTAAGTGAAGGATTTCTAGTCCTTTGGAAATCCGATGTAAATTTGCCCAGCTGAGTCGTCTGTTTCTAGTTGATCTTGGGTTCTTGGTAGGGGTGTAGTCATCATTGCGGATTAATATTTCCAGAGGCTGGCGCTGTTCTGTCTTGATTACAAGGTGATAACCAGTTTCGTCTATTAGGGCAGTTTTGAGTTCTGCTATATAGTTCGAGATTCCTGGGAATCCTGCAAGTCGATAAAGTTGGCGAGTCTCGTTTTTCCAAACCTCGTATATGTCTTTGTCGTCTATGTTTGGATTTCTAGGCCAGGTTTTAATTAATACGTTACTTCCATGCTCATCGACAGCATTGCGCTGAGACGGCGAACCAGTGCTTTTATTGAATGTGCATAAGTATTTTTTTTCGAGGGTGTAGCCGGATAACGCACTGCTTTTGGCGGTCTTTTTTAATGTTAAGTTGCCTTGTGACATATGAAATCCTTTTTCATTGGTGCGGTTTGTGTATTGGGCGCTGTTTTGATACTTGGGATTGTCTTGGATGTTCAGCTGTGTTGCGGGATTGATATCGGCGGCTGTTTTCTGATGCTACTAATATGACATCACCATGTCCAGATGCAATGGCAGATTCATCCCCCTGTTCTAGGCCCTGTACGAAATCCCGAGAAGCCCAATTGCCGCCCCTAGAGCGTAGAGATTTTGTAGAGTCCCCCGCCATCGGCGGAAAGAAATTCTGTGATGGCAAAGCGTTACGAACTCTCGGACGAGGCCTGGGATGTGGTCTGCGATCTCTTCATCGAAACTCATGGCCGAAGGCAGCCGCGTCTGAGTGACCGCCCGATGCTCGAGGGCGTACTCTGGGTACTGTGCTGCGTGCGAGATATGCCAGAGCGCTTCGGCCCATGGTCAACGGTGTATCAACGGTTTCGGGGTTGGCGAAATCAAGGAACGTTCGATCAGATGCTCAACGCTTGCACCTGAGATTGAATGAGCAAGGCTTGATCGACCTGCAAACGTGGATGATCGACTCAACCACCGTACGGGCAACCCGAGTTTCTTCTGGTGCCGGGAAAAAGAGGGCCTGACGAGTCTGCCGATCACGCTATAGGCCGCAGTCGCGGCGGTCTGATAACCAAAATCCATATGCTCTGCGACGCCAACGGGATACCGTTGCGCTTCCTCCTCTCTGACGGTCAATCCAGTGACATCAGCTACGCCCAGCCATTGTTGGACAAAGTCAGCATTCCGTCGAGCCAACGAGGTCGCCCGCGGAAACGCTGCAAATGGTTGCTTGCCAACAAGGGCTACGACACCAAAGCGCTACGCCGCTGCTGCGACCAATACCGAATGCAACCCGTCGTCCCACTGCGATCAATGCAGCGCAAGCCCAAGCCTGGCCTACCCAGATAGTTTGATCGGCCCAAGTACCGACAGCGCAACATCATTGAGCACATGTTTGGCTGGGTGAAAGAGAGCCGTCATATCATGCCTCGCTTCGACAAACTCGCAAAAAGCCATGCAGCCATGGTCTCGCTGGGTTGCTCCATGTGGTGTTTGCGACATCTCTTTTCGTACAAAGCCTATATGATGGGTGGCTGCAAACCAATGTGAGAGAATTACGGCCTAGCGCTGTTCGTGTTGAAGTCAATTTCGCTGGCTAGTTGTTCAAGTAGTGAGTGGCCATTGAATGATGTATAGCTATAAAATCTTATGGAAAAATACTAGCGCTTGCCGTAGGGGTAAGTTTGCGGCAGATGGAAGTCCATTTTTGATTTATATTTAAGGTGTTATAACGCTAAAAACGCCGCTTCCAACAACTGCCTCGTATACCCATGCTTCGGCTCATGAAATATAGCCCCCGCATCCCCCTGTTCCACCACCTGCCCATGCTTGATCACCATCAACTGGTGACTCAACGCCTTCACCACCGCCAGGTCATGACTGATAAACAGATAAGTCAGGTTGTACTTAACCTGCAAATTCCGCAAAAGCTCCACCACCTGCCGCTGCACCGTCCGATCCAGCGCCGAGGTCGGCTCATCCAGCAAAATCAGCGCCGGCTTCAACACCAACGCCCGAGCAATCGCAATCCGCTGCCGCTGCCCCCCAGAAAACTCATGGGGATACCGATGCCGCGTCCGAGGGTCCAGCCCCACTTCCTCCAACGCCGCAACAATCGCCGCTTCCTGCTCAGCCGGCGTGCCGATCTTGTGAATCCGTAACCCTTCGCCAACGATATCCGCCACGCACATGCGCGGGCTCAGGCTGCCAAAGGGATCCTGAAACACCACCTGCATTTCCCGCCGCAGCGGCCGCACGGCTTTCTGGTTCAGCCCTTCAAGATTCTGCCCATGAAAGCGAATCCCGCCCTGGCTGGAAATCAACCGCAGGATGGCTAGTCCCAAGGTGGACTTGCCCGACCCACTCTCGCCAACGATGCCGAGCGTTTGCCCCTGGGGCAGGCTGAAGTTCACCCCATCCACCGCCTTCACATGGTCCACGGTCCGGCGCAGCAGCCCCTTCTTGATCGGGAACCACACCTTCAGGTCCTTCACCTCCAGCAACGGCGCCCCTTCGGCATTCGCGGCGGGCGCGCCGCTGGGCTCGGCATTGATCAGCATCTGCGTATACGGATGCTGCGGCTTGCTGAACAGCGTGGCGCAGTCGGCTTGCTCGACGATCTTGCCGCACTGCATCACGCACACGCGGTGAGCGATGCGGCGCACCAGGTTGAGGTCGTGGCTGATCAGCAGCAGGGCCATGCCGAGGCGCGCCTGCAGCTCCTTGAGCAGGTCGAGGATCTTCAACTGCACGGTCACGTCGAGCGCCGTGGTGGGCTCGTCGGCGATCAGCAGTTCGGGCTCGTTGGCCAGGGCCATGGCGATCATCACGCGCTGGCGCTGGCCACCGGACAGCTCGTGGGGCAGGGCTTTCAGGCGCTTCTTGGGCTCGGGAATGCCGACCAGCTCCAGCAGCTCCAGCGTGCGCGCCGTAGCGGCCTTGCCGGTCAGGCCCTTGTGCAGCAACAGGATCTCGTTGATCTGCTTCTCGATGCTGTGCAGCGGGTTCAGCGAGGTCATCGGCTCCTGGAAGATCATCGCAATGCGGTTGCCGCGAATGCGCTGCATGGGCTTCTCGCCCAGGTGCAGCAGGTCCTTGCCGCCGTACTGGATGGTGCCGCTCGGATGCCGGGCCAGCGGGTAGGGCAGCAGGCGCAGGATCGAATGCGCGGTCACCGACTTGCCCGAGCCGCTTTCGCCGACCAGGGCCAGGGTCTCGCCCTTGCGGATGTCGAAGCTGATGCCGTCGACCACGCGGTTGACCTGCTCGCCAGTGACGAACTCCACCGCCAGGTCGCGGACTTCGATCAGGGTGTCTTGGCTCATGTCATTTCCTCGGGTCGAAGGCGTCGCGGGCGGATTCGCCGATGAATACCAGCAGGCTCAGCATCACCGCCAGCACGGCGAAGGCGCTGATGCCCAGCCACGGGGCTTGCAGGTTGGACTTGCCCTGGGCGACCAGCTCGCCCAGCGACGGCGAACCGGCGGGCAGGCCGAAGCCGAGGAAGTCCAGGGCGGTGAGGGTGCCGATGGCGCCGGTGAGGATGAACGGCATGAAGGTCATGGTCGAGATCATGGCGTTGGGCAGGATGTGGCGGAACATGATCGGGCCATTGCGCATGCCCAAGGCGCGGGCGGCGCGCACGTATTCGAGGTTGCGCCCACGCAGGAACTCGGCGCGCACCACGTCCACCAGGCTCATCCACGAGAACAGCAGCATGATGCCCAGCAACCACCAGAAGTTGGGCTGCACGAAGCTGGCAAGGATGATCAGCAGGTACAGCACCGGCAGGCCGGACCAGATTTCCAGGAAGCGCTGGCCGGCCAGGTCCACCCAGCCGCCGTAGAAGCCCTGCAAGGCGCCGGCGATCACGCCGACGATGGAGCTGGCGATGGTCAGCGTGAGAGCGAACAGCACCGAGATGCGGAAGCCGTAGATCACCCGGGCCAGCACGTCGCGGCCCTGGTCGTCGGTGCCCAGCAGGTTGTCGGTGGAGGGCGGCGCGGGGGCCGGCACCTTCAGGTCGTAGTTGATGCTTTGGTAGCTGTAGGGGATCGGCGCCCACAGCACGAAGGCGTCCTTTTTCTCCAGCAGCTCGCGGATGTACGGGCTCTTGTAGTTGGCCTCCAGCGGGAACTCGCCGCCGAAAGTGGTCTCCGGGTAGCGCTTGAAGGCGGGGAAGTACCATTCGCCGTCGTAGCGCACGGCAATCGGCTTGTCGTTGGCGATGAACTCGGCGCCCAGGCTGAGCACGAACAGCACCAGGAAGATCCACAGCGACCACCAGCCGCGGCGGTTGGCCTTGAAGCGCTCGAAGCGCCGGCGATTGAGGGGAGAGAGGGCCATGTCAGTGCTCCCGGCTGGCGAAGTCGATGCGTGGATCGACCAGGGTGTAGGTGAGGTCGCCGATCAGCTTCACCACCAAACCAAGCAGGGTGAAGATGAACAAGGTGCCGAACACCACCGGGTAGTCGCGGTTGATCGCCGCCTCGAAACTCATCAGGCCCAGGCCGTCGAGGCTGAAGATCACCTCGATCAGCAGGGACCCTGTGAAGAAGATGCCGATGAACGCCGAGGGGAAGCCGGCGATCACCAGCAGCATGGCGTTGCGGAACACGTGGCCGTACAGCACCCGCGAGCGGCTCAGGCCCTTGGCCTTGGCGGTGACCACGTACTGCTTGTTGATCTCGTCGAGGAAGCTGTTCTTGGTCAGCAGGGTCATGGTGGCGAAGTTGCCGATCACCAGCGCGGTGATGGGCAGCACTAGGTGCCAGAAGTAGTCGAGCACCTTGCCGGTGGTGCTCAGCTCATCGAAGTTGTTGGAGGTCAGCCCGCGCAGCGGGAACCAGTCGAAGTAGCTGCCGCCGGCGAACAGCACGATCAGCAGGATGGCGAACAGGAACGCGGGGATGGCGTAGCCGACGATGATCGCCGAGCTGGTCCAGACGTCGAAATGGCTGCCGTGGCGCACGGCCTTGGCGATCCCCAGGGGGATCGACACCAGGTACATGATCAGCGTGCTCCATAGCCCCAGCGAGATGGACACGGGCATCTTCTCGGCGATCAGGTCGATGACCTTGGCGTCGCGGAAGAAGCTGTTGCCAAAGTCCAGTTGGGCGTAGTTCTTGACCATGATCCACAGCCGCTCGGGCGCGGACTTGTCGAAGCCGTACATGCGCTCGATCTCGGCGATCAGCGCCGGGTCCAGGCCTTGCGCGCCGCGGTAGTTGGAGCCGGCCACCGACACTTCGGCGCCGCCGCCGGCGATGCGGCTGGTGGCGCCGTCGAACCCTTCGAGCTTGGCGATCATCTGCTCCACCGGGCCGCCGGGGGCGGCCTGGACGATGATGAAGTTGATGATCAGGATGCCGAACAGGGTCGGGATGATCAGCAGCAGGCGCCGCAGGATATAGGCCAGCATGTCAGTGGGCCTCTTCCACGGCGGGGGCTTCGCTCACGGCAGGCGTGACGTCGGGCTTGATCCACCAGGTGTCGATGCCGATGTCGTACTTGGGCGACACGGCGGGGTGACCGATGTGGTTCCAGTAGGCCACGCGCCAGGTCTTGATGTGCCAGTTGGGGATCACGTAGTAGCCCCACAGCAGCACGCGGTCCAGGGCGCGGCAGTGGTCGACCAGGCTCTGGCGCGAATCGGCGTTGATCAGCTGTTCCACCAGCTGGTCGATGGCAGGATCGCGCAGGCCGATGAAGTTGCGGCTGCCGGGGTTGTCGGCGGCGGCGCTGTTCCAGTACTCGCGCTGCTCGTTGCCGGGCGAGTTCGATTGCGCGAAGCCGCCGACGATCATGTCGTAGTCCCGCGAACGCAGGCGGGTGATGTACTGCGACACGTCCACCCGGCGGATCTCGAGGTTGATGCCCAGGTCCGCGAGGTTGCGCTTGAACGGCAGCAGCACGCGCTCGAACTGGGTCTGGGCCAGCAGGAACTCGATGCTCAGCGGCTTGCCGTCCTTGTCGACCATCTTGTCGTCGACGATCTTCCAGCCGGCGTCCTGCAGCAGCTTGTAGGCCTGGCGCTGCTGGTCGCGGATCATGCCGCTGCCGTCGGTGACGGGGTTGCGGAAGGCGCCGTTGAACACCTCGTCGGGCACCTTGCCGCGCAGCGGTTCGAGAATCTTCAGCTCGGCGGGCGAGGGCAGGCCGCTGGCGGCCATCTCGGAGTTCTCGAAGTAGCTGCCGGTGCGGGTGTAGGCGCCGTTGAACAGCTGCTTGTTGGTCCATTCGAAGTCCAGCAGCAGGCTGATGGCCTGGCGCACGCGGATGTCCTGGAACATCGGCTTGCGCAGGTTGAAGATGAAGCCCTGCATGCCCACCGGGTTGCCGTTGGGGATCTCTTCCTTGATCAGGCGGCCGTCGCGCACGGCGGGCACGTCGTAGGCGGTGGCCCAGTTCTTCGCGCTGACTTCCAGGCCGTAGTCGAACTGGCCGGCCTTCAGCGCCTCGAGGGCGACAGTGTTGTCGCGGTAGGAGTCGAAGGTCATCACATCGAAGTTGTAGAAGCCGCGGTTGATCGGCAGGTCCTTGGCCCAGTAGTCCTTGACCCGCTCGTAGCGGATCGAGCGGCCGGCCTTCACCTCGGCGACCTTGTACGGGCCACTGCCCAGCGGAATTTCCAGGTTGCCGCGGTTGAAGTCGCGGTTTGCATACCAGTGTTTGGGCAGCACCGGCAGCTGGCCGAGGATCAGCGGCAGCTCGCGGTTGTTGCTGTGCTTGAACTTGAACAGCACCTTGAGCGGGTCTTCGGCGACCACTTCGGCGACGTCGGCGTAGTACTGGCGGTACAGCGGCGCGCCGTCCTTGATCAGGGCGTTGAAGGTGAACACCACGTCCTCGGCGCGCATCGGGTGGCCGTCGTGGAAGCGCGCCTCGGGGCGCAGGTAGAAGCGCACCCAGCTGTTGTCGGGGGCCTTTTCGATCTTGCCGGCCACCAGGCCGTACTCGGTGAAGGGCTCGTCCAGGCTCTGGCGCATCAGGGTGTCGTAGATGCTGCCGACGTTGTCGGCGGGCACGCCCTTGTTGATGAACGGGTTGAGGCTGTCGAAGCCGCCGAAGCTGGACTGGCGGAAGGTGCCGCCCTTGGGCGCGTCAGGATTGACGTATTCGAAGTGCTTGAAGTTGGCCGGGTATTTCGGCGCTTCGCCGTACAGGGTCAGGGCGTGTTGCGGGGCGGCGACGGCCGGGAGCGTGAGGCAGGCCAGCAGCAGGCTGCCGGCCAGGCGGCGCAAGGTGGGCGTCATTTGGCTTTCTCCGAAGTCTTCTTGATCCACCAGCTGTTCAGCCCAAGGGTGTAGGGCGGCGTGGTGACGAAGGCGAACCGGTTGCGGTAGGCCAGGCGGTGATTGTCGAGGTACCAGTTGGGGATCATGTAGTACTGCCATGAGAGCACGCGGTCCAGGGCGCGCGCGGCGGCGATCTGGTCATCGCGGCTGCGGGCGGCGAGCAGGGTGTCGAGCAGGTGGTCGACCACCGGGTCCTTCACGCCAGCATAGTTCTTGCTGCCCTTGACGGCGGCTTGGCTCGAGTGGAAATACAGCCACTGTTCGAGGCCCGGGCTCAGGGTCTGGTTCAGGGTCATCAGGATCATGTCGAAATCGAACTGGTCGAGCCGTTGTTTGTACTGGGCGCGGTCGACGGTGCGCAAGCGTGCATCGATGCCGATGCTGGCCAGATTTTCGACATAAGGTTGCAGGATGCGTTCGAGGTTCGGGTTTACCAGCAGCAGTTCCATCCGGAACGGCTGGCCCTTGCCGTCCACCAGGCGCTGGCCGTTGAGCTTCCAGCCGGCCTGGGCGAACAGGTCGAGGGCCTGGCGCAGGGCCGCGCGGCTGATGCCGCTGCCGTCGGTGTGGCTGACCTGGTAGGGCTGGGTGAACAGTTTTTCGGGCAGTTGGTCGCGGAACGGCTTGAGCAGCAGCCACTCCTTGCCGGTGGGCAGGCCGCTGGCGGTGAACTCGCTGTTGGGGTAGTAGCTGGTGGCGCGCCGGTAGGCGCCGTTGAACAGGGCGCGGTTGGTCCATTCGAAGTCGAGCATCAGGCCCAGCGCCTGGCGTACCCGTGGGTCGCTGAAGGCGGCGCGGCGGCTGTTCATGAACAGGCCTTGGGTCTGCGTGGGGATCTGGTGCGGGATCTGCGCCTTGATCACCTCGCCCCGGCGCACGGCGGGGAAGGTGTAGCCGTTGGCCCAGTTCTTCGCCTGGTGTTCGATATAGATGTCGAATTCGCCGGCCTTGAACGCTTCGAAAGCCACGGTGGCGTCACGGTAGAACTCGTATTCGACGCGCTTGAAGTTGTACTTGCCGCGGTTCACGGCCAGGTCCTTGCCCCAGTAGTCCTTCACCCGCTCGAACACCAGGCGCCGGCCCGGTTGCACCTCGGTGATGCGGTAGGGGCCGCTGCCCAAGGGCGGGTCGAAGGTGGTGGCCTTGAAGTCGCGCTTTTCCCAGTAGTGCTTGGGCAGCACCGGCATTTCGCCCAGGCGCAGGATCAGCAGCGGGTTGCCGGCGCGCTTGAACACGAAGCGGATGCGCAGCGGGCCGAGGATGTCGACCCGGGCCACTTCCTGCAGGTTGGTGCGGTAGATCGGGTGGCCGTCCTTGAGCAGGGTGCGGTAGCTGAAGGCGACGTCGGCGGCGGTAATCGGCACGCCGTCGTGGAAGCGTGCCTCGGGGCGCAGGTTGAACACCACCCAGCTGCGGTCCTCGCTGTACTCGACGGAGCGGGCGATCAGGCCGTAGCTGGAGGTGGGTTCGTCGCCGGAGGGGTCGTACATGCCGGTGCCGACCATCAGCGGCTCGTTGAGCTCGTTGATGCCGTACTGCAGGAAGTTGGGCGTGGTGACCGGGCTCGAGCCCTTGAAGGTATAGGGGTTGAGCGTGTCGAAGGTGCCGAAGGCCATGGCCCGCAAGGTGCCGCCTTTCGGGGCTTGCGGGTTGACCCAGTCGAAGTGGGTGAAGCTGGCCGGGTACTTGAGCGTGCCGAACTGCGCGTATCCGTGGCTTTCGCTCACCATCGCGACGGCGGGGAAGCTCAAGGCCAGGCTGAGAGACAGCAGGAGGGGACGTATCAAGTCGGCATCCGATCCAGAAGGCGTTGGGCTTGGTTCGGGGTACAGTAACAGCTTGTCTGGAATGGAAAAAGGGTACGGGTCGGTCGGATGGATGTGGCTGATTGGGGCTGCTTTGCAGCCCTTTCGCGACACAAGGCCGCTCCCACAGGGATTGCGCAGACCCTCAGGCTAGCGCAATCCCTGTGGGAGCGGCCTTGTGTCGCGAAAGGGGCGCGAAGCGCCCCCCAGGATTCACATCAACGCGACAGGTAGACGGTCAGCGTCTGCCCCGGCTTGAGCGCATGCCCGCTGCGCGGATTCCAGCGCTTGAGGTGTTTCATCTCGACGTTGAAACGCTTGGCCACCAGGTAATACGAGTCACCCTTGCGCACCTTGTACTGGGTGGACCGCTGCTTCGCATCGGCCACGCGCTTGGCCGCCGCGCTCGGCGCGTTGCCGCCACGCAGGGCCAGCACCTGGCCGACCTTGAGGCTGTTGCCGCGCAGGCTGTTCCAGCGCTGGATGTCCTTGACCGCGACGCGGTTGGCCTTGGCGATGCTGCCCAGGTTGTCGCCACGCTTGACCCGGTAGCTGCGCGCCGCCGGCGCCCTGGCATCGGCCAGGGCGGCCTGGAACACGGCCTTGTTCGGCTGCAGGGCGACCAGTTCCTCGGGCTTGAGGTTGGACATGCGGTCGCTGAGCAGCTGCGCCTTGGCGGTGGGCACCAGCAGTTGCTGCGGGCCGTCCACGGTCATGCGTTTCTTGAAGGCGGGATTGAGCTGGATCAGCTCGTCTTCGTCGATGTCGGCGAAGGCCGCGACGCGGGACAGGTCGAGGCGGTCGTTGATGGCGACGGCTTCGAAATAGGGCTCGTTGGCGATCGGGTTCAGGTTGATCCCGTAGGCGGCAGGGGTGTTGACCACCTGCGACAGGGCCAGCAGCTTGGGCACGTAGTCGCGGGTTTCCTGCGGCAGCGGCAGGTTCCAGTAGTCGGTCGGCAGGCCCAGGCGCTCGTTGCGCTCGATGGCGCGGCTGACGGTGCCTTCGCCGGCATTGTAGGCCGCCAGGGCCAGCAGCCAGTCGCCGTTGAACATGTCGTGCAGGCGGTTCAGGTAGTCCAGTGCGGCGTTGGTCGAGGCGGTGACGTCGCGACGGCCGTCGTAGAAGTTGGTCTGGCGCAGGTTGAAGTGACGCCCGGTGGACGGGATGAACTGCCACATGCCGGCGGCATGCGCGCGGGAGTAGGCCATCGGGTTGTAGGCGCTCTCGATGGCCGGCAGCAGGGCCAGCTCCAGCGGCATGTCGCGTTCTTCGAGGCGCTCGACGATGTAGTGCAGGTAAAGGCTGCCGCGCTCGCCGGCGTTCTCGAGGAACGACGGGTTGCTGGCGAACCACAGGCGTTGCTGTTCGATGCGCGGGTTGACGTCCATGCCGTCCTGCAGGGCGAAGCCCTGGCGCATGCGCTCCCAGACGTCCTGGGGCGGTGCTTCCTTGGGCTTGACCACCAGCGGCGCGGGTTTGTGCTTGATCCGCGCCTGGTAGTTGTGCGCGCGAACGCTGTCGGATTCGTCGAGCTGACGGGTGCTCTGGCAGCCGACCAGGGTGGCGGCCAGCGCCAGTGCACTGATCTGTGCCAGTCGCGTCAGGGCGACCGAATGAGCGGTTCTGCGGCTAGGGGAAGACATCGGCTGGAACGGTTATCCGGGCAAAAAAGTTGGGCGATTCTAGAAACCGGCCCCGGCCGGGTCAACCTTTGGGCGTGTGTCACGATATATCTTGAGGTTATCAGAACACGTCTTTCCAAGACCTCAAGGCAGCAAAAACAGTGGCTTGGGTAGGGTTGGAATGACCCTTCCATTCGTCTGCTTTTTGTTTAACGAATGTTTCAGCGGTGCGCAAAAACGGGTTGGTCAGGCGCTCGAGGCCGATGGTGGAGGGCAAGCTGATGCGATTGTCGGCGCGCAGGCGGGTAACGTCTTCGAAGCGTTGCAGAACGTGCGGGTTTTCCGGCTCGACGGCGCGGGCGAAGCGCAGGTTGCTCAGGGTGTACTCGTGGGCGCAGTACACTTCGGTCTCGGCGGGCAGGGCGGCCAGGCGCTGCAGCGAATGGTGCATCTGTTCGGGTGTGCCTTCGAACAACCGCCCGCAACCGGCGGCGAACAGGGTGTCGCCACTGAACAGTAGCGGCGTGGGCGATTGCGCAGTGTAATAGGCGATATGGCCGAGGGTGTGGCCGGGCATGGCCATGACCTCGAAGGTCAGGCCCAGTGCCTGGACCTGCGCGCCGTCCTCCAGGGCGACGTCGCGGCCCGGGATGCGTTCGCTGGCCGGGCCGTAGACGGTGGCGCCGCTGGCCTGCTTCAGGGCTTCGACGCCGCCGACGTGGTCATGGTGATGGTGGGTGACCAGGATCGCCTCCAGCACCCAGTCGGGATGCTGGCCGAGCCAGGCGAGCACCGGCCCGGCATCGCCGGGATCGACCACTGCGCAGCGGCGATTGGCAGTATCCTGTAACAACCAGATGTAGTTGTCGTTGAAAGCGGGTAGGGCATCGATCTGTATCATGTGCGGATCCGTATCGCCAAGCCTGGACATTGGGGGCATCTTAGCCGCGATGGCGCGGCCGGAGAACCTTCGAGGGAGAACGCAATGACCGACCAAGCCTTCGCCCAGGCCGACCCCGACTGGGTCGAACTCATCAGCCTGGCCCGCGACTGGTTCAATGGCCCCCTTGGGCAGTTGATGCTCAAGGAAGAGGAAAAGTTGCTCGAAGAAGAGCTGCGGCGCTTCTTCGGTGGTTACCTGGTGCACTACGGCCCCTGCGCCGAACCCCCGCCCAATGCGCCACAGGTGCAGCGCAACGTGCGCCTGGGCGCGCCGTTGCCGGGGGTGGAGATCGTCTGCGAGGAGCAGGCCTGGCCGTTATCGGAGCATGCCGCCGACGTGGTGGTGCTGCAGCATGGCCTGGACTTCAGCCTGTCGCCCCATGGCCTGCTGCGCGAGGCGGCCAGCGCGGTGCGCCCGGGCGGCCACCTGCTGATCGTCGGCATCAACCCGTGGAGCAGCTGGGGGCTGCGCCATTTCTTCAGCCAGGGCGCCTTGCGCAAGGCCCGCTGCATCTCGCCGTCGCGGGTCGGCGACTGGCTCAACCTGCTGGGCTTCGCGCTGGAGAAACGCCGCTTCGGGTGCTATCGTCCGCCGCTTGCCTCGCCGGCCTGGCAGCAGCGTCTGGCCGGCTGGGAGCGGGTGGCGGGGGGCTGGCAGAGTGCCGGGGGCGGCGTCTACCTGCTGGTGGCGCGCAAGATGGTGGTCGGCCTGCGGCCGCTGCGCCTCGAGCGCCGCGAGCCGATGGGCAAGCTGTTGCCGCTGCCATTGGCCAAGGTCAACCGCAGCGCCACCCACCCCGATTCCGAAAAGCACTGAACACGAGTGGTACATGAGCGATAGCGTCGAGATCTACACCGATGGTGCCTGCAAGGGCAATCCCGGCCCGGGCGGCTGGGGCGTCCTGATGGTTTTCAAGGGCGTCGAGAAGGAACTGTGGGGCGGCGAACGCGAGACCACCAACAACCGCATGGAACTGATGGCCGCGATCGAAGGCCTGAAGGCGCTCAAGCGCGAGTGCGAGGTGGTGCTGACCACCGACTCCCAGTATGTGATGAAGGGCATCAACGAGTGGATGACCAACTGGAAGAAGCGTGGCTGGAAGACCGCCGCCAAGGAGCCGGTGAAGAACGCCGACCTGTGGATGGCCCTCGATGAACAGGTCAACCGGCACAAGGTGACCTGGAAGTGGGTGCGTGGGCATATCGGCCACCCGGGCAACGAGCGGGCCGACCAGTTGGCCAATCGTGGGGTTGATGAGGTTCGCGCGCAACGTTGATTGTGTTGCGGGCCATCGCGGGGCAAGCCCGCTCCCACGAGATGACTGCTGGCTGCGTGGGAGCGGGCTTGCCCCGCGATGACCGCAAAACGGCCCCGATTTCGTTATACTCCCACCCCGAATTCAAGCACCGCCAGTTGGAGTCCCCGCGTGGAGCAGCAGCAAGACAAACGGTTCGTCATCCTCGACACCGAGACCACCGGCATGCCGGTGGCCGAAGGCCACCGCATCATCGAGATCGGTTGCGTCGAAGTCGTGGGCCGGCGCCTGACCGGGCGGCACTTCCACGTCTACCTGCAGCCCGACCGCGACAGTGACGAGGGCGCGATCAACGTCCACGGCATCACCGACGCTTTCCTGGTCGGCAAGCCGCGTTTCGGCGATGTGGCCGAGGAGTTCTTCGAGTTCATCCAGGGCGCCACCCTGGTCATCCACAACGCGGCGTTCGACGTCGGCTTCATCAACAACGAGTTCGCGCTGATCGGCCAGCAGGACCGCGCCGACATCTCGCAGCACTGCCCGATCCTCGACACCCTGATGATGGCGCGCTCGCGCCATCCGGGGCAGCGCAACAGCCTCGATGCGTTGTGCAAACGCTACGGCATCGACAACTCCGGCCGTGAACTGCACGGCGCATTGCTCGACTCGGAACTGCTGGCCGACGTCTACCTGGCGATGACCGGTGGCCAGACCAGCTTGTCGCTGGCGGGGGATGGCGCACAGGACGAAGAGGGGCAGGGCAGCACCGGCAGTGAGATCCGTCGGATTAGCGGTCGTGCTGCCGGTAAGGTGATCATGGCCAGCGATGAAGAGCTCGAGGCCCATGCCGAGCGCTTGGCGGCCATTGCCAAGTCGGCAGGTGGGCCGGCGATGTGGCAGGTGCTGACCGAGCCGACCGCCAGCTGATCCAAAGACAGTACCGGCCCTATCGCGGGGCAAGTCGCAGCGGCGAACCGCCGCTCCCACGCCAGATTGTGCACGTTAGCGTGGGAGCGGGCTTGCCCCGCGATGGCATCAACTACCCTGAGGGAAAAGCCCGCAGAGGTAGCCGCCCGATGTACAAGGACCTCCAGTTCCCCATCCTCATCGTCCACCGGGCCATAAAGGCCGACAGCGTCGCCGGCGAGCGGGTGCGCGGCATCGCCGATGAACTGGCCCGTGACGGCTTCGCCATCCTCGCCGCCGCCGACCAAGCCGAAGCGCGGCTGGTGGCCGCCACCCACCACGGCCTGGCCTGCATGCTGATCGCCGCCGAGGGTGTCGGCGATAACAGCCGGCTGCTGCAGAACATGGCCGAGCTGATCCGCCTGGCCAGGCTGCGCGCCCCCAACCTGCCGATCTTCGCCCTGGGCGAGCAAGTCACTCTGGAGAACGCCCCGGCCGAGGCCATGGGCGAGCTCAACCAGCTGCGCGGCATCCTCTACCTGTTCGAAGACACCGTGCCGTTTCTCGCCCGCCAGGTAGCACGGGCCGCGCACAGTTACCTCGACGGCCTGCTGCCACCGTTCTTCAAGGCTCTGGTGCAACACACCGCGCAGTCGAACTATTCCTGGCATACGCCGGGCCACGGCGGTGGCGTGGCCTATCACAAGAGTCCGGTGGGGCAGGCATTCCACCAGTTCTTCGGCGAAAACACCCTGCGCTCGGACCTGTCCGTGTCTGTCCCCGAGCTGGGCTCGCTGCTCGACCACACCGGCCCCCTGGCCGCCGCGGAGGCGCGGGCGGCGCGCAACTTCGGCGCCGACCATACCTTCTTCGTCATCAACGGCACCTCCACCGCCAACAAGATCGTCTGGCACGCCATGGTCGGGCGTGGTGACCTGGTGCTGGTGGACCGCAACTGCCACAAGTCGGTGGTGCACGCGATCATCATGACTGGCGCCATCCCTCTCTACTTGTGCCCGGAGCGCAACGAACTGGGCATCATCGGGCCGATTCCGCTCAGCGAATTCACCCCGGCGTCGATCCAGGCGAAGATCCAGGCCCACCCGCTGGCCCAGGGGCGGTCGGCGAAGATAAAGCTGGCGGTGGTCACCAACTCCACCTACGACGGGCTGTGCTACCACGCCGGCCTCATCAAGCAGACCCTCGGCGCCAGTGTCGAGGTGCTGCACTTCGACGAGGCCTGGTTCGCCTACGCCGCCTTCCATGAATTCTTCGTCGGCCGCTACGCCATGGGCACGCCGCGCGGCGATGAGGGCCCGCTGCTGTTCAGCACCCATTCGACCCACAAGCTGCTGGCCGCCTTCAGCCAGGCGTCGATGATCCATGTGCAGGACGGCGCCTCCCGCCAGTTGGACCGCGACCGTTTCAACGAGGCGTTCATGATGCATATCTCCACTTCGCCGCAGTACAGCATCCTCGCCTCGCTGGACGTGGCCTCGGCGATGATGGAGGGCCCGGCCGGGCGTTCGCTGCTGCAGGAGATGTTCGACGAGGCCCTGAGCTTTCGCCGGGCGCTGGCCAACCTGCGCGAGCATATCGCCACCGACGACTGGTGGTTCAGCATCTGGCAGCCGCCGCAGGCCCAGGGTGGCGAGCGGCTGGAGTCGGCGGACTGGCTGCTGCAGCCGGGTGCCGAATGGCATGGCTTTGCCGAGCTGAGCGACGACTATGTGCTGCTCGATCCGCTCAAGGTCACTCTGGTGATGCCAGGGGCCGGTGGCGGCGCGGGCGAGCACGGCATTCCGGCCGCAGTGGTCAGCAAGTTTTTGTGGGAGCGGGGGCTGGTGGTGGAGAAGACCGGCCTGTACAGCTTCCTGGTACTGTTCTCGATGGGCATCACCAAGGGCAAGTGGAGCACGCTGCTCACTGAACTGCTGGAGTTCAAGCGCCACTACGACGCCAATATCGCGCTGGCCGAATGCCTGCCCAGCGTGGTGACGCCGCAGCCGTCACGCTACCAGGGGCTGGGGCTGCGTGACCTGTGCCAGCAACTGCATGCCTTCTACCGCGGCAATGCCACATCCAGGCAGCTCAAGCTGCTGTTCACCCGTTTGCCCGAGGTGGCGATGACCCCGGCCGAGGCCTATGACCGGATGGTGCGCGGGGAGGTGGAGGCGGTGCCGATCGAGCAACTGATGGGGCGGGTCGCGGCGGTGATGCTGGTGCCGTATCCGCCGGGAATCCCCTTGATCATGCCGGGCGAGCGCTTCACCGAGGCGACCCGCTCGATTCTGGTCTACCTGGACTGTGCCCGGGCTTTCGACCAGGGCTTCCCGGGCTTCGTCGCCGATGTGCATGGCCTGCAGTGCCAGGGGGCGCTGTACACCGTCGATTGCGTCAAGGAATACGAATGATCTCGACGCCGGTCTGGGCCAGCTCGAAGCGGTCGTCACCCAGGTGGTTGACGCGGTCACCGATAGCCAGGCGATAGCTGGTAACCGGCGCGCCGAGGGTGCTGCCGTCGGCCTGGAGGGTGGACTCCTGGAACTCGTGGACCGGGTAGATACGGCCTTCGGCGTCGCGGGCGTGGAACTGGCCGACCATTACTGCTGCCATTTAGGTGGAAACCTCTGAATCGTGTAGGAAATGTCTGTAGGCATAGACCAGTGAAACGCCCGGGAAGTTTTCAGCCGAATGGAAAAAAACCGCGAAGCCGAGGAACGGTCATCTATAACTAACAGGTCCCATTCCCAGAGCAGAGGTTGCAAAACGCCATGAGCCAGGTTTATTCGGTAGCGGTCGTCGTCGGCAGCTTGCGCAAGGAGTCCTATAACCGCAAGGTGGCCCGCGCGCTGTCTGAGCTGGCACCGTCCAGCCTTGCCCTGCGGATCGTCGAGATCGGCGACCTGCCGTTGTACAACGAGGATGTCGAGGCCGAGGGCGCGCCCGAGGCGTGGAAGCATTTTCGCGACGAGATCCGCCGCAGCGACGCGGTGCTGTTCGTCACCCCGGAGTACAACCGTTCGGTGCCGGGCGGGTTGAAGAACGCCATCGACGTGGGGTCGCGGCCCTATGGGCAGAGCGTGTGGGGCGGCAAGCCGGCGGCGGTGGCCAGCGTGTCGCCGGGGGCTATCGGCGGGTTTGGTGCCAATCATGCGGTGCGCCAGTCGCTGGTGTTCCTCGACATGCCGTGCATGCAGATGCCCGAGGCGTATATCGGCGGGGCGGCAACGCTGTTCGATGACAGTGGCAAGCTCAATGACAAGACCCGGCCTTTCCTGCAGGGCTTTATCGACAGGTTCGCGTCGTGGGTGAAGCTGAACCGATCTGTCTGACAGGGCCTGATCGCCGGCAAGCCGGCTCCCACCGGTGGACGCGTTGTCGCTGTGGGAGCCGGCTTGCCGGTGATGGCATCACGCGGCCTATCAGAACGCCTGCGGCATCTCCCCCTTGGCCAATCGCCGGTTGATATCGGCAATCACTTCGGGCAGTTCGTTGATGGTGTCGATCAAGTAGTGCGGGCGCGATGCGGCGAACATCCCGTGGATCCGCTTGCGCTCGCTCTCCAGCTTCTCCGTGCTCAACGCCCGGTAGCCTTCCCAGGTCAGCCCCAGGGCATTGCCCGAGCACACCAGCGCCACGGTCCACATCCCGGCGCGGCGGCCTTCGAGAATCCCCGGCACGGTGTCGTCGACCTTCACGCAGGCAGCCACGTCATCGATGCCCAGGGCAATCACGTTGGCCAGCGCCTGGGCCGGCCACGGGCGGCCGTTCGGTGTCTCGTCGGTGGCCACCACATGGTCGGCCACGTAGCCGTTCTGCGCGGCCAGCTCGACCACCTTGTCCATCACCACCTTCGGGTAGCCCGAGCAGGAGCCGATCTTCAGGCCGCTTTTGCGCAACCCGGTCAGGGTCTCCAGGGCGCCGGGGATCAGCGCCGAGTGCACGGCGATCTTCTCGATCTGCAGCGGCATGAAGCGCTCGTAGATGGCGGTGACGTCATCGTCGGTGGGCGTGCGGCCGAACACCTTGCGGTAGCGCTCGGCGATCTCCGGCACGTCGCACAGGGTGCGGATATGGTCCCACTTGCCCATGCCCATCGGGCCACGGGCTTCTTCGATGGACACCTGCACGTCGAACTCGGCGAAGGCTTCGACGAAGATCTGGGTCGGGGCGAACGAGCCGAAGTCGACCACGGTGCCGGCCCAGTCGAGGATGGCGGCTTGCAGCTGGGTGGGGTTGCTGTAGTTCATGTGCGCATTTTCCTTGAATTGGGTGGGCAGAGGGTCAGATGTCCAGTACTTCCATTTCCCGCAGCACCTCGGCCACGGCATTGACGGCGGCCTGCATGCCATCGGCGCCGACCACGCCGATGCAGCCGACGCGGAAGGTCTCGACCTGGGTCAGCTTGCCCGGGTAGAGGATGAAGCCCTTGGCCTTGACCCGCTCGTAGAAGTCCTTGAACTGGTAGCGCGGGTCCTTCGGCGCGTGGAAGGTGACGATGATCGGCGCCTGGATGTCGGCGGGCAGGAAACTCTGCAGGCCGATTTTCGCCATGCCGTCGAGCAAGGTCTTGCAGTTATCGCTGTAGCGTTGGTGGCGGGCGGGCAGTCCACCCTCTTCGTTGTATTGCTGCAGCGCTTCGTGCAGGGCAGCGACCACGTGGGTCGGCGGGGTGAAGCGCCACTGGCCGGTCTTGGCCATGTAGGCGTGCTGGTCGTGCAGGTCCATGGCCAGGGAGTGGGCGTTGCCTTCGGCGGCGGCCAGGGCGGCTTTCTCGGCGAAGACAAAGCCCATGCCCGGCACGCCTTCCAGGCACTTGCCGGAGGCGGCGATCAGCGCTTCGAAGGGGATCTGGCGGGCGTCGATCGGCAGCGCGCCGAACGAGCTCATGGCGTCGATGATCAGGCGCTTGCCGTGGCGCCGGATCACCTGGGCGATCTCGGGCAGCGGGTTGAGGATGCCGGTGCTGGTCTCGCAGTGGATCAGCGCCACATGGGTCACGGCGGGGTCGGCGGCCAGCAGGCGGTCGACGTCCGCGGCGGTGGTCGGCTGGTCCTCGCCGGTCTCGAAGGTGCTGTAGGCGCGGCCCAGCACCTTGCAGATCTTCGCCAGGCGCTGGCCGTAGGCGCCGTTGATCAGCACCAGCACCTTGCCGTCACGGGGGACCAGGGTGCCGAGGGCGGCCTCGACGGCGAAGGTGCCGCTGCCTTGCAGGGGCACGCAGTGGTGGCTGGCGCTGCCGTCGATGATGGCCAGCAGTTGTTCGCACACGCTGGCGGTCAGCTGGTTGAAGTCGCGATCCCACGACCCCCAGTCCACGAGCATGGCCTGGCGGGTGCGGATCGAGGTGGTCAATGGACCGGGGGTCAGCAGGATCGGTGCGTTGCTCATTCCGTGGTTCCTCACTATGCGGTGGGCTGGAAACTAGTGGGGCTAGGTTGCAATTCGCTGTGTCATCAATCAAATTGTTTGTAGATATGCCAGCCATAAGTCAGGCCGATAGATATGAACCTGTTCCAGCTCCGCGCCTTCGACGCCGTCGCCCGCGAGGGCAGTTTCACCCGCGCCGCCGAGCGCCTGTTCATCAGCCAGCCGGCGGTGACCGGGCATGTAAAGGCGTTGGAGGAGCACTACCAGATCACCTTGCTGCGCCGTACCGCCCGGCGGGTCGAGCTGACGGAGGAGGGTGCGCGCCTGGCGGCCATCACCCGGGCCATGTTCGGCCTGGCCGAGGAAGCCCAGTCCATGCTCGAGGCTAACCGGCAGTTGCTGACCGGGCGCCTGGAGGTGGCGGCTGACGGCCCGCACCGGGTGATGCCGATGCTGGCGCAGCTGCGCGAGCGCTACCCGGGTATCACCGTCAACCTGCGCCTGGGCAATGCCCAGGAAACCCTGGCCGCGTTGTTGTCGGAACATGCCGATGTGGCCGTGCTGACCGAGATCGAGCCGCGCAAGGGCCTGCACCTGCAGGCGTTGTGCGAGTCGCGGTTGTGTGCACTGTTGCCCGTGGGGCATGCGTGGACGGGTACCGGGGGAGACTTGCCGCTGGCCGAGCTGGACAGGCAGATCATGGTGCTGCGCGAGCCCAGTTCGACCACCCGGCGCACCTTCGACAAGGCCTGCGCCGACGCGGGTGTGCAACCTAGGGTGCTGCTGGAGCTGGACAGCCGCGAAGCGGTCACCGAGGCGGTGGCGGCGGAACTGGGCATCGGCGTGGTGTCCTCCACCGAAGTGGCCCATGACCCGCGGGTGGTGGCCCGCCCCCTGGCCGGTCAGGGCCTGGTCAACCAGCACATGGTCGGTTGCCTGGAGCGCCGTCGCGAGCTGCGCCTGATCCAGGCGTTTCTCGGGCTGGCGGCTGCCGCGTGATGGCTGTTTCGAGCGCGACGGCCTAAGATGGCCGGCCTACAGCCGACGGGACCGTCGATGAGCGAGAAAGACACCATTTCCATGCAGCTGGTGCGTGAAGCGCTGTTGCAGACTTGCCCGGCGGGCCAGCCCGATGTCGGCTTGCTGGTCCGGGCGGGCATCGAGATGGGCCGGCTCGACCTGCCCGAGGCGCGGGTCAGCGCCGAGGCCTATGCCCGGCTGTGGCGCCTGTTGGCTCGTCGTTGCAACGACGAGTTCTTTGCCATGGATCCACGCGGCCTGCGTAGCGGCAGCCTCGCGTTCATGTGCCGGGCGAGCATGGCGCAGCCCACCCTTGGCGCTGGTCTGGAGGTTGTGCTGGGGTTTCTGGCGCTGATGCTCGAAGACCTGCAACCGAGTCTGGTCCGCCAGCAGAGCCTGGCAGAGATCGTCATCAACGAACCGCTGGAGCAGCCACGGCGTGCGTTCACCTACTTCACCTTCTGGATGATCGTGCATGGCGTCGCCTGCTGGCTGGCCGGGCGGCGGATTCCGATCCTGGCCATCGAGCTGCGCTGCCCCGAGCCGCCGTTCTGCGACGATTACCGGGTCATGTTCTCGCAGAATCTGACGTTTGAGCGTCCACGCACGCGCATGATCATCGCTGCCGATTGCCTGACCCTGCCGATCCGGCGCACGCCGCAGGAGTTGCAGCGGTTCCTGGCCGAAGCGCCGGGCAACATACTGGTCAAGTACCGCGACCCTGGCAGTCTGGCGCTACGCATTCGTACGACATTGCTGGAGATCGAGCCAGGCGCATGGCCGGATGCGCAGACGGTGGCGCATAACCTGTGCATGTCGGTGGCGACCTTGCGGCGGCGCCTGTCCGAGGAAGGGCACAGCTACCAGGGCATCAAGGACAGTTTGCGTCGAGAATTGGCGATCACCTGGCTGGCCGAGCCAGCGCTTGGCCTTGCCGACGTCGCGCAACGCCTGGGCTTTGCCGACGCCAGCTCGTTCTACAAGGCATTTCGCAAGTGGTTCGGTTGCAACCCAGGCCATTACCGCAACCTGATCATCCAAGGCGAAATGCCGCACCGGCTGGCGCCGTTTCCCTCTGTGCCGGGTGGGGCGAGCTGACTAGTGTCGAGGGTTCTGAAACCGCAGGATGCTTCGTCATGTCAGCAACTACAACGCCCCAACCAGCAGCGACGGTCACGCCACACGCGATCACGGACGACTTCATCAAGGCGCAACTGCCTGATTGGCTCAAGGAGGCCAAGGCCGAGCAACTCGATGCCTTGTGCGATTGCCTCAAAACTCACGATACCAACGCTCGTCAACTGGCTTTGGCGACCCAAGCGCTGCTGTCGCCACAGCAGTTTGCCGAACAGGTGTTCCACCCGCTCCTGGCTGATCTCGACAAAGGCACGCATGAGGTCAAGGCACTGCAGTGGCTGGATATTCGGCAAGGCACCTCGGGGCTCTTAAGCGCGCCCTCCGCGGTGCGTTGGGGACTGCGCGCTCCCGCCTTGTTGCGTTTGATGCAGGGATTCGAAGAGGGCGCGCAGTTCTTCTCCGGTAGTGGCGTCGTGTGCCCTGGCAGTAACACGGTGCTGTCCGGCGACGCCGACGATTTTGCCGCGCGTTGCAGGGCGCTGGACGCTGGCAAGCAGTATCAAGATCTACTCGACCGGCAGTTCGATGGGGCGACTGTGGCGCTGCTGACCCGTCACCAGCGTTCGGGGTTTGCCCTGGCTTGCCAGCACGCACTGGTGCAGGGCCATTTGTCCGAGTCTCAGCATGCCGCGTTGCAGCATGTGATCCATGACATGCCCAGCCTGTCGGAGGCGCCGCTGCGCTCCAATGCCGGCGAGTTGCGCATGCTCGATTGCACGCTGATCAACGCGCTGCTGATTCAACTGTACGACAAGGCAAACAAGGCGGCCGGCGTGGTGCTTTACCTGCCGGTCGATCACCAGCGACCACTGCGTTGCTTCGACTCGTTCGAGTCGCTCTCCGAGCACCTGGTGGCGGCGCTGCGAGAGCAGGACTTCAGGCGCCGTGTGCGTGGCCTGGTGAGCCTGCACGAGCAGCCTGACTTTCTGGAAACCATGCTCAAGCGTTTGTCCGACGATGTTCCCGACCTCAATCTGCAACGCCGCGCGGCTCAGGACAACAATGTCTTCGCATTGCTGGCGCGCAGCCAGGTGGCGCGAATCAAGGCCGATGGTCGATTGCTGCTGGTGTGCGCCGCCGACGCTGACCACGCGGCCGCTGATCGCCGTATCAAGCGCTGGGAGGGGGTCGGGCTCGCTTTGCTGGGTGTCGCGGGCATGGCGGTCCCTGCCATTGGCATGGTGCTGCTTGGAAAATTGTTGGTGGACACCCTTGGCGAGGTCTATGCCGGGGTGGGGGACTGGCAGCAAGGCCATCAGCACGAGGCCTTGGACCATATGATCGAAGTGGCCAAGACGGTCGCGGTGACGGCGGTGACTGGGGCCGGTGTGGCGTTGGTCGCCCGTGGTTTCGCTGGCAGCGCCTTCGTCGACGCGCTGGAACCTGTCGAACTCGTCGATGGCAAGCAGCGGCTGTGGAACCATGACTTGAGTGTCTACGAGTCGACGCCCGAGCAACCGGTGTTGCAGGAAAACGGCCTCTACGCGGTCGGAAACCGACGCTGGTTGCACGTGGACCGGCGTTACTACGAAGTCCGGCAGACGGCCCCCGAGCAGCCCTGGCGCTTGTGTCATCCCCACGACCAGGACGCGTTCGCGCCAAGCATCGAGTACAACGGCGAACGCTGCTGGCGCATCCGCCTGGAGCGCCCGCTGGAGTGGGATGATAGCTGCGCCATGCTCAATCGTCTGTGGCCTCATCAGGTGCCGCTGGACCCGCAGCGTGCCGAACAGATCCTGACGGTGGCGGGCGTCGACCAGGACGAGCTGCGTGGTGTGCTGGTACAGAATCGGCCCGCGCCGGTCAACCTGCGCGACACGCTGCGTCGCTTCGAGGCCGATGCGCGTGTCACCGCGGTATTCAAGGCTGTGAAGGCCCCGGGCGCGACGCTGGAGGATGCCCAGGTGCTGGCGTGGTGCCGTACCCGGCCAGGTATGCAGGCTGTGGATGCACCTGGCGCAGCGGTGTGGCTCGCCGACCGACAAGCCGAAGTGCAAGCGCTGCTGTTTGAGCATCTGGCGCGTATCACGCCCCCGGGCAACCCATTGTTCACGCTGGTGAAGCGGGACTTCCCGGGCTTGCCTGACGCTTATGCCGAGGAGGCGGTGCGAGAATGCGATGCGGTGGTCGAGCAGGTGGCCAGGGTCGAGGCACGAGTGCCTTACACGGTCGCAACCAAGGTACGCTCGCTGTTGCAGCTGGCGCGGCTGAACCGGGCAGTGGAAGGGTTGTACCTGAACAGCGCCTACTGCGAGGATGCTGGCCTGTTGGTCATGCGACTGCTCGAGAAGCTGCCGATGTGGCCGACCCGAGTCGGTCTCGAGCTGCGCGCCGAGGATGGCCGTATGCTGGCGATCACCAATCCGGCGGTGGCGAGTGATGCGAGGATCGTGCTGGCTCGACGAGACGGTGCGATGCGCTTGTATGACGCGCAAGGCATGCAACGTGACTCCGAGGTGGCCGCGCCGGGGAATCTGTTCCAGGCGATCATCGCCGCGCTCGACGAGAGCCAGCGAAGTGCGCTCGAGCTTGAGCCGAGTGACCCTGCGCAATCGCTGCGCCTTGCGTTGATCAAGGCTTTACCGGAAAAACGCAGCGACTGGTACTCATTGCTTGACATGCAAGCGTCCACGCCATGGTTCAACCCTGGAAAAAGGTTGCCTGACGGCCGGGTCGGTTACACGCTCGGTGGGCGGTCTTCGAGAAACACCGCGCGCAATGGCATCACCATCCTCAGAGAGCGCATTCGCGCGCTCTATCCCGTGCTCGACGATGCCCAGGTCGAGAGCAAGGTCGCGCAATTGCGACGTGATCCGCTGGGCCGCAGCCCGCTTGAGGCGTTGTTGTACGAGGAGAGCAACTACAACTTGCTCGACATCGCGCTGCGTGAATGGGCGCAAGCGCATGCGCCATCGGCGTCCCCGGGATTGCGTGGCATCGTGGCCAGGCGCCTGCGTGAAGCGTGGCGCTATGAAAGTGAAGTGATCTACAGCAGGGAGGGAGAGGTGCGGGGCCGGGTGCTCGACCTGAGCAATTGTCGCATTCAGGAACTGCCCAGACTGCCGGAACAGGTAGACCTTACGCACATCACCAACCTGGTAATGTGCCGAATGGCGCTGAGGGAAGTGCCTCACAGGTTTTTGCGGTGTTTCGATGGCTTGCGTTTCCTGAATGTGAGCAACAACCAGTTGATCGCGCTGCCATCGAGCATCGCACAATGCGGGAACCTGGTTGAACTGCGAGCCTCCGGCAATCGCATTGAAATGGACGCGGCGGATGAGCGGTTGCTTTCGCAGATGTCACGCTTACGGACGATCGACCTCAGCAATAATCCGATTCGCCTGCTGAACCTGCATTTCAATGAGCCGACGCAATTGCGGCACCTGGACGTGAGCCGTTGCCGGTTGCGGACGATGCCTGCCGGATTGCAGGACTGCGCGTTTCTTTCACTTGCCGACCTCAGTGGCAACCAGATCCGGACTGTGCCCGCCGAGGTGCTCAGCATGCCCGCGGCGTTCAGGTACCGGTTGCGCACGGACTTCAACCCGATGTCATTGCAGGTGCGCCGCGAGCTTTACTGGATGGACCCGGTTCACAACCATGGGGAGGAAATCGTCCAGGAGCGCATCTTGACGCCTGCCAAGGAGCGCTGGGTTGCGCTTGCGCCCGAGGATGAACAGGGGCGCAGCAGGGCCCTGTGGGAGCGCCTGGCAGGGATGGAAGATAGTCGAGAGTTGTTCCGTTTGCTGCGCGCACTCACCGAAACGGCGGACTTCCGTTCTGCCAGTAACTACCTCGCCGGCCAGTTGTGGGAGTTGTTGCAGGCCATCGACGGTGACGCGGCCTTGCGTGAGCTGATCTTTGCCGACTCCAGCGAGCCAGGCGAGTGCGTCGACAGGATCGCTGATCGTTTTAGCGCACTGATTATCCAGAAGATGGTGCACCAGGCCACGGCGAAGGCTGCGACCGGCAAGGGCGGGGAAGAACTGCTCAAGCTGGGCCGGCAGTTGTTCCGGCTGGAGCAAGTGGACTTGCTGGCCAGGAATGAGGCTGCGCGAAGAGAGATGGGAGGTGTATACGTCGACGTGCTCGAAGTGGTGATCGGCTATCGCATCGCGCTGACCAAGGCGCTGGATTTGCCAGGGCAGCCAAGGAACATGCAGTTCTTGGCATTGGCGGGCATCACCGACGATCTCGAGCAGACGGTATTGGCGGCGGTGAAGGCCAGCGAGACGGACGAGGCATTGGCAAAAAGCCTCGCGGGGCGCGATTTCTGGCGCAAATATGTGGAGGCACGGCACCCGGCGCTGTTCGACGAGATCCTCGAACGCGCCGGCGCGGAAGGCACCAGGCTCGACGAAGACAAGAGCCTGAGCAGCGCGGAGTATGACCGTCGCTGGCGTGTGCTCAAGGTCACGCGTGAACAGGAGGAATATGCCGTGACGATCCAGCTCGCCCACGAGGCCTTGATCATGCAATCCGCCGGGCAACCGCTCGATCCGGTCTAATCCGCTCAGCCCGATTGACAGCTTTGGCCATTGCCGGATGAGCTGACCGGCGCGAACATCGTCAGACCGATGTGCACTCCAACAATAAGAAACCAGGAGTCTGACAATGCGCGATTATGCCGAGGCCGCTCGTTCGTTCGACCATGCCCGAGCCGCTGCCGCGGCGTTGCATGGCAATCTCGAGGCCCTCAACGCCTGTGTCGAGTGCTGCGACCGCCACAGCGGCAGCGACAAAACCGCCCTGGTCTGTGAAGACCGCGATGGCAACAGCGAGCGCTATACCTTCGATCAACTGCAGGTCCTGGCCGCACGCTTTGCCAACGTGCTCAAGGCCCAGGGCGTGGGGGCCGGCGACCGCGTCGCCGGGCTCATGCCGCGTACTCCCGAACTGCTGGTGACCATTCTCGCCACCTGGCGCCTGGGCGCGGTCTACCAACCGCTGTTCACCGCTTTCGGCCCCAAGGCCATCGAGCACCGTCTCGAGCAGTCCCATGCCAAGGTGGTGGTCACTGATCGCCACAACCGGCCCAAGCTCGATGAGGTGGAGGACTGCCCGATCCTCGTCACGGTCGGTGCCGCCGAGGGTGAGCTGGACTTCCACCGCAGTCTCGAGACTGCCGCCAGCGATTGCGCGCCGGTGATGCGTAACGGCAACGACCCATTCCTGCTGATGTTCACCTCGGGCACAACTGGCCCGGCCAAGCCACTGGAAGTGCCATTGCGCGCCATCGTCGCGTTCCAGGGCTACATGCGCGACGCCATCGGCCTGCGAGCGGACGACAACTTCTGGAACCTGGCCGACCCCGGCTGGGCCTACGGCCTTTACTACGCGGTCACCGGGCCGCTGTCGCTGGGCCACGCCACCACCTTCTACGACGGTCCGTTCAGTGTCGAAAGCTGTGCGCGGGTCATCGACAAGCTGGGCATCACCAATCTGGCGGGCTCGCCCACAGCCTACAGGCTGCTGATCGCGGCGGGCAGCGCGTTTGCGGCGCCGATCAAGGGGCGCCTGCGGGTGGTCAGCAGTGCCGGCGAACCGCTCAATCCGGAAGTGATCCGCTGGTTCGCCGACGAACTTGGGGTGACTATCCACGACCACTACGGCCAGACCGAGCTGGGCATGGTGCTGTGCAACCACCATGCGCTGGCGCACCCGGTGCACCTGGGCTCGGCCGGCTTCGCCATTCCCGGCCACCGCATCGTGGTGGTGGACGAGCAGGGCAATGAACTGCCTGCCGGCCAGCCTGGCATTCTCGCGGTGGACCGCGAGCAGTCGCCGCTGTGCTGGTTCGCCGGTTACCACGGGCTGCCAACCAAGGCGTTCGTTGGCAGGTACTACCTGTCCGGCGACACCGTCGAGCTCAACCAGGATGGCAGCATCAGCTTCGTCGGCCGCAGCGACGATGTGATCACCACCTCGGGCTACCGAGTCGGCCCGTTCGATGTTGAAAGCGCACTGATTGAGCACCCGGCGGTGGTCGAGGCGGCTGTGATCGGCAAACCCGACCCGGAACGCACGGAGCTGATCAAGGCCTTCGTGGTGCTCGCCCACGGTTATCAGGGCAGTACCGAACTTGAGGAAACCCTGCGCCAGCACGTGCGCCAGCGCCTCTACGCCCACGCCTACCCGCGTGAAATCGAATTCGTCGGCGAGCTGCCCAAGACCCCGAGCGGCAAGCTGCAACGCTTCATCCTGCGCAATCAGGAAATCGCCCGACAACAAGCCGCGCAGCCGATCGCTGCGGGCGCCTGAAGGAAGACCGACATGCACATCACTCAAAAGAACTTCATCGTCAGCGGCGCGGCCTCGGGCCTGGGCGCCGCCACCGCGCAGATGCTCATCGAGGCCGGCGCCAAGGTCATGCTGGTCGATCTGAATGCTGCGGCGGTTGAAGCCAAGGCCGCCGAGCTGGGCGCCAATGCCCGTTTCGCGGTGGCCGACATCAGCGACGAACAGGCCGCCAAGGCGGCGGTCGATGCCGCTGTCAGTGCTTTTGGCAATCTGCACGGACTGGTCAACTGCGCGGGTATCGTCGGCGCTGAGAAGGTCCTGGGCAAGAATGGGCCGCATGCCCTGGGCAGCTTCGCCAAGGTCATCAACGTCAACCTGATCGGCAGCTTCAACCTGTTGCGCCTGGCCGCCGCAGCCATGGCCGAAGGGCCGGCGGACGAGGGCGGCGAGCGGGGCGTGATCATCAATACCGCCTCCATCGCCGCCTATGACGGCCAGATCGGCCAGGCCGCCTATGCCGCCTCCAAGGGCGCCATCGCCAGCCTCACCCTGCCGGCAGCCCGCGAACTGGCGCGCTTCGGCATCCGCGTGATGACCATCGCCCCGGGCATTTTCGAAACCCCGATGATGGCCGGCATGACCGACGAAGTGCGTGCCTCGCTGTCCGCCGGCGTGCCGTTCCCTCCACGCCTGGGCCGCCCGCAGGAGTACGCGGCGCTCGCCCGCCATATCATCGAGAACAGCATGCTCAACGGCGAGGTGATCCGCCTCGACGGCGCGCTGCGCATGGCTGCCAAGTAAGGAGAACCGAACATGAGCCTGAATCACGATCCGATTGTCATCGTCAGCGCCGTGCGCACGCCGATGGGCGGCCTGCAAGGCGACCTCAAGAGCCTGACCGCGGCGCAGCTGGGCAGCGCGGCCATCCGCGCCGCCGTCGAGCGTGCCGGCATCGATGCCGGCAGTGTCGAGCAGGTGCTGTTCGGCTGCGTGCTGCCGGCCGGCCAGGGTCAGGCACCGGCGCGCCAGGCGGCGCTGGGTGCCGGCCTGGACAAGCACACCACCTGCACCACCTTGAACAAGATGTGCGGCTCTGGCATGCAGGCGGCGATCATGGCCCATGACCAGTTGCTGGCCGGCAGCGCCGATGTCATCGTCGCCGGTGGCATGGAAAGCATGACCAACGCCCCGTACCTGCTGGACAAGGCCCGTGGCGGCTACCGCATGGGCCACGGCAGGATCATCGACCACATGTTCATGGACGGCCTGGAAGACGCCTACGACAAGGGTCGCCTGATGGGCACCTTCGCCGAGGACTGCGCGCAGAAGGGCGACTTCAGCCGTGAGGCTCAGGACGCCTTCGCCATCGCTTCGCTGACCCGTGCCCAGGACGCGATCAAGAGCGGCCGCTTCGCCGCCGAGATCGTTCCGGTGGAAGTCACCGAGGGCAAGGAAAAACGCGTCATCAAGGACGACGAGCAGCCGCCCAAGGCGCGCCTGGACAAGATCCCGCAGCTCAAGCCGGCCTTCCGCGAAGGCGGCACCGTCACCGCGGCCAACTCCAGTTCCATCTCTGACGGCGCCGCCGCGCTGGTGCTGATGCGTCGCTCAGAGGCTGAGAAACGCGGCCTCAAGCCGCTGGCGGTGATCCATGGCCACGCGGCCTTTGCCGACACCCCGGCGCTGTTCCCCACCGCGCCCATTGGCGCTATCGACAAGCTACTCAAGCGCACTGGCTGGAACCTGTCCGATGTCGATCTGTTCGAGATCAACGAGGCCTTCGCCGTGGTCACCCTGGCGGCCATGAAGCACCTCGACCTGCCCCATGACAAAGTCAATATTCACGGCGGCGCCTGCGCCCTGGGCCATCCGATCGGCGCCTCGGGCGCACGCATTCTGGTGACCCTGCTGTCGGCCCTGCGCCAGAACAACCTGCGCCGTGGCGTGGCGGCCATCTGCATCGGCGGTGGCGAAGCGACGGCCATGGCGGTCGAGTGCCTGTACTGAGGTGAATCATGCTGGTAACTGAAGAACAACAACAGATTGCCGACGCCGTGCGCGACTTCGCCCAGGAGCGTCTGAAGCCGTTTGCCGAACAGTGGGACAGGGAGCACCGCTTCCCCAAGGAGGCCATCGAGGAGATGGCCGGCCTGGGCCTGTTCGGCATGCTGGTGCCGGAGCAGTACGGCGGCAGCGACACCGGCTATGTGGCCTATGCCATGGCCCTGGAGGAGATCGCCGCCGGTGACGGCGCCTGCTCGACCATCATGAGCGTGCACAATTCGGTGGGCTGCGTGCCGATCCTCAAGTTCGGCAGCGAGGCGCAGAAGCAGCAGTTCCTGGCGCCACTGGCCAGCGGCTCGATGCTCGGCGCCTTTGCCCTGACCGAGCCCCAGGCCGGCTCCGACGCCAGCAGCCTGAAGACCCGCGCCCGCCTGGACGGCGATCACTACGTGCTCAACGGCAGCAAGCAGTTCATCACCTCCGGGCAGAACGCCGGGGTGGTGATCGTCTTCGCCGTCACCGATCCAGACGCTGGCAAGCGCGGCATATCGGCCTTCATCGTGCCCACCGATTCACCGGGTTACCAGGTGGCGCGAGTCGAGGACAAGCTTGGCCAGCATGCCTCCGACACCTGCCAGATCGTCTTCGACAACGTGCGCGTGCCGGTGGGCAACCGCCTGGGTGAAGAAGGGCAGGGCTACAAGATTGCCCTGGCCAACCTCGAAGGCGGGCGGATTGGCATCGCCTCGCAGTCGGTGGGCATGGCCCGCGCCGCGTTCGAGGCGGCACGCGACTACGCCAACGAGCGGCAGACCTTCGGCAAGCCACTGATCGAGCACCAGGCCGTGGCCTTCCGCCTGGCCGACATGGCAACCAAGATCGCCGTGGCCCGGCAGATGGTGCTGCACGCCGCCGCCCTGCGCGATGCCGGACGCCCGGCGCTGGTGGAAGCCTCGATGGCCAAGCTTTTCGCCTCGGAAATGGCCGAAAAGGTCTGTTCGGACGCCTTGCAGACCCTCGGCGGTTATGGCTATCTGAGCGACTTCCCGCTGGAGCGGATCTACCGCGATGTGCGGGTCTGCCAGATCTACGAAGGCACCAGCGACATTCAGCGCATGGTCATTGCGCGCAATCTTTGAAGGAGCAGACTGCATGGCATTCGAAACCATCCTGTTGGACATCCACGGCAAGGTCGGCCTGATCACCCTCAATCGCCCGCAGGCGCTGAACGCGCTGAACGCGCAGATCGTCGGCGAGATCAACTTGGCCCTGGACCAGCTGGAGAAGGATCCAAACATCGGCTGTGTGGTGTTGACCGGTTCCGCCAAGGCCTTCGCCGCCGGCGCTGACATCAAGGAAATGGCCGAGCTGCAGTATCCGCAGATCTACGTCGAAGACCTGTTCAGCGATTCCGATCGCATCGCCAACCGGCGCAAGCCGATCATCGCCGCGGTGTCGGGCTTCGCCCTGGGCGGTGGCTGTGAGCTGGCGATGATGTGCGACTTCATCCTGGCCGCCGACAACGCCAAGTTCGGCCAGCCGGAAATCAACCTCGGCGTGCTGCCGGGCATGGGCGGCACCCAGCGCTTGACACGTGCCGTGGGCA
Source organism: Pseudomonas mosselii (assembly GCF_019823065.1). Classification (NCBI taxonomy): domain Bacteria; kingdom Pseudomonadati; phylum Pseudomonadota; class Gammaproteobacteria; order Pseudomonadales; family Pseudomonadaceae; genus Pseudomonas; species Pseudomonas mosselii. The sequence continues at coordinate 2,023,336 of NZ_CP081966.1, forward strand.
AGGCCAAGGCCATGGAGCTGTGCCTGACCGGTCGCCTGATGGGCGCCGAGGAAGCCGAGCGTGCCGGCCTGGTGGCGCGTATCGTGCCTCAGGCCGAGCTGGTGGAGGAGGCGCTGAAGGTGGCCGCGACCATCGCCAGCAAGTCGATCCCGGTGAGCATGATGGTCAAGGAGAGCGTCAACCGCGCCTTCGAGGTCACCTTGAGCGAAGGCGTGCGCTTCGAGCGCCGGGTGTTCCATGCCGCGTTCGCCACCGAAGACCAGAAAGAGGGCATGGCTGCGTTCATTGCCAAGCGCGAGGCGCAGTTCAAGGACCGCTGACGGGAAGGGGGCGCAGTCTGCGCCGCGCCCCCTGGCTTACAGGTCGAAGAAGTATCGGGCGGCGGCCGTGCTGGTGATCGGTGCGCGACAGACGTCGAACACCCTGCCGCTGGCATCGCTGTAGCGCTGGCCGGGCATGTGCCGTTGCGCTGCTGTTTTCAGATGCCCGGCGGTGAAGTCAGCCTTGGCCGCGGTCATCGACGGGTAGTGGAAGTGCGCATACCACAGAACCTTGCCTTCATGGCTGATACTGTATTCGTCGAGAAAATCGGCGGGCCGGCCCTTGAGCCTGGCCAGTCGATTGCGGCCCCCCGTGGCACGCAATTGCACGTGCCCGCCATCGGCCAGGTACATGACTTCACCCATGCGCGGTTTCTGCGTGAGGGCGGCTGACACGCGTAGCCGCGTCGCCGTTTCCTGCAACTCGTCCGCCAGCCTGCGCAGGGATCCGGCGACCAGCTCGGCATCCTTGCCGGCACGGGCCTCGTCGGTTTCGTTGTTCTCGGTCAGACATGTCTCGATGGCGTTGACCCGTTCGAGCAGGCGGGTGCGTTGATAAAGCACGCTCTCCTCGATTTCCACCGGCAGATAGCGATTCGCGTGCGCTTGCAGGTTCGACACCTCGTCGCGGGCCTGCTCAATCAACGTGTCGCTCTCCCTGAGCAGGCGTTTGAGGGGCATCTGGATTGGGCGTGAGGTAGGCTGGTCAGGCTTGAGCTCCACCCAGTCGCCCTGCTTGAGGTGGTAGGTGCGCGCGGGTGTCTTGTCCTCCGGCCCGGGAATATCGACGGTGTTGGCATCGTCGCTGCGCGGATCGGCCAGGAGCAGCCCGTGCTCGGTGGTCTCGATCAGCCCGGGCACCTTCTTGCGCAGTTGCCCCAGTGTACTGATTGGCGGGTAATCGGGCAGTTCGTTCAGGTCATTGCGGTTTCGCTCAAGCACCCAGGCGAGTTGTTCATTTATCTCCTGTATAGTCTCCAGCGCCGCGCCGTCCTTGACCAATGTGGTGAAGATTTGCAGTTGTCGCGTCGCGGCCTGAAGGTGGCCGACGATACTGCGCAGCAATCTGGCGGTGATCTCGTCGTCGGCGTTTTCCAGCTTGAACAGTTTTGTACGCTGGGCAATACCCAGCTCGAAGCTGCTCCAGAAGCGATCACTCCAGTAGCACGCCTCGTCGCTCAGACCGTGTACCAGGCTCATGCGGTTGAGCAATCCTTCGAGACGCAAGAAGCGCAGGATCAGTTCTCTCTCCGCAGTTGCTGGCACACTGATAGCGAGGTCCCGCCATTGGCGGATCTCGGGTTGTTGGGGGCTGGCCAGCTTGTTCAGCTCATCCTGGCAGTGGCGCAGGCGTCGATTGTTACCGATCATCCGCTCAATCAAGGGCGCAAGTCTGTCCAGGCGAGCGGCGATGATTCTGACGTCCGTGGGGGTAAGCGTCTCACCGGCCTGCTGGAGGCGGGCAGCTTTGAGCAACTGGCTCCGATCAGGTTGATAGCGCAGGTGCAGGACCTTGTGCAGCAGCCGCTGGCAGAAGCTGTCCTGATACAGCGCGAAAGCATGGACTTTCTTGAAGTCCTTCACCGGCTGCAAAGCGTTGCGCTGTTTCAGGTTTTCGATATGCGTCGCCCAGAACGCCGACAGCGTGTCGAGCTTGTCCTGGCAGGTCTGCAGGCGGGCGTCATCTAGCGGTGCGGCCACCAGCTTCTCAAGGGTGGCCTGTTCCCGGATCCTGACATCGATGGTGTCCTTGTCGGCCTTGATCAATGCGTTGACGGCGCGCAGGGCACTTTCCTTTTCCAGTTGCAGCTTGCGGATCTGCGCGGACAGTGGCATGCCCCCCTTGAGCGTCAACCTCAGGTCCAACTGCCAGCGTCCGGCCTCGTCGCGGCGCAGCCAAGGGCCTGCGGTTTCGTCAGGGCCGATGATGCGCATCTGGTTGCGAGGCATGTCGAGCATGACGTGGTACAGGTTGCCATGCAGCTGTGCATAGAACTTGTCACCCTGCAGGTACAGGCCACGCAAGGGGCCGCTGGGCACCGGTTCACCGAGTGAAGCGGGGATGATATCCGCCCGTAACGCGCGCAGTGCGGAGTTCTGCCCGGCAGTCAGGGATTGGGTGGAACGCGTCCAGCTGAAGTCGAGATCGAGCAAAGAGGCGGCCTGGACCACGGTGGGGGGCACGGGTTGCTGTTCGGATGCGCCAAGCGCCGTGACCGGTGCGCCAAGCGTGCGCGCCTTTGCGCTTTGCTCATGCAGGCGGGTAATCGAATGGGTGACCAGCAGCAGGGCGATATTGACCAGCAGGTTGACCGCGGCCTGCTCGTGCCCGGTGGGGTCGAGTTCGGCGTCGGTGTTGACGAAGTCGGCCAGCGCCACTTCCATCTGCGCCAGCCATGCCACCCTGCCCAGTGTGCCGCCCGCCAGGGGAAGCAGGGTGTTGAACAGCAGCCAGCCCAGCTCTTTCCAGCGCGTCCAGCGGGTCTGTGCGCTGGTCGAGGCATGCGCTTCAAACGTCTGGATCGATTCGTTGACGCAGGCAAGGTAGAGATCTGCGCCGACATCGCTGGAACTTGGTTCGATGGTCAGCTCCACCGGAGCTGGCCGGCCGAAAGGGATGGCGCTGGTGTCATCCAGTGGAACGAACAGGTGAGGCTCGAGGAAGCCGCCATGGGCATAGAATCTGTGGACTTCGGCCGGAAGGCGTTGCAGCAGGTCATCCTGCAGGGCGCCAGGGGTACTGATGGCCACGAACAGCGCCAGCCGATCGCTGAACTGCAACAGGCTATCCTCGTGCAGGGGACGGTACAACAGGCAACTGTCGGCACTGGGTGACCGTGGCTCGATGAGCCAGGTATTGCGTGGATAGTCCACTGTCGAGCCGGGGGCCTTGAGCAGACCCAACGGTCGGATGACCCAGCGCTTCGGGTCATTGTCATCGTCGTCTGCGCTGCTGAACACCTGGCTGATATGGCTGGCAACGTCCTGATCCGCCAGTTTTCCGCGCAGGTAGAGCTCCTGCGCCAGTGCGGGCAATTGGCTGCCGAGTTGCGCGATGAGCAGGCGTTGACGCTGCTCGCGTTGGGCGCTGTCATCCAACAGCTTGCTGCGTAGCATGGCGGGGAATGCGCTGGCGATGTCCAGCTCGCTGACCACCGTGCGCAGGTAGTTTTCGTCCAGCCAGCCAGGCAGCAGGTCTGCGTTGTTCGAGAGCAACTCCACCCGCCCTGGCCTGAGCAGCCCGATATTGGCAATCGCCAATTGGGCGAGGGAGAAGGTGACGGGATCTACCTCGCCCGTGCTGGCAAGCCCAGGGCGCGCGGCGGCGGTGGCGATGGTCTGGTAGTTGACGACCCGGACCTGCCTGGGGTCAAGCGGGGCGCGCGGATAATCCGCTTCGAAGCGTGCGGCCAGTTGCCGGTAGGCGAAGTCTTCGGCATTGTCGATACCGTCGAGCCAGAACTGCCCGTTGGTATTCTGGCGGGACTGGGCGACGTCGAGCAGTAGCGTGCTGTAGCGCAACAACGGCTGGCTCCTGGCGTTACGCAGCCAATCCGGAAGAAGGGCCGATATCGCGTTGCGTTGCTTGGATTCGGCCTCGCTGCACAGGTCGAGCATGGAGGTAAGCCGGTCCAGCTCCAGGCTCATGTTGATGGCGTCGAGTCTGCTTCGATGGGCCGTGGCGCAATGGTCGATCACCCGTAGTTGCTGTTCCAGCACACCCAGCGCCATGCTTTCGAAGTCCCCTTGAGCGGTCTGACCGATACTGACTTCCCGGGAGGTGGTCCGGGACCTCGTGGGCCAGTATCGAGCGATGCTCTCCAGCATCTCCTGGCGGGAGGGGAAAGCGAGCAGCTTGCCTGTGAGGGTATAAAGCAGGGTCAGGTTGCGCCTGGGGTCGGTATCGCTGTGTTCGATCAGCAGCGCGCTCGCCAGTTCATTGTCCAGCGTCTCATCCCTGGAAAAGTCCGCGGCAAGCTGCCAGACGCGCAGGCCGGCTGTATTCTGCCGGTTCCTGTGATCGGGGTCGGAATGCACCAGCCTGGCGATGGCCAGGGCGAACGGAGGTAGGCTGCCAGCGTTCTGGTGGGCTTCGATGGCCTCCAGAAAACGGCTGCGAAGTTCTTCGGCGTACCAATGCCAGGGGGTTTCACCACTGCTGTCGAAGTGGCTCCAGTAGCTCGCCAATGATTGCCGGTACACCTCGAGCAGTAACGGTGCGTTGTCATTGATTAGCAGCTCCACCTGGTGCAGAGGTAGAGGCACCTGCCCGGCCGGATCACCATCGACGCGAGCGGTGAGGGTGTCCTCGCCAACCGTGAGGTTGAGTGTCCGGCGTATGCAATAGCGCTCAATGAGCACTTGCGCCAAGGGGCGAACCCACAAGTTGTCGGAACGTGGATTTCGGCTGGCGAGATAAAGTGCCCTTGGATCCTGGGTTGCGTTCGGTAGATAATGCGACCACTGAGCGGCGAGGACATGGTCTGCGGCGTCGAGCAGCTCCGGACGCTCGCTGAACCGTCTGGCAATCTTGCATTGAAGCGGGCTGGAGCGGGCAAGGCGCAGATGTGGTAGGTCGTGCATGATCAAGCCTCATACGTGAGTAAAGGTCGTATGAAGCGGGTTTACGGTGCTTCGCGGTCACTAACCCGCTACCTCCAGCCGCTGCGCCGTTTGCGTTCAGGCGTGATGGAAAGCCAGAATCGTTACGACATATTGCTCCCTGGCCGTCGCAAAGCGGCGGCTGCGCACCAGTAGGCGGATTCCTGGCCATTTCGGACAAATCCTCCGTCATTTATGTTGCCCACTGCGACGCGGCACCTTAGACTGCCGCCCCCTGTAAAAGAGTGCCGGTTGGCGCTTGAAGAATTTCGCTACCGACGATACGTCGTCGGCGGCACCTGAATCGCCCAAATGCACATTTTTCATAGAGAAGTCGATGACCAAGGAACAGTTGCTGGCCATGTCGGCCGATGACTACATGAACGCCGAACAGCTCGCGTACTTCACCGCGCTGCTGCAGGCGATGAAAGTCGAAACCCACGAGCGCATCGAACTCAGCCGCAATTCCATCGAAAGCCTGGATACCCCATCGGATCCCGCTGACGTGGCGTCGGTCGAGGAAGAGCGCACCTGGCTGGTCAACGCCATCGATCGTGACCAGCGCCTGCTGCCGCAGTTGGAGATGGCCTTGGACCGCATCGCCGATGAAAGCTTCGGCTGGTGCGACGACAGCGGCGAGCCGATCGGCCTCAAGCGCCTGCTGATCAGCCCGACCACCAAGTACTGCATCGAAGCCCAGGAGCGTCACGAGCAGCTCGACCGCCACCAGCGGCAAGTCTGATCCAGCGCCCACGCAAGGCCCCAGGGAGCGATCCCTGGGGCCTTCGTGTTTTCTTGCCCTGTATCAACGGGTGGCCGCCTGCATCCACGTGAGCGTGGATAATGGCGTTATAGTGGCGTTTAATGTCGTCACAATAACGACATGTGGATGGATCACGAAGATGATGCGAGAAGGATCTCTGCCGGCTGGCGAAGGACCGCGGGCCACCCCCACTCATGCGGGAGCCGCCGTCGCCCTGGGGCGGGGCGTTGCGCTGTGCGCGGTACTGGCGGCGATGGCGTTCGCCGGGCTGTCCTTGTACCTGGCCCTGCCGTTGGCGCTTTTGGTGCTGTGGGTGCCGCTTGCGCGCAAGGCGGTCGTCGCGCAGTCGACGCCTGCCGCGGCCGCGGACAGTTCGCTGCTTCAAGAATTGGCCCGTGGCACCAGCCACAATGCGTTGTCGGCCGCTGCAGTGGCCCATTCGGTACAGCAATTGGCCGCCCGCGTGCAGTCGCAGTTAGGGGCTGCCCAAGACATCGTCGGCAGCGCCGAGATCATGATCACCACCGAGGAACAGACCGCTCAGCTAAGCCAGCAGGCACTGGAAGCCGCACGCTCAGCCCACGGCAGCAGCGTGGTCGGCAGCGAGGTGCTGGCCGAATCCATTCAGTGCATGCGTGATTTGAGTGTGCGTGCTTCGGCCAGCCGCGAGTTGATCGAGGCCTTGCATCAGCGCAGCGAGGATATCGCCCGGGTCACCCTTGTGATCCAGGGCATTGCCAGCCAGACCAACCTGCTGGCGCTCAACGCCGCCATCGAGGCGGCGCGGGCGGGTGAACATGGCCGTGGTTTCGCGGTGGTGGCCGACGAGGTGCGCGGTCTGGCCGGGCGCACCGCCAGCGCCACCGAGGAAGTGGGGCAGATGGTTGCCGACATCCAGGCGCGAACCGCCCAGGTGGTGGCGCAGATCCGCACGCTGGCCGAGGACCTGGGCAAGGGGGTCGGCCAGGTCGAGCAGGCCGGTGGGCAACTGGCGCAGATCGCTAGCCTGGCGGCCAGTGTCGAGGGTCAGGTGAGCGAAATAGCTGGGGGTACCCAGATCAACCAAGCCCAACTCGACACCCTGTTCCAGGCCGTGGCCCAGGTGCGCGGCGATCTGGAGGTCAGCGACCAGCAGACCCGGCGCCTGGCCAAGGCGGCGGTGCAAATGGAGGGGCAGGTGGAAAGCCTCAGCGAACGGTTGGCCGAGGTCGGTCTGGACGCCTACCACCAACGGGTGTTTGAACTGGCGCAGGCGGGTGCGCGGCATATCGGCGAGCGTTTCGAGGCGGATATCGAACAGGGGCGCATTGGCTTGGACGATCTGTTCGACCGGCAATATCGCCAGATTGCCGGCATGCAACCTCCGCGTTTCACCACGCGCTTCGACCACTACACCGATACCGTGCTGCCACAGCTCCAGGAGCCGTTGCTGCAGCACGATGGGCTGGTGTATGCCATCGCCTGTACCCAGCAGGGCTATGTGCCGACCCACAACAATGCCTTCAACCAACCACTGACCGGCGATATCGCCCATGACACGGCGCACAACCGCAGCAAGCGCCTGTTCGACGACCGCACGGGCGCTCGCTGTGGCAGTCACCAGCAGCGTGTGCTGTTGCAGACCTATACGCGAGACACGGGAGAGCTGATGCACGACCTGTCGGTACCGATCTTTGTCGCAGGTCGACACTGGGGTGGCCTGCGTCTGGGGTATCGCCCCGAACCCGGGCTCGACTGACGCGATCTGTTGCCCGGAATGTAACACTGCTGTTCTGCCTGGCGCCTTATTCGTAAGCGGTCCAGGACGTATCATAGGCATATCGTTAGGTGGCTAATTAAATTCCGGAGGGAATTATGACGAGCCGAGTCGACGTGGCCGTGATGATCGGCAGTGGTGTGCCACGGTCCTTGCAGGCCTTGGGCATAAGGGTGTGCTGGGTGGTGTTGGTTGACGGCGAGCGCCGTGGCACCGCCTTCGCCAGCCGCGACGAGGCCCTGGAATGCCAGGCTGCGTGGCAACAGCAGGTGGATAGGAGCCACGCAGCGTGAACCCTCAGCGCTCCAGGTAGCGTGCGAGCTCCCAGGCGTCCTGGTAGCGTTGGCGGAATCCGTGGACTTTGCCGGAGTTGGTTTCAGTGATGTGGAAGAAGCTGATGCCGGCGGCCACGACGCTATACCGGGAGATACCTGGCACTGCCGTGCGACAAGAAATGCTACGTGCCTCTCGACGGAATTCGGTGTTTTCGTGCATATTCCTGTACCTGTAATGCGCGATGAAGGGTTGGGGCACACTTGAGCTGAAGTGTCGCCCCCAGTAGTCGCATCTTTCCTGACCCTTTAGCTGTCAGGTATTACGGTTCCTATTTGCGGATAGTTTGCCGAAGCACGCCGGATGTTCCAGCGGGGAAATGTTCCCTGCTTGGCGTATCGACCCTGTGCGTGGATCTTCGCTTACCGAATCCATGGTCCATCGGACTTCGACTTAAAGTGGTTGCCACCCCACGCCAGCGGCGTGCGCGGTGCGGCCCGCTGTAATTGATGTGAGGAGCTTTTCATTGGCAGTCAGTACTCTTGATACCCATGCGTTGTTTGCCCTGGGCGATTTGCGCGCCAAGCTGGTCAAGTTGTTCCAGGGGCGTTTCGTGTATGTCACCGAGCAGAACCCCGACGGCCTGTACATGGCCGAGATCGATACCGACGATGCCATGGTGGTCGACGACAAGCAGCGCCTGGAGCTGAAAGTGGGTGACCACTTCCGTGCCGCCGTGCTGCCCAGCCGCGAAGGCGGCAAGCTCGAACTGCGTTTTCGCGAGATCAAGTTCAATGTCTACGGGCAGGGTGACTACGCCTTCGTTTCCGTGCCGGAAGGCGAGGCCATCGTGTTCCGTGAAGGGCAGGGCGTGATGCTTGTGTTCGCGGCCCAACAGCAGGTTCAGGAAGGCCTGGGCAAGCTACTCAAGGCGGTGACCGGCAAGGTCGCCAAGTGGCGCAAGGGCGAGCTGACCACCTTCAAGGCCAGCGAGTGAGCGACGCCACCACGCCTGCCTCGCGGGCCGACTTCCACCGTGAACATCAGGCAAGGGCGATCGAACAGGCCGAGCGCCTGCTGGCGCGTCGGCTGGAACTGCAGGGCGCTTGGCTGGCCTGGGTGGCCGGCGAGCTCTACCAGATGAGCCCGCCGCCCTTCGTTGCCATGGTGCGCCGCGAGCTGCAGCGCCTGAGCCAGGCCTGAGGCTCAGTTACCGCGATCACGCCCGCTGCTGACTTCTTCTGGTACCTCCTCGCCCGAGGTGCGCTTGCGAAACAGCGCGGCCCTGGCCAGCAGCAGGGTGGTCACCGGCACGGTGATCGACAGCAGGATCGGGATCAGCCAGGCGTGCAGCACCGGGCTCTGCTTGAGCACCGAGAAATACAGGATCGAGGCCAGCGCCACGCACCAGGCGCCGATGGTCGAAGCCAGTGCGGGCGGGTGCATGCGCTGGAAGTACTCCTTCAGGCGCACCAGGCCGATGGCGCCGACCAGCGCGAACAGGCTGCCGATAAGCAGCAGGGCAGCCGTGACCAGCTCCAGCCAGAACGGCAATACCACGCTTTCGTTCATTCGATCACCTCGCCACGCAGGAGGAACTTGGCCAGGGCGAAGGAACCGACGAAGCCGAACAGGGCGATCAGCAGGGCGCCTTCGAAATAGGTATCGCTGGCGTAGCGGATCCCCAGTACCAGCATCATCAGCATGCCCAGGATGTACAGGTAGTCCAGGGCCAGTACCCGGTCCTGGGCGGACGGGCCGCGGAACAGCCGGATCAGCGTCAGCCCCATCGCCAGGGCGAAGATGAACAGGCTGGCGAGGACGGCATTGGCGAGCAGGCCGCTCATTCGAAGATCTCCATCAGCGGGCGTTCATAGGTGTGTTTGAAATGTTCGATGAACGCCGGTTCGTCGTCCAGATCGAACACGTGCAGCAGCAGTACGCTGCGGTCCAGGGCCAGTTCCGACCAGATGGTGCCCGGCACCACGGTGGTGATCATCGATAGCGCCGCCAGGCCGTGCGCGTCGCGCAGGTTCAGCGGGATGTGCACGAACGCCGAGCGCGGTGGCGTGCTGCCGGCGCGCAGGACGCCACGGGCGACCTGCAGGTTGGAATGGATCACATCAAGGCCGACCCGGCCGATCAGCTTGGCAATCACCCAGGGCCTGCGCACGTGGGCATGCTGCGGGCGCAGCGGCGCCATCAGGATCGGTGCGAGGATGCCCAGCAGGGCGCCCAGCAGCAGGTTGCCCGGGCTGACCGACAGATTGAGCAGCAACCACAGCACGAACAGCGCAATGGAAAGCAGTGGCGCGGGGAGCAGTCGATTCATGGTTGCACCTCCAGGCCAGCGGTGGTCGGGCCGGGCAACGGCCGGGTCGCCATCACTGCCTTGATGTAGGTCTCCGGCGTGCGCAGGCTGGCGGCGGTGTCCTGTGTGTAGCGCAGCAGCGGCTCGGCCTTGAGGCTGAGGAAGATGCACAGGCCCAGGAGGATGACGATGGGCACGCATTCATAGCGACGCAACACCGGGGAAGGGCGTTCCTCGGGCTTCCAGAAGCGCTGGATGCCGACGCGGCCGAAGGCGATCAGCGAGGCCATGCCGGACAACACCAGCAGGGTGACCAGGATCCAGCCCGCGGTGCCCAGTGGCTGCTCAGTGGCAACTCCCAGGCCTTGCGGGTTGAACAGCGCGCTGATCAGGTTGAGCTTGCCGATGAAGCCTGACAGTGGCGGCATGCCGATGATCAGCAGGGCGCAAGCTATGAAACTCAGGCCGAGGAAGGCCATGGTCCAGGGAATGATCTGGCCGATCACCGCCTGCTGCTCGTCGTCCAGGTTGATGCCCTTGGGCGGGTGCAGCGATTCCAGGGGCGAAGGCATCGCATCTTCTTCATCGTCCAGCGGCGCCTCGTTGGCCGAGCGCGAGCGCTCAACCAGCTCGGCCAGCAGGAACAGCGCGCACAGGGCCAGGGTGGAGCTTGCCAGGTAGAACAGCGCGGCGCCGGTCAGGATCGATTGGCCGAAGCCGACGGCGGCCAGCAGCGTGCCGGCGGACATCAGGATGCTCAGGGCCGCCAGGCGCTCCAGGCGCTGGGCGGCGAGGATCGACATGGCCGCCACGGCCAGGGTCGCCAGGCCGCCATACACCAGCCAGTCGCCACCGAAGAACGCCGAGGCGCCGGCCTGGCCGGAGAACAGCAGCGTCCACATGCGCAGGATGGCGTACAACCCGACCTTGGTCATGATCGCGAACAGCGCGGCCACCGGTGCGCTGGCCGACGAATAGGCCGGCACCAGCCAGAAGTTCAACGGCCACATCCCGGCCTTGGCCAGGAAGGCAATGGCCAGGATCGCCGCGCCGGCATGCAGCAGGCCGCGGTCTGCTTCTGGCACCAGCGGCACTTTCAGCGCCAGGTCGGCCATGTTCAGGGTACCGGTCACGCCATAGAGCATGGCCGCGCCGACCAGGAACAGCGACGAGGCAAACAGGTTGATGGCGATGTAGTGCAGCCCGGCCTTGACCCGCGCCCGCCCCGAGCCATGCAGCAGCAGGCCGTAGGAGGCCGCCAGCAGCACCTCGAAGAACACGAACAGGTTGAACAGGTCGGCGGTGAGGAAGGCGCCGTACAGGCCCATCAGCTGGATCTGGAACAGTGCGTGAAAGCTGGCCCCGGCACCGTCCCAGCGTGCCCGGGCGAACAGCAGGGCGCTCAAGCCGACGATGCCGGTGAGGGTAAGCAGCAGCGCCGACAGGTGATCGACCACCAGGGCGATGCCGAACGGCGCCGGCCAGTTGCCTGGCAGGTAGACGCCAATGGACTCGGCCTGGCCCTGGGTGCGCACCCACATCAGCAGGGTAACGGCGATGCCCAGGCCAAGGGCGGTGGACAGCAGGTTCAGGCGCGCCTTGAGCCAGCGGTGTTTCTCGCCAATCAGCAGCATCAACGACGCGGTGACCAGCGGCAGCAGGATCGGCGCGATGATCAGTTGGTTCATCCCGCTCATTCCTCACGCTCCCGGCCATCGACGTGGTCGGTCCCGGTCAGGCCGCGGGAGGCCAGCAGCACCACTAGGAACAACGCGGTCATGGCGAAGCTGATGACGATTGCGGTGAGTACCAGTGCCTGGGGCAGCGGGTCGGTGTAGTGCAGCAGGTCGTGGGGCACGCCGTCCTTGATGATCGGCTCCTTGCCGATGAACAGGCTGCCCATGCTGAAAATGAACAGATTGACCCCGTAGGACAGCAGGCACAGGCCCATGATTACCTGATAGGTACGCGGGCGCAGGACCAGCCAGACCCCGGAGGCGGCCAGGACGCCGATGGCGACTGCAATGACTTCTTCCATCAGGCGGCTCCTGCTTGGCTGGACTTGGCGGGGCGGTAGGCGCGCACTGACTGGTGGGCCAGGGCGGTGAGGATCAGCAGGGTCGAGCCGACCACCACGGTGTACACGCCGATGTCGAAGAACAGCGCGCTGGCCACGTGTACGTCACCGAGCAGCGGCAAGTGCAGATGGGCGGTGTGGGTGGTCAGGAACGGGTAGCCCAGCAGTATCGCCCCGGCACCGGTGAGGGTGGCGCAGAGCAGGCCGGTGCCCATCCAGCGCAGCGGACGCAGGCTCATCTGCGCCTCGACCCACTGGGTGCCGGCGACCATGTACTGCAGGATGAACGCCACCGACATCACCAGGCCGGCGACGAAACCGCCGCCTGGCTGGTTGTGGCCACGCATGAACAGGTACATCGACACCAGCAGGGCGATCGGCAGCAGCAGGCGCACCAGGGCGGCCGGCACCATCATGAAGCCGAGCGCGGTGTCGGTGGCCTGGCGCGGGTTGACCAGGTCGGTGACCACGTCCGGTGCCAGCAGGCGTTGCTGCGCCGGCAGCTGCATGCTCTCCTTCGGCGGGCGGAAGCGGCGCAGCAGGGCGAACACGGTCAGCGCCACGGCCACCAGCACGGTGACCTCGCCGAGGGTGTCGAAGCCGCGGAAATCCACCAGCATCACGTTGACTACGTTGGTGCCGCCGCCCTGGGGCAGGGCGCGGCTGAGGTAGAACGACGAGATGTCGTTGGGCGTCGGGCGGGTCAGCATGGCGTAGGACAGCAGTGCCATGCCGCCGCCGACCAGCACTGCCAGCACCAGGTCGCGCAGGCGCCGCAGGCGTGCGCGGTCCTGGCTGCCGGGCAGCGGCGACACGCCTTCGATACGCCGTGGCAGCCAGCGCAGGCCGAGCAGGATCAGCACGGTGGTGACCACCTCGACTGCCAGTTGGGTCAGCGCCAGGTCCGGCGCGGAGAACCAGACGAAGGTGATGCAGGTCATCAGGCCGCAGACGCCGACCATGATCAAGGCGGCCAGTCGGTGATACTTGGCCTGGTAGGCGGCGCCGATGGCGCAGGCGATAGCGATCAGCCAGAGCGCGACGAACACCCCGGAGCCCGGGATCTTTGGCCGGTCGCCCCAGCTCAGGCCACTGTACAGCAGAGGTACCAGGCCAGCGACGAAGGCCGCCAGTGCCAGCATGAACAGTTGCGTCTGCAGGCGCTTGGTGGTCAGCAGCCGCTCGCCATGCCGGGCCAGCAGCATCAGGCGCACCAGGCCGTGCTCGAACAGGCGCTTGCCGTTGAAACGCTCGATCAGCGGTGGATAGGGGAAGCGGCCGCGCTGCAGCTGCTTGCGTAGCAGCAGGTAGAGCACGATACCGCCGGTCATGGCGATCAGGCTCATGATCAGCGGCGCGTTCCAGCCGTGCCAGATGGCCAGGCTGTATTCCGGCAGCACGCCACCCACCACGGGGGTCGCGGCTGCGGCCAGCAACGGGCCGACCGATTGCGCCGGGAAGATGCCGACCACCAGGCAGGTGAGCACCAGCAGTTCGACCGGTGCGCGCATCCAGCGTGGTGGTTCGTGAGGCGTGTGCGGCAGGTCCTGGGCCGGGGGGCCGAAGAACACATCGACGGTAAAGCGCAGCGCGTAGGCCACGCTGAAGGTTCCGGCCAGGGTGGCGATCACCGGCAGGGCCGCTTCGACCCAGGCCGTGGAGGTGATGAACACGGTCTCGGCGAAGAACATCTCCTTGGACAGGAAACCGTTCATCAGCGGCACGCCGGCCATCGAGGCGCTGGCGACCATGGCCAGGGTCGCGGTGAACGGCACCAGGCGGAACAGGCCACTCAGGCGACGGATGTCACGGGTGCCGCTCTCGTGGTCGATGATCCCCGCGGCCATGAACAGCGAGGCCTTGAAGGTGGCGTGGTTGAGGATATGGAACACTGCGGCGACCGCCGCCAGCGGGCTGTTCAGGCCCAGCAGCAAGGTGATCAGGCCAAGGTGGCTGATGGTTGAGTAGGCCAGCAGGCCCTTGAGGTCGTTCTGGAACATCGCGGCGAAGGCGCCGAGCAGCAGGGTGGCGGCACCGGCGCCGCCGACGATCCAGAACCATTCCTCGCTGCCCGACAGCGCCGGCCACAGGCGGGCCAGCAGGAACACCCCGGCCTTGACCATGGTCGCCGAGTGCAGGTAAGCCGAGACGGGGGTGGGCGCCGCCATGGCATGGGGCAGCCAGAACTGGAAGGGAAATTGCGCGCTCTTGCTCAGGGCGCCGATCAGGATGAGGGGCAGCAGCACCGGGTACAGCGCATGCTGGCGGATGGTGTCACCGGCAGCCAGGACCTTGTCCAGGTCATAGCTGCCGACCACATGGCCGAGCAGCAGGGCCCCGACCAGCAGGCACAAGCCGCCGGCCCCCGTGACCATCAACGCCATGTAGGCGCCGCGGCGGGCGTCGGCGCGGTGGTGCCAATAGCCGATCAGCAAGAACGAGAACAGGCTGGTCAATTCCCAGAAGAACACCAGCTGGATCAGGTTGCCGGAGATCACCAGGCCGAGCATGGCGCCCATGAACGCCAGGAAGAAGGCGAAGAAGCGCGGCACCGGGTCCTGGGGCGACATGTAGTAGCGGGCGTACAGCGACACCAGGGTGCCGATGCCCAGCACCAGCAGGCTGAACAGCCAGGCGAAGCCGTCCATGCGCAGGACCAGGTTCAGGCCCAGGCTCGGCAGCCAGAGGAATTCCTCGCGGATCACCCCGCCATCGGCGACCTGGGGGTACAGCAACGCCACCTGGACAGTGCCGACCAGGGCCACGAGCCCGGCAAGAATGGACTCGGCGTTGCGTGCGTTGTGCGGCAGTACAGCCGCCAGGCAACTGCCCAGGAAGGGCAGAAGCAATAGCACAATCAATGACATAGCGTTCTGTTCTGAGAAGTTTGCCAAGGATCATACGTGCCGGACGGTTGATCACCAACACGCAAGCGGTTGCAGGATCCTACAAATGTGCTGTGACAAGCTGTTTTTTTATAACAGTTTCTTTCAGAGCATAGCGGCTGAGCGAATGTCCGTGGGTCTGTATTCAACGCTTGCGGATTGTCTGTGAAGGCGGGGGGCTTACAACCCCGCCTCGCGCTCGCGGGCCTCATCATCCTGCAAGGCGCTGGCCTCATCCTGGCGACGAATCTTCAGCTCGCTCACCACCACCGCCAGCACGATCAGCAGCCCGCCGATCAACGCCACGCCTGGCAGGCGCTCGCCGGCGATGCGCCCGACGATGCCGGCCCACACAGGTTCGCCAGCGTAGATCAGGGTGGCGCGGGTCGGCGAGACCGACTTCTGCGCCCAGTTCATCGCCACCTGGATCACCGCGCTCATGGCGCCCAGGCCTACCGCACTGATGAGCAGCAGCCAGGAAAAACCGGGCAGTTGTTCCTGGGTCGGCACGATCATCAGGAACGACAGCGCCGAGGCGGTGGCCAACTGCACCACGGTGACCCGGCGCACATCGACCTGGCCGGCGTAGCGACTGATCAGGATGATCTCGCCGGCGATCGCCACGGCGCTGACCAGCGTCACCAGTTCGCCTTCACTGAAGTGCAGCGCGCCGCCCTCGGGGCCGGCCAGCAGCATCAGGCCGACGAAGGCCAGGCCGATGCCCAGGCTCGGCATCAGGCCCGGGCGGCGGCCCAGTACCAGCCATTGCAGCAGAGGCACGAAGGGCACATAGAGCGCGGTGATGAACGCCGACTGGCTGCTGCTGATGGTCTGCAGGCCCATGGTCTGCAAGCCGTAGCCCAACATGATCGAGACGCCGATGAGCACGCCGGCCTTGAGCTCGGTGAAGGTCAGCCCCGACAGCGAACGGGCCGACACCAGGCCGACGAACAGGGCGGCGGCGGCAAAGCGCAGGCCGACGAAGAACATCGGCCCGCTGACGGTCATGACGTTGTGCACGATCAGGAAGGTGCCGCCCCAGAGCATGGTGATGAACACCAGCACCAGTTCGGCCTTGCTCAGGCGCAAGCTGACGGTGGGTTTGCGGGCGGGGGCTTGGCTCATGGTCTTGCGCACTCGGAAGGGGCGGCGCACAATTCGCCGCAAAGTGGGCAGTATACTGCGCACCCCCTACCAGTGAGCAATATAGTGCACAAAGATTCCGAGCACCGTGCATCGGTGCTGCAGCATGTCAGCCAGAACGTTCGCCGCTTGCGTGGCGACGCCGGCCTGAGCCAGGCCGCCCTGGCCGAGCGCTCCGGGGTCAGCCGGCGGATGCTGGTGGCCATCGAGGCTGGCGAGAAGAATGTCAGCCTCACCACCCTGGACCTGATCGCCGAAGCGCTGGGGGTGGCGTTCAGCACCCTGATCCAGGCGCCGGACCGCCGCGACCCCAGCCGCATCGAAGAGCTGGCCTGGGCCGGTGTGCACCCTGCCAGCCGCGCCGTGCTGCTAGGCAGCAGCCCGGCGCGACGCGAGGTCGAGTTGTGGGAGTGGACCCTGGCCCCCGGCGAGTGCTACGCCAGCGAAGCCGATGCCGCCGGCTGGAGCGAGCAGATCTATGTGACCGAAGGCCGCCTGACCCTGATCATCGAAGGGGGAGAGCGGCAATTGGGCAAGGGCGAATTCTTCGTCTTCCCCAGCGACTGCCGCTACGCCTACCGCAACGATGGGCAGGAGCCGGTGCGTTTCGTGCGCAACGTGGTGATCTGAGCCCTCAACCGGCCAGCAACTCGTCGGTACTGGTCACCCTGGCGTAGGCGAATGCCAGCGCGGCCATTGCCGAGGCGTGCACATCGGCCGCCGCAACCGTCTTGCCGTCGAACTCCAGCGCCAGCGTCGCGCAGGCATCGTAGGCCACGCTGACTTCATAGCCGAAGTCGGCGGCGGCGCGGGTCGCGGCATCGATGCACATGTGGCTCATGCTGCCGGCGATGGTCAGTGCCTTGATGTCGTGCTGGTCGAGCAGCGCCTTCAGCTGGGTGTCGCGGAAGCTGTTGACCTTGTGCTTGAGCACCACCGCCTCGCCGGCCGCCGGCGCGACCTTGGGGTGGATCTGCGCGCCGGCCGAGCCTGGCACGAAGAAGGGGGCGTCGGCGCTCTCGAACTCATGGCGCACATGCAC
Source organism: Pseudomonas mosselii (assembly GCF_019823065.1). Taxonomy (NCBI): domain Bacteria; kingdom Pseudomonadati; phylum Pseudomonadota; class Gammaproteobacteria; order Pseudomonadales; family Pseudomonadaceae; genus Pseudomonas; species Pseudomonas mosselii. Next base: position 2,040,508 of record NZ_CP081966.1, read on the forward strand.
CACTAGGTCGCCACGCTCACGGGCCGCGGCCAGTAACCGGGCGGCGTTGTCGGCGGCCGCCTCGGCGCCGTCCAGGGTCCATTTGCCACCGGGGAAGTAGTCGTTCTGGATATCGATGATGATCAGGGCGCGCTTGCTCATGGTGCCTCCTGCGGCAGTAGTGATGAACTGCCGATAGTTATAGGCTGTGGCGACCCGATCGAGGATAGGCGCGAGCGACACAATGACGGCAAAAACTGACAGCCTGGAAATCGGCGTGCTGATCTATCCCGGCGCCCAGAGCGCGGCGGTGCACGGCCTGACCGACCTGTTCGCGGTGGCCAACCGGGTCGCCGCGCAGCTGGGCGCACACGATCTGCCGGTGCTGCGGGTGACCCATTGGCAGCTCGATGGCGCGGGGCAGCTGCAGGTGGTGCATGACAGCCAGCCGGCAAGCGGCCATGCGCTGCGGGCGCTGATGATTCCGCCGAGCCTGGCGGCGACCCCGTCTGCCGAGGTGTTGCAGGCCCATCGCGCCGCGCTCAGTCAGGTGCACGGCCAGGGTACCGTGCTGGCCTCGGTATGCATCGGTGTGTTCCTGGTGGCCGGCAGCGGCCTGCTGGATGGTCGGGCGGCCTGTACCCATTGGAACTATGCCCAGGCCCTTTCCGATCGCTTCCCCAAGGTGCGGGTGCAAGGCAGCCAGCCACTGCTCGACGACGGCGACATCGTCACCTCTGCCGGGCTGATGGCCTGGACCGACCTCGGCTTGCACTTGATCGAACGCTTCCTCGGCCACACCCTGGCCCGCGAGACGGCCCGCTATCTTGCGGTCGAGCCCTCGCCGGCGCCGCTGCCCGGCGCCCTGTTCCAGCCGCGCCTGGACCATGGTGACGAGGCGGTGCTGAAGGTGCAGCACTGGTTGCAGGCCGAGGAGGCCCGGGATGCCGGCCTGGCCGACATGGCCGGTTGCGCGGGCCTCGAGCCGCGCACCTTCCTGCGTCGCTTTCGCGCCGCCACCGGCCTGCGTCCCACCGAATACGCGCAGCAGGTGCGGGTCGGCCGGGCTTGCCGCTTGCTGGAGTTCACCCGGCGCAGCGTCGACCAGATCGCCTGGGGCGTCGGCTATCAGGACCCCAGCGCTTTTCGCAAGGTGTTCCAGCGCCTGACCGGGATGACCCCCAGCGACTACCGGCGGCGCTTCGCGGTCATCAGCGGCTGAGCCTCGCTGCTGGTCGGGTGCGGCCCCGGGCCCTCATCGGCGAGGCGGTCGTGATGGTTGCGCAGCGGGCATTCCTTCAACGACATGCAGCCACAGCCGATGCAGCCGTCGAGCTGGTCGCGCAGCATCACCAGCTCGTCGATGCGCCGGCTCAGGTCGTCGCGCCAGCGCGCCGACAGGCGTTGCCAATCGTCGGCAGTGGGCGTGTGATCGCAGGGCAGCGCCTGCAGGGCGCTGGCGATGTCGGCCAGGGCGATGCCCAGGCGCTGGGCCATCTTGATCACCGCCACCCGACGCAGCATGGCACGCGGATAGCGGCGCTGGTTGCCGGCGTTGCGGGTGCTGTGGATCAGCCCCTTGGTCTCGTAGAAGTGCAGCGCGGTCACGGCCACGCCGCTGCGCGCGGCCAGCTGTCCGACGCTGAGCAGGCGGTCCTGGGCGGAAGGGGGCTTCATTGGCAATAAAATCCTTGACCTTGAGTTAGCTGAAGGTTTTACCCTTCACGACCATCTGCTGCAAGAGCCCAAAACGAGGAGATGCGTCATGGCGGCCAACACCCATTCCCTGTGGTTCACCCAGATGATCGAGTACGACGTGCCCCCCTTGCGCCAGGATGCCCTGGCCGAGGCCCTGGTGGTGCGCAGCGAGCACCTCGCGCAACGCTGCGATGGCCTGCTCAGCGTCAGCATCCAGGTCAGCGACGACGGTCGCCGGGTGCTCCAGCACCTGCGCTGGCAATCGCGCCAGGCCTGGGCGGCCGCCGCTGGCTGCTTCATCGAGGAGCCGTTCCTCGACCTACTGGGCGAGCACCGGGCCCGTGGGGTGAACTTCGCCGCGTACCAGACGCTACGCAGCCTGGTGCGTGGCGCCGACGGCGGCCTGCACTGCCAGCTGGGCAGCACTCAGGCGTACCAGGGCGCGTAGTGCGGGTAGCGGTCCAGGCGCGCGCCGATGACCATCTCGCTGATCCAGGCCGTGAGCAGGGCGCTATAGGCTTTCTGACTCTCTTCGCTGGACAGCGCGTGGTCGGCGCCATCGACCAGGCGGTGGGTCATCGAGTGGGCGCCGACGAAGGCCGAGCGATAGCTCATCAGCGTGCTGTGCGGCACATAGTCGTCCTGTTCGGACTCCACCAAGAGCACGTCGCCGGCGAATTCGGCGCAGGCGGCCAAGGCGCGGTTGTCGGCAGGGCCGAGCTCACGCAGGCGGTAGGCGTTGAGCCGCTGGCGGTCGAGGGCCTGCTTGGGCGCATCCCATTCATCGTCCCAGTAGAGTGCCGGCACCCTTAGGGCGAGCCATTTGACTGGCCGGTGACGGGTGAGCAGGGTGGCCAGGTAGCCGCCGTAGCTGCTGCCGATCACGGCAATGGCGCCGGGGTCGACCGATGGCTGGCTGGCCAGCCGGTCGTAGGCGGCCAGCAGGTCGGCCAGGTTCTGCTCGCGGGTGACGGTCAGGCGCTGGCTCTCGGTCTTTTCGTGGCCGCGCAGGTCGAAGGTCATGCATACGCAGCCAAGCCCGGTGATCTGCCGGGCGCGGGCCAGGTCGCGCTGCTGGCTGCCGCCCCAGCCATGGACGAAGAGGATCCCCGGCATGCGGCTGCCCGGGCTGACCAGGGTGCCGACGATGCTTTCGCCCTCGACCTGCAGTTCAACGGTTTCACTCTCGATGGTCATGGTCACGTATCCGTGCATATTTGCTGAGTTGTCCAAGTTCACTGTCGTGGCCCTGATAGAACAGGGTGGCGTCGGTGGGCAGTTGCGCGTCGCCAAAGACCTCGTGGGTTGACGCGCGTAGCCGTTGCAGCGCCGGGTCGGCGGCGAAGGCCTGCAGCGCGAGGACCTCGGCGGGGCTGGCACCGCCCAGTCGCCAGGATTGCTCGAGCACGCCGCTGCGCAGGTGTCCGTGATGGTCCTGGCCGCGGGCGATGTCGTAGTTGCGCCGTGAGGCGATGAAGCCTGGGAAGTAGCGCTCGGCAGCCTCTTCGTAGGTCATGGCCTGGTTGATGGCCAAGCGCAGGTGATCCTCAAGTGGCAGCTGCAGCAGGTGCTGGTAGTCACCGCGCACGATCACCAGGTCGGAACCACCATATACCTCGGTGCCCGCATGATCGCGGGTGAGGTGCTGGGTGCCGTGATAGCTCAGGGTCAGCCCGGCCACGCGTACCTGGCCGACGCTGAAGGTCTCGACGGCATCGAGGTCTTCCTCAAGCACCAGGCCCCACAGCCCCAATTGCTGTTCATCCATTGCCTCCAGCAGCGGCTCCAGGGCCTGACCATCAACGATCACCTGCTGGCCCCGACCGGCGCAGGCCAGTACCGGCTTGATCCTCACCGGTCCATCGCGCAGCAGCAGTTCGGCAGCGCGCCGGGCATCGGCCTTGGAGAACACGGTATAGCCACGCAGCAGGGCGTCGCTGGCGTGTTGGGCAAAGGCATCGGTCCAGCCGGGAGGGAAGATGGCGTCTGCCGGTAGCGGGTGGGAGATAGCCTTGGTGGCCATGTGCGGATGGCTGACCATGCCGCCGAACAGGTCATGCTCGTCGTGGACGCCGAGCGCAGCGTACCGCTGCGCGTCGACCAGGGTCTGGGTCGGTACATAGTAGTAAGCGGCCGTTTCGGATTGCGTGGGCGATGGCTCGACCCGCTCGACACCCAGCAGAAGGGCTAGGTGATCGGCAATCTTCAGGTGGACCGCCCGTTCGTGCTCGGGAGTGTGCTCGCGGGTGTCGAGCAGCACGACGGCGCTTTTCGGTTCGCGTGAGTGGGGCATGGCCTACCTCGCGTACGCACGGTATGTAAGGGTTGTGAAGGCCCGTAGCCGGTTTAGTTCAGGGGGATGGATCGACGGTCGGCAGGGCAGTTGGGGCAATGCATACCTTGTTACGGTCGTGGTGATTGCGGGCGTCTGCCGGGTGTTTCATTATCAACGCCTTGGACCCGTCGACACCTATCCGCAGGAGTGCGCATGAACAGTCAGTCCCCCCTTCACGAATCCGTCCCGGCGCGCCTTGCCCGTGTGCGCGAGGCCATGGCCCGGGAGGGCGTGAATGCCCTGTTGGTGCCTTCGGCTGACCCGCACCTGTCCGAGTACCTGCCGGGCTATTGGCAGGGGCGGCAGTGGCTGTCCGGTTTCCTCGGTTCGGTGGGGACGCTGGTGGTAACGGCTGACTTTGCCGGGCTGTGGGCTGACAGCCGTTACTGGGAGCAGGCGGAAAAGGAGCTGGTCGGCAGTGGTATCGAGCTGATGAAGCTGCGCCCCGGCCAGCCCGGGGCGCTGGAATGGCTGGGGACGGAGGTGGACGGCACGGTCGCGGTGGATGGCGCGGTCATGGCCCTGGCCTCGGCGCGGCAACTGGGCGAGCGCCTGCAGGCGCGTGGTTCGACGTTGCGCACCGATCTTGACCTGCTGGATCGGGTATGGGTTGACCGCCCCTCGCTGCCGGGTAATCCGGTGTACCAGCACCTGCCACCCCATGCCACGGTCAACCGTGCGCAAAAACTCGTTGAACTGCGCAGCACGCTGCGGGAAAAGGGCGCCGATTGGCACTTTATCGCCACCCTCGACGACATCGCCTGGCTGTTCAACCTGCGTGGTAGCGATGTCTCCTACAACCCCGTGTTCGTTTCCTTCGCGCTGGTCAGCCAGGACGAGGCGTTCCTGTTTGTCGGGCGTGACAAGGTCGACGGCCACCTGCGCCAGGTACTGGCGGCCGATGGCATCGAGGTCCGCGACTACGCTGAGGTCAACGACGCGTTGGCCGCGATTCCGGCAGCAGCCAGTCTGCTGGTGGACCCGGCGCGGGTTACTCGCGGCCTGCTGGACAATTTGCACGAGCAGGTGCGACTGGTTGAGAGTATCAACCCGACCACCCTGAGCAAATCGTGCAAGGGAGAAGGGGATCTCGTTCATATTCGCCAGGCCATGGAGCAGGATGGCGCGGCGCTATGCGAATTCTTCGCCTGGTTCGAAGCGAACCTCGGCGTGCAACCGATCACCGAACTGACCATCGACGACCAGTTGAGCGCAGCCCGTGCCCGTCGTCCTGGCTTTGTGTCGCTGAGCTTTTCGACCATCGCGGCGTACAATGCAAACGGCGCAATGCCGCACTACCGCGCCACCGAAGAGTCCCATGCCGTCATTGAGGGCAATGGCCTGCTGTTGATCGACTCGGGCGGCCAGTACCTGGGCGGGACCACCGATATTACGCGGATGGTGCCGATCGGCGAGCCGAGCCATGAGCAGAAGGCCGATTGCTCCCGGGTGCTCAAGGGCATGATCGCCCTGTCGCGGGCCAGGTTCCCGCGTGGGATACTCTCGCCGCTGCTTGATGCCATCGCCCGGGCACCGATCTGGGCCGATCAGGTCGAGTACGGCCATGGCACCGGTCACGGTGTCGGCTATTTCATGAATGTGCACGAAGGCCCGCAAGTGATTGCCTACCAGGCCGCGGCCACACCGCAGACGGCCATGCAGCCGGGCATGATCAGTTCCATCGAGCCCGGCACCTACCGCCCGGGGCAGTGGGGCGTGCGGATCGAGAACCTGGTGGTCAACCGCGAGGCCGGTACCAGCGAGTTCGGTGAGTTCCTTTCGTTCGAGACTTTGACCCTGTGTCCAATCGACACCCGCTGTCTGCTGGTCGAGACGCTGGGCAGTGAAGACATCGCCTGGTTGAACCGTTACCACCAGACGGTGCGGGAGCGACTGGCGCCGTTGCTGGAAGGCGAGGCGCTAGCGTGGCTGGAGCGACGCACTTCCGCGCTGTGAGCATGGTGTGCTGGTAACAAAAAGGGCAGCCATTGGCTGCCCTTTGTTTATCGGTTACTTGCAAATCACGATCATGCTACGGCTGGTATAGCCGGCCGGATTGATGCCGAACACATAGTCGCCAGGCTCTTCGTCGGTGTCGCCGGACCGGGCGATTACCTTGTAGCCTTTGCTGCCGCAGGAGCTGGCGGCCTTGCTGTAGCACTTGTCCCATGACGAGGAGAGCCCCGAGCAGTTGATATGCAGGCCCTTCTTCCCTCGCTTCACTTCGGTATTGGCTGTCGCGGCGCATCCAGCGATGGCCAGGATGGCCAGGATGAGAAAAATACGTTTCATTCCTGTCCTTATTTGGCCCAACTGCACTCACGGGCCTGTGGTTTGCGCCTTGTCTCTTCCCTGATGGTCCCCAGCGTCCATGTACCGCTCAGTAGATAGCGTCAAGATTATATTTGGGTGACAGCTTAATCAGCCACGGCGGGCGGTACAAGGTTGCAAGCCTTCTAAATGCAAATATTTCTCAAATCAGTCGGCGGCCACGGCCGGGGCCGCATCCCGTTTCATCGACAGGGTCGCACCTACAGAGGCAGTGATGATGGCAAGGATTGCCAGCCATTGCCAAAGGGTAAGCTTCTCGCCCAGGAAGAGTAGTCCGGACAGTGCGCCAAAGGCCGGCTCGATGCTCATCAATGTGCCGAAGGTACGGGCGGGCATGCGGGTCAAGGCGACCATTTCCAGGCTGTAAGGCAGAGCTGTCGACAGGATGGCCACGCCCAGGGCCACGGGTAGCAGCGCGGGTGTCAGCAAGGCGCTGCCGGCGTGGGCGATTCCAATCGGGGCGACGAACAGGGCTGCGATCACCACACCCAAGGCCGCGGTCTGGATACCGTTCTCGGCTCCGGCCTTTTGCCCGTAGAGGATGTACAACGCCCAGCACACGCCGGCCCCTAGGGCATAGCCGGCGCCGATCGGGTCCAGCCCGCCGTCGGTCTGGCCGACGGGAATCAACAGCAGCAGGCCGGCGACCGCCAGGGCGATCCATAGGAAGTCCAGTGCCCGTCGCGAGGCCCATAGCGCCACGGCAAGCGGTCCGGTGAATTCAAGGGCGACAGCGATACCCAGCGGCACGCTGCGCAATGACATATAGAAGAGGAAATTCATGCCGCCCAGGGCCATGCCGTAGATAATCACGCTGCGCAGGGTGCTGGCATCCAGGCGAGCACGCCAGGGGCGCAGCAACAGGAGCATGATCACGCTGGCGAAGATGAGTCGCAGGGCGGTGGTGCCTTGGGCGCCGACGATGGGGAACATGCTCTTGGCCAGCGAAGCGCCGGACTGGATGGAGGCCATGGCGATCAGCAGCAGGCCGATGGGGAACAGCGTGGCGGCCAGGCTGCGGTTTGGGGTGTTCATGGAGGCTTCCGTTTTAGTGCGCGCAAGGGTGTGCAATATAGTGCGCACTGATGGAAGGGTTGGCAAGGTTGGTATTGGTGTGCAGATGAAGGTTGCGGCGAGTGGCTGGCGGCTCCTGAAGGGGTACTTTTCATATGCTTGAAATAAAAGGTTGACGGGCTTTCAGATCCCCTTATAATGCGCCCCACTTCCAGCGACATCGGAACGAAAAACTCCTTTAATATCAATGAGTTGATTGTTGAAGAGGGTGGCGGAGGTGCTTCGGTCTAACGATCGGCAGCGGTGAGAAAGGCAGTTGACAGCAGGTTGTAACGCTGTATGATTTGCCTCCCGCTACGAGAGATCGCAGCGAGTCAAGTGTTTGAAGTGAAACGAGTTCTTCGTTAAAAACCTCAAAATAAACGCTTGACAGCAAATGAGGAAAGCGTAGAATGCGCGCCTCGGTTGAGACGAAACGCTCTCAGTCAAACGCTCTTTAACAAATTGAATCAAGCAATTCGTGTGGGTGCTTGTGAGTACGGACTGATCGTCGCCAAGATTATCAGCATCACAAGTGGCCATGCGAGAAATCACATAGTCATTTGAGATTGCTGAGCCAAGTTTAGGGTTTCTTAAAAACCCAAGCAGTATTGAACTGAAGAGTTTGATCATGGCTCAGATTGAACGCTGGCGGCAGGCCTAACACATGCAAGTCGAGCGGATGACGGGAGCTTGCTCCTTGATTCAGCGGCGGACGGGTGAGTAATGCCTAGGAATCTGCCTGGTAGTGGGGGACAACGTTTCGAAAGGAACGCTAATACCGCATACGTCCTACGGGAGAAAGCAGGGGACCTTCGGGCCTTGCGCTATCAGATGAGCCTAGGTCGGATTAGCTAGTAGGTGAGGTAATGGCTCACCTAGGCGACGATCCGTAACTGGTCTGAGAGGATGATCAGTCACACTGGAACTGAGACACGGTCCAGACTCCTACGGGAGGCAGCAGTGGGGAATATTGGACAATGGGCGAAAGCCTGATCCAGCCATGCCGCGTGTGTGAAGAAGGTCTTCGGATTGTAAAGCACTTTAAGTTGGGAGGAAGGGCAGTAAGTTAATACCTTGCTGTTTTGACGTTACCGACAGAATAAGCACCGGCTAACTCTGTGCCAGCAGCCGCGGTAATACAGAGGGTGCAAGCGTTAATCGGAATTACTGGGCGTAAAGCGCGCGTAGGTGGTTCGTTAAGTTGGATGTGAAAGCCCCGGGCTCAACCTGGGAACTGCATCCAAAACTGGCGAGCTAGAGTATGGTAGAGGGTGGTGGAATTTCCTGTGTAGCGGTGAAATGCGTAGATATAGGAAGGAACACCAGTGGCGAAGGCGACCACCTGGACTGATACTGACACTGAGGTGCGAAAGCGTGGGGAGCAAACAGGATTAGATACCCTGGTAGTCCACGCCGTAAACGATGTCAACTAGCCGTTGGAATCCTTGAGATTTTAGTGGCGCAGCTAACGCATTAAGTTGACCGCCTGGGGAGTACGGCCGCAAGGTTAAAACTCAAATGAATTGACGGGGGCCCGCACAAGCGGTGGAGCATGTGGTTTAATTCGAAGCAACGCGAAGAACCTTACCAGGCCTTGACATGCAGAGAACTTTCCAGAGATGGATTGGTGCCTTCGGGAACTCTGACACAGGTGCTGCATGGCTGTCGTCAGCTCGTGTCGTGAGATGTTGGGTTAAGTCCCGTAACGAGCGCAACCCTTGTCCTTAGTTACCAGCACGTTATGGTGGGCACTCTAAGGAGACTGCCGGTGACAAACCGGAGGAAGGTGGGGATGACGTCAAGTCATCATGGCCCTTACGGCCTGGGCTACACACGTGCTACAATGGTCGGTACAGAGGGTTGCCAAGCCGCGAGGTGGAGCTAATCTCACAAAACCGATCGTAGTCCGGATCGCAGTCTGCAACTCGACTGCGTGAAGTCGGAATCGCTAGTAATCGCAAATCAGAATGTTGCGGTGAATACGTTCCCGGGCCTTGTACACACCGCCCGTCACACCATGGGAGTGGGTTGCACCAGAAGTAGCTAGTCTAACCTTCGGGGGGACGGTTACCACGGTGTGATTCATGACTGGGGTGAAGTCGTAACAAGGTAGCCGTAGGGGAACCTGCGGCTGGATCACCTCCTTAATCGAAGACATCAGCCTGCTGATGAGCTCCCACACGAATTGCTTGATTCATTGTGTAAAGACGATGCTGTAACGCGACCCTGTTATAGGTCTGTAGCTCAGTTGGTTAGAGCGCACCCCTGATAAGGGTGAGGTCGGCAGTTCAAATCTGCCCAGACCTACCAATTACTTGGTGCGGCTGGTCAAATGGGGCCATAGCTCAGCTGGGAGAGCGCCTGCCTTGCACGCAGGAGGTCAGCGGTTCGATCCCGCTTGGCTCCACCACTCTTTCAGGTTTCGCAGCACTGCTCAGAACTTAGAAATGAACATTCGGTGATGAATGTTGATTTCTGACTTTTGTCAGATCGTTCTTTAAAAATTCGGATATGTGATAGATAGACTGAATACCAGTTTCACTGCTGGTTATTCAGGCTAAGGTAAAATTTGTGAGTTCTGCTCAGCAATGAGCAACATGCGAATTTTCGGCGAATGTCGTCTTCACAGTATAACCAGATTGCTTGGGGTTATATGGTCAAGTGAAGAAGCGCATACGGTGGATGCCTTGGCAGTCAGAGGCGATGAAAGACGTGGTAGCCTGCGATAAGCTTTGGGGAGTCGGCAAACAGACTGTGATCCAGAGATCTCTGAATGGGGGAACCCAGCCAGCATAAGCTGGTTATCTTGTACTGAATACATAGGTGCAAGAGGCGAACCAGGGGAACTGAAACATCTAAGTACCCTGAGGAAAAGAAATCAACCGAGATTCCCTTAGTAGTGGCGAGCGAACGGGGACCAGCCCTTAAGCTGGTTTGAGATTAGTGGAACGCTCTGGAAAGTGCGGCCATAGTGGGTGATAGCCCCGTACACGAAAATCTCTTGCCAGTGAAATCGAGTAGGACGGAGCACGAGAAACTTTGTCTGAACATGGGGGGACCATCCTCCAAGGCTAAATACTACTGACTGACCGATAGTGAACCAGTACCGTGAGGGAAAGGCGAAAAGAACCCCGGAGAGGGGAGTGAAATAGAACCTGAAACCGTATGCGTACAAGCAGTGGGAGCCTACTTTGTTAGGTGACTGCGTACCTTTTGTATAATGGGTCAGCGACTTATATTCAGTGGCGAGCTTAACCGAATAGGGGAGGCGTAGCGAAAGCGAGTCTTAATAGGGCGCTTTAGTCGCTGGGTATAGACCCGAAACCGGGCGATCTATCCATGGGCAGGTTGAAGGTTAGGTAACACTGACTGGAGGACCGAACCGACTACCGTTGAAAAGTTAGCGGATGACCTGTGGATCGGAGTGAAAGGCTAATCAAGCTCGGAGATAGCTGGTTCTCCTCGAAAGCTATTTAGGTAGCGCCTCATGTATCACTGTAGGGGGTAGAGCACTGTTTCGGCTAGGGGGTCATCCCGACTTACCAAACCGATGCAAACTCCGAATACCTACAAGTGCCGAGCATGGGAGACACACGGCGGGTGCTAACGTCCGTCGTGAAAAGGGAAACAACCCAGACCGTCAGCTAAGGTCCCAAAGTCATGGTTAAGTGGGAAACGATGTGGGAAGGCTTAGACAGCTAGGAGGTTGGCTTAGAAGCAGCCACCCTTTAAAGAAAGCGTAATAGCTCACTAGTCGAGTCGGCCTGCGCGGAAGATGTAACGGGGCTCAAACCATGCACCGAAGCTACGGGTGTCATCTTTGATGACGCGGTAGAGGAGCGTTCTGTAAGCCTGTGAAGGTGAGTTGAGAAGCTTGCTGGAGGTATCAGAAGTGCGAATGCTGACATGAGTAACGACAATGCGAGTGAAAAACTCGCACGCCGAAAGACCAAGGTTTCCTGCGCAACGTTAATCGACGCAGGGTTAGTCGGTCCCTAAGGCGAGGCTGAAAAGCGTAGTCGATGGAAAACAGGTTAATATTCCTGTACTTCCAGTTATTGCGATGGAGGGACGGAGAAGGCTAGGCCAGCTTGGCGTTGGTTGTCCAAGTTTAAGGTGGTAGGCTGAGATCTTAGGCAAATCCGGGATTTCAAGGCCGAGAGCTGATGACGAGTGCTCTTTAGAGCGCGAAGTGGTTGATGCCATGCTTCCAAGAAAAGCTCCTAAGCTTCAGATAACTGGGAACCGTACCCCAAACCGACACAGGTGGTTAGGTAGAGAATACCAAGGCGCTTGAGAGAACTCGGGTGAAGGAACTAGGCAAAATGGCACCGTAACTTCGGGAGAAGGTGCGCCGGTGAGGGTGAAGCACTTGCTGCGTAAGCCCACGCCGGTCGAAGATACCAGGCCGCTGCGACTGTTTATTAAAAACACAGCACTCTGCAAACACGAAAGTGGACGTATAGGGTGTGACGCCTGCCCGGTGCCGGAAGGTTAATTGATGGGGTTAGCGCAAGCGAAGCTCTTGATCGAAGCCCCGGTAAACGGCGGCCGTAACTATAACGGTCCTAAGGTAGCGAAATTCCTTGTCGGGTAAGTTCCGACCTGCACGAATGGCGTAACGATGGCGGCGCTGTCTCCACCCGAGACTCAGTGAAATTGAAATCGCTGTGAAGATGCAGTGTATCCGCGGCTAGACGGAAAGACCCCGTGAACCTTTACTATAGCTTTGCACTGGACTTTGAGCTTGCTTGTGTAGGATAGGTGGGAGGCTTTGAAGTGGGGACGCCAGTTCTCATGGAGCCATCCTTGAAATACCACCCTGGCAACCTTGAGGTTCTAACTCAGGTCCGTTATCCGGATCGAGGACAGTGTATGGTGGGTAGTTTGACTGGGGCGGTCTCCTCCCAAAGAGTAACGGAGGAGTACGAAGGTGCGCTCAGACCGGTCGGAAATCGGTCGTAGAGTATAAAGGCAAAAGCGCGCTTGACTGCGAGACACACACGTCGAGCAGGTACGAAAGTAGGTCTTAGTGATCCGGTGGTTCTGTATGGAAGGGCCATCGCTCAACGGATAAAAGGTACTCCGGGGATAACAGGCTGATACCGCCCAAGAGTTCATATCGACGGCGGTGTTTGGCACCTCGATGTCGGCTCATCACATCCTGGGGCTGAAGCCGGTCCCAAGGGTATGGCTGTTCGCCATTTAAAGTGGTACGCGAGCTGGGTTTAGAACGTCGTGAGACAGTTCGGTCCCTATCTGCCGTGGACGTTTGAGATTTGAGAGGGGCTGCTCCTAGTACGAGAGGACCGGAGTGGACGAACCTCTGGTGTTCCGGTTGTCACGCCAGTGGCATTGCCGGGTAGCTATGTTCGGAAGAGATAACCGCTGAAAGCATCTAAGCGGGAAACTTGCCTCAAGATGAGATCTCACTGGAGCCTTGAGCTCCCTGAAGGGCCGTCGAAGACTACGACGTTGATAGGTTGGGTGTGTAAGCGCTGTGAGGCGTTGAGCTAACCAATACTAATTGCCCGTGAGGCTTGACCATATAACACCCAAGCAATCTGCTACGCAGATTGTGGTGGTGAAGACGAAAGATCCGAAAGTTCGTACGACCACAAATTCACATATCCGAATTAGCCAAGAGTGTTCCTAAGACATTCTGGCAACAGAATTTCTTGACGACCATAGAGCATTGGAACCACCTGATCCCATCCCGAACTCAGTAGTGAAACGATGCATCGCCGATGGTAGTGTGGGGCTTCCCCATGTGAGAGTAGGTCATCGTCAAGATTCATTTCGCAAAACCCCTATCTGCGCGAGCAGGTAGGGGTTTTGTCTTTTCCGCGTTCCAGGCGCGAACGCCGCGCTCCCGGTAGGAGCGGCCTTGCCGAGGCGTCGGACCGGTCGGAAAGGGGCCGCACAGGTCTTTACGCGAGTTGTGTCGCCAGTTCGTTGAAAGATGGACGGGCCAGTACATCGGGTTGCTGGCAGCGTTCAGCCAGTTCCCCTAACACTGTATCGGGCTTGTCGCAGCGTACCAGCAGTTCCTCGACAAGAATGCCGAAAGCCCTTGTTTCCAGGCGTTCGAGCGCGCGTGCGGGGAGACTGTCGTCCTGTGGATGGAACGAGGCGGCGCCGAAGTCGCCCAGCAGGCACTGGCCATTCGCATCGAACAGGATGTTGTGGGCATACAGATCGCCGTGATTCAAGCCTCGACTGTGCAGGTGGGCGCAGACCGAGGCAATACCGGCAACGAGGTGTCGCAATGCTGGCAAGGTCAGTTCTCGTGTGCCGGGGTAACGGTCACGGGTGCAGCTGTCTAGGCTGGGTGGGCCGGCCAGGTTCGACCAGTGCGAATCGATCAATTGCATCACCAGCGCCGGAAGCTGCTGCGGGTGGTCGTCGATGCGCCCGGCCAGGCGTACCAACTGGGGGTGGTCACCGGCGGCGATACAGGCGCTCATCTCCGCCAGCGGCGAACCATCGCTGGTAATCGCGCCTTTGTACAGCTTGACCGCCACCGGTGCCGCCTGGCCGTTCCAGTGCGCACGGTGGATCACTCCAGAGGCACCACGGCCAAGCTCTTCTTCCAGGCGGATATCCTTCCAGTGAAGGGAGGGGCAGTTCTCCTGCGTTACAGGGGCGACAAAACCTGGCGGCAGGGGATTGTCGGCGTAGGCCAACCAAGCCAGGCGCGGCATGCGCAGCAGCCAGTCGGGCAGGGTGTCCAGCCGGTTGCTGGCCACGCGCAGCAACTCCAGCCGTACGCAATTGGCCAGGCCTTCAGGCAGGGTGGTGAGCCGGTTGCCGGCGAGCATCAGCTTCTGCAGCTGTGGGCAATTGCCCAAGGCCTCGGGCAATTGCTCCAGTGCGTTTTCTGTCAGCACCAGCGAGCGCAACGAGCGCGGCAGCGCCTGGGCGTCGACCCGGGTGATGCGGTTGTTCCTGAAACCCACTGTCTGCAGGGCTTGGCAACGGCCAATGGCGTGAGGCAGGTGGGTGAATCGGTTGTTCGAGCAGAACAGCACCTTGAGGCGATTCAAGCGGTGCAGGTCGTCGGGCAGTTCGCTCAGCCTGTTGCCGGAGAGGTCCAGTACCTCGAGGCTGTCGGCCAGGTCAAAGATCTCCCGAGGGAAATCGATCAAGTCCTGGCAGAGATTGAGGCGAGTGATGCCGCGCAGGCGGCCGGCGCGTAGGTCGTCGAGGGTATGCATAGGCTGTTCTGTCTTGATGAGTGGCCATTGTAAGCAGACAGGTGCGGCAAATCTGCATATGGGTTGCGACTTAAGTCCGATGGCGGGCGGGCCGCGCCGGTCCATACTCAGGGTTCGCCCTTCAATAACAACAAGTACCGGGTTGCGAACCAATGACTTATCAGCACAGCTACGCCCATTCCATCACCGATCCCGCCACCTTCTGGCAGGCCCAGGCCGAACAGCTGGCCTGGCAGCGCAAGCCTACCCTGACCCTGCAGCAGAACGCCGACGGCACCCACAGCTGGTTCGCTGATGGGCGCCTCAACAGCTGTCACCTGGCCCTCGATCATCAGATCGAGCAGGGCCGCGGCGAACAGATGGCGTTGATCTACGATTCGCCCGTGACCGGCGTGCAGCAGACCTTCACCTACCACCAGCTGCGCGACGAGGTGGCGCGCCTGGCCGGGCTGCTGCGCTCGCTGGGCGTGGGCAAGGGGGACGGGGTGATCATCTACATGCCAATGGTGCCCCAGGCGGCGATGGCCATGCTCGCCTGCGCCCGCATCGGCGCGGTGCACTCGGTGGTATTCGGCGGTTTTGCCGCCAACGAGCTCGCCCTGCGCATCGACGATGCTCGACCGACGCTGCTGCTGACGGCATCCTGCGGCCTGGAATTCGACCGGGTGATTGAATACAAGCCCCTGGTCGATCGCGCCCTGCAGTTGGCCCGTCATCAGCCGCGGCATGTACTGGTGCTGCAGCGTCCGCAGGCGCGCGCCGAGCTGCAGGCCGGGCGCGACCTGGACTGGCAGCAAGCGCTGGTTGGCGTCGAGCCGGTAGCGCCGGTGGCGCTCGACGCGGGTGACCCGCTGTACATCATGTACACCTCCGGCACCACCGGCAAACCCAAGGGCATCGTGCGCGAGAATGGCGGCAACGCAGTCGCCCTGTGCTACGCCATGCGTCATGTCTACGGCATGCAGGCGGGTGATGTGTGGTGGGGGATTTCCGATGTGGGTTGGGTGGTGGGTCATTCACTGATTGTCTACGGGCCGCTGATGAGCGGCTGCACCACGGTGTTTTATGAGGGCAAGCCGATTCGTACTCCGGATGCCTCGGCCTACTGGCGGGTGGTCGAGCAGTACAAGGTCAACGGCTTGTTCTGTGCGCCCACCGCCATGCGCGCGATTCGCAAAGAAGACCCGGAAGGCGAGTTGATCCGTCGCCATGACCTGGGCTCGCTGCGCCAACTGTTCCTGGCCGGTGAAAAGCTCGACTCGAGTACCCATGAATGGCTCGAGCGGGTCAGCGGCAAGCCGGTGCACGACCATTGGTGGCAGACCGAGACCGGTTGGCCGGTGACCGCGCCTTGCGTTGGCCTTGAAGGCAGCGCGGCGCGGCCTGGGTCGAGCAACCGTGCGGTACCGGGTTATCACGTGCAGGTGCTGGACGACGACGGCAAGCCGCTGGGGCCCAACCAGCAGGGCGCGATCGTCATCGCCCTGCCGCTGCCGCCGGGGTGCAGCCAGACGCTGTGGGGCGATCACGAGCGCTACCTGCAGGCGTACCTGCACAGCTACCCGGGCTATTACCACACTGGCGACGGCGGTTATCTGGACGAGGACGGCTTCGTTTACATCATGGGACGCACCGATGACGTGATCAACGTCTCCGGGCATCGGCTGTCGACTGGCGAAATGGAGGACCTGGTGGCGCGTCATCCGGCGGTGGCCGAGTGCGCGGTGATCGGTGTGCACGACGAGATCAAGGGCCAGGTGCCGTTGGCGCTGGTGGTGCTCAAGGACGGCCAGGGCATTGGCGAGACGCAGTTGCAGGGTGAGCTGGTGGCCAGCGTGCGCGAGCAGATCGGCGCGCTGGCTTGCTTCAACCGAGTGCGCTTGGTGAAACGCCTGCCCAAGACCCGCTCGGGCAAGATCCTGCGGGCGGTACTGCGCAAGATCGCCGATGGGCAGGACTACGTGCCGCCCTCGACCTTGGACGATCCGGCGGTGCTGGCGGAGATCGAGGGGGTGCTGTCTGATCTGCCCAGGGCGAGTTGAAGTCATCGCGGCGCAAGCCCGCTCTCACGCAATCCTCAGGGGCAGAACATGACGTGGGAGTGGGTTCGTCGGAGCGCAGGGTCAGGTCGGACCGGCCTGGTGCAACTGCCCCAGCCGGCTGCGGGTGCGCATGAGGTCGGCCAGCGCCCCACCCAGGCTTTGTTCCAGTGACCGCTTGGCGATCACCGTCACTTGGCGATCTTGGTCGTACAGCACGTCCACCAGGTTGACGAAGCGCTGCTGCGCCGCCAGCGAGCACTCGGCCAGATCGTACAGGCCCTCGATGATCCAGTGGTCGTAGCGCTCGGCCAGGGCTAGGTAGTCGATCACCGCGGTAGGCTGTTCGCACAGGTCGTGGAAGCTGAACACGACCTGGCGTCCGTTGCTGGCCAGGACGCGCAATGGGCGCTGGTTGACCTCCAGTTGCAGCGGCTGCGGCATGGGTAGCCGCAAGCGCTCGCGCTGCTGCGCATCGCCCGGCCAGACATAATGCCCTTGGGTAAATCGCTGATGCGCGCGGTTGGCCGGCAGGCTGCGAAAATCCGTGTCCCCGTCCACCTCCAGCACCTGCATGCGGCTGTTGATCAGGCGGATCACCGGCAGGAAGCGCTGGTGGTACAGCGGGTTGGGCAGCAGTCCCTCAGGGGCGTAGTTGGAGGTGACCAGCAGGAGCACGCCACGGGCGAACAGGGCATCGAACAGCCGGGTGAGCAGCATGGCGTCGCCGATGTCGTGGACGTGGAACTCGTCGAAGCACAACACCTGGCAATCCCCCAGCAGCTCGTCGAGGGTTGCCCCTAGGGCGTTGTCCAGCGCTCGATAGCGATGCATTCCCTGGTGCAGGCGGGCGAAAAAGTCGTGAAAGTGCAGGCGACGCTTGGCTGCAGTCGGCACGGCCTGGAAGAAACCATCGAGCAGCCAGCTCTTGCCGCGCCCGACCGCGCCGTACAGGTACAGGCTGCGTGCCTGGCCTGTCGCGAATGCGGCCAGCTGCGCGGCCATCGCCGTGATCACCCGGCGTTGCCCGTCACTCAGGGTGTAGCCGCGTTCGGTCGCGCGGTCCTGGAAATTGTCCGCAAGGGTGGTATCCGCAGGCGGTTCGTGGCGCAAACGCTGGCCGAGCAGGCGCAAGGGTGCGCGAATCCAGGTGGGCAAGTGGCAGGCTCCTCGGAGCGGAACTGGGGCAGGGCATAGCTTGCGCGACGCCGTGCATTTTGACCAATCGAGAATCCACCGGGCAATGATCGTGAAATGCGATAGGTCATGCCTTGTGCTCCAGCTGGCGTTCGATCATGTACTTGATCGCCAGGCGACGCTCCTTGAGATGGCGCAAGTCGTCGTCCTGGAAGTTGCCCGCCGAGATCGACTCGGCGGCCAGGACCTGGTTGTCGATGTCCATGTACTCGTCGAGCAGGCGGTCGAGCTGCGGGTCGCGTTGGCGTCGCTGCTGGACGATCTCGCGAGGGTAGTGCAAGTCCTGGTAGAGGTCGTGGGAAACGGGCATGGCGTCCTCCTTGTGATGCGCCGACGGGGTCTATCTGATTGGAAGGGAGGAACGTAATTGTGTTGAAGCGAGGCGGGGGAATTACGACGAATGGTCGTCCTGGTCGCTCACGGGCAGAAACCCCGCGAAAAGGTTCGCTACAAGTAACCTGCTGTTTTTCTGCGATTTTTTTAAAAAAAAGCTTTCCACTTCGAAAAAAGGTTGTTAAAGTGCCGGCCATTCCCAAGCAGCAACTCACGGTGCTGCAAGGAGTTGTCAGTGAGGCGGTGATTGATTCACTTGCCAGATCCGATACAGGGGCGTCGCCAAGCGGTAAGGCAGCAGGTTTTGATCCTGCCATGCGTTGGTTCGAATCCAGCCGCCCCTGCCATTTTCAAGCTGTACACTCTCCCCAAATCGCCTTTCGGCGATTTTTTCGTTTCTGCCTATCTATTTTCCAGAAGCTCGGCCAGTGCCTGGGCAAGAGCATGCTCGCTTACCGGTTTCTGAATCACCAGGCTGCCGGGCAGTTCCAGCCCCTGCAACTCGGCATACCCCGTCAGGAATACCACGGGCAGGTCAGGGAAGCGCTGACGCGCAGCCAGCGCCAGTTGCGCACCATTGAATTCCGGCATGGCAAAATCGGTGAGTAGCACCTCTATTTCATCGTTCAGCAGTGCCAATGCCTGCTCGCTGCTGTGCGCCTGACGCACCTGATAGCCATGGCGCAGCAGAACGTCGCTCATCATCTCGCGTACCAGATGGTCGTCATCCACCAGCAGCACACTGCGCCTGCCGGCAGGCCGCGCCGGCAAAGCCTGCGTACTTTGTTCCTGGGTTGCCGGCGCCTCCGGTTGATGCACCGCGGGCAGGTAGACACTGACCTGTGTGCCGCGCCCCAGCGCGGTATCGATGCGCACGCCACCGCCTGACTGCTTGGCGAAGCCGAACACCTGGGCCAGCCCCAGGCCTGAGCCCTTGCCGATGTCCTTGGTGGTGAAGAAGGGCTCGAACACCTTGGCCAGCACTTCTTCACTCATGCCGCAGCCGGTATCGCGAATCGACAGTACAACGTATTCGCCCGGATCCGGGTCTTCCGGGCGCAGAGGGCGGGCACTGATCCGGCCGTTGCGGGTGGCCAGCGTCAGTTGACCGCCGTCGGGCATCGCGTCACGGGCATTGATGGCAAGGTTGAGGATGATCATTTCGGTCTGGGTAATATCGGTCAACGCCCGCCAAAGGCGGGTATCCAGGTCCAGCCGCACCGAAATGTTGCCGCCCAGTGTGCGTCGCAACAGCTCCTCCAACCCGGACAGGGTGCGGTTGAGGTTCACTGGCACCGGTTCGAGTCGCTGTTTGCGGGAGAATGCCAGCAATTGCGCAGTCAGCTTGGCTCCGCGCTCACCGGCTTCGCGGATGTGCTGAAGGCGGGTGAGGGCCTTGTCCAGTGAGCCTTTGTCCAGATCGCGTTGGAGAAAGCTGGCGCCGGTGAGAATGACCGTCAGCAGATTGTTGAAGTCGTGCGCCACGCCTGCGGTGAGCTGGCCGACAGCTTCCAGGCGCTGCATCTGTTGCAGTGTTGCCTCTATGCGTTCGCGTTCGGCAATTTGTTCGCGCAGGTTCTCGTTGGCCTTGGCCAGTTCCAGTGTAGCTTCGCGTTCGCTGGTTATGTCCCGGGCGACCACGTACAGCAGGCTGTCATCAGGAACCACCACCCAGGACAGCCAGCGTGGTTGGCCATTGGCATGCAGGATACGCCCGACGAAGCGGGCGCTGGTGTTACCCGAGGACAACGCGGCCAGTTCTGCGAGTAGTGCCTGCTGGTCGCTTTCGAGCACCAGTTGCAGAAGCGAAGTCTGGCCCAGGCGTTCGCGGGTGAAGCCCAGGCTGGCTTCCCAGGCCGGGTTCAGGGTGACCGGCGTCAGGTCCTTGTTCAGTACTGCCAGCAGGTCCTGGGACAACTCCCATGCGCGGTCGCGTTCCCGGGTACGCTGCTCGACCCGCTCACCCAGCATTTCGTTGAGCTGTTCCAAGGCGCGCGTGGCCTGGCGTTGCTGGTGAATATCCTGCAATACCCCGGAGAAGCGAACGCATCGGTTGTCGACGAACTGGCTCTGGCCGCTGGAAAGCAGCCAGCGAGGCTCCAGGCCATTGGGCTGGGCGATACGGAACTCTGCGCGGTACAGGCCGTCACTGTCCGGGCGCATGGCCTGCTCAACGGCTGCGCGGACCCTTGCCAGGTCTTCGTGGAAGATACCGTCGTAGAACACCTCGAGGGTCATTTGCGTCTCGGTGGGAAGGCCGAACAGCGTCTTGCAACGGTCATCCCACAGCAGCAGGTTCTCCTGCGGGCGGAAGTCCCAGCTGCCCATGCCTGCCGCGTCGATGGCGATGCGCGCCCGGGCCTCGACGTCGGCCAGTGCCTCCTCGGCACGGCGCCGACGCTGGCGCTCGTGTACCTCTGTCAATGCCCGGTGCACTGCCTTGGGCAGCAGGGGCAGGTTCTTCTTCAGTACGTAGTCGGTGGCGCCCAGGCGGATCATCTCGACCGCATGCTCTTCGCCATAGATGCCGGAAAGGAAGATGAACGGTATGTCCGGTGCCAGGCGCTGGACAATGGCCAGTACATCAGTGCCCGATGAGCCCGGTAGCACACAGTCGCACAGGATCAGGTCGTAGCTGTCTTCGCGCAGGGCATGCTCGACGCCGACATGGTCGAACACCAGCCGTGACTGGACCTGCAGCCCGCTGCGTTCCAGGCACAAAAGCGTCAGCTCGGCGTCCATCGAGCTGTCTTCGACCAGCAGCAGGCTGAGTGGTGCGCCTTGCATTGCCAGCTGACTCAATTGCTGCCGCGCCTGTTCAGGCGCAGCGAGCCGGGCGGCGGTTCATTGAGTACCGCCCAGAACACGCCCAGATCGGAGATCGCTGCCACGAACTCCTTGAACTCCACGGGCTTGACCACGTAGGCATTGACGCCCAGTTCGTAGGCGCGCAATAGGTCGGGTTCTTCTCGCGAGGAGGTCAGCATGACCGTCGGGATGCTGCGCAACTCGGCGGTATCGCGCACTTGCTTGAGTACCTCAAGGCCATCAACCTTGGGCAGCTTCAGATCAAGCAGCAGCACCGCCGGGTTGCCATCGTCACGCTCGGCGTAGGTGTTGCGTCGCAACAGGTAGTCCAGGGCTTCGGCGCCATCGCGCAGCACGATGACCTCATTGGCCAGTTGGCTGCGCTCCAGTGCCAGGAGGGTCAACTCCAGGTCCCTGGGGTTATCTTCGACCAGCAGAATGGGTTTGAGCATGATAGGTGCAGACGCCTCAGGAATGCGGTTGATGGCGAGGAAGGGTGAAATGGAAGCTGGCGCCCCGGCCGACCTGGCCTTCAGCCCAGACCCGGCCGTCGTGGCGCTCGATGATGCGACGCACGCTGGCCAGGCCGATGCCGGTCCCTTCGAATTCTTCCATGCGATGCAGGCGCTGGAACACACCGAAAAGCTTGTTGGCATAGGCCATGTCGAAGCCCACGCCGTTGTCGCGCACGTACACCTCGGTCTCCAGTTCGTGCTGCACGGCGCCGATTTCGATACGCGCGGGGCGGCGTCCACGGCTGTATTTGATGGCATTGGCGATGAGATTGTACAGGGCCATGTTGATGAACGCCGGATCCGCGATGACTTTGGGCATGGAGGCGACCATCCAGATGATTTCGCGCCCCTGGTAATCGGGCTCGAACTCCTGGCGGATGGTATCGACCAGGGTGTTGAGGTCGACGTCCGCCAAGCGCAGCGCCGAGCGTCCCATTTGCGAGAAGTTTAGAAGGTTGTCCACCAGTGAACCGGCAAAATGTGCGGCCTCATCGATGTGGGACAGGAAGCGTCGACCGCGTTCGCTCAAGTGTTCGCCCTCGATTTCGCTCAGCAGCTCGGTATAGCCGGCGATATGCCGCAACGGTGCGCGCAGGTCGTGGGAGACGCTATAGGAGAAGGCTTCGAGTTCCTTGTTGGAGCGTTTGAGCTCTCCGGCCAGTTGCGCCAGTTCCTCGGCCTTGCGCAGGACGATGCCCAATACGGCCATGCGCAGTTCGAGCACGCCATCGACGATGAGGGGACTCCAGGGGGCGCTGAAACCACGCACTTCCTCCTCCCAGCGTTCGAAGCTGTGGCGTGGATTGAGGTGTCCTTGGGGGCTGATCGCTTTGTCCGGCCGTCCGGCCCAGTTGACCAGGCGGGTTTGCTCAGGGCGAAACCACACCAGGTAATGCGAGTGCAACTGCGAGATCGCAACGGCCAGTACTCCGCCGACACAGCTGGCGAGCTCCGGCAGAGCTTCGATGTCACGGCTCACGTTATCGGTATGGAACACCTCCTCTTCGCCGCGCTCGCCCAGCCAGTGCACCAGGGCATTGACCTGCGCCGCAGAAGGTGTGTCTCCGATCAGGTCGCAGCGCTCGGCGCTGATGATGGCTGCGCCACTGGCTCCGGCGAAGGCCAGCAGCACTTCGGGCTGGTCGAGCAGGCCTTCGCTCACGCTGTCACGATCGGCCATCGCCGCCAGCATGCGTACGATGCGCTCACGCAGCTCAAGCAGGGTACGGGTGCGGTCGTGGGATTCGCGTGACTCGATCTGCAGCGACAGGACACTGGCAAGCAATTCGCACGCGGTGCGCGTCTGGAAGTCCACCGGTCGGGGGCGCTCGTGGTGGCAGGACACCAGCCCCCATAGTCGACCGTCGACCACGATGGACAGCGACATGGAGGCCAGGGTGCCCATGTTTCGCATGTATTGCAGATGCACGGGCGACACGCTGCGCAGGGCCGCAAAGCTCATGTCCAGCGGCTTGCCGGTCATCGGGTTCAGCGGCGGCAGCAAGGGAGAGGGCTGATAGTTGGCATCTTCGATCAGGCGGATGCGATTGACCCGGTACAACTCCCGGGCCTGGCGAGGAATGTCAGACGCAGGGAAGCTCAGCCCCAGATAGCTTGGATAGCCAGGGTCGGCCTCTTCGGCCAATACCGTGCCGTTGCCCTCGGGATCGAAACTGTAGGCCTTGACCCGTCCGAAGCCGGTGAGGCGTTTGATCTGCCGCACCGAATGCTGCAGCAGTTCCTCGACGCTGGTGGCTTTGTGCAAGGTGCTGACGAAAGCGCGCACCAACGGATAGTAGTCCCCCTGATAAACGCCCTCGGACTTATGGCTCGATTCGAATTCGAGAATCAGCACCTGATCATGCCGATGGGCGAGCACGCGCAGCAATGACTGGCTGGGTGCGTCCTGGCGCAAGTGCACGTCGCCAATGTGAAAAGGGAAGACGTCTCCTTGCGGCAGATAGCCCAGCTGGCCGCTCAGGTCGAAGTCAGCGCTGACCAGATCCGGGAAGGCCTGGCCGAGCAGGTCGCCTGCGGGTATGCCGAACCATCGCTCGGCGTTCTCGCTCGCCTGCAGGACGCGCAACGTGCTCTCGTCAACAGCCAGCAGGAAACCCTGGGGCTGAATGCTGCCCGGAACCTGGATCGGCTCCTGGGCGCAGCGCTCGATCGCCTGGTCGAGCGGGGTCTGGTCGGTCGTCACGGGACTCTCCTGTAGGTTCCGTCCATGCATGAGTCATGTGCTAGCACAAAATATTGCGGATGAACGGTACCAGAATGGTGGCCGCCATGCCGGAGTCTGGTCATTGGAAAGTGGGCGGGCGCCGAGGTTTCGTTCCAGACCGGAAAATTTCCTTCTGAGCCCTGCCGGTGATGGGCTGCGCGGCAGCCCCGGTGACACAAACCGGCAAGCACAGGTCCAGCCCTGCCATTTTCATTAATGCCAAAGAGGGGTAGGCCTTCCCCGGCTTGGATCCAATCGCGCTGCTACGCTCAAGCTCAATCCATACGCACAAGGATCGACCGGTGACGGAGCGCTTTGTGGCCCTGCTGTTGGGCCTGTGGTTGAGTGGCAACGCCATGGCAGCGGATTTCCTCGTCGAAGTGCAGGTGCGCGTGCAGCGTGGTTGCATGCTGGTCAACCAGCAACGCGACGCCGGTTCGCAGGCGTTGGGGCGCATCGACCTGGGCAGCGCGGCGCGCCTGGATGGCCCGGCTGCGCCGGTCAGTGGCGTGCTGCTCGCACAGCGCCCGCCGCGGTTGGAGTGCAACCCGGACACCCCGTACCAAGTGCGTGTCGATGGCGGCCAGCACGGCGGCGTCGGCGAAGTGCGCTACCTCGTAAGCCCCGATGCCCTGGCCCGGCCGATACCTTACCGGCTGTACCGTGATGCCGCCTGGCATCAGCCGCTGGCGGTGGACGTGGCGCAATCGGCGCGGGTACCGGACAGCGGCTCGGTGGAGCTGCCCCTCTACGCACGGATCGACAAGCTGGCCTGGGCCCCCCGCGCCGGGCTGTACGCCGACCTGCTCAAAGTTACGGTCACCTGGTAGGGAGGCTGCATGCTCATGGACGTGTTGCACCGTGGTTCGATCCTGCTACTGACCCTCGGCCCGCTGCTGCTGCCCAGCGGCGCGGCCCACGGCACCACCACCGGCTTTATCCAGGCACGGCTGGTGATCAGCGCCGCCTGCCAGATCAGCAGCGACCCGCAACCGGCTACCCTGGGCAACCCGGGCCTGATGGACTTCGGTGCCCGCGGGCCGACCTGGGACCAGCCGCTGACCAGCCGGGTCGACGAGGCCGGCGGCGAGGGCAGCCTGCAGATCAGTTGCTCGCCGCAGGTGCGTGCCTTCAGCGTGCGCATCAACGGCGGGCAGAACGGTGGCGACGGCGTGCGCCGCCTGCGCAACGGCCGCGAGCTCATTCCCTACCAACTGGCCATCGATCCGGGCGGCAACAGCCGTTATGGCATCGGCCAGGCCCGTACCTTCACCATCAGCGGCACCCAGCAGGTGCCCGTGCCCATCTATGGCGTGGTGGTCGCGCAACCGCGCGCGCTGCCCGCCGGGCTGTATCGCGACACCCTCAGGGTGACTCTGGACTGGTAACACGCAAGGAGACTCCGATGCCCAAGCACCTCACCCGCTACATCTTCGCCGGTCTTGGTCTGGCCCTGGCCGCCCAGGCCCAGGCGGCCACCGTGACCGGCACCATCAGCTCGACCCTGACGCTGACCGCCGCCTGCCAGGTCAACGGCAGTGGCGGCAGCTCGGGGCTGAACTTCGGCAGCCTCAACTTCGGCACCCAGGATTCGCTGTTCACCACCGCCAATGGCCAGGTGCTCGGCGGCGGAGGCGGGGCCATGAGCATTCTCTGCTCGGCAGGCACGGTGCCGACGATCAAGGTGCGTGCCGGCGCCCATGACTCGCAGTCTGCCGGGGGCACCCGGGCACTGGCCGATGGCGCGGGCAATTTCGTGCCTTACGACTTCTACACCGACGCCGGGCACACTCAATTACTGGCGATCGACGGCACCATCACCCTGCCGACCAGCACGGGCGTGGCGCAGACTGTCAACCTCTACGGGCAGGCCCGTGGCAAGGCCGGCCTGCCGGCCGGGGTGTACACCGACACGGTGGCGGTCGAGCTGAGTTTCTGAGCCATGCCGGGCGCGGTGCGGCTGCTGGCCGTCGGGCTGTGCCTGGCGCTGACGCAGGGTGCCCACGCGGTGACCACCAGCACCTTCCAGGTGACGGCACAGATCGTCGCCGGCTGCCTGGTGGTCGGCGGCGTGACCGCCTATGGCGTGCTCGACTACGGCACCAGCTCGGCGCTGTCCACCGCCACCCTGAGCACTTCGCTCGGCGGCAGCACGGTGACCTTCCAGTGCACCCCCGGCGTGGCCCTGAGCATGAGCCTGGACGGCGGCCAGAACAGCGCCAGCGGCACGCGCAATCTCAAGCGTTCGGGGGGGGCGCAACTGTTGGCCTACCAGCTGTACCGCGACGCCGCGTTCAGCCAGAGCCTGGGCATCGGCAGCAGCGTGGCGGTGAGCTACAGCGACCCGACGGCGATCAAGCTGCCGGTCTATGGCCGTACCACCCTGACCGGCACCTTGCCGGCGGGGACCTACACCGATGTCGTACAAGTGACGGTGACCTGGTGAAAGGCCACTGCGGATAACAGAGAAGGAGAGGGGCATGGGGGCAGGCGCTAACTGGGCGCGTGGGGTCATCGGGCTGCTGCTGTTGGCCAGTACACCGGCCTTCGCGGCCACTTCGGTGCTGATCTGGCCGATCGACCCGGTACTGGAGGCCGACCAGAAGGCCGGCGCGCTGTGGCTGGAAAACCGTGGTTCTGCGCCGACCAGCCTGCAGGTGCGGGTGTTCGCCTGGCGCCAGGGCGAGTACCAGGAGCAGTTCCAGGCCCAGCGCGAGATCATCGGCAGCCCGCCGGTGGCCCATATCCCGCCGGGGCAGAAGCAACTGATCCGCCTGACCCGCACCGGCAGCTCGCCCGCGGGCCAGGAGCAGGCCTACCGCATCATCATCGACGAGATCCCTTCGCCGCTGCCGACCGATGCCGCCAGCGAGGGGCCGAAAGCGGCAATCCGCCTGCAGATGCGCTACTCGGTGCCGCTGTTCGTCTACGGCGAGGGGCTGTGGGGCAAGCCCGACCCAGAGGGCAGGCGCAGTGCAGAGGGCGTGGGCAAGCCGCAGTTGAGCTGGCGCGCGGTGACGGTGCAGGGCAAGCCCTATGTCGAGCTGCGCAACACGGGGCCGGTGCATGCGCGGCTGACCGACGTGGTGTTGCAGCAGGCCGGCCAGGACCGGCCGCTGGTAGAGGGGCTGCTCGGCTACGTGCTGCCCGGCGCCAGCATGCGCTGGCCGGCACCGGCCACGCCGGGCGCGGCCAGCGTGCTCAAGGGACGGGTCAACGGCCAGGAGGTGGCCCAGGCCATCAAACAGGGGCAATAAGCCGCGCTTGAACGGATCACAGGGGCCAGGGAGGACCCGGTAATGGTTGGAAGTCGTGTGTGAGCTGGGTGTGGGTGGCAACGCACCGGTTGTGCCTGGGCCTGGCGGTACTGGGGCCCGGCCTGGGCGTGGCCGACGAGCTGCCGCCGCCACCCTCGGAACAGGCCGCCATCGCCGACGCCACGCTGTACCTCGACCTGCAGGTGAACCAGGTGGCCAAGGCTGAGCTGGTGCCGGTGCAGCAGCGCGCCGGGCGCCTGTACCTGGCCAGCGAGGTCTTGCGCGAGGCGGGCATCAGGCTGCCGGGCGAACCCCAGGGCGAAGTGGCCCTGGACGAGATCCCCGGCTTGCACAGCGACTACGACAGCCAGAACCAGCGCCTGCTGCTGCAGGTGCCGCCGGCCTGGCTACCCGACCAGCAGGTCGGCGAGCGCAACCTGTACCCGGCCAGTGACGCCCGCAGCAGCTTCGGCGCCTTGCTCAACTACGACGCCTACCTCAACGACACCGACGAGGGCGGCAGCTACCTGGCCGCCTGGAACGAGCTGCGCCTGTTCGACGACTGGGGCACCTTCTCCACCACCGGGCAGTGGCGCCAGTCGTTCAATGGCGCCCAGGCCCAGGGTCGGCAGGGTTTCCTGCGCTACGACACCACCTTCCGCTACACCGACGAGCAGCGCCTGCTCACCTATGAGGCGGGCGACCTGGTGACCGGTGCGCTGCCCTGGACTACCTCGGTGCGGGTAGGCGGCCTGCAACTGTCCCGCGACTTCGGCGCCCGTCCCGACCTGGTCACCTATCCGCTGCCGGCCTTTGCCGGCGAAGCTGCCGTGCCGACCTCGCTGGACCTGTTCATCAACGGCTACAAGAGCAGCAGCACTGAACTGCAGCCGGGTCCCTATACCCTGACCAACGTGCCGTTCATCAATGGCGCCGGCGAAGCGGTGGTGGTGACCACCGACGCCCTCGGCCGGCAGGTGTCGACCACCTTGCCGTTTTATGTCACCAGTAGCCTGCTGACCAAGGGGCTGTCGGACTTTTCGGTGGCCGCCGGCAGCCTGCGCCGCGACTACGCCGTGCGTGATTTCGCCTATGGCCCGGGGGTCGCCTCGGCGACCTTGCGTCACGGGGTGTCCGACTATTTCACCCTGGAAACCCATGCCGAGAGCGCCGAGTCGCTGATGCTCGGCGGCTTGGGTGGCAACCTGCGCCTGGGTACCTTCGGCGTGCTCAACGCGGCGCTGACCCAGAGCCGTTTCGAAGGCGATACGGGCCAGCAGGT
Source organism: Pseudomonas mosselii (assembly GCF_019823065.1). Classification (NCBI taxonomy): domain Bacteria; kingdom Pseudomonadati; phylum Pseudomonadota; class Gammaproteobacteria; order Pseudomonadales; family Pseudomonadaceae; genus Pseudomonas; species Pseudomonas mosselii. Next base: position 2,068,779 of record NZ_CP081966.1, read on the forward strand.
GGCGCTGGGCTACCAGTACAACAGCCGGCGCATCGGCTTCAACTACCAGCGCGTGCAGCGCCACGGCGACTACGCCGACCTGTCGCTGGTCGACAGCCCCTTCACCCGCCTGAGCCAGCGCAGCGAGCAGGCCACCCTGAGCCTCAACCTGGACCGCTACGGCAGCCTTGGTGCCGGCTATTTCGACGTACGCGCCGGCGACGGCACGCGCACGCGGCTGATCAACCTGAGCTGGAGCAAGCCACTGTGGCGCAACAGCAGCCTGTACCTGTCGGCCAACCGCGAGGTCGGTGACAGCCAGTGGGCGGTGCAGGCGCAGCTGGTGATCCCCTTCGACCTGCGCGGCACCCTGGCCTTCAGCGCCGAGCGCAGCAAGGACGGCCAGGACCTGCAGCGAGTCAACTACAGCCAGGCGGTGCCGGTGGGCGGCGGGGTGGGCTACAACCTGGGCTATGCCACCGGCGGCAACCGCGACGACTACCGCCAGGCCGACCTGACCTGGCGTCTGCAGTCGGTGCAGTTGCAGGTGGGCGCCTACGGCAGCAGCGGCGAAATGACCCGTTGGGCCGACGCCAGTGGCTCGCTGGTGCTGATGGATGCAGGCCTGTTCGCCGCCAATCGCATTGACGACGCCTTCGTGGTGGTCAGCACCAGCGGTTACGCCGACGTGCCGGTGCGTTACGAGAACCAGCAGATCGGTCGCACCGACCGCAACGGCCACCTGTTGGTGCCGTACAGCAGCGGCTACTACCGCGGCAAGTACGAGATCGACCCGATGGACCTGCCTGCCGATGTGCTGGCGCCGCAGGTGGAGCAACGCGTGGCGGTGCGCCGTGGCAGCGGCTACCTGCTGGAGTTCCCGCTCAAGCGTGTGCTGGCGGCGAGCCTGGTGCTGGTCGATGCTGACCAGCAGGAACTCAAGCTGGGCAGCCGGGTACGCCATCAGGAAAGCGGCGGCGAGGCGGTGGTGGGGTGGGATGGGTTGGTCTACCTGGAGAACCTGGCACCGCACAATCGCTTGCAGGTGGACAAGGCCGATGGCGGGCAGTGCCAGGTAGCCTTCGACCTGCCTGAAGGGCAGGGGCCGATTCCGCTGATCGGCCCGTTGGAGTGCCGATGAACTGGCTGATCCGCGGATGCCTGGCGGGTCTGCTGTCGCTGCCGGGAGCGGCCTGGGCGTTGTGCGCGTCGGTGGCCACCGCGCCGGCGGCCTTCGGCTCGGTCAACTCGACGCTGGTGCGCACCACCGTGCAGAGTGCCTCGACCACCAATGCCGGCCTGCAGTGCACCGGTTCGCTGTTGTCGCTGTTGACTAGCAATGATCATTTCTATGCCACCTTCACCTCGTCCAGCAGTGGGCTGGTGGGCCCGACCGGCGATGTGATCCCCTATACGCTCTACGCCGACAATACCACCAGTTATCCGATCAGCCGTGGCGTGCAGTTCGACTTCGCCCGCAATGGCATCATCGATGCCCTGGGCCTGCTCAACGGCACCACGCCCAAAGCCGTGCCGCTGTACCTGAAGACCGTGGTCGGTGCCAATGTCGCCGCCGGCCTGTACCAGGAAACCCTGAACATCGCCTGGAGCTGGAACTACTGCTCGGGGATTGGTATCGGTGCCATCTGCCTGGGGCGCGACATCGGCAGCGGCAACCAGACCCTGCTGGTCAGCCTCACTGTGACCAACGACTGCCAGATCACCACGCCCAACATCAGCTTCGCCAGCGCGCCGGTGGTGGCCGGATTCGGCACGGTGAACCAGAGCGTGAGCGTGTCGTGCACCAAAGGCAGCAACTACACGGTGGGGCTGGATGACGGGCAGAATGTCTCGGGCGGGCGGCGGCGTATGAAGTCCAGCGCCAACAACTACCTGGCCTACGATATCTTCAAGAGCGCCGGCGCGGTGCGCTGGGGCTCGGTGGGCGCGGCGCGGCGCTCAAGCAGCGATGCCGAGGTGAACCCCGGGGCGGGGACCGGGACCGGGAGCCAGGTGTTCAACTACAACGCCAAGGTGTACACCGACCAGGCCACGCCGCCGGCGGCGACCTATACCGACAGTGTGATTCTGGATGTGCAGTTCTGAGTAACACCACACCTGTGGGAGCGGCCTTGTTTCGCGAAAGGGCCGCTCTCACAATGGGACCGGGTTGCTCAGCGCAGATCGCCGACCATCTTCAGCAACGTCTCCAGCACCGCCCCGGCCAGCGCCTTGGAGCGCTCGCCCGACCAGCCGGTGCGCGGGTTTGGCGCATCGTCGTGGTCCTTGAACGGCATCTCCAGGGTCAGCGACAGGCAGTCATGGGCCTGGCCCACGGCATTGCAGGCCAGGGTCATGTTGGCCTGACCCGGCTCGTCGCGGGTGTAGCCGTATTTCGTCTGGAAGTCCGGGGTCAGGCTGCACAGGGTGCTGCGGAACTGCTCTTCCAGTTTGGCGAGGCGCGGCGTGTAGCCGGGGTTGCCTTCGCAGGCCGCGGTGAACACATAGGGGATCTCCTCGTCGCCATGGGCGTCGATGAACGCATCCACGCCATGCAGCTTCATCTGGCTCTGGGCGAAGAACACTTCGGGGCTCAGTTCGACGCTGGCGTCCTGCCAGGCGCGGTTGAGGTCCTTGCCCTTGAAGTTGGTGCGCAGGTGGCCGAGGAAGGCGCCGTCCGGGTTCATGTTGGGGATCAGGTACAGGTCGGCCTTGGCCAGCAGTTGCTGGATGACCGGGCCGTTGGCTTCGAGGGCGTCGATCACGCCTTCCATGAACCACTCGGCCATGTGCTCGCCCGGGTGCTGCTGGGCGATGATCCATAGCTTGCGCTTGCCGGTCGCACCACTGCCCGCACGCAGCAGGGGAATGTCGCGCCCTTGCACGCTGCGCCCGCTGGCCAGCAGCTCGACGCCGGGAATCTGCTTGGCGCGCTCGATCAGTTGGTTGTGCCGGGCGCGCGGGTAGGGCTCGAAGTAGGCGAACCAGGCCTGCGCCTGTTCAGCCTTGAAGTCGAAGCTCAGGGCCTTGCCGTCGAACTGGCTGGGCACGCGGAACCAGGTCTGCTGGTCGTACGAGGCCACGGCATGGTAGCCGGTCCAGGCGTTCTTGTAGGAGGACTGGTGGGCGTTGTCCAGGCTGAAGCGATGGACCTGGCCCGGGGTCAGGCCGCTGGCCTTGAAGTGGAACCACTGGAAGTGGTCGCTGTGGGTATCGGGGCGGATGTTCAGGTGGACGTGCGCAGGGTCGCTGGCGTCCAGGACCAGGATGTTGCCGGAGTCGAAATCGCAGTCGATGTGCAGCGGGGAGAGCGTCACGGTCATTGCCAGCCTCCTGTTGGCGTTGTTGTGGGAGGTACTCTACACCGCGAAAGGTGTTCAGGGTGTCACTTTGTTCGTGGCCTGTGAGTCGGTGGAGGGCTCAGGGGCGGTGCGGGATTCGCGGTCTATCGCCTCTGGCCATTTGACCTCTGCTCCCAGACGCTTGGCGAACTGATAACAGAGGAGAAGGTTGTGATCTTCATTGTGTGGGGCAGGTGAAACAGCATCGAGACCATGTTGCATGTAAGTGCAGATGTAGGCCCAGATGGACTCTTCCCCATACGTATTACTCAAGGAGAACCGGTCGATGACCTTGTTGGTGCCCGGTTCGACGACGGACAACATGATCCCTGTCTTCACGAGGTGCGAGCCTTGGTGGGTGACAGCCTGTTTTCTCCAGCGTTCGGCGCGTACATCCTTCCAGTCGTAGCTGACGATTTTTATTGGCCATGGGATGAAGGGGTTCCACCAACAGAACGTAAAGTTGTAAGCGTAGACTTTTTGACGGGCACGGTTGAATCGTATGGGTTCGTCGCGAGGGGCGGAGCGAATTGGGCGAGCAAATGAGGTTGCCTGCCAGGTTGCGAATAATAGTGCCGCAAATCCAATAGGTAAGAAGCTGTAAGCGCTATCCTGGATGCTGTCTATTATTATTGTTATAGATATAAATAGTGAAAATATGCTGGGCGGTAGGCATAGAAATAGCAGTCCTCCCGTGTTAACCGAGTTTCGAGGTATCTCTAGATAGATGTTGTCTTGATGATTGGAGATTATTAGGTTGGGAGAAGGCTCGACTCTACGGGGCGACCCCGGAGGATTGAAATCTTCTTTCCAACCAGAGCACGGGGGGATTAGGGTAGGTCGTTTCATTTATATTCCCTTGTATCTAGTTTGTCTTGTTTTTTTATGAGCCTCGCGAGATTTATGGTGTCGTCCTTGTCGGGCCAATAGCTGACTGTTAACTCAAAAGCGTCTATGGTTTTTAAGTTCGCAGTTGATGTGCTTCCTTCTATTCTTAGGGTCTTTCCTTGGCGAGAACTATTCTCTGGAATGTCAGTGTTCTCATATGGCTCGGTTTTTTCCTTGTCGCTGTCTCCTGAGTACACGGTCGGTACAGTGTTTCTACCCGGCGAATAAACTACCAGCGTCCATTCGTACCTTGCCTGTCCGTGAACAAAGTTAGGAATGGTGATTGTGTAGTTCAGGCGTGTTTCGAGTGGAACCGAGAAGCTATCCCTGAGCGTAACGAACGGCTCTATCGTTTTCGGAGGGTGTGTTTCTTTGAATGTTATATCTATTGAGGCATGCGCAGTGATGCCCAATAGGGCAGCATTGAGAGCACCTATAGCGTTGTCGTAGTCTTCCGCGACCTGCCATTCACGATGCGAAGCTGGCAGCCCCCATCTGGACTGGCGAGCCCACGTTTCCAGTGGAGATGATTCGTTTTTCTTGGCGATCGTAGCAAGCGTGTAGGCTGAAAGTGCAAGTACTAGTGCTATACCTACAGGTCCCAGGAATGCGCTACCAAAGTAAAGTGTGCTAACTCCTGCAGCTCCCGAGCCTATTGAAAGAAATCCCGCTGTGATGTAAAGGAGTTTAGATGCTGAATCACCTTGTAAGTCTGTTCGTTGAGCAGCTAATGCATAATTAGCTCCATCAGCAAAGCCGGCCACGGCAGCAATGGCACCACCGTACTTCACCAGTTGCGTCCCCTGCATCAATGTCGAACCCGCCGTCACGGCGGCCCGGGCAGGCCGCAATATCTCGATCGCTTTCCCTGTCGCTTCAATACTCAACCCCAAAACCCCAATGGACGACGACCACACCGCTGCCAGCGCTTCGGCCTCCGCATTGCCTGGGGTCGCGTTCAGCGCGTCATGATTCCTGCGCAGGCTGTCCTGCTGGAACCACAACCCACCCAGGCTCAACATCAAGTCCGCGCGGCCCGGCCCCAAGCCAGACAAGCCACTGCGCAGGTTGCCCATGGCCTCACGGGCCAGGGCACGGGTCTGCTCCGCACTCAGGTTGAGCAGGCGCAGGCTGTGGGCGGCCTGGTATTGCAGGCTGTCCGCCCCTATGCGCACGCTGCGCAAGGCCTCGCCAGCGCCGCTACCCGCGCTGGCCTGCAGGTGCTGCAACCGGGCCTGCAGGTCCTCGGCGCTTTCCATAGTCCACAGCACCAGTTCCACGACCTTGCCGTGCTTGCCGGACACCGCCGCAGTGATGGCGCCGCTGAGCAGCATGGCGTTGACCTTGTGCGCGGCGGGTTTGCGAAAGGCCTGGTCCAGCTGGCCCAGCAGGGCATCGGTGCGCGCCTGCAGGCCTTCGTTGAGCAGCTTCAGGTATTCGCCCGCCCTGAGCGGCACGACGAGCTGCGTCATGTGCTGCCCGGCAAAACGCAGCAGCGCCGCGCTGTGCACGTAGCCGATCATCTGCTGGGCGCCGGCGGACAGGTGTTGGTGGAGGGTGTTGCCGGCATTGGCGGTGGCGGCGAGCAACTGGCCGATGGCGTCGCGCACCGGCTTGACCATCAACTGCTGGCCCTCGTAGCTGGTGGTGAGGCCCTTGACGGTGTCGTAGACCTTGCTCAGGTCCTGGCTGGTCAAGGCCTCCAGCAGTTGCCGGAGCAGCCCTTGGTGCTTGGCGACCAGGGCCTGGTACAGCAGGCTGTCGGGGTTTTCCAGTTCCTGTTGCCACAGCCGTTGGCTCGCGCCGAGCGCGGCGCCGTCCTGCGGTTGGGTTTCGCTGGGGCCGCCGTACAGGCAGGTGCCCAGCATGCTCACGAAGTACTCCACCGAGCGCCAGTCGATGGCGCTGTAGTCGTTGTAGGCGATGCGTTGAAACGCCGGGGCGGCGTAGAGCTCCGCGTACAAGGTGGCGAGCTGGTCGATCAGCTGTTGGTGGTTGTGCAGTTCGGTCTCGTAGGCGCTGGCGAAGGCGCCGCGCTCACCTTCGTCGTAGCGTTCCTCGAAGCGTTCCCGTGCTTCCTGCTGCTTGCGTTCGATCCTGCGCGGCAACTGGGCCTCGACATCCACGGCGGGGAGGGGGGCCTTGGCGGAGAGCAGGGGGCTGCTGTTCCAGCGCTCCACCTCCCGTGCTTCTCGCTCGACTTCGGCGGCGGCCTCGCCGGCGGCCAGCGTGGCGTTCAGCTCGCGGATGCCGAGCAGGGCCAGGGAGGTGAAATGCTCGAAGTGCCGTTGCGGCTCGGCGCGCCAGGCCTGCAGGGCCTGGACCCAGGCGAGGCGTTGCGCGTTGCACTCCTGGACCATGCCGACGGGGTCTGGCACCGTCAGCGCGAGCACGCCGTCGGCGAGCTCTTCGCGTTGTATCAGGGCAGCGATGTACGTGCGCGTGGCCGCCAGGCGCTCGAGGCGAGGGTAGAAGCCATGGACGCTGGTGAAGGGGCCGGTGCTTGGCACGGCGTATTCCAGGACCTCGTCGAGTTGCAGGCGGTCTGCGTGCATGGCCCGTCCCACGCTGCCGGGCGCTTCGCGGGCCGCTTTCAGGTCGAGTGCCTGGAAGCGGCTGGTGAGCTCGGGGTTGTTGTTCGCGATGGCATGCTTGTACTGGTCCAGCACGGGCTTGGGCCAGGGATCGTTGGCGAAGGCGATCCAGGCGGTCGAGTACAGCAGGGTGTTGATGTTGATGAACGACGCGATGACATCGTGATGTTCTTGCCGGCAGGCCGTGGACAAAGGTTTGCCGGCTTGCGGGGGTGGCTGGAAGGCCGGGAACTGGCGCAGTGCCCCTTCGGGGGTGACCTGGTAGGCGTGCCAGACCCGTTGGTCGAGCAGCACGTAGACATAGCCCTGGCGCAGGATGCGCAGTTGCTCGCTGTGCATGGGAATGCCGGCGACACCGTTGTAGTTGGGCAGGTTGCGCGTGCTCAGGGTCTTGGGGCTGGGGGCGTAGGCGGTCCGCAGCAGGAGGATGGGCAGGCCGATACGCTGGCAGGCGGAGCAGCGGGGCTTGGGGACGGGGATGGCTTGGCGTTGTGCGTCCAGGATGGACTGACTGAGGCTGAGGGTCATGGGCGTACCCCCTTTGAGTATCGTTGGGGCAGCATGAGTCGCTGGCGCGGATAGCAGGAAGGCGCAATCTCGCAGTTGGTTGTAGCGATGAAGGGGTTTGACCTGTAGCGCAGGTCGGAATGGTTAAGCATGGCGGTCCCTGTCCATTGTTCTCGGGCGCCTCAATGTGGAGAAGCGCGCTCGATGCGTGGCACAAGGCTAGGACCATAGGGGGCGTGCGGGAGGAAGTCTTGCCAACGGCTTCCTACATTGCTGTAGGAAAGTTCTCTTTGAGGGGCTGTTATGACTTCAAACCACCGGCTAGAGCGGTCGGGGCAGGAATTTCCGGGGGGCTGAGCCCCGGGTTCAGGTCAGCAGTCCCAGCGCCACGAGGGCGGCAACACCAAGCCCGACGGCAATCGAGCAGCCACCCAGCGACAGCGCCGCACGCCCTTGCCGGTACCAGCCGTCGTGGCCCAATTGCCGGGCAGGGGCGAGCAGGCTGCGCCAGCGCAGTTCGGTTTCGTGGAAGGCACGCAGGTGGTCGGGGTCGGCATCCAGCCAGCGGCGGAAGTCGATGCGTTCGCTGGCGGTCACCTGCGGGCTCTGCAGGCGCACGTACCACTGGCCGGCGATGCTGGCCAGCGCGTCGCCTGGGGCGCGGGCGGTCTGCAGGGCCTGGTTCATATGGCGTTCGATGCTGATCAGCGGCAGGTCCAGGCGTTCGGCGATGGCGGCGAAGCCCAGCTGGTCTAGGCGGTTGAGCAGGAACACTTGCTGGACCCGGCGCGGCAGACGCTTGAGCGCATGCAGCAGCGCGTCATCGCCATGCTGTTCGGCGGTGTGCGGGTCGTGCTCGAGGGGCAGCAGCAGGCGGGTCATGGACAGCTCCTTGCTCATTAAGGAAAGGGGTGGGGGCGTCTTCCTTGACGCGAAATCAGCTTAGGCTTTGTACGAAAAGGGCCTGCGCGACGATCATGCTGCGTTGAAAACAGGCTCGGAATGCTCATTTACAACCCGTAAACTCCGCTTCCTCGCCTGTTTTCGCCTTGCCTGATCGCCGCTCGGCTCCTTTTCGTACAAAGCCTAGGCTAAACGAGATTGATTCTCAAGTGCTGATTCCGCAAAGATTTGTAATGAGCATTCACGTCCTGACACAGTTTTGCTATCATCGCGGCCATTAAACGATCTTCATTAGCCTGAAGAGCCAAAAAAAATGACCCGGCAAAAAGCCGGGTCAAAAACCGTGATTAGCCTGATGAGGAGATAATCTGAGCGTCCGACCTGAGGACGTTGCAGGTTATCCAGCGGGTCTCGCGACCTGCTGAGTGCAATAATAATCGTTATCATTTGCCAGTCAAATGATTTTTCAGCGATTGACTAAAAAATTCTTCCTGACACACGCCTCATCGCCGGCAATCGGGGCTTTTGCCGTTCGTCGGCTATCACGTGCTCCCTTCAGATCGATGCCTTTTCCGTGGCGTGGCACTGCTCCAGCAGGGCGCGGGCCATGTTGACCATGTGCATCAGCGCAAATACCACTTCCCGCGTCGTGCCCTGCAGATGGTTGCCGGTTTCCTGTGCCGTGGCCGACGCGCAGCGCAGCAGTGCCATGGCATGGTCGCAGGCCTGGGCGTTGCTGACGCCTTCACGCAGGGTCCATAGCGAACGCTCCAGGTCGCGGGGCGTGGGGGTGGGGTTGAGGTAGAAATCGAGGGCGCGGCGGGCTGCTTCTTCGTCGAGATCTGTTTCCGTTTCTTTCGAGATGCTCATCCTGATTACCTGCGAATACCAATAGGGGAAAGGTGAAGCTCGATTCTAATACCTAAAGTATTGAAATGTGTTTGGACAAATACTACTTGATGTGTATTGAACGCAGGGAGGCAGTCCGTATCGTGCCTGCGATGAATATGGACAAATGGATAGCCCTGGTCCGGGAACGGATCGAGGAACTCGATATCTCCCAGGAGCAGCTTGCCGAACGCGTTGGGGTCTCCCAGGGCAGCATCGGCCATTGGCTGAAGAAACGCCGTCAGCCTCGGGTCGACTCGATGAACCGTACGTTCATCGAGTTGGGCATGCCGCATTACCAGGTCAGCATGCAACTGCGTGTGCTGGGACAGGTGGGCGAGGAGCGGGCGCTTTATGGCCTCGAGGACGAGGATGATGATGACGGGCTGGCAAAATACTTCGTGTGTTTCCGCTATCCGGTACGTGACTGGAGCACCTTGGGTCAGCAGGAGCAGGAAGCGCCGGAGGTCTTCGAGCAGACCGACTACCTGGCCCAGGGCAAGGCGTTCTGGCTGACGGTCGAGAACGACACCATGAGTGCTGCCAGCGGCAGGAGCGTGCCCGAGGGGGTTCGAATCCTGGTTGATGACGGCGTGGCCGCCGAGCCGGGGCGCCTGGTGATTGCCCGACTGCCTGGCAAGTCCGCGATCTTTCGGCAGTTGACCGAGGAGGGTGGGCAGCGGTATCTGAAGGCGCTCAACAATGCCTATCCGACCCTGGTCTGCGAGGAGGGCTGCGAGTTCCTTGGTGTTGTGGTGCGGATGCACGGGGTGCTCTAGGTTCCCACGCAGGTCGTGTTGGGGCTGCGAGGTGCCAGGCGGGGGGCCTTCAGCGCTCTTGAGATCGAGCGCTGCCCGCGCGGCGCATCGCGACGCAAGGCCGCTCCCACATCTGTTTCGGGCCAGTCAATCCTGTGCCATTACCAGGTCCGCCTCGTTGGTCCGACGCGGTCCCAGCATAGACACTGCTGCCGCCCCGCCTGTCTCAAGACATGCGCCAGGGCCGGCAACCATGGCCTGACAGGTTCGGCACGTTGCAACAAATGTGGGAGCGGCCTTGCGTCGCGATGCGCCGCGCGGGCGGCGCTCGATCTCATAGGCGAAACAACCCTTTCGGCGAACACATTGCCGCCGTTACTCCGCCTCCAGCTCGACCAGCACTGTCCCCTCGCTGACCATATCCCCCTCCTGGCAAAACAGCGCCTTCACCGTCCCGGAGTGGGGCGCCCGAATGCTGTGCTCCATCTTCATCGCCTCCAGCACTACCAGCGCGGTACCGGCCTCGACCACCTGTCCCGGTTCGACCAGCACTCGCACGATGCTGCCATTCATGGGTGCGCCCAGCCCGCCCTGATGGCTGTGGCTGGCTTCTGCCGCCGCAATCGGGTCATGGGCGCTGATGGCGTGCAACTCGCCGGCCCACTGCAGGTAAAGCGTGCCCCCCCGACGCACCGCCAGGTGACGACGGCGCAGGCCGTCCTGGTCATGACACAGCTGCTCCCCCTCCAGCCGATAGGCCGAAGGCGCGCTGCGTTCCAGCGCCACCGCCTGCTCATTCCCTTCGCACTGCAAATGCAGGCTGCTGCGCGCCGGCAAGCCCAGGCGCAGGCCATCGCGGGCCGCCCACGGCGAAGCGCGGTCGTCCTGGCGCTGCAACGCAGGCTCGCCTTGCAGCCACGCCTCGGCGGCCGCCTCCCAGAACTGCGCCGGCAGCGCCTGGGGCGCAGGCAGCAGCACATCCTGGTGACGCGGGATGAACCCGGTATCCAGCTCCGCCTCGGCAAACGCCGGGTGTGCAAGGATGCGGCGCAGGAAGGCGATATTGGTCTTCAGCCCGCCAATGGCGAACTCATCGAGCATCGCCAGCAAGCGCAGGCGCGCCTGCTCGCGGTCCTGGCCCCAGGCAATCAGCTTGCCCAGCATCGGGTCGTAGAACGGCGACACCACGTCGCCCTCGCTGACGCCGCTGTCCACCCGGCGGCCTTCGCCCGGCGCCGACTCGCGGTACAGCGCCAGGGTGCCGGTGGCCGGCAGGAACTCGTTGGCCGGATCCTCCGCATACAGCCGCACCTCGATGGCATGGCCGATCAGCGGCACCTGCTCCTGGGTGAGCGGCAGCGGTTCGCCGCAGGCCACGCGGATCTGCCAGGCCACCAGGTCGAGCCCGGTGATGGCTTCGGTGACCGGATGCTCCACCTGCAGGCGGGTGTTCATCTCCATGAAGAAGAACTCGCCGCGGGCATCGAGCAGGAACTCGACGGTGCCGGCTCCCACGTAGCCGATGGCCTGGGCGGCGCGCACCGCGGCCTCGCCCATGGCCTTGCGCAGCTCGGGGGACAGGCCCGGCGCCGGGGCTTCCTCGACCACCTTCTGGTGGCGACGCTGGATCGAGCAGTCACGCTCGTTGAGGTACAGGCAGTTGCCGTGCTGGTCGGCGAACACCTGGATCTCCACATGACGCGGTTTGAGCACGTACTTCTCGACCAGCATCCGCGCATCGCCGAACGACGACTGCGCCTCGCGCTGCGCCGAGGCCAGGGCGTCGGCCAGCTGGCTCTCGTCCTCGACCACCTTCATGCCCTTGCCACCGCCCCCGGCACTGGCCTTGAGCAGTACCGGGTAGCCGATACGCTCGGCGGCGGCGCGGAAAGTCTCCAGGTCCTGGGCCTCGCCGTGGTAGCCCGGCACCAGCGGCACCCCGGCTTGCTCCATCAGTGCCTTGGCCGCCGACTTGCTGCCCATGGCATCGATGGCGCTGGCCGGTGGGCCGAGGAAGATCAGCCCGGCCTGCTCGATGGCGCGGGCAAAACCGGCGTTCTCCGACAGGAAGCCATAGCCCGGGTGGATCGCCTGGGCGCCGCTGGCCTTGGCCGCGGCGAGCAGCTTGTCGATCACCAGGTAGCTTTCGGCGGCCTTGGTGCCACCGAGGTCGACACGGATATCGGCCTCGCGACTGTGGCGCGCATCGCGGTCGGTGGCGCTGTGCACGGCCACGGTGGTCAGGCCCATGGCCTTGGCGGTGCGCATCACCCGGCAGGCGATCTCGCCGCGGTTGGCGACCAGCAGGGTGGTCAGCGTGGGTCGGCTCATGGGCGCGGCTCCTTGTTGTCTTGCCAGGCGGGGCGGCGTTTTTCCAGGAAAGCGCGCAGGCCTTCCTGGCCTTCGGCGCTGACGCGGATGCGGGCGATGGTGTTCTCGCAGTAGCGGCGCAGGGCCGGGCTCAGCTCGCCAGCGTCCACCTCGCGCAGCAGGTCCTTGGTGGCGCGTAGCGCCTGCGGGCTGTTGTGCAGCAGGTTGTCGACCCAGGCCTCGACCTGGGCGTCCAGCTCGCTGGCAGGGTACACCTCGGCCAGCAGGCCCAGCTCACGGGCGCGCACGCCGCTGAAGCGCTCGGCGGTTAGGGCGTAGCGGCGGGCGGCGCGCTCGCCGATGGCCTTGACCACGAACGGGCTGATCACCGCCGGGGCCAGGCCGATGCGCACTTCCGACAGGCACAGCTGCGCATCCTCGGCGCCGATGGCCATGTCGCAGCAGCTGATCAGCCCCAGCGCACCGCCGAAGGCCGCGCCTTGCACCACGGCCAGGGTCGGCGCCTTGAGCCGGTGCAGGGCGTACATCAGCTCGCCCAGCTCGTGGGCGTCGTCCAGGTTGGTGTTGAAGTCCAGTTGCGCCGACTGCTGCATCCAGGCAAGGTCCGCGCCGGCACTGAAATGCCGGCCGCGGCCGCGCAGCACCACGAAACGCAGGCTGGCGTCCTCGGCCAGGCGGTCGAGGGCGACGATCAGTTCGCGGATCATCTGCGCGTTGAAGGCGTTGTTCTTGTCTTCCCGGCTCAGCCACAGGGTGGCGAAGCCGCGAGGGTCCTTGACCAGTTCAAGGGTGGCGAATTCGCTCATGGGTCACATCCGGAAAATGCCGAAGCGGCTCTGTTCGATCGGGGCGTTCAGCGCGGCGGACAACGCCAGGCCGAGCACATCGCGGGTCTGCGCCGGGTCGATGACGCCGTCGTCCCACAGCCGGGCGCTGGAGTAGTAGGGGTGGCCCTGGCGCTCGTACTGGTCGAGGATCGGCTGCTTGAGCTTCTTCTCGTCTTCGCTGCTGAACACTTCGCCACTGCGCTCGCTCTGTTCGCGCTTTACCTGGGCCAGCACGCCGGCCGCCTGCTCGGCGCCCATCACGCCGATGCGCGCGTTGGGCCACATCCACAGGAAGCACGGGTCGTAGGCGCGGCCGCACATGCCGTAGTTGCCGGCGCCGAAGCTGCCGCCGATGATCACCGTGAACTTCGGCACCTGCGCACAGGCCACGGCAGTCACCAGCTTGGCGCCGTGCTTGGCGATGCCGCCTTCCTCGTACTTCTTGCCGACCATGAAACCTGTGATGTTCTGCAGGAACAGCAGCGGGATGCCGCGCTGGCAGGCCAGTTCGATGAAGTGCGCGCCTTTTTGCGCGGCCTCGGCGAAGAGGATGCCGTTGTTGGCCAGGATCGCCACCGGGTAGCCGTGCAGGTGGGCGAAGCCGCACACCAGGGTAGTGCCGAACAGTGCCTTGAACTCATCGAACACCGAACCGTCGACCAGGCGAGCGATCACCTCGCGCACGTCGAACGGCTGCTTGGCGTCGGCCGGGACCACGCCGTACAGCTCCTCGGCGTTGTACAACGGCGCGATCGGCGCCTGGCACTGCAGCTTGCCCTGCTTGTGCCAGTTGAGGTTGGCGACGCTGCGCCGGGCGATGGCCAGGGCGTGCTCGTCGTTGTCGGCATAATGGTCGGCCACGCCGCTGGTGCGGCAGTGCACGTCGGCGCCACCGAGGTCCTCGGCGCTGACCACTTCACCGGTCGCGGCCTTCACCAGCGGTGGGCCTGCCAGGAAGATGGTCGCCTGCTGGCGCACCATGATCGCCTCGTCGGCCATGGCCGGCACATAGGCGCCACCGGCGGTGCAGGAGCCCATCACCACGGCGATCTGCGGGATCCCCAGGGCACTCATGTTGGCCTGGTTGAAGAAGATCCGCCCGAAGTGCTCGCGGTCGGGGAACACTTCGTCCTGGCGCGGCAGGTTGGCGCCCCCGGAGTCCACCAGGTAGATGCACGGCAGGCGGTTCTGCAGGGCGATGGTCTGGGCGCGCAGGTGCTTTTTCACCGTCAGCGGGTAGTAGGAGCCGCCTTTGACCGTGGCGTCGTTGGCCACGATCATGCACTCCACGCCTTCGACCCGGCCGATGCCGGCGATCACGCCGGCGGCCGGCACGTCTTCGCCATAGACTTCATGGGCGGCCAGCTGGCCGATCTCGAGAAACGCCGAGCCTGGGTCGAGCAGGCGGTCGATACGCTCGCGGGGCAGCAGCTTGCCGCGCGAGGTGTGCCGCTCCTGGGCCTTCGGCCCGCCGCCCTGACTGACCTGGGCGAGCAGGCCGCGCAGGGCCTGGACCTGTTCGAGCATGGCCGCGCTGTTGGCGGCGAATTCCGCCGAGCGTGGGTTGATCTGGGTATGCAAGGTAGCCATGGACGCCGGTTCCTTGTGCTCAGCGGGTTTCGTTGAACAGTTCGCGGCCGATCAGCATCCGGCGGATCTCGCTGGTGCCGGCGCCGATCTCGTACAGCTTGGCGTCGCGCAACAGGCGCCCAGCCGGGAATTCATTGATGTAGCCGTTGCCGCCAAGGATCTGGATGGCCTCCAGGGCCATCTGCGTGGCGCGCTCGGCGGTGTAGAGGATCACCCCGGCGGCGTCCTTGCGGGTTGTTTCGGCGCGGTCGCAGGCCTGGGCCACGGCGTAAAGGTAGGCGCGGCTGGCGTTGAGCTGGGTGTACATGTCGGCGATCTTGCCCTGGATCAGCTGAAACTCGCCGATGCTCTGGCCGAACTGCTTGCGATCATGAATGTAGGGCACCACTAGGTCCATGCAGCTCTGCATGATGCCGGTGGGGCCGCCGGCGAGCACCACGCGCTCGTAGTCCAGGCCGCTCATCAGCACGCGCACGCCGCCGTTGAGCTGGCCGAGGATGTTTTCTTCCGGCACTTCGACGCCGTCGAAGAACAGCTCGCAGGTGTTGGAGCCGCGCATGCCGAGCTTGTCGAACTTGTTGCTGCGGCTGAAGCCTTTCCAGTCGCGCTCGACGATGAACGCGGTGATGCCGTGGGGGCCCTTGTCCAGGTCGGTCTTGGCGTAGATCACGTAGGTGTTGGCGTCGGGGCCGTTGGTGATCCAGGTCTTGCTGCCGTTGAGCACGTAGTGGTCGCCGCGTTTTTCGGCGCGCAGCTTCATCGATACCACATCAGAGCCGGCGTTGGGCTCGCTCATGGCCAGGGCGCCAATGTGTTCGCCGCTGATCAGCTTGGGCAGGTATTTGAGCTTCTGCTCGTGGGTGCCGTTGCGGTTGATCTGGTTGACGCACAGGTTGGAGTGGGCGCCGTACGACAGGGCCACCGAGGCCGAGGCGCGGCTGATCTCTTCCATCGACACCACGTGGGCCAGGTAGCCCAGGCCGGCGCCGCCGTATTCTTCCGGCACGGTGATACCCAGCAGGCCCATGTCGCCGAACTTGCGCCACATGTCGGCGGGGAACAGGTTGTCGTGGTCGATCTGCGCGGCACGCGGCGCCAGTTCGGCGGCGACGAAGGTGCGCACCTGGTCGCGGAGCATGTCGATGGTCTCGCCCAGGGCGAAGTTCAGGCTGGGGTAATGCATGTGCGGGCACCTTCTTGTTCTTGAAATGGGAGCGGTTGCTGCGGCGTTGTGGGAGCGGGCTTGCCCAGCGATGCCCGTCAGAACGGCCAGCGGTATTGCCTGGTCCGGCCTCATCGCGGGGCAAGCCCGCTCCCACAACGCCGTCATGTCTGCAGTTGACGTTAACGTAAACCTGCCTTCCGGGACTGTCAATCGCAACGTCACCTTTACGTAAACGTAAATCTGCGCCAGAGTAACTACCGCCTGCTTCAGTCATGCCCAGAACAACCACAAGAAGGGACAACCATGCCTCAACCAAGCTACACGCGCGGCCGTCAAGACAAACCCTTGCTCACCCTGACCATCGGCCAGGCCTTCGATGCCACCGTCGCCCTTCACGGCGAGCGCGAGGCGTTGGTGGTGCGCCACCAGGGAGTGCGCTACAGCTGGCGCGAGCTGGCCGCCGAGGTCGATGTGCACGCCCGGGCCTTGATGGCGCTGGGCGTGGAGGTGGGCGAGCGGGTCGGCATCTGGGCGCCCAACTGCGCCCAGTGGTGCATTCTGCAACTGGCCAGCGCCAAGGTCGGCGCCATCCTGGTCAACATCAATCCGGCCTATCGCGTGGGCGAGCTTGAATACGTGCTGCGCCAGTCCGGCTGCCGTTGGCTGGTGTGCGCCGATGCCTTCAAGTCTTCCAACTACCACGCGATGGTGCAGGCGTTGGTACCTGAGCTGGCGCTACATGCCGTGGGCGAGTTGGCCAGTGAGCGCCTGCCCGACCTGCGCGGGGTGATCAGCCTGGCCGCCGAGCCGCCCATGGGCTTCGTGCCCTGGACCGCGCTGGCTGGGCGGGCAGGGCAGGTGGAACCCGCCGTCTACGAAGCCCGGCAGCAGGGCCTGCAGTTCGACCAGCCGGTGAACATCCAGTACACCTCCGGCACCACTGGCGCGCCCAAGGGCGCGACCCTGAGCCACTACAACCTGCTCAACAACGGCTACATGGTCGGCGAGAGCCTGGGCCTGACCGAGCAGGACCGCATGGTGATCCCGGTGCCGCTGTACCACTGTTTCGGCATGGTCATGGGCAATCTCGGCTGCATCACCCACGGCAGCACCCTGATCTACCCCAACGACGCCTTCGACGCCGAACTCACCCTGCGCGCAGTGGCCGAGGAGCGCGCCAGCATCCTCTATGGCGTGCCGACCATGTTCATCGCCATGCTCGATCACCCCAGCCGCCCCGTGCTGGACCTGTCCACACTGCGCAGCGGCATCATGGCCGGCGCCACCTGCCCGATCGAGGTGATGCGCAAGGTCATCGAGCAGATGCACATGGCCGAGGTGCAGATCGCCTACGGCATGACCGAGACCAGCCCGGTGTCGCTGCAGACCGGCCCGGACGATGGCCTGGAGCTGCGCGTGACCACCGTGGGCCGCACCCAGCCGCAGCTGGAGACCAAGCTGGTGGACGCTGAAGGGCGCATCGTTGCCCGGGGCGAGATCGGCGAGCTGTGCACCCGGGGC
Source organism: Pseudomonas mosselii (assembly GCF_019823065.1). Taxonomy (NCBI): domain Bacteria; kingdom Pseudomonadati; phylum Pseudomonadota; class Gammaproteobacteria; order Pseudomonadales; family Pseudomonadaceae; genus Pseudomonas; species Pseudomonas mosselii. The sequence goes on from NZ_CP081966.1 coordinate 2,086,071, forward strand.
TACAGCGTGATGCTCGGCTACTGGGACAACCTGCAGGCCACCCATGACGCCATCGACCCGGCCGGGTGGATGCACACCGGCGACCTGGCGGTGATGGACGACGAAGGCTACGTGCGCATCGTCGGGCGCAACAAGGACATGATCATTCGCGGTGGCGAGAACATCTATCCGCGCGAGCTTGAGGAGTTCTTCCACACCCACCCGGCGGTGGCCGAGGCGCAGGTGGTGGGGATTCCGTGCAGCAAGTATGGCGAGGAGGTGGTGGCGTGGATTCGCCTGCATCCTGGGCACAGTGCCACGGCGGACGAGTTGCAGCAGTGGTGCAAGGCGCGGCTGGCGCATTTCAAGACGCCACGGCATTTCCGTTTTGTCGATGAATTTCCGATGACGGTGACGGGGAAGGTGCAGAAGTTCCGGATGCGTGAGATCAGCGTGGAGGAGCTGGGGGGCTAGGCATCGCCTTGTAGACCAGGTCGACCAGCTCGGCAAAGGTGGTGTAGGTCTGGACTTGATCGGGGATGAAGATGCCGAATGTTTCCTCCACGATGGCTTGCAGTTCCACCACGTCGAAACTGTCGGCGCCCAGTTCGTCCATGGCGATGTTCGGCCGGATCCGGTGCAGGCTCTGTTCGAGGAGGCCAGCGAGGATCCATTGCAGGTGGAAGGCGATGTAGAGGCGCGAGCGCATGCCGGAGGTGACCGTCAGAGGGTGGTGCTTCTCTGTACTTGGCTTCGTGATCGGGCGCCACTGGCAGAAATACCAGGTGTATCGGGCGCGGCTTTGTGCTTGTCAGGACCGGCCTCATCGCGGTGCACACCCGCTCCCACGCAGGCGACACGGCACTTGTGGGAGCGGGCTTGCCCGCGAGGGGCCGGTTCAGGCGGTCAACCTCTCACAACCTTGTCTATCCTCAAGCTTTCACTGGCGGCTCCTGGCTCGGCGGATCGCCCACGGTCGGCGGCACGGTTGGCTTGATCGGCAGCTCGTCCGGATCCTCCTCGGGCACCGGCGGCGGCAAGGTCGGGTCGTCGATGTTCGGGTCGGGTGTCTCCGGTGGAATGGGAATGTTCATGGGCCTGGCCTCGCGGGATGAATGAAGCGTTGTCGCAGGCTTTGACCCAGGCCTGCGCCCGACGCTCATTTTTTTTGAACCCCCGCGCGCCAACAGGGCTCTGAACCCTTACCGCCACCAGCCCATGGGAGCAGGTCGATGTCTGGTAAAGAGCCGTTCGAAAGCGTGGCCATGGCTAACGATCACCCGGACCAGGCCATCAGCCTGGCCCAGGCGCTGCTGGCCCCGCGCATCGTGATCGAGGACGCAAGCCCGGTGCTCGACGGCGGCACCTTCGCCGCCAAGGCGGTGCGCGGGCACAAGGTCGAGGTGAGCGCCAAGGTCTATACCGACGGCCATGACCGCCTGGCGGTGAGCCTGAACTGGCGCCAGGCCCACAGCAGGCGCTGGCACTGCGTGGCAATGCACTCGCCGGGCAACGATCTTTGGCAGGCAGAGTTCACCCCCGCCGATCTGGGCTTGCACCTGTTCAGCATCGAGGCCTGGATCGACCCGTTCGCCACCTTCTGCCACGACCTGGAGAAGAAGTACGCCGCCGGTGTGGACGTGAAGCTCGAACTGGAGGAGGGCCGGCTGCTGCTGGGCCAGGGCATCGAGCGCAGCGACGGGCTGTTGCGCGAGCAGCTTGAACGGTTGCAACAGCGCCTGCCGGATTTGCTGGTGGATGACCAGGTGGCGTTGCTGTTGCATCCTGATGCCGCCCAGCTGATGGCCGAGGCCGAGCACCGCAGTTACCTCACCCGAAGCCGCGAATTTGCCGTGGACGTGGACCGCGAGGCGGCGCTGTTCGCCAGCTGGTACGAGCTGTTCCCGCGCTCTGTCACCGACGATCCTGAACGTCATGGCACGTTCAATGACGTGCACCAGCGCCTGCCGATGGTCCGCGACATGGGCTTCGACGTGCTGTACTTCCCGCCGATCCACCCCATCGGCATGAAGCACCGCAAGGGCCGCAACAATGCCTTGCAGGCCGAGCCCGGTGACCCCGGCAGTCCCTACGCCATCGGCAGCCCCGAGGGTGGGCACGATGCCATCCACCCGCAGCTGGGCAGCCGCGAGGACTTCCGCCGGCTGGTCGCCGCCGCCGCCGAGCATGGGCTGGAGATCGCCCTGGATTTCGCCATCCAGTGCTCCCAGGACCACCCCTGGCTCACGCAGCACCCCGGCTGGTTCAGCTGGCGGCCCGATGGCAGCATCCGCTACGCCGAGAACCCGCCGAAGAAGTACCAGGACATCGTCAACGTCGACTTCTACGCCCCTGAATCGGTGCCGAGCCTGTGGCTGGCCTTGCGCGACGTGGTGGTCGGCTGGGTGGAGGAGGGCGTGAAGACCTTCCGTGTCGACAACCCGCACACCAAGCCGCTGCCGTTCTGGCAATGGCTGATCGCCAATGTGCGTAGCCAGTACCCCGAGGTGATCTTCCTCGCCGAGGCCTTCACGCGCCCGGCGATGATGGCGCGCCTGGGCAAGGTGGGCTACGCGCAGAGCTACACCTACTTCACCTGGCGCAATACCAAGCAAGAGCTTCGTGAATACGTCGAGGAGCTCAACCAGCCGCCGTGGAGCCAGTGCTACCGGCCCAACTTCTTCGTCAACACGCCGGATATCAATCCGTTCTTCCTGCAGACCTCGGGCCGTGCCGGCTTTCTTATCCGCGCCGCGCTGGCGACCATGGGCTCGGGCCTCTGGGGCATGTACTCGGGTTTCGAGCTGTGTGAAGGCACGCCGCTGCCGGGCAAGGAGGAGTACCTGGATTCGGAGAAGTACGAGATCCGCCCGCGCGAATTCACCCAGCCCGGCAACATTGTCGCCGAGATCGCCCAGCTCAACCGCATCCGTCGGCAGAACCGCGCCCTGCAGACCCACCTGGGGGTGGTGTTCCTCAACTGCTGGAACGACAACATTCTCTACTTCGCCAAGCGCACGCCCGAGCGTGACAACTTCATCCTCGTGGCCATCAGCCTCGACCCGCACAATGCCCAGGAGGCCAGCTTCGAGTTGCCGCTATGGGAGCTGGGGCTGGACGATAACGCCGATACCCAGGGCGAGGATCTGATGAATGGCCACCGTTGGACCTGGCATGGCAAGACCCAGTGGATGCGCATCGAGCCGTGGCACCAGCCGTTTGGTATCTGGCGCATAGAAAAGCTGCGCTAATCCCCTGTAGGCGCGGCCTTGTGTCGCGAAAAGGCTGCAAAGCAGCCCCGGCAATATCTGCAGCGTCGCTGAAATCCTGGGGCCGCTTCGCGCCCCTTTCGCGACACAAGGCCGCTCCTACAGGGTGCGTGTCGAACCGGAAATGAAAGGAGTCCCCAATGGCCAAGCGTTCCCGCCCGGCAGCCTTCATCGACGATCCGCTGTGGTACAAGGACGCAGTGATCTACCAACTGCACGTAAAATCGTTCTTCGACGCGAACAACGACGGCATCGGCGATTTCGCAGGCCTGATCGGCAAGCTCGACTACATCGCCGAACTGGGCGTCAACACCCTCTGGCTGCTGCCGTTCTATCCCTCGCCACGGCGCGACGACGGCTATGACATCGCCGAGTACAAGGCCGTGCACCCCGACTACGGCAGCATGGCCGACGCCAGGCGCTTCATCGCCGAGGCGCACAAGCGCGGCCTGCGGGTGATCACTGAGCTGGTCATCAACCACACCTCCGACCAGCACCCCTGGTTCCAGCGCGCCCGGCATGCCAAGCGTGGGAGCAAGGCCCGGGACTTCTACGTGTGGTCGGACGATGACCAGAAGTACGATGGCACGCGGATCATTTTCCTCGACACCGAGAAATCCAACTGGACCTGGGACCCGGTGGCCGGCCAGTACTTCTGGCACCGCTTCTACTCGCACCAGCCGGACCTCAATTTCGACAACCCGCAAGTGCTCAAGGCAGTAATCGGGGTGATGCGCTTCTGGCTCGACATCGGCGTCGATGGCCTGCGCCTGGACGCCATCCCCTACCTGATCGAGCGCGACGGCACCAATAACGAGAACCTCCCCGAAACCCACACCGTGCTCAAGGCCATCCGCGCCGAGATTGATGCCAACTACCCCGACCGCATGCTCCTGGCCGAGGCCAACCAGTGGCCCGAGGACACCCGCCCGTACTTCGGCGAGGGCGACGGCGACGAATGCCACATGGCCTTCCACTTCCCGTTGATGCCGCGCATGTACATGGCCCTGGCCATGGAAGACCGCTTCCCGATCACCGACATCCTGCGCCAGACCCCGGAGATCCCGGCCAACTGCCAGTGGGCGATCTTCCTGCGCAACCACGATGAGCTGACCCTGGAGATGGTCACCGACCGCGAGCGCGACTACCTGTGGAACTACTACGCCGAGGACCGCCGCGCACGCATCAACTTAGGAATTCGCCGGCGCTTGGCACCGCTGCTGCAACGCGACCGGCGGCGCATCGAGCTGCTCACCAGCCTGCTGCTGTCGATGCCCGGCACCCCGACCCTGTACTACGGCGACGAACTGGGCATGGGCGACAACATCTACCTGGGCGACCGCGATGGCGTGCGCACCCCCATGCAGTGGTCGCCGGACCGCAACGGCGGTTTCTCCCGGGCCGATCCGCAGCGCCTGGTGTTGCCGCCGATCATGGACCCGCTGTACGGTTACCAGACCATCAACGTCGAAGCCCAGGCCCACGACCCGCATTCGCTGCTCAATTGGAACCGCCGGCTGCTGGCGGTGCGCAAGCAGCAGAAGGCCTTTGGCCGTGGCAGTCTGAAGATGCTCACGCCGAGCAATCGCCGGGTGCTGGCGTACATCCGCGAATACACCGATACCGACGGCAACAGCGAAATCGTGCTGTGCGTGGCCAACGTCTCGCGGGCGGCCCAGGCGGCGGAGTTGGAACTGTCGCAGTACGCCGACAAGGTGCCGGTGGAGATGCTTGGCGGCAGCGCCTTCCCGCCCATCGGCCAGCTGCCGTTCCTGTTGACCCTGCCGCCCTATGGCTTCTACTGGTTCGTGCTGGCCAGTCACGACCGCATGCCCAGCTGGCATGTCCAGCCTGCCGAGGGGCTGCCCGAGCTGACCACCCTGGTGCTGCGCAAGCGCATGGAGGAACTGCTCGAGTCGCCCTCCCGCGAAACCTTGCAGGCGTCGATCCTGCCGCAGTACCTGCCCAAGCGTCGCTGGTTCGCCGGCAAGGAAGGGCCGATCGACCAGGTGCGCCTGCGCTATGGCGTGCGCTTCGCCACCCCGGCGCTGCCGGTGCTGCTTGGCGAGCTGGAGGTGCACAGCGAAGGCGTGGTCACCCACTACCAACTGCCCTTCGGCCTGTTGCCAGAGGAGCAGATCAATGCCGCGCTGCCTCAGCAGCTGGCGCTGTCGCGGGTACGCCGCGGCCGCCAGGTGGGGCTGATCACCGATGCGTTCGTGCTTGAACCCTTCATCCGCGCCGTGCTCCAGGGCTGCCAGGACGGCCTGCGGCTGGGCTGTGGCGATGGCCTGGGCGAGTTGCGCTTCCACAGCACCGAGCAGTTGGCCGCGCTGCAGCTCGATGCGCAGAGCGAGGTGCGCTACCTGGGCGCCGAGCAATCCAACAGTTCGGTGGTGGTCGGTGGCAGCCTGGTGCTCAAGTTGATCCGTCGGGTCAATCCGGGCACTCACCCGGAGCTGGAGATGAGCGCCTACCTGACCGCCGCCGGCTTTGCCAATATCTCCCCGTTGCTGGCCTGGGTCAGTCGCGTGGATGAGAGCGAGCAGCCGCACCTGCTGATGATCGCCCAGGGCTACCTGAGCAATCAGGGTGATGCCTGGGACTGGACGCAGAACACCCTGGAGCGGGCGATCCGCGACCAGATGGAGCCCGGCAACGTCGAGCCGGAGGCGCATACCGATGCCCTGGCCGAGCTGACGGGGTTTGCCGCCTTGCTCGGCCAACGTCTGGGCGAGATGCACCTGCTGCTGGCTGCGCCGAGCGACGACACAGCGTTCCAGTCCCGCCCGAGCGATGCCAGGGACAGCGAGCGCTGGAGCCGGCAGATCAGCGCCGAACTGACCCGCGCCCTCGACCTGCTGGCCCAGCACCGTGACACCCTTGACCGCGACAGCCAGGCGCTGGTCGACGATCTGCAGCAACAGCGCGACGGCCTGCGTCAGCACGTCGACAACCTCGCCCGTCAAGCCCAGGGCGGCTTGCTGATGCGCGTGCACGGCGACCTGCACCTGGGCCAGGTACTGGTGGTGCAGGGCGATGCCTACCTGATCGATTTCGAGGGCGAGCCGGCGCGCCCGCTCGACGAGCGTCGGGCGAAGCACAGCCCGTACAAGGATGTCAGCGGCGTGCTGCGCTCCTTCGACTATGCTGCTGCGATGATCCTGCGCAGCGCCTCGGCGGTAGACCTCTCCGAGGCGGCGCGCCAGGCCCGCCAGCGGGTCGCCCGGCAGTACCTGCACCAGTCGCGTCACGCTTTCGTCGAGGCCTACGGGCTGGCCACCGCCGCCATGCCCCACGCCTGGCAGCAGGCCGAGGGCGAGCGCGCCGCGCTGGAACTGTTCTGCCTGGAGAAAGCCGCCTACGAAATCACCTATGAAGCCGAAAACCGGCCCAACTGGCTGGCCGTGCCTTTGCATGGCCTGCATGGACTGATCAGTACCTGGGGAGAGTCTTAAATGAATGCAACCACGCGTGACAACGGCGGCCTTCGGCAACGGGACCTCGATGCCCTGGCCCGCGCCGAGCACGCCGATCCATTCGCCGTGCTGGGTCCCCATGACGATGGGGCGGGCGGCCTGTTCGTCCGCGCTTTCCTGCCCAATGCCCTGAATGCACGCCTGCTGGCGCGCCATGACGGGCAGGTGCTTGCCGAAATGGTGCAGGGCAGCGTGCCGGGGCTGTTCACCGCGCACCTCGATGAGGCACGGGCCTACCTGCTGCAGATCGGCTGGGCCGGTGGCGAGCAGGTTACCGAGGATCCTTACAGCTTTGGTCCGCAACTGGGCGACATGGACCTCTACCTGTTCGCCGAAGGCAATCACCGCGACCTGTCCGGGCGTTTCGGCGCCCAGCCGACCGTGGTCGACGGTGTCGCGGGCGTGTGCTTTTCGGTGTGGGCGCCCAATGCCCGGCGGGTCTCGGTGGTCGGCGACTTCAACAACTGGGATGGCCGCCGTCACCCCATGCGCCTGCGCCACAGTGCCGGGGTGTGGGAACTGTTCGTGCCCAGGCTCGGCGTGGGCGAGACCTACAAGTTCGAGGTGCTGGGCGCGGACGGCGTGCTGCCGCTCAAGGCCGACCCCCTGGCCCGCGCCACTGAGCTGCCGCCGAGCACCGCCTCGAAGGTGGCCGGCGCCCTGGCCCACGACTGGCGCGACGGCCAGTGGATGGAGCAGCGTGCCCAGCGCCACGCCTACAGCGCGCCGCTGTCGATCTACGAATTGCACGCCGGCTCCTGGCGTTGCGAGCTGGACGATGCCGGCGAAGTCGCGCGCTTCTACAACTGGCGCGAGCTGGCCGAGCGCCTGGTGCCCTACGTGCAGGAGCTGGGCTTCACCCATATCGAACTGATGCCGATCATGGAACACCCTTTCGGCGGCTCCTGGGGTTACCAGCCGCTGTCGCTGTTCGCGCCGACTTCGCGCTATGGCAGCGCCGAGGACTTCGCCTTCTTCGTCGATGCCTGCCACCAGGGTGGCATCGGCGTGATCCTCGATTGGGTGCCGGCGCATTTTCCCACCGACGAGCATGGCCTGGCGCGTTTCGACGGCACCGCCCTGTACGAGTACGACAACCCGCTGGAAGGCTTCCACCAGGACTGGAACACGTTGATCTACAACCTTGGGCGCAACGAGGTGCGCGGCTTCATGCTTGCCTCGGCGCTGCACTGGCTCAAGCACTTCCACATCGACGGCCTGCGCGTGGACGCAGTGGCCTCGATGCTCTACCGCGACTATTCGCGCAAGGCCGGCGAGTGGGTGCCCAACCGCCACGGCGGGCGCGAGAACCTCGAAGCCATCGACTTCATCCGCCACCTCAATGGTGTCGCCGCCCACGAAGCGCCGGGCGCGCTGATCATCGCCGAGGAATCCACCGCCTGGCCCGGGGTCAGCCAGCCGGTGCAGCAGGGCGGACTGGGTTTTGCCTACAAGTGGAACATGGGCTGGATGCACGACACCTTGCACTACATCCAGAACGACCCGGTGCACCGCACCTATCATCACAACGAGATGAGCTTCGGGCTGATCTACGCCTATTCCGAGCATTTCATCCTGCCGATTTCCCACGACGAAGTGGTTCACGGCAAGCACTCGCTGATCGACAAGATGCCCGGCGATCGCTGGCAGAAGTTCGCCAACCTGCGGGCGTACCTGGCGTTCATGTGGACCCACCCGGGCAAGAAGCTGCTGTTCATGGGCTGCGAGTTCGGCCAGTGGCGCGAGTGGAACCACGACCAGCAACTGGACTGGTACCTGCTGCAGTACTCCGAGCACCAGGGCGTGCAGAAGCTGGTGGCCGACCTCAACCGGCTGTACCGTGAACGGCCGGCGCTGCACGAACAGGACTGCCGGGCCCAGGGCTTCCAGTGGCTGATCGGCGACGATGCGCACAACAGTGTGTACGCCTGGTTGCGCTGGAGCAGCCAGGGCGAGCCTCTGTTGGTGGTGGCCAACTTCACCCCGGTGCCGCGGGAGGGCTACCGGATCGGCGTGCCGTTCGGTGAACGCTGGCAGGAGCTGCTCAACAGCGATGCCGGGCTGTATGCCGGATCGAATGTGGGGAATCTCGGCGGGGTGGCCAGCGAGGCGATCGCCAGCCATGGCCAGCCGTTATCGCTGGCGCTGAACCTGCCGCCATTGGGGGTATTGGTGATGAGCCCCGCCTGATGGCGGCGTCGCCAGTAGAGAGAGGGGCCATACTGAAACATCAGGACCCAAATTCATCCTTTTGCCATCAGGCCGGCGCGTCCTAGGCTAACCCACCTAGGCGCGCGACCTTTCCTACCAGAGGTGAAGCATGAATCCCACCTTGCCAATGCTGGGCCTTGGCTGGTTGCTGGCCCTGCCGCTGCAGGCGGCGCCCCTGCCAGGGCCGTTGCTGGCCGCCAATGACAGCAACAATCCATACAACAGCCCGATCATGCGCGCCAACCCCAACAGCCGCCAGGGCAGCGTGCCCGCCACGCCACCGGTGCGCGGCCCCTCCACGCAACCCAATCCGCGCCCGCCGACCCTGGACAACCGCGGTATCGGCAATGGCGACAACCTGCGGCGCGAGCAGCAAACCCCGAATCTGGAACCCACCCGGCCACCACGTGACACCCAGCGCGTGCCGTGAGCCCCTTCGAAGGAGTCGAGCATGACGCCACGCATCTTGATGATCTCCCTGGCGGCCGCCAGTCTGTTTCCCGTATTGGCCCAGGCGGCCGCCGAGCAGCAGTTTCCCAGCGAGGAGGGGCAACTGACCGTCAGTACCGTCGCCGACGGCCTGCGCAATCCGTGGGCCCTGGCCTTCCTGCCGGGTGGCAAGGACATGCTGGTCAGCGAGCGCCCCGGCAACCTGCGTATTGTCAGCGCCGAGGGCAAGGTGGGCCCACCGCTCTCTGGCGTGCCCAAGGTGTGGGCCGAAGGGCAGGGTGGCCTGCTCGATGTGGTGTTGTCGCCGGACTTCGCCAAGGATCGAACGGTCTATCTGTCGTTCGCCGAGGAAGGCCCCGACGGCAAGGCCGGGACTGCGGTCGGCCGTGGCCAGCTGTCGCAGGACCGGGCGCGTCTGGAAAACTTCACGGTGATTTTCCGCCAGCAGCCCAAGCTCTCAGAAGGCAATCACTTCGGTTCGCGGCTGGTGTTCGACCGTGACGGCTACCTGTTCATCGCCCTGGGCGAGAACAACCAGCGGCCCACCGCCCAGGACCTGGACAAGCTGCAGGGCAAGGTCGTGCGTATCCTGCCCGATGGCGAAGTGCCCAATGACAATCCCTTCGTCGGCCGCGACAACGTGCGCCCGCAGATCTGGTCGTTCGGCCACCGCAACCAGCAGGGCGCGGCCCTGAATCCCTGGACCGGGCAACTGTGGACCCACGAGCACGGCCCCCGTGGCGGCGACGAGATCAACATCCCGCGGCCAGGCAAGAACTACGGTTGGCCGATCGCCACCCACGGCATCAACTACTCGCTGTTGCCGATCCCGGAGGCCAAGGGCAAGCATGTCGAGGGCATGGTAGACCCGCACCATGTGTGGGAGAAATCGCCGGGCATCAGCGGCATGGCGTTCTATGACAGCCCGACCTTCAAGGCGTGGGACCACAACCTGTTCATCGGCGCGCTGGCGACCCGGGAGTTGATCCGCCTGCAGCTTGATGGCGACAAGATCGTGCATGAAGAGCGCTTGCTGGGCGACCTCAAGGCGCGGATCCGTGACGTGCGGGTTGGGCCGGATGGCTATGTGTATGTGCTGACCGATGCCAAGGATGGGGCATTGCTGAAGGTGGGGTTGAAAGACGATTGATGCCGGTGAGGGCCTGTCGCGTGGCAGCAGGCGCGCCCGCGACAAGGCCGAAAGTGTCGTACCATGGCGGGCATGACGCCCGAATCCCTCTACCAGCAAGCACTCATCGAACGCGGTTTCTTTCCTGATCCGGCTCAGGCGGTGGCCGTCACTGCATTGCAGGGCTGCTTCGATGCCCTGGTCCAGGGCAAGCCGACCCAGGGCCTTTACCTCTGGGGCCCGGTCGGCCGCGGCAAGACCTGGTTGATGGACCTGTTCCACCGGTGCCTGCCGCTACCCGCCCGGCGCCAGCATTTCCACCACTTCATGGCCTGGGTCCACCAGCGCCTGTTCCAGCTCAACGGCACCGCCGACCCGCTCAAGGCCTTGGCTCGAGCGTTGGCCGGCGAGATCCGCGTCTTGTGTTTCGACGAGCTGTTCGTCAGCGATATCGGTGACGCGATCATCCTCGGACGGCTGTTCCAGGAGCTGTTCGACGAGGGCGTGGTGATCGTCGCCACGTCCAACCAGCCCCCCGATCAGTTGTATCGCGACGGTTTCAACCGTGAACGCTTCCTGCCGGCCATCGCCGCCATCGAGCGGCACATGCGGGTGCTGTCGGTGACTGGCGAGCAGGACCATCGCCTGCATCCAGGAGCATGGCGGCAGCGCTACTGGGTGGCGCCGGCGGGAGCTGGCGGGGCGCTGGCTGCGGTGTTCGAACAGTTGAGCCCGGATGATCCCGGCAGCGAGCAGACCGTGCAGATCGGTTCGCGCCATGTGCGGGTCATGCGCCACAGCCACCGGGCGCTCTGGTGCCGATTCGCCGATCTGTGCGAGCAGCCCCTGGCCGCCATGGACTTCATGGCATTGTGCGACCGTTTTCCGGCCATTCTGGTAAGTGACGTGCCGGCCCTGGGCGGCGTGCAACAGGCCGGGCGTATCGCCCGTGGCACCGAGGATGGCGCGGCCCGGGTCGAGGCCGGCGATCGCCAGCTGCCGACCCTGGCGCCCAAGGATGACAGCGTGCGCCGTTTCATCGCGCTGGTCGACGAGTGCTACGACCGTCGGGTGGCGTTGTACCTGGAGGCCGAGGTCCCGCTGGAAGCGCTCTACACTCAAGGATATCTGGCGTTCCCGTACCAACGGACCCTGAGCCGGCTACGGGAGATGCAACTGCAACGCTTCGCCTGAAGGAGCCGACCATGGAGCCGCTGTCGCATCATCTGCTGACCCAGGCCTACAACAATGGCTGGGCCAACCACCGCCTGTACAAGGCTTGCCTGCAACTGACCCAGGACGAGTTCGTCGCCCCCCGTTGCAGCTTCTTTCCCTCGATCAAGGCTACCCTCAACCACCTGTTGACGGTGGACTGGTTCTACCTGGATGCCCTGGAGTGCGAGCAGCGCGGTGAAGCTCCCGATCCGGATGGCGAGCGTTTCTTTGTGCCTGAGCAACCCTTTGCCACCTGCACCGACCTGCAAGCTCAGCAGGTTCAGGCCGATCAGCGACTGATCACCTATTGCCGGCAATTGCGTGACGACCAGCTCGGACGTTATGTCAGCATCGTGCGGCCAGAACGGATGCAGCATGAGTCGCGTCTGCGCTTGCTGTCGCACCTGTTCGAGCACCAGATCCACCACCGTGGCCAGGTCCACGCGATGCTCAGCGACACGGCGGTAAGGCCTCCGCAACTCGACGAGTTCTTCTGCGAGGAGGAGGCGTCGCTGCGCGCCGAGGACTTTGCCGCTCTGGGATGGAGCGAGGCGCAGATCTGGGCGCAGCGCTGAACGCTGCTCAGGGCGTTTCGCTGTCGGCCAGGTCGTGGGCGCCCTGAACCAATTGTTCCAATTGGTGATGCACCATGGCGCGGTCCATTTTTACCAGGGGCTGGCGGTTCCATAGCACATGCATGCCCGTGAGCGGATCGACTCCGAGCATGGGCTTGCAGAGTTCCTGGCAGAACAGGTTCTGCTGACCCCAACATACGCCATCGATGGCGGGAAGTTCGATGAACATCAGTAACTGGTCGGCAGGGTGCTCGGTCACGTTGCACACATGGGGGCCTACCCGCAGGCTGATCACGGGCTCGAAGGCCACAGGGGGCTCCAGTTTCAAGGCCGCGTACAGCTGGGTCAGTGCATAGTCATAGTTCTTGCCTGGCATGGCGAGTTCTCGTTGGAGGGGGCCGCCACGGTAACGATCATGCCGCATGCTCGACTATCGGAGGCTGTCGTCGTTTTTTAGCTGTTGGCTTGCGTCCGCCTTCTGCCGTGCGCCAGGTTCCGTGAACTTCCTACAAGCAATGGCGAAATACCTCCACCCATACGAGGACAATCCCTGCGTTCAAGCATGGGAGGGCATCGTAGCCTATGGCCATGTCTACACCCGTTGAGCTTCGACGTGGTGTGTAAAGGGCTCTACGGGAAGTAAGGCCTGGTGCGAGAGGGATTTCTCCAGTTGAGGACTGGTGAGTGCAAGGGCGGCAGTTGGATGTTGTCGGGGCGGGTTTTGCATCCCAAGGGCAGGAAGGCTTCTACGCGATCATGACCGGTGAGCTGGCCGTACGCGAAAAAGACAATGTCATCGATCTACAGGCCGGCGAACTGCTATTCGTCAAGCGCGGCACCTACCTGGTGGCGATCCGATGGCAGGCGTGCCAAGTCCTGTGGCTGCCGCTGGATGTGAATTTCGTGCAGGCGTTCATGCAGCGTCACGGTAAGGAATTGAGCCATCTCGAGCGCTACGATAAACCCTGTGTGAATGCCCTGCGCCTTCAGCCCTGCAGCATGGCGCGGGAGTGCGTGACCCGTCTGGCGGCGCTCGGTGGCGAAGGGCCTGCGTCGATGCTGGCAATGCTGCGTCTTGAGGAGCTGCTGCTGTTGCTGGTGTTCGGGGCGCAAGGTCGGACGCTGCTGGCGGCTCTGCGCCAACAGGGCAATCGCCATGTTGATCGGCTGCACGCCTTCATGGAGCAGAACTACCTGCGCGAGTGGCGCCTGGACCAGTACGCCGAGGCCTTCGGGCTGGGCCTGACGGCGTTCAAGAGCCTGTTCTGCTCCTTCTACAACTGCTCGCCACGCGCCTGGATCACCGAACGTAGGATCGTCCATGCGCATCACCTGTTGCTTAACACGCGCATGAGCATTGTCGACATCGCCATGGAAAGCGGCTTTTCCAGCCAGTCGTATTTCAGCCAGAGCTACCGTCGGCGCTTCGGTTGCACGCCCAGCGACGCCCGTCGCTAGACGCCCCCCGACCTCGCATGGACAAGACCCGCATGAACAGACTTCCAATGCAGTTGGCCCGCCGCCTGGGCATGGCGCCCTGGCTGGCCGATGACGCTGGCAGCTACCACCTGTGCATCGATGGCCATGGCCTGTGGCTTGAACCGCGGGGCGTACAGCTGATGGTCCGCAGCTCGCTATCGTCGGTGGTCGGGCATGGCGCCAGTCTCGATCATCAGGCGCTGAGCCGCCTGATGGGCATGGTCACTGCCTGGGCTGCGCATTGCCCACAGCGGTTGGCGCTGACGCCTGACTCAGAGCTCATGCTCGAGGCTTGGATCGACGTGTCACAGGGCGATGTCGACACCCTCGAGCAGGTGCTTGGGGTTCAGGTCGCCCTGCTGAATGTCCTGTGCGTGCAACGCTGCAGCCAAACACCTGTGATTGTCCGAGGGCCCAGCGTATGGCTGCCATGAGATCGCTTGCCACCGGTTTGGCAGTCCTGCTGGTCAGTTTATTCGCCGAGGGCGAGCCGCTGGATTGGGCTGACGAGCCGTTCCACTATATCGCTCAGGGCGAGAGTCTGCGTGACGTGCTGACCAATTTTGCCGCCAACTACCAGGGTTCGGTGGTGGTCAGTGACAAGGTCAGGGACCAGGTGAGCGCCACGTTCGAGCAGCCGGATCCGCAGGCGTTTCTCGAGCAGGTCGCGGTGCTCTACAACCTGGCCTGGTACTACGACGGCGCGGTGCTGCATGTCGACAAATCGAGCGAAGTCCAGACACGGCTGATCCACCTGGACAAGGTGCGCGAGCCGCAACTGCGCGTCGCGCTCCAAGAAGGTGGTGGCTGGACCTCGCGCTTTGCCTGGCGCGCCGCAGCAAGTGGACGGCTGGTGTACGCGTCAGGACCGCCCCGCTATCTGGACCGGGTCGAGCAGACGGTCAAGGCCCTGGAGCAGCAGGCGAGTCTGCAGGACGAACTGGGCGGCAACCTCAGCGTCGAGGTGATCCCGCTCAGGCATGCGATGGCCGAGGATCGTGAGATCGACTATCGCGACCAGAAGGTGGCGGTGCCTGGCGTGGCCACGATCCTCTCCCGGGTGCTGGCCGATGCCAATGTGGTGTCGGTGGAAGGCCAATCCATGGGGGAGGGGGCACAGGTTCGCGCAGGTCGGGCCGTGGTCCAGGCCGAGCCGTCGCTCAATGCCATCATCGTGCGTGATCACGCCGAGCGCCTGCCCATGTATCGACGGCTGGTGATGGCGTTGGACCGGCCTGCTGCTCGGATCGAGGTAGGCCTGACAATCCTCGATATCAACGCTGAACACCTGGATGAGCTGGGCGTGGAGTGGCAGTTCGGTATCGGCAAGCATCAGCTGGTGGACCTTCGTACCCGAGCGGGCGTATCGGAAACCACGTTGACCGGCAGCCTGGTAGATAGTCGGGGCTTGAACCGGCTGTTGGCCAAGGTGACCCTGATGCAGGGCGAGGGCCATGCCCAGGTGGTGTCGCGACCGACCTTGCTGACCCAGGAAAATACCCTGGCGGTGATTGATCACAGTGAAACCTACTATGTACGGGTGATGGGTGAACGCGTTGCCGAGCTCAAGGCGATCACCTACGGCACCTTGCTGAAGATGACGCCACGTCTGATCCGCAGTGCGGACCGGCCGGAAATCAGCCTTAGCCTGCATATCGAGGACGGTAGCCAGAAGCCCAACAGCACCGGGCCCGACGGCATCCCCACCATCAGCCGCACGGTCATCGACACGCTGGCCCGGGTCGATCTCGGACAGAGCCTGATGATCGGCGGCATCCATCGCGACGAGACCAGCGAAAGCATCCGCAAGGTCCCGCTGCTGGGTGACATTCCCTTCCTGGGCGCCTTGTTCCGTTATCAGTCGAGCAACACCCGTCGTTCGGTCCGGCTGTTCCTGATCGAGCCGAGGCTGATTGATTCCGGGCTTGGCGAGCGTGCCTGAAATGACCTGGAAATTGCGGATCTACAGTGGTCTGAATGCCGGCGCCGAGGTGTCCTTGATGTCGGGGCGGGTGGTCATCGGTGCCGATCCTGCCCTGGCCGACCTGGTCCTGGTGGATACAGGCATCGCTGCCGTGCACCTGGTGCTGATGGTCGAGCCCCATGGCGTGCGCCTGCTGGAGTGGGGGTCGGCTGAACCACCTACCCAGGACGGGCGGGAGGTGGCTGCGGATGTCGAGCTGCAGGCCTTGGCGATTCAAGGTTGTGGTCCGTTGCGCTGGGCATTTGGCAACCAGGACGAAGTGTTCAGCGAGCGGCTTGTGGTGCAGGCCCCTGCGCCCTGGATAGGGCGCGGCTGGTTCATGGTGCCCGGCGCCGGTCTGATCTTACTGCTCGTTTTGCTTACCCGATTGTTGGTGCCCGAGGCAGAGGCACAGGACACGCCGGCAGCAGTGATTGCCCCAGTCGAGCAACCCGCTCAACCCCAGGAGCAAGCCCGGACGCGGCTGGCGCAGCTGCTGCGCGACTGGCGACTGGAGGATGCCTTGAGCGTGTCGGACCAGGGGCACGCCCTGGTGTTGCGCGGGGCGCTGCGCGAGCGCCAGCTTCAGGACTACCAGAACCTTCAGCGACAGTACCGCGAGGTATTTGGCGACTACCCGTCGTTGCGGTTGGTCGACGAGGGCAGGGCACCTTCCGCGAAACTCGATTTCCCTGTTCGAGGCGTTTCACTGGGGCGGTTGCCTTACGTGACGCTGACCGACAACCGCCGTTATCCAGTGGGGGCACTGATGCCCTCCGGCATTCGCATCCTGGCCATCGATGGGCAGGCGATCACGCTGAGCAAGGGCGGTCGGGACTATGTGATCAACCTGAAGGAGAGACCGGCGGATGATGGATGAACTCATGCGGGAGGTGCGTGACCGACGCAAGCAGGCACGCATGTTCTCCGTGCTGGAGCACGCACGGCAGGCCTGCGCCAGGCAGCTGTCTGAGCCGCTGCCACCCCCTGCGTTCCAGCGCTTGCACCACCAACTGGCAGCCCTTGACGCAGCCTTGAAGATACTCGAAAAACTGGAGGAATACTGAAATGACAACGATCAGCAGCGGGTTCCACGACGGTACCAGCAACACCATGGACATGGTCCACGAGGGCATGGTCAAGCAGGCAAGGCAGGCCAACAAGGCGGTTCTCGACTCCCTGCAGAAGCTCAACGAGAAAAGTGACGATCCCGCTTTGCTGGCTGATATGCGTCATCGCTCGAACATCTGGTCGAACGTGTTCCAGGTCGACGCGACCCTGGGCCAGACCTTCAAGAACACCATCAGCAGCATTCTGCAGAAGTTCTGAGCATGAACCATTCCGTGAACAATCTGCTGGCCCGCCTGGGCCTGCTGGGTGTCGAGCATCGTCACCATGAAGAGGCGCTTTGCATCGCGCAGTGGCTGGCCCGGGAGCCTGAGACAATGGAAGCTGCCTGTGCGATACGTACTGCCTGCCTGATGGGGCTGGGGCGTTGCGAAGAAGCCTTGGCGCAGGGCAACCAGGCGCCTTGGCCATCGC
The DNA here is from genome assembly GCF_019823065.1 of Pseudomonas mosselii. Lineage (NCBI taxonomy): Bacteria > Pseudomonadati > Pseudomonadota > Gammaproteobacteria > Pseudomonadales > Pseudomonadaceae > Pseudomonas > Pseudomonas mosselii. The sequence goes on from NZ_CP081966.1 coordinate 2,103,362, forward strand.
TGGGGCCTTGGTTGGCGCTGTGTGAGCGTCAGTTGGGCTATATGGCAGCCCTCGAGCGGCGGCTTGAGGGCATGGCGCAGAGCGGTAATCCTGATCTGGTTCACTTTGCCCAGGGCATGCGCGCCCAGGTGGTGGCATGAGTCCGCTGGCCTCGACGCTTGTGTTTGCTGGACAAGGTGCACAGATCGCGATGCACGTGCACAGCGATCAGGATGCTGCCGAGTTCCAGGCAAGCCTTGTTGAACATCAACCTCACGAGCAGGTGTATTCGGAACTGACACAGCAAACGAGGCTGCAAGTGTTCGCCATGGCGATGGACCTGCTGAATGATTCCCTCACGGTGGAGGGAGGCTCATGAGTGGTATCACCGAGGTGACCCAGATGGTCACCGATCTGCAGTCGCTGGCGGCACCGGCTGCCGACTCCCGGCAGGTGGCCGAGTTCGAGCAAGCGCTATCCGGCGCCTCCGGCAGCCCCGGGGATGGACTGCTGCACCAGATAGGTCAGCTCCACCAGCAGCATGCAGAAGCCCGGCTGAGCGCGCAGGCCAGTCTGGTCTCGCGCACGGGGGATCCCGTGGCACTGATGGATGCTCACTGGGCACTGATTCGCACAAACCTGCAGGTGGAGTTGATCGCCAAGGGCGTGGGGCGCACCACGCAGAACATCGAAACTCTCATGAAAGCCCAATAGGTGCCCTGTGAAAAGATCATGGCAGTGCGTGCTGCTTCTGGCGGTGCTGGCGCTGGGGGGATGCAGGGTCGAGCTTTACCTCGGCCTCGGCCAGCGCGAGGCCAACGAGATGCTCGCGGTGTTGGACAGCGAGGGCATCGACGCGGTGAAGGCCCAGGACAAGGATGGCAAGGTGAAGATCCTAATCGACGAAGCCGACATCGGCCACGCGGTGGCGGCGCTCAAGCGTCAAGGCTATCCGCGGGAAATGTTTTCCACGGTCAATGATGTGTTCCCCCGCGACAGTCTGATCTCCTCGCCGTTGGAAGAGCAGGCGCGGCTGACCTATGTGAAGTCCCAGGAGCTGTCGCGGACCCTGTCGGAGATCGATGGCGTGTTGGTGGCCCGGGTGCATGTGGTGCTTCCGGAGCCCCGTGATGGACTGCGCACGCAGAACGGAGCGGCGTCGGCGTCCATCTTTATCAAGCACGCGGCGGATGCGGCGCTGGGGATGTACATCGGGCAGATGAAGCAGCTGTTGAGCAACAGTATCGAAGGCCTGGACTACGAGCGCATCAGCGTGGTGCTGGTACCGTCTACCCAGGCGCGTCAACCACTGGCGGGCCCGCGCCATGTCACGCTGTTGTCGATTCAGGTTCTGGAAGGCTCGCGCTGGCGCTTGCTCACGCTGCTGGGTGTGCTGCTGGGGATACTGGTGCTGAGCAACCTGGCGCAGTACCTGTGGTGGCATCAGCGGGCACGCACATGACCGAATTCCAGCTTCGCTATTGCCCGGCGAATTACTTGCACTTGAACCATTGTCCTGGAGCCCTGAGCCAGGTAGCCCCGGCATTGCCGCTTTGGCGGGAGAGTTGCGCGCTCAACGGTTGGCTGATGTCTGTGCTGGGACTGTCCGAGCCTTTCGACGTGCCAGAACGGCTCGGTAAGCTGGCTTATTATCCGCAGCCGGTGTTTGAGCGGGTGCTGTCAAGTTTGGGGGGACTGCTGCATGGTCGGGCCATCAAGCAGCTGCTCGACCCTGAAGGTCAGACGCGGTTGCGCCAGGCGCTCGACCTGCAAGACCTTCGCTATTGCCTGGAAAAGTGGCCTCTGGTCATCGGCCCTTGGCCTGCCGGCTGGCAACAGGTATTGCCAGCCGGCGACCTGGATGCGTACCTGCCCGGTTGTGGCTTGGCATTCTGGCTGCAGGCATGCGGCGAGGTCGATCCAGGGTTCGCTCGGCGCATGGCCCTGCGCCTGCCAGGCATGACTGCTGTGCCAACTTGGCCGATGGACGCTGAGCAACGCGACTTGGCCCGCACCCTTTGCCTGAAAGTGGCCCGAGACAGGAGCCCGGAATGTTGCCATTTATTGAATTGAATGAGGCCCGGCCGATGATCGACCCGAGCCTGAACGTATTGCGCAGCGCTGACTATCAGCAGTACCTCGATGCCCGCGGACTGACCGACAACGCATGTCAGCGTGCCCGTGATATCGATGCCCGGGCCGATGCGGTGCTTGAGGAGCATCAGCGGCTCGGACGGGAGGTCGGGCTGGAAATGGCCGCCATCGAGCAGGCGGCGTTGCTGCACGGGACACGTTTGCACTGCGACGCGTTCTATCGCCAGGTCGACCGGCAGATGAGCGAGGTGGTGCGCCAGGCCGTGTGCAAGGTGCTGGGGGAATACCCTGATATCGAGCTTACATTGGCTGCGACCCGTCAGGCGCTGGCGCAGGTTCAGCCACGGGAAGCACTGTTGCTGCACGTAAGGCCCGATCAGTTGTCCGAGGTTAGCCAGCGTTTGGATGAAGTGCTCGCGCTATATCCCGAGGTCGGGTCTGTCGAGGTATGCGCCGATGCCAGGCTTGCGCGAGGCGGATGTCGTCTGGAGACCGCAGGCTGCGTGATCAATGCCAGTATCGAAGGGCAGTTGGCCGCGTTGCAGCGGGCGCTGACGCAACGGAACCTTGATGATGAGGCTGGAGCGCCATGAACGAAGCCGTGCTGGCCGCAGCCGCGCGGGCGCTCCATGATGATCAGGAGCGTGATGCGTTACTCCAGGTGTTTTGGAAACAGCTTCGCCAGCCTGCTCGGAATCTGGCGAGGGAGAGAGCAGAAGCCATGCCTGTTCGCCGGCCACTGCCTCAGCGAGGGATCCTGATCTAGTGTGGTGTATCACAAATAGTGACCATAACTCGCGGCGCTTTTTGCGCTCATGCGGGGTTGAAAACAGGCTCGGAATGTTCATTTACAACCCGTGAAATCGAGCACGACTTCGGCCGTTTCTCGCCTGTTTTCGCCTTGTCTGATCGCCACTCGGCTACTTTTCGTACAAACCCCGGGCTTCCAACTCCGATTGTCCTGGACCTGTGGGATAGGGGTTGCCAGTGGTTTGCGGTTATCTATGCAATCTTCTCTTGCGCCTGCAACCAGCGAATCACCTCAGCGACCGGCTGGATCAAGTCACCTGGAATGTACTGCTCCACCAGGCTATCCGCGAACAGCGCCCGGGCCAGGGGAATACGTTCGAGCACCGGTATCCCTTCCTCTTCGGCGACCCGCCGGACCAGCAGGGCCTGTTCGTCGGTGTACTTGAGGGTGACCAACGGCAGGGGCGTTTCCCCGGGCCTGTAGCGCAGGCCCACGGCGATATGGGTCGGGTTGGCGACGATGACCGACGAGCGCCTGACGTCCGCGCGCAGCGTGCCGTTGTGTATCTCGCGATGGCGCTTGCGACGCTCGCGCTTGAGCTCCGGGGCACCCTCCATCTCCTTGTGCTCGCGCTTGACCTCTTCCTTGCTCATGCGCAGCTGTTTCAGATGTTGCCAGCGTTCAAGACCATAGTCGGCCGCCGAGATCGCCAGGAAGCCCACGGCACAGACCCCGATAAGGTTGCCCATCAGGCTGCCCAGCAACGGCAGGATGCACTCGATGCCGCACGACGGCACCCGCAGCAGCGTGCGCAGCTGATCGCTGAGCAGGCCAATCACCAGCGCGCCGAGCAGCAGGACCTTGAGCGCCGACTTGAGAAAATCGAGCAGGTTCCTGATCGAGAAGATCCGCGTCACCCCCTCCAGCGGGCTGACTTTTTTCAGGTCAGGTGTGAGCGATTGGCTGCTGAAGACGAAACCGATCTGCAGCAGGTTGCCGGCGATGGCGGCCAGCACCGCGGTCAAAAGGAACGGCAGGGTGAGCCATAGCAACTCATGCAGCAGTTGCTTCAGCATCAGCTCCAGCGCTTGGCGAAAGGGCAGATGGAGCAGGGGGGCGGGCAGCATCATCAGCTCACCAAGATGCCCGAGAAAGTAGTCGGGAAAGCCCATGGGCAACGCGACCAGGCTCAGGATGAGTACAGTGGAGACCAGCTCCTTGCTCTTGGCCACCTGGCCGTTGCGGCGCGCATCGCGCAATTTCGCTTGTGTGGGTTGTTCGGTCTTTTCGGTGCTCATGGCTGCTCCAGCAAAGGGCCGAGCAGGCGTACCTTGGACAGTGCGATGAAAACCTGGCTTTCGGCCTGCGTCATCAGCAGGAACAGGTACGGCACCAGCAGCGCGCTGCAGACCAGGCTTTTGATCGGCATGGACAGGATGAACACGTTCAGTGACGGTGCGAAGCGGCTGACCAGGGCGAGGCCGAATTCGGCGAGGAACATGGCAATCAGCAATGGCGCGGCGAACAGCACGCAGAGGCTCAGCAGGTAGTCGAACTGGGCCAGGAAGAACGTATTCCACTGGTCGCCGATGTACGGGTAGAAGCTTGCCACCGGCCAGCTGGCATAGCTGCCCAGCAGCGCCCCTAGCAGCCCCAGGAAGGCGCCGCCGGTGAAGAACAAGGTAACGAGCGTCTGCGCCAGGAAGGCGCCGGTGGGGCTGGTCTGGCTGCCCAGAAGCGGGTTGAGGGTGGAGGCCAGGGTGGCGCCGCGCTGGTTGTCGATGAGAAAGCCGCAGGCCTCCAGGGCCCAGAACGGGATGGCCACCACGAAGCCCAGCAGCAGGCCGAGCAGCACTTCCTTGCCGATCAGCAGCCCCAGCTGTAATCCGTCCAGCGCAACGGGTAGGGTACCGGCCACGCTGGGGTAGATGAACAGGGCCAGCGAACAGGCCACGCCATTGCGCACCAGCGCGCCGCCCAGTACCTGCTTGCCGAGGATCGGCAGCAGCAGAAAACAGCCGAACAACCGGGGCAGGATCAGGCTGAAGCCCAGCAGCATCTGTTCAAGCGTCTGGACCGTCATCGTGCCGAGGAAATTCGGTTGAGCACCAGATCGGTGTAGCGGTACAACTCGCTGCCCATCCAGTCGGCAGTGACGAACAGGGTGACGACCACCGCCACCAGCTTGGCGACAAAACCTAGGGTCTGCTCCTGTACCTGGGTCAACGCCTGTACCAGGGAAACCAGGGTACCGACCAGCGCGGCCATCAGCACCGTCGGCAGCGACAGGACCAGCACCAGCCACAGCGACTGGGTGGCGAAGTGCAGAACTTCGGTATTGCCCATGTCAGCCTCCGTAGCTCAGCACCAGGCCATGGGAAAGTCGCCCCCAGCCGTCGAGCAGGACGAACAGCAGCAGCTTGAAGGGCAGTGAAATGGTCACGGGCGACACCATCATCATGCCCATGGCCAGGAGGATGTTGGAGATGATCAGGTCGATGGCGATGAAGGGCAGGTAGATCAGGAAACCTACCTCGAAGGCCCGGCTCAGCTCGCTGATGGTGAACGCCGGCAGCAGCACCAGCAGGCTGTTGCCGTCGACCCGCTCGGCATAGTGCTGGGGCCAGAGTTGGCGGGTGCTGTCGAGGAAGAAAGCGCGTTCGCGCTCGTTGACCTGGCTGTCGAGAAAAGCGCGAAACGGCGCCATGCCTTCGTCGAGAAAGCGCTCGACCGAACGGGCATCGCCGAGGGTGGTCTCATGGGCGTTCAGGTAGTCGTAGGTGGCCATGCCCACCGGGGCCATGACATAGAGGCTGAGGATGATCGCCAGGCCATACAAGGCCATGTTTGGCGGGATCTGCTGGACACCCAGGGCATTGCGCAGCAACGAGAAGACCACGGCCATCTTCAGGAACGAGGTGGCCATGACCGCGATGAACGGCACCAGCGACAGCAGCGCCAGACCGAGGATCAGGCTCAGTTCGTCCGGCAGCTGGATCATGTCGGTTGCTGCTCCAGCAGGCGGTCGACTCGCACCCCGAGGCGGCCGTCGATCTGCACCAACAGACCGGTGCCGATGCAGCGCTGGTTGGCGAGGATGCGCACCTTGGCATCCACAGGGCTATGCAGTTCAATCAGCGCTCCAGGTTGCAGGGTCGACAGTGTGTGCAGGTCGAGGGTCTGGCGACCGACTTCGAAGCTGACCGGGATGGGCAGTTGCTCCAGCGCTTGCAGCGTAGTGTCGGCCACAGGGGGGGTATCGTGCATGCGGACTAGCTCCAGATGTGTGTCTTCGAGTTGCAGCTCGGCCCAGGGGTGGCCATCGAGCACGCCCAGCAGTCGCGGGGAACTTGGCGTACCGGCAGGCAGAAGCAGGATGTCGCCCGAGCCCAGGTCGCGCAGGTCGTGCAACGTCAATTCGAGGGCGCGCCACTGTAGCGAGAGGTTGAGCTGGATGTTCAGGCGTTCGCGTAGTGGACGCCGTGGCAAGGCCGCCAGCATGTGCTCGCTGTCGCCTTGTACCCAGCAGGGCAGCAGGCCCTGCGCGCTTCTCAGCGTCACCTGCAGACCGGGTGTGCGGTCGATGCTGCCTGCCGGCTCGATGCCCAGGCATTGCAGGCCGGGTAGGCGAGGGGTGTCCCGTTGCAGCACCGCCAGCTGCAGTGCGCTGGGGAGGCTGGCGAAGTCGGCTGCCTGTAACTGTGGTGCGAGCCATTGCGCCAGCTGCTGCCGACGACACAGCAGGCGAGCCGGCACGCCGTGCCAATCGATTAGCACGGTCAGGTCCAGGTCATCGCCTGGAGTGCTGACGCTCAGCGAGACCTGCCCTTGATCGTCGGCATAATGGGGTTGGCGATGGCTCAGTGACTGCTGCAAGCGCAGTTCCTGAGTGTGGGCGACAGGCAAGTTCGATGTACTCATGGTTCAGGCCAGCCTTCGTCCTCTACATGGCGCTTGTTGCGCGAGCCTTGATGGTTGTCGCCCTTTGCGCCAAAGCCGAGGCTGACCGGCTGTGCGGGATCGAGTCGTTGCAGGCGCTCAAGCAGGTCCGTACCGGCCACCTGCAATTGCCGCAGGGCGGCCGGCGCAGCCTGGATCTCCACCTGCAGGCCAGCGCTCGCAGGGTTCATGCGTACTTCGACATGGCCCAGCTGAGGTAACTGCACCTGCAACAGGGCCTGTTCGCGTTTGCCAGTCCTGCTGGCGAACAGTTGCAGTTGCAGGCGCTCAACAAGCGTCTGCAGATCCTGGATGGGGGCAGCGACAGTTGATGACAGGCCCTTGTCGATCAGGGGGCGCTCGCTCGATGGGATGGGGGGGGCAAGGATTGGGTCGATATCGCGGAGTAGCAGACGATCCGGCACGTTGTTGGTATTGTCGTGGACATTTTGAGGGCCCGCCTCGGCTCGACTTGCTTCGGTCAATGAGGTTGGCTCGACTGCATCAGGTATCGCTGGCATGGGCTCCGGAAGGGGACGTTCGATGACGTCCTCGAGCAGCGCAGGTCGTTCTGCTGCGCAGGCGCGCGGGCACTTTGCGATCAAGTCAGCCATGTTCAGGACCACTTGGGTGACAGGGCGTTCAGGGCAGGCTTCGTCCTGGGTGGGTCGATGGCCAGTCTCCTGCGGCGCCCTGCGCTTTATCCGTGGATCTTCCAGCAGGTGTTCGAACAACCGTCGCTGCTCGTTGCATGGCCTAAGTCCAGGCGTTTCAGACAATGGGTTGTCCGGCAGCGCAGGGACAGGCTGGGTGTTCAGCATGGAGAACCTCCCTGGCCATGGCGCTCCTGCACTTCGAGCTCCTGGCTGTGCTCTGTACGCCGAGCGGTTTGCCGGGAAGCTTGCTCGTGCAGCTGCTTGAAACTGTCCAGCTGTTGTCTGGCCTTGGCGAGCTTCGTTTGCGCCTGCTGGCGTGCCGAGTGCTGGCGCATCAGCGCGTCCTCGCAGGCCACGACCTGTCCACGCAGGCTCGCTTCGCGCTCACCGAGCAGACCGACCTGTCGACGCCAGTGCTCCAGGCCATGGAGGTTGGTCAGGCGGCCCATCTGCGCATCGAACAGACGCTGTTCCTCCTCGAGGGCCCAGCGCCGATAAGTCAGATGCACTTCGAGCGATTGCGCCTGGTCCGCCTGGGCTGCCTGCAAGCGGACCTGTTGAGTGTGCGCTTCGCGCTCGGCCCGTTGCAGCCGGCGTTGCATGATGGATAACAGGGCGGTCAAGGACACCGGGCGATCTCCAGCAGTTGTTCGAGGCTCTGTTGCAGCGAACTGCGCTCATGCGGCGCCTGGCACAGCCAGGCGCGAATGGCATCGCGCTTGTCGATGGCCTGATCCACGGCAGGGTCCTGGCCTCGGGTGTATTCGCCGACTCGCAGCAGCAGCTCGACTTCTTCATAGCACGCCATCCACTGGCGCAACTGGCTGGCGGCGGCGCGGTGGGCAGGGCTGACCACCTGGTGCATCACCCGGCTGACCGAGCGCAGCACGTCGATGGCCGGGTAGTGGTTGGCCGCCCCCAGTGCCTGGGACAGCACGATATGGCCATCGAGGATCGAGCGGGTTTCCTCGGCGATCGGTTCGTTCAGGTCATCGCCTTCCACCAGCACGGTGTAGAGCGCGGTGATCGAGCCCTTGTCCGCGTGCCCGGCACGTTCGAGCAGGCGTGGCAACTGGGCAAACACCGACGGCGGAAAGCCGCGTCGAGTCGGCGGTTCGCCCGCGGCCAGGCCGATCTCCCGCTGGGCCCGGGCGAAGCGGGTCAGCGAGTCCATCAGCAACAGGACCTTGCGGCCCTGATCACGGAAATACTCGGCCACGGTGGTGGCGACGAAGCCCGCACGGGCCCGCTCCATCGCCGGACGGTCGGAGGTCGCGACCACCAGCACCGCACGGCGCAGGCCCTGTTCGCCGAGCTCATGGTGAATGAACTCGCGCACTTCTCGGCCGCGTTCGCCGATCAAGGCGAGGACGATCACGTCTGCCTGTGCGTTGCGCAGCAGTGAGGCCAGCAGCGTGCTCTTGCCGCCGCCGGCGGGTGCGAAGATGCCGACGCGCTGCCCTTCAGCGCAGGTGAGCAGGCCATCGATGCAACGGATGCCCAGGCTCAAGGGTGTGTCGACCAGCTTGCGGCTCAAGGGAGCCGGCGCATCCCGATGTACCGGGTACCAGGCTTGCGGCGCGGTCTGTACGCTGCCGTCGAGCGTGTTGCCCAGGCCGTCGAGTACCATTCCCAGCAGATGATCACCCACACCGACGCGATGCTGGCTACCGGTGGGGCAGACCTCGGTGCGCGTGCAAAGCCCCTGTATGTCGCCCAACGGGGCGAGCAATGCCTGGTCCTGTTGCAGGCCGATGACCTCGGCCAGCAGTTCCTGCTCATGGTCCGGCCTACGCAGCCGGCACAGTTCGCCGACCCGCACCCCAGGCGCCAGTGCACGGATCAGGGTGCCGGTGACCTGGGTGACCTTGCCGTTGACCTGGACCAGGGTGACGTCGTTCACGGCGGCTTTCAGGGCCTGGGGAATCTGGAGCAGCGATGGCGACATGGGAAGGGTGCTGGTGCGCAAAGGAAGGACGCCATTCTAGGAGGCTTGCCATGGGGCGGATTTCACTGTGAGTCGCATGTTTTTAGATTTCGGCCGCCCTCTTTGACGCTTGCCGAAAGGCTAAAAAGAAGCGCCCGGCAATGACAGTAAGGCTCATGGCAGGCCTCTAGCATGCCGCTCATTCATGTAGTTCGATAATGAGGTGGGCATGAGCGTAGGCATCGGCTTAGCGCAGGTTGAATCGGCGGTGGCCGTGGGGGGCGGATGGGAAGGGCAGGCAACCATCCAGGTGCGGCAGGTAACCCCGATGGGGCAGCAGGTCGAGATGGCGGAAGAGGTGTCGATGGCGTTCTCGTCGTTGGCCAATGCCCGGCTCGGTGCCCGTAGCCGCATCACCGATGCGCGCCAGCATGGCTTGCAGGCAGGCCAGGCGGCCGAGGAGATGCTGGCCAAGGTACCGGATGTGCAGCGTCGTGCCCTGGATGAACTCGTGGCCTGGTTGCGCCAGCATCCCGATCTGACGCCGGGAGAGTTGCAAGCACGGCTGGATGGCTTTTCCGGCGAAGCCTGCCATCGCTACCTGGCCTTGGCCTATGCCCGTGCCGCATTGGGCAATATGGCTGATGACAGCGGCTTGCCTGGGAAGCTAGATCAGGCCATGGCGGGCATGGCGCAGGCGCAGGGCCGGATGATCGAGCTGGGAATCGAGATCGGTCCGCTGGCCCAGGCTACCCAGGAACAGGGGGTCGCCGAAGTGGCCGCGCTGCGTGGGGTGTACTGCGATTTTTTGTGTGGTTATCGCGGTCTCAAGCACGCCTGGGACGAGCTGCGCGCACGCTTCGGTGACGCGGCCATCGGCGATGTCGCCCAGTTCATGCTCAACGGCCTGGCCAGTCATATCAGCGGGCCGTCCTCGCACCTGGACAGCAATCAGCTGCAGCAGGTCATCGGCGACATGAAACTGGTGCAGGCCCTGAAGAAACTGGAAAGCGACACTACCGCGCTGTTCCGCCAGCTTGCCGGAGAGCCCAGTGGCGTACGGGCCTTCTGATCTGGTCAGCGACCTCTTGGCGCTGATCGACAAACGCTGGGCCGGCGAGCAGGACATCCTGCGCCTGCTGGCCGTGCTGCCGCTTGCTCCTGGCGGGCAACGCATCCACTGCCTGCGTGAACTGCAGCGCATCTTCCGGCTGTTGCCTCTGCAGGTTTTCAGCGATGAGACCCAGCGCGAGCACCTGCTGATGGTCTGTCAGTTGACCATGGACCGGCTCATCGAAGATGAGGAAGCGTCGCTGCGTGGCGTGCGGGAGGAATGAGCATGGACCCTTGTAGCGAGGCCATCGTCCGGTTCTGCCGCGATCAAGGCGTGGTACTGGCGCATCTGCCGGAAACACGGCTACGCCTGGATCTTCCGGATATCGGTGTCCTGCAGTTCGAGCGGCTGGCGGGCCAGGTGACGCTTTGGCTGAGCTTTGCCGTGCAGGGCGCATTGTTCGAGCATGCCATGTCGAGTGCGCTCAGGCATGTCCAGGACCACCAGGTACCTGGGCAGCTGTTGCGATGCGGCCTGCTGCCTGACGAACGTCTGGTGTTGCTGGTCAGTCTCGATGAACGTCGCGTGACGAAACAGGTATTGCACGAGGCTTACCAGTTGCTGTCGCGGATGCGCGTCGAAGTGCTTGCGGCATGAGCCTGATAGAACGAGGCGGGCAGCTCCATGCCCCGTGGCTGCAATCCTTGGCAGCCGACACCGTGTTCCCCCGATCGGTTGGCGAACCGCTGCCGATGCCTGGGCAACCTGTGCAGGCACACCTGCGTGAGCTGTACCCGCAGTATCGGATGGCAAGCCTGCGGCTGTCGTACGCCAGTCCCGAACAGGAGCTGCGTGCCCTGTACGACCCACATCGCTTCGCCATGACGCTGGGCTCCCTGGCAAAGCAACTGCTGAGCGCCAAGGAGCGCCAGGCGGCGGTACTGCTGCAAGCGTTGCTGGCCGACCGGCACGCGCTGGCGTGCTACGCGAACCTTCTGCTCAAGGTATGAACAGATGCAATTGACGATCGAACAGTGTGATGTCCTGCAACTGTTGGCCTGGCTTCATCTGCGATGTGGACGACCTGACGGTGCGCAAACATTGCTGGAGGTGCTATTGCGGGTTGATCCCGATCACCTCGCCGGGCGGCGCGCTTCGGTAGTGGCCGCCCTCGAGCTGGGCGACTGGGCGCGCGCCGAGCAGCAGTGCCTGACGCTGCGTGACGCCGGCGAGCAGCAGGCATCCTTATGGCTGTGCTTGAGCCAGGCGCAGCAGATGGCGGGCCGCCTGGAGCAGGCGCAGGCCACCTTCGCCGAGTACCTGCGACTCAAGGATCAGTCATGAACACCTTGACCCGGATGCTCGGCCATGTCGGCGCGCGCAAGGACCTGATGCTGGCGGTGATGCTGCTGGCAGTGGTGTTCATGATGATCCTGCCGTTGCCGCCGCTGTTGCTGGACCTGCTGATCGCCCTGAACATTACCATCGCCGTGGTGTTGATGATGATGTCGGTGTACGTTGTCTCGCCGCTACATTTCTCGGTGTTCCCGTCGGTGCTGCTGGTCACCACGCTGTTTCGCCTGGCGCTGTCGATCAGCACCACGCGGATGATCCTGCTGGAGGCCGACGCCGGGCAGATCGTGCAGACCTTTGGCGACTTCGTGGTCGGCGGCAACCTGGTGGTGGGCTGCATCCTGTTCCTGATCATCACCATCGTGCAGTTCCTGGTGATCACCAAGGGTGCCGAGCGGGTGGCGGAGGTCAGCGCGCGGTTTTCCCTCGATGCCATGCCGGGCAAGCAGATGAGCATCGACGGCGACCTGCGCGCCGGGGTCATCGACGTCAACGAGGCCCGTTCGCGCCGTGGCGAAGTGGAAAAGGCCAGCCAGATGTACGGGGCCATGGACGGGGCGATGAAGTTCGTCAAGGGCGATGCCATCGCCGGTTTGGTGATCATCGTGGTCAACTTGCTGGCTGGGCTGGCCATCGGCGTGATGCAGAAGGGCATGACGGCGGCCGACGCCTTGCAGCTCTACGCGGTACTCACCGTGGGCGACGGCATGGTCAGCCAAGTGCCGGCGCTGCTCATCGCCATCACCGCGGGCATCATCGTCACCCGCGACGGTGAAGGTGCCCGCGACCTGGGGGCGAACATCGGCAGCCAGGTGATGGCGCAGCCCAAGGCCTTATTGATCGGCGGCGCGCTGCTGGCATTGTTCGGTATTATCCCAGGGTTTCCGACGTTTACTTTCTTCAGCCTGGCGCTGTTGGTTGGCGGCGGTGGCTGGTGGGTAATCCGCCAGCGACGCATCGAGGAGGACGGCCGGCAGCAGAGCGGTGGCCTGCCGGCGCTGTTGGCCAACGGCGCCGGCGCGCCTACGCTCAAACCAACCGGCAGGGCGAAGTTGGCCGGTGATACACAAGCTTTTGCTCTGACCGTGCCCTTGCTCATCGATGTGGACAGTGGCCTGCAAGCCGCCCTTGAAGCCGTCTCGCTGAACGACGAGCTGGCGCGGGTGCGCCAGGCGCTGTACCTGGATCATGGCGTGCCGTTTCCCGGCATCCGCCTGCGTTTTACCAGCGCGCTTGGCCCCGGCGAGTACCGCATCCTGTTGCAGGAAGTGCCGGTGGCGCGTGGGCGGCTCATGCCGGAACGGCTACTGGTGCAGGAAAAACCCAGCCAGTTGGCGCTTGTCGGCGTGTCCTATGAGGAAGGCGAAGCCCTGCAGCCGGGGCGTGTGGCGCTATGGGTGGAGCAGGCGCAGCGTGAGCGCCTGGAGCGCGCCGGGTGCGCCTTCCTGGCGATCGACCAGGTGCTCGCCTGGCATCTTTCGCAGGTTTTGTGCGAGTACGCCGGGGATTTCATCGGCATCCAGGAGACCCGCTACCTGCTGGAGCAGATGGAGCAGGGCTATGGGGAACTGGTCAAGGAGGTGCAGCGCATCCTGCCGTTGCAGCGCATCACCGAGGTCTTCCAGCGGCTGGTGGGCGAGGGCATCTCGATCCGCAACATGCGCTCGATTCTCGAGGCTCTCGTGGAGTGGGGGCAGAAGGAAAAGGATGTGGTGCAGTTGGCCGAATACGTGCGCAGCAGCCTCAAGCGCTACATCTGCTACAAGTACGCCAGCGGCCACAACCTGCTGCCGGCCTATCTGCTGGACCCTGCGGTCGAGGAGATGATCCGCAGTGGCATCCGCCAGACCAGCGCCGGCAGCTACCTGGCGTTGGAGCCGGCGCAGAGCGACGCCTTTCTCGCCCAGGTGAAAGCCGTGGTGGGCGACCTGCAGGATGTTCAAGCCAGGCCCGTGCTGGTGGTGTCGATGGATATCCGCCGCTATGTACGCAAGCTGGTCGAGGGCATCTATTTCGAGCTGCCGGTGCTGTCGTTCCAGGAGCTCACCACGCAGATCAACATCCAGCCGCTGGGGCGAATCGGCTGACGCTCATCGGGTGTCAGAAAGCGTTATCCGGAAACTACAAAATCGCGGCCGGGCCTGACGGAGCGGTTGTTCGCCCTTCAATAGACTCATCTGCATGTACCCCAAGAAGGGTACCTGGCCAACCGGATACAGATGATGAGCAGTTCTATTGAAGCAAGTAGTCGCCCTGTCCCATTGCCGTATGTAGACCGTGTCGCGCCGCCGGACACCTGGCAAGACATAAGGCGCCTGGAGGTGATCCTGGATCAACACGGGATCATGGCCATGGGCGGCCAGGGGCAGCCGCTGGACCTGGTACATCGAGCGCAGGCCATCGAGCAGTTGTTGGGCCCCGAGGGGCAGGCGCGCCTGGCGCAGAGTCGTCCCTATTTCGAGGGGTTGCTGGCGCGACCGCTGCCTGAGCAGCATGTCGATGCGCTTTGCCAGTTGCTCGAGGCTTATGCCGGCTGGTTGCCGGGAGCTCCCTTGCAGTTGCAGAACCTGGGTGAGCGCTTGCGCATGGACGAGCTGGTGATGGCGGCGATGGGCCTGCGCATGCGCAAGCAGAAGGCCGAACGCACCGAGCTTAGCGAGCAGCTCAGGTGCCTCACGGCGGAGCTGAAGATCTTCAGCGTGATCCAGTCGAAGGTCAACGTGGTGATGGCTGACAAGGGCACCTTCAAGCTGGAAGACGGTAGTTTCAACCTCTTCGACCGCAAGCTCTATGACCTCGATGCGGACAGTTGGGAGAAGAGTTTCGAGCGCCGACTGCTCTCGAGCCTGGACACGTTCAAGCCCACCTTCAACGGCTCTGGGGTCGTCACGGTGCGGCATTTTCTCGAGGGCACGCAATCCGTCACTGCGTCGAGTGCAAGCGGTAGCCGCCTGCACAAGGTCAGTGGGCCGATGACCGATCTGAAAGCGCAGTACGCCTGGGACAAGGACAACAACCCGTTGGCCAATTTCTCCCAGGCATTGAGCGACCGCACCCGCATCGTCAACGACAAGGTGACCGAACAGACCACCCTGCTCAACGACGTGGGTTCGCGCTACACCACCTCCACCGAGGTGATGATGAAGTTCGTCGAGACCTGGTTCTCGATGCTGTCCAAGATTCTGCAGAACTGAGGTAGGAGATGACAGTAGTACAACAGATGGCCGGCGGCGATGCTGATGCCAACAACGTCGATGCGATCGAGCGCTTCTTCGGCGATGGCGGCACATTCGCCATGCTGCGCGGGGTTTGCGTGGCACAACTGGAAACGCTTTATGCCCAAGCGTTCAACTTCTACCAGGCGGGACGGCTGGAGGATGCGCTGACGATGTTCAAGGGGCTGGCGGCACTCAACCACTACGATCCCCGGGCGTTTCTGGGCGTGGCAGGTGCCTACCAGGCCCTTGAGCGCTACCAGGATGCATTGCCGGCCTATGCCTATGGCGCGATGCTCGCGCCGCAGGACCCGCGTTTCACCTTCCATGCCGCTCAATGCCACCAGCACCTGGGCGACCTTGCCTCGGCGCGCAGCGGTTACGAACAGGCGCAGATCCTGGCGGTGGACAGCGAACATGCCGGTCTGGCAGGTCAGGCACAGGTGCTGCTTGAGGCCCTGCAGCAGAAGGAGGGCGCACGTCATGCGAGCTGAACTTCTTCCTGTGGAGCAGCCGCTCCTGATGCCGGCTGAAATCGAATCGGAACCGCGTCTGCCGGGTGCGGCGATCCAGTTGCCCGGCGAGACCGGCACACCGTCCAGAATCGCAACGATCAAGCAGGACATGAATGTCCGGCTGGATCCTCCGGCGCCACTGGCGACGGGACAGCTACAGGGGCAGGTAGTCGACAAGCTGTTCGACGCCGAAGGCCTCATGCAACCGGTGCTGGTCGCGGTACCCGATGTCGGGGCACTGATACTTGGGCAGCTCGCCGGGGACATCTCCGACGCTGAGTTGGATATTCGCCTCACCGAACTGCTGAGCCAGTTGGGTGCTCGGCAGACCGAGCTGAATCTGCAGCAGGTACGTCAGCTCACCGAGCAGAACCGCCAGCAGATGGCGCTCAACGCGCAAAAGATGGAGGAGGTGGCCCAGCGACACCGGGATGCTGGCACGGCGAGCGTGTTCGCCAAGGTTTTTGGCTGGGCCGCCGCCATCGTCTCCATCGTGGTGGGGACCGTCATGGTCGCCACCGGCCTGGGCGCCGTCGCGGGCGCGCTGATGATCGCCGGTGGCGTCATGGGCGTGGTGTCCATGTCGTTGAACCAGGCCGCCGAGGACGGGCACATCTCCAAGGAGGTAATGAAGTACCTCGGGCCGGTGCTGATGGCGGTGGAAGTCGCCCTGGCGCTGGCCTCGGTGGTGCTGACCTGCGGCGGTAGCCTCGCGGTGGTCGCTGCCCGGGTGGCCGGCAAGGTGAGTGGCAAGGTCGCTCAGGCGGTCCTGTCGGTGGGCCAGAAGATCCAGAGCGTCGCCTCCACCGGTGTCATCTCGACCGCCAGCGCGGGCACCCAGGCCAAGCTACAGATGACCCTGACAGGCGCCAGCATGGCGACCACCACGCTGTCCAGCGCCGGGCAGGCGGCCAGTTCGATCATGCAGGGGCTGGCGTTGCGCAGCGAGGCCCAGCTGGCGGAGATGCGCCTGCTGCTGGACCAGGGACACAGTTTTCTCGAGCAGTTGGCCAAGGCGCTGGAACAACTGCTCGCGGGGAAGGAGCAACGCTTCGAACAACTGCTGGAACTGTTGAACAACCGCAGCAAAGCCTGCGCCGATATTGCTTGCCGAAACGTCATTGCCTGATCAAGGAGTCAATCATGAGTCTGTCTATTTCCACTATTGATCATTCGTCCCACGTGAATGCCCAACTGCCGGTCACCGAGGGGCAGAAGGTTGGGCAGCCGCTGTGGGCGATGCTGGCCATGCCCGGTGCAGCGACGAGCGCGGCATTTGCCGAGAAGCAAGGGCGGGTAAGCCTGGATACGCCGCAGGCTACGCCCTGCAGCCAGGACCTGGAGAGCCTGCTGGCGATTCTCCGAGCCGCCATGCAGGTGCGCGATGGCAATGCGCAGGGGCGCAGGACCCAGGCCGAAGTCAGCGTGCTGGCGAGCAAGGAACAGATCGGCTGGATGAGAACCGCCAGCAATGCGCTGTTCGCCTCGGCGGCTGTCAGCGGTGCATTGGGTATGTTCACCCTGGTCAGCGGTACCACCGGGATGCTCAAAAATCTGGGGGATGCGCGGACTATCAAGGGAGTGGAGCAAGCCAGTCATGCTGCCGAGTTTGCCAAGCCCGGTGAGGTGACGATGGCCTCAAAGAAGCTGATCGCCGAGAACCGTATCGAGGTCAAGCATCTGCAGAACGGCATCGACACCCGCAATACCACATTGCACACGCTCAATGGCGTGGCCCAGAGTGGCGCAGCCTTCGGCACGGGCATCGCCCATGCCATCAAGTCGTTGCAGGATGTCTGGGCCAAGGAGCAGGAGCTTGAGGCGGCGGTTGCCGGTAACCAGAAGGAGTTGTTCCAGCGCTGTACCGATGATTTGGCGAAGATGATCGACCAGGTGCGTCAGCTGATCCAGGAAATCCTGCGCAATGACAACCAGGGGCTCAGGGCTGCTGGCATCATGGCCTGAGAAGACCCGGTTTCTTGAAGGATGTTAGACGCCGCAAGGGTCCAGGCTCTTGCGGCTTTTTCATGCTTGCGTATCAACCAATACCGTGCCATCACACCAACGCCGAAAAGTGCAAAAAAGGCGATAAGGGCTGATGGGGCCTGATGTGCAGCGCCAGTATCGTTTGCTCAGCTTCCACCATGCTGGAGGCAAATTACTGCGGAGAAGACTTTTGTTCTTGCTGGAGTGAGAGCGGTCTTTTCCACAAGTTAAACGATGCTGCAAGAAGAGGTTTGCACGATGATTGAATCGGTTTCAACCAGTTGGGTGTGTGGCGCCGACCTGGACCCCGTCAACGCGGGCAGTGACTGCAAAGAGGTAAAAACCAGCGAAACGGCGCAGCGCCTGGCACGTCACGAGGAACCGCAGAAGCATGGCATCCTGATGCGCCTATTCATCGCGATTGCCGAGTTCCTCGGCTTTCGTTCCAGTGTGGCGACGGGGGGCGCGCAGGCCGCGGATTCGACGTCGGACGTGATGCGCTCTTTGAACGAGCAGGTGGCCAAGGGGCTGCCGGATGTCATGAGGTCGCAGGCCAACGGGATACTGGCGAAGCAGGAGCATCTGCCCACCGAGCAGTTCATGACCAGTTACACGGAACAGCTCACGGGTAGCAATATCATGCGTAACGCCAACTGCCTGTTGTCGAATATCGACATGCTGGGCAAGCTTGTGCCTGAGCTTAAGGTCGAGACAAGTATTAACAAGGTCGATATTGTCGGTGGGTACACCCTGATTGCAGCCCAGTCTCCGGACAGTATCGCGCTTATGCAGAACGACTCGATGGCTGCCGCCAAGGTGCTCGATGCGTTAATTTTCCTGGCCTCGCGATTTGCCGAGTTTCCGGATCCCGAGCAAGTGGGGGCTGAAGCGGTGGTGGAGTTTGTCAAAGAGGTCGATGCCGAGTTCATCGAACGGTTCGCCCAGAAGCCTGATCCAGTGGCGCCAGTTGTCGTGGGGGATGCAAGCGACCATACCCATCCGGTGGTGGCCGGCACATTAGCCCAAGCGAGCGCGGCACGGCCTGTGGAGCCTGAAGTGGCTTATCACGCGACGACCATCGAACAGTCTGATCCGGTAACGTCGCTCCAGGCCGTCAAGCTCGACTTTGTCAAGATTGATGATGAGGTCGCTCTGCCTACGCGTAATGACTTCAACGCGACCATCCATTCGCTACAGCGGCCGGCTAGTCCGCTCTCGCAGTCGTTCGAGCACCTGGAGCATCTTGCCGAAAAGGGCAGTGCTGCCGAAAAGGCAATTGCTTCAATGGTCCTGGACCACACGGCGGTGGGGCAGTCCCACTCCTTCGGCGACCTCTTCGGGCAGCGTAAACTGGAGCCCAATCTGTTGCAGTTCCACACCGCGCAATCGTTCATGGACACGTTGCAGAATAAGCTGGACAAGGCAGGGCGCCTACTTGGCAACCTGCAGGCTGCCAACGCGGCTTGAGCGTAACACTGGCTGAGGCCTTCGGGCTTCAGCCAGCCCTTCGAATCCCTCCGATCACCCTGTGTGAAACCCGCCCAGGGTGATCATTGCCACCACGATATAGCGCCCGCCCTTGGCCAGGGTGACCAGCAGTACGAAACGCCAGAACGGCTCGCGCATGATCCCGGCGATCAAAGTCAGCGGGTCGCCGATCACCGGCATCCAGCTCAGCAGCAGCGACCACTGGCCCCAGCGCTGGTAGCGTTGCTGGGCGCGTTCCAGCTGGCTGGCGCTGAACGGAAACCAGCGGCGTTCGCGCAGGTGATCGACGGCCCGGCCCAGCAGCCAGTTGACGATGGAACCGAGCACATTGCCGAGGGTGGCCACCAGCAGCAGAGTTGCCCAGGCACTCGGTTCGCGAATCAGCAGTCCGACCAGCACCGCTTCGGACTGCAGCGGCAACAAGGTGGCGGCGCCGAAGGCGCTGAGGAACAGCGCCCCAAGGCTGAGCATCAGTAGCTGGCGACCACGGTATCCTGGCCATCCAGGGTCACGCCGATGACTTGGTAGGCGTCCTTATGGTCACCCATCTCCATGCCCGGCGAACCCATGGGCATGCCCGGTACCGCGATACCCTTGAGGTCGTTGCGCCTGGCCAGCAGGCGTACCTGTTCGGCCGGCACATGGCCTTCGACGAACTTGCCGTCGATCACCCCGGTGTGGCACGACGCCAGGCGTGGCTCGACGCCCAGGCGTTGCTTGACCGCGCTCATGTTCGGTTCGACATGGTCGTTGACGGTGAAACCGTTGTCGCTCAGGTGCTTGATCCATTCCTTGCAGCAACCGCAGTTGGGATCGCGGTAGACATCGATGGTCTCGGCGGCCTGGGCCAGGCCGGTGACGGCCAGCAGGCCGAGGGTGAGCAGGTGTTTGCGCAGCATGGTGGAGCTCCTGTGAAACAGCATGATTCATTGGCCAGGTGGCGGCCTGGTGGGAGCGCCTGTGCTTCAGAAGCGCAGGCGTAACCCCACCACCAGCCGAGTCTGGCCGATGTCCTCGCCATTCTCCCGGGCCTGGTCGGCACGGTCGCCGTGCAGGCGGTTGAAGCTGACGCCGACATAGGGCGCGAACGCGCGGGTGATCTCGTAGCGCAGGCGCAGGCCCACTTCGCTTTCGGCCAGCCCCGAGCCTTGCTCGCGCCCGGCATCATTGCGCCCGAAGAAGTTGGCTTCGACGGTCGGTTCGAGGATCCAGCGATTGGTCAGCAGCATAGCGTAACCGGCCTCCAGGCGCAGCGCGGTCTGCTGTCGCTCGCCGGCGTAGGCGGTGGCTTCCAGCTCCAGGCCGTAGAGCGGCGTGCCCTGGATGCCGAAGGCGGCCCAGCCCTGGCCGCTGGCGGGCTGGAAGTCCTGGCGTACACCGCCGACCAGTTCCCACCAGGGGCTGATGGCATGGCCCCAGAGGGCCTGCAGCTCGGCCTTGTGGGTCTTGCCTTGTTCCCGCTCACCCTCGGTGCGCAGCCATAGGCGGTCGATATCGCCGCCGACCCAGGCAGTGGCGTTCCAGTTCAGGGCGCCGCTGCTTTCGAAGTTCTGGTATTCCAGCTGGTCGACGATCACCGCCCAGTTGGTCGCCTGGTCGTGCACCTGATGCCCCGGAAGCGGCGGGAAAGCGGCACGGCGGTCGGCGTCGGTGATCACCGGAAGCGGTGTGCGCGGTTGGCTGGGGGGCGTCGCCGTGTGGTTCATCTGGCTGTGGTCCATGGGCATGCTGTCATGGTTCATTTGGCCGTGGTCCATCGGCATGGTGCCATGGTTCATGTGGTCCATGCCCGCGGCCAGGGCCCGTTCACTGGCCAGCAAGGCCATAAGCGCGACACCGGTGGCGATGTGGCGGTTGCGGTTCTCATTCATCGACCCGTACCTCGCGGAACATGCCGGTCTCCATGTGGTAGAGCAGGTGGCAGTGGTAAGCCCAACGGCCCAGGGCGTCGGCGCTGACGCGGTAGCTGCGCCGGCTTCCGGGTGGCATGTCGATGGTGTGCTTGCGCACCAGGAAGCGCCCTTGTTCATCCTCCAGGTCGCTCCACATGCCGTGCAGGTGGATGGGATGGGTCATCATGGTGTCGTTGACCAGGATGATGCGCACCCGCTCGCCGTATTTCAGGCGCAGGGGCTCGGCATCGCTGAACTTGATGCCGTCGAACGACCAGGCGAAGCGTTCCATGTGGCCAGTCAGGTGCAGCTCGATGTTGCGCGACGGTTCGCGCCCGTCCGGATCGGGGTAGGGGCTGCGCAGGTCGGCGTAGGTCAGCACTCGGCGGCCGTTGCCGCGCAGGCCAATACCAGGATCGGCCAGGTTGGCGCGGGGGGCCATGGTCTGCATGTCCACCAGCGGGTTGTCGATCTCGCTGGCGGGGTGGCCTTGCATCATGGCCATACCGGCCATGTTCGAGTGGTCCATGCCCGCCATGTTGGCGTGGTTCATCGCTGGCATATTCGAATGCTCCATCCCACCCATGTCGCCGTGCCCCATGTCGTCCATGGTCAGCACCGGGCGCGGGTCCGGCTCGGGTACGGGGGCCTGCAAGCCCGCTGCACGGGCCAGGGTGCCACGGGCGAAGCCGGTGCGGTCCATGCTCTGGGCGTACAGCGTGTAGGCGGGCAGGTCGCCCACGGTGACCAGCACGTCGTAGGTTTCGGCCACGGCGATGCGTAGCTCGTCCACGCTCACCGGTGTCACTGGCAGGCCGTCGGCGGCGATCAGCGTGAGTTTGAGGCCTGGAATGCGGAAGTCGAAGTAGGTCATCGCCGAGGCGTTGATCAGGCGCAGGCGCACGGTCTCGCCGGGCTGGAAAAGGCAGGTGAAGTTGCCGTCCGGGGGCTGGCCGTTGAGCAGGTAGGTGTAGCTGGCGGCGCTGATGTCGGCCAGGTCGGTCGGGCTCATGCGCATTTTCGCCCAGGTCCAGCGGTTGTCGACGGCCTTGCCCCAGCCGTTTTGCGCGACATCGTCGACGAAGTCGCCGACCGTGCGCTTGTGGTAGTTGAAGGCGTCGGACTGCTTCTTCAGGGTGGCCATCAGCGCTTCTGGCGCCTGGTCCGACCAGTCGCTGAACAGCAGCACATGGTCGCGCTGGTACTGATGCGGTTCAGGCTCGCGGGGCTCGATGACGATGGCGCCGTACACGCCGGCCTGCTCCTGCAGCCCGGAGTGGCTGTGGTACCAGTAGGTGCCGCTCTGGCGCAGGGTGAACTGGTAGAGGTAGTCGCCGCCGGGTTCGATGCCAGCGAAGCTCAGGCCCGGCACGCCGTCCATGTTGGCCGGCAGGATGATGCCGTGCCAATGGATCGAGGTGGGCTGGTCCAGGCGGTTGCGCACGCGCAGGGTCACGGTGTCGCCCTCGCGCCAGCGCAGCTGCGGGCCGGGCAGGCTGGCGTTGATGGTCTGCGCGGTGCGCGGCCGGCCTGTGATGTTGACCGGGGTCTGGCCGATGAACAGGTCGAACTGCTGGCCGCTCAGCTCGTGCAGCGGCAGGCGGCCCTCGGCGGCCTGGGCCAGCGGGCGCCAGAGGCCGAGGCCGGCCAGGGCGCTGGCGGCACCCAGGCCCTTGACGAAGGTGCGGCGGGTTGGAGTCGGTGGCATGGCGTGCTCTCGCTACGGAACTGCCACGATCCTCGCCGCCCGCGCCTGTCAGCCACCTGAGGCGCGGATTACAGATTTGTCAGGCAGCGGCCTCGCCACTCTCCAGGTCGCGCATCAACAGGCCGAACTCCAGCGAGACCTGCTCGGGAATCGGCAGGTACACCACATGGCCGTCGCCCGGCGCCACCTCGATGGCCTGCTGCTGGCGGTCGCACAGGCGGTGCAGGTCGAAGTGGTAATTGCCGCGCGGGGTCATCAGCTCCAGGTGGTCACCCACGGCGAAGCGGTTCTTCACCTTCACTTCGGCCAGGCCGTCCACGCGCACTCCGGTCAGTTCGCCGACGAACTGCTGGCGCTCGGACACCGAGTTGCCGCGCTGGTAGTTCTGGTACTCGTCGTGCACGTGGCGGCGCAGGAAACCTTCGGTGTAGCCGCGCTGGGCGAGGGACTCGAGGTTACTCATCAGGCCGCGGTCGAACGGCCGCCCGGCCACGGCGTCGTCGATGGCCTGGCGGTAGGACTGCACGGCGCGGGCACAGTAGAAGTGCGACTTGGTGCGGCCCTCGATCTTCAGCGAGTGCACGCCCATCCGGGCCAGGCGCTCGACGTGCTGGATGGCGCGCAGGTCCTTGGCGTTCATGATGTAGGTGCCGTGCTCGTCCTCGAAGGCCGGCATCTCTTCGCCGGGGCGGTTGGACTCCTGGAGCAGGAACACCTGCTCGGTCGGCGCGCCGAGGCCCAGGGTCGGCTCGCACTCACGGACGATATCGCCGGTGGCATTCTCGGTGGCCGGGGTAGCCTGGTACTTCCAGCGGCAGGCATTGGTGCAGGTGCCCTGGTTGGCGTCACGCTTGTTCATGTAGCCCGACAGCAGGCAGCGCCCGGAATAGGCCATGCACAACGCGCCGTGCACGAACACTTCCAGCTCCATCTCTGGCACCTGCTGGCGGATCTGCTCGATCTCTTCCAACGACAGCTCCCGCGACAGGATCACCCGGGTCAGTCCCAGGCCTTGCCAGAACTGCACGCTGGCCCAGTTCACCGTATTGGCCTGCACCGACAGGTGGATGGGCATCTGCGGGAAGTGCTGGCGTACCAGCATGATCAGTCCCGGGTCGGACATGATCAGTGCATCCGGGCCCATTTCGATCACCGGCGCCAAGTCCTTGAGGAAGGTCTTGAGCTTGGCGTTGTGCGGGGCGATGTTGACCACCACGTAGAAACGCTTGCCCTGGGCCTGGGCCTCCTGGATGCCGAGGGCCAGGTTGGCGTGGTCGAACTCGTTGTTGCGCACCCGCAGGCTGTAGCGCGGCTGGCCGGCGTAGACCGCGTCGGCGCCGTAGGCGAAGGCGTAGCGCATGGTCTTGAGGGTGCCGGCGGGGGCGAGCAGTTCGGGCTTGGCGAGAGGGGTCATGGTGCGCACCGGGGGTAAAAGGCGCGGATGCTAAGACGGAGGCGATGTTCAGGTATTGATCTGGATCAACGGCACTTTTGCCGGCGCGCGGGGCACTAAATTGTTGAGCCCTCGAGGAATGCCCATGAACGAAACCTTATTGCAGAATAAAGCCCTGACCGTGCTGCTGGCACTGGTGACCATCGCCTTCATCTGGATCCTGCTGCCGTACTCCGGCGCGATCTTCTGGGCGGTGATCCTCGGGATTCTTTTCGCGCCTCTGCAACGCCAGCTGTTGCTGCGCTTTGGTGGGCGGCGCAACCTGGCCACGGCGACGGCGCTGGTCACCTGCCTGCTGATCGCTGTATTGCCGGTGATCGTCATCGGCGCCCTGCTGGTGCAGGAGGGCGCGACGCTGTACCAGCGCATCGAAAGCGGCCAGCTGGATATCGCCGGCTATATCGAGCGCGGCAAGGACATGCTGCCGGCCTACGCCCAGCATTTCCTCGACCGCATGGGTATGGGCAACCTCGATGGCCTGCGTGACAAGATCACCAAGTGGGCGACCCAGGGCAGCCAGTTCCTCGCCGGACAGGCGTTCAGCTTCGGCCAGGGCACCTTCGAGTTCCTGGTGAGCTTCGGCATCATGCTCTATTTGCTGTTCTTCTTCCTGCGCGAGGGCGCGGAGGTGGCGCGCAAGGTGCGCCAGGCGGTGCCGCTGCCCGAGCAGCAGAAGCGCCGCCTGCAGTTGAAGTTCAAGCGCGTGGTACGGGCCACGGTCAAGGGCAACCTGCTGGTGGCGATCACCCAGGGTGCGCTGGGCGGGCTGATCTTCTGGGTGCTGGGCATTCCCAGCGTGCTGGTGTGGGCGGTGCTGATGGCGTTCCTGTCGTTGCTGCCGGCGGTGGGCGCGGGGATCGTCTGGGGGCCGGTGGCGTTGTACTTCCTGCTGACCGGGGCGATCTGGCAGGGGATCGTGCTGACCGCGTTCGGTGTGCTGGTGATCGGATTGGTGGACAACCTACTGCGGCCAATCCTGGTGGGCAAGGATACGCGGATGCCGGATTACCTGGTGCTGGTGTCGACACTCGGTGGGCTGGCGGTGTTCGGGCTCAATGGCTTCGTGATCGGGCCGTTGATCGCGGCGTTGTTCATCTCCAGCTGGGCGATCTTTGCCTCGACCAAGCCGCAGGTGCAGTTGCCTTCATGAGGACCATCGTGGGGCAAGTCGCATCGGCGCACCGCCATTGGCGATTATCGGAAGCTGTAGGAAACCCCCGCATACACCCCAAACCCTTCACCCGGCGTCGAGCGGGCGATGTCTTGCCCGGCATCGTTGTACCCCGGCGTCACCGTCGCCGCGTAACGTTTGTTGGTCAGGTTGCGCAGGTCGAGCCAGGTCTGCCAATCCCGTTTCGGCGAATCCCAGCCCAGGCGCGCGCCGAGCAGGGCGTAGGCGTCGGCGTGGTAGCTGTTGGCGTAGTCCACCTGCACCTTGGAGGCCATCTGCGTGTTAACCCCGGCATGGAAGCCGCTCGGCCAGTCGTAGCGCAGTTCGGCCTGGTAGTAGTGCATGGGGATGCCGGGCAGGCGGTTGTCGCCGAACGTGTCGTCGTCGCGGTAGTGGAAGTCGCTGAAGGTGTAGGCCTGGCGCAAGCTGAGCTTGCCGGTGCCCGGTTGTTCCCAGAGGAGGCTGTCCAGGCCGGCCTCGATGCCCTGGTGCACGGTGGGGCTGGCGTTGAACTCCTTGAACGGCAAGCCTTGCACGACTTCCACGTTTAACAGTTCGTGGCGTACCTGGGCGTAGTACCAGGCCAGGTCCCAGCGTCCCAGTGCCGAATCGCCGCGGGCGCCTAGTTCCAGGGTGGCGGCGGTCTGGTTCTGCATCTTCATGGGTTGGTTGGCGACTGGCGCACTCCAGACCAGCGACCACGGGTGCGGCGGCTCCACCGAGCGACTGAGGTTGCCGTAGACCTGCAGGTCCGGGCGGAGGTCGTAACGCAGGCCCAGGCGTGGGGCGTAGTCCCAGTCATGCTGACTGACCTTGCCGCCACTGGTTGGGTAGGTGACGTCGCTTTCGCGGCGGGTGTAGATCATCGCCAGGCCCGTGGTCAGCCACAGGTCCGGAATCAGCTCCAGGTCGTTGCCTGCATGCAGCACGGTGTCCGAACCCTGGTAGCTGAAATCGCGGGTGCGGGCACCGAAATTGTCGCCGCCGGGGCGAGCGAACTGCGAAGCGCCGCTGTTGGGCAGGTGCTTGGTGGTGCGCCAGCCGAGGGTGGTCTTGCTCTCATGACCGAACAGCGTGTCGCGACGCAAGTAGTTCAGCGTGCCACTGACATCGGTGTAGGCGACCTTAAGGCGCATCGGGCCTTCACGCAGGTCCATGGGGTAGTCGTGATAGACCAGCCCCGCCTCCAGGCGCGAATCGTCATCCAGGAAGAAGGTGGTCTTGTTGCCCACCCAGGTGCTGCCCGGTTGCGGGCGTCTGTCGTCGCGGGCCAGGTAGGCTGGATTGGCGGCACGGGGATGGTGCTTGATCTGGTCCTTGGTCAGGCGTCCGGCCAGGTCGTTCTCGGTTTCCCGGTAGCGCAGGTAGAAGCGCGTCTCCAGGTTCGGGTTGAAGCGGTAGCCGACGTTGGCGGCGATGCCCTTGGCGCTGCCGCTGCTGTGGTCCTGATAGCCGTCGTACTCGGCATCGGTCAGGGCCACGTAGTAGTCGAGGTTGCCCAGCACCTGTCCGGTACTGATGTGCCGGCGCTGGTAGCCACGGCTGCCGACTTCGTAGCGCACCTGCAAGGGCGCGGCATCGTGACCGGTGTGGGTCACGTAGTTGATCGCGCCACCCAGGGCCAGCGAGCCCTGGTCGAAGCCATTGGCGCCGCGCAGCACTTCGGCGCGGCTCAGCCACAGCGCTTCGAACAGTTCATAGGGCGTGCCGCCCGGGCCGGTCAGCGGCAGGCCGTCGAACATCGTGTACACGCCCGAGCCGTGGGCGCCCGGCGCGCGGTTGATGCCCGAACCACGGATCGACAGCTTGATGCCGTCGTTGCCCGCCGACTGGGCGAACACCCCCGGCTGATAGGCCAGCACGTCCTGGTTGCTGGCCACCCGGCCCTGGCCCACCTTGTCCATGTCCACCAGGTTGCTGGCGCCGGGGATTTCGCGCAGCTGGTCGGCGGCGGCTTCCAGTTCGGATTGCTGCCGGTCCTGGATCAGCACCTGGTCGAGTTCGACGCGATTGGCGGCCTGGGCGGTGCCGGCGACGAACAGGGCCAGCAGGGAGTAGGGGAGGGTGGGGCGCATGGGTACGGGGTTCCAGATCGAATGCGGGAGTCTGACGCTGCAAAGGGCAGACGAAGCACAGTGGTCGATCGGTAATGGCCGTGGGGCCGCAAAGCGGCCCCAAAAAAGAACACCCCGCCGAGGCGGGGTGTCTTGTGACGCAGTCAGCCGATCAGCCGATCAGTTGCAGACCCGCCTGCTGCACCATCTCCAGCAGCGGCTGCGGGTACACACCGAGCACGAAGGCGAGGATGGCGATGGCCAGCAGCATCACGCCGCCGGTGCGCTGTTCCCACTTCAGCGGAGCGTCGTGGCGACGCAGGTTCGGCTCGACCAGGTACAGGGTGACCATGACGCGCAGGTAGTAGTACACGCCGATGGCGCTGCCGATCACCAGGGCGCCGACCAGCCACCACAGGTGCGACTCGACGCCGGTGGCGATGATGTAGAACTTGCCGATGAAGCCCGCGGTCAGCGGGATACCGGCCAGCGACAGCATCATCACGGTCAGTACCGCGGTCAGGTACGGACGGCGCCAGAACAGACCGCGGTACTCGTACAGGGCGTCGGCGTCACGGCCGGCATACGGCGAGGACATCAGGGTGATCACGCCGAAGGCGCCCAGGCTGGTGATCACGTAGGTGACCAGGTACACGCCCATGGCTTCCAGGGCCAGGCCCTTGCTGGCGACCAGGGCGATGACCAGGTAGCCGAAGTGGGCGATGGACGAGTAACCGAGCAGACGCTTGAGGTTGCTCTGGGTCAGCGCCAGCAGGTTGCCAATGATGATCGAGGCAACCGCGATCACCGCCAGCACGGTGCTCAGCACGCCGCTGCTGGCGGCAGGGGAGAGCATGAACAGGCGCACGACCACGGCGAACACCGCGACCTTGCTGGCGGTGGCCAGGAACGCGGCGACCGGCGCCGGGGCGCCTTCGTACACGTCCGGGGTCCACAGGTGGAACGGCACCAGCGACAGCTTGAAGGCCAGACCGACCAGCATCATGCCCAGGCCCAGTTGCGCCAGCAGGCTCGGCATGCTGGTGGCGGCCAGGGCCTTGCCCAGCTGGTCGAAGGTCAAGCTGCCTGCGTCAGCGTACAGCAGCGCCATGCCGAACAGCAGGAAGGCGGAGCCGGCGGCCGACAGCACCATGTACTTGATGCCGGCTTCCAGCGAGCGCTTGTTGAAGAAGGCGTACGCCACCAGGCCGTAGACCGGCACCGACAGCAGCTCAAGGCCAATGAACAGGCCAGCCAGGTGGTTGGCGCTGACCAGCACCAGACCGCCCAGTGCCGACATCAGCAGCAGCAGGTACAGTTCTTCACGGTTGCCCGGGAAGCCCTTGGAGCCTTCGCCCAGGTAGGCGTGGGCGAGGGTGACGCAGGCCAGCGTCGCCACCAGGATGATCGCCATGTACAGGCAGGCGAACTTGTCGATGGTCACAAGCGAGGTGACTGCCAGCGGCGCGACCTTGAGCGCCGGCAGGATCGACAGCAGGGCCAGGTTCAGGCCCACGGTGGACAGCAGGAAGGTCTGCGAGTGGTTGCGCTTCCAGGCGATCGCCAGCATCACCACCACCGTGGTGAGCGTGGTGATCAGCATCGGCGCCAATGCGATGAAGTGTTGAGTGGTGAATTCCATAGCGCTCTTACCGGGCCGAAGCGAGTTGAGTGAAAGCGGAACCGAGCCACTGCTGCACACCGCTCATGGTGGCGGCAGAGGTGTCCAGGAACGGCTGCGGATACACGCCCAGCAGGATCAGCAGGCCCGCCAGGCCCAGCACCATGATCAGCTCGCGACCGTCCATGCCGGCCAGCACGGTGTCGGCCTTGGCCGGACCGAAGTAGGCACGGTGGATCATGATCAGCGAGTACACCGAGCCGAAGACCAGGCCGGTGGTGGCGATCACGGTGATCCATGGGACGTGGGCGAAGCTGCCGATCAGGATCAGGAATTCGCCGACGAAGTTGCCGGTGCCCGGCAGGCCCAGCGATGCGGCGGCGAAGAACAGGCTGATGGCCGGAAGATAAGCGATGCGGTGCCACAGGCCACCCATCTCGCGCATGTCGCGGGTGTGCAGGCGCTCGTACAGCTGGCCGGCCAGGATGAACAGCGCGGCGGCCGACAGGCCGTGGGCCAGCATCTGGATCACCGCGCCCTGCAGGGCCTGCTGGCTGCCGGAGTAGATGCCGATCAGCACGAAGCCCATGTGCGAGACGCTGGAGAACGCCACCAGGCGCTTGATGTCGGTCTGGGCGAAGGCCAGGAAGGCTCCGTAGAAGATGCCGATCAGGCCCAGGGTCATGGCGATCGGCGCGAACTCGGCCGAGGCGTTCGGGAACAGCGGCAGGGCGAAGCGCAGCAGGCCGTAGGCCGCGGTCTTCAGCAGGATGCCCGCCAGGTCCACGGAACCTGCGGTCGGCGCCTGGGCGTGAGCGTCAGGCAGCCAGGAGTGGAACGGCACCACCGGCAGCTTCACCGCGAAGGCGATGAAGAAGCCCAGCATCAGGAGGTACTCGACGCCGGCCGGCAGTTCGGCCTTGAGCAGGTCGCTGTAGTTGAAGGTGATCACGCCAGTGCTGTTGTAGTTGACCAGCACCAGGCCGAGGATCGCCACCAGCATGATCAGGCCGCTGGCCTGGGTGAAGATGAAGAACTTGGTCGCCGCGTAGATGCGGGTCTTCTTGCCGTCGGAGGAGCTGTGACCCCAGAGCGCGATGAGGAAGTACATCGGCACCAGCATCATTTCCCAGAAGAAGAAGAACAGGAACAGGTCCAGGGCCAGGAACACGCCGACCACGCCGCCAAGGATCCACATCAGGTTGAGGTGGAAGAAGCCGACGTGGCGCTGGATCTCTTTCCACGAGCACAGCACCGACAGCACGCCGAGCAGGCCGGTGAGCAGGATCATCAGCAGCGACAGGCCGTCGAGGGCCAGGTGGATGCTGATGCCGAAGCGCTTGATCCACTCGACCTTGTATTCGAGGGCCCAGGCGGGCTCCGCGCCAGG
The DNA here is from genome assembly GCF_019823065.1 of Pseudomonas mosselii. Classification (NCBI taxonomy): domain Bacteria; kingdom Pseudomonadati; phylum Pseudomonadota; class Gammaproteobacteria; order Pseudomonadales; family Pseudomonadaceae; genus Pseudomonas; species Pseudomonas mosselii. Next base: position 2,133,608 of record NZ_CP081966.1, read on the forward strand.
GGCGGGAGCCAGGGTGTAGTTGCCGTTCGCCCACAGCCACAGGCCGATACCAAGCAGCAGGGACATGGTCAGCAGCGCGATCCAGCGCGGCAGGGTGGCGCCGAAGCGCTCACCCAACCAGCACAGGAAGCCGCCGATGAAGGGGATCAGGATCAGCCAAGGCAAAATCATGACGGGTTGGTTTCCTTTGGCAAAGTCGCAAGATTCATAGTCATACCGCGGCCACTACCACGGCACCGAGCACCAGCACGGCACCCACGGCGATCGAGGCGGTGTACCAGCGCAGCTGGCCGGTCTCGGTCTTGCTCATGGCGACGTGACCGCCGCGAGCCAGGCGAGGAATGAGGCCGATGCTGCGGTCAACCGGGTCCTTGCGCAGGATGTGGCTGATCAGCAGGTAAGGTTTGACGAAGAGCTTGTCGTAGATCCAGTCGAAGCCCCAGGCGGCGAACCACCAGGCCGACAGGACGCGACCGATACCGCTGTTGGCAACTGCGGTGACGAAGCGGCGCTTGCCCAGGAACAGCAGGGCCGAGAGCAGGATACCGGCGATGGCGATGGCGCCCGAGGCGATCTCCAGCGAGTGCTTGGCTTCGCCACCGGCGTGGCCTGCGCTTTCAGGCAGCACGCCTGCCAGCGGCGGGTGGATCCAGGCGCCGATGAAGGTCGACAGCACGATCAGCACGCCCAGCGGCAGCCAGTGGCTGATGCCGTGGCCGGCGTGGGCTTCGGTCTTGGCTTCGCCGTGGAAGGCGATGAAGATCAGACGGAAAGTGTACAGCGAGGTCATGAACGCACCGACCAGGCCGGCGTACAGCAGGCCGCTGTTGCCGCTGGCGAAGGCTTCCCAGAGGATCTCGTCCTTGGAGTAGAAGCCCACGGTCAGGATCGGCAGGGCGGCCAGGGCGGCGCCACCGACCACGAAGCTGGCGTAGGCCAGCGGCAGTTTCTTCCACAGGCCGCCCATCTTGAAGATGTTCTGCTCGTGGTGGCAGGCGACGATCACCGCACCGGAGGCAAGGAACAGCAGGGCCTTGAAGAAGGCGTGGGTCATCAGGTGGAAGATCGCCGCGTCCCAGGCGCCGACGCCCAGGGCCAGGAACATGTAGCCGATCTGGCTCATGGTCGAGTAGGCGAGGATACGCTTGATATCGGTCTGTACCAGGGCGGCGAAGCCGGCCAGGACCAGGGTCACGCCACCCACGACGCCGACCAGGTGCAGGACGTCCGGCGCCAGCAGGAACAGGCCGTTGGTACGGGCGATCAGGTACACACCCGCAGTCACCATGGTGGCCGCGTGGATCAGTGCCGAAACCGGGGTCGGGCCGGCCATTGCGTCGGCCAGCCAGGTCTGCAGCGGCAGCTGGGCCGATTTACCGACCGCGCCACCCAGCAGCATCAGGGTGGCCAGTACCATCCAGGTGTCACCAGCCTGGAACTTCTGCGGTGCCAGCACCAGCAGTTCCTGCACGTTCAGGGTACCCAGCTGGACGAACAGGATGAACAGGCCGATGGCCATGAACACGTCGCCGATGCGGGTGACGATGAACGCCTTGAGCGCCGCGTTACCGTTGTTGCGGTTGCTGTAGTAGAAACCGATCAACAGGTACGAGCACAGGCCCACGCCTTCCCAGCCGAAGTAGATGAACAGCAGGTTGTCGCCCAGCACCAGGAACAGCATGCTGGCGATGAACAGGTTGGTGTACGAGAAGAAGCGCGAATAGCCGGCTTCGCCACGCATGTACCAGGAAGCGAACAGGTGGATCAGGAAGCCCACGCCGGTGACCACGCCCAGCATGGTGACCGACAGGCCATCCACATACAGGGTGAAGTTCGGCGCGAAGCCGTCCACCGACATCCACTGCCACAGCAGCTGGCTGTACGCGCCGCCTTCAGGCGGGGCGACGTTGAACTGCCAGATCACATAGGCGGCGGTGGCCGCCGACAGACCGACCGAGCCGACGCCGATCAGCGCCGACAGGTTCTCGGACCAGCGGCCGCGCGAGAACGACAGCAGCAGGAAGCCGATCAGGGGGAATACGAACGTCAGGAAGATAAGGTTCATCCGCGCATCTCACTGGCAGCATCGATGTCGAGAGTGTGGAAGCGGCGATACAGCTGCAGCAGGATCGCCAGGCCAATGCTGGCCTCGGCGGCTGCCAGGCTGATCACCAGAATGAACATCACCTGGCCGTCGGGCTGGACCCAACGGGCACCGGCGACGATGAACGCCAGTGCGGAGGCGTTCATCATGACTTCCAGGCTCATGAGCACGAAGAGGATGTTGCGGCGGACCATCAGGCCAACCAGACCTAAGCAGAACAGGATGCCGGCGACCGCCAGACCATGCTCGAGAGGGATAGCACCCATGATTTACTCCTTCGCCTCGTTGCGGCCCAGGTGGAAGGCGGTGACGGCTGCCGCGAGCAGCAGCATCGAGGCCAGTTCGACCACCAGCAGGTAAGGGCCGAACAGGCTGATGCCGACTTCCTTGGCGCTGACGGTGGTTCCGCTGATGGCGGCGCCCGACGGGGTGACGAACAGCACGTACAGCAGCTCCAGCAGCAGCAGGGCGGCGAGGATCACCGGCCCCGCCCAGATGCCGGGCTTGAGCCAGCCGCGCTCCTGGGCGACCGAAGCCGGTCCGAGGTTGAGCATCATCACCACGAACACGAACAGCACCATGATGGCGCCGGCGTAGGCGATCACTTCCAGGGCGCCGGCGAATGGCGCACCGAGGGAGAAGAAGATCATCGCCACGGAGATCAGCGAAATGATCAGGTAGAGCAGGGCGTGCACCGGGTTGGTGCCGGTCACCACGCGCAGCGTGGAGACGACGGCGACACCGGATGCGAAGTAGAAAGCGAATTCCATCTTTCTGTCCTTATGGGAGCAAGCTCTTCACGTTGATCGGCTCGGCTTCGTTCTGCGCAGAGCCTTTCGGCTTGCCAGCGATCGCCATGCCCGCAACACGGTAGAAGTTGTAGTCAGGGTTCTTGCCGGGGCCGGAGATCAGCAGATCTTCTTTCTCGTACACCAGGTCCTGACGCTTGAACTCGGCCATTTCGAAATCCGGAGTCAGCTGGATCGCGGTGGTCGGGCACGCCTCTTCGCACAGGCCGCAGAAGATGCAGCGCGAGAAGTTGATGCGGAAGAACTCGGGGTACCAACGGCCGTCCTCGGTCTCGGCCTTCTGCAGCGAGATACAGCCGACCGGGCAGGCCACCGCGCAGAGGTTGCACGCCACGCAGCGCTCCTCGCCGTCGGGGTCGCGGGTGAGGACGATGCGGCCACGGTAGCGCGGCGGCAGGTACACGGGTTCTTCGGGGTACTGCAGGGTGTCGCGCTTGCGGAACCCGTGGGAGAACACCATGGCCAGGCTGCGCAGCTGTGTGCCGGTGCCCTTAACGATGTCGCCGATATACTTGAACATGGGTCAAATCCTCACTGGGCCGCGACGGCTGGCGTGTTGTAGAGCACGATCGCAGCGGTCACCAGCAAATTGATCAGGGTCAGCGGCAGGCAGAACTTCCAGCTGAAGTCCATCACCTGGTCATAGCGTGGGCGCGGGATCGAGGCGCGCAGCAGGATGAACAGCATGATGAAGAACGCGGTCTTCAGGGCGAACCACAGGAACGGTACTTGCGGCAGGATACCGAACGGACCGTGCCAGCCACCGAAGAACAGGGTTACCAGCAGCGCCGAGATCAGGATGATGCCGATGTACTCACCCACGAAGAACATGCCCCATTTCATGCCGGCATATTCGATGTGGTAGCCGTCGGCCAGTTCCTGTTCCGCTTCCGGCTGGTCGAACGGGTGACGGTGAGTCACGGCGACGCCAGCGATGAAGAAGGTGCAGAAGCCGAAGAACTGCGGAATGATGAACCACAGGTTCTGGGCTTGATAATCAACGATGTCGCGCATGTTGAACGAGCCCACCTGCACCACCACGCCCATCAGCGCCAGGCCCAGGAACACTTCGTACGACACGGTCTGTGCCGAAGCCCGCAGGCTGCCCAGAAGGGCGTACTTGTTGTTCGACGACCAGCCGGCGAACAGCACGGCGTAGACCGACAGACCGGCCATGGCGAAGAAGAACAGCAAGCCGATGTTCAGGTCGGCCACGCCCCAGCCCGGGGTGATCGGGATGATCGAGAAGCCGATCAGCAGGGCGCTCATGGCCACGACCGGCGCCAGGGTGAAGATCATCTTGTCGACGAAGGGCGGGTTCCAGTCTTCCTTGAAGAACATCTTCAGCATGTCGGCGGCGATCTGGAACATGCCGAACGGGCCGACACGGTTCGGACCGTAGCGGTCCTGCCACCAGCCCAGCAAGCGTCGTTCGACGAAGCTGAGCAGCGCGCCGCAGACCACCACGGCCAGCAGCACCACGATGGCCTTGACGACCTGAATGATCACATCGATCACTTCGGGGGTGAACCAGCTCATTGTGCTGCCTCCTGCAGGCCTTCGACGGCTGCACCGAAGATGGCGGGCGGAATGCCGGCCAGGCCTTTGGGCAACGCAACCAGGCCAGCGCCCAGTTCTTCATTGATACGCAGCGGCAGACGCAGCGACACGCCGGCCACGTTCAGGCTCAGCAGCGCGCCGTCGTTGACGCCCAGGCGGTCGGCCTCGGACTTGGCCAGGGCGACGTAGGCGGCCGGGATGCGCTCCTGCACCGGGGCGGCGCGCGAGGAGGACTCTTCGCTGCCGAACAGGTGGAAGAACGGTACGGCGGTCCAGGTACCGCGGGCCGGGTTGAACGCGCCCGGAATGGTGGTGAACCAGTTCAGGCGGTCGCCCTGCGACTCGATCAGGCGCACGCCCGGGTCACCGGCACGCAGGTGGCCACCCACTTCGTCCTGGAACTTGTTCCAGGCTTGCGGCGAGTTCCAGCCCGGCGACCAGGCGAACGGCACTTGCTGGCGCGGCTCGGCCGAGCCCGAGTAGCCTTCCATGGAAAAGGCGAACGCGGTGTCCTTGTCCTGTGGGGTACGCGGCTCGTGCACGCTGATGTTGGCGCGCATGGCGGTGCGGCCCGAGTAGCGCAGCGGCTCACGGGCCAGCTTCATGCCCTTGATGCGGAATGCGGCGCTTGGTGCGGCGTTGACGATGCCGGCCAGTTGCGGGGCGGCTTCGGCGCAGGCGCTGGTGACGTGGTCCAGCTGGGTCCAGTCCACCGGCTTGTTGAGCAGTGTGGCACGCAGGGCGTGCATCCAGCGCCAGCCTTCGTGAATCTGGATGCTGCTGTCCAGGTACTGCGGGTCGAACACCTGGAAGAAGCGCTGGGCACGGCCTTCCTGGCTGACCAGGGTGCCGTCGCCTTCGGCGAAAGAGGCGGCCGGCAGCACCAGGTGGGCGCGGTCGAGGGTCGGGGTCTTGGAGTGGTCGGCAACGATCACTACCTTGGCGGCGGCCAGGGCGGCGTCGACCTTGGCAGCCGGTACGCGGGCGTACAGGTCGTTTTCCAGCACGACGATGGCGTCGGCCTTGCCGCTGATGACCGCGTCCAGGGCGGCGTCGACGGACTCGCCGCCCATCATCGCCATGCCGAGGCTGTTGGCCTCAGGCACGACCAGGCTCAGCGAACCGTTCTTCTCGCGCAGCTTGAGGGCCTTGGCGATGTTGGCGGCGGCTTCGATCAGCGCTGGATCCGCCAGGGAGGTGCCGGCGACCACCAGAGGGCGGTTGGCGGCGACCAGGGCGTCGGCGATGCGCTGGGCCAGGGCCTTGGCTTCCTCGTCCAGGCCGGCGACGGCAGGCGCGCTCGGGTCGATGGCGTGGGCCACGGCGAAACCGATGCGGGCGAGGTCAGCGGGAGCGGCGTGTACACACTCTTCGGCGACGTCGTCCAGCTTGGTTTCAGCCAAGGATGCGATGAACAGCGGGTACAGCGCGTGCTGGCCGATGTTCTTCACCGCGGCGTCCAGCCAAGGCTGTACGCGCATGGCGTCGGCCATGGCCTCGGCCTTGCCCTTGGTGGCCTGGCGCACGGCCAGGGCGAGGCGGGCGGCGGTCTGAGTCAGGTCTTCGCCGAGCACGAACACGGCGTCGTGGTCTTCGATGTCGCGCAGGGTCGGGACCGGCAGCGGGCTGTCATTCAGCACGTTCAGCGCCAGTCGCACGCGGGCCAGTTCGCCAGCTTCCATGCCCGAGTAGAAGTACTCGGCGCCGACCAGCTCACGCAGGCCGTAGTTGCTCTCGAGGCTGGCGCGTGGCGAGCCGATGCCGACGATGGTGCGGCCGCGCAGCAGGTCGGCGGCCTTGTCCAGGGCGGCGTCCAGGCTCAGCTTGCTGCCATCGGCGAGGAACGGCTGGCGTGGACGGTCCTTGCGGTTGACGTAGCCATAACCGAAGCGGCCACGGTCGCACAGGAAGTACTGGTTCACCGAGCCGTTGAAGCGGTTCTCGATGCGGCGCAGTTCGCCGTAGCGCTCGCCGGGGCTGATGTTGCAGCCGCTGGAGCAGCCATGGCAGATGCTCGGGGCGAACTGCATGTCCCACTTGCGGTTGTAGCGCTCGGAGTGGGTCTTGTCGGTGAACACACCGGTCGGGCAGACCTCGGTGAGGTTGCCGGAGAACTCGCTTTCCAGCACTCCGTCTTCGACGCGACCGAAATACACGTTGTCGTGGGCGCCATACACGCCCAGGTCGGTGCCGCCAGCGTAGTCCTTGTAGTAGCGCACGCAGCGGTAGCAGGCGATGCAGCGGTTCATCTCATGAGCGATGAACGGGCCGAGGTCCTGGTTCTGGTGGGTACGCTTGGTGAAACGGTAGCGGCGCTCGTTGTGGCCGGTCATTACCGTCATGTCCTGCAGGTGGCAGTGACCGCCTTCCTCGCACACCGGGCAGTCGTGCGGGTGGTTGGTCATCAGCCATTCGACGACGCTGGCGCGAAACGCCTTGGACTCTTCATCGTCGATGGAAATCCAGGTGCCGTCGGAGGCAGGGGTCATGCAGGACATGACGATACGACCACGGGTGTCGTTCTCGTCGGTGTACTGCTTGACCGCGCACTGCCGGCAGGCGCCGACGCTACCGAGCGCCGGGTGCCAGCAGAAATAGGGGATGTCGAGGCCGAGCGACAGACAGGCCTGTAACAGGTTGTCCGCACCGTTGACTTCGAGCGCTTTGCCGTCTACGTGGATAGTGGCCATTGTTCAAAGTTCTTCGTTGGCCCGCGTGGGCGGGCGTGGCTAATGGAAATCGGTGAGCTCGCGGCCAGCCACGAATCGTTCGGGCCGGCCGGCGAGCTGGCGGATGGCACGGACCATCCGCTGTTCATCTTGTTATGCGCCGACCACGATCGGCTTCGCCAGGTTCGGGCGCAGGGCTTCGCTACCAGCACTGGCTGGGGCTACACCGGCCTCGAATTCCGAGCGGAAATATTTGATGGCACTGCCCAGTGGCTCGACGGCACCTGGTGCGTGAGCACAGAAGGTGCGGCCTGGGCCGAGGAAGTTGACCAGACCCAGCAGGGTCTCGATGTCTTCGGCGCGGCCCTGGCCTTTCTCCAGGGCGCGCAGCATCTTCACGCTCCACGGCAGGCCGTCGCGGCACGGCGTGCACCAGCCGCAGGATTCGCGGGCGAAGAACTCTTCCATGTTGCGCAGCAGCGAGACCATGTTGATGCTGTCGTCGACCGCCATGGCCAGGCCCGTACCCATGCGGGTACCGACCTTGGCGATACCACCGGCGTACATTTGTGCATCGAGGTGCTCGGGCAGCAGGAAGCCGGTACCGGCGCCGCCTGGCTGCCAGCACTTGAGCTTGAAGCCGTCGCGCATGCCGCCGGCGTAGTCTTCGAATAGCTCGCGGGCGGTGACGCCGAACGGCAGTTCCCACAGGCCGGGGTTCTTCACCTTGCCGGAGAAGCCCATCAGCTTGGTGCCGTGGTCCTCGCTGCCTTCACGGGCCAGCGACTTGTACCAGTCGTTGCCATTGGCGACGATGGCCGGCACGTTGCACAGGGTCTCGACGTTGTTGACGCAAGTCGGCTTGCCCCACACGCCGACCGCGGCAGGGAAGGGCGGCTTGGAGCGTGGGTTGGCGCGGCGGCCTTCCAGCGAGTTGATCAGCGCGGTTTCTTCACCGCAGATATAGCGGCCGGCGCCGGTGTGCACGAACAGCTCGAAGTCGAAGCCCGAACCGAGGATGTTCTTGCCCAAAAGGCCTGCGGCCTTGGCTTCGTCAATGGCGCGGTTGAGGTTCTTTGCCGCAGTGGTGTATTCGCCACGCAGGAATATATAGCCGCGGTAGGCTTTCAGCGCACGGGCGCTGATCAGCATGCCCTCGACCAGCAGATGGGGCTGTTGCTCCATCAGCATGCGGTCTTTCCAGGTGTTGGGCTCCATTTCATCCGCGTTGCACAGCAGGTAGCGGATGTTCATGGATTCATCTTTGGGCATCAGGCCCCACTTCACGCCAGTGGGGAAGCCCGCGCCGCCACGGCCCTTGAGGCCGGAGTCCTTGACGCTCTGCACGATGTCGTCGGCGGACATGTCGGCCAGCGCCTTGCGCGCGGCGGCGTAGCCGTTCTTGGACTCGTACTCGGCAAGCCAGACCGGCTCGCCGTCGTCACGCAGGCGCCAGGTCAGCGGGTGGGTTTCGGCGGTACGCGCAATGCGGTTGGCCGGGCCGAAGGAAGTGATGGTCATACGTAACCCTCCAGCAGCTTGGAGACGCCGGCAGGCTGCACGTCGCCAAAGGTGTCGTCGTCGATCATCAGCGCCGGGGCCTTGTCGCAGTTGCCCAGGCAGCATACCGGCAGCAGGGTGAAACGGCCGTCTGCGGTGGTCTGGCCGAGGCCGATGCCCAGCTCGCTCTGGATCTGGCTGACCACCGATTCATGGCCGCCGATGTAGCAGACCATGCTGTCGCACACGCGGATGATGTGGCGACCGACTGGCTGGCGGAAGATCTGGCTGTAGAAGGTGGCCACGCCCTCGACGTCGCTGGCGGGGATGCCCAGCACTTCGCCAATGGCGTAGATGGCGCCGTCTGGCACCCAGCCGCGCTCTTTCTGGACGATCTTCAGGGCCTCGATGGACGCCGCGCGCGGGTCCTCGTAGTGGTGCATCTCGTGCTCGATGGCCGAGCGCTCGGTTTCGCTCAGGGCGAAACGGTCGGTTTGGATAAGCGTGCTGTTCATGCTTAGCGGTCCACGTCAGCCATAACGAAGTCGATACTGCCCAGGTACGCGATCAGGTCCGCGACCATGCTGCCTTTGATCACCGAAGGGATCTGCTGCAGGTGCGGGTAGCTCGGGGTACGGATCCGGGTGCGGTAGCTCATGGTGCCGCCGTCGCTCGTCAGGTAATAACTGTTGATGCCCTTGGTCGCCTCGATCATCTGGAACGACTCGTTGGCCGGCATGACCGGGCCCCACGAGACTTGCAAGAAGTGGGTGATCAGGGTCTCGATGTGCTGCAGGGTGCGCTCTTTCGGCGGCGGCGTGGTCAGCGGATGGTCCGCCTTGTACGGGCCTTCCGGCATGTTGCGCAGGCACTGGTCGATGATGCGGATACTCTGGCGCATCTCCTCGACGCGGACCATGCAGCGATCGTAGGCATCGCCGTTGTGGGCCAGCGGCACTTCGAACTCGAAGTTCTCGTAGCCGGAGTAGGGGCGTGCTTTACGCAGGTCGAAGTCGCAACCGGTGGAGCGCAGGCCGGCACCGGTGGTGCCCCAGGCCAGGGCTTCCTTGGTGTTGTAGGCGGCGACGCCAATAGTACGGCCTTTGAGGATGCTGTTCTGCAGGGCCGCCTTGGTGTACTCGTCGAGGCGCTTGGGCAGCCATTCGACGAAGTCCTTGACCAGCTTGTCCCAGCCGCGCGGCAGGTCGTGGGCGACACCACCGATGCGGTACCAGGCCGGGTGCAGGCGGAAACCGGTGATCGCTTCGATCACGGTGTAGGCGCGCTGGCGGTCGGTGAAGGTGAAGAACACCGGGGTCATGGCGCCGACGTCCTGGATGTAGGTACCCAGGAACAGCAGGTGGCTGGTGATACGGAAGAATTCGGCGAGCATGATGCGAATCACGTCGACTTTCTGCGGCACCTTGATGCCGGCCAGCTTTTCCACCGCCAGTACGTACGGCAGGTTGTTCATCACCCCGCCGAGGTAGTCGATACGGTCGGTGTAGGGAATGAAGCTATGCCAGGACTGACGCTCGGCCATCTTCTCGGCACCACGGTGGTGGTAGCCGATGTCCGGTACGCAGTCGACGATCTCTTCGCCGTCCAGCTGCAGGACGATTCGGAAGGCACCGTGGGCCGAGGGGTGGTTCGGGCCGAGGTTGAGGAACATGTAGTCCTCGTTGGCACCGTGACGCTTCATGCCCCAGGCTTCGGGGTTGAAGCGCGCCGATTCCTCTTCAAGCTGCTGCTTGGCCAGGGTCAGGCTGTAGGGGTCGAACTCGGTGGCGCGGGCCGGGTAGTCCTTACGCAGCGGGTGGCCTTCCCAGGTCGGCGGCATCATGATGCGGCTCAGGTGCGGGTGGCCGGCAAAATCGATGCCGAACATGTCCCAGACTTCGCGCTCGTACCAGTTGGCGTTCGGCCAGATGCCGGTCACGGTCGGCAGGTTCAGGTCGCCCTCGCTGAGCGACACCTTGATCATCACGTCGCTGTTACGCTCGACCGACAGCAGGTGGTAGAACACACTGAAATCGGCGGCGGGCAGGCCACGGCGCTGGGTGCGCAGGCGCTCGTCGACGCCGTGCAGGTCGTACAGCATGCTGTACGGCTTGGCGACGCCGCGCAGGAAGCTGAGCACTTCCTTGAGCTGGGCACGTTTTACCCACAGTACCGGCATGCCGGTGCGGGTTTCCTGGGCGACGAATGCCTCGGCGCCAAAACGGTTGTGCAGTTCGACGACCACATCCTGGTCGTCAGCCTTGTAGGGCGGAATATAAATAGCGTTGTCCGCTGTCATGGTCTCGGTCGCTTTGGGTCAGCGTTAAGAATGAAGCCAGGCCGCCGGCTCCTTCGGGAGCGGGCGGCAGGTCGCTGGATCAGACTTCGTCGGGGCTGCGCAGGTTGGTTACCGCAATGCGCTGTTCGCGACGCAAGTCTTTCTGGGCGGGCATCTCGGCACGGTAGATGCCTTGATCACCAACCACCCAGGAAAGCGGGCGTCGTTCTTGGCCGATCGACTCCTGCAGCAGCATCAAGCCTTGCAGGAATGCCTCGGGGCGCGGCGGGCAGCCAGGCACATAGACGTCCACGGGGAGGAACTTGTCGACCCCCTGAACGACCGAGTAGATGTCGTACATGCCGCCGGAGTTGGCGCACGAACCCATGGAGATGACCCACTTGGGCTCGAGCATCTGCTCGTACAGACGCTGGATGATCGGCGCCATTTTGACGAAGCAGGTACCGGCGATGACCATGAAGTCGGCCTGGCGCGGCGAGGCCCGGATGACTTCGGCGCCGAAGCGGGCGATGTCGTGGGGTGCCGTGAAGGCCGTGGTCATTTCCACGTAGCAGCAGGAAAGGCCGAAGTTATACGGCCAGAGGGAGTTCTTGCGACCCCAGTTGACCGCGCCACGCAGCACATCTTCGAGTTTCCCCATGTAGATGTTCTTGTGGACCTGGTCTTCCAGCAGTTGATCGGTGACGGTTTCCCGCTCACCGACCGGATACTGCTCGTTGGGTGCGTCCGGATCGATTCTGGTGAGATTGTATTGCATGCCAAAGCCTCATTGTTTCAGCTTCGCTTGCCGCTTGCGGCGACCTTCGGGAGCCCAATCGAGCGCCCCGACGCGCCATAGGTAGACAAGACCTGCCAACAGAATTGCTATGAAAATGAGAGCTTCGACGAATCCGGTCCAGCCGCTTTCGCGGACGGACACAGACCATGCATACAGGAAGAGGGCTTCGATATCGAAGATCACGAACAGCATCGCGACCAGATAGAATTTGGCGGACAGGCGCAGGCGGGCGCTGCCGACGGGCAGCATGCCGGATTCGAAGGGTTCGTTCTTGGCGCGACCCCAGGCCTTGCTACCGAGCAGGCTGGACAGGCCGAGCATGAAGGCACACAGGCCGACGACACCCAGGAGGAAGATGGCAAAGCCCCAGTTGTGGGCGATGAGTCCTGCCGAATCGGACATGCTAGAAATCCTTATACAGAGACCCAGCTCTGCAGTCTGAAATAAAGTAGAGCGGCGACGTGGTGTCGCAGACGCAGTGACCAAATGTCGCAGCTGAATCAATCGCGCTGATTTTATGGGTAAACCCAGTGCAAGTAAAATTTCCGTTGCAAATTTATTCGTAGGTTTAAGAACAAAAATCTTTCGTAACTGGCTGAAACCCTTGAGTTTCGGGCATTGGGCGCGGATTTGTTAATTATGTTTCTTGCCCCGCGTAATGACGGGCTAATTGCGTAATGATAATTAATATCATTTGATCTGGCCTGTAATGTTTTTGCTGTTCTGGCCCTTGCAAAGTTCATCTGCCGAGCGCCCCTCTTGCAAATGCGAAAAACTCTCGTTCTAGCAGCTTCCGGCGCTGCGCGTACCGCTCTGGATCAATACTTTGTCGCTTGCGTCGCGGCTGACCGACGCGGCGATCAGCCACTGGCCGAGCCAGTAGAAGAGGATGATCAGGTACTCGGCGGCGGCGAACGGGCTGACGAAGCGGTCGATGCCGATCAGGCTGTCGGAGAACACGAAGGCGCAGGCGCCCAGCGCGGCCAGGCCACCACAGGCCAGGGCGCGCCAGAGCATGGCGCCGATGGTCAGGGCGTAGAGTACCACCGGGATCAGCAGTGGACCCAGGCCATGGCCGGCGAGCAGGCCGAACAGCGAACCGCCGATCAGCACGGCGAAGGCCAGGGCCGGGTAGGCCGGGCGCCATGTGAGGCTGCAATAGCCGCGCAGGTAGGCCAGGTGGGCGCAAAGAAACGCCGCGAGGCCGAACACGAACAGGTCACGGGGAATGGCCAGGAGTATGTCGCCAAGCACTGAGAAGGCCAGGCCGACGATGATCCAGCGACGATAGGGTGTGACGGGGGGGGTGCTCAGCCAGGCAATCAGGGCGAGCACCGGAATGGGTTTGACCAGCAGGCCGAGCAGGGCGTTGTCGCTGGTCAGCGCATATAGATAGACGGCGGCGGCTGCGACGGCGAGGGTGAGCAGGTGGCCAGGGCGGGGCATGGGCAGTCCTTGCTGTGGGGTAGCCACAAGCTTAGACCTGATCCTGGGTTTTGCCGGCGACGCGATCCCTGTAGGAGCGGCCTTGTGTCGCGAAAGGGGCGCGGAGCGGCCCCAGGGTTTCAGCGTTGACGCAAAGATCGCCGGGGCCGCTTTGCGGCCCTTTCGCGACATAAGGCCGCTCCTACAGGGGGGCGTTTGGCCTGAAAACAATGAAGAAGGCCCGGAATCCTCGCGAATCCCGGGCCTTGCTCAACAGCTCACTGCACTCAGTGGAACTGCTCTTCCTCGGTCGAACCGGTCAGTGCGGTCACCGACGAGGCGCCACCCTGGATCACGGTGGTCATGTCGTCGAAGTAGCCGGTACCGACTTCCTGCTGGTGCGCCACGAAGGTGTAGCCTTTGCTCGCGTCGGCGAATTCCTGCTCCTGCAGCTTCACGTAGGCGGTCATGTCGTTGCGGGCGTAGTCGTGCGCCAGGTTGAACATGCCGTGCCACATGTTGTGGATGCCGGCCAGGGTGATGAACTGGTGCTTGTAGCCCATGGCCGACAGCTCGCGCTGGAACTTGGCGATGGTGGCGTCGTCCAGGTTCTTCTTCCAGTTGAAGGAAGGCGAGCAGTTGTACGACAGGATCTGGTCCGGGTATTCCTTCTTGATCGCCTCGGCGAAGCGACGGGCTTCGTCCAGGTCCGGCTTGGCGGTTTCACACCAGATCAGGTCGGCGTACGGGGCGTAGGCCAGGCCGCGGGCGATGGCTTGGTCGAGGCCGGCGCGCACCTTGTAGAAGCCTTCACGGGTCCGCTCGCCGATCACGAACGGCTGGTCGTACGGGTCGCAGTCGCTGGTCAGCAGGTCGGCGGCGTTGGCGTCGGTACGGGCCAGGATGATGGTCGGCACACCCGAGACGTCGGCGGCCAGACGCGCTGCAACCAGCTTCTGCACGGCTTCCTGGGTCGGCACCAGGACCTTGCCGCCCATGTGGCCGCATTTTTTCACCGAGGCCAGCTGGTCTTCGAAGTGCACGCCGGCGGCGCCCGCTTCAATCATGTTCTTCATCAGCTCGTAGGCGTTCAGCACGCCGCCGAAACCGGCTTCGGCGTCAGCCACGATCGGTGCGAAGTAGTCGATGTAGCCATCGTCGCCCGGGTTCTTGCCGGCTTTCCACTGGATCTGGTCGGCGCGGCGGAAGGCGTTGTTGATGCGCTTGACCACGGTCGGTACCGAGTCGACCGGGTACAGCGACTGGTCGGGGTACATCGACTCGGCCGAGTTGTTGTCGGCGGCAACTTGCCAGCCGGACAGGTAGATGGCCTGGATGCCAGCTTTTACCTGCTGCACTGCCTGGCCACCGGTCAGGGCGCCCATGCAGTTGACGAAATCTTTTTCTGGGCGGAAGGATGGGTGGGCACCTTCGGTGACCAGCTTCCACAGTTTTTCTGCGCCTTGGCGAGCAAAGGTGTGCTCTGGCTGCAGCGAGCCACGCAGGCGAACGACATCAGCGGCGGTGTAGGTACGGGTCACGCCTTTCCAGCGCGGGTTTTCGGCCCAGTCTTTCTCGAGGGCTGCAATTTGCTGTTCGCGTGTCAGTGCCATGGAAATAAACCTCGTCGCATCGATCTTGAGTGTAATTGTGCTGATGCTCGGATACGCGGATCAGAAGCCAGGCGGCTGTCCTGTCCGGGGGCGTGCGGCGGCGAACGCAGAAGGCTCGAAGGGGGAAGGGGTGTGCGGCCAGGCGAAGGTGTGCCCTGCAGGTCGGCTCGTGGTTGCCTTGCTGCGGTGCGACGCGATTGCCAGAACTGCGGTGATGCGCTTCCGTCCCTCGGGACAACTTCTTCGTTGCAGTCGCAATCCCGTCGAACCGCCTTGTGGGCCGTATGGACACGAGGTGCCTCCACGGTGGGAGGAGCGCACCTCGAAGACCCTTGCCAGGGCCTCTGATTAGCGGGAGCGAGGCCATCATGCCCTTGGCGAAAAGGGCCTGTCAAATGTTTTGTAGTGCTTTTTTCTGCTTACTACATCTTTGGTCTAATGCGACTTGGCGGTCAGTTTCAAGGCCTTTGGTCGAGGCCTTGAATTGCCTGGGTTCAGTCGAGAAGGTCGACTTTGACGCGCAGAGTCATGTTTTCACCGCGCTGGGTGCTGTAACTGAGGCTTGAAGCGCTGCGTTCGGATTGGCTCTGCTGGTTGAACCCGGCCAGGGTGATCCACTCGCCGAGCTTGCCGGTGACGGTCGTGTCGGTGCTTTGAACTTTCACTACATCGGCACGTTCCTGACTCATTCGATCATTATTGGTGCTGATTTGCAGACGAACCGTGTCGCCGCTCAGGCGTGGCGTGACGTAGAAGCCTTGGGTGACATTGCGGTATTCGGTGTTGCTCTGGAGGCGCCCGTAACCATCGGTTTCGGTGCTGGTGACGGGAATGCTCTGGCCCACCTGGATCAGTGCCGGCTGCCCGTCGCTGGCCTGCACCTGCTGCATGCCGCCTTCGCGATTGGCTGTGCCGTAGCGGATCACGCGGGCGTTGCCGTGGTTGTCCTGGAAGTTGCTGTCGTTGTTGTCGACGCTGATCAGCAGGCGCTTGGGCGCGGTGTCGAGCTGTTGCAGCAGGGCGCGCAGATCGTCGATGCGTTCCTGGCTGGCGTTGACGATCAGCTTGTCCTCGAAGGTGCTGACGCTGCCGTCCTTGCCCAGGAACGACTGGGCGGCGGGCAGCAGTTCGGCGCTGCTGCGGTGTTGCAGGGGGATGACCTCGGTGGCGGCCTGGGCGGTGAGGCTGGCGGCCAGCAGCAGGGAGGCGAGCAGGGGGCGTAGCGGCATGTCCATGATCTCCGCGGGTGGAATGGACATGATGGCAAATTTGCGTGCAACTTGCCGTGCGGATTGGCGGTGGCTGCTGTCAGACAAAATCCGTAACATCGCGCCCTCGATTTTCAGGCTCATTACTCAAGTCTCCACAGCGTGGGAGCTTGAGGTTGTCTACAGGACCTCCATGAAACCCGCCCGACTACGCGCCGACCTGCTCGCCGGCCTCACCACTTCGTTCGCCTTGGTGCCGGAGTGCATCGCCTTTGCCCTGGTGGCACACCTCAACCCGCTCATGGGGCTGTATGGTGCCTTCATTATCTGTACCCTGACCGCCTTGTTCGGCGGTCGTCCCGGCATGATCTCCGGCGCCGCCGGCTCCATGGCGGTGGTGATCGTCGCCCTGGTGGTGCAGCACGGCGCCCAGTATCTGCTGGCCACGGTGCTGCTCGGCGGTGTGGTGATGATCCTGTTCGGCGCGCTGCGCCTGGGCAAGCTGGTGCGACTGGTGCCTTACCCGGTGATGCTCGGCTTCGTCAACGGCCTGGCCATCGTCATCGCCCTGGCCCAGCTGGAGCACTTCAAGGACGGCGAGCACTGGCTTGGCGGGACGCCGCTGTACCTGATGATCGGCTTGGTGGCGCTGACCATGCTGGTGGTCTACGTCCTGCCAAAGCTGACTCGTGCGGTGCCACCGGCGTTGGTCGCGATCCTCGGTGTCGGTCTGCTGGTCTATCTGCTCGGCCTGCCGACCCGTACCCTCGGCGACATGGCGCACATCGCCGGCGGCCTGCCGATCCTGGCCTTGCCGCAGGTGCCATGGAACCTGGAAACCCTCAAGATCATTGCTCCCTATGCAGTGCTGATGGCCATGGTCGGCCTGCTGGAAACCCTGCTGACCCTCAACCTCACCGACGAGATCACCGAGAGCCGCGGCTATCCGGACCGCGAGTGCGTGGCGCTGGGCGCGGCCAACATGGTCTCGGGCCTGTGCGGTGGCATGGGCGGCTGCGCGATGATCGGCCAGACCGTGATCAACCTCAGTTCCAATGGCCGTGGGCGCCTGTCGGGCGTGGTGGCCGGGGTGATGATCCTGCTGTTCATCCTGTTCCTGTCGCCGCTGATCGAGCGCATTCCGCTGGCGGCGCTGGTGGGGGTGATGTTCGTGGTGGCCCAGCAGACCTTCGCCTGGGCCTCCCTGCGGGTGCTGCACAAGGTGCCGGTAAGTGATGTGCTGGCGATTATCGCCGTGACCGTGGTCACGGTGTTCACTGACCTGGCCACGGCGGTACTGTTCGGCATCGTCATCGCCGCGATCAACTTCGCCTGGCAGCATGCGCGGGAGTTGTATGCCGACAGTCATGTGGACGGCGAGGGCAGCAAGCATTACCAGGTCCATGGCACGCTGTTCTTCGCCTCGACCACGCCGTTTCTCAACCAGTTCGATCCGGCCAATGATCCGGCCAGGGTCACCCTGGACTGCCAGCACCTGAGCTTTGTCGATTATTCTGCGGTGGCGGCGCTGAAGACCTTGCGCGAGCGGTATGCCAAGGCAGGCAAGCAGTTGCGGGTGGTGCACTTGTCGGAGCGTTGCAGGAAGCTGCTCAGGCGTGCGGGGGAGCAGCACTGAGTGTGTGCTGGCGAGCAGGATTGTTGTAGAGGGTCTTGGGCCTGGGCACTGCGCGTCCAAGCAGAGGTCGCGTTAAGCTGATTCGCAAAGTTTTTGATTTTTTTGAAAAAACCGCTTTACAGACGCACGATCGATGACTAATATGCGCCCCACACGACAGGCACATAGCTCAGTTGGTTAGAGCACCACCTTGACATGGTGGGGGTCGTTGGTTCGAGTCCAATTGTGCCTACCAAACCTGAAGAGGGCGATCCGTAAGGATCGCCCTTTTTGCTTTGTGCCGTTCCACCGTTGCCGACATACGCTGCAACCTTCCACCTTCGCCTCATCCCTGCGGCCGAGCTGTCCGCTCATGTTAGAATCCGCCCCTTCGAATCTGGAGGTACAGGCGTGCGCAAACTGGCGGTGGTAATGGCGGTGTTGGCCCTGGCGGGCTGTAACAACGAGGTCGAAGGCGTACACAAGCAGGTGGCCGAACACCTGAACAACCCCAAGACGGCCAAGTTCGCCAACGTGCGCTTCGACACCCAGGGCTCTATCTGCGGCCAGGTGCGTGGCAAGGACGACGCCGGGCAGTACGAAGCGTATCGCAGCTACGTGGCGATCAAGCATGATGGGCAATACGAAATCCTCATCGACGAGACCGGCAACAACCTGCGCATTCGTGAAGTCTGCGGGGGCGCCGACCTGCAGCGTCGCGCCGAGGCCCTGGCCGACCAGCCGGCGCCGGAGGGCTGGGACGTGGAGGTGATCCAGGGGCCGAACATGGGCGCCCTGACCGACATGACCGCGCGCCTGATCGAGAAGGGCATTCCGTCCTGGGTCGAATACCGCGAGGGCAAGCCGGTGGTGCTGATGGGGCCGTTCCCGGCCAAGGCCGATGCCGATGCGCGCAAGGCCGAAGTGATGGCCAAGCTGGGCACTGACTCGATCGTCATCCAGCACGGCGTCCAACGCTGATTGTCGACCGTGGCTTGGGGGCATTGCCCAGGTTGCGGTGCGGACCGCTTCAACGGCTAGCGATCAGTGCTGATGTCCTCGAACACGCTGATCAGATGCTGCGGTTGCCCATCTGCTCGGCGTTCCAGCGAGGTGCGCGCCCGCACCCAGATAAAGTGCCCGTCCTTGTGGCGCACGCGTTTCTGCACCTCGTAACGGTCGATCTCGCCGGCCAGCATGCGCCTCAGTAGCGCCAGGTTGTCCGGCAGGTCGTCGGGGTGGGTGATCTGCTGGAAGGTCGTGCCGTACAGTTCGTCTTCACTGTACCCCAGCAGCTCGCAAAAACTGCCGTTGACCCGCTGCCAGCTGCCATCTGGGTCGATGTAGGCCAGCGCGCCCCAGGCCAGTTCGAAGATGGTGCGAAAACGCGCTTCGCTCTGGCGCAGCTCCTCTTCGGCCACCTTGCGCTCGGTGTTGTCCATGCTGATGCCGACCATTTTCACCGGGCGCCCGACACTGTCGCGCAATACCGTGGCGCGTGAGGCGATCCAGCGCTGGCCGCCGTCGGGGCGGGTGATGCGAAAATCGCATTCGCAGCCGGTGCCGTCGGCCACCGCCTGGGCATACATGCCCTGCATGTGCTGGGCGTCATCGACATGGATGTGTTCCCAGAAGTCCTCGTTACGACGCAACGGCCAGCCATACACCGCCTCGACGTTGGGCGAGTAGGTCACTTCGTCGGTGACCAGGTTCCATTCCCAGGTGACGATGCGCGCGCCCTCCTGGGCCAGCTTCATGCGCGTCTCGCTTTCCATGATCTCGGCGGTGTAGCGGCGGCGCACGTCGGTCATCGGCAGCTCGACCACCTCGGCCTGCTGCACGCTGTGAAGGGCCTCCTCGCCGTAGCGCAGCCAGATCCAGTTGACCTTGAGCAGGTCGGCCAGGCGGCGCAGGTTGTCGTAGTCGATCTCGCCGCCGCGGGTCCACTTGTGCACCGCGGTGCGCGAGATTCCCAGCGCCGTGCCCACAGCCTGCAGGGTTAGCTTGTGGTGTTCGAGCAGTTCCTTGAGGCGAAAGGCGAAGCTGTTTTCGGTCATGGGCGCTGGATCCTTGGGCGGGCACGAAGGGGGCAGTATACCCGAGCTGTCAACTTGAGGTTGACGGGGTGGTTGCCGGGCATGTCGGGGCCGGTTAACGTGGCGCCTGACTCACTCAGGACAGGGAAGCACCGCAATGAGCCGATCACTGGAACTCAACCGCGCCAGCTGGGACGAGCGCGCGCCCCTGCACGCCGCCTCCGGGGACTACGAAGTCGAGCGCTTCGTCGCCGAGCCCGGGCATCTGTCCGAGGTGGTGCGTTTCGACCTGCCGCGTCTGGGCGATATCCACGGCCTGCGCGCCGTGCACCTGCAATGCCATATCGGTACCGACACCCTGTCGCTGGCGCGCCTGGGCGCCGAGGTCTGCGGCCTGGACTTCTCCGCGGCCTCCCTGGCTCAGGCGCGCCAACTGGCCGAGCGCTGTGGTGCGGGCATCGGGTATGTCGAATCGGACGTCTATCAGGCCGCGCAGGTACTGCCTGCTGAGGCATTCGACCTGGTCTACACCGGCATCGGCGCGCTGTGCTGGCTGCCGTGCATCGAGCGCTGGGCGCAGACCGTGGCGGCTTTGCTCAAGCCGGGCGGGCGGCTGTTCCTGCGCGACGGCCACCCGATGCTGATGGCCGTGAACGAGGACCATCAGGACCGCCTGCAACTGGAGTATCCGTACTTCGAGCGCGAGGCGCCGACGGTGTGGCACAGCGACGAGACCTACGTCGAGACCGACCAGGCGCTGACTCAGACCGAAACTCATGAGTGGAACCATGGCCTGGGCGAGGTGATCACCGCGTTGCTGAACAATGGCCTGCGCATTACCGGCCTGGAAGAGCACCAGAGCATTCCCTGGGAAGCGCTGCCGGGGCAGATGACGCTGGGCGATGACGGCGAGTGGCGCCTGAACGAGGCGCCGTGGCGGTTGCCGCTGAGCTATACGCTGCAGGCGGTGAAGGGGTAGGCGCGCGGACCTATGGCATGCGTCACCACCCCTTAGGCGCGTGCATGAATCCGGATCAGGACAGGAATCCACCGTCGACATTGAGCGCGGTGCCGGTGGTATAGCTGGAGGCATCACTGGCCAGGTACAGCACCGCGCCTGCCATCTCGCTCGGGTCGGCCACGCGCTTGAGCGGGATCTGCTGCAGCGCGGCGTTGCGGATGCTGTCGTTCTTCACCAGCGCCGAGGCGAACTTGGTGTCGGTCAGCCCCGGCAGCAGGGCGTTGCAGCGGATGCCGAACTGCGCGCACTCCTTGGCGAAGACCTTGGTCATGTTGATCACCGCCGCCTTGGTCACCGAGTAGATGCCCTGGAACAATCCGGGCGAGACGCCATTGATCGAGGCCACGTTGATAATGCTGCCGCCGCCGTGCTCGCGCATCAGCTTGCCGGCTTCCACCGACATGAAGAAGTAACCGCGGATATTGACGTCGACGGTCTTCTGGAACGCCCCCAGGTCGGTGTCCAGGACGTTGCAGAACTGCGGGTTGGTGGCGGCGTTGTTGACCAGGATGTCGAGGCGGCCGAACTGTTCGCGGATGGCGGCGAACACCTGCTGGATCTGCTCCATCTCGCCAATGTGACAGGCCATCGCGGTGGCCTTGCCGCCGGCGGCGACGATCGCCTCGGCCACCTGCTGGCAGCCGTCGAGCTTGCGGCTGGAAACGATCACATGGGCACCTTGCTGGGCCAGCAGGTGGGCGATGGCTTCGCCGATGCCGCGGCTGGCGCCGGAAACGAAGGCGATCTTGCCGTCGAGGTCGAACAGGTGGGTCTTGGACATGCGCATATTCCTTGTTGTCTGCCGAAGTTACAGGCTGGATTTGCCGATCAGTTGCAGGCTCATCTGCTCCAGCAGCCGGTTCATGTGGATGAACTGGGCGAAGCGCTTGTCCTGGGTCTGGCCGTGGAAGAAGCGGTAGTAGATCTGCTGGACGATGCCGGCCAGGCGGAACAGGCCGTAGCAATAATAGAAGTCGAAGTTGTCGATGCGGATGCCGGCGCGCTCGGCGTAATAGTCGACGAACTGCTGGCGAGTGAGCATGCCGGGGGCGTTGCTCGGCTGGCGGCGCATCAGTTGCACCGGCGCCGGGTCGCCCGCCTCGATCCAGTAGGCCAGGCTGTTGCCCAGGTCCATCAGCGGGTCGCCGATGGTGGCCATCTCCCAGTCCAGCACGCCGATGATGCGCATCGGATTGGCGCTGTCGAGGATGACGTTGTCGAAGCGGTAGTCGTTGTGCACGATGCCCGGGCGCGGATGGTCGGTGGGCATCTTCTCGCGCAGCCAGGCGATCACCTGCTCCCAGCGCGGCGCGTCGGGCGTCAGGGCTTTTTCATAGCGGCTGGCCCAGCCTTCGATCTGGCGCTGCACATAGCCTTCCGGCTTGCCCAGGTCAGCCAGGCCGCAGGCCTGGTAGTCGACCTGGTGCAGCTCGACCAGGCGATCGATGAAGCTCTTGCACAAGGCTTCGGTGCGGCCAGCATCAAGGTCCAGTTCGGCAGGGATGTCCGAACGCAGGATGATGCCGTTGACCCGTTCCATTACATAGAACTCGCCGCCGATCAGCGATTCGTTGGTGCAGTGCACGTAGGCCTTGGGGCAATAGGGGAAGCCGGCGTTGAGCTGGTTGAGGATGCGAAACTCACGGCCCATGTCGTGGGCCGACTTGGCCTTGTGACCGAACGGTGGGCGACGCAGCACGAATTCACGATCCGGGTAGCTGACCAGGTAGGTCAGGTTGGAGGCGCCGCCGGGGAACTGGCTGATGCTCGGCGTGCCGTCGAGGTCGGGAATGTGATCCTTCAGGTACGGATCGATGACGGCCGCGTCGAGTTCTTCGCCGGGGCGTACCTGGGTGGACTGGTCGGTGAGCGTCATGCGATTTCCTTATGATCGGTAGCAAGGACTATTGGCTAATCTAATTTCCCGTCAAAGCTGGTACAAGCGTGCCAGACGTTTATTGGCCTGGGTGTTGCCGGACGATCAATCGCCCTGATGGATGGGCCTAGCGGCGGGCGAAAAAAAACCGAAGCCCGTCAGGCTTCGGTTTTTCATTGGCGATTCGCCGCGCCGATCAGGATGGGAACAGCTCGCTGAGCTTCATCGACAGCATCATGTCGCCTTCGACGCGCAGCTTGCCACCCATGAAGGCTTGCATGCCGTCGGTTTCACCGCTGACGATGCCCTTGAGGGTCTCGCTGTCCATCACCAGGGTGCAGTTGGCGTCGGCATTCTCGCCTTCCTGGATCTCGCAGGTGCCATCCTTGACCAGCAGGGCGTAGTGCTTGTCTTCATCGGTGATGTTGAAGCCGAACACCAGGTCCAGGCCGGCGGCAGCGGATGGGTTGAATTTTGCCTTCATCGCCTCGACGGCTTTAGCTACATCGCTCATGGTGTATTCCTTGTTAAGTGATATTCGCGTCCGCAAGGACACAACAGACCGGGCTCATCGGTAGGTGACGAGCTCCGGCAACCGCAACAGCCGCACATGGGCTTGGCTGTTGAAGGAAGCCAGGGTGACGTCGCGGCCCCGGAATTTCAGGTGGCTGAGCGACGTGTTGATGATCTGCCAGTTCAGGGTGAACGCCTGAGCCGGCGTGATTCCGCTCACCAGGTGAAGCAGGGCAGCGATGGTGCCGCCGGAGGTGAACAGGGCGATGTTGTCGCCGCTGGCGGCGCTGTCGAGCAGCCGTCGCAGACCATCGCCGACCCGGCCGGTGAAGGCCTGCCAGGTTTCCAGGTGTTCATCGTGGGCATGCTCGCCGTCGTGCCAGCGCTGCACCATCAGGGCGAACAGACGTTGGAACTCGCCGCGGTGCTGGGCGCCATTGCGCAGTACATGCAGGGCCTCGGGCTCTTCGGGCAGCAGGGCAGAGAGCAGGGCACGGATCACGCCGTCGGCGTCGAACTCGTTGAAGGCCGCGTCGGTCTCAATGGTCGGGACTGCCTCGCCATGTGCCTGCAGCGCGTCGAGGGCCAGGCGGGCGGTGTCCTGCTGGCGACGCAGGGTGCCGGCCAGGCAACGGTCCAGGCGCACGCCCAGCTGAGCGAGGTGCTCGCCCAGTGCCCGGCTCTGACGCTCACCGACCGGCGAGAGCACGTCGTAGTCAGCGGCACCGAAGGAGGCTTGGCCATGTCGGATCAGGTAGAGATTGCCCACGTTGAAGTCCGGCCCGGTTGGAGGTTGTTGCGAGGTTAGGTTGCCCCAGGCGGGCTGTCAACGAAAAAACATACAAGCGTTTGAAAAGGTCGTTTGAACTGTGTTGCCAGCATTTTCACCGGCTGGCAGCGGCTCTGGCGCCCCGGTATGCTTGCATCCAGTTCGCGCCGTTGCGGCGCTGGTTTATCAAGGAGTCAATGTGGAGTTTCTTGCCGAATACGCAAGCTTTCTCGCCAAAACCGCCACCCTGGTGATCGCCATCCTGGTGGTGCTGTCGGCCATCGCCGGCCTGCGTGGCAAAGGGCGGCGCAAGCCGGGCGGGCAGTTGCAGGTCACCCGTCTCAACGAGTTCTACAAGGAGCTGCGCGAGCGCCTGGAATCGGGCCTGCTCGACAAGACCCAGCTCAAGGCCCTGCGCAAGCAGCAGGCCAAGGCGGAAAAACAGCAGAAGAAAAAGCCCGAGGACAAGCGCCGGGTGTTCGTCCTCGACTTCGACGGTGACATCAAGGCCTCGGCCACCGAGAGCCTGCGCAACGAGATCACCGCGCTGCTGACACTGGCCACCCCGCGTGACGAGGTGGTGCTGCGTCTGGAGAGCGGCGGCGGTATGGTGCACAGCTACGGTCTGGCTTCCTCGCAGCTGGCGCGTATCCGCGAGGCCGGCATCCCGCTGACCATCTGCATCGACAAAGTCGCCGCCAGCGGCGGCTACATGATGGCCTGCATCGGCGAGAAGATCGTCAGTGCACCGTTCGCGGTGCTGGGCTCGATCGGCGTGGTGGCGCAGATGCCCAACGTCAACCGGCTGCTGAAGAAGCACGACATCGATTTCGAAGTGCTCACCGCCGGTGAGTACAAACGCACCCTGACCGTGTTCGGCGAGAATACCGACAAGGGCCGGGAGAAGTTCCAGGAAGACCTGGACATTACCCACCAGCTGTTCAAGGACTTCGTTGCCCGCTACCGTCCGCAGCTTCATATAGACGAAGTGGCGACCGGCGAGGTCTGGCTCGGCATCGCCGCGCTCAATCGCCAGTTGGTCGATGAGCTGGGCACCAGTGACGAGTACCTGAGCCGCAGCGCCCGCGAGGCCAATGTGTTCCACCTGCGCTTCGCCGAGCGCAAGAGCCTGCAGGAGCGCATCGGCGTGGCCGCCAGTGGGGCGGTGGAGAACACCCTGGTAGGCTTGTGGAGCAAACTCGGGCGTCTGCGCTAACACCTTGAACCCCTTGAAGATTTTTTTCTTCAAGGGGGTTGCAAGGTCCATCGAATGCCGACATAATGGCGTCCATCGAAACGCAGCTGACTTGAAAAAGCCCAGCGGTTTCAAGGGGATAGCGAAAGCTGGCTCCGACTTTGAGGCCGAGTAGCAAAGTGGTTATGCTCCGGATTGCAAATCCGTCTACGCCGGTTCGATTCCGACCTCGGCCTCCACTATTCGAAACCCCGCAGACCGCAGGTCTGCGGGGTTTTTTAATGCCTGCGAATTATTCGTCGTCCCACTATCTGGGACAAATCGTGGGACACTAAGGAAAGTGTGTGACCACCAGTAAATCCGCGGTGATCTTCTACTGGTTATTCAAGGATGAAACGCAATGAAGAAGCTCAAAGAGCTGGACGCAGCCGCCACCCGTTACCTGAGCAGGTACTCCCGCAAGCAGTTTTTCTCGATTTTCGTTGTGATTACGGCGATCAACTATTGGTGCGCCTACAACGTAGAGGGATACAAATCGATCTGGCTGGCAATGATTGGCGGCTGGTTCTTCGGTATGACCTTCGCGCCGTTCCACGCTAAAAAGGGCCAATCCTGAAGGCAGCTACTGGGTAGTGATCTTGGGTGGTAGCAAGGGCGGCCAACGTTGGACAGCGAACCGCCTTGATCAGCCGCGTCTGCGCAGCCACTCATCCGCGACGTCCCCCATGGTGGCAGGCGCAGCGCTCTTGATCCAGGCCATGAAGGCGCGGTCGAACTTGAAGGCCTCGCCACATTCATTAACCAGGAACTGTCGGACCTTCTGCGTATTCCGGTAGTGCCTGTCCAGCGGGGTGGTGCGGGTGATCGGTCCAGCGTGCCAGTCGAAGCTCATCTTCATTCCCTTGGATGGCCATGATCCTCGGAGCGTAGCACTGTCTGCGGCTGTGCGGGCGTGCGCTCACCTGATGGTCTGAGCCGTCTCATTGAGCCAGGCGGCTTGCCAGAAGCTCGACAAACGCCCGCACCTTGACCGGTCGAAAGCGAGCCGTTGGAAAGACTGCATGGATCTCGCCTCGGGGTAGCGACCATTGCGGCAGCACCTCGATCAGCCGGCCTGCTTGCAGGTCAGGTTCCGCCACATAGTCCGGAAGGACCGATAGCCCGGCCCCGAGCAGCGTGGCTTCGCGCACTGCCAAGGTGGCGTTGAGCGACAGGCTGGCTCTCATCTCAACCGTTTCGCGCTGTGAGGTGTCCTTGGCAAATACCCAGCGGGTCGGTTCTCGCAGCGCCAGGTTCGCCACGATCGGCAACTCGGCCAGCTCCGCTGGGGTCTGCAGTTTGCCTACCCGCGCTTGCCACTGAGGGGCGGCCACCAATCGTTGCGCAAACTGGCCGATTCGTCGGGCCTGCAGATGTTGCTCGGTAATCCAGCCAACGCGAATGGAAAGGTCCAGATCGTTGGCGCCCAGATCCAGGGTTTGGTCGCTGAAATGGGCCTCGACCTTGCACTGCGGATATCGCTGCGAGAATGCGGTGATGGCCGGCACCACGACACCGATGCCGTAATCGAAAGGGGCGGTCAGGCGTAGGGTGCCCGTCGGCTCACTGGCGGCCTCGGACAATTCTTCGAAAGCCTCTTCCGCCTCTTTGAGGATCAGAGCACAGCGTTGGTAGAACTGTTGGCCTGCCTCGGTGGTGCGGACATTTCGCGTGCTGCGCACCAGCAGTGTGGTGCGGCAGTCGCTTTCCAGCCGCGCTACCTGCTGACTGACCACGGCCTTGGTGATGCCGAGGCGTTCGGCAGCGGCGGTGAAGGAGCCGGTCTCGACCACTGCGGTGAAGTACGCAAGCCTGTTCAGGCTGGAAGCGCCGGTCATTGATAGATCCTCAATGTATGTCTATAGCATACGGTGTGTTTATTTCGTATGTATTTAAATGTCAATGCCTGCGCGGTAGGATTTGAGGCATTCCATTTAAGGCGATCTACTATGAGCAGGACTCTGGTTTACCTCTTCGATCCACTGTGCGGCTGGTGCTACGGCGCAGCTGGACCGCTGCCTCAGGTCCTCGAGTCCACTGGCCTTGCGTTGCGCTTGGTACCGACGGGGCTGTTTTCCGGCAGCGGTGCGCGCGTCATGGATGACGACTTTGCGGCCTATGCCTGGAGCAACGACCAGCGTATCGAACGCCTGACCGGGCAAGTCTTCAGTGAACGCTATCGCGATCATGTACTCGCCGACCGTCTTCAGGCGTTCGACAGCGGCCCATCTACCCTGGCGCTCAGTGCAGTGAACCTGACAGCGCCTGAGCGCGAGTTCGAAGCGCTCAAGGCGATCCAGGCGGCGCGCTATGTCGATGGCCTGGACGTGACTCGAGTGGAGACGTTGACCGCTGTCCTGGCAAACCTGGGCTTGGATACCGCCGCCGAGCGCCTGACGCGTCCGGATTCGGCCTTGCTGCAGGTCAACGACGATCGTGTGGGGCAGGGGCGTGCCTTGCTGCGTCGTGTGGGCGGCCAAGGCGTACCGACATTCGTTCTGCAACAAGCGGACGATGCCCTGCAGTTGTTGCCTGCCAGCGCTATCTTTTCAGATCCACGAGCCTTCATTCGCGAGCTGAACGCGGGGGTAAAATCATGAGCAAGGGCAACCTGGACATCATCCGAGCCTCGTACGAAGGCTCAGCCGAACAGAATGGCCAGAATCTGCTGGCGGCGTTGGCTGCGGACGTGACCTGGACCGAGGCGGCCGGCTTTCCTTATGCCGGTACCTATGTCGGCCCCCAGGCGATCATGGAGGGTGTGTTCCATCGCCTGGCCACCGAATGGGATGGCTACCAGGCCAAGGTGCATACCTATGTGGCCGAGGACGACCGAGTTGCCGCCTTTGGCGTTTACTCAGGTACCTATCGCAAGACCGGGAAAGCGATGACCGCAACCTTTGCCCATCTGTACCGTTTGACGAACGGCAAAATTGTCAGCATGGAGCAATACGTCGACAGTGCGCAGGTCAACGCGGCGCTCACCTGAGCCGTTTCACGGTCGCCGTTGGCTTAAGGCGCAGGCCGCCGCAGAGCGGCCTGCGCCGACAGGCAATTACTTGCCCGAAGCGTCCTGCTCGACCACCAGGTCAAGCACATAGACCTGCGACGAGGCGTCGGCCGGCGGGTTCTTCCATTCGTATTGCTTCACGCGCAGCACGGTGCGCACGCCGTCGCGGTGCTCGTAGCCTTCGATGGATTGGTACAGCGGGTGCCAGCTGTCCTGGGTCGCCAGTTGCAGGCCGGCGTCGTCATAGCGACGCTCGCGCACTTGCAGGCACTGGTAGTTGGGGATCAGCGGGTGGCTGCACTTGACGGTCTTGGCGGCCACTTCCAGGAACTTGATCTCGCCCTTGCTGCCATAGCGGGTCTCTGGGGTGGCTTCACCCTGGAATTTCAGCACCGAACCGTCCTGGGTGGTCAGTTGCAGCACCGGCTCCCCGGCATCGTCGGAGAAGGTGGTGCGCAGGTCGCCCTTGAACAGGCGCCCGACCTGGGCGTCCAACTCCATCAGGGGCTTATCGCAGGCCTTCAGGGTCGAGGCCAGTGATTGCACCTTCAATACGCCGTCCTTGTAGGAATAGCCGCCGAACTGGTTGTTGCAGCCGCCATTGATGTTCAGGTTACGCTCGGCGAAGTTCAGGCGCAGCTTGCCCTCGATGCCAGGCGCCATGGCGGCGATGGCCTTGCCCGACGCATCGTTGGCAGCGACCAAGTTCCAGTAGTAGGCCGAGAGTTTGGGCTGGGTTGCGGGAGAGGCGGCAGTAGCAGGCATGGAAGGCGTCCCTTCATGGGAAGTGGAAGCCGGAGCGCACGCCTGGAGCAGGGCGGCGCAGACGGCAACGAGGAGAATATTCTGTTTCATGGTTCGCTCTTTCAGCCTTGAAAAGTGGGGGGCGGCATCCTCGACAGGCGGGATGCGCGCGCCGGTAAACCGGGATATCGAGACCGTTTCAGGATCGCTTCGCGATGTGGACCTTGCCACGCCTGTGAGCGCTATCGGACGGCCTCGGCAGTAACCGATGGCAATGGGACAGCATCGATTCCATTGAGTTTCATCAACGGGGTGGCCTGCAAGTGTTGCCGGATTTTGCAGGAAAGCCAGCGCCCTCTAGACCTGCGGGCCTTTGCAGGGATATCCACTCATTTTCGCGGCCTGCAGCGCACGCTCCCTGGCCAAGGGCGTGAGTGCCCCTGCTGCATAGCCGTTCTTGATGTAAAGAAAATAGTTGCCCTGCAGGTCGTGGAAGATCCGGTAAACATCGGCAGCTCTATGGGGGGTTGGTAGCGTGACTTTATCGACCATCAGTTCGTAGCCGTCGATATCCAAACTGCCCAGCCTGGCCGTGAAGTCTGCCTCTAAGGCTGCGCGCCAGCGATTGCGCTCGTAGGTGCATGCCCAGAAGAGGGCGATCAGTACCAACAGTCCAGCGCACAGAAAGGCGATGTCGGTGAGCAGTTTCAGCATGTCGTTCCTTTGACCTATGGTCCTTCAATACCGGCCGTATGCCACTTTACCAAGTCGCAACGGGAGAGTGCGCATCCGCCGTGGTGTTGATATGCCTGATCGCTCAAGTAGGGGTATGAGAAAGCTTCTTGTCGTTGTCGTGGGCTAGGATTGCACAGACCCCAATCTGCAGAGGCAAACAGCAATGAGCAAATACCGCACCGTCATTGCCACATTGACATCCATCGCACTGGTACTGGCGCCCTGCATATCCTTCGCCGACCCGGGGAATGGCAAGGGGAAATCCCAGCAGAACCATGGCAACCCGGGGGCGGGCAAGCACGATGGTGGTCATGGCGGCCCCGTGATCGACCGTGGCGATGTGCTCGGTATCCTGGGGGGGCACCGTGACTACTGGAGTCCTGGGCCAGCGCTTCCTCCGGGTATCCAGAAGAACCTGGCGCGTGGCAAGCCTCTGCCCCCTGGCATTGCAAAGAAGCTCGATGGCCGGCTGCTGGGCCAACTGCCGCGTTATGACGGTTACGAATGGATGCAGGCGGGTGTCGACCTGATTCTGGTGGCAGTCGCCACGGGGGTGATCTACGAAGTACTCAACGGTGCTTTCGACTAGCGCGCAGGCAAAGAAAAGGCCCGCTGGGGAGGGCGGGCCAAGTGTTTCACGGATGAGTCACTACCTTGGCACGGCAGACGTGAAAATGTTGTCAATTGCCGTGGCTTTCTCGTGATCGGAGCGCCCAAAAAAGAAAACCCGCCTAAAGAGGCGGGTTGAACAGAACGTATCGAAGCCAGGTCAGTCTGCCTGTGCAGATGTCAGAATTTCGTGAAGGCTTGGTCAGTAACCGTTACTGAATTTTTCATCGATCCTGCGCCGTTTCACGGCGTACTGTTTCTGGTTGATGATATCCAGCAGCAGTTGGTTGTCGAGCTCATCCAGTTCTCTTCTTTTCATGCCTGACACATGCGCCCGGGTGACCTGATAATTGATTGACTCGGCCGCGTTGTACCCACTGAACGGGTCCCACAGTACCGAGACAGGCCATAGCAACAGGTTTACGGTGCCGTAGCCGTAGGCACGCCCATAGAATGAGCCACCTCCCGGCAACAGCCCTAACAGCAGTGCACCCACGGGGCTCTTCTCTTCCACGGCCAGGTTGTTGGCCCGGTAATGATCGAGTTCGGCCGTCTGGACGGAATTCAGGCCGCTGGCGCAGCCGGTGATCAGCGTAAGTAGCGCTGCAGTCAGCAGATAGCGATGAAGCATCGTGAGTCCTTACTTGCGGGGGGAATTCATCCTCGCAAGCCATGGGCACGAGGTAATGCCATGCTGCGCCCAGGACGGCAACCCGGCTGTCATCCGAATCATCCGTACTCGTCAGAAATAGCCATGAAAAAACACTCGGCCAGCTCAAGCATGCGCGAGCGCCAACTGGCTGATGACGCACACCGAGCGATCCTCCGCGGGCGTTGCTGCGCTGTAGTCCACCTGGTTGTACACCCCGCCATGGAAGTTGAACGTGCGTCCATACCAGCTTGAGGTCAGCTTCAGTGTGCCCGAGTCTGCTTCGCGTCCGTCATGGATGGCGATGACCTTGGCAGAGCCGTCGGCAGTGACTTCGATACTGATGTCGAAGAGGGCGCCCAAGGGCACGCCAGCCAGCAAGGTGCTGTTGATCGGCGTCACCTGATCGAAGTCCCGGCGAAAGCCGAGGGTGATCCTGCCCTTGTTCCAGAACACCTTGATCGCCGGGCTGTCGTCGTCTTTCACATGCATCTGCGCGATCACCACCTTCTGCGCCGAGTTGACCTGCTCGAGCACCATGCGCTGGTGGCTGAAATGTCGGTTGGCACTGTTCATGGCCCAATAGGTGGCTTCCTTCCACTCGCAGCGAGTGCGATGTGTGCTCTTGCTCGACGCGCCCTTGGTCGGCGCGGTCATGCGTACCGCGCCATTGTCCAGGCGTCTGACCACCTGTGGCAGGGTGGCCAGGGCCTGTGCCCCGGTGACCTCTAGGGCCAGAGGGTCGCTAGCGGATTTGGCGAGCGGTGTGGTGATGATCAGCGTGTCGATGTTCACGGCCATACGGAAACCTCCTGGATAAAAAGATCCTGCACCTATGCGAGCAGTTGAAAGGCGTCGGGTTCAGTGAGCCAGGGAGGTCCGGGCAAAAAAAGCCCGCCAGGGCGGCGGGCGAAGTGCGTTTTTGAAGGGAGAGCCTGTACCTTGCACCTTGTCGGTTAAGCTGAGGTTAAGTGCCGCGAGCATTGACCGCCCGCGCCGATGCGCCTATACAGGCGTGCCGTTGTTACCGGAGCCTGCAATGCACGACGAAGACGATCTGCCCGAACCCGAGCACGATCACCTGCTCGATCCCGAATTCCACGAAGACTACGACCCTGAGGCTGACGCTTACGGGGCGCTGGATGAAGTCGAAGAGGATGAAGAGTCACTCGACGACTTCGACGATGAGGACGACCACCCGGCCTGGCACGACGACTGCGACGATTGATGTCGCCGCCGTCACGCTCAGCGGCGGTCGAGGGAGAAGCGCCCGGCGCCGGTGAGGGCCAGCAGCAGCAACCCGCCGACGATGGCGAGGTTCTTCAGGAACTGGGTCATGTTGGCGCTGCGCTCGGGCTCGACCATGTTCCAGAACGGGTGCCCGAGCAGCGCGGTACCCAGCACGAACAGGGCAAACAGCAAGGCCAGCGGGCGGGTGTAGAAGCCCAGGATCAACAGTATGCCGACCAGCAGTTCCATGATCACGGCGACGGCCGCCGCCAGCATGGGCGCGGGCGCGCCCAGGGAGGTCATGTAGCCGACCGTGCCTTCGAAACCGCTCAGTTTGCTCCAGCCGGAGAGCACGAACAGGATCATCAGCAGGATGCGAGCGAGCAGCAGGATGACGTCGCGTTGACCGTCGAGCAGGCTATAGCGCATGGCGGCGCTCCAGTGGACAGGGACAAGTTCCACTCTAGCAGTTGTGTGGCGGTTTTCCGGCGGGCATGAAAAAGGCGCCGCAAGGGCGCCTTGATCGACAGAAGATGGTGCGAGTGGCGGGACTCGAACCCGCAAGGCTCACGCCGACAGATTTTAAGTCTGCTGTGTATACCAATTCCACCACACTCGCACGATAGGCCGGCGCGCTGCATAGCGGCGGGGCCTGGGCAATCAGGCGCGCTTTATAACCCATTGTTATAGAAGCGTCAACTGGCCCTGGGGTTCAGGGTTCGATGCTGCGGGCGATGTCGCGCATGTCGCAGGCCGAGTGGCGCAGGGCATCGACATGCCCGTCCATGGCCTGTGCATCGGCCTCGTGAACCGAGTGACGCAGGAAGCGGGCATGGCCATCCAGGGCCTGGCACAGTTCGTCGAGTTCGCTGGCGTTGCGCACCAGATCATCCTGCAGCCCTTGCATGCGAAAGTTCGAAGTCATGTCGGGTCCTCGTGGGATCGGGGCGGGGCCCACTATAGGCCAATTGACAGCATGCCGCCATTACGCCACTGTTCAGGCATTGGATCCAACGGGTCGTGTCGCCATGTCATCGCGTTCCTCCTATCCAGAGACAGCACGGCGTGTACAGCCGAAGCTGTTCTGGCGGCTGCTGTTCCTGCTTGTCTGCCTGCTGGCGGCATTCCTGTACGCCGGCTTCATGAGCCTGGGCGGCTACCTGCTGATGCTAGGGCTCGACCTGGACCACCCCGAACCTCAACGCTTCCTGGCATTGGGCGGCGGCGTGTCGATCCTGTTACTGGGGCTGTGGCTGTTGAAGGTGGCGATGCCGCGCCGTCTGGTGCCGACGGTGGTGGAGCGTGAGCACTGACGATCGTCGCCTGAAGGACGGTGTCGGCGGGACTTTGGCTACGCTCAATATGTCCTTTCGCGGTGCTTGTGGAGCTTGCATGGTGTCGACAGACCGCCCCACTCATTCGGTAATGCCCGAGGCGCGCTACGAGCAATTGGTCCAGGCCGTGGTGGACTATGCCATCTACATGCTCGACCCGACCGGCCATGTGGTGTCGTGGAACGCGGGTGCGCAGCGAATCAAGGGTTATCGTGCCGATGAGGTGATCGGCCAGCATTTCTCGTTGTTCTTTACCGATCAGGACCGTTCTGAAGGGCGCCCACAACAACTGCTACGCCAGGCCCTGGAAGAAGGCAAGGCGCAGGACGAGGGCTGGCGCGTGCGCAAGGATGGCACGCAGTTCTGGGCGCTGGCGGCGCTGGATGTGATCCGTGATGAGCATGGCGAGGTCATCGGCCTGGCCAAGGTCACCCGCGACATCACCGATCGCCGCGAGTCCGCGCTGCAACTGGACGCCATGCGCGCACAGTTGTTCCAGGCGCAGAAGCTCGAAGCCTTGGGACAACTGACCGGAGGCCTGGCCCACGATTTCAACAACCTGCTGACGATCATCATCAGTTCTGCCCGGCTGGCCTCTGGCAACCAGGATCCGGCACGCGTGCGGCGCCTGCTCGAGCATATTCTCGACGCCGGGCAGCGCGGTACCCAACTTACCCAGCAACTGCTCAGTTTTGCCCGGCATCGGCAACTGAATGTCACCAGCATCGCGCCAGCCCAGGTGATCGACACCACTCGCGGGCTGGCGGAGCACGCGTTGCCCAGGGACATCGAACTGCTGCTGCAGGTGCAGCCGGACCTGCCGCTGATCGAGGTGGACGCCGGGCAGCTGCAGATGGTCCTGCTCAACCTGGTGTTCAATGCCCGCGATGCGATCGCGACGACGGGGCAGATCCACCTGACGGCCGAAAGCGTCCGCCTGGCCGGCGAGGTGGAGGGGCTGCATGGGCGCTTCGTGCGCTTCGATGTGCGTGATGACGGGCAGGGTATCGACCCCCAGGTGTTGCCGCGCATCTTCGAGCCGTTCTTCACTACCAAGGCCTTCGGCAAGGGCACCGGTCTTGGCCTGAGCCAGGCCTATGGTTTCGCTCGTCAGAGTGATGGCGCGATCAGCGTGTCCAGCCGCCCCGGTGAAGGCACCTGCATGAGCTTGTACCTGCCCGCCCGAATGGGCGACGATACCCCATCGAGCGACGGATAGACCATCATGGTAGAGCAACTCAAGCGACTGGCCACCGGCATCGAAGGGCTTGATGCGCTGCTCAAGGGCGGGCTGGTGGTCGGTGCGTCCTACATCGTCCAGGGCCACCCGGGCTCGGGCAAGACCATTCTCGCCAACCAGCTGGCCTGCAACCATGTGCGCGACGGTGGCCGGGTGCTGGTGGCGACCCTGCTCAGCGAGTCTCATGAGCGCTTGTTCCAGTACCTGTCGACGCTGAGCTTCTTCGACCCGGCGCTGGTCGGCGACAGCATCCAGTTCGTCAGCGCCTTCGATACCCTCGAGCAGGATGGCCTGGATGCGGTAGTCAGGCTGTTGCGTCAAGAGATTGCGCGGCAGCAGGCCACCTTGCTGGTCGTCGATGGCCTGCTCAACGCCCGCTCACGGGCGGAAACCAGCCTGGATACCAAGAAGTTCGTCTCCGAGCTGCAGGGGCATGCGGCGTTCGCCGGTTGCACGGTGCTGCTGCTGACCAGTGCCCGGCTTGAGGAGGGCAGTCCCGAGCACACCATGGTCGACGGCGTGATAGAGCTGGGCGAACACCTGGTCGGCAGTACCGCGGTGCGGCATGTCCAGTTGCGCAAGACCCGCGGCAGCGGCGCGCTGTCTGGTCGCCACGAATGCCAGATCGATGAGTCG
The DNA here is from genome assembly GCF_019823065.1 of Pseudomonas mosselii. Classification (NCBI taxonomy): domain Bacteria; kingdom Pseudomonadati; phylum Pseudomonadota; class Gammaproteobacteria; order Pseudomonadales; family Pseudomonadaceae; genus Pseudomonas; species Pseudomonas mosselii. Next base: position 2,168,824 of record NZ_CP081966.1, read on the forward strand.
GGGTTGCAGGTCTATCCGCGCCTTGAAGCGCTCTACAGCCGCCCCAGCCAGCAGGGTGCGCAAACCCTGGCGCGGGTCGCCACCGGGGTCGCCGACCTGGACGGCATGCTCGGTGGCGGGCTGGCCGAAGCCTCGGTGAGCTTGCTGATGGGGCCATCCGGCGTGGGCAAGACGGCTTTGGGCATCGCGTTTCTCGCCGCCTCGACGAGGGCCGCACCGGGTCTGCATTTTGGATTTTACGAGACGCCGGCGCGACTGCGCCTGAAAGCGTCCGCTCTGGGCTACGACTTGCCTGCGCTGGAGCGCGAGGGGGCGGTGCAACTGAGTTGGCAGCCGACCACCGAAGGCCTGCTGGATCAACTCGGCGCGCGCCTGCTGGCGCAGGTCGAGGCATTGGGCGCGCGACGCGTGGTGATCGACAGCCTGGGCGCCTTCGGCCGTTTGGCGCTAGAGCCCGCCCGCCTGAATGCGTTCTTCCGCGCGCTGACCGGCGAGCTGCGTGCCCGTGGCGTCACGGTGCTGCTGACCTGGGAGATGCGCGACATCTTCGGTGCGGAGATCACTGCGCCGGCTCCGGACCTGTCGAGCATCGTCGACAACCTGATCCTCATGCGCTTCGCCGAGCTCGACGCACAACTGCATCGCGCCCTGTCGATCATCAAGGTGCGTGACAGCGACCACGATCCGGCCTTGCAGGCATTGAATCTGGGGCCGACAGGCATCAACCTGGCGCGGGCATTCGATGGCGCCAGCGGCGTGCTCAGTGGCTCGGCGATATCGCCAGGAGACCGGTGATGGGATGAGCAGCATCCTGATCGTCGACGACGAGTACCTGATCGCCGATATCCTGGGATTCGCTCTGGAGGATGAGGGTTACCTGGTGGAAAAGGCCAGCAATGGGCGCAAGGCGCTGGAGGCCTTGAGAGAAAAGCGCGTGGACCTGGTGATCACCGACTACATGATGCCGGTGCTCAATGGCGAGGAACTGTTGAATGCGATTCGTGACGAACTGCTGCTGACGGACCTGCCGGTGATCCTCATGAGCGGTGCCCAGGCCAGCCAGGGCCGGGCCTGCCCCGGAAGGTTCGCGGCGGTGTTCGACAAACCCTTCGACATGGACCGAATGATCGCCACGGTACGCGAACTGCTTGGCGCCTGAGGTTCGCAAGAGGCTCCCCGCATGGGCGGGCAATCGATCAGGCGCATCCGTGCGGCATGATGCGGTTGGCTTGGGGTTACTCGTCGTTGCTTTTTTCCGGCGCCGGGCTGCCGGCCTGGATCCGCTTGTAGATCTCTTCACGGTGCACCTGGACATCCTTCGGTGCATCGATACCGATCCTCACCTGCATCCCCTTGACGCCCAGAATGGTGACTTTGATGTCATCGTCGATGACGATGCTTTCGCCAACCTTGCGTGTGAGTATCAGCATGTATTTCTCCTTGGTGATGTAGAAAACCGCCGAGCCTGATGGTCTGCGGTGGGAGCCTGTCCCTCTTCCTTCTCATTAAAGACGCTTTCGGCGGATAGTAATTCCCCGACAGACAAATTCTGTTATCGATCTTTAGTTGCAGGTGCCAGTGGGGGTGCTACGCATTCCGCTGGCCAAGGTGCTCAGTGGCAAGGATAGGGTGCTTGGGTCCATATGGGAAATTTCTCTGCTCGATGAACTAAATAGTTGGGGTCAATGATCGTTTTGGCGCGCAAGCGCCTGGAGAAAGCGCAGCAGTGACACTTCCTCGAGTTCCAGGCCCTTGCGTGCCCGCGCGCGGGGCAGGTCCGCCAGGCGTCCGAGTTGGAAGTGTTCGAGTACGGCAGGGTGGATGTAGCAGCGTCGGCACACCGCTGGCGTGTTGCCCAGTCGCGCCGCCACCTGGCGGACGGTGTCGGCGACCTGGCGCCTGGCCTCGCTGTCGGGTTCCCAGGCCAGTGGCCGCAGCAGGCTCAGGGCAAGGCTGCTGCCGGCCCAGGTGCGGTAGTCCTTGGCGGTGAAGTCGGCGCCGGTCAGTTGCTGGAGAAACTGGTTGACCTCGGTCGAGCCGATGCCATGGCGCTGGCCCTGTTCGTCCAGGTACTGGAACAAGGCTTGGCCGGGCAATTCCATGCAGCGCTTGACCAGCCCGGCCAGGCGCCGGTCGGTCAGGGTGACGTTGTGCTCGACTCCGCGCTTGCCACGGAACTGAAAGCGAATTTGGCTACCCTTGACCTGCACATGGCGGGTGTTGAGCGTGGTCAGTCCGTAGGAGCGATTGGCGCGCAGGTATTGGCGGTTGCCGATGCGGATCAGCGTACTGTCGAGCAGGCTGATCACCAGCGCCATGACCTTCTCCCGGCCCAGCCCCGGGCAGGCCAGGTGCGCATCCAGTTGCTTGCGCAGCTTCGGCAGCGCTTCGGCGAAGGCCAGCATGCGCCCGTACTTGTGCTGGTCGCGCAGCTCGCGCCATTGCGTGTGGTAGCGGTACTGCTTGCGCCCCCGGGCATCCCGGCCGGTGGCCTGCAGGTGGCCCTGTGGATCGGCACAGATCCACACATCGGTGTAGGCCGGCGGGATCACCAGGGCTGCGATGCGCGCCAGTGTGTCGGCATCGCGGACACGCTGGTTGCTTGCGTCGAAATAATGAAAGCGATCGCGCCAGCGCCGCCGGGTCAAGCCGGGCTGGCTGTCATCGACGTAGTGCAGGGCGGCAGGGAGCGGGCAGTCGGGCATGGGGGCGGTCCATGAAGGGCACTCTTGCTGCAATGGACAGCGCCGGTTGCGTCATTGCTCAGCCCAGCAGCGCTACCGACTTGATCTGCGCCCAGAGGGTCTGGCCCGGCTGCACCGCGAGCTGATCCGCCGAATAGCGGGTGATGCGCGCCAGCAGGGCGTTGCCGGCGGCGTCCAGGCTGACCAGCACATGGGCGGGGTTGTCCGCCGGGCGGCATTCGCGGACTCGCACCGGCAGGCGATTGAGGATGCTCGAGGCGCTGTCGGCGGTCAGTGCCAGGCTGACATCCCGGGCCTGGACCTTGAGCCGCAGGGTGCTGCCCATGTGCAGCCCCGGGTGGGCGATGCGCAAGCGCTGGCCGTCACTGCCGGGCAGGCGTAGCTCGAACAGCTGGTAATGCGGATCGTGACCTACCACCACGCCTTCGAGCACCACGCCGGCATCCTCGCCCTGGGCCAGCGGCAGGTCGAGGCGCGCCAGGGTCTGGCCGATCGGCCCGCTGGCCACGGCCTTGCCCTGTTCGAGCAGGACCAGGTGGTCGGCCAGGCGCGCCACTTCGTCCTGGGCATGGCTGACGTAGATCAGCGGAATGTCCAGTTCGTCGTGCAGGCGTTCCAGGTACGGCAGGATTTCCCGCTTGCGCGCGCTGTCCAGCGCGGCCAGGGGTTCGTCCATCAGCAGCAGCCGTGGGCTGCTGAGCAGGGCTCGGGCGATACCGACCCGCTGCGCCTCGCCACCGGACAGGGTCGCCGGCTTGCGTGCCAGCAGGTGGCCGATGCCCAGCAGTTGGCAGGCCTGCTCCTGGCTGATCTTGCGCGCCTCGGGGGCGATGCGGCGCCAGCCGAACTCGAGGTTGCCGCGCACCGACAGGTGCGGGAACAGGCTGGCCTCCTGGAACACGTACCCTACTGGCCGCTGGTGTGGCGGGATGAAGTGCCCGCGCGCGCTGTCTTCCCAGACCTCGCCATTGACCTCGATGTAGGCGCTGGCGGCCCGCTCCAGGCCGGCCAGGCAACGCAGGCACGAGGTCTTGCCCGAGCCGGAATGGCCGAACAGGGCGCTGATGCCGCGTCCGGGCAGGTTCAGGTCGACGTCCAGGGTGAAGTCGTCACGCGCCAGTTTCAGACGCGCCTGTATCGATGTACTCATGTCAGCTCCAGCCGGCCTTGCTGCGACGGCCTGCATAGAGCATCAGCAGCACCAGGAACGAGAACACCAGCATGGCTCCGGCCAGCCAGTGCGCCTGGCTGTATTCCATGGCTTCGACATGATCGAAGATCTGCACCGAGACCACCCGGGTCTTGTCGGGAATATTGCCGCCGATCATCAGCACCACGCCGAACTCGCCCACGGTGTGGGCGAAGCCAAGAATGCTGGCGGTGATGAAGCCGGGGCGCGCCAGCGGCAGCACCACGTGGATGAAGGTATCCCACGGGCTGGCCCGCAGGGTGGCGGCCACCTCCAGCGGGCGCTGGCCGATGGCGCCGAAGGCGTTCTGCAAGGGCTGCACCACGAAGGGCATGGAGTACACCACCGAGCCGATCACCAGCCCGGTGAAGCTGAACACCACGCTGCCCAGGCCCAGGGCCTGGGTGGCCTGGCCTATCCAGCCCTGGGGGCCGAGGGCCAGCAGCAGGTAAAAGCCGATCACGGTCGGTGGCAGCACCAGCGGTAGGGCCACCACCGCGCCGATCGGTCCGCGCAGCCAGGAGCGTGTGCGCGCCAGCCACCAGGCGATGGGCGTGCCCAGCACCAGGAGAATGGCGGTGGTCAGGCTGGCCAGCTTGATGGTCAGCCAGATCGCGCTCAGGTCACCGGCGTCGAGCGGCATCAGAGCTCATAGCCGTAGGACTTGATCACCGCGGCGGCCTTTGGACCCTTTAGGTAGTCGACCAGGGCCTTGGCGGCCGGGTTGTCCTTGCCTTTGTTGAGAATCACCGCGTCCTGGCGGATCGGGTCATGCAGCTCGGCGGGCACGATCCAGGCGGAGCCTTCGCTGACCTTGCCATCCTTGTAGATCTGCGACAGGGCGACGAAGCCCAGCTCGGCATTGCCGGTGGAAACGAACTGGAAGGCCTGGGTGATGTTCTGACCTTCGACGATCTTCGCCTTGGTGGCTTCGGTCAGCTTGAGCTTGTCCAGCACCTGGGTGGCGGCCAGGCCATAGGGCGCGGCCTTGGGGTTGGCAATGGACAGGTGCTTGTATTCGTTCTTCTTCAGCACGTCGCCCTTGGCGTCGACGTAGCCCGGCTTGGCCGACCACAGCGCCAGGGTGCCGATGGCGTAGGTGAAGCGTGAGCCCGCGACGATTTCCTTTTCCTGCTCGAGCTTGGCCGGGGTACTGTCGTCGGCGGCGAGGAACACTTCGAACGGCGCGCCATTCTTGATTTGTGCGTAGAACTGGCCGGTAGCGCCGTAGGCGGCGACCAGCTTGTGGCCGGTGTCCTTCTCGAAGTCCTTGGCGATGGCCTGGATGGGCGCTGTAAAGTTGGCCGCTACGGCGACATGGACTTCATCGGCCTGGGCGGCGTTGACGGCGATCAGGGTGGCCAGGGCACTTAAGGCCAGGTGGGGCAGACGAATACGCATGTAGACGGCTCCTAGGGGGCGGCGGATTATCGTTATGGCTTGAACTATATAGCGATACGCCATCCGTCGGGAAGAGGGTGCCTGAAAGTTTCTTGATCTATTGGTCAGCTTTTTGTTGGCCGCCCGGCAATGGCTCGGGTCAGCTCACCCGCCGGCATGTGACGCCCAAGGCGCAGCGCCTGTCCGGACCACAGGTTGCTGAAATCGGCGTTGCCCTGCGGGTCGGTGATCGCCCGCAGTGGCATCAGCGCGCCGCCGGCCAGCGGGAAGCGCGGGGCGAGGGCGCTCATCGGCCCCAGCTCGCGCATCAGGCGGTTGTTGATGCCACGCGCCGGGCGGCCGGTGAACAGGTTGGTCAGCGCTGTATCGTTGGCGGACGCGCTGTCCAGGGCGCGGCGGTGCGCCGGGGACACATTGGCCTCTGGGCAGAACAGGTACGCAGTACCGACCTGCACCGCCGAGGCGCCCAGGGCCAGGGCGGCGACCAGGCCGCGATGGTCGCCGACACCACCCGCCGCGATCACCGGCAACTGCACGGCATCCACAACCTGGGGCACCAGGGCGAAGGTGCCGATCTGGCTGTTGATGTCGCTGTCGAGGAACATGCCACGATGGCCGCCGGCCTCGTAGCCCATGGCGATGATCGCGTCGCAGCCATGCTGTTCAAGCCACCGCGCTTCCTCCACCGTGGTGGCGCTGGACAGCACCTTGGCCCCGGCTGCCTTGACCCTTCGCAGCAGCTCGGGCGCCGGCAGGCCGAAGTGGAAACTGACCACCTCCGGGCGCAGTTCCTCCACCAGCTGGCAGCTCTGTTCGTCGAAGGGCGCGCGATTGGACACCGGTGTCGGCGCCTCGAAGTCCGCGCCGACTTCCTCATAGTAGGGCTTGAGCGCCTGCTTCCAGCGGGCGTCGCGCTCGGGGTCCGGCGGCGGCGGCTGGTGGCAGAAGAAGTTCAGGTTGAGCGGGCCCCGGCAGGCGGCGCGAAAGGCCTCGATCTCGCCGCGCACCTGCTCGGCGGTGAGCATGGCGCAGGGCAGGGCGCCGAGACCGCCGGCGTTGCCGACGGCAATGGCCATGGCCGAACCGCTGGCGCCGGCCATGGGCGCCTGGAGAATGGGCAGCTCGATACTCAGCAGGTCGAGGATGCGACGGTCTTGCCGGGTGCTCATGGACGACTCCTTGAGTGCGGGGCGTGCTGCGTGGTTACAAGGCCTTGCTGACCTGGATGTCGCTGATCTTGTCGACGTCGTCGCCGTGGATCTTGCGCAGCGCTTGCTGCGCCTGCTCGAGGGAGGCGTCGGGCATCTGGGCGAAGTCCCAGCGGCGCTCGCCGTCGAGCTTGTACTTGATCACATATTTGATGGTCTGGGTCATGCGGCTATCCAAGTGTTATCCGAGTTTCGACGACGAGCGACGGACGATCTTGATCTTGTGGCTGAGGGCCGGCTTGCGCGTCACCGAGATCGGGCGAGTGGTCACGGTGTCGATGGTGATGTTCCAGAAGCCAGTGCTCGGCACGGTGATCTTCGCCGGGAAACGCTCGAAGTGGCCGCCGTGGTAGGTGTGGCGCCCGCCATTCTTGAAGCTGCGGAAGTTGGCGTCGTTCATCAGGCGGATATTGCAGCGCTGGGAGCACTCGATGACGACGATGTCGTCTTCGTTCAGGTGCTCGCGCTGGTGTACGAATTTCATGGGGAGCTCCGCAAGGATTGGTTCAGCAAACGCGAAAGATACCACGATGTGAGGTTACACTTGCGCCCGGGCTGGCCAAGCCAAGGAGATTTCTGCCAGACGTGGGAGCAAAACCGCCTGGATGTGGTCAGAGGATGACTTTGCAGATGCTGGAGACGATGTAGATGAAATGGGTGTTAGCGGCGGTATCGTTGGCCTTGGGGGGCTGTGTCAGCGTAACGGAACTCGAGCAGTCCCACGCGACGCTGGATGTGATCTCCGGCAAGACGCCGCGCGAATATGCCGATTGCGTGAAGCGCAAGCTGGCCGACACGCGTGATCCCTTGCAGGAAGAGGTACGGGGCGATGGCCTGCGCCTGACCGTGCCGCAGAAGGTGTCGGCCGGTGTCGGTCCTGCGGCGCTGCTCGATATCGACAAGCGCGGCAGCGGCAGCGCGATCAAGGTGTATGAACGGCTGAACAACTTCCCGCTGCGCCTGGGTGATGTGCGTACTTCGGCGACCCAGTGCATCTCCGGTTCTTGATCCAGCTCAGTTAATCGGCGATTAGCTGGCGGTTTGCCACTTTCCTTCCCGGTGACGCGTTGTCGCACGTCGGGGATTAGGCCTAGTATTTCTGGGCTTATATCGTTTGAGCCTAAGCTTATAACAAGGAAATGGAGCCTCCGTGATGAAACCCCTGAGCCATGTCGTGATCGGCAGCCTGCTGATCTTGGCCTGGCCCTCGGCGCACGCTGCCGATGGCCAGAAAATCTTCAACCAGGGCGGGCAGAACCCCGCCGCCATGGCCTGCCTGGGCTGTCATGGCCCGGACGGCAAGGGTATCGCCGCCGCCGGCTTTCCCCGTCTCGCCGGCCTGCCTGCCGGCTATCTCAGCAAGCAGTTGCACGACTTTCGCAGCGCCAGCCGCAAGCAGCCAGTGATGGAGCCGCTGGCCAAGGCCCTGGACGATGCCGAAATCGAGGCGGTCAGCACCTATCTGGCTAAGCTGCCTGCCGATGCCGCGGCGGGCACGCGTCGCCAGCAGATCGCCAACGATCCGGTGGCCCGCCTGGCCATCTACGGCGACTGGAGCCGGCTGATCCCCGGTTGCGTGCAGTGTCATGGCCCGGGCGGCAGCGGCGTCGGCGAGCACTTCCCGCCGCTGGCCGGGCAGCCCGCCGCTTACCTGGTGGCGCAACTCAATGCCTGGCGCGATGGCAGCCGCAGCAATGACCCCAACCAGTTGATGGTCAACGTGGCCAAGGCGATGACCGATGCCGAGGTCAAGGCGGTCGCTGACTACTTTGCCCAACCGGCCAGCCAGGAGGTCAAGCCATGAAAGTCCTGATGCCAACCCTGCTGCTGGCCATGGGCACTGCCCAAGCCGCCCCCATCGCCATGGAAGACCAGTCCCAGCTCAAGGTCCCGGGCGTGCAGGCCGCCCCGCAGTTCGTGCCGCCGGCGGAAAGCGCGATCCCGGATAACGCCTTCGGCAAGATGATCCGTGAAGGCCACGCGCTGTTCGTCGATACGCGACGATTGATGCCCGACGCGGTCGGCAACGGCATGAACTGCAGTAACTGCCACCTCGACCAGGGACGTATGCCACATTCCGCGCCATTGTGGGGCGCCTACCCAATGTACCCGGCGTATCGCAAGAAGAACGACAAGGTCAACACCTTCGCCGAGCGCATCCAGGGCTGCTTCACCTTCAGCATGAACGGCAAGCCGCCGGCGGCCGACAGCCCACAGATGACCGCCTTGAGCGTTTACGCCTACTGGCTGTCGACCCAGGCGCCGACAGGCGTGGAAATCGCCGGTCGCGGCTACCCGGAGGTGCCCAGGCCCGAAGGTGGTTATGACTTCAAGCGCGGCAAGCAGGTGTATGACGAGCAATGCGCGATCTGTCACGGTGGCAATGGCGAAGGGCAAAAGGTGGCCGGGGAGTATGTGATGCCGCCGCTGTGGGGCAAGGATTCCTACAATTGGGGCGCCGGCATGCACCGGATCAATACCGCGGCGTCGTTCATCAAGTACAACATGCCATTGGGCAAGCCTGGCAGCCTGAGTGATCAGCAGGCCTGGGACGTGGCCGCGTGGATCAACCGCCATGAGCGACCGCAGGATCCGCGGCTGGTCGAAGGCTCGATCGAGAAGACCCGGCTGAAGTTCCATGCCAACGACGGGGTCAACCTGTATGGGCAGAAGGTCGATGGCGTGCTGATCGGGCAGGGGATCGGCGGCTGAGCCACGGTCATCGCGGGGCATCTTCGAGAGCGGGCCTGCCCCGCGATGACGCTGCCGGTCGCCTGAAATTCACGCCCTGGCGGAACTATCTACACTGGAATATCTCTATGATGGCATCGGCCAGCGCGGGGGGCATTGTAAGGTGAACGCCGCCTGATTAGACTGCGCCGAATTTCGTACGCAAAGCCCTTGTTAAGGACGTATATGATCAAGAAATGCTTGTTCCCGGCAGCCGGTTACGGCACCCGCTTCCTGCCCGCTACCAAAGCCATGCCCAAGGAAATGCTGCCGGTGGTCAACAAGCCACTGATCCAGTATGGCGTTGAAGAAGCGCTGGACGCTGGCCTCAACGAGATCTCCATCGTCACCGGCCGTGGCAAGCGCGCCCTGGAAGACCACTTCGACATCAGCTACGAGCTGGAAAACCAGATCAAGGGTACCGACAAGGAAAAATACCTGGTCGGCATCCGCCGACTGCTCGACGAGTGCTCGTTCTCCTACACTCGCCAGACAGAAATGAAAGGCCTGGGCCACGCGATCCTCACCGGTCGTCCGCTGATCGGCGACGAGCCATTCGCCGTGGTACTGGCCGACGACCTGTGCGTCAACCTCGAAGGTGACGGCGTGCTCAAGCAGATGGTCAAGCTGTACAAGCAGTATCGCTGCACCATCGTGGCGATCATGGAAGTCGACCCGCAGGAAACCAGCAAGTACGGCGTGATCGCCGGTGACCTGATTGGTGACGACCTGTACCGCGTACGCAACATGGTCGAGAAGCCGAAACCCGAAGATGCACCGTCGAACCTGGCGATCATCGGCCGCTACATCATGACCCCGGACATCTTCAAGCTGATCGAGGAAACCGAACCTGGCAAGGGCGGTGAAATTCAGATCACCGACGCATTGATGAAGCAGGCCCAGGACGGCTGTGTGATTGCCTACAAGTTCAAGGGCAAGCGTTTCGACTGCGGTGGCGCCGAAGGTTACATCGAAGCGACCAACTTCTGCTTCGAAAACTTCTACAAGACCGGCAAGGCTTACTGAGTTTCCGGTATTGTGTGAAAAGCCACCTTCGGGTGGCTTTTTTGTTTGCGGCGGCCAACGGCGCTATGCTGGGCGCCTGCCTAGGAGAGTGAATACATGGCCTACGATTTTGATCTGTTCGTGATTGGCGCCGGTTCCGGCGGTGTGCGCGCGGCACGTTTCGCCGCGGGGTTCGGTGCGAAAGTGGCGGTGGCCGAGAGCCGCTACCTCGGCGGCACCTGCGTCAACGTCGGGTGCGTACCGAAGAAGCTGCTGGTGTACGGCGCCCATGTCGCCGACGAACTGGAACAGGCCGCGGGCTTCGGCTGGACCCTGGAAGAGGGGCATTTCGACTGGGGCACGCTGATCGCCAACAAGAACCGCGAGATCGAGCGCCTCAACGGCATCTATCGCAACTTGCTGGTCAACAGTGGCGTGACCTTGCTGCAGGGCCATGCGCGCCTGACCGGCGCCCATGAGGTGGAAGTCGAGGGCCAGCGTTACAGCGCCGCGCATATCCTCATCGCCACCGGCGGCTGGCCGCAGGTGCCGGACATCCCCGGCAAGGAGCTGGCGATCACCTCCAACGAAGCCTTCTACCTCAAGGACCTGCCGCGCCGGGTACTGGTGGTGGGCGGCGGCTACATCGCCGTGGAGTTCGCCGGCATCTTCCAGGGCCTGGGCGCCGACACCACGCTGCTGTACCGCGGCGAGCTGTTCCTGCGTGGCTTCGACGGCTCGGTGCGTACCCACCTGAAGGAAGAGCTGGAGAAGCGCGGCCTGGACCTTGAGTTCAACGCCGACATCCAGCGCATCGACAAGCTCGAGGATGGTAGCCTCAAGGCCACCCTCAAGGACGGTCGCGAGCTGGTCGCCGACTGCATCTTCTACGCCACCGGGCGCCGGCCGATGCTGGATAACCTGGGCCTGGAAAACACCGGCGTCGAACTGGACCCGCGCGGCTTCATCCGCGTCGACGAGCAGTACCAGACCACCGAACCGTCGATCCTGGCCATTGGCGACGTCATCGGCCGTGTGCAGCTCACCCCCGTGGCCCTGGCCGAAGGCATGGCCGTGGCCCGGCGCCTGTTCAAGCCCGAGCAGTACCGCACGGTCGACTACCAGAACATCCCGACTGCGGTATTCAGCCAGCCGCCGATCGGCACCGTGGGCCTGACCGAGGAGCAGGCGCTGGCCGCCGGGCACAAGGTGCAGATCTTCGAGAGCCGCTTCCGCGCGATGAAGCTGACCCTCACCGATATCCAGGAAAAGACCCTGATGAAGCTGGTGGTCGACGCAGAAACCGACAAGGTGCTGGGCTGCCACATGGTCGGGCCGGATGCCGGCGAGATCATCCAGGGCCTGGGGATCGCCCTGAAGGCAGGTGCGACCAAGCAGCAGTTCGACGAGACCATCGGCGTGCACCCGACCGCCGCGGAAGAGTTCGTGACCATGCGCACCGTCACCCGCTGATACGCGTTTATCCCGGATCGCGGGGCAAGCCCGCCCCCACGCCTGAAAACCTTCTGGCGTGGGGGCGGGCTTGCCCCGCGATGCATTTTGCCCCCGCAATCCTTTGCTCAGCCCAATCCCTTCTATTAATAATCCCGCCTTATAGCCAAAACCAATCACCAGCATGAGCTTTGCCAATGAGCCTTCATCGGGACCAGCGGTTAGGATTCTCTCCGTCAACTGATTTCAACCCATGAAGGAGCGTCTCTCATGCCAATCATCAACAGCCAGGTCAAACCGTTCAACGCCACTGCTTTCCACAATGGCGAATTTGTCCAGGTCAGCGAAGCCGACCTGAAAGGCAAGTGGTCCGTCGTGTTCTTCTACCCGGCCGACTTCACCTTTGTCTGCCCGACCGAACTGGGTGACCTTGCTGACAACTACGCTGAATTCCAGAAACTGGGCGTGGAAATCTACGGTGTGTCTACCGACACCCACTTCACCCACAAAGCCTGGCACGACACCTCGGACACCATCGGCAAGATCAAGTACCCGCTGATCGGTGACCCGACCCACGTCATCTCGCGCAACTTCGACGTGCTGATCGAAGAAGCCGGCCTGGCCGATCGCGGTACCTTCGTGATCAACCCGGAAGGTCAGATCAAGATCGTCGAAATCAACGACGGTGGTGTAGGCCGTGACGCCAGCGAGCTGCTGCGCAAGGTCAAGGCTGCCCAGTACGTTGCCGCTCACCCAGGCGAAGTCTGCCCGGCCAAGTGGAAAGAAGGCGAAGCCACTCTAGCGCCGTCGCTGGACCTGGTCGGCAAGATCTAAGGCAAAGCCTTTGATCATGCGCCAATCGCGGGCGGTAGACAGCCGCCAAAGCTGAAGCAGTTACCGCCCCGTAAAAACGCCCGGGCGATCTCGCCTGGGCGTTTTTGTATCCGAGTTTTGAAAAAGGAATCGCCCGTATGTTGGACGCCACGCTTAAATCGCAACTGAAAACCTACCTGGAGCGGGTCACCCAGCCGATCGAGATCGTTGCCTCCCTCGACGACGGCGCGAAGTCCCGCGAACTGCACGACCTGCTGGTGGAAATCGCCGGCCTGTCGAACCTCATTACCTTCAGCGCGGATGGCAACGACGCCCGTCGTCCTTCGTTCTCGCTGAACCGCCCGGGAGCCGAGATCAGCTTGCGTTTCGCCGGCATCCCCATGGGGCACGAATTCACCTCCCTGGTGCTGGCGCTGCTGCAGGTCGGCGGCCACCCCTCCAAGGCCAGCGCCGAAGTGATCGAGCAGATCCAGGCGCTGGAAGGCGAGTTCACCTTCGAAACCTACTTCTCGCTGTCGTGCCAGAACTGCCCGGACGTGGTCCAGGCGCTGAACCTGATGGCGGTACTCAACCCCAATGTGCGTCATGTCGCCATCGACGGCGCGCTGTTCCAGGATGAAGTCGAAGCCCGCAAGGTCATGGCGGTGCCGAGCATCTACCTGAACGGCGAAGTGTTCGGCCAGGGCCGCATGGGCCTGGAAGAAATCCTCGGCAAGATCGACACCAATGCTGGCGCTCGCCAGGCCGAGAAGATCAACGCCAAGGATGCCTTCGACGTGCTGGTGGTCGGGGGCGGCCCGGCCGGCGCCGCCGCCGCGATCTACGCCGCGCGCAAAGGCATTCGCACCGGTGTTGCTGCCGAGCGCTTTGGTGGCCAGGTGCTCGACACCCTGGCGATCGAGAACTTTATCTCGGTGCAGGAGACCGAAGGGCCGAAGCTGGCCACGGCCCTGGAAGAGCACGTCAAGCAATACGACGTCGACATCATGAACCTGCAGCGCGGCGAAGCGCTGATCCCGGCCACCGATGGCGGCTTGCACGAAGTACGCCTGGCCGGCGGCGCCTCGCTCAAGGCCAAGACCGTGATCCTCGCCACTGGCGCCCGCTGGCGTGAGATGAACGTGCCGGGTGAGCAGCAATACCGCGCCCGTGGCGTGGCCTACTGCCCGCACTGCGACGGCCCGCTGTTCAAGGGCAAGCGCGTGGCGGTGATCGGCGGTGGCAACTCCGGCGTGGAAGCGGCCATCGACCTGGCCGGCGTCGTCGCCCAGGTGACCCTGATCGAATTCGACAGCCAGCTGCGCGCCGATGCCGTTCTGCAGCGCAAGCTGCACAGCCTGCCGAACGTCAAGGTGATCACCAGCGCGTTGACCACCGAGGTGGTCGGCGATGGCGAAAAGGTCACCGGCCTGCGCTACAAGGACCGCACCACCGACGCGTCGCACGACCTGGCGCTGGAAGGCATCTTCGTGCAGATCGGCCTGCTGCCGAACACCGATTGGCTCAAGGGCACGGTCGAGCTGTCGCCGCGTGGCGAGATCATCGTCGACGCCAAGGGCCAGACCAGCATCCCGGGCGTGTTCGCCGCCGGTGACGTGACCACCGTGCCGTACAAGCAGATCGTCATCGCCGTGGGCGAGGGGGCCAAGGCCTCGCTGGCGGCCTTCGATCACCTGATCCGCACCTCGGCGCCAGCCTGATCGCCAGGCGCCGGCAATGAAAACGCCGCCATTCCCTGAGGGATGGCGGCGTTTTCATTGCCGGCGGTAACGCCGCGATCAGGCGCCGCGTTGTTCCATTGCCTGGCACGCTGCAGCGGTGAACAGCACGTCGGTGGAGGAGTTCAGCGCGGTTTCCGCCGAGTCCTGCAGCACGCCGATAATGAAACCGACCGCCACCACTTGCATGGCGATCTCGCTGGGGATGCCGAACAGGCTGCAGGCCAGCGGAATCAGCAGCAGCGAGCCGCCGGCCACGCCTGATGCGCCACAAGCGCAAACCGCCGCCACCACGCTGAGCAGCACCGCGGTCGGTAGGTCCACCGGGATACCCAGGGTGTGCACGGCGGCCAGGGTCAGCACGGTGATGGTGATCGCCGCGCCGGCCATGTTGATGGTCGCGCCCAGCGGGATCGACACCGAATAGGTATCCTCATGCAGGCCGAGTTTTTCCGACAGCGCCAGGTTGACCGGGATGTTGGCCGCCGAGCTGCGGGTGAAGAACGCGGTGATGCCGCTCTCGCGCAGGCACAGCAAGGTCAGCGGGTAGGGGTTGCGGCGGATCTTCCAGAACACGATCAGCGGGTTCATCACCAGCGCCACGAACAGCATGCAGCCGATCAGCACGCCGAGCAGGTGCAGATAGCCGAGCAGCGCGTCCAGGCCCGATTGCGCCAGGGTGGCGCTGACCAGGCCGAAGATACCCAGCGGGGCGAAGCGGATCACCACGCGCACGATCAGGGTCACGCCGTTGGACAGGTCCTCGACCACGGTGCGGGTGGTGTCGTTGGCATGGCGCAGGGCCACGCCCAGGCCGATGGCCCAGGTCAGCACGCCGATGAAGTTGGCGTTGAGCAGCGCGTTGACCGGGTTGTCCACGGCGCTGAGCAGCAGGTTCTGCAACACCTCGCCGATACCGCCGGGGGCGCTCAGCGTGGCGTCGCTGGCGCTCAGTGCCAGGTTGGACGGGAACAGCATGCTCGCCGTCACGGCCACCACCGCTGCGGCGAAGGTGCCCAGCAGGTACAGCCAGAGGATCGGGCGGATGTGGGTTTCCTGGCCATGGCGGTGGTTGGCGATCGAAGCCATCACCAGGATGAACACCAGCACCGGCGCCACGGCCTTCAGGGCGCTGACGAAGACCTTGCCGAGGAACGCCAGGTCGCGGGCCACGGCCGGGGCGAGCAGGGCGAGGAGAATGCCGGCCACCAGGCCGATGCAGATCTGCGTCACCAGGCCGGTGCGGTTGATGAGGCGGAGGATGGGGGTCATGTGCAGCGCAATCCAGTTACGTGAAAGCGCGCGACTTTATCACAGACCCGCAGGGCATATCGTGGCAACGGGCCTGTCCCGCGATCACCGGCCGATCTACCAGTGAAACAACTCCCGCCGCGCGCCCTCGGTGATCGCCAGGATCCCCGGGTGCTTGACCTTGCGCTCTACCGAAATGGCGTAGAACGACTCGTTCACCGCCTCGGTCTGGCCGATCAGCCTCACGCCGTACTGGCGGCAGACCTCCTCGGCGATCACGCTGGGGGCGACGAAGATGCCGCTGCCCGACTGGCCGAAGGCCTGCATCAGCGCGCTGTCGTCGAACTCGCCGACGATGCGCGGCTGCACCTGCTGCTCGGTCAGCCAGCGCAGCAGCCTGCTACGCACCACGGTCTCCTGGCCGGGGATCAGCAACGGTGCGTCGTCCAGGCAGGCGGGGAAGGGCCGGTCGAGGCGATCGGCCAGCGTGGGCGTGGCGAAGAAGCTCAGGCCGCATTCGCCGAGTTTCTGGCTGTAGCCCTTGATGTCCAGGTGGCTGGGCATGGGGCTATCGGAGATCACCAGGTCCAGGCGCTGGATCGCCAGGTCCGCCAGCAACCGTTCGAGCTTGTCCTCGCGGCAGCTGATGCGCATCACCTCGTCCAGCTCCATGGTCGGCGCCAGCAGGCGGTAGACGATGGACTTGGGCACCACGTCGGCCACTCCCACGCGAAACAGGATCTGCTCCTGCGGCCCGGCCCGCAGCATGGCCTCCAGCTCGCCGCCGATCTGGAACATCTGTTCAGCGTAGACCAGCGCCTGGCGCCCGGTCTCGGTCAGCTCCAGCTGGCGGCCGACGCGCTGGAACAGCTCGAGGTTCCAGGTCTGCTCGAACAGGCTGATCTGACCGCTGATGGTCTGCGGGGTGAGGTTCAACTGCTCGCTGGCGCGGGCGATGCTGCCGGTTTTGGCCACGGCCCAGAAATAGTGGAGCTGGCGGTAGTTGAGCATGGCCTTTCTCGGTTCGGGAAAACCGAAGTATACACGCTGAAAAAACGAATTTTCCGGATGTTTCAGCCCCTCTAGAATGCCATTCCATCAGGCGCATGACGCGCCGCCCGGCATTCGACAAGCGAGGACCCCATGCTACAACTCAAATCCATTGGTACACCGCTGGTGCTGGCACTGGCCCTGCTCGCCATGTCCGGTTGCGACCAGGCCGAGAAATCCGCCCAGCAGATGCTCGACCAGGCCGCCGAAACCGCCAAGCAGGCCATCGACAAGACCAACGACGCCGCCCAGCAGGCCCTGAGCGACGCCATCGGCGGCGATGCCGAGAAGGCCAAGGCCGAAGACGACAAGAAAGACACCCAGGACATCTGAGAGCAGGACTGACCAATGGAATATTTGCTGGAACTCGCCGCAAGTCCCACCGCCTGGGTTGCCCTCGCCACCCTGGTGGCCATGGAGGTCGTGCTTGGCATCGACAACCTGATCTTCATCTCCATCCTCACCAACAAGCTGCCTGAGCAATACCGCTCCAAGGCACGCCGTATCGGTATCAGCATGGCCCTGGTCATGCGCCTGGCGCTGCTCAGTACCGTGGCCTGGATCGTTCAGCTGACGGAGCCTGTGGTCGAGGTGTTCGGCCACACGTTCTCGTGGAAGGACATGATCCTCATCGCCGGTGGCCTGTTCCTGCTGTGGAAGGCGACCAAGGAGATCCATGAAAGCGTCGACCCTCACGGCGCCAAGGAAGAGTCCAAGGTTGGCAGCACCGTGACCATCGGCTTCACCGCGGCGATTTTCCAGATACTGCTGCTGGACATCGTCTTCTCGATCGACAGCATCATCACCGCCGTGGGCATGACCGAGCACCTGCCGATCATGATCATCGCCGTGATCAGCGCCGTCATCGTGATGCTGGTAGCCGCCGACCCGCTGGCCAAGTTCATCAACGACAACCCGACCGTGGTGATGCTGGCCCTGGGCTTCCTGATCATGATCGGCATGACCCTGATCGCCGAAGGTTTCGGCGCACATGTGCCGAAAGGTTATGTGTATGCGGCCATGGCGTTCTCCACGGCGATCGAGATCCTCAACATCCTGGCGCGTCGGGCACGCTTGAAGCGTGAGGCGGCCGAGGGCAACTGAGCCGCAAGCTACAAATGATAATAAGCAAGAGGGAGCCTGGGCTCCCTCTTGTCGTTCATGGCTCGAAGTGTGTAGATGCTGTCAATGAGCCCCGGCATGGCGTCGGACACGGCGCATGGGCTGGGCCTTGGCCAGTGCATGGGGTGGCAGGTGATGAGGGTGGGAATGCCGGCGCACGATGCGCAACACCCCCCAGAGCATGGCCGCCGCAACGCTGAGCCACATGCCGACCAGCATTAGAATTGCCATTGTCAGGCTCATGTGTGCCTCCTTATCTCTGGCGAGCCAGACTCGCCATCCAGACACAGCTTTAGTCTAGCCCGTCGCCTGTGACGTTCCATTGACCGAAGGTCTAGTCCTTGGGTTGTTTTGTTCCAAGCCCGCGCCGGGCTATACCCGCAGGCGCCAGCGTCCTATGATCGGCTTCTTGGTCGGGCGCTGCCTGCCTGACCGCGGAACAAGCGAGTGTCCACGTTGCAAAAGCTCTCCAAGTTTCGGGCCCTGGGCCCACGTCGCCTGCTGGCCGCCTGCCTGGTGGTGGCGACCCTTTCCGGTTGCGCAAGCTCGCCGCCTGCCGCGCTCAAGGGCCTGGCGCAGCGGGTCGAGATCAGCAGCGTGCCGTTCTATCGCGGCAACGCCAACCACAGCGGCTCGATGGCCCTGGCCGCGGTGCTGTCGCAACAGGGCGCGCCGATTACCCCGGGCCTGCTCGACAAGGCGCTGGGCCTGCCCCAGGCCGCCGAATCGCTGGATACCGGCATCCCCCGGGTTGCCCGCGAATATGGCCGGGTGGTGTACCCGCTGGACAAGCACCTGGACGCCTTGCTCGCGCAGGTGGCCGCCGGTTATCCGGTGCTGCTGCGCTACCAGGAAGGTTCGGCCTGGTGGAGCGAGACGCGCTACGCCGTGTTGATCGGCTATGACCGCTACAAGCAGCGGGTGCTGTTGCGTTCGGGCATGCATCGACGGCAGTTGATGGCCTTCGATGATTTCGAATCGGCGTGGGCCAAGGAGGGCAGTTGGGCGGTGCTGCTGCAGTCGCCACGGCAACTGCCGGCCGAGGTGGATCGCCAGCGCTGGTTGCGGGCGGCGGATGAGCTGGCCCGTTCAGGGCAGGAGATTGCCGCCAGGCAGGCGGTTGCCAGCCTGGGCCAGTGATGGCTTGGCCAGTTGCAGGACGCCGCCTGCAGTTCAAACGTGCCTCTACCGATCGAATGAGAGCATTGTCGCGAAAGGGCTTATTGGATCGCCGTCTCGTGCAGGCAGCGCCACACCACCCCACGGTCGCTGCATTCGAGCAATGCCAGCGACCAGCGTGCCAGTGTCACGTCCTGCGCGCGGTGGGTTTCCTTGTAGCGCACCGCCACATTCACCCCGGCCTGCCACACCACTTGCACATCGCCGACCGTGATCTGCAGCCCGGGCCGTGTGCCTGCGGCCCCCTTGAACAACTGCTCGACCTGCTGGCGACCCACTAGCCTGCCTGTCGTGCCCACCATGCTGAAATCGTCGGCGAACACCGCCATCAGGCCGCCGAGCACCGACTGGGTCTCGGCCGCCGACCGAGTGAAGATCATCTGGATCAGTTCGTGGACGTGATGAATGCTGCGTTCGGCGCGGGCAATCGCGTGTTCAGGCATGGGCGTGGTTCTCCTTGGGCAGTGTGTTCAGTACCAACAATGGCAGCAGCCCCAGCAGCGCGGCCAGGGCAAAGGTCAGGCGATAGGCCGAAGACGCGTCCAGGTCCACCAGCAGCAGGTTGAAGATCATCAGCAGCAAGGCTGCGCCGACGCTGAAGGCCATCTGTCGATTGAGGTTCCACAGTACGCTGGCCTGCTGCATCCGCTCGCCGCTGAAATCGAGCAGCGCGGTCGTCTGGGCGGTGTTGGCGCCGACGCCGCCGCCGATACCCATGAGGCCGTAGGCCGCGACCAGCGCGGCGCTATCCGTCGGCGGGGCGACCCATATCAGCAGGCTGATACCCAGGCTGTGCAGAAGCAGGCCGAGCAGCAGCAGGCGGACGGCACCGACGCGGTTGTACAGGCGGCCGGTCACCAGCATGGCGGCCAAGGCTCCGGTGGCATAGACCAGCATGAACAGGCCGGTGGCCTGGGCGCTCAGTTTCAACACGTCCTGCAGGTAGAAGATGTTCAGCAGGTTGACCCCAGTGAACACACCGGGGATCGCATGGTAGACCTGCATCGAGACCCGCAGACGAGGGCTGCCGAGCAGCTTGAGTTCGACGATGCCGCCGGCCGAGCGTCGGTAGTGGGCGCGGTACAGCAGGGCGCAGGACACGCTGGCCAGCAGGCAGGCGATGGTCAGCGCGAGGCCATGGCCAGCGCCGTACAGCGACAGACCCAGCAGCAGGCCGGCGAGGGTGGCGCTGACCAGCAGCAATCCCTTGAAGTCCGGGCGGGAGGCTGTCGGGCCGGGCGTCTGGTCAATCCAGGCCCAGGCCAGCGCCGCCGTCAGCAGGGCCAGCGGAATGTTGCAGTGGAAGACCCACGGCCAGCGGCCATGGTCGACGATCATCCCGCCGAGGGTCGGCGACAGCGCCGGCGCCAGTAGCGCCACGGCCATCACCAGGGTGGACACGCGGGCGCGCTCCGGGCCCTGGAACCGCTCGAAGGTCAGCGCTTGCCCCACAGGGATCAGCAGACCACCGGCCATCCCCTGGAGCAGACGCCAGGCGATCAGCGCGGCGAAGCTTGCGGCTTCCCCACAGCCCCAAACTGCCACGCTGAACCCCAGCATCGCGGCGCACAGCAGGCGCCGCGCGCCCCAGTGGTTCGCCAGCCAGGTGCTCACCGGCACGGCCAGGGTCAGCCCGAGCATGTAGGCGTTGCCGACCCAGGCGCTGCTGGCATTGCCAATGGCGAACTGGTCCGTGATCCGCGGCAACGCCACGGTCGGCATGAACAGGTTGATGCAGTCGATGAAGAAGCCCATCAGGAAGATCGTTGCCACGCGATATCGGTACGTCATTGCCACTCCTTTTCGGCGCGCAGCGTAGGTGCCGTGGACTGTCCCCGTCGATATCGCTACCCTTGAAACTCTGTTTGATGGAAGTGAACAATGCCGCGCACGGCCCTCCACACCCAGCTCAACCGGGTGCAGACGTTTCTGGCGGTGGTCGATTTCGGCTCCTTTACCAAGGCGGCGGACTTTCTCGGCATCAGCAAAGCCATGGCCAGCCAGCACGTCAAGGCGCTGGAGCAGGCCCTGGGAGTGACGCTGCTGGCGCGCAGCACCCGTTCCATCGCCCTGACCGAAACCGGCCAAGGTTTCCACGAAGACTTCAAGGTGATCGTCAGCGATGTCGAAGGCGCCTTCGACAGTGTGCTGCGCCGGCACAATGGCGTATCAGGCCGACTGCGCATCAGTACCACCGGGGAGTACGGCGAGCGCTTCATCCTGCCGCTGATCCCGGTGTTCGCCGAGCGCTACCCAGCGTTGTCGATCAGCTACGAGACCGACTCGTCGCTGAGCGACCTGATTGCCGAACGGCTCGACCTGGTGGTGCGCCTCGGTGCCCTGATGGACTCGAACCTGCGCAGTCGCAAGCTGGCTGACTACGACATTCTGCTGGTGGCCTCACCGCCCTTTCTCGCTCGCCATGCCATCACCGAGCCTGCCGACCTTGCGCAGGTACCCTGGATCGCCAATAGCAACCTGCGCAGCCCGACCAGTTGGACCTTGCACGCAACGCGCAGTGGCAGTGCGAGCGTGGTGGGCAAGGCGGTCTACCAGTCCAATGCGTCCCACGCCATCCGGGCGATGGCCTGCGCCGCGCTGGGCGTGGCAGTGCTGCCTGCCTGGCTGGTCGAGGAGGATCTGGACGCCGGCAGGTTGCGGCGCGTGTTGCCGGACTACAGCCTGCCGGCGCAGCCCATCAGCGTCGTCTACCCGAACAGCAGCCATGTGCCGCACAAGACCCGGGTGTTCATCGACTTCCTGTGCGAGCACCTGGGGCGCTAGTTCATGGCTCCAGGCCGATACCGCGCAGGATGACGCCGGTGACGGTCTGCACCGCTTGCTCGAACGCCACGTCGGACAGCGACTCGCCGCCATTGAGCAGGTTGACCTGGTAGCCGAAGTCGGCGTAGTGCTGGGTCGTGGCCCAGATCATGTACAGCAGCGCAGACGGCTCCACCGGCAGGATGCGGCGTTCCTCGACCCAACTGCGGATCTTCGCTTGCTTGAGCTGCGCCCAGGGCACCAGGATTTCGTCCAGGCTGGCGCCGAGCAGCGGGGCGCCGTGGAGCATCTCCTCGGCCCAGATCTTCGAGCCCAGCGGCCTTGAGCGCGAGTGGCCCATCTTGGCGCGGATGTAGCTGGTCAGCACCACCCTGGGGTCGTCAAAGCGCTCGAAGCACAGGGCGTCCTGCTTCCACACATCCAGCAGGTCCTGCAGCACGGCGCGGTACAGCTCGTCCTTGGTGCTGAAGTAGTAGTGCAGGTTGGAGCGCGGCAGTTGCGCCAGCTCGGCGATATCGCCCATGGAGGTGGCGCCGTAGCCCTTGTCGGCGAACACCTGCTCGGCGGCTTGCAGGATCTTCTCGACGTTGCGCCGGCGGATCTCGATCTTGTGGTTGGCCATGGGCTGTCCGTGGTGACCTGAACAGGGCAAGGCTAACAGCTTTGCCAGGGCCAAGGTTAACGGCCTCGCGCTCCTGCAGAGAAACGTGTAAACCCTGGCTGCTCGGCAGCAGGGTCAATGCCTGGCGCAGGCGCTCGACGATCGACTCGGTGCGCTGCTGACGATGCGGGGGCACGCCGACGCGTTGCAGGGCGTAATCCTGCCGGGTTGCGGGCATTTCGTGGTGGAGGAAGGGCCGGTGTCGTTCAACGAGCACCTGCTGGCGCTCCTGGAGGAGGTCGAGGTCAACCGCTGATCGCGGTCCTGGCCCTGGCGGCGTCGGTCACCACCTGCGGGCGGCCGGCGCGCGACACCGCCAGTTTGCGCTGCTCGTACTCTTCCAGACTCAGGCCCTGACGTTGCAGCGCTTCGAGTTGCAACTGGCGAGTTTCCTCGGCGGTATAGGGGCGCTGCTCGGGATGACTGGCACAGCCGCTCAGCACGGCGATGGCCAGGGCAGCGAGGAGGTGGCGGGCGGTGGTGTTCATCGGGGCGGTTCCGTGAGCCTGGGGTTCGAGGGTGTCGAATCGATGAGCTCAGGTTATTGGCCACGGTGACGCTTTGGAAATTGCTGCGCTCGATAGTGACTATTGAAGGATAAGCATATCCTGCCGCTACGGGCTTGCGCTGTCTGGTCCGTCCTCAGCGCGGCATGTAGCCCAGTTGCCAGGCCCGTGGAATGAACACCGTCACCAGCGCCAGCAGGCAGGCCAGGGCGCAACTGGCCGCCAACGCCTGCAAGCCAAGCCGCTGTTGCAGCCAGGCGCCGAGCGCGGCGCCCAGCAGCATGCCGCTCCAGGGTACCAGTTGCACTCGCCAGCCATCGCGCCGCTCACCCAGCAGCCAACGTCCCAGGCCACGGCCGAAGCGCGACAACGCGCCGGTGACGTAGGTCAGGCCGATCGGCAGGCCGTTCACCTGTTCGACCACGGCATTGAGCATGCCCATGGCCAGGGTGGCTGCGATCAGCGCGGGGAAGGTGATCGACGCCGGCCAGGCCGCGGCGAAGGCCAACAGGGTGGCGACGATCAGCAGCAAGGGCGCGGCGCGCCGGTTTAGGCGCCGGGCCAGCAGGACACCCAGGGTATTGCCCAGCACGAAACCGAGGATCGCCAAGGCCAGACGCAGGATCAGCGCCAGGTCCGCCTGGCTGATGGCCACCGCCAGGCGCGTGGTGTTGCCGCTCATGAACGAGACGAAGTCGCCCAACGCCAGCAGGCCGATGGCATCGGTCATGCCGGCCAGCACCGAAAGCCCGGCCACCAGCCCCAGGCCGACCCGCCCGCGCAAGGCCTGCAGGCGGACGCGGCGTGCACTGTGCAGGGAGGGGGCGGTGGGCAGCATGGGACGGGTCTCCGGGGCAGGGGGCTCTGATCTTATACCCGGACCATGGCCTTGCGCATGGGGATGCAGGACAGTTCGAGGCCAAAGGGCGACTGGTAGGTCGATTGTGCCTCGCCGACGTAGCCGCAGCGGCGATAGAACGCGGCGGCGTTGAGGGTGGCATCCAGATGGACCGTTTCCAGGCCCTCGGCCCGGGCGATGCCTTCGAGGTGTTCGACCATCCTGCGGGCGATGCCCTGGCCCATGAACGACGGCAGTACGAACAGTGCGCCCAGTTCGCCGCTGTGCAGGTCGAGCATGCCGGTGGCGGCGATCGTGCCGTCCACGCAGGCAAGGTGGAAATGGTCGGCGACCAGGGCTGCGTAGCCCTCGGTGAACGGTACGTCGGCCCAGGCCTGGGCCAGCGTGTCGCCGTAAGCCTCGGCGCACTGGTGCAGGATTGCCTGGCGGCGGATGGTGTAGGTTTCCAGTGCGTCGTGGCGGCTGGCACGGCGAATGTCGAGCATCGGTTCCCTCCCGGTTGAACCTGGATGATAACAAGGGCATGCGGGAAAACGCTCATTGGCGCGGCGCAATGGAATTGTGCTGTTCAATCACCGTGGCAGGTCGCATGCTGCGGGTCCCGCAAGCACAGTGTCGAGGCAGGCTATGGATACGCCCGTGGTAATGCTCAATGGCCTGATCGGCTGCTTGGATCACCCGACGTTTCAGCCCACCCTGCGACCCAGGAAGGTGTTCGCCCCGGACCTGCTCGGCTATGGCAGCTTGGACGACACGCCATCGACGCTGGTCGACATCGACGCCCAGGTCGAGCACCTGCGGCAGATCCTGCTGGCGCGCAACTTGCCCTATGTGCACCTGCTCGGCCACTCCGTGGGTGGCGTGGTGGCGATGCTGTTCGCCCGGCGCTATCCAGCCAGCGTGGCGAGCGTGATCAGTGTCGAGGGCAACTTCACCTTGAAGGATGCATTCTGGTCGGCATCGGTGGCGCGCATGGCCCCAGTCGAGGCTGAGGCATTGCTGCTAGGTTATCGTGACGATGCCTCTACCTGGCTGGCCCGCTCCGGCATCGTGGCCAATCCTGGGCGCCTGGCCCTGGCGGACCAGTGGCTGGCCCACCAGGGCGCGGGTACGCTGCAGGCCATGGCGCGCTCGGTGGTCGCGGTGACCGGCTTACCAGGTTATCTGGTGGAGCTGCGCACGTTGTTCGCCACGAAACCGGTGCACCTGGTCGCCGGCGAACACTCACGGGCTGGCTGGGATGTACCGCACTGGGCCGAGGAGCAGGCGGCCAGTTTTACCGTGCTGCCGCGTGCGGGGCACCTGATGATGCTCGAAGACCCGCAAGGCTTCGCCAACGCCATCGCCCGCCTGCTCGACTGACCGAGCTCAGAACGATCCTGTCTGTACCTCGCCGCTGCGCACGTAATGCGCCAGCAGTACCCCGTTGGGGGTGCTGCTCGATTCCACCAGCTTGAAGGCTGCAGCCTGTGCATCGTCACCGAACAGGCGCTTGCCGCGCCCCAGCAGCAGGGGATGGATCAACAGGCGCAGTTCGTCCACCAGCCCGGCCGCCAGCAGCTGGCGTACCAGTTCACCGCTGCCTTGGGTCAGCAGCGCCGGGCCGTCCTGTTGCTTGAGCGCGCGCACCGCGCCTGTCACATCGGCACCCAACGTGTGGCTGTTTTGCCACTCGATGGATGCGGGGTGGTGGGTGGCGACATGCTTGGCCACGCCATTGAACAGGTCGGCCAACGGACGATCCGGCGCCTCGGGCCCGACTTCTGGCCAGAACCCGGCGAAGATGTCGTAGGTGCGCCGCCCCAGCAGCAGTTCGAACGGTTGGCTGAACAGGGTCTGCATGGCCTGGCCGAAGGCCTCGTCGGCCAACGGCGGGATCCAGCCGCCATGGGTGAAGCCGCCGCTGGTGTCCTCCTGCGGACCGCCGGGGGCCTGCATGACGCCGTCGAGGGTGATGAAGGCGGCGACGATGAGCTTGCGCATGGGATGAATCTCCTCGGGTGGGTGTGCTGGATAGTCGAACGGGGTTGGCGAGAATCGACAGCAGTGCTGAACGATAGTCAGGGCTCGACGGATGGGGGCGCGGGAGGAGAGAAAACGGGAAAAGGCGCGGTCGCCTGCAGGAGCGGCTAAAGCCACTCCTGCAGAGGGTTCGGCTACAGCCAGTAGGTCACCGCCCACCAGCCCAGGCCACCCATGACCACGGTGTAGGGCAAGGCCATCCACACCATGCGTCCATAGGACAGTCGAACCAGCGGCGCGATCGCCGAGGTCAGCAAGAACAGGAATGCCGCCTGGCCATTGGGCGTGGCCACGCTGGGCAGGTTGGTGCCGGTGTTGATCGCCACCGCCAGGGTTTCGAAGTGCTCGCGGCTCATTGCGCCATTGACGAACGCCTGCTTGACCTCGGTGATGTAGATGGTGGCGACGAACACGTTGTCGCTGATCGCCGACAGCAGGCCGTTGGCCAGGTACAGCATGCCTGGCTGCTGCTCGCTGGGCAGGGCCAGCACCCAGGCGATCAGTGGGCTGAACAGTTGCTGCTGGTGGATCACCGCGACCACGGCGAAGAACACCACCAGCAGCGCGGTGAACGGCATGGCGTCCTGGAACGCGCGGCCCAGGCGGTGCTCGTCGGTGATGCCGGTGAAGGCGGTGATCAGCACGATGACCATCAGGCCGATCAAGCCGACCTCGGCGATGTGCAGGCCCAGGCAGACGATCAGGATCAACGCGGCCAAGCCTTGCACCACCAGGGCGATGCGCTGGGCCGGAGTGCGCGCGGCGTCGTCCTCGGCGGCGTAGGCGGCCAGTACCTGGCGCACACGCTCGGGCATCAGCGTGCCGTAGCCGAACAGGCGCAGCTTCTCCAGCAGCACGCAGGTCGCCAGGCCTGCCGCCAGTACCGGCATCGACACCGGCGCGACCTTGAGAAAGAAGTCGGCGAAGTGCCAACCCATTTCATGGCCGATCAGCAGGTTCTGCGGCTCGCCTACCAGGGTGCACACGCCACCCAGCGCCGTGCCCACCGCGCCGTGCATCAGCAGGCTGCGCAGGAAGGCGCGGAACTGGTCGAGGTCGTCGCGGTGCAGTTGTTCGACCTGGTGGTCGCTGTCCAGCGCCGACTCCTCCCGTGGGTTGGTGCCCGAGGCGACCCGGTGGTACACCGCATAGAATCCCACCGCGGCGCTGATGATCACCGCGGTCACGGTCAGGGCGTCGAGGAACGCCGAGAGAAACGCCGAGAGCACGCAGAACAGCAGGCTCAGTATCGCCTTGGAACGCACTCCCAGCAGGATCCGCGAGAACAGATACAGCAGCAGCTCCTTCATGAAGTGAATGCCGGCGACCATGAACATCAGCAGCAGGATTACCGGGAAGTTGTGCTGCAGCTCTTCGTACAGGGCCTCGGGCGTGGTCATGCGCAGCAGCAGCGCCTCGACCAGCAGCAGGCCGCCGGGCATTAGCGGGTAGCACTTGAGCGCCATCCCCAGGGTGAAGATGAACTGGATCACCAGCACCCAGCCGGTAACCACCGGGCCAAGGGTCGCCAGCAGCAACGGGTTGAGCACCAGGAACAGGCAGATGATGGCCTTGTACCAACGCGGCGACTGGCCCAGGAAACCATGGGCGAGGGTGCCGGTCAGGGAACGGGACATGAATTTGTATCCTTTTGATTCAGCAGTGGCGCAAGGTGCCGTATAGCGCCTTGGGGTGCAAGTCATCCAGTCC
The DNA here is from genome assembly GCF_019823065.1 of Pseudomonas mosselii. Taxonomy (NCBI): domain Bacteria; kingdom Pseudomonadati; phylum Pseudomonadota; class Gammaproteobacteria; order Pseudomonadales; family Pseudomonadaceae; genus Pseudomonas; species Pseudomonas mosselii. The sequence goes on from NZ_CP081966.1 coordinate 2,196,210, forward strand.
GGCTTTTGGCACATGTGCAGCCTTGCGGGTACGCTAAGATCCGGCGTTGTGAACCCTTTTCCCACAGGAGTGCCGCTCGTGACCGAATACACCGCGTTCAAGGTCGAACTGACTGACAACATCGCCCACGTGCAGATCAACCGCCCGGACAAGATCAACGCGATGAACGCCGCCTTCTGGGAAGAACTGGTCGAGATCTTCCAATGGATCGACGACACCGACGCGGTGCGCGTGGTGGTCATCAGCGGCGCTGGCAAGCACTTCTCCTCCGGTATCGACCTGACGATGCTGGCCACCCTGGCGCAGCAACTGGGCAAGGACGTCGGCCGCAACGCCCGGGTGATGCGCCGCACCATCCTGCGCCTGCAAGGCTCGTTCAACGCCGTGGACAACTGCCGCAAGCCGGTGCTGGCGGCGATCCAGGGCTACTGCATCGGTGGCGCCATCGATATGGTTTCGGCCTGCGACATGCGCTACTGCGCCGCTGACGCGCAGTTCTCGATCAAGGAGATCGACATGGGCATGGCCGCCGATGTCGGCACCTTGCAACGTTTGCCGCGTATCATCGGCGACGGCATCATGCGCGAGCTGGCCTACACCGGCCGCCGGGTCGACGCCCAGGAGGCGCTGCGCATCGGCCTGGTCAACCGCGTCTATGATGACCAGGCGGCGCTGCTCGACGGGGTCTTTGCCATCGCCCGCGAGATTGCCGCAAAATCGCCGATCGCCGTGGCCGGCACCAAGGAGATGATCAGCTACATGCGTGACCATCGCATCGACGATGGCCTGGAGTACATCGCCACCTGGAACGCCGCCATGCTGCAGTCCGAAGACCTGCGTGTGGCCATGGCCGCGCACATGAGCAAACAGCAACCGACGTTCGCCGACTGACTGGACAGTGGCGGGCGCCATCAAGGGACCCGAACCATGTCAGCACGCTGGACAACCGCAGTACTCGACCCGCAGATCACCGGGGGGCTGGCCGTCGCCCGCAGCCCGGAAGGGTTCCTGGTGGACGCCAACGGCGCGCTGTTCCCCCGCGACTGGCTCAAGCGCCAGGACCTGGACGTGCTGTGCGAGCATGGTATCGGCCATTTCGATGGCCAGCCGGTGTTCCTGTTGGAACTGCGCGGGGCCGGTGAGGTGCCGGGTTGCCACTGGCAGGGGCTACGCCGGTTCATGCTCGAGGGCGACTTCGATACCTACAAGGTGCTCGGTTACGCCGCGCAGATCGGTACCTGGGCTCGCGAGCACCGTTTCTGCGGCAGTTGCGGGCAGGCCATGACGCAGATTCGCTGGGAGCGGGCGATGTATTGCCAGCCCTGCGACTTGCGCAGCTATCCGCGGATTTCACCGAGCATGATCGTGCTGATTACTCGCGGGGACGAGGTGCTTCTGGCCCGTTCGCCGCGCTTCGTCACCGGGGTCTACAGCACCCTGGCGGGGTTCGCGGAGCCTGGGGAGTCGGCCGAGGACTGCCTGGTGCGCGAGGTACGCGAGGAGGTGGCGGTGGAGGTGAAAAACATCCAGTACGTTGGCAGCCAGTGCTGGCCGTTTCCGCATTCGATGATGCTGGGGTTTCATGCCGAGTATGCTGGGGGGGAGATTGTCATGCAGGCGGATGAGATCGAGGATGCGCGGTGGTTCAATGTGCATGAGTTGCCGCCTTTGCCGGCGGGGCGGTCGATTGCTCGGTATCTGATAGATCTGTATGTTGCTCGGCGGTTGGGGTTGCCTGAGCCGGTTTTGCCTGCCTGAGTTGGTTTTAGTTGGTTTTAGTTGGGTTGGATGGTTTTGTAAGTTGTAGGCGCATTCATTTGCGATGTCGACGCTTATTCACCTTTCCGCCCTTACGGCGGGTCACTTTTTGTCAAACTCCCGGAGCGCCGGCCGGACAAAAGTAACCAAAAAACGCTGCGCTCCATTCATCCGGCCCTCCGCTTCGCTCCGGGTCCCCTCACTCCGGCCTTGCTCCCGGGAGGGCCGCGCTGCAGGGCCCATCCTGGGCCCCAGCGCTTGACGGGCATCCATGCCCGTCACCTCCCTGCGCAAGACCTCCGTTCGGCCTCCTGAAGTCGCGAAGTTACGAGCGGCGCCTGGACTGGCGCAGCTGTCGCTAGTTGAAATTTAATTGATCTCTCGATTGTATCGCGGGGCAAGCCCGCTCCCACGCAATATTCGTCGTTATATATAACCCTGTAGGAGCGGGCTTGCCCCGCGAAAGGGCCGGAACAGCCAATACATAACTAATGGTCAAACAAATAACTTCGCATTTCTTGCTCTTGCTCTTGCTCTTGCTCTTGCTCTTGCTCTTGCTTCTAAGCGCGCGATAGTTCAGGCAACGCCAATTGCGACTTCAGGAGGCCGAGCGGAGTTCTTGCGTAGGGAGGTGACGGGCATGGATGCCCGTCAAGCGCTGCGCCCCAGGATGGGGCGTTCAGCGCGGTCCTCCCGGGAGCAAGAACGGAGCGAGGGAACCCCGGAGCGAAGCGCAGGGGCCGGATGAACGGAGCGGGACGGTTTTGCCTACTTTTCCCACGAGAAAAGTAGGCCGCCGTAAGGGCGGAAAGGTGACTAAATGTCGTTATCTTCTACGAATGCGCATACAAAAATCAAAACAATCGCCCCCAAGCCCAAGCCCAAGCCCAAGCCCAAGCCCAAGCCCTACCCAAACCAATGCTGCCAAGCCAACCGCACAGTCAACGCCAACACCACGGCAATAAACACCGGCCGAATAAACCTGCTCCCCCCACTGATCGCAGTACGCGCCCCGAAGAACGCCCCGATCATCACCGACACCCCCATGCACAGGCCAACGATGTAATCCACCTGTCCGGAAATGATGAACACCGTCAGCGCCGCGATGTTGCTGACGAAGTTCATGCTACGCGCCACGCCACTGGCGCGAACCAGGTCGATGGGATAGAGCAGCAACGTGCTAACGGTCCAGAAGGCACCGGTGCCGGGCCCGGCGACGCCGTCATAGAAGCCCAGGGTGAAACCTTGCGGGAACTGCCACTTCTTCCTGATCGGCGCCTCGGCGTCCAGAGGCGCCTTGGGCGTGCCGCCGAACAGCAGGTAGACGCCACAGGCAAAGACGACCACCGGCAGCATCTTGTTCAACCATTCGGCAGGCATGTAGTGGGCCACCACCGCGCCGATCAGCGCGCCTGCCAGGGTGCCGACGATCGCCAGGCGCCACTGCGCCGGGTGGAACAGCTTGCGCCGGTAGTAGGTGATGCTGGCGGTGGCAGCGCCGAAGGTCGAGCTGAGCTTGTTGGTGCCCAGCACCAGGTGCGGCGGCATGCCGGCAGTGAGCAGCGCCGGGGTCGTCAGCAGCCCGCCGCCGCCGGCAATGGCGTCGATGAAGCCGGCGACGAAGGCGACCAGGGCGAGGATCAGCAGGGTGAGCGGTTCTACGGTGAGTTCGAAGGGCATGGGGTGTGCGCAGGCTGGAAGGCGGGGTGCGGCAAAAGGCCGCGCTAGAGGTGGTGCATGGTAATCCTGGGCGGCGCGTGATTCCAGTGCCAGCCTCTTCGCGGGTAAACCCGCGAAGAGGCAGCAACAGGGCCTACAGGAACCAGCGATACTCCCGCGCACTGACCTCCTGCAGAAACGCCAGATGGTCCTGGCGCTTGTTCTCGCAATAGACCATCACGAACTCTGCGCCCAGCCCTTCGTTGACTGCCGGGTGTCCGCGCATGGCCGCCACCGCGCCGAGCATGTCCTTGGGGAAATCGATCCCGCTGCCTCGATCTTCGTTCAGCGGCGCGATCGGCTCCTGCGCGGCATCCAGCCCATGCTCCATGCCGCAGAGTATCGCCGCCAGCACCAGATATGGATTGGCATCCGCCCCGGCCAGCCGGTGTTCGATCCGCAGGTTGCGCGGATCCGATTCGGGGATACGAATGCAGGCGTCGCGGTCCTCGAAGCCCCAGCTTGCACGGCTGGCGGCGTTGACCATGGCGCCATAGCGACGAAACGCGTTGTGGTTGGCCGCGAACACCGGCATACAGTGCGGCAGCAGCGCCAGGCAGCCGGCCACGGCGTGGCGCAGCGGGCGCTGGGCGTCGGCGGCGAGCAGGTTGTTGCCGGCCGCGTCGTAGAGGCTGACATGCACATGCATGCCGCTGCCCGGCGCGTGTAGGTAGGGCTTGCTCATGAACGACGCACGCAGCCCATGCTTGAGCGCCACGCCACGGGTGCTGCGACAGAACAGCGCCGCCCAGTCGGCGGCGCGCAGACCGTCGTCGCAGTGAGCGAAATTGATCTCGAACTGGCCAGGGCCCAGCTCGGCGGTGATGACATTGGCGTCCACGCCCTGGGCATTGGCGGTCTCGACCATCTCGCGTAACACATCGGAAAACCGCGAAAGACGCTCGATATGCATGTTCGGCTGGTCGTCGGCATCGCCACTGGCCGGATCGCGGGGGAACTGCGGCAGACCGTCCTTCAGCGCCCGGTCGAACAGGTAGAACTCCAGTTCGAACGCCACCACCGGGCGGATGCCCCGGCGTTCGAGGCGCCGCAGGACGCGGGCCAGCACCTCGCGGGGCTCGAACTCGATGGGCGCCGCGGTGCCGTCCGAAGTGATCAGCATCTGTCCCAGCGGCTCGCGCTCCCAATTAACCGGCTTCAGCGTATCAGGCACCAGGCGGCGCGGGGCGTCCGGGTCACCGTCGTTGAAGCAGTAGTCGCCGATGGGGAACAGCCCGCCCTGCACGCCAAGCAGCACGCAGTTCTGCGGCAGCTTGAGCGGGCTGCCGGCGGCCACCTTTTCCAGCATGTCGATCGGGTAACGCTTGCCGTAGAAGTGCCCGGGGATGTCCAGGCTGATCAGGTCGACGTAGCGCACCTCGGGGTGTCGTGTACGGAAGGCGCGTACTTCGCTGAGCAGATCGGGGAAGCCTGTTGTACTTGTCATGGGCATGCTCTCAACGGAAGACCCAGAGAACCCGGGTCGTTCGGGTGGTCAGATTGGCGTAGCGGAACTGGCTGTGGGGCGGCAGCTGGAAGCTGTCGTTGGGGTACAGGGTGACGGCATCTTCCTGGCCTTCGAGCCACAGGGTCAGTTCGCCCTCGAGTACGAAACCACCCTGTTCCGAGCTGTCATCCAGATGCCCTTCGCCACTGCTGGCGCCGGGCGCCAGATGGCTTTCGAGCATGGCGAAGCGGCCGGTGAGGGTCGGTGATACCAGCACATCGGTGACCCCGGCGGCGTAGTACAGGGTACGTCGCTCGCCGGGACGGGTGACCCAGTCGAGCGCCCGGGGCGGCACGGCCTGGTAGAAGTAGGTGGTGGGGACCTGCAGCGCCTCGCTGATGGCGGTGAGGTCGGCCACCGTGGGGCGTGAGAGGCCGCGCTCGACCTGGGAGAGAAAGCCCAGCGAGCGCTTGACCCGGCCGGCCAGCTCGTCAAGGGTCAGCCCACGGTGCTTGCGCAGGTCGCGCACCAGTCGCGCCAGGCCTTGGTTGTCGTCGATCGGTTCAGACATGGTCGCGCATCCTGTACCAGGCTTTGGCGGCTGCTTCCAGGGGCGCGGCCAGCAGGTCGCCGCCAGGGAAGCGGCCATTGTCGATACTCTGGTAAAGCGCGAGCAGATCGTCGTCACCTAGAATCGCGTCACTGACGGCGCGTGCGCCGGCCAGGGTTGGCAGCACCCCGTGCCCGGAGAATCCTTGCAGCCAGTAGCGTTGGCCCTGACGGCCGATATCCGGGGCGCGCTGGATGCTGCAGTCGATATGGCCGCCCCAGGCATGTTCGATGGCCACCCCACGCAACTGCGGGAACACCCGTTCCAGGTAGGGCCGTGTGGCGCTGGCGACGTCCTTGGGGATGCCGCCCAGGTAGGTGCAGCCGCCCCCGAAAAGCAGGCGATGGTCGGGTGTCAGGCGGAAGTAGTCGGGAACGAACTGGTTGTCGATCACGCAGCTGTTGCGTGGCAGCAGCGAGGCGGCGAACTCGGCGTCCAGCGGCGCCGTGGCCACCTGGTAGGAGCCCACCGGCAACAGGCGCCGTGACAGGGCACGGTCGAGCCGGTCGATATAGGCGTTGCAGGCCAGCACCAGTACGCGACTGCGCACCTCGCCCTGATCGGTGCGGACGACGAAGCCATCGGCGTGTTCGTGGTAGTCGAGTACCTGGCTCTGCTCGTAGATCTGCCCGCCGTTCGCCTCGATCACACCGGCCAGGCCCTGGGCCAGTTTCAGTGGGTTGAGGTGGGCGCCATTGGGGTCGTACAGCGCGGCCTGATAACGGGTGCTGTCGATCCACTCGGGCAATTCCTCGCGGCCGATCAGGCGCAGGCAGTCGTAGTCGAACTTCTCCTGTGCTTCACGTCGGGCCTCCTCCAGCAGTTTTACCCGACGTGGCAGTACGGCGGTCCACAGGCTGCCCAGGCGATTGTCGACGTCAAAGCCATGGCGCTGGGGCAGTTCACGCAGCTCGCGGGCGGCCCAGCACATGCTGTCCCACAGGCGTCGGCTGCGTTCCAGGCCTAGGGCTCGCTCCAGCGGGGGCATGTCGCACGACCAGCCCAGCAAGGCCTGGCCACCGTTGCGGCCCGACGCGGCCCAGGCCACCCGGCTGGCTTCCAGCAGGGTCACGCGCTGGCCGGCCAGTGTCAGGCGCAGGGCCGTGTGCAGGCCGCTGAAGCCGGCACCGACGATCAGGATGTCGGTGTCGTGGGTGCCCTGCAGGGTAGGGCGCAGGGGGATGGTGGCGGGGTAGGTGCGGGCGTAATAGCTGGCGACGTGCTGGGCGGATTGCTTGAACATGCCGGGGCCTCGTGAAATTTTTTCTGATCATTTTCATGAAAAAATAGCAGAGGGTTTTCATAGCGCCAGTCTTCCTAAGATGAGGTGCCTAGCATGACGGTCGGTATTTACGCGTTTTCTGTGGGAGCTCGTCTACCTTAAGTAGATGCCTTGCGCCGCGGCTGTCGGGGCTTGCTGGCTGCTGTCTTGCCCTTGGCGGCACCCTTGCGCTTCTTCTTCCACGGCGCCGCCGCCTTGCCCGCTGCCGGCCCGCTGATGGTCAGGCGCAGGCCGCTGCACCGTTGCACCAGCTTGCCCATCCAGGCCGACTGGCGGGTGACGAACTCGTCCAGGCTCATCTCGCCGCTCTGCACCATGTCCAGCGCCTGTTCCCAGATTGCGGTGGTGCCGGGGTCGGCGATGGCCCGGGGCACGGCGTCGATCAGGCTGAAGGCGGCGGGCGTGGCCGACAGCGCCTTGCCGTTCTTGACCAGGTAGCCACGGTCGAGCAGGCCCTGGATGATGCTGGCCCGGGTGGCCTCGGTGCCGATGCCAGTGGTTTCCTTGAGCTTCTGTTTCAGCCGAGGGTCGTCGACCAGCTTGGCGACGTTCTTCATCGCCTTGATCAGGTCGCCTTCGGTAAAGGGCTTGGGCGGCTGGGTCCACAGGTCCTTCAACTGCAGGTCTCGCACTGCGCAGTCCTGGCCTTCGCGCAGCGCCGGCAGCACCTGGGCCGGTGGCGCCTCGCGACCCTTGGTTGGGGTCAGTGCCTCGGGCAGCGCCCGGCGCCAACCCGGCTCGACGATCTGCTTGCCCACCGCCCGCAGCGCATGACCGACGCAATCGAACTCGGCCTGGGTGCGGTCGTACTCGTGGTTGGGCAGGAACTGCGCCAGGTAACGGGCGCGGATCAGGGTATACACCGCCTTGTACTTGGGCGGCAGGCGCGCCGGGTCGCTGGCGGCGGCGGTGGGGATGATGCCGTGGTGGGCGCTGACCTTCTGGTCGTTCCATGCCCGTGAGCGGCGACCCGGGTCCAGGTGCGGCCGCAGCGGCGCGAGGCTGTCGTCTGCGCGCTGAAGGGCGGCGAGGATGCCGGCGGCCTCGCCGTGCTGGCTGAGAGGCAGGTAGCCGCTGTCGCTGCGCGGGTAGGTGATGAGTTTGTGGGTCTCGTACAGGGCCTGGGCGATGTCCAGGGTCTCCTGGGCGCCGAGGCCGAGCTTCTTCGAGCACACCTCCTGCAGGGTGCCGAGGTCGAAAGGCAGGGGAGCCGCCTCGCGCACGCGTTCGGTGGCGATCTTGCGCACCCGGGCGCTGGCGGCCGCCTGCATGTCGGCGGCCGCCAGCTGGGCAAGGTCCTGCCTCAGGCAGCGACCCTGGTCGTCGCAGGCGTCCTCCGGCGCGCGCCACTGGGCGTTGAACACGCTGCCGGTGCTTTCCAGTTGCACCTCGATGGCCCAGAAAGGCACCGGCACGAAGTCGGCGATGCTGCGGTCGCGGTCCACCACCAGGCGCAGCGTCGGTGTCTGCACCCGGCCTACCGGCAGCACGCCCTGATAGCCGGACTGGCGGCCGAGCAGGGTGAACAGGCGGCTCATGTTCATGCCGATCAGCCAGTCGGCCCGCGAGCGGCCGAGGGCCGAATGGTACAGGCTGAAGGTCTCCTGGCCCGGCAGCAGGCGGCCCAGCGCCTTGCGGATCGAGGCATCGTCCAGCGCCGACAGCCACAGACGCTGGATCGGCCCCCGGTAGCGACAATGCTCGACCAGTTCACGAGCGATCATCTCGCCCTCGCGGTCGGCGTCGGTGGCGATCACCAGTTCGCGGGCCTCGCCGAGCAGGCGCTTGACCGCCTTGTACTGGCTGGCGGTCTTGGGCTTGACGGTCATCTTCCACTTTTGCGGGATGATCGGCAGGTCCTCGAGGACCCAGCGCTTGTAGCGCTCGTCGTAGCTGTCCGGCGGGGCGGTCTCGAGCAGGTGGCCGATGCACCAGGTCACGCAGACATCGGTGCCTTGCCAGCAGCCGTCGCCACGACGCTGGGCGCCGAGGACCTTGGCGATGTCTTTTGCCTGGGAGGGTTTTTCGCAGAGGAAGAGGCGCATGGCCGGAACGCTTGATCGCGGAAGATGGGCACTAGGATGCGCAAGCCAGGGCGTGCAGGCAAGCTTTATCTGTATGCATGTACAGGTTTTTCGCCCGCATGTTTGGCAGGGTAGTCACCCCTTGGGGTTGGACGACTCGGCAAATGCGTGCCAGCTTTGCCTTTCGCCCGCCAGTTGTGTCACTGGACGATGTCGCTGGGGTGTCCTTCCTACAAGAACAACAGGGATGTAAACCAATGCCCGTTTTCGATTACCGACAGCTCGACAGCACTGCCTCCTCCTCGCTCTATAAAGATGCCATGGCCCTGGCCACCTATGCCTACCATGGCATCGACGATGGCTTCAGCGCCGGCTACCAGAAGTACGGTTTTGGCCTGGGCCTGCCGGCCACCCTGGTCAAGGCGCTGATCGGCGGCACCGACAGTCAGGGCGTCATTCCCGGCATCCCCTGGAACCCTGACTCCGAAGCCCGGGCCCTGGCGCAGGTCAAGGCCGCCGGCTGGACGCCGATCAGCGCGGCGCAGCTGGGCTATCAGGGCAAGACCGACGCCCGCGGCACATTCCATGGCGAAGCGCCGGGCTACACCTCGGCACAGGTGGAAATCCTTGGGCGCTACGATGCCGCCGGCCAGCTCAGCGGCATCGGCATCGCCTTCCGCGGCACCAGCGGCCCGCGTGAGAACCTGCTGGGTGACACCATCGGTGACGCCATCAACGACCTGCTGGCGGCGATCGGCCCGGCCGGTTATGCCCGTGACTACGCCGGTAACGCATTCGGGCAACTGCTCGCCGATGTGGCGGCCTTCGCCAAGGCCAACGGCCTGAGCGGCGCCGATGTCACCGTCAGTGGTCACAGCCTAGGCGGCCTGGCGGTCAACAGCCTGGCCGATCTCAGCGGCTCGCGCTGGGGCGGTTTCTACCAGGATGCGCGTTACGTCGCCTTCGCCTCGCCGACCCAGGCCGCCGACGCCAGCAAGGTGCTCAATATCGGCTATGAGAACGACCCGGTGTTCCGCGTGCTCGACGGCACCTCGGCAACCTGGGGCACCCTGGGCGTGCACGACGGCGCCAAGGCCTCGGCCACCAACAACATTGTCAACTTCAACGACCACTACGCCTCCGACGCCTGGAACCTGCTGCCGTTCTCCATCGGCAACATCGCCACTTGGTTGTCGCACCTGCCGACGGCCTACGCCGATGGCCTTGGTCGGGTGCTGGGGTCGTCGTTCTATCAATGGACCAGCCGCGACTCGACCATCGTGGTCAGCAACCTGTCCGATGTCACCCGTGGCTCGACCTGGGTCGAGGACCTCAACCGCAATGCCGAGCCGCACAAAGGCAGCACCTTCATCATCGGCTCCGACCAGGATGACCTGATCCACGGCGGGCGTGGCAACGACTACCTTGAGGGGCGGGCCGGCAATGACACCTTCCGCGACGACGGCGGCTTCAACCTGATCGACGGCGGCGCCGGCCATGACACCCTGAAGCTGCAGGACGCCCTGGCCAACCTGAGCATCGCCCGGGACGGCGAGGGCACGCTGTACGTGCGCGACGCCCAGGGCGGCATCAGCCTGGTGCGCAATGTCGAGAACCTGGTGAGCAAGGAGTCGAGCCTGCTGATCTTCAGCAAGGAGGTCAGCCATGGGGTCGCGGCGCAGGGGCTGTTCGAGAGCGGCAAGGTCACGCCCTACGCGTCTTCGCTCAACGGCACCCAGGCTGGCGACCAACTGGTGGCGGGCAACCAGGGTCAGTGGTTGTTTGGCCTGGGCGGTGACGATCGGCTGCAGGGCGGTGCTGGCAATGACGTGCTGGTCGGCGGCGCGGGCAACGATGTGCTCATTGGCGGCGGCGGGCGCGACACCTTCCTGTTCAGCGAGCATTTTGGCCAGGATCGGGTGCTGGACTTCTCCGGGCAGGACCGGCTGGTGTTCATTGGCGTGGACAGAGGTACGGCGGCGCCGGACTGGCGTGCCCATGCCAGCCAGGTTGGCAATGACCTGGTGCTGAAGTTCGGGGGGGATAGCGTGACGCTGGTGGGGATCTCGGCCCAGGGGGTGGGGGATGGGCAGATTGTGATTGCCTGAGGGGTAGGGCGTAACCCTCTAGGAGCGGCCTTGCCGACGCCTCGGCAAGGCCGCTCCTAAAAGAGCAGGCCAACGTGATGGCTCAGGCCATCTCGCGCGAGTCGCGAACCATGTCCACGTGCGGAATGCCAGCCTCGAGGAACTCCTCGCTGACCACGCGGAACCCCAGGCGCTCATAGAATGGCGTGGCGTGCACCTGGGCGCTGAGCATCTGCTGCTTGAGGTCGCGGTTCTGCGCCTCGACGATCACCGCGCGCATCAGTGCGTCGCCCACATGCAGGCCGCGCCAGTCCTTGAGCACCGAGACCCGGCCGATGGTGCCGTCGGGCAGCAGGCGGGCGGTACCGATCGGGTAGTCGCCCTCCATGGCCAGGAAGTGCACGGCGGTCGGGTCTTCTGCGTCGAATTCCAGCTCCGGCGGCACGTGCTGCTCGGCGACGAACACGGCGCTGCGGATACGGTGGATGTCGGCGTTGTCCTTGTGCCAGTCGGCCAGTCGAACACTGATCTTATTCATCGGCGAATCCCAGGCTGCCTTGCATGACCAGCTGTTGTACCAGCATCAGGCCGTCTTCGTCTTCCAGCCACTGCCCAAGGTTCTCGCTGTGCAGGGCATCGGCGGAGCAGATCAGCTTCAGCAGCTCGCGCAGTTTGCCCGGCAGCGGGCAGCTGCGACCGCTGGCGAACAGCAACAGGTCGTCGCCGAACTCCGACCAGGCCAGGCGTGCGCTCGGGTTGCGGATCAGGATGGCGCCCTGGCCGAGGTAGTCGAGCAGCTCCTGCTCGCTCAGCTCTTCACCCACCACCTGCTCGGGATAACGCGGCTCGGTCATGAACTGGCCGAACCAGGTCAGCAGCAGGTCCTTGTCGGCCATGTGCTTGTCGATCAGCGCCTTGAGGCGGTCGAGGGCGTCGTGCTGGATCTGGTGCGGGTCGCTGACCGGCTGGGCGTCGGCGTCGCTGTAGCGCTCTTCCTCCGGCAGGAACTGGCCGAGGAAGTCGGTGAAGTGGGTCAGCACTTCGGCGGCGCTCGGGGCGCGGAAGCCCACCGAGTAGGTCAGGCACTCGCTCTCGGCAACGCCGTAGTGGGCCAGGCGCGGCGGCAGGTAGAGCATGTCACCCGGCTCCAGGGTCCACTCTTCGCTCTGCTCGAAGTCGGCCAGGATGCGCAGGTCGGCGTGGTCGATCAGCGCGCTGTCGCTGTTGCACATCTGTCCGACTTTCCAGTTGCGCGTGCCGTCGCCCTGCAGCAGGAATACGTCGTAGTTGTCGAAGTGCGGGCCGACGCTGCCGCCGGGCGCCGCATAGCTGATCATCACATCGTCGATGCGCCAGCTCGGCAGGAAGCGGAACGCTTCGAGCAGCTCGGCCACTTCCGGCACGAACTGGTCAACCGCCTGCACCAGCAGGGTCCAGTCGCGCTCGGGCAGGTCGGCGAAAGCGTCCTCGGCGAACGGGCCGCGGCGCAGCTCCCACGGGCGCTCGCCGTGTTCGAGTACCAGGCGCGACTCGACTTCTTCTTCCAGGGCCAGGCCGGCCAGCTCGTCGGCGTCGATGGGGCTGACGAAGTCGGGGAAGGCCTGACGCACCAGCAGCGGCTTTTTCTGCCAGTAGTCGCGCAGGAATTCACGGGCCGTGAGGCCGCCCAACAGTTGCAGTGGAGTATCAGAATTCATGTTCAACCTATTGAAAAAACTTAGTTTTCGTACGGGAATAAAAACGCCCGGCCAGGCCGGGCGTTGTACGCGACGCTCAGCTTAGATGCGTTTGGCCTGGGCCACGGCGTTGCCGATGTAGGTCGCCGGGGTCAGTTGCTTGAGCTCGGCCTTGGCTTCGGCCGGCATGTCCAGGCCGTCGATGAAGGTCAGCAGCGCTTCAGGGGTGATGCCCTTGCCACGGGTCAGCTCCTTGAGCTTCTCGTAGGGGTTCTCGATGTTGAAGCGGCGCATCACGGTCTGGATCGGCTCGGCCAGCACTTCCCAGCAGGCGTCCAGGTCGGCGGCGATGCGGGCGGCGTTGACTTCCAGCTTGCCGATGCCTTTCAGGCTGGCTTCGTAGGCGATGACGCTGTGGGCGAAGCCCACGCCCAGGTTGCGCAGCACGGTGGAGTCAGTCAGGTCGCGCTGCCAGCGCGAGATCGGCAGCTTGCTGGCCAGGTGCTGGAACAGTGCGTTGGCGATGCCCAGGTTGCCTTCGGAGTTTTCGAAGTCGATCGGGTTGACCTTGTGCGGCATGGTCGAGGAGCCGATTTCGCCGGCGACGGTCTTCTGCTTGAAGTAGCCCAGCGAGATGTAGCCCCAGACGTCGCGGTCGAAGTCGATGAGGATGGTGTTGAAGCGGGCGATGGCGTCGAACAGCTCGGCGATGTAGTCGTGCGGCTCGATCTGGGTGGTGTAGGGGTTGAACACCAGGCCCAGCTCGTCCTCGATGAAGGCGCGGGCGTTGGCTTCCCAGTCGATCTGCGAGTAGGCCGACAGGTGGGCGTTGTAGTTGCCCACGGCGCCGTTGATCTTGCCCAGCAGCGGCACGGCTGACACCTGGGCGATCTGGCGCTCCATGCGGTAGACGACGTTGGCCAGCTCTTTACCCAGGGTGGTCGGCGAGGCCGGCTGGCCGTGGGTGCGCGACAGCATCGGCACATCGGCGTGGGCGTGGGCCAGGGCACGGATGGATTCGGCGATCTGGCGCATCAGCGGCAGCAGCACGTCGTCACGGCCGGCGCGCAGCATCAGGGCGTGGGACAGGTTATTGATGTCCTCGCTGGTGCAGGCGAAGTGGATGAACTCGCTGACCTTGGCCAGCTCAGGCAGTTGAGCCGCTTGCTCTTTGAGCAGGTACTCGATGGCCTTGACGTCGTGGTTGGTGGTGCGCTCGATTTCCTTGACGCGTTCGGCGTGCTCAAGTTTGAAATCGGTGGCCAGGCTGTCCAGCACGGCGTTGGCTTCGGCGGAGAACGCCGGCACTTCGCCGATCTGCGGGTGGGCGGCCAGGCGCTGCAGCCAGCGTACTTCGACCAAGGCGCGGAAACGGATCAGGCCGAATTCGCTGAAGATGGGGCGCAAGGCCTGGGTTTTGCCGGCATAACGGCCGTCTACAGGGGAAACCGCAGTGAGCGAGGAGAGCTGCATGGGGTGTTCTCGGACAGTCAGGCTTTTGGAAGGGCGCATATCATACATGAAAAACGCGCCCGAGTCGGGTGGCTGACCAAAGGTCGGGCCTATCAAAACTGTTGCGATCCCCTGTAGGAGCGGCCTTGTGTCGCGAAAGGGCTGCGCAGCAGCCCCGGCAATCTTGAGTCAGCCTCGAGATCCTGGGGCCGCGCTGCGGCCCTTTCGCGACACAAGGCCGCTCCTACAGGTACTGCGTCAATCGTTGGTACGCATCATCCCGTACAGTTCATTGAGCAACTTGCGCCGGCTGAACACCAGCTGCCAGCGGTGCCCGCCCAGCTGGCGCCACAGGCGCGCCGCGCGGATGCCGGCCAGCAGCAGGGCGCGGATCTTCGAGGCGTTGCTGGCCTGCTGCAGGAAACGCATGTCGCCGTGCACCTGGATGCGCTGGCGCAGGGTGCTCAGGGTGTCCTGGTACAAGGCTCCACTGGAAGCAATAACGTTTTCGTGAACCAGGCCGAAATGCTCGGCCTGGGACTGGATCTGCGGCAGGCGGTTGCCGATGGTGTCGAGCATGTCGCCACGCTTGTTCAGCTGGCGCTCAAGGCCCAGCATCGACAGGGCGTAGCGCAGCGGCTCGCGCTGCAGGCTGCTGGGGTCGCGCTCCAGGGCGCCGACCAGCGCGCGGTAGCCGTCGCGCAGGTTGAGGTCGTCGCCGCCGAACACCTCCAGGGTATCCTTCGGGTCGCGCACCAGCAGGCTGCCGAGCATGCAACCGATGTTGGCTTCGCTGGCCTGGCCGGTGCGGGCGATGCGGTCGACCAGCACCGCGGCCTGGAACACACCACCCAGGGCGACCAACTGCTCCTGAAGGTTGTTCATCGGCGCGGGCTCCACGGCTCGGCGATCTCGATCACGCCGCCGCCCAGGCACACCTCGCCGTCATAGAACACCACCGACTGGCCCGGGGTGACGGCGCGCTGCGGCTCGTCGAACACGGCGCGGTAGCCGCTCTCGGTGCGTTCCAGGGTGCACTGCTGGTCGCCCTGGCGGTAGCGCACCTTGGCGGTCAGGCGGCGCGGGCTGGACAGGTCGATCGGGTTGACCCAGAAAATTTCCGAGGCCAGCAGGGCGCGGGAGAACAGCCACGGGTGCTCGTTGCCCTGGCCGACCACCAGCACATTGCGCGCGAGGTCTTTTTCCAGCACGTACCACGGCTCGTCGCCGGCGTCCTTCAGGCCGCCGATGCCCAGGCCCTGGCGCTGGCCGATGGTGTGGTACATCAGGCCATGGTGCTGGCCGATCACTTCACCCTCGGTGGTCTGGATCTCGCCGGGCTGGGCCGGCAGGTACTGCTTGAGAAAATCGCTGAAGCGGCGCTCGCCGATGAAGCAGATGCCGGTGGAGTCCTTCTTCTTGGCGGTGGCCAGGCCGTGTTTTTCGGCGATGGCGCGTACCTCGGGCTTTTCCAGCTCGCCGACCGGGAACAGGGTGCGGGCGATTTCCTTGCCGCCGACGGCATGCAGGAAATAGCTCTGGTCCTTGTTCGGGTCCAGGCCCTTGAGCAGCTCGGTCAGCGCGCCAGTGTCGCGGCGGCGCACGTAGTGGCCAGTGGCGATCAGGTCGGCGCCCAGGGACAGGGCGTAGTCGAGGAACGCCTTGAACTTGATCTCGCGGTTGCAGAGGATGTCCGGGTTGGGCGTACGGCCGGCCTTGTACTCCTCGAGGAAGTGCTCGAACACGTTGTCCCAGTATTCGGCGGCGAAGTTGGCAGTGTGCAGCTTGATGCCGATGCGGTCGCACACGGCCTGGGCGTCGGCCAGGTCTTCGCGGGCGGTGCAGTATTCGGTGCCGTCGTCTTCTTCCCAGTTCTTCATGAACAGACCTTCCACCTGGTAGCCCTGCTCGATGAGCAGAAGGGCGGAGACGGAAGAGTCCACGCCGCCGGACATGCCGACGATGACGCGGGTCTTGGCGGGGTCTTTGAGTGCTGGGCTGGTCATGGCTACCGGTGTGTATCAGAGGGGAAAAACGCCGATTCTATCAAACCCGTGGGCTGGCGTCAGTCGCGCAGCAGGTCGAGGCTGTGCAGCGGGCCTTTGAGATAGTCGTCGAGGCAGCGCGGTACCAGCTCGCTACGCCAGCGTGACGGCTCGGCCAGCAGTTCGTCGCGGGTCAGCCACACGGCACGGACGATGTCGCTGTCCAGCGCCAGGTCGGCATGATGGTGCACGGGGCGGGCGGCGAAGCAGATGCGCTGGTAGGTGACGCCGTTGCTCGGGGCGGTATAGAGGTAGATGCCGACCACGCCGGTGAGTTCGACTTCCCAGGCGGTTTCCTCGAGGGTTTCGCGCAGGGCGGCCTGGGCGATGGTCTCGTTGGCCTCGAGGTGGCCGGCGGGCTGATTGAATACATGTTGGCCGGCCTTGAACTCCTCGACGAAGAGGAACTTACCGTCGTGTTCGACGATGGTGGCGACGGTGATGTGGGGTTGCCAGGTCATACAGTGGGCTCCATGGCGGGGCGTGGGAGCGGGCTTGCCCCGCGATTGCGCCCATACAGGTTCAGCGCAATCGCGGGGCAAGCCCGCTCCCACGGGAGATTTCACAAACTTCAAAAAGCACAAACCCCGGTGCGTGGCCGGGGTCTGTGCTGTTACGTCAAGCGAACCTTACAGGGCGGCGATGGCGCTGTTCAGGGTCTGGCTTGGGCGCATCACCTTGGCGGTCAGCTCGGCATCCGGGGCGTAGTAGCCACCGATGTCGGCCGGCTTGCCCTGGACGGCGTTGAGCTCGGCGACGATGGTCGCCTCGTTATCGCTCAGGGTCTTGGCCAGCGGGGCGAAGCGCGCCTGCAGGGCGGTGTCGTCGGTCTGGGCGGCCAGTGCCTCTGCCCAGTACAGGGTCAGGTAGAAGTGGCTGCCACGGTTGTCGATACCGCCGACCTTGCGCGAAGGCGACTTGTTGGTGTCGAGGAACTTGCCGGTAGCCTGGTCCAGGGTGTTGGCCAGGACCTTGGCGCGCGGGTTGTCGTAGGTGTTGCCCAGGTGCTCCAGGGAGGCGGCCAGGGCCAGGAACTCACCCAGCGAGTCCCAGCGCAGGAAGTTCTCTTCAACCAGCTGCTGCACGTGCTTCGGTGCCGAACCACCGGCGCCGGTCTCGAACAGGCCACCGCCGTTCATCAGCGGAACGATCGACAGCATCTTGGCGCTGGTGCCCAGTTCCATGATCGGGAACAGGTCGGTCAGGTAGTCACGCAGCACGTTGCCGGTCACCGAGATGGTGTCCTTGCCTTCGCGGATGCGGGCCAGGGAGAACTTGATGGCGTCGACCGGGGCCAGGATGCGGATGTCCAGGCCGGAGGTGTCGTGATCCTTCAGGTACTGCTGCACCTTCTCGATCATCACGCCGTCGTGGGCGCGGGCCGGGTCCAGCCAGAACACCGCCGGGGTGTTGCTCAGGCGGGCGCGGTTGACGGCCAGCTTGACCCAGTCCTGGATCGGCGCGTCCTTGGTCTGGCACATACGGAAGATGTCACCGGCTTCGACGTCCTGCTCCAGCACGACCTTGCCCTTGCCATCGACCACGCGCACGACGCCGTCGGCCTTGATCTGGAAGGTCTTGTCGTGGGAGCCGTACTCTTCGGCTTTTTGCGCCATCAGGCCGACGTTCGGCACGCTGCCCATGGTGGTCGGGTCGAAGGCGCCGTTGGCCTTGCAGTCTTCGATGGTGGCCTGGTAGATGCCGGCGTAGCAGCGGTCAGGGATGATCGCCTTGGCGTCCTGCAGTTCGCCGGCGGTGTTCCACATCTTGCCCGAGTCGCGGATCATCGCAGGCATCGAGGCGTCGACGATGACGTCGCTCGGTACGTGCAGGTTGGTGATGCCCTTGTCCGAGTTGACCATGGCCAGGGCCGGGCGAACGGCGTACAGGGCCTGGATGTCGGCTTCGATCTCGGCTTGCTTCTCGGCAGGCAGATCCTTGATGCGGGCGTACAGGTCGCCGATGCCGTTGTTGGCGTTGAAGCCCACCTGGCTGAGTGCGGCTGCGTGCTTGGCCAGTACGTCGCCGTAGAACTCTTCGACGATCACGCCGAACATGATCGGGTCGGAGACCTTCATCATGGTAGCTTTCAGGTGCACCGACAGCAGCACGCCAGAGGCCTTGGCATCGGCGATCTGCTCGGCGATGAAGGCTTTCAGGGCCTTGCGGCTCAGGGTGGCGCAGTCGATGACTTCGGCGGCCTTGACGGCGGTTTTTTCTTTCAGGACGGTGGTGGCGCCGTCCTTGCCGACCAGCTCGATGCGCAGGCTGTCGTCAGCCTCGATCAGCGCGGCTTTTTCGCTGCCGTAGAAGTCGCCCTGGGTCATGTGGGCAACGTGCGACTTGGAGTCGGCGGCCCAGGCGCCCATCTTGTGCGGGTGCTTGCGGGCGTAGTTCTTGACCGACAGCGGGGCGCGGCGGTCGGAGTTGCCTTCGCGCAGGACCGGGTTCACGGCGCTGCCCTTGATGCGGTCATAGCGGGCGCGGGATTCTTTTTCCTCGGCGCTGGCCGGCTCGTCGGCGTAGTCGGGGATGTTGAAGCCCTTGGCTTGCAGCTCCTTGATCGCGGCCTTCAGCTGTGGAACCGACGCGGAGATGTTCGGCAGCTTGATGATGTTGGCTTCAGGGGTGGTGGCCAGCTGGCCCAGTTCCGCCAGGTGATCGCCTACCTGCTTCTCGGCACCCAGTTGCTCCGGGAAGGCGGCGAGGATACGGCCGGCCAGGGAGATGTCACGGGTTTCGACGGCGATATCGGCCGAAGCGGTGAAGGCCTCGACGATCGGCAGCAGCGAGTAGGTGGCGAGGGCGGGGGCTTCGTCGGTGAAGGTGTAGATGATCTTGGAACGGGTGGGCATGCGGGTTAACTCTCTATGTGCTGAGCGTACTCGAGTCTCGAGGTGCGCAGGGTAGGCGCTTCGCCCTGGCGACGCCATGAGCGGAAAGTCGAGAGGCTGCGAGCGGTGATGGTGGATGCATCAGTCGAGCGTCAAGTGCTGGGCCGCGGTAACAACCCAGGCTTTGCGGTCATTCATGACCAAGGGCGAGCCGCATTTTCCTAGGGTTCGCCCCGATGACCCTATGGTCGCGCCGGAGTATATCAAACCCTTTGGGCTATTCAGCAAGGTGAACTGGTATCAGCGCATTTATAAGACCAAAGACGTAGGAGCAATGTGGCGTGTTGCCGCAGGCTGCCAGGGGGGATTTTCCAATCCTTTTTCGACTGTCGTGGCAGCGAGCTTGCAGGTCGGCAGATGTGGTTTAGGCTCAGTGGATCGCACGATTTCCAATCACACCAGGAAAAGCGGAGTAGTGCAGCATGGGATACCAGAAAATCAAGGTTCCGTCTGATGGTGCCAAGATCACTGTCAATGCAGACCATTCGCTCAACGTTCCCGATAACCCCATCATTCCCTACATCGAAGGTGACGGCATTGGCGTGGACGTCTCGCCGGTGATGATCAAGGTGGTCGACGCCGCCGTGCAGAAAGCCTACGGCGGCAAGCGCAAGATCGCCTGGATGGAGGTGTACGCCGGCGAGAAGGCCACCCAGGTCTACGACCAGGATACCTGGCTGCCCCAGGAAACCCTGGATGCGGTGCGCGACTACGTGGTGTCGATCAAGGGGCCGCTGACCACCCCGGTTGGCGGCGGCATCCGCTCGCTCAACGTGGCCCTGCGCCAGCAGCTCGACCTCTATGTGTGCCTGCGCCCGGTGGTCTGGTTCCAGGGCGTGCCGAGCCCGGTGAAAAAGCCGGGTGACGTCGACATGGTGATCTTCCGCGAGAATTCCGAGGACATCTATGCCGGCATCGAGTGGAAGGCCGGTTCGCCCGAGGCGAACAAGGTGATCAAGTTCCTCAAGGAAGAAATGGGCGTCACCAAGATCCGCTTCGACCAGGACTGCGGTATTGGCGTCAAGCCAGTCTCGAAGGAGGGCACCAAGCGCCTGGTGCGCAAGGCCCTGCAGTATGTGGTGGACAACGACCGCAAGTCGCTGACCCTGGTGCACAAGGGCAACATCATGAAGTTCACCGAAGGGGCCTTCAAGGACTGGGGCTACGAGGTGGCACGCGACGAGTTCGGCGCCGAGCTGCTCGATGGCGGCCCGTGGATGAAGTTCAGGAATCCGAAGACAGGCCGCGAGGTGATCGTCAAGGATGCCATCGCCGACGCCATGCTCCAGCAGATCCTGCTGCGTCCGGCCGAGTACGATGTGATTGCCACCCTCAACCTCAACGGCGACTACCTGTCCGATGCCCTGGCGGCGGAAGTGGGTGGTATCGGCATCGCGCCAGGCGCCAACCTGTCGGATACCGTGGCCATGTTCGAGGCCACACATGGCACCGCGCCGAAGTACGCCGGCAAGGACCAGGTCAACCCGGGCTCGGTGATCCTCTCGGCGGAAATGATGCTGCGGCACATGGGCTGGACCGAGGCGGCCGACCTGATCATCAAGGGCACCAATGGCGCCATTGCGGCCAAGACCGTGACCTATGACTTCGAGCGCCTGATGGACGGCGCGACCCTGGTCGGTAGTTCGGGCTTTGGCGAGGCGCTGATCAAGCACATGTAAGCGGGGCAAAAAAACCGGTCGCCTCTTTATATTAAAGGGGCGACCGGCTTTTTCGTTTACCGGCAGACAGATTGGGAATCAGACTTCGACGGTATTGTTTGGGTTCGTCGCGCTGGCCTGGACGTTGCTGGTCGCGCTTCTGATGTCGGTCGCGTGCAGCCCTTTGGGGCCCTGGATGATCTCGAAGTTCACGGCCTGGCCGGCTTTCAGCGTCTTGTAACCGTCCATCTGGATCGCTGAATAGTGGGCGAACAGATCATCGGTCTTGCCATCCTCGTTGATGAATCCGTAGCCCTTGGCATTGTTGAACCACTTGACTTTACCGCTTGCCATCCCTATGTCCCTCTGCAAAGGACTCCATCACTGGAGTATCATCCACTTCATCCGCATACGAACCTTGCGAGAAAATCTGGTTGACTGCGCGGATCTTTATCGACCACGGTGGGTTCTTATTGGTTGTAACACCGTTTTGCCGATAGTCAAGGTCAGCCGGCGCCTGCGCCGGGAGCGGCCTGCGCGGTCAAGCCACAACCTTAACCTGTCGATCATGATGAAATTCTTTCCATGCATGTACCCAGTGAGATTCGACTAACATTCAATCAGGATCGCCCCCAGTCGCATGAGGACGGGCATGAGGACGATGGCGCGGGCCTTGCCGTCCAGGAGGCCAAGCCGATCCTGCAGGCGCCGCCGATGTACAAGGTGGTTTTGTTCAACGATGACTACACGCCGATGGATTTCGTCGTCGAAGTGCTCGAGACGTTCTTCAATTTGAACCGCGAGCTGGCAACGAAGATCATGCTGACCGTCCATACCGAAGGGCGGGCAGTATGCGGATTGTTTACCCGTGACATCGCCGAGACAAAGGCCATGCAGGTCAACCAATACGCCAGGGAAAGCCAGCATCCGCTACTCTGTGAAATCGAGAAGGACGGTTAATCGCCGACCACTTGGGTATGAGGTGAAGCTATGTTAAACCGCGAGCTCGAAGTCACCCTCAATCTGGCCTTCAAGGAGGCCCGTTCGAAGCGTCATGAGTTCATGACCGTCGAACACCTGCTGCTGGCACTCCTTGACAATGAGGCTGCAGCGACCGTTCTGCGCGCCTGTGGCGCCAATCTCGACAAACTCAAGCACGACCTGCAGGAGTTCATCGATTCGACCACCCCGCTGATCCCTGTGCATGACGAGGACCGCGAGACGCAACCGACCCTGGGCTTCCAGCGTGTGCTGCAGCGTGCCGTGTTCCACGTGCAGAGCTCCGGCAAGCGCGAAGTGACCGGCGCCAATGTGCTGGTGGCGATCTTCAGCGAACAGGAAAGCCAGGCAGTGTTCCTGCTCAAGCAGCAGAGCGTGGCGCGCATCGACGTTGTCAACTACATCGCCCACGGCATCAGCAAGGTGCCGGGCCACGGTTCGCACAACGAAAGCGAGCAGGACATGCAGGACGAGGAGGGCGGCGAAGCGTCGTCGTCCAGCAACCCGCTGGACGCCTATGCCAGCAACCTGAATGAACTGGCCCGGGCTGGGCGCATCGACCCGCTGGTCGGGCGCGAGCAGGAGGTCGAGCGCGTGGCGCAGATCCTCGCCCGCCGGCGCAAGAACAACCCGCTGCTGGTCGGCGAGGCCGGCGTGGGCAAGACCGCCATCGCCGAAGGCTTGGCCAAGCGCATCGTCGACGGGCAGGTGCCCGACCTGCTGGCGCAGAGCGTGGTCTACTCCCTCGATCTCGGCGCGCTGCTGGCCGGTACCAAGTACCGCGGCGATTTCGAGAAGCGCTTCAAGGCGCTGCTCGGCGAGCTGCGCAAGCGCCCGCAGGCGATCCTGTTCATCGACGAGATCCACACCATCATCGGCGCCGGTGCGGCCTCCGGTGGCGTGATGGATGCGTCCAACCTGCTCAAGCCGCTGCTGTCGTCCGGTGAGATCCGTTGCATCGGCTCGACCACCTTCCAGGAGTTCCGTGGCATCTTCGAGAAGGATCGCGCCCTGGCGCGGCGCTTCCAGAAAGTCGACGTCACCGAGCCGTCGGTGGAGGACACCGTGGGCATCCTGCGCGGGCTCAAGGGCCGCTTCGAGAGCCACCACAACATCGAGTACAGCGACGAGGCCCTGCGCGCCGCCGCCGAACTGGCCTCGCGCTACATCAACGACCGGCATATGCCCGACAAGGCCATCGACGTGATCGACGAGGCCGGCGCCTACCAGCGCCTGCAGCCGGAAGCCAATCGGGTCAAGCGCATCGACGTGCCGCAGGTCGAGGATATCGTCGCCAAGATCGCGCGGATTCCGCCGAAGCACGTCACCAGCTCCGACAAGGAGCTGCTGCGCAACCTCGAGCGTGACCTGAAACTGACCGTGTTCGGCCAGGATGCGGCGATCGACTCGCTGGCCACCGCCATCAAGCTGTCCCGTGCCGGCCTCAAGGCGCCGGACAAGCC
The DNA here is from genome assembly GCF_019823065.1 of Pseudomonas mosselii. NCBI lineage: Bacteria > Pseudomonadati > Pseudomonadota > Gammaproteobacteria > Pseudomonadales > Pseudomonadaceae > Pseudomonas > Pseudomonas mosselii. The sequence goes on from NZ_CP081966.1 coordinate 2,219,324, forward strand.
AGTCGGCTCGTTCCTGTTCGCCGGCCCCACCGGCGTGGGCAAGACCGAGGCCGCCCGTCAGCTGGCCAAGGCCCTGGGCGTGGAACTGGTGCGCTTCGACATGTCCGAGTACATGGAGCGGCATACCGTGTCGCGCCTGATCGGTGCGCCGCCCGGCTATGTCGGGTTCGACCAGGGCGGTCTGCTGACCGAGGCCATCACCAAGCAACCGCACTGCGTGCTGCTGCTCGACGAGATCGAGAAGGCCCACCCGGAAGTCTTCAACCTGCTGCTGCAGGTAATGGATCACGGGACCCTGACCGACAACAACGGGCGCAAGGCGGACTTCCGCAACGTGATCCTGATCATGACCACCAACGCCGGCGCCGAAACCGCCGCGCGGGCCTCGATCGGCTTCACCCACCAGGACCACTCGTCCGACGCGATGGAGGTCATCCGCAAGAGCTTCACGCCGGAGTTCCGCAACCGCCTGGATACCATCATCCAGTTCGGCCGCCTGTCTCACGAGACGATCAAGAGCATCGTCGACAAGTTCCTCATCGAACTGCAGGCGCAGCTGGAAGACAAGCGTGTGCTGCTGGAGGTCACCGACGCCGCCCGCGGCTGGCTGGCGGCCTCGGGCTACGACGTGCAGATGGGCGCACGGCCGATGGCGCGGCTGATCCAGGACAAGATCAAGCGGCCGCTGGCCGAGGAGATCCTGTTTGGCGAGCTGGCCGAGCACGGTGGTGTGGTGCATATCGACCTGCGCGATGGCGAGCTGGTGTTCGATTACGAGACCACGGCTGAAGTAGCGTAAGGCTGGGGCTGCACAGCAGCCCCGTTTTATGGAAGCCCACAAAAAAGCCCGGCACATTGGCCGGGCTTTTTCATGGCTGGAGCTTAGCGCGCACGGTAGGTGATGCGGCCCTTGCTCAGGTCATACGGCGTCAGTTCGACGCGGACCTTGTCGCCAGTGAGAATACGGATGTAGTTCTTGCGCATTTTGCCAGAGATATGCGCGGTAACGACGTGCCCGTTTTCCAACTCCACGCGGAACATGGTGTTGGGCAGGGTGTCGACGACAGTGCCTTCCATTTCGAAGCTGTCTTCTTTCGACATGCAGTAAAGCCCTCGGTATCCAGTGATGGCCCGACGCACGACTGCACCGGGCAAAAAAAGTGGCGTGGATTATGCCCGAAATTTGTGTTTCAAGCCAATGCCTTTCAGTTGAGGGTGACCCAGCGCTGGTTGATCAGCAGTTCGATGGGGCGATACTGGGTTTTGTAATTCATTTTCTTGCAGTTCTTGATCCAGTAACCGAGGTACACCGCCTCGAGGTCCTGGCGCAGGGCCTCGGTGATCTGCCAGAGGATGGCATAGCGCCCCAGGCTGCGGCGCTCCTCGTCGGGCTCGTAGAAGGTGTACACCGCTGACAGCCCATTGGGCAGCAGGTCGCACACCGCCACGGCCAGCAGCCGGCCCTCCAGGCGGAACTCGTAGAACCAGCAGAACGGCAGGTCGCGGACCAGGAAGGTGGAGAACTGGTCGCGGCTGGGCGGGTACATGTCGCCGTCGGCGTGGCGCTGCTCGATATAGCGCCGGTACAGGTCGAAGTATTCTTCCTTGAAGGACGGGCGGGCGGCGGTGACGGTCAGGTCGGCGTTGCGCTTGAGGATTCGGCGCTGCTGGCGGTTGGGAATGAAGCGCGCCGCCGGGATGCGCGCCGGCACGCAGGCGTTGCATTGCTGGCAATGCGGGCGATAGAGGTGATCGCCGCTGCGGCGAAAGCCCATCTCCGACAGGTCGGCATAGACGTGCACGTCCATCGGCTGGCTCGGGTCGAGAAACAGCGTGGTCGCCTGCTCATCCGGCAGGTAGCTGCAGGAGTGGGGTTGAGTGGCATAGAACTTCAACCGCGCCAGCTCTGTCATGATCAACCCCTTAGGTGAGACGTTGTCTCTAAGTGTAAGCCAGCTCCGGGAACTCGCCTAGGCAACCCAGTTGGCGCTGCTGGGCTGATCCAGGTACCGCGCCAGGTGGTTGGCGAACTCGACCCGGCTGATGGCGCGGGCGCCCAGGCTGTGCAGGTGGTCGGTGGGCATCTGGCAGTCGATCAGCACGAAGCCGGCCTGCCTGAGGTGTTCGACCAAGGTCACGAAGCCCACCTTGGAGGCGTTGTCGGCGCGGCTGAACATCGATTCGCCGAAGAACAGCCGACCCATGGCCAGGCCGTAGAGGCCGCCGACCAGCTCGCCGTCGCGACGCACCTCCACCGAATGGGCGATGCCGCGGCGGTGCAGCTCGCAGTAGGCGGCGCGCATGTTGTCGGTGATCCAGGTGCCGTCGGCATAGTTCCGCGGCGCGGCGCAGGCGGCGATCACCGCCGCGAAATCGCTGTCGAAGCTCACCTGGTAGCGGCCCTGGCGGATCAGCTTGGCCAGCGAGCGCGAGACGTGCAGCTCGTCCGGGAACAACACGGTGCGCGGGTCGGGCGACCACCAGAGGATCGGCTGGCCGTCCTGGTACCAGGGGAAGCAGCCGTGGCGATAGGCCGCGACAAGGCGGTCCGGGGTCAGGTCGCCGCCGGCGGCAAGCAGGCCGTTGGGGTCGTGCAGGGCCTTTTCCAGGGGTGGGAAGGTCAGCGAGTCGCGGGTCAGCCAGGTGAGCATGGGGTTCTTGAGCGGCGGGGGAGGGGAGAGGGCAGCATGGCGTGGGTTAAGAATGAGGTCAACGCCTTGCCAGATCGACAAATTGCCTTCGGCTTCGGCAGCGCCAGGCACCATCTGGCGCTTTTGCTGTCATACCTGTGCAAAAACACAGCATAAGCCTTTGTCACAAAAGAAAATGCATGCTCAAATTGCAACTATATGAAAGTAGCCCCCGTTCGCGCCCCACACGGCGTGCCGCCATGGCGGCTGGCGGGCAGTAATGTTAAAAGTAGTGGTTCATTGGCCAGTGACCGGCCAATCACTATTGGACGCGCAGCACGCGCAGGAATAGACGCGTTTTGAAGAAATCCACCGCAACTCCAGCCCCCTTGCCAGTGCCCCTGTGGCGGCAACAGCTGCACTATCGCCTGAAGGAAGGTGCGCTGATCGCCGTCGGCGCCCTGTGCCTGTACCTGTGGATGGCACTGGTCACCTACGACACCGCCGATCCGGGCTTCAGCCACACCAGCAACGCCGAGCAGGTGCAGAACGCCGCCGGCCGCGCCGGGGCCTACTTCGCCGATATCCTGTTCATGGTGCTCGGCTACTTCGCCTATATCTTCCCGCTGCTGCTGGCGATCAAGACCTGGCAGATCTTTCGCGAGCGTCACCAGCCCTGGCAGTGGAGCGGCTGGCTGTTCTCCTGGCGCCTGATCGGCCTGGTGTTCCTGGTGTTGTCGGGCGCGGCATTGGCGCATATCCACTTCCACCCACCGGCGAGCATGCCGTTCTCCGCCGGTGGTGCCCTGGGCGAGAGCCTCGGCGATCTGGCGCGCAACCTGCTCAACGTGCAGGGTAGCACGCTGATGTTCATCGCCCTGTTCCTGTTCGGCCTGACCGTGTTTACCGACCTTTCCTGGTTCAAGGTGATGGACATCACCGGCAAGATCACCCTCGACCTGTTCGAGCTGGTGCAGGGCGCCGCCAACCGCTGGTGGGAGGCGCGCAACGAGCGCAAGCGCCTGGTGGCGCAGCTGCGCGAGGTGGACGAGCAGGTCGACGAAGTGGTCGCCCCGGTGGTCGCCGACAAGCGCGAGCAGGTCAAGGCCCGCGAACGCATCATCGAGCGCGACGAGGCGCTGACCAAGCACATCGCCCAGCGTGAACAGCAACCAGCCCCGGTGATCAACCTGCCGACTCCGTCGGTCAAGGCGCCGGAGCCGAGCAAGCGGGTGATGAAGGAGAAGCAGGCGCCGTTGTTCGTCGACAGCGCCGTCGAAGGCACGCTGCCGTCGATCTCCATCCTCGACCCGGCCGAACAGAAGAAGGTCGAGTACTCGCCCGAATCCCTGGCCGCTGTCGGCCACCTGCTGGAAATCAAGCTGAAGGAATTCGGCGTGGAGGTCTCGGTCGACTCGATCCACCCGGGCCCGGTGATCACCCGCTATGAGATCCAGCCGGCCGCGGGCGTCAAGGTCAGCCGTATCGCCAACCTGGCCAAGGACCTGGCGCGTTCCCTGGCGGTGACCAGCGTGCGCGTGGTCGAGGTTATTCCCGGCAAGACCACCGTGGGTATCGAGATTCCCAACGAAAACCGCCAGATGGTGCGCTTCTCCGAGGTGCTGTCGTCGGCGCAATTCGACGAGAACAAGTCGCCGGTCACCCTGGCCCTGGGCCACGATATTGGCGGCAAGCCGGTGATCACCGACCTTGCCAAGATGCCGCACCTGCTGGTGGCCGGTACTACCGGTTCTGGTAAGTCGGTGGGCGTGAACGCGATGATCCTGTCGATCCTGTTCAAGTCGGGCCCGGAAGACGCGCGGCTGATCATGATCGACCCGAAAATGCTCGAGCTGTCGATCTACGAAGGCATTCCGCACCTGTTGTGCCCAGTGGTCACCGACATGAAGGACGCCGCCAACGCCCTGCGCTGGAGCGTCGCCGAGATGGAGCGCCGCTACAAGCTGATGGCGGCCATGGGCGTGCGTAACCTGGCCGGCTTCAACCGCAAGATCAAGGATGCCCAGGAGGCCGGCGAGATCATCCACGACCCGCTGTACCGTCGCGAAAGCATGGATGACGAGCCGCCGGCGCTGAAAACCCTGCCGACCATCGTGGTGGTGGTCGACGAATTCGCCGACATGATGATGATCGTCGGCAAGAAGGTCGAAGAGCTGATCGCACGTATCGCCCAAAAGGCCCGTGCAGCCGGTATCCACTTGATCCTGGCCACCCAGCGCCCGTCGGTGGACGTGATCACCGGCCTGATCAAGGCCAATATCCCGACCCGCATGGCATTTCAGGTATCGAGCAAGATCGACTCGCGGACCATCATCGACCAGGGTGGCGCCGAACAGCTGCTCGGCCACGGTGACATGCTCTACATGCCGCCGGGCACCAGCCTGCCGATTCGCGTGCATGGCGCGTTCGTTTCCGACGACGAGGTGCATCGCACGGTCGAGGCCTGGAAGCTGCGCGGCGCGCCGGACTACAACGATGACATCCTCAACGGCGTCGAGGAGGCCGGCAGCGGCTTCGACGGCGGCGGTGGCGGTGGCGGCGATGGCGACGACCCGGAAGCCGACGCGCTCTACGACGAAGCCGTGCAGTTCGTGCTGGAAAGCCGCCGGGCGTCGATCTCGGCGGTGCAGCGCAAGCTCAAGATCGGTTACAACCGCGCCGCGCGGATGATCGAGTCGATGGAGATGGCCGGCGTGGTCACGCCGATGAACAGCAACGGCTCGCGGGAAGTGATTGCCCCGGGCGGCCCGCGCGACTGATGAACAACCTGCCGGGCGCCATTGATGACGCCCGGCCCCTCCACTGTGCAATGAGGATTTCCATGCGCGCGATTCGCATGCTGTTGGTTTCTGCCCTGGCTACGGCCAGCCTGTCGGCCCAGGCCGGCGAACAGGACGTCCAGCGCCTGACGCAATTGCTGGAAAAGTCGCAGACCATCGAAGCCAATTTCTCCCAGCTGACCCTGGATGCCGGTGGCACCAGCCTGCAGGAGACCAACGGCAAGATGACCGTCAAGCGCCCGGGCCTGTTCTACTGGCACACCGATGCGCCGCAGGAGCAGGTAGTGGTGTCTGACGGCAAGAACGTCACCCTGTGGGACCCGGACCTCGAGCAGGCGACTATCAAGAAGCTCGACGTGCGCCTGAACCAGACCCCGGCGCTGCTGCTGTCCGGCGATGTGTCGAAGATCAGCCAGAGCTTCGACATCACCTCCAAGGAGCAGGGCGAAGTGATGGACTTCACCTTGAAACCCAAGACCAAGGACACCCTGTTCGACTCGCTGCGCGTGTCGTTCCGCAGGGGCCTGATCAATGACATGCAGCTGATCGACAGCGTCGGCCAGCGCACCAATATCCTGTTCAATGGCGTCAAGGCCAACCAGGCGGTGCCGGACAGCAAGTTCCAGTTCGACATCCCCAAGGGCGCTGACGTCATCAAGGAGTAAGCGGAGCCTGTGATGGACCTGTTTCGAAGCGAACCCGTCGCCCAGCCCTTGGCCGCCCGCCTGCGTCCGTCCAACCTGGACGAGTACGTCGGCCAGGAGCACTTGCTGGCGCGCGGCAAGCCGCTGCGCGAGGCGCTGGAGCAGGGTGCGTTGCACTCGATGATCTTCTGGGGGCCGCCGGGGGTGGGCAAGACCACCCTGGCGCGGCTGCTGGCGCAGTTCTGCGACGCCCACTTCGAAACGGTGTCGGCGGTGCTGGCCGGTGTCAAGGAGATCCGCCAGGCGGTCGAGGTGGCGAAGCAGCAGGCCGGCCAGTATGGCCGGCGCACCATCCTGTTCGTCGACGAGGTGCACCGCTTCAACAAGTCGCAACAGGATGCCTTCCTGCCCTACGTGGAGGACGGCACGCTGATCTTCATCGGCGCCACCACCGAGAACCCGTCGTTCGAGCTGAACAACGCGCTGCTGTCGCGGGCGCGGGTCTACGTGCTCAAGAGCCTGGACGAGGCGGCGCTGCGCAAGCTGGTCGATCGCGCCCTGAGCGAGGAGCGCGGCCTGGGCAAGCGCAACCTGCGGGTGGGTGATGAGGCGTTCAAGATGCTCATGGCCGCCGCCGACGGCGATGGCCGGCGCATGCTCAATTTCCTCGAGAATGCCTCGGACCTGGCCGAAGACGGCGGCGAGATCGGCGTCGAGCTGCTGCAGAGCCTGCTCGGCGACAGCCGTCGGCGTTTCGACAAGGGCGGTGAAGCGTTCTACGACCAGATTTCCGCGCTGCACAAATCGGTGCGCGGCTCCAATCCGGACGGTGCGTTGTACTGGTACGCGCGCATGCTCGACGGCGGCTGCGACCCACTGTACATCGCCCGCCGCGTGGTGCGCATGGCCAGCGAGGACATCGGCAATGCCGACCCCCGCGCCCTGAGCCTGTGCTTGGCGGCGTGGGACGTGCAGGAGCGCCTGGGCAGCCCCGAAGGCGAGCTGGCGGTGGCCCAGGCCATCACCTACATCGCCTGCGCGCCGAAGAGCAACGCGGTGTACGTGGGCTTCAAGGCGGCCATGCGCGAGGCCGCCGAGCACGGTTCGCTGGAAGTACCGCTGCACCTGCGCAACGCGCCGACCAAGCTGATGAAGCAACTGGGCTATGGCGAGGAGTACCGCTATGCCCACGACGAGCCGGACGCCTACGCCGCCGGCGAGGACTATTTCCCCGAACAGCTCGAGCCGCGCCAGTACTATCAACCGGTGCCGAGGGGGCTTGAGCTGAAGATCGGCGAGAAGCTCAAGCACCTGGCCGAGCTGGACCGCAACAGCCCTCGTCAGCGGAGAAAACCGTGATCGCACTCATCGCTGCCGTCAGCGCTGGCGGGATTGCCGGCACGCTGCTGCGCTTCGCCACCGCCAACTGGGTCGCGGCCCACTGGCCACGGCACTTCTATGCCGGTACGCTGGCGGTCAACCTGGTCGGCTGCCTGCTGATCGGCCTGCTCTACGGGCTGTTCCTGCACAAGCCGCTGGCGCCGGTCGAACTGCGCGCCGGGCTGATCGTCGGCTTTCTCGGCGGTTTGACCACTTTTTCCTCCTTCTCGCTCGATACCGTGCGCCTGATGGAAAGCGGGCAGGTCCCGTTGGCCTTGGGCTATACCATTATCAGCGTGGTGGGCGGCCTGCTCGCGACCTGGGCCGGCCTGTCCCTGACCCGATTCTGAACCAACATCTACACATAACGAGAGAACGACATGCTCGATTCCAAACAGTTACGCACTGAACTTCAGGCAGTGGCGGACCGCCTGGCCACCCGTGGCTTCAGCCTGGATGTCGCGCGCATCGAATCGCTGGAAGAGCGCCGCAAATCGGTGCAGACCCGCACCGAGCAACTGCAGGCCGAGCGTAACGCCCGTTCCAAATCGATCGGCCAGGCCAAGGCCAAGGGCGAGGACATCGCACCGCTGATGGCTGACGTCGAGCGCATGGCCAATGAGCTGGCCGCCGGCAAGACTGAACTGGACGGTATCCAGGCCGAGCTGGACGGCATCCTGCTGACCATCCCCAACCTGCCGGACGCCAGCGTGCCGGTCGGCGCCAGCGAAGACGACAACGTCGAAGTGCGCCGCTGGGGGACCCCGACCACCTTCGACTTCGAGATCAAGGACCACGTCGCCCTGGGCGAAGTCAGCGGTGGCCTGGACTTCGAGGCCGCGGCCAAGCTCTCCGGCGCCCGCTTCGCCGTGCTGCGCGGCCCGATCGCCCGCCTGCACCGCGCCCTGGCGCAGTTCATGATCAACCTGCACACCGGCGAGCACGGCTACGAGGAACACTACACCCCGTACCTGGTGCAGGCTCCGGCCCTACAAGGCACCGGCCAGCTGCCGAAGTTCGAGGAAGACCTGTTCAAGATCAGCCGCGAAGGCGAGGCCGACTTCTACCTGATCCCGACTGCCGAAGTGTCGCTGACCAACCTGGTGGCCGGCGAGATCCTCGACGCCAAGCAGCTGCCGCTGAAATTGGTCGCCCACACCCCGTGCTTCCGCAGCGAGGCCGGTGCCTCGGGCCGTGACACCCGCGGCATGATCCGTCAGCACCAGTTCGACAAGGTCGAGATGGTGCAGGTGGTCGAACCGTCCAAGTCGATGGAGGCGCTTGAAGGCCTGACCGCCAACGCCGAGCGCGTGCTGCAACTGCTGGAGCTGCCGTACCGCGTGCTGGCGCTGTGCACCGGCGACATGGGCTTCGGCGCGGTGAAGACCTACGACCTGGAAGTGTGGGTGCCGAGCCAGGACAAGTACCGCGAGATCAGCTCGTGCTCGAACTGCGGTGATTTCCAGGCGCGCCGCATGCAGGCCCGCTGGCGCAACCCGGAAACCGGCAAGCCGGAGCTGGTGCACACCCTCAACGGTTCGGGCCTGGCCGTCGGGCGTACCCTGGTGGCGGTGCTGGAGAACTACCAGCAGGCCGACGGCTCGATCCGTGTGCCGGAGGTGCTCAAGCCGTACATGGGTGGCGTCGAGGTCATTCGCTGAATGGACTACCTGCCGCTTTTCCATAAGCTGCAGGGCGGCCGTGTGCTGGTCGTCGGCGGCGGCGAGATCGCCTTGCGCAAGGCGCGCCTGCTGGCCGATGCCGGCGCCGCGCTGCGGGTGGTGGCGCCGGAGGTCGACGGCCAGTTGGCCGCGCTGGCCCGCGAGGGCGGTGGCGAGGTGCTGGTGCGTGGCTACCAGGCGAGCGACCTGGAGGGCTGCCGCCTGGTGATCGCGGCCACCGACGACTCCGCGCTCAACGCCCAGGTCTCGGCCGAGGCCCAGGCGCGCAGCCTGCCGGTCAACGTGGTGGATGCCCCGGCCCTGTGCACGGTGATCTTCCCGGCCATCGTCGACCGTTCTCCCCTGGTGGTGGCGATCTCCAGCGGTGGCGACGCTCCGGTGCTGGCGCGCTTGATCCGCGCCAAGCTGGAAGCCTGGATCCCGTCCGCCTACGGCGAACTGGCCGGGCTGGCGGCGCGTTTCCGGCACAAGGTCAAGGCCTTGTACCCGGACGTCAACCAGCGGCGTGGCTTCTGGGAGAGCGTGTTCCAGGGCCCGGTTGCCGAGCGCCAGCTGGCCGGGCAGGGCGCCGAGGCCGAGCGGCTGTTGCAGGCGATGGTCGACGGCGCGCCGGTGCAGCAGGGTGGCGAGGTGTACCTGGTGGGCGCGGGGCCGGGCGATCCGGACCTGCTGACCTTCCGTGCCCTGCGCCTGATGCAGCAGGCCGACGTGGTGCTGTATGACCGCCTGGTGGCCCCGGCCATCATCGAGATGTGCCGGCGTGATGCCGAGCGCATCTATGTTGGCAAGCGCCGCGCCGACCACGCCGTGCCCCAGGACAAGATCAACCGCCTGCTGGTCGACTTGGCCCGCCAGGGCAAGCGCGTGCTGCGGCTCAAGGGTGGCGATCCGTTCATCTTTGGCCGTGGTGGCGAGGAGATCGAGGAGCTGGCCGACGAGGGGATTCCGTTTCAGGTGGTGCCGGGTATCACGGCGGCCAGCGGCTGTTCCGCCTATGGCGGGATTCCGCTGACTCATCGCGACTATGCCCAGTCGGTGCGTTTCGTCACCGGCCACCTGAAGGATGGCACCAGCAACCTGCCGTGGGATGACCTGGTGGCGCCGTCCCAGACCCTGGTGTTCTACATGGGGCTGGTCGGGTTGCCGACCATCTGTGCCGAGCTGATCCGTCATGGGCGCGCGGCGAGCACGCCGGCGGCTTTGGTGCAGCAGGGGACCACGCGCAACCAGCGGGTGTTCACCGGCACCCTGGCTGACCTGCCGGAGCTGGTGGCGCGGCATGAAGTGCATGCGCCAACCCTGGTGATCGTCGGGGAGGTGGTGCAGTTGCGCGAGAAGCTCGCGTGGTTTGAAGGGGCGCAGGACGCCTGAGCACGTTGTAGATCCACGTGGGAGCGGGCTTGCCCCGCGATAGCGTCAGAGGCGGCAACATTGTTGCCTGATCCGGCGCCATCGCGGGGCAAGCCCGCTCCCACGTGGGGTCTTCATCTTCTCTGCCAGATCCCTCTGCCCGACAACCGCTCCCGGTCATGCGGCAAGCCAAAGTCCTGCAACGGCCCCTTGGGCACGATCCCGTTCGGGTTGATGGTCTTGTGGCTCATGTAATAGTGCTTCTGGATATGTTCCATGTTCACCGTGCCCGCCACCCCCGGCCACTGGTACAGCTCGCGCAGCCAGTTGGACAGGTTCGGGTAGTCGCTCAGGCGACGCAGGTTGCACTTGAAGTGCCCGTGGTACACCGCATCGAAACGCACCAGCGTGGTGAACAGGCGCACATCGGCCTCGGTCAGGTACTCGCCGGCCAGGTAGCGCTGGTGGCCCAGCAGCCCTTCCAGATGATCCAGTTCGTTGAATACTTCGTCGAAGGCGGCCTCGTAGGCGTCTTGCGAGGTGGCGAAGCCGGCGCGGTACACGCCGTTGTTCACGGCCGGGTAGATACGCTCGTTGAGCGCATCGATGGTCGCCCGCAGCGGCTCGGGGTAGAGGTCCAGGGTATTGCCGGTCAACCCGTCGAAGGCGCTGTTGAAGATACGGATGATCTCGGCCGACTCGTTGTTGACGATGCGCTTCTCCTGCTTGTCCCACAGCACCGGCACGGTCACGCGCCCGGTGTAGTGCGGATCGTCCTGGGTGTAGCGCTGGTGCAGGTACTGCAGCGCATCCAGTTGATCGCCGCTGGAGCCTTGCGGCTGGTCGAAGGTCCAGCCATGCTCGCCCATCAGCCAACTGACCACCGAGACATCGATCAACGGCTCCAGGCCCTTGAGGGCACGGAAGATCAGGGTGCGGTGCGCCCACGGGCAGGCCAGCGACACGTACAGGTGATAGCGGCCGGCCTCGGCGGCGGGCAGCGGGTTGCGCCGCTGGGCGTTCTCGCGCTGGAAGGCGCCGTCCTTGCTGCTCTGGTACCACTGGTCATGCCAGTGGCCATCGATCAAAAGGCCCATCTCGGAGCTCCTCGAAACACAATCGTTTGTCGTTGGAGCTCAGTCTAGGGCAAAGCGTTCGAAGAAATAGCGCAAAGACTGCCCTATTCCTATCGACTTATTCGATGTCTATGCGGGCGGCCCAGTAGGCGCGGGCATTGCTGAACGCTTGCTCGCGCTTTTGGCCGAGCCCGCGCAGGGCCAGGGCCATGGTTGCGACCACGGCCAGTTCGCCGTAGCTGTCCTGCGCCTCGCCGCGCCACACCGCTAGCAGGTGCTCGGGCTGCAGGCTGGCCGGTTTCACATGGCGCTGGGCGCTGAGCGCCGGCCACTCTTCGTCCCAGGCCTCGCCGGCCGAGGTGCCGTACAGGTGGCTGATGACATCCGGGTTGACCTCGATCTCGCCACCGTCGCCCTTGATGACCACGGCATGATCGCCGAGCAGGCGGCTGGCTTCGCGGTGCACCGCCTGGTAACCGGGGTGGAAGATGCTCTGCAGGCCGCAGCGGGCGGCAAGCGGGTTGAGCACCCTGGCCAGCGAGTGGATGGGCGAGCGCAGGCCCAGGGTGTTGCGCAAGTCGATCATGCGTTGCAGCTGCGGCGCCCAGTCCTGCAAGGGAAAGAAGGCCAGTCGGTGGCGGTCCAGGGTCTGCTCCACGGCCGTCCAGTCACGGCTGAGCGGGATCTCCAGCAGGTCGAGCAATTGCTCGGTGTACAGTCGCCCGGCCGTATGGGCGCCACCACCGTGCATCAGGATGCGCACGCCATTGCCTGCCAGGCATTTGGCCGCCAGCAGGTACCAGGGCAGGTGGCGCTTCTTGCCGGCGTAGCTCGGCCAGTCCAGGTCAACGGCGATGCGCGGCGCCTGCAGGTGGGCGCGCAGGGCCTCGGTGAAGCCGGCCAACTCCTCGGCGCTTTCTTCCTTGTGCCGCAGCAGCATCAGGAAGGCGCCCAGCTGGGTGTCCTCGACCTTGCCTTCGAGCAGCAGGGTCATGGCGGTGCGGGCTTCCTCGCGGGTCAGGCCGCGGGCGCCGCGTTTGCCCTTGCCGAGGATGCGCACGAACTCGGCGAACGGGTGTTCGGCCGGGGTTTCCAGGGTCAGCGGGCGTGTGTCGTTCAGCTGTGGCTCGGTCATATGCAGTTGGTCGGCTTGGGCAGGCCCGCCAGCTTGGCGGCGAGTTTGGCGGGGGTGCCATTGAACAGGCGGTTCAGGTGCGGGCTGTTGCCTTTTTCCGCACCGAGCTTGAGCGCGGTGTACTTGATCAGCGGGCGGGTGGCTGGCGACAGCTGGTACTCCTGGTAGAACTGGCGCAGCAGCTCGAGGATTTCCCAGTGGTCCGCGGTCAGGGCGATGCTTTCGCGCGTGGCGAGGGCCTCGGCGACTTCGTGGGACCAGTCCTGCAGCTCGACCAGGAAGCCGTCCTTGTCCAGGGCGATGTGGCGATCGCCGACAGTCAGGGTACTCATAACCAGCTGTTGACCTTGTCGTGGTGCAGGGTGAGTTCGACGAAGGCGGCATAGTCCACGGCCTCGGCCAGCTGGCTGTCGAGGCCACGGGCCTGCAGGTCTTCGGCAAGAGCGAACAGCCGCCCGCCGAGGTTGGCGGCCTGCAGGATGGCGAACGGCTCGCTGCCGGCCTTGAGCGCGTAGGTGGCGTCGCCGCACAGCAGCAGCCCGTCTTGCGGGCCCAGCAGGCGCAGGCAGCTGGCCAGGCGCTCGTCGCCGAAGGGCGAGTGGGCGATTACATGCAGGGTCGTCATCAGAGCGTCACCACCTGGTCGAAACGGGCAATCAGCGCGGTCAGCGCACTATCGTCGAGCACCTCGACCGGCAGCGCCAGGGCGTCACCGTCCAGCCCCCGGCGGGCCAGGCTGTGGCCGCAGGCGAACAGCTCCTCGACCCCGAACATCGGCAGGGCCTGGAGGTTGGCGGTCAGGTTCTTCTGCTGCAGGGCGTCGGGTTGCTGCGCGGCGGCGAGCTGGAACACGCCGTCGTCGATGAACAGCATGCCCAGCGGCAGGTCGAAGGCGCCACCGGCCAGGGCGATGTCCAGCGCCTCGCGGGCGGACGGGCCGCTCCACGGCGCCTGGCGGCTAATGATCAACAAGGACTTGGCCATCTCAATCACCTCCGAAGCAGACCAGACGGTCGGCCAGTTGCGCGGCTTCGTGCAGTTGGCCCAGGCCGGACAGCTCCCACGGCATCGGCAGGTTCACCGCCGGGCGCTGGTAGCGATTGGCCTCGGTGTCATCGAGCACGCCCCGGCGCAGGGCCGCGGCGATGCACACCACGGCGTCCAGGCGGTGGTCGCTGACGAAGGCGCGCCACTGCGCAGCCACGTCCAGCTCGTCCTGGGGCGTGACGATATTGGCCGAGGCGCTGTGCACCCCATCCTGGTAGAAGAACAATCGGGCTATTTCATGCCCGCCGGCCAGCACCGCCTCGGCAAAGCGCAAGGCGCGGCGCGAGGAGGGCGCATGGGCCGGGGAAAAGACCGCGATGGCGAATTTCATGGAAGGCTCGTGCAAATGAATGCGGCCATGATAAAGCAAAAAGCCCGCGCTGGTGGGCGCGGGCTTTTTGCTCTGGCTGGCGCGGCTCAGGCCTGTTCCTTGCCCTCGGGCAGGAACCAGTTGAGCAGCAGGGCGCAGATGCCGCCGGTGGCGACGCCCGACTCCAGCACGTTGCGCAGCGCCGCCGGCATGTGCGAGAGGAACTCCGGCACCTGGGCCACGCCCAGGCCCAGCGACAGCGACACGGCGATGATCAGCAGGGCGCGGCGGTCGAGGCGGGTGCTGGCAAGAATGTTGATGCCCGAGGCCGCCACGGCGCCGAACATCACCATGGCCGCGCCACCGAGCACCGGCTCCGGCACTGCCTGGATTACCCCGGCGACGCTGGGGAACAGGCCCAGCAGGATCAGCATGGCGGCGATCCAGATACCGATATGGCGGCTGGCGATGCCGGTCAGCTGAATCACGCCGTTGTTCTGGGCGAAGATCGAGCTGGGGAAGGTGTTGAACAGCCCGGCCAGCAGCGAGTTGGCGCCGTTGACCAGCACTCCGCCCTTGATCCGTTGCATCCACACCGGGCCTTCCACCGGCTGGCGCGAGACCTTGCTGGTGGCGGTCACGTCACCGATGGCTTCCAGCGAGGTGACCAGGTAGATCACCAGCATCGGGATGAACAGCGACCAGGAGAAGCCCAGGCCGAAGTGCAGCGGCGTCGGCACCTGGAACAGCGCGGCCTGGTGCATGCCGGTGAAGTCCAGGCGGCCCAGGTAGCCGGCCAGGGCATAGCCCACGGCCAGGGCGATGACGATGGCGCAGCTGCGCATCCACACCACCGGAATACGGTTGAGGATGACGATGATCGCCAGTACCACGCCCGACAGCAGCAGGTTCTCGCCATCGGCGAAGGTGCCATTGGCCATGGCGCCGAAGCCGCCGCCCATGCTGATCAGGCCGACCTTGATCAGGGTCAGGCCGATCATCAGCACGACGATGCCGGTCACCAGCGGGGTGATCAGGCGCTTGACGAAGGGCAGGATGCGCGACACGCCCATTTCCACGAACGAGCCGGCGATGACCACGCCGAAGATCGCCGCCATCACGCTTTCTACCGGCGTGCCCTGCTTGACCATCAGCGCACCGCCGGCAATCAGCGGGCCGACGAAGTTGAAGCTGGTGCCCTGGACGATCAGCAGCCCGGCGCCGAACGGCCCGAAGCGCTTGCACTGGACGAAGGTGGCAATACCCGAGATCACCAGCGACATCGACACGATCAGGTTGGTGTCACGCGCCGACACGCCCAGCGCCTGGCAGATCAGCAGGCCCGGCGTGACGATCGGCACGATGATCGCCAGCAGGTGCTGCAATGCCGCCAGCAGGCCGATCAGTAGGCGAGGCTTGTCCTCGAGGCCAAGGACCAGTTCATTGGCAGGCGCCGCCGCGCCTGGGCCGTGTTCGTGTGAACTCATGGGAAAATGCCGCCCCGGAAGAAAAAAGGAGCGCATTCTACGGGCAGAAAGCCCATAGGGGTAGAGGCAAGCACGATGGCCGCACAATCGAAGGGGAATGGGGCAATAAGCTGACTTTTAAGTCAATCTTCGCTGGCTTTGCTACCGCTGTTCAGCAGGCACGAAAAAGCCCGCCGAAGCGGGCTTTTTGTGAGGCGCTGTCAACCGATTCGATCAGTCGTCGCGGCCCATGATGCCGAACAGCTGCAGCAGGCTGACGAACAGGTTGTAGATCGACACGTACAGGCTGATGGTGGCCATGATGTAGTTGCGCTCGCCGCCATGGATGATGGCGCTGGTCTGGAACAGGATGCAGACCGACGAGAACAGTACGAAGCCAGCGCTGATCGCCAGTTGCAGGCCGCTGATCTGGAAGAAGAAGCTGGCCACCACGGCACCCAGCAGGACGAAGAAGCCGGCGGTGATGAAGCCGCTGAGGAAGCTCATGTCCTTGCGGGTGATCAGCACGTAGGCCGACAGGCCGCCGAACACCAGGGCAGTCATGGCGAAGGCCGAGCTGACCACTTCGGCGCCACCGGCCATGCCCAGGTAGCGGTTGAGGATCGGGCCGAGGATGAAGCCCATGAAGCCGGTGAGGGCAAAGGTGGACACCAGGCCCCAGGCCGAATCACGCAGCTTGTTGGTGAGGAAGAACAGGCCGTAGAAGCCGATCAGCACCACGAAGATGTTCGGGTAGCCGACACGCATCTGCTGGGCGACGAAGGCCATGATGCCGCTGAAGGCGAGGGTAAGGGCCAGCAGGCTGTACGTGTTGCGCAGGACCTTGCTGACCTCCTGCTGCTCGACCTGCTGGCCGTGTTGGACGGCGTAATCCTGTTCGCGCATGGCGCACTCCTTTGGGGTGAGACCGCGGTCCGGGACCGACGGTAGTGGAACGTATGAGGCAGAGCATATCAGAGCTGTCGCAGGGCGCGACACAGAGAGTTTGACAGCTTGTTACATTACGGTATGATTGCCGCCGCAAAACAAGCTGGAAGCGTGGCCGAGTGGTTTAAGGCAACGGTCTTGAAAACCGTCGATGGGCAACTATCCTAGGGTTCTTATCTAAGGTTCCTTCCAGTTGCAGCTTGTTGTATCGCGTCATCGGAACAAACGGGGAATTGGCAGAGTGGTTGAATGCACCGGTCTTGAAAACCGGCGAACGTTAATCGCGTTTCCAGGGTTCGAATCCCTGGTTCCCCGCCGCGAATTCAGTAAAATCAAGGGTTTAGATGAAAATCTAGACCCTTTTTTTGTGCGTTTTGCTTTTGAAAAACGCCCATTTTTCTATCAAATCCGTGCCTGATCACCCTCCGCTTAAAGGTGCAATCATCCAGTTGCACGTTGTTGCGTTCTATTGCATCTTGCGCATGTCCTTTGACCTCTCGGATGCCATGGAGCCAGGGTATTGGTCGGTTATGTTGAGTGACTAAAACGCTCAGCGCTGGTCGACGTCCCCAACAAAAAGCAAGCGTGATTCGGCCCTATGCATTGCCTTGGTGAGGGAGGGGCGTGAGTTAAGGTCTACCCCTCAACCTTGAGATTGCACCAGCCTGAGGCGGTCGGAGCTGTCGCAGTCCGGCAGGATGCTTTCAGCTTTACCTCGCTGTGGGTTATGTCGCTCCTAGGAGGAGAGGCCAAAGGGTTGATCCAGTTTTGGCTGAAAGATCCCAGGCGAAATCCTGGAGAAGTCCAGCCTTCCCTCGAATCCGCTGCAAGTGGCTCACACTCGCCCAGCTGGCCTGCAGTGGTCTATTGAAAGGCTTGTGTCCGTTCGCAAAACCCTCCCAGCCGTCTAATCCACCCCAAAGGCCACCTTACCTGCGTGACTGGTACTCGTACTGGTGGCTGGCGTGGTTAATCCATCAGTCCCAATCAAATGAATTGCGTCAGGCTTCCTTTGTTGGCAAGCGATGCTAGGGGGATGCGTTGTCCCAATAACCGGTCAATCTCCATCACCTCACAGCTAAAGATTAATAATTATCATTATATGTTTAGGCAGCAGAATCCTGTTGCCTGCACGGCTATCTGCTCTCAGTCCCGTAGACAACGTTTTTATGCGGTTTCTGGAAAATGCGTATCCCTCCAGTATCCGTCCTTTCTCGTGATTAAAAAGCGGTAAAGAACGCGTATTAAAAACGATATACTTTTGGCATACCCTAAGTTGCAATTAAATAATTGCATCTTGTTGATTTGTGAAAATTCCTGTGGAAGGATGCGCCGAAATTCGGAGCGATACGGTGCCGAATTATCTCCATAGGTGATAATCAGTTTATGAAACACGTTGAGCTATATGAGACCGTGCGCAATGGAACTCCTACGTTTAGGATTCTCTCGCCGGACTCAATGTTGTGTGAGTTTTTTGATAGCTGGGCATATCAGCTGGCAAAAGCGAAAAAATGGTTGACCGTTAAGGCGTACTGCTATGCGGTTGCGGAAAAACTTAATTACATCCATCAAGTTGGTTTAAATAATGGTGGCCTGACGCCGTTGTTGCTTAATGAGGCACTGGATTGCTACGAAAGCTACTTGGTGTTTGGGGGTGATAGCGATTCTGAAATTGCACGGGATGCAGCAAGGGTTCTCGGGTCTCGTAATTTGAGCGGGTCTTCGGTTGCTGTGAGTTTGGCCGGCTGTAATAACTTCATTGCATCAAGCGAGGCGATGCGAGATGGATTGTTGCAAATGCAGGAGAGTGGATACATTACAGGTGTGGCACTTTCTATGTTGCCGCTTACTGTAGCGAAGTATGCCGATGCGCCTAGAAATATTAGCGCCGCTATTAAGGCGAATAGCTGGTTTGCAGGCTGTTTGGCCGGAGGTGCTAAAAAGATAAAAAGACAAAGGCTTGCGGCAACATCAAAGCCACAATTGATGGCGCGCACTGACGAATTCGGAGGTGACCAGACTGCGTTCCCTATCGACAAATGTGTCGAGTTGATCGAAAGCGCAGAGTGCTTGCGGGATAAAGTGCTTTGGTCTTTCCTAGCTGCAGCAGGGTGTCGAATTTCTGAAGCGCTGACCATCATCATGGATGATATTGTGGTGAACCCAGAAAGCCCACAGAACAATCGGGTTCACATTGTCGATCCCGACACTCGGCGAGAAATTCTGATCAAGTACATCCCTGAGGCAAAGCTGAACAAGCTTGAGCACAAAGGGCGAGACAAACCAGATACTTTCCTGATTGAACCGTTTGCATCCATTTTTTGGGCAAATCTTGGCCTTTATCATGAAGAAGAGATTGCAAAGGAAAAGGCGAGGCATAGACCTGTCGTCCATCCCTTTTTGTTCCGCAATATGCGCGACGGCGGAGCAATGCCGTCATCCTACCAGGCAGTGTGGGAGCGTTTTAATAAAGCAGCATTCAATTTGACGGGTACTAGCTACGGGTTTCACTCACTTCGTCATATGTATGCTTACTACTTGGTAAATCACTGCCCAAACCCGAGAGATCCAAATCGGTTTGGACTTGACTTGAAAATGGTACAGCTTTTGATGGGCCATAAGTCGATCAAGTCCACAGAGCGTTACGCCCGGAAGGATGCAAAGATGCTTGAGGCGACTTTTGCTGCTATGAACATGATTCGTATGTCGGCTTCAAATTTCAGTGTTGTAAAAGTACAGCTTCAGCACTTTGAAAATGAGGTTGAGCAAATCAAAAAGCATCTTGAAGGGGGCGCCCAGTGATGATCAACCTCAGTAAGAATAAGGCAGTCTGGTTGGTGCCTGAAGGCGAAGTGATCGCAGCGTTCAAGAAGGCAGTCTCTTTTGTTCGACAGATATATCGGAGATCTTTGGGAAGTAGGGGTGGTTCAACAGAGAAAATTGATAGTCTATTCAATAGTCATGGTCTTGATTTTAGTCATTGGGAGTTGGCTCATGTTGAACGGTTGCTTGAGTCGACATATCGTGGGTCAACTACCCGGATTGGGGATATTGATCGCTCATATCATGCGTTGCCGGAGAGTTATGATTCGTCATTGTCTCAATTCATTCGTATGGTCTTCGTCACCTTGTGGGCGCGCAAGGTTTTCATTGCTCCATTGTCTATGCAGACGATTAATCATCAGGTAGAAATTTTCGACGACCTATGCCGTAATCTTGATGTCGAGTGCCTTACTATCATTCGTGGTGTTCATCCTGATTCGGAAATCGAGAGCATTTTCAAACGTGGTGAGTTTAACGACGGAAGCAGTCGAGTAAGCTTTTGGTTGAGACTTTTGCTGAGTACCGACTTCTATACCGTTGATGACATTACTGAGGAAGGTTGTAAGGTGCTCTTTGATGGCGCTAATGGTTCGGGTACGTTGCCGCTTCGAAGATATTATGTAAATGATTTTTTGTTGACTATCACCCACCCCCGTCCATCTAGTAAAAAAATGGTAGAAGATATCATTAGCGGGTATCAGGTCGTTAAGCGAGAGAGTCGGTCTGAGAGGGTGTACAAAGGGCGCAGAATCGGGACGAAGAAAAAGCACATTAAAAGCCCTGCGCAACAGGCTCATGAGGCGGCGCTTGGAATGGCTCGCTCTCTGGCCAATGGTGAGCTTGAATTCAATTTCGAAGTGATGTTCAAGACACATTTTCCTACGCACCGTATCAAGGGGCTATTCAGCTTGGGTGAGGAAAATGATCGACTGCCTTTCATCGAGGAGTCGCATCCTAAAGTGAAGAATTTTGCCATTTATATAAATCAGGTGTTTGGCTCATTTATGAAGTCAAAGCGCCTGCAGCGCTCAAGTGGTTATGGGTTCTTGAGAAACCTATTTATGAGCTATCTCACGGCTTATTTGCCGAACTTTTACATGCGACGGGATGGCTCGCTTGAGAACTACCCGGGAACTCTCAATGAGTTTAACTGTAGCTTGTACTTTACTCATGAGTCGGTTTTTTTGGATGGTGTGATCAAGTTTGAAAGGGAGCCACCGAGGACTTTTTTGGGGTACATGGAAGAGTTCGCCAGTGCGCACGGTTGGGTTAACGAAACGCATTATGCGCGAGTGTTGGTGGTTGATCATTTTTGTCGGTACATTGAAAGTAATAAGCTTGTGCTGCCGGATGCGGATAAGTTCAAATGCAATTTTACTAATGCTTGCTATCCAGCTATTGAAAAGAAGTCGGGTACGAAAAAAAGGCCGATCCCAAGGCCTTATTTTGCAACATTCTTGAGTATGTTATACAGTCTAGAGTACCTGATGGATCACATCAATAAAATGCCATTCTATGAAGGTCAGCTTGAAGAAGATGTAAACTACGGTGTCCTGAATGGTCAGCTTTGCCAGCCCAGTCTGACAGACTTGTTGAACAGCCACGCCTGGGCTGGGCTTTTTTCAAAGGAAGTGCGGGGGTTTGGGGAGGTGAACCAATCACTGCTTAACTACACGCCAATTTTCTACCATGAGGGGAAAATTCATCGGTTTGAGGTGCTTCCTAGATTTTATAAAATTGTTGATTTTGAGTTTATGGGTAATGTGGTTCAACGCATTTCGCCAAACTCAGTTCGCTTGACCATCCTAATGTGTGAAACAGGGCTTCGCCAACAACACCTGATCTGGCTTAATAAAGAAAAGTATGACTGCGTGTTGGATAGGTACTGGAAAAGTCCGCTGGCGCCTCTTTTTGTTAGCTCGGATAAATCGCATGGGGAGTGGACGGCGATTGTTTCGCGCCATGTGATCGATGTTTTGGATCGACAAAGGGCCTGGTATGACTCCTGCAGCTCTGAGTCTTACAACGAGGATCTCTGGTATGGACTCACCAAAGGCTCAAAATTTGGTCAGTTCAAGCCGCTCTTCAGAGAAATGGGAGTTGGTGATAGCCAGTGGGCTAATTATCGACATTATCCTGTTTACCTACTGATGCTCCAACATTTCATCAGAGAGGTCATGCAAGACGATACTGGTGATGACATCGTGTTTCTGAAGGGGGAAGACGGTAAGCGTGACCCGGTTAAGGGCTATGATCATGCCTATCTGAGCACACTTTCTGCCGATAGCTTCACCAGTCCTCATACCCCGCACGGATTGAGGGCTGGGTTTGTGTCCGAAGCTATGCGTTTTCTGCCGCCATCGTTGATCGGGCAGTTCATGACAGGCCAGACTGAAGAGCTGGTTTGGTACTACACCTTGTTTGACGGCGAGAACATGCCAGATCATCAAAAGCTGCTGGCTGATTACATGTTGAAGAATATGGATAAGCTGAGCGGCGGCGAGGCTCCAGAGCTAGCAGAGGCTGCATTGCGGCTGAATGCAAGGCTGGGAGCAAGCATTCATAAAGACCCTGTGAAAGCTATTGATATGCATGGCCTGATTAGCTTGACGGGGGTCAGGGAAGGTCAGAGCGGCTTAGAGGTATTGCGTGCCAAGCGGTACACCAAGCTAGCCTATAACTTGTGCCATATCTGCCCGTTCGATAACCATTGCCCTGAAGAAGTGGTAAAACAACTCGGAGTAGGTCGACCTTGCGCGCTTTGTCCATACGCCATCCGTGGGGTAGACCATCTGCCAGCTATCTGCGCAGAGAAAGATAAATCTAAGGAGATTATGAAGGAAATCCTGGATAAATTACGCGAGTACCGGGCGCTGAAAGCTTCCGCACGCAATCCTCAGGTTCTTGAAAACCTGAACATGGAATATGATCATCATGCTAGAGAGGCGTATGCTCTCGAGGCGATTGAACAGCAGCTTTATCTCATGGCCAAACGCGGTGAATACAAAAGTTATTTTATTCCTGAGAAGGAGGGGGTCGTTGCGCACCTTGAGAGGGTTAATGTTTCGGGGGCTGAACACATTCTGAAGCGTTTAGTTGATGTCCAAAACTTCCCAGATGCGACAAGTGAGAGCCTGAACAAAAAATTTGCCTATATGCGTATGGCTATGCTGGTGCAGCAGGGTAAGTTTGATGAGCTTCTCCGCGTTGATCCAAGGCCGCCGTGCCATCAACTAACCTCTCAAATCTCCAGTATGATGACTGCCGGGGTGCTTGATGTGCGGGATGTGATTAAGATCGGCCATACAGTTGCTAAGCCGTCAGTGGAAGCTAAGCCTGTTCGTTTGATCGCTTCAACTCTGGGTGTTGCTGAAGTTGAAGACTGATGGCTGTGGCTTTGAACGCAAGACTGGACTGACCTGGTAACACGCTCGCCCCACTACTATATATTTCTGTAACGGGGCTCGCTATATCAGCATTATTTTGGTTGCCCGCAACAAATGTTGATGGGGCTGTAATTGTCACAGAGCTATCGCATGGGGCTCGATTTTATGCAGCGTAAAGACACTTTTCAGGAACACAGGAATTCGCATAGGGCAGCACGTATTGCCCATATTAATAGTGCTCTAAAGGTACTATCTAGAGCTAATTACAAGAACATTACCAGCCTTGCTAGGGGGGTGGCTGAGATTGTTACGGAATATGAGCTTAGCCAAAATCTTAGCTTGCCGGAGCATGATAGAGATAGTGAGTTAAGGCCAGTAAGTCACGTTACGCTGCTTAGGAACTCTGACTATCGAAAAATACTGGAGAAGACTCTTGAGTCGGAGGAGGTTTCAGCTCTACCGACATCGATTAGCTCTTCTGATTATGAGGCGTTGAAGATACGGAATGCAGGGCTTGAAGGGCAGATCGCTCAGCTGAAGCATACTATAATAAATCTAGACTCTGGTGGATTAATGGTGTCTGGTGATTCGGAGCAGTTTAAGGAAGAGATTGTCAAACTTAGCGACGACATAAGATTTTTGATGGCATTTATCGATGGTATGCAGAGCGAAGCTATGGATGTATTTGTAATTATTAAGCCGGGTGAGGAAAATTTTGAGTATAGTGAGGCTGGGTATCATGGGGTTATGAATATGGTCGCAACTTACGATGATCTTATACGTCTTGAAGTGCTGCGGCGGAAGTTCGATGTATAAAAATTAGGGTTTAATAAACTTTCCAACGATGGCGCCAAACACCGCCATTGCAACCGTCATCTTGCCAGCGTCCGCAATGCCGCTGGTGCACTGCGGGCACAGCTCATCGTCGTAGTATTCCCCACCCTTAGCGTAATTGTTGCACCCTGGGCTGCGGCAGACGTAGACGCCTTCACCGCAAGCCGTACAGGCACATTTGTCACGTCTGACCAGGTTCTCCTCCGTGACGGAAGGGGTGACCATCTCAGCGCAGAAAGGACAGATACCCTTCGACTTTGTGCTCATAATGCTTCCCTACAGAGGACGCACAGCGATTCGAGTGGAACGGCACTTAGGGCAGTAGTTAGGTGTGCCGAAGCCTGCGCGGCTCTTCCATTTGTTGCCACAGACGGGCTTTTTGGGATCCAGGCATTCAGCCCAGTAGACCTGATCTTTTTTCGCGATAGCCATGGAAACGTCTCCTGTTCGGTTTCTCTAATGTGTCTGAGCATAGGAAACGCATTGTGAGATGTACACTGACAAAATGATCACAAAAAACCTTATAGAGTCAAAAGCTTAGCAGGCTGTTTAAATGTACAGTAAAGTATCCTACTGATTTATATGGATAAATTTAGAGAGTTGTGTATTTGAGTTATGGCTTCAAAATGCCATTATGTGAAGTGGGTCACATTTTTCTGTCCTTGGCCAGTAACGCGGTAGCCGTCGGCCCACAGCACACGAGCAGGGCCCTAATTTTTTCCTCAGCCTCTCCTGCCCACTCCAGCTCCTCCCTGGCAGCACAGCTCGAATTTTGGAGCGGGCATTGAGGGCATGGATACCGCCTGCAAGCTGGAATTGCTCACCTGGATCACCGTCGGATTTGGTCACTGCCCACGACGTGGTGTTAAAATGCCACCAATCTTGGGTTGGAAGGGATTTCTCGCGTGAAGCTTGATTTAGGCTGGTGGAAAGAGCGCTGGGTATGGATCGCTATGATCTTGCTCATTGTGGTGTTGGGCTACGTCCTGTTTTCTACCTACGCTGAAAAGCTGCCTTACGTATCAAACAATCATTCTGCGTGGGCGAGTTTTGGTTCCTTGCTCGCTGGCTTTTTCACACTCACGAGTACCCTTGCCACTGTCGCCACTCTCTTGTTCCTGGCCCGTCAGAACAAGGGGATGCAGAAGGTTACTCAGGCCCAGCTCGAGGCGATGACGTTCGACCGATATATCAGTCATCGAAAGCTCTTCATTGAGTTGCTTAATGAGCAAGAGGAGAGCCTGCAGAGGAGCTTTAGATTCCGCGACCCTACGCTCCTGTACAATGCTGTGTTCCCAAGTAATTCGCTACATAACTGTGATCTTATTATTAATCCAGAGTTTGATGAAAATGGCGACGGTACTAATCACCTAGGAAAGGTTTCAGCTAAGCTAGAGCGAGTAAAGAAAGCCTTGGCTAATTCAACTGCCAACGAATCGGAGCATCTAGCGTTTGTTCTTGATCTTATTAGCCTGCGGCAAGATTTGCTCATGATCGAACAGTGTCGCGACTCGCGTGAAGGGGATATTATATTCCACGGTAGGGCTCAGGGTATCAATGTCTTCATGCTCGATAGCTTTGTTCGAGATGCGGTAAAGCTGGCCAATATAATTTTCACATTCACCAAAAGCCCTATGGTCGATGAGGCGGGATTCCTCGGCTGTTCCTTGGATCTGAAGGCCTGGATTGTGAGTGAATTTTACACTCCACGGAGGCAAGCTGAGTTAACTGTCTTCAGTAGTAATTCTCTCCTTCCCGATTTAGTATGGATAAGGCGCTCTCTTTCGGAGGTTCTAGAGGTTGATGAAGCGTTTGTCAGTGCTAAGCGGCGGCTAGATAAGGTCTTTTCTACGATTCAAAGCGTGGAGCGGTTGAGGGATAAGTCTGTTCTCAAGAGACTCGTTGAGGAATGTATTACTGATGTCAGGTCGAAGTTTGACAAGATGAGTGGTGGCGAGCATTTCAAGCTTATAGGTGAGATTTCATCGCGTCTTCATCGGATAAAAAATAATTTTGACTTAAATTAAGGCTATTTCAAAAGGAGTTGCGTATGACTACGCTTGTGGATCAAGGTGATACGAATTTCGGCTATCTGCCATTGAAGACGCTAGGGTTGGCGTTTGCTGCAGCTCTATTTTTTAGAGTCATTGGGGTGGGGAGTGAGTTTCTGGCGAGTAATGCGTCATGGCCTAATGTTGCAATGGCCATAATGATGACCTCTGTACTGCTGGTTATATACTTTTTTACTTCCGTGCATCCTTATGATGATAGTGCCCTCCTGCAGGGGGCGCGCAAAGTCCTCGTTGAGTACATTAAGTTTAGCTTCGAGCTAGGGTTTTTTGCAGTTGGCTTTATCATGGTGGTCGAGTTCGGGGATCCGGGTTACTGGATATCTCTGGCGTTTTGGTTTCCCGCCTACCTGCTTATATTTGTTCTGTTTAATCATGTGTTGTTGCTGGTGCATGGTGGGTCGGGCTCTACTGTGCGCCTGGCAAATTGGGTGGACAAGAAGATGGGGTGGGAAACGAACATCACAATTGTAGGTAATCGCAGTGCATGTATGCTCCTAGGAGCATTTTTTGCGATTGTGATCGGCGCTTTGTTTATCTATATCTGACACCATTAAAGATCATCACATATGGCCGGAGTGTTCCGGCCATTCAATCACCCACCTAGCAGCAATCGGATAACATGCCTCGGTAGCGACGGCCATGACAAGTGCTTTGCTCCAGCTTTCCTTGCACCCCAAATCGTCAAGACTTCTTCCAGTAATCCCTGACACTCGTCAACGCCAGGCCAAGCTGTTCAGCCACCTGCTGCTGCTTCATGCCAGCGGCTTTGAGGGCCAAGACAGCTGCTTCGTTGTCAGCGTTGAGTGGCTTGCCGCGCTTCCGCTTGATGAGATTCCCGCCATCGTCGAATTGTTCGGCGAGGGCCTTCATCCCTCCCTCTGCTTCAAACGCAGCGACGTGAGTCAGTGCCCGGCCCACTACTGTGAGAGCTGGCTCACCCTGTTTTTGGGCTATCGACATCGCGAGCATGGCGATCGGGTCGACGCCCAGGCTGTCCGCAATCTGCTCGAGCTGCTCAATGGTGATGCTTGTCTTGGCGTTCTCGAGTGCGCTGATTTTCGTGCGATCTGTAGCCTCTGAAAGATCGGCGTACCGAGCGCCCCGGACGAGACGAAAAGCACGTAGTACCCCCGCGAATGCGATCCTGAGCTGCATAGTCCATCCAAAAATCAGGATATAGCCACAGCTTCGCTTTGCGGATAAACGGTAAATCACTGTATTATCCGTTTTGTGTGGATGGCCTTGGACGGCACATCGTGGAGAGAGGCAAGTGGTCGGATGCCACAAGAGTTCTCTCAAGCTCCCCCTGCGAGGTGAGGAATTGGACAACGCAGATATCGAGCTCTTCAGCGAGCCTTCAGAGCCCCGCGAGGGCGCCCATGCTGAGGAGGGACAGTTGATCGAGCTGGTCGCCCATCGCTATCCAGGGAAAGCGTACTGTCTCGTCCGGGATTGGACGTTGTTCCGTGCGGAGCTCACTGAAGCTGAGCTAGCGAAGGTGGCGGCTGCTGGCAACATCCCCTTGTTTCTCCTTGCTCACAATGTGCGGGCGGATAGCGCTGGCCGCTTTCAGCCTGGCAGTTGGGTGCGGTCGAGCATCGGGGTTGCGCTCGTGGACGGGTATTTTTTTGAGACTCGAAACACCGTGTATGTGCTCGTCGGGAAAGGGGCTGAGCAGAAGGCCTCGCTCAAGACGATTTTTTCATTTTATTGACGTTGACGAGCCTAGGCTCGCGGTTGAGTTATCCTACTGATGTTTAGAACCAGCACCACTGACCTTGCAGGTGTTCCAGGTATGTTCGGTGACGGACTTGCTCATTGGCATGGCGTGTCGAGAGCGCTTTCGACGCATTGGTATCACGTAAGCGTGAAGCGTTGGATTGAGGGTAGGTTCGTGCGAGGCGAAGAGATGCTCAACGACGAGCCACGGCTGCACGAGATGCTCCAGGCCCAGGATGATCAGTTCATCGTTGAAGATGTCCAGGTCGTTACACCGGCGCGGCTTAACGGCGGTGAGCATTGGCGGATGGAACGGTTAGCCTCTCTCGCACTCGGGTATGACAAGAATGACTGCCCTGTGTGCTTGCTCGAAGTAGAGAGCGGGAGCGTTTACAACGACTCATGTGATACCGACTTCGATCCAGCCAACCTGAGTAAAGTCAGGGAGCTGTACCGAGCGTCGGCTTAGTTTGTCTCTGACTCCTACCAAATACATAGCCTGAGCGAGGAGTTTTTCTTTGGCAGTCTCAAATGTCTACGCCGTTGACCTTCACAGCCGGCGGTACACAGATTTCGATCTCTTGCGCATAGGTCGTGCCGCTGGCCAGGGCTATGCACAACCTGTGACCGCGTTTCTGGTAAATGTCCAGATCATCGCCTGCAGCGCTGTGGGTGTGGTCTTCGGGCATGTCCGTGCAGCAAATCCGATCGGACGATTTGCTGATGGGCACTACCTACGCACATCCGACATCCAGAGCGTTCAGAAAGAAGGCCGCTTTTGGGTCGTTACTACGCTGAATTCACGGTATGTCCTAGCGTCGTTTCGCAGGGATGGCGGCCGGGCTGGATTGCGCGATTTTTTGAAGTTGGGGTCGAAGGGGTTCTTTATTAGCCCTGGCCGCTTGCACTAAAAAATAGTTTTTTGAAATAAGCGGCTTCCTGGTGAAGCTGCTGACGCTCTCCCTTTGCCTGAAAACGGGTGATGGAAGATTTTATGACAGGAGTTAGTCATAGTGATTGCTGATTACATCAAGGTCTCTGGAAAGCTTGAAGATATTCGAGTCTTTGAGCACAGGGAGGGTAGTGTTCAAGTAATAATGAAGATTGATGGTGTTCTGGTGCCGAATACCGTCATTCCAATTCAGCTGTACGAAGAAATCGAAGCTGGTAAGCACTATGATTTTTATTGTGTCTACAAAAAGTCAAGGAACAAACTCAAGAACACGGGTGCGATGTATGGCTTCAGGGAGGAGGGTGGACGGATTCGCACTTTGACGAAGCTCCGCTTGGCGACACCGATTTATATGCTGTTTTACGGAGCTATCTGGTTCGCGGCGGCATACGTAGCAGTGTTTATTCTTGCTCTTCTACCAGTTCTCGCAGATCACCCTAGGACGGGAGCTATGCCTGTATTGCACAGCTATTCAATGCTTGGTGGTGCAGTGCCCGCATTGTACTTTGTCTGGAGCATTATCAATTTCTGGCGCAAGTCTGGGAATCTTGAGGCATGGCCTAGCGTCGCACCAAGCGTCGTGATCGAGCGTTTCAGTAAGCTCCACAAGTAAGCGATCTTGCCTGAGAGCTACAGCTTGGGCGTGCCGCTGCGCGGCCAGGCTGTCGTGAATCGAGCCCGCATTACGGTCTCGACCCTGTCGGGCTTCCATCCTTTCACGTCTTCGGCCTTCCTGGCCTGCGCGCTCCGCTTGCGTAAGTGAGCTGGTTGCAGGCCTGGGTAGGAGGTATGAACCTCAGTTTTGTAGGTGGCCTTTTTCCGAGTTGTTGGTGTAGCCATTTTCTAAGCTTGCCTCAACTAGCCGGGAAAATAAAAAAGCCCGCAATTTTGCGGGCTTAAATTTGGTGTTAGAAGAATAAATTAACGTTTCCAGGCTCGCTCAAATCTTAGTATTGTATCAACGGTCTCTATGGCATCTTTTAGCATTTTCTCATCGGTCGGTGCATGTCCCATTACATGACCTCCATGCTCGCCAGGCGCTTTTGGAGTTGTATCTGGACTCTGGTTGTGGGCGGTCTGCCAAGCCGCATAACATTCATCAATCCAACCATGCAGCTGGTAGAAGACCTTATTTCGATGGGCTGTAGACGGGCTACCCATGCTGAAGTCCCTAGCCAAACCATTCCCTTCCTCTATATAGCTAACCGCACCATGTGCCAAATCATGCAATCCAGCCCCAAATTCTTGATTGTCATCTGGGCACGGCTCCATGAAAGCCCCGAGTTCGTCAAGGGAGCCTGATTTTATCAATTTATCAATTTCTTTACTTCCCGCGTTGACGTGTCCTGCAGATACATTAAAGTTTTTCTCTATGAAATTCGCTACATCATCGGGTATTGAAGTCCATGGCTGGTAACTGATTTTCACGTCAGGAAACTGTTCGAGGAGCCACTTATATTCACGCATCATATCCCGGTGGAAAGTGAGGAATTCTGCACCTGCTCCTGGTTCATCGCGAAATTTTAATGTCGGAAACATTTGCCTAGCAGCTTTCCAGGCAGCTCTGGCGGAAGCGTTTGGCATTTCACTTTCTCGCACCCGTGCGAGGTGCCAGTATGGATGGTGCCCGTCAAATAGTTTTTTGACTGCAGAAAGAAGTGGCTCAGGAAGTTCCATGGTATGCACCTGTCGTTAGAGTTGGCATTTCGGAATGCGGCGGGCCTTGAGCAACTGGCTTGAAACCAGCTGTATAGAAACGCTGCATTCGAGAGAACGATAGACCCAAATCGCCATCATCATGAGGCGCCACTGGAAGCTCTAGCCAAGTCGCCACATTCCGTAGCGCCTGCCCTGACATAGCCCTTCGCAAACAGGAGTCAAGTTCACGCGCAGCTCCGTCTTGCTAGTGAATCCAGCGTTTTTCTGGATAAGCGGTACGGTATCGCTGTACTCTTGCAGCCAGCCAACAACCAACAGGATTCACAAAATGTCGCGCCTTGCCGAGTACCGTCGCCTGGAACAGCAGCTCGCAGCTCAGCTCGCAGAGCTGGAAGCCTTAAAGGAAGACAACGGCCTCAAAGAGGAGATGGAGTTTGAAAGCAAGCTGCGTACTCTCCTGGGCGAATACGGTTTCAGTCTGCGAGATGTCATCAACATTCTCGACCCGCAAGCCAGCAGCCGTCTGGGCGCGGTAGTGGAGCCTGTTAGCACTCGCAAGCCTCGCGAAGTTAAGACGTACAAGAACCCACATACGGGTGAAGTGATTCAGACTAAGGGCGGTAACCACACCGTTCTCAAGTCGTGGAAGAATGAGTACGGCGCAGAAACTGTAGAGACCTGGCGTCAATAAGCTCCTCAGAGGCCTCCTTCGGGAGGCCTTTTCATTTGTCGGCGAATCCTTCGCTGAGGCAGGCTCTAAGCGTGATACGGGCTGCTAGCCTGCATCGACTACTGATGATGACGGCTCCTTTCGGTGGTGGCTTGCGGTTGTCCTGGGCATGGCTGCTAGCTGTTCTCTAGCCGTCAGCCTCTTGGCATCATCGCCATGGCTCACCACTTCCCACCAAAGCTTGATGTCACCAAGCTTTTTGACAACGCTCTGACTGTGATCCAGCTCGGGATCAAGTTGACTTCGCTATGATGGCAATTATCTGGCCTGTGGTTTGGCTGCAAGGATCGAATGCCGTATGACTACTCCAAAATACGACCTCCACCTCTTGGGTTGGCACAGCTTTCAGCAGTTGTGCATGGCAGTGGCTTCCACCGTGTTGGGGCAGACGGTGGAGACGTTTCTTGAGGGGAACGACGGGGGGCGCGACGGAGGATTCAAAGGTAGGTGGTCGCCTCAGCCAAATGAGTTCTATGAAGGTGAATACGTCATCCAGTGCAAGTTCACATCACGCCGTGAGCACAATCTTTCGCTGTCCGATGTGGCAGCAGAGCTCACCAAGGTGCGCCGCCTTGTCGCTCAGGGAGTGTGTGACGTCTATGTCCTCATGACCAATGCTGATTGGACTGGGGAAAGTCATCTCAAAATCAAGCAGGCATTTGAAAGCGAGGGTGCAAAGCACGTTCTCTTGCTGGGCTCGACGTGGATATGCGAAAAAATCCAACTGAACAGTAGCCTCCGCATGAATGTGCCTCGGCTCTATGGTCTGGGCGACCTCAGTCAGATCCTGGATGAGAGACGATACAAGCAGACAAAGGCGCTGCTGACTGAGCTGCCCGATCTGGCAAAGCTGGTAGTGACCGGTACCTATCGAAAAGCCCTTCAGGCTCTGCAGCAGCATGGCTTTGTGCTCTTGGTTGGGGAGCCCGCTGCTGGCAAAACGACGATCGCCTCGCTTATGGCCATGTGTGCGATGGACAAGTGGGAAAGTCTTGTTTTGAAGCTGGAGAGGCCTGAGCAAATACGAGATCACTGGAATACCGAGGAAACATCCCAGCTCATATGGGTTGATGACGCCTTCGGGGCGATGCAGTACGAAGCTGACCTGGTGATGGAGTGGAACCGAATACTCCCGGCGCTCTCGACGATGATTCGAGCTGGCCATCGAGTAGTCCTGACTAGCCGTGATTACATCTACAAAAACGCACGACGCGACCTCAAGAGAACGGCGTTTCCTTTGATAGAGGAGAGCCAGGTGGTCATTGACGTCAAGGAGCTGACCTCCCGGGAAAAGTCAGAGATCCTCTACAACCACATAAAGCTAGGGAACCAATCTCAGCGAGTTCGGACAGCCTTGAAGGAGTTCCTTCCTGCGGTGGCGGCGCACAGCCGGTTCGCTCCCGAGACAGCTCGGCGCTTGGGCAGTGTTGAGTTCACCAAGAGCCTCAAGATCGGCCAGAAAGGTATCGACGAGTTTGTCGCTAAGCAGGAACGATGGCTCGTCGAAACGATGCAGGGTATGGATGACGAAAGCCAAGCTGCATTAGCTGTGCTTTACATGAAGCACGGCGCTCTTGAAAGCCCGGTCAATCTCTCTGTGGATGAGAACCATGCAGTTGGGAGGCTAGGTAGTAGCCAAGCCGGTTGCATACGGGCTCTAGAAAGCCTCCGGGGAAGCTTTGTACAGCTAGCAGATACAGCCGAGGGACGCTTCTGGAAGTACAAGCATCCTACGATTGGAGATGCGTTTGCGTTGATACTTGCCCAGAGTCCAGATCATCTGCAAATTTTTGTGAATGGCACACCCATTGAGCGATTGATGGAACTGGTGACGTGCGGCGACACAGGCGTTCAGAACGCTACGATTTTGCCCTCAAGCATGTTTGCAGTGATCGCGAAACGATGCTGTGAATACGTCACATGTGAGGCTGATGTGGAGCGTGCGAGGCGGGGAAGGCTGTACTCGTTCCTGCTGCGTAGGGCTGACGACGTTTTTCTACGCACCTATTCGAAGCTTGACGGAAAGCTTCACTCCGGTTTGGTTCGTGACTTCGCGAGAAACCTGTTCACGAATTCGTCTGACCTGGCTCTTCGTCTGCTTCGGCAAGGTCTTTTGCCGAAGTCAGCCAGGGATGCAATCTCGATCAAGATCCACGATTTTGTATTTGATGATGATGAGCTAGGGTACATCCACGACCAAGAGATGCACGAGTTCCTTAATGACGAGGAGCGGGAGAATTTCTACAACGATGTACAGAAGTATGTGTTGACTGATTTAGACAGGATTCGCAAGTCTCAGCAGGAGTCATACAGTTATGAGAACGATCCTGACTACCACCTCTCTGAATTCATCGAGGAGCTAGAGGGGATCCAAGCGGCTTTCCCTGAGTGGCCTGGTGTGGAAGATGTGGTCGATACCCAAAGGCGTCGAGTTGACGATTGGGTGAGTGAGGTATCCCAGGAAAGGGGAGACGAGCCTGCGGTCGGCCGAAGCGATTTCATGCGCCCATCTGCACAGAATGGCGGAAGGAATATCTTTGACGATGTAGATTTATAGGCGAAGGGAACGGGGCTAAGGCGTTGCCAGAATTGTCTGATCGCGAGCTGGAGAAGCGAGTAGAGAATGCACAGATCGACATCAAGTCATGGGCGGAGAGAAATGACCTCTGGTACGACAGTGGATTCACATCCTATGCCGAACGCGTAGATGGTGAGCCCGGAGAAGAGGCTGTGGTCTTCATCCTATACAGCAGCGGAGATCTCGCCCGGTTGCTGGATGAGGATCTCGATCCCCGGTTGCGGGCAGAGCTTGACCAGATATGCGAATCGCATGGTTTCTGGTTCGATAACAATGACGGTTGCTCCTACTACTTCTTCGCAACGACGGAAGAAATGCAGGCCGCATACGATCAATACTTCCATTGGAAATGGGTCTGTAGCCTGATCGTCGAAGATTTCAGCGATATCTATGCTGAGCTCTACCAGTATTTCCAAGCTCGTCCCGAGCGCTTGTACAACCTCACCCCCCGGGAGTTCGAGATTCTGCTCTACCGTGTGTTCCAAGCCCAGGGCTATGAATCACAGGTAGGGCCTGGAGTAGGAGACGGCGGTGTCGACGTTCGGTTGCTTCAGCGGGGCCCTCTCGGCGACACGCTGACATACGTGCAGGCGAAGCGGTATTCACCCAGGCATCCTATCCGGCTCGATGCTGTTCAGGCATTGCGTGGCGTGGTCGCGAACGACGGAGTCAGTCACGGCATTTTCGTGACGACATCCAGGTACCTCCCTAGTGCTCATAAGTTCGCGCGGGCTTCAAATGGCGTGCTTGAACTCAAGGATTCAGGTGACGTTGCCGAGTGGTGTAATCAGGCCCAGCAAGGAATCGTCCAGGATAAGTCGACGTTGGTTTCCGACTCGCATGTGCTGTCTTTGTTGCGACGCGTCCAGGCCGGAGAGAAGGCATTGGTAACCCATGCCCATACTGGCTACAGCACCATCACCAATTCGTTCGCACTGGTTCTCAAGGAAACCAAGCAGGCCGCATTGCTCATGTGCTTACCTAGGCGGAACCTGTTCCAAGACGCTCATGGCTTGGAAGGGCATGAGATACCTGTGCTTGATCATCAGATACTGGCGATGAGGCGGATAGAAACTGTATTCCGTGCCAAACGCTCTGTGGATGATCAGGGGAGGGTGAGCTATTGGGACGGCAAGAATCTGTATTCCGCTTGGGATCAACAGCCTTGCCGCTTCAGTCACTTGGATTGACTACGAATGATCGGCTTCCTAGGAGCGGTTCAAAGCCCGCCTGGCTTTCCATTGGTCAGTGATGATTGTGGCCAGGAGTGAACCAAAGACGCCGATGATGAAATCGTAGAAGTAGTTCAAGAAGGTCTCCATGGCGTTGGTGGCGCTAGCAGCCTTTTTGAAGCGGTTGATCTTTTGGTCTGTGAAAGACTTTAGCTTGAGCACCTCTTCGTATGCGAGTTGAGTCCGCGCTGTTCCGGTGGATTTCTATTGAGGCTTGATCTTCATTTACCGCCATGGTGGCCAAATGGTACTGTCAGTCTGTTGTCGCCTTTCGCGACTCGCCGGCATAGGAGAAGCCAGCTTGGGAGCATCAGCAAATGTGCCCGGAACATCGCCATTCCTTTCGAGGTTCGCCACACCAAGGACAGGGGAAGATAAGATTCCCGGCTACTACTCCTCTGAGCTCAACATGTGGGCGGTCGACTCGCCGGCAGGAGTAGTGCCGATCATTGCAGATGGGGCTCTGAATGAGCTCATGACCAAGACCAAGGTCAACGCAGAACAAGATGACGAGGCGTGCTGGCAGGTTGAACTCCTGACCAAGACCTACCAAAAGGTCGAGAGCGACGATGACGACCCTTCTCCCTATCGTGGTCAGTCCTCCGTTGAGCTGCGTGACTTTGATTCCAGCAATCAGCTGCTGCAGTTGGTGACCAAGACAGATGCAAACACCGAGCGCGATGATCGGTGCGAGGCCAATCATATTCTCGAGCTGATCACCAAGACCAATGTCGAGTTGGAGCGTGACGACAATGGCGATCCAACATTCGGGCTCGACACTCGCTACTACTCAGACTGATCTGGACGCGCACCATGTTGCTGCTGGTTACTAATCGTCGTGACATCACGATGGACTATGTCGTGGCAGAGCTCCGTCGGCGCGGTGAACCTCACATGCGACTGAACACCGAGATGCTCCCGCAGGCGCTGTGTACGATGGCGGGGCATCCGCGTGATGCTTGGTCAATTTCACTGGGCGGGGAGGCTGTCCGGGGTTCTCAGATTTCAGCCGCCTATTTCCGTCGGCCAGGCGCACCATCAGTATCTGACCAGGTAGAGGATGCAGGGGAGCGCGCCTATATCGAGGCAGAGTGGAGCAGCTTTCTCAAAAGCTTGTATTCGCGTTTGGAGGGGCGCTGGCTGAATTCTCCCGCCAAGATCTTCATGGCTGAAGACAAGCCGATGCAGTTGCTGTTGGCCCATGAAATTGGCTTCCATGTCCCCCAAGCTTTGATTACAAACGACATCTCATCGGCTCGGGTTATTACTGAGGGCGGCCAGGCCATTGGCAAGCCGCTTCGCCAAGCTGTGCTCACGGGGGAAACTGAGCGTGTCATCTTCACCTCTCGACTCGGGCAGATTGACGACGACCAGGCCGAAGCCATTGCGTTGACCCCCTTCATTGTCCAGACCGAAGTCCTGAAGCAATACGATGTGCGGGTTACGGTGGTTGGTGAGCGAGTTTTTGCAACGGCGATCTGGTCTCAAGAAAACCCCGAAACTGAAACTGATTGGCGCCAAGGCAGTCGTCCTGATCTACGGCACGAAAAAATTGTTCTCCCTGTACAGGTGCAACGGCAGTGCATCGAGTTAGTGGCTCGCCTTGGTCTGCGCTATGGGGCCATTGACTTGATCTGTGATCGCTCCGGCAAGCTCTGGTTCCTGGAGATAAACCCTAACGGCCAGTGGGCCTGGATTGAGAACCTCACGGGGTATCCAATCGCTTCTGCAATCTGTGATGAGCTGACGGGGAAAGCAGTTGTTCATGCTTAAGCAGCGACTCCAGTGGCTCTGGCCAACCATCATTCCTCTGTCATCCGATGAGCAGCAGGGAGACGATGAGTGGCGTCGTAGCATGGCGTTGTCCGTGCGCGATGGTGATTGGTCTCGAGACAGTGATGTGGTTTTAGAAGAGGCCCGACGACTGTTTGATGCGGAGGTTGATCGACGTAAAGGTGCTGATGCTAAAGCAGGTATCTACCTCGCTGCGATCACGGCACTGATACCGGTTTTGGTGTCACTGATACCCAGCTTGTGGAACGACAAATCAAGCAAGTGGCTGAGCTGTCTTGGTCTGTTTGTATTCGCCTGGGCTGTTGCATATCTGTTGAGGGCAGGGGGCTGGGCGTTCAAAACGCTTAAAGTCGATGGCTTTGATGTGGTGAGTCCATCGGATCTAGCTCGTAGCTGGAAAAAAGGATCACCGAAGGCAGCGTTAGCCAAGGAGCTGTCTCACGCTGTGCTTAACAACTACCCCAAGGTGAATCGGAAGGTAACAGGCATCAAAATGACCCATGAGTTTCTGCTCCGGGCGTTTCTGACTTTCACGATTCTGATGGTTTTGCAGGTGGCGTGGCCGGTAGGAACATGGGTTGTCGGAGAGGCTACGAAGCTGGTCAATCCGGAAGTGATAGCCCCCCTGATCATGTGCTTCTCGTGATACTGCGAAGCGGCTGATTCCGAGTCTGAGCAAAGCAAAAAAATGGCCACCACCCGCGTGGGGGTGATGGCCACATGGCACTGAACTCCGTCAGAACAGTGCCAGCCCGGTCAGCAGGGAAGTGCGGCTAGCAGCCGCAATTTTGAGCCGACCATCTGCCAAGGTAGAACTGGCCCACCTCGGCCTGGACTCGGAGTGATGCTCGACAGGCGACCGCGCAATGGGATCTGCTGTCATGCATCACAAGGTGCTTCAGGGAAGAGTTTGCGTATCAAGGTTTCATAGCTTCCGGATGTTACAGCAGGGCATGTTGGCACGGGAAGGCTCGACCAGCGGGTGGAGAGGTGAACCTATCCTTGGATAGAGTCGAGTTGGTTATTTAAGTGGGTGTTTCGGGGGCATAGTCAACGCTGAGCAGAGGAGTGGCGAGACTTGGGCTTGTCGGCGTAGGTATGACGCCTTGTTTGCTCTCAGGGGTTTGTTGCTTAGGTCTACAATTAAGGAATTTTTGAC
Organism: Pseudomonas mosselii; assembly: GCF_019823065.1. Taxonomy (NCBI): domain Bacteria; kingdom Pseudomonadati; phylum Pseudomonadota; class Gammaproteobacteria; order Pseudomonadales; family Pseudomonadaceae; genus Pseudomonas; species Pseudomonas mosselii. Next base: position 2,256,731 of record NZ_CP081966.1, read on the forward strand.
GTCATGGATCTTGTGCTTTTGCCTTATAACAGTGGCTCCGATCTCCAGAGTCTCTATCACCGAGCGCTGCAGGAATCAGAAGAGCTCTACATCCTTAGTGCGTATCTTACTGAGTGGGACACCAGTGTTAAGCTGGGGGCTCAGTGTAAATCCTTCGCGTTTATCGTAGGGAAAGATTTTGGCATTACTAGGAGAGCGGCCTGTGAGAAGGTTATAGGCTGGCTGCCTCGATCGCGACAGGCGCACTTTCTGGTTGCAGAATTGATTGATGGTTTTCACCCCAAGGCTATGTTCTGGCGCGAACCTGGTGGAAGTTGTCATGCGCTCGTAGGTTCTTCGAACCTCTCGAAAGCAGCATTTGCCACTAATCATGAAATTAATGGACATTCTGAGATATCGAGCTCTGTGTTTGAAGCTGCTAAGACATGGGTTTTCGAAGCAAAAAAATCTTGCGTGATCCTTAACAAGAGTTGGCTGGATGGTTATGTGGAGGCAGTTCAGACTAGAAAGCCTGGTTCGGCTCGAAACACTTCTGACCCAGCGGGACGCGTGTTTAACCTTCGTCTGCCGACAAAGAAATCTATAACTGCTATGGGTTCAATTTTGGATTTTCGCAGAACGCAGATGCTTACGTTTAGAAATCTGAAGAAAGAGTTGCGAGCGCATTTTAATAGTGCGGCTGAGGTACAGGCGCGGTACTGGACACCTAAGAAAAATGAAGCGTTCTATCACGAATTACGTAGGCTCTGGGATTTTGGCGACGGAAGCCGATTCCAGGCCAATGGATGGGAGCGTCAAGGTAAAAGCAGTAATTTCCGCGAGCTATCTGTTTCGCTTATGCGCGTCATCGGAGCCGATCCGCGCCATCGGGACGATGTAGTCATGACTGAAATTGATCGTTTGACAGTGTTGGGGGTTGAAACGCGGAGGTCGGTCTTCACTGAAATGCTGTGCCAGTTTTTTCCTAATGCTTATTACCTTGATAATGAGCCGATTCGGGCCTGGATGACGTTAACCGGATGTGAAAGTCCTTATGGTGCCTCAGCTGGATACAAATATCTTCAAACTGCGCTTCTACTGCGTGCAGCTCTACTCGACGCGCAGAACGGTAGAGGAGGTTACCCAGTCGAAAATCTCGGCGTGCTTGATGCAGTTATCTGGGAGGAGACGAGGAGACGCCGAGCCTTGGCATCCGATTAGCCTTGTCACTGCTCAACGAGCGAGCAGTGCGTGTCGGAAGCGGTTAGCCACCAGTGGCAAGGGGCGGGGCACAGCTGATGATGAGAAATCATCATCAGTTCTTCTAGGTAAGGCTATTCATAGCCGCAACATGATGGATCACCCTGGCATCGGGATGAGCTTCCAGTCGGCTGAGCCGATTTGGTCGGGCGGTGGTTCGGTGCAGATGAACTCTATCACGAACTTCGGCGATGGCCCGTTCCGAGCGGATTACTCCGCCATCCAAATCGGGTACAACAACACGGCTCAGAACTCGCGCGCGGGCATGAAGGCTCTGTCGATGGGCCTGGTCGGTCGGAAACTGGACGAAGAGATTCGCCGTAGGACTGCTCATGGTGTCGACATGTACGTCAACCATGAGAGGCTCGCTCATCCTGATAACCGTCTGGTGCTGTCGAAGACTCACCGTGATGCGCTTGGCATCCCGCACCCTGAAGTGACCTACGACGTGGGTGAGTACGTTCGCAAATCCGCGACGCTGTCTCGCGAGCATTTGAAACGAATTGCCGAGGCGCTCGGCGGTACCGAGATCGAGATGACATCATTCTTCACCCCGAACAACCACATTACTGGCGGCACGATCATGGGGCTTGATCCCAAGGACTCCGTGGTAGATGGCTGGTTGCGGACTCACGACCATCCCAACCTGTTCCTCGCAACTGGTGCTGCGATGGCGGCGGCGGGCACTGTGAACTCGACTCTCACAATGGCTGCTCTGTCTCTCCGGGCAGGGGATGCCATTCTGCGAGATCTGAAGCACGTGTAAGCAGTGTTTTCTAGCGTCTGGTCGTAAAAACGCCCGAAGCCAAGTTGTTGGTTTCGGGCTTTTTTGATTCTGCATTGCAGTTGGTGATTGACCAGTTCCAGGCTTCACCGGGTGCTGGATCACATCCATGCGAACTTCGCTCAACAGCTTTCTATCCCGGCGCTCGCCGACATGGCGTGCGTTAGCGTTTCGGCATTCCACCGGATGTTCAAGCGGCATACCCGAAGCAGTGCTCTCGATTACATCGCCAGGCTCAGGGTTGGACGCGCGTGCGCTTTGTTGATGGAGGGCGGTTCAGTGATTGCCCAGGTTTCTGAAGAGGTCGGCTACACCTCGGTGGCCTTCTTCAACCGGCAATTCAAGGCACTGAAAGGCATGACTCCCACAGAGTTTCGCAAGCTCCATGGTCACCATTTCAAGTGACCGCAGGGCGTACCAATCTCTAAACCTCACTGGCAGGATGAGTCCTGTTATCGGGACGCGGCCGGTGTCTTCAGCACTCATCAGACCACCTCGTCAACCTCCCGCCTCGACTTCAATCTCTGGCATGGCCTGCAATCGTTCGTTCAGCTCAATGAGGGTCTGCTGATGGTCTGCGAAGTTCGGACTCCAATTGACGGGCAGTATGTAGGCCTCTGATTTGCCCATCCTGCGTTCTCGGTCGGAAGACCAAATCTCAACCGAACCGTTGCAGTACATGAGGAATCTGAACTCCTGGAGTAAGATCTCGGACTGAATGTCGCTTCGGCTCTCCCTTCTCGCATTGAGTAAGCCACAGCCCCGAATAGGGTCAAAGATAAGCCGCTCATTTGCGAAATCCATCCAGAACACAAAGAACACTCGACCATTGGCGGAATCAAGCTGTATGCCTAACTTTCCCTCGTCCATGCGACTGGCTGTCATGCGCATGAGACCGAGGTGAACAGCAGTCTGCCCCTTACGCGCTACCACATAGAGTTCGTCAGGGAACTCGTAGTCTCGGCCTTCGGTGAAGGCCCCTCCACGAAGCCCTGCTAGCTGCTCGTCATCAAACAAAGCGCGGAACCCCTCTAGCTCGTAGAGGTGATCTCGTTCGTATGCCGACGGAGGTGTTACACCGAGCCGCTCTTCCATTGCCAGCTCCGCGAGATGGCGCATCAGTGGCTTGTCGAGATGAATTCGCTGGTGGTCGTCCGGATCGTCTGGATCGACGATATCCTCACGCTCGGCGTGGGCGATCGCATGACGTCCTTGTGTGGCCAGGTACTCAGAGATGTTGTCACCCTGCGCTTGCAGCTCTTCACGTCGCGAGATTGCCTCTCTGTCCGTCATGCGAAGCAGGGCCTGCTGAATCCATGGCCCTCGCTCCCGGCCATTGGGAAGAGAGCGTGCAAAGGCCTTGTAGAAGCCTAGGAAGGAGTAAAACGGATTACCCAGTGATAGCCCTTCACGGTAGTAGGCCAGCGCTTTCCGAGCCTCCTCGCTCTGTGGGACATGAAGGTTTTCGCCCGAGAAATACTCGGTATAAGCGTTATTGAGCATCCTACCCACACGGTGGGGGTGACTCCCTCCACCCCACATCACGATGTCTACTTTCTTGCTTTCACGCCAAGCGATAGCCGTCGCCAAGCGCATGACAGCTGCACGGCCCTCGTTAACCGTTAGCCCAAAGCCATTTGCTCGAATCGCGATCGCAGGAAGACTGCGGTGCTGGTCATCGACCACTGCCGGCTGCAGAAGGAAATCAAGGCCCTCGAACCTGACGATTTGAGGACGATTTGGCCAGAAGACTTGGGTCTCTAGTCCACCTACCACCCATTGCCCTCGCTGGTTCTGGTACCGCTCGGCCAGTTCGAAAGGATCGTCGGTTGCCAGCATTGAGGAACTCCTTGTTGGTAAGGGGAATAACCCGTGGGTGGACTACAGTATCGAATTGGGTAACAAACACTTAAACTTAGGCCATTTTCAAAATTTGAAGCTAAAGCCCACTCAAATCAAGAGTGCTCATTGGCCGTTCTTCTGCGAGGGCAGGGTATACGATTAGAAGCCAGTCGATCGGTTTGTCTGGAGGGAATGATCTAGCGAATTCTTGAATTTCCAGGATTTCCGGGTAGTCGAGCGTGGCAGATTTTAGTTTCTCGACAGCTTTGGGAAGTTCGCCGGATTCCCTGTAGCGCTCGGCAAGAGCTAGTTCTAGGCAGGCTTCTAATTTGCGTGGTATTTTTATTTCATATGCTTTGTATCGTTTTTTGAAATAGCCCTCATGGTACTTTATTTGCTCAGTGATAGGCCAGTCGATGGCTTCTCCGGTAGCTATGTGCGTTATGAGGGATTCGATCGATGGTGTATTTATTTTGTCGAAATCTGTCTTCTTTAATTTGGTTTTTGGGTGGTTGGAAGCGTGGGTGATCATTGTGAATATTAAGTATAGGCCGATGAGCGATCTGTGTTGCTCCGGCTTCAGCTGGGCGCGTTGCTTTAAACCCGTTTCAAGTAGGCGCTTCACATCATAAGGTTTTTTGTTTGGGAAATCTTCAAAAAACTGATCTAGGAGGGAAATGTATCCATCAAAATAGAATCTGTAGCTATTTGCTGACAAACCGTCAGTCCTGGATATCCACGTGCTTGGGCACATTCTTGCCCTGATAATGTTTGGGCTTTCTAGGGAATAGTTGTACGGTTCTTTGATGATTTTCTCTTGATTAAGTATGAAGGATTGGATTACTGTTTTCGCTATTCTTCGCAAGCCCCTGATTGTAAATATAAGATCGTCACCTATGTGGACGGCCTCTCTAGAATCCGAGAATGCCAAAAATTCGTTAGGCAGAGGTCTTAGAGTGTGTACATATTTAGAGCGAATGTCATACACATTGCTCAATGCAGTTTCAAAGTCGCGCTTGCCCACAGGTGCGGTTTCGCCAGATGCCTGAGGGGAGAAGTGATCATCAGTAATGTGCTTTTTTATGAATGCTTTGAATCTTTTGCTTGCTGCGACATGCTCTACTTTTACTAGAGTATTTTTGATGATGTCGGCTTGAACGGTGTCAACCCCTTCGAGTGCCTTTTCCAGTGGGCGGCGTTTACGCTCTTCGATGTCAGACCAGTTGCTTTCATACCCATCAAAGTCTTGAACCAGTGTTTCAAGTGACATTACCAGAAGCGTATAAGCCAGGTTTACATCTTCTTCCAGGCGGTGGAGTGCTGCTACATATGTCCGGATGGATTTCATTACGCCTGTAAATTTTGCGCGGGGCAGACCTATTAGATCTTTGGTCAATGCTTGAAATTGTGGGATTAGCCCCTGGTGTACATAGATATCTTCTTCAAAGAATTTTGGTAAAAGTTTCTTTGCTGAGTCGCGGCTGCGGCGGCCGCCTTTGTTTAACAGCCTTTCCGCGACTGTTGAGCTCGGCGTGCAAATGCAGTCCAAAGCGAAAGAGATTATGTCGGCGCAATCGTCGATATATGTATCTATGCCGTTTGAGATTAAAATTCCCGGGCCATTTTCAGTCCCCTCCACCTGTTCTGTAAAATTCCAGCTAATGGCGTTGCCATGGCGAGAGTGAGCCAGAGGGGTGAACGTGCCTATAGCAGTTTCCACGCTCGTATCATGGGGTAAATGAACATTTGTGTAGAGCACGCCCCTAAGCAAATTTGAGCGCGCGGGGTGGGTGAAAAGCTTGCCGCTTGCAACCTGAAGCATAACTACTCCATTAGTGTATGACCCAAGCATCGAGCCTATCAAACTGGAGGGTGTCAGACGAGGTTAAGCCGCCATTTAGGCCGTTCTAAGCCTAGCGAAGTGTTTGATCAGCCTGGCTGGTACCGTAGAAGCCGGGTTGGAAGGCACTTGAGGTATTGAGCTCACAGTGGCGGCTCTATTTTGCACACCGGTTTGCCTTGTTTGGTGATCACCACCGTCCAGCCCAGCTCAACCAGCCGTAGGATACGACGCCATCGGCGCCGGGCCTGGCTAAGGCTAATCATCTGTTCCATGTAACCACCTTACCCAAGGAGCCGGCGTAGCAGGCTTTCAGTCTGGCTTCCGGCATGCTTGCTGCAAAGCTCATCGAGCATGGCGCTGCGCCGCTCACCATTCACTAGGCTTAGGCCGTGAAGAGCATTTACCAGCTTCTGCTGCTCAACCACGCCCTCTTGAACCTGCAGCCACATTGAAGTCACCTGCTTCAAGGTCACGTCGACCGTTACGGCATGGATCTGGGATTCAATTAGCTTGTTTCCGTTCAAAGCTGTCTTCAGCTGCTGAGCTTTCTTCCCAAGCATCTGTAGCTTTTCAGTCAGACGCTCTGCTTGATCGAGTGATGCAGGCAACCCGTCAATGTAAGTCATGTCGTCCTGAACGCAGTAGATCGCCAGCGAACCATCCCCGCCCCCTGTGATGTCCAGGGCGAGGACGTTACCGAGCCTCAACGGACGTGGCACCCACGTATGGCCTGTGCACACTCTCCAGGCTTCCGAGACGCCATCCCGAAAGTGCTTTTTCACCCGCTCTCGCCCCCAAAGCGCCACATCCTCAAAGGCTTGGTTATCCAGTTCTGCCAAGAATTTGGGCCATGTGACTCCTGCTGGCACGTCCGCGTGTACGATCCCAACGATCCCGTTACTGCTTTCGATTTCGATCGCGAGAGGAAGGCTACTCAGCTTATCGATGATCATGCCTTTTGATTCATCAGCGATTGTTGGCCACCAGCCGGCGCCATGAGCTGCATAGCGGGCTAACGGGTTTTCACGGTAAGCGTCGATCAGCATCCGTTCGTGATTGCCTTGGACAGTGTAGAACCAGGGCTCACCCAGAAGCTTCAGGCCGTCCAGCACGCCGGGCCCGCGATCAATAAGGTCACCTACTGCGATCACCCGATCCTTCGTTTTATCGAAGCCTAACGCATGCAAGCCACGGTGCAGATCCATCGTTTTAAAGTGAATGTCGCCGACCACAAAATCCCGGCCAGAGGGGTTGATTGGAAGGCGTAGGATCTTCGAACTCATAAGGGAGGGCCGGCTCCAGTCTTCGCTTGCGGTAAATTCTTGATAAGGCTATTTTCCGCCTAAGCAAGGTTGGGGTCTACAAAAAATGCGCCGTGATTAACGTCCTCCGTAATGATCCCAAAATGGCACATTAACGGCGTTTATAGGGATTAATGATCCCAAACGGGATCATTATGGGAAGCGTTGTACTGGCTGCATTTGCTCACTCTCCGTGTTCAATGATCTCGGCGCTACCCCCAACGCTGTGCTCAACCGGGAGGGGAGGACAGTTGAAAATGCCTCCGAATCCAAGGCTCCCCAGAGTGAGGAGGACTAATCCATGGATGATTTAATGGATGGCGAGCGTCTATTACGGCGGCTGCTTTGGGCGCTCTTCGCAATTCAACCTGGCGATCCAAAGGCGATCCCCTTGCTCCAAGAGTTGGATTTGGTTGAGCGAGATCTGGGAGCGGTCGCTGAGTCATGTAGGCATATCCTCTCCCGCGTGAAGACGTCGACTCGTATCTCAGGACGCGAGATTGTCGACGTGCAGAGTATTCCCACGCCATGGCGCGAGCGATTTGCACAAGCGAGCATCGGCTCTACACGGCTCGCTGCTGGGCCCTACCGGAGTGACCTAGAAAAATTCGTGGAGGAGTGGGAGCGGGAAGTCATTCATATTCGTGCGCACCGGCACGCCATGAGATCTGTCTAAATGGGCTTACGGCAGCTATTCCCGTAGATGGCATTCTCAATTCGTCGTATCAAAGTGAGTTGGAGGAGTTATGGGCCGAGACGGCAGAGACACCGTGTACTGCAACATCCAGATGCCTTTGGCTAAAGGGCGAGATCTCGTGCGACTTGTAACAGAGCTACGAGCTTCGGGGACGCATCCAGACCTCGAATCTGTGTTTGAGGAGATACAAGGCGAGCTCGAAATGTCGATCGAGTTTGTTGAGGAGATGCTGACTGGCGGCAGTGTTGATCAACACCGACATTGAGTGCCATGCGGCTTGCTCATGAACCTGTAACTCAAATTTTGGAATGTAACATCGCGAACGTTACATTCCTGAAAGTACGTTACAAAGGCAGTTGGCCGGGCATTTCACGCCAGAGGAACGACGTGATTTCACACCAATCGCACCTACGGCTTGACAGGGTACGATTCCCGGTTCATCGGGCCAGTACGTCGAGTACGTGCCTGCGGAACACCTTACCGCCGTCGACTCCCAAAGCCAGCCGGTCAAATATGGCTGGTCTAGACGTCGAAATCTGGATTTTGTTTGCGATGCAGCGGTGAGATGAGATCCTTATAGGACTCGCGACTCTGCAGTACCTGGTCGCGAATTTCTTCTGGGTCGATCGACATGCGTCCGTGGGAAGTGACCCTGAGCGTCTTGAGCTGATTGACAGCCTGAATGAACTCCCGCTCCTTCTCTTTCTCAGCTTCTGACCTCTTGTCCGGGAAGGCCCAGTCCCAGATTTGCTCGAGAAATTTCAGCATGTTTGTATCAACCACTTACCGGGAAGGAGCTGATGGTATAGCGGCCAAGCTAGGATGGCCAAGCTCGGTTTCTGCCAGGGCGTTGGGTCACACCCAGTCTAGGAGGACAGGCCGTTAGGGAGGCCAGCAGTGAGGGAGAGCGTGGCTCCAGATGTGGTAATTTCTCTGGTTCAAGCGAGTCAGGTAGACAAAGGAATTCGTGTGGATAGGGATTGGATAAGAGATTTCATTGAGAATTTTTCGTCAGCCACTATCGGTGATATGGACATCCCGGAGCTCATCAGCGAGAAATACCTTCACACGCCCAATCAACTGTTCAAGATCAGAGCCTGCAGTGACCTGGCGCTGGAGAACCTAGCTAAGAAAACTCTCTGGTTGAGCTTAGCCAGTGAGTTCAATGACCCTTACGACACGGCGTTCTGGATTGACTACAAGAAGCTCGCTGCGTGGGAGAAACTCGTTGAGCTAGGTTTCAGCGATGATCAGGTCGTCACCGCACTGGCGTGCGAAGATCCCATTTCATCGGCGGTGGCGCTTGCTTCGGCACAAGAGCCGTGTCTCCTAGACGTTGAGCAATGGCGACACGAAGTAGAGGTGTTGACGTCGAATCACCAGGCTGGGCAGCTCTCGACCCTTATTGATCAGGTCAAAAGCAGCTACAAAATCTGCAGCCTGAGTGAGCGCGTGGATTCAGTGCTGATGTGGAGTCACTATGGCCACAACCATACCGGCTTTGCCATGGAGTACGACTTCACAGGCCTTCATCGAAATCACCTTTCGACTCTCACTCTTTGGCCGGTGGCCTACACAAATAAACTGTTCGACGCCACCCACATCCAAAGAGCTCAACGCTTGGGCAAGGACTACAACGCCCTTTTTGGCATTGCGGCATCATTGTGTAAGGCTGTCGATTGGCGGTATGAGCGGGAGTGGCGCTGGGTGGTTCCTGAAGACGACAGAGAGGTCAAAGGTATCAACGTCGCTGCACCCCTCAAGGCAGTTCATCTCGGGGCCAAGATCTCGGAGGCTGATGCGCTCAAGATCTTGAAGATCTGCAGAGACATCGATATACCAGTTTTCAAGGTCACGCTTGAACGCAATGAGTACAAGATGGTCTCGTTGCCTACCAGCCTGGACGATTGGTGTTCCATGGATGGACGGCAGCAGGGCAACATGCCTTGGTAGTCAAAACCCACGAAAATTAAGGAGAGATCCATGGATGTGAAATGGGAGCCACTGGTGGTTCACAACACTGGGCTGGGCGTGCTTCGAGGCTACCTGACAGAAGAAGGGAAGCTGCTTGTAGAGAACACCTCGGAGGCCAAGCTCGTAGGATTCATGCCAGGCGGGGAGCGCCCAGTGGGTGAGCATCTGAAAAATCCCGATAATGCCCTTATCGTTGCTGGCCCGCAGGGGTTTGCGGGGGAGTGGCTGTATGAAGGCCGGGACAACAAAAACGCAGATGCATTTACCCCTCCGTCCTTCATTTTCACGCTTAGGAGTAAGGGCGCCTGACCAAAGTCAGATACTACCCGCTCCGAGCCACCATCAACACTTAACTATTGATGGTGACGGGAGGTACGTCATCGACGTTCTTTCGCAACGGACGCCCCATACAGGGGCGCTCGACATTCTGGGCTTAGCTATTCAGTGAGCTTGGGCCCGGCTCCAGCCGTGAATGATGTAGTCAACGACCACGATGGCAGCAGCATCGGAGGCGACTCGATGGAAAAGATCATCCTTTCTATCGTCGCCGAAATCGCTGATACCCCGGACGACCAAGACTGGCACGTTTTGTTTCTCGCAGGCATCCACTACACCATATGCCTCCATCTCTGCGACGCAGGCTTTGTCGTGGATCTGTCGCAGCCGTGCGAAGAATTCGGAGTCTCTGATGAGCTTTTCCCCGGACACGATCGTTGCAGTTGAAGCTTTGAATTTTGGTGCAACCTCGCCGGCTGTGGACTCTTTCGGCAAGCTTACACCGAGCGCTTTTGCGCGCTCCTGCAAGCGATCAGAGAGTGATGGAGAGGAGAAGTAAGTGCTGAGATCCTGCAATGTTGCCATGCCAGGCCGTTGCATTTCAGGGCGCGCGGCCAGGACTCCATCTGCCAACGCGGCAGCGCTTTCGTAGTACACAACACGCTCCGATACGATGGCTTCACCCAAGGTCATCTTTCCACGCAGGCCGCCAGCGATGCCCATCATCAGCACTTTTTTCGGTTTCAGCTCGGACAAAAGCTGGGTAGTGATGTTGCCGGCGTTCACATTACCTGCCGAGCCAAGCGACGCGATCGCACACGAAACCGGGCCATCGTGTCTGTCCAGGATCGTCGTCCAATAGTGGATATGGTTCGCAGAGCGCCGATGCGGCGTCTCATCCTGAATCCCACAGGCAAGCTTGGCTGCGGCCAGCTCCACTGACAGAGCAGTCAGAATCAGAACATCTGGAGTCCGAGAGGCTTGTTCAGCTTCCCTTTCTGCCTGGAACAGCTCCACGGTCATATCTGCCAGCTCTTCCAGCGGGAAAATAGGTTCCTGCAAAGACAGTGTCCCCAGTTCCCCTTTCACCTGCTCTCCAGTGATCGGGAACATCGAGAGTGGGTCACTGAAGAATGCCTTATGCAAGCCGATCGCCCCGACACCATCATCGCTGAAGCCTCCGAGCTGCAGATCGAAGGGCAGAACGGGTAGGCGCTTCTTGCGCATTTTGTGCGCTCGGTCGGATACTCCACGGCCTCCACCCATGGCAATCATGGCAGTGGCCACATCGACTTGCTCATCCCCGATGTTGCCGCCGGTCACAAGGTCATCATCGATATAGATGATCTCAGCGAACTTCTTAGCCTGCAGTCGCCGAATGAACATCCGCTGTTCTTCGGACATCTTGTCCGACATCGCTTTGAGAGATGTGACGATCTTCAGCTGGCGTGCCGGCGTGTAATTCGAGGCAAGTGCGCTTGCCTCGTTAGCTACCGTCCAATCGAAGGTCAGCAGGTCACCATCATCATTTTTGGGTTCACCGGCAAGGTACACAACAAGTCCGCCGTTAGCGTCCAAGATGCTTTTGGTGAGCGCCCGGGTGAAGGCGTGGGCCCGATCGACGAATCGCTTCTCCGTTTTGGGAGAGATGCTGCCCGCAATCAAAATGAAATCATTTTCAAGGTTTGCCATCGTGACAATTCCGGTAGCTAAGGTGTTAAGTGTTGGCTGATTTTCTAGGTGTTAATACTGGATGAGGTCTTTGATCTCATCCCTATTCTTCAGAGCCAGCTGGATGACCTCGGGCCTCTGATCGGCTTGGTCTTCATTCAGGTTGAGCTGGAACAGGAGGTACAAGAGAAGGGCTCGGCGACACTTCACGTGCATCTCGCCGTTCTCCATCAGGAAGTCGGACTCGATCAATTTGCGCTGGGCTGGGGTGAGACCGGGGTGCGGGATGAGAATCACATTCACGATGGTGTTCCAGGCGTAGTCTTCGTCATCCCGATCCCGATCTTGCCCCACATATTTGCAGTGTTTGATGCGCGTCAGAGAGAAATCCCGGAAAGCCTTACGCTTGTGGCAGTACGCCCGGACGTGCCAGCGGTTACCGTCATGCACCAAGGCATGAGGAGACAGCATCCGCTCACCGCCTTCAGGGTCTGTCAGGGATTGGTAGAAGACCTCGACAAGTTCTTTCTCGCGAATCGCGCGGAGAATTACCCCAACGATGTCTGCGTTCAGGCGCCGACCCAGCTTGGGCACGGCAGCGACAGGGGATTGCCAGCCCAGAAAGCTGCCGTAGGGGATCTCTGGCTGAACGGCGACGCGCAGCAGATCATCCAGGTAGCGCTCAACTGCGCTGGACGGGAAGACTGCTTTGAATGAATCAGTAGCCCTGTAGACCCTGGCTCGGGTGTCGTACTCGAGGTTGCTCTCAGCGAGTTTCGCGTACTCAGTGATGTCCAGTGACGCCTGGGGTACCGAGATTCCGAAGAAGTCAGTAAGACTGCTGCGGTTGATTTGGCCATCCCACCGCAGTCGATAGTCGATGAATTCCAACCGACGTTCCTGGCCCCAACGTGCTCCTTGCCGTCCCTTGCTGATGGGTTGGTTGTCCGTGGGTTTGGACTCGTTTGTCATGCTCGAACCTCGATAGCGTATAAAAACTAGACTACATCTAAAAACTATGCGTATAGTAATCATACGCTAGCGAGCTGAGGTTCGCAATTTTCCTGGCCGGATTCTTCGGATGGTGCGGGATGGTTGAACTGCAGTGAGCCGTAAGGGCGATTCGGGCCTGGTGCTCGAGTGGCCGCGCCATCTCATCCGTCGGCATGTGGTGTAGCTGCTGGTAGGGATGCTTTGCGACTAACACAACATTCTTAGGAGGGGATGGCACATGCCACTCACCAACACTCAGATCAAGTATTACGACAGTAACGTGCTGCGCCTGCCAAAAGAGAAGCGGGAGACCTACAACGCCCAGGTCGATCGCCTGATCGCAGCGCTGAAGGACAGCCTGAAGAAGCAGGACAAAATCACCATCAAGAAGGTGGTGAAGGCAGGCTCCTTTGCCAAGCACACCATCCTGCGGCCTAACGCTCAGAATCCCGCCGACGTGGACGTGGTTTTCTACATCAGTGGGCAGAAGGTGGATGAAGAGACCTTCGCGACCCTGAGCCAAAAAATCTACGACGCGCTGGTCAACCTGTACCCCAACAAGTCTGTTGAAGACTTCGAAATCCAGCGTAAGGCTGCGAAAGTGACCTTCGTGGGTACCGGGCTCGAGGTGGATATCGTTCCGGTTATCGAGAACCCGAACAAGGAAAACTATGGCTGGCAGTTCGACCGGATTGACGGCTCGAAGACTGAAACCTGCGCACCGTGTCAGGTGAATTTCGTGAAGGTTCGGAAGGATGAGGATCCGGACTTCCGCACCTTGGTTCGCCTGGCTAAGCGCTGGCGTACTTGGAAGGAGGTGCCGCTCAAATCCTTCCACATCGAGCTGATCATGGCCCACGTGCTTGAAGTGAACGGCAAGGCTGGCTCGCTGGAGAAGCGCTTCCGGGACTTCCTGCTGTACATCGTTCAATCCGGGCTCAAGGAGGTCATCAAGTTTCCTGAGAACGGCTGGGTGTCTCAATTCCAGGACGCAGTAGTGATCATCGACCCGGTATCCGACACCAACAACGTCGCGAGCCGCATCACCGAGGATGAGCGCAAGGAAATCGTTCAACTGGCCGAGGAATCGTGGGAAACCGCGCACTTCGCCTCGATGGAGGATGATTTCGAGGTGTGGAAAGAGCTGTTCGGTAAAGGCTTCAAGGTGGAGGACGCAGCATGAGTTCTACCTCTACCCAAACCAGCACCTTCACCACGACTGATATTGAAGCGGTCATGCGGCGTATCACGGCTGACCTCGTGATGATCGCTTCCAGCAGCGGCGCGATCACCGAAGCCGAGGCTCGTCAGTGGGGGCACGACATTGAGGTTCTGGCCAAGTACGGCTACCTCGAGTACGTCGATATCACCTTGTTGAGTTACGGAGTCGAGTACAAGGCTGCGCGATTCTACGTCAATGAGTCTGGCTCGCTTGCGAACCAGCGGCCAGGAAATGCCCTCTGGCCAAGACTCTCGAGCCCGGAACTGCGGATCGTTCTCGGCACCGTTGACGCCTACGATGCGAATGCTCAGGAAAAGATGGCCAGCAAAATGAAGTGCAGTTGGTCGACCAGTTACGCGGACATTTCTCACTCTCAGCTGACCCAGAGTGGTGGGCGTGAATACTCCAGCAATGGCTACGGCATGGAACGTAAGGACTACACCCGATGAGCACTACCTCCGTTTTTGACTCGGCCATTGAGCTGCCGGATATCCAGCTGACTGATCGCGAGAAAGTGTTGCTCGGGTTTGCCGGCCGCTATGAGCGTGTGCAGAACCAACTCCAACTGCTGCTGAACCAAGGTCAGCTGTCCGAGTGGAGCAAGCAGCATCATAAAAGTGTGCTGCCGATCTGCAACCTCGTAGCCGATCAGTACCCCCTAGTGATCTTCCATGGCGACGTCGGTACCGGCAAAACCGCAACAGCGGAGTGCATTGCTAACCGTATCGTCCGGGATTCGCGTGCTGAGGACTCGGTGCTGTTCAAGCTGAGCAACCGCGTTCGTGGTTCCGGTAAGGTCGGCGAGATGGGCACGTTGTTGACCCAGGCCTTCGCAGAGGTTGCTGAGGCTGCAGGTAAGAAGCGCCGGGCAATTCTGATCATCGACGAAGGTGACTCGATTGCGGCCTCCCGATCGCAGAGCCAGAGTCACCACGAAGACAAGGTGGCAGTGAACACCTTGATTCAGGGTGTCGATGAGTTGCGTAAGTATGGCGGTCGCATTGTGGTGATCCTGTGCACCAACCGGCTTTCCGTGCTGGATGCGGCCCTTCGCCGTCGTGCTGCCATCGTTGAAGAGTTCACTCGCCCGGATGCTGCGGAGCGGAAGGAGCTGTTCAGCATGGATTTGGCTGGCATGGGGCTTTCGGACAAACAACTGACCGACCTGGCAACTGTCACCGGTGAGCGCAACGGTCAGCCTGCTTGGACTTACTCTGATATCCGGACTCGCCTGTATCCAATGGCAATGGCGAAAGCGTTTCCGAATCGCCCACTGGACTTCAAGGATCTGACCGAGTCCATTCTTTCGATGCGTCCTTCTCCAGTGATGGAAGATAAGTAATCGACCAGGCGTGTGCACGGTTCAATGATTCGGTGGGGGAGGGGCGAACTGCTCTTGCCCTCATCGAGCCTCGTTTCCGATCATTCCAGGCGTTTTGGTGTCTGCTAATGGACGCTGTGGTTGCCAGCCAGGCAGCTGCTCAAACGGAGTAGTTATGAAAGCCGACAAAGAAATTTTCGTCTCCGTAGATATCGAGGCATCAGGCCCCATCCCGGGCAAGTACAGCATGCTGTCGATCGGCGCGTGCCTCACCTCCAACCCTGAGGAGCAGTTTTCTTGCTACCTGAAGCCGATTTCTGAGGAGTTCGTTCCTGCGGCTCTGGAGGTTACGGGTTTGTCCTTGGATAAGCTGCGCGAGGAGGGGATGGAACCCGCTGAGGCGATGTCACAGTTCAAGGCTTGGGTTGAGTCTCTTGAGGGCGCAGACCAGTCCGTAGTGTTCGTGGGGTTCAATGCATCCTTCGACTGGAGCTTCGTGAATTACTACTTCCACCTGTACCTCGGTGAGAACCCATTTGGCATCGCCGCGTTGGACATCAAGTCGATGTTCTTCGGTACCGCTCAGTGCACCTGGAAATCGACTCGGTCGAGTGAGATCGAAAAAATTGTGAGTCCTGAAAGCTCTGGCAATCACGATGCGTTGGACGATGCCGTGTACCAGGCGGAGCTGTTCAATTTGATTCGAGAGAAGCTGGTAGCTAGTAAGCGGTCATAGGCTTTTCTGGAAGCGCTGCTCGGTACCCTATGGTTACGTTTACTGGCAAAGCTCAACCACTTTCCAGGCTTGCAGAGCCAAAAAGCAAGTGTGGTGACCGGGCGCACCCGAGTGTTACCACGGATTAGGTAGCCTCGGGTGCGAGGGCTTTCAGTGGCTTTTAAAGAAGCCCGGCCTGGTTGTGATACTCGAAAAATTTTCGAATGATTCCAGAAAGCCGGGAGCTGGGTTCGGCTCTCAAAATGCTTCGGCATGCCTTAACAAAGCGATCACCCACATCGCCAAAGTCCTGGTATGCAGCCTTGTGAAGCACGAACTGCATGCTTTGATTGAAGATCATTTCAAGGTTACGACCGTTGGCCTTAGAAATCTCAGCTTGGTACTCAGTTGCCTTGATGTGCTTGAGCAGATGCTCCTCAGCGTCGCCCCACCCTTGGGTCTTGCGGATGTGAGAGCATGCCTCGGCAAGGGTTGTTGTGGAGGACAGGCGCGCATATGCGGCGTTCAACACAGCTTCCACCTCAGGGCGAATCGGCCGAGTGGATGGCCACTGTGGAGGTACTAGCCCGTCGGGATGGGCGGCGTCTAGAGCTGTCGACCAGGAAGATAAAAATTCTTCGCTCAATTCCGGGCCGCCTGTAAGCTCCTCTGACAGATCCATGAGGTAGCTGAGAGTCGGTGGCTCGATAAATTCTGCGCCTGGAACCAAGCTGCGTAGCTCAGCTACCAGACGCTCTGTAGTGAGCTCGGGATACCAGTTGTAATGCTGAATGAACTGCGCGACGCCCTTGCCTGAAATCAGCAGCCTGCTGTCGTGTCGGTAGCGCTCGACCAGATCTTGGACTGCCTGTGTATCCAATAGTCCAGTACGAAGAACCTCAACGACCAGTTTTTCGAACTCACCACAGCTGTAGATACCCAAGTCGCTCAGCAGTGAGTCCCACTGTGCATGCTGAGCATCATCTTCGCTTTCATCTTGATCGCCTTGCCGCGCTCGGATGGCTCTGAGGGTTGCCGATACCGTACCGTTATAATCAAGTAGGTACTCGAATGTAGGGCCATCCGGAAGCGATTTAAAATGAATAGTGCTCAGTAGGACTACTGAGGGGATAACTTTCTCGATAACCTCGGCTGGAAGGGGGCCGTGCCCCTCGAGCAGTCGATTGGCGACGCGGATGATTTTGCAAAGGATTCGAATGTTGGTGACGCCGCAGGTGACTGTGGCCTTCTCCAGTGCTTCCTCCCATTCGGTTTTGATGATGCCTTTGGCTATGCCGAACGCTTCTGCCGGAGATGTGTCGAGCCGTAGCTCCTGATCGATTACCTTTTCTCGGAACTGCTCCCAGATTTTCTTATCCGTCAGCTTATCATCGTTGAGCACGAGCAGTACCCGACATTTGTGAACTTGGACGCACTCATCAATGAAACCGAGAATTTCGTCAATGTGCAGCTTGTCGTGCTTGCGCTCAATGTCATCGATAACAAGGAATTTGTTCTTAAGGAGAGTGGGTAGAATGACAAGGGGGAGGTTGTCCATCGCGTTAAAGCTACGATGTAGTCCCTTAGCTAGCTTAGTGAGCCCTTCGAAAGCTTCAGTAATTTGAGTAGCGACACCCTTGTCAACAAGTCTCGGCATTAGGGCGTAAGCAACCTTCGTCTTCAGGTCATTAACTGAACTCACCCCAAAAAGTGAGATGGCAGCTGCTTTTTTTATCGTCTCGTCTACCGAGGTGTCACGAACCTGCTGCCAAAGGTGCGTCTTGCCTGTGCCCCATTTGCCTGTCAGAGCAATGACTCGATTATCCTGAGAAGCAAGGGTCAGCAACAAATTGTGCTTGCAGCGTTCGATGGTCATCTAAACTCCGAATAATATAATGCGTCCTTGTGTAGTGAGGTGGTGGCGGGCTCAAGAATTTCAAGTGTCTCAAGGCGAAATTTTTTGCAATGATGTGGAGCGTTGAATGTCAGGAGGATTTTATGAGTAACCGAGAAGCGGTTGTGAGCTCGAAAAGCAAGGGGATTTTTAAGGCTGCAAACTGGAAAAAAGAAGGTGACGGTCTTTTGGTGGCGGCAAAGGCACTGAGGCAACAGTGTTTATTGAATAAAGAAGAAGTTATTAAGATTATTGCTGATCAGAGCCCTAGGTCTTCTGAGGTATTTATCAAGGACTCCGCTCTGGCTCGGTCATCAATGTTGCTGCTTGGCTATGCGGTTGAAATGTTCTTGAAGGGCGGGGTGGTCAAACTTTATTCACACTGTCCAGAAGACCTGGTTGAGCGTGTAGTTCGCAAACTCGGACATGACTACGAGTGCATGGCCGAGCGGCTGGATATAAACCTTGAGCCTGATCAGTTAAAGCAATTGAAAGATCTGTCTAGAAGTGTCGTTAACGACGCGCGATACCCAATCACACCTTCACTGGGTACAGACTTTTTCGAACAGACCAACCAAGTCACCCGATTCAACAATCGACAGCCAAACTTTGAGAGCCTAGTAGGGCTGGTCGAGCAGATACGCGATTTCGCTCGGAAGATTGACTCGGACAGTTCCAATCCTGCCTGGTTTCAGCATCGCTGGACAGACTGGGGTTACGTGGTTGCAAGGTCGGGTGGGAACTTGCCTCCTACTATCGTATTTAGACATGAAGATCAACTGGTAGGGTCTGATTTGCGCAGTGCAATCGAAGCAGTGGTAACGCTATCTGCAGACTTTGATTGCTTTCAGATTTACGAGGACAGGGGTAATGGTAGAAGTCGTCGATGCGAGCGGTGGAGTCTGTAGGAGTGAGTGGTATGAGAAGAACTATCCGGCATATAAGTTTGCGCCACACAGGTTTCTCGTGATGGCAATTCTTCTGAGACCGAGACACTCAAAGCTTTTCGTGCTTCAACACTGGGGTCGTGTCTGTCTGGAAAGTTACTAACCGTATTTTGGCGATAAAAATTCGCTCAGAACTACCGTTAGGGGAGTACGGTAGAGGTGGTTTTTCTTATTTTTTGGTGGCAAAACCCTTTAGATAAATTTTGGGGATTTCATAGCTTTGGTGTCTCATGATTTTTTTAATCTCTTCTGCCGAAAGGCTAGAGAGTTCGAGTGCATATGCTTTTGCCACGGCCTGTCTCGATTTGTGGTCGGTCAGCTGATGGAGGTGGTGAAAATATGAGGTTTCTGTATTGTCGTATTTCATTAAATGCCTCCAAGGTGAGGGCTCCATTAAAATGGCTTCATGGTGGGCGCGTCAAGAGGTTTAGGAATTTTTCGTGATCGGTCATATATATTAAGAGTACGCTATAAATGTACTCTTAATAATCGTGATGTTGAGTTTTTGGTTTGACATTTCCCTTGGGATGCTCGGCGCATTGGTGACATTTGCGCTGCCGTCAATTCTTCAAGAAATAGCGGGACTTCCTATTCCCGGCTTGATCTAGCTTCACGTTAGGTGCTTGGTATAGGGGCGAAGAAGAAAGGTGCCACGTGGATAGGCAGCTGGAAATTGGTGAAAATTGACACCTGGCTTTCCAAAAGGTTGGCACTACACGTTGGTGCTCCCTTCGAGAGTCATCGTTGGGCATGGCGCGGCCGGCGGAGCCGGCTGAGTCATTTCTACAGTGGTGAAAATGATTGGGCGACAATGGAAATTGAGCCTGTGGTAGGGACGTCCACAAGGGTCAATAGGCAAGCGTCATGACAGGGCTTCAAGCGCTGCGGGCCTTGAAATAAGGCGCAACTGCTAAGGTGCAACGAATTGCATCTTGTGAGACGGCAAGGCTTCAGAAATGGGGTTTCGTTGGAGGCCGCGAATTATTTGGTGTTGACAGCTGAGGTGGGTGAGGTCATCATGTCGTCCAAGGAAAGGGTAATAGGTTGAACCAGATATAACCGTTCGAATCTCTACGCTTCCGCCACATTCAAAGCCCTGATTTTTCAGGGCTTTTTGCGTTTTTGGGGCTTAGTAAAACTACCCATGGGAACACCCTTGGGAATGGTATTATTTGTCAGCGCTGGCAAAACTTTCCCTATTTGGTGGGTTTCGCCAGAGCTCCAACACGGCGGTAGACCCGTTCGGTGATGTCGCCCTTGGTGTGCCCGAGCAGCAGGCTGGCGTGGTCGATGTCAGTGATTTCCGACGCAGCTTTTGGGCGGATGTCTCGGAACTGGAACTGGCTGATCCGGCCGGCCAGGATCTGGTCACCGGCTGCGACTGCTTCCTTCACAGCTTCCTCCCTGGCATCGTCCCATCGATGGCGAAGCATGGCCGCCGAGACCCGTTTGCCTGAATCAGTCAACAGCAGGTAGGGTGATCCATGGGGTGTGTTCCGCTCCAGAATCTTTCTGATCAGACTGCCCAGGCCACTTTCCACTCCGTCCACCTCGAGCATGATCCGCAGCTTCTTGTTGGTTTTCTTCTGTTTCACACCGAGGGCATTGCCCTCGATGTCGTCCCGCCTCATCACCAGCACGTCCGCCGGCCGCTGGCCCGTCAAATACGCTAAGTCCATGGCGTCCTTCAATTCACAAACCGCTTTCGCGTAAACCGCGCTCCAGATTGCGTCGTTCGCGTAGAAGTCCCGCGGCACCTCCTTATTCTTGCGTACACCCTGGCAGGGGTTCTCCCTGTTGGTCAGGCCCCATTCACGGGCGATGTTGAAGATGTGCGACAGGGTGGCGATCTCTCGGTTTGCCCGGACCGGCGCCGTCCTGGCGTCGCGGTACTTCGCTACGTGAGCGGGCGTGATGCCGTCGATTGGAGCCTTCTCGAAGTAGCTGCGCAACTGGCGTATCTCCGCCAGGTTATCTTTCTGAGTGCGCGGCGCCTTCTTCGGGATGATGTCGCGCTCGTATCGGTCAAAGATCGCACCCATGGTGACCAGGTCCTTGGGTTTCTCTTTGGCTTCCAGCTCGGCCCACTTCAGCCTTGCCAGATTCAGGTCAGTACCCAGCGGTACCGGCTTCCCAGACTTATCCAAGTAGAAGTAGCTGATCCACTCCTTGCCAGGGTTTTTCTTGCTCTTACTAGTGCGCTTGCGTCGATACATGCCGGGCGGCAGGTCACGGTTCTCAGTCTTCCTTGGGCGCATTTCACCTCACCTTCGAAATGTCAGGTGTCCACGCAGGGACTACCGGTGGTGGCGACGCCGTTGGCATTATTCCAAGGCTCACGCCCAGCTTCATGCGGACGTAATGGCGGCCAACCAGTGGGCGCCCGCTGCGGGTTTCAACGAACACCCAGCCACGTTCCTCTAGCCAGCGACGCTGATATCCCCTGGCCTTATAGCCAGTCAGCTCGGCGAGCTCTTCGTCTGAAAGAATCTCGGTTTGCATGTGATGGTCTCCACGCCGCTGATTGCGGCAGGTGTGATTAGTTAACTGGCACTTTCGCCAAGTCGCTGCGCTTGATGACGATGTACCGGTCTTCGCGCTGGAAGGGCGCGCCGGTGTTGTTGGATTGGTTTTCTGTGGGCATGGGGAGACCTTTCGGGTAGATTTCGCTTTCTAAAGGAGGTGGTATGCGCTATCTAAAGAGTTTCTGGGTTTTCGGCACTTTGATTATGCTGCCGGTCATAGCTGCGGCTCTTATCTCTTTTTTCTTGTATAGGTCGCAGTTTGATGGTGAGTTTTCTACCGTATCTAGCCGGTGGTCTGAGTTTGGTGGCTACATTGGGGGAGTTTTGGGGCCGGTAGTTTCTTTTTGCACGTTAATCGCAGTAGTGCGGACTGTGTACCTTCAACGAGAATTACTCGATATCCAGAAATCTGAATTCAGAGAGATTTCCAGTCAGCAGCAAGGCCAACTCGTTCTCGCCAAAGAGGAAATGGAAAGTGCTCGTACAGCGTCATACAAGGAAGTTCAGCTTCGATTGGTTGAAATGCTTATAGAGCAAACTAGGCGGCAGGCAGAGCTTATCCAAGATCATATCCGTAAGCACTCGGAAAATAATCCAATATTCAGGCCCGGTGAGTACTTGGAAAAGCTTTCGAAGAAGCATAATAGCTTAATAAAGCAAGAAGGGGATTTGCGGTTAGTGATGGTTGAACTTTCTGTGACTGACTTCTTATCAATAGAGGAGGTTAGAGCTTTTTTGCGGCCGACTTTGACTGAGTTCTTAAAGCCAAATGGTGAGGCGAGATCATCGTAATTCACGCTCTGCCATTTCGCAGAAGAACGAGCAAGAGGGGATCTTCTCGTTGCGCCTCACCGGGCCATCGCCGAGGTCGCGTAGGGAGAAACGGACGTTGGTGGTTCGGTTGCGGAACAGGTAGGAGCCTTCGCCCAGGTCGTCCTGAATTACGCACAGCGCCTCGAACTGCTCCGGGAAATCTTGCCGGATGGCGCGGAAGTAGCCTTCGCCGCCCTTCACACAGCCTATGCAGTTGGCGTTCTCGTATCCCATCCGGTACATCAGCGGCAGCTCGATGCCTGCGCGCAGCAGGATGGCCTTGCAGTCGTCTTTGCCCAAGCCCCTGTCGATCAGAGGGGCGATAACTGGCCGGTCGGGGTTTCGTTCCCTGAAGTCCTCCAGGCGATCGGCCTCTTCGGCCGTGTAACCGAACACCATTACGTCACCAGGCAGCTTCCATGTGTCGAGCAAGCGACGCTTGAGGATCTTGGTGCACGGCGCCCCGGTACGGCCTTTCATGTAGCGCTCGCGGCGGAAGACCTCATGGGCGTCGGCGCTGTACTTCTCATCACGCAGGACGGTGATCGGCTGGCCGAACCAGGCCTCGCAGTCTTTGGCGAACCGGCGGTTGTCTGCTTCCTCGTTGGCGAGGAATGCGTTGATGATCTGCACGTCGTGCGTGCTGCCGTACTCAGCTAGGGCCAGCTTGGTGGCCACCGCCGAAGCGGCGCCGCAACTGAACTGGCAGACGATCCTGGCGTTCATCGCGGAGCCCTCCAGATCAGGTAGGCCATGTAGGCGACGGCAATCATGATGCAGCCTGCTTTGCTGGTGGCCAGGATGCGTATTCTCCCTGCGGCAGCTCGTCGGTCACGTCATGGCCGGCCCACTCCAAGAATTTCTTGATAGGCATGCGCGGATAGTGGCGCCCAGGGGCCACTGATGGTCCGTCGTACTGGACCTCATCCACGCCGACATAGATGACCGTTCGATCATTGATCAGACCGCAGCTGCGCACGCACGCGGGTTTCTTGCCGCGATAGGTGCGGCCGCGCTCCAGTTTGAGTATTTCAGGCATGACGATTCCTTGGCTGCTGTATCGCAGCGGCGAGTTGAGGGAAGAGGTTTTGAATTAGAAAGAGTACAAGTGTGCTCTTTGCGTCATGATCAGGCGTCTGGGCGCACGCCATCACCGTTCAAGTCCTCGCACAACTGTGCATCGCATTCGGGGCAGTCCGTGAGCCGGCAGTGTTCAGCTTCCTCGCAATGCTTACATCCAGGGGTTGGGCCGTATGTGACCTCCGGCTCGGCGCTGGTTTGCATTCCGTCATTTAGCCAAGCTGCGACTTGGTCAGCGCTCAGAACGGCGAGGGTCTCGGAGCATTCATCGCAGCCCAACACCAGCAAGCACTGAACATCTTGTGTGGTGAGCCGGCCATGTTGAGCGTGACCGGCGTTCTTGTTGTGGGTCTGCCAAGTCAGGGAGGTGCTGCCGCATTCGCGACAGACACGGATGCAGAGTTTCTTCTCGGTGTTGGATCGGTTTTCTGTGGGCATGGGGATACCTGCCTGCTATAACGGAGTATTTAAGGGGACTTAGGGATGGATAAGGTCGTACTTGGCGGCTGTGTTTTGTTGGTTGTTTTCGGAGTATTCTTAGGTATTGGTATGGGTGCCGATCCTGCTTCATCTTCTAAGGTAAAAGATGCCTTTGAGATTTTAGGGTTCGTTAGTGCTGGCGTGACGGCGGTTGTTGCAGTGATAGCGTTAAATAGTTGGCATAGTCAGTATAGGCACGCAGAAAAACATAAAATAATTAAACGATTCCAATCTGTGCTGGATGGAGGAGGGGCAGCTGAGGTCTATGTGAGAAAGCTCTTACAGATGTTTGCGGATATGCATAGAGCAAATAAATCTGTGGATATCGTAGAGCTTTTTGACGCGATTCAGGAGTTCCAGAAAGCTTGGCTGAGTCACTGCGCCGAGCTGGAAATGGCTTGGCAGGACGTATGCCTGGTTTTTGAAGATCATGAACTACAGCTATTTTCTTTAGAGCCGAAAGAAATCGAATTTGACGTTAATGTAGAAGTTAAGAATATTCTTCAAGAGGGGTTGGTGGATGGCGAGCCTAACTTGCTTGAGATGCACAGTATTAGCGAGCGATGCGCTTTCATGGTTAGGCAAAAAAGCAGGCAGTTGTACCAAGAGAGCAATCTCGTTATTAAGAGACTCATCGGTTGAGGCAATATCATCCGGCTTTCAACAACGCCTCAATTACCCGCTGCCCAGCCAGAGGCGGTACCGCGTTGCCGGCCATGTGCATGGTCAGCCGGTGGTTGTCCGGCCGCAGGGTGTCAGCCGGGAACGACATGGCGGCCAAGGCCTCACTGGCGCTCAGCATCCTCATGCGATCGCCGTCGACCAGGGCCCAGCGGTCCAAAGTGGTTATGGTGCCGATCGGCCGATTGATATCGCGGCCGGTGGTGCCGGAGCCCTTCCCGTAGTAGGGCATGATGAAGCGGTCGCCGAAGCGTCGGCGACCGTTGCGCACTCTAACGAGAGTAGCCAGGGCTCGGCCTGGTTTCTCGATTGGCGACCAGCGCCCGGCGTCGAAGTCTAGGAAGCTGCTGGCCGGCACGTGCTCGCACTGCTGCAGCTGTAGCTGAATCGGGGCCTTGCTCTTGGTGCAGATCAGGAAAAGACGCACCCGGTGTTGCGGCACTCCAAGGTCGGCGCAATCGACGATGTGCGGTGCGACCTGGTAGCCCAGGCGCTGCATCGCATCCACCCAGCTAGGGTAGAGCACCCAGTTCACAAACTCGGGCACGTTCTCGATCACCCAAGCGTCCTGCTGGAGCACCTCGGCCGCAGACGGGACAGCCCAGGCCGTGGATCTCGACGCATCATGCTCCGGGTTTCCGTTCTTCTTGCCGCGGGCTTTTGCATGGCCTTGGCAGCAGGGAGAGGCTATGCCGATATCGGTTCGCGGCACTGCTGCCCAGTTGGCCTGGTGCAGGTCCTGACATACGTGGTCGGTGTCTTGGTGATTAGCCGCGTGCCACTTCACTGCCTCTGGCCAGTGGTTTGCCGCCCAGAGAACCTGGACGCCTGCGGCGCGCGCGCCGGTGCTCCATCCGCCGAGGCCGGCGAACAGGTCGATTGCTGTAGTCATGAAAATACCTCGCGGCTATATTGGCAGCTTGGAAGACAAAAACGTTTTTAAGGAGAGTGCTGATGTCGAAGGATCCAAATGGAACTGTGAAGCGGATAACCGACGCGCTTGAGTTGGCAGCAACTGAGGTAGAACAGAAATATCGTTTCCAGGGAATCTATGAGCAATTGATGCCTTTGACTCAAGCCGATTTCCCTGAAATGAATGATGGAAATTTATTTGTCGATATTCTCGATAGCGCACAATCTTTGAGTACGGGCAAAAAAAATCCGCAAATGGCTTCTCGTTGCCTTAAGAGACTGTGGGAGCTTTACTGGCGGATGTCTTCTAACCAGCAGTATCAATAACGAAAAAAACGCTCGCCCGCTTTTGAGGGGTTATCTTTCAATAGGGGAAGGCGCTGGCGGGCAGCGCCGTATGTGGCTCAGTTAAGCGAGTGGTATGCTTCGCCGCTTACTTGCAGGGAGAGCGGGCAGTGGTTTTGAAATTCTCGAAGAGGCAGCGATGGTGGGGTGGTATCGCCATTGCCGCTGCAAGCTTGGTTATGGCCGGGTGGATCCCTAAGCCCTGGGCTTGGGGCTTTATGCTTACTGGGGTTGCCGGAGTCAGAATTTGGGGCTCGAGCTGGGATAACTATCTGAACTGTGACCAGGGCTGCCATTCTCAGCAGGAGCATGAGAAGTACTGCCATAGGCCTGAGTCTTCAGACCAGACTTGAGGCGCTGGCGGGCAGCGCCGAAGGTCAGTATTCGTCTGCTTCGGCATAGCGAATGTCGCCGACGTACACCTGCTCGTACTCGACCTGGGTGCCTCCCGTGTACAGGTTCAACACCAGGGCCTCGGCACCGTAGGCGCTGCCGAGAATCAGCGACTTCTTCATGTCGGTCTCGCCAACACGCAGGGAGTAGCACTCACCCTCGCCAGTGAACGCCATCTGCACCTGGCAGGAATACTTGTCCACCCCTTCGTTGGCATCGGCATAGAGGTGCCAGTACTCGGAGGTGGACGAGTAGCCCGTGCCTTTCTCGATGATGAACGTCGGCGCCTCGCTACCATGCTTGTCGCGAAGGTGGCTGTCTTCGAAGGCCCTGGTCAGCTGGTCGATCAGCTCTGAAAGCTTGATGCGAGCGGGCAGTGGCTCAAGCACCTTGGCCAGCTTTTGCGTAATGGTCTGGCGTAGCGCCTGTTCCTGGTAGTCATTGATCATCGCGGAGACGGTCTTGAGCACCAGATCTCCGTAGCGGCCCAGGCCCGCAATCTTGGTAGGCATGGCGCCTGCCAGGCTCTCTTCCAGCAGCTTCTTGAACGGCGAGCTGTAGCTGAACTGCTCCTTGATCGCGCTCGTGACCGCGCTTTCAACGTTCTTGTCGATGATCGGCTGCAGCTTTTCCGGGCTCAGTGCGGCGGCTACCGAGTCGGCTACGATTCCTTCGATGTTGATGTCTAGTTGCATGGAGTGCTCCAGTGGTTCGCTGATATAAGGTGCGGCAAGGCAGAGGTTTGAGATACTCTTAACTGAATATTTTGCTTTGTTAGGGGGAGATATGCAGGGTGACGAAAAAGATGGTGTCAAACAAATGAAGAAGGCGTTTTTTGCTCTGCCGCATAATAAGGATGTGATTCGCCAGGGCGTTGTTAAGTTGAAAGAGCAATACTCGGCTGTAAAGCCGTTAGTGGCCCCGAAGAAAGCTTTCACAATCAAGTTTGTAATTAGTTTGCTTTTTTCTATTGACATGAACTCTGATGTTTTTGATGCTTGCTGTAGATTCAATATTGATGGGGTGGGCGAGCAGTTTCTTCGTAGAGTCGAAGAGTTGCGTATTGATGATGAAATAGCCTTAGATGAGCTTTTTTCCCTAGCCTATCGTTTCGCTATCGAGTTGAAGCTTGTTTCTCCGAGCGCTATTAGTGATGATCTCAGTAGCCTAATTCACGAGATTCCGCAATACACCTTCGCGGAGACGAGTCAGTCGCAGATAATGTACGCGGAACATCAAATGGTGATAGGTGTAGTTGGCATGTATTTGCACCATCCAGACATGGTTGATTTGAAACGGTTGCCCGCTGTCGTAACCCGTAGTGAAGAAGAAAGGGCTAAGGCTGAGAGGATGCTGGCAGAAAAGGAAGCTCGGGTGGAGGCACTAAGGGCAGCACTAGAAAAGTACGAGATAGCTTACAATTTTGTAGGTTTGTATGATGGTTTCAAAATGCTTCGCTCCCAGAAGATGGCTGAGGGTCACCGGGGATTGATGTGGTTGTTCTCGCTTGGGGTGCTTATGTTAGCCCCATTTGTATTTAAGTTTTATACCGTTTTCGACTCTGATTTAGCGGTAAAGTTTGATGTGTATGTGTATGGGACGGTTGTTGGGTTTGAATTGTTGCTAGCATACTTTTTCAGGGTGGGCCTTCATGGGTATCGAGCTGTAAAGGCGCAACTTATTCAAATTGATCTAAGGATGGCGTTGTGTCAATTTATCCAAAATTATGCTGAATACGCCAAAGATATTCGTAAAGATAGTCCGGACTTGCTCGATAGGTTTGATCAATTAATATTTAGCGGTATTGTGAATAATGAGGGTGCCATACCTTCGACATTTGATGGTATGGAGCAGATTGCGAATGTGCTAGATAAGTTAAAATCGAAGTAGGTAGGCAGAATTCGACGATCTGTTCCGGTGCGCTCAGTCGCGCTTACACATTCTGTGTATCTCCAGTGCTTCTATAAAGCGCATGGTCGCCTTGTGGCTGAAGCGGAATCCGTCCCTTCTCAACGATCACCGCTCCTACTCTGGTAATGCATATTTCATTTTCGCTAACCATGTGTGCCTCTACCCGTAACGAAGCAGGAATAACCCATGAGTGAATTCGAACAACGCATGCTGCAGGCGCAGCATTGCGAGCTTCGTGCTGTCCAGCCGGATGAGCAGGGCTGCGTGTGTTCGCGCTGCTGTACCAATTCCGCCTGCAGTACCCGGACGCGGCGTAACCCTCATCGTTCAACCCCAGCCCGCCCAGTGCGGGCTTTTTTATGGGAGTGCCCTTTATGGGTCAGAAAGTCGCGGGCACCTGCTTTGTGAAGGTCGACGGTGATCAGCTGGTGATCACCGGCGGCGTGGAATGCCCGCTGTCGGACACAAAGCGCGAAACGATCATGCCCGCGTTGTACAGTGCTGGTACGCCGGGGGGTGAATAGGCAGTTGCCGAAAGAAAAATGCAGTCCTTTAACCACTAGTTCCCGCGAAAGGAAGTCAGATGCACATCCGCCTTGCTCAACTCAGCGATGTCCAGGCCATTGCCGAGATCTACAACCAGGGGATCGAAGACCGCAGCTCTACGTTCGAGACCCTGCCACGCACCGCCATGGATGTGCAGCCCTGGGTGGCCGACATGTCTCGCCATCCGGTGCTGGTCGTCGAGGTCGACGGCGCGGTAGTGGCGTGGGCAAACCTGAGCAGCTACCGCGCGCGTTCGTGCTACGCCGGCATCGCCGACTTCTCGATCTATCTGGACCGTGACGTCCGCGGACGTGGCATCGGCAAGGCACTGCTCAAAGCATTGCTCGGTGAGGCTGAGGCACGTGGCTTCTGGAAAGTCCTCTCACGCATTTTCACCTTCAACGAGGCGAGCCTCGCGCTCTGTCAGTCCTGCGGTTTCAGGACGGTTGGCGTCTATGAGAAGCACGCTTGTCTTGAAGGCCGTTGGCTGGACTGCGCGATCGTTGAACGGGTGTTTCCGTCGAACCAACCCGGTCCAGATGGCGAAGCAACTGCGGCATGAGATAGCCCGCATCAGCCCCTACACCCCTGAGGGTTGCCGAGGCGAAGCTCCTTTGCTTGGGTAACCCGACGAAGCACAGGCCGGGCACCTGATTTGCCACGCCGTTTCGCTGCAGGACACGCCCTTGCCGGTCGGCGACTGGAAGCTGTGCCAGAAACTCCAGGTTCGGCCGGAAGCCGGTGGCGAAGATCAGCGCGTCGGCCTGGTGGATGGTTCCATCCGGCCAGACAACGCCGTCGGGCAACACCTCCTGGAACATGGCTTTGCACTGGAACCGGCCGGTACGTAAGGCCTGCCGGTACTTGCCGGTATCCAGCACGGGCGTGCTCTGGTCACTCAACCACCGCGTGTGCTCCAACCGGGTGAGTTTCAGCCAGGCATGAAAATCGAGCCCCAGGATCCGCTGGGGGAAGAAGCGGATCTTCTCGCGGGTCGCCAGCACTACCTGCGCAACGCCGGCAAGCTCATAGGCAATTTGAACCGCCGAGTTCGCCGCGCCGACCACGACGACGCGCTGGCCGGCAAAGGCCTCAGGCGTTCGATACGCCGAGCTGTGCAGGCAGGTACCTGAAAAGCTTTCCAGGCCAGGGATGTCAGGCGTGCTTGGACGGCTGAAGCCCCCTGATGCCACGACCACCGCACGCGCCGTGAAGGTCGATCCGTTGGCAGCGCGAACTTCGAATGCCTTGTCCTTCTGCACGACGTCCAGCACTCGGGTGCCGCCCTCAAAGGGCAGTTGAAACTCGGCGGCGTATGCCTCCAGGTACTGCACCACTTCGTCTCGCAGCGGGTAGCCCTGGGGATCGCCGGGAAACACCATCCCCGGTAGCGCTGAATACTCTGCCGGGGAGAACAGTTGCAGGCTGTCGTAGTAGTTACGCCAGTTTCCACCCGGGCGCGTCTGCTCATCCAGGATGAGAAAGTCCAAGCCCTGTTGCTGCAAATGCCAGCCAAGCGCCAAACCCGCTTGCCCACCACCGATGACGATCACATCCACCGCGCGACTCGATTTATTCATATGTGCGCACTCATGCATATATCAGGACAAAAAAGGGCACGAGCTACGGGCAGCACAGCGAAACCAGACCCTTGGTTCGCTGGAGCAGCCCCTCAAGGCGCTCGACGATCGCCCCACCATTCACTTCGTAGAACACCTGCCTGCCCACCTTGGTGGCTTTCACGATCTGGGCATCGTGCAGCACCTGCAGATGCCTGGAGACCACCGAGCGCTCCTGCGGCAGTTCTTTAGCGATTTCGCCGACATCCGCCCGGCCCAGCAGGAGCACGCGCTTGAACACCGCGACCCTGGAGGGCTCGCAGAGTGCTTTGAAGAAGGCTTCGTCCAGCGACTCGATGGCAGCGTCGATGGCTTGGGTGCGGAGGTTCTGGTTGGTCGTCATGCCGCCAATATATGTGCACGAATATGCACATGTAAAGCCACCCATCATCGGAGGGGTTGCGATACATTCGAAAAAGCGTATATTCGAAAAACCATATACACGCAGAGCACCTCGTGATGACTGGCAAGATCCGCGTCCTGTTTGTTTGCACCGCAAACGCTGCTCGCTCCCAGCTCGCCGAAGCATTGCTCCGACACACAGACCCTGTGCGCTTTGAAGCATTCAGCGCCGGTACTCAGCCTGGCGAAGTAGATCCGCGTACCTTCGCGGCGCTTGAGCACCTCGGTATCGATGCCAGCGACCTGCGCAGCAAGTCCATCGATGAGTTCGCCGACGAGCGCTTCGACTACGTCATCACCCTTTGCGACAAGGCGGCGCTGGAATGCCAGTTACTGCCGGCATTGGGCGATCGCTTGGCGTGGCACTTCGAAGATCCGGCCACCAGCGAATAACACGATGCCTTCCGCCATACGCTTCACGAGATCCATGAGCGCATCAAGATGTTCGTCCTCGTGAAAACCCAACACTGAGAATCGTTATGACTGATCCACTGACCCCTACCAAGGTTTTCAAATGCCTCGCCGACGAGAACCGCATTCGGATGATGTTGCTGATCGCCCGCGAGGAAGAGCTCTGCGTCTGTGAGCTGACCTGTGCGCTGGAGGAAAGCCAGCCCAAGGTTTCCCGCCACCTGGCGCAGCTGCGCACGTGTGACCTGCTGGCAGACCGCCGCCAGGGCCAATGGGTTTACTACCGGCTACATCCGGAGCTGCCCGCCTGGGTACGCGAGATCCTGAAAACGACGCTGGAGGCCAATAGCGAGTGGCTGAACAGCAGTTCCACTCGACTGGACGCCATGGGTGACCGCCCACAGCGCGTCGCCACCTGCTGCTGATCACTGCCGAGCGAAAATCGATGAGAGTTCTGTTCCTCTGCACCGCCAATAGCTGCCGCAGCATCCTGTCAGAAGCCGTGTTCAACCACCTGGCCCCGGCCGGTATGAAGGCCTACAGCGCCGGCAGCCAGCCCAAGGGCGAGGTACATCCGCTGTCCATCTCCGCGCTGCAGCGCGCCGGTATTTCCACCGATGGCCTCAGCAGCAAATCCAGCAATGCACACGCCGAGCTGGCACCGGACTTCGTCATCACTGTCTGCGACAAGGCCGCCGGCGAAGCCTGTCCTGTGTTCTTCGGGCCGGCAGTAAAAGCCCATTGGGGGCTTTCCGATCCATCGGACCTGCAGGGTAGCGCCGCCAAATTGGATGCGGCTTTCGACACCACGCTTGAGCAGATCGAGCGACGTATCACGGCATTCCTTGCACTGCCTTTTGAACAACTGGATGCCGGGCAGCTCAAGGTCGAGCTGGCCCGCATCGGAACGCTCTGACGTTTAGGGAGATCCACCATGAGCAAAAGCCGACTTTCCTTCCTTGACCGTTACCTGACGGTCTGGATCTTTCTGGCCATGGGCCTCGGTATCGCCCTGGGCAGCTTGCTCCAGGGATTGCCCGCGTGGCTGAACAGCCTGTCGGTAGGCTCGACAAACATCCCCATCGCGATTGGCCTCATCGTCATGATGTACCCGCCGCTGGCGAAGGTGAAATACGAGGAACTTCCTCAGGTTTTCAAGGACAAGCGCATCCTCGTGCTGTCGCTGGTCCAGAATTGGGTAATCGGCCCGGTACTGATGTTCGGGCTGGCAGTAGTGTTCCTTTCCGACAAGCCTGAGTACATGACTGGCCTGATCCTCATCGGCTTGGCGCGCTGTATCGCCATGGTGCTGGTGTGGAACCAGATCGCCGGTGGCAACAACCAGTACGTAGCGGGCCTGGTCGCCTTCAACAGCATTTTCCAGATCCTGTTCTTCAGCGTGTACGCCTGGATCTTCCTGGGCCTGCTGCCGCCGCTGTTTGGCCTTGAGGGGAGCGCCATCGAGACCAGCTTCCTCGACATCGCTCAGTCGGTGATGATCTATCTGGGCATCCCGTTCCTGGCCGGTTTCCTGACCCGCAAGATCCTGATCAGTAGCAAGGGTGAGACCTGGTACCAGGTGCGCTTCATTCCGAAGATCAGTCCGCTGACGCTCGTGGCGTTGCTGCTGACCATCGTGGCCATGTTCAGCCTGAAGGGCGACATGGTGCTGCAGCTGCCGCTGGATGTGCTGCGCATCGCCATCCCGCTGACCATCTACTTCGTGGTGATGTTCTCCATCAGCTTCTGGATGGGCAAGCTGCTGGAGGCCGACTACCCGCGCACCACCGCGCTGGCGTTCACCGCAGCGAGCAACAACTTCGAACTGGCCATTGCCGTGGCCATCGCCACCTTCGGCCTCGCATCGCCGGTTGCCTTTGCCACTGTCATCGGCCCCTTGGTGGAAGTGCCGGTGTTGATCTCGCTGGTGGGCGTGGCCTTGTGGCTCAAGCGCCGCTGGTTTGATCAGCCCTCTGGTGCCTTGTCTCAGGAGTAAATCATGACCGAACATCACATCCCCAACATCGACAACGATCTGGTCGACCTGCCGACAGCAGACAAACTGGCAGTCGAGCAAAAGTCCACCCATAAGCCTCGCATCCTGCTGCTGTACGGCTCGACCCGCGAGCGCTCCTTCAGCCGTCTGCTGACAGAAGAAGCGGCACGCCTGCTGGAGCACTTCGGTGCGGAGACGCGGATCTTCAATCCCTCCGGCCTGCCACTGGCGGATGACGTGCCCGATGACCACCCCATGGTCAAGGAACTGCGTGAGCTGGTGCTGTGGTCGGAAGGCATGGTCTGGTGCTCGCCTGAGCGCCACGGCGCGATGACTGGTGTGTTCAAGTCGCAGATCGACTGGATTCCACTGAGCATGGGCGCCGTGCGCCCAACGCAGGGCAAGACCCTCGCGGTGATGCAGGTCTGCGGCGGCTCGCAGTCGTTCAACGTGGTCAACCAGCTGCGCGTCCTCGGCCGCTGGATGCGCATGTTCACCATCCCCAACCAGTCGTCCGTACCCAAGGCCTACCTGGAGTTCGACGAGGCCGGCCGCATGAAGCCCTCGGCGTACTACGACCGTGTTGTCGACGTGATGGAAGAGCTGGTGAAGTTCACCCTGCTGCTTCGTGATCGCTCCGACTACCTGGTCGATCGCTACTCCGAACGTAAAGAGTCGGCTGAAGAGCTATCCAAACGCGTTAATCAACGATCCATCTGAGGCTTTCTGAGCATGCAACTGCACCCGTACTCCGTGTTGGCGACTCCTGAGCTGATCGGCCAGCTGATCTTCACACCGTGCCCTGGTACCAAGGACACCTCGGTATCCCAAGCGCTGGCAACGCTGCGCGAAGCCGGTGCGAGTGCACTGGTCACCCTGATGCCGAGTGAAGAGCTGCTGCAGAACGAGATCGACCTGCTGCCCGAGGAGTGCCAACTGCTCGGCCTCGAATGGTTCCACCTGCCGGTAGAGGACGACCAGGCACCCGGCGAACCCTTTGCTGCCGCCTGGGAGATCCACGGGGACCGCCTGAAAGCGTTGGTGATGACTGGCAAGACGATCGCCATTCACTGCAAAGGCGGCTCCGGCCGCACCGGGCTGTTTGCGGCCCGCCTGATGATCGAGTGCGGCATTCCCGTGCAGGAAGCTGTTGCTCAGGTCCAGGCCCTGCGCCCACGTGCGATTCGGAACCCTGCGCACGTCGACTACATCAACCTGTTCGCCAATACCCTCTGACCGTCCGCTGACGGCTACGCGAGAACAACACCATGGCAATCAAAGTAGGCATCAATGGGTTTGGCCGCATCGGTCGCTTGGCGCTGCGCGCGTCTTGGGACTGGCCAGAGTTCGAGTTTGTGCAGATCAATGATCCGGCCGGAGACGCCGAGACCCATGCCCACCTGATTAACTTCGACTCGGTCCACGGCCGCTGGCACCGTGAAGCCCATGCTGAGGGCAGTATGGTGGTGATCGACGGCAAGCGCATTCAGGTCACCGCGAACAAGACCATCGCCGACACCGACTGGTCGGGCTGCGACCTGGTCATCGAGGCCAGCGGCAAGATGAAATCGGTAGCCGAGCTCCAGGCCTATCTGGATCAGGGCGTCAAACGCGTGGTGGTCTGCGCTCCCGTGAAGGAGAAAGGCGCACTGAACGTGGTGATGGGCGTCAACCAGCACCTGTTCGACCCGGCGCAGCACCGCATCGTTACCGCCGCCTCTTGCACTACCAACTGCCTGGCCCCGGTGGTCAAGGTGATTCACGAGAACCTGGGCATCCGCCACGGATCGATCACCACCATCCACGACCTCACCAACACTCAGAGCATCCTCGATACGCCTCACAAGGACCTGCGCCGCGCCCGTGCCTCGGGCATGAGCCTGATCCCGACCACCACGGGCTCGGCCACCGCAATCGCCGAGATCTTCCCCGAGCTGCGTGGCAAGCTGAATGGTCACGCCGTGCGTGTACCGCTGGCCAACGCCTCGCTGACCGACTGTGTGTTCGAAGTTGAGCGTGAGACGACGGCTGAGGAGGTCAACGCGCTGCTGAAGGCGGCGGCCGAAGGACCGCTGAAAGACATCCTGGGCTACGAAGAACGCCCCCTGGTGTCCATCGACTACCGCACCGATCCGCGCTCCTCGATCATCGACGCGCTGTCGACCTTGGTGGTCAATGGCACACAGGTGAAGATCTACGCCTGGTACGACAATGAGTGGGGCTATGCCAACCGTGCAGTTGAACTGGCCCGCCTGGTCGGCGCAGCGGAGTAAATAGCGATCATGAAGGCGTTGTCAGCCCTGTCTGCGGAGGTGCGTCAGTACCTGCTGGTTACCGGCAATTACTGGGCCTTCACCCTCACCGACGGCGCATTGCGTATGTTGGTGGTACTGCATT
Organism: Pseudomonas mosselii; assembly: GCF_019823065.1. Lineage (NCBI taxonomy): Bacteria > Pseudomonadati > Pseudomonadota > Gammaproteobacteria > Pseudomonadales > Pseudomonadaceae > Pseudomonas > Pseudomonas mosselii. The sequence continues at coordinate 2,291,961 of NZ_CP081966.1, forward strand.
TCCATTCGCTGGGCTACACACCGCTGCAGATCGCCGCGTTGTTCCTGTTCTACGAAGTGTTCGGCGTGATCACCAACCTGGTGGGTGGCTACCTCGGCGCCCGCCTGGGACTCAACCGCACCATGAACATCGGCTTGGGCATGCAGGTCTTTGCGCTTGTGATGCTCACAGTGCCGGCAGACTGGCTGACGGTGCAGTGGGTGATGGCCGCCCAGGCACTGTCCGGCATCGCCAAGGACCTGAACAAGATGAGCGCCAAGAGCTCCATCAAGCTCTTGGTACCGGGCAGCCAACAGGGGACGCTCTACAAATGGGTGGCCATCCTGACGGGCTCGAAGAACGCGCTCAAAGGTGTGGGCTTTTTCCTCGGCGGAGCACTGCTCGCGTTGCTCGGCTTCACCCTGGCGGTGCTGGCCATGGCGGCAGTACTGGCTCTGATCTGGATTGGCAGTCTGGTGTTGCTGAAAAAGGACTTGGGCAAAGCCAGGGCCAAACCCAAGTTCCGCGACATGCTGTCCAAGAGCCGAGCCATCAACATCCTCTCGGCCGCACGGCTGTTTCTCTTCGGTGCCCGAGACGTCTGGTTCGTCGTGGCGCTGCCGGTGTACCTGAGCACCGCGTTTGGCTGGGACTTCTGGCTGGTCGGCGGCTTCCTCGCCGCGTGGATCATTGGCTACGGCATCGTCCAGTCGTTTGCTCCTCACATCACCGGCAAGAAGCGTGGTCATGTGCCCGACGGCCGAGCGGCCTTCATTTGGGCTCTCGCCCTGGCCGGACTGCCTGCGCTTATTGCCGTGGGCCTATCAGCAGGCTGGTCGGCGCAGGTGGTGTTGCTTGGTGGGCTGATGCTGTTCGGCGTGCTGTTCGCGGTGAACTCCTCGTTGCACAGCTACCTGATTGTCAACTATGCCAAGGAAGATGGGGTCTCGCTGGACGTAGGCTTCTACTACATGTCCAACGCCTTGGGGCGGCTGGTCGGGACACTGCTGTCAGGCTGGGTGTTCCAAGCTTACGGTTTGCAGGCCTGCCTGTGGGTTTCCAGCATTTTCGTACTGGCTGCTGCGCTCATCTCGATCGGGTTGCCCAGACATATCGAGATGGCTCAGCAGACCCACTGAGCACAGGGTAAGAACGGAGGCACTCAAGCCTCCGCTTTCACCAGAAACTGCTCGATCTCAGCGACAGTGCTTCTGGCTGTGCGGGTCAACCCGATCAAGGTGGCGGATGCAGAGCCTGTCCACTCGCCATAACCCACCAGCCATAGGCCTGGCGCATTCACTGCACGTGTACCTGAAACTTCGACGCGATCGTCACCAGTGACTACCCCGAGGCTCGCCAAGTGCCCCAGCGCCGACTTGAATCCGGTGCACCAAATCACAGCATCGACTGCGGTCTCCGAGCCGTCTGCCCAGACCATTCCGTCGGGGGTGAAGCGAACGAAAGGCCTCACTGCATGAAGAACGTCTCGCTTACGCGCCTCGACCACAGGCGGGACCATCACGGTATCGCCCAGCCCACCGACTGGCTGCTCAATCACACGGCCCTCCATCTGCGCTTTCCAGCGCTCTGTCGCCCGTTCGAACAACACTCGACCATCCACATCATCCGGCAGGAAGAGTGGCTCGGTGGGCGTTACCCAGGTCGCATCCGCTACATGGGACACCTCTGCGAGATCTGTGCCCCAGAGTTTCCGCCACCGACGACCAGTACTCGCTTACCCGAGAACGACTGCGGCTCAACATAGTGAGCTGAATGCAACTGCTGGCCACGGAACAGCTCGGCACCGGGATAAGCAGGGATATTGGGGTTGCTCCAGGTGCCGGTGGCACTGACCACTGCTTTGTATGCGCTCCATAGACCCCATCTTCAACTGACCTCTCCGTATCCCGGATGCTGGGCTCCCTATTTTCCCGTGGAGTTCCGTCATGATGCGTCCCGACGCCAAAGTGCAGAAGGTCTATCTCTACCCAAAGCCCGTCGACTTCCGCAAATCCATCAACGGACTGGCCGCGCTGGTCGAGCTGGACATCAAGGTGGAGGTGTTCAACCCGGTGCTGTTCGTGTTCCTCAATCGCACGCGCAGCCAGGTCAAGATTCTCTACTGGGAGCGCAATGGCTTCTGCCTGTGGCTCAAGCGACTGGAAGCCGAGCGTTTCAAGACCAAACCCGATGCGGGTGACGAAGCCATCGAACTGACGGTCGACGAACTGAACTGGCTGCTCGACGGCATCGACCTGTGGCGCAACCGTCCGCACCAGATACTGACGCCGCGCTTCGTAACCTGAGCCGGTATAATCCACGGCCATGATCGCCGTGCCCGAATCTCTTCCTGACGACCCAATCCTGCTGAAGCATTTACTGCTGCTGGCCAGTGAACAGGCGGCGGCGAAAGATGCTCGCATAGAACAACTTCAAGAACAGGTCGCCTTGCTGCGCCACAAGCTGTTCTCGCCCAAGTCCGAGCGCAGCTCTGAAGACGCCGACTCACCGCAGTTGGCCATGTTCAACGAGGTCGAAGAGCTGATCGAAGCGCCGGCCGCCGAGCCAGTCGAAGCCGAAGCCGAAGCCGAAGCCGAAGAAGTCGTTGCGCCGGTCAAGCGCCGTGGCAAACGCAAGCCGCTGCCGGCCAACCTGCCGCGCGTGGAAGTCATCCATGAGCTACCCGAGCATGAGCGCGCCTGCGCCTGTGGTGCCTGCAAGCAGGTGATCGGCGAGGAGACCAGCGAGCAGCTGGAGATCATCCCGATGCAGGTGCGGGTCATCCGCCACATCCGCAAGACCTATGCCTGCAAGGCCTGTGAAACCGCGCCGGTCACCGCCGATAAACCGGCACAACTGATCGAGAAGAGCCTGGCCAGCCCCAGCGTGCTGGCGATGCTGCTGACCACCAAGTACGCCGACGGCATTCCGCTGTACCGCTTCGAAAAGATGCTCAGCCGCCACGGCGTCGACATCCCACGGCAGACCCTGGCGCGTTGGGTGATCCAAAGTGGCGAGCAACTGCAACCGTTGCTCAACCTGATGCGCGACAAACTGTTCGAATACCCCGTGCTGCACTGCGACGAAACGCGCTTACAGGTGCTGCATGAACCGGGGCGCGACCCCTCGGCACAATCCTGGATGTGGGTGCAAAGCGGTGGGCCGCCGGACAAGCCGGTGATCCTTTTCGACTACACAGCCAGCCGCGCGCAGGAGGTGCCGCTACGCCTGCTCGATGGCTACCGCGGCTACCTGATGACCGACGACTACGCCGGCTACAACGCCGTGGCTGCACGCGACGGCATCGAACGCCTGGGCTGCTGGGCGCATGCGCGACGCAAGTTCGTCGAAGCCCAAAAGGTGCAGCCCAAGGGCAAGACTGGGCGTGCCGACGTGGCGCTGAGCCTGATCAACAAGCTCTACGGCATCGAGCGTGACCTGAAGGACGCTGACCATAGCGAACGCCTCGACGTCCGCCAGCAACGCAGCCAGCCCCTGATCGACCAACTCAAGGCCTGGCTGGACAAAACCCAACCGCAGGTCGCTGGGCAGACGGCCCTGGGCAAGGCGGTAAACTACTTGGCCAGAAACTGGAGCAGGCTGGTGCGCTACATCGAAGGCGGGCATCTACCGATCGACAACAACCGCGCCGAGAACGCCATCCGTCCCTTCGTCATCGGCCGCAAGAACTGGCTGTTCAGCGACACGCCGAAAGGCGCTACCGCCAGCGCGCAGATCTACAGCCTGATCGAAACTGCCAAAGCCAACGGGCAAGAGCCTTACGCCTGGTTGCGCCACATCCTTGAACGCCTGCCAGCGGCGAGCCGCGTCGAGGATTACGAAGCGCTGCTGCCGTGGAACTGCTCGCCAGCTTCTGCCTCTGCTTCCTGAAAAAAACCGTCCGCCAGGACGGGGTTCATGGAGCGGTTACACTGCTTTAGCATCCCAGTACCCGCGCTCGGAATGGACACGCAATGTACCGCCCAGGCGCTCGACGGAGGTGACCCGTACTGGCCGCTCAATAGGGAACTGATAGGTAAGCGGGCGGTAGTCACACCTTTTTTGAGAGGTATCCGGTTGTGTGGTGACTATGCGACTGTTGCTGGACATGATGCGGCCCAGGCTCTGTGAGCTTGGGCCGCTGGTCGTCACTTGTAAGCACCAGCCGAATAAATCAGCTCGTAGCTGTGGCTATAGATTTCCAGGATGTTTCCGAACGGGTCTTCCATGTAGACCATGCGGTATGGCTTCTCCCCAGGGTAATACTCACGCACAGGCATGCGTTGCTTGCCACCAGCGGCAACAATCTTGGCTGCCAAGCCTTCAACATCCGGATCTTGGACGCAGAAGTGGAAGATGCCGGTCTTCCAGTATTCAAAATTATTCTGAGGCTTTTCGGCGTTACGGAACTCAAAAATTTCCACGCCGATCCGATCACCCGTGGACATGTGAGCGATACGCAAGGAGCTCCAGCCGGCACCAAACACATCCGTACACATGACGCCTATAGCTGAGTCGTCCTCGGTGATCGTAGTCGGGGGCATGATCAAGTACCAACCCATGACTTCAGTGTAGAACTTCACCGCAGCGTCCAGATCGGTTACCGACAAGCCTAAGTGGGAGAAGCTACGTGGGTAAACTGATGACATAACCTGTACCTCTTCATCGTTGGTGAGGTGGCCAGTCTAGGAAGGCGGAGCCATAATGAAAATGATCATCAGATTATGGTAGTGATAAGAGATTGTTATGCTAAATCCACAATGGCTGAGAACCTTCGCTGCTCTGATCGAACAGGGTAACTTTACTCGCTGCGCTGAGCACCTAGACCTGACGCAGGCCGCTGTCAGCCAGCATGTGCTGAAGCTCGAGGAAAGGCTTGGCCCGTTATTGATACGCCGCCCGCGCCAGCTCGAACTAACACCTGCTGGGCGAGCGCTGGTGAGCTACTGCGAGGAGGTTGGCGCAGCCGATCAGCGCCTGTATCAACGCTTGTCCGAGCATGATGACAAGCACGGAGACGTCGGGTTGATCTGTCCCGGCAGCATTGGACTGGTGCTGTACCCCATGCTGTTGACCGTTCAGCAGACGCATCCTGGCCTAGTTATTCGACAACGCTTTGCCCCTGATAAGGAGGTACTCGAAGCCGTACTGGATAATCGATTCGAGTTAGGCCTTGTCACGTTCAAGCCCGACGATCCGCGCTTGTGCGTGAGTCGCTTCACCGAGGAGCCACTGGAGCTGATCGCACCTGCCTCAGAGCGAGTCGAAGGTTGGGAGGATCTGAGACGCATAGGCTTCATCGATCACCCTGATGGTCGCGCGATGGGCAGTCGACTGCTCAGTCGTTACTACCCTGATGAGTCGGGCATCGGCAGTCTTCCCTGTCGTGGCTTTACCAACCAGATTGGTCTGATTCTTGAGCCTGTTGCGCGAGGGTTAGGCTTTACGGTGCTACCGCGCTATGCACGGTTGGCGTTTCAACGACCGGAAAGTATCCAGGTAATTAAGGGGCCACGATTAGTCGAGGACACGCTATGGTTGATACACCGCTCAGAATGGCCTCTATCTACTCGGGCAGAGCTGGTCGTTCAAAAACTGAAGACTCAGATTAAAGAGATGTAAGCGCGGAACTCCTACTAGCAAACATTTTTCCATGAATCACAAATTAGCGATGTGTCCACTGATGCGGTAGCAACAGATCGATTTCACTAGCCCGCTGCGTAGGCAGCCGTGTCAGCACATTATTGAGGTATGCATACGGATCATGCCCATTCATACGCGCCGACTGGATCAGACGCATGATTGCCGCAGCCCGTTTGCCACTGCGCAGCGACCCGGTAAACAACCAGTTCGAGCGACCGAGTGCCCATGGCCGTATCTGGTTTTCGACCTGATTGTTGTCGATGGGCACAGCCCTATCGTCCAGGTAGCGCGTCAGCGCTACCCAGCGTTTCAGGCTGTAATCGAGGGCTTTGGCCGTGGCTGATCCGTTGGGCACCAGATCGCGCTGGGCCAACATCCACTCATGCAGTGTGCTGCTGATCGGTACCGCCATTTCCTGGCGTATTCGCCAACGGTCTTCGTTGCTCAAATCCCGAGCCTGGCGTTCAACCTCGTATAAACCGCCAATCGAGTGCAGCGCCTGTTCGGCCAGCTGACTTTTATTCGCGACATGCAGGTCGAAGAACTTGCGGCGAGCATGAGCCATGCAGCCGCTTTCAGTGATGCCTTGCTCAAAACCGGCTTTGTAGCCCGCGAAGTCATCGCAGACCAACTTGCCGTTCCAAGAGTCCAGGAAGTTGCGCGCATGTTCGCCTGCGCGGCTTGGGCTGAAGTCATACACCACCGCATTAAGCGCCGAAAACGGCGTCGTGCTGTAGGCCCAGACATAGGCCCGGTGGGTTTTCTTCTCGCCCGGCGCAAGCATTTGTACCGGTGTTTCATCGGCGTTGATCACGCCCTGGCTCAGCACCGCTTCACGCAGTGCATCGACCAGTGGCTGGAGTTGCACGCCAGTTTGCCCCGCCTGTTCAGGATGGCTACCCCTCATGCGAGCATGTCATCGACTACCTGAGCCGCTACGAAGCGCGCTATCAGTACCAAAGCCCTGCCGAGCTAAGGCGCGCCTGGTGGCGCTGAACGCAAACGACTGGTCAAGTCGAATGCAAACAGGTGGTCAAATGAATGCAATTACCCAGTCGGTACACACCCGGGGGCAAGTCCCTGTTTTTGGTCTACCTAGGACGCATTTCACCTCACCTTCGAAATGAGAGGTGTCCACGTAGGGACTACAGGTGATGATGACGCCGGTGGCATAACTCCAAGGCTCCCGCCCAGCTTCAAGCGGACGTAATGGCGACCAACCAGTGGGAGGGTTTCAACGAATACCCAACCTCGTTCTTCTAGCCAGCGGCGCTGGTAGCCTCTGGCCTTGTAGCCGCTAGGGGCGGTCAGCCCTTCGTCCGAAAGCATCTCGGTTTCCATGATGGTCTCTTTGGATATGCAGCCCCGTTACCCGCACCTATCGGGGTAAAGGGGGTATAGTGGGGAGCGAGTCGGCAATCGTCCGGCTCATCGAAGGGGTAAGAACATGTACGAATCCGCGACGCATCAGGCGCATTTGCACCTGAAGCAAAAGATTGAACAGTTCTTGTCTAAAGGCGGGGAAATTCAGAATGTCCCCTCAGGTGTCAGCGGCTTTAACCGAAGCTTACCTAAGGCCCACTGGGCCAAAGGGCAGTCAGTTAAATCGTGATCACGATTCCCAGAGCCGTCGTCAAAAGGCGGCTTTCTAACGTGCAGTGAAAACGCGGGTCGAATAGCTCAACGCAGCCTAAAGGAATGCGATGAGCCACGACCAGTGAAGGATCATGCAGCTAGTACAGGCGCCGCTTGCAACTGTCAGTGCGGTTTATTCGCGTGCTGCGGCGTATTGGTGGCATCCCGGCGCAAGGCCAGAAGGAGCATCACCGATGGAGCGCGAACCTACCAATCGAGAAGTGGCAGCTGAGATTGGCATTACTGAAGCAGAAGTTGAGCGCTACCGTAGCGATACGTTCCGTCTCGATGATGGTTCCTGGTTGATTCACTTCGGCTTCTTGATGCCGAAGGAGCTTCGCAAAGGTCTCACTGGAAGCTTCACCTTTATCCTGAAAGCTGATTGGAAACCGGGCGATTTGAGGCGTCCTGACTGGTGAGGCTGTGTAAGTGAAGCGTAACAGCAGTTGGAGGCGAGGGTAAGGCAGTCGATGCATGGAACAGATTCGGTAAAGGCGCAGTCCACCGTAATGAGCCGTTGAAGCTGATAGCTCATCCATCCCACCACTTAGGTGAGCTACATGCCCAGCGCAAAGGAAGGCCGTTATCAGGCCTATAAGCTATTAAGAGAGCTTGATGCTCAAATTGCCGCCACGATGAACCAGGTGGCCTACGGTCGAATGAGCCGGGTCGACTGGGAGAAGACGTGCAAAGCCCACCGAATTGCCTTTGATGAGTGGATTAAATTCGCTGATCTGCAGACCTGCGAAGAGATCGACTCAGCTGCGAAAAAGCCCGACGATGTGTGACTGATCGTATTGGCAGCGTACCTCGATATCTCGGTTAGGTGCCAAATCTGCCAGGAACTGCCAGTCTTTGGCCGCTGGTCGCATTTCAGCGAAACGGATATCTATCTCTCTGATTACCGCGCCTACTGAGATATCAGAGGAGATCGATATGAGATGTCGCGGTGAGAAATTCTGGACGTGGGCAGACCCAGCGCTTCACCTCAGCCATCATGAGGAAACTCTGGATGACGGCAGGAGTATCGACGTGCAAGCCCGACTCTCGCGGACAGGCGAAACGCAGCTCTTCATCGGGGTGTACGCCAAAAGCGGGGACCGAATCGTAGAGGAGACGTATAGCTCCAGGCCGAATGAAACGATGAGTCGGGCCTTGCTCTGGGGAGTACTCCGAGCGAAGACGTTCGTCGCGAGTGGGTGGAGGTAGATTTACTCTCTGCATACTAGTTTGCAGTAGGCATGGGGATGTTCTCATGCTGGTATCTCCTTCAGTTGAAACTTGATTGGCCCATTCCCCGGGCAGCCGATACGACACCATCCAGTCAGTCCTGTGCAGCGTAGCGGGCCTTGAAGGGCCTTCTTGATCAAACGTCTTGGTGAAGACAAACGGATTGTCTGTGGGCGTGGGTTTGCCTCTCCGTCCATCGCGGCAGTTGTGAAATTTCGTAACCGTTTCAATTTATTTCTGGTGAGACTGAGAAAGCTCTATGCGCTGACCGTTACGTCAACGTTCTTCCATTTTTCTCAAGGGCCCGACCATGCGTAATCGCGGGAAGGTGGACTGGGATTGGGCCGATCCGCAGCTGCATTTCCGCAACTGCGATAAGCGTCTGTCTTGCGGCACCCTGATCAATGTACAAGTGCACACTTCACCTCTCGGGGCTACCCAGCTCTACTTTTGTGTCTACAAAGAGAAGGGCGAAATGCTGCTTGAAGAGAGCCATACCGACTGCAAGGGTCAGACGTTGAGTGCAGCTATGGCATGGGCGCTGCAGCATGCGACGGAATGGGGCGCAACCACCTGTCCGGCGATACCCGTTCAAGCGAGACTGATCCGTACACTGCAGCAATAAGAGGTGCTAAAGCTCAGGGGGCTCCAAAAGTGCAGGCGGCTAGTCCTCATCGAGTACCAAATGTGGCGGCTGTTTTATATATTTCACTAGCCAGGTCGTCCCATTTTACTGGATGTGTTTCGCTTTGTAGTTTTTTGAAAGTTATAGATTTTCGGTCTTTTAGTGCCGCGTGTGGTAGTACATAGAATTTCCAGTTTTCTAGTTCGATGACGGATCGTGCTAATTGGTACTGGTCAGTTTTATGGGCTGGCTTCTGAGCGGGCTGCCAGTTGTGGTCTCGATTCCAGTTTAAATGACGATTTTTGATCCGCTCGCAGAGGGTTTTGTCAAGATTTAAATAAGCAAAAATGTAAATGTCTGACCAGAGGTCTTTATGGGTGTCTTTGTCTTTTATTGAGTCGTAACCCCGCGCAAAAGAAGTTATAAAGCGCTGATCTTTTGAGTAGGAGTCTTTTGATTTGACCTGAATGGTGTATTTTTTGTTTTTAATGAAAAATATGAGGTCGTGTATGTCTCCCTCAATCTTCGTTTTTAAGTGATCGACCGGTACGGACAGTTGAGAATGAGGGTCCAGCATGGATTTGTAAACGAGGTACTCTGCGATGTACCCGCGCAGGTAGGTGTTGTGGAGGGTGGAAAAGCTCCAGGCCCAGAAGTCCTTTAGGAAACCTTTCCCGCTGGGCGCACCCTTGAGGGTAAACGGCAGCCTTCCATCGAGAGGATCGTGCATATGCATCAGAAAACAAACCTAACGAAATGATGTTGAATAGCCATTATTGCAGGCTTGCTATCGTGCCAATAGATCTATACCCGAATGTTGCTCTTCTTGGCTGACGGGGAAGCGCGGACGAGGGTGGAGCCTATCGATGTTCTTTCTCATGGCATGGTCAGTTGCGGCTATGACCGAAATCCCTGTGTGTAGAATCCGCCTTCCGGCGGGTTTCTTGTCCAAGTTGATTCAGCAGGCTTACTGGGTGGACGTGGTTGCCTGCTTAGAATTCCAGATCATTCGGAAGTGTCAGATTTTTTGTGTGCGGGCCGGTAACGGCCTGCCGTCAGGCAGGCCCTGACTTTCACCAGGTCGGCCTGATGAACCGATCTCCGTACAAAATCGCGAATTGATTCATCGCACTTTTCCAATCATGCGCCGCTGAGCCCCAGTTCGCCGTGATGTTTCGCAGCCCCAGCCAGATCAGCTTGGTAGCTGCGTCATCGTTCGGGAAATGGCCTCGGGTCTTGATGATCTTGCGCAGCTGGGCATTGATACTCTCGATGGCGTTGGTGGTGTAGATCACTTTCCGGATGGCTGGTGGGAAGACAAAGAAGGGAATCACTCGATCCCAGGCGCGTCTCCAGGCCGCAACGACCGTTGGATACTGCTTGCCCCAGGGCCCGTTTTCAAACTCATCGAGTGCCTGCTCAGCCGCTTCGGCGTTGATGGCCTGGTAGATCGGCTTGAGCGCCTTGGCCAGTGCCCGCCGCTTGTCCCAGGCTGCAAAGTCCAGGCTGTTGCGGATCAGGTGCACGATGCACGTCTGCAGCGTCGTCTCTGGAAACACGGCGCTGAGAGCCTCTGGCATGCCTTTGAGGCCATCGGTCACGGCAATCAGCACATCCTCGACACCACGTGTCTTGAGATCGTTAAAGACCTTCATCCAGAACTTCGCACCCTCGGTGTTCTCGATCCAGATGCCCAAGATATCGCGCGTCCCGTCGGGTAGAACGCCCAGCGCCAAGTAAATGGCCTTGTTGCGCACCAAGCCTTCTTCGCGGATCTTCACCCGCAGTGCATCGAAGAAAATGACCGGGTACATGGGCTCCAGTGGCCGCTGCTGCCACGCGCCAATTTCTTCCATGACCTCGTCTGTCACAGAGCTGATGAAGTCGGGTGAGACCTCTGTTCCATACTGCTCGGACAGAAAGGCTCGGATCTCTCTGACCGTCATGCCACGGGCGTACATGGCGATGATCTTGTCATCGAAACCGGTGTACCGCCGCTCATGCTTGGGGATGAGAATGGGCGCAAAACTGCCGTCTCGGTCACGAGGAATTTCCAGCCGCAGCGGGCCATCGCCGGTCAAAACCGTCTTGCCACTCTTGCCGTTACGCTGGTTGGTTTCATCCTCTGGGCGCTGCGCGCCCGGCGGATAACCCAGGTGGTGGCCAAGTTCGGCGTGCAGAGCGCGTTCGATCAAGGCCTTCTTGAACGCCGCAGAGGCATCCTCGATAGCCTCTGCGGTCATCAGGCCCTCACCGAACTGCTCCAGCAGCTCTTTGGGGATTTTGGGCAGGTCACGCAAGGGTTTCTTTTTGGTTGGCATACATGCACCTCTTACTCATGTTATGCCCGAACACAAAATTTCTGACACCCTCGATCATTCCGGTATCCCTTTCTCCCAAACCGCCCAATTCTTCAGAATCTCCTGCACCAGCGGATTGGCAGTCCGATAGAGATTCTCCAGCGCCGGAACAAAGCCACCCTGGTCGTCATACTTGAGCAGATTCTCAACCTCACTTCCCCCCGGCTCAGGCCGATCAAAGTCAGACCCCGCCCGCACCACCGCCACCCGCTGCACATCCACCAACCCTTCGCGACTGGCCCGCAGCAGCGCTTCATAGGTGGAGTTATCCTCCTGCTGGGTCGTGCAGTACTCCCCCTTGTTATCCGTCAGCAACCGAGTCCAGACCTCGGCCCGCTCACTCAGGCGCGTCCCGGAAAACCAGGTGTTGCCCGCCACGGTGTCACACCGGGTCACCACCGGCGGCTGGTTGGCCGGCGCCATCGGGTACTTGAGCCGCCAGGCCGCCGATTCCTTGCTCTCGCTCAGGCTCACCCCGTGTGACAGGGCATAGGCCTTGGCTTGCAGCTTCGGATTGAGTTCGAAGACCTCGGTCTTGTAGTCCAGCGGCGGCTTCTCGTTCGGGCCCTGGGTGTTGATCCCCAGGTAGCCCGTCGGCCAGTCCTTGGGCGCATCCCGCGAGTCCAGCTCCCACTGGGTGCCGAACTCCACCAGGTAATGGGCCCAGGCGGTGGTGCCGAGGGTCCCGTGCTTCGGGTTGATCCCGGCAATCCCCGCGACCAGGAAGTAGCTCTTGCGCAGGTCGAACTTCGGCGATAGCGCCAGTGCCAGGGTCGAGGCCGCGGCGTTGGTCTGGCCCATGCCGGTCACCAGCAAGCAGACGTCCTGGCTGTTGCAACGTATCACTGGATACTCCGCCGACAGGCCCGGTACACGCACTTCCTGCTCCAGCTCCAGGCGCTCGATCCAGTGCTGGGCCTCGGGTGCGAACAGGGTGATCAGCATCACCTTGGGCTTGATCGGCGGCGCAGCCGTCTCGCCGGCCTGGGCCGTCGAAGCGAGCAGGATGCCGCAGGCCAGGCCCACGGCGAGGGAAAGACGATGCATCAGGTGCATGCGAGCCTCCATGGCGCAAGTGATCAGAACTGGTAGCCGACCCCGGCGTAATACCCCCAGCCATCGGACCGGCCGCGGAAATCGCCATCGCCGAAATTCAGCTGGCTGCCGTCCTGCCAGTTGCCGCCATTGTGGAAATGGCGGCCCACCAGGGTGAAGCGCAGGTGGGTGAAGGCGTACAGCAATACGTTGGTGGATACCGTGGCATTGGCCGTGCGGTTGGGGTTGTCCTTGTGCAGATCCGAGCCGAAATCGAAGTTGGTGAAGCCGATATAGGTCAGTGAGGCGCCGTTGTCGAACTTGCCGAGGGGCACGATGTACTTGAGCTGGGCCCGGTAGCCGTCCCACGAGTACTCGTTGCTGGCGCCATAGTTTTCCCACTGGTAGCGACCATAGAAGTTGGCCGACAGGTTGACCCGCGAATGGGTGTCGATGTCGGTGCCCAGGCCGCTGTACAGGGTGTTGGCGCGGTTGGCGCTGTTGCTGCCGTGGTCGTAGATCCAGTCGAAGGCTACGTACCACTCCTTGAACGGGCCGACGGCCAGGCTGCGGCCGGCCAGGTAGTCGATGGAGATCCGTGGCTCGTGCTCCATGAACAGCGGCGAGCCGTGGTCCCACGCGCCTTTGTCATGGCTGTTGCCGATGTCGAGGATCTTCGGGATGTCGATGTAGCCGTACAGCTCGAACGGCCCCTTGCGGCCGAAGTACTCGTATTCCAGGTAGATATCGTCGACCGGGCGGGGGCCGAAACTGATGTCCTTGGTGCCGATCAGGGTGAAGTTCTGGTTGTACCAGTCCGACAGGTAAGGGCCGGATTTTACCGGCGCGGCGGCGGGGCTCAGGGCCTCGCCTTGGGCTGACTCGTTGGAGGCAGTGTTCAGGGCGTGGCTGGTGGTGCTGAGTAGTCCCGTAACAGCGCCCAGTAGCAGGGAGGCAGCCAGGGGGGAGCGAGCCGCTGGGCGCAGGGATGCAGGTTGACGCATTGAAAGTCCTTGTTCATGCGGTGGTAGCCCAAAAAGGCTGAGGTGAGCGAAAGCTTCGGCGATTGTTCGCTTAATTGTTTTGAGCAAACGTTTGCATACTCTGTACCAACCTGCCAGAGGTCTTTCAAATAAAGCTGAATTCGGGGTGTTAGCTGACCTTTCGGTTAAAAAGCTGCACGGAAAATGGGCGTGGGATGCAGGCAGTTACACGCAAGGGGCTGCGCGGTAATGGGTGGTCGATTGAACGCGGGTGGTTTAAGCGATGGGCTTGCGGCGCCTCATCAGAAGGACCAGCCGCAACTCCATCGTCATCTTGCTGGCATCACTTCACTGCAGGGTCTCGGGCTTCATCCCTTGGGAGGCTTCCTTCAATCCCTGTTCCATCCGCCCGATCACCTGCGCCAGAATCGCCGCTCTTTCCAGCTCTCCCGCCGCCTTCATCCGTGCATGATCCCGCCGTAGGTTCAGCAGGCATTTCTGCAGTCCAAGTGCCGAGCTGTCGTAGTTGTCCATGTCGTTCTCACAAGCCGTGGGCATCCATGCCGTTGTAGGAAAGGCTCGACGGTATCAGGTCAATTCCCCAGCCAATACTGATTATTCATACACTGGCTCACAAATCCGTTGAAACGTCCTACAGCGATAAAAGAGACATCTCACAGAGTGATTTGGGTGGGTGTTTCTGCATGCTTCCGCTCACTTCGCGGCAGGCCCCGGCGTACAGGGCCTGGCTCGAAACAGATGGGGCGCAGAGGTCATTCGTGCACCCTGTCTCCCTTCGAGGCCTGCCGAAACGATATGTTGCAATTACCCTTACAGATGCTCGGCATCCAACACTGCATTGACGAACGCTTCGGGCGATTCCTGCGGCCGGTTGTGGCCGATACCACCGCTCACCAGGTGATAGGCGTACTTGCCGGTGAAGCGCTTGGCGTAGGCCTCGGCCAATGGGTGCGGTGCGCCGTTGGCATCCGAAGGAAGTGGCCTGGCGAGCTGCGGCACGCGTGCGGGTTTCCTCGGCCTGGCCTGGGGAGGCGGCCAGCAGGGCCAGAGGAGCACGGCGCAGGCGAGCAGGGCTGAGCGGTTGATGCGGTTGGCGGTGGCGAACATGGTGCATCTCCTTGGCGGGCCATCGGTGTGGGCTGGATGGCGTGTAGTTAAGGCGGTGGCTGTGTCCGGGGGGGCGGGTGCTGGCGGGGTGGGCGTTCGTGTGTATCGGAAGGCGGTTGGTACACAGAACGCTACAAAGGCAGGGCCGCATTGCGGTCGATCGCCGGCTTGCCAGCGATGAGCTGCGCAGCAGCCCCACAGGGCGAGACAGGATCAGTCTTGCTTGTTCGCTTGCGCCTGCAGCCAGCGCACCACCTGCTCGGCGGCCGAGCCTGCCTGCGGAGCATGGCCGGCGAGCAGGTGAAAGCCGGCATCGCTTTGCAGCTCATGGTCCTCCAGGGCCAGTACCAAGGTGCCGGCCCTGAGGGCATTTTCTACCAGCAGGCGGGGTACCAGGGCGATGCCCATGCCTTGCTCGGCGGCCTCGATGGCGAGGATGGTCTGGGAGAACACCGGGCCGCTGAAGCGCGTGCCGGGCAGCGCGTAGTGATCGAACCAGCGCTTCCAGTTGTTGTGGCTGTCGGAGATCAGCGGCTGCTGCGCAAGATCCGTGGCTAGCCGCCAAGGGCGCTCGCCGCGCAGTGCCGGCGCGCACACCGGTACCGCCACGCCGGGCAGCAGGGGCATGGCGTAGGCGTCGGCGAAGGGCGGCGCTCCCCAGCGCACGGCAAGGTCCACGGCACCCTTGCCGTTCAGGGGGCGGGTAGTGTCGGAGGCGTCGATCATCAGCGCCACCTGCGGGTGTGCCTGGGCCAACAGGCCCAGGCGCGGGATCAACCAGCGGCTGGCGAAGGCGGGGGTGGTGCTGAGCAGGATCTGCCGGGGATCGCGCTGGCTGTCGCGCTCCAGCAGTTCGCCGGTGGCATCCTCGATGATGTCCAACGCCAGGCGCACGCGGGTCAGGTAGTCGGCGCCGTCCGGGTTGGGTCGCAGGCCTCGGGGCAGGCGTTCGAACAGCGGGCGCCCGAGCTTGTCCTCGAGGGTGCGCACCTGCTGGGCAACGGCGCCGGGGGTGACGTGCAGCTCGTCGGCGGCGGCGCGGAAGCTGCCCAGGCGGGCGGCGGCCTCGAAGGCCACCAGGTGGTTGACGATGGCGGGGGCATTGCGTCGCTTGGGCGCGCTCATCCAGTAGATTTCCTGCAGGCTGCTGCCAGTATTTGTGATTGGTGCGTTAAGCCGGATTCTGGCTTCATGGGCCTACTTGATCAACTCCCTGAAGGAGCAGCAAATGTCTTCGCAGAAAGTCGCAATCATTACCGCAGGTGGCAGTGGCATGGGCGCTGAGGCCGCACGGCGGCTGGCCGCTGATGGCTTCAGGGTGGCGATCCTGTCGTCGTCCGGCAAGGGCGAGGCGCTGGCGGCCGAGCTGGGCGGCATCGGCGTGACCGGCTCGAACCAGTCGGTAGAAGACCTGCAGCGTCTGGTGGATACCGTGATACAGCAGTGGGGGCGGGTTGATGTGCTGGTCAACAGCGCAGGCCATGGCCCGCGCGCACCGATCCTCGAGCTGAGCGACGATGACTGGCACCGCGGCATGGAGGTGTACTTCCTCAACGTGGTGCGCCCGACTCGCCTGGTGACGCCGATCATGCAGCGCCAGGGCGGCGGCGCCATCATCAACATCTCGACCTTCGCCGCCTTCGAGCCGGATCCGGCGTTCCCGACCTCCGGGGTGTTCCGTGCCGGGCTCGCGGCCTTCACCAAGCTGTTCGCCGACCGTTACGCGGCCGAGAACATCCGCATGAACAACGTGCTGCCGGGCTTTATCGACAGCCTGCCGGAGAAAGAAGAATTCCGTAACCGGATTCCGATGGAGCGGTACGGCAAGGCCGAGGAGATCGCGGCCACTGTCGCCTTCCTGGCCTCCGAGGGCGCGGGCTACATCACTGGGCAGAACCTGAGGGTCGATGGCGGCATTACCCGTTCGGTGTAACTGGTGCATGCAGCTGGGCGACGACTTCCGTTAGCATGTCGCCCCTGTTTCCCGCTATCCGGATCCGCCCCATGAGCACCTCGATGTTCCGCCAGGCCACGGCAACCGACGTGGACCGCTGCTACCAGATCGAAACCAGCGCCTACGAAGGCGACGAAGCCGCCACCCGTGAGAAGATCGCCACGCGCATCGCCCAGTACCCGGAGGGCTTCCTGGTGCTGGAGGCCGATGGCCAGGTGATCGGCTTCATCAACAGCGGCTGCGCCGACCAGGTGGTGATGTCCGACGAGGCCTTCAAGGAGCTGGTCGGACACGACCCGCAGGCGCCTAACGTGGTGATCATGTCGGTGGTGCTCGACCCGGCGTACCAGGGCCTGGGCCATGCCAGCCGGCTGATGGCGCGCTTCGTCGAGCAGATGCGCGAGCGCGGCAAGGCGACCATTCACCTGATGTGCAAGGATCGCCACGTCGGGCTGTACGAGAAGATGGGCTACACCTATGTACGCCCGTCGGCCTCCGATCATGGCGGCATGGCCTGGCACGAAATGATCATGGTGCTCTGAAGGGCCTTCGACTAGCATCGACGCTTTTCGCAGCCAGGGAGAGGCCTGTGAACTACGTCGTGATTGCCGCACACCGCAGTGAATACCCTGCGCCCATCACCTTTGCCCAGGGCACGTTGCTGGATATTGGCCAGCGTTACGAGGGCGACGAGCACTGGGAGGACTGGTACTTGTGCAGTTGCCACGGTCAGGAGCCGGGCTGGGTGCCCGGCCAGCTCATCGAGCGGCTGGGCGTCGGTCGAGGCAGGGCAGTGGAGGCCTATTCGGCGCATGAACTGGACGTTGACCCCGGCCAGCCGCTGGAGGGCCTGCGCCCGCTGAACGGCTGGATCTGGTGTCGTCGTGCCGGTAACGGGGAGCTTGGCTGGGTGCCGCTGGCGAAGCTGCGCCTGCTGGATTGAGTTCAGGCCATGGCCAGGACAGCCGCGCTGTCGAGAATCCGCGCATAGTCCATGGCCAGGTTGCCCAGCGCCAGGGCATGGACATCCTCCGCCGGCCACAGTCGGCCCTGCAAGTCGTGCTGGTCGAAGGTGTAGCAGGCATCGGCCACCACTACCGTATCGAACCCCAGGTTACCTGCCGAGCGTGCGGTCGACTCCACCGAGTTGTTGGTGATCACCCCAACGATGACCAGCTGGCTGATGCCGCGCTGGTGCAGCCAGCGTTCAAGCCCACTGTTGCAGAAGGCGTCGGGCACGTGTTTTTCGAACACGGTCTCGCTGGCGTGCGGAGTGAAGGC
The DNA here is from genome assembly GCF_019823065.1 of Pseudomonas mosselii. Taxonomy (NCBI): domain Bacteria; kingdom Pseudomonadati; phylum Pseudomonadota; class Gammaproteobacteria; order Pseudomonadales; family Pseudomonadaceae; genus Pseudomonas; species Pseudomonas mosselii. The sequence goes on from NZ_CP081966.1 coordinate 2,309,814, forward strand.
GGGCTGGAACTCGCAACCGGGTTGGCCCGGCCAGAACACCGAATCGGGATCGCGGGAAACATGGCGCACATGCACCACCGGGCGCATGCTCGCGCGCCAAGAAGCGAGCAGTTGGTTGATGCGCTGTTCGGCTTCGGGGTTGTTGCGACGGCCCAGGCGAGGGTGGTTGATGCCGTTCTGCATGTCGATGATCAGCAGGGCGGCGTTGTTGGCGAGCGCGGTCATCTCCGGTAGTTCTCCTTGTCTGGGCTTCGGACCGTAGCACAGGTGTGTTACCTGCGCAGACGTCATCGCGGGGCAAGCCCGCTCCCACGCCGATCGCCTTACCTCGCGTCTTTTACCCGTGGGAGCGTGCTTGCCCCGCGATGGGAGAAATCATCATCTGATATGCTTTTTTTCCTCGAACCTGAATCTGTAACCGTATCAGCGGCTGCCGGACAATACGTCCAGGCCCAGCCTTCCAACCCGGTGTGCGCTGGGCAGGTTGCCCCGCTGCACTGCCGCAGCGGCCAGCCCCGCCGTTACGACATCACACTGTAGAGGTTCCGATGGGCAAGCTCGCGCTGTTTCTGGGTGGTTTTCTGCTGCTGACTATCATGATTGGCCTGCTGGGTACCATCCCGCCAAGCTGAGCCGTAAAATTTTCTTGTCCCGGCCCGCCTGGCGCAATGGCGGGCCAGACACGTCGCCCGGTTTACCCTGCCCCCTGGCCGCAGTCGTCTAGACAAGCGGTATCTGCAAGTCGTTCTCAAGTACAAGTCGCTCGTGTAATCTCGCGCCCCCAATCCCAGGGCCCGGGCACACGGGCCGTTCACTTGCCTTGGAGACAATACACACTATGGAATGCAAGAAGGGCACTGCAGCGATGCTGGAGTGGCGCGGTCGTTTTCTCGGTGAGGGCATCCTCCACGAAGCGGACTACGATCAGGCACTGCGCCGTGCCGAAGAGTTGGAGCGTTCTGGTGTGATCAGCGCAAGCGAATGGATCGAGTTGGTCAAGCTGGCCAATGCGGCTTTACTGCGCTTGTAAAAATTCCTTCAAGGCTTGTAGAAACTGTCCACAAAAATCGTGGGTAGGTCTGTGGATAAAGCGCTGCAGGCCATTGTTTTCAGGGTCTCTGTTAGATTGAGCAGAAATTGAGCAGCCCTGTTCAGGGCTGTTTCCCACTGCGCAGGCCAGCTTCGCGCAGGGCTTGCAGCAGTTCGCGGACCTTCGCCGGCCGGTCGCCGGCTGGGTACACGGCGTGCATCTGCGGGTCCTGTCCGGTGCTGGATGTCAGGTGGTAGTCGGGACAGACCCGCACCAGGCGCCCGGCACGTACCTCCGGCTCCCCCAGCCAATCCGCCAGCCGGGCGATACCGGCCCCCGCCAGGGTACTCTGCAGCACCGCCACCCCCGAGCCCAGGCGCAGCCGAGGCCGCGGGCGCAGGCTCACGGTGTGTCCATCCTTGCTGAAATGCCAGGCCTTCAGGATGCGCGGCGCGGTGTGCAGAATCAGCGTATGCCGCTCCAGGTCTTCCAGTACCTGCGGTGTGCCGGCCAACGCCAGGTACTGAGGGCTGGCGTAGAGATGGCGGCGGTAACGCCATAGTGGATAGCCGATCAGCTCGCTGGACTGCGGGAAGGCCCCGCGGATCACGAAATCCAGCTTGCCTTGCAACGGGTCGAAAGCCTGGTCGCCGTACTGTACGTCGAGGGTGACGTGGGGGTGGCGCCGGGCAAATTCGGCCAGCACCGATGGCAGCACTTGCAGGGCCAGCACCTCGGGCGCGGCCAGGCGAATCCAGCCTTGGGCGTCGCCGGTCAGCGCCGCCAGTTCGTCGGCGGCATCCCGTTGCACATCCAGCAAGCGTTCGGCGTGGGGCAGTAGCCGCTCGCCAGCTTCGGTCAGGGAAACCGAACTGGCGCTGCGGTTGAACAGCTTGGCGCCGCTGTTATCCTCCAGGGCCTGCACAGCTCGGGTCACCGCGCTGGGCGAACGCCCCAGGGCACGGGCGGCGCTGACGAAGCTGCGCTTGTGCGCGACGCTGACGAACGCCTGTATTTCACGCAGCATGTCCAGTGCCATCGCGGGCCTCCTTGTTGCAGTTTTCGCAATATGGCATTTCAACACACGCGCGCCGCTTTGATTAGTCTGGCAGCCTGTTTTGTGCCGCCCGGACCCTCGAGATGATGGATATCGCCCTGCTTTCGCTGTTCGCCTTCGCCGCTGGCCTGATCGACGCCGCCGTTGGAGGTGGCGGGCTGATCCAGATCCCGGCGTTGTTCAACGTGCTGCCCAACGCCCAGCCGGCGGCCTTGCTGGGCAGCAACAAGCTCGCCTCGGTATGCGGCACCAGCTTTGCGGCGCGTTCGTTCATCCGCAAGGTCACGCTGGACTGGGGGCTGATCGTGCCGGCGGCGCTGAGCGCCTTCGTCATGTCGTTCTTTGGCGCGGCCACGGTATCGCTGGTGCCGGCAAGCGTGATGCGGCCGATGGTGCTGGTGCTCATTGTGCTGATGGCCATTTACACCTTCTGCAAGAAGGACTTCGGCACCTTGCACAAACCGAGGGTGATCGGCCGCAAGGAACAGTGCCTGGCGGTGCTGATCGGTGGCGCCATCGGCTTCTATGATGGGCTGTTCGGGCCGGGCACCGGCAGCTTCCTGATCTTCCTGTTCATTCGTTTCTTCGCCCTGGACTTCCTGCATGCCTCGGCCTCGGCAAAGCTGGTCAACATTGCCACCAACCTGGCCGCGCTGGTGTTCTTCATCCCGTCGGGCAATGTGCTGTGGGCCATTGCGCTGCCGATGGCGCTGTTCAACATCCTCGGTGCGCTGACCGGCACCTGGCTGGCGGTGCGCAAGGGTGCGGGTTTCGTGCGCGGGCTGTTCCTGGTATTGCTGTGCGTGTTGATCACCAAGCTCAGTTGGGACCTGCTGGTCGGATGAGTCACCGCACCTGGCGCTGCCCTTCGGCCTGCTCGACCCGGTTGCGGCCTTGGGCCTTGGCCCGGTAGAGCGCTTGGTCGGCGCTGGCCAGCAGTTCGTCGAGGCTGGGCGCCGGGGTGTCGGCGGCGCAGCCGCTCAGGCCGATGCTGACGGTGATCCGCAGCGCCTGCTCTGGCTGGGCGATATGCAGGTCCTGCACTGCCCGGCGCAGGCGCTCGGCGGTAAACCTGGCCAGCTCCGGCGCCAGCCCCGGCACGATGATGACGAACTCCTCGCCACCGAGGCGGGCGAACAGCTCGCCGTCGTGCAACTGGTCCTGCAGGGTCATGGCGAACTGGCGCAGCACCTGATCGCCGACCCCGTGGCCATGGCGGTCGTTGATGGTCTTGAAGTGGTCGATATCGAGCATCATCAGGGTCAAGGGCAACTGCGGCGTGTGCTGACGGCTGTCCAGCAGGGCGTTGGCGCGGCGGGTGAAGGCACTGCGCGACAGTGTGCCGGTGAGGTGGTCGATGGTTGCCTGATGCGCCAGGCGCGCCATCAGGCTGCGGTTGGCGCTGCTGACGCAGGCCAGCACCAGCGGGCCGAGCACCAGCATGGCGATGCCCAGGCGTGCCGACATCAGGGTGGTGACCCCCGATTCGCTCTGCGGGATGCTGAAGTGCATGAGGTTCTGCGCCACGGCGACGATCAGCGTACTGCCCGCGGTCAGGGCCAGCAGCGCCACCAGGAACGGTGAATAGCTCAGCGCGCACCACAGCAGTGCGGCGATCGGGAAGGCGATGGCCCCGGGGCCGCCGAAGACGATGCTGACCGCCAGCGAGGCCAGCAGTACCAGCAGCGGTGCCAGGCGGATCGGCTGGCTGCCGTGGCCGCTCAAGGCGCGGGGCGAGGGGGCGGTGAGCAGCACGGGCAGGACCAGCACGCTGGTGGAGAACTGTTCGCTGAACCAGGCAAGCCATGTGGCGCGCAGCGATTGTTCGAACCAGGGCGTGGCCATCACACAGGCCAGGCTGGCGGCGACCATGGCACCGACCGCGCAGGCGCCGAACAGGCGCAGGGTGCCGTGGGGCGTACGCAGGCGTCGATGCACGCGTGGCAGGCGGGCCATCAGGTACCAGATGCTGACGATGGCGCCGAGGTTGCACAGGTTGAACCACAGGGCCGGTTTCCAGGCGCTGCCGCAGCCGAGGTCGGCGGCCACCATGGCCAGGTAGATGAGGGCGAATCCGGAGGGGGTGGCCTGGCGCGGATTGCGCAACAGCACCCCGGCGAGCACGGCGTTCACCGGCCAGAACAGCGACAGCGACTCGATGGGGCGGGCGAGGATGCCGGCCAGGGTCAATGCCAGGGTCAGGCCGAACAGGATCAGCGGGGGCAGCAGGCGCGACGGAGCTGATGACACCATGGGCTCGACCGACAAGCGAAGACAGAATCCAGGAAAACGGCCGTAGGCACCTGGGACGATAGTCTGTGAGTGTCTTTCAACTGCCCAATTGATGTCAATTCGCCGCAAATCGCTTGGATCGTGGCGACTACAGGCCGAACACCCACGGCACCATCAGCACGGTGACCAGCATCACCAGGAAGGTGAAGGGCACCCCGACCTTGACGAAGTCCCCGAAGCGGTACTGCCCGGGCCCCAGCACCAGGGTGTTGACCGGCGACGACACTGGCGTCATGAACGCCGCCGACGCCGCCAGGGCCACGGTCATGGCGAACGGGTAGGGCGACATGCCCAGCTGCTGCGCGGTGCTGACCGCCACCGGGGCCATCAGCACCGCCGTCGCGGTGTTGGAGATGAACAGGCCGATCAGCGCGGTGAGGGCGAACAGGCAGGCGAGGATCACGCTCGGCCCTGCGCCGCCGAGGGCGCCGACCAGCGCGCCGACGGCCAGGTCGATGCCGCCGGTCTTCTGCAGGGCGAGGGCGAAAGGCAGCATGCCGACGATCAGCACCAGGCTCTGCCAGTGGATGGCGCGGTAGGCGCTGTTCATGTCGATGCAACGGCCGGCGCCCATCAGCAGGCAGCCGATCAAGGCGGCGATGACGTTGGGCACCAGGCCGCTGACCATCAGCCCGACCATCACCGCCAGGCTGATCAACGCGTAGGGCGCGCGGGCGCGGGCCGGGGCGACCTGGTCGATTTCCGCCGGCAGGCTCAGCACCAGGAAGTCGCGGGGCTTGCCCTGCAGCTGGCGCACCGCTTTCCATGGGCCGACCACCAGCAGGGTGTCGCCCAGTCGCAGCTTCTCTTCCACCAATTGCCCTTCGATCGCTTGCTGGTCGCGGCGCAGGCCGACCACGTTGAGGTCGTAGCGCGTGCGGAAGGTCAGTTCGAGGAGGGTCTTGCCGATCAGTTGTGAGCCCGGAGGCAACGAGATCTCGGCCATGCCCACTTCCTGGGACTGGTCGATGAAATAGGCCGCCTTGAAGTGCAGGGGTTCGAGCAGCATCGACTGGCACAGGCTGCGCAGGTCGTCGCGGTTGGCGAATAGGTCCAGCAGCAGCACGTCGTCCTGTTGCAGCAGGGTACCGGAGTCGGCAGTGATCACCCGGGTGGTGAATTTGTGCTGGCGCTCGATGCCGATCACGTTGGCGCCGTGGCGGGTGCGCAACTCCAGCTCGCCCAGTGTGTGGCCGATCAGCGGCGAATGGGGGCGAATGCGCAGGCGCCGCTCGCGGCCGCTGAGCTTGTAGTCCAGTACCAGGTCGAGCAGGGTGCGGCGGCTTTCGACGCGGCCGTCCTTGCGTACCTCGCCGTTGAGCCAGTGGCGGGTCAGCAGCATGTAGCCGATACCCAGCACCAGCACCACCAGGCCGAAGGGCGTGAAGCTGAAAAAGCCGAAGCCGCTTTCGCCGTGGCGCACCAGCTCGCTGTGCACCACCACGTTCGGCGGGGTCGCGACCAAGCTGAGCATGCCGCTGATCAGGCCGGCGAAGCTCAGCGGCATCATCAGCCGGCTGGGCGAAAGTTGCAGGCGTGCGGCGATGCTCAGCACCACCGGGATGAAGATCGCCACCACGCCAGTGGAACTCATCACCGAGCCCAGGCCAGCCACCGCGACCATCAGCAGCACCAGCAGGCGCGCCTCGCTGTTGCCGGCGCGTTCGCTCATCCATTCACCGATGCGGTAGGCGATGCCGGTGCGCACCAGCCCCTCGCCGATCACGAACAGCGCGGCAATCAGTACCACGTTGGGGTCGCTGAAACCGGCCAGGGATTGCTCCACGGTAAGAATGCCGGACAGCGGCAGCGCGAGAATCACCAGCAGGGCAACCACGTCCATACGTGGACGGTTGATGATGAACAGGACGACGACGACGGCCAGCAGGCCTAGGACCCAGAGCAACTCATGGTTCATGGGGAGGGGATGTTCCTTCACACAGGGGCACGATAGGCGATGGCCCTAGTGTGGCAGCTCGACGCGAATGCGTCGTTGACGTGCTGCAGTGTTTTTGCCGGTTGGCGATCTGCTGCGTAATGGCAGGGCGCTTGGGGCGGGCCCGCGGCCCCCCCCGTACTGCTGAATCAGTGGCGATGCTTGTGCTTGCGGTTGCTGTCGCCCATATGGTTGCCGATCGCGCCGCCCGCCGCGCCGCCCAGGCCTGCGCCGATGGTCGAGCCGTTGGCGCCGCCGAGCTTGCCGCCGATCAGCGAGCCACCGGCCGAACCCAGGCCGCCACCGATGGCGGCTTCGGCCCGGTTGCCCTTGCGGGCGCCCACCGCGCTGCCGGCCGCACCGCCCAGGCCCGCGCCGATGGCTGCGCCGGTGCTGCCGCCGATCTGTTTGCCGACGACGTTGCCCAGGGCGCCACCCAGGCCTCCGCCGATGGCCGCAGTGCCGTCACCGGCGAAGGCGCCCTGGCAGAGCAGCAGGCCGAGGGCGAGGGAAGGCAGAGTCAGACGCATGTTGTGAACCTCAGGGAAGTCATCAGAAGTAGGGTGCCACGTGATTGGCGGCGAGTCAGGGTTGGAATGACGCTTCAGCGGTAGTAGCGGTCACGGTACTGGCGGTCGTCATCGTCACGGTCGTGGCGATGGTGATGACGGTGGCCGCGGTCACGGTCGCGCCAGCCGTCGTCATCGTCGTGGTAGTGATTGCTGTAGCAGCCGCCGAGCAGCAGCAGGGTGGCGATCATCGAAAGGCTGGCAAAGCGTTTCATCACGTTATAGGTCCTTGATCCGCAACGGTTTACGCGGTACCTCCTGAGACCTGTGGCGATCGATTTGGTTCTTTGTCGCGCAAATTTTTATCGCGGCGGCGATGAGCGGCAGCGGTGATTCCCCGGTCGGCCAGGCGGTGCTAGAGTCAGCTTCTTTTTTGTCCCGAGGATGGAACATGCGAGCAATTCTGCCGATCACCGTGGCGCTGCTGCTGGCGGGCTGTGCATCGTCGACCATGGAAGCGGCGCGCAACGGGTCGCCCACCGCACGCCTGGATTCGCATAAGACGCCGGACCTGGTCGCCCAGTGCATCCAGTTCAGCTGGCAAGAGGAAAACACCTTCGGGGTCGATGCCAGCGGTTACCTGGAGGCGCGCAAGCAGGGTGGGTTCACGGTGTACACCCGAGAGGCCGAGTCGTTCGTCGATGTCTACGCCCAGGCCGGGGGCACCCGTGTGGACTACTACGCGCAGAAGGACGACCAGATGGCCCTGCGCCGTCGCGCGGCGGCGGCGACCTGCCTGTAGGGCCATCCCCGCCGGTGGTCACATCGGCAACAACCTGTCCTGAATCACTTCTTTCATCACCAGTGTCGAGCTCAAGCGCTTGACATTGGGGATGCTCGTCAGCTGTTCGTCGTACAGTTTCTGGAACGCCGGCAGGTCCTTGGCCACCACATGCAGCAAGTAGTCCGGATCGCCGAACAGGCGTTGGGCCTCGACAATCTGCGCAATTTCCCCGAGCGCCGCCTCGAAGTCCGCCACCGGCTGGCGGGTCACTTCACGCAGGGTCACGAACACCAGCGCGGCGAAATTCAGGCCCAGGGCCGCCGGGGCCAGGCGAGCGTGGTAGCCGAGGATGGCGCCGGATTCCTCCAGCGCCTTGAGGCGGCGGTGGCAGGGCGACAGGCTCAGGCCCACGCGCTCGGCCAGTTCGGTAACCGACAGGCGTCCGTCCTTCTGCAGCTCGGCAAGGATTTTTCGATCGGTTCGATCCATAGGGGAGAATCTTCCAGTATTCGGCGTGTTGCAGGGAATATACGAAAGAAAATCCCCGGGTGATATCCGTAGTCTTTCTTTCACCGAAACCTGTGTGGAAGGAAGGGTCGACATGACCATGAGTGTATTGGCGGCGTTCTGGGCCGTCTCCCTGCTGTTCGTGATCACCCCTGGTGCCGACTGGGCCTATGCCATCTCGGCCGGCATGCGCGGGCGCTGGGTGGTACCGGCGGTGGCCGGCATGCTCTCCGGGCATTTCCTGGTCACCCTGGTGGTGGCGGCCGGGGTCGGTAGCCTGCTCGCCGGGCACCCGCTGGCGCTCACCCTGCTGACCTTGGCTGGCTGCGTTTACCTGCTGTGGCTGGGCGGCAACCTGCTGCTGAGCCCGGCGGTGCCCGAGGCGGGCGAAGGCGGCGAGCGAGACTCGGGGTCGCGCTGGGCGTTCAAGGGCCTGTGCGTGAGTGGGCTCAACCCCAAGGTCTTCCTGTTGTTCCTGGCGTTGTTGCCGCAGTTCACCGATCCGCAGTCGAGCTGGCCGCTGCCGCTGCAGATCCTGCTGCTGGGGCTGGTACACCTGGGCAGCTCGCTGGTGGTCTACCTGATGGTCGGCTATGGGGCCAAGGCCGTGCTGCGCACCCGGCCTGTGGCGGCGCGGGCGGTGGGGCGGCTGTCCGGCGGCGTGATGATCCTGATTGCCGTGGGGCTGATTGCCGGACAGTTGCGTTGATCCTCTCAACAGCGGCGGCTTGGGCTATGCTGACGACCTTCTTGAACCGGAACCGCCAACCATGAAATACGCCGCCGCACTCTTGCTCAGCCTGCTTCCGTTGCTGGCCCATGCCGTGCAGACCGGGGAAACCCTCGCCCCCTGGACCCTGCTTGACCAGTACGATCAGCCCTACAGTCTGGGCGCCGACACCCACATCCTGCTGGTTGCCCGCGACATGGACGGTGCCAAGCTGGTGAAGGCGGCGCTGGCCGAACAACCCAAGGGCTATCTTGAGGCGCGTGGTGCGGTGTTTGTTGCGGATATCCAGCGCATGCCGGCACTGATCAGCAAGCTGTTCGCCATCCCGGCCATGCGCGACTACAGCTACCGGGTGCTGCTGGACCGTGAAGGCCGGGTCGCCAGCCGCTATGCCGGGGAGCAGGGCAAGGTGTTGTGGCTCTCGCTGGACAATGGCGTACTGGTCGGGCAGAAGAGCTATACCGCTGCCGATGACCTGAAAGCGGCATTGGACCAGGCCAGCCGCTGAAACCTGCGGGCTTGCCCGGCGACAGCACGGCAGGCTCAGGGAAACGCCTGGCGCATCAATTCAGGCAACACCTCGCCTGCCTTGCCGGCCAACGCGAACGCCCGCGGATGCTGCTCACTCGCAGGCTGCGGGTTGACCTGCACCACCGCCGCCCCCGCCGCCAACGCCAGGCGTGGCATCGAGGCCGCCGGCTGCACCATGCCGGACGTTCCCACCGACAACAGCACATCGCATTGCTGCGCGGCGTCGAATGCCCGCGCCAGCGTCTGCTCCGGCAACCTCTCGCCGAACCATACCACCCCGGGGCGTACCGGCCCGGCGCAGTGGGTGCAACGTGGAGGCTCGATGCGCCGGCCTTGCAGGGCGTCCTCGGGCACGGCCACCGGTCCGTCCACCCGGCGCGCGCAGTCCAGGCAGCGGAATGCATCCAGCCGGCCATGCAAATGCAGCACGTTCTGGCTGCCAGCGCGTTCGTGCAGGTCATCGACGTTCTGCGTCACCAGCGTCAGCTTCGGCACCCGCGTCGCCAGCGCGGCGATGGCCAGGTGGGCGGCGTTTGGCGTGGCCTGGGCGATCCCGGCGCGGCGCATCTGGTACCAGCCCCAGACCAGCGCCGGGTCGGCGCGAAAACCTTCGGCACTGGCCAGCTGCGCCGGGTCGAAGCGTTCCCACAACCCGGTCAGCTTGTCGCGGAAGGTGGCAATGCCGCTTTCGGCGCTGACGCCGGCGCCGGTGAACACCACCACATGGCGGGCTTGGGCGAGCAAGGTTGGATCGAACGGCATGGGGGCTCCACGGCGTGGGTGCTGGACAGCTACCCACTGTGCCAGTGGGTGGCAGGCCGGACAAGATCCGAGTGAACCCTTGCTGTGTTCGGTGACCCAACCCAGTACATGCCAATAGGAGAAGACTCATGGAAATCGGAACACTGTGGTTCGTCGTCGCCCTCGTGGTCATCCTCCTGGAGCTCTGGGCCATCTGGCATATCATCGGCAGTGACCGGCGCGCCGAACGCAAGATGCTGTGGGTGGTGTTCGTGGTCTACGCGCCGTTCCCCGGCCTGTTGATCTGGGCTTGGCGCGGGCCGCGGGCAGTGAAGGGGCGGGCGGTGCTGCACGAAAAATAGAGGCGTTGGATATTAAAGGGGGCACGATCCGCGGTGGTTTGAAGGGCTTGACCTCGACTTAACCTGAGGTTTGATACTCGGCCGCTCATTCCATCGACGGAGCGATACCATGACCCAGCCAGCCGCCTTCGCCCTAAGCAACCCCGAAGGCCTCTACGACCCCAGTGGCAATGCCTATTCCCACGTCGCCGAAGTGCGTGCCGGCAGCCGTCTGCTGTACATCGCAGGGCAGGGCGGCGAAGACCTGCAGGGCAACCTGTCGGCGCGTTTCGATGAGCAGGCGCGCCAGGCCCTGGTGAATCTGAAGATCGCCCTGGCCTCCCGTGGGGCTGCCCTTGAGCACGTGTTCAAGCTCACCTTGCTGGTGGTCGACCATTCCGAGGCGCGCCTGAGCCAGTGGGTGGCCGAGGCCCAGCGCGCCTGGGGTGACCGAATGACGCCGACCTGCACGCTAATTCCGGTCCCGCGCCTGGCGCTGGACGGAATGCTGGTGGAAGTGGATGCGATGGCGGCGCTGCCCGAATAACCTGGCCCTACAGGGGGATAGTCCAAACCATCGTGCAAGGGCTTGCCCCACGCTGGGCTGGTAGACTCGCGATTTGCGAATTGATCGAGCCTGCACCATGACTGTCCCTGTCGAGTTGCTCCAGACCGGCCCCGAGCACGCCGAGCTGGTGCGTAACCTCTACCAGTTCTACGCTTACGAATCCTCCGACTGGGAGCAGGAGGACGTCGAGGTGGACGGGCGCTTCTACATTCACGAGCCGCACTTCGCCCGCTACTGGCAAACCCCCGGCTGGAGCGCCAGCCTGATCCTGGTGGACGGCTTCATCGCCGGCTTCATGCTCATCGAGCGCAGCGAGCTGCCCGGCATCGAGGCCTGCGAGCTGGCCGACCTGTTCATCCTCAAGAAGTACCGCCGCCAGGGCGTGGGCCTGGCGGTGGCGCGGCAGACGCTGTGCGAAGGCGACAGCGACTGGCTGGTGCGCTGCTATCCCGCGGATGCCCCGGCACTGGCGTTCTGCCAGGCAGTGCTGGCGGACCTGCCGCGTGCGGTACGGGAGATCACGCTTGATGATGAGCCGCCACTGCGCAACTTCCTGGTGACCCGGCAGCGGCACTGAAGCCTTGCAGATTTTTTGTGACGCGCTTCACAAAAGCCCCGCGTCGAGCGGCATAATGCCAGCACTTCGTAATTTCGGACTGTTCCGACGTACGGTCCGGAGGTTTCCTATTCCTGCTGTGAAGGAGTCAGGTCATTCCCATGTCGCTCGCCGCCAATCCCGACATGATGTACCGGTTGTTGATCCAGAGCGTGGCGGACTACGCCATCTACCAGCTCACCCCCGAGGGCATTGTCGCCAACTGGAACCCGGGCGCGCAGCGGGCCAAGGGCTACCAGGCCGAGGAGATCATCGGCCAGCACTTCTCGGTGTTCTATACCGACGAGGACCGCCATGCCGGGCTGCCGGCACGCAGCCTGGACACCGCGCGCAACGAGGGGCGTTTCCAGGCCGAAGGGCTGCGCCAGCGCAAGGACGGGTCGCACTTCTGGACCAGCGTGGTGATCGAGCCGATCAAGGATGAACACAGCGGCCAGTTGATCGGCTATGCCAAGATCACCCGCGACATTTCCGAGCGCCGCCAGCATGAGCTTGAGCTGCTCAAGGCCAAGGAGTTGGCCGAACAGTACAGCCAGGAGATGACCACCCTGTCGCAGTTCCTCGACTCGGTGATCGCCAACATTCCCGCCAGCGTCATTGTCCAGGACCTGCAGAGCCAGCAGATCCTCCTGGCCAACCAGCAGGCCGAGCGCTTGTTCGGCCGCCAGGGCACACGCATGGTCGGCCAGTTGCCGCGCCAATGCCTGGTGCCGGCGGCCGTCGACTACCTCGAGCAGCAGCTGGCGCGCGGGGCGCGCAGCACCAAGGGCTACGCCGCCGAAACCCGGGTCGACACCGCCACGGGGCCGCGTACGCTGCGCAGCCGGGCCACGCTCTGCGACAATCGTGAAGGGCAGGGGGACTACGTGCTGTTCGTCGCCGAGGACGCCACCGAGGAACTGGCCGCCCATGCCCAGATCCACCACATGGCCCATCACGATGCGCTGACCGGGCTGCCCAATCGAACCCTGTTCCATGAACGTCTCAAGCAGGCGTTGCTGCGCGGCGAGGACAGCGGCAAGCTGACCGCTGCCCTGTGCCTGGACCTGGACAACTTCAAGAACATCAACGACACCCTCGGCCACGCCTTCGGCGACAAGCTGCTGCGCGCCCTGGGCAAGCGCCTGCGCCGCGAGCTGCGCGAGCACGACACCCTGGCCCGGCTTGGCGGCGACGAGTTCGCCGTGGTGCTGTCGGGCCTGGAGACCTGTGACGCCGCGCGCATCACCGCCCAGCGCCTGATCGAGGCGATCTGCCCGCCGTTCCATATCGAAGGGCACCAGTTCAGCGTAGGGGTGAGCATCGGCGTGGCGGTCGCGCCCGATGACCACCACCAGGCCGAGCAGTTGCTGGGCTACGCCGACATGGCCCTGTACGAGGCCAAGCGCAACGGCCGCAACCGCTACGAGTGCTTTCATGTCGAACTGGATGTCGCCGCCCGCCAGCGCCGCCTGGTCGAGACTGACCTGCGCACCGCGCTGCACCTGGGCCAGCTGCAACTGCACTACCAGCCGGTGGTGGACCAGCAGAGCGCCACTGTTACCGGTTACGAGGCCCTGCTGCGCTGGGAACACCCGAGCCGCGGCATGATCATGCCGATGGATTTCATTCCCATCGCCGAGGAAACCGGCCTGATCCACGAGATCGGCGCCCGGGCGCTGAACCTGGCGTGTCAGGAGGCGGCCAGCTGGGGCACCACGCAGACGGTATCGGTCAACCTCTCGGCGGTGCAGTTCAAGAATGCCAACCTGGTGCATACCGTGGCCCTGGCCCTGGCCGATTCAGGCCTGCCGGCCACGCGCCTGGAGCTGGAGATCACCGAGTCGGTGCTGCTGGGCAGCAGCGAGGAGAACGTGCGGACCCTACGCGCGCTGAAGGACCTGGGGGTGTCGATTTCCCTCGACGATTTCGGCACGGGGTATTCTTCGCTGGGCTACCTGCGCTCGTTCCCATTCGACCGGATCAAGATCGACAAGTCGTTCGTCCACGACATGTGCGAAAGCCGCGAGGCGATGTCGATCATCCGCGCCATCACCGAGCTGTCCAACAGCCTGATGATCAAGACCACGGCCGAAGGGGTGGAGTCGGCCGAGCAGATGGAGCGCCTGCTGGCCGAGGGGTGTTCGCATTTCCAGGGCTACTTGTATGGCCGGCCGGCGCCGGCGAGCGAGCGCTTGACGCAGGTGCTGCCGCGAGCCTGACAGGCCGCTGCGCGGTCCTGTAGGCGCGGCCTTGTGTCGCGAAAGTGCCGCAAAGCGGCCCCAGCAATCGTTGCATCACAACTGAGATCCTGGCCACTTGAGTAAAAGTGGTCGATCAGCGAACAAAATGTACCAGCTGGACCACAAGGCTTTGTCGTGTCCCGGGGTTCTCTTCTAGAATCCGCCCATGCCCCGGCACCATGCCGGGGCCCTCGCCCGAGAGCCTCATGAGTTCCAGTTCGTCGCTGTCCGGAGTCAACCAGCCACTGCGCGGCATCGCCCTGGTGGTGGTGGCCACCTTCCTGTTCGCCAGCCACGACGCACTGTCGAAATTCCTCGGTGGGATCTATCCGATCATCATGGTGGTCTGGGTGCGTTACCTGGTGCACACCCTGCTGATGGCCGGGATCTTCCTGCCCAAGGCGGGCCTCGCGGTGCTGCGTACACGCCGGCCGTTGCTGCAGACCCTGCGCGCGTTGAGCCTGCTCAGCACCAGCCTGCTGTTCACCGCCGGGTTGCAGTACCTGCCGCTGGCGGAGGCAACTTCGGTCAACTTCCTCGCGCCGGTACTGGTCACCGCGCTGTCGGTGCCGCTGCTCAAGGAGCGGGTGACGCCGGGGCAGTGGCTGGCGGTGGTGATGGGCTTTGTCGGCGTGCTGGTGGTGGTGCACCCGGGGGGAGCAATGTTCACCCCGGCCATCCTGTTTCCCTTCGGCTCGGCGCTGGGGTTCTGTTTCTACCAGTTGCTGACGCGCAAACTGGCGGCCCACGACAGCCCGACCACCAGCAACTTCTACGCCGGGTTGTGCAACACCCTGATCATGACGGCACTGGTGCCGTTTTTCTGGCAGGCGCCGCAATGGTCCCATGTGCCGCTGATGCTGGCGCTGGGTGGCTGCGGGATGACCGCGCACCTGTTGTTGACCCAGGCGTTCCGCCATGCGGCGCCGGCGTTATTGGCGCCGTTCAGCTATTGCCAGATCGTGTTCGCCGGGTTGCTGGGCCTGGTGGTGTTCGGCCAGGTGCCGGACGGCACGAGCCTGGTCGGCATCGCGGTGATCTGCCTCAGCGGGCTGGGGGCGGCGTGGATGCAGCGGCGGCCCTGAGGGGGCTGCGCCTTATCCCGCACCCTGCTGTTTGCGATAGGCTCCTGGCTGCACGCCGACCGCCTTGGCGAATGCCCGGGTAAAGGCCGCCACTGACTGATAGCCCGCCTGCGCGCCCACCTGTTCGACGGTATTGCCCGTCTTGAGCAATTGGCAGGCATGGCGCATGCGCAGCGCCAGCAGTACCTGCCCGGGCGATTGCCCGGCCAGCTCGTTGAAGCGCTTGAAGAAGGCCGAGCGCGAAAGTCCCGTGCAGGCCGCCATGCTCTCCAGCGTCCAGGCCTGCCCCGGCTCCTCGATCAGGCGTTCCAGCAAGCCGGCGAAGGCCGGCTGGCGGGCGAGGGCGACCAGGCCGCCCAGCGACTGGCCGGCGTGCACCTGCTGGCGCAGCACATACAGGAACAACAGGTGGGTGAGGCGTTCGAGCAGCGCCTGGGAGGGCTGCGGACGACGGCATTCCTCGAGGATCAGCCCGAACAGCGCCCGCGCCGCGCTGCCGGCCGGCTCGCTAGCGCGCAGCAGGATCCAGTCCGCCAGCCCGTCGACGATCAGCGACGACAACCCCGACTGGAAGTGGAAGAACCCGCACACTAGCCCCACGCCGTCTCCGGCTTCGAGGTCCAGCGCCTGCATGCTTCGGCGCGGTTGGGCACAGGCGTCGCCGGCCTCCTCGTCGCCGGACAGCCGATAGGCCAGGTCACGCAAAAGGAACACCGCATCGCCGCTCTCCAGGCGCAGCGGCTGCGCCTGGCCATCGATATGCAGCCAGCAATGGCCCTGCACCACCAGGTGGAAACTGGCCCGGCCCATGCCCTGGGTGCTGGCGTGCCAGCCGCCGCAGTAGCGGCCGACATGGAACAGGCTGGCGTCGAGCTCCAGGCTCTCTAATAACCAATCGACGAGGGGGCTGGAAGAAATCATCTAATGCAAGGACTCTGGAGCAAGGAAAGGCGACTGATGAATATGGATGCTACTTCTTATAACCAACAGACTGTAGCGACCTACATCAAAGGAGACCACTCCATGTCCGCACGCATCACTCTACACAGCCTGCAGACCGCCCCGGAAGCCGCCCGCCCATTCCTTGAGAACGCGCAAAAGAACTCCGGCTTCATCCCCAACCTGCTGGGCATCCTGGCCAACGCCCCGGCGGCGCTGGAAACCTACGTTACCGTCTCGGCGCTCAACGGCAAATCCGAGCTGACCCTGGCCGAGCGCGAAGTGGTGCAACTGATCGCCGCCACCCAGCATGGCTGCGATTTCTGCGTTGCCGGCCACACCGCCGTGGCGCTGAACAAGGCCAAGCTGCCCCAGGAAGTGGTCGATGCCCTGCGTGCCCGTGGCGAGCTGCCCGACGCCCGCTACGAGGCCCTGGCCGCGTTCGCCCGCGAGGTGATCGACACCCGTGGCAACGTTTCTGACACCACCTATCAGGCGTTTCGCGATGCCGGTTTCAGCGAAGGCAACGCCCTGGAAGTGATTCTCGGCGTGAGCCTCGCAACCCTGTGCAACTTTGCTAATGTGTTCGCCCAGACGCCGCTCAACGACGAGCTCGGCAAGTACCGCTGGCAGCCATCGGCCTGATCGGGGCCTGATGCCGGCGCGCCCGGCGTTTCAACAGGAGTAGGGACATGCTTGATCATGCATTTCGACAATGGCTGGATGCCAATGCCGAGGCCATCGACCAGGGCCAGTGCGATCCACACCGGGTGCTGGCGCAGATCGCCGAATCGCAACTGCTGCGCATCGGCGTCGACCCGGCCCTTGGCGGCTCGGGTGGCGACGTCACCGCGGCGGTCGAGGCCATCGCCGCCATCGCCAGCCATTCGCTGGCCGCGGCCTTCGTCTGCTGGGGCCAGCGCGCCTTCATCGAATACTTGCTGCAAAGCCCCAACCGGGCGCTGTGCGAGCGGCTGCTGCCCGACCTGCTGAAGGGCGAGCTGGCCGGAGCCACCGGCCTGTCCAACGCCATGAAGTTCCTTTCCGGCATCGAGGCCTTGCAGGTGCGTGGCCGCGCCGAGAGCGATGGCTGGAACCTGGAAGGACGCCTGCACTGGGTGACCAACCTGCGCCAGCACGGTTTCGTGGTGGCCGCGGCCATCGAGGATGATACCGGTGGCGCACCGTTCGTGGTCGCCATCCCGTCGAACGCGCCGGGCCTGGAGCGCTCCGACGACCTGCAACTGATGGGCCTGCAGTCGAGCAACACGGCGGCGCTGGCCTTCCACCAGGTGCCTTTGGCGCGCGACTGGCTGCTACACGACAACGCCCGCGCGTTTCTGCCCAGGGTGCGTCCGGCGTTCCTGGCGCTGCAGTGCGGCATGGCCATCGGCCTGGCACGCCGCGCCCTGGAGGAGGCACAGGCGCACCTGCAAGGGCGTGGCGCCTTCCTCGAGGAGGCCCGCCAGGTGCTCGCCGAGCGCCTGGAGAACACCGTCGCCGAGCTCAAGCAGGGGCTGCGCGACGACCGCTTCCAGGGCCAGCCGGCCGCCTTGTTCAAACTGCGCATCACCCTCGCCGAATGCGCCGCCGACGCCGTGCAGCTGGAGCTGCAGGCCAGCGGTGGCAAGGCCTACCTGACCGCCTATGGCGAGGGCTTCGCCCGCCGCTGGCGCGAGTCGGCGTTCGTGCCGATCGTCACTCCGAGCCTGGTGCAACTGCGCGCCGAGCTGCAACGCCAGGCGGCCTCTGCATGACCGACGTGCTACTCGAAGCCCGTGACATTAGCCTGGGCTACCCGCGCGAGGGTGGCTGGCAGGCGGTGCTGGAGCAGTTCGACCTGGCGCTGGCGCCGGGGGAAGTGGTCAGCATCCTCGGCCCCAGCGGGGTCGGCAAGTCCAGCCTGCTGCGTGTGCTGGCCGGCCTGCAGCAGGCCCGTGGCGGCCGCGTGCAGTTGCGCGGCGAGCCGCTGCAGGGGCCGCATCCGCGTCTGGCGGTGGCGTTCCAGGACCCCAGCCTGCTGCCCTGGCTGACCCTTGAGAAGAACGTCGCCTTCGGCCTCGACTTCGCCCGCCAGCCCAAGCTGTCGGCGGCCGAGCGGCGTGCACGGATCGACCATGCCATCGACGCGGTAGGCCTGGGCCACGCCCGTGGCCAGTACCCGGCGCAGCTGTCCGGCGGCATGGCCCAGCGCACCGCGCTGGCCCGCTGCCTGGCGCGCCAGCCCGAGGTGCTGTTGCTGGACGAACCCTTCGGCGCGTTGGACGAGGTGACCCGGGCCGACATGCAGCAACTGCTGCTGCAACTGATCGCCACCCACAATACCGCTGCGGTGCTGATTACCCACGATATCGACGAAGCCCTGCTGCTGTCCGATCGCGTGCTGCTACTGGGCAACCACCCGGCGCGCACCCTAGGCCAGTGGCACATCGACCTGCCGCAGCCCCGCGCGCAGCGGGTCGAGGAACTGGGCGCGCTGCGCATCGAGATCCTGAAAACCCTTCGGCGGGCAAGCCGCACAGCCGAACCCACTCCACCCCCCTTGCCCTCGGAGGCTGTCCATGTGCATGGATGACTGCTGTTCCACGACGTCCCGTCGCGATTTTCTCAAGCTGAGCGCCATGCTTACCGCCGCCGGTGCCGTGCCGCTGCTGTCGAGCCTGCAGGCCCGCGCCGCCGCCGAGCCGGACGCGCCCGTGCGTATCGGCTACCTGCCGATTACCGACGCCACACCTTTGCTGGTGGCGCACAACAACGGCCTGTTCGAGGCCGAGGGCATCAAGGCCGAGCGCCCGGTGCTGCTGCGCAGCTGGGCGCAGGTGATCGAGGCGTTCATCTCCGGCCAGGTCAACGTCATCCACCTGCTGTCGCCGATGACCGTGTGGGCGCGCTACGGTAGCAAGGTGCCGGCCAAGGTCGTGGCCTGGAACCATGTCGGTGGCTCGGGCCTGACCGTGGCCCCGGACATCACCGAGATGAAGCAGCTCGGCGGCAAGACCGTGGCCATTCCGTTCTGGTACTCGATCCACAACGTGGTGCTGCAGCAGATGCTCGGTGACAACGGTCTGAAGCCCGTGTCCAAGCCGGCCGACGCGCAACTGGCGGACAACGAGGTCAACCTGCTGGTGCTGCCGCCGTCGGACATGCCGCCGGCCCTGGCCAGCAAGCGCATTGCTGGCTATATCGTCGCCGAGCCGTTCAACGCCCTGGCCGAGAACCTCAAGGTTGGCCGCGTGCAGCGCTTCACCGGTGATGTCTGGCGCAACCATGCCTGCTGCGTGGTGTTCATGCACGAGCACGACCTGAACAATCGCCCGGAGTGGTCGCAGAAGGTGGTCAACGCCATCGTCAAGGCCCAGCAGTGGACCCGCGAGCACCGCGCCGAGGCCGCAGCCCTGCTGTCCAAGGCCGGCCCCAACAAGTACACCCCGCACGAGCCGGCGGTGCTGACCAAGGTGCTGGCGCCTTCCGCCGAAGATCGCGCCGGCTACATCGCCAGCGGCGCGATCCAGCACCAGCAGTGGGACGAGAAGCGCATCGACTTCCAGCCTTACCCCTTCCCCAGCTACACCGAGGAACTGGTCAAGCGCCTGAAGAACACCCTGATCGTCGGCGAGAGCGATTTCCTCGCCGGTCTGGACCCGGCGCAGACTGCCCGCGACCTGGTGGACGAGCGTTTCGTGCGCAACGCCATCGCCGCCGTGGGTGGCCCGGCCGCGTTCGGCATCGCCGAGGACTTCCAGCGTAGCGAGGAGTTCGCGGTCTGATGCGCAGGCATGTCGTGCATGGTGCCCTGGGCCTGGCGGGCCTGGCGGCGCTGTTGTTGCTGTGGTGGGCGGGCGTGCGCCTGTTCGGCGCCGCCGATGGCCTGTCGGCGCGCTTCGCGCCCCAGGCCACGCTGCAAAGCCTGGTGGAGTTGCTGGGGCAGGGCGAGGTCTATGGGCACATCTGGGTAAGCTTGAAACGCATCCTCGTCGGCCTGTTGCTGGCGCTGCTGATCGGCGTGCCGCTGGGCCTGCTGGTGGGCAGCTACCGGCACCTGGAGGCGGCGACCACGCCGGCGTTCCAGTTCCTGCGCATGATCTCGCCGCTGTCGTGGATGCCGGTGGTGGTGATGCTGATGGGCGTGGGCGACCAGCCGATCTACTTCCTGCTGGCCTTCGCCGCGCTGTGGCCGATTTTGCTGAACACCGCCGCCGGGGTGCGCCAGCTCGACCCGCGCTGGTTGCAGTTGAGCCGCAGCCTCAGTGCCACGCGCTGGGAGACCTTGTGCAAGGTGGTCATCCCCGGGGTGATCGGCCATGTGCTGACCGGTGTGCGCCTGGCCATCGGCATCCTGTGGATCGTGCTGGTGCCGTGCGAAATGCTTGGGGTTAGCGCCGGCTTGGGATACTTCATCCTCGATACCCGCGATCGGCTGGCCTACTCGGAGCTGATGGCGATGGTGCTGCTGATCGGTGTGCTGGGGTTCATGCTCGATGCCCTGGCGCGCGGGCTGCATCGGCGGTGGGTGCATGCGTGAAGTCTGTAGAAGCGTGTTAGGCATGGAGGCGCATCCTTGCGCCCTGGGATTCAGAAGCTGTACTTGGCCGTCAGCATCAGGTTGCGCGGATCGCCGAAGGTATCGCCGCCATAGTTCACCGACTTGGAGATCGACGAGTAGTATTTCCTGTCGAACACGTTGTTGGCGTTGAGCTGCAGGTCCAGGTGCTGGGTGACCGCGTAGCCGGCCATCAGGTCGGTGACGGCGTAGGCGCCCTGCTCGAGGCGATAGCTGCTGCCGTCGGCCACGGTGAAGTCGTTGTACATGCGGCTTTGCCAGGTAACGCCGCCACCGACCCGCAGTTTCTCCAGCGGGCCCTGGAAGCGGTAGGTGGTGAACAGCTTCAACTGGTGCTGCGGCGTGTCGGATTCGAACGGCTTGTTGACGTTTTGCGGGTTCTTGGCGTCCTTGACCCTGTGCACACGGGCATAGGTGTAGCCGGCGCCAATCTGCCACTGCTCGGTCAGCGCGCCCTGCAGCTCGAAGTCGATCCCCTGGCTGCGCACCTCGCCTGAGGCTTCGTAGCAGGCGAACTGGCCGGCCCGGCACAGGCTCTTGTCCACCTCGACCGCGCGGTTCTGCTGGTCGATACGGAACACCGCGAGGCTGGCGTTGAGCGCGCCGTCGAAGTACTCGCCCTTGATGCCCACTTCGTAGTTCTTGCCTTCGATCGGTCGCACCGGCGTGCCGCTGGGGTCTTTGTTGTCCTGAGGCTGGAAGATGTCGGTGTAGCTGGTGTACAGCGAGTGGTGCTCGTCCAGCTCGTAGATCAGGCCGGCATAGCGGGTGGCGTTGCGGGTCACCTTGTAGTCGCCCTCGTTGCTGCCGCGCTGGTCGTAGTCGTACCAGTCCAGGCGCCCGCCGAGGATCAGCTTGAGCGGGTCGGCCAGGCTCAGGCGGGTGGTGGTGTACACGCCTTCCTGGTTGATCAGGTAGCGGCTGCTGCCAGTGTGCAGGAAGTCCGGTTTGCCGCCGTCGATGGGGTAGTCCAGGTCGTAGGGGCTGTAGTTGCGCTCGGTCATGTCGTAGATGCGCTTGCTGGCACCGACCACCAGCTCGTGGGTGCGGCCGAAGGCCTCGAACGGGCCGCTGGCGAAGGTGTCCAGGCCCAGCTGGTTCTCGTCGTGGGCCGACTGGTAGACCGTGCGGCTCAGCGGCTTGGCCAGGTCCCAGCGCGATTGGTACGAGCCGCGGAACAGCGCGTTCTGTTCGCTGTAGATGGCGTTGACCTGCAGCTTCCAGTCATTGGCCAGGTGCTGGCGCAGCTCGGCGAACAGGGTGTTGATCTCCTGGTCCTTGACCTCCCAGTCGGTGGCCGGGTTGTACGAGCGTGGCAGGTCCTGGTGGTGGCCGTTGAGGTCGGTGGGGATCGCGCCCCAGAACACGTTGGTCTTGTCCTTCTGGTGGGACAGGCCGAGGGTCAAGGTGGTGTCCTCGCCCAGGTCGGTCTCGGTGATCGCATAGAACAGTCCGTGGTCTTCCTGCTGCCCATCACGGAAGCCGTTGGCGTCGCGGTACGAGGCCACCACGCGGCCGCGCAGTGTGCCGCTGTCGTTGAGCGGGCTGGAGGCGTCGAGTTCGCCGCGGTAGTTGTCCCAGCTGCCGGCGGCGCCGGTGAGCGTGACCTTCTGTTCCGCCAGCGGGCGCTTGCGCACCAGGTTGATGGCCGCCGACGGCGTGCCGGAACCGGTGACCAGGCCGGTGGCGCCGCGCACCACCTCGACCCGGTCGAACATCGCCAAGTTGGGCTGGGCGCCGACCACCCAGCCGGTGTACGCGCTGGGGATGCCGTCGTACATGACGTTGTCGACGTCGAAACCGCGGGCCTTGTAGGTCTGCCGGCCCGGACCGTTGGACTGGTTGAGGAACAGCCCCGGCGTGTACCGGGCCACGTCGTTGATACTGGTCATGCCCTGGTCGTCCATGCGCTGGCGGGTGATCACGGTCACCGCCTGGGGCGTTTCGCGCATGGTCAACGGCAGCTTGGTGGCGGTGGCCATGGAACCAGTGGTGTACGACTTCGACCCCTCGGTGGTGCTGCCCAGGCTGCTGTCGTTGATGGCCGTGGCGCCCAGCTCGATCACGGCCGGCGCTTGTTCCTCGGCCAGCGCGGGAGTGAGGGTTGCCATGCAGATGGCCATGGCCAACAGGTTGCGGGTGGGCGTGAAGCGGTGAGGGGAGATGTGCGGTGACATGCCGAGCTTTATCCTTATTGCTAGTGCTTATGAGAACAATTAGCAATAAGTGTGTCGGATTGTCAGGCCCGCAACAATGCTTTCGAATCGGAAAATGGTGAACTTTTCACAAATTCTATTCGTTTGGTTTGTGGTTCCCTGAAGCAATGCGTTTGCCACGCTGGCGCCCGACCTCCAGCGCCTGCCCGTCGCGCTGTTTGCCATGTCGCGCCTGGCCGACTAGCTCGGGGATCAGTGGGCCCTCCGGCAGGTGGCGCCAGAAGCGCCCGGGCAGGTGCTGGCGCAACGCGCCGGGATTGAGCCGGGCGGGGTTGAAGGTGTGCCGGTAGTAGGCCAGCCACAGCTCGGCACCGGGGTCCTCGGCGTTGCGCGCCCACTGCCGCCATTGCTCCGGGCATTGGCGCCGGTAGTCCAGGTGCTGGCCGTCGAAGCGCACGCCGTCGCGGGGCGTGGCGATCAACCAGCGCTGGCGCCCCAGGCGATCGGCGAAATGCCCGCAGGCGCTGTCGAGGATGTCGTGGGCAGGTTCGTGGTAGGCCACCAGGTCCAGTTGCAACTGCTCGGCCAGTGCCTCGGGCAGTGGCACGAAGCGCACGAAGGCATGCAGGTGATGGGCTTCGCGGCCGACCTGGCGGATGCGCCGCTGCATCTCGCTGCCCAGGCGGTCGCCGGCGAGCATGGCGGTGCGGTCGCCATGGGCGACGCGCCACAGCACTTCGTACAGCAGGTTCCAGCGTTGCTCGCCGCGGTAACGCCCGGCCTGTTCCAGCTGGGCCAGCAGCGCCGCCGGCACGCGGGCGCGGAACGGACCGGGGCCGTCGGGCAGGGGCGTGGGCACGGCCAGCAGGTCGTCCATGCGCGCCTGGCCCCAGGTCACCGTGGCCGGGTCGATGCCATGGCCGAGCAGTTGCCGCGCCTGGTCGCGCCAGGTGGCGAAGTCGTCATCGCAATCCAGCGCGATCATCCCCACAGGCCCATCTGCACCGGTGCCTGGGGTTCGCGCAGGCGGGCGCGCAGCAGGCCGCTGCGCAGCTCGGCCTGGGCCGGGCGGTAGTCGCTGGTGACGATGAACGGGCGGGCCTTGTCCAGCACGCAGCGCAACTGGATCAGGTCGTCGTAGCGGATGCGCCGCTCGCGACGCAGGGCCACCAGGCGCTGCACGCTGCGCAGGCCGATACCGGGGATGCGCGCCAGCAGGGCCGGCTCGGCGCGGTTGACGTCGAGCGGGAATACCTCGCGGTTGGCCAGCGCCCAGGCCAGCTTGGGGTCGATATCCAGGGCCAGGTTGCCGGTTTCGCCCAAAAGCTCGCCGGCCTTGTAGCCGTAGCCGCGCAGGAGGAAGTCGGCCTGGTACAGGCGGTGCTCGCGCAGCAGCGGCGGGGCGGCCAGGGGCACGCTGGAGGGGCTGTCGGGGATCGGACTGAAGGCGGAGTAGTAGACGCGCCTGAGGCCATAGCCCTGGTACAGCGACTCGGCGTTGCGCAGCAGGGCGCTGTCGTCGGTGGCGTCGGCGCCGACGATGACCTGGGTGCTCTGCCCGGCGGGGGTGAAGCGTGGCGCTCGTGGTTCGCCGGCGACGGCCTGCTGGCCGTGGTGGATTACGCCCATGGCCTGGCGGATGGTACTGGCGCGCTTCTCCGGGGCCAGGCGTTCGAGGCTGGCGTCGGTGGGCAGCTCGATATTCACGCTCAAGCGGTCGGCCAGGCGTCCGGCTTCCTCGATCAGCAGCGGGTCGGCGTCGGGGATGGTCTTGAGGTGGATGTAGCCACGAAAGCCATGCTCCTCGCGCAGCAGACGGGCCACCCGGATCAGCTGCTCCATGGTGTAGTCGGCCGAGCGGATGATGCCGGAGCTGAGAAACAGGCCGCTGATGCAGTTGCGCCGGTAGAAGTCCAGGGTCAGGCGCACCACTTCCTCGGGGCTGAAACGCGCCCGCGGCACGTTGCTGGAGCGGCGGTTGACGCAGTACTGGCAGTCGTACAGGCAGAAGTTGGTCAGCAGCACCTTGAGCAGCGACACGCAGCGCCCGTCCGGGGTATAGCTGTGGCAGATGCCCATGCCGTCGGTGGCGCCGAGGCCGTCGCGGCCACGAGAGCTGCGCTTGGGGGCGCCGCTGCTGGCGCAGGACGCGTCGTACTTGGCGGCGTCGGCGAGGATGCCGAGCTTGGCGATGAGCTGCATGGGAGTGTCCGAGATAACTGTTTATTCATACAGTATTTCGGGATTGGGCTGATGGCAAGTGTTTGCGGGTGGTTTTGATTGGGTGATGGCGCAGAGGTGCCTGGCGAGAGTTCTGTAGCGCCTATGAGATCGAGCGCCGCCCGCGCGGCGCTCGATCTCATAGGTGCTGCAACGCTAACGTCGAACACCCTGAAAGGCCCAAATCTCAGGGCGATGCACCCTCGGCATGCTTGATTACAAAATTGTAATCTTCCCGCCACCGCCCCGATAACCACCGCTGCCTACAGTCCCTCGCCAAAGCATTCCGCCGCTTGTCGACGAGGACTTCCGCCGTGCCCATCCCCCGCAAGATCGCCTTGCTCTGCCTGTTGCTGGCCGGCCCTGCCGGTGCCCAGGGCCTGAGCCTGGACCAGGCGCTCGACGCCGCCTTCTCCCAGAACCCGGACTTCGCCGCCATCGGCCGTGAGATCGGCATCGCCGAGGGCGAGCGCCAGCAGGCCGGGTTGATCCCAAACCCCGAGCTGTCCTGGGAGGTCGAGGACACCCGCCGCGCCACCAGCACCACCACCGTGACCCTCAGCCAGGCCCTGGAGCTGGGCGGCAAGCGCGGCGCGCGGATCGAAGTCGCAAAGGCCGGCCAGGCAATCGCCCGGCTGGAGCTCGAGCGCCAGCGCAACAGCCTGCGCGCGGATGTGATCCAGGCCTTTCATGCCGCCTTGCGGGCACAGACCGCGCTGGAGCTGGCGCAACAGTCGCAGGCGCTGACCGAACGCGGCCTGCGGGTGGTGGAGGGGCGGGTGCGCGCCGGGCAGTCCTCGCCGGTGGAGGCCACCCGCGCCCAGGTCCAGCTGGCCCAGGCCGAGGCGGCGGTGCGTCGGGCACGCACCGAACGTGGCGTGGCCAACCAGGTCCTGGCGCGTCTGACGGGCAGTGCCGAGGCCCGTTTCGACCGGCTCGACGCGAGCAACCTCTCACCCGGCCCGGCGCCGCAGGCCGAACCCCTGCTGGCCAAGGTCGAGCAGACCGCCGAATGGCGCCTGGCCGCGGCACAGATCGAGCGTGGCGATGCCAGCCTCGGTTCCGAGAAGGCCCAGCGCATTCCCAACCTGACCGTCAGCCTGGGCAGCCAGTACAGCCGCGAGGACCGTGAGCGGGTCAACGTGGTCGGGCTGTCGATGCCGCTGCCGCTGTTCGACCGCAACCAGGGCAACGTGCTGGCCGCCGCCCGTCGCGCCGACCAGGCCCGCGACCTGCGCAACGCCGTGGAGCTGCGCTTGCGCAGCGAAACCCGCAGCGCCCTGGAGCAGTGGGGCACGGCCATGGGCGAAGTGCAGGCCTACGACCGCACCATCCTGCCCGCCGCCCAGCAGGCGGTGGACACCGCCACACGCGGCTTCGAGATGGGCAAGTTCGCCTTCCTCGATGTGCTCGACGCCCAGCGAACGCTGATCGATGCACGGGGCTTGTACCTCGAAGCGCTGGCCCAGGCGACCGATGCCCGGGCGCAGGTGGAGCGGATCTACGGCGAGCTTTGAGCCTCGACCCATCGCGGGGCAAGCCCGCTCCCACGCATTCCCGCGGGAGCGGGCTTGCCCCGCGATGGGCCCTGAACTGCAACGACTTTTCCAGCAGGAGCAACAATGACCAACCCACGCAAGCTCGCCATCCTCGCCGCTGCCCTGGCCGTTATCGGCCTCGGCGGTGCCGCCTGGACCGGCACCCTCGGTAAGGCCGGCAGCGGCCAGGCCCAGCACGACGACCACGGCGAAGCCGGCCACGGCCACGACGAAGACAAGGACGATGGCCACGGTGAGTCCGCAGGCGAAAGCCATGCCGACGAAGAGGGCCAGTTGCATCTCTCCGCCGAGCAGATCCAGGCCGCCGGCGTGCAGCTGGCCACTGCCGGCCCGCGCACCTTGGGCACTGCCATCAGCTTCCCCGGTGAGATCCGCTTCGACGAGGACCGCACCGCCCACGTGGTGCCCCGCGTCCCCGGCGTGGTCGAGTCGGTGCAGGCCGAGCTGGGCCAGGCGGTCAAGCGTGGCCAGGTGCTGGCGGTGATCGCCAGCCAGCAGATCTCCGAGCTGCGCAGCGAGCAGCAGGCCGCCCAGCGCCGCCTGGAGCTGGCCCGCTTGACCTTCGAGCGTGAGAAGCAGCTGTGGCAGGAGCGCATCAGCGCCGAACAGGACTACCTGCAGGCCCGCCAGGCGCTGCAGGAGGCCGAGATCGCCGCTGCCAACGCCGGGCAGAAGGCCGCCGCCGTGGCGCCGGCCGGCAAGGGCAACCGCTACGAGTTGCGTGCACCGTTCGACGCGGTGGTGGTGGAAAAGCACCTGACCGTGGGCGAGGTGGTGGACGAGACCAGCAATGCCTTCACCCTGTCCGATCTGAGCCGGGTCTGGGCCACCTTCGCCGTGGCCCCGCGCGACCTGGACAAGGTGGTCAGCGGCCGTGGCGTCAGCGTCAGCGCGCCGGACCTCGGCGCCCAGGTGGAGGGCAAGGTCAACTACGTCGGCAGCCTGCTCGGCGAGCAGAACCGCGCCGCCACCGTGCGCGCCACCCTGGCCAATCCCAATGGCGCCTGGCGCCCCGGGCTGTTCGTCAACATCGCGGTTACCGTCGAGCGTTTCGACGCCGCCGTGGTGGTGCCGGAAAGCGCACTGCAGACCTGGGATGAACAGACCGTAGTGTTCGCCCGTACCGACGAGGGCTTTGAGGCCCGCCCGGTGAAGACCGGGCGCCGCGACGCCGGCCAGGTGGAAGTGCGCGAGGGGCTGGCCGCCGGCACCGTGGTCGCCGCCGCCGGCAGCTTCGTCCTCAAGTCCGAGCTGGGCAAAGGCTCGGCCGAACACAGCCACTGACCGGGGACGCCATTCATGTTCGAACGCCTTATCCAGTTCGCCATCGAGCAACGCCTGGTGGTGATGCTCGCCGTGGTGCTGATGGCCGCCGTGGGCATCCACAGCTACCAGAAGCTGCCCATCGACGCCGTGCCCGACATCACCAACGTGCAGGTGCAGATCAACACCGCAGCGCCCGGCTACTCGCCGCTGGAGACCGAGCAGCGCATCACCTTCGCCATCGAGACCGCCATGGCCGGCCTGCCAGGCCTCAAGCAGACCCGCTCGCTGTCGCGTTCGGGGCTGTCCCAGGTGACGGTGATCTTCGATGACGGCACCGACATCTTCTTTGCCCGCCAGCTGGTCAACGAGCGCTTGCAGGTGGCCCGCGAGCGGTTGCCCGAAGGCATCGAGGCGGCCATGGGGCCGATCTCCACTGGCCTTGGCGAGATCTTCCTGTGGACGGTCGAGGCCGAGGAGGGGGCGGTGAAGGACGACGGCACGTCCTATACCGCCACCGATCTGCGGGTGATCCAGGACTGGATCATCAAGCCGCAGCTGCGCAACGTGCCGGGTGTGGCCGAGGTGAACAGCATCGGCGGCCATGCCAAGCAGTACCTGATCGCGCCTGAACCCAAGCGCCTGGCGGCCTACAAGCTGACCCTCAACGACCTGGTCGCGGCGCTCGAGCGCAACAATGCCAACGTCGGCGCCGGCTACATCGAGCGCAACGGCGAGCAGTTGCTGATCCGCGCCCCGGGCCAGGTGGCCTCGGCCGAGGACATCGCCAACATCGTCATCTCCAGCGTCGATGGCACGCCGATCCGCGTCAGCCATGTCGCCCAGGTTGGCCTGGGCCAAGAGCTGCGCTCGGGCGCCGCCACCGAGAATGGCCGCGAGGTGGTGCTGGGCACGGTGTTCATGCTGATCGGCGAGAACAGCCGCACAGTGTCCCAGGCGGTGGCGGCCAAGCTCGAGGAGATCAACCGCAGCCTGCCCAAGGGCGTGGTGGCGATCACCGTCTATGACCGCACCAACCTGGTGGAAAAAGCCATCGCCACGGTGAAGAAGAACCTCATCGAAGGCGCTATCCTGGTCATCGCCGTATTGTTCCTGTTCCTGGGCAACATCCGCGCGGCGTTGATCACCGCCATGGTCATCCCCCTGTCGATGCTGTTCACCTTCACCGGCATGTTCAGCAACAAGGTCAGCGCCAACCTGATGAGCCTGGGGGCACTCGACTTCGGCATCATCGTCGACGGCGCGGTGGTGATCGTCGAGAACGCCATCCGCCGCCTGGCTCATGCCCAGCAGCATCATGGCCGCATGCTGACCCGCTCCGAGCGCTTCCACGAAGTGTTCGCCGCCGCCCGCGAGGCACGTCGGCCGCTGATCTACGGGCAGTTGATCATCATGGTGGTGTACCTGCCGATCTTTGCCCTGACAGGGGTCGAGGGCAAGATGTTCCACCCCATGGCCTTCACCGTGGTGATGGCGCTGCTGGGGGCGATGATCCTTTCGGTGACCTTCGTTCCGGCGGCGCTCGCGCTGTTCGTCACCGGCAAGGTGAAGGAGGAGGAGGGCGCGGTCATGCGCACCGCCCGCCGCCGCTACGCCCCGGTGCTGGACTGGGTGCTGGGCCGGCGCAACCTGGCGTTCGCCGGCGCCGCCACCGTGGTGCTGCTGTCCGGCGTGCTGGCCAGTCGCATGGGCAGTGAGTTCATCCCCAGCCTCAGCGAGGGTGATTTCGCCCTGCAGGCCCTGCGCGTGCCGGGCACCAGCCTGTCGCAGTCGGTGGACATGCAGCAGCGGCTGGAGAAGACCATCATCGCCCAGGTGCCGGAAGTCGAGCGGGTGTTCGCCCGTACCGGCACAGCCGAGATCGCTTCCGACCCGATGCCGCCGAACATCTCCGACGCCTACGTGATGCTCAAGCCCCGCGAGCAATGGCAGGATCCAGGCAAGCCGCGCGATGAACTGATCTTCGAGGTACAGCGTGCCGCCGCCAGCGTGCCGGGTAGCAACTACGAGCTGTCGCAGCCGATCCAGCTGCGCTTCAACGAGCTGATCTCCGGGGTGCGCAGCGATGTCGCGGTGAAGGTGTTCGGCGACGACATGGAGGTACTCAACCGCACCGCCGCGCAGATTGCCGCGAGCTTGCAGCAGGTGCCGGGAGCCTCCGAGGTGAAGGTCGAGCAGACCACCGGCCTGCCGGTGCTGACCATCGATATCGACCGTGACAAGGCCGCCCGTTACGGCCTGAACGTGGGCGATGTTCAGGACGCCATTGCCATCGCCGTGGGTGGTCGCACTGCCGGCACCCTGTACGAAGGCGACCGCCGCTTCGACATGGTGGTGCGCCTGTCGGAAGCGCTACGCACCGATGTCGACGGCTTGTCCGGCCTGCTGATCCCGGTGCCGGCCAGCGCCGCCGCCGGTGCCTCGCAGATCGGCTTCATCCCGCTGTCACAGGTGGCCACCCTGAACCTGCAGCTGGGCCCCAACCAGGTCAGCCGCGAGGATGGCAAGCGCGTGGTGGTGGTCAGCGCCAACGTGCGTGGGCGTGACCTGGGTTCGTTCGTCGAACAGGCCTCGCAGACGCTGATCGACCAGGTGCAGATCCCGCCGGGCTACTGGACTCGCTGGGGCGGCCAATTCGAGCAGTTGCAGTCGGCGGCAGAGCGCCTGCGGGTGGTGGTGCCGGTCTCGCTGCTGCTGGTCATGGCCTTGCTGCTGATGATGTTCAACAACCTCAAGGATGGCCTGCTGGTGTTCACCGGCATCCCCTTCGCCCTGACCGGCGGGGTGCTGGCGCTTTGGTTGCGGGATATCCCGCTGTCGATCTCGGCGGGGGTAGGCTTTATCGCGCTGTCGGGCGTCGCGGTGCTCAACGGCCTGGTGATGATTGCCTTCATTCGCAACCTGCGCGAGGAAGGCCGGAGCTTGCGCGCGGCGGTGGAAGAGGGGGCGTTGACCCGCCTGCGGCCGGTGCTGATGACCGCGCTGGTGGCGTCGCTGGGCTTCATTCCCATGGCCCTGGCCACCGGCACCGGCGCCGAGGTGCAGCGGCCGCTGGCGACGGTGGTGATCGGTGGGATCCTGTCGTCGACGGCGCTGACCTTGCTGGTGTTGCCAGCGTTGTATCAGTGGGCGCATCGGCGGGATGAGGACAACCTGGCAGAAGACGTGTAACGCTATCGCAAGGAGCGGCCTTGTGTCGCGAATGGGCTGCGAAGCAGCCCCCAATGAACCATGCAACAATTGCGTGACCTGGGGCCGCTTTGCGGCCCTTTCGCGACACAAGGCCGCTCCTACAGGTACCGGCGCAGCCAGTGATCCAGGCTCAACCTTCCAGCCCCTTTCAACAGCAGCGGCAGCAACGCCACCAGGTAGATCAACGGTAGCTTGAAGTTGCCAAAACCCTGGTCGGTGATCGCATAACCCCGCCCCAATTCCGCCAGGCTCGACCACTGGCTCGGCCAGTGCACGGTGGCAATCGCCACCACCGTCACCACCATCAGCACTGCCGAGGCCAGACGGGTGCCGAGCCCCAGCAGCAGGAGCAGCGGACAGATCAATTCGGCCCACATCGACAGCTGCCAGTTGAGACCCACCGGCAACAGGTTGAACGGGAATGGAAAACTGCTTTGCAGGTCGGCGAACCAGTTGGTGCCGTTGAACTTCTCCAGGCCCGATTCGAAGAACTCCCAGGCCAGGAACAGGCGCAACGGCAGGTCGGCGCTCCAGTTGCCGGTGTGGTCGAGGGCGTTGAACAGCTTCCAGTCAGTGAACAGTGGCAGGGCTTTCATGAACAGGCATCCCGGTGTAGGCGGCAACGGCGGGCTGCCGTCGCGCTGTCGTGGCCGGGAGTGTGTGGTGGCGGGGTATCGACAGTGTGTCGGGGGTGGTGGGTTTATGTATCGCTGTGTAGCGATCCTCAGCGGTTGCTGGTCAGGCGCTGTTGCGCCGCGGCGCAGCCGTTGATGTCCACCGCCTTCTGCAGGAAGGCCTGGCGCTGGCGCGGGTCGAGCTCACCGAGCAGGCGGTAGATCTCGGCCTGGTAGTCGCGCTGGCGCCCCCACTGCAGTTGCAGGCCCTGGGGCCGGGTACGGTTGCACACCAGGCGGGTGGCCGGCTGCGGATAGTAGGCGGCATACAAGGTGGCCATGCTGGGAACCGCCTCCAGCGCCTCGCGGTAGGCGGGGCTGGCATTGTACGGGGAGCACCAGTGGGCGATGGCCAGCGCGGGTGGGGCGAAGCCTTGCTTGAGGCTGGCTTCCAGCAACGGGCAGGCGGCCTCGGCGATCTGTCCTGCCGGCAGATAGGTGGTGTAGTACAGCGCCAGGCGGTACTGGGCTACCGGGTGGCCGAGTTCCACCGACTTTTTCAGCAGGGCCACCGCCGTGGGCAGCGTGTGGGCCATCGCCTGGCCCTGGCGGCTGAGCTCGGGGTCGCCACTGGCGGTGCGCAGCGGACCGGCGTTGTCGTCCTGGTTGTCGGCCTGTTCCAGCAGCGGCAGGGCCTGGCGATAGAGCAGGTCGGCATGGGGGTCGATGCTCACGTCCAGGGCCTGGGCGCCTGTGGCGGCCAGCAGCAACGGGAGTGTCGCAGCCAGGCGAGCGCGAGGACGGGCCAGGAGCGAGGGGAAGGCAGGAATGGTCATGGCAGTTACACGGTGCCTCGGGCGAATCAGGAGCGACGACGGCCTATTCTATCCATCCGCGTGCCTTTCCCGAAAGCCCGGCGTCCGGTCATCAGACCAGCTTGATCGGTGCGACCTTGCGCAGGGCCTGTCTTTCCTGGGCCAGCCCCAGCTTGGCGGTGATCACCTTGGCCAGCGCATTGTTGCCCAGGTCGTTGAAATGCAGGCGATCGACGAACAGGTGCTCGGCGAACACCGGCGAGCTGCTGAGCATGCTGTTCATGTCGTAGCAGGGGACCGGGTCGGCCTGGCTCTTGATGCGGCGGAAGAAGGCCATGTGCAGCTGGCTGTCGAAGGTGTCGCCGAGCAGGCGGTCGAAGTTCGATGGCTGGCGCTCGAGTTTGGCGAGCATGGCCTGTTCCGCCTTGGGCAGTGCCTCGCGGCACCAGGGCAGCAGCGGTTGCAGGATGAAGGTGAGGGTGGTGTGGCCGTCCGCCAGCAGCCGGTCCCACTGGCGCAGGGTGCGGCCCACGGCATCGGCGGCGCGGATCAGGCGCTTGTCCGGGCTCGACAGCGGTTCCACTGGCGGCCAGTGGGTTTCCCGGGCTGGCGCCAGCAGCTGGCCAAGGCGTTGCCAGAACGACTCGCGGCGCGCTTCGCCGCCGGCATGCACGCCTTCGTTGAAACGGTTGAGAAAATCCTGGTAGGCCTGTGCCCGATGCGGGTCCTGCGCACCGGCCAGGACTTCGGCGAGGGCCTCCTGGGCCAGTGTGTTCAGGCCACTGAGCACCACCACGTGGCCGATCTGGCCAAAGCGGTGCTGGTGAGTGAGGAACATCAGCAGTTCCTGGGTTGCGTTCAGGCCGCAACCTGCGAGGCTCAACCAGATCTCGCCGGTCAGCACCGACAGGTACGAGGCCACGGTGTGTTCGTCGGAACTGGCGCCGATGCCCATGGCGGTGGAACCGCCCACCAGCAGGTTGACCCGCGCCGCGCCGCCGCGCTCGGCCACCGAGAAACGCTTGCCGGCGCAGTGGCTGTAGCGCATGCCCAGGGCGTCGGTGTTGATGGTTGCGCAGCGGTAGCCGCGCTCGTGCACATACAGCGTGTGCGGTGCGCGGCGGCTACCCAGTTGCAGGAAGCGCTGATAGTCCTGCGCCAAGGGGTCGGGCGTGCCCATGCTGCCGGTGGTGGCGGGGGGGATCGGGGTCATGGGCGCTCCTTCTGTTAGGGGGGCTCAGGCGGCCAGCTCCCTGAGGTTGTAGGCCAGGCCGACGGCGGCGATCAGCAGCAGGGCAACGCCGGAGGCCAGGCTGATCAGGCGGTTGCTGCGCGGCGAGGCGATCTTGCCGATGGCGAAGATGTACAGGCTGAGCACGGCGAAATCGATGGCGATCCACAGCAGCGACAGCACCACCATGCTCTTGCCGAACGACTCGGTGATCTGGATGAACTGTGGGAAGAAGGCGATGAAGAAGATGATGTCCTTGGGGTTGGAGATACCGACCATGAAGCCCTGCAGCAGGCCCCCGCGGCCCGCTTGCGCGCTGGCCGGGGCCTGCGGGGCGCTGTCGACCGGGGCCTGCAGCGCTTCGCGCAGGGTGCCCAGGGCGATGTAGCCGATGAACAGGCAGCCCAGCAGGCTCATGGCGCTGAGCCAGGCCTTGTCGATGGCCGCGCTGGTAAGGATGATCCAGGCGGCCGCGCCGATCAGCACCAGCGAGGCCCAGTTGGTGCCGACCGCGGTGAACAGGGCCTTGCGCGAGCCCGAGGCGGCGGCGGTGTTGACGATCAGGGCCACCACCGGGCCGGGCGTGGCGATCAGCAGCAGGACGGTTAGGGCGTAGGTGGCGGTCAGTGCGGTATTCACGATCAGTTCTCGGTGAGGGTTGCAGCGGTTGCGTGGGCATGGAACGGGCAGCGCGCCGGGCTTGGCGAACCGGGCTCCTGCAATTGGTACTGCTTCCATTCGAAGTTGTCGTCCTGGCCGAAGAAGCCCAGGGTCTCGGGCATCACCCCGTCGTTGTAGTGGCGCACCCGCTCGCGGATGCGTGCGCGAATGCGCTGGCCGCTTTCAGTGCTGGCGCTGGCGACCTCGTCGAAGCTCTCCCGCGGGTTGATGACGAAGGCAATGTGCCGGCCCAGGTTGCGGCTTTTCATCAAGCGGTGGGCGGGGAAGCTCATGTTGATGAACAGCGGCATGCCTGCGAAACAGAACGACCAGCGCGTGTCGTGCGGATCCTGCGGTACTTCTTCGGGCCAGGGCTGCGGGTCGCGCGCATGGACCTGATTCAGCACGTCCCAGGCCAGTGCCTGCTGTGCCTGCAGCGTGGTGCCGGGCGCCGTCTCGAGGAACACCAGCAGCGGGTTGCCGATGCGCTGCTTGAGCGGGATCGGCTCGATGGTGCTGATGTAGTCGCCAAGGCCTTGGGCAATATCGTCTGCCAGGCGTTCGGCGCGGGCGAAGACGATGTGGCACGTGCGCGCATTGACCGCCTTGCGCCCGAACAGGCACGGGAAGTCAGGGTTGGCGAGGGTTTCCTTGAAGTCTTCTATGGTCTTGTACGTCCAGTGGTGACGGTTCTGGACATGTTCATCGGCGAGCTCCAGCGCATCCAGGCGGTAGCAGTTTCCATAACCCGTAAACATGATTTCCCCAGGCATATCCGTATGCAGTATTTAATAGAGTTTCTCGTTTAATAGAACGTTTTCGACATATAACGGCAGCTTTGCTATATATAATTGTTATTTACCGGCATTTTCCGAGATGGATCCCGCGTTGTAAAACGCCTGGTTCTATGACCTACTATTAGCTTCACTCATGCTCTGGAAGGCGCCATGTCGGAACGGATTCAAGCCTTGCACGCCCTGCGCGCCTTCGAAGTGGCGTCGCGCTATGGCTCCTTCACCCGCGCGGCCCAGGAATTGGCCCTGACCCAGGGCGCGGTCAGCCACCACATCAAGACCCTCGAAGCCCTGTTCGGCTGCGACCTGTTCGAGCGTCGCGGCCCCAAGCTGCGCCTGACCGAGCACGGTCGGCTGCTGGCCCAGGAACTCAAGGTCGGTTTCAAGATCATCGAGAACGCCTGCGCGCTGTTGCGCCAGGATCGCTACGGCGTGCGCCTGAAGGCGCCGTCCACGCTCACCGTGCGCTGGCTGCTCAGGGCCCTGGACGGCTTCAAGCGGGTCGACAACAGCTGTTCGGTGCAACTGTCGAGCGTATGGATGGACATCGACGCGGTGGACTTCTATTCCGAACCCTATGACTGCGCCATCCTGCTCGGCAACGGACGCTTCCCGGCGGATGTGGAGAGCCTGAAGCTGTTCGATGAATGGCTGATCCCGGTGTGTCACCCAAGCTACCTCGAGCAGGCCCGGCCGGAGCTGTCGGTGCTCTCCAGCTGCGAGTTCCTCCACCCCTCGCCGGACCGGCGTGACTGGCGACGCTGGCTGGCGCGCATGGACGCGCTGGACGTCAGCATCGACCAGGGCCAGGTGTTCGACACCCTCGACCAGGGCATCTCGGCCGCCCAGCAGGGGCTGGGCATCTCGGTGGTCGACCTGGTGCTGGCCAGTGCCGACCTGGCGGCGGGCAACCTGGTCACGCCATTCCCCCACGCGGTGGCCACCGGCGACGGCTACTACATGACCTGGCTCAAGGCCAGCCCCAAGGCCCACCAGATGCACAAGTTGCGCGACTACCTGTTGGCGCAGGTGCCGCCGCTGTCGCACAAGGACATCAGCTACCTGTACGGCTGAGGTCGGTGGCAGGCAGTACCCGTTCGAGCATGAAGTCGATGAACACCCTCAGCTTGGGCGGCATCTGCCGTCCAGATGGCCACAGCAGGTAGAAGCTGCCACGTCGCTCCATGAAGCTGTCGAGCACGCTCACCAGGCTGCCGGCCGCCAGTTCCTTGCGCACGCTGAAGTCCGGCAGGCAGGTGATGCCGCGATGGTTGAGGGCGAAGCAGATGCGCGTCTCGACGTGATTGCAGACCATCGAGATGGGAATCGCGTAGTCCTGCTCGGGGTGTTCCCGGCGCAGCGGCCAGGTTTCCAGCTTGCCGCTGCTGGGGAAGCGGTAGTGCAGGCAGCTGTGCCCGGTGAGCTCACGGGGATGCTGCGGCGTGCCGCGTTCGCGCAGGTAGGCGGGGGACGCCACCAGGCGATGCTGGAAGTGCCCAAGGAACTTGGCGTTGAGGCGCGAATCCAGCGGCTGGCCACCGCGCATCACCACGTCGAAGCCCTCGCCGACGATATCCACCATGCGGTCGCTGAAGTCCAGGTCGAGCTCGATGTCGGGATAACGCGCCATGAACTCGGCCAAAGCCGGCATCACCAACCCGGTCACCTGCGGCAGGCTCACCCGCAGGCGCCCGCGGGGCGCTCCGCTGGCCTGGGACAGCTCCTGCTCGGTGGCTTCGATCTCGGCAAGGATGCGTCGGCTGCGTTCCAGGAACAGCGTGCCCTCGGCGGTCAGGGTGATGCTGCGGGTGCTGCGGTGAAACAGGCGCACGCCCAGGCGTTCCTCCAGCCGTGCCACGCGCTTGCCCACGGCGGAGGCGCTGATCCCCAGCGACTGGCCGGCGGCGACGAAACTGCGGGTCTCGGCGACCCGGTTGAAGACCATGAAGCCGCTGAGGCTGTCCATGCTGCGCTCCGATTGCGGACACTGATGTCCTGACTGAGTGGAATTGTACCCGGCTTTTTCCGCAATGCCCCAGCAGCGCACCATGCCTGCCTAAATCGATAGCCGGAGACAACCATGCATTCACCTTCCCCGGCGGCGTGTGTCGCCGCATCCCCTGCCAGCGCCACGCGCCTGCCCCTGAGCGGGCTGCTGGCCCTGGCCCTGACCGGCTTCATCGCCATCCTCAGCGAAACCCTGCCGGCCGGCCTGCTCGACCAGATCGCCGATGGTATGCAGATCAGCCAGGCCATGGCCGGGCAATGGGTCACGGCCTATGCCCTGGGGTCGCTGCTCACCGCCATTCCATTGGTGACCCTGACCCAGGGCTGGTGGCGTCGCCGCGCACTGCTGCTGGCGATCGCCGGGTTCGTGCT
The DNA here is from genome assembly GCF_019823065.1 of Pseudomonas mosselii. NCBI lineage: Bacteria > Pseudomonadati > Pseudomonadota > Gammaproteobacteria > Pseudomonadales > Pseudomonadaceae > Pseudomonas > Pseudomonas mosselii. The sequence continues at coordinate 2,347,167 of NZ_CP081966.1, forward strand.
GTTCAACGGGCTGACTGCCGTGTCGCCGGACAATACCCTCACCCTGTGTCTGCGCTTTCTTACCGGCGCCGCCGCCGGCCTGGCCTGGGGCCTGATCGCCGGCCATGCGCGGCGCATGGTGGCGCCGGCCCAGCAGGGCAGGGCCATGGCGGTGGCGATGCTGGGCCAGCCCATTGCGCTGTCGCTAGGTCTGCCAATCGGCACCTGGCTCGGCGCCTGGCTGGGCTGGCGCGCGGCCTTCGTGGTGGTCACGGTCGCGGCGTTGCTGCTGACCGTCTGGGTGGTGCGGGCGGTGCCGGACTTCCCCGGCCAAGCCGCCGGCAAGCGCCCCGCAGCGCTTACGGTGTTGCGCACCCCGGGCGTGGCGCGGGTGTTGCTGGTGATCCTGGCGTGGATTCTCGGGCACAACATCCTCTACACCTACATCGTGCCGCTGCTGGCGGCGGCGGGCATGACGGCCGAGGTGGGCCAGGTGCTGATGACCTTCGGCTTGGCCTCGCTGGGCGGCATCGTGCTGGTGGGCCTGGGTGTCGACCGCCATCTGCGTGGGCTGGTGTTGCTGTGCCTGGCCGGGTTCGCCCTGGCGACGCTGGCCTTGGGGCAGGCCCAGGGCGCCGCCTGGCTGGTGCATGTCAGCGTGGCGCTGTGGGGGATGACCTACGGCGGTGCGCCGACCCTGTTGCAGACCGCCTGCGCCGATGCGGCGGGCGAGGGCGGCGATGTGGCGCAGTCGATGCTGGTGACGGTGTGGAACAGCGCGATCGCCTTGGGCGGGATCATTGGCGGGTTGTTGCTGGTCGGCGCCGGGGTCGAGTCGTTTGGCGCCGTGGTGCTGGGGCTGCTGGCGCTGGCGTGGCTGCTGGTGGTCAGCGGACGGCGGGCCGGGTTCGTCGCGGGCGCACGCTAGCCTGATCGGACGCAATCGCGGGGCCTGGAAACACCCCTTTATGCCAAGAGGAACGGTACAATCCGCCCATGTGAGAACGTAGCGATCCGAGGTCCCCGCAGTGCCGTTGCAACAAGGCTTCGTCTTGACCCGCCACTGGCATGACACGCCCGAAGGCACCTGCGTGGAGTTCTGGCTGGCCACCGACCAGGGCCCACGGCGCCTGCGCCTGGCCGCCCAGCCCTCGGTGGCCTTCATTCCCGCCGCCCAGGCTGCCCACGCCCGGGCGCTGCTGGCCGGTGAACAGGGCGCCGAACTCAAGCCCCTGCAGCTGCGCGACTTCGACCTGCGTCCGGTGATGGGCCTGTACTGCCGCCAGCACCGCCAGCTGATCGCCCTGGAGAAGCGCCTGCGCGCTGCCGGTGTCGAGGTGTTCGAAGCCGACATCCGCCCGCCGGAACGCTACCTGATGGAGCGCTTCATCACCGCCCCGGTGCGTTTCGATGGTCGCCCCGACAGCCAGGGCGTACTGCACGATGCCCAGCTCAAGCCCGACCCGGACTACCGCCCGCCGCTGCGCCTGGTGTCACTGGATATCGAGACCAGCGAACGCGGCGAGCTGTACAGCATCGCCCTGGAAGGCTGCGGCCAGCGCCAGGTCTATATGCTCGGCCCGGCCAACGGCGAGGCGGGCGAGCTGGACTTCGACCTGCACTATTGCGCCGACCGCGCCGAACTGATCGTCTGCCTCAACCAGTGGCTGGCCCGCCACGACCCCGACGCGATTATCGGTTGGAACCTGGTGCAGTTCGACCTGCGCCTGCTGCACGAGCATGCCCAGCGCCTGAACGTGCCGCTGTGCCTGGGCCGCGACGGCGCGCCGATGCACCTGCGCGAGCACGGCGCCCGCAGCCACTTCTTCGCCGAGGCGCCGGGCCGGCTGCTGATCGACGGCATCGAGGCCTTGCGCTCGGCGACCTGGAACTTCCCCTCCTTCAGCCTGGAGAGCGTCGCGCAGCAGTTGCTGGGCGAGGGCAAGGCCATCGACACGCCGTACCAGCGCATGGACGAGATCAACCGCCGCTTCGCCGAGGACAAGCCGGCCCTGGCCCGCTACAACCTCAGGGACTGTGAGCTGGTGACGCGGATCTTCGCCCATACCCACTTGCTGGAGTTCCTCCTCGAACGCGCCTCGGTCACCGGACTGGCCGTGGACCGCAGCGGCGGATCGGTGGCCGCGTTCTGCCACCTGTACATCCCGCACATGCACCGCCTGGGCTATGTCGCGCCGAACCTCGTCGGTGGCGAGGGCGAGGCCAGCCCGGGCGGTTTCGTCATGGAGTCGCGGCCCGGGCTGTACGATTCGGTGCTGGTGCTCGACTACAAGAGCCTGTACCCCTCGATCATCCGCACCTTCCTCATCGACCCGGTGGGGCTGGTCGAGGGCTTGCGCCAGCCGGACGACGCGCACTCGGTGGAGGGCTTTCGCGGTGGCCGTTTCTCGCGCCGCCAGCATTGCCTGCCGGCCATCGTCGAGCGTGTCTGGCAGGGGCGCGAGGCGGCCAAGCGCGCGGGCAACGCCCCGCTTTCGCAGGCACTGAAGATCATCATGAACGCCTTCTACGGCGTGCTCGGCTCCAGTGGCTGCCGCTTCTTCGACCCACGCCTGGCCTCGTCGATCACGATGCGCGGGCACCAGATCATGCGTCAGACCCGGGCGCTGATCGAGGCGCGGGGCTATGACGTGATCTACGGCGACACCGACTCCACCTTTGTCTGGCTCAAGGGGGCCCACGACGAAGCGGCTGCCGCAAGTATCGGCCAGGCGCTGGTGGCGCAGGTCAACCAGTGGTGGCGCGAGAACCTGCGTCATTCCATGGGCCTTGAGAGCGCGCTGGAGCTGCAGTTCGAAACCCACTACCGACGCTTCCTGATGCCGACCATCCGAGGCACCGACGAAGGCAGCAAAAAGCGCTACGCCGGCATGGTACGGCGCAGCGACGGCCAGGACGAAATGGTCTTCAAGGGGCTGGAGTCGGTGCGCACCGACTGGTCGCCGCTGGCCAGGCAGTTCCAGCAGGAACTCTATGGCCGGGTGTTCCGTGGCCAGCCTTACCGCGACTACCTGCAGGCATACGTGCGCCGTACCCTGGCGGGCGAGCAGGATGAATTGCTGGTCTACCGCAAGCGCCTGCGTCGCCCGTTGGCTGACTACCAGCGCAATGTGCCGCCGCATGTGCGCGCGGCGCGCCTGGCCGACGAGCATAATCGACGGGTGGGGCGCCCCACTCAGTACCAGAACGGCGGCTGGATCAGCTACATCATCACCACCTCGGGGCCAGAGCCCCTGGAGATTCTGCAATCGTCGGTCGATTACGAGCACTATGTCGCCCGACAGCTGCAACCCGTGGCGGATGCCATCCTGCCATTCGTGCTGGGGCACACGATCGACCTGGGGCACCTGGATCAACTCGCCTTCGACTTCTGAACAGGTCGGGGCGGGTGCTATCTATCGAGGATGCACCGAAGTTCATGCGCTCGTGTCTCTAATTTCAGCAGAGACGAGTCATGGACAACAACGAGCCGCAAGTGCTTCGCGCGCCAACAGTAACCGGGCACGAAACGTTCCAGGGCGCCCGCTCGCGCTTGGCGCTGGAAGCCGGCGAGATGGCAACGCCACGGCACGGCCCTGAGTGTGTGCAGTATCCTTGGACTATGCTCTGGTCAGGTGTGGGACATGCCCGGTTACTTTTGCCGCGAGCAGGCGCCTGGCCAGTTGGTTTAGGCTCCACGCCGGATCTTTCTCCCTGATCCGCAGTCTTTAGGTTTATAGAGAAAACAAGGAGATGCGCATGCTCGTTCGGTCACTGACCCTCGCTACCCTGTTCGCCTTGGCTAGCCCGCTGTTTGCCGCAGACAGCGATGCACCGTTGGCCAAGGAACTGGGCAAGGCACGGCCACTGGTGGTCATTGCCCCGAGTTCGGCCGACCCGACCCTGCGCGGCCTGGAAGAGGCGTTGAAAGACTCCGCCACCCAGGCCGGATTCAAGGAGCGCAGCCTGGTGCTGTACAGCGTCGCCAACATGATGGGCAAGCGCGAGGACAAGAACCTCGAGCAGCAGACCACCATGGCCCTGATCCGTGAGCTCAAGCTGGGCGCGAGCAAGGGCACCAAGGTGATCCTGGTGGGCAAGGACGGCGAGCGCCACATGCTCAAGGACGACGACAGCGGCGAGAAGCTCGACCCGCAGGTGATCTTCAAGGCGGTCGACGAGCTGCCGGCCAGCGAGAAGGCGGTCACCGCTCCCGAACCCGTCGCAGCCGCACCTGCCGAGCCCAAGGCCAAGGACAGCAAGACCAAGGATGCCAAGGCCAAGCCCGCCAAACCTGCAGCGCCGCCCAAGCCGCTGGAGGACTGACCGCTCTGTCACGGCCCTCTGCGCAACCAGAGGGCCGTTCATGTATCACTGTGTATCTGCGCTTCGCCGCGACCCATTGGCATACAAAATATCGCCTGCCTCGATACATCAGCGACACACCGCTGCGGCTCAATGGCTCCACTTTCCAACCACAGTGGAGCGACACCATGAAAACGACCCGTCAAACCCTCGGCCTGCTCGGCGCCACTTTGCTAGGCGGTATGGTTCTGGGCAACAGTGCCTTCGCCGTAGAACCCCTGGCCCAAGGCTACCAGCTGGCCTCGGCCAAGACCCCGGGCGAAGGCAAGTGCGGTGCCGGTGGCAAGGCCACGCAGAGCGAGGGCAAGTGCGGCGAAGGCAAGTGTGGCGCCAGCGCCAAGGCCGGAGCCGAGGGCAAGTGCGGTGAGGGCAAGTGTGGCGACGCCTCGTTCGCCCGCACTGACAGCAACCGCGACGGCAAGGTCTCCCGCGAGGAGTTCCTGGCCGTGGCCAAGGACAGGGCGGCAGACTTCGACAAGATCGACCGCAATCACGACGGCTTCATCTCCGAGCAGGAGGCCCACGATCACCTGGCGGCGATCTACAAGGCCAACGGCAAGGCCATGCCCGACGGGCTGTTCAGCCATCTGACCGGCCAGTCCTGAAGCGCCTCGCGGGGCCAGCCCGCTTCCACGATGTCATGTGTGGGAGCGGGCTGGCCCCGCGCTGCCGTTCAACGCCCCAGAGCGCCTGCAATCATGCCCCAACCCAAATTGCACACCGGCCTCGGCCTGCGCCGTGGCCTGCTGCCCGACTTGCTGACGATGGAGGCGGGCGCGGTGGACTTCCTAGAGTGCGCCCCGGAAAACTGGATCGGCGTCGGCGGCGCCTTCGGCCAGGGCCTGGCGCGCCTGGCCGAGCGTTTTCCCATCGCCTGCCACGGCCTGTCGCTGTCACTGGGCGGCACCGCGCCGCTGGATCGCGGCTTTCTCGAGCGCACCCGACAGTTCCTCGACCACCACCAGGTACGGATGTACAGCGAGCACCTGAGCTACTGCAGCGACGATGGCCACCTCTACGACCTGATGCCGATCCCGTTCACCGAAGAGGCCGTCCACCATGTGTCCGCACGCATCCGCCAGGCCCAGGACATGCTTGGTCGGCGCATCGCGGTGGAGAACATCAGCTACTACGCCGCGCCGTACCAGGCGATGCCCGAGCTGGACTTCGTCCGCGCCGTGCTCGACGAGGCCGACTGCGACCTGCTGCTGGACGTGAACAACGTTTTCGTCAATGCCTGCAACCATCGCTACGATGCCCGTGCCTTCCTCGCTGGCATACCCCGTGAACGGGTGGTGGGCATGCATGTGGCCGGTCATTACGACGAGGCCCCGGACCTGAAGGTCGACACCCACGGCGCGCCGGTCAAGGAGGACGTCTGGGCGCTGTTCGCCGACGCCTGTCGGCGCTTTGGGGCGCAGCCAACCGTGCTCGAGCGCGACTTCAACTACCCGCCGCTGGCCGAACTGCTGGCCGAGACGGCGCGTATCCGCAGCCTGCAATATGCCCACGGAGTGCCCGGCCATGGCTGAGATCCTGCGCACCCAGCAATTCACCTTGGCGCGCCACCTGCGCGACCCGGCCGCCAATCCGCCGCCGCCCGGCATCGAGGCACGGCGCCTGAAGGTCTATCGCGAGCTGTTCCATGGCGCCATCGAAGGACTGCTGGCCGGCAGCTTCCCAGTGCTGCGCCGTACCTTGGGCGATCAGCGCTGGCATGCGCGGGTGCGCGATTTCTACGCCCATTACCGCAGTCAGACACCGCTGTTCACCGAGGTTGCCGCGGCGTTCATCGACTACCTGCAGGGCATCGAGCCCGATACCCCTTGGCAGCTGGAACTGGCGCACTATGAATGGATCGAGGCGCAGCTGTACCTGAGCGACGCCGAGGACCCGCCGCACGACCCGGACGGCGACCTGCTCGACGGCGAGCCACTGTTGTCGTGCGTGGCGCGGGTGCTGGCCTACCGTTGGCCGGTGGAACGCATCGGCCCGGAGTACCAGCCAGGCGAGGCGCCAGCGCAACCCACCCTGTTGCTGGTGTACCGCGACGCCGACCTGCAGGTGCGTTTCGCCCGCCTGGCGCCGCTGGCCTGGCAATTGTTGGTGGGCCTGCCGGGCAGCGGGCGCGAGCGCCTGCGCGCGTTGGGCGAGCAGCACCAGCAGGCGGGCCTGGAGCTGCTGCGCCAGTTGCGCGGGCAGGGCATCATCGTCGGCACCCGCCGAGGCAACAGGGGGGCTGTCAGGCCACTGGAATCAGTGGATCGGCCGCCGCCAGCGCCGTCGCCCGATCCGCGGCCGGCGGATAGATCCACACCGAGTTGATCTGCTGCTTGAGCTGCTTGGCCTCGGCCGTGTCCGTCGGTGGCGAGACGGTGCGCTCCCAACCCTCGGTGTACACCGCGCCCCAGGCACCGAGGTCGAGGCAGGTAACATACTTGGGCTGGCTGTAGATCATCGGCGCCACGCCGATCAGCTCGGCGGCGGCGTTGTTGCCGGCGTAGCGGCCCAGGGGGATGGCGTGCTGGCAGGACATCACGGCAAAGTTGCCAACCTCGTCGCAGGCCTGCTCGGCCAGCCGCTCGACCGTCAGGCGCGGGTCGCCCAGGTGCTCGTTGAGCCACAGGTGCAGGGCCTCGAAGGCGGCGCTGTCCTCGCCCTGGGCCTTGAGCAGTTCGCTGAACTGCGCCTGGCCGCCGGGGCGCTTGAGGAACACCACCAGCTCGCGGGCCACCTGCATGGCCACCTCGCGGCCACAGTCGGCCTCGACCAGGGCCAGCGCCAGGTCGATGCCGGCACTGACCCCGGCCGAGGTCCACACTTGGTCCTGTTGCACGAAGATCGACTCGGCGTCCACTTCGATGGCCGGGAAGCGCCGGTGCAGCGCATCGCACATCGCCCAGTGGGTGGCGGCCCGGCGTCCGTCGAGCAGCCCGGCGGCGGCCAGCAGGAAGGTGCCGCTGCACACCGAGGCGGTGCGTCGGGCGCGTTGGGCGGCCTGGGCCAGCCAGGCAACCAGCTCGGCATGATCGGGGAGGGTGCGGACGATCTCCGGCGCGCCGGGCACCACCAGGGTGTCGAAGGGTTCGCGCAACCAGGGCGCCAGTGGCTCGGTACCTACCGCCAGGCCCTCGGCGGTCGGCACCAGGCCGCCCTCGAGGCTGGCGGTGACCAGGCGGTAACCTGGCAGGCCGCGGGCGGCGCGGGCCTTGGTCGCGGCCCAGAAGACCGTCTGCGCGCCGGTGAGGTCGAGCAGGCCCATCTGCGGGTAGGCGAGGAACAGCAAGGTGCGCGACTGATCCAGGGCGTGCACGGGTGGGGTGGGGATCGGCGGGATGTCGGTCATGGCACGCTGCTTGTGATGAAGGCGTAGGCCCTAGTCGAGCAGGTGGCACGGTGCTGATCAAGCACCGTGCGACGAACGCTGGAGTCCGCCTCAGAAGCGGTAGTCGACCGTGGCGAAATACGAGCGCGGCGTGCCCAGCAGCCATTGCTCGCCGCTGTAGCTGGACTGGGCGTACTGGCGGTCGAACAGGTTGTTCAACTGCAGGCCCAGGCGCACGTCGGGCAGCACCTGCCAGCCCAGGTTGGCATCGACCACGGTATAGCCCGGCACGCGCTGGTCGTTGGCCGCGCTGGCGCAGCGCTCATCCACGTAGCGCAGGCCGATGCCGGCATCCACGGTCTGGCCGAAACCTTTGCTCAGCCACAGGTTGGCGGTGCGTCGCGGCACGTCCTGCGGACGGTTGCCGGCGCGGTCGTGGACCGTGCCGTTGTCGCCTTCCTCGAGAAAATCATCGTACTTGGCCCGCACCAAAGCGGCATTGGCCGAGAGCTGCCACTGGTTGCCCAGCGCCAGTTCCAGGCTGGCCTCCAGGCCGTCGGAGGTCTGCTGGCCGGCCTGCTGGCTGTCGTGGGTGAGCGGGTTGTACACCGGCAGCTTCTTCTTGACGATGTGATAGGCCGCCAGCGTCCACTCGCCACGGGTATCCCAGAAACGTTGCTTGAGGCCTACCTCGGCCTGCTTCGCTTCGGTCAGTTCCAGGCGCTTGTCCGGGCGCTGGGTGAGCAGGTCGCCGACGCCGTCCTCGCTGGTCGAAAACTGCCCATACAGCGACAGGTCGTCGGTGACAGCGAACACCAGGCCGGCGCGCCAGTTGCCGCCCTGCAGGCTGCGGTCGCTGCGGCTGTTGTTGGCCAGGTCGTCGCGGTCGATGTGATTCTGGTCGCGGCGAATGCCGGTGACCAGTGCGAGGCGGTCGGTCAGCTGGGTGCGGTTTTCGGCGAACAGGGCGAAGGTGTCGACCTTGGACAGCGTTTGTGCGCGGGTTGGGCTGAGGCTATGGAAGCCGCCCGGAGCCGGATGCCACGGGTCGAGCGGGTCGCTGCCGCCATCACGGTAGGGCGAGTTGCTGTCGACGTTGAAGCGGATGCGGTTGTACTCGGCGCCGACCACGGTCTTGCTGTCCAGGCCGAACAGGCCATGGTCGAAGGTGAAGCTCTGGCGATCGCCGAGCTGCTCCTGGTTATGGCGAATCTCGAGGAAGCTGCCGCGCTGGATCACGCCGTTGGCGGCGTCCCAGGTGTAGGACTCGGCATTGCGCCACTGGCGGCGGCTCTTGATGTAGTACAGCTGGTTGCTGGCACTGACGCGGTCGCTGAGGGTCCAGTCGGTGGTCAGGCGCGTCCACTCGTCGTGGTAGCGCTGCTCGTCGTTGCTGACGTTGTAGTTCTTGCGCCGCACGCTGCTGCGCAGGTGCCCATCGATCAGCGGGGTGCCGTAGTAGTTGGCCGGTTGCGCATCGCCGCGTTCGTGGGCGAGGGTAAAACTCAGGTCGTCGCTGGCATCGAAGCGCAGGGCGGCGCTCAGGGCCAGGCTGCGCGAGTCGGTGCGGTCGACCCAGCCGTTGCCGGCCTGCTGGTTGAGGGTCACGCGGTAGCTCAGGCGCTCGCTCAGGCTGCCGCCGCTGTCCAGGCCCAGCTGCTGGCGGTCCCAGGAGCCGTAGCCCAGACGCAGGTGGTTGCGGATCTCGCCAGCGAACGGCTGCTTCGGCACCACGTTGACCACCGCGCCGGTAGCGCCTTCGCCGTACAGCACCGAGGCGGGGCCGCGGATCACGTCGATGCGCTCGAACATCCACGGATCGACCGGGAAGGTCAGGGTGCCGGCACCGGCGTACAGGCGCGAGCCGTCGAACAGGGTCATCACCGAACTCTGCCCGGTGAAGCCGCGGGCCGACAGGCCGGTGCCGCCGTCGCCCGGCGTGCCGATGAAGGTAAGGCCCGGCGAGCGGGTCACGGCGTCCTGCACGGTGAGGTTGTTGCGCTGCTGGATCTGCGCCTCGGTCAGGCTGCTGGTGCTGGCCGGGGTGTCCAGGGCGCTGAGGTTCAGGCGCGAACCGGTCGGGGACGGGGTGGCCAGGTCGATGGCCTGTGGCTCGCGGGTGTCGGTGATTGCCGTGGAGGGCAGGGTGAAGGGCGTTACTTCATGATCGTCGGCCAGCGCCGGCAGGGACACGGCCAGGCAGGCCGCCAGGGTGTGAAGCTTGTTGATTCGGGACATGTCGTTCCACTGCTGCAGGAAGAGATGGATCCCGGTGGAAAACACGCAACGGTCAAGCGCACGCAGGCGCGCACGCGGATACCGGCCTGCGCCCGCCCACCGCGGGTTGCCAAGTAGCGCCTCAGGCCGGTCTCCGGGCTTGCGAGGGGCATGAAGCCTTCACCTTCCCATGCGTGCGCACAGTGGTCTGTCGAAGGATTCACTCGCTTACCGTTGCGGGGGCAGCGCCGGACTTGTCGTGACAACGACGCACCGGCTTCCCGTTTCACCCTGCGCACGGCGGCGCAGGACACCTGAAACTGGCGCGCATCTGACCATTGAACGGGCAGTGAGTCAATCGTTTGAGTGGGTGGGGAAACTGTGACGGACAGGGCGGTTTAGAGCGGTTTGCCAAATTTTTTCGAACTTTTGCCAAGCCCGTTGTCTCGAACCGGTCGTTCGCCATTCATTCACGTCATGGAGACTTTTGCGAATGTTTACCCGTAACCTGCTGCGCCACGCCTGCCTGCTTGCCCTGCTCGGTGCCCCTCTGGCTGCCACGGCGGCACCGAGTACCGACCCGCTGTTCACCCTCGGCTTGCTGGGGTCCTACGACAAGTTCAAGTTCGAGGGAGGAAGCGAATCGGACAAGGAACACATGGGCCAGGGCGGTGTGTTCGCCACGTTCGGCAACAAGATGACCGCCGAATCCGGGTTCATCTACCAGATCGGTGCCGAGGCCAAGTATGGCAAGAAGAACGACAACAAGCTCAAGGAAGCCCAGGCCGACCTCGACCTGGGCTGGCGCGCCGCACTGGATGCGCGCAACTTCGTCGACCTGACGGTGGGCGGCGGGTACAGCTGGACCCGCTTCGAGCCCGAGATCAACGATCTTGATACACGGCTGACCTACAAGTCGCCGTTCGCCAAGGCAGCGCTGGGCTACAACCACCAGTTCGACGCGTCGACCCTGCGCGTGGAGGTGGGCGCGCGCCACACCATTGATGGCCGCGCGCGGCTCAAAGTCGATGATTTCGGCAGCGACAGCGTCGACATGAAGGACCGCACCAACCCGTATGCGGAGGTCACGCTGCTGATGAACCAGCAGGGCGGCATGCCGGTGCAGGTGGGGGCGTACTACACCCGTACAGAATACAAGCTGGACGAGGATACGCCGGTGGCCGACAACACCAAGCTCAAGCGCGACGAGTTTGGGGTGAAGGTGGGGTTGGCGTTCTGATCGGTTGAGCCTGCGCTGATTCCGTCGCGGGGCAGGCCCGCGATGGATTCAGCTGCCTCTTATCGCCCGCGTCGGCGCGACACCCGCGCCTCGATGTTCTTGCGCCCGATCAGCAGCGCCGGTTTTTCCACGACCGGCTCATCGGCCAGCCACTTGTACATCACCAGGCAGTCCACCAGGCCCAATTCGGCATGGCGGTATGCCTTGGGCAGTCGCCCGACGGTCTCGAAACCGAGCTTGTGCCAAAGCGCCACGGCCACCTCGTTGCTCGCTACCACCGAGTTGAATTGCAGGGCCAGGAAGCCCTCCTGGCGCGCCAGCTTCTGCGAGTGCTCGCACATCAGCCTGGCCACGCCCCGGCCGCGTGCCTGTTCGCAGACCATGTAGCCGCAGTTGCCGACATGTCCCCCGGGGCCGGCGGCATTGGCCTTGAGGAAGTAGGAGCCAAGCAGCACGCCGTCTTCATCGGCCACCAGTGTGCGCAACGGGGTTTCCAGCCACAGCCGGCGCGCCTGGTCGAAATCCAGGGCGGGGTCGAAGGCGTAGGTCTGGCGGGCCTGGACGATGGCCTGGAAGGTCGGCCAGAAGCGCTCGAAGTCTTCCGGGGTCATGGGGCGGATCTGGATCATGGTGGTTCCTGCACGGGCTGAGGCGCCAAGTCTGGGTGTCGCGGCGCCCGCGCGCAAGGGCGCCCACGCCGCAACCTGCTCAGGCGTCGGCCTTGCCCACGGCGTCTAGCGCCCTGGCCGAGTAGACCAGCGCGGCGCCGGCATTCATCGCCACCGCCACGCCCAGGGCCTCGGCAATCTCTTCGCGGGTGGCGCCGTGCTTGACCGCCTGCTGCGAATGCACGGCGATGCAGCCGTCGCAGCGCGTGGTGACCGCCACGGCCAGGGAGATCAGCTCGCGGGTCTTGGCGTCCAGGTGGTTGGTCTTGGCCCCGGCGCCGCTGGCGGTCATGTAGCCGGCCACGGTATCGGGAGAGAGTTGCTTGAGATCGCCGATGCCGGCCATCAACTGCTTACGGTAGGCTTCCCAGTCCATCATGCTCATCGTCTTCACCTTGTCAGGTTGGCAACAGGAGCTATCAGGCTAGTCGATGTTTGGCGGGGGGATGAGGTGTAGGTGATCTTGGTAGAAGCGGCCTTGCGGCCCTTTCGCGACACAAGGCCGCTCCCACAGGGGCGTGGGGCGGCCGATAGACAGTGGCAGGTCAGATATAGATGAACACCAGCACCAGCGCCGCGACCACCGCCCACTTCTCCAGGTAATAGCGGGTGCGGTTGCGTTTCTTCATCGCCTTGCCGCGCTCGCGGATCTTGTAGATGCGGGTGAACAGGCGGTTGATGCCGCCGGTCTTGTCGCTGGCATCGTTGGGCGCGGCGGCGGCGGCCATGACGTTGCGGCTGAACCAGCGGTTGAACGCTGCGGCCCAGCGGTACTTGAGGGGGCGCTCGACGTCGCAGAACAGGATGATGCGGTTGTGCTCGGTGGTGTTGGCCGCGTAGTGGATGTAGGTCTCGTCGAACACCACGCCCTCGCCGTCACGCCAGGAGTACTTCTCGCCGTCCACGTCGATGTAGCAGCCATCGTCGTTGGGCGTGTCCAGGCCCAGGTGGTAGCGGTAGGAGCCGGCGTACGGGTCGCGGTGGCGCACCAGCTTGGCGCCCGGCGGCAGGGTGGCGAACATCGCCGCCTTGACCGTGCCGATGCCGGCGAGCAGCTCGGTGGTGCGTGGGCACAGGGTCATCGCCGAGGGGTGGCTCTCGCCGTACCACTTCAGGTAGAAGCGCTTCCAGCCGGTCTTGAAGAACGAGTTGAAACCGACGTCGTCATAATTGTCGGACTTTTTGATCTCGCCGGCCTGCAGCAGCTGCTGGCCTTCCTTGCGGATTTCCTGCCAGTGGTCCTGCAGCACCTGCAACTCGGGGAAGGCGCTGACCGGCAGGTACGGCTTGGCCGGATGCTTGGAGAACAGGTAGAGGAAGGCGTTGACCGGGGCCAGGAAGCTGGAGTGGTCGCCCAGCTGGCGTGTCAGCTTGTGACGAACCCGACCGCGCAGGTGAACATAGGCGATCGAGAGGACGAAGATCAGTACGAGTGCAATTTTCATGGACGATTACTTGTCGAAAAATGGCCATGCGCCATGGCGTAAGCCCGCCAGCATAAACAATCGTGGCGTGGGTTTGTACTTATTGTTACGTCTTGTCTGGCCGACTTAGGTGCAATGGCTGACAGGTTGCGCAAACGATTCAACAGTTTATGTAGCTGTTTTGCGTGGGCAGAACGCTACACTCGATGACGCGAACCGTTACCAGGGAGACTCCAATGGTCCAGGATCAGCGCCCCAGCGGCGCGCCGTTCAAACGGTTGTTCTTCGCCTTGCCGGTCAGCGACGAACAATGCCGCGCCCTGGCGCAGTGGCGTCGAAGCCTGAACCTGCGCAGCGGCAAACCGGTGCCAGCGGAGAATTTCCACGTCACCTTGCTGTTTCTCGGTGACGTGGACGCCGAGCAGGTGCCGGCGATCTGCTCGGCGGTCGATCAGCTCAGGCGGCCGGTCGCACCGCCACGCTTGCTGCTCGACCTTCTGCAGGTCTGGCCACGGGCCAGCGCGCTGGTGCTGGAGGCGCAGCAGGCACCCGCAGCGCTGCTGCAACTGGTGTATGGCCTGCAACAGGCGCTGTTGCCCCTGGGCGTGGAGGCGGCAAACCGTGAGTACCGCCCGCACCTGACCCTGGCCAGGGACTTTCGCGGCCAGCCGCCGGAGGCCGGCACGGCGCCGGAATTCTTCCTTGCCGCGCGGCACTTCACGCTCTACGAATCGCGCAAGGGCCGTTACTGGCCCTTGGCGCAATGGCCGTTGAGCGCGTGAGCGGCGATCACAACTCAGGCGTGTACTTGACCGAGAACATCACGGTGCGCGGCTCGCCGTGGTTGTTGCTGCCGTTGAGCTGGTTGAAGCCTGCCCGGTGGCATATCAGGCCGCAGCTTCCTGGCCTTCGAACAGGGTCGATCCCAGTTGGCGGGCTTGCGGCAGAAGGCTAGCGGGGGCTGCGCCTTCACTGTCGGTGAACAGGGTCGAACTAATGACCCGGGCACCGCAGTAGTCGAAAATGCCGTGCTCGATCTGCACGCGCATGGCCTCGCCATAGCCATGGCGCTCGAAGGTGCCGGCATCGGCGCCGGCCACGCCGACCAGGTGCGCGGTCATACCGTGCAGCAGCTTGGTAGTGGTGCCGTCGGCGGCCTGGTCGAAGGCCCAGCCGTTGCTGAACACCCGCTCGACCCAGCCCTTGAGCAGGGCCGGCAGCGACCACCAGTAGATGGGGAAGACCATGACCACGGTGTCGGCACGTTCAATGCGGGCTTGTTCTGCCAGCACATCGGCGGGAGGCTTGCCCAGGCGCCGATGCACGGCGTGGTCGGCCAGGCCGAAGCGTGGGTCGAAACCTTCACGGGCCAGGTCGGCGAACTCGCTGGTATGGCCGGCGGCGTGCAGGCCCTCGGCCACTTGCTGGGCGAGGGCGTGGGTGAGGGAGTCGGGATCGTGGTGACCGATGACAATCAAGGCATGCATGGTGGAATCTCCAGAATCAGGATGCAGGGACACCGGGAGCGTTATATACTCGAGGTAAGTTACGTTTAGTAAGTTACTTTTGGTAGGTAATCGATGTCAAGCGAGGAAAAGTCCGCGCCGCGCAAACGCCTGTCCCGCGAGGAGCGTCGGCGTCAATTGCTGGACGTGGCCTGGCGGTTGGTACGCGAGGAGGGCACCGATGCCCTGAGCCTGGGGCGCCTGGCCGAGCAGGCCGGGGTGACCAAGCCGGTGGTGTACGACCATTTCGAGACCCGCAACGGCTTGTTGCTGGCGCTGTACCAGGAATACGACGCCCGCCAGACGGCCATGCTCGACAAGGCCCTGGCCGGCTGCCCGGCCGGCCTGCCGGAGCGGGCCTGGGTGATTGCCGAGGCCTATGTGGACTGCGTTGCCACCCAGGGCCGGGAGATCCCCGGGGTCAGCGCCGCGCTGGCCGGCTCGCCAGAGCTGGAGGCGCTAAAGCGCGGCTATGATGGGCCGTTCATGGACAAGTGCCGCGAGGCGCTAATGCCATTCGCGCCGGGTGGCGATATCGGCGTGGCCGGGTTGTGGGTGCTGGTGGGAGCGGCGGACGCGTTGTCCCTGGCGGCGGCGGCCGAAGAACTGACGGCTGAAGCGGCCAAGCGCGAACTGCAGGCGACTATCGTGGCGATGGTTCTGCGGCAGTAATTTGGGGGAGCTCCAGTTCAAGATTGCCGGGCTCCAGTCAGGCCGGCAGGCTCTGGTATGGCTGTTCCTCGCCCGGACTGCGGGCGAACTGGCGCTTGTACTCGCGGCTGAACTGCGAGGTGCTTTGGTAGCCGACCCGGTGCGCCACCTGGGCCACGCCCAGCCCTTCGCCGATCAGCATCTGCTGCGCCTTGAGCAGGCGCAGGCGCTTGAGGTACTGCATCGGTGCCAGGTCAGTGCAGCGCTTGAAGTGTTCGTGGAAGGTCGACACGCTCATGTTCGCCCGGCTGGCCAGCTCATCCACCCCTAGCGGCTCGGCGTAGTGCTCGCGCAGGTAGGCCAGGGCCGAGCCGATCCGGGCGAAATGCCCCTGCTGCTCGACCAGTGCCCGCAGCACGCTGGCCTGTGGCCCGCGCAAGGCGGTATAGAGCACTTCGCGTACCCGCGCCGGCCCCAGCACCTTGGCATCCAGCGGGTCCTGCAGGCACTGCAGCAGGCGCTCGACGCTGTCGCGCATGGCTGTGTCCAGCGCTGCCGAAGTCATCGATTGTGGCGTCTGTGCCTGCACCGCGGCATCCGGCCCCAGGTCCATGCTTTGCACCAGCTCGCCGAGCAGGGCACGGTCGATGTCCACCGCCACGCCGAGCAGCGGTGCCTGTGGCGTGGCGAAGGTCTCGCACATGAACGGCACCGACAGCGCCTGTACCAGGTAATGCCCGGCACCATACTCCAGGGTGCGTGGGCCCAGGCGCGCCAGTTTGCTGCCCTGGGCGAGGATGATCAGGCTGGGTTCGTAGATCTGCGGGCTGCTGGCCACATAGTGGTCCCAGGTGAGGATCTGGACCTGGGGCAGGGCGGTGGGCACGAACCCCGGGCCTGTGGCGAGGGCGCGGATCAGCGAGCAGAGCGTGGCATTGGCATCCACATGGCGAGTCAGGTGCATGGTGAACCCGGGCAGAGAATCAGACACTGGCATCTTCGCAGATTAGCGGGGGCATGCCAGAGGTAGGCGACAAGGTCCGGAGAATCAGGCATGCATGCCGGAGAATCGGCTGTGGGCGAGTCTGGTAGCGGCGCGCAGAATACGCCGCCTGAATCGTTTCACTCGCACGAGGTACCCCATGTACACCGCCATCGGTTACGCCGCCCAATCCTCCTCCAGCCCCCTGGCTCCCATGACCTTCCAGCGCCGCAGTCCGCGGCCCGACGATGTGGTCATCGAGATCCTCTACTGTGGTGTGTGCCACTCCGATATCCACCAGGCCCGTAACGAATGGGGCATCGCCGTGTACCCGCTGATGCCGGGCCACGAGATCGTCGGTCGGGTCAGCGCGGTGGGCGCGCAGGTCAGCCGTTACCAGGTCGGCGATCTGGTCGGCGTCGGTTGCATGGTCGACTCCTGCCGCCATTGCGAGGCCTGTCGCCAGGACGTCGAGCAGTATTGCCTGGAAGGCCCGACCATGACCTATGCCACCCCCGACCGGGTCGACGGCAGCAATACGATGGGCGGCTATTCCAACAGCATCGTGGTCAGCGAGCATTTCGTCCTGCGCATACCCGAGGGCATGGACCTGGCCAGCGCGGCGCCGATTCTTTGCGCCGGCATCACCACCTATTCGCCCCTCAAGCATCACGGCGTAGGCCCTGGGCACAAGGTGGGCGTGCTGGGCATGGGCGGCCTGGGCCACATGGGCATCAAGCTGGCCAAGGCCCTGGGCGCGGAAGTGACCCTGTTCACCCGCTCCGCATCCAAGGCCGAGGAAGCCCGTCGCCAGGGCGCCGATCATGTGATCGTCTCCACTGATGCCGAACAGATGCGCAGCGCGGCGGGCCGCTTCGATTTCCTGCTCGACACCATACCGGTACAGCACGACCTCAACCCCTACCTGCAAACCCTGAAGTTCGATGGCGTGCATATCCTGGTCGGGCTGATCGAACCGATTGACCCGCCGGTGCATGCGGCCAACCTGGTGATGCAGCGTCGGATACTCGCCGGCTCCCTGATCGGTGGTATTGCCGAAACCCAAGAGGTGCTCGACTTCTGCGCCCAGCATGGAATCAGCTGCGATATCGAAATGCTCGACATCCGCAACATCAACCAGGCGTACGAGCGGATGATTGCCGGCGACGTGAAGTACCGCTTCGTCATCGACATGGCCACGCTCAAGGCCTGATCCTGCCGTGGAGCGGGCTTACCCTTTGATGCCTTGCGCTACCTGAGCGGCGCAGCATATCCCTGGCGCAGGTCCATGGCCCAGCCATCGAGTACGGCCTTGACGTTGTCGGCGGTCATCACCTGTCGGTCGTTAGCCAGCGGCACGCCAGTACCCGCGAGCATCGCTTCGCCCACCACCTTGCCGCTGGTGCCGGCCTCGAACGACAGCTCGCTGGTGATCGCGCTGTCCCGGTCGCGAATACCCGCGGCGCTGCTCACCCCGGCCGCGACCAGTGTGATCGGCAGCCACTCGTAGAGCCGCAGGCCTTGGGTGTCGGCGCTGATGCGGGTGATGGCCGGCCTGACCACCAGGGTGTTCGGGCCGGGCCTGTCGACCACGGTCATGACCTTGCCCAGTTCGTTGCGCAGTACCGCGTCGTAGTAGTGGGTGATGCTGGCGAGGGTGGTCTGGGGAATGCGCGTGCTTGGCTCGGGTGTCGGGTAGAACTGGCTGGGTGCCAGGTACACCTCGATATAGCGTCCCCGTGGCCATTTCGGGTCGGCCCAGCTGAGCACCGTCCCGCCTGAAGGTGCCTGGTGCGGGGTGAGCAGGCCGTAGTCCTTTAGATAACCGGTGGGGGCCGGCTTGTTGCTGCCACACGCGGACAGTCCCAAGCTGGTCGTCAGCACCAGTACCAGAAGGTGGCGCCGACTCATGGGTGGCGAACCTCGCGCCGGGCCGGGTGGGCCGCTTGCAGGTGGGGTACATCCTGCGATGTCTGGATGCGCAACTGCCCGCGCGCCATCAGCCAGTGCACGAGGTCACGGACGGGAACGGTGTGGCTGTACTCGACCCATTCGCCAAAAGTTGGCTCATAGTGTTCGAAATACCGGCGCAGGGTGACATAGCCCTGTTCGCTTGCCAGCTCCAGGCTTTCCTGCTGCACGATCAGGGAACCCGTTTGTCCGCGCTGGGTGTTGCGCTGACTGAGGATCAGGGATGCGCGGCCCTCATGCCCATCGGTGCTGTTGCGGCTGTCGACTATCTTCATGGGGAACCCTCGGTAGTGGAAGGCCGGCAGGGTGAAGGGCCATCGTTGCCAGGTGATGTCTGCTTTGTGTCGGGTGTGACGAAATGTTGCGCGATTGAAATAAATGACCCGCGTGGCGCAATGGTTTTAGATACGCCTTTTTTCGGACCGGTATGACCGTGAGCAGACTGTTGATCGTCGATGACGACTTGGAAATCCTCGCCTTGCTGAAGCAGTTCTTCGTCCAGCACGGCTACGAGGTGGACCTGGCCGCCGAGGGGCAGGCGATGTGGGCGGCCATTGCGCGGCAACGCCCGGATGCGATCATCCTCGACCTGATGCTGCCCGGCGAAGGGGGGCTGGACCTGTGCCAGAAACTGCGCGCGCAGCTTGGGGTGCCGGTCATCATGCTCACTGCCATGGCCGAGCTGAGCGACCGCATCATCGGCCTGGAACTGGGCGCCGACGACTACCTGACCAAACCCTTCGACCCCCGCGAACTGCTGGCCCGCCTGCGTGCCGTGCAACGCCGTGTCGGCGAGCAACTGCCGCGCGGCGAGACGGCGCGGCCGGTGATCGGCTTTGCCGGCTGGCGCCTGGACATCACCTGCCGCGAGTTGCGCTCGCCCGAGCAGGTGATGGTGCCGCTGTCCGGCGCCGAGTTCGACCTGCTGGTGGTGTTTCTCGAACACCCGCAGCGTATTCTCACCCGCGAGCAGTTGATCGACCTGACCCGTGGTCACGGCCATGACGCCTTCGACCGCAGCATCGACGTGCAGGTCAGCCGCCTGCGGCGCAAGATCGAGCCCGACAGCAAGCGACCGGACCTGATCCGCACGGTGCGCAATGGCGGTTACCTGTTCAGCGCCACGGTGAGCCGTTCGTGATCCGCCGCCTGCTGGGCCGCGATACTTTGCGCAAGCGCATCGCCCTGACCATCTTCACCGCGTTGCTCGCGTCGTTGGCGTTCAATGCCCTGTTCGTCCAGCTAGCCGGCAGCTGGGCACGCCCGCCCATCGACCGTACCGGCCTGCTCGATCAGATCGCCGTGACTACCCATATGATCGAGACCGCGCCGCCAGCGCTGCGTGGGCAACTGGCCGCGGCGGCGAGTACGCCGACGTTGCGGGTAAGTTGGAGCACCCGGCGCGCAGACTTCGGTTTGCCTGGTCCGGGCGTGCCGCTCAATTCCGGACAGGTGCCGGCGATGGCGCAACTGTTGGGACCGTCACGCCCGATCGCGGTGTACAACCCGGGCGACTGGCCTGATGGCAGTGCCGATGCACACTACGTGGCGCTGGTCGGGCTGGACGATGACAGCTGGCTGCTGTTCGTGCCGCCGGAACGCAGCTGGGGCATGAGCGCGACGGCGCGTCTGGCGGTGGTCATCGGCCTGGGCCTGGTGGCGACCCTGCTGGTGGCCTGGCTTGCCACTCGCCAGTTGGCCGCGCCGCTGCAACGCTTCGCCAGTGCGGCGCGGCGCTTTGGCGGCGACCTGCAGGCACCGCCTATCGCTATCGAGGGCCCCGAGGAGATCCGCCAGGCGATCATCGCCTTCAACACCATGCAGGCACAGATCCAGCACTTCATCCGTGAGCGCACCCATATGCTCGCGGCCATCTCCCATGACCTGCGCGCTCCGTTGACGCGCATGCGCCTGCGCAGCGAGTTCATGGAGGATCTGGACCACCAGCGCAAGCTGGTCCGCGATGTCGACGAGATGCAGACGATGATCAACGAGGCCCTGGCGTTCTTCCGCGAGGGCACGCAGTTGGAGCAGCGCACGGCGTACGACCTGTCGGAGCTGTTGCAGACCCTGGTCGACGACTACCGTGACCAGCATCTGGACATCGCCTTCAAGGGCCCGGCACACCTGGTGCATGACGGCCGCCCATTGGCGACCAAGCGGGTGATCGTCAACCTGGTGGAAAACGCCATGAAGTATGCCCGCGATCCGCAGATAACGCTGCGTCGCGCCGCTCACCTGATCGTCATCGAGGTTCGCGACAGTGGCCCAGGTATTCCCGACGAGGCCCTGCAGCAGGTGTTCGAGCCGTTCTACCGGCTGGAGGGCTCGCGCAACCGAGACACCGGCGGCGTCGGCCTCGGCCTTTCGGCCGCCCGTGCCAGCGTGCGCGAGCAGGGCGGCGAACTGACCCTGCGCAATCGCGTTGGCGGTGGGCTGGTGGCGCGGGTCGAACTGCCCGATGACGGCTGAGCGGGTCAGTACACCCAGACCTCGACCCGGCGGTTGCGCAATCGTCCCTGTTCCAGGTCATTGCCGGCCACCGGCAGTTCGTCGCCCATGCCCGCCACGTCCCTGACCTGCACTCCGGTCCGGGCCAGCTCCCGGCGTACCGCCATGGCCCGCAGGCGTGACAGCAGCGCGGCGCGGCCCGGCGTCTCCTTGGGGTCGCCGAAACCCACCAGCACCACCTTGCCCTGCAACTTGCCGGCCTGGCGCAGGTAATCGCCGACCCGCTGCACATCGCGCAAGGCCTTGTTGTCCAGGCCGGCGCTGCCCTCCTGGAAGCGGAAGTTCACGCTCAGGCGCTGCGCCTCGCCGGCCAACGCCCGATAACGCGGCGGCATGTCGGTCTGGGCCGCGACCTGCTGTGGCTTGATCTGCTGGGAAACGAAGCCCTGCTCGGCGACGATGGCCTGGCCGGCGGGGCTCTGGGCGAACTCGGCAAGTGCCCTGGCTTGCGGCGCGGGGTGAGCGGGGAGGTAGAAGAACAGTCGACGCGACAATGGGTAGTCCTCGCTGGCCACCAAGGCACGGCTGGGCGCCAATGCCGGTGCGTCGCCTTCGGCCACTGCCAGCGCCTTGGCCCTGTGGACCGTGGCCAGGCCGCTGAAGCCGATGGCCTGGCGGTCGGCCGTGACTTGGGCCGCCAGTTCGTCGGCGGACTCGAAGCGCCGTGCCTCGCTGGCCAGTGTCGCTTTCTGAGGCGCGAGTACCAAGGCCTTGAACGTTTCGAAGGTGCCGGAGCGGTCATCGCGGGCATACAGGTGGATCGCTCCGCCAGGCACGCCCAGTTGCTCCCAGCGCTGCAACTGGCCGGAAAACACCTGGGCCAGTTGCTCGGTGGTCAGTTGGCTGAGCGGGTTGTCCGGGTGAACGATCACCGCCACGCCATCCAGGCCGATCACCTGTTCCGAGCCGGCGCCGCGCAGGTTGCCCAAGGCCTGTAACTGTTGCGCCTCGCTGTCGCTGATCGGTCGCGAGGCCGCGGCCAAGTCAGCCTCACCCCGGGCCAGCGCGGCAAATCCGGTGCTGGTGCCGTGGGCGGCGATTTCGATGCGCACGGGCTGGCCGTTCGCATCAACGGCGTGGATCTCGGTTTCGTTGGCCGTGGCACCGGGCCAACGCTCGATGGCACTTGCGCCCTGCGCCTGTAGCAGCCCCTGCACCAAGGCCGGGCCAAGGGCCGCGCCGATGGTGTTGGAGCCCTGGATACGCAGTTGCGCGGGCCCGGCGCTAGCCAGGCCCGGGAGCAGGCATAGCAGAAGGAGTAGCAGGCGGGGCATGCCGGAGACCTGTGGCACAGAGTTGCACTGCAGATTACGACAGTTGCTTGACCAAAAAATGACAGCGCCCCGGCGGGCGCTGCCAGCTTTTTGCAACCCGGCTCAGCGCGCCTCAGGCACGATGATCCCGGCCGGCGCCTCGGCCGCCCGGCGGCGGGCCACGCAGTAATACAGCACGCTCGGCACCACCAGGCCGATCAGCCACGACACATCCACGCCACCCAGGTGCGCGACCATGGGCCCGGTGTACAGCTTGGTATCGATGAACGGCATCTGCACCAGCACGCCGAAGGTGTACACGCCGATGCCCGGCCAGTTCCAGCGCCCGTAGCGGCCGTCAGGGTCGGCCAGTGCCGGGATGTCGTAGCGTTCCTTGGTGATGAAGTAGTAGTCCACCAGGTTCACCGCGCTCCATGGCACGAAGAAGGTCAGCAGGAACAGGATGAACGACTTGAACGCAGTGAGGAACGAATGCTGGCCGAGCAGGGCGACCAGTGTCGCAGCGCCGACGATACCAAGCACGAACACCAGGCGCTGGACCCGACTGATCTGAAGGTGACCCCGGAAACCGCTGATGATCGTGGCGATGCACATGAAGCTGCCGTAGCTGTTGAGGGTGGAGATGGTCACCTTGCCAAAGGCAATGCTGAAGTACAGCAGCGCCGCCGTGGTGCCGGCGCCGCCCAGGCCGACGATGTAGGCCACTTCGCGCCCGGAGAACTGGCCACCGGCGATGGCCGCGGCGAACACGCCGAGGATCATCGAGGCCTGGGCGCCGATCACCGAGCCCAGGCCGGCGGCGAGGAAGGTCTTGAGCGGCGAGGTATGGCTGGGCAGGTAGCGCGAGTAGTCGGCCACGTACGGGCCGAAGGCGATCTGCCAGGACGCCGCCAGCGACACCGCCAGCAGGAAGCTGGCCCAGCTGAAGTGGCGGTTGTCGAGCAACTGGCCGATGTCGGCGAGCATCAGGATGCGGCTGAACAGGTAGACGAAGGCGATGATCCCCAGCACGCTGGCCACGCGCCCGATCCAGTGGATCACCCGGTAGCCGGCCAGGGTCGCCAGCACGATCACCCCGGCGAAGATGAGAATACCGGCGCTGTCGCTGATGCTCAGCAACTGGCCGATGGCCTGGCCGGACAGCACCGCGCCGGTGGCGGTGAAGCCCAGGTACATCAGGCACACCAGGGCCATGGGGATGGCCGCGCCGTACACGCCGAACTGTACGCGGCTGGAGATCATCTGCGGTAGCCCCAGGCGCGGGCCCTGGGCGGCGTGCAGGGCCATCACCGCGCCACCGACCAGTTGCCCGAGCAGCAGGCCGATCAACGACCAGAACACATCGCCGCCCAGCACCACGGCCAAGGCGCCGGTGACGATCGCGGTAATCTGCAGGTTGGCTCCCAGCCACAGGGTGAATTGGCTGTAGACGCGTCCATGGCGTTCAGACTCGGGGATGTAGTCGATCGAGCGGCGCTCGATCACGGGTTTGCTGGACATCGGGGAGGGCTCCGCTTCGTTGTTTTTGTGAAAGGCGGCGGCTATCGGCGGGACGCAGGGCGGATGGCCGAAGCCCGATATGATCATGTATATACAAGTCTGGTCAAGTGAAGCTTGCGCAGGTTTTTGTCGGTGTCGCGAGGCCATCACAGCCGACTGTTGCGCAAGGCTGGCGCGCAACTGTGCTGGTCCGAGGCAGCGCGATGCCCTTATGCTGTAACCAAATATGTCTATAACAAGCCTGAAGAAGGAATGCGTGCCATGCCACTCAAGGACCTGCTGATCGCCCTGGTGGTGATCATCGCCTGGGGCGTCAATTTCGTGGTCATCAAGGTGGGCCTCGACGGCCTGCCGCCGATGCTGCTCGGGGCATTGCGCTTTCTGCTGGTGGCCTTTCCGGCGGTGTTCCTGATCAAGCGTCCGAACTTGCCCTGGCGCTGGCTGATCGCCTACGGCGCGACCATCTCCCTGGGCCAGTTCGCCTTCCTGTTCCAGGCCATGGCCAGTGGCATGCCGCCGGGGCTGGCCTCGCTGGTGCTGCAGTCCCAGGCGTTCTTCACCCTGGGCTTTGCCGCGCTGTTCCTTGGCGAGCGGCTGCGCCTGGCCAGCGTGCTGGGCCTGCTGGTGGCCGCCGGCGGTCTGGCGGTGATCGGCAGCGAGGACAGTGGCCACGTGCCGTTACTCGCACTGCTGCTGACCCTGTGCGGCGGCGCCATGTGGGGCATGGGCAACATCATCACCCGGCGCTTCGGCAAGGTCGACCTGGTTGCCCTGGTGATCTGGGGCGGGTTGATCCCGCCGCTGCCGTTCCTGGCACTGTCCTGGTGGCTGGAAGGCCCCGTGCGCATAGGCCATGCCCTGGCCAACATCGGCCTAAGCTCGGTGCTGGCCCTGGCCTACCTGGCCTTCGTCGCCACCATGGTCGGCTACAGCCTGTGGAGCACTCTGTTGTCGCGCCACCCGGCGGGCAAGGTGGCGCCATTCTCGCTGCTGGTACCGGTGGTCGGCCTGAGCTCCTCGGCCCTGTTGCTGGGCGAGCGCCTGAGCGAGGCCCAGGGCTGGGGCGCGCTGCTGGTGATGCTCGGGCTGCTGATCAATGTGTTCGGGCCGCGGCTTGGGGTACGCCTGCGCGCGGCCACCGTGCGCTGAAACGCTGCTGTACAGCTGTCAGCGCTGGGCGAACGCCAGGTTGATGCCAAGCCCGGCGAACGAGGCGGCGAAGCTGCGGCGCAGCCAGGCCTGTACCTGGGGCGAGTCGATCACGGCGCGGCGGAACAGATGGGCGAGCAGGCCGTAGATCACGAAGACGACGAAGGTCATGGCCATGAACACCGCGCTCAGGCCGAGCATCTGCACGGTCGCGGAACCGGCCTGGGGGCTGATGAACTGCGGCAGGAAGGCGAGGAAGAACAGCGTCAGCTTGGGGTTGAGGATGTTCAGCAGGCAGGCCTTGAGCACCAGCTGGCCGGCGGCGGTTGGAGTGGCCTGGGTGTCCACGGCGAAGGCCGCGCGATCGCGCCAGGTGGCATAGGCCAGGTACAGCAGGTAGGCGACGCCGGCGAACTTCAAGCCCTGGAAGGCCAGGGCGCTGGTGTGCAGCAAGGCCGAGAGGCCGAGCACCGAGGCCAGCAGGTGCGGGACGATACCCAGGGTGCAGCCGGTGGCGGTCCACAGGCAGGCGCGGCGCCCGGCCACCAAGGCGCTGGAAACGGTGAGGATGACCCCGCTGCCGGGAATCAGCACGATGATCAGCGCGGTAACGAGAAATTCCAGGCTCGGCATGAATGACAGCTCCTTGCAGTCGGGGGTGGATGCACTATACGCCCGGTGACAGCGGCTGCAACATGCCGTCCGGGCGCAGCGTGGCGAAGCGCTCGCGCAGCCACAGGTGCAGCTGGGCCACCGCCGGGGTGAGCTGCTTGCGGTGCGGGCACACCAGGGTCACCGGGGTCAGCTCGCCGGGGTGTTCGGGCAGCAGGACCTCCAGCTCGCCGGCGGCGACATTGGCGCTGACATCCAGCCACGACTTGTAGACGATGCCTTCGCCTTCCAGCGCCCAGCGCCGCACCACATCGGCGTCGTCGCTGAACAGCGGCCCGCGCACCTGCACGGTGCGGTTGCCGAGCCGCCATTTGTCGTAGACCCGGCTTTGCTGCAGGTACAGCAGGCAGTCGTGCTGCTGCAGCTCGTCAGGGCTGCCCGGCCGGCCATGGCGGGCCAGGTAGTCGGGCGAGGCCACCAGCACCCGACGGTTCCACGGCGCCAGCGGCAGGGCGATGTAGTTGGCGTCCTCGTTCTGGCCGTAGCGGATGGCGACATCCACCGGATCGCGGTAGAGGTCGGCCAGCTGGTCGGAGAGGAACAAGCGCAGTCCGAGCCCCGGATGCTCGCGGCGAAACGCGCTGAGCCAGGGCCGCAACAGGTTGCGCCCCATGTCCGAGGGCGCCGCCACCTGCAGCACGCCGCGCAGGCAGCTGTGGCTGCCGTGCAGGTCCTCGCGACCCTGGCGCAGGGCGTCGAGCACGCGCTGGGCGGTGGGCAGGTACAGCTCGCCCTCGGCGGTCAGGCGCAGGCTACGAGTGGTGCGGGCGAACAGGCGCACATCCAGTTCGCGTTCCAGGCGCTTGATCGCCGCCGCCACCTGGCCGGGCAGCAGGTCGGCCTCGTGGGCCGCGGCGGTGAAGCTGCCCAGGGCGCTGGCACGGGCGAACAGTTCGAGGTCGTTGATGCGCAGCATTTTCACTCCAGGGATGAAAGTGTTGCTGCATTGTGCTGGTTTTTCTTTACCGCCGGGAAGATAAGATGCGGCTCATTCACGATCCCTTTTAGGAATTGCCGTAGATGGATACCGTTGCCCTCGCCAAACGCCGTTACACCACCAAAGCCTACGACGCCAGCCGCAAGATTCCCCAGGCCACCATCGATGCCTTGCTCGAGCAGCTGCGCCACAGCCCGTCCTCGGTCAACTCGCAGCCTTGGCACTTCGTCGTGGCCGACAGCGCCGAAGGCAAGGCGCGCCTGGCCAAGGCCACCGACGAGCGTTTCGCCTACAACAGCCCGAAGCTGCGCGATGCCTCCCATGTGATCGTGTTCGCCGCCCGCACCAACATGACCGAAGGCCACTTGCAGGCGGTGCTGGCGCAGGAGGCCGCCGACGGGCGCTTCCGCACCGAGCAGGCCCGTGATGGCCAGGACCAGACCCGTCGCGGCTACGTCGACCTGCACCGCTATGATTTCAAGGACCTGCAGCACTGGATGGAGAAGCAGGTCTACCTGGCCCTGGGCACCGCACTGCTGGGCGCCGCCGCCCACGGCCTGGACGCCACGCCGATCGAAGGCTTCGACGCCAAGGCCCTGGACGCCGAACTGGGCCTGCGCGAGCAGGGCTTCACCAGCGTGGTGCTGCTGAGCCTGGGCTATCGCAGCGAGGAGGATTTCAATGCCGGGCTGAGCAAGTCGCGGTTGGCGGCGGCTGAGGTGTTTACTTTTCTGTGATTGATGGTAGGTAGGGCTGTACCTTGCAACTATCAGGTGAATAGCCGTGTTCTGGCTGCCACGCCCTCCATGCCGAACGAGATCAGTCTGGCTCTACGGCTGACCGATACTGTCGACCCCATGGGGCGTATCCTTCTCGATATCGGGAGTTTGACTTTGGCTCTTGGGCCGACGTTTAGAGGCACGGGTTTTCCTCTCCGGCCGTTTGCCAGGGCGTATGGCCCAGAGGTAGGCATTTTCCCGCAGCCTTTCCTGGATATGGGGGGGGTAATCGTCAACTGTGGTTAGTGCCGGGACGGGTTTTCCCGGCAGGCCGGCTTCACGGATAATCTTGGGCCATCGAGGCTTCCAGCACAGCAGGAGGCTCATCCAGTGGCCTGTTCCGATGATCAGGAAGGCAGGAGAGATCAGCAGCAGACCGCACTTGATGACGCGTGGTGAACTGCGGAAGTAGTGGGTCAGGCCTTCGAACTGAGGCGTGAAGGCTTGCCAGGGCCAAGGGAAGTGCGAGGTGATGTGGGGGCGCGGTAGCCCCTCCGGTCCGTCATCCATGAAGCGGCGGATAAACTCCCATTCGGCTTGAATCTCCGCGAAATTATTGGCGGATTTGCCGACCCAGATCAGTTCAGGACGCAGTGTGCCAGTAAAAACGGGCGACCATGTGAGTTCCAGCGGCATGCCCATGCCACCTGGTGGTGCATACTTTTTATCAGAGCCGCTGGACGATACGCCGTTCCACGGGAGCGTGACGATCCCTCCGCAGTATGGCGGGCGGTGGAGGTAGACTTGTTGGGTGGTGCGGTTGAAGCGTATCAACAGGTGGCGTGATGTAAACATCTCAAAGCGTGTGAAACGGAAACCATACTTTAGGTAAATCCATAAAAGCCATGGATCCAAGCAGAGAAAGAAAATTGTGGTGATTAGGAGTTCTCCATACGGTTCACCTTGATAATTGTAGGCTAATGCGATTAATTCCTTAATGGAATCAGTGGTGAAATATAACTCGAATGTGATTACCGCTATGATTGCAAGGGAAAGGATGGTGATCAAGCCACGTTTGTCCTCCCACATGCCGCAGCGCATTTCGAGCACATGCTCGTTGTACACGTAGACTGGGCCACGGCTCTTTGGGGTTTCGCATACTGATTTTTTTGCAGCTGCAACGTATTCTTCGTCTTCGCTTTCGTAAACCCCTCTATTTTTGATTGTTTTGTTCTGTTTTTTAAAGGCTTCGCGTTTCTCTTTAGGGTGTATGGCTGCCAGCCATGAGAACCACTCAATAAAATACATTAGATCACCTCGCTCATGGCATTAAACAACGCTTTGAGCTCTTCGGCGTCCTTTAGGTATCCTTTGTCGGATGGTTTAAGGCGGAAACAGCATTTGCTACACCACTTCTCCAATGCGTCGTCATCGATAATGAGTAAGGTTACAGTGGTGCCTAATATAATAGCGCCGCCTATCCAGCTCAAGCGGCTCAGAAACATCATGGCGGCACGGTTGGCTGCCAATTCTGCGGAGAGTGTGGATAAAGTGGAGAATAAGCTGCTTTTCCATGTTTGATTGGCACTCATTGATAGCCATTGGAAAAACGCACTCGCTTTTGAAAACGCAATTCCTCCCTGCCCCAGAATTAGGGCAATCGTAGATACAGCTCTTGTCCTGTATGCTGCGGCAAGCATTGATTTGGATCTGATTTTTGCTTCTTCGGCATCTGAAATGTCCCACGCAATACTGACAACGCCCCCCACCGTCGCCAACGCCGCCCCCCATAGCCGATAGCGCCCCAGGCTGATGTCCGCTCCCCGCGCAATCGCGCTGTTCCGCTCGACGCCCAGCAGGGTCTGTTCCGTCCCCACTGCCAGTAGCTCGAATCCCGCTGCCGCACTGGCCAATCCTGCGGCCACCACCTCGCTCCAGAAACGCCGGTCCTTGTCATCCCGCTGCCCCTGCAACAGGAGCAGTCCCGCCTCCAGCAGGAGCAGGCCACTGGCCAGCCGAAGCCGATAGAACGAATGAGCATGAGCGCCCTGCAACGTCTCCACATAGGCGCGATCAAGGCGTCGGACCATGGGGGCCGCCACCCGTCCTCGCGAGGGGGTGTCACCCTCGAGTGCGTGTTCACTCAGGCGCAGGTTGATGGCTTGCTCGCCCAGCGAGGCGATGAGGTAGGTGCCCAGGCGCCGGTATAGCAGGCGATCCATGTTGCCGGGGGCGCCGGCCTGCAGGCTCTGGCGCCCCAGTTGACCCAGCCAGGCCAAGGCCCCGGCGGTGTTGAGGGCGCTGTGCTGGGCCAGCTGGTCGAGGTGGCCGTCCACCCGGCTGAACTGCGAGGCGAGTTCCTTGGCGTACTTGAGTGAAGTGTCCACCTGCTGCCAGTGATCGTATTCCGGTGGCAGCGCTTGCAACGCCTGGCGTGTCTGCTCCAGCACCTCGGCAATGGCGCGCTGGTTGAAGACGAAGGAACGCAGGGCCAGGTTGTCGGGCGTCAGCGTGTCGGCATGCCACCACTGGGCGAGCAGCCGCGCCCCGGCTGGCACGCCCTCCATGCCGACCACGCTGAGCCCGGTCTGGTGAGCGAAGCACAGGCCGCTGCGCAGGTCGTTCTCGTCGTAGTAGGCCAGGGCCGCGAGCAGCTGCTCAGATTGCAGCCAGGCGAGGTGGTCGTCGGCCCGCACGTCGGCCAGGCGCTGCGCTTCGAGGCCGTGGGATTCGAACCAGGCCAGCTGGTCATGCATGGCCTTGAGGTCGACGTGTGGCAGGTAACGCGCCTCGAACTGCCGGGCGAACTCGCCGTTGTTCCCCCGGGCCTCAAGGTCCTGGCGCCTGAGTGCGCCTGCGGTATCGAGAATGCCTTCCTTGGCCTGCGCCCACCAGGCGGCCATCTGCGGGTTGGCGCCCTGGTCGGCACCGGCGAGGTGGGCGCGCATGGCCTCTTTGTGACGGTCGACCAGCGCGGCGACCTTGCGCTCACTGAATTGCTGATGCAGTTCGGTGAAGGCCTGGGCGACCAGCACCTTGCGCTCGTTGCTGGGGCCGGGTTTTCCCGCGACCGACTCCGAGGCTTGCAGCCAATCCTTCAGGTGTTCCATGCCCGCGTTGCGCCAGGCATTGAGTTGCTGGGTGATGCCGATGGCATCTTCCACCACCACCGCGATACCACGGGCTTCGGGTTTGCCGGCAACCGGGCCCAGCATGTACCGGGCTGCCGTCAGCGAGTGGACGCTGGTTTCACTGAACAGCTGGTTGTCCAGCAGCTTGCGCAATGAGCTGTCGGTTTGCGCAGCGAAATCGGCGACCAGGTCCAGTTGGTCATGGCGCAGCACATAGGGCCTGGGCGTCGGGCAGCCAAGGCCGGTGAAAGCGGCAACATCCACGGCCGGCAGCCTGTCGCGTCGACGCAGCAGTTGCTGCTGGGCCGCTTCGGTCAACGGGTCGGGGCTGTAGAACAGGCGCAGCTCGGCCAGGTCTTCGAGGTCATGGACGTTGAACGCCAAGGCCGTGTTGCGAATCATGTCGCGCAGGGTGTGGACATCTGTGGCGTCTGGCTCGGACTGCCCGGGGGCAACCAGCGACAAAGAACCGTTCGCCGCAATGCGATAGGGCGGGTGCAGGCTGTGCTGCCCGCTGCGCTTGCGTTTCTCCATGACATACAGGAAACCTTGGCGCAGTGGCCGGATGGCATAGTTGGCCTGCTGGAGCGTGGCAACGCTGTAGGGATGGCGCAGGTGTTCGGGCAGGGTTGGCAAGCGCAGGCGCTGGCCGGTAGTGCCGGCAACGGCCGCATAGCGCAGGGGCAGGATGGTGAAGGTGCGCGTGCAATGGACGGCGGGCCCGCTGGCGAAGGGGGCCTCCAGGGCCTCGCAGGCTTGCCGATTGATTTCGAGCAGTTTGTTGAAGTCGAACATCCGATGTCCTCAGCGAAGCTGTTCATGCAGGCGTGTTAGTACCGAGCCCGTGGCTGTTGCAGCCAGCCACGGGCGACGTTACGCAGACCTGAAACACTAGCGAGGAACGGATTCTGGGTGGTCGACAGGGCTTCCCAAGTCCGCGTAGGACGTTTCTCTGATTTTCCCTTTCAGGGCTATTTGGCAGCATTCGCTTACAGTTCTTGGGAGAACCTGCCTGAGGATGCCCCCATGCCGAAGCCCGCGAGCAGATCGACCCCCGCATCGCCAGCCTTGCCGACCGGCGTGGTCCGCACCTGGTCCCGGGTCAGGGCGCTGATCCACCATGCCGGGCTGCTCAATGCCAGTCTCAAGGGCGACACCCGCCGGGCCATCGACCTGTATGAGGACGAGTGGCTCGACGAGCAGGCATTCATCGCGCTGGTGCTCAACCTGGGGCAGTCCTGAATCACCACCCAGGCCTTGCGAGGGAGCAGTCGAGCGTTACACCGCCCGGGTGTTGACCAGGCGCACGCCCAGGCCGATGAACAGCGCGCCGGTGGCGCGCTTGAACCAGGCGGCCAGGGGCGAAGCCTTCAGGCGCAGGCCGAAGCGCCAGGCGGTGAAACAGTAGAAGGAATGCACCAGGCAGACGATCAGTGCGCCGCTCAGGTACATCGCCGCGAACTGGCCGAAGATCGGCCGCCCAGGCTCGAGGAACTGCGGCAGGAAGGCGCAGAAGAACACCAGGGTCTTGGGATTGCTCACCGAGACCAGGAAGGCCTCCACGGCGATCCGCCATTGCGTCTGGGGTGGCGTCGCGACCACCTGGGCCGCCGGGGCGGCGGGGCCTCCTTTACCCAGCAACTGGCGCAGGCCGAGGTAGATCAGGTAGCCGGCACCGGCCAGCTTCAGCACCAGGAACGCCGTGGGCAGCGAGATCAGCAGGGCGCCCACGCCCATGGCCACGGCGGTGATCGTCAGCAGTTGCGCGGTGAGGTTGCCGAACAGGGTCATGCCCATGCCGGAGGGGCCGTAGCGCAGGGCGTTGCGCACCGTCAGCAGGACGTTGGGGCCGGGGATCAGCGAGGTGAGCAGGTAGGCGAAGGAGAAGGTCAGCCAGAGGTGCAGGGCCATGGGGGCGCGTCCTTTGCGCGGGGAAAGTCGAACAATGCCAGCAATCGGGGCGGGCTGCCATGGGTACTACGCCAACCTGGAGCGGCCTTGCCGAGGCGTCGGACCGGTCGGAAAGGGCTGCGCAGCAGCCCCGGGATTTCAGCATTGTTGCAAAGATCGCCGGGGCCGCTTTGCGTCCCTTTCGCGACGCAAGGCCGCTCAGAGAGATCACGCCAGTTGAGAAATCTCCGCAAGACAATTGATCCCACGCTCTACGCCCCAGACTCAGACCTAGACGTCAGCGCGGTAGGCGCCCGCTGACGAAGTGCGCCACATCGTTGAACCCGGGTGTCGAGGCATGGCCCGGCGTCACCAGCGAGTCGATGAACGCTTCGTCCTCCGCCGTGATCTTCACTGCCAGCGCGCCGGCATAGGTGTCCCACTGCGCCTCGGTGCGCGGCCCGACGATGGCCGAGCTGACCAGGCGGTTGTTCAGCACCCAGGCGATGGCGAACTCGACGATGCCCACGCCCTTGGCCCCGGTGTAGGCATGGATCTTCTGGGCGATGGCCAGCGACTCCTGGCGCCATTCCACCTCCATGATGCGCTTGTCCTGGCGGCCGGCGCGGCTGCCTTGGTCCGGGGTCGAGCCGGGCGCGTACTTGCCGCTGAGCACGCCGCGGGCCAGCGGGCTGAACGGCACCACGCCCAGGCCATGGTAGGCGGCGGCGGTCAGTTGCTCGGGCTCGGCCTGGCGGTTGACGATGTTGTACAGCGGCTGGCTGACCACAGGCTTGGCCACGCCGAGCTTCTCTGCCAGGTTGCAGATCTCGGCGATGCGCCAGCCACGGAAGTTGGACACGCCCCAGTAGCGGATCTTGCCCTGGGCCAGCAGGTCGCCGATGGCGCGCACGGTCTCTTCCAGCGGTACGGTGTGGTCCTCGCGGTGCAGGTAGTAAATGTCCAGGTAGTCGGTGCCCAGGCGTGTGAGGCTGGCCTCGATGGCGTTGAACAGGTGCTTGCGCGACAGGCCGCTGCGGTTGGGCACGCCATCGACCGGGCCGTAGCCAGCCTTGGAGGCGATGATCCAGTCGTGGCGGTTGCGCGCCACCGCCTCGCCGACGATCTCCTCGGAACGGCCGCCGTTGTAGACGTCGGCGGTGTCGACGAAATTGATGCCCTGGTCCCAGGCCTTGTCGATGATGCGCAGCGAGTCTTCGGTGCTGGTCTGCTCACCGAACATCATGCTGCCCAGGGTGAGGGTCGAGACGTGCAGGCCGGAGCGGCCGAGGGGGCGGTAGATCATTGCGAGTCATCCTTTCCTTACAGTGTGGGTGAGCTTGTTTTACACAGTTCACCTCGGTATTGAAAGCTCGCGGTGGCCAAGGCAAGGCGTGCGCTCAGGGCGTCGGCAGGCCGAGCAGTTCACGCCTTGTCTCCAGGGCAATGGTTGCATAACCCTTGCCGGTACCCCGGTTGCGCAACCCATGGTCATGCTGGGCCGTCACGTCTTCCCAGCATTCGATCGACAGCAGCTGGCAGTAACTGCTGTCGGTCTCGAGCTCGAAGTCTATGAAGCGTTCGGTATCGGTCAACAGACTGCCCGTCAGGCTGGCCATGCCGGGGAAGTCGAACTCAAGGTCCAGCAGCAGGGAGCGTGTCCAGTCGATCCCGTGGCTTTCGGCGACGCGTAGCAGGGCAGGCGGTACCTCACGGGTGAGCCAGGGGCGTGCCGACTCTCTGATGCGATGGGCAGTGAGCAGGTTCTGCTCCTGCACATTGAGTTGTCGTTTCCTGAGCAACCGCTGGATATCCAGGGAGCGCGAGTTCATCCGTCGGCCCCGCTGCGGCCGAGGGCCTGCAGAAAGTCCTGTTCGCCGTCTGCCTGCCACCAAGGGATGCGAACCTGGCCGCCTTGTTGCCGAAGTTGGCGCAGCAACGACAGCAGGGCGTCGATTCGAGGCGCATCCCAGTCAGGCCCCATGCGATAGTCCAGTGTCAGGCCGTGCTTGCAGACCATCACGCCCAGGTCAGGGAGGGGCTGGCCATCGATGTTGATACCCTTCGCCAGTACATGAAACGGTTCGACGACACCGTCACTGACACGTGAGGCATCCTGTGGGCCGGTAAAGGGCGTTTCGCACCCGCTTGCCTTGTCCCATAAGCTGCCGCAGCCCACCCTCGCACCGAGGGTGAACAGGCGTGCGAATGCGCTCGGCATGTCCGCGCTCCGGGCAAAGTAGAGCTCGATTTCCGGCAGTGTACCGTCGTCATGGCTGAAGTAGCCTGCCAAGGGGTGCGCTTGTGGCGTCTCTACATGCAATACCAGTTCGATCGAGTCTTCACGTAACCCCGCAAGTCCTTCGCTCTGAATTCTGCTGATGACGAATCGTGAGCCAGGGCGAGTTTCGGCAGGCATGGAAAAACCGTTGGCCAGCCGCTGTCTGAGCGCTTCGGTGAAGGTGATTTGAAGCATGTCTTCATTCAGTGCCAGGAACGCCTCTCGCCGATCACAGGAAACTCGCAACATCGTGCAGGTTCCCGTGGCAGAGCGAAGCGCGAGTTGCGCGTGGCTGCCAGGTCGGCATCGGCGCATTGTCCGTGCCAGGTTGTTGAATGCCTGGGTACTGGCAAAGAGGTGGGCCTGGTGTTCGTGCCAGTCGAAGTGCACTGGATCAATCTCCCTGCGCTGGGGCGAGTCTGCGGTGTACTGTACGGTGAGGAGCGCGCGGTTGCCACTGTCCGGGCAACGCCAGGTCTCAATCCGGCCAGGCATCGATCAGGTCACGCGCCTCGCGGCTCGACAGCGGCCGTTTCAGCCGCTGCGACAGCACCGCCATGGCCCGCGCGTGGCCCTTGGCGATTACCGCCTCGACCTGGTCGTCCAGGCACTGCAGGGCGATGAAGTCGCCCTGTTCCGGGGTGCCGACGTATTCGATGCGGTTCCAGCCGCTGGCATGCCCGAGCACTTCGTAGGTGCGGCCGTGCTGGTAGGTCCAGAAGAACGGCACGTCGTCGTAGCGGCGGCGCTCGCCGAGCATGTTGGCGGCGGCGATCACCCCATGCTGCTGGGCCAGGCGCCAGTGCTCGATGCGTACCGGGCGGCCGGCCAGAGGGAAAGTGGCGATATCGCCGGCCGCCCACAGGCCGTCGGCGGCCTGCAGATGGGCGTCCACTGTCAGTGAACGGTCCTCGGCCAGGGGCAGGTCGTGCAGATAACCGGTGGCCGGGCTGACGCCGGTGCCGAGCAGTACCAGCGGGGTTTCCAGGCGCTCGCCAGTGGCCAGCAACACGGCCTCGACCCGCTCCCGGCCTTCGAAGCCGCTGACCTCGGTCGGCCCGTGGAATACCACGCCCTTGCGCTCGTGCAGCTCGCGCAGGGCCTGGCCGATGCGCTCGCCCAGCTGCCGGGCCAGCGGGATGGCGTGGCGCGTGACCACATGCACCTGTAGGCCGTACTTGCGCAGGGCGCTGGCGGCCTCCAGACCGATGAACCCATCGCCGACGATCACCACCGGCTGGCCTGGTTCGGCCAGGTCGAGCAGTTGCGCGGCATCCGTGCGCGAGCGCAGCACGCAGATACCGGGCAACTGCACGCCGGGGAGTTCGGGGCGTCTGGGTTTGCCGCCGGTGGCCAGCAGGGCGGCGTCGTATTTCAGCTTCTGGCCGTCGGACAGGGTGATCACGCGCTTGTCGGCATCCAGGGCGCGCACCTTGCCGTGCAAACGCTGCAGCTGGCCACGGCGCAGGGCGTCCGGGGCGAGCAGGGTCGGCACTTCGTCCACCGGCATCTGCCCGGCGATGACGAACTTGCTCAGGGCGGTGCGATCGTAGGCGTTCGGCTGTTCCTGGTCGATCCACAGCAGGCGCCCGGCAAAGCCATGCTCAAGCAGGGTGGCGATGGCGGCCGAGCCGGCGGCGCCGGCGCCCACCACGACGAAGGTGCGGGCGTCGCTGTGGCGCGGCGCCACGGTTTCGGGCAATGGCTGGTCGTCGACCCAGACCTGGCCATGCCTGAGCTGCACGGCATGGCGGCGCAGGCCGGTCAGGGCCGGCGGTTCGCACACCGCGCCCTCGTCCACGGCGAAGGCGGCCTTGTGCCAGGGGCAGATCAGCAGCCCACCACAGACCGCGCCTTGTTCGAGGGGCGCGCCCTCATGCGGGCAGTTGGCCAGGTAGGCCTTCACCAACTCGCCCTGGCGCACCAGGATGATCTCCTCGGTGCCGGCCTGGACGCGCAGGGGGCGGTGTTCCTCGAGCTGGTCGAGGCTGGCCACGGCGTGCAGGGTCATGGCGGATCTCCTCAGGCGTTGTGTTTCATTTGACGCCCTCCATGGGCCAGGACTGCGACGAGCCGACGATCGGAGGTGGTCATTACAGCTTTTCACAAAAACTTCAAATGAGACAAAATTGACTCAAATAGAATGTACAAGTACCATTCGCGCCAAATTTAGTTAACGGCTCGGGTGAGTTCATGAGCAATTTGCGTGCAATAGGAATGGCCAGCTGGCTGGCAGTGGCTGTGGCCCTGGCCGGCTGCGGGGCGGCCGACGAACAGCAGGCCGGCGCTGAAACGGCCTTTCCGGTGGAAATCGTGACCGTGGCCGCCGAGCCACTGGCCCTGGCCTCGACCTTGCCAGGTCGGGTCGAGCCGATGCGGGTGGCCGAGGTACGTGCCCGGGTGGCCGGCATCGTCCTGCACAAGCGTTTCGAGGAAGGTGCCGACGTCAAGGCCGGCGATGTCCTGTTCCAGATCGACCCGGCGCCGTTCAAGGCGGCCCTGGCCCGCGCCGAGGCCGACCTGGCCCGGGCCCAGGCCGTGCAGCAGGAAGCCCAGGCGCGGGTAAAACGCTATGAGCCGCTGGTGAAGATCGAAGCGGTCAGCCAGCAGGACTTCGACAGCGCCACCGCCGAGCTGCGCAGCGCCCAGGCCGCCGTGCGTTCGGCCCAGGCCGACGTGCAGACCGCGCGCCTGAACCTGGGTTACGCCACGGTCACCGCGCCGATCTCCGGGCGCATCGGTCGCGCCCTGGCCACCGAAGGCGCGCTGGTCGGGCAGGGCGACGCCACGCTGATGGCGCGCATCCAGCAGCTCGATCCGATCTATGTCGATTTCACTCAGTCTGCCGCCGATGCCCTGCGCCTGCGCCAGGCGCTCAAGGACGGTGCGTTGGCCGGTGGCGACGACAAGGCGCTGACGGCCCAGGTAGAAGGCACCGACTACCAGCGCCAGGGCGCGCTGATGTTCACCGACGTGGCGGTCGACCGCGGCACCGGCCAGGTCTCCCTGCGCGGGCGCTTCGACAATGCCGACGGCATTCTCCTGCCGGGCATGTACGTGCGTGTGCGCACCCCGCAGGGCACCGACCAGCAGGCGATCCTGGTACCGCAACGGGCGGTGCAGCGCGGCAGCGATGGCGAGGCGCGGGTAATGGTGGTGGGTACCGGCAGCCTGGCCGAGGTGCGCAGCGTGCGCACCGGCGGGATGCACGGTTCGCGCTGGCAGATCGTCGAAGGCCTGCGCGGCGGTGAGCAGGTCATCGTCGGCAGCCCGGCCGGCCTGGCCCCGGGCATGCCCGTGGTGCCAGCGCAGGCGCAGCCGGTCGCGGCGAAATAAGGCGAGGGTAGCGAGATGTCCAAGTTCTTCATCAATCGGCCGAACTTCGCCTGGGTCGTGGCGCTGTTCATTTCCCTGGCCGGCCTGCTGGTGATCCCGGCGTTGCCGGTGGCCCAGTACCCCAGCGTGGCACCGCCACAGATTTCCATCACCGCCAGCTACCCGGGCGCGTCGGCCAAGGTGCTGGTGGAGTCGGTGACCAGCATCATCGAAGAGTCGCTCAACGGCGCCAAGGGCCTGCTGTACTACGAGTCCACCAACAACTCCAACGGCGTCGCCGAGGTGCTGGTGACCTTCGAGCCCGGCACCGAGCCGGACATGGCCCAGGTCGACGTGCAGAACCGCCTGAAGAAGGCCGAGGCGCGCATGCCCCAGGCGGTGCTGACCCAGGGCCTGAAGGTGGAGCAGGCCAGCTCCGGCTTCCTGCTGATCTACGCCCTGACCAGCAAGGCCGGCGACCGTGGCGACACCACGGCCCTGGCCGACTACGCCGCGCGCAACATCAACAACGAACTGCTGCGCGTGCCGGGCGTGGGCAAGCTGCAGTTCTTCTCTTCGGAGGCGGCCATGCGGGTCTGGGTCGATCCGCAGAAACTGGTGGGCTATGGCCTGTCCATCGATGACGTCAACAACGCCATCCGTGGCCAGAACGTCCAGGTGCCGGCCGGCAGCTTCGGCAGCACGCCGGGCGCCAGCGAACAGGAGCTGACCGCGACCCTGGCGGTGCAGGGCACCCTCGACACCCCCGAGGCCTTCGCCGGCATCGTCCTGCGCGCCAACCCCGACGGCTCCAGCGTGCGCCTGGGCGATGTCGCGCGGCTGGCCATCGGCAGCGAGAACTACAACCTGTCCTCGCGCCTGAACGGCCACCCGGCCGTGGCCGCTGCGGTGCAGCTGGCCCCTGGCGCCAACGCCATCCAGACCGCGACGCTGGTCAAGGAACGCCTGGCGGAGCTGTCGCAGTTCTTCCCCGAGGGCGTCGAGTACTCGGTGCCCTACGACACCTCGCGCTTCGTCGACGTGGCCATCGAGAAGGTCATCCACACCCTGATCGAAGCCATGGTGCTGGTGTTCCTGGTGATGTTCCTGTTCCTGCAGAACGTGCGCTACACCCTGATCCCGTCGATCGTGGTGCCGGTGTGCCTGCTGGGCACGCTGATGATCATGAAGCTGCTCGGCTTCTCGGTGAACATGATGACCATGTTCGGCATGGTGCTGGCCATCGGCATCCTGGTGGACGACGCCATCGTGGTGGTGGAGAACGTCGAGCGGCTGATGGCCGAGGAGGGCCTGTCGCCGGTGGACGCGACCATCAAGGCGATGGGGCAGGTGTCCGGGGCAATCATCGGTATCACCCTGGTGCTGGCGGCGGTGTTCCTGCCGCTGGCGTTCATGTCCGGTTCCGTGGGGGTGATCTACCAGCAGTTCTCGGTGTCGCTGGCGGTGTCGATCCTGTTCTCCGGCTTCCTCGCCCTGACCTTCACCCCGGCGCTGTGCGCCACGCTGCTCAAGCCGGTGCCCCATGGCCACCATGAAAAGGGCGGCTTCTTCGGTGCCTTCAACCGCGCCTTCGCCCGCGTGACCGAGCGTTACTCGGTGATGAACAGCGCTCTGGTGGCCCGCGCCGGCCGCTGGATGCTGGCCTATGTCGGCATCCTGGTGGTGCTTGGCTACTCCTACCTGCGTCTGCCGGAGGCCTTCGTGCCGTCGGAGGACCTGGGCTACAGCATCGTCGATATCCAGTTGCCGCCAGGCGCCAGCCGGGTGCGCACCGATCACACCGCCGAGGCGCTGGAAAAATTCATCATGTCGCGCGAGTCGGTTGCCAGTGCGGTCATCGTCAGCGGCTTCAGCTTCTCGGGCCAGGGCGACAACGCCGCGCTGGCGTTCCCCACCTACAAGGACTGGTCCCTGCGCGGCCCCGAGCAATCGGCCGAGGCGGAAACCGCCGCCATCAACGCCCAGTTCGCCGCCAACGGCGACGGCGCTATCACCGCGGTCATGCCGCCGCCGATCGACGGCCTGGGCAACTCCGGCGGTTTCGCCCTGCGCCTGATGGACCGTGGCGGCCTGGGCCGCGAAGCGCTGCTGGCGGCCCGCGACCAGCTGCTGGCCCGTGCCAACGGCAACCCGGTGATCCTCTACGCGATGATGGAAGGCCTGGCCGAGGCGCCGCAGCTGCGCGTGCAGATCGACCGCGAGAAGGCCCGCGCCCTGGGCGTGAGCTTCGAAACCATCAACAGCACCCTGGCCACCGCCTTCGGTTCAGTGGTGATCAACGACTTCACCAACGCCGGGCGCCAGCAGCGCGTGGTGGTGCAGGCCGAGCAGGGCGAGCGCATGACCCCGGAAAGCGTGCTGCGCCTCTATGCGCCGAACGCCCAGGGCGAGCAGGTGCCGTTCAGCGCCTTCGTCACCACGAAATGGGAAGAGGGCCCGGTGCAGCTGGTGCGCTACAACGGCTACCCGTCGATCCGTATCGCCGGCGACGCCGCCCCGGGCTACAGCACCGGCCAGGCAATGGCCGAGATGGAGCGCCTGGTCAGCGAGCTGCCGCCTGGCATCGGCTACGCCTGGACGGGCCTCTCGTACCAGGAGAAGGTCTCCAGCGGCCAGGCCACGGCCCTGTTCGCCCTGGCCATCCTGGTGGTGTTCCTGCTGCTGGTGGCACTGTACGAAAGCTGGGCGATCCCGCTGACGGTAATGCTGATCGTGCCGATCGGCGCCTTGGGCGCGGTGTGGGCGGTGATGCTCACCGGCCTGCCCAACGATGTGTACTTCAAGGTTGGCCTGATCACCATCATTGGCCTGGCGGCTAAGAACGCGATCCTGATCGTCGAGTTCGCCAAGGAGTTGTGGGAGAAGGGCTACAGCTTGAGCGACGCCGCCATCGAGGCCGCGCGCCTGCGCTTCCGCCCGATCGTGATGACCTCCATGGCCTTCATCCTCGGCGTGGTGCCGCTGGCCATCGCCACCGGCGCCGGCGCGGCCAGCCAGCGCGCCATCGGTACCGGGGTGATCGGCGGCATGCTCAGCGCCACCTTGCTGGGCGTGGTGTTCGTGCCGATCTGTTTCGTCTTCGTGCTGAAGCTGCTCAAGCGCAAGCCGGCCCCCGTGCAACACGCTATAGAGGTGACTCAGTGATGCTCATGCGCAATCTCGCAATTTCGTTCGCGCTGGCCGTTACCTTGACCGGCTGCTCCCTGGCACCGACCTACCAACGCCCCGAGGCGCCGGTGGCGGCCGAGTGGGGCGATGCCGCCGGCCATCACGGCAAGGCGGTGGAGCAGTTGGACTGGCAGGGGTTCATCGTCGACCCGTCCCTGCGCCAGCTGGTGGGTACCGCGCTGGACAACAACCGTTCGCTGCGCCAGACCCTGCTGGATATCGAGCAGGCCCGCGCGCAGTACCGTATCCAGCGTGCCGACCGGGTGCCGGGCTTAAATGCCGGGGTTTCGGGCAACCGCCAGCATTTGCCGGCGGACCTGTCGAGCAACGGTCGCGAGGGTGTCAGCAGTACATATCAGGTGGGCCTGTCGTTGCCGGAGTATGAGGTCGATCTGTTCGGTCGGGTGAAGAGCCTGAGTGACGCGGCCCTGGAACAGTACCTGGCCACCGAGGAAGTTGGCCGTGCCGCGCGCATTGCCCTGATCGCCGAGGTCAGCCAGGCCTACCTGACCCTGGACGGCGCCGAGCGGCGCCTGGCGCTGACCCGCCAGACCCTGGCCAGCCGCGAGGATTCGCTGGCTCTGGTCGGCCAGCGGCGTGGCGCCGGCACGGCCACGGCGCTGGATCACCAGGAGGCGCTGGGGCTGGTCGAGCAGTCGCGGGCCGAGCTGGAAGGCATCGTGCGCGAGCAGCGCCAGGCCTACAACGCCCTGGTGCTGCTGCTGGGCAGCGTGGACGCGGCCAAGGCGATTCCGGCCGAGCGCAGCGAGGCGCCGATGGTTCTGCAGGACATCGCCCCGGGCGCGCCGTCGGCGCTGATCGAACGCCGCCCGGACATCCTCGCCGCCGAACACCGGCTGCGGGCGCGCAACGCCGATATCGGCGCGGCGCGGGCGGCGTTCTTCCCGCGGATCAGCCTGACCGGCAGCTTCGGCACCTCCAGCGCGCAGATGTCCGGGCTGTTCGATGGCGGTTCGCGCAGCTGGAGCTTCATGCCGCAGCTGTCGCTGCCGCTGTTCGACGCCGGGCGCAACAAGGCCGGCCTGAGCCTGGCCGAGGCGCGCAAGGATTCGGCGGTGGCGACCTATGAAGGCACGATCCAGACCGCCTTCCGCGAAGTCGCCGACGCCCTGGCTGCCACCGACACCCTGCGCCGCGAGGAAGCGGCGCGCCGGGCCCTGGCCGACACCAGCCGGGCGACCGTGGCGCTGGCCAAGGCGCGCTACGAGGGTGGGGTGGACAGCCACCTGCGTTACCTGGATGCGCAGCGCAACGGCTATGTCAACGAAGCGGCGTTCATCGAGGCCAGTACCCAACGCCAGCTGGCATTGGTCGATCTGTTCCGTGCCCTGGGCGGTGGTTGGCCGGGCAAGGGCTGAAAAACTCCTTTGGTTGGGGATTCCAACCGCTTGGCCCCGGGGAATTTTGCCCGGGGCTTTTTTTGCCTCTAAGAATGGGGTAGGCAGGGCCGACGAAATCGCGGGGCAAGCCCGCTCCCACAGAGCACGCGTATTTCTGCGGGAGTGGGCTTTCGTGGGAGCGGGCTTGCCCCGCGATCGAGGTGTTAATCCTGCAGCAGATCCGGGCTGTTGAAGTTACTCAATCGCGGGTCGTCCTCTATACACTCCAGCCCCTGGACATTCGCTTGTAGCAAGGCCTTCTGCAAACTCCGCTCACCCGCCTGCCAGGCCTGCTCCAGCAGCGGCAGCAACCGCCGTGGCAGCACATT
Organism: Pseudomonas mosselii; assembly: GCF_019823065.1. Classification (NCBI taxonomy): domain Bacteria; kingdom Pseudomonadati; phylum Pseudomonadota; class Gammaproteobacteria; order Pseudomonadales; family Pseudomonadaceae; genus Pseudomonas; species Pseudomonas mosselii. Next base: position 2,389,791 of record NZ_CP081966.1, read on the forward strand.
GAACATCGGCTGCCAGTACCCGCCCTGGCGCACCATGGCCGGGCTGTCGTGGGCCACCGCCAGGGCCAGCAGGTTCTCGATCAAGGCCCGATCGATCAGCGGCGCATCGCAGGCCAGCACCACCACCCATTCATGCCGTGCCACCTTGAGCCCGCTGATGACCCCGGCCAGCGGACCAGGAAAGTCCGCATCGGTATCGTTGACGAGTTGGTCGGCATACGCCGCATAGGCCGCCTGGTTGCGGTTGCAGGAGATCACAAGATCATCGCTGAGTGCCCGCACGGCACGTTGCACATGGGCCACCAGCGGCTCGCCGCGCCAGGCCACCAGGCCCTTGTCGCGGCCGCCCATGCGCTGGCCACGGCCTCCGGCGAGGATGAGGATGGAACAGGGGGGGAGGGCGTCAGGCATGAAAAAGGGTTCCGGGCAGTCAATGCCGGGAACCCTCCCATTTACCGCGAGGCTTGTCCAGTCAGGCCTCGTGGGTGGCTGCTTCGGTCGTCCTTGCCCGACCGCGCCCGGCCAGGCGCATCACCACGACGAAGAACACCGGCACGAACACCACGGCGAAAGTGGCGCTGAGCATGCCGCCGATCACCCCGGTGCCGATCGCCTGCTGGCTGGCCGAGCTGGCGCCGCTGGCGATGGCCAGGGGCACCACGCCGAGGATGAACGCCAGCGAGGTCATCACGATCGGGCGCAGGCGCAGGCGCGCGGCCTGAATCGCGGCGTCCACCGCGTCGTGGCCCTGGTCGACCAGGGCCTTGGCGAACTCGATGATCAGGATGGCGTTCTTCGCCGACAGGCCGATCAGGGTGATCAGGCCAACCTTGAAGTACACATCGTTGGGCATCCCGCGCAGGGTCACCGCAAGCACCGCGCCAAGCACGCCCAGGGGCACCACCAGCAGCACCGCGGTGGGGATCGACCAGCTTTCGTACAGCGCCGCCAGGCACAGGAACACCACCAGCAGCGACAGCGCCATCAGCAGCGGGGCCTGGCTGCCAGACAGACGCTCCTGCAGCGACAGGCCGGTCCATTCCAGGCCGGCGCCGGCCGGCAGCTGGGCAACCAGATGTTCGACCTCGGCCATGGCCTCGCCCGAGCTGTGGCCGGCCGCCGGCTCGCCGGAGATCGACACCGCCGGGTAGCCGTTGTAGCGGGTCAGCTGCACCGGACCGGACTGCCAGTGGGCGCTGACGAAGGCGCCGAGGGGCACCATCTTGCCGCTGTTGTTGCGCACGTGGATCTTCAGCAGGTCCTCGACCTGGCTGCGCCGGTCGCCTTCGGCCTGCACCACCACCCGCTGCATGCGGCCCTGGTTGGGGAAGTCGTTGACATAGTTGGAACCCACGGCGGTGTCCAGCACCGCGCCGATGTCGGCGAACGACACGCCCAGGGCATTGGCCTGGCGCCGATCGATTTCCAGTTCCACCTGGGGGCTTTCGGCCAGCGAGGCTTCGCGCACGTTGACCAGTACCTTGCTCTTGCGCGCCGCCTCCAGCAACTGGTCGCGGGCTTGCATGAGCGCGGTGTGCCCCATGCCGCCACGGTCCTGCAGGCGGAACTCGAAGCCGGTCGACTCGCCCAGGCCGTCCACCGGCGGTGGCAGCACCGCGTAGGCGATGGCGTCCTTGAGCTGGGTGAAGGCCAGGGTGGCGCGGTCGGCGATGGACTGCGCGCTGTCGTCGCCACCGCGTTCGGACCAGTCCTTGAGCGTGGTAAAGGCCAGCGCCGCGTTCTGGCCGCTGCCGGAGAAGCTGAAGCCGAGGATCAGCGTGGTGTTGGCCACGCCCGGTTCTTCGGCGTTGTGCGCCTCGATCTGCCGGGCCACTTCGATGGTGCGCGCCTGGCTGGCGCCTGGCGGCAGCTGGATATCGGTGATGGTGTAGCCCTGGTCCTCGGTGGGCAGGAAGGCGGTGGGCAACTGGCTGAAGCCGTAGCCGAGCACCGCCAGCAGCACGGCATACACCAGCAGGTAGCGGCCGCTGCGGGCCAGGGCGTGGGTCACCCAGCGCTGGTAGCCGTTGCTCATGCCCTCGAAGCGGCGGTTGAACCAGCCGAAGAAACCCTTGCGCTCATGGTGCTCGCCCTTTTCCAAGGGCTTGAGCAGGGTGGCGCACAGGGCCGGGGTCAGGCTCAGGGCGAGGAACGCCGAGAACAGGATCGACACCGCCATCGACACCGAGAACTGCTGGTAGATCACGCCCACCGAGCCTTTCATGAAGGCCATCGGCAGGAACACCGCCACCAGCACCAGGGTGATGCCGACGATGGCGCCACTGATCTGGCCCATGGCCTTGCGTGTGGCTTCCTTGGGCGGCAGGCCTTCCTCGGCCATGATCCGCTCGACGTTCTCTACCACGACGATGGCGTCGTCGACCAGGATGCCGATCGCCAGCACCATGCCGAACAGGGTCAGCACGTTGATCGAGAAGCCCAGCGCGTTCATCACCGCGAAGGTGCCCATCAGCGCCACCGGCACCACCAGGGTCGGGATCAGGGTGTAGCGGAAGTTCTGCAGGAACAGGAACATCACCGCGAACACCAGCACCATGGCCTCGACAAGGGTGTTGATCACCTGCTTGATCGAGACCTTGACGAACGGCGAGGTGTCGTAGGGGATGTCGTATTTCACCCCGGCCGGGAAGTAGCGCGCCAGCTCGTCGAGCTTCTGCTTGACCAGGCCCGCGGTTTCCATGGCGTTGGCGCCGGGCGACAGCTTGACGCTGAAGGCGCTGGTGGCCTTGCCGTTCAGGCGCGTGCCGTACTGGTACTCCTGGGCGCCGATCTCGACCCGGGCGACATCGCCGACGGTGACGGTCGAGCCGTCGGTGTTGGCGCGCAGGACGATGGCGGCGAATTCCTCGGGGGTGCTCAGCTGGCCCTTGACCACCACGTTGGCGGTGATCTCCTGGGTCGGCCGGCTGGGCAGGTCACCGATGCTGCCGGGGGCGACCTGGGCGTTCTGCGCGGCGATGGCCTCGGCCACGTCGTTGGGCGTGAGGTTGAAGCCGACCAGCTTGGCCGGGTCGATCCAGATGCGCATGGCCCGCTCCGAGCCGTACAGCTGCGCCTTGCCGACGCCCTTGATGCGGCGGATCTCGTTCATCACGTTGCGCGCGAGGATGTCCGACAGGGCGATCTCGTCGAGGTTGCCGTCCTCGGAGGTGAGGGTGGCCAGCAGCAGGAAGCCGGTGGACACTTTCTCAACCTGCAGGCCTTGCTGAGTCACCGGGCGCGGCAGGCGCGACTCGATCACCTTGAGGCGGTTCTGCACATCGACCTGGGCCATGTCCGGATTGGTGCCGGGCTGGAAACTGGCGGTGATGGTGGCATTGCCCAGGCTGCTCTGCGACTCGAAGTAGAGCAGGTTGTCGGCACCGTTGAGCTCCTGCTCGATGATGCTGACCACGCTCTCGTCCATGGTCGCCGCCGAGGCGCCCGGGTAGACGGCGTAGATTTCCACCTGCGGCGGCGCCACGTCGGGGTACTGGGCCACCGGCAACTGCGGGATGGCCAGGGCGCCGACCAGGAGGATGAAGAGGGCGACCACCCAGGCGAATACCGGGCGGTCGATGAAGAACTGCGGCATGGATCAGGCCCTCATTGGCCGGTGTGTTGGGCGACCGCGGAGGCGCCCGGTTGCTCGTCGACCTGGACCTGGTCGCCGGCCTTGACGTGTTGCAGGCCCTCGACCACCACGCGATCACCCGGAGCCAGGCCCTCGCTGATGATCCAGCGATCACCCTGGGCGCTGCCCAAAACCACCTGGCGTTCGCTGATGCGCTTCTGCGGGTCGACCAGCAGCACCTTGGGCACGCCGGCGCTGTCGCGCAGGATCGCCCGTTGCGGCACGCTGATGCCCTGGGGCTGCACCGCCTGGTCCAGGCGCACGCGCACGTAGCTGCCCGGCAGCAGGTCGAGGTCGGGGTTGGGGAACTCGCTGCGCAGGGTGATCTGGTTGGTGCTCGGGTCGACACTGATGTCCGAGAACAGCAGCTTGCCGGCCAGCGGGTAGGCGCTGCCGTCGTCCTGGATCAGCGTGGCCTTGACCTGGTCCTGGCCGACCTGGCGCAGTTCGCCGGCGCGCAAGGCGCGGCGCAGGGCATTGAGCTCGCGGGTCGACTGGGTGACGTCGGCGTGGATCGGGTTCAACTGCTGGATGGTGGCCAGCGGCGTGGTTTCGTTCTGTCCGACCAGCGCGCCCTCGGTCACCAGGGCGCGGCCGATGCGCCCGGAGATCGGCGCGGTGACGGTGGCGTAGCCCAGGTTCAGGCGCGCCCGTTCCAGCGCCGCCTTGGCTTCGCCGACCGCGGCGTCTGCCTGGAGGAAGGCGGCGCGGGCGTTGTCGTACTCCTGGCGGCTGACCGCCTTGTCGTCGACCAGCTCGCGGTAACGCTGTTCCTGCAGGCGGGCCTGGTACAGGGTTGCCTCGGCCTTGGCCAGGGTGGCGCGGGCGCTGTCGAAGTCGGCCTTGAATGGCGCCGGGTCGATCAGGAACAAGACGTCGCCCTGCTTGACGTCGCTGCCTTCGCGGTACACCCGCTTGAGCACCACGCCGGCTACCCGGGCGCGCACCTCGGCGGTACGCGGCGCGAGGAGGCGGCCGCTGAGTTCCGTGCTGATCGCCAGTGGCTGCACGGCCAGGGTCTCGACCCGGACCTGGGAAGGCGGGGCCTGTTCTTCCTGTTCGGCGGCGTCGTTGCAACCGGCCAGGGAAAGGGTGATCAGCGCCAGCAGCGCCAAGGGGCGCAGGCGCGAAGGGCAGGGAATGGACATACGGATCTTCCAGGTTTGATCCAGCGTATGCTAAAGCAGCCGTTCGGGTGGCGGCTGTTAAGCTGTGTTGGGCGTGTGTGAAAAAGTGTGAACAATCGGCGGTGGCCCGCGCGGGATTCTATATCCTGCCTTACTTCAATCTTTCGTCAAATCCCCTTATGCCGAACATTCTCCTGGTCGAAGACGACAGCGCGTTGTCCGAACTGATCGCCAGCCACCTGCAACGCAACGATTTCCATGTCCGGGTGATTGCCCGCGGCGACCATGTACTGGACGAGTTCCGCCGGCAGAAACCGGACCTGGTGATCCTCGACCTGATGCTGCCGGGCCTCGACGGCCTGCAGGTGTGCCGCCTGCTGCGCCAGGAGAGCCAGGGCCTGCCGATCCTCATGTTGACCGCCCGTGACGACAGTCACGACCAGGTGCTGGGGCTGGAAATGGGCGCCGACGACTATGTCACCAAACCGTGCGAACCCCGGGTGCTGCTGGCCAGGGTGCGCACCCTGCTGCGCCGCAGCAGCGTCAACGAGCCGCGCCTGGACAGCGACCTGATCCAGGTCGGCGGCCTGCGCATCGACCTGGCCGAGCGCACGGTCAGCTGGCGCGGCGAGGAGGTGGAACTGTCCAGCGGCGAGTACAACCTGCTGGTGGTGCTGGCGCGCAACGCCGGTGAGGTGATGAGCCGCGACCGTATCCTGCAGCAGTTGCGCGGCATCGAGTTCAACGGCACCGACCGTTCGGTGGACGTGGCCATCTCCAAGCTGCGCCGACGCTTCGACGACAGCGCCGGCGAAGCACGCAAGATCAAGACCGTGTGGGGCAAGGGGTATCTGTTCAGCCGAGTCGAGTGGGAGTACTGACAGGCCATGCTCAAGATCCTGGTGCGGCTGTACCTGGTGATCATCGTCGCCTATGCCGGGGCGATCGCGCTGATCCCCGACACCATCGTCGGGTTGTTCCATGAGCGCTTCATGGCCTACAACCTCGAGCAGGCCAAGGGCGTGCAGACCCTGATCGTACGCCAGTTCCGGCAGGCGCCGCAGGAGCAGTGGCCGGCAGTGGAAAAAGACTTGGCCGAGGTGTTCAAACCTTTGCAAGTACGCCTGTTGCGCATGGACGATACCGACTTGAGCAGCGAGGAGAAAGCCCGGCTCGAACATGGCCTGTTCGCGGTGCGCATGGCCGACTGGGGCTACTACGAAACGGTGCTGGCGCCGCTGGATTCGCAATGGCTGGTGCGCCTGCATTCGCCGGACGACCCGCTGGACATCAACGTGCTGTCCTGGGGCGTGACCGTGCTGATCGGCGCGGCCATGCTTGGCTGCCTGCTGTTGTGGGTGTGGCCGCACTGGCGCGACCTCGAACGGCTGAAGGACACTGCCCGGCGCCTGGGGCGCGGCGAGATGTCCGAGCGCACGCATATCTCGCCTCGCTCGAACATCGGTGAACTGGCCGGGGTGTTCGACACCATGGCCAGCGATCTGGAACGCCACGTCAACCAGCAGCGCGAACTGCTCAACGCGGTTTCCCACGAGCTGCGCACGCCCTTGACCCGCCTGGACTTCGGCCTGGTGCTGCTGTTCGACGAGGTGCCGCCGGCCAGCCGCAAACGCCTGCTGGGGTTGGTGGGCCATGTGCGCGAACTGGACGAACTGGTGCTTGAACTGCTCTCCTACAGCCGCCTGGACAGCGTCGACCAGGCCCGCGAGCGGGTCGAGGTGTCGTTGCTGGAACTGGTGGACAGCGTGCTCGGCAGCTTCGCCGAGGAGCTCGACAACCGTGGCATCCGTTGGGAGGTGCGCTGCGAAACCGACCTGCCGCGTTTCGTCCTCGACCCGCGGCTGACCGCCCGCGCCGTGCAGAACCTGGTGCGCAACGCCATGCGCTACTGCGATGAAAGCCTGCTGCTGCGCCTGCGCCGGGAAGAGGACGGCGCTTGCCTGGTGACCGTGGAAGACGACGGCATCGGCATCCCAACCGAGGAGCGTGAGCGGATCTTCCAGCCGTTCTATCGCCTGGACCGCAGCCGTGACCGTAATACCGGCGGGTTCGGGCTGGGGCTGGCGATCAGCCGGCGGGCCATCGAAGGGCAGGGCGGCACGCTGACCGTGGCGCAGTCGGCGCTGGGCGGGGCGCAGTTCAGGATTCGTTTGCCAGCCGGGTAGTCCACAGGACGAAGCGGTCCTTGCCGGTGTGCTTGGCCTCGTACAATGCCTGGTCCGCCCTGATCAGCGCCAGGCTCAGGGTATCGCCGCTGTCGATCCGTGCCAGGCCGATGCTGATGGTCACCGGGTGCGCAGACAGGTCCTCGCGCACTCTCTGGCACAGCGCGGCGACCTGCTGCTCGGCGCTGGCTTCGTCCAGCCCCTGGAAGAAGATCGCGAATTCCTCGCCGCCCAGCCGGGCGATCTCGTAGCCGATCATCGCTGCCTTGATATGCGCTGCCACGCGCTTGAGCACCTCGTCGCCGATGTCATGGCCGAAGCGGTCGTTGACCTGCTTGAAATTGTCGATGTCGATCATCGCCAGGAACTGTCCGGCATCCGCCTGGCGCAGCTGCTTTCCGGCCTTGGCCATGAACGAGCGGCGGTTGGGGATTTCGGTCAGGGCGTCGATGTAGGCCTGTTCCAGCAGCACGTTGGTCAGGTAGAAATTGTGCAGCTTGGCCTGGCGGATGCGCAGGTAGCTGTAGGTCACCAGGCCGCTGAGGAATACCCCGTAGCTGATCAGCATCGCGCCCTCAAGCTCCAGGGCCTCGATACGCGTGTGGAAGAACGGGTTGAGCATGAGCCAGGTGATGCCCAGGGCGCAGAAGAACGACCAGCGCCGCACCGGCAGCAGCGAGACGGCGTAGAGCACCGTCGAGACTCCGAGCACCAGCCACACCGGGCGCAGAACGATCGGAATGCCCTCGATCACCAGGCGCATGGCCAGGGTGATCACCGCCACGAACAACAGGTTGAGCACGTCGAAATGCTGGCTCTTGCGGGTGAAGCCCAGGACCACGCAGAGGCTGCACAACAGGGCGATGAACACCCCCGACAACCAGGTGAAACCCTGGCCGCCAAGGTAGCTGACGATCAGGTCGAAGATCAGCCAGATGGCGATGCCGATGCAGAAGATCAGCAGGCAGAAGCGGCGCATGGCCTCGAATTCGTGCTGGCGGAACTCGGCGCGCAGGGCGGCGGGGGCGACCTGTTGGCGAATGTGGGCTTCGAGGGTCTTGTACATGGAGGCGATGATGGCCTTGAAATTGTTGTCTGTTATGCCTTCCAGGGCTGTGAGGTCACTGTAGGAGTGGCCTTGTGTCGCGAAAGGGCCGCTCCTACAACGAGCCTGATTGCAGCACATCCTTGGCCCAGGGCCGGTAGCGCAGTGCGAACACAGCCTCGGCGTGGCAGCCTCCGCTCAGCGCCGGCTGCGCCGGTTCGGCGCGGAACGGTTGCCCAGGCGGGCTGACCTGGCGAAACGCCTCGCGCACGATACCCACCTGGCAGGGCAGGGCCTGTTCATAGCCCTGGCGCACGAGTGGCGGCAGGCGACCGGTGCCGGCACCATCCTGCCACCACACGTTCAGGCCAAGGTTCGCCAGTTGCTCCAGCCACGCACCATTGACCCGTGGCGACAGCTGGCCGGCGCTGAAGGCACTGATATGCAAGGGCTTGTCCAATTGCCGATTGAACGCCTGCAATTGTGTGTAGAGCGCATCGCGCCTGGCCGCATCGCGAAAGTGCAGGTCGTCCAGCTCCAGCGGCAGGTACCAGCCGGACACCGGCAGCGCCCAGTCGGTCTTGAGCTGCTGGTATTGGGTGAGGGAGCGGCCCAACTGCGACTTGAAGTAGCTGTTCAGGCCTTCACCGTCGAGCTGTTCGAGCCGCTGGTAGTAGGCCGGATCCATGTACAGCCCCAGCACCAGCTCCAGCCCCTGGGCCTGCGCCTCGCGCAGGCTGCCGGCAAGCCAGCCGTGGGCGCCGCCGAAGTCGCTGTCGCCGTAGGCGCTCCATTGCACGATCAGGGTCGTGCCACCCTGGGCCCTGGTGGCGCGCCACAGTTGTTGCCACTGGGCTGGCGTGACGTTCGCATCACGGTTGAGCGGCTGGTAGAACAGGCGCTCGTCGGCAAGGGTCGGCAGGCACAGGGCGAGCAGGCAGAGAGCCAGAAAGGTACGCATCAGAAGTTCATCTCCACACCCAGCAGCACGCCGTTGGCGCGCTCGTAGAGGTTGCCGCCCAGCGCCTGCTGGTACTCGGCGCGCACTTTCAGCGAGCCACGGTAGGCGTTGTAGCGGTCGTCGTCGAACCACCACTGCCAGCGCAGGCCGACCCCGGCGCGGGCGTCCTGGCGCCAGTCGTTGCTTGGGTCCTGGCTTGAGAACTCGAGGAAGCCGTAGGGCATGATCGTCTGCGGCGACCGGCTTGGCAGTTTCCAGGCATGGCCCTGCTGGAAGCGCGACAGCCAGGCATGATCGCCCGCCCGGGTCCACCAGGCGGCGTCGAGGTAGAGGAAGCGCTCGTCCCAGTCGTCTTCGTCGATGCGCCAGTCATTGCGGTACCGGCCCTGGTCGAGGAACGAGGCGGTGGCACGCAGCAGCAGGTCGTTGCTCGATTCGGCGTTGTGGCGCAGGTCGCCCCAGTTGCCGCCGACCTTGGCCGGGCTTAGCAGCTCGCCCAGGCTCAGGCCGCTGTAGTGCGTGCTGTCGATCTGGCGCTGGTGGTAGAGCTCGGCGTACAGGTTGAGGTTGGCCTGTCCGAGCGGCTTGTAGCGCAGGCCGACGCCGGTGCCCATGCTCTGGGCGTAGTCGGTGCGGCTCTGGCCACCGAACAGCACGCGGCCATAGACCGACAGGGTGCTGCCGTTGCGGCTGGGCTCCTCGCCCAGGGCGTGGTCCCACATCGCCAGCTGCACGTTCTGCGATTGTGCCCGGCGGGAGCTGCCGGCGCGCGCGCCGTTGTCGAGAAACTTATCGTTGGTCGAGGTACCGGCTGGCGACCAGGTGCTGGCCAGGGTGATGCTGTCGCGGCGCGACAGGGCTTCATGGGCACGACGCTGGCGGTACTTGCGCGCCTCCAGGCTGCCGTACTCGTCGTCGCCGTCGACCAGGTTGCGCTCCACGTCCAGCACCCGGCGCAACTCGCGGCGGGCCGAGGCGCTGTCCTCGGCCTCGTCGTAGCGCAGGGCCAGGGTCTCGCCCAGGCGGTAGTCCTCGGGGAAGTCGCGGGTGGCGCGCTCCAGATAGGGGATGGACTGGCGCCGTTGCTGCTTGTCCGTCGAGCCGGCCAGGCGCATGCCGTAGTCGGCGCGGTAGCGCGGCTGATCCGGCGCCAGGCGCACGGCCTCGGCCAGCCAGGCGGTGCTCTGGGGGCTGTCGCCGGCCTGCTGGGCGGTGCTGGCGGCGGCGTAGTAGTGATCGGCGCGCGGGGTGTGGCGCAGGGCTTCGCGCTGGAAGGCCAGGGCCTGCTGGGCGTCGCCCTGGCGTTGGGCGATGGCCGCGCCCAGGGCCCAGTCATCGGCGTTGCGGTGCGCGGCCGCGTCCCAGTGGTGGCGGGCGGCGTCGGCATCGCCGGCGTTCAAGGCACCCCGCGCCGCGGTCAGGCGAGCATTGTCGGTCCAGGCGTCGGCCGGCAGGCTGTTCCAGATCGGCAGCGCTGCTTCGGCGTCGCCCGAGGCCTCCAGCGCGTAGGCCAGGGGCAGGCGGCTGGCGGTGTCGCCCAGGCGTTCGGCGGCCTGGTAGTAGACCACGGCTTCGCCGGGCCGGTCGGGCATGGCGCAGCGGCCCAGGGCGCGATACTGCCCGGCTTCGCTCGGGTTGGCCGGGATCGCCTTGCGCACCGCGTTGCACTGGCCGGCCTCGGCCAGGCGGGCGAGCAACTGGCCGCGGGTGGCGGCATCGACTCGCGGCACCAGGGCGAGCATGCGCGGGGTGTCCAGCGGACCGTCGTTGCGCGCATAGAGGTTGCCCAGGCGTTGCAGCAGCGAGGGCGTCAATCGGCCCTGGCGGCGGTCGTAGGCGTTCTCCAGCAACTGCCGGGCGTGCTCGGTCTGGCCTCGCTCGAGCAGCATGAACGTGGCTTGCTCCAGCGCCGCGAGGTCGCCGGTCTGGCGGTAGCGTTGTTCCCATTGAGCCGCCGTGCGTGGTTGCGGCGGCTGCGCAGGGTCGCCATACAGGCGTTGCTTGAGAATGGCATAGCTGCGCGGATTGTCGCGGGCCTCGCACTGGCCGAGCTGCTCGCGGGCCAGCTTCAGGTCCTTGTGCGACAGCCAGTCGACGGTCTCCAGGCACGGGCGCTGCAATTCATTGCTCAACTGGCGCACCAGCGCCGCATCGTCGCCCTCGCGGGCCAGTTCCCAGAGTTGCCGGCGCTGTTCGGGATGCTGCAGTTGATCGGTGGGCAGGCTCTGCAGCCAACGCTCGGCCTGCTGGTTGTGGCCCATGGCGATGGCGCGGTTGGCCATGGCCAGGCGGGCATGGGTCGCCGCCTCCTGGGAAGGCGCGCTGGCCAGCAGTTTGTTCAGGCCCTTTTCATCGACCTGCTGGATATAGGCGTTGGCCAGACGCTGCCAGTCCTGCGGCGGCAATTCGCCCTTTTCGGCCAGGGGTTGCAGCTGGTCGATGGTCTCGCCCCAGTTGCGCAGTTGCTCGGCGAAGTTGGCCCGGGTCATGCGCAGCACCATGCCGTCGTCGCGCACCGGCAACTGGTTGAGCCATTCCAGGGCCTTGGCCGCGCCACCGAACTTGGCCAGGCTGACGCTGTAGGCTTGCCACAGGCGCACCCGCTGCTGGCCCTGGCTGTCGGCCAGCCACGCCTCAACCTGGCTCTGCGCGGGCGGGTCCTGCTCGATCCAGGTCAGGCGCAGTTCGAGCAGGGCGTCGGCGTGCTCGGGGTTGTCGTCGAGGTCCTCGGCGATGGCCTCGGCTTCCTTGTAGCGACGCTGGTGGGCCAGGGCCTCGGCCAGCAGGGCGCGTGCCTCGTTGTTGTTGGGCACGCGCCCCAGCACGTGGCGGGTCAGGCGCTCGACCTCCGCCCAGTTGTCCTTCTGCGCCTCCCGGTAGCCACGCTCCATGAACGGGTAGCTGGTGAAACGCTGGAAGTCGGTCATCGGCTTGGTCGGCGCGGCCAGGGTGGAAGAGCACAGCAGCAGGCTGGCGAGGGTCAGGGAAAGATGGGGCGTCATGCCACCTCCCGGGTCAGTTCATAGGCGGCCTGCTGTTCGCTGGCCTGCTCGGCGAGGGCTTGCTGCAGCACCTCTTCGGTAATGATGCCGCGGGCAATCAGGTGCTCGCCCAGGCTCTGCTGCTCGGGGTTGAAGTCGATCAGCGCCTGGTTGAACAGGGTCACCGGCACCATGCCGCGCACCTGCAGTAGCGTGCCGAGCATCACCTGGTGGATGCCGACCTGCTCCAGCAGGGTGGCGTCGTCCTGATGGCGCTCGAGCACCGCGAGCATTTCGCGGGTCTCGGGCTTTTGCCAGGGGCTTGGGTAGTGGTAGCGCAGGCCCAGGGTGACCCGCCCTTGCGGCGCCAGGCGGGCGCGTACCGGGCGCTTGAGCTGGCGACTGATCACGCCCAGCGAAACCTGGCTGACCGGGCTCTCGCTGGCCAGCACCAGGGTGTCGCCGTCCTCGTCCACCGGCAGCACGCCGTAGTGGGTGGCGAGCTTGCGCGGCAGTTTGGCGATCAGCGCTGGCGCGATCTTGAACGGGTTCAGCGGTGCCCAGGGCAGGTCCAGCTGTTCAGCCAGGGTCTCGACCAGTTGCTCGCTGCTCAGCCAGCCGTGCAGCAGCAACTCGCGACCCAGGCGCCGACGGACCGGGCTGGTGATGGCCTGCTCCAGCTGGGTTTGGCTGATCAAGCCTTTCTCCACCAGGCGCTGGCCCAGCGGCGTGCGCGCAGGCGCGGCGAGGGCGGGGAACTCGTGGGTGGTCTTGTCCCAGGCCACCCGCCGCGAATCGCCCATTTCCATCACCTGGCGCAGGGCGCGCAGGTTGGCGAAGAAGTTGACGAAGTTGCTCCACATCATCCGCGGCGCCGACAGCAGGCCCTCGAAGATGCCGTAGTAGCGGGTGACGAACCAGAAACGCTGGAACAGGCGGTTGAACAGCAGCAGGCCGTTGAGCCACAGCAGCGTGCTCAGCAGCTTGCTGTCGCTGAGGATCGACATGAAGCGCCACGACTCCGGCGCGATCACCGTCACCAGCCACATCGCCAGCAGCACCAGCAGCAACAGGTTGACCAAAAAGCTCAGCAGGTAGGCGAACAGCCCGCGGCGGTCGCGCCAGAGGAAGTAGTTGAGCGCCCCCTTGCGGCTCCAGCCGAGGTTGCTGGTGCCCTGGAACACGATGCCGACGATCCACCGCGATTTTTGCCGGATGGCGTGCTGCCAGTCCCGCGGGAAGTGCTCGCGCACGCAGATCACCTGGGCGAATTCGCGGCTCATGCCGAGGCGCCAGTCCTGCTTGAGGGCCAGCGCCGGGTCGGTGATGGAGTAGCGGGCGAAGATGCACTTCATGCCCTTCTGCTTGAGACGAAAACCAATGTCGTAGTCCTCGGTCAGGCTCTGCACATCGAAGGCGATGCCGTCGCCGTCCTCGAGCAGGGCGCTGATCGCCCGGCGGCTGAAGCAGGTGCCGACCCCGGCGCTGGGCACCTGGCCGGTGAGCGCTTCGCGCACGATGACGTCCTTGCCGTGGTTCTCGGCGAACTCGTCGACATAGTGGCCGGCGGTGAAGCCTTTCCATTCCGGTGCGTAGGGGTACACCGGAATCTGGATCATGTCCTTGTTCGGCAGCAGGTAGTTGAACAGGCGCAGTTCCATCGGCGAGATGACGTCCTCGGCGTCATGCAGGATGAAACCGGCGAACTCGATGCGCGCGTCCTGCTGGAAGCGCAGGATGGCGTCGATGATGTTGTTCAGGCAGTCGGCCTTGCTGGTCGGGCCGGGGCGGGCGCAGACCACCTTGTGAACGTTTGGGTAGTGCAGGCAGACGGCGTCGACGTCGGCCTGGGTCTGCGGGTCGTTGGGGTAGGTGCCGACGAAGATCTGGTAGTTCTCGTAGTCGATGGTCGAGGCCGCCAGGCGCGCCATCTCGCCGACCACGCCGACCTCGTTCCAGGCCGGCACCATGATCGCGAGGGGCTTTTCCGGCACCTCGAACAGGCGTTTCTCGTCGGCCTTGTCGAACTTGTCGTAGATCCGAAAGCGCCGGATCAGCGTGCGTCCCCAGTAGCACAGGTCGATGAACAGGTCGTCCAGGCCGAGCACGAACATCAGTGTCGCCAGGATGATGGCGAGGATCTTCAGGCCGAACAGGACATAGGTGAGGAAGTCGATGAAAGCCAGGCTCATGCGTTGTCCCGCGCGGCGGATTGCTCGGCGAACCAGCGGCTCAGGCGTTCGGCGATGCGCTCGCTGGCGTGGCCGTCGCCGAAGGGGGTGAACACCTGCGCCATGCGCGCGTAGGCCGCCGGGTCGTCGAGCAATTGGCTGGTCTCGTGGACGATGCGCTCGGTCAGGGTGCCGACCAGCTTGACCGTGCCACCCTTGAGCACGGCGGGGCGCTCGGTGACCTTGCGCAGCACCAGCACCGGCTTGCCCAGGGCTGGCGCCTCTTCCTGCACGCCGCCGGAGTCGGTGAGGATGATATGGGCGCGGTTCATCAGCCAGACGAAGTGCGGGTAGTCCTGGGGGGCGACCAGGTGGATGTTGTCGCGCCCGGATAGCACGCTGTACACCGCGTGCTGCACCTGCGGGTTGAGGTGAACGGGGTAGAGGAACTGCACGTCCGGGTAGCGCAAGGCCAGTTCGGCCAGGGCCAGGCAGATGCGTTCGAAGCCGCTGCCGAAGTTCTCCCGGCGGTGGCCGGTGATCAGCACCATGCGCTGGTCGTCGCGCAGCACCTTGAGCGGGGATTCGGGGGCGGGGCGCCAGTTATCGCGGTGCAGCTTGTCGCGCATCCACAGCAGGGCGTCGATCACTGTGTTGCCGGTGACCTCGATATGCTCGGGCGGCACGCCTTCGCGGATCAGGTTGGCGTCGGAGTCGCGGGTGGGGGTGAAGTGCAGGTCGGCGAGCACGCCGGTCAAGCGCCGGTTGGCTTCCTCGGGCCAGGGCTGCTGCAGGTTGCCGGTACGCAGGCCAGCCTCGACATGGCCGATGGGTATATGCCGGTGGAAGGCCGCCAGCGAGGCGATGAAGCTGGTGGTGGTGTCGCCGTGGACCAGCACGATATCGGGCTTGACCTGCTCGTAGGCGCGGTCGAGCTTGTCCAGCAGGTCGCGGGACAGGCCGTTGAGGGTCTGGTTCTGGGTCATCACCTGCAGGTCCTGATCGACCGTGAGGCCGAAGGCGGTGAGGACCTGTTCGAGCATTTCGCGGTGCTGGCCGGTGGAGCAGATATGCAGGTCGACCTCGGGCCAGTCGCGCAGGACGCGGGCCAGCGGGGCCATCTTGATCGCTTCGGGGCGGGTACCGAATACCATCATCACGGTGTAAGCCATCGTGTAGTTCCTCGTTCGATTCCCTGGACGAAGTTGTACGACGTGTCGCCGCTTGCCAGTCATAGATACAAGCAGTCGATCACGGGGTTGTCCAATGCGCGGCCTGCGCCGGACGGTGCGCTGCAGGCGCTTGCGGAAGTGCCATGGAGGCGGGGGTCGTGTCGGCACTGTCGAGGCCGAACGCCAGGGAGGGTTGGTGCGGAAACGTTTATGCTAGTTTTTCTTGATTGAACGGTCAGTCAATAAAGTATTTCCGGCTTTTTCTTACAGCCTTCTTCTTGTAGCTTTGTAGGTCTTTTCTTCAGGGAGTAGAGCATGCAAGGCAAGGCGCGCAAGGTCGTCCAGGCCATCCTGTACGAGGCCATCGCCGTGGCCTGCGTGGCGCCGGCGCTGGAGCTGGCGTTCGGCGCCGGCATGGCCCAGTCCACCGTGCTGTCGATCCTCATGTCGGGCATCGCCATGAGCTGGAACATGGCCTACAACTGGGCGTTCGAGCGCTGGGAAGCGCGCCAGCGCCAGCGCAGCCGCACCTTCCTGCGGCGCCTGCTGCATGCCCTGGGCTTCGAGGGCGGGCTGGTGCTGATCCTGCTGCCGCTGGTGGCGTACTGGCTGGACATCGGGCTGTGGGCGGCGCTGGTGACCAACCTGGCGTTGTTCGTGTTCTTCTTCGTCTATGCGTTCGTGTTCCAGTGGGGGTTCGACAAGGTCTTCGATGTGCCGGTATCGGCGCAGGAAGCGGCCAAGGGGTGCTGATATCGGGGCTTTTTCCCACAAGTCACCGGGTTCCCCTTAGCCCCACGCATCGCCAATAATCTACGTTCAACCATGCCAGACCCGCACCGATGCCGCGTCCGATCATCCTGCCGCTCGCCGAGAACTACCGCCATGGCGAGCACATCGCGCCGCACTGTCATGACCGCGCCCAGTTGATCCACGCGATCAGTGGCGTGGTCACGGTCAGTGCCCGCGAAGGCTGCTGGGTGGTCCCCCCGGGGCGTGGGGTGTGGGTGCCAGCGGCGGTCGAGCACGAGCTGCGCATGGCCGGCGTCGTGCGCATGCGTACCTTGTTCGTCGAACCCGACGCGCGCCCGGACCTGCCGCGCCAGTGCCAGGTGATCGAGATCTCGCCGCTGTTGCGCGAGCTGATCATCCGCGCCATGGACATCGCCCCCGACCATCCGGCCCAGGGCCGCGAGGCGCGGATCATGCAACTGATCCTCGACGAACTGCGCGTGCTGCCGGTATTCGCCCTGCATGTGCCCAGTCCGCATTCGGCGCACCTGCAAGGCCTGTGCGAGGCCCTGCGCCAGGCACTGTCCGAGGACTGGAGCCTGGCTCGTGCCGCGGCCCACAGCGGCCTCAACCCGCGCACCCTGACCCGTGCCTTCCAGCGCGAGACCGGCCTGAGCCTGGTGCAATGGCTGCGGCGCATGCGCCTGCTGGCAAGCCTGGATGCCCTGGCGGCCGGGCAGTCGGTGCTGGAGGTGGCGCTGGACCTGGGCTATGACAGCCCCAGTGCCTTCAGCGCGATGTTCCGCCGCACCCTCGGGGTATCGCCGTCGGTCTACTTCGGCAGGGCCGTGGAGCGCTGGTAGGCCAGCCCCGGCGTCTCGTCCCAGCCGCCACCCAAGGCCGTGAACAGGTTCACCTCGGCGAGCAACTGCGCCAGACGGTCGCTGATCAGGCCCTGCTGGGCGCTGAACAGCGAGCGCTGGGCGTCGAGGAAAGTCAGGCTGCTGTCGATACCGGTGCGGTAGCGGTTCTCGGCCAGGTCGTGGTAGCGCTGGCTGGCTTCGACCAGGTCGCGCTGGGCCCGCAATTGCTGTTGATAGGTGCTGCGCGCCGCCAGGCCGTCGGCCACTTCCTGGAAGGCGGTCTGGATCGACTTCTCGTAGCGCGCCACCTGCATGTCCTTCTGCAACGTGGCGTAATCGAGACTGGCACGCAGGCTGCCGGCGTTGAACAGCGGCAGGTTGACCTGCGGCTGGAACAGCCAGGTGCCAGTGCCGGCGTCGAACAGGTCGGCCAGCTCGCGGCTGCTGCTGCCGGCGTTGGCGGTCAGGCTGATGCTCGGGAAGAACGCTGCCCGCGCCGCGCCGATATTGGCGTTGGCGGCCTGCAGCTGGTACTCGGCTTGACGGATGTCCGGGCGGCGCTGCAGCAGGTCGGCGGGCAGGCCGGCGGGGACCCTGGCAATCTGTTCGTCGGCCAGCGGCAATGCCGGCAGGTGTTCGTCGATCTGCGTGCCGACCAGGCGCTGCAACTGGTTGAAGTCCTGGGCGGCCAAGCGGGTGTAGCGCGCCACGGCGGCGCGGGTGCTGTCGACGCGGGTGGTGGCCTGGATCTGGTCGAGCGCCGACAGCGTGCCGGTGCGGCGTTGACGCTGGGTCAGGCGCAGGCTCTTTTCGTCGGCTTGCAGGGTCTGGCGCGACAGGGCCAGCAATTCCTGGTCGGCACGCCAGGTCAGATAGGCGCCGGCGACGCTGCTGAGCAGGCTGAGCTCGGCGCCACGCCGGGCCTCGTCGGTGGCCAGGTAGCTGAGCAGCGCCTGGTCGCTGAGGCTGCGCAATCGACCGAACAGGTCCAGTTCATAGGCGCTGATGCCAACGGTGGCCGATTGCTGGGTGCTGATAATGCCTTCGCCGCCGGTGCGCCGCCGTGGCAGGAACTGGCGTGTGCCCTGGGCGTTGGCCGCGATCTTCGGCAGCAGCTCGGCGCGCTGGATGCGGTACTGGGCGCGGTAGGCCTCGGCGTTGAGCACGGCCACGCGCAGGTCGCGGTTGTTGGCCAGCGCGGTGTCGAGCAACTGGCGCAGCACCGGGTCTTGGAACACCCCGCGCCAGTCGCCGGTCAGGTCCGTGGCGGGTGGCCCGCCCCGGTAGGCGACGCCCGTGGGGTACTGCTCGGCGCTGGGCGAAGGTGGGCGCTGGTAGTCGGGGGCGAGGCTGCAACCGGTCAGAACGAGAGCAAGCAAGGGCAGGGCGATTCGCGGCATGACAGGGTCTCTGGGGTCAGGTGCCGGCCATCCAGCGGGCCAGGCCATGGCGCCCGCTGACGCCGAGCTTGGCGGTGGCGCGTTTCAGGTAGGTCTCGATCGAGCTGTTCTTCACATTCAAGCGCTGGGCCATCTGCGGCACGGTGGCTCCGGTGAGCAGGCCGATGCACACTTCCTGCTCGCGGGTGGACAGGCGGATTGCCTCCTGCTCCAGGCGCTCGGTGAAGACCTGGCGCAGCGAGCCGGCCTCATCCGCCTGCACGCTGCCCGGACGACGCTGGGCCGTCTGCAGGAACAGCTGGGCATGGTGCTCGACCAGTGGCAGCAGGGTGTCGGACAGGCGCTTGAGCAGCGACAGTTCGGCCAGGGAGAACATCCGCTCGCTGCGCTGGCGATGGCAGCAGATGACCCAGCGCCGGTCGCCGCTGCGCGACACCAGGTTGCACTGGTGCACGGGGGCGTTTATCTGGATCAGCAAGGGGTCTTCCATGCGCATGATGCTTTGCAGCAGGGGATGGCGCAGCTGCGCTTGCGCGGGCGTCGCCTCGGGCAGGCCGGCGCTGCCCAGCACCTTGACCTGGCGGATGTTGGCCTGGTCGCTGTCAAGGGTCCACTCGCTGAGGTCGAGCCGATGGATCGGCACCTGGTCGTCGATCAGCTGGAACATCTGTTCGGCGAAGGTGGCATCGCCGGTGCTGGCAACCAGTGCCCCCAATTGCAGGTACAGGTGCGGGTCGTGGCGGTGTTCGAGGCTGTCGATCAGCTTCATGTCGTCGTCTTCCTTGATCCGGTAACGCGGTGGGTCTCGCGGTCGAGTCCTCTCTGTGGTGGGGCTTGGCGCTATTGAATAGCAGGCTCCGAGCCTGCGTCTGTAGCGGAAAGCGGGGACAGGAAATGTCAAATTATCCGACAAGAAAAGTCGGTATTTCCGTGGGTTCATGCAGTCTTAATTGACGGATTGTCGGACAATTGGCGCCAGAAACCGGCCAGATCGCCGGCGATTGCCCCGTCGGTTGGCGGGGGTAGGCAGGTACCGGCTGCCGACTATCGTCAATTTCCTACAAAAGTTTCAGCGGACTTAGGCGGAGCAATAAGGGACTGGCCAATGTCCGGGTTTGGGGGGCCATACAGGGCGCGGGGTGGGTGCTTGAATCCGCGGACGATCCCGTTTCAAGGAAGACCCGCCCATGCCTGTCGCCGATAGCTTCCCCCTGACCTGCGCCCAGCGCGACATCTGGCTGGACCAGATCAGCCACGGTGACTCGCCGCTCTACAACGTCGGTGGGTATCTGGCATTCGACGGCGCCGTGAACAGTGGTCTGCTGCGGCGCGCGCTGGCGCATCTGGTCGCGCTCCACGACGGGTTGCGCACGGTGCTGGTGCGCGAGGCGGGGGACGATGGCATCGCTCGCCAGCGCTTTGTGGCCGGTTTGCAGGTGCCGCTGGACGAGCACGACCTGCGCGGGCAGGCCGAGCCGTTCGCCGCTGCGCAGCGTCTGGCCAAGACCTTGCTGCAACAGCCCTTCGCCCTTGAAACCGGACCGTTGCTGCGCATGGCATTGCTGCATGTGGATGCCGGGCGCAGCCTGCTGATGTTGCAGGCCCATCACCTGATCCTCGACGGCTGGGGCCTGGAGCAGTTGCTCCACCAGCTGGGCCAGTACTACGGTGTGCTTGAGCAGGGCCTGGCACTGCCGGACACGGCCCCGTCCTACCGAACATTCATCGAGGATGACCTGGCCTACCAGGGATCGGCCCGTCAGCAGCGCGATCTTGCCTATTGGCTAGGCCGTTACCCACAACTACCGGATGCGCTGCTGCAGCCCAAGGAACAGGGCCTGCCGCCAGGCGCCACGCCCAGCCATGCGCTGGAGCGCAGTTTCGACGGCGACCTGCTGGCGCGCATGCGGCAGCTGGCCGACGAGCTGCAGGGATCGGTCGCCCATGTGCTGCTGGCGGCCTTGCACGTGTGCTGTGCCCGGGCCTGGCAGCGGGACGACTGGGTCGTCGGCCTGCCGGTGCGTAACCGTGGCAATGCGCGGGCCAAGGCGACCCTGGGCATGTTCGTCCAGGTCAATGCCTTGCGCATGGACTTCGGTCGGCAGTTGAGCTTCGCCGAACTGGTGCGCGGTATCGGCGATGCCCTGCGGCGCGACCTGCGTCACCAGCGCCTGCCGCTCAGCGAGCTCAACCGGGTGCTGGGGCTATCCCGGGAGGCCCGTGGGCAATTGTTCGAGATCACCGTGTCCTACGAGGAAGAGGGCCACGACCTGCGCTATGGCAGCCTCGGCGCCCACAGCGTGAAGGTATGCAACGATCACGAGCCGACGCCGCTGTCGATCTACCTGCGCAGCAACCCGCACAATGGCAAGGCCTGGCTGCACCTGGTACATAACCAGGCCTGGCTGGCCCCCGAAGAGGTCGAGGTGTTCACTGCGCGCCTGCTGCATGTGCTGGCCCAGGGGCTGGCGCGGCCGCAGGCGGGCATCGACGACTACGACCTGCTGTTGCCTGACGAGCAGCAGCGCCTGCGCCTGTGGAATGCCACCGCCAGCGCAGCCCAAGGCCCGGCCCTGATCCATCGGCGCATCGAGGCCCAGGCCGCGCTGCGCGCCGAGGCGACGGCCGCCGTGCACGAGGGGCGCCACCTGAGTTATGCCGAGCTGAACAACCGCGCCAACCAGCTGGCCACTCAACTGCTGGCCCTGGGCGTGGTGCCGGAGCAACGGGTGGCCGTGGTCGCCCGCCGCGGCCTGGACACCCTGGTCGGCCTGCTGGCGGTGCTCAAGGCCGGCGCCGCCTATGTGCCGATCGATCCGGCGCACCCGGGCGAGCGCCTGCGCTACCTGCTCGACGATTGTGCGCCGAAGGTGGTGCTGACCCAGTCCGGCCTGCGCGAGCGTCTGCCAGCCATCGAGGTGGCGGTGATCGAACTGGACCGCCTGCCACTGCCCGCGACGGCGTTCGCCGACCTCGAGGTGCCGGGGCTGTCGGGTTCTAGCCTGGTCTATGTGATCTACACCTCCGGCTCGACCGGTCAGCCCAAGGGCGTGATGATCGAGCACCGCATGCTCGCCAACCTGGTCGACTGGCACTGCGAAGCCTTCGATCTCCACCCTGGCAGCGCAACCTCCAGCCTGGCCGGTTTCGGCTTCGATGCCATGGCCTGGGAGATCTGGCCGGCTTTGTGCGCTGGCGCCACCCTGCACCTGGCACCGGTGGGCGAGGGCGGCGAGGACATCGACGCGCTGCTGCGCTGGTGGCGCGCCCAGCCGCTGCAGGTCAGCTTCCTGCCCACGCCGGTGGCCGAGCACGCCTTCGCCCAGGGCGCGCCACATCCGACTCTGCGCACCTTGCTGGTCGGTGGCGATCGCCTGCGCCGGCTGGCCCGAGAGCGTGGCTGCCAGATCATCAATAACTACGGGCCGACCGAGGCCACGGTAGTGGCCAGCGCGGGCGAGGTGCGCCCGGGCCAGGTGCTGCACATTGGCGCGCCGGTGGCCAACACCCGGCTGTACGTGCTCGATGCCCAGGGACGGCAACTGCCGATAGGTGCTGTCGGTGAGCTGCACATCGGCGGCGCGGGAGTCGCCCGCGGCTATCTGAACCGCCCCGAACTGACTGCCGAGCGCTTCCTCGACGACCCGTTCACCCTGCAGCATGGCGCCCGGATGTACCGCACGGGTGACCTGGTGCGCTGGTTGCCCGACGGTACCCTGGAGTACCTTGGGCGTAGCGACGACCAAGTGAAGATACGCGGCGTACGGGTCGAACTGGGCGAGATCGAGAGCGCGCTGGCCAGTCATCCAGCCGTGCGCGAGGCGCTGGTGCTGCTGCGCGACGGCCAACTGGTGGCCTGGTACCTTGGCGTACAGCCGTCGACCCCGTTGCAGTTGCACGAACACCTGCGCAGCCGCCTGCCGGCCGCCTTGCTGCCGAGCGCTTATGTGGCGATGGCGGCCTGGCCGTTGACCGCCAACGGCAAGCTTGACCGCCGCGCGTTGCCCGCGCCGGGCAACGAGGCCACGGTACGGCGCGCCCACGAGCCGCCCCGAGGCGAGCTTGAACAGCGCCTGGCCGCGCTGTGGGCCGAGTTGCTGGAGGTGGAGCAGGTCGGACGGCACGATCATTTCTTTGAACTGGGCGGTCATTCGCTGCTGGCGGTGCGCTTGATCGAGCGCATGCGTCAGGCGGGGTTGCAGGTCGATGCCCAGGTCCTCTTTGGCCAACCGACCCTGGCGAGCCTGGCCGCGTCGCTTGACGGCGCCCCTGTGCACTCGGTGGCGGCCAATCGCGTGGCCCCGGGTTGCCAGCGGATCACCCCAGAAATGCTGGCCCTGACCCACCTCGACCAGGCCGACATCGACCGCATCGTCGACAGGGTGCCGGGCGGGGCGGCCAATGTGCAGGAAATCTACCCGCTGGCACCGCTGCAGGAGGGGCTGCTGTATCACCACCTCACCGAAGACCGTGACCCGTACCAGCAACAGGCGCTGTTCGCCTTCGCCAGCCAGGCTGCGCTGGAGGCGTTCAACCGCGCCTTGGCCGGGGTCATCGAGCGTCACGACATCCTGCGTACCAGCCTGGCTTGGGAAGGCTTGGCGCAGCCGCAGCAAGTGGTGTGGCGCCAGGCCTGGTTGCCGTTGAGGGTGCTTGCGTCCGGTCCGGGCGACGCGGCCACCCGGCTGCGCGAAGAGGGACTGCGGCTGGACCTGCGTCAGGCGCCGATGATGGCTCTGGCCTGCGTCGAGGACAGCGCGCGGCAGCGCTGGCTGGGGCTGCTGCACTTCCACCATCTGGTCAACGACGCCGTATCGGTGAAGGTGCTGCTGGCCGAACTGGCGGTACTGATGGCGAACGAAGGGCATACATTGCCCAGGCCGGTGCCCTACCGCAATTACGTTGCCATGAGCCGCGACGAGGCTCGGCAGGCGGGCCATGAAGTGTTCCTGCGCGAAGCACTGGCCGGGGTGGAGGCGCCGCCGAGGCTGGCCGGCATGGGCGAGGGGATCCAGACCCGTGTCGAGACCTGCGTCCTGACCGTTCCTGAGGACCTGGCCCTGGCCCTGCGCCAGCGCGTGCGCCAATACGACGTCGGCCTCGGTAGCCTGATGCACCTGGCCTGGGCCCAGGTGCTGGGAGCCTTGGGTGGTCGCGACGAGGTGGTGTTCGGCACCGTGCTGCTGGGGCGGGTGATGGCGGGCGAGGGCGCCGACCGGGCATTGGGCATGTTCATCAACAGCCTGCCGCTGCGGGTGTCGCTGGCGGGTCGCGACGTGGGCCAGGCGCTGGTCGGAATCCACGGCCAGCTGGCGGCGCTGCTCAGGCACGAGGACGCGCCGCTGGTGCTGGCCCAGCGCTGCAGTGGCCTGCCCGCCGGCGTGGCACTGTTCGACAGCCTGCTCAACTACCGGCATGGCGCCGCGCACGACGCCGAAGCGTTGCCCGGGGTGACCCTGCTCGATGCCAGCGAGGTGCACAGTCACGCCCTGGTGTTGACCGTGGACGAGCAGGGCGACAGCCTGCGCCTGAGTGTGCGGGCACCTTGCGAGTTGGGTGCCGGACGGGTGCTAGGGTTCGTTTCCTGCGCCCTGCAGGCGCTGGCTGCCGCCCTGCTCAGCGAAGCCCCGGTGGCGCTCGAGGCGCTGCCGACCCTGCCGGAAACGGAGCGTGTGTATCTGCTGGAAACCCTCAACAGCACCGAGGTTGCGCTGGATCCCGCGTATCCGCACCTGCCGGCGCTGTTCGCCGCTCAGGTGCGACGCACGCCGGATGCCGTGGCGCTGCAGAGTGAAGACGCGCAGCTCACCTACCGCGAGCTCGACGCCCAGGCCAATCGCCTGGCCCATCACTTGATCGGCCTTGGCGTGCGGCCCGACAGCCGGGTAGCGGTGTGCCTGGAGCGGGGCGCCTCGCTGATCGTCGGCCTGCTCGGCGTGCTCAAGGCCGGTGGCGCCTATGTGCCGCTGGACCCCGGCTACCCCGACGAACGCCTGCACTACATGCTGGCCGACAGCGCGCCCCTGGCACTGCTGGTGCACGGAGCCACCCGTGGCCTGTTCGAGGGTCAGTCGACATCGCTGGTGGATCTGGATCACGGTGACTGGCAGGTGCACGGCGACCCTGCGCCGGAGCTGCCGGAACTGGGTGGCGGGCACCTGGCCTATGTCATGTACACCTCGGGCTCGACTGGCACGCCGAAAGGGGTGATGGTCGAGCACCGCGGGCTGTGCAACCTGATGCGCTGGGGCAGCGACCTGTGCCCGCCGCGGGCCGACGACGCGCTGCTGCAGCGGGCGCCGTTCAGCTTCGACGGTTCGGTGTGGGAGTTGTTCTGGCCACTGTGCGCGGGCTTGCGCCTGGTGCTGGCCCGCCCCGACGGTCACCGCGATCCGGCTTACCTGGTGCAGCTTGTCCAGTCGCGCAGGGTGACCACCGTCAAGTTCGTTCCGGCCCTGCTGCAAGCGTTTCTCGACACCCCGGGCGTGGAGCGTTGCAGCAGCCTGCGCGATGTCTTCTGTGGTGGCGGCGAGCTGACGCTGGCGCTGGCGCAACGGGTGCGCCAGGCCTTGCCCCAGGTGCGCTTGCACAATGTCTATGGCCCCACCGAAGCTACCGTGGACAGCACCGCCTGGACCTTGGAGCCGCAGCAGCCGTTGCCCGTCGCCCCCCCGCCGATCGGGCGGGCGATCGGCAACACGCGTCTGTACGTGCTCGATGCCCATGACCGTCCGGTGCCTGTGGGTTGTGCCGGCGAACTGCACATCGGCGGCATCGGTGTGGCCCGCGGCTACCTGGGCTTGCCGGCGTTGCAGGCCGAGCGCTTCATCGCCAGTCCGTTCGTGGCCGGCGACCGCCTGTACCGAACCGGCGACCTGGTGCGCTATCGCGCCGATGGTGAGCTGGAGTTTCTCGGTCGCAACGACTTCCAGGTCAAGCTCAACGGCCTGCGCATCGAGCCGGGCGAGATCGAGGCGCTGTTGGCGGCTCATCCGGACCTTGGCCAGGTGGTGGTGCTGGTTCGCGAGGAGCGCCTGGTGGCTTATGCCAGCTGTCGCGACGGCCATGGCGCGCCGACGCTGGAAGCGCTGCGTGCCTACCTGCTGGCGCGACTGCCGGCCTACATGGTGCCCTCGGCCTATGTGCTGCTGGCCGAGTTGCCGCTGAGCCCCAATGGCAAGGTCGATCGCCGCGCTTTGCCGGCGCCGGGCGTGGAGGCGGTGATCAGTCGGGCCTATGAGGCGCCCCGTGACGAGCTGGAGCATACGCTGGCGCAGATCTGGACCGAAGTGCTGAAGATCGAGCAGGTCGGCCGCGACGACAACTTCTTCGAGCTGGGTGGGCACTCGCTGTTGGCGGTCAGCCTGGTGGCGCGCATGCGCCAGGCCGGGCTGCATGCCGATGCGCGCCTGTTGTTCAGTCAGCCGACCTTGGCGGGCCTGGCGGCCAACACGCGCCGCGGGCAGGAACAGGTGGCGATTGCGCAGACCACGATTCCAGCGCTCAAGGGCAGGCGGCGGATCTGACCGGTTGGGGCCGCTACTTCGGCGAAATGCGATAGACGCAGCGCCGATCCCCTGAAATCAGGTGTTCGCAACGCTCCACCAGCCCCTGCTCGCCGATCGCCGCCTGGAATACCTGCAGCTCGCTGCGGCAGAACCCCTGGCAGCGGGTGGCGGCGATGCAGATCGGGCAGTGGTTCTCGACGATCAGCCAGTCGTTGCCGTCGGCCTGCATTTCGGCCATGTAGCCGGCGCGCTCACGCAGCTGCACGAGGATGCGCACCTTGTCCTCCAGGCTTTGGCCATCGGCGCAGGCCTGCTGGTACTCACGGCTGTTGCTGTCTTCCATGCGGCTGATCAGGCGGTCGACCCCGTCGCTGCCGAACACCTGCTCGACGCTCTCGATCAGTTGCAGGGTCAGCACGCTGTGGGAGTCGGGGAAGCGGCGCTGGGCCGTGGCGGTCAGTGCCCATTTCTGCGAAGGGCGCCCGGCGCCCTTGGCCGGCACGCTGATGCCGCTGACCAGGTCGGCCGCCTGCAGTTTCTGCACTTGCTGGCGAGTGGCTTCGAAGGTGATGGCGAGCAGCTGGGCCAGGTCGGCGGTCTTGAGCGGCCCGCGGGTCTTGAGCAGGAACAGGATGCGGTCGGCGGTGCAGTTGGTATCAACGGTGGTCGAGGTCATGGAGCGCTGGAAACCGGGCGTGAATGAACGGATCGGGCACTCTCCTGGGCCATCCTTTGCGCAGGCAAGTGGGCGAAGGATAGCCCGGATTCGTGGTGATTTGTGCAAGAAGAACGATTATCGAATATAAAATTTATATGCGATAAAAATATAAAAGGTATTAGTTGTATTTATTGAGTCCGCGGCTAAGCTGAATTGCGGAGCCTGTGCTTGCCGGTCCCAGGGAGGGGTGCGTGCACGTCCATCGACACCTTGCTGGCAAATGCCGGGCATGGGCTCACCCACAATAACTCGACAGGGATGTGAGTGCATGAATGCCCAGAAACCCGTGACCATCTATGAACACGCCGACGCGCTGAACAGCCTGCAAGGCGTGGTCGACCTGGTGAAGCTTTCCGACCAGTACCGCCAGTCCGCGATCCTGCATTCGGCGCTGGCCCAGCGTGTGTTCGACCACACCCGCCAGCCGGTCAGCGCCCAGGCCCTGAGCGATGCGCTGGGTTGGGTGCCGAACAAGGGCCGCATCTTCCTCAACGCGCTGGTGGCCATGGGCCTGTTGAAGCGCACCGCCCAAGGTTTCGAGAACCTGCCGCTGAGCCAGCGTTTCCTGGTCAGCGACAGCGCCGAGTTCATCGGCCCGATCATCGACCACCAGCGCCTGCAGTGGCAAAACTGGCCGCGCCTGGACGAAGTGCTGCGCAGCCGCACCTCGCTGGATTTCCAGCAGGAAAACCGCTTCAAGCACGACCTGGCGGCCCGCGACGCCTTCAACGATGCCATGGTCCGTTTCAGCCAGCCCATGGTTGATGTGCTGCGTGACCTGCCGCTGTTCGACAAGGCCCGCCGGGTGATCGACCTGGCCGGTGGCCACGGCACCTACCTGGCCGAGATCGCCAGCCGAAATCCGCAGGTCAAGGGCGAGGTCTGGGACCTTGAGCCCACCCGCGAGGCCGCCGCGGCCACCTTCGCCAAGTACCGTCTTGACGACCGCCTGGGCTTCCATGCCCGCAACCTGCTGGACCTGGCGCAGTACCAGGGCGAGCGGGCCGACGTGGTGATGCTCAACGACTGCCTGCACTATTTCACCCGCGAGCAGGTGCGTACCCTGATCGCCGGCGCTGCCGGCATGGTCGAGGGCGACGGCGCGCTGCTGGTGCTGAGCATGGCCCTGGAGGATGACGAGATCCACCCGGCGCTGTCGGCCGACTTCTCCCTGCACATGATGCTCAACACGGTCAACGGCGAGCTGCATCCGACCCGCTACCTGATCGACAGCATGGCGTCGGCGGGGTTGAGCGTGGAGCAGGAGCCGATCGGCCGCTACACCCTGCTGATCGGACGGAGGGCTGCCTGATGCTGCGCTTGTTGGCATTGCATGCCGCGCCGCTTGGCGACGCGGCGGCCCAGGCCCTGGACAGCTTGGGCAGCGCCGCGGCGGCGGCCGGTTTCAGCCTGCAGGTCAGCCAGAATCCGGCCGGCCAGGGACCGGTGGACGCAGTCTGCCTGCTGCTCGACAGCGCCACGCCACCGGTTGCGTTGAACACGTTGCTCAATGAGGCCAGCGGGCTGTGTCGCAACACCGCGCTGGTGCTGGTCCGCGTGCAGGGTGCACTGGCACAGTTGCCGCCCGCCAGCGGCGTGATCGCCCAGTGGCAGCAGGCGAGCCAGGGCTTTCTCTATCCGTACTCGCTGGATATCGGTGCCGGGCAGGCGCCGGAGCTGGCGATCAAGGACTGGCTGGCGGGCTTCGCCAAGTTCGCGGCCGCGACCAAGCTGTGGCGTTCGCTCGACGGCCTGGGCCTGGACGAAGCGGCGCGGGCCGCGCAGCGCCCCGAGCTGAACCACATCAATATCCTCACCCGCGACCTGGAAGCCTCCAAGGCGTTCTACAGCGACATCCTTGGCGCCAACTACTGCTACAACCTGGGGCCGCGCAAGGCCGTGATGGAGCTCAACGGCTTCGACTTCTTCATCGAGCAGAGCGAGTCGTTCAGTTACCCGACCGGCTACCACATCGGTGTGCGGGCACTGCCCGGGGATGTGCGGCGCATCGCCGAGCAGGTCACCGCTGCCGGCACCATCAAGCTGGTCAAGGGCAACGGCCCGGCGCCGGGCTACCACCATGGGCCGGACAACGTGCGCAGCGCCGTCTACTTCGAGGACCCGGATGGCCTGGTGATCGAGGTCTACAGCGCCGAAGTGGAGATGATCGAAAGCAACCCTCGGTTGCTCCTCGACCGCCTCTGACCCCACGTCGTCACAGGCCTGCCGCTCGGCGGGCCTGTGCCTAGGCAGGTATTCGCATGAACAGCTACAAACAGTGGCATTGGCCACGGCTGCCCAGCCCATTGCCCAAGGATGTCAGCGACCGGGCGTTGATGGGCTACCCAGAGCACTACCAGGAGCATCCGTTGCAGGCGCAGGTCGCCACGGCGCTCGACGATCTGCTCCAGGCGCCGCTGGACGTCTTGCTGACGTTGCTTGAGCAGCCACGCCAACCCCTGGCCCGGCGCATCGCCGCCGGCGAGGTGCTGGCATTGCGCGGCGACCCGCGCATCGACACCTTCGCCCCGCAGATGATCGATATCCCGGCGGCGCGGGTGCACATCGGCCTCGACCCGCGCGCGGTCGAGCAGGTGATGGACCAGTTCGACGGGCTTGGCCTGGACCGCAGCTGGATCGACAAGGAAACGCCGCGCCACGCCGTGGAACTGGCGGCGTTCCGTATCGCCCGCTTCCCGGTGACGCACCAGGAGTACCGCCAGTTCCTGCTCGACAGCGGGCATGCCGGCATCCCCGACGGCTGGGCGTTCGGCCGGTATCCGCGGCACCACGCCAACCACCCGGTTTACAGCGTCTCGGCCAGTGACGCCGATGCCTACGCCCAGTGGCTCAGCGAGCGCACCGGCCGACGCTTTGCCCTGCCCAGCGAGGCGCAGTGGGAGTATGCCGCCGCCGGACCTGAAGGGCGTCAGTTCCCCTGGGGCGACGCCTACCAGGTCGAGCACGCCAACACCGCCGAGCTGGGCTATCTGGACAGCACGCCGGTCGGCGTGTTCAGCGACGCCGCATCGCCCTTCGGGGTGCTGGACATGGCCGGCAACGTCGAAGAGTACGTGGCCGAGGACTACCGGCCATACCCCGGCGGCCCGCAGATCGAGGACGACCTGGTGCTCGATGTCGGCACCCACCGCGTGGCCCGCGGTGGCAGCTTTACCCGTTTCCGCGACCTGGCGCGCACCGCGCGCCGCCACGGGCGTTACCCGCGACCGATCTACGTCATGGGTTTTCGCCTGGTTGAAAACCACAACTGAGCTGTTCCGTCTTCCGTGCAAGAGGTCTGATTCCATGAACAAGGATGTTTCGCTTCACACCATCGTGCCGATTTCCATCCTCGGCGGCGATGTCGATGCCCATTTCTTCGGCTTCCACGGCTTCGAGCGTGACCAGGAGCATTTCGCCGTCGGCATCGGCCGCGAGCAGTGCGACGTGCCGTTGGTGCGGGTGCACTCCGAGTGCATCACCGGCGATGTGTTCGGCTCGCAGCGCTGCGATTGCGGCCCGCAATTGCAAGAGGCGTTGCGCACCCTCAAGGAGGTGGGCGGCTACCTGATCTACCTGCGCCAGGAAGGGCGTGGCATCGGCCTGTACTCCAAGTTCGAGGCCTACCTGCTGCAGGACAAGGGCCTGGACACCTATGAAGCCAACCTGCGCCTGAACCACTTGGCCGACTCGCGCTCGTTCGACCCGGCCGTGCAGATCCTGCGGGCCCTGGGCGTGGACCAGTGCCGGTTGCTGACCAACAACCCGGAGAAGGTCGCCCAGCTGCGCGCCGGTGGCATCGATGTGATCGAACAGGTGCCCACCGGGGTGTTCCTGACCAATCACAACCGCAACTACCTGCAGGCGAAGGCCGTCAAGTCCAGCCATTCGATCAAGCTCTGACTCCAGCGAAAAAGGATCTTTCGATGAAACACATTGGCCCTATCAGCGGTATCGCCGCCCATGCCGCGCGCTTCGTCGCCACCGCCGGCTACGACAACCAGGTGATCTTGTGGAACGCCGCCACCGGCGAGCCGATCCACCGTGTGCACCACGACCACCTGGCCAACCAGTGCGCCTTCAGCAGTGACGGCAAGCACCTGGTCAGCGCCAGCAGCGACTACACCGCGCGCATCTGGGAAGTGCCGAGCATGCGCCTGAAAGCCGTACTGCAGGGGCACAACGACGATGTCGAGATGGCGGTGTTCTCGCCAGACAGCCAGCGCGTGGCGACCTGTTCGCGTGACCATGTGCTGCGCATCTTCGACCTCGACGG
Source organism: Pseudomonas mosselii (assembly GCF_019823065.1). Taxonomy (NCBI): domain Bacteria; kingdom Pseudomonadati; phylum Pseudomonadota; class Gammaproteobacteria; order Pseudomonadales; family Pseudomonadaceae; genus Pseudomonas; species Pseudomonas mosselii. Next base: position 2,420,565 of record NZ_CP081966.1, read on the forward strand.
CGTGCAGTTGCAGGCGTTCCATGGCCACCAGGCCGACGTTATCTCGGTGGTCTGGTCGCCGGACGGCCAGCGCCTGATCTCCAGCAGTGACGACGGTACCGTGCGCCAGTGGGATACCCGCAGCGGCCAGCAATGCGACGAGGTGGACATCGGCGGCGTGGAGACCGACACCATCGCCATCACCCGCGAAGGCGTGGTGTTCGCCGGGGACGACGAGGGGCGCATCTCGATCATCGCCCAGGGCCAGGTGCAGACCGTGCCGGCCCACGCCGCCGGGATCAAGCGCATCGTCTGGAACGACGACAAGCGCCTGCTGGTGAGCCTGAGCTATGACCGTTCGGCGATCCTCTGGACCTTCGACGCCGCGCGCAACCTGGTCAAGCGCCGCAGTACCGCGCTGCCGAGCATCGTCTGGCCGCGCAGCTGCGCTTTTGTCGGCGACGAACAACTGGTGTTCGCCACCTTCGGCTCGCGCTACGCCACCTGGAACTACGAGCAGGACCAGTGGCAGGTGTCGGGCATCGAGCCGGCGGTAAGCATTAACGCCGTGGTGCGCAGCGAAGAGCGCCAGTACAGCATTGGCGATGCTGGCATTCTGCACCGTGACGACCAGCCGGTGACCAGTGTCGGCAGCCTGTGCAACTTCCTCCTGCCGTTCGGCCCGCTGCTGTTGACCGGCGGCCAGATGGGCCAGGTGTTCGATGGCCTGTCCGGGCGCATGCTGTACCAGCACCGTTCGCCACTCAACTGCGGCGCCACCTTCGTCAGGAATGGCGAAGACCTGGCGTTGATCGGCACCTATACCGGCGAAGGCCTGGTGTTCGGCCATGATGGCCAGGGCGGGCTGCGCCTGGTGGCGTCGATCCCCATGCATGACAACGCGATCAAGGGCGTGGCCGCCGACCAGCGCCACCTGTTCAGCGTCTGCGCCTCGGCCGATGCCGCGCTGCACAGCATCGAGGATTTCAGCAGCGTGCGGCATATCGAGGGGGCGCATACGCGTATTTCCAATGGTTGCTGCCCGATCACCGGCGGTTTCGCCAGCATCGGTCGCGACCTCAAGCTGCGCCTGTGGCTGGAGACCGGCGACGAGGTGTTCGACTCGCCGCACCAGCACTCGATCAAGTGCATCGCCGCCTCCGCTGATGGCCGGGTGATCGCCACCGCGGCCTACAACGGTACCGTGGCACTGTTCGACCTGGTCTCGCGGCGCTGGCTGCCCATGCAGCGGCCGACCGCCAGCGGCATTTCCTGCCTGACCCACGACGCCGTCAGCGGCGCCTTCCTGGCCAGTTCCTATGACGGGCGCATCTACGGCATCGACGCCCGCCTGGCGTCCTGAGGAGCAGCACATGAGCAAGCAAGCAAGTGACTTCATGGCCCAGGGCGACTACCGCAAGGCCCTCGATACTTCGTTCGTGCACCGCTACAGCCATGGCGAGGACGAGTGGTCGTGGGACATCGGCATGATCCAGGCGGCCCAGGCTTTCCTCGAGCGTCTCGACCCCCGTGCTGATCAGCATGTACTGGACATCGGCGTGGGCCGTGGCCGTGACGCCTCCACCTTCATCCTCGCCGGGCATCGGGTCACCGGCCTGGATATCGTCGAGAACTCCAGCTGGCCGTTGCTGCGCAAACGCTGGGGCGATCGCCTGGACCTGGTGAACAAGGCCATGCAGGACTGGCAGCCGGCGCCGGGCACGGTGTTCGATGCGGCCCTGGACAATGGCTGCTTCCACCACCAGCATCCGGACGAGTGGGGCGCGTACCTGGCCCATGTGCGCCGCCTGCTGCGCCCCGGCGCGCTGGTGGGGCTGAACGTGTTCGGGGTCGACGCGGCCCATCCGCAGCCGGGCTGGCGCGAGATGGACAACCAGCGCCAAGGCTACTTCTTCACCGACGATGGTATCCGTCAGACCCTTGAGGCCCATGGCTTCACCTGGGAGGGGCTGGAGGTGATCGAGCGCCAGCACGGCGAAGCCCGCTACCTGTTGGCGCTGGTGCGCACGTGAGTGCGATCGACCGCCATTACCTGGACATGGCCCTGGCGCTCGCCAGCCAGGGCCTGTACAGCACCATGCCCAACCCGCGGGTCGGTTGCGTGATCGTCAACGCCGGGCAGGTGGTAGGGCGCGGCTGGCATCAGCGCGCCGGCCAGCCCCACGCCGAAGTGCACGCCCTGCGCGAGGCAGGCCCGGCGGCGCGCGGGGCGACCGCCTATGTGACCCTGGAACCTTGCGGCCACCAGGGTCGCACGCCGCCGTGCGCCGATGCCCTGGTGGCGGCGGGGGTAAGCCGGGTGGTCACGGCCAGCGGCGACGTCTCGCAGAGCATCGGCGCGGATCGCCTGCGCGAGGCGGGCATCGTGGTCGAGGCATTGCCCTGCCCACGTGCGCGGGCGCTCAATCGCGGGTTCTTCTCGCGCATCGAACGCCAGCGCCCGTGGGTGCGGGTATTGCGTCCGGCGGCGCTGGAGATCGGCGCGATTGGCGAGGGCGCGATGCTCAGCCATTGCGACGAGCAGGCGCCCCTGGCGCACTGGCGGGGCAGGGCCTCGGCGCTGCTGAGCACTTGTGACTGGGTGAAGGCCTGCGACACCTCGCTGGTGGCGCAGGTTGCCGGGCAACGCGCCGAACCGGTGGTGCCCTTGCGGGTATTGGTCGACCAGGGGCTGGACTGCCCGGCTTCGGCCAAGATGCTCGACGGGCGTGCGCCGACGCTGGTTTTGCATGGGGCGCAGGCGAGGCGGGACGGTCGGTATGCACGGGCCCGTTGCCAGGTGCTGGAGGATCTGGGGGCCTTGCGGATACTACAGACGTTGCATGAGCTCGACTGCAACGAAGTCCAGGTCGAGGCCGAGCCGGCCTGGTGCGAGGCCTTGGCGCGCCAGGGGTTGGTGGATGAGTGGTTGGTGCAGGTTTGAGGCCTTCCTGAGCGCTGTACTATCCCTGTGGGAGCAACCGTCTTGCTCAGGCCCCTCAATCTGGCGCGATCTCTGTGGGAGCGGCCTTGTGTCGCGAAAGGGCTGCGCAGCAGCCCCTATTGCGGTGAAACGCTGAAATTACCGGGGCCGCTTCGCGGCCCTTTCGCGACACAAGGCCGCTCCCACAGGGATATGCGTAAGCCCCGATCATTTCAGCGACTGCAGATCAACCCGACCTGCAGGCTGTTCTGTTCGAACAGGTCCCAATATCCCGGCGGATGCGCCTTCTTGCGGATCCCGCTGATCAGCGGGGCAATCCAGCGCACATTGCGCAGGCCGACATCGTGGGCGGCCTGCTCGTAGACTGCCTTGTCCCAGCGGTAATAGGTGAAGTCCGCAGGCGGTGAGCTCATGAATTGCCCCTGGCAGCGCAGGCCGCCTTCCACCGGCTGCTCGTCCAGCACACGGATGCCGTATTCGGTGAAATTGCCCAAGGCCAGGTCAAAGGCGGGATTCGCCGTGTAGGCGATCAGCTGTCCGTTCGGTTTGAGGTTCAGCGCGACGCTCTCGAACATGCGCCGCAGCTCCTCGACGCTGCCGGCGTAGTTGAACAGCCAGGCGGCGGTAACCTTGTCGAACTGGCCGATGCGGCCCATCTGCGCCACGTCGCGCACTTCGTAGGCGATGCCGTCGTTGGCCTGGCGCGCCTGGTAGATCATGCTCGGCGAGATGTCCACGCCGTGCACCCGAGCCGCGCCCCAGTCCTTCAGGCGGCGGCTGAAGAAGCCATGCCCGCAGGCCAGGTCGAGAATCTCATCGCCGGTTACGTCGCCGGCCATGTAGCGAAACGTGTCGACCTCGACCCCGCGCTGGCTGGCGTGGCTGGTGAAGTCTTCGAACTGCTCGCTGATCCGCTCGTAGACTTCCTTGGATTCCTTCATGGGCACTCCTTCCTTACAGAGGTGAGGCGCAGCGCCAACGGCAGGGCCAGCAGCGGTGCGCAGGCGAACACGGCGAACAGCCACAGCGCCGCCTGGCGCGCGCCTTGCTCGCCGCCGGGCTCGACCAGCCCGGCACCATTGGCGACCAGCCCGGCCAGGGCCGCAGCCAGGGCGGTGGCGTAAAGTTGCACGGTGGTGATCGAGGCCGAGGCGAGGTTTTCCTCGCCGGGGCGCGCTGCCTGCAGCACCCGGGTGAGCAGGTGCGGCCAGCCCAGGCCGATCCCCAGGCCCACGCCGGCCAGGGCCAGGGCGAACAAGGCCAGGCCCGGCGCGCTGGCGATCCAGGCCGGGGCGGGGGTCAGCAGGGCCAGGGCCAGCAGCGCCACCGCGACCACCAGCGGCCCACTGCGGATCTGCCAGGCGCCGCCTTCACGGTCACGGCCGGCGCTGGCCAGGGCGCCGACCGTCCAGCCTGCGGCCATCACGGCGGTCAGGTAGCCGGCGGCGAGTGGGCCGAAACCATGGATGCGCTGGAGGAAGTAGGGCACATAGATTTCAGTGGTGATGGCTGCTACCAGCAGGCACATCATGGCGAACAGTGCGCCCATCGGTTGCCTGAGGCTGTAGGCGCCCGTGGGCAGCAGGTGGTGGCGCGCCCTGGGATCGAGGCGGGCGATCAGCGCGGCGATGGCCAGGCCGGCGACGATGCCGGCCAGGTTGATCCACAGGCTGTCGGCCAGGCTGGCCGCACAGATCGCCAGCACCGAGGCCACCAGGCAGGCGATCAGCCCGTAGGCCGGGCGCGCGCCATTGTCGTCCAGCGCCTGGCGCGCCGGCAGGCGCAGGCAGACGATCAGCGCCAGGGCGCCAGCCACCGGCAACAGCGACCAGAATGCCCAGCGCCAGTGCCCGCCCTCGGCGAACACTCCGCCCACGGCCGGGCCGCACAGCGTGGCCACGCCCCACATCGCCGAGACCAGGGCCATGGCGCGAGGCCACAGGCGGCTGTCGAACACCAGGTGGATCAGCGCATAGCTCAAGGCGAACAGGATGCCGCCTCCCAGGCCCTGCACGCTACGCCCGAGCAGCAGCACCGGCATGCTCCCGGCCTGGGCGCAGAGCATTGCGCCAAGGGTGAACACCAGCAGTGCCAGCAGGTAGGCGACCCGCGGTCCGCCACGGGCCAGCAGGCGGGTGGAGAGGGTGGAGCCGATGATCGAGGCGACCACGAACAGGGTGGTGTTCCAGGCATAGAAGGCCAGCCCGCCGATCTCTTCGATCACCGTCGGTAGCAGGGTAGTGACGATGTAGACATTGATGGCGTGCAGGGCGACACCGCCAGCCAGGGCGATCGAGCGCAGCGCGTTGCCGCCGCTGAGCAGTTCGCTCCAACGGGCCGGCGGCTGTTCGGGGATGGCGGTCATGTACGCTCCTTGCGTGGTCCTGCGCTGGAATTCTAGGAGTCGGCAAATAATTATTCAATATATTGCTTGTGTAATTTGCTTGCGGCGGATTTGTTAGGATCGTGCTCTTTTGTCTTGTTTCAGGAGCGACATCCATGATCATCAGCACCACCAGCCAGCTCGACGGTCGCCCGATTGCCGAGTACCTCGGCGTGGTCAGCGCCGAATCGGTGCAGGGGATCAACTTCGTGCGCGATTTCTTCGCGCGCTTTCGCGACGTCTTCGGCGGCCGCTCGCAGACCCTGGAGGGCGCGCTGAAGCTGGCCCGTGAGCAGGCCACCGAGGAACTCATGGCGCGGGCACGGCAGTTGCAAGCCGATGCGTTGGTGGGCGTGGACTTCGAGATCAGCATGCCGTCGGTACAGGGTGGCATGGTCGTGGTGTTCGCCACCGGCACGGCGGTACGTCTGAAGTAAGGCCAGTTGCCATTGGTCGGGCCAGGAGATTTTGCCCGGCTGGTCTGCAAATGACCGGCTAGTCTCACTTCAACGGACCGTCGCTTCACTAGGCAGGTGTATTGCCTGCCGGCACGGTTGCCATTGGAGGGAGACAGGGCATGAGCGAATCCTATTTCGAAGACTTGAACGATGCGTTTCCGATCAACAGCCAGGTACGCTGCGGCCAGGCGGCTGTTCGCCTGGGCTTTGCCAACATGACCCTGGACGAGTCGGAGCAACTGCAACCGGCGCACCTGCAACGGGCCAAGAAGGGGCGTTTCACCCCGCGTGTCCCGTCGAAGAAGTGAACCTGCGTTGACCTCATAAGCCCGCTCTCACAAGCAGGAGCGGGCTTGCCCCGCATCACGTTTGATCAATCAACACGAAACCGCCCGACGGCGCGCCTTTCCCGCCATTTCTTGACCCCGCTCATGGTATCGGTGCGTCCCCCTCGCCGAAGGCCCTAGGCTGTGCTTTTCTTGCGCGGGATTTCAGACACGGAGTATCGACTTCAATGCGAATCAGGGAAGAGACCTACTGGCAGTGGGCCGATGCGCAGATGCACAGTCGCTGTCACGACGAGGAACTGAGCGACGGCACCAGCTTCGATGTGCAGGTGCGCCTATCCAGGGTCGGTGCCACACAGTTGTTTCTCGGACTGTATGCGCGCAGCGGCGAGGCCTTGCTCGAGGAGTACTACCCCTCGCGGCCGGGCGAAACCATGACCCGTGCGCTGGTCTGGGGCGTGGATCGCGCCCGCGCCCTGGCAACCGGCGCTTTGCCATTACCGGAACAGGTGCCACGTCGGCGCCTCGCCTAGCAGCAATGAAAAAGCCCGGCCTTTTCAGGCCGGGCTCAAGAAACGGTGTGCTGCGCCGCTTCAGTTCAGCGCGTCGATCACCTTGATTGCCTGCCGCTCGCGGGCGGCGGGCCATTCTTGTTGCAGGGTCTGCAGTACGCGACCGACGAAGGTGGTGTCGGCGGCGGCCTTCTTGCCGACGTAGCCCTGGCCACGGCGGTAGACCTTGAAGCGGGCGCGCATGCTGGGCATGTGCGATTCGAATTCGGCTTCGACCGTGTTCGGCGGCAGGCGGTCCAGGCGGACCTCACCGGACTGGCTGACCCACAGCAGGTGGTCGTCGAGGCTGTCCTTGCGCGCGGCGAACAGACGGGCCAATTGGTCGATGGTTGGATTGTTGTTCAAGTTCATCATAAAGCCCCCATTACTCTCATTCGTTGGTGAAGTTCGGCTGAAGTTCACATTCGGCGCCACACGATGTAGCGCGCTAACCAAGGCTGCTACAGCAGCTTCGCAACAGGGGCTTTCTCACGCTGCCTTCTGGGCAGTTTCCCTCTCCACGGACGGCCTGCGTTACCGCGCAGGCCGTCTGGAACACCCTTGCCACCGCTCCCGATCGGGGAGACGGCCTCATCATGCACAAGGCGCGGGAAGGGCGTCAACAGATTTGTAGTGATTATTTTTAGTCACTACATCTTGTCGGACAATCTTCCCGGTTCTGTCACGCCAGTCCGTTGTCGCCGTGCTCGAGGTAGCCGGGGCGTTGCCGCAGGCGCTCATGATAGGCCTCCAGCGCCGGCAGTTGCGGGTGCTCCAGCGGCGTGCGCCGCCAGCGGTTGAGGGACAGGCCGATGGCCACGTCGGCGAGGCTGAAGGCGTCGCCAGCGACATAGGCGTCGGTGGCCTGCAGGCGCGCTTCGAGCAGGCGCATCCTGGCCGTCCACTGGGCGCTGCTGGCGGCCAGCAGTGCAGGGTCCTGATGCGCCGGCGATTGACGCACCAGCGACATGAACGGGTAGCGCCAGGCGTCGTTGAGGTCGGTGGCCTGCCAGTCGAGCCACTGGTCGACCGCGGCGCGGGCGCGCGGGGCGCCGGGGTAGAGCGCCTCGCCGCCGTACTGGTTGACCAGGTAACGCAGGATGGTATTGGACTCCCACAGCACGAAGTCGCCATCGACGATCACCGGCACCGTGGCGTTGGGGTTCAGCGCCAGGAACTCGGGCGTGTCGGTGGCACGAAAGCCACTGCCCCAGTCTTCGCGCTGGAACGGCAGGTTCAGTTCGGCGCAGGTCCACAGTACCTTGCGCACGTTGATCGACGAGGCCTTGCCCAGGATCTTCAGCATGTCACGGCTCCAGGCTGGAAAGGATGCGTTGCGCGGCGCGCACGCGTTCTTCGTTGGGGTAGTTGCGGTTGGCCAGCAGGACGATGCCCATCTGCCTGGACGGCACGAACGCCACGTAGGCACCGAAGCCGCCGGTGGCGCCGGTCTTGTTGTACCAGGCGGCTGGATCGGCGGGCAGCGCCGGGTTCAGCGCCTGGATCGGGTTTTCTCCGCGGATGATTTTGGCGCCGTTGTATTCCAACAAGGTGTCGAGGCTGACCGGGTAGGGGTAGCGCTCCCAGCCCAGGCCCTGGATCATCGCGCCGACCTGGAAGTAACCGGACTGGGTGATGGCGATGGCCTTGCGCATGGCGGGGTCAAGCGTGTCCGGCTGCAGTTGCAGTTGCACATAGCGCAGCAGGTCGCTGGCGCTGGTCTTGATGCCGTAGGCCTGCTCGGCGTAGGGGCCCGGGTTGACCCGCACCGGCTGGTCCTTGGCGTCGTAGCCTTGCGCGTAGAGCCCGCGGGCGCTGGCCGGAACCTCCAGGTAAGTGTGCTTGAGCCCCAGGCGGAGCAGCACCTGCTGGGTCATCAGTTTGGCGAACGGTTGGTGCTGCGCACGGGCCGCCAGGTCACCGAACAGGCCCAGGCTGGGGTTGGAGTAGCAGCGGTGAGTGCCGGGTGCGAAGCGGGGCTGCCAGTGCTGGAACCAGGCCAGGGTCTGGGACGGCGTCTGTACTTCATCGGGGAACTGCAAGGGCAGGCAGTCACCGCTGTAGGCTCCCAGTTCCAGGACGCTGGCCTTGCCGATCGAGGCCTTGGCCAGGGCCGGCTGGTAGCGGCTGGCGGGGGCCTGCAAGTCGAGCTTGCCTTCGGCGCTGGCCAAGGCGGCGAGGGTCGCGGTGTAGGTCTTGCTCACCGAGCCGACCTCGAACAGCGTGTCGCGGCTAACCGGCTGGCGGCTGGCCTTGTCGGCCAGGCCGTAGTTGAAGTAATGCGACTGGCCGTTGGCATACACCGCCACGGCCATGCCGGCAATGCCTTGCTCGCGCATCAGCGCCGGGATGACGTCATCGACGGTGGTTTGCAAGTTGTTGGCCAGCAGGGGGGGCGCGGCCAGCGTCAGGGCGGTGGCCAGCAGCAGGCGAGGGGGGCGTTTCATGGTGGGGCGTTCCTTGTCGTGGATCAGGGGCGTGGCGAAGCGAGGTGTCCGTTGGGCGACACCGACAGGGGTTCCGGCGTTAGCGGCACAAAGGCCAAGACCTTATCGTCCGGGCTTGCACAAAGACAAGACGGAAACTGTGATGAGATATCTACGGATGCTGTTCGACAACTTCACCCTGGCACTGCTCGGGGTGGTGTTCATCGCCACCGTACTGCCGTGCTCCGGCGAGGGCGCGCTGCTGTTCGGCTGGTTGACCAACCTGGCCATCGGCCTGCTGTTCTTCCTGCACGGCGCCAAGCTGTCGCGTGAGGCGATCATCGCCGGTGCCGGCCACTGGCGCCTGCACCTGCTGGTGTTCACCTGCACTTTCGTGCTGTTCCCGCTGCTGGGGCTGGCGTTCAAGCCGCTGTTCGTGCCGCTGGTGGGCAATGAACTTTACCTGGGCGTGCTGTACCTGTGCGCCTTGCCGGCCACGGTGCAGTCGGCGATCGCCTTCACCTCGCTGGCCCGGGGCAATGTGCCGGCGGCGATCTGCAGCGCGGCGGCCTCGAGCCTGTTGGGGATCTTCTTGACGCCGCTGCTGGTGATGCTGCTGCTGGGCGCTTCGGGCGACACCGGCTCCGGGCTGGACGCGGTACTGAAGATTACCTTGCAGTTGCTGGTGCCCTTCGTCGCCGGACAGGTCGCCCGCCGCTGGATCGGCGCCTGGGTCAAGCGCAATGCACGCTGGCTGAAGGTGGTGGACCAGGGCTCGATCCTGCTGGTGGTGTACACCGCCTTCAGCGAAGCGGTGGTCACGGGCCTGTGGCATACGGTCTCGCCGCCGCACCTGGCCGGGCTGTTCGCCGTGTGCGGCATCCTGCTGGCGGTGGTGCTGCTGGGCACACGACTGCTCGGGCGAGTGCTGGGGTTCAATGTCGAGGACCGCATCACTATCCTGTTCGCCGGTTCCAAGAAGAGCCTGGCGACGGGCGTGTCCATGGCGCAGGTGTTGTTCGTCGGTGGCGGCATCGGGGCGATGATCCTGCCGTTGATGCTGTTTCATCAGATCCAGCTGATGGTCTGCGCGGTGCTGGCGCAGCGGTATGCGGCGCGGGTGGAGGCGGGGCATCCTGAGGCGGGCGTCACGGTGAAATGATGCGCTGCGTTCACTGACCCACCAATGTTTGCAATCGCGCCAGCGCAGGCCCTTCGCGTTGGCGCTCGAACACCTGCAGCGACACCTCCAGCAATCCGGCCCGCGCCTGTGCGATTCGTTGTTCGCAGCGCAGGCGCAAACGCCCCTGGTCGCATTCGAACTGCCTGACGCCGGGCTTCGCGCCACCCTCCAGGCGCAGTTCGGCCAGGCGCCCCTGGGCCGCCAGCAGGGCCAGCCCCTTGTCGCGCAACAGCCCGTTGCCCTGGGTCATCAAGCCGGTGGCGCGCACGGCGGCGGCCATGGCCACGGCGACGATGGTCAATGCCACCAACACTTCGATCAGGGTGAAACCGTCCTCGGTGGTGCGCACAGGGGCTCCATTCTCGCGCAGGCCAAAGCGGTACTGTAGAGCGGCGCGATGACGGTTTGACGACGCCGACTCCCGAGCTTTTTCAATATCCGTGACATACCGGCTTGCCACAATCGGCCCCCGATTCGAACTCACGCAAGGAATGCCGAGATGCAGATCGTCCGCCGCAACATGCCCGCCCATCGACTCCGCCAGCAGGGTTTCACCCTGATCGAGATCATGGTGGTGGTGGTGATCCTCGGGATTCTCGCGGCGATGGTGGTGCCCAAGGTGCTCGATCGCCCTGACCAGGCCCGCGCCACCGCGGCGCGCCAGGATATCGGCGGGCTGATGCAGGCACTCAAGCTGTACCGACTGGACAATGGCGCCTACCCCAACCAGAACCAGGGCCTGAAAGTGCTGGTGGAAAAACCGGCCCAGGCCAAGGACGGCCAATGGCGCGCCTACCTCGACCGCCTGCCCAACGACCCCTGGGGGCGCCCGTACCAGTACCTGAACCCGGGCGCCAACGGTGAGATCGATGTGTTCTCCCTGGGCGCCGACGGCCAGGCTGGCGGCGACGGGGTGAATGCCGATCTCGGCTCCTGGCAGTTGTGACCGGCCATGGCGCGCCAGGAGGGCATGGCCGTGATCAGTGCGTTGCTGATCGCCGCAGTGGTGGCGGTGATCGCCGCCGGCATGATCGAGCGTCAGGGCTTGCTGACCCGTCAGATGGAGAACCACCAACTGGCATTGCAGGGCCAGTGGGCCCTGGAAGGCGGCCTGCAGTTCAGCCGCCAGGTGCTGTTCGCACAGCGCTTGCGCGATCCGCTGGTGCGTGGCGGTCAGCCCTGGGCTCAGCCGATGCGCGACGTGCCGTCCGGCAGCGTGCGCTTCGACGGGCAACTGGAGGACGAGCAGGGCAAGTTCAACCTGCGCAACCTGATGGTTGATGGCCAGGTGGACGCCGAGGCGTTGGCGACCTTCAAGCGTCTGTGCGCGCTGATCGGGATCAATGAGCGCCTGGCCACGGCCATCGCCGGACAGGTGATCGACAGCTACCCACAGCGCCCGCTGGCCGCTCTCGGCAAACTGGACAGCGGCCGGGCGACTTCACCGGGTGGTGCCGTCGAAGCGTTGCCGGCCAGGCGCCCGATGCTGCGCAGCGTCGAGGGCCTGGCCGGGCTCAAGGGCATGGATGGCCAAGCCCTGGAGCGCTTGCGCCGTTTCGTCACGGTGCTGCCGGCGCTGACCTGGGTCAATGGCAACACCGCCAGCGCCGAAGTGCTGGCCGCCCAGGTGCCGGGCCTGTCGCTGCAGCAGGCCGCGGCGTTGGTGGCTGAGCGCGATGGCGGGCGCTGGTTCATCAATCGCGGCGATTTCGTCAATCGCCTGCGCATGCCATCCCTGGCCATGGCCAATGTGCGGGTGGGGATCAACAGCGACTGGTTCCGCCTGCGCGGCCTGGTGCGCCTGGGCAATCGCGAGCTTGCCCTGCAGGCGCTGCTGCGCCAGCGCGAGGGGCAGTTGCCGGATGTCATCTGGCGGCGGGTGGGCGCATGAATACGGTCATGGACGTGTGGCTGGCACCGCTGGCCGAACTGGACGAGGCGTCGCTGCTGGAGTATCGCCTGGCCGATCGGTGTGGCCAGGCGAACCGCGGGCAACTGCTTCGGCAGGCCAAGGGTGCGCCCTGGCGTCTGCACCTGCACGAGCAGGATAGCCTGGCCTTGGACATCGCCATGCCGCCTCTGACCGGCAAGCGTCTGACGGCGGCGGTGGGTTGTGCGGTGCAGGGGCTGGTGCTGGGGGATGCCGGGCAGGTCCATGTCGCCCACGGGCCGCGCCGGGTCGATGGGCAGGTCGCGGTGGCCTGGCTCGGCTTGGCGGAACTGGCGCGGCTGCAGGCGTGGCTGCAGATCGGTGGGATCAAGGTAGCCGGGTTGCACGCCTGTCAGGACGCTGCACCGTCAGTGGTGGATCTTTCCGGCGGGTTGACCGGGCCGGCGAAGCCGATGGCCTGGGGGCGCACGCTGGGCATCTGGGTTGCGGCGACGCTGGCCTGGTGCCTGGGCCTCAATCTTTACGCGGCTCAATTGGCCAGTGAAGGTGACGCGTTGCGTAGCCACATGGTTGCGCAGGTGCGCCTGGCCTTCCCACAGTTGCCGGTGGTGCTCAACCCGCTGCAGCAGGCACGCCAGCAACTTCACGGCGGCACGGCGGTCGGGTTGGCGGCATTGCTGGACGGTGCCGGGCAGGTCATGCCGTTCCTGGTCGGCAATGTCGAGGCCATGGATTACCAGGATGGTCAGTTGCGTATCACCGCCCTGGCCGACGGCGGCAAGGTCCCGGCGGGCAGCGCCTGGCAGGCCGATCTTGCCGCCCGTGGCATTGACGCACAGACCAGCGGGCAAGGCTGGACCCTGCGCGCGGCCAAGCCATCCGGCGAGGAACTGGCCCATGTCGATTAAAGCGCGCCTGGCTACCGTCCGCGCGCAGGGGCGGCAACGCTGGCAGGCCCTGGCCGTGCGGGAGCGCCGGGCCGTCGCCCTGGGCGGTGGGCTGCTCGGCGTGTTGTTTTGCTGGCAGGTGCTGGTCCAGCCGGCCTTGGCCAAGATCGACCACTGGCAAGCCGAGACACCCAAGCTGCGCGGCCAGGCCCAGGCGCTCGCTGCGCTGCTCGGCGAGCGCCTGGCGCAGCGCCCCGCAGACACCGCCCTGGCATTGCGGCAAAGCCTGGAACAGGCCGGCCTGCTGGCACAGACACAGCTCGACGCCGAGGGCGATGCCTGGCGCCTGAGCTGGCAGCGGGCCCCGGCCGAAGCGGCGATGGCCTGGCTGCAGGGCGTGCCGCCGCGGCTGGGGCTGGACATCGGCCAACTGGCGCTACGTCGCGACCCGGCTGCCGAGCCGGGCAGCCCGGCGACCTTCTCCGGAACCCTTCGCATGGATCAGGCGCATGGCGCTAAGGACCCTTCATGACGTGCCTCCGTTCACCGCGACTGCCGTTCGCGCCCTTGCTCCTGGCCCTGGCGCTCAGCGCCTGCGCCAGCGCGCCGAGCGCGCAACGCCCCCTGGCCAGCAGCGAGCTGGGCCGCCCGCTGGCCGAGGCCGGCGCTTCGACGGGCGTGCTGGATCATCGTGCGCAGCCCGGGCCACAGACCCGCTCGGCAACGCGCCAACCCGCTCCTCGGGTCGGCCAGCGCCACAGCCGCGCCGTGGCGGCGCCGGTTCCGGGCAATCCGCTGGGTGACCAGCCAGTGCAGTTGAACTTCGTCGATGCCGATATCCAGGCGGTGGTGCGCGGCCTGTCCCGCGCCACCGGCCGGCAGTTCCTGGTCGATCCGCGAGTCAAAGGGCAACTGACCTTGGTGTCAGAGGGTGAGGTACCCGCCAGCAAGGCCTACGGCATGCTGTTGTCGGCCCTGCGCATGCAGGGCTTCAGCGTGGTCGACGTCGGCGGCGTGGCCCAGGTGGTGCCCCAGGCCGACGCCAAGCTGCTCGGCGGCGCGCTGGTGACCGGGGACCGTGATGCCGGCAACGGCATGGTCACCCGCACCTTCCGCCTGCAGTACGAGAACGCCGTCAACCTGATCCCGGTGCTGCGCCCGATCGTCTCGCCCGACAACCCGATCAACGCTTACCCCGGCAACAACACTCTTGTCGTCACCGACTACGCCGAGAACCTCGAACGGGTGGCGCAGATCCTCGACCGGGTCGACATTCCCACGGCCATCGACACCGACGTGGTGGCGGTCAACAACGGCATCGCCAGCGACATCGCCGGCATGGTCAACGAACTGCTCGACAGCCAGGGCAACGACCCGACCCAGAAGATCAGCGTGCTGGGCGACCCGCGTTCGAACAGCGTGGTGATCCGCTCCGGTAGCCCCGAGCGCACCCAGCTGGCCCGTGACCTGATCTACAAGCTCGACAACGCCCAGAACAGCGCCGGCAACCTGCACGTGGTGTACCTGCGCAATGCCCAGGCCGACAAGCTGGCGCAGAGCCTGCGCGGGCTGCTGACCGGCGAGAGCGACACTGCCGGCAACGACGCCACGCGCGCGCTGCTCAGCGGCGGCGGCATGCTCACCGGCGGCAGTGGCAACGGCACCAGCGGCAATGGCGGCAGCGCGCAGGGCAACAGTGCCAACAACAACGCCAATGCCAGCCGCAGCAGCAACCAGAGCGCCGGTACTACACCGAATGGCTATGGCAGCAGCACCCAGCAGAACGACCAGGGGCTCGCGTTCTCCGCCGGCGGCGCGACCATCCAGGCCGACAAAACCACCAACACCCTGCTGATCTCCGCGCCCGAGCCGCTGTACCGCAGCCTGCGCGAGGTCATCGACCAGCTCGACCAGCGCCGCGCCCAGGTGGTGGTGGAAAGCCTGATCGTCGAGGTCGGCGAGGACGACGCCAACGAGTTCGGCATCCAGTGGCAGGCCGGCAACCTCGGCAAGAATGGCGTGTTTGGCGGCGCCAACCTCGGTGGCAGCGGCCTGGTCAAAGGACCCAGCAGCATCGACGTGCTGCCCAAGGGGCTGTCGGTAGGGGTGGTCGACGGTACGGTGAAGATCCCGGGCATCGGCGAGGTACTCGACCTCAAGGTGCTGGCCCGGGCGCTGAAAAGCAAAGGTGGCAGCAACGTGCTGTCGACACCCAACCTGCTGACCCTGGACAACGAGGCGGCGAGCATCTTCGTCGGCCAGACCATCCCCTTCGTCAGCGGCCAGTACGTCACCGACGGTGGCGGTAACAGCAACAACCCGTTCCAGACGATCCAGCGCGAGGAGGTGGGGCTGCGGCTGAACGTGCGTCCGCAGATCTCCGAGGGCGGCACGGTCAAGCTGGACGTCTACCAGGAGGTCAGCAGCGTCGACCAGCGCGCCTCCAGCGCGGCCGGCACGGTGACCAACAAGCGCGCCATCGACACCAGCATTCTGCTCGACGATGGCCAGATCATGGTCCTGGGCGGCCTGCTGCAGGACGGCTACACCCAGACCAACGAGGGCATTCCATGGCTGTCCGGGCTGCCGGGGGTCGGTGCGTTATTTCGCAGCGAGCGCCGCGCCAGCAGCAAGACCAACCTGATGGTGTTCCTGCGTCCGTACATCGTGCGCGATGCGGCGGTCGGGCGCAGCATCACCCTCAATCGCTACGACTTCATCCGCCGCGCCCAGGGCAGCCTCAAGCCCGAGCACTCCTGGGCCTTGCCGGACATGGACATGCCGCTGCTGCCGCCGGTGGGGCAGGGCGTGCCCGAGCAAGGGCGAGTCCATCCGGCGGCGCTGCGCGCACCGCGGGCCGCGATCCGCGCGGTGCCGGTGGACGAGGTGGCGCGATGAGCCGCCTGCCATACGCCTGGGCCAAGGCCCAGCGCCTGGTGCTGCGGGTGGACGGTGAGGACGGGTCGGTGCTGTCGCGCTGCCCGTCGAGCCCGGCCTGGGCAGTGGCTGAGGTGCGCAGACGCCATGGCCCGGCGCGGCTCGAGGCGCTCGCCGATGCGCAGATGGATGCGCTGCTGGCCAGCGCCTACGCCGACACCGGCAGCGCGGCGGCGGTGGTGGGGGCTGCGGAGAACGAAGTGGACCTGGACCGCCTGCTGCAGGACATCCCGGAAGTCACCGACCTGCTCGAGGCCCAGGACGATGCGCCGGTGATCCGCATGATCAACGCCTTGCTCACCCAGGCCGCGCGCGACCAGGCCAGCGACATTCATATCGAGCCGTTCGAAAGCCACTGCCTGGTGCGCTATAGGGTCGACGGCACCCTGCGCGACGTGGTCTCGCCGCGCAAGGCGCTGCACGGCGCGCTGGTGTCGCGGATCAAGATCATGGCGCAGCTGGATATCGCCGAGAAGCGCCTGCCCCAGGACGGGCGCATCGCCTTGCGCGTGGCCGGGCGACCGATCGATATCCGTGTGTCCACCGTGCCCACCGGCCATGGCGAGCGGGTGGTGATGCGCCTGCTCGACAAGCAGGCCGGACGTCTGCGCCTGGAGGCGCTGGGCATGGACGCAGGCATCCTGGCGCGGCTCGACCAGCTGATTCGCCAGCCCCACGGCATCGTGCTGGTCACCGGCCCCACCGGTTCGGGCAAGACCACCAGCCTGTACGCCGCCCTGGCGCGGCTGGACGCCAGCGTCAGCAACATCCTCACCGTGGAGGATCCGGTGGAGTATGACTTGCCGGGCATCAGCCAGATCCAGGTCAACGCGCGTATCGACATGAGCTTCGCCGTGGCCTTGCGCGCCATCCTGCGCCAGGACCCGGACGTGATCATGATCGGCGAGATCCGCGACCTGGAGACCGCGCAGATCGCCGTGCAGGCCTCGCTGACCGGGCACCTGGTGCTGGCCACCCTGCACACCAACGACGCGGTGTCGGCGGTCAACCGCCTGGTCGACATGGGCGTCGAGCCGTTCCTGCTGGCCTCGGCGCTGCTTGGGGTGCTGGCCCAGCGCCTGGTACGCCGATTGTGTCCGCACTGCCGCGAGCCCGACCCGGCCACGCCCGGGCAATACCGCGCGGTGGGTTGCGCGCACTGCAACCACTGCGGCTACAGCGGCCGCACCGGCATCCACGAGTTGTTCTGCGTGGACGACGAGGTCCGTGGCCTGGTGCACCAGGGCGCGGATGAACAGGCCCTGCGCGTCGCCGCCCGGCGCAACGGTATGCGCAGCATGCGCGAGGATGGCCAACGCTGGGTCGACAGCGGCAGCACCTGCCTGGAAGAGATCCTGCGCGTGACACGGGACACCTGATGAACCGCTATCGCTATGAAGCCGCCGATGCCCAGGGCCGCGTGGTCAAGGGCCTGCTCGAAGCCGACAGTCCGGGGGCGGCGATGGCCCAGCTGCGCGCCCTGGGCCTGACCACCCTGGAGGTCGAAGTCCAGGACGTGGCCGGGCAGGGCAGTGGTCTGTTCGGCGTGAAGCTGTCCGACGGCGACCTGGCCTGGGCCACGCGTCAGTTGGCCAGTCTGCTGGCCGCCGGTCTGCCGCTGGAAGCGGCGCTGGGGGCGACCCTGGAGCAGGCCGAGCGCAAGCATGTGGCCCAACTGCTGGGCGCGGTGCGCGGGGATGTGCGCAGCGGCATGCGCTTGGCCGATGCCCTGGCCAACCGGCCGCGGGATTTCCCTGAAATCTACCGGGCGCTGGTGGCGGCGGGCGAGGAGTCTGGCGACCTGGCCCAGGTGATGGAGCGTCTGGCCGACTACATCGAAGACCGCAACACCCTGCGCGGCAAGATCCTCACGGCATTCATCTACCCCGGCGTGGTGGGGCTGGTGTCGGTGGGTATCGTCATCTTCCTGCTCAGCTATGTGGTACCGCAGGTGGTCAGTGCCTTCACCCAGGCGCGCCAGGACTTGCCCGGGCTGACCCTGGCCATGCTCGCTGCCAGTGACTTCGTGCGCGAATGGGGTGTGCTGTGCTTCGCCCTGATGGCCGGAGCGTTCTGGGGCTGGCGGGTCTATCTGCGCGCCCCGGCGGCACGCCTGGCGTGGCATGGGTGCGTCCTGCGGTTGCCGTTGCTCGGGCGTTTCGTGCTGGGCCTGAACACGGCGCGTTTCGCCGCCACGCTGGCGATCCTCGGCAGCGCTGGCGTGCCCTTGCTGCGGGCACTGGAGGCGGCGCGCCAGACCCTGGGCAACGAACGCCTCGACCAGTGCGTCAACGAGGCCACGGCGCGGGTGCGCGAGGGCGCCGGGCTGGCCTCGGCGCTGGCGGTGGAGAAGGTCTTTCCACCGCTGCTCATCCACCTGATCGCCAGTGGCGAGAAGACCGGCAACCTGCCGCCGATGCTCGACCGCGCCGCCGACAGCCTGGCCAAGGACATCGAGCGCCGCGCCATGGGCATGACCGCGCTGCTCGAACCGTTGATGATCGTGGTCATGGGCGCGGTGGTGCTGCTGATCGTCATGGCGGTGCTGATGCCGATCATCGAGATCAACCAGCTGGTGCAATGACCCGTTGCGCCACTTCCCACACCTGCTGGCGGAACCATCGGCGCATGGGATCGGCGTGGGTGCGCGCGTGCCAGATCTGCATCACCTCGACGTGCGGCAGCACCAGGGGCAGGGCATGCAGGCGCAGGCCGGGGTCGCGCTCGACTGCTTCCATGGCCAGCGAGCGCAGGCACGTCAGCAGCAGGTCGGTGCCGCGCACCAGGCGCGTGGGGGCGATGAAGCTGGACAGTCCGGCCACCACCCGGCGTTGCCGGCCGAGAGCCCGCAGGGCCTGGTCGACCCGGCCGTCGAGATCGCCGGTCAAGGTCGTCAATAGGTGGTCGCAGGCCACGAATGCCTCCAGGGTCAGGCCGTCGACCAACCTCGGGTTGTCGGCGGCGGCCAGCACCGCGAAGTCCTCGCAGAGCAGCCGCTGCTGGTGGAATGTGTCTGGCAGGTCGCTGTAGAAGCCGGCGATTGCAAGGTCGCAGGTGCCTTTCTCCAGCGCCTCGCGGGGCAGGTCGCCACGGGTGTTGTGGGTGACCAGGGTCAGGTTCGGCGCCTGGTCGCGAAGAATCGGCAGCAGCCCGGGCAGCAAGGTCTGCTCCAGGTAGTCGGTGCTGTACAGGTGCAACTGGACCGGGCGTTCAAGGAAGTGCTCGCCGTCGCAGCGGCTGAAGAAGTCCTGCAGGTGCCCGATCAACTGCTGCACCTGCGGCGCCAGCTCGTGGGCCCTGGGGGTGGGCGTGAGGCCGCGTGGCGCGCGCACGAACAGCGGGTCGCCGAACTGGTGGCGCAGCTTGTTGAGCTTATGGCTCAGGGCCGGCTGGCTGAGCGCCAGGCGTTGCGCGGCACGGGAGGCGCTGCGCTCTTCGTAGAGCACCTGGAACAGGTGCAGCAGGTTGAGGTCCTTGTTACCGATATTCATGAATTGAATCGCAGGAATAAGTGCTTTCGAATTATCGAATCATAGCGTGCTGGTTAGGATGGGCCCAACCTGTTGAGGGAGTCGCCCATGACCATCGCCATTTTCGCCGCCATCCAGCCCCTTCCCGAATACCGTGACGCCACCGAGCAGGCCCTGCGCCGGATGGTCGAGCAGACCCGCGCCGAGCCCGGCAACCTGCGCTACGACCTGTTCGTGCGCGAGGGGGGGACGCTGGCGTTCGATCTGTTCGAGCTGTACGTCGACGAGGCCGCCGTCGAGGCCCATCGCCACAGCCCCCATTACCAGGCCTACCGCGCCGCCACCGCCGATTGGCTGGCCGCACCGACACAAGTGCAGCTTGCCCGCCCGCTGGATATCGCGCCATTCAACTGAATCAGGAATCGACCATGAACAAGATTGCTCCCGTTGCGCTGGCGCTGGCCGGCGCATTGCTGACTGGCCACGCCGCCGCTGCCGCGAAGGGCGAAGTGCTGGTGTTGTTGTCCAGCGAGAACCAGTTACCGCTCAAGGACGGCAAGCCGTACCCCACCGGTTATTACCTCAACGAGTTCGGCGTGCCCGCCGACCGCTTGCTAAAGGCCGGCTACAAGCTGGTGCTGGTGACGCCCAGGGGCAATGCGCCGAGTGTTGACGAGCGCTCGATCGACCCGATGTACTTCGGCGGCGATGCCGGCGAGATGCAGCGAATCCGCCAGGTGGTCGAAAGCCTGCCGGACATTCGCGACACGCTGTCGTTGAAGGAGGTGCTGGCGGGCGATCTGGATCGTTACGCGGGGATCTTCATCCCAGGTGGCCATGCGCCGCTGATCGACCTGGCCAATAACCCTGACGTCGGCACCTTGCTGCGCCATTTCCACCAGGCCGGCAAGCCCACCGCCGCCATCTGCCACGGCCCGATCACGCTGCTGTCGGCGCAGCAGGATCCGGTCGCCTACCACGCCGCGCTCGCCCGTGGCGAAACCCCAGCGGCCAGCGACTGGAGGTACCAGGGCTATCGCATGACCATTTTTTCTGACCCTGAGGAGCAGATGTTCGAAGGCTCGCTCAAGGAACAGCGTCTGCAGTTCTATCCCGCCAAGGCCATGGCCGGCGCAGGAGGCGACATGAGCTACGCCGAGGCCTGGCAGCCCCATGTGGTGGTCGATCGCGAGCTGATCACCGGGCAGAACCCGTTCTCCGACAAGGCGTTGGCCGATGCGCTGCTGGAGCGGTTGGAGGCTGCTGGGCAATAGCGATTCGGGTGCTTGGCGAAACAGGTAAAGCGCCTATGAGACCGGGCGCCGCCCACGCGGCGCTCGATCCTGAGAGCGCTGCAAGGGGCGCGGTGGGCACTTGGTAGCTTTCACGCGATGGCCGGTTTCTTCATCGCCCCCAATCCCAGCACCAGCGCCCCCGCCATGATGGCGATGTCGGCAAGGTTGAACACGCCGGTATGCAGCGGGCCGAGGTTAAGCACGAGGTAGTCGACCACATGGCCGTCGCGCAGCACCCGGTCGATCAGGTTGGCCAGGCCGCCCATGGCGATGAAGTAGGCCGCGCCGGCCTTCACCGGGGTCGCTTGCCAGTGCCTGAACGCCCAGGTCACGGCCCAGCAGCATGCCACGCCTACCGCGGCCACGAAGATCAGTTGCTTGAGGCCCGGCGACAAGCTGGCGCCGAGGCTGAGGAACGCGCCAGGGTTCATGCTCAGGGCCAGGTCGAGCCAGACGATCTGGTTGCCGAACACATAGCTGTGGTTGTTCAGGGCGACCAGGGCGATCAGTTTGACCCACTGGTCGAGCATGATGAAGGCGACGCCGAGGATCAGGACGAGGGTACGGCTGGAGAGCATGCAGGCAATTCCTTCGCTGCGCGGGTGCGGCCGTCCGGTATTGGCGGGGCTGCCGGCAGCGCGGCGAAGATAGCGCAGGCGGGTCTAGACTTAAAGTCTGGACCGGCTTCAAAGCGGTTCGATCATCCATCCGACCACCGCCTCTGGACCTGACGTCGCCGACGGTGGCCTTCTGGCAAGAGGAGGGCAGGTCATGGACGAGGCACGGCTTCAGGAATTCATGGGCAAGCTGGTGGGTGACATGGGCGCGGCAGCGACGCTAGCCAATGTCATTCTCGGGGATGAGCTCGGGCTTTATCGGGCCATGGCTGACAGCCAGCCGGTCACGCCCGAGGCGTTGGCCGAACGGACCGGCTGTCAGCTACGACTTGTGCGTGAGTGGCTCAATGGCCAGGCGGCGGCGGGCTATCTGGTGCATCGTGATGGACAGTTCACCCTGCCCGAGGAGCAGGCCATGGCACTGGCCCTGGAAGACTCCCCGGTCTACATGGCCGGCGGCGCCTCGGTGCTGGCGGCGCTGTTCCATGACAAGGACAAGTTGGTCGCGGCCATGCGCGGCAACGGCGCACTCGCCTGGGGCGATCATCATCCCTGCATGTTCAGTGGTACCGAGCGGTTCTTCAGGCCGGGTTATCGGACTTTCCTCGTCGCCGACTGGCTACCGGCACTGGAGGGTGTGGTGGCCAAGCTGCAGGCCGGTGCCCGAGTGGCCGATGTCGGCTGTGGCCATGGCGCCTCGACCATCGTCATGGCCGAGGCGTTTCCGGCCTCGCGCTTTACCGGCTACGACTACCATGCGCCGTCGGTGCTCACCGCCACCGAGCGGGCCCGCGACGCAGGCGTGGCCGAGCGGGTCATCTTCCAGCAGGCTTCGGCCAAGGACTATCCCGTTCGCGACCTGGACCTGGTGTGCTTCTTCGACTGCCTGCACGACATGGGTGACCCGGTGGGGGCGGCTCGGCATGCTTACCGGGCGCTCAAGGACGACGGCACGGTGATGCTGGTGGAACCGTTCGCCGAGGATACGCTGGATGCCAACATCAATCCGGTCGGCAGGCTGTTCTATGCGGCGTCCACCTTCATCTGCACACCGAATTCGCTGTCGCAGGAGGTGGGGCTGGGATTGGGGGCGCAGGCCGGGGAGGCGCGGTTGCGGGCGGTGTTCGAAGAGGCAGGGTTCAGGCGGTTCCGCAGGGCGACGCAGACGCCGTTCAACTTGATACTGGAGGCCAGGAAGTAGCGATCTGTCAGTGTTGCCCCTATCGCGGGGCAACCCCGCTCCCACAGACAGCTTGCACAAACAGAAGGGGCGCCATCTGGCGCCCCTTCGTCGTGCAGCTTAGGCTTCAGCGTCCCATGGACGATCGCCTTTTTCATCCTTGACGCGGGTCGGCAGGCCCATCACGTCCAGCGCCTTGAGGAACGGCTCGGCCGGCAGTTCCTCGACGTTGACCATGCGCCCGGCGTCCCATTCGCCACGGGCGACCAGCAGTGCGGCGGCCACCGGCGGCACGCCGGCGGTGTAGGAGATGCCTTGGCTGTCGGTCTCGGCGTAGGCTTCTTCGTGGTCGGCCACGTTGTAGATGAACACCTCGCGCGGCTGGCCATCCTTGGTGCCCTTGACCAGATCACCGATGCAGGTCTTGCCGGTGTAGCCCGGGGCCAGCGAGGCTGGATCCGGCAGCACGGCCTTGACCACTTTCAGCGGTACCACTTCCAGGCCTTCGGCGGTCTTGACCGGCTGCTCGGAAAGCAGGCCGAGGTTCTTCAGCACGGTGAACACGTTGATGTAGTGCTCGCCGAAGCTCATCCAGAAGCGCACGTTCGGCACGTTCAGGTTCTTCGAGATCGAGTGCACCTCGTCGTGACCGGTCAGGTACAGGTTCTGCGAACCCACCACTGGCAGGTCGTCGGTACGCTTGACCTCGAACATGGTGTTGCTGGTCCATTGGCTGTTCTGCCAACTCCAGACTTGCCCGGTGAACTCGCGGAAGTTGATTTCCGGGTCGAAGTTGGTGGCGAAGTACTTGCCGTGGGAACCGGCATTGACGTCGAGGATGTCGATCGAATCAATGCGGTCGAAATACTGCTGCTGCGCGAGTTTGGCGTAGCTGTTTACCACACCCGGGTCGAAGCCGACACCGAGAATGGCGGTAATGTTCTTCTGCTGGCATTCCTCGAGGTGCTTCCACTCGTAGTTGCCATACCAGGGCGGGGTTTCGCAGATCTTGCCCGGTTCTTCGTGAATCGCGGTGTCAAGATAAGCGACACCGGTATCGATGCAGGCACGCAGCACCGACATGTTGAGGAAGGCGGAACCAACGTTGATCACGATCTGCGACTCGGTCTCGCGGATCAGTGCCTTGGTCGCCTCGACATCGAGGGCGTTGAGCGAGAAGGCCTGGATGTCGGCGGGTACCTTGAGGCTACCCTTGGCCTTGACGCTGTCGATGATGGCCTGGCATTTGGAGATGTTCCGTGACGCAATCGCAATACGACCCAGTTCGTCGTTATGCTGTGCGCACTTGTGGGCCACCACCTTGGCGACACCTCCTGCACCAATGATAAGAACGTTCTTCTTCAATTCAGCTTTTCTCCTTCGTGAAAGCCTGTCTTACGACAGGCTCGAAACGTAGTCTTCGAACCCGAACTCGCGCACCAGCTCGACGCTGCCGTCGAGCTGCTTGACCGCGATGGATGGCATTTTCAGACCGTTGAACCAGTTTTTCTTGACCATGGTGTAACCGGCGGTGTCGACGAACGACAGGCGGTCACCGATCTGCAGCGGCTTGTCGAACTGATACTCGCCGAAGATATCGCCGGCCAGGCACGACTTGCCGCAGACCATGTAGGTGTGCGCGCCGTCGTTGGGCGCCATCTTGGCGTTGAGGCGATAGATCAGCAGGTCGAGCAGGTGTGCCTCGATCGAGCTGTCGACCACGGCCAGGTGCTTGCCGTTGTACAGGGTGTCGAGCACGGTCACTTCCAGCGAGGCGCTGTTGGTGATGGCCGCTTCGCCCGGCTCCAGGTAGACCTGCACGCCGTACTGTTGCGAGAAGGCTTTCAGGCGTGCGCAGAACGCGTCCAGCGCGTAGTCTTCGCCGGTGAAATGGATGCCGCCGCCGAGGCTGACCCACTGGACCTTGTGCAGCAGGTGGCCAAAGCGTTCCTCGATGTGCGTGAGCATCTTGTCGAACAGGCCGAAGTCGCCGTTCTCGCAGTTGTTGTGGAACATGAAGCCGGAGATCTTCTCGATCACCTTCTCGATTTTCTCAGGGTCCCACTCACCGAGGCGGCTGAACGGGCGCGCCGGGTCGGCCAGCAGGTAGTCGGAACTGCTCACCTGCGGGTTGACGCGCAGGCCGCGCACCTTGCCCTCGGACTGTTCGGCGAAACGCTCAAGCTGGCCGATGGAGTTGAAGATGATCTTGTCGCAGTTCTCGAGCATCTCTTCGACTTCATCGTCGGCCCAGGCCACGCTGTAGGCGTGGGTTTCGCCGGCGAACTTCTGGCGGCCGAGCTTGAGCTCGTACAGCGAGGACGAAGTGGTGCCATCCATGTACTGCTGCATCAGGTCGAACACCGACCAGGTGGCGAAGCACTTGAGGGCGAGCAGGGCCTTGGCCCCGGACTGCTGGCGCACGTAGGCGATCTTTTCCATGTTGCCCAGCAGCTTTTGTTTATCGATGAGGTAGTACGGCGTCTTGATCATTTAAAGGCCCCCGGCCAGGCCGGCCAAAAAAAGGACACGCATTGTGCCTTCACTTGCCGCGGTACGAAAGGGCGCGAGGCGCATTTCGTCCGAGTCGACCACGCACGGCGCTGTTGAAGCGCCATCTGGCCCGTGATTGCGCCGTCCCTGGCGCGGGCTCGGCCGGTATCGCGAGGATTGGCCAAATATGCTTTTTCATCGGGCGGGCCCAGTTGAACAGATCAATGTGACGATCCTGGTCTGCCACGTGATCGTGGCACGGGCAGGGGGCGCCACAGGCTGACAGAGCCAGGCTATCACCCCCTAATAGCGCTTCTATTAGACCTCTGCCCAGGCTCGACTAGTCTTTGTGCGGGTTCCGCGAAAAGCCGGTGCACAGGCGTGCCCGGCCACTACTGATGAGCAGAGGGCGTGCTTGCGGGCGCGCCTGTTCCGAGACCTGGCAGCAAACATACAAGAACGCCTGGAAATCTGAATTGAACCGACCCGAAAGGTAGAAGCAGATGGCGAACGAATCGAAATGCCCGTTCCACCAGACCGCCGGTGGCGGCACCAGCAACCGTGATTGGTGGCCTGACCAGCTCAACCTGAAGATCCTCCACCAGCACTCCAGCAAGTCCGATCCCATGGACCCGGACTTCGACTACGCCAAGGCGTTCAAGAGCCTCGACTTCCAGGCGCTGAAAAAAGACCTGACCGCCTTGATGACCGATTCCCAGGACTGGTGGCCGGCCGACTTCGGCCACTATGGCCCGCTGTTCATCCGCATGGCCTGGCACAGCGCCGGCACCTACCGCATCGGTGACGGCCGTGGCGGCGCAGGCTCCGGCCAGCAGCGCTTCGCCCCGCTCAACAGCTGGCCGGACAACGTCAGCCTGGACAAGGCCCGGCGCCTGCTGTGGCCGATCAAGCAGAAGTACGGCAACAAGATCTCCTGGGCCGACCTGATCGTGCTCACCGGCAACGTCGCTCTCGAATCCATGGGTTTCAAGACCTTCGGCTTCTCCGGTGGTCGCGCCGATGTGTGGGAGCCCGACGAGGACGTGTACTGGGGCTCGGAGAAGGTCTGGCTGGGCGGTGACACCCGCTACGGTAAGGATCAGGTCAAGGCCCAGCCCCCCGGCCAGGGTGACTTGGTGGCCGAGCCTGCCAAGCATGGTGAGGAACAGAACCGTGACCTGTCGGCCGAGCGCAACCTGGAGAACCCGCTGGCCGCCGTGCAGATGGGCCTGATCTACGTGAACCCCGAAGGGCCGGAGGGCAACCCCGACCCGGTCGCCTCGGGCAAGGATATCCGCGAGACCTTCGGCCGCATGGCCATGAATGATGAAGAGACCGTGGCTCTGATTGCCGGCGGTCACGCCTTCGGCAAGACCCATGGCGCGGGCCCCGCCGACAATGTCGGCGCCGAGCCGGAAGCCGCGGGCCTTGAGCAGCAAGGTTTCGGCTGGCACAACAAATTCGGTACCGGCAAGGGCGCCGACACCATCACCAGTGGCCTGGAAGTGATTTGGACCTCGACCCCGACGAAGTGGAGCAACGAGTACCTCAACAACCTGTTCAACTTCGAGTGGGAGCTGACCAAGAGCCCGGCGGGCGCCCATCAGTGGCGACCGAAGGATGGCAAGGGCGCGGGGACCGTGCCGGATGCCCACGACCCCGGCAAGACGCACGCCCCGTCGATGCTCACCTCCGACCTGGCGCTGCGTTTCGACCCCATCTACGAACCCATCGCCCGACGCTTCAAGGACAACCCAGACCAGCTCGCCGACGCTTTCGCCCGCGCCTGGTACAAGCTGATCCACCGCGACATGGGCCCGCTGGCCCGTTACCTCGGGCCGGAAATGCCCAACGAGGAGCTGTTGTGGCAGGACCCGCTGCCCAAATCAGGCCCTCAGCCGAGCGACGCCGATATCGCCGCGCTCAAGGCCAAGGTGCTGGCGTCGGGGCTGAGTGTGTCGGAGTTGGTTTCCGCCGCCTGGGCCTCGGCTTCGACCTTCCGTGGCTCCGACAAGCGCGGTGGTGCCAACGGCGCCCGCTTGCGCCTGGCACCGCAGAACGGCTGGACGGCGAACCAGGGCCTGGACAAGGTGCTGACGGCACTGGAGAAGATCCGCGGCGAGGGCGGCAACAAGATCTCCCTGGCCGACCTGATCGTGCTGGCCGGCAGCGCGGCGGTGGAGAAGGCGGCCAAGGACGCCGGGCACAACATCAGCGTGCCGTTCCATCCGGGGCGTGTGGATGCCTCGCAGGAGCAGACCGATGTCGAGTCGTTCGCCGTGCTCGAGCCGCTTGCCGACGGTTTCCGTAACTTCAGCAAGGCCCGCTACAGCGTCAAGGCCGAGAAGCTGCTGCTGGACAAGGCCCAGTTGCTGACCCTCACCGCACCGGAGCTGACCGTGCTGATCGGCGGCCTGCGGGTGCTCGGTGCCAATCATGGCGGCAGCAAGGACGGCGTGTTCACCGACAGGGTCGGCGTGCTCAGCAACGACTTCTTCCGCAACCTGCTGGACATGGGCGTGGAGTGGAAGCCGACCTCGGCGGACAACGAGGCGTTCGAGGGTCGTGACCGCAAGACCGGCCAAGTGAAATGGACCGCCAGCCGGGTCGACCTGGTGTTCGGCTCCCATGCGCAGCTGCGTGCCTTGAGCGAGGTGTATGGCAGCAGCGATGCCAAGGACAAGTTCGTCAAGGACTTCGTGGCGGCGTGGGTGAAGGTGATGGAGCTGGACCGCTTCGACCTGCCGTGAGGAAAGGCGTGGGGGCGGGGCAACCCCGCTCCCACGAGAAGCCCCAGGGCAACCCGCTACAGGTCTTGAGATACCCCAGGCTGATCGTTGCCCGGCGTGTCCTCATGCAACGAAGCCTGCGAGGTCTCCGGCAACGCCAACCCGCCCACCAGGGCCAGCAAGGCAATCACCACCAGGTAGAAGGCCGGCGCCAGGCGGCTGCCGCTCTGTTCGATCAGCCAGGTCGCCACCAGCGGCGCGGTACCGCCGAACAGGGTGTAGGCGACGTTGTAGGTGATCGCCGAGGCGGTGTAGCGGCTGCGGGTGGGGAAGCATTCCGACAGCAGCGCGGCGGTGACCACACCGCTCATCAGCGCGCCGATGGCCAGCAGGATCACTCCCAGCAATGCCCCCGACAGCGAACCGGAACTGGCCAGCCAGTAGGCGGGGAACACCGCGAGCATCACCCATAGGCACGTAAAGCCGATGGTCCTGCGCCGTCCGACGCGGTCGCTGAAGGCACCCGCCAGCGGGCAGCCAGCGGCGGCGAACAGCAGCGCAACGGTCGAGACCAGCAGCGCCTGGGCGCGGCTGAGGTGGCCGACCGTCTGCAGGTAGGTGGCGAAGTAGGTGGTGAACATGTAGAACGACAGTGCCGTCAGCGAGATGAACGCGCCCAGGTTGCGAATGGTGCGGCCATGGTGGCGCAGGGTGTCGCCCAGCGGCGAATGCGCATGGGCCTTGCCTTCGGCCAGTGCCTGGCGAAACGCCGGGGTTTCCTCCATGCGCCAGCGCAGGTACAGGCCCACCAGGCCCAGGGGCGCGGCAACCAGGAACGGTACGCGCCAGCCCCAGGCGTTCATCGCCTCGGGCGTGAGGCTGGCCTCCAGTCCGTAGGCGATGACTGCCGCGCAAGCAAAGGCGGAGAAGGTCGAGACCGGCACGAAGCTGCCATAGAACGCCCGCCTGCCCCGTGGCGCGTGCTCCATCAGGTAGGCGCAGGCACCGGCGTACTCACCGCCCGCGGAAAATCCCTGCAGACAGCGGGCGAGGGTGAGCAGTACCGGAGCCAGTACGCCGATGCTGGCGTAGGTCGGCAGCAGGCCGATCAGGGTGGTGGAACCGGCCATCAGCAGGATGGTCAGCGACAGGATGCGCTTGCGTCCGAGCCGGTCGCCCAGCGCGCCGAACACGATGCCACCCAGCGGGCGCAGGGCGAAGGCCACGGCGAACACGGCGAAGGTCTTGAGCAGGGCGACGCTGGCGTCCTCACTGGCGAAGAACTGACTGGCGATCAGGGTGGCGAGAAAACCGTAGACGGCGAAGTCGAACCACTCGACAAAGTTGCCGATGGCCGAGGCGGCGATCACCCGCCGCAAGGTGGCGGGCGGGACCTCATGGGCGATGGACATGGATGCTCTCCGTTGCTCTGGCAGCCTGGGCGGATGCGGCGCGCTCAGGTCGCGCCGTCGTTGTTCTCGGGCCAGTAGACAAGCGGCAGGGCGAGCAGGCTTTGTCGAGGGCGACCTCCGGATATCCGTTAGCACCGCCCCCTGAGCTTGGAAGGACAAACATGATGTGTGGAAGCGGGCCTGCGCGCGTGGCGCTTGCAGTAAGCTTCCCCTTCCAATCCCCGCAAGGAGGCTCACCATGGGTGCGCGTGGCAATGACCGGCAAATCGACAACATCGAGTTCAACGTGGGCGATATCGCCCGCAGCAAGGCTTTCTACGGCCAGGTGTTTGGCTGGACCTTCACCGACTACGGGCCGACCTATACCGAATTCAGTGACGGTCGCCTCACGGGTGGTTTCACCACGGGCGAACCGGTTCGTCCGGGTGGGCCGCTGATCATCCTGTATGCCGCTGACCTGGCGCAGGTGCAGCAGCGCGTCGAGGCTGCCGGCGCCCGAATCAGCCGCCCGGTGTTCGCGTTTCCTGGCGGGCGGCGTTTCCATTTCATCGACCCGGACGGCTATGAATTGGCGGTGTGGACGGCCGACGCCGTGTAGGGGTCAGGCCGGGCTGTCGATGCAGACGCGGTTGCGTCCCTTCTGCTTGGCCTGGTACAGCGCCTTGTCGGCCCTGGCCAGGGCGTCGGCAGGCGTGCCAGCGTCGCGGGGCTGCCAGCTGGCCACACCCAGGGAGATGGTGACGGTACCGGTCGGTACGATCGGGGTGTGCTCGACCGTCAGGCGCAGGTGGCCGGCGACAGCTGTCGCCACCTCCAGGCCGGCACCCGGCAGCAGCATGAGGAACTCCTCGCCGCCGGTACGGCACAGCACGTCGCCTTCGCGGCAGGTCCCGCGCATCAGCCTGGCCAGCTGCTGCAGCACACGGTCGCCGGCATCGTGGCCGTGGCTGTCGTTGATCCGCTTGAAGTGATCAATGTCCAGCACCACCACGGCAAACCCGCACTGCTCGGCCTGTTGCACCCGCAGTGCCTGTTGCAGCCCGCGCCGATTGACCAGCCCTGTCAGCGGGTCGGTCTGGGCATCTCGGTTGAGCCGGCCGATGCGCTCCTGCAGCAGGTTCACGCCGAACAACAGGGCACGCTTGAGCTCCGCGGCCTCTGCATACCAGGCACGGACCTGGTGGATGCGTTCGGTGGTCTGCTGTTGGCCCATGCCCCGGGCGACACTGGCCAACTGCCGCAGCGGGTGGGCGATGACTTGCGTGAGCCAGTACAGCAGCAGGCAGCCGAGCAGCGCCAGCGGCGCGGAAATCACCACTACATTGAGGATCAGCTGGCGAAGCGGTTCCACGGTTTGGCGCAGTGGCTGCTGGGCGACGATGGTCCAGCCGGCACTGGGTACCGTGGCGAACCCGGCGAGCATCTCCACGCCCTGGCTGTTGACCAGGCGCCGGGTGCCATGGTCGAGGTTCGGCAGGTCGTCGAGCAGCGCGTTGTCGCCTACCAGGGTGCCGACCCGTTTGCTGTCGGGGTGAAACAGCAGCCGGCGGTTGCGGTCGACCACGTACAGGTACGAGCCGTTCTGGTAGAAGTGCGTGCCCAGCAGGCTGTTGAGCAGGTTGCGTTCGCGCAGGTACAGGCTGCCGCCGATATAGCCGTGGTAGTGGCCGCTGGCGTCGAAGATCGGTTGCGAGAGCACCACCAGCAGGTTGTCGGCCGCCGACAGGAAAGGTGTGGAGACCAGCGTGCGGCGCTCGCGCAAGGCTTGCCGGGCGCCGGGTGAGGTTGCCTGGCTGCCGGCCAGGTGCTGCAGCGGTGCGGGCGATAGCGAGCGTACGGTCCCCTGGGCGTCGACCCGCAAGGTGGAGTTGAACAGGTTGCTCTGTTGCTGCAGGCGGTCGATCTCAGCTTGCACCAGGCTGTCGTCGTCCGGGTGCAGGCCACTTTGCCGGGCGCCGTAGGCCAGTTGCTGCAGGGCATTGACCAGGGTGGTCTCGGTCACGGCGGCCAGCTTGGCGGCATAGGCCCGGTTGGCCTCCAGGGCGCTGTCGATCAGCAGCTGCCGTTGTACCCGGTAACTGGCGAAATAGCTGGCCAGCAGCATGACCAGGGCCGTGGTGGCGCAAAGGGCGAGTATGAGGGTGCGCAGGTCGGGGCGCGGTCCGTGCGGGGTGAAATATCGCAATCCTTGGCCTCGTCGGATACAGCGGAAAACGCACCTTACGCGCTTGGACCAAAGTGGACCATGCTTGAGCGCAATTGCAGGGTTGGAGGACAAAGGTGGCTCCGGTTTCCCACGGGGCTCACGGAATTATCCTCCCATGTTACCTACGTTCAGGGGGCAGTCTGCTCCAGCGCCTGCAGGTCGTCCTCGACTTGTTGCATGCGCTCCTGCACCAAGGCCTGGACCTTGGCGTCGCTGGCGCTTTCGCGCATCAGCGTGGTGAGCTTCTCGCTCAGGCGCTTGCCTTCCTCGCTCTGGCCCAGTTCCCTGGCCTTTGCCGGATCGCGGGTGGCCTGAACGATAAGGTCGAACTCAGCATCGCTGAAGTGCTCTTCGCTGTAGAGCCTGAACAGGTCACGGCGCTGGTCGTCGACGGTCAGGTGCTTGCGCAGCACGTCCTTGATCTTGTCCTGGGGCACCTGCGCATGGGTCATGGCCAGCAGCCCGGCCATGCGCTCGATGTTGTGGTCGTAGGCTTCCTGCAGGGGCAGGTTGGCGAGGATCTTTTCCTCGCGGCTGGGCTTCTGGTCGCAGGCGGCGAGGGCGGCGAGCAGCAACACGGGGAGCAGTAGACGGGGCAGGCGGGGCATGGTGGGGCCTTGGGCACGGTAAGGCCTGGGAGTGTACTGCAATCCCGTGATCGAGGAATCAGCGTTGCAGCGGATTGCGCAGGCGTACCCAGAGGATCGCCGGCAGGGCCATCAGCAACCATTTCAGGTAGCGGTTGACTTCGTAGTGTTCACAGGCCACGCCGATGAGGGTGCAGACCACCACCACGGCCACGAACTGGATCATTCTTTCCATCAGCAGGTTTCCATCATTGCAGGGGCCGGACGGGCCGCGGGGCGCACTGTAGCAGGAGACGCAGGTAGCGCAGGTCGGCATGCCACACGGCGTAACACTTTTGCGCCACCGTTGGGCGCCAGGTTGGCTATTGTGCGGCAATCCCGACAGCCAAGGAAGGTAACCCCATGACCCTCTACAAAGGTGGCTGCCTGTGCGGCCGTATCCGTTTCACCGCCAGCGGCGAGCCGCGCTTTCCGCATACCTGCTCGTGCGGGCAGTGCCAGCGACATTCCGGCAGCCTGACCCTGTGCTGGGTGGAGTTCGACAATGCGGCGGTCGTCTGGACCGGGGAGGGTGGCCTGCCTGCGCTG
Organism: Pseudomonas mosselii; assembly: GCF_019823065.1. NCBI lineage: Bacteria > Pseudomonadati > Pseudomonadota > Gammaproteobacteria > Pseudomonadales > Pseudomonadaceae > Pseudomonas > Pseudomonas mosselii. Next base: position 2,453,068 of record NZ_CP081966.1, read on the forward strand.
TATCGCTCGTCCGAGGGCTCCAGCCGTGCGTTCTGTGCCACCTGCGGCAGCTCCCTCGGGGCCATCGACGATGCGCCGACGGTGGCCTTGCTGCTGGGCTGCTTCGATGCCAAGGGCGTCCAGGCCCTGCGCCCGACCTCGCATTCGTTTCGGGCTTGTCGGCCGCGCTGGTGGAAGGTTGGATAAGGGGTATCATGCGTCCCACTTCCCCATGCCGCTCAAGGACGACCGCATGCTGCAACGCAACAGGATGGTGCCCGAACTGATCGTCAGCGACCTCGATCGCAGCCTGGATTTCTGGGTTTCGTTGTTGGGGTTCGAGATCGCCTACCAGCGTCCGGAGCAGCGCTTTGCCTACCTCGACCTGCAGGGCGCGCAGGTCATGCTCGAGCAGTTCGACGCCGACGACCACTGGCTCACCGGCCCCCTGGAAAAACCCTTGGGGCGGGGGATCAATCTGCAGATCGACGTCGTGGCGGTCGCGCCGCTGGTCGAACGGCTCGAGCGCCATCGCTGGCCGTTGTTCCAGGCGTGCGAGGACGTCTGGTATCGCGCCGATGCCATTGAAGTGGGGCTGCGCCAGTTTCTGGTCCAGGACCCGGATGGTTACCTGCTGAGGTTGGCGCAACGGCTGGGCGAGCGTCCTGCACGGTCGGGCCTGGGGTAGAATCCACGGCTCGTCCCTCTTGCCGAAACTGCCCATGCCCGATTGGACCCTGCACCAGGCCACAGACGCCGATGCCGCTGACACCGTGCACTTTGTCGATACGGCACGACGAGGGTTGTTTGCGCTGCTGGCCGACTCGCCCTTGCCCAAGGACCTGGCGCGATTCAGCGAGACCTATGTCGATGGCCAGGGTTGCTTTCTCATTGCCCGTGCCCAGGGCCGGGTGATCGGAAGCGTCGGCTACCTGCCATACGATCATCGCTTCCCTCAACTCGACTACCATGCCTGCCGCACGGTGGAAATCGTCCGCCTGTTCGTTACCCCCGACCACCGCCGTCACGGGCTAGCCAGCGCGCTGTTCTCGGCATTGCGCGAGGAGGCCCGGCAGGCCGGTGTCGAATGCCTGTACCTGCACACCCATCCCTTCCTGCCCGGGGCGATCCGCTTCTGGCAGCGCCATGGCTTCGGCACGGTGGATATCGAGGCCGACCCGGTCTGGCAGACTACACACATGGCGCTCAGGCTTGTCTGAAACCTGTAAGAAATCGCCTAGGCGTCCGGCAAATCATTCCAACTTTCGCGCACAGCGCTCAACACCGTGTTCATTTCCATTCCCGCTGTATTCGCCTACCGTCTCCTTCCACCCCCATCACAAGGAGATCACGCATGCCTGAGCTTGCGTTGTACAAGGTGAAATTGCTGGACGAATTCGAGGCCCGCGAGGACGACTGGAGCTTCAGCCACTTCGAGCGCCGCCTGACCCAGGTCAAGCCTGCCGCCAACTACCAGGATGCCAAAGGCATTATCAAGGCCGCCCACCTGGCGAACAACTGGCCGAAAACGGTCCGGCGCTACCTGCTGAGCAACTACCGATTCCACGGCAATGTCAGCAGTGAGCTGACTGAAACCTTCGTGCAGGTGCTGGCGGGCATGACGCCGTTGGAGCTGCAGGCGTGGAGGTTGCCGCCTGCAGGATACATGGGCTGAGATGCAGGCTGTAACCTCTGCTCAGCGCTATGACAAACGATGCTGGGGTCGCGAAGCGGCTCCAGCCCTTTCAGGCGCGAAACCGCAGTATCCGCGCCCCATCATACGGATCGATCAGGTAGTGGGCCTGAACCCCGAATGTCGCCAATATCCGCTCCGGTGTCAGCACCACCTCCGGTATCCCCAAGGCAACCAACCGTCCTTGGTCAAGCACCGCCAACCGGTCACAAGTCAACGCCTGGTTGAGATCATGCAAGGCCACCAGGGTCGTCACCGACAGCGCTTGAACCTGCCGCAGCAGGCTCAGTTGATGCTGGATATCAAGATGATTGGTCGGCTCGTCCAGTAGCAGTACCTGCGGCCGCTGGGCCAGGGCCCGGGCGATGTGCACGCGCTGGCGTTCGCCGCCGGACAGCTCGCCCCACAGGCGCCGACGCAGGTGGCCGGCGTCGGCGTCGGCCAGGGCCTGCTCGACGATGGCACGGTCGTCCGCGCCGAACGGCGCCAGGGCCGACAGCCACGGCGTGCGGCCGAGGGCCACGGCGTCGTAGACGCTGATGGCGTCCAGGGTATCGGCCTGCTGTTCGACCAGCGCCAGGCTTTGCGCAACCCGGCGACGCGGCATGCGCTCCAGCGCCTCGCCCAGCAAACGCACGCTGCCGCTGCTGGGCGTGCGCAGGCCGGCGAGCAGCTTGAGCAGGGTTGACTTGCCCGATCCGTTGGGGCCGACCACACCGAGGGTCTCGCCGGGCATCACGCTCAGGTCGATGTCTTGCAGCACTTCGCGGCCGCCCAGGCGCAGGCCCAGCCCCTCGCAGACAAGCGGGGCGTTGGCGAGGGCGGTCATCACGGTCATGGACGCCCCCGGCGGCTGACCAGGATCAGCGCGAACACTGGCGCGCCGATCAAGGCGGTGACCACGCCCACCGGGATCACCTGGCCGGCGATCAGGGTCCGCGAGAGGATGTCGGCGACAATCAGGAACAACGCACCGCCCAGCGCGCTGGCCGGCAGTAGGCGGCTGTGCCCGGGGCCGAGCAGAAGGCGCAGGGCGTGGGGGATGACCAGGCCGACGAAGCCGATGGCACCGACGATCGAGACCATCACCGCAGTCACCAGCGCCGTGCAACTGATCAGCAACAATTGCGTGCGCCGCACCGGCACGCCCAGCGAGGCCGCCGAATCGGCACCGAAGGTGAAGGCGTCCAGCGCCCGGCGGTGCCACAGGCACACCGCCAGCCCGAGCACGGCCACCGGCAGCGCTAGCCAGACCGACGGCCAGCGCACGCCGCTGAGGTTGCCCAGCAGCCAGAACAGGATGCCCCGGGCCTGTTCGGCGGTGGCCGACTTGGTGATCAGAAAGGCCGTCAGCGCGTTGAACAGTTGCGAGCCGGCGATGCCGGCGAGGATCACCTGCGCATTGTCGTGTCGGCTGCCGCTGGCCCGCGACAGCACCAGTACCAGGGCGAACGCGGCCAGCGCACCGATGAAGGCACCGGCCGACAGCGACAGCACCGCGCCGCCCAGGCCGAACAGCCCCACCGCCACGGCACCGGTCGAGGCGCCTGCCGACAGGCCCAGCAGGTACGGCTCGGCCAGCGGGTTGCGCAGCAGCGCCTGGAGGATCACCCCGCAGGTCGCCAGCCCCGCGCCACAGGCGGCGGCCACCAGGGTGCGCGGCAGGCGGTAGTTCCAGACGATGCCGGCGTCGATGGGGTCGAGCGCATGGCCGGCCTGCCACAGCTGGTTGGCCAGTACCTGCCAGACCACCTCGGCGCTGATCCGCGTCTCGCCGATGGCGATCCCGGCGAGCATGGCCAGGCACAGGGCGAGCAGCGCGAAGGCGCTGATGGGCAGCAGGCGGTTCATGGCTGTGGTGCTTTACCGCTGGCGAAGGCGCTGGACAGCACTTCCAGGCCACGGAACAGGCGGATGCCGGCCTGCATGGCGTCGGCGTCGAGGACGATGATCCGCCCCTGCCTGACCGCGTCCATGTTGCGGGTCACCGGGTCGCTGCGCAGGAACTCGAGCTTTTTCCGGTAGTCGTCGGCGGGGTAGCGGCGGCGGTCCATGCGCGCGACGATCAGCCAGGTGGGGTTGGCCCTGGCCAGGGTCTCCCAGCCCACCGCCGGCCATTCTTCGCTGGACTCCACCACATTGCGTACGCCGAGGGTCTGCAGCATGAAGTCGGCCACGCCCTGGCGACCAGCGACGTAAGGGTCGACCTTGAGGTCGGCGCTGGAGAACCAGAACAGCGCGCTGGTGTGACTCAGGTCCTGGCCGGCCAGGCGTTGCCGGGCCTGGTCCAGCTGGCCCTTGAGCTCGGCATTGAGGTGTTCGCCGCGATCCTGCACGTCGAAGATCTCGGCCAGCTGACTGACGCTCCTGTAGATGGTGTCGATCCTGAACGGCTGCAGGCGGGTACCGTCGGCGCCCACCAGGTTGTCCTTGCCTTCGCAGTCCGAGGGCAGCAGGTAGGTGGGGATGCCCAGCTCCGCGAACTGTTCGCGGGTGCCGACCGCGCCCTGGGCGCCGACCATCCATTCGAACTGCGCGGTCACCAGCTGCGGGCGCTTGCCGACCACCGCCTCGAAGCCCGGCTCGTTGTCGGCCAGGCGCTCGACCTTGTCGTTCTGCGCCTTGAACTCGGGCAGCACGTTGTTGAACCACAGCGAGGTGCCCGCCAGCCGCTCGCCCAGGCCCAGGGCATAGAGCAACTCGGTGCCGGCCTGGCCGATGGTCACCACGCGCTGCGGGGCCTGGGCGAAGGTCTGCGGCAAACCGCAGTTGTCGACGGTCAACGGGTAGCGGGTGGCGTCGGCGTGGGCCAGGCCCGCCAGTGACAGGCCGGCGAGCAGGGTGGCGAGGCGGTACGGCATGGTGGGGCGATCTCCTGTCGGGTGGTGCACGGAATGGCCCACGGACAGGCATCGCCAAGCGTCGCGCGGCAAGCACGCGGCCAGGGGCGGATGACCATCCCGGACACCCCGCCGGTTGGTGAATGCGTGCCGGCAGGTCTCCTGACTGGTGCGTCCTGGCCGGCGCCGGCCTTCCCGGGTCGGCAGACCCAGTGGCATCGATGGCGCAGGCTCGGCACCTACAGTTGCGGGGGCAGTTCCCTTTGGCCCGCCCTCGGCGCGCCCGGGATTCCCTTTTGATTCCGTGTGGAAACCGGCGGGCGGCATGGTAGACCATCGGGCCATCGGGTGAAAACGCTTTTACAGGTACTTGAGCCAGGCGATGTCGCGCCGCCGGGCCTTGAGCCGGGCGAAGCCGCGCACCGGCAGGTACAGGGCGATCGCCAGCAGCACCGCGACCAGCCACACCGCGCCGATGCCGTCGAAGCCGAAATGGCTGCCCTGGTTCAGGCCGAACAGCCCCACGCAGGCCACATACAGCAGCTTGAGCACATATAGGTGCAGCAGGTAGAAGAACATCGGCGCGGCGCCGAACACTGCCAGCGGGCCGATCCAGCGGGCGTCGCCGGCCCGCTCGAAAGCGCGCAGCAGCAACAGGCCGACGCCCAGGGTCAAGGCCAGGAACAGCAGCGACGGCGGGTATTTGGTGATGTTGAAGAAGCTCATCAACGTCTGCCCGACGTTGGCGTAGAAGGCCCACGGCGCCTCGCCGTAGCCATTGAGCAGGCGCAACACGACAAAGCCGAGCAGCAGCATCATGCCGCCCAGCAGCAAGCGCTGCTGGCGCTCGCCGGCATCGCTGCCGCGGCCGAACCAGGGGCCGAGTCCGTAGCCCAGGGCGATCACGCCGATCCATGGCAGCACCGGGTAGGAGGTACGCAGGCGCAAGCCGTCGGGCAGCTCCAGCCAGCTGCGCTCGTGCAGGATCGCCCAGGGTACATGCAGCGCCGAGTGCGGCGCGAAGTGCAGGCCATCGAGCAGGTTGTGGCCGGCGACGATCAGCGCGCCGAGGGCCAGCAGCAGCGGGCGTGGCAGCCACACCAGCAGCGACAGGGCGATCATGCTCAGGCCGATGGCCCAGATCACCTGCAGGTAGATCACGCTCGGTGGCAACTGGAAGGTCCAGGCGAAGTTGACCAGGCTGAGCTCCAGCAGCACCAGGAACAGGCCGCGCTTGAACAGGAACGTCGCTGTATCGCCCCGGCCTTGGTGCTTTTCGCCGTAAAGCCAGGCCGACAGTCCGGTGAGCAGCACGAACACCGGCGCGCACAGGTGCGCCAGGGTGCGGCTGATGAAGAGGCTGGGGTCGGTCGCGTCGATGGTCATCGGGTCGCTGACCTGACGGTGCAGGAAGAAGGTTTCGCGCACGTGGTCCAGCAGCATGAACAGGATCACCAGGCCGCGCAGGGCGTCGATGCTGTGCAGGCGTTGGCTGGGGAGGGCGGTCGGGAGGCTGGTCATCGAGGAGGGTCGCTGGCAGAGGTATCATTCAAAAGAAATGTTATTTTATTTCATTTGTTTGTGCCTGGATACAGCCATGCGCTGGCACTCCGCTTGAATCAGCCCTGAATCAGTGGTCCCAGCCGCTCGGCCAGGGCCTGGACCGTCGCGCTCACCTTGGGCAGATGTCCACGGTTGCGACGCCAGGCCAGGTTGATCGGCAACCCCTCCATTGCGTACTCCGGCAGCACTTGCTGCAACGTCCCGGCGTCGAGCTGGCGCTGCACCAGCCAGGTCGGCAGTTGGGCAATGCCGTGCCCGGCGCTGATGGCCAGGGCCTGCCCCTCGGCATCGCCGATGGCCAGGCGGCCCGGCATCGGCCGCAGCTGCGCCAGGCCCGGACGGGCACCGGCGAAGTGCAGGGCCGGCGTGCTGCCGTCGGCGCAGGCGTAAAGCACGCAGCCTTGGGCCTGCAACTGCTGTAGGTCGCGGGGCGTGCCGTGCCGGGCGAGGTAGGCGGGGGCGGCGCAGAACACCAGGCGCTGGCTGCCCAGGTAGCGGTGCTCGATGCCCGGCTGCCAAGTCTGTGGTCCACCGATGCGCACGACGATGTCGATGCCGTCCTCGGCCAGGTCGACGAAGCGGTCGGAGAGGGTGATGTGCGGTTGCAATCGCGGATGCAGCGCGGCGAAGTCGAGCACGGCGGGCAGCCCATGCAGGCGGCCGAAGGTGGCCGGCAGGTCGATGCGCAGCTTGCCGCAGGGGGTCTTGTGCTCGTCGTTGAGGGCCAGTTCGGCCTCTTCGATCTCCGCCAGCACGCGGGTGCAGGTGCGGTAGTAGTCGGCGCCGCTGTCGGTCAGGGCCAGGCGTCGGGTGGTGCGCTCGAACAGGCGCACCTGCAGGCGTTTCTCCAGGCGGGCCACGCCCTTGCTTACGGCGGAGCTGGTGAGGTTCATGCGCTCGGCGGCGGCGATGAAGCTGCCGGCGTTGGCCACGCTGACGAAGAAGTCGATGTCTTTCAGGCGTTCCGAGGCGGACATGGCATGGGCTCGCGATTGCTGAATATGGTTCACTTGATAAGGGAATATCTACCAGTAATCGGAACAACATTCCAGATTAAGCTGGCCTGCCATTCATCGAGGATCGCAGTAGATGTCCACCTCCAGCTTGACCCATGCCGCCCTGGCGCGGCCGGCGCCGCGTGCTGGGCTGTCGATCGGCCTGTTCGCCGTCGGCGGCTTCGCGGTGCTGACCACCGAGTTCCTGATTCTTGGCCTACTGCCCGCGCTGGCACGCGACCTTGGATTGTCGGTCGCAGGCGCGGGCCAGTTGGTCACCCTGTTCGCGGTGACCGTGATGCTGTTCGGGCCGCCGCTCACCGCCTGGCTGTCGGCCCTGCCACGCAAGGGGCTGTTCATCGCCATCCTGCTGCTGTTCGCCGCCTCCAATGCGCTGTCGGCGCTGGCGCCGAACGTCTGGGTACTGGCCCTGGCGCGGTTCCTCGCCGCGTTGGCACTGCCGGTGTACTGGGGCACCGCCAGCGAAAGCGCCGGGCAACTGGCCGGCCAGGGGCGCGAGGGCTGGGCAGTGGCGCGGGTCTACCTGGGGATCACCGCGGCGTTCGTCTTTGGCATCCCGCTGGGAACCCTGGCCGCCGGGCTGGTTGGCTGGCGCGGCAGCTTCTGGTTGCTCGCCGGGCTGTCCCTGCTGGTGGCACTGCTGATGTGGGCCTGGCTGCCACCCCTGCCGGCGGTCCCGGCCCGCGCCGCGGGAGAGCGGCAGTCGGTGATTCTCAAGGACCGTCGTTTCATCGCCCATGTGCTGCTGTCGGCGCTGGTGTTCACCGCCATGTTCACTGCCTACACCTACCTGGCCGAGATCCTCGAGCAGCTTGCTGCTGTGCCGGCCAACGCGGTCGGTTGGTGGCTGATGGGCTTTGGTCTGGTGGGCATGCTCGGCAACGCCCTGGCCGGACGGATCGTCGATCGCAGCCCGCTGCGGGCCACGCTGCTGCTGTTGGCGATGCTGGCCTTGGGCATGGGCCTGGTCACCCCGGTGATCGGCAACCCGCTGCTGCTGGTGGGCGCCCTGGCCCTGTGGGGCATCGCCTACACGGCGCTGTTCCCGGTGTGCCAGGTGCGGGTGATGCGGGCCGGCGCCAAGGCCCAGGCCCTGGCCGGGACCCTCAACGTGTCGGCGGCCAACGCGGGCATCGCCGCCGGTGCCGCGCTGGGGGGCGCGGCGATCCAGGGGCTTGGTCTGGCTGCACTGGGTTATGTGGCTTGTGGGTTTGCTGTGCTGGCTTTGGTGGCCACGTTGGTACTGCAGAGAAGCGAATGAGGCCTAATCAACCATCCAGCCGATCTCGCCCTCCAACAGGGTTCCGCCATGGCTGGTGGTATCACCTTGGCGTGCAACGGCCCGGCCTTCGATGGCATGGTTCGCCGACCCTGTTTCGATGACGGCACCACAACTGATCCTGTCGCCTACGCAGGCGACAGCGCTGCCATTGATCAATGTGGCCGTATGGCCTGAAACAACCTCGCCTGCGCCATGCAGGGGGCAGTCATGCTTGTGCCCGACTAGAACGATGGGTTTCATCACGCATGCTCCTTGTTTTCGTTGGGTGTAGGGATTCAAGCAGCGCCTTATTTGGCTTTGCACAGGGTGATTAGCGATTCGCGGGTATCGGATTGGATAAAGGTGTAGCCGCGCACTGCCGGGTTGTCGCAGTCATGGGGCGTCTCGCCACCATGCAGAGGCGTGGTGCGTTGGGCTCCATCTCGGTCAAGAACATCCCGCTTTTACGGCTGATCAATACTGTCGACCTCATGGGGCGCATCCTTCTCGATATCGGGAGTTTGACTTTGGCTCTTGGGCCGACGTTTAGAGACGCGGGGTTTTCTCTCCGGGCGTTTGCCTGGACGTATGGCCCAGAGGTAGGCGTTCTCCCGCAGTCTCTCCTGAATATGAGGTGGGTAATCGTCAACGGTGGTCACTGCCGGGACGGGTTTTCCCGGCAGGCCGGCTTCACGGATGATCTTGGGCCAGCGAGGCTTCCAGCACAGCAGGAGACTCACCCAGTGGCCTGTTCCGATGATCAGGAAGGCAGGAGAGAGCAATAGCAGGCCGCATTTGAGGACGCGTGGGGAACTGCGGAAGTAGTGGGTCAGACCTTCAAACTGAGGCGTGAAGGCTTGCCAAGGCCAGGGGAAGTGCGAGGTGATGTGGGGGCGTGGCAGTCCTTCTGGACCTTCATCCATGAAGCGACGGATAAACTCCCATTCGGCTTGAAGCTCCGCGAAATTGTTCGCGGACTTGCCTACCAAGATCAGTTCAGGACGCAGTGTGCCGGTGAAGGCGGGCGACCATGTGAGTTCCAGCGGCATGCCCATGCCACCTGGTGGAGCATACTTCCTATCAGAGCCGCTGGACGATACGCCGTTCCACGGCAGCGTGACGATTCCTCCGCAGTAGGCCGGGCGGTGGAGGTAGACCTGTTGGGTGGTACGGTTGAAGCGTATCAACAGGTGGCGTGATGTGAACATTTCAAAACGTGTGAAACGAAAACCATACTTTAGGTAAAGCCATAAAAGCCATGGGTCCAGGCAGAGAAAGAAAATTGTGGTGACTAGGAGTTCTCCATACGGTTCGCCTTGATAGTTGTAGGTCAGTACGATTAACTTTTTAATGGCGTCAGTGGTGAAGTAGAACTCGAATGTGATTAGTGCTATGGCTGTAAGAGAAAGTATTGTGATCAACCCACGTTTATCCTCCCACATGCCGCAGCGCATTTCGAGCACGTGCTCGTTGTATACGTAGACTGGGCCACGGCTCTTCGGGGTTTCGCATACTGATTTTTTTGCGGCTGCAACGTATTCTTCGTCTTCGCTTTCATACACCCCTCTATTCTTGATTGTTTTGTTCTGCTTTTTAAAGGCTTCGCGTTCTTCTTTTGGGTCAATGGCTGCGAGCCATGAAAGCCACTCAAAAAAATACACTATATAACCTCGCTCATGGCGCTGAATAAGGCTTCTAGCTCTTCAGTGTCCTTCATGTATCCTTTGTTTGATGGTTTAAGGCGGAAGCAGCATTTGCTACACCATTTTTCCAGTGCGTCATCATCGACAATGAGCAAGGCTATAGTGGTGCCGAGTACAATGGCGCCGCCTATCCAGCTTAAGCGACTCAGAAACATCATGGCTGCACGGTTCGCGGCTAGTCGTGCGGAAAGAGTGGAAAGGGTAGCGTATAAGCTGCTTTTCCACGTCTGGCTCGAACTCACTGACAGCCACTGAAAAAGTGCACTTGCCTGTGAAAATGCTATTCCTCCCTGCCCTAAAAGTAGGGCGAACGTAGATGCAGCTCTTGTTCTGTACGCTGCTGCAAGCATTGACTTTGATCTGTTTTTTGCTTCTTCGGCATCTGAAACGTCCCATGCAATACTGACAACGCCACCCACCGCAGCCAACCCCGCCCCCCATAGCCGATAACGACCCAGGCTGATGTCCGCTCCCCGTGCAATCGCGCTGTTCCGCCCGACGCCCAGCAGGGTCTGTTCCGTCCCCACCGCCAGTAGCTCGAACCCCGCCGCCGCACTGGCCAGTCCAGCGGCCACCACCTCGCTCCAGAAACGCCGATCCTTGTCATCCCGCTGCCCCTGCAACAGGAGCAGTCCCGCCTCCAGCAGGAGCAGGCCACTGGCCAGCCGAAGCCGATAGAACGAATGAGCATGAGCGCCCTGCAACGTCTCCACATAGGCGCGATCAAGGCGTCGGACCATGGGGGCCGCCACCCGTCCTCGCGAGGGGGTGTCACCCTCGAGTGCGTGTTCACTCAGGCGCAGGTTGATGGCTTGCTCGCCCAGCGAGGCAATGAGGTAGGTGCCCAGGCGCCGATATAGCAGGCGATCCATGTTGCCGTGGGCGCCGGCCTGCAGGCTCTGGCGCCCCAGTTGACCCAGCCAGGCCAAGGCGCCGGCGGTGTTGAGGGCGCTGTGCTGGGCCAGCTGGTCGAGGTGGCCGTCCACCCGGCTGAACTGCGAGGCGAGTTCCTTGGCGTACTTGAGTGAAGTGTCCACCTGCTGCCAGTGATCGTATTCCGGTGGCAGCGCTTGCAACGCCTGGCGTGTCTGCTCCAGCACCTCGGCAATGGCGCGCTGGTTGAAGACGAAGGAGCGCAGGGCCAGGTTGTCGGGCGTCAGCGTGTCGGCATGCCACCACTGGGCGAGCAGCCGCGCCCCGGCTGGCACGCCCTCCATGCCGACCACGCTGAGCCCGGTCTGGTGAGCGAAGCACAGGCCGCTGCGCAGGTCGTTCTCGTCGTAGTAGGCCAGGGCCGCGAGCAGTTGCTCAGATTGCAGCCAGGCGAGGTGGTCGTCGGCCCGCACGTCGGCCAGGCGCTGCGCTTCGAGGCCGTGGGATTCGAACCAGGCCAGCTGGTCATGCATGGCCTTGAGGTCGACGTGTGGCAGGTAACGCGCCTCGAACTGCCGGGCGAACTCGCCGTTGTTCGCCCGGGCCTCAAGGTCCTGGCGCCTGAGTGCGCCTGCGGTATCGAGAATGCCTTCCTTGGCCTGCGCCCACCAGGCGGCCATCTGCGGGTTGGCGCCCTGGTCGGCACCGGCGAGGTGGGCGCGCATGGCCTCTTTGTGACGGTCGACCAGCGCGGCGACCTTGCGCTCACTGAATTGCTGATGCAGTTCGGTGAAGGCCTGGGCGACCAGCACCTTGCGCTCGTTGCTGGGGCCGGGTTTTCCCGCGACCGACTCCGAGGCTTGCAGCCAATCCTTCAGGTGTTCCATGCCCGCGTTGCGCCAGGCATTGAGTTGCTGGGTGATGCCGATGGCATCTTCCACCACCACCGCGATACCACGGGCTTCGGGTTTGCCGGCAACCGGGCCCAGCATGTACCGGGCTGCCGTCAGCGAGTGGACGCTGGTTTCACTGAACAGCTGGTTGTCCAGCAGCTTGCGCAATGAGCTGTCGGTTTGCGCAGCGAAATCGGCGACCAGGTCCAGTTGGTCATGGCGCAGCACATAAGGCCTGGGCGTCGGGCAGCCAAGGCCGGTGAAAGCGGCAACATCCACGGCCGGCAGCCTGTCGCGTCGACGCAGCAGTTGCTGCTGGGCCGCTTTGGTCAACGGGTCGGGGCTGTAGAACAGGCGCAGCTCAGCCAGGTCTTCGAGGTCATGGACGTTGAACGCCAAGGCCGTGCTGCGAATCATATCGCGCAGGGTGTGGACATCTGTGGCGTCTGGCTCGGACTGCCCGGGGGCAACCAGCGATAAAGAACCGTTCGCCGCAATGCGATAGGGCGGGTGCAGGCTGTGCTGCCCGCTGCGCTTGCGTTTCTCCATGACGTACAGGAAGCCTTGGCGCAGTGGCCGAATGGCATAGTCGGCCTGCTGAAGCGTGGCAACACTGTAGGGATGGCGCAGGTGATCGGGCAGGGTTGGCAAGCGCAGGCGCTGGCCGGTAGTGCCGGCAACGGCCGCATAGCGCAGGGGCAGGATGGTGAAGGTGCGCGTGCAATGGACGGCGGGCCCGCTGGCGAAGGGGGCCTCAAGGGCCTCGCAGGCTTGCCGATTGATTTCGAGCAGTTTGTTGAAGTCGAACATCCGATGTCCTCAGCGAAGCTGTTCATGCAGGCGTGTTAGTACCGAGCCCGTGGCTGTTGCAGCCAGCCACGGGCGACGTTACGCAGACCTGAAACACTAGCGAGGAGCGGATTGAGGGTGGTCGACAGGGCTTCCCAAAACCACGTAGGACGTTTCTCTGATTTTCCTTTTCAGCGCTTATTGGCAGTATTCAGTTACATCTCACCGGCGAATCCGCGTGGGCAGGCGATCCGCCGCCGGGGCTCAGAGATCCAGCACCAGGCGCGCCGAGCGCGCCCGCGAGACGCACAGCATCAGGGTCTGTTGCGAGGCTTTCTCCTCGTCGCTCAGGTACTGGTCGAAATGCTCGGCCTCGCCTTCGAGGATCGCCGTCTCGCAGGTGCCGCACACGCCTTCGCGGCACAGGCACTCGACCTTGGCGGCCTTGGATTTCTCGATGGCCTGGAGAATGGTCATGCCTTGCTCGACTTCCAGTTCGGTGCCGGAGCGCGCCAATACCACGGTGAACGCCGAGCCTGCGGCCGGCGCGGCGGCGGCGAACTGTTCCCAATGCACGCGGGACTCGGCGATGCCGGCGGCGGCGGCGCTGGCGATCACCGCGTCGATCAGCGGCTTGGGCCCGCACACATAGAGATGGGCGTCATCGGTGAGCCCCGCACAGAGCGCGGCGAGGTCGAGCTTGCGCCCCAGGCTGTCGATGTAGAAGCGGGTGTTGCCGGCATGCGGGCCTTGCGCCAGGTCGCCCTGGAAGGCGCCGTGCTCGGGGGTGCGGAAGGCGTAGTGCAGCTCGTAGGGGGTGGCGCCGCCTTCGAGCTCGTGCAGCTGCGCCAGGAACGGGGTGATGCCGATGCCGCCGGCGATCAGCACGTGGCGTCCCGCCTTGGGGTCGAGGGCGAACAGGTTGTTGGGGGTGGAGATGGTCAGCTCGCTGCCCACTTCGACCTGCTGGTGCATGAACGCTGAACCGCCCTTGGACTGCTCCTCCAGCCGCACGCCGATCTGATAGCTGTGCAACTGGCGCGGGTCGCTCATCAGCGAGTAGGCATTGCTGAACTGGCTGCCGCAGGCCGACTGCATCTGCACGATGACATGGCTGCCGCCGCTGAAGGCGGGCAGGGCGGCGCCGTCGGCGCGGGCCAGGGTGAAGCGCTTGATCTGCGGCGTGGCCTGTTCCACGCCGGTCACGCGCACCTTGAACATTTCGTATTGCTTGGCCATGGCGTACCTCGACAACGAAGCCCGCGCCAGGCCCTGGCGCGGGGCGGGGAGCGTGTTCAGTCGTCCAGGTGGGCGACGGCGATCAGGTTGTGGAAGTGGGCGATGCCGTGCTCGCTCACGCCGCTGCGCTGCGAATCGACCATGATCCGCCCCTGGCCGCGGTAGCCGCGGGACTTCAGGCCCTTCTGCACGCTCTCGACCAGGCGTAGGTCCTCGGGACGGAACACCTCGCGGTACCAGTCGATCAGCTTGCGCTGCTCCTCGGTGAGGTCCTTGTTGAGGAAGTAGATGTCGTAGTGCTGCAGGGTGGTTTCGGCATCGACCGGGAACTCGTAGATCACGGTCATGAAGTTGGCCCCCGGCGGTACGTTGAACATGGTGCACGGCCAGGCCCAGAAGCCGGCGAAGGACGGGTCCTTGACCGTTTCATCGAACGTGAACGACTGCTCCGACGGTTTGGCCAGACCGTACTGCAGGGTCCAGTTGCCGTGCAGGCTGTGGCTGTACTGGCCGACGTCCACCGAGTCGGAGAAGCCGGGGTGGGCCGGGGCGCAGTGGTAGCACTCGAGGTAGTTGTCGACGATCGACTTCCAGTTGGCCGGGGTGTCGCTGACGAAGCGCGCGGCCAGGTGCAGGTCGTCGATCACCGCGCAGGCTTCGCGCATGCGCTTTTGCATGCCGGGCAGCTGGTCTTCGACGGAACCGGCGTCGTTGTCCATGTTGATGAAGATGAAGCCGGCATACTCTTCGACGCGCAACTGCACCAGGGTGGAGTTGTCCTTGTCGAAGTTGGCCACGTTCTCGCAGTTGCGCGCGTGGGCCAGTTCGCCGTCGAGCTTGAAGGTCCAGGCGTGGTACGGGCAGGTGATGACGTTCTTGGCCTTGCCGCTGCCTTCGAGCAGTTGGTGGCCGCGGTGCGGGCAGACGTTGTAGAAGGCGCGCAGCACGTCGTCGCGGCCACGCACGACGATGATGCTTTCGCCGATCACCTGGCGGGTGAAGTAGGCGTTCTTCTCGGCGACTTCGCTGCGGTGGCCGACGCAGATCCAGCTGCGGGCGAAGATCGCTTCCTTCTCGTGCTCGAAGACGGCGGCCTGGGTGTAGAACGTGGCCGGGAGGGTGAAGGCCACTTCGGGGTTGGCGCAGAAGTCGGCGGGCAGGCGTTTGAAATCGTTCATGGTTCTATCTCGGTTCTTATTGGTTAACGCGTATCTGTTGGTTAACAAGCTGGGCAAAAAAATTTGTCGCAGGTTTGGCAATGTGAGAGCGGGCTTACCCGCTCCCACGACAAATCCAGACTCAGTGCACTGCCGCCGCGCTGCGTGGTGCCTGCATGGGTGGCTCTTCTCCGGCCAGGCGGGTGGCCTCTTCCTCGATGCGGTACGCCGGCACCTGGCCGTAGTCGGCCGCCAGCCACTTGAAGAAGCCGTAGATCTTCACCAGCAGGATCACCATGAACGGGATCGCGGTAAGCACCACGGCGGTCTTCATGGTCGACAGCGAGGCCTTGGCGAACAGCATGGCCAGCGGCACCAGGGTCAGCACCACGCACCAGAACAGGCGCAGGGTCGGGCTCGGGTCCTCGCCCTCGCGCAGGTTGCGGGTGCTGGTGGCGGCCACGGCGTAGGCGGCGGCGTCCATGTGCGAGGCGCAGAACACCGCCATGATGAACAGGTACGCGGCGAGGAACAGCGTGCCCCACGGCAGGGCCAGCAAGAGGTCGGTCACCGCCGCTTCGCCACCGAGGGTGCCGAGCAGCTTGGGCACGTCGATCTGGCCGTTGATGAACTGGTGCATGCTGTAGCTTTCCAGCGCGCCGAAGAAGAACCAGCAGCCGAAGCTGCCGCCCAGCAGCAGGGCGAACACCACTTCCTTGATCAGCCGGCCGCGCGAGACGCGGGCGACGAACATGGCCACGCCCGGCGCGTAGGACACCCACCACAGCCAGTAGAACACCGTCCAGTTGCGGGTGAAGGCGCCGTCGCCGGCCGGGTCGGTGAACAGGCTCATCTGCACGTAGTGCTGCAGCATCAGGCCGATGGAGTTGGCGGTATTGTTCAGGGTGAACTGGGTCGGGCCGACCAGCAGGACGATGGCGGCGAACACCAGGGCGCCGATGCAGACCATCTTCGACAGGCGCTGCAGGCCGCCGTCGATGCCGATGTACGAGCTCAAGGAGAACAGCAGCGCCACCGCGCCGATCACCAGCAGTTGCACGGTGAAGGTGTTGGGGGTGCCGGCCAGGTCGGCAAGGCCACGGGTCAGGGTCGAGGCGGTGAGCGCCAGCGACACGGTCAGCGCGCCCATCATGGTCAGCAGGAAGATCAGGTCGACGGCGCGCCCGACAGGGCCGGTGGCCTTGAAGCCGGTGACCGCCTCGATGATCGAGGCCAGGTTCAGGCCACTCTTCTTGCGCACATGGAAGTGGTAGGCCATGGCCAGCGAGGCCAGGGCGTAGATCGACCAGGCGCTGATGCCCCAGTGGAAGAACGAGTAGCTGACGCTGTACTCCAGGGCCTTGGCCGACATCGGCGCGATGTTCAGGCCCGGGGTCTGGTAGTAGTAGGCCCACTCCATCACGCCCCAGTACAGGGTCGAGGAACCCATGCCGGCGCAGATGAACATGAACACCCAGGTGGTGGTGGAGTACTCCGGCTTGCCGGCGCCCAGGCGGATGTTGCCGTATTTGCTGAAGGCCAGGTACAGCACGGCCAGGGAACTGCCGAACACCAGGACCTGGACGCTGGTGCCAAAGGTGCGGGTGGCCACCTCGAACAGCTGGTTGGCCAGGCTTTCGGCCTGGGCGGGGAAGGCAGCAAGGCCGATCACGGTGAGCAGCACGGCCAACAGGCTCACGGCGATCAGGAACACATCGATCTTTTTGTTATTGGGGGACATCAATTGTCTCCTGGAGCATTTTTTTTGTAGTAGGCGTCAGGCGTTTGGGAAGTCCGTATCGAGGCCGGGTTTTCCTTTCCGTTAACTATTGGATAACAAGTATCTTTTGGTTTACAGATTCTGCATCGAATCGAAGTGGGTGGCAATAGGATCGTCGGACAATCCGGATGGTTGGCTGGCAAGCCCGCTCCCCCAGGCAGCACATCTTCCTGTGGGAGCGGGCTTGCAGCGCGATGACCTGTCGCCGACTCAGGCCCCGAGCAGCGCGGCGATGGCCTTGCCCACTTCCTGGGTCGAGCGGCTGCCGCCCATGTCGCGGGTGGTGTCGCCGTTGGCGATCACTGTCTCGATGGCCTTGAGAATGTCGTCGTGGGCCGCCTGGTAGCGCGCGTCGTTGTCGGCCTGGCCGAGGAACTCGAGCATCAGCGCGCCGGACCAGATCATGGCGATCGGGTTGGCGATGTTCTTGCCGTGGATGTCCGGCGCCGAACCGTGCACCGGCTCGAACAGCGACGGGAACGTGCGCTCGGGGTTGAGGTTGGCCGACGGCGCGATACCGATGGTGCCGGCGCAGGCCGGGCCGAGGTCCGAAAGGATGTCGCCGAACAGGTTGGAGGCCACCACCACGTCGAAACGTTCCGGCTGCAGCACGAAACGGGCGCAGAGGATGTCGATGTGCTGCTTGTCCCAGCTGATCTCGGGGTAGTGGGCGGCCATGGCGGCGGTGCGCTCGTCCCAGTAGGGCATGCTCACGGCCATGCCGTTGGACTTGGTCGCCGAGGTGACGTGCTTGCGTTCGCGGGTCTGCGCTACGTCGAAGGCGTACTTGAGGATGCGGTCCACGCCACGGCGGGTGAACACCGACTCCTGTAGCACGAACTCGTTGTCGGTGCCTTCGAACATGCGCCCGCCCAGGGAGGAATATTCACCCTCGGTGTTCTCGCGGATCACCACGAAGTCGATGTCGCCGGGCTGCTTGTTCGCCAGCGGGCAGGGCACGCCGGGGAACAGGCGCACCGGGCGGATGTTCACGTACTGGTCGAAGTCGCGGCGGAACTTGAGCAAGGATCCCCACAGCGAGATATGGTCAGGGACTTTGTCCGGCCAGCCGACGGCGCCGAAGTACAGGGCGTCGAAGCCCTTGAGCTGGTCGAACCAGTCGTCTGGCATCATCTTGCCGTGGGCCAGGTAGTAGTCGCAGCTGGCCCATTCGAAGAACTCGAACTCAAGGTTCAGGCCGTGCTTGCGGGCGGCGGCCTCGACCACGCGCAGGCCTTCGGGGAGGACTTCGTTGCCGATGCCGTCACCGGGGATGGCGGCGATCTTGAAGGTCTTGGTCATGGGGCGCCTCTCGTGTTCAGGGAAGATGCGGCCATGCTATAAGGCTGTGCTTCGGAGATAATCCGGCAATCCATCAATTCTTGGTGCACGAATCGTGAATAATCTGCCGAACCTGGACGACCTCGACATCTTCCTGCAGGTGGCTCGCCGCGCCAGCTTCGCCGCGGTGGCCGACGAGCGTGGCATGTCGGCGGCGTTCGTCAGCAAGCGCATCCGCCTGCTGGAGGACAGCCTCGGCGTGCGCCTGCTGCACCGCACCACCCGGCGGGTGACGGTGAGCGAGGAGGGCGAGCGGGTGTATCAATGGGCGCAGCAGATCTTCGAGACCCTTCAGCGCATGGACGACGATCTCAACGCCGGCCAGCGCGAGCCGGTCGGTCAGTTGCGCATCGCCAGCAGCCTGGGCCTGGGGCGACGCTTCGTGGCGCCGGCGCTGTCGGAACTGGCGGCGCGCTACCCGCGCCTGGACATCCGTCTGGATGTGCACGACCGCCTGGTGGACCTGATCGCCGAAGGCGTCGACCTGGACATCCGCGTGGGCAACGTGATCGCCCCTCACCTGATCGCCAAGCCCCTGGTGCGTAATCGCCGGGTGCTCTGCGCGGCACCTTCGTACCTGGCCGAGCATGGCGCGCCACGGGTGCTGGCGGACCTGGCCAGCCATGACTGCCTGGTGATCAAGGAGCGCGACCACCCATTCGGGCTGTGGCACCTGGAAGGGCCGCAGGGCGAGGAGAGCGTGCGGGTGACCGGCGCGTTGTCGAGCAACCATGGCGAGGTGGCGCACCAGTGGTGCCTGGATGGGCGCGGCATCCTGCTGCGCTCGTGGTGGGACGTGCACGACAGCATCGCCGAGGGTCGGCTGGTGCAGGTGCTGCCGGACTACCAGCAGGCGGCGGATATCTGGGCGGTGTACACCGCGCCGTTGGCCGGTTCAGCCAAGGTGCGGGTGGCGGTGGAGTTCTTCCGCCAATACTTCGCCGAGCGCTATCGCTTGCCGGATTGAGCCTTCGCGGCGCGATCGCGCCCCCCCGCGACAAGTTGTCTGCTTGACTTGCAGTGGCACTCTACGATCGTTAACTTGACTTCGTAGTCAGTTTTTGTGATCGTGCGCGCCCTCCCAGTTTTCAAGCACCAGAAAAAGCATGGGCAGCCCAAGAGCTACCCAGAGGATCAACCATGTCCAACCGTGATATTTCCCGGCGCTCGTTCCTGCAAGGTGGGCTGGTCGCCGGTGTCGGCGTGACCCTGGCGCCGCTCGGCAGCCAGGCCTTCGCCGCCCTGATGGAAAGCAAGGTCACCACTTCGCCGCAGAAGTGGATGAACCACGACGGCAAGGCGCGTTTTCGTAACGATGCGTTGTCCAAGGTCTGTGGCAACAAGGTGTTCGCCCGCGACATTCGCGCCAAGGACATGCCCGGCTGGCCGCAGCAGCAGGGCCACGCCATGCTGCTCAAGGCCACCAAGGCCGACCGCCTCTACGCAGGCTACGACCTGTCGCTGCTGGGCGCCGAGCTGCAACCGGACCGCATCGTCACCGCCGACGACCTGAAGAAGGACGGCATTGCCTGGCCCGAGGCCCATTCGCCCGATCCGCTGCTGCCGCCGGGCCAGGTACCAATGTTCATCGGCCACCCGGTGGCGATCCTGATCTGGAACGACTTCGAGCGTTTCCGCAAGGCCAAGCTCAAGCTGCAGTTCAACGACCAGGCGATCCGCTACGGCGCCCAGGCCCCGCTGTACCAGCGCGACCCCTACGGCAGCTTCCGTTTCGTGCGCGTGGGCGGCAAGACGCCGTTCGACGAGGACGAATACTCGAGCCTGAAGAACACCATGCTGTTCCCCACCATCCTGGCGCGCAAGCCGGTATGGACCGCCGAGCCCAAGCAGCACGGCAACCTCACCGAGCAGGGGATGTTCTACGCCCAGCGCATCGACGAGCAGCTCAAGCAGCCGCCGGAAGACTGGCTGCTGTTCGACGAGCGCTACAAGACTCCGTCGATCGAGCCCGCGGCCCTCGAGCCGGACAACGGCAACGGCTGGTTCGACCCGGCCACCGGCACCCTGCATTTCGTCGTGGCCACCCAGTGCCCGTTCGAAGTGGCGCAGGAATGCGTGCACATGATCAAGCCGTCGCGTTTCGGCCTGAAGCACCTGAACATGCACCCGGGCTACACCGTTGGCTACGGTTCCAAGGACAACAACATCTTCGTGTTCTACGCCGCCGTCGCCGCGCTGTACGGCGCGGGCGTGCCGATCCGCCTGGCCAACGACCGCTACGAGCAGTTCCAGAGCGGCATCAAGCGCCACCCGTTCGACATCCGCTATCAGCTGGCCGTCGACAAGAAGGACATGAGCTTCAAGATCTTCCGCGCCGACATGAGCGTCGACGGCGGCGGGCGCATCAACTACAGCCCGTCGGTGGCCGCCGTGGGCGCCACCGCGGCGCAGTCGATCTACTACATGCCGCAGAACGACCTGTCGGTGACCGCGTACCATTCCCGTGGTGTCGAGGCCGGCTCCATGCGCGGCTACGGCACCCTGCAGAGCATGGCCGCCACCGAGATGATGGTCGACGAGATCGCCGACCGCCTGGGTGTGGACGCCATCGAGCTGCGCCGCAAGAACGCGCTCAAGTCGGGCATGAAGAACACCCAGGGCGCGGTGCCTGCCGGTGCCCTGCGTCTGCACGAGATCCTCGACAAGGCCGCCGCGCACGACTGGTGGAAGAACCGCCAGGCGCGCAAGCAGGCCGAGGACGCCAAGGACCACGACAACTGGTATGGCGTGGGCTTTGCCATCACCCAGAAAGACTTCGGCACCGGCTCCGAGGCGCCGATGGCGGCGGTCGAGTTCAGCGCCGATGGCCGCATCAGCCTGCGCCATATCGGCACCGAGCTGGGCACTGGCATGTCCACTTCCCAGGCCCTGGTGGTCAGCGACTTCCTCGGCCGTGTCGCCGACGAGGTCATGACCGCCCAGACCGAATGGCCGGAGCTGGCGCTGACCACCAGCGGCAACCCCTACCTGATCAGCCAGGCCGAGCAGGACGCCGCACTGCGCAACCCGCGCTGGGTCGGCAAGCTGGCCTCGCCGTCGTCGGCGACCAACTCGGCGTTCTACTTCAGCCACGCCACCCGCGAAGCGGCCCGCGTGCTGTTCAACCACGGCCTGTGGCCGGCGGCCATGGCCCTGTGGAGCCAAGGCCCGTATGGCGGCCAGGCCAACCCGTTGGTGGTGCGCCGCGAGAACGCGGTGTGGGTCAACGGCGAGTTGACCGGTAATGGCCTGGCGCCGATCCCGTTCGCCACGCTGGCGAAGAAAGCCCACGAAATGGGCCTGGTCACCGGCGTCAGCGTGCACGGTTTCAACCGCTGGAGCTGGGCCGAGGCCGACTTCGTCATCGACGGCGTGCGCGAGCGCCTGCCGCTCGATGCCGTGGCGGTAAAGTACGGCGACGGCGCGGTGAACGCGAAGAAGGCGCAGATGAACAGCGCCGGCTTCCACCTGCTCGACCGGCAGAACGCCGAATACCCGGCCACCCAGCTGAACAACGCCATGGTCACCTACTACAGCCCGGTGGCGACCATCGTCGAGGTCAAGGTCAACAAGGGCAGCGGCGAGGTGACGGTGCTCAACCACCACAGCTGGGTCGAGTGCGGCCGGGTACTGGTGCCGGAGCTGGTCAAGGGCCAGCTCGAGGGTGGTATCGCCATGGGCATCGGCCATGCGCTGCTGGAGGAAATGCCGCTGTACGAGGGTGGCCCGGGCGAGGGCGACTGGAACTTCAACCGTTATCGCCTGCCGATGGCCAGGCATGTGGCGGTGTGGAAGCAGACCTCGGAGATCCTGCCGCCGTTGTCGCCGACCGACCCGTCCAAGGGCATCGCCGAAGTGGTGATGATCCCGGTGGTCGGCGCCATCGGCAATGCCGTGGCCCATGCCATCGGCAAGCGCGTGCGCGACCTGCCCATCACCCCCGCCCGAGTCAAGGAGGCCCTCAATGGCTGACCGCAAGCTGCAACTGACCCTCAACGGTCAACCTGTCGTCACCGAAGTGGTCCCCGATGACCTGGCGATGATCGACTACCTGCACGAATACCAGAACCTTACGGGCTCGCGTCTGGGCTGTGGCCAGGGTATCTGCCATGCCTGCGTGGTAATCGTCGACAACCCCGACGGCACCAGCGAAGAGGTGCGCACCTGCATCACCGGCGCGCATTACTTCGAGGGCAAGAAAGTCCGCACCATCGAGGGCCACGCCAAGCTCGACGAAGCCGGCAATCCGGGCGAGTTGAACCCGATCCAGCAGAAGTTCGTCGATCGCTTCGCCTTCCAATGCAGTTACTGCGCGCCGGGCTTCGTCAACGCCGCCACGGTGCTGGTGGAAAAAGCCCAGCGCAAGCCGCTGAAGCAGAGTGAGCTGGAGGGCGCCATCGAGGCCAGCCTCGGCCACCATGTGTGCCGTTGCACCGGCTACGTGCGCTACTACGAGGCGACCCGCGAAGTATTGGGCGACCTCGGCCTGGTCAAGGAGGGCTGAGCATGACGCGCATTCTGAGCAGCCTGGCACTGGCCATCGGCGCACTGGTCGCCTGCAACGCCCAGGCGGCGGACGAGGCCTTGATCAAGCGTGGCGAATACCTGGCCCGCGCCGCCGACTGCATGGCCTGCCACACCGCCGAAGGCGGCGCGCCCTATGCTGGCGGCCTGCCGATCCATTCGCCGTTCGGCACCATCTACGGCACCAACATCACCCCGGACAAGCAGTACGGTATCGGCAACTACAGCAGTGACGAGTTCTTCGCCGCCCTCACCGAGGGCAAGCGCAAGGACGGCGCCAACCTGTACCCGGCCATGCCGTACACCTCGTACCACCTGGTCAAACGGGAGGATTCCGACGCGATCCATGCCTACCTGATGAGCGTGGCGCCGATCAACCGTCCGGCCCCGCAAACCAGCCTGAGCTTCCCGTTCAACGTGCGCACCGGCCTGGTCGGCTGGAACCTGTTGTACGGCAAGAGCGTGCAGCTGGAGGAGGGCAAGGGCAACAGCGAGGCGTGGAAACGCGGCCAGTACATGGTCGAGGTGCTCGGCCACTGCGGCGAGTGCCACACCCCGCGCAACCCGATTGGCGCGCTGCAGCAGGACAAGCGCCTGACCGGCGGCCTGCTGTTGGGCTATCTGGCGCCTAGCCTGCTGGCCCAGGACCTGGCCGACCGTGGCTGGAACCATGCGGATCTGGCGACTTTCCTCAAGCACGGTGTCAGCGCCCAGGGCAGCATGTTCAACGAAATGTACCCGGTGGTGCACCACAGCACCCAGCATCTGCAGGACAGCGACCTGTCGGCCATGGCCACCTACCTGCTCGGCGACCAGCCGCCGGCGGCCAAGGTGGTGCAGACAGTCGCCCACGAGACCATGGGCGAGAGCGCCAAGCGTGGCCGCCAGCAGTACCTCAACGTCTGCGCCGGCTGCCATGGTGGCGAGGGCGAGGGCAAACCGCACATCGCCGTGGCCATGCGCGGCAACACCGTGCTGCGCCAGGCCGACTCGCGCAACCTGGTCAAGGCCATCGTCGATGGCATCCGCGAGCAGCAGTTCACCGGTTTCGAGCGGATGCAGCCGATGCCGGGCTTCGCCGACAAGCTCGACGACGGGCAACTGACCGACATGGTCAACTACCTGCGCGAAGCCTGGGGCGGCCTGCCGGGCGACCTGACCACCCAGCAGCTGGCCCAGCTGAAGGCGGACTGACCCGTGCAGCATCTCGACCTGCAGGTGGTGCGCCAGGCGGCGCAGTGGTCGCGTGACGGCTTGCGCGTGTGGCTGTGCACGGTGCTCTGCACCTATGGCTCGGCGCCTCGCGCGCCGGGCTCGCTGCTGGCGGTCAACGACCAGGGGCACTGGGTCGGCTCGCTGTCCGGCGGTTGCGTCGAGGAGGACTTCCTCGAACGCGTCGCCGCTGGCGAGTTCGCCGCGGCCGTCACCATGGTGCGCTATGGCGACGGCAGCGACACTCGCGGCAACATCCGCCTGCCCTGCGGTGGCATCCTCGATGTGCTGGTGGAGAACCTGCCGGGCGACTGCGCGACCCAGGCGCACCTGGGCGAGCTGGAGGCGGCCTTGCTGGGCCGCCGCCGGCTTGTGCGCGAGGTCGACCTGCGTACGGGTGAACGCCAGGTGCAGGACGACCACAGCCAGGGGCCACGGGTGGAGCAGGGCGGCGCATGCGTGCGCCTGCGCGTCGGCGCCGCCCAACGGCTGTTGCTGGCCGGCTACTCCAGTGTCGCGCATTTCTGCGCCGAGTTCGGCAAGGGCCTGGGTTTCGAGGTGGTGCTGTGCGACCCTCGCGACGAGGTGATGGACAACGTGGTGCTCGACGGGATAGAAATCCGTCGGGAACTGCCCTCGCTGTTCATCGCCAACGGTGGCTGCCACCGCGACACGGCGGTGGTGGCGCTCACCCACGACCCGAAGATCGACGACCTGGCCATGCTCGAAGCGGTACACACCGAAGCGTTCTACATTGGCGTGATGGGCTCGCGGGCCACCTCGCAAAAGCGCCGTGAACGTCTGCGCCGTATCGGCGGGCTCGGCGATGCCGAGATGGCGCGCATCCATGCCCCCATCGGTCTCAACCTGGGCAGCAAGACGCCGGCGGAGATCGCCCTGGCGGTGCTCGCCGATATCTTGCGCACCCGTAGCGGCATCGCCCGCGAGGCCTTGTGAGCATCGTCGCGCTGGTGTTGGCGGCCGGCCAGGGGTCGCGTTTCGGCGCGGACAAGCGCCGGGCCGTGCTGGGTGATGGTCGTAGTCTTTTGCAGCACAGTGTCGAGCACGCCCTGGAGGCGTTCGACGACGTGCGCGTGGTGCTGCGCGCTGGCGAGCGGGGCGAGGACCTGGGGTTGCCGGCGGACTGCCGGATCATCCATAGCCTCGATGCCGGGCTGGGCATGGGCCATAGCCTGGCGGCGGGCGCCGCCTCGCTGGATGACAGCGAGGCACAGGCGGTCGCCATCCTGTTGGGGGACATGCCATGGATCCTGACCGCGACCTTACGGCGGTTGGTCGAAACCGCTGGCCCTGCGGTCATCGTGGTGCCGCGTCATCAGGGGCAGAATGGGCATCCGGTGCTGTTCGGGCGCAACTACTGGCCTGAACTCGCACTGATGACCGGTGATGAGGGCGCGCGTTCGGTGCTGCAACGGCATCGGCAACAGTTGCGGTTGGTCGAGGTAGACGACGCAGGGGTATTGCGCGACGTCGATACGCCCGCCGCGCTCGGCTAGACTGCCCGGAGTTCATTCGCAGCCTTTTCGCGACACAAGGCCGTTCCAGGGACCGCGCGGTCTGATGTACCGATGCCACAGGCAGCCGTTGAGGGAAAACCCTCATTGCCGCTGATCCGGTGGCCTCCTAGCATGGATCCGGTCAACCCCCCAGGCACAGGAGCACAATCATGACCAACAGCAGCGACGACAAACGCCCGACCCCCGATCCGGCCGAGGACAACGCCTTTTTCCCCTCGCCGTATTCCCTCAGCCAGTTCACCTCGCCCAAGTCCGACCTCAGCGGCGCCGACTACCCCGACGCCTACAAGGGCGGACGCTGGAAAATCCTCTTGATCGGTGCCGACGAGCGCTACCTGCTCACCGACAACGGCACGCTGTTCTCCACCGGCAACCATCCCGTGGAAACCCTGCTACCCATGTATCATCTGGACAAGGCCGGCTTCGCCTTCGATGTCGCGACCTTGTCGGGCAACCCGGTCAAGTTCGAATACTGGGCCATGCCTCGCGAGGACCAGCAGGTGCTCGGCCTGTTCGAGCGCTACAAGCCCGCCTTCAAGCAGCCGCGCAAGCTCGCCGAGGTAATCGACAGTGCCCTGGGTGACGACTCGGACTACATCGGGGTGTTCATTCCCGGCGGTCACGGCGCGTTGATCGGCCTGCCGGAAAGCGAAGAAGTCGCCCAAGTGCTGAAATGGGCGGCGGACCACGACAAGTTCGTCATCACCCTGTGCCACGGTCCGGCGGCGCTGCTGGCCGGCGGCAAACTGTTCGATGGCTACAAGATCTGCGCCTTCCCCGATGAGCTGGACGCCAAGACCCCGGACATCGGCTACATGCCCGGCCACCTGACCTGGAAGTTCGGCGAGCGCCTGCAGGCCCAGGGCGTCGAGATCGTCAACGACGGCATCTCCGGCGCCGTCCACCAGGACCGCCGACTGCTCACCGGCGACAGCCCGCTGGCCGGCAACGCCTTGGGCAAGCTGGCTGCCGCGGCCTTGCTCAAGGCGACCAACGGCGGGTGAACGGCATGCCGTTCGACGAGGTGGTACAGGCGGTCCGGCAGATCGAGCAGGCCACCACCCTGGCGACGATCCAGACGGCCGTGCGCACGTTCGCCCGGCCGCTGGGCTATGACCGCTTCGTGCTGTTCAGCGCCAGCGCTGCGCGGGACGAGGTGGTCGAGCGCATCCACTGGGTGGAAGGGGACTGGTTCGGCGACGGCCAGGTGGTCGATGCCCGGACCTACGTGCGCCATTGTCCGGTGACCCGCCATCTGCTGGCAGCCCGTGAAGCGTTCTTCTGGAGCAAGCAGCCTGGCGACGAAGGTGAACGCTATCGGGTGGTTCGGTTGCCCGGCGGGCCGGGCATCCATGGCCTGCAGGTGCCGGTGTTCGGCCCGGCAGGCCTGGAGGGCGCGATGAGCCTGGGCGGTGTGCGCATCGACGCTTCGGCGCCGGCGCGCCTGGCCCTGACCCTGCTGGCCAACGCGGCGTTCCTAGGCGCCCGGCGGCTACTCGAGGCACCGCCCGGCGAGGGTCAGCTGTCGGCGCGTGAGCGCCAGGTGCTGGCCTGGACCGCCGCCGGGCAACGCCAGGCCGATATCGCCGCCACCCTGGGCCTGTCGGTGCGCACCGTGGAAAACCACCTGCGCGCCGCTCGCCGGCGCCTGGGGGTGAGCACCACCGCCCAGGCGATCAGGATCGCCCTGGGCAGCGGCGCGCTCGACTGACTCAGCCGTTGTGCGCAACCTGCAACACCACCTTGCCGATATGCCGGCCAGACTCCATCAGGGCATGGGCCTGGCTGGCCGCTGCCAGCGGGAAGGTCGCGTGGATCAGCGGCTTGACCGCGCCGCTGCGCACATGGGGCCAGGCCTTGGCCTGCAGATCCTCGAGGATCGCCGCCTTGTCGTCGGAGCTGCGTGCACGCAACGTCGAGCCGATATGGGTCAGGCGCTTGGTCAGCAGGGGGAACAGGTCGACCTCGGTGGCCGGGCCCTTGACCACGCCGATCTGCACGATGCGCCCATCCATGGCCGCGGCCTTGAAATTGCGGGCCACATAGTCGCCGGCGATGATGTCGACGATCACGTCGACGCCCTTGCCGTCGGTGTGCAGCATGACCTGTTCGACAAAATCCTCGCGGGTGTAGTCGATGGCCACGTCGGCGCCGAGCTCGAGGCTGGCGGCCTGTTGCCCTGCGCCGTTGACCGTGGTGAAGATCTTCGCCGCGCCCAGGGCGCGGGCCAACTGTGTGGCGGTGGTGCCGATGCCGGACGCGCCGCCGTGGATCAGCACGCTTTCACCGGCTTTGAAGCCGCCGCGCTGGAACAGGTTGACCCAGACGGTCATGAAGGTTTCCGGCAAGGCCGCGCCCTCGACCATCGACAGGTTGTCCGGCAGGTGCGCGGTGGTGCGCTCGTCGGCCACGGCGTACTCGGCATAGCCGCCGCCCTGGACCAGGGCGATCACCGCGTCGCCCACGGCAAAATGGCGGACCTGTTCGCCGAGGGCCACGACCCTGCCGGCGATCTCCAGCCCCGGAATGTCCGGCGCGCCGGCGGGCGGATCGTAAAGACCCTTGCGCTGCAGCAGGTCGGGGCCGTTGACGCCGGCGGCATGGACCTGGATCAGCACCTCGCGGGGGCCTGGTCGAGGCGTGGCGTGGGTGGCGGCCTGGAGGACCTCGGGGCCTCCAGGCCGGGTGATGTCGATGGCGGTCATGTGAGTGGGGATGTGACGCATGAAGACCTCTGTCATTCTGAGGAAAGGCCGCTTTGGCCCGGTGCGTAACAGGGTATGAAACCCGCGTCGTGCGGTCGCGCGGCGATTTTGCGACGCACCTTTGCAGATTTTCTTCAGGCGCCGCGATGCCTGCGGGCCGACAAGTAATGGAGTGAGCCAATGAACTGGGATGACGCCCGCATGCTGCTGGCCTTGAGCCGCGAACTGACCCTGCGCCGCGCCGCCCGGGTACTGCGCGTCGACCAGGCCACCGTGGGTCGGCGGGTGGCGGCGCTGGAGGCGGACCTTGGCGCGACCCTGTTCCTGCGCACCCCCGCCGGCTACCAGCTCACCGCCACCGGCGAAGTGGCCGTGGAAATGGAGCAGAAGATGGAGCAGGCCGCCCTGGAACTGGCCCGCCGCACCCGGGGCAGCGACAATGAACAGGCCGGCGAGGTGCGCATTGCCACCACCGATTCCCTGGCCCTGGAGTTCGTCATCCCGGCATTGCGCCGCTTGCACGAGGAACACCCCGAGGTGCGCATCGTGCTCAGTGGCAGCTCGGAGATCGTCAACCTGTCGCAACGCGAAACCGATATCGCCATCCGCAACCAGCGCCCGGACAACCCCGACCTGGTGCTGCGCAAGCTGGCCAGCTGGCAGATGGGCCTGTTCGCCTCGGCGGACTACCTGGCGCGTCGCGGCGTGCCGCAGGAGGGCAGTTTCGCCGGCCACGACCTGGTGGTGTACGAGCCGTACTGGCGTGACCGCGGCGCACCGACCCTGGTGGACGTGCCCATGGGCGAGGGCCGGGTGGTGATGGCGGCCAATGCCAGCATGATGCTGCGCCGGGGCATCGCCGAGGGCTTGGGCCTGGGCGAGATTCCCGTGGCGCTCGGGCAGCGTGACGGCCTGCGACGGGTCTGGCCGCAGCGTACGCGCAGCCAGCCTTACGAGGTGTGGATGGTCACTCACCAGGACCTGCGCCACACGGCCAGGGTGAGGGCGGTGATCGATCACCTGGTGCGGGCGTTTGCCCCACCTCAGTAACAATCGGTTACAGTCGCTGTGAGCGACCACACGCCCCCTGTAGGCGCGGACTCATCGGCGATGCGCCGCCCGGTGGCGCCTTTTCCTGATCCTGGCACTCTAAAAACGACCTGCGAAGAACAACATGAAATCAGTGCGCACCGTCCTCTCGGAAAACTTCTTCCGCCGTTTCAGGACCACCTTCGCCCCGCACCTGGAAGCCCTAGGCATCGACCTGCCGCTGCTGGAACGCGCCGATATCGAAATCCCTGGCGACCAGTATGTCGCCCTGTGGGAAGCGGCCGGCACCTGCAATCCGGCCGTCGGCCTGACCCTGGGCAGCCAGACCGAGGCCGACGATATCGGTGCCCTGGGCCACGCCTTGCATTGCGCGCCCAGCGTGGAAAAGGCGCTGATGACCCTGCACACCTATATCGTGGTGTTCGCCCAGGAGTCGTCCATCGACTACAGCTGCGAGGGCCGCCAGCTGCGCATCACCTACCAGGTTACCGACAGCACCGTGGTCAACCGCCGCCAGGACGCCGAGTTCGCCATCGCCACGATCCTGCGCCAGTTGCAACTGATCACCGCCAGCCCGGTACGGCCGCTGCGGGTGGACTTCGAGCACTCGCGCCCGGCGGACGTGTCGATGCACAAGCAGTTGTTCATGTGCCCGTTGTTCTTCAGCCAGCCGACCAACCGCATCACGCTGCCCGCCGAGGTTCTGCAACTGCCGGTGGCGCGAGGCAATGAGCGCCTGTTCATGGCCCTGGAGCCGTACCTGCAGCAGGCGCGTGAGCAGCGCAGCATCAGCGACGAATTGCTGCCCCAGGTCACCCGCATGATCGCGCTGGGCATGGCCAGTGGCGTGCCGTCACTGGATGAGGTCAGCGAGTGCATGGGGCTGAGCCGGCGTACCCTGCAACGTCGGCTCAAGGACCAGGGCATCGAGTTCTCTGTGCTGGTGGAGGAGGTGCGCCGTGACCTGGCGCTGGGCTACCTGAATCATTCCGACTACTCGATGACGCAGATTTCTCTGCTGCTCGGCTATGCCGAATCCGGCTCTTTCACCCGGGCGTTCCGGCGCTGGACCGGGCAATCGCCGCAGCAGTTCCGCCAGGCCGGGCGCGGGCCTGGCACGGGGTGCTGAAAATCTGGCGTCCGTGGTCAATCACGTTGCCGCGCCACCCGATAGGCTCGGAGGGACCGCATGTCTGTGTGCGAAACCCGAGAGTCCAGCATGAACGACAACAACAACGACGCTGTGCATGAACATCGCTCCTTCTGGCAACACGACTACGGCGCCTACGCGCCCAATACGCGCCTGACCGAAGACCTCAAGGTCGATGTGGCGGTGATTGGTGGAGGTTTTACCGGGCTCAACACTGCCTGGCAGTTCAAGCGCGACAACCCCGGTGCCCGGGTGGTGGTGCTGGAGGCGGCCTTGATCGGCTTCGGCGCCAGCGGGCGCAATGCCGGTTTCAGCACCAAGCTGTTCGGGCTGGAGCCGGAACTGGTGGTGCTGCGCTGGGGACGGCAGAAGATGATCGACGCCCACCACTACCTCGAAAAGGCCGTGGCCTATACCCGTGAGGTGATCGACAGCCACGGCATCGATTCTGATTACCGCCATGCCGGGCTGGTGCGGGTCAGCTATTCGCCGCAGCAGGTAGCGCGCCTGGGCAAGACCCTGGAGCTGTACGACTCGCTGGGACTGGCGGCGGACATGCGCTGGCAGGACAGCGACGCGCTGCGTCAGCAGTACGCTTCGCCTCGGTTGTTGGGCGGCATTCGCGAAGCCGAGACCGGCTACCTCGACCCTTGCAAGCACGTGCGCGGGCTCAAGGGCCTGGCAGCTTGCGCAGGGGTGCGTATCCATGAGGCGACACCGGTGCTCGATATCGACAACCGCGGCGTCGGTATCGTGTTACGCACGCCCGTGGCCAAGGTGACCGCCGACAAGCTGGTGATCGCCACCAATGCCTACTCACGGCAGGTACCCGGTTCTCGTGTGCTGGAGCGCCGCCAGTTCCCGCTGTGGACTTACCAGGTGGTCACCGAGCCGTTGGGCGACGCGCTATGGCAGCGTCTGGGCTGGCAGGGCAGGGAGGCCTTCGGCGACAACCGGCAGATGCTGCACTATTTTCGCCCGACCGCGGACGGGCGCATCGTCATGGGCGGTGGTGATGTGCGGGCCTACACCGGCAGCGCCATGCACGAACAGCCCTCGCCGGCCACCTGGGCCCATTGCGAGACACACCTCAAGTGGATCTACCCGCAGTTACGCGACGTACGCATCGCCTATCGCTGGGGCGGGCCGGTGTCGGTCAACGCCGACATGGTCCCTGAGATCAGCTTTGTCGGCGATGAACGCATGATTTATGCCGGGGGGTGCTTCGGCCACGGCGTGGCGCTGAGCCACCTGAACGGGCGCACCATCGCCGACCTGCTGCAGGGGCGACGCAGCGAGCTGAGCGACTTCTGGATCGTCAACCGAAAGGCCATCCCGATGCCGGGCAACACCCTGTCGTGCTGGGCCGGGCGCACGGCGCGCCAGGCGCTGCGAGCCTGGGACTGGTGGGAGGAGCGCGGGCTCAAGGCCTGACACGCAGAGGGTACTTGCCTGCTGGCACCGGATGACAAACACCCTGGCGCATGCGGCCAAGCCGCTGGCCACCGCCATTGAATACTGTCTGTCACGCAGAGCCGGAAACGCATGTTGGGCCGTCTTTTGGCGGCCCCTTTTTCCGCGCCCTTGCCCGTTACGAACTGCCTTTCGATAACCACAACAATCCCGCAAGGAAAAGTTCATGAAACCACGCCCCCTGTCCCTGTTGGGCGGCGCGCTGTTGGCGCTGCTCGGAACCACCACTTCGCTCACGGCCCTTGCCGACCTTACCCCTACGGGGGCCGAAAGGGCCGGCAATGCCGATGGCAGCATTCCCGCATGGACCGGCGGCCTGACCGAGGCGCCGGCCGGCTGGTCGCCGGGCCATGGCGACCCCTATGCCGGCGACAAGCGCCTGTACTCGATCGATGCCAGCAATGTGGCCCAGTACCAGGGGCAGTTGCCGGAAGGCCAGGTGGCGTTGATCAAGGCCTACCCGGGCTATCGCCTGGACGTGTACCCCACCCATCGCAGCTGCGCCATCCCCGCCGAGGTGGCCAAGCGTACCCAGGACTTTGCCGGCCAAGCCCGCATCGGCGCTGATGGCTGGCGCCTGGAGCAGGCCGCCGGGGCCGCGGTGCCGTTCCCGCAACCGAAAAGCGGCATCGAGGTGCTGTGGAACTACAAGCTGCGCTACATGGCCAAGGGCCGCAAAGCGCAGATCTCGTTCCTGCGCCGCGAGGCGGCCGGCGGGCTCACCGAGGTGCGGCAGTGGGCCAGCGAGTACTACCCCTACAACGACCCGGCGGTCAAAACGCCCGAGGACACCGGCGATATCGAAGCCAAGCTGCTCTACGACATCCAGTCGCCGTCCTCGCGCGCCGGCGAGATGTACCTGGTGCACGCGCGCCTGGACCAGCCGCAGAACGCCTGGATCTACTTCCCCGGGCAACGCCGCGTGCGCCAGGCGCCGACCTTCGCCTACGACAATCCGATCGCCGGCTCCGACAACCTGTACTTCGTCGACCAGATCAACATGTTCACCGGCGCCCTGGACCGCTACGACTTCAAGCTGCTGGGCAAGCGCGAAGTGGTGGTGCCGTACAACTCCTACCGTCTGGTGGACAAGGCCAATACCTACGACAAGCTGATCGGCGAGCAGTACCTGGACCGTGACGCGCAGCGCTACGAAAAGCATCGGGTGTGGGTGGTGGAGGCCACGGTCAAGGCCGACAAGCGCCATTCGTTCGCCAAGCGCGTGTTCTATTTCGACGAGGACAGCTGGAGCCTGCTGCACGTGGACATGTACGACGCCAGGGGCAACCTGTGGCGGGTGCAAGAGGGCAGCCTGTGGGCCGCCCCCGAGATCCAGGCCTGCACCAGCTTCGAGTACGTCAGCTACGACCTGATCGCCCGGCGTTATATCGCCGACGGCTTCACCCAGCAGGGCGCGGCCCTGGACCTCACCGCCGGCCTGCAGGGCCGGGTCAGTGACAAGTTGTTCAACGCGGGCGAACTGCGCCGTCGCGGCGAGCGCTGAGCCTCGGGAGACCACAGCATGAACAGACTCCCTTCGCGGGCATGGGCGAAGGCCGCACCGTGCCCGGCGCTGGCCCTGGCTGCCCTCGGGCTGCTCGGCGCGCAACCTTGCCAGGCCGTGACATTCGGTAGCGAGCACGGGATCTCGGGCAGCGTCGACTCGACCCTGTCCTACGGTTTCGCCAGCCGCCTGCAATCGCCCGACTGCCATTTGCTGGGCAATGACAATGGCGGTTGCAACACCGCCACCCATAACGAACTGGGCCGTTATTACAACCTGGAGCGCGGCAATGGCTACGCCAACGCCGACATCAACTACAGCAACGCCGACGACGGCAACCTCAACTACCACAAACACGACGTGTTCTCCCAGGTGCTCAAGGGTACCCATGAACTGAGCCTGCGTTTCGGCGAGGGCTGGAGTGCCCTGGGGCGGGTGGCCTGGGCGCGGGACTTCAAAATGGACGACACCCGTCGCACCGACCTGGAGGGGCCGGCCAGGCGCGACGCGACCCAGCGCTTCGACCTGCTCGACCTGTGGCTGGCGAAAAGCTTCGACCTCGGCGATATGCCGGCCAAGGTCAAGGTCGGCAACCAGGTGATCAGCTGGGGCGCGGAGCTGTTCGTCAGCGGCGGCATCAACCAGATCAACGCCCTGAGCCTGCCCAAGTACCACACCCCGGGCACGCAGTTGAAGGAAGTGTTCATCCCCGCGCCGATGGCCTCGTTCAGCCTGGGACTGACTGACGCCCTGAACCTGGAGGGCTACTACCAGTTCAAGTGGAACGGCTATGACGTCGACCCGGTGGGCACCTATTTCTCCAGCGCCGACATCGCGGGCGAAGGGCGTCGGGCGATCTACTACCCGACGGGTTTCGTCGAAGGCCTGCAACCCGGCACCTGCGCCGGAAGCCCGACCGGCCGCTGCGGCGACCCGCTGACCAGCGGCCTGAGCCACGAGCAACTGGTGGCCAGCGGCCTGGCAGTACCCTATGGCGGCGAACGCAAGCCCGGTAACGGCGGCCAGTACGGCTTGGCCCTGCGCTGGATGGCGGAGTCGATCAACACCGAGTTCGGCCTGTTCTACCAGCGCTACCACGACAAACTGCCGTTCATCGGCTACACGGCGCGCAGCAACCCGGACGCCTTGGTGGTAGACGATTACTTCATCAACTACGGCGAGGACAAGGACCTGTTCGGCGTGTCGATGAGCACCCTGGTGGGGCCGGTGGCCGTGGCCGGCGAGCTGTCGTTCCGGCCCCACGACAGTGTGGCGATCGACCCGACGGTAGCCTTCGGTCAGGGCCTGACCGGCAGCTACAATCGCTACAGCGTGTTCGACACCGGGGTGAGCAAGGGCTTCGTCGAGCAACGCAAGTGGCAGGCTGACGTCAACGCCACCTATACCTTCTCGGGCAACGACCCGCTGGGCTTCATCCCCAACGCCCTGGGCGCCTCGGACGGCTTCCTGCTGGCGGAGGTGGCGGTCACCCGCTATCCGGGGTTGGACACCTCGGGCCGGGTGCCTTACGTGCTTCCCGACTATTCGCTGCCGGACCGTACCTCGTGGGGCTACGTCACCGAGTTCGGGCTCAACTACCCGAACCTGTTCGGCAGCGGCGTCACCGTCACCCCGCAACTGGACTTCAGCCATGACGTCAAGGGCACCACGCCCAACGCCATGCCCTTCGTCGAGGGGCGCAGGTCGCTGACCGCCTCCTTGCTGTTCAACCACCGCGACCGCTGGAAAGGCGGCCTGCAGTGGGTGCGCTACTGGGGCGGGGGCGACAACAACCTGATGGCCGACCGCGACTTCGTCAGCGGCAACATCTCCTACTCCTTCTGATCCGGCCGCCACGCGCTTGCGAGCGCGTGGTGGGGAGGCTATTCATGCTGGCTAATCTGGTCTCGGCGCTCGAGCGCCTGGTCTTTCGCCACCGCCTGGCGACCCTCGGCCTGCTGGCCGTGGTCACCCTGGTGATGGGCCTGTTTGCCGCGCGTCTGGAGATGACGGCGGGCTTCGACAAACAGCTGCCGCAGCAGCACCCCTATATCAAGACGTTCAACCAGTACCGCGACGTGCTGTTCGGCGCCAACCGCGTCATCGTGGTGCTGCGGGCGCGCCATGGCGATATCTGGAACACGGCGGCGCTGACACGCTTGCACGACCTGACCCAGACGCTGTTCTTCCTGCCGGGCATCGACCGGCGCAGCGTCACTTCGCTGTGGACGCCGAACACCCGCGCAGTGCAGATCACCGAGGAGGGCATGAAGGCCGAGGACGTGGTCGGCGGTGATGTCACCATCGGCAACCTCGATGCCCGGGCCATTGCCGGCATTCGTGAGCGCACCCTGGCCGGCGGCTTCGTCGGCAGCCTGGTGGCCAATGACCAGCGTGGGGCCATGGTGGTGGCGGAGCTGGCCGACCCGGACCCGGTGACGGGCAAACGTCTCGATTACCTGGCCTTCAGTCGTCAGTTGGAGGAACAGGTACGGGCGCGATACGCCGACGCCGACTTCGACGTGCAGATCATCGGCTTCGCCAAGCAGATGGGCGATATCGGCGCCGGCGCCCGCAGCGTGGTCGAGTTTTTCGCCCTGGCTTTTGTGCTCACGGCGTTGGCGGTCTACTGGTACATCCGCTCCTGGCGCCTGACGGCGCTGGCGCTGGTGTGTTCGCTGGTGTCGGTGGTGTGGCAGTTCGGCACCCTGACGCTGTTGGGCTTCGGCCTCGATCCGCTGGCGATCCTGGTGCCGTTCCTGGTGTTTGCCATCGGCGTGTCCCACGGCGTACAGCAGGTCAATTTCATCGCCAAGGAGGTCTGTGCCGGTGCCGATGGCATGACCGCCGCCAGGCGCAGTTTCGTCGGCCTGATGATTCCCGGCACCCTGGCCCTGATCACCGCCTTCGTCGGCTTTGCGACGTTGGTGCTGGTGCCGATCCCGATGATTCGCGAACTGGCCATTACCGCGTCGGTAGGGGTGGCCTACAAGATCGTCACCAACCTGGTGATGCTGCCGGTACTGGCCAGCTACTGCCGTTTCGACGGACGCTACGTGGCCAAGGTCGAGCGCCTGCGGGCGCGCCGCGAAGGATTGATGACCGGCCTTGGGCGCATCGCCGAGCCGCGGAACGCGCTGCGGGTGACCATGCTGGGCGTTGGCCTGATGGCACTGGCGGTGTGGCAGAGCCAGGGCCGGCACATTGGCCATGTGCTGCCGGGGGCGCCCGAACTGCACGCCGACTCGCGCTACAACCAGGATGTGGAGCAGGTGGTCAGCCATTTCGCCCTGGGCCTGGACCTGTTCACCGTGGCCGTGCAGACCCCGGCGGGCGGTTGCTACCGGCATGACGTGATGGCCTATGTCGACCGCCTGACCTGGTATCTGGGCACCTTGCCCGGCGTGCTGTCGGCGCAGGCGCTGCCGGCCATGGCCAAGCTGGCGGCCTCGGGGGTCAACGAAGGCAACCCGAAATGGGCGGCACTGCCGGTCGACGAGCTGTCTCTGGGCGAAACCGTGCGCCAGGTGCCCGAAGCGCTGCGCCTGTTCGATGCCGACTGCACCGTGCTGCCGGTCAACCTGTACCTGGCCGACCACAAGGCCAGCACCCTCAAGCAGATAACCGCGGCCGTCGAGCAGTACCGCGAGCGCCATGTGCTGCCTGGGGTGAGCGTGCGCCTGGCCAGCGGCAACGCCGGGGTGCAGGCCGCCACCAACGCGGTGGTGGAGGGCTCGGAGCTGCCGATGATGCTCTACGTGTACCTGACCATCGTGCTGCTGGTGGGGCTGGTGTACCGCGACTGGCGGGCGATGCTCGCCTGCTGCCTGCCGCTGACCCTGGCGACCTTCCTCGGCTACTGGTTCATGAAGGCCCTCGACATCGGCCTGACCGTGGCCACCTTGCCGGTGATGGTGCTGGCCGTGGGCGTCGGGGTGGATTACGCCTTCTACATCTACAACCGCCTGCAACTGCACCTGGCAGCAGGAAGCGACATCGTCGCCGCCTTCCAGCAGGCCTTGCGCGAAGTGGGCGTGGCCACGGTGTTCACCGCGCTGACGCTGTCGGTTGGGGTGGCCACCTGGTCGTTCTCGGCGTTGAAGTTCCAGGCCGACATGGGCCTGCTGCTGACCTTCATGTTCATGGCCAACATGCTCATGGCGGTGACCTTGCTGCCGGCGCTGGCCGTGGTCCTGGAAAGACTGGTTCCGCGACGGGGGCCGGTCCGCGCGCCCCTGATCGCCCATTGAGAAGGGCTGAAGGATGAGGACTGTTCAGGTGTTGCCCTGGTTGCTGGGGGTGATATGGGCAGGGCAGGTCGCTGCGGCGCCGGCCATTGCCCTGAGCGATGTACGCCACGCGCCCCTGGTGGCGGTGGCGCGGGCCGGGGAAGGGCTGGTCGCGGTGGGCGACCACGGCGTGGTGGCGTTGTCCGCCGATGGCCAGCAATGGCGCCAGGCGCGCAGCGTGCCGGTGGATGGTTTGCTGACCGCCGTGAGCTTCGTCGATGAGCTACAAGGCTGGGCGGTGGGGCATGGTGGGGTGCTGCTGCACAGCCTCGACGGCGGTCAGCACTGGACCCTGCAACAGCGCCTGGAGGGCAAACCCGTGCTGCTGTCGGTGCTGTTCACCGACGCCCACCACGGCATGCTTGTCGGTGCCTACGGTTATGCGGCGCGCACGGTCGATGGCGGCGTCAGCTGGCTGCCGATGCAAATCGGCG
Source organism: Pseudomonas mosselii (assembly GCF_019823065.1). Classification (NCBI taxonomy): domain Bacteria; kingdom Pseudomonadati; phylum Pseudomonadota; class Gammaproteobacteria; order Pseudomonadales; family Pseudomonadaceae; genus Pseudomonas; species Pseudomonas mosselii. Next base: position 2,491,074 of record NZ_CP081966.1, read on the forward strand.
AGGAGGGCGACGACTTCCACCTCAATCAGGTGTTCCAGGCCGCTGACGGCAGTCTGTTCATCGTCGGCGAGGCCGGCCACGGCTACCGCTCCTCTGACCAGGGCGCGTCCTGGCAGGCGCTGGACACCGGTGTCAGTGGCTCGCTGTGGACCGGCACCGGCCTGCGCGATGGTCGCGTGCTGCTGGCGGGGATGAGTGGGCGGGTGCTGCTGGGCGACAGCCAGGGGCGCCACTGGCGCCTGCTCGACAGTGGCAGCCGCGAGGCGATCAGCGCCGTGACGCAACTGGATGACGGGCGGGTGGCGCTGGTGGGTAATTCGGGCCTGGTGGCGATCTCCGACGCGCAGGTGGCGCATTTTACCAGCGCACAACGTGAAGACCGCTCGAACCTGGCCGCCCTGGCTGCGCAATCCGGTCACCTGCTGCTGTTCGGCGCCACTGGCGTGATCGATGGCGTGGCACCGGATGCCAAGGCAGCTGTCACCGCGCGCCAAGCCTCTGAAAATGCCCCTCGATAGACTCAAGCCCAGGCCAATCGCCTGTTGCGGAGCCCCTATGTTCAAGCGTTCCTTGCGTCATCTGCTGTGTGGTCTGTCGTTGTTCGCCGGCACCGCCTCGGCACTGGCCGAATTCGTGCCGGAGCAGGCCCGTGTCGAAGTGCTGGGCGATCATCGCGAGCAGCACTGGTTCTGGATCTGGGGCAGCAATGCGCCCAACATGGTCGATGGCCGCGCCTACCTGTTCGACGACCAGGGCCGCAACCTCGGCCAGCTGAGCACCGGCATCTGGTCCAACGGCCTGCAGCTGGCGCACAGCCGCGACGAGCTGTATGCCACCGAGATCTACTTCAGCCGTGGCGTGCGCGGCCAGCGCAGCGATGTGGTCACGGTGTACGACGCCAGGACCCTCAGCCCCAAGCGTGAGATCGCGATCCCGGCCAAGCGCATGACCGCGCTGATCTCCACGGGCCTCAGCGTGCTTTCCGATGACGAGCGCTTCCTGCTGGTGCTCAATTTCACCCCGGCGCAGTCGATCTCGGTGGTCGATCTGGAAAACAGCCGCTTCGTCACCGAGGTGCCGATCCCCGGCTGCGCCTCTATCTACCCGGCCGGCCCTCGCGATTTCTACGCCATCTGCGGCAATGGCGGGTTCTTCCACCTGCGCTTGGATGATCAGGGGCAGGTGGCGCTGCAAGAGCGCACCGCGCCAGCGTTCGATCCATTGCAGGACCTGCTGCTGACCACGGGCGTGCGCGATGGCGGCACGTGGTACTTCGTCTCCCAGCACAACCGCGCCTATGCCCTGGACATGAGCGCCGAGGGTGTGCACCCGCGCAAGCAGTGGTCGTTGCTCAGTGACCAGGAGCGCGCCGATGGCTGGGGCATTGCCGGCAACCATGGTGTGGCCTTGCATCGGCAGAGCGGGCGGCTGTTCGTATTGATGCACAAGGACAAACCGGAGAACTACCAGAAGCCCGGCACCGAGGTGTGGGTGTTCGATGTGGCCACGCAGCAGCGTGTGGCGCGCCTGTCGCTCAAGGAGCAGAGCACCGCCATCGGCGTCAGCCAGGGCGCGCAACCACGGCTGTACAGTCTGGACTGGGTGGTGCCGATGCCGAGCCTGTTCACCCTGTGGGTCTACCTGACAGAAGGCGAGGCCGGACTGACCCCGTTGCTGCGTCAGGGTGTGAACCTGTACGACGCTGACAGCGGCGAGCACCTGCGCAGTGTCGGTGACATCCCCCTGGGTTTCCTCAATGTGGTGATGCCATGGTGAGCGTCGAACTGCTGCATGACCCCTTGGTGCATGTCGCCAGCGTCGGCGGGCTGGCCCTGCTGCTCGGCGCCGCTGCGCTGCACAAGCTGCACGATCCCCGGGCGTTTGCCGAGGTGCTGCAACGCTATGCGCGCGTATTGGGCCGCTGGTGCGCGGCGCCGGTGTGGGCGCACCTGTTGCCGGTGCTGGACGTGTTGGCTGCCGCCGGCTTGTTGCTGAGCCTGTGGTGGCCGTTGGCGACGCTGCCCGCCGTGGTGATGCTGGTGCTGTATGCCGGCGTGCTGGCGGCGGCCGTGGGAGAGGGTGCATCCCTGGAAGACTGCGGCTGCCACTTCGGCGGCAGTCGCCAGCCGCCGTCCCGGGCGCTGGTCTGGCGCAACCTGCTGCTGGCGCTGGTCGCCGGCAATCTCTTGGTACCGATGAACGAACGCGCGCTGAGCTGGCTCGACGGCTGCACCCTGGTGTTCGCCTTCGTCTGTGTCGCCGCCCTGTATCTGCTGGCCAACCAGCTGATCTCCAACCGTGCACTTGCGAGGCAACGGCCATGACCTATGCACTGATCATTTCCAGCCTGTTGTCCTGGGCGATCATCCTGATGCTGATCCTTGCCGTGTGGGCGCTGGCGCGCCAGGTCGGGCTGCTGCATGAGCGCATCCAGCCGGTGGGGGCGCTGTCCCTGGGCAAGGCGATCAAGGCCGGTGACACGGCGCCCGTGTTCACCCTGCCGAGCCTGACCGGGGGCTCGGTCAGCCTGGGCCGCGCAAGCGGGCAGGGCACTTTGTTGTTCTTCCTGTCCGAGACGTGCCCGGTGTGTAAGACGCTGCTGCCGGTGCTCGATGCGTTGCGCCGCCAGGAACGCCTGAGGGTCGTGCTGGCCAGCGATGGCGAAGCGGATGAGCACCTGGCCTTCATCGCCGCCCACAGCTTGCAGGCGTTCCCCTACCTGCTGTCGCGGGAAGTGGGCCTGGCCTACCAGATCAGCAAGCTGCCCTACGCTGTGCTGATCGATGAGCACGGCCGCGTCGCCAGCCATGGCCTGATCAACACCCGCGAGCACCTGGAAAGCCTGCTGGAAGCGCGGCGCCTGGGGCATGCCACCGTCCAGGCGTACAACGCCGCGCAACAGGGGATGCAGCCATGACGATCCGTTGGTTCGACGAGGCCACCCAACTGCTGACCCGCCGTGTCGCCCGCGGCACTTCGCGCCGCGGCTTTCTTGGCGGCCTGGGCACCTTGCTGGTCGGCACCGGGGCGACCACCCTGCTGCCGGTGTTTCGCGGCGGCGCCTTTGCCCAGTCCAGCGCTGGTCTGCAGGAGTCGGGTGATCCGAACAGTTGCGAGTATTGGCGTCACTGCGCCATCGACGGTTTCCTTTGCGGCTGCTGCGGCGGCACGTCCAGCAGTTGCCCTCCGGGCACCGTGCGCTCGGACATCACCTGGATCGGCACCTGCCGCAACCCCACCGACGGCAAGGACTACGTCATCTCGTACAACGACTGCTGCGGCAAGAGCAACTGCGGCCGTTGCGTGTGCCAGCGTGACCAGGGCGACACGCCGCTGTACCGCCCGCAGAGCTCCAACGACCTCAACTGGTGCTCCGGCAGCCAGGCGGACATGCCGTACCACTGCTCGCTGTCGGTGGTGATCGGGGTCAAGGAGTAGGGCATGGCCGTGCGCCGGATAGGGCTGCTGACGCTGGCGGTGCTGTTGCTCGCCGGCAATGCCCGGGCCACCGAGCCCCGTCAGTTCGACTACATGCTCAACTGCCAGGGCTGCCACCTGCCCGACGGCAGCGGCAACCCGGCGCGCAACGTGCCGGCGTTTCCCGGGCAACTAGGCAAGTTCCTCGGGGTGCCGGGGGGGCGCGAGTACCTGGTGCAGGTGCCGGGTTCGGCTTTGTCGGGGTTGTCGGACGAAGCCCTGGCCGGCGTCCTCAACTGGATGCTGGCGCGTTTCGACGCCCGTCATCTGCCCGCTGATTTCAACCCCTACACCGGTGCCGAGGTGCGGCAGTGGCGCGGGGCGGTGCCCGCCGACGTCGAGACCACGCGCAATCGCCTGCTGCAACGCATCGCTGAACAAGAACGACGATCAGGGAACCCCGACCGATGAAACAAAGCCTTTACGCTGGCCTGCTGGCCATGACCGCGGCCTTCGCCGCCCACGCCGAAGCGCCACCGACCCAGGCCACCACCTGTGTGGCCTGTCACGGTGCCCAGGGCCAGGGCAACCCCGCCCTGGGCGCGCCGCGGCTGGCCGGGCAGCAGGCCGAATACCTGCTCACCCAGCTGCGCGACTTCAAGGCAGGCCGCCGTGGCTATGCCGCCGCAGACACCCATGGCGCACAGATGCGCGCCATCGCCACGACCATAGGCGATGGCGACCAGGAACCGCTGGCGCGCTACTTCGCAGGGCTTGGCGGTACTTCCAGCACTGTGCCAGCTGCGTCCGCTAGTCAGGGGCAAGCGCTTTACCAGGGTACCTGCGGCGCTTGTCACGGCCCTCAGGCAGAGGGCTTCGCGCACTTGAAAACGCCCAATCTGCGCGTGCTTGACCGGGTCTATCTGGAGCGTCAGCTGACGGCGTTCAGCGATGGGACCCGAGGGGGCGAGCAGCATGGCAGCGAGCTGGCGATCTGGATGCGCGGCATTGCCTTGCAACTGCATGACGATGATCAGCGGCGGGTATTGCTCGACTACATCGCCAGCCCTTGAATCGGGGCTGCTGCGCAGCTCATTCACGGCATAAGGCCGCTACTACAGGAATCGTGAAGGCCCACTGTCCCTCTCCAACGGAAATACCTCCTACCATGCCATCACCCAAGTTTCTCAAGGGCTTTCGCCACGAACTGGCCAACCGCGCCTTCGCCCTGGCGGCGGTCCGGCGCATGGCTTCGCGCTTGCAAGGCCAGCCGTCCCATCCATTCTGGAAGACCTATGCCGACCTCGAACGCTTCAATCAACCGCGTTACCAGGCCGCCGCCGACCGCTGGGGGCTGGATACCACGCCCGGCGTACTGACACGGCTCAAGGCCTGGCTGCTGTCCTCGGTCCCGCGGCCCCTGCAAGGCCTGATGCTGCGCATCGTCCACCACGAGACCGTGAAGTACATGGCCTGGCTGCAGGGCCTGCGCCAGATTGGCCCCGCTGATGCGCAGCGTTTCCTCGACTACATGATCGAGCAGGAGCAACTGCAGCTGGACATGATGCGCATGGCGCTCAATGGGCGCTACCGCGATGTGGTACGGCAGGCCGACACCTTCTTCCTCAAATACAACGGTGTGCGGCTGCTGGCCGAACACCCCTTGCCACCTGCCACCGCGGAGCTGCCATGAACGTCCTGATCGTCCATGCCCACAACGAACCCCAGTCCTTCAACAGTGCCATGGCCCGCCTGGCCGTGGAGGTTCTCGAGGGCCAGGGCCACAGCGTTCAGCTGTCGGATCTCTATGCCATGGACTTCAACCCGGTCGCCAGCGCCGATGACTTCCGTCAGCGCGCCAATGCCGACTACCTGGTCTATGCCCTGGAGCAGCGCCATGCGGTCAACAACGGCACCCTGGCCGCGGACATCGCCGCGGAGCTGGACAAGATCCGCTGGGCCGACCTGATCATCCTCAACTTCCCCATCTACTGGTTCAGCATGCCGGCCATCCTCAAGGGCTGGATCGACCGGGTGTTCGTCTCAGGCTACTGCTATGGCGGCACGCGCATCTACGACCGTGGCGGGCTCAAGGGCAAGCGGGCGATGCTCAGCTTCTCACTGGGTGGGCAGAGCCACATGTTCGGGCCGGATGCGGTGCATGGCGAACTTGACGCGATGCTGCGTCCGATCCAGCGCGGGGTGCTGGGCTATGTCGGGTTGTCGGTGTTGCCGCCGTTCGTGGCGTTCCATGTGCCCTACATCAGCAAGCAGGCGCGCCAGCAGTACCTGGCGCAGTACCGCGAGCATCTGCTGACGCTCGATGAGCGGGCGCCGCTGGTGTTCCCGTCGCTGGATGATTTCGATGCCACCTTGCACCCAAGGGTCCTGTGAAGGGGAGCGATGCTCATGCCTGTTCATGTCGAGCGTTGCGAAGGCATCGCGTTTCTCACCCTGGATCAGCCGCAGCGACGCAACAGCTTCGACCTGTCCATGGCCGTCGCCCTGCGCGATGCCGTGCGCGGCCTGGCGCTGGCGCCGCCGAAGGTGGTGCTGCTGCGCAGCCGGGGCGAGCACTTCTCGGTCGGCGGTGACGTCCATCACTTCCAGCAGTTACTGCAACGTTCGCCCGACGCCCGTAGCGCAGGTGTCGCGCAGTTGGTCGGCGCGGTGAACGAGGCGGTGCTCGGGCTCACAGACCTGCCATGCCCGGTGCTGGGTCTGCTCAATGGCGCCGTGGCCGGCTTCGGCCTGTCCCTGGCGCTGGGCTGCGACCTGCTGGTGGCCGCCGAGGACGCCCGGCTGGTCTACGCCTACGGTGCCATCGGCATCACCCCGGACGGCGGCGGCAGTTGGCACCTGCCGCGCCACCTCGGGCTGCACCGCGCCCTGGCCCTGGCGTTGCTGAACACGCCCTTGTCGGCCCAGCAGGCCCAGGCGCTCGGGTTGGTGGTCGAGGTGGTGCCCGCCGACGCCTTGCCGGCCACCGGCCTGGCGCTGGCCAGGCGCCTTGCCGGCGCCGCCGCCGCTGCGCAGACGGGGGCCAAGCGGTTGCTGCGTGCAGGCCTGGAGGGCGATCTGGCCAGTGCGCTGGACCGGGAGCGAGGTGTGTTCGTGAGTCTTTGCGCCAGCGATGACTTTGCCGAGGGGGTGGAGGCCTTTTGTGAGCGCCGTCCGGCGTCCTTCGGCTAAAAAATTCAGCCATCTTCACGGGATCTTGATAGTCGCTCGAAGGAACGTTGACAGACCCTCGCTAGAGTGCGCGCCAGTTGAAATGCGCCGGGCAATCCCGGTGCGTTTCCCGTGGTGTCGAAAACCTTATCCAGCGAGTCATGATCATGTTCGAAACAACGTCCATCAGGAAGATACTGGGCACTTCGCTTGCCCTCAACGCGGCGCTTGCCTGCAGCCAGGCTAGTGCCCAGGAAAAGACTGCGCCGGACATCATCTGGGGCGACGAGGCCCAGGTCAGCGCAGGCTTCGCCCTGCATGCCGCGCCGCGCTACATGGGCGCGAAGGGCAGCCAGGGCCACCTGCTGCCATCGGTGACCGTCCAGCGCGGCATCTTCTTCGCCGACAGCCTCAAGGGCGTGGGCGTGCAGCACCAGTTCGACAACGGCTTCAGTGCCAGCCTCTCGGTTGGCTACGACTTCGGCCGTGCCGACGGTGACAGCAAGTACCGCAATGGCTCGGACGATTTGAAAGGCATGGGCGAGGTAGGCGGTGCGACGGTGGTCGACATCAATCTGGCCCAGCAGGTCCTGCCCTGGCTGGCGATCACCGCCGATGCCGAGCTGCGTACCGGTGGCTACAAGCGCGGCAACCGCTATCAGTTCGGCCTGCTGAGCACGCTGCACCACAACGACGCCGACACGGTGACCCTGGGCGTCAACGCCCATGCGGGGCAGGCTCGGTACAACCAGGCCTACTTCGGCGTCACCGGCCAGCAAAGCGACAACACCGATTTCGATCGATTCAAGGCCGACCAGGGCATCTATGCCTACTCGGGCGAGTTGTCGTGGATGCACCGGTTCGACCCGCACTGGTCGACCATCGCCAGCGTGAATGTGACGCACTATACCGACCAGGTCCGCCACAGCCCGATCATCCGCCAGGACACGCCGGTCACCTCGACCGTCGGCGTTCAGTACGCGTTCTGATTCAGGCCAGCGGCAGGAACGCCTCTTCGATGAACGCTTCGAGCGCCTGCGCCTCGATGATCTCGATCGAGAAATGCCCGAAACGCTTCGGCAGCCAGATGATGCGGGCACCGGCAGGCGACTGCAGGTGTTCGCGCGCCAGCGGCTTGCCGTTCTCGTCCTCGGGCTGGATGCCGTTGGCCGTCAGTTGGTCATAGGCCTGTTCGATGTCCGGCGTGGAGTAGCAATGGCGGTAGATCATCCCTTCGCCGTGAGTATCGAGCAGGTCCTTGAGGTTGCCCGCCAGCGGCTGCACCAGCATGAAACGCTCCTGACCGATCCGGGCGATGGCGTAGTGCACATGCAGGCCGCCGCGCTCCCAGACGAGCGTGCGCGAGATCTCGGCGCCCAGCACCTGGGCGTAGTAGGTACAAGCGGCCTGCAGATCGGCGACCAGCACATCCACGTGGCTGAATGTCAGGTCCATCGCATCGCTCGCTTTCTCGGCAGGTGTTGTCATCATCAGGCTCAGTGCTGGGTGGGGGAGGCGCTGTCTGCGTTGGCCTGCTCGGCGCCCAGGCTGGCTTCGGCCGCCAGTTTCAGCCGGTCGGCCTTGGAAATGTAGGTGTTGCGGTTTTTCGGCGCCAGCTTGGCGCTGGCCTTCTTGGCGTGGGCTTTCAACAGCTGGTTGATCTTTTTACGACGGTTCATGTTTTTTCGCTTCATTGGCGCCTTGTGGTACGGCAGGACGAACGATACAACAAAGCACCCCTGACGAATCGTCATATTCGCGCTACACCATCACCTGACGGGGTTGAACGAGCGACAGGCACGGAGCCTGTCGCACCCGACAAGGAGGTCATCATGCAAGGAACACCACGGCATTGCGCCTGGATGAGAACGCTGTTCTGGGGCTGGCTGGCCGTTGCCTCGCCGATTTTCGCCGAGGAAATCTGCGCGTTGCCCGACGTCGTCGAGCCCGCCCCGGTGCGCCCGGTGGACTATGTCAACAAGGACCTGCCCACCGACTACCTAGCGCTGGTGCTGTCCTGGTCGCCGGAACACTGCGAGACCCAGCGCAACAAGCCCAAGGCGCAACGGGACAAGCATGCCTTCCAGTGCTTCTCCGGCAACCGTTTCGAATGGGTGGTGCATGGACTGTGGCCGCAGAACCGCTATGCCAAGTCCAACCAGGACCATCCTCGCAACTGCCAGAGCGTCGGCTCGCTGCCGGCGCCACTGGTCAGGCAGCACCTGTGCATGATGCCGGGGCCGGACCTGATGCAGAACGAATGGCAGGCCCATGGTACCTGTGGCTGGTCGTCCGCCGACCGATACTTCGCCGATATCCAGCGGGTGTACGACACGCTGCGCCGTCCCGATACCCAGGCCATGCTCGGCCGCAACCCTGGTCCCAATCAACTGCTGGACGCCAAGGTCAGCGATATCAAGCAGGCTTTCCTGGCCCGCAACCCCGCGCTGCCGGCGCAGAGCCTGCGAGTCTCGGTAGGCTCGGGCAACCGGCTGAAGGAACTCTGGGTGTGCCTGGACAAGCAGCTTGCCCCGATCTCCTGCCCGAGCGGCGGGACCCCTGACAGTCAATCGATCAAGGTCAGGACGCCGTTCCAGTAACCGGCCTGCAAGGAGTGCACCCATGCGAGCATCCGCCGCTGGCGACTATCTGCGGGTACGGGCTATCGCCGGCACCCATGTCGTGTTCCTGGCCTGGGACTTCGTGACGCCGCCGAGCCTCGAGGCTCTGGTCGGCGAACAGAACCTGCTGGGCTTTGCCGTGCACCGTCGATACTTCGACGCGGCCGGCAAGGTGCGGACCCAGTACTACCTGCGCGGCCTCAAGCGCTTCGCCGACAAGGACAAGGGGCTGCCACCGGGCACGCTGGTGCCCACCAGCGAGCATCCGATCCAGAGTTTCCTGTGGGCCGACTACACCGTCGCCGCCGATGGGGATTACGAGTACAGGGTACTGCCGGTGTTTGGCGAACCCAAGAACCTGCGCATCGACGAAGCCCGGAGCGTCGCGGTGCGCGTGCGCTGTGAACCCACGCTGGCGCCGGCCGGCGAGGGCTTGGGGCACGATATCCACTTCAACCGCGGCGTGATCGGCTCCCAGGCTTATGCCAGGGAGTTCGACAACGTTGCTCCCGACCCCGATGCGCCGGCATCAAAACCGATGAAATGGCTTTCGCGGGGCTTGTACGAAGCCCTGCTCGACTTCATCGGGCGTGGCGGCGCTAAGGGCATGGGCTTGCGCGCGGCGTTCTACGAGTTCCAGTACCTGCCAGTTGCCCAGGCCCTGCGCGAGGCCGCCCGCGAAGGCGACGTGCAGGTCGTCTTCGATGCGTACAGCAAGTACAAGGCGAACAACCTGGCCACCATCGAGCAGGCCGGCCTGCAGGCCTGGGTTCATCCGCGCACGGTCAGCGAAGGCATCCGCCACAACAAGTTCGTCGTGCTGCTCAAGGACGGCCAGCCGGTCAGCGTCTGGACCGGTTCGACCAATATTTCAGCTGGCGGGATCTTCGGCCACTCGAACGTTGGCCATGTCGTCCACGCCCCCATCATCGCCCGGCAATACCTGGACTACTGGACGCGGCTGCAACAGAACATGACCCCGGCCAGGCTGCTCGGGCCCAACGCCCAGGCCAGCCCATTGCCCACCTTGCCATTGCAGCCGGGCACCTACCCGCTGTTCAGCCCCCGCGAGCGCAAGGAAACGCCCCAGGCGCAAAAGACCTTGCAGTGGTACGCGGACCTGGCCGGCAATGCCCGGCAACTGGTGTGCTTCACCGCCGCGTTCGAAATCGCCCCGGAATTCCAGAAGGTGCTCCAGGCCCAGAACGACGTGCTGCGCTACGTGATCAAGGACGATCCGCTCAGGAAGACCGAAGACATTGGCACCGACGGTGACGTGATCTTCGCCGCCGGCAGCTACCTGGGCGAGGACAACCCGCTGGCCAACGCGCTCAAGGAGCGTGACAACCCGCTCAACAGCAACGACTTCGTCCATACCAAGTACCTGTTGGTCGACCCCCTGGGCGAGCAGCCCACCGTGGTGACCGGGTCGGCGAACTTCAGCGCCGCCTCCCAGGAAAAGAACGACGAGAACATGCTGGTGATCCACGGCGATACCCGGGTGGCGGATATCTACTTCGGTGAGTTCATGCGCCTGTTCGACCACCACTACGCGCGCTACCTGGCGGCGAAGTACCAGGCCCGGCCCGGGAGTACTGGCAATTACCTCAAGCCGCAGGCCGGGCAATGGTTGCCTGCACACCTGGATCCGTCTAACTACCGGTCGAAGCGGCGCCGCTATCTGGTCGGCTGACAGTCCCCTCAGGCCATGCGCCGCCTGGGCATGTAGGTGATTTGCTCCATGATGGGTAGGAGAAACATAGCGATACTGTATGAATGTCCAGTATTTATTGGGGCTCCTCCCAACGGCCGGCTTCTGTGCGCAAAATCGCGCCGTGGACAATAAATCCAGCTCCGTTAGTTTGAAGGCCTCTCCTTCGGAAAGGGAGAGTTCTCAAATCAAATGGAGCTATGAACATGAACCAACCACAAAACCAGAACCCACTCCGCCATGGCCGCGTCACTTCCCCGGCTTCCCGCGGCGCCGTCGCCATCGACCTCGGTGTGTTGAGCGGCTGGCAGGTCGACGAAATGGAAGGCGGCAAGAACTTCCCGGCCCTGGCGGCCGGTCCGTTCCCCGCACCGTTCCAATCGGACAACCCGAGCGTCGCCCCGCCCGCCGACGGCTATATCCTCAGCGGCGGCAAGACCGACGCCCGTGACTGCGTCAACTTCACCGACGAGGAGATGAGCAAGAAGCTCAACCGCGCCTTCACCTGGCCGCTGGTGAACGTCGACCCCGGGCAGCTGTTCAAGGTGACCTGGCGCTACACCGCGCCGCACACCACCCGTGGCTACCGCTGGCTGATCACCAAGGACGGTTGGGATCCGAAACAGCGCATCACCCGTGCGCAACTGGAGGACAAACCGTTCGCCGAGGACTTCTACCCTCAGGTGCCGTACTACAGCCATGCCGGGGAGCTGAAGGCCAAGGTCGACCACGAAGTGAAGCTGCCGGCCAACAAGAAGGGCCGTCATGTGATCGTCCTGATGTGGATCGTCGCCAACACCGGCAATGCCTTCTACCAGGCCTTCGACGTCGACTTCAAGTAAGTCCGCGGATCTTCCACACGTTCTAAAGGATTGGAACATGTCAAAGATTGACTTTACCCAACTGAAGGCCGCGCGGGACGATGCCGCCTCGCGCATGCCCAGCCTCGAGGGCAAGAAGATCCTCATGGGCTACTGGCACAACTGGCCGGCAGGCCCGGCGGACGGCTACCAGCGCGGGCAGTTCGCCAACATGAGCCTGGAGGAGGTGCCGCGCGACTACAACGTGGTGGCCGTGGCGTTCATGAAGGGCAGCGGCATCCCGACCTTCAAGCCTTACAACCTGTCCGATGCCGAGTTCCGCCGCCAGGTCGGCGTGCTCAACAGCCAGGGCAGGGCGGTGCTGATGTCGTTGGGCGGTGCCGATGCGCACATCGCGCTGAACCCGGGCCAGGAACAGCCGCTGGCCAATGAAATCATCCGCCTGGTGGAAACCTACGGTTTCGACGGGCTGGACATCGATCTTGAACAGAGCGCGATCGACTTCGCCGCCAACAAGACCGTCCTGCCCGCCGCGCTGAAGCTGGTGAAGGATCACTATGCCGCCGAGGGCAAGCATTTCATCATCAGCATGGCACCGGAGTTCCCGTACCTGACCAGCGCCGGGCGCTACGTCGACTACCTCAAGGCACTGGAGGGGTACTACGACTTCATCGCCCCGCAGTTCTACAACCAGGGTGGCGACGGGCTGTGGGTACAGGAGGCCAACAACGGCAAGGGCGCCTGGATCGCCCAGAACAACGATGCGCTCAAAGAGGACTTCCTCTTCTACCTGACCGAAAGCCTGGTCAGCGGCACCCGCGGCTTCACCCGGATCCCGGCCGACAAGTTCGTCATCGGCCTGCCGGCCAACGTCGATGCTGCCGCCACTGGCTACGTGGTCAACCCGACGGCGCTGACCAACGCGTTCAAGCGCCTGTACGCCAAGGGCGTGTCGATCAAGGGCCTGATGACCTGGTCGGTCAACTGGGACAACGGGGTCAACAAGGACCACGTGCCCTACAACCAGGAATTCAGCCGACGCTACGGGCCGCTGATCAACGGCACCAAGGCACCTGCTCGCACCCGCAAGGCACCGACGGGCGCCTGATCGAACTCGCATCGGGCAGACGTGCCTGATGCCCGGCAGTCGAGGCCTGCCGAGGTGAACGATCGATAAGAATCCGATGCCGCAAGGCATCGGATTTTTTGTTGTCTGCAGGATAGGGGCAACCCTGTGAGCCCTATGTCCGAAAATAGCGCGCCTCGAACGCGTCCAGGACACTAGAATGTCGCTCATGACCAACCTCTGCCTGGGCTGGTGCCCACCCTATGACGTCGAAGCGATGCTGGGCTTCCTGCGCCTGCGCGCCATCCCGGGCCTGGAGTGGGTCGAGGGCCGGCAGTACGCGCGCACCCTGCGCCTTGTGCAGGACTCGCAGGCGTGCAGCGGCTGGCTGAGCGTGAGCCTTGATGACGAGCGCGCCCAGGCGCAGGTGACGATCAGTGACAGCCTTGCCAGCGTGCTGCCCATGCTGATCAACCGCGTGCGAACCGCGTTCGATCTGGATGCCGACCCGGTGGCGATCCACCGCGTGTTGCAGGCCAGTTTTCCGACCCGCGAAGGCATGCGTGTGCCCGGCACGCTGGATGGCTTCGAACTGGCGGTGCGCGCCGTGCTCGGCCAGCAAATCACCGTGGTCGCCGCACGCACGCTGGGCGCGCGCCTGGTCACCGCCTTTGGCGAGCCCATCCAGACTCCAGTCGCAGCGCTGGACCGCCTGTTCCCCACACCGGCCACCCTGGCGGCGGCCAGTGGTGACGCCCTTGGCCGACTGGGCATCACGCGCCAGCGCCAGGCGGCGCTCAAGGCCCTGGCCGAGGCCGTGGGGGAGGGGCGCCTGGTGCTGAGCCCCGGCGTCGATGTCGCGGCCACCTGCGCCCAGTTGCGTGCCTTGCCCGGCATCGGTGACTGGACGGCCCAGTACATCGCCTTGCGCGCGTTGCGCTGGCCCGATGCGTTTCCGGCGGGAGACGTGGCACTGCAGAAAGCTCTGGGTGTGAACAGTGCCAGCGCCGCTACGCAGGCCGCGCAGGGCTGGCGCCCCTGGCGGGGTTATGCGGTGCTGCGCGCCTGGCAAGGGCTGGCGGGCGAGGCGCGTGCAAACTGACAGGCAGCACCCTTGGATCGCGGTGTGGCAAATAGCTATAACTGCCACTCGCCTGATGACCCGCTGCGCTATATCATCGCGCCCCCACAGCCGGCAGCAGTCACCCCTCGACCTACCGTCGGCAACCGATGGAACGCGATCCCCTTCAAGGACTTTTCATGCCTGGATTTCTCCGTGCATTCGCACGTCTGTTACCCCTTGCCCTGTTGACGGGCTGCGCCGCCAAGTCTCCGGTCCTCGTCACTGCGCCCCTGCTACCGGCCGCAGGCGATCCGGTCGCGTACCTGGTCGGCAGTATCGGTCCGCTAGGTCGCGACAGTGCCTACACCAACCAGCGGATCCTGTTGCGCAAGCGCGGCTCGCAATACGGCGCGGCGGCCTGGTGGGGCCATGCCGAGGTGGAACATACCCCGAAGGACATCGAAGAGGTACGCGGCAACGACAAGAACGCGCTCCCTGGCGAGGCCAGCGTCTTCGTCATGCCGCTCAAGCCCGGCGACTACGAATTCTACGATTTCCAGTTCTTCTGGACGGGCTTCAACGGCGCCTACAGCACCCTCCAGGCGCGGGAGCAATTCCTGGTGCCCATGCACCTGGAGGCGGGCAAGGCGTATTACATCGGCGAGTTCCGCTCGCGCTGCCTTGGAACTTCGGCCTGCATGTTCTTCCATGGCGACCAGCAGCCAAGGGATGAAGTGATTGCGCGGCGTCAGAATCCTGGTTTGCCGACCTTGCAGGCGTTGAATCTGAACCTGGCGCCGGCGTTTCCTTTCGTGACGACGCTGCCCGTGGCCGGCTCGGCGGATGATAAGCCAGGCAACCAGGAGTCCAAGCAATGAAAAAGTCCCTGCTTCTCACCGCAGGTCTGCTGCTGGGCGGCTGCGCCGGCACCCAGACCCTCCCCGACCCGCAGATCAGGGACGGCCTGGATTACCTGCCGCCGATCACGGTGATGGTCGATTCGCTCGAGCACAGTTACGAATTGCGCAACTACCTGCGAGAAAGCGGAGTATTCAGCAGCGTCGAAAGCGGCAGCGCCGCAGAAGGGCAGACTCAGGTGATGGTCAAGCTGGATGCCCAGCGCAAGGTCGCGCCCATGCCGTTGCTGTTCCTCAGTGCCGCCACCTTGTTCCTGCTGCCGTTGCAGAGCGACATGGACACCAAGGCCGACTTCACCGTGATGCGTGATGGCAAGGTGCTAAATCGCTACCACTATGAAAACTACATGGCCAAGTACGCTTGGCTGCTCGATCTCGGTATTCCCGAGCGCCAGGAAAACATCCGCCGCGTCGCCCGCGCCTTCGCCCGTGACATGCAGGCCGCGAGCCTGGCGGGCAATGCGCCGCAGGCGCAGCGATGAATCGCCTGTGCACGTTGGGGCTGGCCGCTGCGGGGCTGCTGGCGCTGGGCGGCTGCAACCCATCGATGAAGCCGCTGGGCTACCACGCTGAAAAACCCTATGTGCCGATGAGCCTGGTGGTGATGCCGGACGGTTACACGCGCTTCGACATCCAGGAGCGCAACGAGCTGACCGCGGCGGTCAGGTCGTCCGGTGCGTTTTCCTTCGTCGACCATGGGTTGCCCCGCAAAGGCTATGGCCTGGTCATCACTCAGCCACCGGGCAAAGGGGCAGGGGTGCTGGTCGCGCTCAACGCGTTGACGTTGCTGACCTTCCCGATGCCCTACAGCTATGTGCACAACCTCACCGGCCAGGTCTACAAGGATGGTCAACTGCTGCGCACCTTCAGCTACAAGCGCGAGGGCCTGAGCGTGGCCGCCTGGTACGTGCCGCCGCCGATCACCGAGAACCAGCGGCAGATGCTCACCGAGCTGATGTCGGACCTGGAGGCCAGCGCGCTGATTCCCCATGTCGGTGACGAGGGGCAGGAGGCGGTGAGCGCTGGGTTAGGGCTGTCCGGCGCAGAGTGAATCTGCCCTGGTTGGAACGGGGCACCGCGTTGGTTCTGGCAGCGCCAATCGCTCAGGCTTGGTTGGCGCTGCTTGAAAGTGCCCTCAATACGGCCATGGCGCTCTGGGCCTCATCCACACCGACAAAGATGTGGTCATGGTAATAGGCCGCCACCACGTTGCAACTGATGCCGGCCTTGCCCAGCGCGGTGGCGAACGCGGCGGTCAGGCCAACGGCTTCGAGGGAGGAGTGGACGGTCAGGGTGATCCAGGCGCACACGTAGGTGTAGGGCAGTTGCATCGCGTCCGCGACCTTTCGCTCCAGGATGACCGTCCAGCCTTCGTGCTCCCTGAAGCTGCCGACAATGTTCAAGTCTTGTAGTTGTGAGGCGTCGGTGACCGTGGCAAAGACATACTCACCGTCATTGAGTACGGGTTTCATGGACTGGAGGAGTTTTTCAATCGAGGTTTCGCCATGCATCGTGTGGGCTCCTGGGGTGGTGAGCCGGCAGTCTAGAGCGTTCACCGGGGACGATTGAAATTAGCATTGCACGCAGGGCATTAGGATAATCGATGAGTCTGGCGCTCAGCGCCACGCCGCCAGGCGCACCAGCGAGGGCAGCAACAGTGCCCAGATCGGCGCCAGCAGCGTGGCGGTGGTGATCGCGCCCAACGGCAGGTCGACCTGCGCCAGCCGGGCGCCGGCCAGGTAGGCCAGTGGTCCGCCCAACGCGCCGAACAGCGCCCCGCGCCAGAACGGCCAGCCGGCCCAGGCCAGGCTGTGGCGCAGGCCGCTGGCCAGCACCAGCCACAGCATCGCCAGCCACATGGGTAGAGGACGGCTGTCGAAAGTGAACACGCCAAGCGCGCCGAGCAGGCTATCCAGCAGGCAACCGGCCAGCGTTACGCGCAGTAGCGCCCGGGATTCGCCAGCGCGATCCCGGCACAGGAATACATGCGCCACCATGACCGGCGGCACCACCAGCAACAACCAGGGCCATCGCGCCCCGAGCACGCACAGCCACCAGCCGGCCTGAAGCCACAGGGCATTGGCGATCAGCCAGCCACGGCGCATGGGTCAGTGCCCAGGCAACGGGGCGCGCCGAGCCAGGGGGCCGGCCCACAGCAACTGGGCGACGCCGATGGCGCGTTCCTCGAATCCGCCCTGGCAGTAGCACAAATAGTACTCCCACAGTCGCTGGAACATGTCGTCGTAGCCGAGCGCCGCCAGCTCACCACGTGCCTGGCGCAGGTTGTCGCGCCAATGACGCAGGGTGCGTGCATAGTCCAGACCGAAGTCCTCCAGGTGCACGAGGTTCAGCCCTGTCTGGCGGCTGGCGGTGTCGAGCAGCACGCTCAGCGACGGCAGGGCGCCGCCGGGGAAAATGTAGCGCTGGATGAAGTCCACCGAGCGCCGGGCCTGGGCATAGCGCTGGTCGCGGATGGTGATGGCCTGCAGGAGCATCAGCCCGTCAGGTTTGAGCAGCGCGGCGCACTGGCGAAAGTACACGGGTAGGTAACGGTGGCCAACGGCTTCGATCATCTCGATCGAGACCAGTTTGTCGAAAGTTCCCTGCAGGTCGCGATAGTCCTGGCGCAACACCGTTACACGGTGTTCCAGCCCCAATGCCTGGACGCGCTGGAGGGTGAACGCATACTGGGCTTCGGAGAGCGTCGTGGTGGTGACCCGGCAACCGTGTTGGGTCGCGGCGTGGATCGCCAGGCTGCCCCAGCCGCTGCCGATCTCCAGCAGGTGATCCTGCGCACCCAGTTCGAGCTTGCGGCAAATCTGCTCCAGCTTGTTCAACTGGGCGTGCTCCAGGGGTTGCTCGGGGTGTTCGAACCGGGCCGCCGAGTACATCATGGTCGGGTCGAGCAGGTGTTCGAACAGGACGTTGCCCAGGTCGTAGTGGGCCAGGATATTGCGTTTGGCGCCGCGCCGGGTGTTGCGGTTCAGGCGATGCAGCAGGCGCAGCAGGGGGCGACCCAGGCGTGCCAGGCCACCTTCCAGGGCGTCCAGCACCTCCAGGTTGGCCACGAACAGGCGGGTCACGGCCGCCAGGTCCGGGCTGTGCCAGTAGCCGTGGATGTAGGCTTCGCCGGCACCGATCGAACCGTTGCCGGCCACCAGGTTCCAGGCCGCGCCTTCAAGGATCTCCACTTCGGCCAGCAACGGGCTGCCGGCGTCGCCGAAGCTCCATTGCTGTCCCCGCTCGCGCAGTCGCAGGTGGCCGTGGCGCAGCTTGCCCAGTTGCGCCAGCACCGCGCTGCGGGCCAGCCCACCCAACAGGGGGGTGAGGCCTGCGGATTTGCTGACGCTAAGGGTGGGGTTCGACATGATCGGGCTCCTCGCAGCGGTGGCCAAGCGCCAGGGCGCCCTGGCTGGCGGTGTGGTCGTGAATGGGGATGCGCTTGAGCAACAGGCGCAGGGCTTGCCAATAGATGGCCGAGACGGTGCGCAGGCTCATCCAGGGGAAGGACAGCAGGTATCGGTGCAGCGCGGCGCGGCCCAGCGGCTGGCGCCGCACGGCGAGGTCGGCTTCGAAGACTTTCTGACCGTCTCGCCAGTTCTCCATGTGTACGTGAATCCGTTGCGCATCCAGATGGAAACGCAGGTGGTAGTCCATGGCCATTGGCAGGAAGGGCGAGACGTGGAAGGCCTTGGCCATGACGAATGGCTGGTCTAGACCGTCCCGCACCGGCAGTACATAGTGGAAGCGCTCGCGCCATGGCGTATTGCGCACTTCCAGCAGGATCGCCGCCAGTTGTTCGTTACGGTCATGGCAGAAGTACAGACTTACCGGGTTGAACGACAGTCCCCAACTGCGCAGTTGGGTCAGCAGACGCACCGGGCCCTCGGGAATCTGGCCGGTGGCTTGGCCGACCAGCCGGCGGGCGGCCTGGGCCAGCGGCTCGCCGGTGCCGGTCAGCGCCGGCAGGTAGTCGGTCTCGCGCCAGCTCAACGGGGCCAATCGCCCGTGGCCTATCCAGCGCGACAGGCCCAGCAGCCAGGCCTGCTCGTCAAGGTCCACGTAGAACATACCGATCCGGTAGCGGAAGGCATGCGGGCGGGGCCCCAGGCGCCGATGGCTGACCCAGCCCGGGCACAGGCTGCTGTTCACAGTTGCTCTCCGAAGTGTTCGGCGACCTTGAGCGCACTCACCACGCCGTCCTCGTGAAAGCCGTTGCCCCAGTAGGCGCCGCAGTAGTAGCTGTGGCGCTGGCCCTGCAGTTCGGCCTGGCGGGCCTGTGCGGCGGTGGCGGCGAGGCTGTACTGGGGGTGGGCGTACTGGTAACGGGCGATGATCTGCGCCGGGTCTACCTGCGCGGTCTGGTTGAGGCTGACACAGAAGGTCACCGGGGCCTGGATGCCCTGCAGGATGTTCATGTTGTAGGTCAGCGCTGCCGGAGCCTGTTCGGGGCCGCCCAGGCGGTAGTTCCAGCTGGCCCAGGCCTTGCGCCGGCGCGGCAGCAGGCGGGTGTCGGTGTGCAGCAGCACGTCGTTGCTGGCGTAGGTGATGGCCCCGAGCACCGCGCGCTCCTGGGCGCTGGGCGCCTCCAGCAAGGCCAGGGCCTGGTCGCTGTGGCAGGCGAACACCACGTTGTCGAAGCGCTCGCTACCGGCCTTGCTGAACAGGGTGACACCGCCTTCGTCGCGGCTCACCCGGTCGACCTTGCACGCCAGGCGGATGCGCTCGGCGAACGGCCGGCACAGCGGTGCGACATAGCTGTGCGAACCACCTTCGACGACCCGCCACTGCGGACGTCGGTTCACCGACAGCAGTCCATGGTTGCGGCAAAAGCGCACGAAGAACTGCAAGGGAAAACCGAGCATGTCCGCCCGTGACATCGACCAGATCGCCGAGCCCATCGGCACGATGTAGTGCTCGACGAAGCGCCGGCCATAGCCCTGTGCCTGGAGATAGCCGCCCAAGGTGGTGGACGGGTCTATTCGCCCGCGGTCCAGGTCGGCCAGGGCCTGGTGGTTGAAACGCAGGATGTCGCGCAGCATGCCCCAGAACCCCGGCGACACCAGGTTGCGCCGTTGCGCGAACAGGGTGTCGAGGTCGTGGCCGTTGTATTCGAGGCCACTGCTCGGGTCATGCACCGAGAAGCTCATCTGGGTCGGTCGCGAGGCAACGCCGAGCTGGTCGAGCAGGCGGATGAAGTTCGGGTAGGTCCAGTCGTTGAACACGATGAAACCGGTATCCACCGCATGGCGCTCGCCGTGCCAGGGCACTTCGACGGTATGGGTGTGGCCACCGATCCAGTCGTCGGCCTCGAACACCGTGACTTCGTGGCGGCGCGACAGCAGGTGGGCGCAGGTCAGGCCGGCGATGCCGCTGCCTATGATCGCGATACGCATGTTGGGCTATTCCTGTGGCCGTCTTGCCAGGCGTCGACCCAGCGCCAGGCGCCAACGCGGCGGCAGCGCGCCGAGCAGGCGCAGGGCCAGGGTGAACGCAGCGGGGAAGTTGATTTCCAGTGGCCGCCCGGGCAGGCGCCGGGCGATATGGCGGGCGGCGCGTTGCGCCGTCCAGCGCTGGGGCATGGGGAAGTCGTTACGCCGGGTCAGAGGCGTGTCGACGAAGCCGGGGCTGATCAGGGTGACATCGATGCCTTCGTTGGCCAGGTCGATACGCAGCGATTCGACCAGGTAACGCACGGCGGCCTTGGACGCGCCATAGGCACCGGCGCGGGGCAGGGCTAGCCAGGTCACCGAGCTGCCCATCACCACCACATGCGGGCGTTCGCCACGGCGCAGCAAGGGCAGGGCGGCGGCCAGGCAATGGCACAGGCCCAGCAGGTTGATGCGCATCACACGTTCGACCAGGTCAGGGTCGAATCGACCTGGCTCCAGATATTCGCAGGTCCCGGCGTTGAGGATGACCCCGTCCAGCGCGCCCCAGGTCTGCTGCAGTTCGTCGGCGATCAATGCCAGCCGTTCACGGTCTTCGATGTCGCCAAGAGCCACCAGTGCCTGCTCGGGAAAGCGTGCGACCAGGGGCGCCAGGCGTTCGGCGCAGCGGCCGCCCAAGGCCACCCGGTGCCCTTGTTCCAGCAATTGCACAGCCAATGCGGCGCCGATGCCACTGCTGGCGCCGGTCAGCCAGTAGCGGCTCATGCCAGCCGGCCCTTGAGCCAGCGAATGGCGCCGCCCATGACCGGGACATGTTCATACAGCAGCGCGCCAGCGTCGAAGTAGTCCTGGTGAACCTGTACCCGCTGCTGCCATTGCAGGTGGCTGCAGCCTTGCAGACTGATGGGACGGCCACTGGCGAGGCGCGGATGTCTAAAGTGCAGGGTCCAGCGCAGGTAGCCCTCTCCGGGCCGGACCTCGTCGGCGCCGGTGAAGGCATAGCGGATATCGTGGACGTTGGCGTAGAGCTGGGCGAAGTACGCCTGCAGTGCCGGCAGGCCATCGATCTGGTGCAGCGGGTCGCGAAAGCGGATGTCTTCGCTGTACAGGTTTTCCAGCGAATCAAGATTGCCTGCCTGCAAGCGGGCAAAGTGATGGGCGAACTGCAGCAGGTAGTCTGACATACGCGGCTCCGGGCAATCCTGTACAACGATGGCGAGTTGTACAGGTATGACTGAAGCCTAGGACTAAAATTGTACAAATACAATTGTCTTGTACAGCTTTTTCAATCAGCGTCCCGTCGCCTCCAGCGCCTGGCGCAGGCGCGCAACCTCCGCCTCCAGTTCACGTACTTTCTCCTCGGCGGCCACCTGGGCGGTGACATCGCGCTGGATACCGATGTAGTAGGTCAGCTGGTCGGCTTCATTGCGTACCGGGGTGATCGACAGCTCGTTCCAGAACGGGCTGCCATCCTTGCGGTAGTTGCGCAGCACCTGGCGGCATGGGCGACCGGCGCGGATCGCCTGCGCGATGGCGGCGACGCTCGGCTGGTCATGGTCGGCGCCCTGGAGAAACCGGCAGTCCTGGTAGAGGATATCGTCCGTGGTATAGCCGGTGAGCCGTTCAAACGCCGGGTTGACGTAGATGAGAATGCTGTCGTTGCCCTCCTGCTCGGCGACGACGATGCCATCGTTGGACTGTTCGACCATCAGTTGCAGGAGTTTCGCGTTGATCATGGTGCTCACCTGTCGGAACGTGGATGCAAATGCGCAGCGTAGCTACCGTGCGAGAGCCTCGGGCGCGTTTGCCGACCATGATGACCCAAGCAGGCTCGCCGCAACAGGTGCCCATGGGTTTAGAATGTGCTCACATCCATTTGAACCCTGGCCATGACCGACACCCCTTCCTTCGACTTGCTGCCCATGCGCGACGTGGTCAGCCTGACCGGCATCAACCCCGTGACATTGCGGGCCTGGGAGCGCCGCCATGGCCTGATCAGCCCACAGCGCACCGAAGGCGGCCACCGGCTCTACACGGCCCGGGATGTCCAGCGCATTCGCGACATCCTGCGCTGGACCGGCAACGGCGTGCCCATCAGCAAGGTCGGCGGGCTGCTCGCCGGCCAGCCCGAAGCGCCCCCCACGCAGGACGATGCCTTTCACGATTGGCGCCTGGCCGTTGTTCGGGCAACCAAGGCATTCGACGCGCAGGCGCTGGAAGGCATTCATGGGCAGCTGTTCACGCTGCTACCCAAGGCCACGGTGATGCATGAGGTGTTCATGCCGGTGTGGCGTGAGCTGGCCGAGGGCGAGGCTTTCGGCGAGCGCAGCCAGTGGCTGTTCCTGGACACCTTCCTGCGCGCCCGTCTACTACTGCGCCTGCACATGAACCAGGCCGATGCGCCACGGGTGCTGCTGGCCGGCGCCGAGGGCCTGGCTGACCTGCAGTTGCTGTGTGCCGGCCTGCTGCTGAGCGATCGAAGGCAACGCATTGAAGTGCTGGGGTGTGGCCAGCCGCTTGAGGAGCTGGCGTTGGTGTGCGGAGCAATCCAGCCCGCGGTGCTGGTGGTCGCGGTGCAGGGGCCGGTAAGCGCGGCCTTGGCGAAACGGCTGCGTTCGTTGCAGATGGAGATCCCTTGCCCGCTGGCCTTGGTGGGGGAGGGGTTGGGCGCTTCGCAGGAGGTGTTGCAGGGGATTCCGATGTGTCTGCTGGATGAGCGCGATCCGCAGGCGCCCGGCGTGCTCGATGCTCTGCTCAGGGGCGCCCTGGACCTGTAACGGCTCCCTACAGCGCTTTCATCTGCGCAATATCCCGCGCCACTTGATCCGCAGAACGGTCGAACATCGCCTGCTCCTGCGCATCCAGCGGCAGTTCGATCACCTGCGTGATACCTGCGTCCGAGAGCACGCAGGGAACCCCCATGGCAATATCCGTGCGCCCGTACTCGCCCTCTAGAATCGCGACCGCCGGCAGGATGCGGCTGCGCCCGTTGGCAATCGCATCCACCATTTGCGCAATCGCCACGCCCGGCGCATCGCAGGCGCTGCCGACCTTCTTCAGGGCAAGGATCTCGCCGCCACCTTTGCGGGTACGCTCAACGATCTGCTCGATCTGCTCACTGGACAGCAAGTGCGCCAGCGGCACCGCACCGACCGTGCAATAGCGCATCAACGGTACCATGCTGTCGCCGTGCCCGCCCAGGACCAGCGCCGTGATATCCCGTGCCGAAAACCCGGTCTGCTCGGCAATGAAACACTTCATGCGCGCGGTATCCAGCACCCCAGCCTGGCCGAACACCTTGTTGCGGCTCAGGCCACTGAGGCTCCAGGCCCGATAGGTAAGCACGTCGACCGGGTTCGACACCACCAGCACCGTCGCGCTCGGCGCATGCTGTTTCACATCGCGCATGATGCCATCGAGTATCGGCAGGTTGGTGGCCAGGACATCCTGGCGCGACTGGCCAGGCTTGCGCGGCACGCCCGCGGTGATCACCACCAGGTCGCAACCCTGCAGCAACCGGGCATCCGACCCGCCGTGCACCTTGGTATCAGAGCCTGACTCCACCGCCGCCTGCCAGACATCCAGCGCCTTGCCCTGCGCCAGCTCGCCCTGGACGTCGATCAGCGCCAGTTCACGGCAGAGGGCTTCCCGGGCGATGACCTGGGCCGCTGCCTCACCGACGATACCGGCACCCACGATTGATAGTTTGTTCATCTCGCACCTCCTCGCGGCTTGCGTCATCAGTGACACGCTCGCCTGTACAGGGAAGTATTGACCGCCCTTGGTAAAGGGCTACACATTAGTCACTGCCAGCCAGCTGGACGCCAATTCCCATCACCTTGAAAGGCCTGCCCCTCAGAGCACTTTGACCGCCCGTCCGATGAACTGCACAGGCCCGGTCGGAAGTCCGCTGGCAGAGCCACCCACATTCTCCAGGGTCAGCTCGAACAACTGGTTGGGCTCAACCGCAGGCAGGCGCTCCAGCGGCACGGTGACCTGCTCCCCGGGCTTGATCAGCCCGAGCGAGATGGGTGCTGGCCATTGTTCACCCTTGGTCCAGAACTGCAGGACCTTATCTCCGGGGACCTCGGACTTGCCCAAGGGAATCAACTGGACCTTGTCAGGGCCACGGGCCTGGACTACCCAGCCAGGTGCCTGGGTGGCGGGTGCCACCAGCACGACCATATAGGTGGTGGCAGGCGACTGAACCGTCAGCAGTGCAACACCCAGCAACAAGCTGGCTGCAAGGCTGGCAGCGGCCAGCCCTTGCCACAGCCCCAGGCGTCGCCACCATGTGGGCTGGGCAGGGCAGTCGCCCAGGCTACGGTTGATCCGTTGCCACAGTCTGGGACTGGGCGGCAGGGGCGCGGCCAGCGCGTTCAACCCCAGCAGCCGCTGCTCCCAGGCGTCCACGGCGTCACGCAGTGCACGGTCGCTATCCAGGCGCCTGAGCACGCTATCCTGCTGCTCGGCCGACAACGTGCCCAGCACATACTCGCCGGCCAGTTGCTCGAGATCATCGGTGCTTTTGCTACCCGGCTCGTTGTTCATCCCATGCACTCCCGCAGCGCCTTGAGGCTGCGTTTTATCCACGACTTGACCGTGCCCAGCGGGGTGTCGAGCAAGCGGGCGATCTCGGCATGGCTGCAGCCGTCGACGTAGGCATGCAGGATGCAGCGGCGCGGCGCGGTGTCGAGCTGGTCGAGGCAGCGGTCAATCCTCGGCGAATCGGCTTGCATGATCATGTCTTCGTGATAAGGCGCGATATCGGCATCGTCGAGCACGACCTCACGGCGGGTATCGCGCACGAAGTTCAAGGCCAGGTGCCGGGTCAGGCTGTACACCCAGCCACGCGCCGAGCCACGTGCCGGATCGAAGCTGTCCGCGCGGGTCCAGATGCGGATGAAGGCGTCATGGACGATGTCCTCGGCGGTGGCGTGGTCGCGGGCGATGCGCCGGGCCACGCCGAGCAGCCGGGCACCCTCCTGGTCGTAAAGCGCCTGCAGGGCGCCGCGATCGCCCCTGGCACAGGCCTGGAGACAGCGCTCGTAGTCGAATGGCGTCGTGGGCAGGTTCAAGGTCGGGCCGATCCTCATGCTATCGGGAGCCCCGGCCGGTCGGCCGGGGACTGTCGATGAGCGTAGCTCAAGGGTGCTGGCGCGCCTTGCGCACAGGCCCTCAGTTGGCGGCCCAGAAGATGTAGTCGGCCTGGTACTTGACGATCTGCTTCTCGCCCTTGTTCTGCGCCGTGCAGGCGGTCTGCGGGGCGACACCGCCACGGGTGGCCAGGCGCTGGACGAAGCTGACGCCGCTCATGGCGCCCTTGCCCTCGGCGGGATTGGCCTTGACCAGTTGGTACGGCAGGTCACCCTTGGCCGCCGGGGCAATGGCCAGCTGCGTGCCGGTGATCTTCGAGCCGTCCTTGGCCTGCCAGGTGGCGGGCGGGCCGAAGTAGTCCCCCACGGCCTTGCCGGTCCGGTCCTTGAGCACGGCCTTCGGGCCGACGAAGGTCCATTCGGTTTGGCCAGGGGCATCGGGCTTGTCGCGGCATTCGTAGGTGATCTCGCCGACACCGACGGTTTCCAGCGCTACCTTGTGGCCGTCCGGCACCTTGACGGCATCGGGGACCCCAGTCTGGGCGTGGGCGGTCGACAGCAGCATGGCCAGGGCGAGGCCGCAGGCGGGCAGGAACGAAACGTGTGCGATGTTCATCGAGCGATCTCCTGGTAGGGACATGGCAGGGCATTCAGGTGTTGCCCTGAGGTGATTACCCACCAGCACGCGATTTGGATGCACCCAGACGAAAAAAAGAGCCTTGGCCGACAGCGCGCAAGGTGGCCAGCGCTCTTCCTCCGAGGTCGAGCGCTCATCGGGCAATGGCGTTTTTTTACGCTTTCTTTATGCCGGCCTTTGCAGGTTGAGAAGATACTGGCGCGGCTTTTTCTGTCCCCCGCCTGCCTGCCCGCATTCAGTGTTTACGCAATACTGACGAGACGTTACCTGTGAGCCAATCCGCAATCGTTGAAAACCCGTCCCACGCCAACAAGAGCACAGGCGTCGGCCTGCTGGTCGCCGCCGTCGGGGTCGTCTATGGCGACATCGGCACCAGTCCCCTGTACACACTCAAGGAGGTGTTCTCCGGCCATTTCGGCGTGCAGGCCAACCTCGAGGGAGTGCTGGGCATCCTGTCGCTGGTGTTCTGGTCGCTGATCTGGGTGGTGTCGGTGAAATACGTCCTGTTCATCCTGCGCGCCAGCAACCAGGGCGAGGGCGGGATCATGGCGCTGACCGCGCTGGCCAGGCGGGCGGCACGTCCTTATCCGCGGCTGAGCAAGGTGCTGGTGCTGCTGGGGCTGTTCGGCGCAGCGCTGTTCTACGGCGACAGCATGATCACCCCGGCGATCTCCGTGCTGTCGGCGGTGGAAGGCCTGCAACTGGGCATCGATGGCATCGAGCACTGGGTAGTGCCCCTGGCGGTGGTGGTCCTGGTCGGGCTGTTCATCATCCAGAAGCACGGCACGGCGCGCATCGGCATCCTGTTCGGGCCGGTGATGGTGCTGTGGTTCGTGGTGCTGGGGGCGCTCGGCATCCATGGCATCGTGCAGCGGCCCGAGGTGCTGCAGGCGCTGAACCCGTCCTGGGCGGCGCACTTCTTCGTGGCTCATCCGGGCATCGGCGTGGCGATCCTGGGCGCCGTGGTGCTGGCCTTGACCGGTGCCGAGGCGCTCTACGCCGACATGGGACACTTCGGCCGCAAGCCGATTTCCCGCGCCTGGTTCATCCTGGTGTTGCCGGGTCTGGTGCTGAACTATTTCGGCCAGGGCGCGCTGATCCTCGACAACCCGGCGGCGGTGCGCAACCCGTTCTACCTGCTGGCCCCGGAGTGGGCGCTGCTGCCGATGGTCGCGCTGGCCACCCTGGCCACCATCATTGCCTCACAGGCGGTGATCTCCGGCGCTTTCTCGCTGACCCGCCAGGCCATCCAGCTGGGCTATGTGCCGCGCATGTTCATCCAGCACACCTCCAGCGAAGAGCAGGGCCAGATCTATATTGGCATGGTCAACTGGGCGCTGATGGTCGGCGTGGTGTTGCTGGTGGTCGGTTTCGAGTCGTCCAGCGCCCTGGCTGCGGCCTATGGCGTCGCGGTGACCGGCACCATGCTGATCACCACGCTGCTGGCCTCGGCGGTGGTGCTGTTGCTATGGAAGGCCCCGCGCTGGCTGGCCATTCCCTTGCTGCTGGGCTTCCTGCTGGTGGACGGCCTGTACTTCGCCGCCAACGCGCCGAAGATCCTGCAGGGCGGCGCCTTCCCGGTGATCGCCGGCCTGGCGCTGTTCGTGCTGATGACCACCTGGAAGCGCGGGCGCAGCATCATCGTCGAACGCCTGGATGAAACTGCCTTGCCGCTGCCCTTGTTCATCGCCAGTGTGCAGGCGCAGCCGCCTCATCGCGTGCAGGGCACGGCGGTATTTCTCACCGCCCGCTCCGATGCGGTGCCTCACGCGCTGTTGCACAACCTGCTGCACAACCAGGTGCTGCACGAGCAGGTGGTGCTGCTGACGGTGGTGTCGGAGGATTCGCCGCGGGTGACGCAGGACAAACGCTTCGAGGTCGAGGCCTTCGGCCAGGGCTTCTTCAGGGTCAACCTGCACTTCGGCTTCATGGAGGAGCCTGACGTGCCCCTGGCGCTCAGCCATAGCAGCACGGCCGAGCTGGACTTCAGCCCCATGCGCACCACCTACTTCCTGAGCCGGGAAACCGTGGTGCCGACCAAGCGAATCGGCATGGCCAAGTGGCGCGAGCACTTGTTCGCCTTCTTGTTGAAGAACGCCAACAGCAACTTGCGGTATTTCAAGCTGCCGCTGAACAGGGTGATCGAGCTGGGGACCCAGGTCGAGATGTGAAGGGGGGCTCAAGGGGGCGGTGGTCCGCGATGACCGCGAGGGGGCGAGCGCTTCCTCCCGAGCAATAGCATGAATCAAGCCCGCAGCAGATGAACAGCCAGCCCGGCCACGGCGCAGGCAAACAGCACCTGAATCACCCCCCGCTTGAAGCGGAACAAGGCGACTGCCGCAGCAAACGCGATCACCGCTGAGGGCCAGTCGAATGCCCCACTGAAACCCTTTGGCCAAAGCACGTGGTAGCCAAAGAACAGGGCCAGGTTCAGGATCACGCCCACGACCGCCGCGGTGATGCCGGTCAGCGGTGCGGTGAACTTCATCTCGTTGTGCGTCGACTCCACCAACGGGCCACCGGCGAGGATGAAGAGGAATGATGGCAGGAACGTGAACCAGGTGACCAGGCTCGCCGCGACCGCACCGGCAAGAAACGGGTGCTCGGTACCGAACATGGGATGCACGTAGCCCCCAACGAAACCGACAAAGGCGACCACCATGATCAGTGGTCCCGGCGTCGTTTCTCCCAAGGCGAGGCCATCGATCATCTGGGTCGGCGTCAGCCAGCCGTAGTGTCCGACAGCGCCCTGGTAGACATAGGGCAGCACCGCGTAGGCACCACCAAAGGTCAGCAGTGCGGCCTTGGTGAAGAACCAGCCCATCTGTGGCAGGGTTGCGCCCCAGCCAAACGACAGCGTCAGCAGCCCCATGGGCAGGACCCAGAGTGCGGCACCGACCACAAGCAGGCGCAACAGGTGCCCCCAACCGAATCGGGCGTGCGTGGGAGCCGGGGTGTCGTCATCGATCAGTGCCGGGCCATGGTTATGCTTTGCGGTTCCGTGACCGCCACCGATCACGAACTGGGCTGGGGCAAGGCGGCCTCCCACATAACCGATGATCGCGGCCACCAGCACGATCAGCGGGAACGGCACGTTGAGGGCGAAGATGGCAACGAACGAGGCGCCGGCCATGGCCCATAACCAGCCATGCTTCAACGCGCGCGAACCGATCCGGTGGGCTGCGTGGACGACGATTGCCGTGACCGCCGGCTTGATGCCATAGAAGATCCCTGCCACTACCGGGACCTCACCGAAGGCGATATAGACCCAGGACAGACCGATCAGGATGAACAGTGAAGGCAATACGAACAACGCGCCGGCAATCACCCCGCCCCAGGAGCGGTGCATGAGCCAGCCGATGTAGGTGGCCAGCTGCTGAGCCTCAGGGCCGGGCAACAACATGCAGTAATTCAGCGCATGCAAGAACCGCTTCTCGCTGATCCAGCGCCGGCGCTCGACCAGCTCCTGATGCATGATCGAGATCTGCCCGGCGGGCCCGCCGAAACTGATGAATCCCAACTTGAGCCAGAACAGGAAGGCTTCATACAAACTGACCGGCTGCCGGGTGTCTTGCGAAGGTGGCTGTGTGCTCACAGCGGAGGGAGTATCAACCATTTTGAGCTTCCTCACTTGCGAACGCCGCCAGCAGGCCATCGAAAATGTCCTCGGCTACCGTTTTCAGTTGATCGTCATCGCCGACATTTTCTCTCAAGCCCGCGAGCATACGCGTTTTCAGAGGCCGCATTCCAGCGCAGGCAGCGTCGATCGTGAGCAGGTGTCTTAGAACGATTATGAGGAAAACTAAAGATCAGCTTAAAATAAATGAGCTTTCCTCAAGGTGTTCATCTGCTGACAATCCCCCCATTGAATTTTTCCTTCGAAGCCGGGCAAGCCGGAAGACTTTTCAGGATCTACTTCGGGAATGAGGGTACCGGGTCACAATGAATAAAGAATTTACCTTCGCGATTAGTAGTATTCGTTTCGACGAAGACTATCGACCTGCGGACAACACGCGCATCACCACCAACTTTGCCAACCTGGCCAGGGGCGAGAGCCGTCAGCAAAACCTGCGTAACACGCTGGCGATGATCGACAATCGCTTCAATGCCCTGGCGCATTGGGACAACCCCAAGGGTGACCGTTATTCGGTAGAGCTCGATATCGTTTCCGTCGAGATGAAGATCGCGGATGAACAGACGGGCGATGCCTTGCCGTTGATTGAAATCCTGAAAACCAGCATTGTCGATCACAAGACCCACGAGCGCATCGAAGGCATTGTCGGGAACAATTTCTCCTCGTACGTGCGGGACTATGACTTCAGCGTGCTGTTGCTGGACCACAACAAGGGGCAGTCCGGCTTCAGCACGCCGCAGGCATTTGGCGAACTGCACGGGAAACTGTTCAAGTGCTTCGTGAACTCGAGCACTTTCAGGGAGCATTTCAACAAACTGCCGGTCATCTGCCTGAGCGTTTCGAGCAGCAAGACCTACCATCGCACTGAAAATCAGCACCCGGTCCTGGGTTATGAATACCAGCAGGATGAGTACTCATTGACCGATGAGTACTTCGCCAAGATGGGCCTGAAGGTGCGCTACTTCATGCCGCCGAACAGCGTCGCGCCGTTGGCGTTCTATTTTGCCGGCGACTTGCTGGGTGATTACACCAACCTGGAATTGATCAGCACCATCAGCACGATGGACACCTTCCAGAAGATCTACCGCCCCGAGATCTACAACGCGAACTCGGCGGCAGGCAAGTCCTATCAGCCCAGCCTGAAGCACCAGGACTACTCGTTGACTCGAATTGTCTACGACCGCGAAGAGCGCAGCCGTCTGGCCATAGAGCAAGGCAAGTTTGCCGAAGAACAATTTATCAAGCCGTACCACGCTGTGCTGCAGCAATGGTCCGCTCATTACGCTGTTTGATCGATCGAATACACAAGGCCTTGGGTCATGAAAAAACTACTCCCCACTTCGACTGCCGGCAGCCTGCCCAAACCGTCCTGGCTGGCACAGCCGGAAACCCTCTGGTCGCCCTGGAAGCTGCAAGACGAGGCGCTGATCGAGGGCAAGCAGGATGCGTTGCGTCTGTCGCTGCAAGAACAGCAACATGCCGGTATCGACATCGTCAGCGACGGTGAGCAAACTCGCCAGCACTTCGTCACCACCTTCATCGAACACCTCGACGGCGTTGATTTCGAGAAGCGCGAAACCGTGCGTATTCGTGATCGCTACGATGCCAGCGTGCCGACCGTAGTGGGTGCCGTTGCGCGCCGTAAGCCGGTGTTCGTCGAAGATGCCAAGTTCCTGCGTCAGCAAACCTCGCAGCCGATCAAATGGGCGCTGCCAGGCCCCATGACGATGATCGATACGCTGTATGACGCGCACTATAAAAGCCGCGAAAAGCTGGCCTGGGAATTCGCCAAGATCCTCAACGAGGAAGCCCGCGAGCTTGAGGCTGCCGGCGTTGACATCATCCAGTTCGACGAACCGGCCTTCAACGTGTTCTTCGACGAGGTGAACGACTGGGGCGTTGCCACCCTGGAGCGGGCCATCGAAGGCCTCAAGTGCGAAACGGCCGTGCACATCTGCTATGGCTATGGCATCAAGGCCAATACCGACTGGAAGAAGACCCTGGGTTCGGAGTGGCGCCAGTATGAGGAGGCGTTCCCCAAACTGCAGAAATCCAAGATCGATATCGTCTCGCTGGAGTGCCACAACTCCCACGTTCCGATGGAGCTGATCGATCTGATCCGCGGCAAGAAGGTGATGG
Organism: Pseudomonas mosselii; assembly: GCF_019823065.1. Classification (NCBI taxonomy): domain Bacteria; kingdom Pseudomonadati; phylum Pseudomonadota; class Gammaproteobacteria; order Pseudomonadales; family Pseudomonadaceae; genus Pseudomonas; species Pseudomonas mosselii. Next base: position 2,522,757 of record NZ_CP081966.1, read on the forward strand.
TTGGAGCCATCGACGTGGCCAACCACGCCATCGAAACCCCGGAGGAAGTGGCCAATACCCTGCGTAAAGCGCTTCAGTTCGTGGATGCCGACAAGCTCTACCCGTGCACCAACTGCGGCATGGCGCCGTTGCCGCGTGCCGTGGCACGCGGCAAGTTGAATGCCTTGAGCGCAGGTGCAGAGGTCGTGCGACGAGAGCTCGCGAAGTAAGGCTGAGCGCGAGGTGGAAGGGGCGGGGCGCGCAGCTTCGGCCCTTTCCTATTGCTGACGGGTCGCACCCCATATCCAGGATCTACTATGTCGCTCTTCAGTACTGCCATCGAGCCTCTGCGCTTTCGCGAAGCGCTCGGGCACTACGCCTCCGGCATCACGGTGATCACCTCGCACTGTGATGGCGAGCCGCTCGGCTTTACCTGCCAGTCGTTCTACAGCGTGTCGATGAACCCGCCGCTGGTGTCATTCAGCGTCATGTCCAATTCGGCCAGCTACCCCGGGATTCGCAAAGCCGGCCGCTTCGCGGTCAATATTCTGTCGGGTGAGCAGGTCGGGATTTCCAACCAGTTCGCACGGCGCGGCACGGACAAGTGGCAGGGCGTCGACTGGCAGGCCTCGCCGCTGGGCAACCCAATCATCGCAGGCAGCCTGCATTGGCTCGATTGCGAGATTCACGCCGAACACGCCGCCGGTGACCATCTGATCGTGATTGGCGAGGTGAAAGCGCTGAACTTGCAGGAAGCGGCGGCTGCCCAGCCATTGCTGTACTTCAAGGGGCAGTATTGCAACCTCGCCGAGCTCAGCCCGGCCTGAGCCTTGGCAATGGCCAGCACGGCCGAGGTCCAGCCACGCTCTGGGATTTACCGGCATGCCCACGCCACCCACTTCATGGATGGCACCGACGATGCGCTGGTCAGTGCCCTGGGCAGACAGTTGATTGGCGCGTATCAGGGGGCGGCGGGGTGAATTTTGTCGCGCCTTCTTCGTCACCCGTGGAGTGGACAGGTTCATCGGACGAGGAGGGCCCGTGCAGACTGATCACGTATTGAGCAGGCAGCCTCCCACCTGGCTGTTGCGCAACTTGCTGGCCGCATCACTTGGACATGTAGTCGATCACTGCCTGGTAGTCCTCGGCGGTGCAGTCCATGCACAGGCCTCGCGCCGGCATGGCGGTGAAGCCGGTCTTCAGAGCAGGATGTAGTCACTGAACTGGCGGATACCTCCATGCTCGCCCTTGACCAGATGCACATAGCGTCCCGCCACCAGATCGACCGGCAGGCAATCGTCGACGTCGAGCACAGCGTCGGTATGCGGCTTGAACCAATCAGATGCCATTCGTTGCTTGCCCAGGCGCTTGGCCTCGGCCTTGTCGGTGGCCGCCACCAGCAGGTAGCGATGCGCTTCACCGAATACCTGCCGTTCATAGCCGCCCAGGTTCAGGAAGAACAGGCGCATGGTGTCGGGGCCCGGAGCCACCTGGCTCAGTTCGACGCGATAACCATCGACACCGGCAACTTCCAGCCAGGAGTCGATGTGCAGGCCTTCCGCGCTGCCGAACCAGGCTTCGCGCAATTGCGGATAGAGCTGTTCCAGGGTATCGGCCTGGGCGAAGACCACATCGTGGACTTCGATGTGGGCTCGAGGGTGACGACCGCCGAGCATGACGATGTAGAGCATGATCAATCCTTCAGGGCAGCAAAAAGCGCTGTGGTGTAAACACTACAACGCTGTTCGCCAAGCACGCAATCAGCGTAACGGTTGCCTGAACACTCCGTGCAGACGTCGCCAGGCCAGTACGACACCACTGCGCGCAATGACCAGGCCACTGATGCTCATGGCAACGAGCAGGCTTTCGCGTAGCAGTCGCCTGGCCAGCCGGCGTTGTCAATCCCAGCTATACAGCAGTTTGAACAAACAGCGGCCGAACCGTTGCGTGTGCGACTACCTCGCCGTTCGGCGTTTCGCCTGGGCACTTTGGGGCGCCTTTGGCGTGCTCATAATCACGCTTTGTGTGTTTGCAGCAAGTTTGCGTGAGGGCTATGCGTTGCTGACTTTGGCATTCGTGCCTGTCGATATTGCGGACTTGGCGATATTGCTAGTGACCTGATCGAGGTCTGGCGCTGTCCATAAAAATCTATACGGTTGCAACGAATAATTGTACAAGATGCTATTGTTGTACAGTATTTGCGTGCGATCGAGGTCATTATGGCGCACCGTACTCGTTGGACTTGCCTTTGTCTGTTACTGGTTATCTTCTCGGCGGGCGCGAGCTGGAGGGCCGAGCTGGCTGGTGCGCAACGGCTCGGGAGTGGTGAGTTTCTTCTCCATCTGGCTAGACCCACGCTCCAGGGGCCCGCAACTGCGCCTGCTTGGGCTGGCTAGCAACGACTGAGGAACATGAACATGTACAAAGTACTGTTGCTGGTTTCCTGCGTGCTTCTGGGCAGCTGCCGCAATGTCGTTGTCGAGCACTATGCCCAGGAGCAACCGAAACTCGACCTGGCTGCATTCTTCTCGCGACCGGTGCAGGCCTGGGGGATGTTCCAGAAGCGTTCCGGGGAAGTGGTCAAGCGCTTCCATGTGCGTATCGACAGCCGCCGCGAAGGTGAGCGGCTGATCCTCGACGAACATTTTCTCTATAGCGATGGCACGCGCCAGCAGCGTACCTGGACACTGGTGCCAGACGGCCCTGGTCGCTGGCGCGGAACAGCAGGAGATGTGATCGGCGAGGCGCGCGGTGAAGTGGCGGGTAACGCGTTGCGATGGCGTTACCAGCTGGGCCTGCCAGTTGACGGGCGGCACTGGCAGGTAGACCTGGACGACTGGATGTATCTCATGGATGACGACACCCTGATCAACCGTTCAAGCATGAGCAAGCTGGGCGTCGAAATCGGCCAGATCACCCTGTTTTTCCGCCGCCAGCCAGAGGGCACACAATGAACCTGATAGCGCTTACCCAGCTGGTCTCGACCGGCGCAGCAAAGGAGCTTGAACTGTTGTCGCTGGAGGGTGGCTTCTACCTTCTGCGCGCCTTGACCGACGCCGGCCCCGTGACATTGAGCGATGCCCATGGGCAGCCCGTTCGCGTGCGTTCCACTACCGAGCTGCGGCAGCTGTTGGCCGACCTGCCACCCGTGCCTTGCATGCTGGTACAGCAGGTGGTGCATGATGAGATGTGCGGGCAACGTGACGGCCCCATTGCGCCGCTTCGCGTACCGGTCACGCTCACCAGCCAATGGTAGCCAGAACGATGCGCCTGGGCCTTGTGCTGGGTGACCAGCTGTCGTTCGACCTGGCGAGCCTCGCTGCCCTTGACCCCGCCCGCGATGCTGTTCTGATGGCGGAAGTGGAGGGTGAGGCTCGCTATGTGCCGCATCATCCGCTCAAGATCGTGCTCATCTTCAGCGCCATGCGGCACTTTGCCCAGACCCTGCGTGAGCGGGGTTGGCAGGTGCATTATGTCGAGCTTGATGCTGACGGCAACAGCGGCAGCATCGTTAGCGAGTTGCATCGCTGGCAAGAAGCCCTGGGCGCCACGCAAATTCACCTGACCGAGTGCGGGGAATGGCGCCTGGAGCAGGCTCTGCGTGATGCCGGATTGCCCCTCGTGTGGCATCGCGACACGCGTTTTCTGTGCTCCCGCGAAGCCTTTGCGCGCTGGGCCCACGAGCGTCGTCAGCTGCGTATGGAGCACTTCTACCGGGGCATGCGCAAGCGAAGCGGCCTGCTTATGCAGCCCGACGGCAGCCCGGCAGGTGGGGCCTGGAATTTTGATGGTGACAACCGCAAGCCCCTGCCTCGCCAGTTGCGTGGGCCGTTCGCTGCGCATTTCGCGCAGGACGGGATCACAGCAGCGGTGGTCGCCTTGGTACGACGGCGCTTCAGCGACCACTACGGGGACGTCGACGGCTTTGACTACCCCGTGACCCATGCCGAGGCAAAGCAGCTGTGGCAGCACTTTCTGGATTTTGGCCTGGCGGCTTTCGGCGACTACCAGGACGCGATGGCCGAGGGCGAGCCGTACCTGTTCCATGCGCGCATCAGTGCGGCGCTCAACATCGGGCTTCTGGATGTGCGATGTGTGTGTGAAGAGGTCGACAAGGCCTGGCGCGAGGGGCGGGTGCCGCTTAATGCAGCTGAAGGCTTCATTCGCCAGTTGATCGGCTGGCGCGAGTATGTGCGCGGTATCTATTGGCTGCGCATGCCTGAGTATGCCGGGCTCAATCACCTGGGCAACGACCGAGCGTTACCTGAATTCTATTGGACCGGGCGCACCCGCATGCGCTGCATGGAGCAAGCCATCGGGCAGACCCTGCGGTTGGGCTACGCGCACCATATCCAGCGGTTGATGGTGACCGGTAACTTCGCCTTGCTGGCGGGTATCGTGCCTACCGCGATTTGCGAGTGGTACCTGGCGGTATATATGGATGCCTTCGACTGGGTCGAGCTGCCCAACACGCTTGGCATGGTGATGCACGCCGACGGCGGCTACCTGGGGTCCAAGCCATACTGCGCCAGTGGTCGTTACATCCAGCGCATGTCCGATCATTGCCAGGCGTGCAGTTACAAGGTGAATCATGTGATCGAGGACGACGGCTGCCCGTTCAATGCCCTGTACTGGCATTTCCTCATCCGCCATCGCCCCCTGCTGTCGCCGAACCCGCGCTTGGCTCTGGTTTATCGCAGCCTTGATGGCATGACTGCTAGTCGGCGCGATGCCGTGTGGCAGCGTGGCCAAGCACTGTTAGCGCAGCTTGATGCGCAGCAGCCGTTATGAAAAAGAGTCTTTTGCCCAGCAAGGTCTGCGTGGCATGTGATCGGCCGTTCAACTGGCGCAAGCGCTGGGCCCGCTGTTGGGACCAAGTGCGCTACTGTTCAGAGCGATGCCGCAGGTCAGCGCCGCGCCGCGAGGCGCGCGAGCAGTGGCATGGCCAAGACCCATATCGGCATCAGTAGCAGGCCGGTTTGCAGCGCGCCAAGCGGCAGGGCGACATCCTCAAACCTTGCGCCGCCTACGTAGGCCAACGGGCCACCCCGTGCACCCATCCCTCTTGAAGCGCGCATCGTGGTGCTGTGCAATGTGTATGACGCCTTGTGCATGCCCCATCCCTACAAACCCAGGTAGAGCGCGCAACGCGCCCAAGCCTTCCTCCTGGAGCAGTCAGGGCAGCATTTTGATCCGCATTTGGTCCAGGTCATCCAAGGATGCTTCGAGCAAATCGAGCAGTATTTCGAATCATCCAAAACGGCACAGGGCCTTCGCCTACAAAGGTGGGTATTTGTGGCATTTAGCCGTCAGGCCGAATTCACCTGAAGTCGAAAACGTCACTTCAGATTCTATTCAGATTCGACCCCGATAATCCCTCCGTCGAACCCAATCGGGGGGAGTTTCATGACCGAATCTCAATGGAGCAGTCTGCTCCCGCTACCCATCGGTAGCCATGCCGACCACCGCGCGCAGCTTTCACTTTGTCTGGAGGGAGATCCTTCACGTGCGGATCTTGAGCAATTCATCCACGCGTGCTTTGCCGCCGTGCATCAAGCGAATGTGCAGCATTACCTACCAGAACTCTTGGCATTGCATGATAGCCACGGCCGCCTGATCGCCGCGGCCGGCATGCGCCCGGCCAGCCAGGGGCCAGTATTTCTCGAACGGTACCTGGACGTGCCTTTGGAAACCGCCGTTTCTCAAGTTGCGGGTATTTCATTGGATCGCACCTGCATAGTCGAGGTAGGAAACCTGGCCTCCCTCAGCGCTGGCAGTGCTCGCATCATGATCATCGCTGTCACGTGGTTGTTGGCCAACCGCGGCCTTGAGTGGGTCACGTTCACTGGGGCGGCGACACTGATAAACAGTTTTCAACGGCTTGGGCTTACGCCCTGCGTGTTGGCCGCCGCCGATCCCGATCGCCTACCGGGGCAGATGGATCAGTGGGGGACCTACTATGACCAACATCCGCAGGTGTTTGCCGGAAACATCGGCTATGGCTTCGACGCCCTGACCCGAGCCGGCGTGTTCCAAAGGCTGGGTTTTCCAGTGCTCGCCGAGGAGACTGGCCATGCCGCGTGAACTGGAGCGGTTTCAAGAGCTGCTGATGTCGTTCGCCCGAGATCATGCCGGTGCCGTGGCGGTGAAAGGTGATGCTCACAGCTACACATACCGGCAGTTACTCGGTGAAGTGGGACTGCGAGCCCATGTGCTGCACCGGCAACCTGCTGGGGCATTGGTGCTGGCCCTGGATAACGGCCCTGATCTGCTGTTCTGGGACCTGGCCGCCTTGTTCGCGGCGCGCCCCTGCGTGATCGTGCCGTCGTTCTTCAGCGCGACGCAGTTTGATCACTGCATTGCTCAGAGTGGTGCTTCAACCGTGCTTTGCACGACGCAGTGGGAGCCGCGACTGGTCAGTGAGGGGTTTGTTCAGGAAGGTGAGTTCTGGGTGCGCGAGCGGCTGGCCAGCGCCCGATTGCCTGATGGTACCGCCAAGATTACCTACACCTCTGGCAGCACCGGGCACCCTAAAGGTGTCTGCCTGAGCGCTGACGCCATGCTGCGGGTAGCACGGGAATTGGAGGCGGCAAGCCGGCCCACTGAACCGCAACAGTACCTGGCCGTGCTGCCTTTGGGCGTATTGCTGGAGAACCTCGGCGTATATGCCGCACTGATGGCGGGTGCCTGCGTACAGCTCTATCCGCAGCATCAGTTGGGCATGGGCGGGGCAAGTCAGGTGGATTTCAAGCGACTGCTGGGCGCCATTGCCCTCAGTGGTGCGCAGAGCCTGATCCTCGTTCCGCAGTTGCTGATGGGGCTGGTCACGGCCATCGAGCGCGGGTTGATGCGCGTTGGCCCACTGCGTTTCGTGGCGGTGGGCGGTGCCCGGGTATCGCCAAGCCTGCTAGCCCGGGCCGAGGCGGTCGGGTTGCCGGTGTTCGAAGGCTACGGCTTGTCGGAGTGTGCCTCCGTGGTCGCATTGAATCGCCCTGGTGCCGTACGCCACGGCAGCGTCGGCCAGCCATTGCCCCATGTGCAAGTGCGTATTGCCGACGACGGCGAGGTGCTGGTGGCCGGCTCGACACTGCTTGGCTACCTTGAGGACGCCCCGGTGACCCAGTCCTGGTGGGCAACGGGCGACCTGGGCCACCTCGACGAAGAAGGCTATCTGTTCCTCGATGGACGCAAGAAACACCAGTTCATCACCAGCTTCGGGCGCAACGTCAACCCGGAGTGGGTAGAAGCCGAACTTACCCAGAGCGGCGTCATCGCCCAGGCATTCGTGCATGGCGAAGCCTTGCCGCACAACCTGGCTCTGCTTTGGCCTCTTGACCCTGCCGCCAGCGACGATGCCATCGAGCAGGCCGTGCAGCAGTGCAACGCGCAGTTGCCCGATTACGCCCGGGTACATACCTGGCGGCGCTTGCCGGCCCCCTTCAGCACCCGTGACGAAACCCTGACTGCCAACGGCCGCCCGCGACGCGAGGCGATCCTGCAGCACTACCAAACCCTGTTATCCGATATCTCGTGGTGAGGCTCCCCATGTCCTTTTTCGACACCCTGCAACTACAAACAACCCAAGAGCGTCAGGCGTTGTTCGCCGTGCCGGTGATCCGTGACGCCCTGGCCGGCCAGGTCAGCCTGGACAGTTACATTGCCTTCCTGACCCAGGCCTACCACCATGTCCGCCACACGGTTCCGCTGATGATGGCCTGTGGCGCGCGCTTGCCGTCGCGCCTGGAGTGGCTGCGCGGCGCGGTGTGCGAGTACATCGACGAGGAATACGGCCATGAGCAGTGGATCCTCAACGATATCAACGCCTGTGGTGGTGACTGGGAGGCGGTGCGCGATGGTCGGCCGGCGCGGTCGATCGAGCTGATGGTCGCCTACCTCTACGACCTGATCGCCCGCGGCAACCCGGTCGGGCTCTTCGGCATGGTCAACGTGCTCGAAGGCACCAGCATCGCCCTGGCCACCCAAGCGGCGGGCACGATCAAAACCACACTGAACCTGCCTGACAAGGCGTTCAGCTACCTGAGCTCCCATGGGGCGCTGGACCAGGACCACATGGTGACCTACAAGCAACTGATGGACCGCCTCGATGATGCCGCAGACCAACAGGCCGTCATCCATGCGGCGAAGGTCGTCTACCACTTGTACACCGAAATGTTCCAAGGCTTGCCGCGCGCGGGGCAGCTAGAGGTGCATCATGCGCTTGCCTGAGTCCGTGGTGATCCTCACCGGCGCCAGTGGTGGCATCGGCCTGGAGCTGGCCGAACAGTTGTGCGCTGCCGGTGCCCAGGTACTGGCTGTCAGTCGACACATGGGCAAGCTGGCAGGCTTGATGAATCGCTACCCGGATCGCCTGCGTTGGCAGGAGGCCGACTTGCGCAGCCAGGCGGGGCGCGAACAGGTCGTGAGCCGAGCCCGCGAGATGGGCACTGTCAACGTGCTGATCAATGCGGCCGGCGTGAATCGCTTCGCCCTGCTCGACCAATTGGACGAGCACGCGCTCGACGAGCTGCTGGACATCAACCTCAAGGCACCGCTGCAGCTGACGCGGGCCTGCCTGCCGCTGCTGCGTGCTCAGCCCAAGGCACTGGTGGTCAATGTCGGGTCCACCTATGGCTCGATCGGCTATCCCGGCTACGCCACCTACTGCGCCAGCAAGTTCGCCCTGCGCGGCTTCTCCGAGGCACTGCGGCGCGAGCTGGCCGACACCACGGTCAACGTCTTGTATGCCGCCCCCCGGGCGACCCGTACCGGCATGAACAGCAGTGCTGCGACTGCGCTCAATCAAGCGCTTAAAGTCGGCATGGACGACCCGGCGGATGTTGCGCGCGCCGTTCTCGCGGCGGTGCAGTCCGAGCGCAGCGAACTTTACCTGGGGTGGCCGGAAAAGCTTTTCGTGCGCATCAACAGCATGTTGCCGGGCGTGGTCGACCGCGCACTGCGCAAGCAACTGCCCGTCATTCGGCGCTATATCGCTAACCACTCCAAGGAGTCGATCAAATGAAGCGTCTGTTCGTCGCCAGCTTGTTGGCATTCGCACCCTTGACCTGGGCATTGGACCAGGCAGGCACACAGCACCTGAGCGATCTGCAGCAGCACTGGGCGCAGATCCAGTACCAGGTACCGAAGGACAAACGTGCCGACGCCTTTGAAAAGCTCTCCGCTGACGCGGCGGCATTCGTTCATCAGTACCCCGGATCACCTGAGCCGTTGATCTGGCAAGGCATCATCGACAGCAGTTGGGCGGGCGCCACCGGTGGCCTCGGCGCACTGGGCAAGGTCAAGGCGGCGAAGGCCAGTCTTGAGCAGGCCATGAAACTGGACCCCAATGCCCTGCAGGGTTCGGCCTACACCAGTCTTGGCACTTTGTACGATCAGGTGCCCGGCTGGCCAATCGGTTTCGGCGACACTGACAAGGCTGACGCCCTGCTGCGCAAGGCGCTGCAAATCAACCCAAATGGTATCGACAGCAACTATTTCTGGGCCGATCATCTGTATCGACAAAAGCGCTACCCTGAGGCTACTGCTGCTCTGCAGAAAGCCTTGCAGGCCCCGGCCCGCCCAGGGCGTGAGTTGGCTGACCAGGGCCGGCGTGCCGATATCGATGTTTTAATGAAAGCGATCAAGGACAAACAGGACTGAACATGCGGCTGCTGCTGGTTGAGGACGACATCGCACTGGGAGAGGGCATCTGCGACGGCTTGCGCCAGGAAGGCTATACGCTCGACTGGTTGCGTGACGGCGTCAGTGCCTTGCATGCGCTGCAGCATGAAGCCTTCGACCTGGTGATCCTGGACCTTGGCCTGCCGCGCATGGATGGCCTGGAACTGCTGCGGCGGGTGCGCGCCGGCGGCGACAGCCTGCCGGTGCTGATCCTCACCGCGCGGGATGCGCTGGACGACCGCATTACCGGGCTTGATGCCGGTGCCGACGATTACCTGGTGAAACCTTTCGACCTCAACGAACTGAAGGCACGCTTGCGCGCCTTGCTGCGGCGCAGTGCGGGGCGAGCGAAGGTAGTGGTCGAGCATGCCGGGGTCAGCCTCGACCCTGCCACCCAGCAAGTGCACTACAACGGTGTCGAAGTGGTGCTGACCCCGAAGGAGTATGTGCTGTTACATGAACTGTTGGCGCAACCCGGCAAGGTATTCACCCGCGAGCGCTTGACCCAGCTGCTGTATGGCTGGGACGAAGAGCCCGAGAGCAATACGCTGGAGGTGAACATCTACCACCTGCGCAAGAAGCTGTTCAACGGGTTGATCCGAACAGTACGCGGCATCGGCTACCTGGTCGAGGCCAAGGCATGAGCTCGCTGCGCCAGCGCACACTGTGGCGGGTGATGTTGTTGCTGCTGCTCGGCACCGGTCTGCTGGCGCTCTACAACTACCACGATAGCCGCCGCGAAATTAACGAGGTGTATGACGCGCATCTCGCCCAGAACGCCCGCCTGCTGCAGGGTGTCATGAGCCTGCCGGTGCAGGACGGCTCGCGTGAGGCGCTGTACCAGGCCTTCAATGAGGCGTTGGGCAGGGCAGGGCGACATCAGGTGGGGCACCCTTACGAAAGCAAGCTGGCTTTTCAGGTCTGGCAGGTCGGCGGAGCCCTTCTGGTGCATACACCCAGCGCGCCAGCGTTCGATTCGCCACCGACGGTACCAGGCTTTTACGACTTCACCAGCGGCGGCGAACAATGGCGCGGTTTCGTCTTGCCGGTGCCGGAAAAACGCTGGGTGATCTGGGTCGGCGAGCGTGATGACGTACGCTACGACCTGATCGACCGTATTGTCCGCCATACCCTGTTCCCGTTCCTCCTGGGCAGCTTGGCATTGGCGCTGTTGGTCTGGGCGGCGATCGGCTGGGGGCTGCGGCCGTTACAGAACATGGCCAATGTCATCCGCGCGCGCCACGCCGACTCCCTTGAACCATTGCAACTGGTGCCGCTTCCCTCGGAGCTTGAGCCGATGCAGGCCGCCATCAATCGCCTGTTGGCGCAGATCGAGGACCTGTTGCGGCGTGAGCATCGGTTCATTGCCGATGCCGCTCACGAAATGCGCACGCCGCTGGCCGTCCTGCGCCTGCATGCACAGAACGCGCTGGCCGCCAGCAACGACATGGAGCGGCAAAAAGCGCTGGGGTTCCTGATGGGCGGGGTCGACCGGCTGACCCGGGTGGTCAACCAGTTGCTGACACTCGCCCGCGTCGAGCCGAAACTGGGGCAGCGTGCCAGTACCTGCGTCGACCTGGCTGAGGTGGTTACCGAGACCTTGGCTGAGCTGACCCCGTGGATACTTGATCGCGGCCTGGAGCCCTCGCTGGAGATCGGTGAAGGCGACCATCACCTGGCGATCGATGCTGGCGCGTTGGGCATTGCGCTACAGAACCTGGTGTCCAACGCGGTTGAACATTCACCTCCGGCAGGCCGCATAACCGTATCACTCAGGCGTCTGGATGGCGCCTTGGAGCTGGTGGTCGAGGACGAGGGGCCAGGTATCGATGAAGCAAGCCTTTCTCGTGTATTCGAGCGTTTCTATAGCCGCAACAGCCCGAATGGCGCCGGCCTTGGTCTGTCGATCGTTGCGACCATCATCGATCGCCTGGGCGGGCAGGTCCGGTTGGAGAATCGAGCGGGCGGGGGACTGGCCGCCACCTTGCTGCTGCCAAGGGATTGAGTCCATCGGCACATGCGCTGGCCAAGTCCTGCCGATGACCTGCGGCGCAACGCAACGTTGATAGCTTCAGACTGCGCCGCCCGGGCTTGAACTGGCACTGAGCCTCGCCGCCGGTGCGGCGAGGCCAGGAGGGCAGCAGTTGTGCGACTGCCTGGCCATCCTTCTGGCGGCGTTGGTCTTGTGCACGATCAGGTACATCGGTGGGGACGGCATCGGGTAAACGCCCACCTGGCCGAGATGGGCCAAAATGCGACCCGCCGTCACAGTACCTGAGACTGAACGAAGGGTTGCGGCAGCGCCGTAACTTTGATGGCACGCACTGGCACGGCAAATTTGGCGCCGATTCGGGTGAAGCGTTCGAGCAGGTGAAAGTTGATGGCCTGTTGAATATCCATGTAGAGGTTATAGCCAGGGTCTCTCACGATATAGACGCATTCGAACTCCAGCGCCTCTTTGCCAAAGCCGCGCAAGTGAGCGCGGTCGAAACGCACCTGCTGCTGGGCCTTGATCGCCTCTTCGACGATGGCGGGCGCCTGTTTCACCGCCTCGGTGGGCGTGTCGTAGGACAAGCCGAACTCGAACACAATACGTCGTTCCTGCAAGCGCTTGTAGTTCTGGATGGTGCTGCTGATCATGCTGGCATTGGCCATGACGATCTGCTCACCGCCCAGGCTGCGGATGCGAGTAGTCTTCAGCCCAACATGTTCCACCGTGCCGGCCAGTGGGCCGATGACGATGAAATCACCGACTTCGAAGGGTTTGTCGACGGCAATCGACAATGAGGCGAACAGGTCACCCAGGATGTTCTGCACGGCCAGGGCCACGGCAATGCCGCCCACACCCAGGCTGGCCACGAAGGCGGTGATATTGACGCCGAGATTGGACAGCATGGCCAGCAACACTACCGACCACAGCAGCACCCGTGCCCCCCAGGCCGAAAGCGTGGCCAATGCACTGCCTTGATACAGGCCGTCGGCGCTGTGCCGGCTGAAGTAGCGTGTCAGCCCCAGCGCGATGGCGCGATTGACCCAGAGGCCGATCTGCAAGGCGGCGACCACGAACCACAAGCTACTGACCCGGCCCAACCAGCGCTCGGGCAGGTCCAGCATGCTCAAACCGACCAGCAGCGAAGCGAGCAGCAGCAGGCTGTTGCTGGTACCAGCCAGTACCTTGGCCAGCACCTGACTCATCGCCCCGTCATGTTCGGACCAGCGCTGCACCCGGCGCATCAACAGGCCGATGACAGCTCTGGCAATCACGAACGTCAGCACGGCAACGCACAGCGCTACCAACAGGTTGAGGATGGAAATGCCGAAGAATGTGGTGTCGGTGAACAGTTCGATGATTCGATCATTCATGGGGAGCCCACCTCCAGATGGCTCAAGGCAGGGCCGCAAGGCGGCCCCTGGGATTGCGCGGTGACGTGTGGGTTACTTGCCGTGGGTGGCTTTCAGCGCCCTGGCCTGTTCCAGATGGTGTTGCAGCGTTGGCAGCTTGTCGCTGGCAAAGGCCTTCAGCTCAGGCTTGTCGGAGGAGGCGGCCTCTTTCTTGAACAGTTCCACGGCCTTTTCGTGCGCGTCGACCTGGTTATTGACGTAGGACCGGTCGAACGACTCCTCGCGCCATTCGAGGATCATCTTCTTGACCTTGTCGGTCAGCGCCGCCTCGTCGGGCACGCTGATGTCCAGCTTGCGGGCGATATCACCGAGTTCCTGGTTGGCTTTGGTATGGTCTGTAACCATTTGCTGGGCGAATTGCTTGATGTCTGCGCTTTGGCTCTTTTCGTGCGCCAGGTTGCCGGTGACCACTTCGGCGATACCGGCTTCAGTGGCCGCATCGACGAAATCGTCCGAAGACGCTGCCTGTACCTGCAGCGAAGCCAGGCCCATCAACAGGGTTACCCCGGCGATTTTCAAGAATGGTTTGTTCATCTTTCACTCCTTCGCTTGGTGGCTGCGACCTCTATGCCGCAATCGGTTGAGCCGTAGGAGCAGGTGAAGGTTTAGTTTTTCTCGAATAACCGGCCACTGTGAGGGCGCAACCGGCGTTTTGGGCACCGCTCATCCACTATGTCGCAATCAGAACGAACTCACGGGTACCGTTCAGACTTGTCCAGCAGATGGCATGTAGAAGGAACTTTACCGATCTTGCGATCCTCCACCGGATGCGAGTGCTTCACCGAAATATTTCATGAACAGCCCGTTCAGAAAGGGGCAAGACCCTGACGGTGAATACATCACACTCCGGAGACCGCAAAATGAACAAATCCGACGATCAGCAGCAGAAAGGCCCCCATTCCTCCGATCATGCAACGACTGATCAGGACCTGGGATTCGATCCGGACTCTCCAGACCTGGACGACCCTCAAGTGGACCCCCAAGGCCCAGCGAAAGCGCCCAGGGATGTGGAAAAGAAACCGTGAGCTTGCCTACCCTGAATGTTTGCCGAGCAGAACAGTAGGTTGAAGTGTTTGCTAGCCCACGGTTAGCAAGTGAACAAGCAAGGTCTTGGATCAACCGATCATTGAAGGCGGGTATATCATCCGGCATGCGGCGGGTGATCAGATTCCCGTCCACCACCTCTTCATCTACTTTCGCCAGGTGTGGACGTGGGACGTCTCGGACGGAGTGAGAAGTTCCATCGCACTACTTCAGCGGTAGGGTTGCTAACCGTCTGACCGTTGCGGTTGAACATTGCGCGGTGCTTGGGCTCTCACTTGCAGGGATAGAACGAGGCGGCCGTCATGAGCATCGAACGCAGCATTCCTGAACTTGAAGCCTGGTACGCGCAGTACGACGACATCAGCTACCGGCGCGAATCGCCGGACGCCTACCACCATGAACTGGTTCGCACCGCCGAGGCGCTAAGGGACGATGGTGCCATTGACTGGGATGACTGGTTGGCGCTGAAGGCACTGGCCGACGAGGCTCATATCCGGGCTCTGGAAGATGCCGTGCAGGCTCATGTGAGCGCCCCTGACGCATGAGAGCGCTGAAGATCGCCACCTTCAATATCAATGGCATCCGCAGCCGCCTGCCCGCGCTGTTGGCCTGGCTGGAGCGGGAGCAGCCGGACATTGCCTGCTTGCAGGAACTAAAGGCGGCCGACCAGCAGTTTCCTCGCCAGGCCATCGAAGCGGCAGGTTATGGCTGCCTTTACCAGGGGCAACCCTCCTGGAACGGTGTGGCGATCCTGGCGCGCGATAGCGAGCCGCTGGAGGTACGTCGCGGGCTGCCCGGCATGCAGGACGATCAGCAGAGCCGCTATCTCGAAGCTGCGGCGCACGGTGTACTGGTGGGCTGCCTTTACCTGCCCAACGGCAACCCGCAACCCGGCCCGAAGTTCGATTACAAACTGCGCTGGTTCGAGTGCTTGATCAAGCATGCCCACACACTGCATGTCAGCAGCCATCCTGCGGTATTAGCGGGGGACTTCAACGTTGTGCCCACCGATCTGGACATCTATAACCCGCGCTCATGGCTCAAGGACGCGCTGCTGCAACCTGAATCGCGGGCGTTATTCCAAGAATTGTTGGCCCAGGGCTGGGTCGATGCTGTTCGTCACCTTTATCCCGAGCAGCGCATTTACACGTTCTGGGACTATTTTCGCAATCACTGGGCGCGTAATGCCGGGCTTCGTATCGATCACCTGCTGCTCAACTCGGGTCTGAGCCCTTATTTGAAGCGGGCGGGCGTGGATGCCTGGGTGCGCAACGAAGCCAAGGCCAGTGATCATGCGCCGGTCTGGATCCAGTTGGGCGGGCGCCGCCAGCAACGCTAGGCTGTTCCCTGCAACGTGCGGGCAGCTTGCAGTTGTGTGTTTTTTCGCCACCCTCGCAGATTCATGGCACAGAGGCACAATTGCAGGATGATCAATGCCCAGGCTTCTGCTTGCCAGCCCCAGACGGCCCACAGAACGTTGCTTGCAAGAAAACAACAGAAACCTGCCTTCCTGCGCCCCGGACGGCGTGAACCGATGCACCAGGCTGCCAGCACGGTCATTACCATGGCGGGCCATTCAAGTAAGCCAATCCAATATTCCATGAAACCTTCCGACTGATGATGGGTAGCTGAAACTGATCACATGCCAGCGTACTGAGCGCTGGCAGGTGATCGCTTGACTAAGCTGCTCGCTGCTCGCCCTTGAGCATCTTTTTCTGCATTTCCATGGTTTGCCCCAGCTCCTCGAGGGTGTCCTTGCTGAGCAGCTTCTTCGCGGTGGGGAAGAGTTCGCCTTCCTCTTCCTCGATGTGATGCTCCAACAACTCTTTCATGACCTTGACCCGCCCGGCGAATTCGACGGTGCCGGTTTCGGTATGCAGGAGGTCGGGTAGGACGAGGGAGTCGACAGTCCGGTGTTCTTCCTTGGCCTCGTAGTACATCTTCGCTTCTTCCTTGCCACCCGCTTGCTTGATGGCCGGGTAGAGTATTTCTTCCTCGAGCGTGGTGTGGATCCGCAACTCCTGCTCGATCCTGTGAAGTAACTCGGCCCGTTTCTTCACTGCGCGCTCGGTGGTGGTCGACAGTTCTTCGAGAAGTTTTTTCACCAGCTTGTGGTCTTGAATCAGTAAGTCGATAGCGTTCATTGGCGTTACCTCATCACGGATTGAGTCAAGAACTTGCTCGTGGTTGAGTACGCGCAGAGTGACAGGGTTCAATGCTTACGATGGCTGGCATCATCGCGTGTGCATGCGAAGCGATGGACGTAGCTTTACTGTTGCCAAAAGGCCTCACTTGGCAGGAATGATCGAAATCTTTCCATTGCGTTCGACGATGGCGAACTTGACCTGCTCAATGTTCTCGATGCCTTGGCTGTCCCGCGCTGACTCGAGGATATCGTCCTCCGTGAGGCGTACCCGGCGCATGCGGTGATGCAGAAAGCGCCCATTCTCGACAACCAGGGTAGCGTGCCCATCCAGAAACCTGGCCAAGGGCTTGGAGTTGAGCTTCGCGAGCGAAAGACCGACGTCCAGGACGATCAGCGTGGCAATCACCAGCATGGCATTGGTGAACGAAAAGTCCTCGCCCAGAAGCGCCTGCTGGGTGGCCTCCCCGATGATCAGCAGCAAGACGAAGTCAAAGGTCGTCAGGTCGGCCAGCGAGCGCCGCCCGGCTACGCGAAACAGCAGCATGAGGGGGACGTACATTCCGGCTGCGCGGAGGATCGAATCCATGACGCACCCCTAGGGGTAAAGGAATGTGGAGAAACGAACGGCGCTTTTGGGGCCAGCCCTGACGATGCCCTCCAGAGTGCCTACGTGCTCACTTCGAAGGGTCAGGTACAAGGTGGCCACGCCATCTTGCCTTGTACCCAATTGGAACAGCATGGCCTGGCCATGTGACATCGACCGTTGCGGCTCCGGTTGTAACGTCTCGATACTGGCGTCACGAAGCAATGATCCTGCGAGTTGCACCTCTACCGGCTGACCAGGGGTACCCTGAACGGTGATGAAAAGGCTATCTGTCGTGCCGCTTCGGCTGAGGCGCTGATACTCAACCCGTACCCTGCCATCCTGGCTCACCACCTCGGCATCGCTCAACGGGCCATTACCGAACAGGCCTGCCAAGGCAAGCAGTACGATGGTCACGAGTACATACCACCCCACGCGCTCAAAGCGCCAGACGCGCTGCTGCATCGGCATGTCTTCTTGAACAGGGTGACGCCGGGATACCAGTTCATCTTCCGACATGATCACAGCCCTCAAGCGCGCTCACCGTGTAACCAGCGCTGGTGATAGTGGGAAACCTGGGTCAGACCGAACAGGGCGCCTTCGCGCATGACTTCAGATCGCTCGCCGAAGAACCGTCGAGTGCGCGTGAAAACGGCAATTGGATCGCCGGCGAAAGCCCACGCAAAGCACATCGTCCCCGGCGGTATTCCGGATTCGGGCGCCGGGCCGGCTACCCCGGTGGTGGCTATAACCACATTGGCATCGCTGTCTCGCAAGGCGCCCAAGGCCATTTCCCAGGCCACTGCTTCGCTGGTCAAGCCGTATCGTTCGATGGTTTCGGCGCTGACGCCCAGCAGGCGTTTCTTGGCGCTGGGTGAGTAGACGACGTAGCCGCTTTCCAGCACCTCTGCGGTACCCGGTACCGCCGCCAGCAAAGCCACCATGCAGCCCGCAGTGCACGATTCTGCTGTGGTCAAAATCAGTTTGTTGTTCTTGAGATAGCCGAGGGCGGCCAGTACAGGGTCGTTTGCCATTCCAGTGTCGACTCGCTTGTTTTGCGGTGGACGCGATCCTGGGGTATTTGGTTCATCGCATCTATTGCCCGGCTATCTCGAGAAGTGAATGTGACGTGAACTTTGCCCGTGCTTCGGCTTCCCTAGTTCAAAGGCAATGGCAGGAGAGCAACATGAAGAAAGTGAGCGATAGGCAAAAGGAGTCTGCGCAGACGAGGCCGCATGGGGAAGAAGAGCGAGACAACGATGCTCATCGTCCGGATGGATCCACCGGTACATCACATGACTCGACAGCGCAAAAAACGGCCCGTGATCACGATCGGCACAAACACTGAATCTGCCCCGCAAAAGGGAGGCCCGCCAGCACGGCGAGCCTCTTGGCGCTAAAGTATCGGTTTGCCGCCAGTCACCGCGTAACGTGAGCCACTGATGTAACTGGCCTGGTCGGAGCCCAGCAGCACGTAGATCGGCGCGACCTCGACCGGCTGCCCCGGCCGCCCCATCGGGTAGCTGGAACCAAAGTTCTTGACGGCCTCGTCCGGCATGGTTGCCGGAATCAAAGGCGTCCAGATAGGGCCTGGCGCGACACTGTTGACCCTGATGCCTTTCTTGCCCAGCAACTGAGCCAAGCCAGCAGTGAAATTGGCAATGGCCCCCTTGGTCGTGGCATAGGCCAGCAGGCTGGGGGATGGATCGTCGGAGTTGACCGAGCTCGTATTGATGATCGAACTGCCCTTGGGCATGGAGGGTAGTGCCGCCTGGCAAATACGGAAGATGGCGGTGATATTGGTATCGAACGTTTTCACCCATTCATCATCGTCGATTTCCTCCAGGGTCTCATGGGACATCTGGAACGCCGCGTTGTTGACCAGGATGTCGATACGCCCGAACTGGCGGACGGTCTTTTCGACGATGTCGTAGCAGTGCTGTTTCTGCGCCAAGTCTCCGGGTAACAGCAGGCATTGACGGCCCGCGGCCTCGACCCAGCGCGCGGTTTCTTGCGCATCTTCATGCTCATTCAGGTAAGCGATGGCGACGTCTGCACCTTCACGGGCATAGGCGATCGCTACTGCCCGCCCGATGCCGCTGTCTGCTCCGGTGATGAGCGCGATCTTGCCTTCGAGTCGATTGTGACCGGTATACGACTGCTCACCACAATCCGGGTAGGGTTCCATTTTGCGCTGTGAGCCGGGGACATTTTGAGGCTGTGAAGGGAAGGGCGGGGTAGGGAAGTCTCGCATGGTAGAAGCTCCTGCAGTTGAGAACGTTCATACCGGTTCGAAAGGCCGGGCCCCGGCGTGTTGGTTTCAATCTGCGGTTGATACGACGAGCGGTGGGGATACCAATCCAATTGAATTTCACGCCCCATCGCCGTTCTACCGAGCTCAGCTCCAGGCGCATCTCGTCGTTCGGAGCCCAACTCCCGGAGTAGCAAGTGCCTCGAATCATTACCCCAACGACCCCTGAACACGAGATCAGCGAGCACAATGCCAGGATGTTTGGTTCTCCCAAGGAGCGTCTGGACTTTTACCGGCGTGAGATCCAGTACGAAACCAGCATCCTGGCCAACCGCACCGACGCCTACCTGGCGGCGCAGTCATTCCTGGTCATCGCCTTCGTCTCCTCCATGGGCAACCTAAATCAAGGATGGGGCGAGATGTTCACCCTGATCGTGCCCGCGTTCCTCGCCCTGCTCGGGGTATTGAGCTCGCTCAATGCCTGGCCTGGCATCCGTGCGGCCTACAACATCATCGATCATTGGCAGCTCAAGCAAAGCCATCTGCTGCGCAGCGAGCCGTTGATGGGGTTGGCTTACGACGAATCGCCGCTGTTCTGCGAGGCGGAAACCTCGCGTGCAGGCCATCGGAAATCACTGCTGTTCTCGCTGCGCACACCGTGGATCTTTCTGGTGTTCTGGGTGCTGCTGGGTAGCTACTCGGTGTACATCCAACTCGCCTGACAGTCCGCTGCATGGATTGGCTGCGCGTCGTCCTGCGAATCCGATGGAATTATCTCTTCCAGGAGTCACTCAATAGCGTATGAACCAGGGAGCGGATCTTGTGCCAGCACTTCAATTGTACGTAATCGAGTATGACCTTCACGGTGACCATCGGACGTTCATCATCCGCCTGGAGAAAATGGACAACGCCGTGGCTTGGCACTGGGCCAGTTGCGATGCCGGCGTTGGCATCATCCCAAGATTCAGTCAGCAGAAAATCAAGTTGGTCAGTCGACCGATGGCCGAGCGCTACGGCATCGCCAAGGTGAAGTGGCGGCTCGCTGGCGATGGCCCTGAATTCGTGGCGCCACCTATCGACGTCAAAAAGTTTTCGGGCGTTGCTGGAGGTAGTTGAAGCCCAGCGCCCGATCCATCTGCCCAGGGCCCAGGGTGCCCGCTGCAGCGCCTGGCACGAGGATGACCTTGCGACAGTCATCCTGCTTCTGATCGAACAACTTGTAGCCCATGGCTGCTTCTTCGAGGGCCAGGCGGTGAGTGACGATCAATTCCGGTTGTAGACGTCCTGCTTCGATGTGTTCCAGCAGTTCGGGCAGGTATTTCTGGACATGGGTCTGGCCCATCTTGAAGGTAAGGCCCTTGTCGAACGCGTCGCCGAACATGAATGCGTGAATGAAGCCCGCGTACACACCGGGGACACTCACGACGCCGCCACGCCGCACGGCTGCAATGCTCTGGCGCAATGCTTTGCCACTGCTGCCTTCAATCTTCAGGGCCGTCATCACCGTTTCGGCAGTGCTGCCCTTGGCCTCGAAACCGACCGCGTCGATCACCGCATCGACCCCGCGCATGCCGGGTGTCTGACGAATGATGCTGTCGGCTGGATCGTCGTCCTGCTCGAAATTGATCGGTATGACGCCGTAAGCCTCGCGGGCGTAGGCCAAGCGGTAATCATTGTCATCGA
The DNA here is from genome assembly GCF_019823065.1 of Pseudomonas mosselii. Classification (NCBI taxonomy): domain Bacteria; kingdom Pseudomonadati; phylum Pseudomonadota; class Gammaproteobacteria; order Pseudomonadales; family Pseudomonadaceae; genus Pseudomonas; species Pseudomonas mosselii. The sequence goes on from NZ_CP081966.1 coordinate 2,543,523, forward strand.
CCATGAAGATGGTCTGAGCGCCGAGCATTCGCGCGCAGGCTGCGCTCAGCAAGCCCACTGGCCCGGCGCCGTAGACTGCCAACGTTGAACCCGGGCCAATCTCGGCATTGATGACCGCCTGCCAAGCGGTGGGCAGAATGTCCGAGAGGAACAGCACCTTGTCATCGGCCAGGTTTGTGGGCACTTTGAACGGGCCGACGTTATCCTTGGGTACCCTCACGTAATCCGCTTGGCCACCAGGGATTCCGCCATAGAGATGACTGTACCCGAACAGCGCGGCGCCCGGTGGAATGCCTTTCTTGTTGATGATCGAGCCACGACCTGTGTTGGTGGTTTCGCAGGCAGCGAACAGATCACGCTGACAGAAAAAGCAGTGGCCGCAAGCGATCACGAAGGGAATCACAACCCGATCGCCGATCTGGAGATTGTTGACGGCACGCCCTGTGTCTTCGATGATGCCCATGAATTCATGGCCAAAGATATCGCCCGCTTCGGTTTCTGGAATTTTTCCTCGGTAGAGGTGCAGGTCGGAACCGCAAATGGCCGTAGCGGTGACCCTGAGGATGATGTCGTCTTCTTGCTCGATGATGGGATCAGGGACGTTATCGACTCTGACGTCGTTTGCTCCGTGGTAGGTCAGTGCTCTCATGAAAGTCAGCTCCTGCAGCCGCGTGTTTGCGTTATCGGTATGCAGGGGAAGCCATGGCGGACAGTAAAGTTCAGACCAACAAGTCTGGCGGTACTGATTTGCTGCAGCCCCGAAAATTGGCGGAACCATTCAGATCATGCTGGTATCTGAGCAATCATCGTCGTACCGAGGAGCGTGAGGTGCTGGTGCGGACGATCCTGCCGACCTGGCTGCTGCTGACCGCAAAGCGGGTGGGGGGACTTGGCCCCCGCCCGATCAGAGCACTTTGTCGAGCGTGATCGGAAACTCCCTCACACGCTTGCCTGTGGCATGGTAGACCGCGTTGGCCACCGCAGCGGCCACCCCGACGACGCCGATTTCGCCCACGCCCTTGGACCCCAGTTCGTTGACAATATCATCGTGCTCTTCAACGAAGATCACTTCGATATCCCCACAGTCTGCATTGACCGGAATGTGGTACTCCGCCAGGTTGTGATTGACGATGCGGCCTAGCCGATGGTCGGTCAACGCTGCTTCGTGCAGGGCCATGCCCACCCCCCACACCACGCCACCCAGGATCTGACTGCGCGCGGTTTTCGGGTTGACCACCCGTCCTGCGGCCACAGCGCTGACCACCCGGGAGACCTTGATCGTGCCAAGCTCTTCGTCGACGTGGACTTCCACGAATACCGCCGAATGGGTGGCGGTGGAGAATGGTTGGCGCCTGGCGCCGGGCTCGGCGTCGATCTGCACTTCGAACGCACCGGCGGGTGCGCTGGCGACGATGTCCGCCAATGCCAGGCGATGGCTGCCAGCGTGCAGATAGCCGTCGGCGAAAGCGATCTGCTGCCCGGCAGTGCTGGCCACCTGGGGGTGCATGTTGCGCGCGTGTGCCAGCACCTTGGCGCGCAGTACCTGGCAGGCCTGGCGCACGGCCGAGCCCACCGACGACACCGTGAATGATCCACCCTGAAGCGGTGCGGTGGGGAGTGAAGAGTCACCCAGCACGAAGGTGACATCCTGCACCCTGACGCCAGCTGCCTCGGCGGCGATCTGGGTCATGACGGTATAAGTGCCGGTCCCGATATCGGTGGTGGCACTGCTGACGGTGAGATGGCCCTGGGCATCGATGCGCGCCCTGGCGCTGGCCTTCATCTGCATGGCTTCCCAGACGCCGCCGGCCATCCCCCAGCCGACCAGCTGGTTGCCATTGCGCATGCTGCGCGGTTGGGGAGTGCGGTTATGCCAGCCAAAACGTTCGGCACCTTGCTGGTAGCACGCCAGCAGTTCCTTGCTGGAGTAAGGCTTGCCCTCGTTGGCGTTGTTGGCGGCGAAATTGCGCCGGCGCAGATCTACCGGGTCGACCTGCACTGCACAGGCGAGCTCATCCATGGCGCATTCCAGCGCAATCATCCCGGACGCAGCCCCAGGTGCCCGCATGTCCAGCGGGGTGTACACATCGAGCGAGGCCAGGCGATAGCTGAGCGCAACGTTGTCGCATTGGTAAAGCATGCCACTCCATTCCACCAGGTGCTCGGTGAAGTCCTCGAAGCGGGAGGTCTGGCCAAGCGCATCATGAGCGATCGCCAGCAAGCGCCCGTTTGCGTCTGCACCCAGGCGCAAGCGTTGCTCGGTGCGGGGCCGGTAGCCAAAGGTGAACATCTGCTGGCGTGTCAGGGTCACGCGCACCGAGCGCTTCAGGTGCAACGCCGCCATCACTGCCAGCGGCAACTGGTACTGCGGGCGCAAACCCGAGCCGAAGGCGCCGCCGACGAATGCCGCGCGCACACGGATGTTTGCCTTGGGCAGGCCGAACACCTTGTGCAGGTAGTCCTGGCAGTTCTGCGTACCTTGGGTCTTGTCGTGGATTTCCAGGGTGCCGTCGGCCTTGTAGTGCACGGTCGACGCATGGGGCTCCATCGGGTTGTGGTGCTCGTTTGCCGTCAGGTAGGTGGCATCCACCTGCACCGGCGCCCTGGCAAACTGCCCGGCGAAGTCGCCACGCGGCGCTGGCGTTTCGGCGGGTGCCGCATGCGATTGTTGGCAGGCGCCCAGGTCTGTCTGGTGAGCCTGCTCGGCATAGTCGATTGTGATCAGCGAGCCTGCATAGCGGGCCAGTTCCAGGGTTTCGGCGATCACCAGCGCCAACGGTTGCCCACTGTACAGCACTCGATCATTGAACAAAGGCCGAAACGGTGAGCCCTCGGCAGTGTCGGCATCGCTGTAGTCGTTGTCATAACTGGATATAGGCGGGCGATGGCCATGGTCGAGCACGGCGATTACCCCGGGCACGCGCATGGCCTGCGTACTGTCGATGTCGAGTACCCGGCCGCGGGCAATGGTACTGGACACGACGCTGCCGTGCAGCAGGCCCGCCTCGGGGTATTCGCCCGCATAGCGGGCCTGCCCGGTGACCTTCGCCACACCGTCCACGCGGTCCAGGGGTGTGCCGACAACGGGTGTGCTTGTGATCATGGTCGTGCCCCCCTGACAGCGGCACCGCGCGCCGCGTCATCCAATGCCCGTACGATGGCTCGCTGGGCGAGGGTCACCTTGAAACCGTTGTGGCTCAGGGGTTGTGCACCTTGCAGCAACGTTTGCGCGGCGCGGGTGAAGAGCGCTTCAGATGGCACCTGGCCAGCCAGCATGCACTCCACAACCGGGTCCCGCCAGGGTTTGTGGGCAACGCCGCCCAGCGCAAGGCGCGCCTGCCGGATCACTTCGCCATCGAAATTCAAGGCGGCAGCGACGGACACCAGCGCGAACGCGTAGGAGGCGCGGTCGCGTATTTTCAGATATCGAAAATGATGTTCGAACATCGGGGGCGGCAGCTCGATGCCAGTTACCAGCTCAGCGACTGCCAGTTGATTGTCGCGTTCGGGCGTGCCCCCGGGCAGACGATGGAAATCCGCAAAGGGTATCTCCCGTTTACCCGACTGCCCTGCTACATGCACCACGGCTTCAAGCGCTGCCAATGCCACGCACATGTCCGAGGGATGGGTCGCGACACAGGCATCGCTGGCACCGAGAATGGCATGGATGCGGTTCGACCCTTTACGCGCAGAGCATCCGCTGCCGGGCTCACGTTTGTTGCAGGGGGTGCCGGTGTCGTAGAAGTAGTAGCACCGGGTACGTTGCAGCAAGTTGCCACCGGTGCTGGCCATGTTCCTCAACTGCGGTGACGCCCCGGCCAGGATCGCGTCCGACAGCAGTGGATAATGCTGCTCGATCATCGGGTGCCAGGCCAGCTCGGCATTGCTCACCAGAGCACCGATCAGTACACCGCCGTTCGAGGTGGGATGGATACCGTTCAGCTCAAGGCCGGTGATATCGATGAGCCGCTCGGGACGAACGACGTTTTCCTTCATCAGGTCGACAAGGTTGGTGCCCCCGGCGATGAAATGCGAGCGTGTGTCAGCCAAGCTCACCGCTTCGCGGACTGATGCGGGCTTGCAGTAGTTGAAGGGCATCATGAATTTGGCCCTCGTTGCGGCTGGGCTGCGCCTCTTATCAACGGCAGCGCTTCCTCCACCGCTGCGACGATGTTGCCGTAGGCACCACAACGGCAAAGGTTGCCGCTCATCTGCTCGCGGATGGCCTCGCGGGTGTCGGCACGTCCTTCGTGCACAAGCCCGACCGCAGAGCAGATCTGCCCCGGGGTGCAGTAGCCGCACTGGAACGCATCGTGCGTAATGAAGGCGCGCTGCATCGGGTGCAGGGCGTCACCGTTGGCCAGCCCTTCGATGGTCACCAACTCGGCCCCGTCACACATGATGGCCAAGGTCAGGCAGGCATTGACGCGCTTGCCGTCGCGCAGCACCGTGCAGGCAACGCACTGACCATGATCGCAACCTTTCTTGGTGCCGATCAGGTCCAATTGCTCACGCAGCAGGTCGAGCAAGGTGACCCAGGGATGCACCTGCAGTGTTCGGGGCTGACCATTGAGGGTCAGACAGATGGGGTGCTCTGCAGCCCCGTTGGAAGCGATCGCGCTCATGGTAGGTCCTCACGGTCAGGGTTCGCGCAGTCGGCTGCGTCTCAGTTGTGCGACCGGGCCGGCCGAATAAACGTTCAGCCGGCTCGCCGAGGTGTCGCTCATTTCTTGCCAGGCAGCACCGAGCCGAGCACCTGCTTGGCTGTCTGCACGATGATGCCCGCCTGGTCGGGGTCGCCCTTGAGCAAGGTACCGGCAAACTTCTTCGCCTGTTCCAGCGTGATGTGGGGAGGCAGGGGCGGCACGTTCGGGTCGGTCTTGAACTCGATCAGTACGGGTCGATCAGCCGCCAGGGCGCGCTCCCACGCAGCGGCAACGTCCTCTTCGCGATCTACGTAGATACCTTGCAGGCCAATGGACATGGCAAACACATGGTAGGGCACGTCAGGGATTGTCTGCGACGCTTCGAACTTGGGGTCCCCCTCCATGACCCGTTGCTCCCAAGTCACCTGGTTGAGGTCCTCATTGTTGAACACGGCACAGATCCATTGAGGGTTGTCCCACTGCTGCCAGTATTTGGCCACGGTGATCAATTCGGCGAGGTTGTTCATCTGCATCGCCCCATCGCCCACCAGGGCAATTACGGTCCGTTGCGGGTGGGCGAACTTGGCTGCAATCGCATAAGGCACGGCTGCGCCCATGCAAGCCAGGCCGCCAGACAGCGAACACTGCATCCCGTGGCGAATCTGCAGGTCGCGGGCAAACCAGTTGGCGCAGGAGCCGGAGTCGCTGGTGATGATGGCGTGGTCGGGCAGGCGAGGAGACAGTTCATGGACCACGCGTTGCGGGTTGATCGGGTCAGCCTTGACCAGCGCGCGTTTGGCCACGGTCCTGTCCCACCGTGCACGCCAGGTCTCTACCTTGTCGCGCCAGCGCCGGTCGGTCTTGTGCTCGAGCAACGGCAGCAGTGCGCGCAATGTTTCGCTGGCATCGCCGATCAGGTTGACCTCCATCGGGTAGCGCAGGCTGAGCATGTCGGGTTGCAGGTCGATCTGCACGCCACGCGCCTGGCCTTCCTTGGGTAAAAACTCGGAATAGGGAAAGCCGGAGCCGATCATCAGCAAGGTGTCGCATTCGGTCATCAGCTGATAGCTGGGTTCGGTGCCGAGCAGGCCTATCGATCCGGTGACCCACGGCAGCTCATCCGGCAGCACAGCCTTGCCCAACAGCGCTTTGGCAACCCCGGCACCCAGTTTTTCGGCGATTGAAATGACCTGGTCTGTCGCCTGCAGTGCGCCGGCACCCACCAGTATCGCCACCTTGTGCCCAGCGTTTAATACATCGGCGGCGCGCTGCAGGTCTTCGTCGAACGGCAACACGCGGGGCTTGCTGTAGCCGATGCCGGAATGCACGGTACCGTGGGCACTCGGTGGTTCGTTGTAAGGTAGGTCCTGCAGGTCGTTGGGCAGGATGATGGTGGTGACGCGGCGTTCGCCGACGGCCGTACGCACTGCACGGTCAAGCAGGTGGCGCACTTGCTCCGGTGTCGATGCCTGCTGGACGAACGCACCGGCGACGTCCTTGAACATCGACAGCAGGTCCAGCTCCTGCTGGTAGTGCCCGCCCAGTGCCGCGCGGGCCTGTTGACCCACGATGGCCAGTACCGGCTGGTGATCCATGCGTGCATCGTACAGGCCGGTAAGCAGGTGCGAGGCGCCCGGGCCGGAGGTGGCGATGCACACGCCGAGCTCGCCGGTGAACTTGGCATGGGCGCTGGCCATGAAGGCGGCCATTTCCTCATGGCGGGCCTGGATGAATTGAATCTTGCCGTTGGCCCGACTCAGCGCGCCGAACACACCATTGATGCCGTCGCCGGGGTAACCGAAGATGCGCCGTACGCCCCATTGATACAAACGCTCCACCAGAAAGTCGCCTACCGTGCCGGTCATTGCCTGCTCCCGTTCTGTTATCGATAGGCGTCTGGAGTTGGCACGTGGCAGGAAAGTTTCATCGGTCTGTGTAGCGCTCTGCCGGCCGGAACCTGGCAACAGCCGAAGGGCTCGAAGGTAAACCAATCACTCGATCAGGAAGCGCATCATGACGCGCATGAATACGCAAGATGCCAGCGTGCAGGCCTTGTTTTTCGAAGACGACGGCGCGACGCCGAATAGCCGTTTTCCGGTACTGCTCTACCGGCTGAAACTCGATCGGGCAGGGGATACTGCCAGCGCCTTCGAGGCCCTGTTTGCGGCTCACGAATGGACCCCGCTCTGGCGCGACGGGATCTTCGATTATCACCACTTTCATCCTAACGCCCACGAGGCACTCGGGATTGCCGGTGGGCGGGCCCGATTGACGCTTGGCGGGGAATGCGGGCAAAGCGTGAGCGTGGAGCGGGGGGATGTGCTGGTGCTGCCAGCAGGCACGGGCCATCGCTGCATCGAGTGCAGTGATGATTTCCTGGTGGTGGGCGCCTATCCTCACGGGCAGGAAGATTACGACATCCAACGGCCCGATAGTGCGGCGCACCAGCGTGCCTTGGAGCGCATCGCCAAGGTGCCGCAGCCTGAGCAGGATCCGGTCAGTGGCTTGCATGGCGCGTTGAAGACACGCTGGCGATGAGGCTGCACATAATTTCTATGTGTTTGAGTGTTTCTGGTGCTTGGCTGGGACTCGGTCACAGGCTATCGGGATCCCCGAAGGCACAGGGCATCAGGGCAGTGCAGAGTGCTTGATAGCGTGCATTGAAAGCCCGCAGGGCGAGAGGTCTATGGCGGCAACACGTCCCCGTTACAGCAGCGCGGTAGTCAAGGTTACAGGTTAGGCTGATGGACAGATGCAATGACAGTGGGGGCGTCAACCTGATTGCGTTTACGGCGTGGGCTGCCTGGAGGGCTTACGGATGATGGCACGCTGGCGTTGGGTCGCTGTTACGGGGTCTTCGGAAATGATAGATGCCGGTCAAGTGAGCACAGCTGAGCAGCCCTCGATCAGTAATAAAGAGGACTGCTCTGAAGACATTTGCAAACGCCTATCCGTTTACGTCCACAATCAAGCGACCCCGGATCTTTCCATTTATCAAGTCTGAGGCTGACGCGATCACGCTTTGCAGGCCGATTTCTTTTGTCATGAGCGATAATGCGCCCAGGTTCAGCTGAGTCGAGAGTCTCTCCCACGCTTGCACTCGTCGCTCATAAGGCTGAGTCACGCTATTGATGCCGAGCAGGCTTACCCCTCTGAGAATGAACGGTGCGACGGTGGCCGGAAAATCCATACCTTGAGCCAATCCGCAGGCAGCTACCAAACCTTCGGACATTGTGCCTGCGCACGCATTGACCAGCGTATGGCTGCCGACCGAGTCCACGACGGCCGCCCATTTCTCTTTCGCCAACGGACGCCCCGGAGCCGACAGTTCGGCGCGGTCGATGATAGTTGTCGCACCCAGGCTTTTCAGGTACTCGTGCTCACTGGATTTGCCTGTGGCGGCGGTTACGGTATACCCCGCACCTGCCAGAAGGCTGATGGCGAAACTGCCCACGCCGCCGGTGGCGCCGGTAACCAGCACTGGCCCGTGGGAGGGTTTCAGCCCGTGGCGTTCCAATGCCATCAGGCACAGCATGGCGGTGTAACCGGCTGTGCCAATGGCCATCGATTGGCGCTCATTCAGCCCCTGGGGATGGGGGATGAGCCAGTCGGCGTTCAACCGAGCCTTTTGTGCAAGGCCTCCCCAATGGCCCTCGCCAACGCCCCAGCCATTGAGTAGCACGCGATCGCCAGGCTGGTAGCGAGGATCGTCACTCGTCTCGACAGTACCCGCGAGGTCGATGCCAGGGACCATCGGAAACTGACGTACAACCGGCCCCTTACCGGTGATTGCCAGCGCATCTTTGTAGTTCAAGGTGCTGTAGGCCACCTTGACCGTCACGTTTGCGGGTGGGAGTTGATCCTCCCGCAGCTCGGTGACGCGGGCGGTGTGTTGGTCATCTTGCTTCTCGATCAGAATGGCATTGAACATGGTGCGCCCTTATTTAGACCGGTTGTCTTTAAATCATCCGAAAGGAATCAGTGGGTGATTCCGTTCAGAAAACCTTGATAGAAAATGTCCAGCGGACGGACATTCTGCGTAAGCCGTGCACGAAGCACGGCACCCTCCCAACCTACCCAAAAGTAGGCTGCGAGTGCCTTGCAATCATGTCCGCAAGGCACTTCTCCCAGATTGACTGCTTGTTCCAGGCAGGCTGCCAAGCGCTGCTCCCAATCCTGCAGGGTCAGTTCCAGCTGTTCGCGGAAGCTGTCGGGGAGCACCAGTACCTCTTGGCCAAGGTTGCCTACCAGGCAGCCTCTTCTAAACTGATACCGGGCCATCCCCGCTTTCGCCTCCTCGACGAAGTTGGACAGCCGTTGCAAGGGCGATGCGCTCAAATCACCGAAGTTGCGCTCGAGCTTTTGAGCGAAATAGTCGGCATAGCGTTGCAGTACGGCTTGGCCAAATGCTTCTTTACTGTCGAAGTAGTGATAAAACGAACCCTTGGGCACCTGCACGCGCTTGAGCACGGCCTCGATGCCGGTGGCGGCGAAGCCTTGTTCGGTGAGGATTTCCATACCGCAACGCAATAGCATTTCGAGGGTTTCGCCATGCTCACGTGCGACTTTGGGGGGGCGGCCTCGACGAGGTGCAGGTTTGGAGATAGTCATGCGTTGTAATTTAGACTGATCGTCTCTAATGTCAACCTCCGAGCGATTCGATCCCCGAGCAGCCGAGTGTTGGATGCGTCATGAAAAAGCGTTTACCGCCCTTGAACTGGCTTCGAGCATTTGAGGTTTCTGCCCGGATGCTCAATTTCACCCACGCCGCTGAAGAGCTCAACCTCACGCAAGCGGCGATCAGCCAGCAGGTTAAAGCGTTGGAGTCCCAGCTGGGCGTTGCGTTGTTCAAGCGTCTGCCACGTGGACTTGAGCTTACCGAGGTGGGTAAATCGTATTTTCCAGTGGTCAGAGAGTCGGTTGAACGCCTGGCTGCATCGACCGACGAAATCTTTGGGCAAGGCCATCGCAGCGCACTCATTTTGCGTAGCAGTCTGGTTTTTTTTACCCACTGGATAGCCCCGCGCTTACCTCGATTTCAAGCAAGCCATCCAGACATACCCATTCGCATTGCCAGCAACATCTGGGTGGATGAAACAGCGTTCGATGCCGATCTCGAAATCCGCTACGGGCAGGGCCGCTGGCCCGGCATGAAGGCTGAACGATTGACCTGGGATACCCTGGTGCCGGTGTGTTCGCCTGCGCTGATCACGCAAGACCGCCCGCTGCAGCGCCCCAAGGACCTTGCCAGACACCCGTTGCTGCACGTGTTGGGTTATGAGGAGGGGTGGGGCTACTGGCTGAAGAAGAACCATGCGGAGAACGTTGATTCCTCGCAAGGGTTGCAGTTCGACACCCTTATCTCGGCATTGACGGTGGCGGAATTGGGGCAGGGTGTAGCCCTGGCGCGTTCCTCGTTGGTCAAGCACCTGTTGGATCAAGGCCGTCTCGTAGCCCCCCTCGGGCGCAGTGTGCCCACCAAGGAGGCGTTCTACCTAGTGTATGCCGCCCACAGCATGGTTAACCCTGACGCCGCGGCTTTTGCGCAGTGGCTGTGCGAGGAGGCACAGGCCTTCAGGGACGAGCACCGCTCGCTGGAGGAGGAAAACGCCAAGCGATAAGGAAATTTCCCCAGCAATAAAAAAAATGGCCCCTTAGGGCCATTTTTTATTGCTTTCGCGATGCCGTCGAATTTCTGAAAGTAGCTTCCACATCGCAAGCCCTTGGATGGATCAATCGTCCAGGTGACCGGTTGGTACGAGGTCTCAATAACAACAATAACCGCGCCGGCGAATCTCGTTGGCCCGGGGCTAAGTAGGGTTATCGTCATGCAGCATTGCAACCAATTGCCTTTGCAAGGCGTCAATGTCATCGATTTTGGTCAGTACATCGCAGGCCCTGCCGTCGCGATGATCCTTGCGGACCTGGGCGCGACTGTCGTACACATCGACCCGCTCGACGGGCCGCTGTGGGACAGCCCAGCCAACGCCACGCTCAACCGCAACAAGCTCTGCCTGCGGCTGGATCTGAAGACTGCCCAGGGGCTGCATCAGGCTCACGAACTCATCTCCCGTTCAGACATCGTGATCGAAAACTTCCGGCCGGGTGTCATGTCCCGGCTGGGCCTTGATTTCGCAGCGCTGCGGCGCGCTCGCCCTGAGCTGATCACGCTATCGATCCCTGGGTTTGCCAGTGATGACGAACTGCGTGCGCAGTGGCGTGCGACGGAGGCGGTGATCGCTTCGGCCTCCGGTGTGTTCACCGATATGGGCCAGAACCGCGTACTGATGGGCATCAACCCCAGTTTTTCGCCGCTTCCGCTGGCGTCGGCCTATGGCACCATGCTGGCTGTGTCTTCTGTCGTGCTTGCCTTGCAGGCGCGTGAGAAGCACGGCGTTGGCGATCAGATCGAAGTGCCGCTGGCCGCCGCCGTGATGGAAGGTCTGTCGTACAACTCGATCAAGATCGACGGCTACCCGCTGCGTTACAAGACGCTGCGTGAGAAGGAGAGCGAGCGGCGCCGTGCCGAAAACCTGCCGATGAACCTGAGCTACCAGGACCTGCAGGAGTTCCTCGACCCGTTCTACCGCACCTATGAATGTGCCGATGGCCGCAAGTTCTACGCCGTTTGCCCGTCCCATCGTGAGCATGCCAAGCGCTGCCTGCAGGCAATGGGCATCTATGAGGAAATGGTGGTCGCCGGCCTGCCGAAAGTAGATGACCCCTACCTGCCGATCGACCAATGGGAAGGCAATGCATCCCTGGGCGTTTACCCGTTGCCGGCTGATTGGGCGGCGCGTATTTCTGCCAGGATGAAAGAGGTGTTCCTGACCAAAACAGCCGCCGAGTGGGAGGTCATCTTCGGTGAAGGGCGTTTCCCTGGGGCGCCACACAGATCGACCCAGGAGTGGCTCCACGACGAGCACTCGAATACTGCTGGGTTGATCGTCGAGGTCGATGACCGCGAGTTCGGCGTGATGAAGCAGCCTGGCCCGATTGCCTGGTTGGAGGGGTGTTCGGAGCCCATGCTCAAGCCGCTGTCGCGTCGTGATGTCAGCTTCGAGCAAGCACTGGCAACCCTGTCCGAACGTCCTGATCCTGTATTGCCGCCTGCCAAGCTCGACACGCCTGCCGGTTGGCTGGAAGGCGTTAAGATCCTCGACCTGACGAATGTGATCGCAGGGCCGCACTCGACATCGTTCCTGGGCCGCTTCGGCGCAGATGTCATCAAGCTCGACCCTGTGGTGCCCAACTATGACCCGTGGAATACCGTGGTCTTCGGCATGTCGTCGGCACGTGGCAAGGAAAGTGTGCTGGTCGATCTGAACAAGCCCGAAGGGCGCGAGGTTTTCAATCGCCTCGTGCGCGAGGTCGATGTAATCGTCATGAACGCGCCGGATCGCCAATTGGCACCGCTGGGCCTTGATGAGGCGAGTCTGCAGGCGGTGAATCCTGGCGTGATCTTCTGTCAGCTGGACTGCTTCGGCGGCCCGCGTCGCGGACCTCGTACGGATTATCTTGGGTATGACGACCTGATCCAGGCCACTACCGGAATCATGCTGCGCTTTGGCGGCGGCATGGAAACGCCGGAAGAACATGCACATGTCGGCACGATCGATGTGATGTGCGGGTTTGCTGCTGCGCTGGGCGTGGCAACCGCCCTGTATCGTAAGCATCACTCGGGTGAGGCCTACCGGGCACGCACCTCGTTGGCTTCGCTGGGCAACCTGGTGCAAATTCCATTCTGCTACGACTACCCAGGCCGTGGCCCATTCAATGAGCCATCCGGCCGTGACGTGGCCGGCTACAGTGACCTTTCCCGGTTCTACAGGACGGCGGATGGCTGGATCTACCTGGATGCCAGCGAAGGGGAGCTGCACAAGTTCGCGGCCATCGCCGATCTCAGCGGCGTGACCTGTGCAAGTGATCGGGTGGGCTATCTGCAATCTGCTATCGGCAGGATGAGCAGCGCGGTGCTTCAAGAGCGCCTGCAGGCTGCCAACATCGCTGCCGCAGTACCGGACAACATCGATCACCTGCGCAGCCAGTACAGCCGCAGTGCCGATGGCCAGCCGGGTATCGAGAATGGCAGCTACTCCTTCAGCATCTATAACGACCATCCGAGCGGGCATCGGGTTACGCAACTCGATCCTTACGCCATTCGCCCACGGGTCGGGCGTATCCGAGCGCTGTCACCGGCTGAGAAGTTCGGTGCCTCGACTCGCAAGGTGCTGAGCCGCTACGGCTACACCGAGGCGCAGATTCAGTCGCTCCTGGACGCCAGCGCAATCGGCGAATCCTGGAGTGAAGAATATCTGCCGAGCTGACTGCTGAGGGCAGGTCAAGGCGCTGGATTTCCCGCCCTGGCTTGCCCATTTCGATCAAGCGAACACGAGCCCAAGGCTGCTCGCGGGCGCGTTCATGCCCAAAAAATGAGATAGAGCCATGAATTACAAGAGCATCCTTCCACGAATCCTGCAAACCGGAGCTGGTGCCAGCCAGCAAATCCATCAGGTTCTAGCCAGCCTGGGCTGCCACAAACCGCTGATCATCACTGACCGGATGATGGTCGAGCTAGGCTACGCAGGGCGTATCAGCGCAGTCCTGGCAGAGCAGGGGATTCAAGGCGACGTATTTTCCGACACCGTACCCGAGCCGACCGTCGCTTCGATTCAAGCCGGCGTAGCGACCGCCAGGGAAGGTGGCTACGACAGCATCATCGCACTGGGCGGCGGAAGCCCTATCGATAGCGCCAAAGCGATCGGCATTCTGGCCAAATTCGGCGGTGTCATGCGCGATTACAAGTTCCCGCGCAACGTGACCGAGATGGGTTTGCCGATCATTGCCATTCCAACCACTGCCGGCACTGGCTCGGAAGTGACCCGGTTCACCATCATCACCGACGAATCGACTGACGAAAAAATGCTCTGTGTGGGCGCAGGATTCATGCCGTTGGCGGCACTGGTCGATTACGAACTCACGCTGTCGTTGCCACCTCGCGTCACCGCCGATACCGGTATCGATGCATTGACCCACGCCATCGAGGCATACGTCAGCAAGAAAGCGAATCTGTTTAGCGATGCCCAGGCATTGGCTGCCATGCGCCTGATCGGGCCGAACCTGCGCAAGGTCTACCACGACGGTAGCGACCGTGCTGCGCGCGAAGCCGTGATGCTGGGGTCGACCTTGGCGGGCTTGGCGTTCTCTGCAGCTTCCGTTGCCCTGGTGCACGGCATGAGCCGCCCGATCGGCGCGGCATTCCATGTGCCCCATGGCTTGTCGAACGCCATGCTGCTGCCTGAAGTTACAGCCTTTTCCATTCCCGCTGCACGTGATCGGTACGCCGATTGCGCGCGTGCCATGGGCGTCGCCACGCAAAGCGACAACGACCAGTCGGCGGTACAGAAACTGCTGGATGAGCTGGTGGCGATCAATGATGAGCTCAAGGTGCCCACCCCTGCAGAGTTCGGCATCGATCGCGAAAAATTCTTCGAGCTGATGCCAACCATGGCCGCTCAGGCGCTGGCGTCCGGTTCACCTGGCAATAATCCGCGTGTACCGACCGAGGCCGAGATGGTCGAGCTGTATCGCAGCCTTTGGTAATGGCGCCTCATCGCATTATTTGAATAACAAAAAGTGGAGTTACACATGAATACTGTCGGTCATCTGATTAACGGCGAAGTCGTTGTCGAATCCAAGCGCACCCAGGATGTCTTCAACCCTGCCACCGGCCAGGTCGCTCGCCAGGTCGCCCTGGCATCGAGCCAGACCGTGGAGCACGCCATCGCGACTGCTGAGGCTGCTTTTCCGGCCTGGCGTGATACGCCGCCCATCAAGCGCGCACGTATCATGTTCCGCTTCAAGGAACTGCTGGAGCAGAACGCTGATGCGATCTGCAAACTGATTGGTGAAGAACACGGGAAGATTTCCCATGATGCGGCAGGCGAACTGCAGCGGGGTATCGAGAACGTCGAGTACGCTTGCGGGATCGCCGAGCTCCTGAAAGGTGAACACAGCAAGAATGTCGGCCCGAACATCGATGCCTGGAGCGAGTTCCAGCCCCTGGGCGTGGTGGCAGGTATCACGCCGTTCAACTTCCCAGTGATGGTGCCGCTTTGGATGATCCCGGTGGCCATTGCGGCAGGCAACTGCTTCATCCTCAAACCTTCCGAACGCGATCCAAGCTCCACGTTGTTCATTGCCCAACTGCTGCAGGAAGCGGGCCTGCCCAAGGGTGTACTTAATGTGGTGAACGGCGACAAGGAAGCGGTCGATATCCTGCTGCGCGACTCGCGCATCCAGGCAGTCAGCTTCGTAGGTTCGACCCCGGTGGCCGAGTACATCTACGCCACCGCCACGGCTCACGGCAAACGCTGCCAGGCACTGGGTGGGGCGAAAAACCACGCCATCGTCATGCCAGACGCCGACATCGACAATGCGGTAAACCAGCTGCTGGGCGCGGCGTTCGGTTCCTCCGGTGAGCGTTGCATGGCCCTGTCGGTCGCCGTTGCGGTGGGCGACGCGGCAGCCGATGCGCTGATCGCCAAGATGAAAGAAGCCATGAAGAACCTGAAGGTAGGGGCTTACAACGACAGCACGAACGACTTTGGCCCGGTGATTACCCGCCAGCACCAGCAGAAGGTGGTCGGCTACATCGACAGCGCCGAAGAGCAGGGTGCTACGGTGGTTGTCGACGGTCGTCAGCCAAACGTTGCGGGCTATGAGGAAGGCTTCTTCGTCGGCGGCACCCTGATCGATCACGTCACCCCAGACATGCAGAGCTACAGGGAAGAGATCTTTGGTCCGGTTCTGCAGGTCGTGCGTGTCAACAGCATGCAGGAGGCCATGGCGTTGATCGACAAGCACGAGTACGGCAATGGTACGTGCATCTTTACCCGTGACGGTGAGGCTGCTCGTTACTTCTCCGACAACATCAAGGTGGGCATGGTCGGCATCAATGTGCCGCTGCCAGTACCTGTCGCGTACCACAGCTTCGGCGGTTGGAAGCGCTCGCTGTTCGGTGACTTGCATGCCTACGGGCCGGATGGCGTGCGGTTCTACACCCGACGCAAGACCGTTACCCAACGCTGGCCGTCGTCAGGTGTTCGCGAGGGTGCTGAATTCTCCATGCCGACCATGAAGTAACGCATGTACAAGAGGTGTGCCTGGCTGTCGCCAAGCACACCGTTTCGTATGACACCGATGATCAATGATCGTCGTACTGCCGAGTGATGGTGTGCTGTTTTGTGGTGCCGCTGAAATAATAATTAGATAAAGCTAGAGGCGAATATGAATAATAAGCACAATATATGTTCGGGAAAGGCGGGTGGCCTTTCATTTCTTCAAGGGACGAGGTCTGTTCGAGCAAGGTTTGCAGTTCGTGCTTGACCTATCTGTATTCAACAGGTGTTTGGTGTTGAGTCGAAACGTTCTGAGGAGGTATGCCAAATGAGTACGTTGAAAGAAGGTGCGTCGATGGATGGGCGGGTGTTTTGGCCATCCATTGCAGTGATACTTGGCGTCACAATTCCGCTTATTGCATTTCCCGAGGCTGGAAATGCAGTGATCAATCAAATGTTTGCGTTTGCCACCGGCAAGTTTGGCTGGCTCTACTTGGTTTCAGGCCTGATGACGGTCGCGTTTCTGTTGTGGATGGCGTTCGGGCGCTATGGAAATATACGCCTTGGGCGAAAGAGTGACGCGCCAGAATTTTCCTATTTCAGCTGGGTCGCCATGATTTTTTGTGGCGGTATCGGCATCGCGATTGTCAATTGGGCCTGGGTTGAGCCGATTTATTATTTCAACGGCCCTCCTTTGAATGTCGCGGCTCACAGTCGGGAAGCGGCAGAGTGGGCGTTGACTTACGGACAGTTCCATTGGGGCCTGACCCCATGGGCATTCTATTGCCTGCCAGCCTTGCCGATTGCCTATTCGATGTATGTACGCCGGCAGCCAGGGGTGAGATTGTCCGTGGCTGCCCGTGGTGTGCTGGGTGAGAAGTCCAACGGGTGGCTGGGCCTTACACTGGATACGGTGGTGGTGTTCGGGATCGTGGGTGGCGTGGGCACTTCCCTCGGCCTGGCCGTTCCGCTGGTTTCGACCTTGGCGGGTGACATCTTCGGTATTCAGCAGTCCTTCGCATTCGACATGGGTGTGCTGGCGCTCTGGACACTGATGTTCGGCATGAGTGTGTGGTTCGGACTGAGCAAAGGGATCAAGATTCTCAGTGATATCAACGTCTACCTGGCGTTTGCACTGCTGTTGTTCGCGGCCGTCGTGGGCCCCACGCTGCTGCTGATCAACGGCTGGGCAAACAGCCTGGGCCTGATGATCAATAACTTCATTCACATGAGCTTGTGGACGGATCCGGTTGCCAAGGGTTCGTTCCCTCAGGACTGGACAATTTTCTATTGGGCCTGGTGGATTGCCTATGCACCCATGATGGGCTTGTTCGTCGCCCGAATTTCCCGGGGGCGAACGATCAAGGAACTGATTCTGGCCGAGCTTGTGTGGGGCAGCCTGGGGTGCTGGGTATTCTTCGCAGTCTGGGGCGGGTACTCACTTAATCTGCAACTCAGTGGTGAGTTGGATATCAGCGCCATCTTGACCGCGCAAGGTATCCCTGCGGCGGTGCTCGCCATTTTGAAAACCATGCCCTATTCGGGTATTGCTATTGCAGCGTTCGTGCTCCTTTGCTTTGTGTTCCTGGCGACAACGCTTGATTCGGCGGCCTATGTGCTTGCTTCGGTGACATCGAAAGAACTCAGTGGTTATGAGGAGCCTCAGCGCTGGCTGCGAATTGTATGGGCGCTGTTGCTGGCGGTCATCGGCATCGGGCTTCTCAAGGTGGGCGGGTTGAAGGCTGTGCAAACATCTACCATCGTCGTCGCACTGCCATTGATCCCCGTACTTGGCGTACTGGCCTGGTCACTGCTTCGCATGATTCGTGCAGACCTTGGGTATGCACTAGGAACGACTGAAGTTGTTTTGGACGACGCGCTAACGCTTGACAAGACTCTTGAAATGGACGAGCGACAGACTGCTGATACTGTCTTGATTACGATACACCCAGAGGCCAGATAGCAAGGTCTCTATTTTTCTGCTTACTAGGAAGAACTCAGAATTTTCTGGGCTCTTCCTTTCCACCCAGCGTATGTATGGCGGACGCTAAGGATTCTTTTAACAGCAGCGGAACGCTATCGAACGGCTTTTTGGTTGGTTGAAGGAGCTCCGCCGCCTGGGTACACGCTATTGCAAGCTAGCGGAAGGCTTCGCAGTGATAATTATGTGGCTTGCTGGCGGCGGTGTTTACGACATTACTTTTCGTACAGCGCATAACAAGCGTGCGCGAAGCCCCTAAAGACTTTCAGGGTCGCCGAAGAACATTTGGACAGGTCTCTAGCGCGGGTTTTGCGGGTAGAAAAATCAGAAATTTACCCCCAAAAATACCCGCGATACCCCCAGTAGAATGCGCGATCGAGAATGGCGATTTCTGACAACTTTCGTACAGGCGCTCGCTGGACTTCAGTGTACCTCCACGGTTGAGTGGTCGAAGACGGGACAAGGCGGAATTCCTATTGGAATGCATTTCACGAAGGGCTGCTATCGACCCTTTGCAGCTGTTCGGGGTATCTACGAAACCGAGGTCGATTCAGTTTGTACAAATCATCCGAGCTCACTGATATTCTCGTCTGGCTTGACACGAAGACTGAGTGCATCGATCTGCCCACAAGCAATGGCCATACCGACAAGCGCTGGCAAGCTCTCGGCCTGCATTCGTTTCATCACGCGGCTTCGATAGAGATCGATGGTCTTGGTGCTGACATCGAGGTGTTCGGCAATCTCCCGGTTGCTGAACCCCTGCACCAGCGGGATGAAGACATCCTGCTCTCGCGGGGTGAGGGCGTTGATGCGCTCCTGAACCGAGGCAAGCTCCGTCATGCCAGCCAGTGAGCTCCCTGCTTGCTGCAGCGCTGCCTGAACGCTGTCCAGCAACAGTTGATCGTTGTAGGGCTTTTCGATGAAGTCGCAGGCACCGGATTTGAATGCGCGCACGACAATCGGCACATCGGCATGGGCGCTGACAAAGATGACCGGGGTCTTGATATCACGTTTTTGCAGCGCTTCCTGTACAGCCAGCCCACCCATGCCAGGCATGCGCACATCAAGCAGTACACAAGCCGGCCCGCTCAGGTCTGCCGCATTCAGAAAGGCCTGGCCGTTCGTAAAAGGCACGGCCTCGAGGCCTACCGACTCCAGCAGCCAGACCGTCGAGTCGAGCATGCCCTGATCATCGTCGATCACATAAACCCTTGGCTTCATCGCCGGTTGTCGCTCCTGAGGTTATTGGTCGGCAGGCGGCAGCACAGCACCAGACCACCTGACTCATAGGCACGCGCATGCAGGTTGCCACCAAAGCCTTCGACAATACTTCGGCTCATCGACAGGCCAAGCCCAAGCCCCTCGGGCTTGCTGGTGATAAACGGGGTGAAGATCTCATCGAGGCGTTCAGCAGGGACACCGCATCCCTGATCTGCCACTTCGATCTGCAGCCAATCGCCCTGGCGCTCTGCCGTGAGAAATATACGTGATGGTTGGCTGGAATGCTGCTCACGATTGGCTTCGATGGCGTTGCGCAGAAGGTTGAGCAGGACCTGCTCCAGCAGTACCCGGTCGGCGTTCACCCTCGGCAACTGCCCGCCCAGGCGTTGCTCGATACGCACCTGCGCGCCAGCCGCTTCCCAGGCGCACAGGCGCATGGCTTCCTCGATCACTTCGCCAATCTCCAGTGCCTGCAGCTGGCGTGGACCCTTGCGCAGGAAGGCGCGCAGGCGACGGATAACCTCGGCGGCATGGGTGGCCTGGGCGTTGATGCGCTGCAGCCCCTGCTCGACCCGGTCCCGCGCCTGGGGATCGTGCTCCAGGTTGCTCAGGTAGCGCAGGCTGGCATTGCTGTAGTTGAGCACCGCGGCCAGTGGCTGGTTGATCTCGTGGGCGATACCCGAGGCCAGCTCGCCCAGGGTGGCGACCCGGGCGCTGTGGGCCAGGGTTTCCTGGGCCTCGATGCGCAGAGTGATGTCGCGGGACACGGCGACGATCTCCACCACGGCGCCGGTGTAGGTCTCGCGGATCGCCCTGCAGGCGATTTCGAACCAGCGATAGCGGCCATCGGCATGCCGCACGCGACAGGTCATGGTGTGGTAGCCGTCCGCGTCCAGCGCGGTGCCGGCCTGCAGCAAGGCCTGGAGGCGCTCGCCCGGGTGCAGAAGACCACGCACGAGGCTGCCGCGCAGTTGTTCGGGCCACAGCCCGAGCAGGCGGAACGCGGCAGGGGTGGCATCGAGAAAGCGTCCGTCCGGGCTGTGCCGCGAGATCAGGTCGGTGGTGTTCTCGGTGATCAGCCGGTACAGCCTTCGCGCGCGACTGGCTTCGCGCTCGCCACCGCGTTCGGCGCTGGCGTCGCGGCAGCGCGCCAGTACCTGTTGGTGTTGGTCATCGGGAATGAAGGTCCAGAGCAGGATGCGCCCGTTGGCCTCGGCCTCGACCTCGCTGATGGCCCGGCCTTGCTTCAGGCTGGCGCGTACCAGCTCGACATGGTTGGCGGGCAGCCATTGCGCCAGGGGCGGCCCCTGGCGAACCAAGGCCTCGCAGGCAGGATTGAGCTGCACGGGGCTGGCGTCAGCGGCCAGCAGCAGGCTGGGTTGTGGGTCCAGGGCGAGCAGGGGAGAGCAGGTGGCGATCACGATAAAAGGCTCTTTTATAGTAGTTTTACCATATTGCTATAGTCGATCTTCCAGATACGATAGCGGTTCGCGTAAAAAAGCGACAGGGAGGAAAACGCCTCCCACACCCTGATCAGAGCTAACAATCAGCCACCGGGGGCTTGCGCACAGCGCGCGCCTGCCTCCACTACAGGACCCGCGCATGTCGATATTCTCCCAGGGCCTGATGCCCGCACCGGTCAACCACGTCGCCCTGACGCCACTCAGCTTCATCGAACGCACCGCCGCAGTGTATGGCCAGTACCCGGCCGTGATCCATGGCGCCATCCGCCGCGACTGGGCCGCAACCTATGCCCGTTGCCGGCGCCTGGCCAGTGCCCTGCAGGGCCGTGGCGTGGGTCGCGGCGACACGGTGGCGGTGATGTTGCCGAACATTCCCGCCATGCTCGAAGCGCACTTCGGCGTGCCGATGATCGGCGCCGTGCTCAACACCCTCAACGTTCGCCTGGACGCCGAGGCCATTGCCTTCATGCTGCGTCATGGTGAGGCCAAGGTGCTGATCGGTGATCGCGAGTTCCACGGCGTCATCAAGGACGCCCTGGCCTTGCTCGAACACCCACCTCTGGTGATTGATGTGGACGACCCGGAATATGGCGAAGGCCAGCCGGTCAGCGATCTGGACTACGAGGCCCTGCTGGCCGAAGGCGACCCCGAGTTCGCCTGGGAATGGCCCGAGGACGAATGGCAGGCGATCTCGCTCAACTACACCTCCGGCACCACCGGCAACCCCAAGGGCGTGGTCTATCACCACCGTGGCGCCTACCTCAACGCCATCGGCAACCAGATGACCTGGGCCATGGGCCACCGCCCGGTGTACCTGTGGACCCTGCCGATGTTCCACTGCAACGGTTGGTGCTACCCCTGGACCATTACCGCCCTGGCCGGCACCCATGTGTTCCTGCGCCGGGTCGATCCGCAGAAAATCCTCACCCTGATTCGCGAGCACCGGGTCAGCCACCTGTGCGGCGCACCGATCGTGCTCAACGCCTTGGTCAACATGCCCGAGAGCGCCAAGGCCGCCATCGAGCACCCGGTTCAGGCGATGGTTGCCGGCGCGGCGCCACCGGCCAAGGTGATCGGCGCGGTTGAGGAGATGGGCATTCACATCACTCACACCTATGGTCTGACCGAGGTTTACGGCCCGGTGACGGTGTGCGCCTGGCACGCGCAATGGGATGCCTTGACCCTGGAAGAGCGGGCGCGGATCAAGTCGCGCCAGGGCGTGCGCTACCCGACCCTGGACGGCCTGATGGTCGCCGACCCGCAGACCTTGGAACCGGTGCCGCGCGACGGCAATACCCTGGGCGAGATCTTCATGCGCGGCAATACGGTGATGAAGGGGTACCTGAAGAATCCCGAGGCCACCGCCGAGGCCTTCCGCGGCGGCTGGTTCCACACCGGTGACCTGGCGGTGTGGCATGCCGACGGCTACGTCGAGATCAAGGATCGACTCAAGGACATCATCATTTCCGGCGGCGAAAACATCTCCACCATCGAGGTCGAGGACGTCCTGTACATGCATCCCGCCGTGCTCGAGGCCGCGGTGGTCGCCCGCCCCGACGAGAAATGGGGCGAGACGCCCTGCGCCTTCGTCACCCTCAAGAACGGCCACGGTGCCACCCGCGAAGGCGAGATCGTCGCCTGGTGTCGCGAACACCTGGCTGGCTTCAAGATGCCCAAGACCGTGGTGTTTGGCGAATTGCCCAAGACCAGTACCGGCAAGATCCAGAAGTACGTGCTGCGCGACCGCGCCCGGGCGCTCTGAGCGTTCAGCCACAGCGGCCAGTGCGGCCGCATCGCCGGCTTGCCGGCGATGAGGCCGGGCCTGCCAACTCAAAACCCAAAGCCTAACCGCGAGCCTGAGATGACCACCTACACCGCCCCCCTGCGTGACATGCGCTTCATTCTCAAGGACGTCTTCCACGGCCCTGCCTTGTGGGCCCATCTGCCGGCCCTGGCTGAGCGGGTCGACGCCGACACCGCCGACGCCATCCTCGAAGAAGCCGCCAGGCTAACCGGCCAACTGATCGCCCCGCTCAGCCGCAACGGCGATGAACAGGGCGTGCAGTTCGCCAACGGCCAGGTGCGCACCCCCGACGGTTTCCGCGAGGCCTGGCGCACCTACCGCGAAGGCGGCTGGGTGGGCCTGGGCGGCAACCCCGAGCACGGCGGCATGGGCATGCCGAAGATGCTCGGCGTGCTGTTCGAGGAGATGATGTACGCCGCCGACAGCAGCTTCAGCCTGTACTCGGCCCTCACCGCCGGCAGTTGCCTGGCCATCGACGCCCATGCCAGCGCGAGGCTCAAGGCCACCTTCCTGCCGCCGCTGTACGCAGGCCGCTGGGCCGGCACCATGTGCCTGACCGAACCCCAAGCCGGCACCGACCTGGGCCTGATCCGCAGTCGCGCCGAACCCCAGGCCGACGGCAGCTACCGCATCAGCGGCAGCAAGATCTTCATCACTGGCGGTGAGCAGGACCTCACCGAGAACATCGTCCACCTGGTGCTGGCGCGGCTGCCGGATGCGCCGGTCGGGCCCAAGGGCATTTCGCTGTTCCTGGTGCCCAAGTACCTGGTGAACGACGACGGCAGCCTGGGGGCGCGCAATCCGGCCCACTGTGGCTCGATCGAGCACAAGATGGGCATCAAGGCCTCGGCCACCTGCGTGATGAACTTCGACCAGGCCGAGGGTTACCTGGTCGGTGAGTCGAACAAGGGCCTGGCCGCGATGTTTACCATGATGAACTACGAGCGGCTGTCCATTGGCATCCAGGGCATCGGCTGCGCCGAGGCCTCTTACCAGAGCGCTGCGGGCTATGCCAACGAGCGTCTGCAGAGCCGCTCGGCGGCCGGTGTGCAAGCCCCAGAGCGCAGCGCCGACCCGATCATCGTGCATGGCGATGTGCGGCGCATGCTGCTGACTATGCGCACCCTCACCGAGGGCGGCCGCGCCTTCGCCGTGTATGTCGGCCAGCAGTTGGACATCGCCCGCTACGCCGAGGATGCCGGCGAGCGCGAACGGGCGCAGCGCCAGGTAGCGTTGCTCACGCCAGTGGCCAAGGCGTTCTTCACCGACAATGGCCTGGAGAGCTGCGTGCTCGGCCAGCAGGTGTTCGGCGGCCACGGCTATATTCGCGAGTGGGGCCAGGAGCAGCGAGTGCGGGACGTGCGCATCGCGCAGATCTACGAGGGCACCAACGGCATCCAGGCGCTCGACCTGCTCGGGCGCAAGGTGCTGGCCGACGGCCGCCAGGCCTTGGCTGGCCTGGCAGCGGAAATCCGTGCCTGGTGCGTCGATGCTCCGCTGCACCGGGAAGCGCTGTTGGCAGCACTGGTGCGCCTGGAGCGCGTCAGCCAATGGCTGCAGGTACAGGCAAGTGACGAACCGAACCTGGTCAACGCCTCGGCGGTGGAGTACCTGCACCTGTTCGGCCTGACCGCCTACGCCTACATGTGGGCGCGCATGGCCAACACCGCGCAGGCGCTGCAGGCCGAGGATCCGGCTTTCCATGGCGCCAAGCTGGCGTGCGCGGAGTTCTTTTTCCAGCGGTTGTTGCCTCGTACCCAGGCTCTGGAGGACAGCATCAAAGCGGGTAGCCAGAGCTTGTATAAAATGTCGCCCGAGCAGTTCTGAGGCGTGCTTGGAGTGGAAATTGCCAGCGTCCGGGTTGCCCTGAGGCAGGGCGACCCGGACGCTGGCAGTGCGACTTAGAACGCCGTAACGGGCAAGGCCATGATACTGCTGGCGCCATTGATGATCGTGTCATGCTGGCCGTGGATTGCTCTTGTCTAGGTGCCGCGTCTTGCTGACCACGTAGCGCCAGTCGGCGCTGATCAGATCGACATCCTCCCAGCGCATTTTGACAAGTTCGCCCGGGCGCACTGGCAGCATCACCAGCAGGCGCATTGCGGTGGTCACGCTGCTCGCATCTAGTTCATCCAGGCGCAACAGGAACTGACCCAAATCTGCCGGTCGTTCGATCGCTGGATTGCTGGTGACTACGTGGCGGATCTTGAGCTCCTCGGTGTTGCTCAGCGCCACGTTGCGTTCCACCCAGCCCCTGCCTTCAGCGAAGCCGAGTACGGCGCGAATGATGGTGCGAACGCGCTTGGCCATGGCCATCGTCCGAGCACGGCGCAGCGTATTGATGATCGAAGTGATGTGTTCAAGTCTGATCTCGGTGACTGGTTTTTCGCCGATGGCCGGCAAGATGTGATTGCGCAGTGCGCCGCGAAACCCTGCAATGGACTTGCTGACCAAATCCGGAGATTTGAAATTCATCCACTCTTCGGCCACGTAGGCAAACGTACGCGCCTTGTTGAGCCATTGTGCCTCGATCTTGGCTTTTTTTGCTTTGAGTGGGTCGATGTGATTGGCCACGCTATTGCGCGCTGTCCGGGCGAGCTCACGGGCTTCCTTCAAGCCCACATCCGGATACCTGCCGATCACGAATACGTTTTCCTTGCCGCGAAGACGGTACTTCAGTCGCCAGTGCCGGGAGGGTGACTTGCCAGGCTTGAGCGAGGCAAGCACCTGTAGATACAGACCCGGTACGTCGCCATCGGCGTACTTTCCTGGTGTGGTCAGCGAACGGATGAAGGCATCGCTGAGCTTTGGAAGGAAAGGAGGTGGTTTGTCGGGGGGCATGGTGTGGGGATATCTTTTTTAATCTGGGCTTGATGTACCCCCGAGATACCCCCAGTCAAGCTGGAATTGAGTGGATTCTGACGGATGGCTATGGATGGAGAATATTTCTAACTATATGAATTTAAAGGTTTTATGGCGCTTGGCGGAACTCGGTCAGAGACTGTCGGGGTCGCCGAAAAACATCTGAATCCGCGAGCGTAACCACCGTTCCGCCGGGTCATTGTCCTGCGCCCCGCGCCAGGCCATGTGCAGCTCGAAGCTGCGCACCTCCAGCGGCAGGTCTTCCGCGCGCAACCCACCCGCCGCGGTCAGCGCATCGGCGGTGTAGTCCGGCACCGTGGCGACGATATCGGTCCCCGCCAGCAAACTCCCCAATCCGTTGAACTGCGGCACCGCCAGCACCACATGACGCTTGCGGCCGATCTCGTCCAGCGCCTCGTCGATGAACCCCGAGAGGTCGCCGGCGAATGACACCAGGGCATGGGGGCGGGCGCAGAAGTCATCCAGGGTGATGCTGCCGGGCATGCTGTCGGCGCGTAGCAGCTTGGGCATGCTGCGGCGCAGCACCTTGCGCTTGGCGTTGGCGGGGAGTTCACTGGTGTAGCTCACGCCCACCGAGATCTCGCCCGAGGCCAGCAGGGTGGGCATCAGCAGGTAGTTGACCCGGCGCACCACCAGGACGATGCCGGGGGCTTCGGCGCGGATGCGCTTGAGCAGCTGCGGCAGCAGGGCGAATTCGGCGTCGTCCGACAGACCGATGCGGAACACCGCGTTGCTGGTCGCCGGGTCGAACTCGGCGGCGCGGCTGACGGCGGTGGAGATCGAGTCCAGCGCCGGCGACAGCAGGGCGAAGATCTCGTGGGCCCGTGCCGACGGTTCCATGCTGCGGCCGGTGCGCACGAACAGCGGGTCGTCAAACAGGTTGCGCAGGCGCGAAAGCGCGGCGCTGATCGCCGGCTGGCCGAGGAACAGTTTCTCGGCGGCGCGGGTAACGCTGCGTTCGTGCATGAGCGTTTCGAACACGATCAACAGGTTGAGGTCTACGCGACGCAAGTCGTTACGATTCATTCGATGCGGCTCGCCAGAAGTGGGGCAGGGGTGAATCTTAAGGCCAAAGGCTGGTACCCTGCACCGATTTCCGGGTGCCAATGCACAGAATTGTCAGGGGCCCAATCAATGACAGGCATGTCGACTATTAACAGCCACTGATGGTCCAACCGTGAAAGCCCGGATAAAGTCCGTGGTAATACGAGATTCACACAGGCGAGGTATGCGATGTCCCGCATGATCCGTTTCCACAAGTTCGGCCAGGCCGATGTGCTCCGATGCGAGGAGCAGGCCGAACCGTCCCCGGCTGCAGGCGAGGTGCAGATCCGCGTCGAGGCGATCGGCGTCAGCTGGTACGACGTGCTCTGGCGGCAGAACCTGGCGCCGTCCCAGGCGCGGCTGCCGGCCGGTATCGGCCACGAGATGGCCGGCGTGGTTACCGCCGTGGGCGAGGGTGTGGACGATATCGCGGTGGGCGATCGGGTCGCCAGCTTCCCGGCCACCAGCGCCAACGACCACCCGGTTTACGGCGACGTGATCGTCCTGCCGCGCAGCGCCATCACCCGTTACCCGGATGTGCTGACCCCGATTGAGGCCAGCGTGCACTACACGCCCCTGCTGATCGCCTATTTCGCCTACGTCGACCTGGCCCGGGCCAAGGCCGGGCAGACCGCGCTGGTCACCGATGCCAGCCACTGCGCGGGGCCGGCCTTCGTGCAACTGGGCAAGGCCCTGGGGTTGAAGGTGATCGCCGCCACCAAGGAGCCCGAGCAGCGCGAGTACCTGCTGGGGCTGGGCGCGGACAAGGTGATCGTCACCGAGGAACAGGACCTGCTGATGCAGATCGGCAAGTACACCGATGGGCGTGGCGTGGACATGGTCCTTGACGGCATGGGTGGCCCACAGATGTCACTGCTCGGCGATGTCCTGGCACCGCGTGGCAGCCTGGTGCTGTACGGCCTGCAGGGCGGCAACCAGACGCCGTTCCCGGCCTGCGCGGCGTTCCAGAAAAACATCCAGTTCCATGTGCACTGCATCGGCAACTTCACCGGCAAGCCGGAGCTGGGCATCGCCCAGGACCAGGTGGCCCTGCAGCGTGCGTTGCGCGACATCAACCAGTTCACCGCCGACCAACTGCTGACGCCGCAGATCATCAAGGTGTATCCGTTCGAGCAGGTGGTCGAGGCGCACCGGCACATGGACGAATGTCCGTGTGGCGGGCGGGTGGTGCTGGACATGGGGACGCACTGATCGGGCGATGAAGAAGCTCTCAGGACATTCACGCTCCCGCAGGGGAGCGTGCAGCCTGCAGGGCTGAGACATCAGCCAGTTTTTGCTAAATGTCCTACTGGGGTTTGGGAGGTTTCCTTCAAGCTCGGTTTGCTATTCATCTGCCAGAATCGGACTTCAACTCGAAGCCGTCAGGGAGATGGAGCGATAGCATGACCGAGACTCACGACCAAGCCATGCATTATGTCTACCAGCAAGTCCTGCAGCGCCTGCTGGAGCACATGACCCAGGCCCAGCGCGCCTCGGTGCAGCTGCTGGTCCAGCGATTGCTGGTCGTCGCCGGCGGCCAGGAATACGTCGGTAACGTCCGGGTGCTGGTGCTGCACGGCGTTGACCGACGCAGCGCGCACCTGCTGGCCTGCCTGCGCGCCGCGCAGTTGAGCATCGCCCTGCGCCATGGTGCCACCTTCCGCCTGCGGGTGCTGGCGGCCCGTTTGCCAACCCTCGACGACACCGCCCTTGCCCTTCACGACCGCTGTTTCAGCGCGCTGTTCCTGCACGACGACCCGCGGGTAGAGCTACTGCGTGCGGATGGCGGGCGGCTCGGCCTGTTCGGCGCTCGCCAGGCCTGCTCGGCCGAACAACTGACCGAGACGGGCAACGCCTGGCTGCTGTTCGGTCATCTGGTCGGCGGTCAGCCGGACGCGCTGCTCGGTGCCAGGGGTTACCTGGAGCTGGCTAACGGCTTGGGCCAGGCACTGATGGAGGAGGCCGGCGAGCAGATCCTGATCAGCGCCGAGCCGTTCGCCCAACGCCATCGCCTGCTGGCCTGGGGGCGGCGCTGCCTGCGCCATACCGTGGAGGTGGCCCACGCTCTGACGCCCCACAATGTGCTGGCAGCGGGCCTTGAGCAGTTAGGCAAGGTGTTGGCCGATCCCTGGCAACCGCCGACTTCACCCGTGCTGCGCCAGCCTGGCGGCGAGCCGCGGCTGGTGATGGTTGAGGACCTGTTGCGCCACCCGGACGACGGTGAGCTGCTGGACCGCATGCTCGGCCGGCAGGACGCCATGGGCAGGCACGCCCAGGGGCCGTCAGGGCTGTTCGATCCCTTGCCGTTGGCCCACCTGCATGGGCTCAAGGCGCAGTACCTGAATCAGCGCAGCTATCGCGAAGGCACGCAGGCGTTCTTCCAGCGTTTTGGCCAACCGTCGGTTGCCTGGCCACAGGGGCGGGCCTTGCGCAGCGAGGCACAGGCACGCCTGGCTGGCGCCTATGACGTGAACGAGGCGCAACTGGTCTGCCAGCTGTTCACCCCGTTCGAGGCGCAGGGGCACAACTTAGAGACCTTTGTGCTGCGCTGTCATCCAGGGATGCGTGTCGCGCTGCCGTATCTGCACCGCGCCTTGCAGGGGCTCCCTTGCCCGGAACCGGTTAGCCAGTGGCTGGTTGAAACCAGTGGCCTGCAGCTCACGCAACTGCGGGGGGTGTATGCTGGCACGCTCAGCCTCCACGCCCGGCGCCTGTTCCAGCTGTTGGGCCGGCGCGATCAGTGGTTGCGGCCCCTGTCAGCCAGCCCGAGCGGCGGCTTTGCGCCATTGCGCGCGGTCGATTAGTCCTGTTGTCGTGGCGAGCACGAGTACTGATCGCGTGACCGTCGATCCAGCGCGCTTGCCCACGACTGCGGTCTGTATGTATAACCAGTGCTTGTTCATCACACCCGACTTGCACCGTGATCGCCCACTCCGTCGATGATCCCCTGTACTACCTGCACAACTTTCGCCAGGTCCTGAGCTGGGTCGGGCAGCGCTATGCCGACCTGCTGGACCGCAACGAGCATGGATTCATCCAGGTTTTCAGCCAACTGCCGGTACCCAGCCAAGCTGTGCTGGTGCGCATGGTCATGCGCAAGGGCGAGCTGTTTCGCAGCGACAAGCTCGCCTATGCCGAGATCGGCGAAACCGAGGCGGCTCTGGCGCCGTTGCTGGTGCTGGGCTGGGTGGTCGACGATGCGCCGGTGACGGTGGAGCAACTGTGGGCGTTGCTGCGCAAGGACGAGCTGGCGACATGCTTCGCAGGGCGGCTTCCCCGCCCGCGCGCTGGCAAGGGCGACTTGCTGGAGCAGTTGCAGGCCCTGGGCTTGCCGCCAGGCCCGCTGGCCCAGTGGTGTCCCGGTTTCCCGGTGCGGATCCTGCACTGGCGCCGGCAGCCGTTGTGCGACCGTCTGCGCCTGCTGTTCTTCGGCAACCTCTACCAGAGCTGGTCGGACTTCGTGCTGGCCGACCTGGGCGTGTTCCGCTACGAACAGGTGGCGTTCAGCGACGACTCGCGGGCCTTGCGCCAGCGCTCCGAGGTCGATCTGGCCATCGCCCTGCACCAGTGTGCCGAGCGTCTGGAGCAGGGCGTCGCGCCTGCCGAGCTGCTCGCGGCGCTGGACGGATTCGACGACAGCAACCCCTGGCTGGCCAGGCGCCGGGCGCGCCTGCTGTTCAGCCTCGGCCAGCAATGCGAGCGCCTGGGGGACTGGGACTTGGCTCTGGGGATCTACGCCGAGTGCGCGCACCCCGAGGCACGTATCCGCCAGGTCCGGGTCTACGAGCGCAGCGAGCAATGGTCGCAGGCTCACGCTTTGGCCCAGCATATGGCCCTGGCACCCGCCAACGCCCTGGAGCGTCAGGCCCTGGAACGCCTGCTGCCACGCCTGGTGCGCAAGCTGGGCGGTCCGGCACAGCCGCGCCGGCGCAGCGAGGCGGTGATGCTGATCGAACTGGAACTGCCGACGGAACTTGCGTCACTGGGAGTGGAAGAGGCGGTGCGTCAGCACCTGGAGCAGGAAGGCGGCAGTGTTCACTATGTCGAGAACTCCCTGTTCAACAGCCTGTTCGGCCTGCTGTGCTGGGAGGCGGTCTTCGCCCCGGTGCCGGGGGCGTTCTTCCACCCGTTCCAGAGCGGGCCTCAGGACTTGCACGACGTCGATTTCCAGCAGCGCCGCGCGGCACTGTTCGACGTCTGCCTCGGGCGCCTGGACGATGGTAGTCATCGCCAGGCCATCCTTGACTGCTTCCAGGCCAAGAAGGGCCTGCAGTCGCCTTTCGTGTTCTGGCAGATGCTCGATGAGGCGCTGCTCGAACAGGCACTCGACTACCTGCCGCCCGCGCACCTGAAGGCCTGCTTCCTGCGCCTGCTGCAGGATATCCGCGCCAACCGCGCCGGCATGCCTGACCTGATCCAGTTCTGGCCGGGGCAGGGCGGTTACCGCATGGTTGAGGTCAAGGGGCCGGGCGATCGCCTGCAGGACAACCAACTGCGCTGGCTCGAGTTCTGCCATGCCCACGGTCTGCCGGTCGCGGTGTGCCATGTGCGCTGGAAGGGGGGCGTATCGGTATGAGCTACACCGTGGCCGTGCGCGCACTGTGTGAGTTCAGCGCCAAGGTCGGCGACCTCGACCTGCGTTTCACCCCGTCGCCCACCGCCCAGGAGGGCATCGCCGGGCACCGTCGGGTGGTGGCGCGGCGCGCCGCTGGTTATGAGTCGGAGGTGGCGCTGGAGGGCGAGTACCAGGGGCTGCGGGTACGCGGCCGCGCCGATGGCTACGACCCTGCGTGCAACCGCCTGGAGGAGATCAAGACCCATCGCGGCGACCTGGCCAGGCAGCCCGACAATCACCGCCTGCTGCACTGGGCCCAGGCCAAGGTCTATGCCTGGTTGCTGTGCCAGGCACGGCAACTGCCGGCGATCGACGTGGCGCTGGTCTACCTCGACGTCGACAGTGACGGCCAGACGCTGATCAGCGAGTGTTACCAGGCCGATGACCTGAAGCGCTTCTTCGAGACCCAGTGCCAGCGCTTTTTGGCCTGGGCGCAGGCCCAGGAGCGACGGCTGAGCGAGCGGGACCGGGACCTTGGCGCGCTGACATTCCCCTATCCCGAATTCAGGCTGGGCCAGCGCCAGCTGGCCGAGACGCTGTACAAGGCCGTGAGCACCGGCCGCTGCCTGATGGCCCAGGCCAGCACCGGCATCGGCAAGACCCTCGGTACCCTGTTCCCGCTGCTCAAGGCCGTGGTGCCGCAGCAACTGGACAAGCTCTACTTCCTCACCGCCAAGACCCCGGGCCGGGCCCTGGCCCTCGACGCTCTGCGCCAGATCACCCGGGCGTCGCCGCAGCCGGCGCTGCGCAGCCTTGAACTGATCGCCCGCGACAAGGCCTGCGAGCACCCCGAAAACGCCTGCCATGGTGAGTCCTGCCCTTTGGCGCGGGGTTTCTACGAGCGCCTGCCGGCCGCCCGCGAAGCCGCCGCGCAGGTGCCGCTGCTCGACCGCGCCAATCTGCGCGAGGTGGCCCTGGCGCATCAGGTCTGCCCCTATTACCTGGCCCAGGAAATGGCGCGCTGGGTCGACCTGCTGGTGGCCGACTACAACTACTACTTCGACGCTCATGCCCTGCTGTTCGGCCTGGCCCAGGCCAACCAGTGGCGCACGGCGGTGCTGGTGGACGAGGCGCACAACCTGGTGGAGCGGGGACGGCAGATGTACAGTGCCAGCCTTGACCAGGGCCAGTTGCTGGCACTGCGCCAGAGCAAGCCGGCCGGACTCGGCAGTGCCCTCGACCGACTCAACCGGCAGTGGAACGCGCTGTACAAGGCCCAGGTGGCGCCGTATCAAGCCAGCGAACAACTGCCGGACGCCTTCCTGCGTGCCCTGCAGCAATGCATCGGGCTGATCCAGGAACGCATGAACCAGGCGCCCGCCGAGGTCGAACCCAAGGTGCTGGAGTTCTTCTTCCAGGCCCTGCAGTTCAGCCGCATCGCCGAGCTGTTCGATGAGCACTTCCTGTTCGATATCAGCCCGCGCAACGGCCCACGGGGGCGGCGCCTGGCCACGTTGTGCCTGCGCAACGTGGTGCCGGCGCGGCTGCTGGGGCCGCGCATGAGCGCGGCGCGCAGCGTCACGCTGTTTTCCGCCACGCTCAATCCGCGGCACTTCTACAGCGACCTGCTGGGCATGCCCGCCGACACGGCCTGGCTGGAGGTCGCCGCGCCGTTCCGCGCCGAGCAGTTGCAGGTGCACATCGTCAGCGAGGTGTCCACCCGCTACCAGCAGCGCCAGGCGTCGCTTGCGCCGATTGTCGAACTCATCGCCGCCCAGTTCACCCGCCAGCCGGGTAACTACCTGGCCTTTTTCAGCAGTTTCGAATACCTGGAGCAGGTGGCGCGACTGCTGGCCGAGCGCTATCCGGTACTGCCGATCTGGTGCCAGGCGCCCGGCATGGACGAGGCCGGGCGCGAGGCCTTCCTGGCGCGGTTCGTGGAGCACGGGCAGGGGGTGGGCTTCGCCGTGCTCGGCGGCGCCTTCGGCGAGGGCGTGGACCTGCCCGGCACGCGCCTGATCGGCGCCTTCGTCGCCACCCTCGGGCTGCCCCAGGTCAACCCGGTCAACGAGCAGTTCAAGCAGCGCCTGGGCCGCCAGTTCGGCGCCGGTTTCGACTACGCGTACCTGTACCCGGGCGTGCGCAAGGTGATCCAGGCCGCTGGCCGGGTGATCCGCGGCGACCAGGACCGTGGCGTGCTGATGCTGATCGACGAGCGCTTCGCCGAGCCCCGGGTGCGGCAGATGTTCCCCAGCTGGTGGCAACTGGGGTGAACGCCGCCATCGCCTGGCGCTGAAACTCCCAGTACACTGCGCGTTCCAACACCTACTTCTGTTGATTTCGAGGTTCCGCATGACGCTCAGTCCTTTGGCAGGCAAGCCGGCTCCGGCAAGCGTGCTGGTCGATATTCCCCGCCTGTTGACCGCCTACTACACCGGCCGTCCCGACGCCGCGGTTGCGGCCCAGCGCGTGGCCTTCGGCACCTCGGGCCACCGCGGCACGTCGTTCGATCTGAGCTTCAACGAGTACCACGTGCTGGCGATCACCCAGGCTATCTGCCTGTATCGCCAGGAAAAGGACATCGATGGCCCACTGTTCATCGGCGCCGACACCCACGCGCTGTCGGCGCCGGCCGCAGCCAGCGCCCTGGAAGTGCTGGCCGCCAACGGCGTGCAGGTGATGCTGAGCCAGGATGACGAGTACACCCCGACCCCGGCGGTGTCCCACGCTATCCTCTGCTACAACCGTGGCCGCCAGCAGGGCCTCGCCGACGGCATCGTCATCACACCGTCGCACAATCCGCCGCAGAGCGGCGGCTTCAAGTACAACCCGCCCAACGGCGGCCCGGCCGACAGCGACGTGACCAAGTGGATCGAGGCCAAGGCCAACGAGCTGCTGGCGGCGAACCTGGCCGGTGTCAAGCGCATGGACTACAAGCAGGCGCTGGCGGCACCCACCACCCAGCGTCACGACTACGTCAGCAGCTACGTCGCCGACCTGGAAAACGTCATCGACTTCGAGGTAATCCGTGGCGCCAACTTGCGCCTGGGCGTCGATCCACTGGGCGGCGCCGGGGTGCGCTACTGGTCGGCCATCGCCGAGCGCTACCAGCTGAACCTGGAAGTGGTGAACACCGAGGTCGACCCGACCTTCCGCTTCATGACCGTCGACTGGGACGGCCAGATCCGCATGGACCCATCCTCGCCGTACGCCATGCAGGGCCTGATCGGCCTGCGCGAGCGCTTCGACGTGGCTTTCGCCTGCGACCCCGACCACGACCGTCACGGCATCGTCACTGCCGATGGCCTGCTGCAACCGAACAACTACCTGGCCGTGGCCATCGACTACCTGTACCGCAACCGCCCGCAATGGCGCAGCGACGCGGCCGTGGGCAAGACCGTGGTCTCCAGTGGCCTGATCGACCGGGTCACCGCCGCGCTGGGCCGTGACCTGTACGAAGTGCCGGTGGGCTTCAAGTTCTTCGCCCAGGGCCTGTTCGACGGCTCGCTGGGCTTTGGCGGCGAAGAGAGCGCCGGCGCCTCGTTCCTGCGCAAGGACGGCAGCGTCTGGGCCACCGACAAGGACGGCCTGATCCCGGCGCTGCTGGCGGCCGAAATGACCGCCCGCACTGGGCGCAACCCGAGCCAGATCTACGCCGACCTCACCGCCAAGCTGGGCAAGCCGTACGCCACCCGTGTCGAGGCCAAGGCCGATGCACGGCAGAAGGCGCTGCTGAGCAAGCTGGCGCCGGAGCAGGTCAAGTCCACCGAGCTGGCTGGCGAACCGATCCAGCAGATCCTCAGCCATGCGCCGGGCAACAACCAGGCCATCGGCGGCCTGAAGGTGATGACCGAGAACGGCTGGTTCGCCGCCCGTCCTTCGGGCACCGAGGACATCTACAAGATCTACGCCGAGAGCTTCATCGACGAGGCGCACCTCAAGCGCTTGGTGGCCGAAGCCCAGGTGCTGGTGGACGCGGCGATCGCCTGATCGTCCGTTGAAGCCAATCGCGGGGCAAGCCCGCTCCCACAAGGCCCATGTACGTTGGCCTTGTGGGAGCGGGCTTGCCCCGCGATGCCTTTGATTGTTCCGTTTGTGGAACGAGCAGTGCTGTTTTTGCTGCCTACCGAATCATTAGTCTCATCTGTAAGGTGATAGCCATCAAACAGGAGGCTTCTCATGAAAAACATCCAGGGTATCCACCGCAGCCCCCACGCTCACTGGGTGGGCGACGGCTTCCCGGTGCGCAGCCTGTTCACCTACGACCACCTGGCCCGGCACATCAGCCCGTTTCTGCTGCTGGACTACGCCGGCCCCCACGACTTCACCCCGACCACGGCCAGGCGTGGCGTCGGCCAGCATCCGCATCGCGGCTTCGAGACGGTGACCATCGTCTACCAGGGCGAACTGGAGCACCGTGACTCCACCGGCGCCGGCGGCCTGATCGGTCCGGGCGATGTGCAATGGATGACCGCCGCGGGCGGCATCATCCACGAGGAGTTCCATTCCCCGGCCTTTGCCCGTAGTGGCGGCACCCTGGAGATGGTGCAACTGTGGGTCAACCTGCCGGCCAAGGACAAGCGTGCCGCGGCGGGTTACCAGACGCTGTTGGCCAACGACATTCCCGTGGTGGCGCTGGCAGGCGAGGCGGGCAGCCTGCGGGTGATTGCCGGACGCTACCTGAATCATCAGGGGCCGGCGCGCACCTTCACCGAGATGGACGTCTGGGACCTGCGGCTGAAGGCCGGCGCGACACTGCAACTGCCCTTGGCCGCCGGGCGCAATGCCGCGCTGGTGGTGCTGCGCGGCAACCTGCGGGTCAACGACGAGCGCGAGGCCGGCCCGGCCAGCCTGGTGCTGCTGGAGCGCGATGGCAGCGATGTGCGCCTCGAGGCGCTGGAGGAGGTCAGCGTGCTGCTGCTCAGCGGCGAGCCGATCGACGAACCCATCGTTGGCTACGGGCCGTTCGTGATGAACAGCCAGGCGGAAATCGCCGAGTCGTTCGATGATTTCCAGGCCGGGCGGTTCGGGCAGATGGGCGGCGTCGAGCGCGGCGCCCGACAATAACAAAGCGTTGACTCCAATCGCCGGCAAGCTGGCACCCACAGGATCTGCGCGATCCCTGTGGGAGCCGGCTTGCCGGCGATTGCTTTTTCAGGGGATCACGGCTGATCCGGCACCACCGCGATCACGTCGATTTCCATCAGCCACTCAGCCTGGGCCAACCCCGCCACCACCAACCCGGTGGAAATCGGGAACACCCCCTTGAGCCACTTGCCCACTTCCTTGTACACCGGCTCGCGGAAGCGCGGGTCGGTGATGTAGGTGGTGGTCTTGACGATATGCGACAGGTCCGAGCCCGCTTCTTCGAGCAGCTGCTTGACGTTCTTCATCGCCTGCTCGGCCTGGGCCCGTGGGTCGCCCAGGCCCACCAGCCGGCCTTCGAAGTCGGTGCCGACCTGACCGCGCACGTAGATGGTGTTGCCGGCCCGCACAGCCTGGCACAGGTCGTTGTCCAGGGTCTGGTTGGGGTAGGTGGCCTTGGTGTTGAACATGCGGATGCGAGTGTGGGTAGGCATCAGAGGGCTCCGAAGGTGCTGACGTTGCTGATCGAGGGTTGCTGCTCATCCGCCGCGCGCTGCTCGCGGTCGCGGTAGGCCAGGTAGGTGCGCTGGGTGGCGATGTGGCCGGCGACGTGCTTGGCGTCGTGCCACACGCCCCAGATGAATGACGAGCCGCGGCGCGACAGCCAGGGCAGGCCGAGGAAGTACACGCCCGGCTCCTTCGATACGCCGCGCTGGTGTTGCGGTTTGCCGTTGGCGTCGAAGGCGTCCACCTGCAACCAGC
This sequence comes from Pseudomonas mosselii, assembly GCF_019823065.1. Classification (NCBI taxonomy): domain Bacteria; kingdom Pseudomonadati; phylum Pseudomonadota; class Gammaproteobacteria; order Pseudomonadales; family Pseudomonadaceae; genus Pseudomonas; species Pseudomonas mosselii. The sequence goes on from NZ_CP081966.1 coordinate 2,580,087, forward strand.
TGAAATCCACGCCATAGCCGGTGGCCCAGATGATGCTCCTGACGTTGGCCTTGGCGAGGTTGAGTTCCAGCAGCGGCTGGCTGACGCAGGCCGGGTCCGGCAGGCGCTTGCGGGCCTCGGGCTCCTCCGGCAGGTCCAGACCGTTGCGTTCGATATAGGCGTCGGCGGCGTCCAGCAGGGCCAGGTAGTTCTCGTCGCCGCGGTTGATGTTCTCGGCCAGGTTGTCCTGGAAACGGGCCACGCCGCCCTCGAACGACTGGGTCAGGCCGACCAGGGTCATGCCCTGGTGGGCGAGGGCGCGAAAGTCCACGGTGTGGCCGCCGCGGGCGCCGGACACGGCGATGGTCACGTGCTCGCGGCCGGGCTTGGCGATCTCCGCGTCCCACTCGCCGAGCACGCCCAGCCACCAGCAGAAATCGCGGTTGCGGTAGCTGCGCGGCGGACGGTCATGGGCGCCGACCGACAGGTACACCTGGCGCCCGGCACGCATCAGTTCCTCGGCGATCTGCACCCCGGAAGAGCCGGCGCCGACCACCAGCACCGCGCCCTCAGGCAGTTGCTGCGGGTTGAAGTAGGCGGCGGAGTGGATCTGGTGCAGGCCTTCGTCCTTTGGCGCGATGGCCGGGATCACCGGGCGCTGGAACGGGCCGGTGGCGGCCACTACGCGGTTGGCGCGGATCACGCCCTGGTTGGTGTCGATGGTGAAGCCCGGGCGGTCGGCGTTGCGCACCACCTTCCTCACCTCGACCCCGGTGCGTACCGGCAGGTTGTACTTGCGCACGTACTGCTCGAAGTAGTCGGCGACCTGGTCCTTGCCGGCGAAGGCGTCGGCGTCGAGGTCGAATTCCAGGCCCGGGAAGCGGTCGTGCCAGACCGGCCCGTTGGCCACCAGCGAATCCCAGCGTCCGGTGCGCCAGGCCTCGGCGATGCGCTTGCGCTCCAGCACCAGGTGTGGCACGCCGAGCTTGCTCAGGTGTTCGCTCATGGCCACGCCGGCCTGGCCGGCGCCGACCACGAGGGTGTCGATTTCGATGTTGTTCAGTGTCATGTCCCAGCCCTTCTTCAGCGGCGTTCTTGTTCAGGTCGGTGGGGACCGCCTTTGCCTGGGGCCAGACTAGGGATGGGCGGGAAATCGCGAAAATAGTATTTAGTTGGGGCTTGCCGATAAATTGGCGAAGGCTCTGCTGGCAATGGGCTGCAGCGGTTTCTAGGGATTGCGCAGGACCCTGTGGAGCGGCCTTAGTTTTTTCCTGCCCAGTGCCGAGGAAAATGTTGGTTTCGCAGCTCCCGGGGCCCACCGAGAATGCCGGTAACCCCAACACAGGAGCTGCACCATGACCTTCTCCATCATCGGCCGCTGCCAGGAAACCGGCCAGGTCGGCATCGCCATCAGTTCATCGAGCATCGCCGTCGGCGCCCGCTGCCCATGGGTGCGGGCCGGGGTCGGTGCCGTGGCCACCCAGAACATCACCCTGCCGGCCCTCGGCCCGCAGATCCTCGACGCCCTCGAGCAGGGCCAGCTGCCGCCCGCCGCGGCACTGGACCGGGTGCTGAGCGCCAATGGCTGGAGCGAGTATCGCCAGGTCACGGTGATCGACAGCCAGGGCCAGGTAGCGTTGTTCACCGGCAAGGAGGCCCTGGGCGTGCACAACGCCGTGGCCGGCGAACAATGCGCCGCGGCCGGCAACCTGCTGTCGTCGCGGGCGGTGATCGAGGCCATGGTGGCTGCGTTCGAACAGGCCGGCGGCCACCTGGCCGACCGCCTGCTGGCGGCGATGCACGCGGCCATGGCCGCCGGTGGCGAGGCGGGGCCGGTACACTCGGCGGCGTTGAAGATCGCCGGCGAGCTGACCTGGCCGCTGGTGGACCTGCGCGTGGACTGGACCGAGCACGATCCCATCGCCGAGCTGGACAACCTCTGGCAGGCCTACCGCCCGCAGATGCAGGACTATGTGACCCGCGCCCTGAACCCGACCGCCGCGCCGAGCTACGGAGTGCCGGGCGATGAATGAGGTTTCCAGCCGTGCGCTGTTGGAGCGGTTGGTCGAGTTCGCCACCGTCAGCCGCGATTCCAACCTTGAGCTGATCGCCTTCATCCGCGACTACTTGGCTGGGCTTGGTGTCGCCAGCGAGCTGTTCCACAATGAAGAGGGCACCAAGGCCAATCTGTTCGCCACCATCGGCCCCGACGACCGTGGCGGCGTGGTGCTTTCCGGGCATACCGATGTGGTGCCGGTGGAGGGCCAGGCCTGGAGCGTCGAACCGTTCCGGCTGACTGAGCGCGAAGGGCGCCTGTACGGTCGCGGCACGGCCGACATGAAGGGCTTCATCGCCTCGGTGCTGGCGACGGTGCCGGCGTTACTCGCTCAGCCGCTGAAGCTGCCGGTGCACCTGGCGTTTTCCTATGACGAAGAAGTCGGCTGCCTGGGCGTGCGCTCGATGCTCGCCGCCCTGGCGCAGCGCCCGCACAAGCCGCGGCTGTGCCTGATCGGTGAGCCCACCGAACTCAAGCCGGTGCTAGGCCACAAGGGCAAGCTGGCCATGCGTTGCCAGGTACATGGCGCCGCTTGCCACTCGGCCTATGCCCCCTACGGCGTCAACGCCATCGAGTACGCGGCGCGGCTGATCGGCAAGCTGGGCGAGATCGGTGACGACCTGGCGCGTCCCGAGTACCACGACGAGCGCTTCGACCCGCCGTTCTCCACAGTACAGACCGGTGTGATCAAGGGCGGTCGTGCCCTGAACATTGTCCCCGCCGAATGCGAGTTCGATTTCGAGGTGCGTGCCTTGCCCGGCTTCGAGGCGCAGGTCGTGGCCGATCGGCTGCAGGCCTACGCCGAGACACAGTTGCTGCCGCGCATGCGCGCGGTGAGCGGAGCGAGCGATATCCGCCTGCGACCGTTGAGTGCCTACCCAGGCCTGGCCACGCCTGCCGACAGCGAGGCGGCGCGCCTGGTGGCCTTGATCAGTGGTTCGAGCGACTTTGGCACGGTGGCCTTCGGCACCGAGGGCGGCTTGTTCGACCAGGCCGGCATCCCCACCGTGGTGTGCGGGCCGGGGAGCATGGAGCAGGGGCACAAGCCCGACGAGTTTGTCAGTCTCGAGCAGCTACAGGGATGCGATGCCATGTTGCGTCGGCTGGTGGAGCATCTGCGACAGGATTGACAGCGCATGCCCACCCGCTCCCACCCAAGGGGCAGGCGCGGGCGTCGTTGGCGGCTTATGCCGGCACCATCGCAAAGCCTACGCCGAAACGGTTCCAGGCATTGATGGTGGCGATGGCCAGGGTCAGGTTGGCGACCTCCTTGGCGCTGAAGTGCTCCAGCAGCGCCTGGTACTCGTCCTGCGGCGCGCCACGCTCGGCCAGGCGGGTCAGGCTCTCGACCCAGGCCAGGGCGGCCCGCTCGCGCTCGCTGAAGTAGCGTGTCTCGCGCCAGACGCTCAGGGTCTGCAGGCGCGCCTCGGTTTCGCCGGCCTTGCGCGCATCGTTGGCGTGCATGTTGATGCAATAGGCGCAGCCATTGATCTGCGAGGCGCGCAGGCGGATCAGCTCGAGCAGCGAGTGCTCCAGGCCCGAGGCGACCAGCGCCTGTTCGAGGCCGATCATGGCCTTGTAGGCTTCCGGCGAGTGTTTGGCCCATTCGATACGGTCGTGCATGGTGAGACTCCAGGTCGGCAAGAGGTAAGTGGCACTACCTTAGCGCCAGGCCGCGCCGCGCCGAATAGCCAATCCCGCGCTTTGCCAGGAGGCCAATCGGTCATTCGGATGAGCACTGACAGGCATCCAATCTCTTCATTTCTGCCAGGGCGGTCGAGTCGGGATAATGGGCGGGTCAACACCTGAGAACCGTTTCATGTCCGCAGATCGATTCATGCGCGAGGCCCTTGAGCTTGCCCGCGCCAATATCCAGGCCGGTGGCCGCCCCTTCGGCGCCGTGCTGGTCCATCAGGGGCAGGTGATCGCCCGTGCCGTCAACGAGATCCACAGTACCCAGGACCCGACCAGCCACGCCGAGATGCAGGCCATCCGCCAGGCCGCCCAGGTGCTCGGCCGGGCGCGCCTGGACGGCGCCGAGATCTACGCCAGCGGCCATCCGTGCCCGATGTGCCTGGCCGCCATGCACCTGTGCGGCATCGAGCGCGCCTGGTTCGCCTATGACAACGACGAGGGCGAGCCCTATGGGTTGTCCACCGCCGCGGTGTATGCGCAGATGGCCCGCCCGCCTCGGCAGCAGAGCCTGCCCCTGCGCCCGCTGAAACCGGCGGGTGAAAGCGGCCTGTACCGTGAATGGCAGCAGGTCGGCGAAGCATGAGAGGCACGTTGAACCTGTTGCTGGTAGTGCTGCTGGCGTTGAACCTACGGCCGATCCTCACCAGCATCGGCCCGCTGCTCGAACCGATGCGCCATAGCACTGGCCTGGGCTACCAGCAGGCGGCGCTGCTGACCGCGTTGCCGGTGCTGTGCATGGGCCTGGTGCCGCTCCTGCAACCCTGGCTGCGGCGCTGGTTGAGCGAGCATGGCGGCATGCTGGCGGGGCTGGCGGCCATCGCCCTGGCATGTCTGTGGCGCCTGCAACTGGACAGCGCCTGGGCGCTGATCGCAAGCGCGGTGGTCGCCGGGCTGGGCGTCGCCGTGGTGCAGGGCATGATGCCAGGCTTGGTCAACCGCTGGTTCCCCGGCCGCCTGGCAGCGACCATGGGGCTGTATTCGGCGGCGTTGATGAGTGGCGGTGGCCTGGCGGCGGTGTTGGGCCCATCGATCACCGCGCACTTTGGCCATTGGCAGTTCGGCCTTGGCCTGTGGGCGCTGCCGGCGCTGCTGGCTATCGTGGCGTGGGTCGCCCTGCGCCCGCGCCAGGACACGCCGTCCCTGGCCGGTGGCGGCGGCGGGCACTGGTTCGGCAACCGTCGGGCCTGGCTGCTGGCGCTCTACTTCGGGCTGATCAACGGCGGCTACACGAGCATGGTCGCCTGGTTGCCGGCCTATCACCTGGAGCACGGCGGCACGGCCCAGAGTGGCGGCGAGCTAGTCGGGTTGATGACCATCTTCCAGGTCTGCGGCGCCCTGGGCCTGCCGTTGCTGCTGCGGCGCCTGGCCGATCGCCGGCCGGGGCTGTGGCTGGCCTTGCTCATCCAGCTGGCGGGCTTTCTTGGCTTGCTGCTGGCGCCGACCAGCGCCATGGGCCTGTGGGTGGCGCTGATCGGCCTGGGTCTGGGCGCGTGCTTCAGCCTGAGCCTGACGCTGACCCTGGAGCACCTGCGCACGCCCGGTGAAGCCGGCAGCTTGGCGGCTTTTGTCCAGGGCGTGGGTTTCATCATCACCGGTATCGTGCCGTACATCACCGGCTGGCTGCGTGATGTCAGCGGCGACTTCCAGGCGTCCTGGACCCTGCTGACCTGCACGGTGCTGGCGATGCTGCTGGTGACCGTGCGTTTCGCCCCCAACGGTTATGCCCGGGCCATCGCCGGTGAGCGGCGAGCGCCTGCGGCGGCGCTCAACTGAGGCGTTGCAGGGTATCGCCGACCCGGTCCAGTGCCGGGTCGATGTCCAGCAGTTCGATGGCACCGAAGCCGAACAACAGGCCTGGCCTGACCGGCGCTTCGCTGAAGAATGGCGCCAGGGAGTAAAGACCGACCTCCACCTTGCGCGCCAGGTTGATCAGCAGCTCGACGTCCACCCCGGGCTTGGCCAGCGCGCTCAGGTGAAAGCCGGCGCTGGCCGGCACCGCGTCGAACCACGGCGCCAGGTCGCCACCCAGGCGTGCCAGGATCCGTTCGCGGCGGGCGCTGTACACCTCGTGGCAACGGCGGATGTGCTTGTTCAGGTGACCTTCGCTGATGAACCGCGCCAGCGCCCACTGCTGCAGGCTAGGGCTGTGCCAGTCGCTCAGGTGCTTGGCCACGCAGGCGGCCTGCAGCACGGTCGGCGGCAGCACCGCGTAACCCAGGCGCAGTTCCGGCAGCAGGGTCTTGGAGAAGGTCCCGACATAGGCCACCAGGCCATGTCGATCCAGGCGCTGCAGGGCTTCGGCGGCCGGCCCCTGGTAGCGGAACTCGCAGTCGTAGTCGTCCTCGATGATCAGCGCGCCAAGCTCCGCGGCCCGCGCCAGCAGCGCCTGGCGCCGTGGCTCGGCCATGGGCATGCCCAGCGGAAACTGGTGCGAGGGTGTCACGTAGATCAGCCGGGTGCCGTCCTCGATCTGCTCGACGCACAGCCCCTGGTCGTCCACCGGCACCGACTGCAGGCGCGCGCCGAGGGCCAGGAATAGTTGGCGTGCCGGTGGGTAGCCCGGGTCCTCCATGGCCACCTTGCAGCCGGGTTCGACCAGTACCCGGACGATCAGGTCCAAGGCCTGCTGGGCGCCATTGCACACCAGCACATCGCTGGCCGCGCACTGGATGCCGCGGGTGAAGGCGATCTGGTGGGCGATGGCCTCGCGCAGCTCCGGCAGGCCCTGGGCGGAAAACTGCCGGTCGGGGTGGCGCTGGCTGCGGCGCAGGGCGTAGTTCATGCAACTGCGCCAGTGGTCGTAGGGGAACTGCGCCTTGCTCGAGGCGCCGCCGATGAAGTCATAGCGCGACGGTGCGTCCAGCGCCCGCCGGCCCAGCACCGTGGCGCGCTGGCGCCAGCGTTCGAGGGTGTCGGCGGCGGCCAGCGGGATGTTGTCGCAGTCGCTCTGGCGCGGCGTGTGGCGCGGGGTGATGAACGTGCCGCGACCGACCACGCCGCTGAGCAGGTTGTCATAGGTCAGGCGCGAATAGGCTTCGGCCACGGTCTTGCGCGAAACCCCCAGTTGTTCGGCCAAGAGACGCGTGGGTGGCAGCTGGGTGCCGGCGGCCAGGTGGCCGCTGTCAATACCGGCGCGCAGTTGCTGGTAGAGCTGTTCGGCCAGGCCTTTGCGGCCTTCGAGGCGGATGTGCAGTTCCATCGGGGGAGGGTGTCCGAAGCGCAGGGGGATAAAAGCTTCGGGGTTTATTGCGTTGGCTGCAAGGGGACCGCTCTGCGGCCCATCGCCGGCAAGTCGGCTCCCACAAGGACCGTGTTCACCCTGTGGGATCTGGCTTGTCGGCGACGAGGAGTCAAAGTCGGGCGGTACTGATGGTGATGTAGCCTTTTTCCGGCAGTGCGATGCGGATCACCGTCTCGTCTTCGCAGGCCTTGCGTTTCTGCTGGATGCACACGCCGTCCACCGCGGCTTCGCGCATGCGGGCTGGGATGGCGCGGCCCTTGGCATCGAAGAAGGCTTCGCTGGCGAGCAACTCGACCCGCTCGATCAGCTGGCGGGTGTGCTCGTCGGTGGCACAGAAGAACCGCACCCCGGACAGGTGCGGATTGTCATCGGGGTTGCTGACCTCGTGGGCCAGCAGTTGGCGCAGGGTATGGCGCAGTTCACGGGTAGGGTGATCAGCGTTTGCGGGCATGGCATGGCCTCGTCTGGATGGGGTTGGCCGCGCCGGGGCGGCGGTCACGTCTCCAGGTCGGATGATGTTTTGCCGACGGTGTGGCAACAATCTAGAAGCTTCCGTGTTTTCGGTAGGAGGGTTCCGAAATTACAGGTGCCAGGTTGAACATCGCCTTGATCCGCGTCAGGGGCGGGGCACAATTTCCGTCGCCTCGACAGCGCCGGGCTCAAGAGCCGCCTCGACGATTTCGATCCAGTGCCGCACCGGCGTGCGCCCGGCACCGCCGAGGTGCAGCTGGCAGCCGATGTTGGCGGTGGCAATGAGCTGCGGGTTGCCGCTTTCCAGGGCGTTGAGGCGGTTGTCGCGTAGCTGGCGCGCCAACGTCGGCTGGGTCAGCGAATAGGTGCCGGCCGAGCCGCAGCACAGGTGGCCATCGGGCACCTGGGTGAGGTGGAAGCCCAGGCGCTGCAGCAGGCCTTCCACCGCTCCGCCGAGCTTGAGGGCATGCTGTAGGGTGCAGGGGCAGTGGAACGCCAGGCGCTGCTCGGTGCAGACACCCAGTCGCTCCAGTGGCTCGGCCTGCAGCACCTGCACCAGGTCGCGGGACAGGGCACTGACCGTGGCGGCCTTGGCGGCGTAACGCGGGTCTTGTTCCAGCAGGTGGCCATAGTCGCGGACGAACGCACCGCAGCCGCTGGCGGTCTGCACAATGGCCTCGGCGCCGGCCTCGATGGCCGGCCACCAGGCGTCGATGTTGCGCCGGGCACGGTCGAGGCCACGCGCCTGGGCATCCAGATGATAGTCCACGGCGCCGCAGCAGCCGGCCTCATGGACCGGTTTGACGCTGATGCCGAGCCGGTCAAGCAGGCGCGTGGCGGCGGCGTTGGTGTTGGGTGAAAGGGCCTGCTGCACGCAGCCTTCGAGCAGCAGCACATGTCGGGCGTGGCGCGGTGTCAGGCGTTGGCGTGGGGCTACAACATGCGCCGGCAGCTTGTCCTTGAGGCTGGCCGGGAGCAGGGGGCGCAGGGCCTGGCCGGCGCGCACCAGGGCCTTGAATGCGCCAGACCGTGGCACCACGGCGCGCAGGCCGGCGCGCAGCAGGCGTTGCCCCGGTGGTCGGGGGACTTGCCGGTCGACCACGGCGCGGCCGATGTCGAGCAGGTTGTGGTACTCCACCCCCGACGGGCAGGTGGTCTCGCAGTTGCGACAGCTCAGGCAACGGTCCAGGTGCGCCTGGGTGCTGGTGCTCACCGGCTCGCCTTCGAGCACCTGCTTGATCAGGTAGATGCGCCCGCGAGGCCCGTCCAGTTCATCGCCGAGCAACTGGTAGGTGGGGCAGGTGGCGGTGCAGAACCCGCAGTGCACGCAGGCGCGCAGGATACGTTCGGCCTCGTCGGCGCGGGGCAGTTGGCGGGCGGATTCGCTCAGGTGTGTGTGCATGCCGTGGCCTCACAGGTCGGCGTACAGGCGGCCAGGGTTGAACACGCCCTGGGGATCGAGTTGGCGTTTGAGCGCCTGGTGATAGCGCAGCGTCAAAGGATCAAGCGGGGCGCTGCTGTCATCACCGGGCCGGTAGGCGGTGGCATGACCGCCGGCCTCGGCCGCCAACGCCCGGATGACGGACGCCGGGGCATCAGACTTTAGCCAGCGCTGGGCGCCGCCCCAGTCGAGCAACTGACGCCCCGGAAGGTCGAGGGCGCCGCAGGCAAGGGGCAGGGAAAGCCGCCACAGCGTCGCGGGTGCGGCGAAGAAGGCCAGGCGCTGCTCGCGCAGGTCGTGCCAGAAGTTCGTGTCGAGCGCTTCGCCACCCAGGCGCTCGCGGGCCGAGCGCACCGAGCCTTCGCCGCCTTCCAGGCGCAGGTGCAGCGTCTCGCCGTCATGGCAGGCAGCGCTGATCGGCAGCGCTTGCCGGCCCCATTCGACGAGTTCGGCCAGGGCCTGGCCTACGTTCATCTCCAGGCACAGGCCCAGGCACTGGCGTGGTCGCGGCAGCACCTTCAACGACACCTCGGTGAGCAGCCCCAGGCAGCCGAAGCTGCCCGCCATCAGCCGCGATACGTCGTAGCCGGCGACATTCTTCATCACCTCGCCGCCAAAGCGCAGGTGCTTGCCGTGGCCGGTGATCAGCCGGGTACCGAGGACGTAGTCACGCACCGACCCGGCCCAAGGCCGCCTTGGCCCCGACAGCCCGGCCGCGACCATGCCGCCCAGCGTTGCCTCGGGGCCCAGGTGTGGTGGTTCGCAGGCCAGCATCTGCCCGGCCTCGTGCAGTGTCGCCTCGACCTCCCGCAGCGGCGTGCCGGCGCGGGCGGTGAGTACCAGTTCGGTGGGGTCGTAGCCGACGATGCCCCGGTGGCCGCGGATGTCGATGACCTGCCCGGTTACCGGGCGACCGAGCATGGCCTTGCTGTTGCCGCCCTGGATGCGCAGCGGAGTGCGCATCTCCAGCGCCTGGTTGACCTGCTCCCGCAGGTCCTGGCTCAAGTCCCTGTCCATCAGAAACGCTCCAGGTCGGGGAAGGGCAGTTGCCCGTTGTGCACATGCAGCGCGCCGAACTCGGCGCAGCGCTGCAGGGTGGGGATGTTCTTGCCCGGGTTGAGCAGGCCCCGTGGGTCGAAGGCGGCCTTGACCGCGTGGAACAAGGTGATCTCGTCGCTGTTGAACTGCGCGCACATCTGGTTGATCTTCTCCCGGCCCACGCCGTGTTCGCCGGTGATGCTGCCGCCGACGGCCACGCACAGTTCGAGGATCTTGCCGCCGATGGCCTCGGCGCGCTCCAGTTCGCCGGGCAGGTTGGCATCGAACAGGATCAGCGGGTGCAGGTTGCCGTCGCCGGCATGGAACACGTTGGCCACCCGCAGGCCGTACTGCCGGGAAAGCTCGCTGATGCCCTTGAGCACCCGTGGCAACTCCCGGCGCGGGATGGTGCCATCCATGCAGTAGTAGTCCGGGGAAATGCGCCCCACCGCCGGGAAGGCATTCTTGCGCCCAGCCCAGAAGCGCGCGCGCTCGGCTTCGTCACAGGCCAGGCGCACCTCGCGGGCGCCGGCCCTGCGCAGCACGGCATCGACCCGTGCGCAGTCGTCCTGCACGTCGGCCTCGACACCGTCGAGCTCGTACAGCAGGATCGCCGCCGCGTCCAGCGGGTAGCCGGCATGGATGAAATCCTCGGCGGCGCGAATCGCCAGGTTGTCCATCATCTCGAGTCCAGCCGGGATGATCCCGGCGCCGATGATTTCGGCCACCGCGCCCCCGGCATCCTCGACGCTGTCGAAACTGGCCAGCAGTACCCGTGCCACCTGCGGTCTGGGCAGCAGCTTGACGGTGACTTCGGTGACGATACCGAGCATGCCTTCGGAACCGGTGAACAACGCCAGCAGGTCGAATCCGGGGCTGTCCAGGGCATCGCTGCCCAGCACCAGGCGTTCGCCTTCGACGGTGAGGATTTCCACCTTGAGCAGGTTATGCACGGTCAGGCCGTATTTCAGGCAATGCACGCCACCGGCATTCTCGGCGACATTGCCGCCGATCGAGCAGGCGATCTGCGAGGACGGATCGGGCGCGTAGTACAGCCCATGGGGCGCCGCCGCCTGGGAGATCGCCAGGTTGCGCACACCAGGCTGGACCCGGGCGAAGCGGCCCTGCGGGTTGACCTCGAGAATGCGCTTGAAGCGCGCCATTACCAGCAGGATGCCCTGGCTCAACGGCAGGGCGCCGCCGGACAGGCCGGTGCCGGCGCCGCGCGCCACCACCGGCACGCCGTGCTGGTGGCAGAGCCGCAGCAGCGCCTGCACCTGCTCGATGCGCTCGGGCAGCGCCACCAGCAGCGGTAGCGTGCGGTACGCCGAGAGGCCGTCGCACTCGTAGGGCCTGAGGTCTTCGCCGCGGTGCAGGATCTCCAGGTCGGGCAGGGCCTCGCGCAGGGCGGCCAGCAGTGCCGGCTTGTCCACGGCTGGCAACGGTCCGTCGACACGTTCGTCGTAAAGGATATTCATGAAGACTTACTGCGCCAGGTGCCGGATCATCGCCACCGTCAGGTACAAGCGTGGCGCCACGCTGGCGATCTCCATGTATTCGTCGTCGCCATGCAAGCCGGCGCCGACCACGCCGAGGGTCTCCAGCACCGCCGGCTTGTCGTTGTCGGGCACGTAGGCGTAGCCGGCGTCGGTGCCGAAGCGCATGGCGATCGGCTGCAACTGCCGGTCGATCTTGCTGTAGAGCTGCCGCGCCGTTTGCGCAAGTTCCGTGGAGGCGTCGTTCCTGGCCAGCGGCGGACGGCCTTTTTCCATGACCAGCTCGACCTGGGTATCGGCCACCAGCTGTTTCTTGATGATCCGCAGGGCATCCTCCTGCACCCGCTCGGTCTCGCTCAGGTCGGAGTAGCGCATGTCGGCCTCGGCGCTGGCCTGGGCGGGAATGATGTTGGCTTTTTCCCCGGCCTTGGCCAGGGTCCAGTTGACGGTGGTGCCCTTGCTCTTGTCGCCGAGGTTGTTCAATTGCAGCAACTGGTGCGCCAGCTCCAGCAGCGCGTTGCGCCCGGCCTCCGGGGCGGAGCCTGCGTGGGAGGCGCGGCCCTTGACCTCGAGCTTGAGGCGATTGATGCCGTTGGTGGCGACGGTGACCGCGTCCTTGTCGGGCGGCTCGTAGGAGAAGACGAAGTCATGCTTGCGCGCCAGTTCGGCAATCAGCTGCCGCGAGCCGGTCGAGCCCATTTCCTCGTCCGGGTTGAACAGCACGGTGAGGGTGCGGTATCCCTTGTACTGCTGGTCCTGCAGCAGTTTCAGCGCATGCAGGATCATCGCCACGCCGCCCTTGGCATCGGCCACGCCGGGGCCGTAAGCGCGGTCGCCGTCGATCCGAAACGGGCGCTTGGCCACGGTTCCGGGGCCGAACACCGTGTCGTAGTGGACCATCAGCAGGAAGTCCTTGTCGCCACTGCCCTTGAGCGTTCCGACGATGTTGTCGCCCACCGAAGGCGTGGCCGGCTGCGTCGTGACCTTGGCGCCGAGAGCCTCCAGTCGTTTCACCAGTTCGTTGCCGACCTGCTTCAGGCCGGGCTCGGTACCGGTGCCGGTGTCCACGGCCACCAGGGTCTTGAGGGTTTCCAGGTAGTGAGGCTGTTCGGCCTGGGCCTGGCTGAACAGGGCCTGGGGCGTCGGGTCGGCGGCCTGGGCGGTGGCGCAGGCCAAGGCAAGGGCCAAAGAGCAGAGTCGCAAGGGCATGGGCAGGGATCTCGTTGTGTGAACCCTTTAGCGTAGACCCTGCTACGCGATCATCCCAAGGCCAGACCGTGCCCCATTGCTCAGAACCAGCGGTCGTTACGTTTGCGGCCACGGGTCAGCGCCGGCAGGATCAGCCCGGCCAGCAGGCCGGCCCCGGCGATGCTGCCACCGTAGACCATGTAGCGCATCATCACCTGCTTGTTCTCGTCACCCAGGCGTGCCTGGGTGTCGCGCAGGGTCGACTGGCTCTGCTCGAGCTGTTCGTTGAGTGCCTTGTTGCGGCTTTCCAGCTCGTCGATCAGCGCCTTGCGCGAGTCGAGGGTCTCCTGCATGCCCTGCACGCGGTTCTTCCAGCTGTCGTCGATGGTCTTGAGCTGGCCGGACAGTTCGGCCACCTGGGCGTCGAGCTGCGGCAGGCGCTCGCTTTGGCCGGGCACCGCCTGCAAGTCGCTGGTGAGGATCCACACCAGGTCGCCGCTCTGCCCGCGTACCTGGCTGTAGTTGCCCTGGCTGGTGACCAGGGTGACCTTCTGCCCCGACTTGAGCGTGCCGACGATGCGGTGGCCGTCGGTGGGGCCGCTGCGGACATAGGTGCTCAGGCTGTCGCTGACCCAGCGCGCATCGCTGGCCGGCTCTTCGGCGTGGGCTGGGGCGGCAAGGGCGATCAGGGCGGCGATCAGGCCGCCGCGCAGGACGGTGAGGGCAGGAGGAACGGGCTGGATGTCTGGCATGCTGGTCTTCGCTGAAACAGGACGAATGAAGGCCCGATGACTGGGCCGGCGATCCGGTCGGGTGGATTGACCGTCAGCGAAAGACCGTTTTTTTGTAGGCAGGTTCACTGCCTGGCTTGGGAAATGTCTGCAGGATGTTGCGGGAAGTGGTGTGTAACTTGCCCCTGTGAGCGCCGGCCTGCCAGCAAAGGGGCCGCAAGGCGGCCCCCCGAGGTCTCAGGCTACCACCTCATAGCACGGCACATACGCCGCCCCGCCGGGCAGCTTCATGCGGTGCTGGTCGACGAACGCCTGCAGCAGGCGCCCGAGCGGGTCGAGGATCGCCGCGTCGCCACGGATCTGGTACGGCCCGTGCTCCTCGATCAGGCGAATGCCCTTGTCCTTGACGTTGCCGGCGACGATCCCGGAGAACGCCCGGCGCAGGTTGGCCGCCAGTTCGTGGGGCGGCAGGTTGCGGCGCAGGGCCAGGTTGGCCATGTTCTCGTGGGTCGGGTCGAACGGGTGCTGGAAGCCTTCGTCGATTTTCAGCAGCCAGTTGAAGTGGAAGGCGTCGTTACGCTCGCGGCGGAACTGCTTGACCGCCTTGAGCCCCTCGACCATCTGCCGGGCGACTTCGGCCGGATCGTCGATGATGATCTGGTAATGACGCTGGGCGGCCTCGCCGAGGGTGGCCCCGACGAAGGCGTGCAGTTGCAGCAGGAAGGCTTCTGCGCTGCGCGGCCCGGTGAGCACGACCGGGAACGGCAGGTCCTGGTTTTCCGGGTGCATGAGGATGCCGAGCAGGTACAGGAACTCCTCGGCGGTGCCGGCGCCGCCGGGGAAGATGATGATGCCGTGGCCAACGCGGACGAAGGCTTCCAGGCGCTTCTCGATATCCGGCAGGATCACCAGTTCGTTGACGATCGGGTTGGGCGCCTCGGCGGCGATGATGCCCGGCTCGGTCAGGCCCAGGTAGCGGCTGCCGTGCATGCGCTGCTTGGCGTGGGCGATGGTGGCGCCCTTCATCGGGCCTTTCATCACGCCCGGGCCGCAGCCGGTGCAGACATCCAGCTTGCGCAGGCCCAGCTCGTGGCCGACCTTCTTGGTGTACTGGTATTCCTCGCTGCTGATCGAGTGACCGCCCCAGCACACCACCATCTTCGGCTCGACGCCCGGGCGCAGGGTGCGGGCGTTGCGCAGCAGGTGGAAGACGTAGTCGGTGAGGCCCTGGGAGCTCTCGAGGTCGATGCGCTGGCTGGCCAGCTCGCTCTCGGTGTAGACGATGTCGCGCAGGGCGCTGAACAGCATCTCGCGGGTGCTGGCGATCATTTCGCCGTCGACGAAGGCGTCGGCCGGGGCGTTGAGCAGTTCCAGGCGCACGCCGCGGTCCTGCTGGTGGATGCGTACCTCGAAATCTTTGTAGGCCTCGAGGATGGTCTTGGCGTTGTCGACATGGGCGCCGGTGTTGAGGATGGCCAGGGCGCACTGGCGGAACAGGGTGTAGAGGCTGCCGGTACCGACTTCGCTCAGTTGCTGGACTTCACGTTGCGACAGCGTCTCCAGGCTGCCCTTGGGGCTGACGGAGGCGTTGATGACATTGCGTTGGGGCATCTGGTCTTTCCTGTGCGGGTAAAACATCCTTCTTGGACAACACCATACAAGCAAATGTGCGTGGCAACGAGGGCCTTGGTGAAAAACCTTGGACGCAGTGCCTACCCTGTGGGAGCCGACTTGCCGGCCAAAGGGCTGCGTAGCAGCCCCGGGGTTATTGGACGTTGAACACATGCCGCAGGTACGCCACGAAATTCTCGTCCCGGCACTGGGTCTTGCCCGGACTGTCGGAGATCTTCGCCACCGGCGCGCCGTTGCAGGCGGTCATCTTGATCACCATGTTCATCGGCCTGACCCCGGGGATGTCGCAGGTCAGGTTGGTACCGATACCGAAGCTGACGTTGATCCGCCCGTGCAGGGCGCGATAGAGCATCAGCATCTTCTCGAAGTCCAGGCCGTCGGAGAAGATCAGCGTCTTGCCACGTGGATCGATGCCCAGTCGCTGGTAGTGGGCGATGGCTTTCTCGGCCCAGGCCAGCGGCTCGCCCGAGTCATGCCGTAGGCCGTCGAAGAGCTTGGCGAAGTACAGGTCGAAGTCCTTCATGAATGCATCCATGCCGATGCAGTCGGTCAGGGCGATGCCCAGCTGGCCACGGTACTCACGTACCCAGCATTCCAGCGCGGCGGCCTGGCTGTCGACCAGGCGCGGGCCGAGCTGCTGGTGGGCCATGAACCATTCGTGGGCCATGGTGCCGATGGGCTTGATCTGGTATTCGCGGGCCAGGTGCACGTTGCTGGTGCCGACGAAACGCCCAGGGAAGTCGCGTTTTAGGATATGCACCACCTCTTCCTGTACCCGATAGGAGAATCGCCGGCGGGTACCGAAGTCGGCCAGTTGCAGACCGGCCAGTTCGTCGTCGCTGGCTTCTGCCTTGAGCCAGTCGAGCTTCTGGTACAGGCGTTCGCCGACCTGTTCGATCAGCACCTCGCGATAGCGGTAGCGGTTGCGTACCTCACTGATGATCGCCAGCAGCGGGATCTCGAACAGGATCACGTGCAGCCACGGGCCGCGCACGCGGATCGCCAGTTGCCCGGCATTGTCCAGGCCGACCTGCACATAGCGCAGGTTGAAGCGGAACAGGCTGAGGAAGCGGATGAAGTCCGGCTTGATGAACGGGATCTTTTCCAGGTAGGCCAATTGGTCGTGGGTGACCGAGACATCGGCCAACTGCTCGACCTGGTAGCGGATCTCGGCGAGGTAGGGCGCCAAATCCTCGTCATTGCGGCAGCGGAACTCCCATTCCACTTCGGCGTTGGGGTAGTTGTGCAGCACCGCCTGCATCATGGTGATCTTGTAGAAGTCGGTGTCCAGCAGGTTCTGGATGATCCGTGGGCCGAAGACGCTGTCGCTCATGGGTGGTCCTCCTTGAGTAAGTCGAGCCGGGTATCGAGGGCCTGTTCGTCGGCACACAGATGGATGCCGGTGCTGGCCATTTCATCGCAGGCCGCCTGTGCGCCCTCGGTGCTCAGGGCGCGGCAGGCCGGCAGGTACAGCAGCACCTCGAAGCCGGCGCGGCGCAGCTGCAGGGCGGTGGTGCGCACGCAGTAGTCCAGTGCCAGGCCACCGACGATGATCGCCTGCACCTGTTGCACCTTGAGGAACTCGATGACGCCGGTAGAGCGGCGCTCGGCCAGGTCGTGGTAGCACGCCCCATAGGGGTGCAGGTCAGGCTCGACGCCTTTCCAGACAAAGTAGTCGTAGTCGATGGGAGCGGGCAGGCCGGGCAGCAGCTCGAAGCCCGGCGTACCGGGGACGCAGTGGCTGACCCAGGTCAGGTCGGCATTGGCCAGGGGCAATGCTTGCAGCATCTGGCCCGGCTCGGCGACCACCCAGGCGGCGTTGGCCGGGTGCGCGTCCTTGCTGCCCAGGCGCAGCGAGGCGCGTTGGGCCATGGCGTTGAGCGCAGGGGCGATCAGGTGGCCGCCGGGCACCGGCAGCTCCTGGGGGGCGTTGGCGGTGAAGCCGTTCTGCGCGTCGACATCGAAACTGGCGATTTTCATTGGAGGAAACTCCTCGGCTGGAATGGCTATATATTCCACCTGGTGAATTAAGTGTGTCAAGGTCATTTTATCCAGGGGTTCAGGGTTGCTCTATTTAATCGCTCTGATGGAATATAGGCGTATGTTGATTAAGGATCCGTTCCGTGAGCACAGCTGAAGTCCTGGCCAGTGTCGATATCGTCACCCTGCGCCTGTCACCCCACAGCCAGCGCCTGGAGGTGTTGCTGTCCCCGCGCGAACGCGAGCCCTACAAGGGGCAGTGGGCCTTGCCGGGTGTCATCGTCAATGGCAGTTCCGCGGACAACAACCTGGATGCCGCCGCCTGCCGGGCGCTCTCGGAAAAGGCCAAGGTGCGCCCGCGCCACCTGGAGCAGGTCGGCACCGAGGGCAATGCTTCCCGCGACCCTCGGGGCTGGACCTTGAGCACTTACTACCTGGCGTTGCTCGATCCTGCGGTTGTGGTCGAGGACCCGCAGATTGCCTTTTTCGATCTGCAACGCGTCCTGGACAACGAACCGCCGTTGCCGTTCGATCATCGCCTGCTGGTCGAGCGTGCCCATGAACGGCTGGTGGCCAAGGCCGTGTACACCAACCTGCCGTTGTACCTGGCACCCGAGCGGTTCACCGTGCTGGATGCGCTGGCCGCCGCGCAGGCGTGCCTGGGGCAGCCGGTCAACAACACCTCGATGCGCAAACGTCTGGAGCGCATGAAGCGCGAAGGCTGGGTGCAGGACACCGGAGAAAAGAACCAGCCCAGGCTGGGGCGTCCACAGCAACTGTACCGGCATACCCCGCAGGGGAGCGGGGCGTTCATGTTCGACCGGAGTCTGCTGGCGGGAGGATAGTCAGGACCGATCGCGGCCTCTTCCTGCAGTTGTCGAGTAGCGACTATCCTTGCCCCCATGACCAACCTGCCTCCTTTACGCCATCCTTGTCCACCGGGCGCCTGCGACTGCGGCCGCGAACGCCTGGCCGACGGCCCCGAGCGACGCATCCTGCTGCTCACCCGCGAGGAGGAGAAGCGCCTGGTCGAACGCCTGGAAAACCTCAAGGATCTGGAGGACCTGCAGCGCCTGCAGTCACGCCTCTACGAACAGCTGGGCATCCGCGTGCATATCGCCCCAGGCTTCAACGAAGTGCGCACCATGCGCGGCATCGTCATCGAGCTTGCGGCGCAGCCGGGCCTGTGCCGCAAGACCCGCCAGTCGATCCCCGCCGCTATCCGCCGGGGACTGGAGCGAAATCCGCAGGTGGCCTTCCGCCTGCTCGACGCCCATGACCTGCTGCGTGATGCCTGAACATCAACGCATTGCCGCCAGCTTGATGCCGAAGCCTACCAGGCAGGCGCCGGCCAGGCGTTCGAGCAGGTTAGTGATGCGCGGGCTGGCGCGCATGCGCTCGGCCAAGCGGTGGGTGAGCAGCACCGCCACCAGGCCGTAGAGCAGGGTCAGGCCAGCCACGGTCAGCGCCATGAAAGCGAAGGTCACCACGCCCTGGTGGCGCACCGGGTCGATGAACAGCGGGAAGAACGCCATGTAGAACATGATCGCCTTGGGGTTGAGCAGAGTGATCATCATGGTCTGGCGCAGGTAGCGGCCGCTGGCCATGCCGCTGTCGCGCGGCGCGCCGCCGGGCTTGCTCAGCACCATGCGCAGGCCGAGCCAGGCCAGGTAGGCGGCGCCGGCCCACTGCACCACATGGAAGGCGGCCGGATAGGCGGCCAGCAGGGTGGCGACGCCCGCCACCGCCAGCCACATCAGCACCTGGTCGCCGAGGATCACTCCGAAAGTAGCGGCCAGGCCGCCCTTGATGCCGCCCTTGCCGGTGGCGGTGATCAGGGCGAAGTTGCCGGGCCCGGGGATCGCCAGGAGGATAAGGAACGCGATCACGAAAGCGCCGTAGTCGGTCACGCCGAGCATGGGTAGTCTCCTGGGGAGGGCGGGCTGATCAGGATATATGCCATTATTCGCAACACTTGCAAAGCCACGACGGCACAGGGAGGTGGAGATGGCGTTCAATGCGCATGAGCGGGCAGTGTTGCTGGCGGTCAAGGGCGTGGGGCCGACCGTGGTGCAGCGGCTCGAGCAGTTGGGTTATGACTCGCTGGCGCGACTGGCCGGGGCCGACGCCCTGCAGATCGTCAGCGAGGCGGCCGGTCTGCTGGGCAGCAGTTGCTGGAAGAACAGCCCCCAGGCGCGAGGGGCAATACAGGCAGCGATTGCCCGGGCCAGGGAGCATGTCCTGCAGGGCACCTGTCCCGCCAATGGCACATAAAAAAGCCCCGAAGACCAAGGCCTTCGGGGCAAACGGTTGGGGGAGGAACCAACCAAAGGAGTCTTCACATCAGGGGGCGGTCAGCGCGAGCTGGCCACCACGTCGGGTTGCCAGCCGCCGCCCAGCGCCTTGTAGATCGCGACGATGCCGCTGTACAGCTCGACCTCGCCCTGGGCCTGGGCGTCTTCGGCGCTCAGGCGCTCGCGTTCGGCGTCGAGCAGCACCAGGTAGTCCACCGTGCCTTCGCGATAGCGCACCGAAGCCAGTTCCGCCGCCTTGCGGCTGGCGTCGCTCTGGCGCATCAGCGCCAGCAGGCGCTGTTGGCGCTTGCCATAGTCGCTGAAGGCGTTGGAGGATTCCTCCAGGGCCAGCAGCACCTGCTGTTCGTAGTTGGCCAGGGCGCCCTCGGCATCGGCCTTGGCCCCGCGCAGGCGGGCGCGCACGCTGCCCAGGTCGAAGGCCGCCCAGGTGATGCTCGGGCCCAGCGCCCAGGCGTTGGCCGCTGAGGAGCCGATCTGCGAGCCGCGCGCGGCGGTGAAACCGAGGAAGCCGCTGAGGCTGACCCGCGGGAACAGGTCGGCGGTGGCCACGCCGACGTTGGCCGTGGCCGCAGCCAGCTGGCGTTCGGCGCTGCGGATGTCCGGGCGGCGACGCAGCAGCTCGCCGGGGTCGCCCACCGGCAAGGCCTTGGCGATGGCCGGCAGGGACTTGGGCGCAAGATCGACGCTCAGGGCGTCCGGACGCTGGCCGAGCAGGGTGGCGATGCGGTTCTTCGCCCGCACCTGTGCGGCCTGCAGCTGCGGCACGGTGGCTTCGACACCCGCCAGGCGGGCGTCGGCGCGGACCACATCGAGTTCATTGCCGACCCCGGTGTCGCGCAGGGTCACGGTGATGTCCCGCGACTGCTGCTGGGTCTTGAGGTTGGCCACGGCGATCTGCTCGCGCAGCTGGGCGCCGCGCAACTGGCCGTAAGCGTCGACCAGCTCGGCGATCAGGCTGACCTGCAGTTGTTGCAGGTCGGCTTCGGCGGCGGCTTCCTGGGCTTCGCTGGCCTCGATCTGGCGCTGGATGCGGCCAAACAGGTCGAGCTCCCAGGCCATGTCCAGGCCCAGGTCATAACGCTCGCTGTTGACCCGGCGTTCAGTTTGGCCGGGCACCTGGCCCTTGCCCAGATCGCTGCTGGCGCGGCTGGTGACCACGGGGATCTGGTCATTGGACACGTCCTCGCGAATCGACCGCGCCGCTTTCAGGCGGGCAAAGGCCACGCGCAGGTCGCGGTTGCCGTCCAGCGACGCCTGCACCAGTTGGTTGAGCACCGGGTCGTCGAACTGCTTCCACCACACGCTTTCGAAGCGGCTGCGGTCGAAGGCCTTGGCCTCCAGACCGCTGTCCAGCTTGGCCGGCGCGGTGTCCGGCGTCTTGTAGTCCGGGCCCACGGCGCAGGCCGCCAGGGCCAGTGCCAGCAGGCTCGGGGTCAGGTGTTTGAGCAACTTCATGCGTGGGTCTCCAGCGCGACGGCGTGCTCGGCCTTGCGGGCCTGGCGACGCTCGACGAAACGGCGGATCAGGAAGAAGAACACTGGGGTCAGGAACAGGCCGAACACGGTCACCCCGATCATCCCCGAGAACACCGCCACACCCATGGCGTGACG
This sequence comes from Pseudomonas mosselii, assembly GCF_019823065.1. Lineage (NCBI taxonomy): Bacteria > Pseudomonadati > Pseudomonadota > Gammaproteobacteria > Pseudomonadales > Pseudomonadaceae > Pseudomonas > Pseudomonas mosselii. Next base: position 2,600,960 of record NZ_CP081966.1, read on the forward strand.
CATTTCCGAGCCGGCGCCGGAGCTGAACACCAGCGGCACCACGCCCATGATGAAGGCGATCGAGGTCATCAGGATCGGCCGCAGGCGCAGACGGCAGGCTTCCAGTACCGCGGCCAGCGGGTCGAGGCCCTTGGCCTGTTCATCCTTGGCGAACTCGACGATCAGGATCGCGTTCTTGCACGCCAGGCCCACCAGCACGATCAAGCCGATCTGGGTGAAGATGTTGTTGTCGCCACCGGAGATGATCACCCCGGTAATGGCCGACAGCAGGGTCATCGGCACGATCAGGATCACCGCCAGCGGCAGGCTCCAGCTTTCGTACTGGGCGGCCAGCACCAGGAAGGCCAGCAGCACGCAGAGCGGGAACACGAACAGCGCGGTGTTGCCCGAGAGGATCTGCTGGTAGGTCAGGTCGGTCCATTCGAAGGTCATGCCGTTGGGCAGTTCTTCCTTGAGCAGCTTCTCGATCGCCGCCTCGGCCTGGCCGGAGCTGTAGCCGGGGGCCGCGGCACCGTTGATCTCGGCGGTGATGAAGCCGTTGTAGTGCATGACCCGGTCAGGCCCGGAGGTGTCGCTGACCTTGAGGAAGGTCGCCAGCGGGATCATCTCGCCCAGGTTGTTGCGCACCTTCAGCTGGCCGATCTGCTCGGCGTCGAGGCGGAACTGCTGCTCGGCCTGGACGTTGACCTGGTAGGTGCGGCCAAAGCGGTTGAAGTCGTTGGTGTACAGCGAGCCCAGGTAGACCTGCAGGGTGTCGAAGATGTCATTGATCGCCACGCCGTGGGTCTTGGCCTTTTCCCGGTCGATGGCGGCATCGACCTGCGGCACGTTGACCTGGTAGCTGGTGAACAGGCCCGCCAGTTCCGGCACGTTGTGGCTCTTGGCGATGATGTTCTGGGTCTCTTTGTACAGCGCTTCGTAGCCCAGGTTGCCGCGGTCCTCGATCTGCAGGCGGAAGCCGCCGATGGTGCCCAGGCCTTGAACCGGCGGAGGCGGGAAGATTGCGATGTAGGCGTCCTGGATATCGGCGAACTGGGCGTTCAGGGCTGCCGCGATGGCCGCCGCCGACTGACTCGGGTCCTTGCGCTCGTCGAACGGCTTGAGCGGGGTGAACACGATGCCGCTGTTCGGGCTGTTGGTGAAGCCGTTGATCGACAGGCCAGGGAAGGCCACCGAATCGGCCACGCCCGGTTGCTTGAGGGCGATCTCGCTCATCTTCTTGATCACAGCCTCGGTACGGTCGAGGCTGGCGGCGTCAGGCAACTGGGCGAAGGCCACCAGGTACTGCTTGTCCTGGGCCGGGACGAAGCCGGTCGGGGTGGACGAGAAGCCCAGGTAGGTCAGGCCCATGAGCCCGGCATAGACGAACAGGGCGATGCCGCTGGAGCGGATGACCCGGCGCACGCCGCCGACATAGCCATGGCTGGCGCGGTCGAAGAAGCGGTTGAACGGAGCGAACAGCCAGCTGCCCAGCAGCTTTTCCAGGAACCGCGAGAAACGGTCCTTGGGCGCATGGTGGTCCTTCAGCAGCACGGCGGCCAGGGCCGGCGACAGGGTCAGCGAGTTGAACGCCGAGATCACGGTGGAGATGGCGATGGTCAGGGCGAACTGCTTGTAGAACTGCCCGGTAAGCCCCGAGATGAACGCGGCGGGCACGAACACGGCGCACAGCACCAGGGCGGTGGCGATGATCGGGCCGGTCACTTCGCTCATGGCCTTCTGCGTGGCTTCCAGCGGTTTCAGGCCAAGCCCGATGTTTCGCTCGACGTTCTCCACCACGACGATGGCGTCGTCCACCACGATACCGATGGCCAGCACCAGGCCGAACAGCGATAGCGCGTTGAGCGAGAAGCCGAACAGGTGCATCACCGCGAAGGTGCCGATCAGCGAAACCGGCACGGCCATCAGCGGGATGATCGAGGCGCGCCAGGTTTGCAGGAACAGGATCACCACCAGCACGACCAGGATCAGCGCTTCGAACAGGGTGTGCACCACCGCTTCGATGGAGCCACGGACGAACACGGTCGGGTCATAGACGATGCTGTAGTCCATGCCTTCCGGGAAATCTTTCTTCAGCTCGGCCATTTTCGCCCGCACTTCGTCGGAGATCTCGATGGCGTTGGAGCCCGGGCGCTGGAAGATCGGGATGGCCACCGCCGGCTGGTTGTTCAGCAGCGAACGCAGGGCGTACTGGCTGGAGCCGAGCTCGACCCGAGCGATGTCCTTCAGGCGGGTGATCTCGCCGTTGGCGCCGGCACGGATGATGATGTTCTCGAACTCTTCCTCGTTGACCAGGCGGCCCTGGGTGTTAATCGACAGCTGGAAGCTGGTCGAACCCGGGGCGGGCGGGGCGCCCAGCTGGCCGGCGGCGACCTGGCGGTTCTGCTCGCGAATGGCGGCCACCACGTCGCTGGCGGTCAGGTTGCGCGAAGCGGTCTTGTTCGGGTCGAGCCACACCCGCAGCGAGTAGTCGCCCATGCCGAACAGCTGCACGTCACCGACGCCACCGAGGCGCGCCAGCTCATCCTTGATGTTGAGGATGGCGTAGTTGGACAGGTAGAGCATGTCGTAGCGGTTGTCCGGCGAGGTCAGGTGCACGACCATGGTCAGGTCGGGCGAGGCCTTGTCGACGGTGATGCCGATGCGCGTCACCTCTTCCGGCAGCTTGGGCTGGGTACGGGTCACGCGGTTCTGCACCTGCACCTGGGCGTTGTCCAGGTCGGTGCCCAGGGCGAAGGTGATGGTCAGGGTCAGCTTGCCGTCGGCGGTGGACTGCGAGGACATGTACAGCATGTTCTCGACACCGGTGATGGCCTGCTCCAAGGGCGCTGCGACGGTCTCGCCGATCACCTTGGGGTTGGCGCCGGGGAAGTTGGCGCGCACCACCACGGTGGGCGGCACCACTTCGGGGTATTCGCTGATCGGCAGCTGGAACAGCGAGATGGAACCTGCGATCAGCAGCACCAGCGACAGCACCGCGGCGAAGATCGGCCGGGTAATGAAGAATTTCGAAAAGTTCATCGGTGTTGTCCCTTAACCGCGCGGCGCTTGGGCGCTGGCGACTTTGACATTGGCGCCGGCAACCTTCGGCGCCGGGTTGCTGGCCTCCAGGGCCTGGCGTTGCTGGGCGAGGGCGGCAAGGGTCTGTTCGCTGGCCATCGGCGTTTCCTCCGGGGTGACCGGCGAGCCCGGGCGCACGCGCTGCAGGCCCTTGACCACGATGCGGTCGTCCTTGCCCAGGCCGCTGCGCACAATGCGCAGGCCTTCGAGCTTGGGCCCCAGTTCCACGGCGCGATAGGCGGCCTTGTTGTCCTTGTCCATGACCAGCACGAACTTCTTGCCAAGGTCGGTGCCGACCGCTTCGTCGTTGATCAGCACGGCGTCGTACTGGGCGCTGCCGACCAGCTTCAGGCGCGCGTACAGGCCGGGGGTGAACTGGCCGTCACGGTTGTCGAAAACGGCACGGCCACGAATGGTGCCGGTGCGCGGGTTGACCTGGTTGTCGACGAAGTTCATCTGGCCCAGGTGCGGATTGCCGGTCTCGTTGGTCAGGCCCAGGTACACCGGGGTGCTCTGGCCGCGCTGGCCGTCGCGGGCGAGCTGGCTGTACTTGAGGTACACGCGCTCGTCAGCGTCGAAATAGGCGTAGACCTTGTCGGTGGAGACCACGCTGGTCAGCGGGGTGACATCGGCAGTGACGATATTGCCGGCGGTGAACTGGGCACGGCTGACCCGGCCACTGATCGGCGCGGTGACACGGGTGAAGCTCAGGTTCAGGCGGGCCAGGTCGAGCTGGGCCTGGATCGCGTCGACTCCGGCACGGGCCTCGGCGGCGGCGCTGCTGCGCGACTCAGCCAGTTCGGCAGAGATGGCGTTGCTGTCGCGCAGGCGTTCGCCGCGGCGGGCTTCGTTGGCGCTGCGGATGGCGGTGGCCTTGGCTTGTTGCAGCTGGGCTTCGAGACGGCGGACTTCTGCCTGGAACGGGCGCGGGTCGATCTGGAACAGCAGGTCGCCTTTCTTCACCTGGGCGCCTTCGGTGAAGGCCACCTGGTCGATCTGGCCGGACACCCGTGGGCGCACTTCGACGGTTTCCGGCGCTTCCAGGCGGCCGGTGAACTCGTCCCATTCGTTGATCGGCTGTTCGATTACCTTGGCTACGCTGACCTTGGGCGCGGCGGGAGCCTGCACGGCGTCGGGGGTGCGACCGCAAGCGCTGAGCACCACCACTGCCAGGGCAGCGAGGGGAAAGCGCAAGGGTTTGAGTGAGTGATCCATGGAGAACTCCGCCAATGTATTAGTAGTGGGCGGAGTGTGAGTGTCTTGCGCGTGGCGCACGAATCAAACGGAGCGAAGGTCATTATCACGCGCAATGATATGTCGGGTGCCGTCATCGATCCGGACGCATGATTTCAAGGCAGCTCCCACAGAGGGATGGTGTAATTCGGCAGTCAGCGTGGCCCGCCGGATGCCTTTTCGCGCAACGCCTTGGCCACCTGCGCCTCGATCTCGTAGGCCGGCCCCTCCAGCGCCTGGTAATCCCGGGTATAGCGCCTGGCGAATTCCTCCACCCCCAGTTCCTGGTACTGCTGCACATGCTTGAGTTCATGGGCCCACAGCGCCACGTTGTCCTCGGCATCGGCGCTGCGGCGGAAGATGATGGTGTCGATCAGGGTCACCGCGTTGACGTCCGGGTTCTGCAGCAACGCATTGGCGGCGCTGATCTGCTGTTCATCGCCCACCCGGTACCGCGCCGCGTCGAGCACGGCGAAGTCGTACCAGGGTTCGAGCTGGGCGCGGATATGCAAGGGGATCGGCTGGCTGCCGCTGGCGGTCGCCTCGTCGCGGGCCTGGCGCAGGGCGAACACCAGGCTGCTGGTGGCCATGCGCTCGACATCCTGCAGCACCTGGCCACTCTGGTTGGGGTCGACGGGCGCGCAGAAACACACCACCAGGCACACTTGGTATTGCCCGGTCGGGCAACTTTCCTGGGCGAAGACGGGCAGGGTCAACATCAGTCCGAGCAGCGTACTAGCGAACTTCATCGAAGACCCGTCCGACCAACTGGAGGCTGGCGTCCAGCACCTGCGCCTGCACCGGCTCGCTGGCCAGCATGCGGCCCACCACCAGCGCGCCGACGCACTGGCTGAGCAGGGCCCAGGCCAGCTCGGAGTTGTCGAGGGTCTCGCTCCACGCCTGGTGCAGCTCCACCAACCAGTGCTCGGCCTGTTCGCGCACCGGTCGCTCGGCGCGGGCGATCTCCACCCCCAGCGGCGGCAGCGGACAGCCGCCCTCGGCATTGTGCAGGTGGGCCAGGCTCAGGTACTGCTCGAGCAGGCGCCTGAGCCGGGGGCGGTCGGCGCCGCGCTCGACCAGGCGCGCCAACGGGCTGTTGGCCAGCTCGCGGCGGACGATCTCGCTGAACAGGTCGTCCTTGGACGGGAAATGGTTGTAGAAGGCGCCGCCGGTCAGGCCGATGGCCTTCATCAATCCGGCCACGCCGGTGGCGGCGAACCCACCGCGTTTGGCCAGGGCGCCGCTGCTGGCCAGCAGCTTCTCGCGGGTTTGTTGCTTGTGGTCGGTGCTGTAGCGCATGCGCGGAACCTCTTGGCGCGGGCTTGACGTTCAGCTGATCGTAGCATAGCGTTCGTTTACTAAACGATCATTCATCAATGGGGCGGTCCATGGCAGAACAACAAAAGGTCGTGCTGGTGATCGGCGCGGGCGACGCCACCGGTGGCGAAATCGCCAAGCGTTTCGCCCGTGAGGGGTATGTCGCCTGTGTCACCCGGCGTCAGGTGGACAAGCTGCAGCCGCTGGTCGATGAGATCCGCGCCGCAGGCGGTCAGGCTCATGGTTTCGGGTCGGATGCGCGCAAGGAAGAGGAGGTGGTAGAGCTGGTCGAGACCATCGAGCGCGATATCGGCCCGATCGAAGCATTTGTCTTCAACATCGGCGCCAATGTCCCGTGCGGCATCCTCGAGGAAACCCCGCGCAAGTACTTCAAAATCTGGGAAATGGCCTGCTTCGCTGGTTTTCTCACCGCCCAGGCAGTCGCCCGGCGCATGGTGACCCGCGAGCGCGGCACCCTCCTCTTTACCGGTGCCACCGCTGGTACCCGTGGCGCGGCCGGTTTTGCCGCCTTCGCCGGGGCCAAGCATGGTTTGCGCGCCCTGGCCCAGAGCATGGCGCGCGAGCTTGGGCCGCGAAACATCCATGTGGCTCATGTGGTGGTCGACGGGGCCATCGACACCGCGTTCATCCGCGACAGTTTCCCCGAACGCTATGCGCTCAAGGACCAGGACGGCATCCTGGACCCTGTACACATTGCCGACAGTTACTGGTTCCTGCACGCCCAGCCACGGGACGCCTGGACCTTCGAACTTGACCTGCGCCCGTGGATGGAGCGCTGGTAAGTCCCATCCTCATACAAGGAACGAATCATGAGCAAGACCGTCGAGTTCTTCCTGGACCTGGGCAGTCCGGCCACTTACCTGGCCTCGACCCAGCTACCCGCCCTGTGCGCGCGCCACGGGGCGCAGTTGGTGTACAAACCGATCCTGTTGGGCGGGGTGTTCCAGGCCACCGGCAACGCCTCGCCGGTCATGGTGCCAGCCAAGGGGCGCTACATGCGCATCGACCTCAAGCGTTATGCCGATCGCTATGGGGTGCCCCTGACCTTGCCGCCCGGGTTTCCGGTCAACACCCTGAACCTGATGCGCGGGCTGATTGGCGTCCAGATGTTTACCCAAGCGCGGTTCGAGGCGCTGTTGAAGGTGCTGTTCGAAGGGCTGTTCGTGCACGGGCGCAATCTGGCAGACCCGGCGGTGCTGGGTGAAACATTGGCCGCGGGTGGCTTCGATGCCGGGATGTTGCATGAACTGGCCGCCCGGCCCGAGGTCAAGGACGCCTTGCGTAAAGCTACCGAGGAGGCGGTCGAGCGTGGCGTGTTCGGCGCGCCGACGTTCTTCGTCGATGGGCAGATGTTCTTCGGCCAGGACCGGCTGGATTTCGTCGAGCAGGCTTTGGTCAGGCGGGCATGAGGGACAACAAGGTTCTTGCAGACTGCGATTCCAAAAACCTTGGGTGCTATTGCTTCATGGCCTGTACGTCGTCAGGGTTGCAGCGCTCGATCGCGCAGGCGCTGAAACCCTTTTGCCGGATCAGAAGTTCGCCGGGGTATTGGCGCTGATGATCTCGGCCTCGTCGGGGCCGATGTTCTTGAAGCTGTGGGGCAGGGTGGTGGGGATGTAGTAGCCGTCGCCGGCGTGGAGCACGCTGACCTGGCCATCGACCCACAGCTCCATGGTGCCCCGGGTGACCAGGCCGCATTCCTCGCCTTCGGCGTGGACGATCGGCTCGCCGGAATCGGCACCCGGCGCGTACAGTTCGCGCAGCATGCGCATCTGCCGGCCTTCGACGCTGGCACCGACCAGCAGCATGCGCAGGCCGTTGCGGCCCAGGTCGGGCTGCTCTGCGCCACGGAACACGTAGCGCTCCTCGCGCACCGGCTCGTCGAAACTGAAGAATTCCGCCAGGGACATGGGGATCCCTTCGAGCAGTTTCTTGAGGGAACTGACCGAAGGGCTGACCCGGTTCTGCTCGATCTGCGAGATCGTCGAGTTGGTCAGGCCGCTGCGGCGGGCCAGTTCCCGTTGGGAGAGGTTGTTGCGTTCACGCACCAGTTTGAGTCGTGTCCCCGTGTCCATAGCCGCCTTGTTTGCAGAGGTGTCAAAAATAATGGGCGAGGCATTAAAACACACTCTGCAGGCTTGCGCGCTGTGCGTCTCAGTGACGCTGGTCGGTCGCCAACGGCCACAGCCCCACCAGCAACAGCAGGGCACCCACGGCGAGGAACGGCAGGCGCGGGTCGAGGGCATAGACCAGGGTGCCCGCCAGTGGCCCGATCACCGCGCCCATGCCCTGGGCGGCGCCGATCGAGCCCGCAGTGGCGCCTTGTTCGCCGGCCTGCATGGCGTTGGCCGCCAGGGCGGAAAATGCCGGGAATACAAAGCCCATGCCGAACGCGGCGACGAAGAACGCGCCCCACAGCCAGGGCGCTTGGGTGGCCAGCGCTGCGGCGGCAAAGCCCAGCCCGGAGATGCTGGCGCCGATACGGATCATTTTCGCTGGCGGCCACTCGAGCCTGCGCAGGAACACCTGTGCCAGCATCAGCGCCACGCCCACGCAGGTCAGGGCGATGCCCGCGGCCTGGGCGGCGTCGCCGGCCTCCAGGCGCAGGCGGTCGAGGGCGAAGAAACCGACGGCGATCTGCGACACGGTGATGCTCAGCATGGCGCTGAAGGCCACCAACAGCGGGCGGCGCAGGCGTGGGTCGGACAGGCGCACCGGATTGGGCGCATGGCTTTGCGCCAATGGCTGGGGCTTGAGCTTGAACAGCAGCACCACGAACGCCGTGGCCGGCAGCAGCGACATGGCATAGAACGGCAGGCTCAGGCTGTAGCGCGACAGCAGCGCGGCCAGTGCCGGCCCGACCACCAGGCCGACGGCATTGGCCGCCCCCAGCGAAGCCATGGCCCGGGCCCGACGCTGGGGTTCGACATGGTCGGCGATCAGGGCGTTGCCACCTACCGGCAGCGCGGCATAGAAGGCGCCGATCAAGCCGCGGGCCAGCATCAACCCGAAGAACGCCACGCTCGCGCCCGGCAGCCAGCGCAACGCGCCGTCGATGAACAGGCACAGCACCCAGTAGGCCAAGGTGAAACCGCCACTGCCCAGCAGCAGCACGCGGCGTCGGCCATAGCGGTCGGCCAGGCGCCCCCAGGGCCGGGCCAGCAGCACCCAGACCACGCCGGCCACGGTCACCGCCGCGCCGGCCTGCCAGGTGGCCATGCCCAGCAGTCGGGCGATGGGGCCGATCAGGGCGACGAAGGCCATCATCGCCATGGTGCAGGCCATGTTCACCAGCATCAGAGGACGCAGGTCCAAGGTGTTGGCGGGGGTCAATGCGGCAGGGTCCTTTGCAACGTTCATGGGGCAGTCCGGGGCAGTTCGACGAAATGAGCGCCAATGTTAGTAATAATTATTTACATGTGTCGACCCTGGCAATGCTCATTCACTGCGGCGCAACGGGCCTGGCCACATGCTACGCAAGACGCCGTCGCGGCGCACCAGGGCATGCACCAAGGCCGCGCCCAAGTGCAGCAGCACGGTGGCGAACAGCAGGTAGCCCGCCCAGCCGTGGGCCTGGCGCAGCACGGCGTACAGCTGCAGGTCGTGGGGCGCGATGGCGGGCAGTTGCAGGGGCCGTGGATAGCCGCCGGCCGAGAGCATGGCCCAGCCGAGCAGCGGCATGGCCAGCATCAGGCCGTACAGCAACAGGTGCGAGGCGCCGGCGACCAGCCGCTGCAGGCGGGGCAGGTCGCGGGGCAAGGCCGGGTGCGGCAGGCCCAGGCGCAGGGCGATGCGCAGGATCACCAGCACCAGCAGGGCCAGGCCGGTGGCCTTGTGCAGCTCGACCAGCAGCGGATGCCGTGGCGACAGGTCGCCGACCATGTTCACGCCGATGAACAGCATGGCCAGGATCAGCGCGGCCATCAGCCAGTGCAGCAGGCGGGCCAGGGGGTGGAAGGCGGTGGTGGTCATGGGCGGGCTCCTTCGCTCAGCGCTTCGTGGCTGCGGCGGTTGAACGACACCGAATAGGCGGCCGAGCGGGCGGCGAGGATCGGGTCGGCGGACGGTTCGATGCCGTGCGGCAGGATCAGCGGGTCGAAGTTCAGGTCGCGGCAGGCGCCTTGCTCGGGGCCGTCGACCCGTTCCAGCACCAGGGTGCCGGCGTCGATGCTGCGGCGTTCGGCGGGCCAGGGCCGGGCGGGGTCGTCCACCGGGTCGCCGGGCTCGGCCAGGGTCAGGCGCAGGGTCCAGCGCAACGGGCCTTGCGCCAGGCGCTGCTGCAGGTCGTGCTGGAGGAACTGCTTGTCATCGACCTGGGCGGGCAGGGCGGTGAACGCGGTCTGCGGCTCCAGGGCCCAGCGCACCGGCTGGGCGTTGCCGTGGGCATCGATCAGGCGAAAGGCGTTGATGCTGTTGTAGGCGGTGCTGGCGAAGCTGTCGCTGGGCTTGTAGCTGGCCGCCCACTGGCGAAACGCCGCGCTTTCCGGGTGGCTGGCGAAGAACGCCTGCAGTCTGGCCGGGTCCGGCTTGCCGGTGGCCGGGTCGGGGGCCCCGGCCAGTACCTGCTGGTAGAACGCCTCGGGCGTGCTCACCGCCAGCACCGGCGGGTTGTTCATGCCGGTGCGCCAGACCTGTCCGTCATCGCTGCTCAACTGGATGGCCAGGCTGCGTACGGGTATGGCGGTGTCCGGGGCGAACGGGTTGGCGCCGCCGATGGCGAATCGGCCAATCACTGGCACCTGGGCCTGGCTGAAGACGCGGGCGCTGGACAGCGCCGCGGCCTGGCCGCTGGCCTGGAAATAACCGCTGACGCACAGGCCCTTGGCATGGTTCTTCCGGTAACCGGGATAATGACCTGCCTGGGCCTCGAAGGTGTCGATGATGCGCTGCGGGGTCAGCCCTGGCGAGCCGATCCAGCCGGCGGCATAGGCGAAGCCCGCACCCAGGGCGGCGAGGGTGGCGCCGATGGCGGCCAGGCGCAGGGCCTTGGCGGGGCCGTGCAGGGGAGGGGTCATGGGGACGCTCCGGTCAGTTGGAATGAGCCGGTATGACGTAAGGGCGAACGATTTATTCCCGCCGAGGGAATAGATTTCGTGCTGGGCCGTCTGCCCATTACACTGACTGCCCATTGGGGCCTGGAACCCGACCATGCACGATCTGGACGACCAACAATGGCGCGAGCTGCTGCAACGCCTGCGCCGCTTCGCCCTGTGGCTGACCCGCGAGCCCGGCGGCGCCGACGATCTGGTCCAGGCCACGGTCGAGCGTGCCCTGAGCCGCCGTGGCCAGCAGCGCGATGCCGACAGCCTGCGCCCCTGGCTGTTCACCATCCTTTACCGGCTGTTTCTCGACGGCAAGCGCCGTGAGCGCCTGCATGCCCGTTGGCTTACCTGGTTCGGTCGGGGCCAGGCCGAGGAGCCGGCCGGTGGCGAGATCGAGAGCATTGTCCTGGCCCAAGCCGACTTGCGCGCCTTCGCCCGGCTGTCGGCGGAGCAGCGGGCCCTGTTGTTGCTGGTCAGCGTCGAGGGCCTGAGCTACAAGGAGGCGGCCGACACCCTCGGCATTCCCATCGGCACGGTGATGTCGCGCCTGTCGCGCGCCCGCGCCGCCTTGCGTGAACTGACCGAGGGCAACCCCACGCCCCCGGCCTTGCGGAGACTCAAATGACACGCCTGATCCCCACCGAGCACGAGTTGCACGCCTATGTCGACGAGCGCCTGGAGCCGGCGCGCCGGGTCGAGGTCGAGGCGTGGCTGGCGGCCAATCCACAGGAGGCGGCGCGAATCGAGGCATGGCGCGGCGATGCCCGACGCCTGCGGGCGGCCCTGGCGGGCTTCGGCGAGCAGCCCAGCGACCCGGCGCTGGACCTGGCGCCCTTGCGTCGCCGCCTGCGCCAGCGCCGGCAATGGCGCCTGGCACAGGCGGCGGCGCTGTTGCTGGCGGTAAGCCTGGGCGGCCTGGGCGGCTGGCAGGCGCGTGAGGCGACGCTGTTCGCCGGCATGCTGCCCATGGCCGACGCGGTAGAGGCCCACCGGCTGTTCGCCGACGCGGCCGCGCTGGATATCCAGGCCAGCGATCCGAAGCGGCTGCAGGAATGGCTGGGGCGTCATTTCAACCGTGTCGGCCAGCTGCCGGACCTGTCCGGTTATGGCCTGCAGCCGGTCGGCGCGCGCCTGCTGAGCAACGAGGCGGGGCCAGCGGCGCTGCTGGTGTTCCAGGACCGTCAGGGGCAGCGCATCAGCCTGTTCCTGCGTTCGCCCGGCGAGCATTTCGAGCGCATGCCCAGCGGCCAGCGCACCGACGGCCAGTTGCAGGCCCGCTACTGGTCCCATGGCGACTACAACTTTGCCCTGGTCAGCGCGGCGGATGACGCTCGCGGCGAGTCGTTGCGCCGGACGCTGGGTATCAGCCTGTAGGCAGGTCGAGGCCGGCGCATCGACCTGCACGGTTTCAGACCGTGCGCAGGCGGGCCTTTTCCACTTGCTGCATTTCCACGCCGTCGAGCAATGCCTCGACCACCGCCTTGGCCGCATCCAGCCCGTGATCGTTGCCCAGCAGCAGGTCGTGGCAGGTGCCGGTCGCCAGTTCCATGGCCTTGAGGTTGGTGGCGAACGCGCCCTTGAGCAGGGTGGACAGGTGCACCAGTGCGTCTTCGAAGTCCACGCCTTCGCGCACGGCGAACAGGGAAGGGTGGCTGCATTCGCAGTTGCCGAAGCTGGAGTGCGCCGTGGTGGCGCGGAACGGAGGATCAGGTAAGCCTTTTGTCATTGTGTCGCTCCTTGATTCAATGGAGCCGCCACAGTTCGCTACCAAACGAATGGTGACGGCTGAACGCAGGTTGGTAGACCGGGAATCAAGGAAACCGGCGCGCACGGGGGCGCCCTGCGCACAGCCGCCATTGAACGAAACAGCGGACACAAAAAAGCGCCGACTGAATCGTAGAGCGGGCGCTTGTGCGCCTTGATTGATCGCGGGCTACCAAACCCGGCTGCTGGACTTACAGCAACGCGCAAAGGTTACCGGGCTCGGATAACCGTTTCAAGGCACGTTCATGTATGGATACACTTCGCGTACTTCTACCCACACAAGGATGTGCATGATGTCCGAACCCTCCAACCTGCTGGCCTTCGCCCTGATCAGCCTGGGCATGGTGCTGACCCCGGGCCCCAACATGATCTACCTGATTTCCCGCTCCATCTGCCAGGGGCGTGGTGCCGGGTTGATCTCGCTGGCGGGGGTGGCCCTGGGTTTCGTCTTCTACATGCTCTGCGCCGCGCTGGGCATCACCGCCCTGGTCATGGCCGTGCCGTTCGCCTACGACGCACTGCGCATCGGCGGTGCGCTGTACCTGCTGTACCTGGCCTGGCAGGCGCTGCGCCCGGGTGGACGCTCGCCGTTCCAAGTCCGCGACCTGCCGGCGGACAGCCCGCGCCGGCTGTTCATGATGGGCTTTCTGACCAACCTGCTGAACCCCAAGATCGCGGTCATGTACCTGTCGCTGATGCCGCAGTTCATCGAGCCCGGCCACGGCAGCGTGCTGGCGCAGTCGCTGGTGCTGGGCGGCACGCAGATCGCCATCAGTGTCACGGTCAACGCGCTGATTGCGTTGATGGCCGGCTCCATTGCCGTGTTCCTGGCCGGCAGGCCGGTGTGGCAGCAGGTCCAGCGCTGGCTGATGGGCACGGTGCTGGCGGCGCTGGCGCTGCGCATGCTGGCCGAAGGGCGCCGCTGATCGTCGGCGTCAATCTGATGGAACGTTTTGCCAGCGGGCGATTTCTTACCCTCATAGGAAAGAAAACGTGCCCGGGACTGCCGAGACATGAAAGTGCGCCAGCAGAGCAAGACCGTCAACCTGCAAGCACTGCCGAGCTTTCTGGACGGCGGTGGCGAAGTCAGCTGCCTGTTGCAGGCGATGGACTGGCGGCAATCCCCGCTCGGGGCGCCGGACAGCTGGTCGCCCGTGCTGCAGTCGGTGGTGGCCATGCTGCTGCCGGCGCAGGCGCAGATTGTGTTGTTCTGGGGGCCGCAGTACATCGCGCTGTACAACGATGCCTACGGGCCAACCATCGGCAGCAAGCATCCCGGGGCGCTGGGCCGGCCTGGGCAGGAGCATTGGAGCGAACTGTGGGACGATCTCGAGCCGCTGTTGCGCGGGGTGCGTGAAACCGGCATAACCTTTTCGGCGCGGGACCGGCCGTTCTATATCGAACGGCATGGGTTGGGTGAAACCGCCTTTTTCGACGTCTCCTACTCCGCTGTGCGCGAGGCTGACGGTGGGGTGGGTGGTGTATTGTGCATCGTCACCGACACCACCGAGCGGGTACGTTTCCAGCAACGCCAAGCGTTTCTCCAGGAGCTGCGCCAGGCCTTGCCAGGCCTGGGCGAGGCCGAGCGCATCGAGGCCCACGCGGTGCGCCGGCTGGGTGAGGAGTTGGGCGCGGCGCGGGTCTGTTTCGGTGAGGACCTGGGCGATGGCCGGCGCTACCGGGTCGCCCAGGAGTGGGCCACCGAGGTGCCCTCGATGGTCGGCTTGAACCGGTATTCGGCCCTGGACCCGGTGTTGCACGAGGCGCTGCTGGCCGGTCAGGCGGTGCAGCGCAACTATGAGCCAAGCAAGAGCGCACCGGCACGGTTCAAGGGCTTGTGTGCGACATTGCACGTGCCGGTGCTGCGCGCCGAGCGCCTGGAGGCGGTGCTCGCGGTGCATTTCCATACCCCCCATGCCTGGGCCGAGAGCGAGTGCCTGCTGGTTCAGGAGGCCGCCCGCCAAGTCTGGTCGGCGGTCACCCATGCCCGCGCCGAGCGCGCCTTGCATGCACTCAACGAAAACCTGGAAGACCGGGTGGCCAAGATGCTTGCCCAGCGCGAAGCGTCGCTGTCGCTACTGCACGAAGCGCGCAAGATGGAGATGATTGGCCAGCTCTCCGGGGGCATCGCCCACGACCTCAACAACATGTTGACGCCGATCATCGCCTCCCTCGAACTGCTGCGCCGCCATCCTCAGTCGGAGCGCGCCGAGCGCCTGATCGATGGCGGCCTGCAGGCGGCCGAGCGGGCGCGCAACCTGGTCGGGCGCCTGCTCAGCTTTGCCCGGCGCCAGACCCTCAAGCCCACGACGGTATCGCTGGCGGCGCTGGTGGAGGAAATGCGAGAGCTGATCGTCCGCTCGTTGGGGCCTACCATTGCCATCGAGGTCAGTGTCGAGGCGGCGTTGCCAGGCGTGCTGGTGGATCCGCACCAGCTGGAGCTGGCGTTGCTGAACCTGGTGGTCAACGCCCGCGATGCCATGGGCGAGGGTGGCAAACTGACCATACGTGCCGGTCTCGACGGCGACGGTACGCCGAGGCCACCCGGCCTGCAGACAGGCCCGTTGGTGTGGCTGCAGGTTGCCGATAACGGCTGCGGCATGAGCGAGGACGTGCTGACGCATTGCATCGAGCCATTCTATTCGACCAAGGGCGTCGGCCGCGGCACCGGGCTGGGGCTGCCCATGGTGCAGGGCCTGGCGTTGCAGTCCGGCGGTGGCTTTGGCATTCGCTCCCGGGTAGGCGGGGGCACCGAAGCGACCCTGTGGCTGCCGGCCAGCGAGCAGGACGCGGTAGATGAAGTGGCCATGCCGGTCGAGGTCTCGCGGGCGCGACGCCCGACGCGCGTGCTGCTGGTGGATGACGAGCCGCTGGTGCGCCAGGCCACGCTCCTGCAACTGCGTGCCCTGGGGTACGAGGTGACCGAGGCCGAGGGCCCGGCCCAGGCCCTGGCGTTGCTGGACAAGGGGCTGTTGCCCGATGTGCTGCTGACCGACCATGTCATGGCCGAAACCACCGGCGTGCGTTTCGCCCAGCAGGTGCGCGAGCGGCTGGCGCAACTGCCGGTGTTGATCATCACCGGCTACGCCAACCTGACGCCACACGAGCTGCATGGCTTCGAGGTGCTGCGCAAGCCATTTCGCCAGGACGAGCTGGGACAGAGCCTGGCGCGACTGCTCAAGTCCTAGCCAACACATCCCCGAGCATCTGGCACACCTGTTCGGCCGAATAGGGCTTGGCCAGGAAGGCGAAACCCTGGTGGCCACCCTCGGCGATCGCCTCGCTGTAGCCGGAGGTGAGGATCACCGGTAGCTGCGGCTGGCTGTGACGCAGCTCCCTGGCCAGGGCAAGGCCGCCCATGCCCGGCATGACCACGTCGGAGAACACCGCATCGAATCCGCCCCGGGCGGCCGCGAGCTGGGCCAGCGCGTCCTCGGCCGAGGTCGCCCAACTGATCTGGTAGCCATGGTCGCGCAGAATCTGCGCGGTGAAACTGCCGACATCCGGGTTGTCCTCCACCACCAGGATGCGCTTGCGGTCGCCCTGTGGCGCCAGCTGCGCGGTCACGCCGGGCTCCTCGGCGTCAGGCTGGGACACCTGTGGCAGGTACAGGGTGAAGGTGGTGCCTTGTCCTTCGACGCTGACCACCCGCACATCGCCACCGGACTGCTTGACGAAGCCGAACACCTGCGACAGGCCCAGGCCGGTGCCCTGTCCGGAGGCCTTGGTGGTGAAGAACGGGTCGAAGATGCGCTCCAGCAGGTGCGGGGCGATGCCCACGCCGCCGTCGATCACCGAGATCGCCGCGAAGCGGTCGTCCTGTGCCGGCTGGCCGCGAATCTCAGGCAAATGCTGGTCGCCTTCAAGGCGCAGGCGCAAGGTGCCGACCCCGGCCATGGCGTCGCGGGCATTGATCATCAGGTTGATTACCGCGGTTTCCAGTTGGCCGAGATCGGCATGCACATGGCAGGGCGTGTCGGGCAACTCCAGGCTGACCTGGATACGTGCGCCAGTGGCGGTGTCGAGCATCTCGGCCATGGCCTTGAGCTGTGGGCCAGCATCGAACACCTGCGGGCTGAGGGCCTGGCGCCGGGCAAAGGCGAGCAGTTGCCCGGTGAGCTTGGCGCCGCGGTCGACGGTGTCGGACACGATCTTGAAATAGCGGCTGCGGCGCGTTTCGTCGAGATCCGGGCGCTGCAGGAAGTGGAGGGAAGAGCGAATGATGGTCAGCAGGTTATTGAAATCGTGGGCCACGCCTCCGGTCAGCTGGCCGATGGCCTCGAGCTTCTGGGCCTGGCGCAGCACGGCCTCGGTGTGCAGGAGCTGCTCGGTACGCTCCTCCACACGTTGTTCGAGGGTGGCGTTGAGCGCCTCCAGGGCCGTCAGCGCCTCGCGCACCTGTGCGTTGGCCTGGACTCGCTGGATATGTGCCCAGCAGCGTCCGGTCACCTCGTTGAGCAGGGTCTGTTCGTAGCGGGTCCAGGTCCTTGGCAGCTTGTCGTGGATGGCCATCAGTGCGGTCAGGCGGCCTTCCTTGATCAATGGCATGCAAAGTGTCGCGGTGATGCCGATGGCCTGGAACGTCGCCGATTCGCAGGCCGGCAACTGCGTGAGGTTGTCGTTGATCACCAGCCCCAGTCCGGCGCGCAGGCGGCTGACGGCCAGCTCGCCGAAGTCGCCCAGGCGATATCGGCCGAGCTGGCGTGGTGAGCCAGGCGCGACCCAGTCGCCGCAGATGGTGAAGCCGTCCTGGTCAGGGTCCATAACGGCGTAGGCGCAGCTTGAAAGGTGCAGGTGCTCGCCCAGCAGGCGCGTGGTGATAGCCATGATCCGCTCCGGATCTGTGGCATTGGCCGCCGCTCGGCTGAGGGTGTCAAGAAAGTTCAGGCGTTGGTTGGCGACCACGCTGGCGGTGGTCTCGGTGACCGTGTCGATCATGCCGACCACCTGGCCGTCATGGTCGCGAATGGGGCTGTAGCAGAACGTGAAGTAGGCGCGCTCCGGGCTGCCGTGGCGCTCGATCAGCAGGGGAAAGTCCTCTATGTACACGGCTTCGCCATCGAGGGCGCGTTGTGCCAGGTGGCGGATATCGCTCCAGGCTTCCTGCCAGACCGCGCTGAAGGGGCGGCCCAGGGCCGAGGGCTTGTTGCCGAGGATCTCGCTGAAAGCATCGTTGTGCAGGGTGATCAGCTCGTCGCCCCAGAGCACGGCCTGGGGAAAGCGCGAGGCCAGGCACAGGGCGACCGTGGTCTTGAGCACGTCAGGCCAGCTGGCCAGGGGGCCCAGGGGGGTAGACGACCAGTCGTGGTTGCGGATGCGCTCGGCCATGAGGCCGCCGCCGTCGAGCCATTTCGCCATGAGCGGTGCGGGTCCTTGTGCGTGAGAGCATCAGGGTGCACCGAGACGCGGCGCTTGGCGAGGGATTTTGTATGGGCCGTGCTGGCCCGCTTCCACTGATGCCGGCGTTCAATTGTGGGAGCGGGCTTGACCCAAGAGGCTATTCAGACCTTGAACTGCGCGATCAGGCCGTTCAGCTCCAGCGCCAATTGCGACAGGTCCTGGGCCGAGGCGCTGGTCTGGTTGGCCCCGGTCGTTGTCTGCAGCGCCAGGTCGCGGATGTTCACCAGGTTGCGATCCACTTCGCGCGCCACCTGGGCCTGTTGCTCCGTGGCACTGGCGATCACCAGGTTGCGCTGGTTGATCGAGGCGATGGTCCGGGCGATGAGCTCCAGGGCCTGACCGGCCGCTTGCGCCACCTCCAGGGTACCGCTGGCGCGGCCCTGGCTGCTGTGCATGGCGCTGACCGCACGCTCGGTGCCGCCCTGGATACCCCCGATCATCTGCTCGATTTCGGCGGTCGACTGTTGGGTGCGATGTGCCAAGGCACGCACCTCGTCGGCAACCACCGCAAAACCACGACCGGCCTCACCGGCGCGAGCGGCTTCGATGGCGGCGTTGAGGGCCAGCAGGTTGGTCTGTCCGGCGATCGAACCGATCACATCCAGTACCCGGGTAATCTCGTTGGCGCTGTTGGCCAATTGTTCGATCTCTTCCGCCGTGCCGGTGACATCGTCGACCAGGTGCTGGATCGAGGCGAGTGCCTGGTTGACCTGGTCTCGGCCTTCACGGGTGGCCTGGTCGGCGCCCTGTGAGGCCTCGGCAGTGCTCACGGCATTGCTTGCCACTTCCTCGACGGCGCTGGTCATCTGATTGACCGCTGTGGCGGCCTGGTCTATCTCGGTGCTTTGCTGCTGCAGGCCGCGGCTTGTGTCCTCGGTGACGGTGTGCAGCTCTTCGGAGGCCGAAGCCAGACGATCGGAGGACGCGGCGATCTTGCCGATGGTCTCGCGCAGGCTCTGTTGCATGCGCCGCAGGGCGTGCAGCAGCATCGCCGGCTCGTCGTGGCCGACCACCGCGATCTTTTGGGTCAGGTCACCGGTGGCGATACCCTCGGCCACGGCAACGGCCTCGGTCAGGGGCGCAACCAAACTGCGGGTGAACAGCACGGCGATGACGACCAGTACCAGGATGATCAGCACCAGTGAAACGACGAGTACGCGGAAGGCATCGTCGCCGACATCGCTGCTTCGTTGTGAGGCGGCTTGCGCACCTCGGTAGTTGAAGGCCACCAATGCCGCCATTGTCTCCATCATCTGGTCGGCCCGCTGGAGCAGCGGGCCGCTGATCTGTCGCCTGGCTTCAGCCATGCGGCCCTCGCTGATGTGTCCCAGTACCTGCTGCTGCAGGTCGGCGTACCGTTTGCGCGCCGCGATGAAGGCATTGAACAGGGCACGGTCCTCTTCTCCGTCGATAGTCGCCTCGTACGCCCGCAGGCTCTGGCGCAAAGCCTCGTCGATGCGGTTGAGCAACTGGATGCTAGCCCCCTCGCTGGTGCCATCCTCCAAGGCTGTGCGCAGGGTGGCGGCGCGTTCCTGGGTGAGGCTGGCGCCGACCTCGTTGAGTGCGATCACAGCCGGAAGCCAGTTGATACGGATTTCGTCGGTGGCGCTGTCCATCTGCTGGGTCTCATAGAGCGCGACGCTTCCCATGGACAGGACGAGAGCAGCCAGTAGGGTGAACAGGCAGGCTGCCCGTTTGCCGATTTTCATGTCTCGTAGAAGCATTGATGTTCCTTGATGTAAGAGAAATGCGTACATCAAGAGCATGATGGGATCTTGTGGGGGGCGAGTAGTCGGCGGGTATCACACCGTGTAACGGTTTTTTCCTATTTCTCACTCGCGTGAAACCCGCTGTAGGCGTGATCGCGGGACCCGCCATCGGGGCCCGCGATGCTGTCCGAGACGCTTCAGACCTTGAACTGCGCCACCATCGCGTTCAGTTCCACCGCCAGGCGCGACAGGTCCTGTGCCGCCGCGCTGGTCTGGTTGGCGCCGGCCGAGGTCTGCATTGCCAGGTCGCGGATGTTCACCAGGTTGCGGTCCACCTCCCGCGCCACCTGGGCCTGCTGCTCGGAGGCGGTGGCGATGACCAGGTTGCGCTGGTTGATGGTGGCGATCGCTTCGGCGATCAGCTCCAGCGCCTGACCGGCCGACTGCGCCACGGTCAGGGTGCCGCTGGCGCGACCCTGGCTGTTGTGCATGGCGCTGACTGCGCGTTCGGTGCCAGTCTGGATGCCGTCGATCATCTGTTCGATTTCAGCGGTGGACTGCTGGGTGCGATGGGCCAAGGCGCGCACCTCGTCGGCGACCACGGCGAAGCCGCGGCCGGCCTCACCGGCGCGTGCAGCCTCGATGGCAGCGTTGAGTGCCAGCAGGTTGGTCTGCCCGGCGATGGCGCCGATTACATCCAGCACCTGGCTGATCTGGTTGGCGTGGCTGGCCAGTTGCTCGATCTCCCCGGAGGTACCGGTCACGTCATCGACCAAGTGCTGGATCGAGGCCAGCGCCTGGTTGACCTGGTCGCGACCATCACGAGTGGTGCGATCTGCGCCCTGGGAGGCGTCGGCGGTGCTCACGGCGTTGCTCGCTACTTCTTCGACGGCGGCGGTCATCTGGTTGACCGCGGTGGCGGCCTGGTCGATCTCGGCGCTCTGCTGGTGCAGGCCGCGGCTGGTGTCTTCGGTGACGGTGTGCAGCTCTTCGGAGGCCGAGGCCAGCTGATCGGAAGACGCGGCAATCCTGCGCAGGGTGTCGCGCAGGCTATGCTGCATGCGGCTCAGGGCGCCCAGCAGCAAGGCCGGCTCGTCGCGGCCGAGCACGACGATCTCGCGGGTCAGGTCGCCGGTGGCGACCTGCTCGGCCACGGCAACGGCGTCGGCCAGGGGCACGACGATACTGCGAGTGAGGAGAGTGGCGATGCCGATCAGCGCCAGGGTGATCACGGCAATGGCGGCGATGATCAGGCTGAAGGCTTCGTCGGAGGCCGCGCTGCTGCGCAGCGAGGCTTGCTCGGCGCCCTTGGTGTTGTAGTCGACCAGCGCGGCCAGGGCTTTCATCATGCTGTCGGCGTACTCGGCCAGCGGGCCGTTGACCAGGCGTCGGGCCTCGTCCAGTCGGTCATTGCCGGCGGCGGCGCGGATGGCTTGCTGCAATGCGTGATAGCGTTCGCTCAGGCCCATGAAGGTGTCGAACAGGGCGCGGTCATCCGCAGCGTTGATGGTGCGCTCGTAAGCCTTGAGGTCGCTCTCGAGCTGCTGGTTGATCTGGACGATCTTGTCCAGGGTGGCGTGGCGGGCGCTGCTGCTGTCCTCCAGGACACTGCGCAGGGTCAGGGCGCGGGCCCGGCCGAGGTTGCTGCTGACCTCGCCCAAGGCGAGTACGGAGGGCATCCAGGTGAGACGGATTTCGTCGGTGGCGCTGTCCATCCGCCGGGTTTCGTAGAGGGCGATCAGGCCCAGGGCCAGGACCAGGACCCCGAGCAGGGTGAACATTCCTGCTGCCCGAATACCGATCTTCATGTTCCGTAACTGCATGCGACGCTCCTTGACGGTGGCTGGCAGGCGTCAAGAGCGCGGACTGACCGGGCTCGGCTGGAAAGGCTCTCGATGCACTGCGAAAGGGGTTATATCCTCACGGTTCATGTTGTTTTTTCTGAATGATGACATAACGCCACTATTATTGACCAGTCGTTCAATGTAATGACGCATGCAAACAGGCCCGTCACTTCTGGGACGGGCCTATTATTTTCGTTCATGCGACGATCGGAATCAGCGGGTCAGCCGCCGCCAGGGCCTGGGCGCGGTCAGCGGCTGGTGGGTAGATCCATACCGAGTTGATCTGGCGCTTTAGGTCCTTGCCTTCCTGGCCCTGCAGCTTCAGTTCGCGGGTCCAGCCTTCGCTGTACGCGGCGCCCCAGTCGCCAAGATCCAGGCAGGTGACGTACTTGGGCTGGCGGTACGCCACCGGCGCCACGCCCAGCAGGTCGGCCATGGCGTTGTTGCCGCTGTGGCGGCCCATGGGGATGGCGTGCTGGCAGGTCATCAGGGCGTGGTTGCCCAGTTCGTCCACCGCGGCCCAGGCCATGTCGCCGGTGGCGTAGATGTGCGTCTGGCCGATCACCTTGAGGTGTTCGTCGACCCGCAGGCGACCGAAACCGTCACGCTCGCCGGCCACCTGCGCGGTCAGCGGGCTGGCCTTGACGCCGGCAGTCCAGATCACGGTCTTGCTGGCGATGTACTCGCCGTTGTCCAGGGTCACGCCGCCAGCATCCACCGCCATCACCGAGGTGCCGGTCAGCCATTCGACACCCGCCTGTTCGCTGGCGGCGACAATGGCCGGGGTGATTCCGGCGCCGAGGGCGGCACCGACGCTGGCGCCACGGTCGATCAGCACCACGCGGGCATTGCCTTCACCGAGGATGGCGCGCAGGCGCGACGGCATCTCGGTGGCGGTCTCGATGCCAGTGAAGCCGCCGCCGCAGACCACCACGGTGTTGCGTGCCGGCGAGGCGGGGAGGCTGGCCAGGCCGTGCAGGTGCTGTTCCAGGCGCATGGCCGATTCCATCTGGTCGACATCAAAGCTGTGCTCGGCCAGGCCCGGCACGGCGGGGCGGGCCACCTGGCTGCCGGCGGCGAGAATCAGACGGTCGTAGGCGAGCTGCTGCGGCAGGCCATCGGCATCGCGATAGCCGACCTGGCGGGCAGCACTGTCGATGCTGTCGGCGGTGCCATGGATGAATTCCACGCCCACCACGTCGAACAGTGCCTCCAGCGGTGCCTGCATGGCGTGGACAGCGGCTTCGTAGAAGCGTGGACGGATGCGCAGTTGCGGCTGTGGGGCGAGCACGCTGATGCGCACGTCGTCGCGCTGGGCCTGGTCAAGCAGGCGGGCGGCGCTCAGGGCGCTCCAGACACCGGCAAAGCCGGCACCGATGATCAGGATACGAGAGGTCATGTAGGTGCTCCGCAAGGGTAGGAAAAAGGGCTTCGATGAGGCGTTCACAGCCTGCCGCATAACTACGACTTTATTGGTCGTAGTTTTATTCGGCAAGTGTTTTTTTCCGGAGCGTGTTTTCGCAAGCGTTGATGTATCGGCTGTAGCTAGCGTGTTTATTGGCTTATGTGGGGGTGTTGATGTACTTGTGCGGCGACGACCGGCTTTGCCTGTCATCAATGAAGAGCGTACTATTTGCGACAGATTTGGTCGGAGATTGATATGTCCCTTTACAGCGCCGGCGTCGAATACGGCATCCACTGCCTGCTATTTTTGGTGGACGAGCGCGGCGATAGTCGCGAGTCCAGCGTGCGCGACCTGGCTGAGTTGCAGGGCGTACCCCAGGAATACCTGGCCAAGGTTTTTACCAAGCTGGCTCGTGCCGGACTGGTGGCGGCGACCGAAGGCGTGCGCGGTGGCTTCCGTCTGGCGCGACCCTCCGACGAGATCACCGTGCTGGATATCGTCACGGCTATCGACGGGCCGAAGAAACTCTTCGATTGCCGGGAGATCCGCGAGCGTTGCGCGGTGTTCGAAGGCACCGCGCCGACCTGGGCCACCGAAGGCACCTGCGCGATCCATGCGGTGATGCTGGGGGCGCAGAAGCGCATGGAGGAGGCGCTGGCCCAGCAGACCATCCTCGACCTGGCGCGGCGTTTCGGGCGCAAGGCGCCCGCCGAGTTCGGGCAGAAGGTCAATGACTGGATGAGCGAGCGGCGCGACGGCAAGGGCGGTGCCGGGGAGATTCCGTTGCAGACCGTCTGACGACTGGGGTCGGTTTGGCGGCGCAACGGAAAATTATACTCAACCTCAAGGTAAATCCTTGGCTGGGCGATCGGCGCGTAGGCGTCAAGCCGAGGTAAGCTGGCAGAAAAGATCCCGCGAGAGGTCAACGTGGCTTCCTATACCTTGCGCCAACTCAGATACTTCGTCACCACGGTGGAGGCCGGCAGCGTCGCCGAGGCCTCGCGCCAGCTGTATATCGCCCAGCCGTCGATTTCCACTGCGATCAAGAGCCTGGAAGAGAGCTTCGGCGTGCAGCTGTTTATCCGCCATCACGCCCAGGGCGTGTCGCTGACGCCCAGCGGCAAGCGCTTCTACGCCAAGACCCGGGCCCTGCTGCAAATGGCCCATGAGTTCGAGCAGAACGCCTTGGCCGACAACGACACGGTGGCCGGGCAGATCGACATCGGCTGTTTCGAGACCGTGGCGCCTTTGTACCTGCCGCGGCTGATCGCCGGTTTCCGCCAGCGTTATCCGGGGGTGGATATCCGCCTGCGCGACGGCGAACAGCAGGACCTGATCCAGGGCTTGACGGCGGGCACTTTCGATCTGGCGTTCCTCTACGACCATGATCTGGACGGCACCATCGAAACCGAGCCGCTGATGCCGGCGCAGAAACCCTATGTGCTGCTGCCGGAAAAGCACCGTTTTGCAGGGCAAACCCAGGTATCGCTGCGCGACCTGTGCCCGGAGCCGATGATCCTGCTCGATGTGGCACCAAGCCGCACCTACTTCGTCAGTCTGTTCAATGAGCTGGGACTGACGCCGAACATTGTCTTCAGTTCGCCGTCCATCGAAATGGTCCGGGGCATGGTGGGGCAGGGCTTCGGCTTCTCGTTGCTGGTGACCCGGCCGCACTCCGAGTTTACCTATGACGGGCAGCGCCTGGTGACCCTCGACATCACCGAGCCCGTGGCCCTGTCGGGCTTGGCGGCGGCGCACCTCAAGCGGGTGCAGCTGACCAAACCGGCGCAATTGTTCGTGGAGTTCTGCCGTGAGGAGCTGGCGCAGCTGTAGGTGGCGACCACCCGTCGCGAAGTTGACGTTGACGATCGAACGTCGACCTGCCGGTGCTTTCTTCCACTAAGGTGCTAGAGGTACTTCGACGAAGTCATTGCCTGGGCGAATGGACCTGTACCCAGGCATGGGCAATATCAATTGGCGACACGCTAGTCGAGGGCGTACCACACCCAACAGGCCATCCAGTACAGAGAGGGTCGTACCATGTCGTTGATTGGCGTTTCAATGCTTGAGATGCGGCAGATGATCGAACAGGCCTGCCTGCCTGACCGCTGCGAGGTGAGCTGCCCGGACGGCGAACACCTTACCATTCGCCTGGGACAGGGCGAGAGCCTGGACAGCTGCCTGACCGTGACCGGCGTGCCTGTGGCCAGTCTCAATTCCTGCCATGATTTGTTGGGATTGGTCGCTCGTGTGAAAGCACAGCGTGACGTTCAGCCAAGTGTGCGTAAGGCTATCGCTTAGCGTAAGGTTTATTGCAGCTCAAGTAGCAGGTTGATTCCGCCATCGCCGCATTTGACGGAGTCGCGGACCAATCCGCGGTAGCTACGCCCCTCCCAGGCGAAGGCGACACTGTGGGCCTTTTCCATCTTCACCGGCAAAGGTGGTTGGATATGCAGGCGCAAAGCTGCGCGGCCTTGTAGATTGATGGCCGCCAACTGAACCTGGCATTCGGCGCGCTGGGCCATCGGTCCGAACAGGGTATCGCGGACGAAGTCCAGTTCCAGCAAGACGCAGGGGGCGCGGCAGGGCATCTTCATGGTGGCTTTCCGGGGGCAGAGGCATACCTCGAACGTTGGAAGCTTAAAAGCACAAGACGTTCAAAATATTTCAGCCTGTGCCTTTGCTGGACGCCGAGGAGCGGCCTTTTGCCGACGGCGATCCGCTATGGCGCGCCGAGAATCTCCAGCACTTTATCGCGCAGCTGATCGATGCTGAACGGCTTGCCAATCAGGTGCATGCCCTCGGGCACAGTAAAGCTCTCGGCATAGCCGCTGGCGAACAGCACCGGCAGCAGGGGCCGGACCTCGCGCACCTTGGCGGCCAGTTCCTCGCCGCGCAGGTCGGGCAGGCCGACGTCGGTCATCAACAGGGCCAGGGGCTGGTCGGGATCCTCGATGATCTTAAGGGCCGCGCCGGCGCTGTCGGCCTCGATGGCGGTGTAGCCCAGTTCGTCGAGCACTTCGACTATCAGCATACGTACGATGTCGTCGTCTTCGACTACCAGAAGGTGCATGGTGCGGGTCCTGTTTCGATGGATTGTCTCTACTCTGTGCGCAAGGCGATGGCAGAAGTTCCCAAGCTTAACGGCATGGGCAAATAGATGGAACGATTGCTGCAGACAGGCTTCAAATACTGGCTAAATGCCCTGCCAGATCCACCAAAGCTGGTTAGACTCGCTGTATTCTCCGGCCAGTCTGGCACAGGCAGTATTTACAAGACGTAGCCGTCGGACTGTTCAATGGATTTTTTTCACTCGGGCACTTTCAGATGATTCAAGCAGCCTCGATGGACCAACGCAGCTTTCGCAAACTGCTGAGCCGCAACGTCGGCCTGCCCCTGGGCGTGGGGCTACTCGGTGCCGTGGCGTTTGTCGCGGTGATCAACTACCTGCTCTCGGCCATGCAGTGGGTCGAGCACACCGACCGGGTGATCGGCAATGCCAACGAGGCGATCAAGCTGTCGATCGACATGGAGACCGGCATGCGCGGCTTCCTGCTGACCGGCGAGGAGCGCTTTCTGGACCCTTACGAGGTGGCCAAGCCACGTATCCTGGGTAGCCTGGACACGTTGAAGGTGATGGTGGCGGACAACCCTCAGCAAGTCGACCGTATCGACCGCATCGCGGCCTTGCAGCGCGAGTGGAACACCTTCGGCAACGAAATGATCAGTCAGCGCCGCAACCAGGGCGACGTAACGTCGTCGATCGGTCGTGGGCGGGGCAAGCGCCTGACTGACGAGATCCGCAGTGAATTCGACGCCTTCATCAACTCCGAGCAGCAATTGCGCACGACGCGCAACGAGACGGTGAGCACGGTTACGGTCACGGCGATCTCGGCCTTCATATTGTTCATCGTCACGCTCAGCGCCTTGCTCGCCTACCTGGGGCGGCGCGACCTGCTGGCATTGTCGTCCAACTACGTGGCGAACCTGGAGGCCCAGCAACGCGCCGCCGAGCGCCTGGAACACCAGGCCTGGCTGCGCGCCGGACAGACCCAGCTGGCCGAGCAGGTACTGGGGCAACTGACGTTGCCCATGCTCGGGGACAATATCCTGCGCTTCTTCGCCGGCTATCTGGGCAGCGTGGTCGGCGCACTGTACGTACGCGACGAACATGGCCAATTGGTGCGCGTCGCCACCTATGGCCTGGACGCCGAACAGCAGGGTAGCGAGCCGCGCCTGGGCGATCATGCCGGCTTGTTGGGCGAGGCGGTGGTTCAAGGGCGCATGATGCGCCTGGACGCGTTGCCCGAGGACTACTACCGTTTGAGCTCGGGCCTGGGCCAGGGCCTGCCACGCAGCGGCGTGCTGGTGCCGTCCCACGACGATGGGCGGGTCAATGGTGTATTGGAACTGGGCTTCCTGCGCGCGCTGCAGGACCGAGACGTGGAGCTGCTGGAGCGGATCACCGAGAACCTGGGTATCTCCATCGAGAGCGCGCGCTACCGCCAGCGCCTGCAAGAGGTGCTGGCCGAGACCCAGCAGCTCAACGAGGAACTGCAGGTGCAGCAGGAGGAGCTCAAGACCGCCAACGAAGAGCTCGAGGAGCAGTCGCGGGTGCTCAAGGAGTCCCAGGCGCACCTGGAAACCCAGCAGGCGGAACTGGAGCAGACCAACGAGAAATTGGCCGAGCGCACCGAGGCCCTGGACCGCAAGAACAGTGAGCTCAACCAGGCCCAGGTCGAACTGCAGGCCCGTGCCGACGACCTGCAGCGTTCGAGCAAGTACAAGTCTGAGTTCCTCGCCAACATGTCCCATGAGCTGCGCACGCCGCTCAACAGCTCGCTGATCCTGGCCAAGCTGCTGGCCGAGAACGCCGAGGGCAATCTCAGCGGGGAGCAGGTCAAGTTTGCCGAGTCGATCTATTCGGCCGGCAACGACCTGCTGAACCTGATCAACGATATCCTCGATATCGCCAAGGTCGAGGCCGGCAAGATGGAGGTGCGCGCAGAGAGCACCCCGCTGGAACGCCTGGTCGAAGGCCTGCGGGGCATGTTCCAGCCGTTGGCCCAGGACAAGGGCCTGGGCTTCGAGGTGAAGCTCGAGCAACCTTTGCCGGCGACCCTGTTCACCGATCGCCAGCGCCTGGAGCAGATTCTGAAGAACCTGCTGTCCAACGCCATCAAGTTCACCGAGCGCGGCCAGGTCAGCCTGGGCATCAGCCACCAGGCCGGCCTGGGCATCGTCTTCGCGGTGCGCGATACCGGTATCGGCATCGCCGCCGACCAGCAGAAGGCGATCTTCGGCGCCTTCCACCAGGTCGACGGCACCAGCAACCGTCGTTACGGCGGCACCGGGCTGGGCCTGTCGATCTCCCGCGACCTGGCGCACCTTTTGGGCGGGCAGATCAACGTCGACAGCAGCCCGGGGCAGGGCAGCGTGTTCAGCCTGATCCTGCCCGAGCACTTCGAACCGTCGGCGCAGCAGGTTGAGGTGCACAGCCTGCGTCCGGCGGTCGATGAACTGCCGCCGGCACCGCCGGTGCCGGTGCCGGCGCCGGTGCACACCGAGCGTCCGGCCCCGACCTTCGCCGACGACCGCGCCCAGGCGCCGTTCGACAACCGCTGCATCCTGGTGATCGAGGACGAGCCGAACTTTGCCCGCATCCTTTTCGACCTGGCCCACGAACTGGGCTATAGCTGCCTGGTCGCCCATGCCGCCGATGAAGGCTTCGAGCTGGCCGCGCAGTACCTGCCCGACGCCATCCTGCTGGACATGCGCCTGCCCGACCATTCCGGGCTCACCGTGCTGCAGCGCCTGAAGGAACAGGCCGCTACCCGGCATATCCCGGTGCATATCATCTCGGTCGAGGACCGCGTCGAGGCGGCCATGCACATGGGCGCGGTGGGCTACGCGGTCAAGCCCACCAGCCGCGAGGAGCTCAAGGCGGTGTTCGGTCGCCTGGAGGCCAAGCTCACGCAGAAGCTCAAGCACATCCTGCTGGTGGAGGACGATGACCTGCAGCGCGAGAGCATTGCCCGCCTGATCGGCGACGACGATATCCAGATCACCGCGGTGGCCATGGCCCAGGACGCTCTCGCATTGCTGCGCGAGAACATCTACGACTGCATGATCATCGACCTCAAGCTGCCTGACATGCTCGGCAACGAGCTGCTCAAGCGCATGACCGCCGAGGATATCCGCAGCTTCCCGCCGGTGATTGTCTATACCGGGCGCAACCTCACCCGCGAGGAGGAGGCCGACCTGCTCAAGTACTCGCGCTCGATCATCATCAAGGGCGCCCGTTCGCCCGAGCGCCTGCTCGATGAGGTGACGCTGTTCCTGCACAAGGTCGAGTCGCAGCTGTCCAACGAGCGCCAGCGCATGCTCAAGACCGCGCGCAGTCGCGACAAGGTGTTCGAGGGGCGCAAGATCCTGCTGGTGGACGACGACGTGCGCAACATCTTTGCCCTGACCAGCGCCCTGGAGCACAAGGGCGCCATCGTCGAGATCGGCCGTAATGGGCGCGAGGCCATCGAGTGCCTGGAGGCCAACGACGACATCGACCTGGTGCTGATGGACGTGATGATGCCGGAGATGGACGGTTACGAGGCCACCCGCCTGATCCGCCAACAGCCACGCTGGCGCAAGCTGCCGATCATCGCCGTGACCGCCAAGGCGATGAAGGACGACCAGCAGCGCTGCCTGCAGGCCGGGGCCAACGACTACCTGGCCAAACCGATCGACCTGGACCGCCTGTTCTCGCTGATCCGGGTCTGGCTGCCGCAATTGGAGCGAATCTGAAATCTTGACCAGTGAACGCAACACCGATATCGAGATCCGGCTGCTGATCGAGGCGATCTACCTCAAGTACAGCTACGATTTTCGCGATTACTCCGGCGCCTCGATCAAGCGCCGGATCCTCCACGCCGTGCGCCAGTTCGACTGCCGCACGGTGTCGGCGCTGCAGGAGCGGGTGCTGCACGACCCGGGCATGTTCCTCGAGCTGCTGCAATACCTGACGATCCCGGTCAGCGAGATGTTCCGCGACCCTGGTCATTTCCTCGCCCTGCGCAACGAAGTGGTGCCATTGCTGCGCACCTGGCCGTCGCTGAAGATCTGGATCGCCGGCTGCAGTACCGGCGAGGAAGTGTACTCAATGGCTATCCTGCTGCGTGAGGAGGGCCTGCTGGAACGCACCATCCTTTACGCCACCGACATCAATCCGCACTCGCTGGAGCGTGCCAAGCAGGGCATCTACTCGATGCAGGTCATGAGCGAGTATGAGGAGAACTACCGCAAGGCCGGTGGTCGACGGGATTTCTCCGAGTACTACACCGCCGCCTATGGCAACGCCATCATGGACTCCAGCCTGCGTGACAACGTGACCTTCGCCGACCACAGCCTGGCCACCGATAGCGTGTTCTCCGAGACCCAGCTGGTGTCGTGCCGCAACGTGCTGATCTACTTCAACAAGGGCCTGCAGGACCGTGCCCTGGGCCTGTTCCACGAGTCGCTGTGCCACCGCGGCTTCCTGGTGCTGGGGAGCAAGGAGTCGGTGGACTTCTCGGCCTACAGTGAAGGCTTCGAGCCGCTGGTACGGCCCGAGCGGATTTACCGCAAGACATGAACGGCGTGCGCGCAATCGTCATCGGCGCCTCGGCGGGCGGCGTCACGGCGCTGTTCAGCGTGCTTGGCGCGTTGCCGGCGGATTTCGCCATTCCGGTGCTGTGCGTGTTGCACCTGCCGGACGACCGCCACAGCCAGCTCGCCGAGGTGCTGCAGCGGCGTCTGCAGCGGCCGGTGCACGAAGCCCTCGACAAGGCGCGGATCGAACCGGGCCAGATCTACGTGGCGGGACCGGGCTATCACTTGTCGGTCGAGCGCGACTTCAGTTTCTCGCTCAGCCAGGAAGCGCCAGTGCATTTTTCGCGTCCGGCGATCGATTTTCTTTTCGAGTCGGCCGCCGATGCCTATGGCACGGGCCTGCTTGGCGTGCTGTTGACCGGGGCCAACGAAGACGGCGCCCGCGGACTGTTGCACATCAGACAAAGCGGAGGCCGGACAGTTGTCCAGGACCCCCGCGACGCACAGGTTGCGTTGATGCCGGAAGCCGCACTGGCCCTGCACGACCCCGACCATATTCTTTCCCTTGGCGGTATCGGGCAGCTGCTCGCTACCCTGGAATCCAGCGCATGCTAAGCCACATTACCGCGAAACTGCTGATCGTCGACGACCTGCCGGAGAACCTGCTGGCCCTCGACGCCCTGATCCAGGGCGAGGACCGCGAGGTGCACCAGGCGCAGTCAGCCGAGCAGGCCTTGTCGCTGCTGCTCGAACACGAATTCGCCCTCGCCATTCTCGATGTGCAGATGCCGGGCATGAATGGCTTCGAGCTGGCCGAACTGATGCGCGGCACGGAAAAGACCCGCAACATCCCCATCGTCTTCGTCAGCGCCGCCGGGCGCGAGATGAACTATGCCTTCAAGGGTTACGAGAGCGGCGCCGTGGACTTCCTGCACAAACCGCTGGAACCCCTGGCGGTGAAGAGCAAGGTATCGGTGTTCGTCGACCTGTTCCGCCAGCGCAAGGCCCTGGATCGCCAGTTGCAGGCCCTGGAGCAGAGCCGCCAGGAGCAGGAGCTGCTGCTGGCCCAGCTGCAGCTGGCGCGTGGCGAGCTTGAGCGCGCGGTGCGCATGCGTGATGACTTCATGTCGATCGTCTCCCACGAGGTGCGCACGCCGCTCAACGGCTTGATCCTGGAAACCCAGCTGCGCCGCCTGCACTTGTCCCGTGGCAACTTGGCGGCGTTCAGCGAGGACAAGCTCAAGGCCATGGTCGAGCGCGACGAGCGCCAGATCAACAGCCTGATCCGCCTGGTCGAGGACATGCTCGATGTCTCGCGGATCCGTACCGGCAAGCTGTCGATCCGCCCCCGGACCTTCGACCTCGGTCAGCTTGTACGGGGGCTGGTGGAGAACTTCGCCGCCCAGGCTGGCGCGGTGGACACCCCTCTCGAACTGCAGCGCTGTGACGCCCTGCAGGGCGAGTGGGACGAGTTTCGGATTGAACAAGTGGTGGCCAACCTGTTGTCCAATGCCTTGCGCTATGGCGATCGCAAACCGGTACAGGTGCGGGTGTTCGAAGAAGCCGACATGGCCTGTGTGCAGGTGCAGGACCATGGCATCGGCATCGATGCCCAGCACCTGCAGCGGATCTTCCAGCAGTTCGAGCGCGTCGCCGCGCAGCAGGCCACGGGCGGTCTGGGCCTGGGCCTGTACATCTCCGAGCAGATCGTCCTGGCCCATGGCGGGCGGATCCAGGTCGACAGTCAGGCCGGTGTCGGCTCGACCTTCACCGTGCATCTGCCGCTGTCGGCACAGTCGCAACAATGTGACCCCGCCCGCGCAACCTCTGCGTAGCGCTGGGGTCTGATGGCCAACCTGTTGAATTTGAAGGCGTTGTCATGAGTGAAGATGCACAAGATGTAGTACTGGTGGTCGAGGATGAGCCGGCTATCCGCATGATCCTGCGCGATTACCTGGCCGGCGAGGGCTACCACGTGCTGGTGGCCGAGGACGGGGAGGAGGCGTTCGCGATCCTGGCGAGCAAGCCGCACCTGGACCTGATGGTCACCGACTTCCGCTTGCCTGGCGGGATTTCCGGGGTCGAGATCGCCGAGCCTGCGGTGAAGCTGCGCCCGGACCTGAAGGTGATCTTCATCAGTGGCTACCCCGCGGAGATCGCCGAGTCGGGCAGCCCGATCGCGCGCCAGGCACCGATCCTGGCCAAACCGTTCGACCTTGATACCTTGCACGAGCAGATTCAGGCGTTGTTGCGCTAGGCCAGGCACTGGGCATCGGCGTTGCCGGTGTTCGCGGGCAAGTCTGCTGCAACGGGGAGCGTAGGACAGCCGCCCTCAGGCGAAAATGCATGCGTCTGGGGGAGCCGGCTTGCCGGCGAAAGGGCCGCAGAGCGGCCCCATTGCGACAAGTGGTGCCTCAACCAACCTGCGTGCGCAACAGCGCCATGGCCCGGTCGACCTGCTGCTCGTCATTGAGCAGGCTCGGCGCAAAGCGGATTACCGGCCCGACATCGCGGTCCACGGCATCGACCATGACCTTGTTGGCGTTGAGATAAGCCGCCACGGCGTCGGGGTCGCGGTCCTTGATACGGAAAAAGGTGAAGCCGGCGGAGAACTCGCGGCTGGTAGGCGTCACCAGCTCGATGGCGCGGTGCTCGGCCAGGCGCGCCTTGAGGTAGTCGTTGAGCTGGTGGATGCGCGCCTGGATATCGGCCTTGCCAAGCGCCAGGTGCAGCTTGAAGGCCTCGCCTAGCGCCCAGCGGTGCTCGAAGGCGTGATAGCCGCCCGGCGTCATGATGGTGCCGAAGTCTTCGTTGCGCGAGAAGGTGGCGAAGGTCGGCGTCAGGTGCTGCATCTGCTCCGAGGCTGCGCAGATGATTCCCGTGCCCCGCGGGCCAAACATCCACTTGTGGGTGCCGGCGATAAACCAGTCGCAGTTGAAGTCGGCAAAGCGCACGTTTTCCACGCCAAAACCATGCACGCCATCGACCACGTAGAGGATGCGCTCGGCCTCGTCGCGGTTGCGGTTGTGCTGGCGTACCAGCTCGCCGATGGCGCCCACCGGCAGCTTGACGCCGCTGCCCGAATGTACCCAGGTCATGCCCAGCACCCGAGTCTCGGGGCGGATGCTGCGGTCGATCAGGCTCAGTACGCGGTCGGTGGAAACCTCGCCGGGCTTGTCGAACAGGCGCAGCTTGCGCACCTGGGTACCGTGCTGGCGCTGGCGAAACGCCAGGCAGTTGTGGGTCGAGTAGTGCTCGTGCTCGGTGGTGAGGATCTCCTGGTGCGGCGCCACGTGCAGGCCGCCGTAGATCATGCCGAGGCCCTCGGTGGTGCTGCCGGTCAGGGCGATCTGGCGCGGGCGCACCTCCAGGTAGCGGCCTGCCCATTCACGGACCTCATCCTCGCGCTGCCATTCGTACTGGCTTTCCCAGTCCATGCACAGGGCCGGGTTGCGGTCCAGGGTGGCGCGATGACGGTTGATCGCCTCCTGCACCGGGCGTGGGTGGGCGGTGATCAGGAAGTTGGCGAAGTGCGCGACATCGGGCGCCAGGGGGAACAGTTGGCGCAGTTGGCGCCATTTGTCCGGGCCTTGCAGTGTCGGTGACGTCGGATCGGCGGCCAGGGCGCTGGGCAGCAAGGGCAGGCTGGCCGCCAGGGCGGCGGCCTGCTTGAGGAAGGCGCGCCGGTCAGTCATGGCGGGCTTCCCGGTTTTTGTCAAGCAGGGCCACCGGGTTGGCGGCTTTTTGCACCTGCCCCCACACACGCAGGAAGTTGCCCGCCCAGAGCTTGGCGATATCGGTTTCGGAGTAGCCGCGGGTCAGCAGCTCCGCGGTCACGTTGCGGATCTCGCCGACATTCATGAAGCCTGTGACGCCGCCGCCATCGTTGAAGTCGGAGCTGATGCCGACATGGTCGATGCCCATCTTCTTCACGGCGTAGTCGATGGCGTCGACGTATTCCTTGAGGCCGGCGCGGGGCTCCTCGTCGACGATGGCGTAGAGGCTGCTGGCATATTCGCCGAAGCGCGCCTCGGGCCAGATGGCGATGATCGGATCGCCCGGCATCAGCGCGTTGGTCAGGCCTTGCAGCGGTTGCAGGTCGAAGCGTGCGCGCAGGGCCTCGAGTTTTTCCAAGGTCGGCTTGCTCAGCGGCTTGAGGTAGGTGGTGAAGGCCACGACTTGCAGCACGCCGCCGCTGTCCTTGATCAGCTGCATCTCCTTGTCGGAGAGGTTGCGAGGGATGTCCACCAGCGCCCGCGGCGCCGAATGCGAGGCGACGAACGGCGCGCGGCTCAGGCGGGCCACATCTTCCAGGGCAAGGGTGGACATCTGCGAGACGTCGATGATCACGCCCAGGTCGTTGAGCCGCTTGACCGCCTGTTCGCCCAGGGGTGACAAGCCGCCGAGGGCGTCGGGGGTGTCGTTGAAGAACGGTAGCGGGCGCGACGAGTCGGCCCAGGCGTTGTTGCCGGTGTAGCTGAAGCCGAACATGCGCATGCCGCGCTTGCTCCACAGGTCGAGCTGAGACAGGTCGCTGCCTAGCGGGTAGGCGTTGAGCATGCTGATGAAGATGGCGAACTTGCCTTCGCCGTTCAGGCGGCGGAAGTCGTCGGGGGTGTAGGCGATGCCGACCTGATTGGGGAAGTCGCGCACGATTCCGCTGATGATCTTGTAGCGCACTTCCTGCTGGTTGCGGGCCTCGTCGACGAAGCCCGGGGTTGGGCGGTGCGGCGCGTTCGGGCCGTTCCACAGCTCGGGCCAGCCGAAGATGGTCAGTGCCGCGCCCGACAGCCGACCCTTGGCCGCTTTGGCCAGGTCGAACTGGCCACGACCGTCCTTGTCTGCCTCGTAGCCGTCGCTGCCGTAGCCCAGCGGCACGGTGACATGGCTGTCGAAGGAAAGCATATGTTCGTGCAGGTCGTTGGCTTGCTGCACGATCGCACGGGGATAGCCGCTGTCCTGCTTCCAGAAGTAGTAGCCGGCGGCTGCGCCCAGGGCGGCCACCAGGGCCAGGGGCAGGCCGATGTACAGGGCTTTGCGGGAACGGGTCTTGGTCATTGCCATCTCGTTGCGGGGCTGATCGGGTCGGTCTGCCGGCGGGGCAGGGCCTGGGTATCAGGTGGACGAACGAGTGGTGGGCAAATTTACTTCGAGAGGTGAGCGCCGCAGGTCAGGCCTGTTTTCACTGATTGATGATTTAAGAACGAGGAGGCCTGGCCGATAACTGTCATGTAAGAATTCACCTCAAGGAAGGTAAGAAATGGTTGGAATAACCGCAGCCAATCTCAACATCCCCAGCGTTGCTGGCGCCACGTCTTCGGGCGCATCGGCCAACTCGAACGCCTCGCCCGGCACACCCTCGGTCGACGAGCGGGGCGGCCTGGTGTTCAAGGGCGACACATTCAAGAACGAGACCAAGGCCGCAGAGATCGAAAGCAGCCTGGAAAGTAATGAAGATCCGGCCATCAAGGAGCAGCGCGAACAGATCAAGCGCCTGCAGAAGCAGCTGGCCGAAGAGCAGAAACAACTGGCCCAGTTGATGGAACAAGCCAGGCGCGACCCGTCCAAGATGGCGGCGGTCACGGCCAAGCAGGCCAGTATCGCCACCCTCACCGGACTGATCATGGCGGCAACCGCGCAACTGCTCGAAGCGCTGCGCCAAGCCGGGGGCACCAGCGCCGGCGGCTCGGTCGACACCAGCGCCTGAGGCGAGGGTCAACGCTACAGGGGCTGCCTTGCAGCCCCCTGGTCAGGTCTTCAGTCCACCGCCACGCGGGCGCGGTTCTGTCGCTCGCTTTTGTACTGCATGGCCACTGCCGGCGCCGGCTTGGCCGCGCCGGTCTCCAGCCACTGACGCATGCGGCTGGCGTCGGCGAAGTGGGTGTACTTGCCGTAGGCGTCGAGAATCACCATGGCCACCGGACGGTTGTCCATCTTCGTCAGCAGCACCAGGCAATGCCCCGCTTCGTTGGTGAAGCCGGTCTTGGTCAGGGCGATGTCCCAGTTGCTCTTGTTCACCAGATGGTCGGTGTTACGGAAGCCCAGGGTGTAGTTAGGCTTACGGAACGCCACGGTCTTCTCGCGGGTGGTCGACAGCTCGCTGAGCATCGGGTACTTGCGCGAGGCCATCAGCAGCTTGGCCAGGTCCTGGGCGGTGGACACGTTCAGGGTCGACAGGCCGGTCGGCTCGACGTAGCGGGTGTGGCTCATGCCCAGGCTGCGGGCCTTGGCGTTCATCGCCTTGATAAACGCGCCATAGCCGCCGGGGTAGTGGTTGGCCAGGGTATTGGCCGCGCGGTTTTCCGACGACATCAGGGTAATCAGCAACGTCTCGCGACGGTTCAGCTCACTGCCAAGGCGCACCCGCGAGTACACGCCCTTCATCTCCGGGTTGTTGGCGATGGTCATGCTGAGCATTTCGTCCATGGGCAGCTTGGCGTCAAGCACGACCATCGCGGTCATCAGCTTGGTGACCGAGGCGATGGGCCGCACGCGATCGGCGTGGCTGGCGTACAGCTCCTTGTTGGTGTTGAGGTCGATCAACAGGGCGCTGCCGGAGGCCAGGTGCAGCTTGCTGGGGTCGCGCTGGACCTGGGCCGGGGGTTGTGCAGCAGCGGTCGACGGTAGGGTCGCGGTTCCTGTGAGCAACAGCAGCAGGCTGAGGATGGACAGGGAAGTTTTCACGTTGAGGCTCACTAAATGTTGGTATGTCGTTGGCTGTGCAAGGGTTTTCCCCCAAAAAACCGTTGCATTCTGGAGTATGGCTCAGCGGCTGTCGAATGCCTTATATCTAAAGGGCGCAACGTGAACGAAATTTAATCCTGTACCAATTACCGCTGCCTCAAGCTTGGCCAGCTCGGACCAATCATTCGCTGAATTCAGCCACTTCGCGTAAGTGGTGAGTAGGACGTGGACAGAGTGCCCGAGCTGTCCGGCGATGAAGGCCGGGTTCATTCGCTTTTTAGAAGGCAATCGCTGAGGTAGTTGCTACCGCTCGGTGGTGGAGATCGGACTGAACTGCACACTAATCAAATGCGTCCGCTCCTCATCGTTCCTATCGGCCAAGGCAACAGATGCACCTCCACCCATTTTTTTGGCTTTGATCGAGAGCTCGACTGTTTTGTCTTCGGAGAAGGAGGTATTTTCCTTGAGCTCAATCGATGCCTCGGTGCATCCACCGTGCTCTCTCGCAAAAACGACTGCTCGCCAGGAAGGCTCAAACGCTAGCCAGAAAAATGCGTTGCGATCAACTTGCTGTGATGCATTCCAAGGGCATCCGCTAAGAGTGAATACTCTTGTGTCGGTAGTTGCAGCTGTCAGTTGGGAATTGGCTTTGTAGCCTGCTTCAGCAGATGCTATCGGACCCACGTTCAGGGAGCCGCCTGCCTCAGAGCGAGTTCCTTGGCTACCGGAGGTCATTTTGGTGATGCTGATCCGAGTCGCGCCGAGGGAGACCAGAAGCCTGATCAGCTCCGATTCGCGCTCTTCCATGACATGTGAGTCATAGCTTTCGCTTGGTATGTAGAGATTTTCCGTTTCCGTGATCGGAAAGTCGGCCAGGGGGTGGCGTCTGTACGACTTTCCCGCCATCGGATGCCCAGGTTGGAATCGATATCCAGAATCTTTGGCCTGCTTCGGCGAGAAAGTCGCACGTTCTACAAAAGCGGCAAGCAGACGTTCTTTGTCAGCTCGATCATTCTGATCTTCTCCACTTTCACCGGTTACTAAGCTAGCCAAGGAAGGGATGTTGGTGATGGCGGCCTGGACAAGGGAGGTTGGTAAAAACCAAAGAGCTTCCTCTGTGACAGCGACTGCTATAGCCCCCACCGGATTTCCAGCGGAACCACGCCCCGGCATCGTGAAGTTTTGACCGGTGGACTGATCCTCCTTCTGCTTTGGTTTGGCTAGGTACTCATCGATGATGTGAATGGTGTCAAGCACAGTAACACTCCAATTCGATTGACGAGGTTGCAGGCCAGAGGGCCGGATCGCTAGCTGGTATTGTGTTGCAATGATATCGGCAGCAAAGGCATGGCCTTGATGCCGGCCTTCATCAGCCCGTATCGCTGGCTACAAAAAATTATCCTCGCTAGCTGCCTTTATGCGCAGCTAGGCGCAAGAACATCTTCGGGCTGCGTCGAATAACTCGACTAGGAATTTGCAGGCCTCAATCTGGCCTTTTCTTCTAGGAACCACTCATGGCCGAACCAGCAAGCACGACTGCCGGCGTCCTGCTGGTGAAGTACGGCGTGATCATTGGTGGCTTCGCAGGAGCGATTCTCTCGCTTACCTTCCTCCGCGGGCTCACCCGTCGCCAGGCAGTCGCCGCCTTCTTCAATGGACTTTCCACCGCAGTATTCTGCACCCCGGGAGCTCCGGCAGAAGAAGTTGAGCGCTTGCGGCTAATTGCGCAGCCCTCATTCAAGGCTGTTTCTGATTACCAGCTCTACGCGCTTGGGCATCAGCCTCTGATTCGTCACTGAGCCGGCTCTATCAGCGTTGCTCCCTGGTTTCGCACGTTGCCCACGGCTGTTCCAACGCGGTACCACTCGAACGTCTCTGCCGGTTCACCCAGGTTCAGCACCAATTGTTCCGCGTGCTCGCTGGGCATGCCTGCTGCGATCCACTCGACCGCCAGAGCAGGCGACAGCACAACCGGTCGGCGGTCGTGCACATCGACCAGGCCGCCCTGGGCGTCTGCAGTGATCATCACGAACCCGTCGTGCTCATTGCCGGCGAACTGACCTATCGAGGCGCACAGGGCAGGGCGCCCATCTCGCCGGCGGATGTAATACGGCTGCTTCTTCTGACCGCCTTCATCCGCCCACTCATACCAGCCATCCACGGGGGTGATAGCCCGGTGTGGCCAGATCGCCCGGAAGAAGGGGCCGTGAGCCACCTTCTCGACGCGGGCGTTAATCGGCGCGGCACGGTCGGTCGCCCAATGCGGCCGCCATCCCCATTTCACCAGGTCTGCCCTCGGGCCTGCGTCATCTACCCGGAGCACGGCGACCTGCGTGGTCGGCGCGACATTGTACCGCCCCAGGTCCTGGTCCCCGACGTTGTTACGCCAGGCCTCCGGCATGCTCAGGGCCTCCACGAAGTCATGGATACCGCGGTACTGGCTCAGCCTACCGCACATTTCCCATCCCTCCCGCTCGAACTGAAAGGATAGCCCGCCAAGCGGTACTGGCCTGACCATCCGTTTGGATGCTCAAATACTGTATCAATATACAGTATTGGTGCCGTATGTACTTCCTTCTCTGCCGCCGCCGTGAGCTCGGCGTAGCCATCCCCAACGAAAAGCTCGCGAAGGTCACATCGGGCTGCTCACGGATGAATCTGCAGAGGAGTGGGAGAGGGACGAGCCAGGACGGATCGGGGTCGGTAGATCGCCGCATGGCTCAGCGGCTGTCGAATGCCTTATATCTAAAGGGCGCAGCGTGAAGTAAATTTAATCCGGCGCGTTTTGCGCCTCCTTCCTACGTGGTCAACCGGACGACCTGTCATGACGCTCACGATCGATTTCACCGACCAGGCCACCAGCCTGCATCACGATGCGATTCTCAAGCCTTTGCGCGCTTTCAACGACACTGTGATCGGCTCCCCCGAAGCGGCTACCGTCGCCTGGACGCTGCGCGATCCCGCCAGCGATGAAATCGTCGGCGGGCTGTATGCCAGGCTTGGCGGGCGCTGGTTATTCGTCGAGCTGCTGGTGGTGCCCGAGCGGATGCGCGGGCAGGGCACCGGGCGCGAGCTGATGGCCCAGGCCGAGGCGCTGGCGAGGGAGAAGGGCTGCTGCGGAATCTGGCTGGATACCTTCAGCTTCCAGGCGCCGGACTTCTATCGCAAGCTGGGGTTCGAGGTGTTTGGCGAGCTGGCCGACTTTCCGCCTGGGCATACCCGCCATTTCCTGCGCAAGCGGCTGGCTTAGCAACTTTAGACGCAGGCCTGCCCTGGCGTTGCGAGCTGAGGGGGGGCTCAGCCAACCCGCAACCAGATCGCCGAGGCATCGTCGCTCATCTTGAACCGCGGGTAGCGCAGGCACGCGGCATCGTCCTGCTCGATACCGCGCAGTGTCCGTGCCAGGTCATCCAGGCCGTGGCTTTGCAGGCGCTTGAAGAAACCTGCCGGCTCATAGGCCCGATAGGTGTCGAACAACGCCGCGAAGCCATCGCTCATCAGCAGGACATCATCCCCCACGGCCACCGGCGCATGGCTATAGAGGGTGCCCTCGCGGGACAGGTCGGCATCGACGCCGAGCACGGCCCGGGGGCGCTCGCGGGAGGCGCGGCGATCGGCCAGCACGGCCGGGGTACGTACGCCATGGGCACCGGTACCAGGACCGAGGGCGGCGGCCTCGGCTTGCTCGGCCTCGCGGTCCGGCTCTGGGGTGAGGAAGCGGATACCTTGCGCGCCGCGATGCAGCACCACGCAGTCGGCCAAGTGCGCGCAGACCAGTTCCTCGCCCTCGATGGCCACCGCGGCAAAGGCGGCGCGCGGCAGTTCCCAGGTGGCCACGGGCTCGCGTCGGCGATCCTGCCGGTAGGCCTGGGCGATTGTGTCGAAGACCGTCTCGCAGACCTCGCGCAGTGGCCCCGAGGCATTGGCGAAGGCGCGCTGGGCCGTGGCCGAGAGCCAGGCGGCGCCGCCGCGCTCACCCAGCAGGCCGGGGGCGCCGAGGTCGGTGGCGCCGTCGATGACCCAGGCGTGGCGGTCGGCACTGCCGATACGATCGTCATTGGGCACATCGTGCTTGCCGGCCAGGCTCAGGGACTGGATCAGGTCGAAATGCATGTCGGGCTCCGGTTCGGTGGGATTCACCGACCTTGACCGTTGCGGCGCCCGGCGTCAAATGTCACGGCTTGGGTGCGCGGTCCCAGCAGTCACTGTCCAGGGCGCAGACACCGAATTGCCGATCCATCAGCGCCATGCGCCGCAGGTGGGCGTCGATGATGTCGCGGTTCACTTCGCTGTCGATGATGTAGCGGCTGTAGCGGTCGATCAGGCGGACCTTCCAGGCCTCGCGGGTGGCCGCATCCAGGGCGTCGGGCGCATTTGCCAGGCGTTGCAGGGTCAGGTCGTCGGCGCGCTTGAGCTGATCGGTGAAGGTGGTGATGTAGTGGGCACGCTGCGCTTCCTTGTGGCGCGCGGCGTCGGCATCGAAGGCGTCGAGGTTGTGTTGCCATTGCGCCCAGTAGGCGTCCGGCAACTGAAGATCGCGCTGCTGGCGCAGCTTGGCGACGACTTGCGCGTTGCTCTGACGCGGTGGTGGCTGGCGGTTCTGGCTGGCCAGCGGGTCCAGGGCGAGGGCCTGGGCGATCCAGGCATTGCGCGCCTCGCTGTCCGGCAGGATCGGGCCCAGCGGCGGGGCGTCTTCGCTGGTCGAGCGGGGCAGGCCCTTGCAGCCGGTGAGCGAAAGGAGCACTGATAGCACCAGCAGCGCAGGGAGGTTGTGACGCGGCATAAGTCTTCCTTGAGTAACTGCACAAGCGTGCATCCGGATGGATGCATGAGGGCTATCGGCGCTCGCGCGGCTGACTTGAACGCTCAGCCGAGTGTCTTGGCCATTTCCGCGGTCGGCGCCCAACCCAGGCCGGCATATACCGGTTGCCCAGCCTCGGTGGCGTGCAGCACCGCGAAGGCCAGGCCGCGCCGGGTGAACTCCGACTCGGCCAGACGCATCAGTTTCGAAGCCAGGCCCTGGCGGCGATGGGACGGCTCGACATAGACATTGAGCACATAGCCGCGCTGGTCCTGGCAGGGGTGGGCCGGATGCGGCGGCCAGTCGATCGCCATCAGGCCGATTGCCGCCACCGGCAGCGCGTCGTCCAGCAGCACGAAGCCGTAGTAGCGACCGTCCGCCAGTCTTGGCCGCAGCCAGGGGCCGAAGTGCTCGGTCATGCTTATGAGCCGCTGCGGGTCGCCGCCGGCTTCAAGGAACATGGCCTCGCGGTGGGCGCAGACCATGGCGTGGTCGCCCGGCAGCAGGCGGCGCAGGGTCAGGCCGGGAAAGTCGATCGCAGCTGGCAGGTCGTTCATGACGGGTCTCGTTGATCCAAGGCCTTGATCCTAGGGCCGCGCGGCGTCGGCGGTTAGATACAGATGGCCCGCAAACGCGGCATACAGCCCCTTGTCGCTCCCCAGGATTACGGCGATGATCCGCGGCAACCCGTTTGCCGACGAGGAGGCTTCGCATGCCCATTGCCCCGCTTTTGCGCTGCACCGACCTTGACGCCACCCGCCGTCATTACCGCGATGTGCTGCAGTTCACGGTCACCGACACCACGCAGTCGACCCTGACCGTGCAGTTGCGCGATTGCAGCCTGCTGTTCACCGAACAGGACCTGTGGCGCCTGCCGCCGGGGTGCGCCGGAACCTTCTACCTGGTGGTCGAGGACGTTGACGGCTATTACGCGCAAGTCCGCGAACTGGCGGATATCGCCTG
The DNA here is from genome assembly GCF_019823065.1 of Pseudomonas mosselii. NCBI lineage: Bacteria > Pseudomonadati > Pseudomonadota > Gammaproteobacteria > Pseudomonadales > Pseudomonadaceae > Pseudomonas > Pseudomonas mosselii. The sequence continues at coordinate 2,643,787 of NZ_CP081966.1, forward strand.
GCCGTTGCACGACACGGAGTATGGTTCGCGGGAATTCGGCGTGCGTGATTGCAACGGCTATTACCTGGCCTTCAGCCAGCGGCATGGCGACGCCGTGCAAGCCGCACGGGTCGCCTCGTGATCCTGCGCGGCCCTGCGCTCCTGGCGATGTTGCTGCTTGCCGGCCCGGCCGTGGCCATGGACGGCAAGGGCAACTCGACCGATCACTTCACCGTCGGCTCGAGCCTCGCCACCGCCGCGGTGAGCGGCTCCACCAGCCATCCGGCGCGTACTTACCAGGCCGCCCGCGACGATGCGTTGCTGTTCATCGCCAGCGACGGGCGCCTGCGCGGCGCGCGACTGGAGCAGGCACTGGGCGAATACCGCCAACAGCACCCGAACAGTTCGCTGAACGACCGTGACCTGGCCCAGGCAATCGCCTGCCGCTGATCGCGCGTTTGCGGGCATGCCAGGACAGGGGGCTAGACTCGTGGTCAACGAGCTGGTTCCCAGGAGTCTGACATGACCGCCAAGAACACCATTTGCCTGTGGTATGACCACGATGCCGAGGACGCGGCGAACTTCTATGCCAGCATATTCCCCGACAGCCGGGTGACCGCCGTGCACACGGCGCCCGCCGACTATCCCTCGGGCAAGGCAGGCGATGTGATCACGGTGGAGTTCACCGTGATGGGCATCCCCTGCATCGGCCTCAATGGCGGCAAGGCGTTCAGCCACAGCGAGGCGTTCTCGTTCCAGGTGGCGACCGACAGCCAGGAGGAGACCGACCGCTACTGGGATGCCATCGTTGGCAACGGTGGCAGCGAGAGCGTGTGTGGCTGGTGCAAGGACAGGTGGGGCCTGTCCTGGCAGATCAGTCCGCGGGTACTGACCCAGGCGGTCGCCAGCCCCGATCGTGCCGTGGCGAAGCGGGCGTTCGAGGCGATGCTGCAGATGGGCAGGATCGACATCGCCTCCATCGAGAAGGCCATCAAGGGCTGAAGGCGAGAGGCCTCAATGCACGGTCTTGCGTTCCCTGACGCACACCCGTGCCTGCTCCGTCAGCGTGTCCAGTCGCTCGTCGCGCAGGCGCTCGGCGTCCATCATCGCAGCCTCGCCCTGTTGCTTGAGCAGGTAGGCATGGATCTGCCGGACCTCCACGGTCTGGTAGATCGGTGCGATATCCAGCCGCCCGATCAACGCACCGCTGGCTTGGCCGGTGCTGCTCATCAGTACCTGCGGTCCGGTGCTGGCGACCACCTGCAGGCCCATGTTCTCGAACCACGGCACCTGCTGGGCGAAGGTGCTCAGCTCGACGCAGGCATAGCGTTCACGGGCTGCATTTAGCAGGCCACGGGCAATGCCCTGGCGGCGGTGGTCGGGAGACACTGCAAGGTAGGCCAGGGCACAGGCCTGCGGGTTGTCCTGGGCTGGCAGCACCAGGGCGAAGCCGAGCAACTGGTCCGGCGCCTCGGCATCCAGGGCCAGGGTCAACTCGACGGCCAGGCCGCGGGTGCCGTCGAGCGCCATCAGGTACTGGTGCACCTCCAGGCCGACGCCGTACTGGTACAGCGGGTAGAGCGGATTGTCCGGGCTGATGGCGACGCTGCTGAGCTGGCCGACATGGTCGATCACCAGCTGGCGAATCTGGTTCTGGAAGGATTCGGGCGGCACGCCGTCGAGGCGGCGGAGGATGAACATCGCGGGTCGGGCTCCGGCAGGATTGAAACACACGCCCCGGAACGAGGCGGGTGATCATTCTACCCGGTGAGGCTAGCGCAGCCCAGCCAGCATCAGGTCGAGGTTCTGCACGGCGGCGCCCGAGGCGCCCTTGCCCAGGTTGTCGAACACCGCGGTGAGCAGCACCTGGCCGTGCTCGGGGTTGGCGTACAGGGCCAGGCGCAGGTCGTTGCTGTCGTTCAGCGCCTGCGGATCCAGCGCCGCCGCCGGGCCGTGCTGGTGCAGGGGCATCACTTGCACATGGCGGGCGCCCTGATAGTGCCGCTCGAGGCAGGCCTGCAACTGATCGGCGTCGACCCCGGGCAACAGGCGCAGTTGCAGCGGGATGCTCAGCACAATGCCCTGGCGGTAGTCGCCGTAACCGGGCACGAATACCGGGCGCGCGCTGAGCCCGGCGTGCTGCTGGATCTCCGGCACATGCTTGTGCGCCAGTTCCAGGCCATACAGCTGGAGGGTCGGCAGGTAGGCGTCGCTGCGCTGCTCATGGCGCTCGACGGCGGCCCGGCCACCCCCGGAGTAGCCGGAGATGGCGTGGATGCTGAGCGGGTAGTCGGCCGGCACCAGGCCGGCCTTGACCAGCGGATGCAGCAGGGCGATGGCGCCGGTGGGGTAGCAGCCGGGGTTGCTCACCCGGGTGGCCCGGGCGATGTGCTCGGCCTGTTGTTCGTTCAGTTCCGGCAGGCCGTAGACCCAGCCGGGCGCGGTGCGGTGCGCGGAGCTGGCGTCGATCACACGTACCGCCGGATTGTGCAGGGTGGCCACGGCCTCGCGGGCGGCGTCGTCGGGCAGGCAGAGCACGGCGATATCGGCGCTGTTGATCGCCTCGCTGCGCCGTGCCGGGTCCTTGCGCTCGGCCTCGGGCAGGGTGAGCAGGCGCAGGTCCTGGCGGCCTTGGAGGCGGGCGTGGATCTGCAGGCCGGTGGTGCCTTGGTCGCCGTCGATGAATACGAGGGGGTGGTGCATGTCGGTGGTCCGCTGATGGGGAAGGATTGCCGTATCCTCGTCGTTCGCTGGGCGAAATAAAATTTGAATATAATGATCGCCGTATTCAGGAATTCTGAACTTGAGCGCATTGTCCCATGGGAGATCGCCCAGCCCTGTGGGAGCGGCCTTGCGTCGCGAAAGGCTGCTCCCACAGGGTCCAGCTAAACCCGTGAGTTACCGAGATCCCATGCGAGAAATCAGCCTCGACCGCTTGCGCACCCTGGTGGTGATCGCCGAACGTGCCTCTTTCGCCGATGCCGCCCGCCAGCTCAACCTGGCGCCCCCCACCATCAGCCTGCACGTGGCCGAGCTGGAGGCGCGCATCGGCGCGCCCTTGCTCACCCGCACCCGCGGCCAGGTGCGGCCCACCGCAATCGGCGAGACCTTGCTGACCCGCGCCCGGCGTCTGCTGGTCGACGCCGACCAGGCCCTGGACGAGGTGCGCCGCCAGGTCGAGGGCCTGACCGGCCGGGTGCGGCTGGGCGCCTCGACCGGCGCCATCGCCCACCTGTTGCCCCAGGCCCTGGAAACGCTGCGGGTTGATCATCCGGGGATCGACGTGCAGGTCCAGGTGCTCACTTCGCAGGCATCCCTGGCGCGGTTGCGTGAAGGCACCCTGGACATCGGCCTGGTGGCGTTGCCGCAGGTGGCGGGCAAGGGCTTGCGGATCACCCCGTGGCGGCGCGACCCGATCATGGCCTACATCCCTGCCGACTGGCAGCCACCGTCACGGGTGACGCCGGCCTGGCTCGCCGGACGGGCGCTGATCCTCAACGACAGCACCACGCAACTGTCGCGGGTGACCTCGGAGTGGTTCGCGGCAGCAGGGTTGTACCCTGAACCGCGGATCGAGCTGAACTACAACGATGCGATCAAGCGCCTGGTGGCCGCCGGCTACGGCGCCACCTTGCTGCCGCAGGAAGGCGAGGTTCATCCGCCATCGCCGCGTATCACCCGGCGGCCGTTGCGGCCGGGGTTGTGGCGTCAGTTGGGGATCGCCTGTCGCGAGGGGGCGCTGGAACGGGCGACGGGGCATGTGCTGGAAGCGTTGGAAAGGTTGCGGCAATAGACGGGGCTGAGCCTGTGGGAGCGATGCTGGCCCGCTCCCACGGCGTCTGTCATTGGTTGCGTTCGCGTGCGCGCAAGGCTGTCACCGTCTCGCCGCCGACACCCCAGTTGTCAGTGGCTACTTCCTCGATCACCACGAAGGTGCTTGCTGGCGGTTTGTTCAGTACCTGCTCCAGCAGGCGGGTGGTGCCTTCGATCAACTGACGCTTGTGTTCTGCCGTGACCCCTTCATCGGTCACGCGGATATGGACATAAGGCATGTGCGTCGCTCCAGGTTCAGTGCCAGGTGCCGGCGGTGCTGCCACCGTCGACGGGCAGGATGACACCGCTGACGAAACGGGCGTCGGTCAGGTACAGCACGGCGTCCACCACATCCTCGGGCGTGCCGGTGCGCCCGCTTGGCGACAGCGCGCCGAGCCCTTCGGTGCGGCCGCCGTGCAGCGGGGTGTCGATGATGCCAGGGGCCACCGCGTTGACCTGCACGCCGCTTGCTGCCAGCTCCAGGGCCAGGCCCTTGACCGCCTGGTTGAGCCCGCCCTTGACCAGCACCGGTAGAAGTGCCGGGACGCGGGTGTCCGGCTGCAGGGCCACCGAGGCGGTGATGGCGACGATATGCCCGTGCCCTTGGGCCTTCATGACCCGGGCTGCGGCCTGGGCGGGGTAGAAAAAGCCCTTGAGGTTGGTGCCGACCAGCGCGTCGACATCGGCCTCGGTGTAGTCGGTCACCGGCTTGGGAATGAAGATGCCGGCGTTGTTGACCAAGATGTCGACCCGGCCGAAGGCCTCCAGGGCGGTGGCGAACAGCCGTTCGGCGGTGGCTTTCTCGGCGATGTCGCCAGCCACGCCGATGAAGCCGGCCGGGTTGCCCAGGCGGGCGGCGGCCTCGTCGAGGCGGGCCTGGGTGCGGGCATTGCCGACCACGTTGTCGCCACGCTCGAGGTAGGTCTGGGCCAGGGCGAAGCCCAGGCCGCTGGAGGCGCCGGTGATGATGACGGTTCTTGCGTTGCTCATGGGAGGATCTCCGATCGTGCGAGGTGTTGCTCGGGTATGGAGTCACTGTAAGTTGCAACGACAGCTTGAAAAATGAGGCGTATGGCATTTCAATCAATACATCATGTAATTAATCGAGCCCGCCATGACCCGCCATTTCGATGACCTGCAACTGGGCAGCCTGGAGCTGTTCTGTCTCGCCGCCGATGCTGGCAGCTTTACCGAGGCGGCCACCCTGGCGGGCGTCACGCCAGCGGCGGTGAGCCGCTCGGTGGCGCGCCTGGAGGAACGTCTGGGCGTACGCCTGTTCGTGCGCACCACCCGGCAGATGCGCCTGAGCGAGGCCGGCCAGGCCTATTACCAGCATTGTCGCCAGGCGCTGGGCCAACTGGTCGAGGCCGAGCGCCAGGTCACCGGTGGCCAGCTCGAGCCCGCTGGCCGCTTGCGCATCAGCGCGCCGACGCCCTATGCCCATCACCGCCTGTTGCCGCTGCTGCCACGTTTTCGCCAGCGTTATCCCGGGGTGCAGGTGGATGTGCATGTCAGCAACCGCAACGTCGATTTCGCCGACGAACACTTCGACCTGGCGATTCGCGGCCGGGCGCCGGCCGATTCGCGCCTGGTGGCCCGGCGCCTGGAGGACGCCGAGCTGGTGGTGGTTGCCACACCCGGCTACCTGGCCCGTGCCGGTACGCCACGGACCCTGGAGGACCTGGCTGGGCACGAGTGCATCCAGTTCGAGTTGCCCAGCAGCGGCAGGCGGCCGCCCTGGAGCTTTCGCCGTGACGGACAGCTGGTCGAGTTGCAGACCCAGGGTGCGTTCACCTGTCTGGGTGATTTCCTCGCCACCACGACCCTGGCGCGCCACGGTGGCGGCCTGATGCAGGCCTACCGTTTCACCGTGCAGGATGCGCTGGACAGTGGTGAGCTGGTCGAGGTGCTGGCCGGGCATGGCGGGACGTCGCGGCCTTTCATGCTGGTGTATCCGCAGGTCTGGCACATGCCGTTGAAGGTGCGGGTGTTCATCGACTTCCTGGTCGGCGAAGTTGCACTACCGTTGGGCTGAAGCCCCGGCGGGCGCGCGCTGGCGAACTATGCTCTGTGCTGCATCGGTTTCCCAGGAGAGCACGCCATGAAATCCATGACATTGTTAGCGATCACCTGCGTACTGAGTTTTGCCGCCCACGCCGAGGATGGCCCGGCGACCAACTGCGATGCCAAGATCAATGATCTGGAGAGCATCAGCAAGACCGATGGCCAGGCGTTGCACGGCGGCATGGCCCACGACTATCACGAGCTGCTCAAGCAGGCCAAGGACGCCCGGGACAAAGGTGACATGGCCAAGTGCCAAGCCTCGGCCGACCGCGCCAAGACCATCTACAACAAGGCGCGGGGCAAGTAACGCCCGGTACAGCTTTGCAGGACCGGGGTTGCCCGCTCCCTGAGGTATTACCCAGCGCTCTGGTGTAAGCTCTTGCGGACCTTTCCACGAGACCGCCGCATGACCTCGCCCAGCCCGCGCCTCGACAGCCTGCTCACCGGCTGCGCCCGACCGTTTACCCGCCCGGGTTCGCACAGCGCCATCGACAAGCAACCTCGTCAAGGCCCGTTGGCGGTGACCTTCCTCGGCATCGCCGGCGACGAACAGGGCGATCTGCGCGTACACGGTGGCGTCGAGAAGGCCATCCACCATTATCCCCTTGAGCACTATTCGGACTGGGCCGCCGAACTGGGCGAGCACCCTTTGCTGACCCGGCCCGGCGCGTTTGGCGAGAACTTCAGCAGCTTCGGTTGGCGTGAAGCCGATGTCTGCCTGGGCGACCGGATCCGCGTCGGCACGGCATTGCTGGAAATCTCCCAGGGGCGGATGCCGTGCTGGAAGCTCAATGACCGCTTCGACGTGGCGCAGATGGCGTTGCGCGTGCAGCAGAGCGGGCGCACTGGCTGGTACTACCGGGTGCTGGAGGAGGGCGTGGTCGAGGCGGGCGATGCCCTGCATCTGGTCGAGCGTCCCCACGCCCAGTGGTCGGTGGCACGGCTCTCGGCGGTCCTGTTCGACAAGCGGCTGGAGCCCGAGCTGTTGCGCGAATGCCTGGCGCTGCCGCTGGTGCCGAACTGGCGCAGGACACTGGAAAAGCGCCTGGAGCAACACCAGGTCGAGGACTGGACCTCGCGCCTGCAGGGCCGCAGCGAAGGCTGACCGGCGTCGCGTTCAACATTTATCAAGACAAGGAAAGCCCCATGGCCTTCGAACTGGATGATCGCCTGGTCATCGGTGTCGCCTCCAGCGCCGTGTTCGACCTCAGCGAATCGGACGCGGTGTTCCGTCGCGAGGGCGAGGCGCAGTACCGCAAGTATCAGGAGCAGCACTTGGACGTGCCGCTGGGAAAAGGCATCGCCTATCCCTTCATCAAGCGCCTGCTTGCGCTCAATGACCTGCGCGGCGATCCCGAGGACCCGCTGGTGGAGGTGGTGCTGCTGTCGCAAAACGATCCGGACACCGGCATGCGGGTGATGAAGACCATTGGCCACTATGGCCTGAACATGACCCGGGCGATCTTCACCCAGGGCCGTTCACCCTACGAGTACATTCCGGCGCTGAACATCGCCCTGTTCCTGTCCGCCGACAAGCAGCATGTCGACGCCGCGATCAAGGCCGGCTATCCGGCGGGGCAGGTGCTGGACTCGAAGTTCGACGATGACGAAAGCGATGACAACCTGCGCATCGCCTTCGACTTCGACGGTGTGCTGGCTGGAGACGAATCGGAGGCGGTGATGCAGTCGGGCGGGTTGGACAGTTTTCATGCTCATGAAGTGATCAACGTCACCCAGCCGCACAACCCCGGCCCGCTCAAGGAGTTCTTCGTGCGCATCGCCCGTATCCAGGCTGCCGAAGAGCAGCACAAGCTGGCGCATCCCGGCTATGAGAACCGCCTACGTGTGTCGATTGTCACGGCGCGCAATGCGCCATCCCATGAGCGGGCGCTCAACACTCTGAAAAGCTGGGGAGTGATGGCCAATGACGCGTTCTTTCTCGGGGGCATAGAGAAGCGGCGGGTGCTGCAGGTGCTCAAGCCGCACATCTTCTTCGACGACCAGTCGGGGCACCTCAAGAGCACCAGCACGGTGGTGCCTTCGGTGCATGTTCCGTTCGGAGTGACCAACCGGGCGCGCTGAGCCACAGGGGCCGCGCAGCGGCCCCTGTTTTCCTGCGATCAGTGATCCGCCAATCCGTCATCCTGCGACAGCAGCGCCCTGGCCAGCTCCTCGTCACTGGCTTGCAATCCGGGATTGGCCTGGCGGACCTGCGCCAGCGCCGACTCCAGGTAAGCTCCGCGAATGGCGCCGCCGCTGGCGACAAAGGCCGACAGTTCGTCACGGGCGGGAATGATCCGTTTGTCGTCCTTGAAGGTCGAGTACAGCGAGGCGGACACCCCGGCCGAGGTAGCGACGTCACCGGCGTCGACACGGGCCAGGGCGGCACCGGCGGGGAGCAGGAGCAGCAGCGATGGGATGAGCAGTAAATGACGCATGGTGAGTCCTCCGCGAAGGTGAAGCCCAAGGGTGTTACTGCATGATGTTAAGAGCGCTGTGACGCGCTGGGAGTTCCGGCACGCTTGTGATATTGCGCCTGCAATACTGAGCCACGTTGTATTTGACCTACAACCCTCGCGCATGATCTTCTCGCAGTCCTGCCGTCCGTCAATCAAGGGAATGTGATGCCATGACCGAATACACGCTCCACTGCTTCGCCGAATCCGGCAACGCCTACAAGGTTGCGCTGATGCTGGAGCTCACCGGCCAGGACTGGGCGCCTGTGTTCGTCGATTTCTTCAACGGCCAGACCCGTGGTCAGGACTGGCGCGACGCGGTCAACGAGCAGGGGGAGGTGCCGGTGCTCGAGCATGCCGGGGAGAAACTCACCCAGTCGGCCTTGATTCTCGACTACCTGGCCGAACGCACCGGCCAGTTCGGCCCGCGCGACGACATCGAGAAGCGCGAGATCTGGCGTTGGATGCTCTTCGACAACCACAAATTCACCAGCTACTACGCGGCGTTGCGGTTCATCTTTTGCCTGAAGCAGATGGGCGAGTCGGATGTCACCCGTTTCCTGCGCGAGCGGGCCAGGGCGGCCTACCAGATCGTCGATGCACACCTGGCCAAGACGCCGTTCATGGTCGGCGGGCGCCTGACCATAGCCGACTTGTCCCTCGCAGGGTACGTGTACATGCCCGAGGACACGGGGTTGGCGCTCAGCGAGTTCCGTCATGTCGAAGCATGGAAGGCGCGTATTCAAGAAGTGCCGGGATGGAAGCATCCTTACGACCTGATGCCTGGAACCGCTGCTTGATCCCACTCAGGGCCAGTAGCGCGGGTTAACCTGCGATCACCGACGCAGCCGCTGCAGCGTATTGGGGCCGTTGTGCTGAAGGCGGCTCCTATCACAAGCGCGCCCCCCATGAGACCGGGGCCGCGCCTGTGTCGGTCTAGGAGTGTGGGATGCTCCTGGCCTGCGGCACGCCGGCATACTGCGCCTTCAAATGCCCCTGCTCATCCAGCAGGTACGCATCCATCACCTCACGCACCACCGGCCCGGCCACCCGACCACCGGCCTCGCCGTTCTCGATCATCACCGCCACCACCATCGCCGGGTGCTCGGCCGGGGCGAAGCCGACGAACAGGGCGTTGTCGCGGTGGCGCTCGAGGGTCTTGTCGCGGTTGTAGCGTTCACCCTGCTTGATCGCCACCACCTGCGCCGTGCCGCTCTTGCCAGCGATGCGGTATTGCGCGCCGGCGGCGGCGGCGCGGGCGATGCCGCGCGGGTCGTGCATGACCATCTGCATGCCCTGGCTGACCTGGTCCCAGGCGTGCTTGTCGTGCAGCACGATGTCCGGCATCGGGTTGGGGTCGACCGGAGCCTGGCCACCGATGGTCAGCGCCAGGTGCGGGCGGTGCCACGCCCCCTTGCTCGCCAGCAGGCTGGTGGCCTGGGCCAGCTGCAGCGGCGTGACCTGCATGTAGCCCTGGCCGATGCCGAGGATCAGCGTCTCGCCGGGGAACCAGGCCTGGCGCCGGGTGGCGCGCTTCCAGGCCTGTGACGGCATCAGCCCCGGTGCTTCCTCGAACATGTCCAGTGAGACCTTCTGGCCCAGGCCGAACTCGGCCATGTAGTCGTGCAGGCGGTCGATGCCCAGCTTGTGCGCCAGGTCGTAGAAGTAGGTGTCGTTGGAACGCATGATCGCCGTGTACATGTCCACCCAGCCATCGCCCGTGCGGTTCCAGTTGCGGTACTTGTGGTCGTAGTTGGGCAGCTCGTAGTAGCCGGGGTCGAAGACCCGGCTGGCGGGGCTGATCACGCCGCTGTCGAGGCCGGCGATGGCCACCTCGGGCTTGACCGTCGAGCCGGGTGCGTACAGCCCACGCAGCACGCGGTTGAACAGCGGCCGGTCAATGGAGTCGCGCAGGGCGGCGTACTGCCTGTAGCTGATGCCCTTGACGAACAGGTTGGGGTCGAAGGCCGGGTTGCTGACCATCGCCAGTACGTCGCCGTTGGCCGGGTCGAGCACCACCACCGCACCACGCCGATCGCCCAGGGCCTTTTCGGCGGCTTGCTGCAGGTGGGCGTCGAGGCTCAGCACGATGTCCTTGCCTGGCACCGGGTCGTGGTGGTTGAGCACGCGCATCACCCGGCCCTGGGCGTTGGTCTCGACTTCCTCGTAGCCCACCTGGCCGTGCAGTTCGTTCTCGTAGAAGCGTTCGATACCAGTCTTGCCGATCGACTGGGTGCCGCGGTAGGCGGTACTGTCGAGGGTCTTGGCTTCCTTTTCGTTGATGCGCCCGACGTAGCCCACCGAATGGGCGAAGTGCTCGGCCAGTGGGTATTCGCGTATGAACTGCGGCTCGACCTCCAGCCCCGGCAGGCGGAACTGGTTGACCGCGATCAGGGCGATCTGCTCTTCGCTCAGGCCCACCAGCAGGGTCACCGGCTCGAACGGCTTGCGTCCGCGGCGCAGGTCCTTGTCGAACTGGTGGCGGTCGTCCTCGGACAGACCGAGGATCTGCGCCAGGCTGTCGAGCACCCGTGCCGGATCGCCGGCCCGTTCGCGGGTCATGGTCAGGTTGAAGCTGGGCTTGTTGTCGGCCAGCACCACGCCGTTGCGGTCATAGATCAGGCCGCGCTCGGGCGGGATCGGCAGCACGTGCACGCGGTTGTTTTCCGATACCGCGCTCTGCTGGTCGTGCTGCAGCACCTGCAGCACATAGAGCCGGCCCACCAGCACTGCCACCAGGCTCATCACCAGCAGGGCACAGGCCAGCAGCCGGCGGTTGACCAGATGCTTTTCCTTTTCGTGGTCCTTGAGGGGAATGGGCTGGGGCATGGACGTCGTGGCGCTACGGATGGGGTCGCGATGCTACGCGGGCGGGCAGGGCGGCTCAAGGCGGGGCCGGTTGCCCCGCCGCCCCGCGATGCCCGCCGGCCCCGGTGCCAAGGGGCTGACGGCTAACATGAAGTTTCCTTCATGTGCTGGGTCAAAGGCTGAGCGTCAGGCTCACACTGACATTGCGCGGTTCGCCCGGCAGCACCCACGCGCTGTTGTAGGAGCGTTCGTAGTACTTGCGATCGAACAGGTTGTTGAGGTTCAGGCCCACGGTCACCTGTTCGCTGGCCTTGTAGTGCGCCAGCAGGTCGACCGTGCTGTAGGCATCCAGGGTGAAGTGGCTGCCGGCCTGGCCGGAACGCTCGCCGACATAGTTGAACGCCGCGCCGATGTCCGAGCCGCGCAGAGCGCCGTCCAAGAACTCGTACACGCCCATCACGCTGCCGCTGTTGCGGGCAATACCCAGCAGGTCGCTGCCCTTGGGCAGGGCCGCGTCGCCCTTGGTGACCTCGGCATCGATGTAGGCATAGGCGCCGATCACCCGTACGGCGTCGGTCAGTTGGCCGCTGAACTGCAGGTCCAGCCCCTGGCTGCGCGCCTTGCCGGCCGCCACGCTGTCGCCGAGCACGTCGGTGGTGATGACGTTCTCCTTGTCGATATGGAACAGCGCGATGGTCGCGCCCAGGCGGTTGTCGAGCAGGTCGAGCTTCAGTCCGGTCTCATAGCCCAGACCTTTCTCCGGCTTGTAGACCTGGCCCTGGGTGCCAATGGTATTGGGCTTGAACGACGTCGAGGCGTTGGCGAACACGCCGACCTGTGGGGTCAGCTGGTACAGCAGCCCCACGCGCGGCGTGGCGACGTCCTTTTCCTGGCTGTCGCTGGCACCGGTGGCGCGGTTCTGCGAAATCTGTTCGATGCGTTCCAGGCGCACGCCCACCAGCCCGCGCAGGCGCTCGGTGAAGGCGATCTGGTCCTGCAGATTGAGGGCATGGCTTTCGGTGTGCTCGAAGAAGTCGTTGGGCCGGGCGATGGCCGGCTTCGGCTTGCCGTATACCGGGTTGTAGATGTCCAGGCCATAGCCCGCCGAGGTCGCGCTTTGCGGGTATTTCTGGCTGTTGCGGTAGTTTTCGTATTCCAGCCCGATCAGCGCCTGGTGTTGCCAGCCCCCTAATTCGAACTGACCGTGCAGCTCGGCCTGGGTGATGTTGTCGTTCCATTCGAAATCACGTTCGCGATAGAAACGGGTGATCGTCGTGCCGACCAGGGCCTGGGGCTCGGAGCTGTTGCCCTTGAGCGTGCCCTGGGTGTAATGGTTGGCCAGGCGCAGTTTCCAGCTGTCGTCGAGAAAATGTTCCAGCGCCACGTCGAGGGTCTGGTTGTCGTTGCGGATCTTGCCGTCGTTGGGCTCGCCGAGAAAGGTCGAGCGCTTGACCGAGCCCATCTCGCCATTGACTGCCGGAATGCCTCGGTCAAACACCGACTCGGTGCGGGAGAACTCGGTGTCGATCAGCAGCCGCGTATCGGGCGACAGCTGCCAGCTCAGGGACGGGCTGACGATACGACGCTCGCTGCCGACATGGTCACGGAAGCTGCCGTTGTCCTCGACCGCCAGGTTGATCCGACCCAGCAGATTGCCTTGGCTGTCCAGCGGCGAGTTGGCATCCAGGGCGGTGCGGTAGCGGTCCCAACTGCCCGCGCTCAGGCTTAGGGTGCTGAAGGTTTCGGCCTGGGGGCGCTTGCTGACGATATTGACCAGCCCGCCAGGGTCGCCGCGGCCATAGAGGCTGGCGGCCGGGCCCTTGAGCACTTCGATGCGCTCGATGCTGGAGGTGTCCGGGGAACTGTAGCTGCCGCGGTTGATGGCGAAGCCGTTCTTGTACAGCTCGCCGGTGGTGAAGCCGCGCACACTGTAGTTGAGGAAGGTCAGGCCACCGAAGTTGTTCTGCCGCGACACGCCGCCGGCAAAGTCCAGGGCGCGGTCGATGCGGGTGGTGTTGAGGTCCTTGATCACCTGGGCGGGCACCACCTGGATGCTCTGCGGGGTGTCGCGGATATCGCTGTCGGTGCGGGTGGCGGTGGCCGAGCGGGTGGCGCGGTAGCCTTGCACCGGGCCGTCGGCGCGTTCTTCGAGGTAGGCGTCGGTGATCGAGGTTTCTTCCAGCAGCAGGGGTTGGGCTGCCGAGAGGGGTTGGCCGAACAGGCCCAGGGTGAGGCCGGCCAGAAGCGGTGCGCGAGGGTTCACAAGGGATCTCCAAATAATATGTAATAACGTAGCATTTATCGATGCGCTGACGCCATAGCGAAATGAGATCTGAGGAGTGATTGGCAGATGAAAATGATTCGCGTTATTGTAATGTTATTACGTAGCCGGAGGTTCCTATGCAAGTACTGTCCTCACTCAAGCAAGCCAAGCGTCGTCATCGTGACTGCCAGGTGGTCAAGCGTCGTGGCCGGATCTATGTGATCTGCAAGTCCAATCCGCGGTTCAAGGCCCGGCAGGGCGGGGTGAAGAAGAAGCGGGGGTAGCCTGTAAGGTGAGCGAAGGGGGCCGCTTTGCGGCCCCAGTGACGTTAACGAAGCGTCCTGCGCAAACGCCGCCAACCCAGCACCACGCCACTGAGGGCAATCACCAACCCACCGCTGCTCAGGACGATGATCAGCCCTTCACGCAGCAGCGGCCGCGCCAGCAGCGGTTGCCAGTCCCAGCTGTGCAGCAGGTTGAACAACCAGCGCCCGGTGCGTTGCGCCCGGTCATGGTTGGCCACCATCATGCCGCTGGCCGGGTCCAGGTAGACCCAGGTAGCGGCCGGGTCATCGAAGCGCAGGCGCAGCACGGGCAATGGGCGGGATTGGAAACCGTACATGCTCTGCGGGTCGCGGGCGAAGTAGTGGAAGTCGTAAGCGCTCTGCCAGTCGTCTTGCACCGCCATGCCTGGGGCCATGGCCTGCGCGGCCGCCAGCAGCCGTTGCCGGGCAAACGCCCGGGTCGGCGGCGCGCCGTCTTCGAGGATACGGCTGTCGCCGTTGGCATTACGCGCCACCATGTAGGTGACGTCGGCCAGGCGCTGCCACTGCAACTCGACGGTGTTGAAACCTGCCTCCTCGCGCAACCGCGCCAACGCGGTGGCAACCGGCAGCTTGAGGTCGGCGGCGTGCAGCGGGCCGGGTTGCAGGGCGATCTGCGAACGGCTGTCGGTCAGGCCCCAGGGGCGCATCGACATCAAGCCGCTGAACACCCACAACACCAGCACCCCACCGAACAACAGCCCACCGATGTGGTGCCAGCGCAGCCAGCCTCCGGGGTAGGGGCTGCGCGAGCCGCTGCGATAGCGCTTGCGCAACCGCAGGCGCAGGATGCCCACCGCCATGCCCAGGATCGCCATCAGCGTACCGAGCACGGACAGGCCGATCACCAGCGTGCGCCAGCCGTTGTCGAAGCCGAACCCGCCGCGCAGGGGATAGAGCCAGTGCAGCCAGGCACCGACCCAGTTCCAGGCGCGTTCCTGCGCGGTGGCGTCGCGCACCACTTCACCGCTGCGCCCGGACAGGTACAGCCAGGTGCCGGCGGCATCGTCCACCCGCACCCGATGCAAGGGCCGGTCAGCGTCCAGGGCCCGGGAGTGGGTCCACATGTCCTCGTCCACCGTGCCTTGATAGGCCAGTGCCGAGTCACCGGCGTACTGCCGCGCATTGGCCAGGGCCCAGGCGGCATCCGCATGAACCAGGGGCTCGCCGCTGGTGGCATCAAGGGTGACGCGGCGACCGTCGGCCAGTTCCAGCAGGTAGTGTGCTTGCCCGCCCAGGCTGGTCAGACGCAGCGCCTTCAACGGCTGTTGCGCCCACTGCGTCGGCAGTTCGGCGCAGCATCCCGCCGGCAGTGCCGGCAGGTGGGCCAGGCGCTCGGCCGGGGTCAGCTTGGGGTAGCCGACATACAGCATGACCACCCCGGAGACGAACCACAGCGCCATGAACAGGCAGGCGACGATGCCCAGCCAGCGGTGCCACAGGTACAGCTGGCGCTTCAGGCCCATCAGTAGCGCCACTGCACAGCCACTTCCAGGCTGCGCGGCTCACCCAGGTAGTACTGGGTGTTGGTCTGGTGGATGAAACGCGCATAGACCTCGTCGGTGAGGTTGCGCAGCCGCGCGCTGAGCTGCACGTGCTTGTCCAGGTCGTGGGTCATGGACAGCCCATAGACGGTGTACGACGGCACCCAGGCGGTGTTGGCGGTGTTGGCGTACACCGACGACACATAGCGGGCGTCGGCGCCGACCTGCCAGCCCGGCGCCAGGTCGTAGGTCAGCCACAGGTTGGCGACACGGTCGGGGATGTTCACCGGGTGCTTGCCCTTGCGCGAGTACACCACGCCGCCGATGGTCTCGTTGAACTCGTCGTACTCGGCGTTGACCCAGCTGAAGTTGCCCGCCGCCAGCAGCTTGGGCGTGACCTTGAACGAGGCCGCCAGCTCGAGGCCGGTGGAGGTCTGCTGGCCCGCCTGCTCGGTGGTATTAGGCACGGTCGAGGAGGGCACCGAGATGTTCTTGCGCACGATGCGGTAGGCCGCCGCGGTGGCCGAACCGCGCCCGTCGAGGAAGTCGAACTTGCTGCCCACTTCCACCTGGCGCCCGGTGCTCAGGTCGAAGTCGCCGACCTGGCTGAGCGAGGCGCCAGTGAGCGAGCCGCCCGGCGGCTCGGCCGAGGTGCTGTACTGGGTGTACAGGCTGATATTGGACGTCAGGTCGTAGACCAGGCCCAGGCGCCCGGTGAAGGCGTCCCAACGCCGGTCCAGCTTGGCCCGGCTCACGTGGTCGACCACGTCGAAGTCGATATGGTCGTAGCGCAGTGCCGATATCAGCGACAGTTGGTCGGTCAGGCGGGTGCGGTTCTCGACAAAGCCCGCCGTGGTGTCGGTGGTAGTGCTGCGGCCTTTGGCGCGCGGCGCGTCCATGCCGGGGATGTCGAGGAAGTGGTCGGGCTGGAAGCCATTCGGGTCGATGATGTCGAAGGCACCTTTGGACAGCGGATAGGCGGTCTGCTGGTTGCGGCTGTAGTCCACGCCGAACGCCCAGTCGCTGGCCAGACCGAACAGCTGGCCTTGATGGGTCAATTCGGTGCGATTGCCGTTGACCTCCTGGTCGTGGCGCTGGCGGTAACCGCCGGAGCGGGCGATGTTGGTGTTGCTGGCGTTGTAGCGGTACACCTCGAGGTTGCGATAATCGCGCTGGCCGTTGTAGTGGTAGAAGGTGTTGCGCAGCTGGTTGCTGTCGTCGATGCGGTAGTCGGTGATCGAGCGCAGCCAGCGGGTGCGCTGCTCGTAGCGGCCGTCCTCGACGTTGTAGTTGTTGAAGCGATTGTGTTTGTCGATGTGCAGGGTGCCGACCGCCGGCTGCAACACCGGCGTGCCCCAGTACGGGCTGTCTTCCTTCTCTTCCAGGTACTCGATGGCCAGGGTGTGCGAGAGCTGCTCGTTGATGTCGCTGAGCAGCGAGAAGGCCAGGTTGCCGGCACCGTTCTCCTGGCGGTCGATGTAGCCATTGGTATTGGTGCGGCTGTAGTCGAGCCGCGCGTAGTGGCGCGGGCCGTCGCCGCTGTTGAGCGCCTTGTTGAAGCCGACCGAGGTTTCCAGGGTGTCGTAGCGGCCGTAGCTGACGCGGCCTTCGAAGCTGTCCTCATCGCGGTTGGCCAGTTTGGTGATCATGTTCAGGCTGCCGCCGACCGCGCCACTGCCGTTGAGGAACGACGAGGGGCCGCCGAGCAGTTCGACGCGGTCGTAGATCCACGCGCCAACCGGGCGCGCCGTGGCGCCGTACTGCAGGTTGATGCCGTTGAACAACTGGCTGATCTGGGCGCCGTTGAAACCACGGTAAGACACGTAGCCGCCCCAGCCGGGCGGTGCCGAGGCGTTGACCCCGGGCAGGGCGTTGGCGGCGTCCTGGAAGTTGCGCGCGCCGATGCGCTCCATGGTCATGCGGTCGGCAACGCTGACTGAGGCGGGGTTTTCGCGGGCGCTGAGGTTCAGCCGCGAGCCGCTTTCGATGGGGCGGTCAAGATCGAGCGTGGTGGCTTCTTTGGGTTGGTCGGCGGTGGCCGTGACGTTGCTGGCGGGCAGGGTCAGGGTGTCATCCTGCGCCCAGGCGCAGGTTGCGCTGCCTACGAGCAGCGCCAAAGTGGTCATGCGGAACATGCAAGGCTTCCTGGCTGAAATCGGTGGGCGCACGCCCGCTGCCGATCAGGCAGTAGTACTTGGGCGTGGCGATGTCAGAACGCGAGAAGCGAAGCGGGGGAGGCGCGCGGATTGACCAGGGGCCAGCGCTGCTTGGGCAGGGGCGGCGCGGGTTGTCTGGGTAAGGGTTTGCTCGACTCCCCGGCGAGCAAGGCCAGCAGGCCGAAGAACACCGCCAGCAGGGTGGCGCTGAACAGGCTGGCGATCACGCAGTCGCCGCCGGCAGGCAGCACCGGGTCGGTGATGTCCTGGTCGCCCTTGAACACGCCGCTGCTGTCGGCCGCGCACCAGGCGGCGTCATCCAGGCCGGCCAGGCGCAAGCCTGCCATCTGTCCATGGCCCATGGCGCACAGCAACGAGCCGAACAGGATGCTGAAATACAGCACCCAGGCGACTTGCGATCGTGTGTGGCGGGCCAGCTTCATCGGCAAAGCTCGAAGGGAATGGGTTGGGCGTGCGGATTCTACAACTTTTGACACATCTGCCTAGAGTGTTCCTGCGATAAAAAGCATTCGAAACGATACGCCTGCCTGGCTTGACGCCTCTGGGCCCCAGGTGTTCAGATGCCGACCGATTTCAGGTGTCCCATGCCGCCGCGCATGGGGTTAAACGGGAAACCGGTACGAGTCCGGTGCTGCCCCCGCAACGGTATGCAAGTGATGCCTTCGACAGACCACTGTGGCCAATGCGCCATGGGAAGGTGAAGGCGTCTAGTCTTGCGAGCCCGGAGACCGGCCTGGAATGTGGTAGGCAAACTCCTGCGGTGGGCGGGCATGGGCCGGTATTGGCGTGTGCGCGATCCGTGCTCCTGCGTGCTTCTGCGAAAGTCACTTTCGAGAAGAGCATGATTGCTGTGATTCACTCCCGACGTTTATCCCCCAAGGCCCGGACCCTGCTTCTGGGATGCCTGGCCAGTCCCCTGGCACTGGCCGAAAACACGCCCCTGGTCCTCGACCAGCAGATCGTCGTCGCGCCGTCGGTGGAGTCGACCAACGTCGCCGCCATGGCCCAGTACGGCAGCAAGGTCGAGATCGTCAGCCGTGAGCAGATCGAGCGCGCCGGCCCCGGCGCCGACATCACCCGGGTGATGCAGATGTTCATCCCCGGCTTCTACGTCGCGCCGAAGAACGGCCCGTTCGACTACGGCACCTATTCGCTGCTCGGCGGGCGTAACGACGACACCCTGATCCTGCTCGACGGCGTGCGCTTGAACAACCGCCTGTACGGCGGCCTGTACCTGGACACCCTGCCGGCCAACGCGGTGGAGCGCATCGAGGTGCTCAAGGGCGGCCAGAGCCTGTTATTCGGTACCCAGGCGGTGGCCGGGGTGATCAATATCGTCACCCGCAGCCCGCAGAGCCGCGAGGCTTCGGGTGAGGTCAACCTGGGCCTGGACAGCTTCGCCGGCAGCAGCAAGGACGCCCGCGTCGAGCGGATCTTCAGTAACGGCTTCGGCGACCTGGGCCTGCTGGCCTATGTCAGCCACAACGTCTCTGATGGCTACCAGCCGTTTCGCAACCGCGACTACAGCGGCAACGTCAGCGACAAGAAACGCGGTTACGAGGTGACCACCTTCGGCGGCAAGGCGGTCCAGGCCTTCGGCGACGATGCGCGGCTGGAACTGTTCTACCAGTACACCGACGCCAACCTTGATTTCGCCCGGCCAGTGAACAACTACAAGACCACCAACGACCGCGTGCAGCAGATCGCCACGGCGACCTTCGAGCAGCGCCTCAACGAGCGCCTGAGCTACTTCATCAAGGGCCACGTCAACGATTGGGACACCCGCTACACCCGCATCAACAACCGTGACGATGGCAGCCGTAACGTGGTCAACCACAACGACTACTGGGGTTTCACCGACTGGGGCGTGCAGGCCGAGGGCAAGGCCGAACTCGACGGCGGCCATGTGCTGGTGTTCGGTTCCGACAACCAGTGGTTCAAGGGCCAGGACGATGTGCTGGTGATCGACGACAACAAGGCCCAGGCCAATGCGCTGTATGCCCAGCTGCGGCCGAGGATCGAGGCCTTGCCGGACTGGCACCCGAGCCTTGGCGTGCGCCACGAGGCCATGAGCGGCGGCGACAGCGCCACCGTCGGCATGCTTACCTCGCTGTACGACCTGAACGACAACTGGCAACTGCGTGGCCAGTACGGCAGCGCCTACAAGCTGCCCAACGCCGAGCAGCTGTTCGTCAACGAGCCCGGCGACGAGATCGGCAACCGCGACCTCAAGCCCGAGAAGAGCCGCAACGCCGAGCTTGGCCTGGACTACCACGGCCTGCTGCTGGCGCGCGAATTCAGCGCCAGCGTCACCGTGTTCCGGCGCAAGATCACCGACCTGATCACCCTGGACGGCAGCCAGTGGGTGAACGGCCAGGGCCAGGTGCAGATGCGGGGTTTCGAGGCCGATGCACGTATCCAGCTCGACGACCAATGGAGCCTGCAGGCCGACATGACCCGTAACCTCACCGAGTCGCGCACCGGGGCGACGATCAACGACGTGCCGAGTTTCTTCGCCCGCTCGCGGCTCGGCTACGAATCGGCGGACCGCATGTGGGGTGCCGGAGGGGCCATTCGCTACATTCGCGATGTGGTCAGCTCCAAGGGCGTCGAGTACGGCCATTACTCGGTGGTCGACGTCGATGCCTACCGCTACCTGGACGGTGCCCGCCAGCACCGGTTGAGCCTGCTGGTGGAGAACCTGTTCGACCGCGACTATGTCACCAGCCGGGCGAGCAACGTCGACAATCTCGGACGGCCGTTCACCAGCGAACTGCGGTACACCTACACCTTCTGAGGGGCGTGAGCATGGACTACCAGCGCGTGTTGTTCGTCGGCCCTGGCCTGGGCGTTGGCTCTGCGGCCGAAGCCTTTGGCGCCGAGGTCCGCGACCTGCGTGGCCGCGAGGCGGGCCGGGATATCGTAGATACCCTGGAGGGCTTCGATGGGCTGTGGGTGGTTATCCGCGAGGCCCTTGACCAGGGTGTTGAGCGCTTGCTGGTAGTGGACCTGGAACCCACCTCGGACAGCGCCTACCTTGACTGGCTGCGCGATGAGCTGGGGCGTCTGGCGCAAGGTCGGGCCGGTGTCTGGGTCACGGCCCAGGCCTTGGGCCGTCGCGGCCTGGACGCGCGGGCGGCCTGTGCCAGCATCGGTGAGCACACCCGCCACCTGCCGTGCGACCAGGTCAACGCGGTGGCCAGCGATCCGGACTGGTCGCGTGTGCCCGAGCATGCCCGCCAAGTGTTCCTGTGCACCGGCCCGCGCTGTGTGCGGCGCGGTGCCTTGCCGTTGTGGAAACGCCTGCGCCGGCGGCTGCTGGACCATGACTTGATCGAGACGCCGGGCGGCGTGCTGCTGACTCGCACTGGTTGCCAGTTCCCCTGCAACCTGGGGCCAGTACTGACGGTGCACCCGGACGGCTGCTGGTATCGGGTACGTGATGATCGGGAGGTGGAGGAATTGGTGGAAATGCATCTACAGGGCGCAAGGATCGCCGAAAGACTGCTGATCAAAGGAGGGGCTGGCGATGCGTAGCGCCTGGCTGCTGTCGTTGGCCTTGTGCTGTGGCACACCGGTCCTGGCCGGCAGCTATCGCAACTGTGGGCAGGACTGGCAACGGCCCGCTGCGGCGCCTGCGCGTATCGTCGCCCTCAACCAGCACGCGGCCGACCTGCTGCTCGCCCTCGGCGCCGGGCCATCGATGGTCGGCGTGGCCTACCTGGACGACAACGGCGCCGCCTACACGCAGGGCCGCTACCAGGGCGTGCCGGTGATCGCCCGGGAGTACCCGGCCAGCGAGGTGCTGTATGCGCAAAGGCCTGACCTGGTGGTCGGCGGATTCGCCTCGGCCTTTGGCGACGGGGTCAGCTCGCGAACTCGGCTGGCCGGCAACGGGATCTCCAGCTATTTGCTTGAATCGGCCTGTGCCGGCCATTCGCTGGATTACTACGCCCATGTCCGGCGTGACCTGACCCTCCTCGGCGAGCTGCTGGGCCGGCAGGCAAGGGCCCAGGCGCTGATCGAAGCGATGGACGCGGACCTGGCGCGGGCCAGGGCGATTGTTGCGAACGGCAGGCCGTTGTCGGTGTTCTACCTCGACAGTGAGGTCCGGGGGCTGGACAGCGAAGGCGGGCGGGGTTTCGTCACGCCGTTGCTGGCCGCCGCCGGAGCGCGCAACGTGCTCGGTGGGCTTGACCAGTATCGCGTGACAGTCAGCCGCGAGTCGCTGCTGAGCAGCGACCCCGATGTGATCCTGCTGGCCGACGCCCTGTGGTCGCCGGCCAGTCGCAAGCGTCAGTTGCTGACCCGCGACCCGGTGCTCTCGAGCCTGCGGGCGGTGCGCGAGAACCGCTTGATCGATATCCCATTCACTGAGTTGGTGCCGACGCCGGCCAGCGGGCGGGTGGCCCTGGAGCTGGCGCAGCGGCTCAGGGAAATGGCTGTTCCATAGCTGGCCTACTCGCCGATGACCAACTGTCGCGCCAACTGGTTGTGACGCTCCAGCACCCGCGGCAGGTCGACGGTGGTGATGCGTCCGTCCTGCACCACCACGCGCCCGTTGATCACGCTGGTGTCGACATGGGTCGGGGTACAGAACACCAGCGCTGCCAGCGGGTCATGCAGGGCGCCGGCATAGGCCACATGACCCAGGTCGAAGGCCACGAAGTCGGCGACCATGCCTGGGGCGAGGGCGCCGATATCGTTGCGGTTGAGTACCTTGGCACCGCCCAAGGTGGCGATCTCCAGCGCCTCGCGGGCGGTCATCGCATCTGGCCCGAAACCGACCCGTTGCAGCAGCAGCGCCTGGCGCACCTCGCCGATCATGCTGGCGCCGTCGTTGGACGCCGAACCATCGACCCCCAGGCCCACCGGCACGCCGTGGTCGCGCATCTTGCGGATTGGCGCGATACCCGAAGCCAGGCGCATGTTCGAGCACGGGCAGTGGGCGACGCCGGTGCCGGTGCGGGCGAACAGCTCGATGCCATGCTGGTCGAGCTGCACGCAGTGGGCGTGCCACACGTCGTGGCCGACCCAGCCCAGGTCCTCGGCGTACTCGGCCGGGGTCATGCCGAACTTCTCGCGGCTGTAGGCGATGTCGTTGACGTTCTCCGCCAGGTGGGTGTGTAGCGACACGCCATACTGACGGGCCAGCACCGCCGCCTCGCGCATCAGGTCGCGGCTGACCGAGAACGGCGAGCAGGGCGCCACCACCACACGCAGCATCGAGCCGTGGCGGGCATCGTGGTAGTCCTCGATCAGACGCTGCGACTCCTTGAGGATGTCGCTTTCCTTCTCCACCACCGAATCCGGCGGCAGGCCGCCCTGGCTGCGGCCGACGCTCATGCTGCCGCGGGCGGCGTGAAAGCGCATGCCGATCTGCTCGGCGGCGTGGATGCTGTCGTCGAGCTTGCAACCGTTGGGGTAGATGTACAGGTGGTCGCTGGAGGTGGTGCAGCCCGAGAGGATCAGCTCGGCCATGGCGGTCTGGGTCGATACCGAGATCATCTCCGGGGTCAGCCGCGCCCAGATCGGGTAGAGGTTGGTCAGCCAGTTGAACAGCTCGCCGTCCTGGGCCGCTGGCACCACGCGGGTAAGGCTCTGGTACATGTGGTGGTGGGTGTTGACCAGGCCAGGGATGACCACCTTGCCGGTCATGTCGAGGATCACGTCGGCGTGCTGTGGCAGGGTATCGCTGGGGCCGACCTGCTTGATCACGTTGTCTTCGATGTAGAGCCCGCCGCGTTTGATCTCGCGGCGCTCGCCGTCCATGGTCACCAGCAGTTCGGCGTTCTTGACCAGTAGTGTCTTGGGCATGAGGGTCCCCTCCCGGTTGGGGTGTGTTTTCTGAGTGTAGGGAGGCACCCGGCGTTCGCACCGGGCGCGACTGAGCTGTCAGGCGCGGCGAGGCCGGGCGTCGAAAGCTGGGGCGAACGATGTGCCGTGCACGCGTAGCGCCGGTGAGGGCATTGGCAGCGTGTGGGCAGACGGTAGCAGGACGGATGCGGCGTTCAGGACGCACGGCATTCGAGCAGGAAACCCGATGAGGGTGGGCGGTAGCGGATGTCGCATGGCTTGTGCCTGTCGCAATACGCAACGGCGATGACCGTTGTCGTAGGCGCCGCGTAGTGTAAACAGAATTGCTTTTTTTTGTATACGGGATATTTGCTGGCGAGCCCACGAGTGCCATGAAGACGGCGTGGGCGATGGGGCACTGCATGCTTGATGTCGATATGCCAGTATGCGACTGTCTCGCTGCCGACTACGCTGTGGCCGGCATGTTCGCATTGGCTGATTACACTGTGGAAATCACCACACGGGGAGTACCTGGAATGGGCTGCGCGTTGATCGAGCATGCGCCAAGGCGGGTGTCTGCGGGGGGCAGGCATTGATGAACAACCATGGCCGGAGTATTTCCCTGCAGTGGCTGGTGGCGCTGGCGATCATGCTGGGCATGCTGGCGCTTGGCTCGGCCCTGGCCTGGCAGGGTTACCTGGGTGTGCGCCAGACGCTGGTGGCCGCCGCTGGTGATGCCGCCCAGCAGGTCGGCAGGACCATCGACGAGCGCGCCCGGCGCCTGGTCGATCCGGTGCAGAGCAGTATCCGCCTGCTGGCCTTCGATGGCTCTGCGGGCACAATGGCGCAGCACCTGGAGCGCCTGCCGCAACTGGTCGAGACCCTGCGCGCCAATCGCATGCTCAGTGCTGCCTACCTTGGTTATCCCAATGGCGAGTTCCTGCTGGTCCGTCGCCTGCGTGATCCACAGTTGCTTCAGCGCTTCGCGGCCCCGGCGAATACGACGTTCCTGGTGCAGACCGTCAGCCTTGGCGCAGACGGTGCGTTGCACGGCGAATGGCGTTTCTATGACCAGGCAATGACCCTGC
Source organism: Pseudomonas mosselii (assembly GCF_019823065.1). NCBI lineage: Bacteria > Pseudomonadati > Pseudomonadota > Gammaproteobacteria > Pseudomonadales > Pseudomonadaceae > Pseudomonas > Pseudomonas mosselii. Next base: position 2,668,038 of record NZ_CP081966.1, read on the forward strand.
TGCTGCAACAGCCCAAACCGGATTATCGCTACGATCCGCGCCAACGGCCTTGGTTCGTCGAAGCCTCGGCGCAATCCACCACTGTGCTCACCCGCCCTTATGTGTTCTTCACCACCCGCGAGATCGGCCTGACCATGGCCCAGCGTAGCGTCGATGGCGCGGCGGTGATTGGCATGGACGTCTCGATCACCGACCTGGCCAGCGAGAGCCGCGACCTGCGCATGACCGCCGGCACCGAGATCGCCGTGGTCGATGACCAGGGCAGCGTGGTGGCTTATCCGGACCTGCAACGGGTGATCGTTCGCGAGGGCGACGCGGTGCGTCTGTCGCGCATTGATGAGCTGGGTATTGCCAGCCTTGCGCGGGTCCACACCGATGCTCTCCAAGGTACGCGTCCACAGGCGTACCAGGTCGAGGGGAAGACCTGGTACGGCATGCGCGTGCCGCTGACCACCGTGGCCGGGCAGGACCTGCAGCTGCTGATCGCCGTGCCGGCCCATGAGCTGCTAGCCGGAGCTCGCCAGGTGCTGTTCGAGCAACTGCTCTGGGCCGCGGCGCTGGCGGCCGTGCTGTTGCTGCTTGGTGGCTTGCTGGGCCGGCGTATCGGTCGCCCGCTGCGGCGGCTCACCGAGCAGGTGCAGGGCCTGGCCGGTTTTGATTTCAGCCGCGAGGTGGGGGTGCTCTCGCGGGTCTCGGAGGTGCGTGAGCTGAGCCGGGTGCTGAGCCGCATGTCCGGTACCATCCGCAACTTCCAGGCGATCACACTCACCCTCAGCCGCGAGACCCAGCTCGAACGCATGCTCGACAGCGTGCTCAACCATCTGGTGGCCGCCGCCAGCGCCAGTGCCGGTGCGGTGTACCTGTACGACGCGGACAACGCTCGCCTGCGCCTGGCCGCGGCCTGCCGGGCACAGGACTATCCGGGAGAGCTGGCGGTCCACGAAGAGGATCATCAGGATCTGGCCAGCGCCGTGACCCAGGCCCTGTCGTTGCAGGGGCGCAGCCTGGCGGTGGTACTCAACGACCGTGGCCAGGCGCTGCTCGGCATCCTGGTGCTGCAACTGGAGGACGAACATGCAGGGCAGGCGTTCCGGCGTTTCGTCGACGAGTTGTCCGGCGCCGCCGCCATGGCCATCGAGACGCGTCAGCTGATCGAGTCCCAGCAGCGCCTGCTGGATGCCATGATCAAGCTGCTGGCCGATGCCATCGACGCCAAGAGCCCCTATACCGGCGGCCATTGCGAGCGCGTGCCGCAGCTGGCGCAGATGCTCCTGGACCAGGCCGTTCAGGCCGACAGCGGCCCCTATGCCGCCTTCACCATGAACGAGGCCGAGCGCTATGAGTTTCGCGTGGCAGCCTGGCTGCACGATTGCGGCAAGATCACCAGCCCCGAGTACGTGGTGGACAAGGCGACCAAGCTCGAGACCTTGTACAACCGCATCCACGAGGTGCGGATGCGCTTCGAAGTGCTCTGGCGCGACAGCGAGATCGCCTATTGGCAAAGCGTGGCCAATGGCGACGACGAGGCGGTGCTGCGACGCCAGCTGGAACAAAGCCGGGCCGAGCTGCAGGACGAGTTCGCCTTCGTCGCCAACGCCAATATTGGCGGCGAGTTCATGCAGGAGGCCGACATCGAGCGCCTGCGCCTTATCGGCCAGCGCCGCTGGCTGCGGCACTTCGACAACCGCCTGGGCATCTCCCGCGACGAGGCCGCGTGCTTCGCCGACACGCCACCCGCGCCCTTGCCGGTGGAGGAGCTGCTGCTTGCCGACCGCGACGAGCACCAGGTGCCCTGGGGACCGCGCAAGCCACCGGTGGCCAAGGACGATCCGCGTAACTGCTGGGGCTTCGATATGCACCTGCCGGCCCATGCCAGCAACCACGGCGAACTGTACAACCTGTCGATCCGCCGGGGCACGCTCAACGACGAGGAGCGCTTCAAGATCAACGAGCACATCGTGCAGACCATCATCATGCTCAGCGCCTTGCCGTTTCCGCGTCAGCTGCGGCGTGTGCCGGCGATTGCCGGCAACCACCACGAGAAGATGGACGGCAGCGGCTATCCACGCCGGCTCGGCCAGGACGCGCTGGGCATTCCCGAGCGGGTGATGGCGATCGCCGACATTTTCGAGGCGCTGACGGCGGCGGATCGGCCGTACAAGGCGCCCAAGACCTTGTCCGAGTCGGTGAAGATCCTGGTCTTCATGGCGCGTGACAACCATCTCGACGGGCAGTTGCTGCGGCTGTTTCTCAGCTCCGGCGTGTACCGGCAGTATGCCGAGCAGTTCCTGCGCCCCGAGCAGATCGACGAGGTGGACGTGGCCTACTGGCTGACGCAACTGTAGGCGTTGCCGGGCCTGTCAACGCAGGCGCCGGTTCCAGTCGCCCCCGTGATCGCGCCAGCAGGCTTCCTCGCTGTCGAAACGCACGTGCCAGGCCACATGATCCAGCACGATTCCAGCATCCGCCAGCGCCTGGGCCGTCAGCGCGATCATCCGCGCCTTGTCCGCGCCGGCCAGGGCCCGGGCCTTGTCGGTGTCGTCGGTGAAGACCCAGGTGATGCGCAGGCTGGCGGGGAAGTCATCGAGGTCTACCTGGTGGGTGAGCCAGGCGAAGCCGACGATCTCGCCCTGGGCGGTGGCGCAGGCTTCGGTCAGGCAGGCGACCATTTCCCGCTCCAGGCGCGCCAAGGCACGTTTGCCTGTAGCCATCAGACGTTGTCGATCTGCTGGCAGAAGCGAAGTCGGTTGCCGAACGGGTCGACCACCTGCATTTCCAGGCCCCAGTCGACCGCCTCGGCTTGTGGGCGCGCATAGCCATAGCGCTTGGCCATGAGCTCGCCCTCCAGGGCCTTGAGGTCCTCGACCCGGGCGAACACCGCCGCGCCCGGCGTGGCGTCGCCGTGGTGCTCGGACAGGTGCAGGATCAGGCCGTCGCGGTGAACCTGCATGTACAGCGGCAGGTCCGGGGCAAACCGGTGTTCCCAGTCGAGCTGGAAACCGAGGAAATCGAGGTAGAACTCCCGGGCTTTGTCGACCGAGAAGATCCGCAGGATCGGAATGGCGGGGGCGAATTGCATGAGGGCGTCCTTGGCTCGAAAAAGGGCAGGGTGGTCACTTTAGCGCAGTTCGCCACGGAGGCTGGCACTTGAATTGCGCACCGGGGCGCAGCCGCTCTGGGCCGCAGCCTCGCGGCGTGACTGGCGGTCCGAAAGTTTCATCATCGTTCATCTGCGCAGTTGGCCCGTTCCCTGCTATATCCCCTCAGCGAATATTGATCGAGCGGTCAGCCCGGCGTGCCCGAAAGCCCCCCGCGCTTGACCCTCAATCCGGCCGCCAGGCCACGGATTTCAGGGGTTCCAGGATGTCGTTGGCGCAACAGATCGACCCACCGCAGGCAGACCCGGGCTGGAGCGCCCATCTGCAGTTGCGCTTTGTCCAGCGTGAAGGCGTGACCCGCCTTGGTGCGCGCCGTCATGTCGGACCTCTTTTGGTGCAGCGGCCGTTCTATCCGGAGGGCGCACCGTGCCATGTCTATGTGCTGCACCCGCCCGGGGGGATCGTCGCCGGTGACCGGCTGGAACTGGACATCCACCTGGAGGCCGGCAGCCACGCCTTGCTGACCATGCCCGGCGCCAGCAAGTTCTACCGCAGCATCGGCCCCACCGCACGGCTGGCCCAGCGCTTTCACCTCGCCGCCGGCAGCACCCTGGAGTGGCTGCCCCAGGACAGCATTTTCTTTAACGGCGCCCGAGCCCGCCTGGACAGCCGTTTCACCCTTGAGCCCGGTGCCCGCTTGCTGGCCTGGGAGACGCTGTGCCTGGGCCGCCCGGTGATGAACGAACGCTTCGAGCAGGGCGCCCTGGACAGCCGGCTACTTATCGAATTGCCCGGTGAGCCCGGCCTGCACGAGCGCCTGCGTATCGAAGGCGGGCAACTGGACAAACTGGCCGGGCACCCGCTGGTCGCCACGTTCTGCGCCGCGCCGGCCGACCAGGCGCTGCTTGAGCAGGTACGCCAGGCCCTCGACGAACTGGCCACGCCCGCCGGCGCGACCCTGCTCGGCCCGCTGCTGGTGATCCGCCTGCTCGACCACGACAACCAACACCTGCAACGCAACCTGCAGCGCCTCTGGCACCTGCTGCGCCCGGCCGTGCTCGGCCTGGCGCCGTGCCCGCCGCGCATCTGGGCCACCTGAAGAGAGCCGCCATGGAGCTGACCCCGCGAGAGAAAGACAAACTGCTGCTGTTCACCGCCGCCTTGCTGGCCGAGCGGCGTCTGGCCCGTGGCCTGAAACTCAATTACCCGGAAGCGGTGGCACTGATCAGCGCCGCCGTGCTCGAAGGCGCCCGCGATGGCCGCACGGTGGCCGAGGTGATGAGCCTGGGCCGCGAGGTGCTGGTGCGCGAGCAGGTGATGGCTGGCGTGCCGGAGATGCTGCACGACGTCCAGGTCGAGGCGACCTTCCCCGACGGCACCAAGCTGGTGACCGTGCATGAACCCATCGTTTGAGGAGGCCGGCATGATCCCCGGAGAAGTCCAGGTCGCCGAGGGCGACATCGAACTCAACGTTGGCCGCCAGACCCTCAGCGTGAGCGTGGCCAACCATGGCGACCGTCCGGTGCAGGTGGGCTCGCACTATCATTTCTACGAAGTCAACGACGCTCTGGTGTTCGAGCGCGAGCCGACCCGTGGCTTTCGCCTGGATATTGCGGCCGGCACCGCGGTGCGCTTCGAGCCGGGACAGGCCCGCACCGTGCAACTGGTGGCCTATGCCGGCAAGCGCGAGGTGTACGGCTTTCAGGGCAAGGTGATGGGCGCGCTGGAGGGCAAGGCATGAGCCGTATTTCCCGTCGGGCCTACGCCGACATGTTCGGGCCCACTGTCGGCGACCGCGTGCGCCTGGCCGACACCGCGCTGTGGGTGGAGGTGGAGAAGGACTTCACGATCTATGGCGAAGAGGTCAAGTTCGGCGGCGGCAAGGTGATCCGCGACGGCATGGGCCAGGGCCAGATGCTGGCGGCCGAGGCCATGGACCTGGTGCTGACCAACGCGTTGATCATCGACCACTGGGGCATCGTCAAGGCCGATATCGGCGTCAAGCACGGCCGTATCGCCGCCATCGGCAAGGCCGGCAACCCTGATGTGCAGCCCGGCGTGACGGTGCCGGTAGGGCCGGGCACCGAGGTGATCGCCGCCGAAGGCAAGATCGTCACCGCAGGCGGCATCGACTCGCATATCCACTTCATCTGCCCGCAGCAGGTGGACGAGGCGTTGACCAGCGGCGTGACCACCTTCATCGGCGGCGGCACCGGGCCGGCCACCGGCACCAACGCCACCACCTGCACCCCCGGCCCCTGGTACCTGGCGCGCATGCTCCAGGCCGCAGACTGCCTGCCGATCAACATCGGCCTGCTGGGCAAGGGCAACGCCTCGCGCCCCGAGGCCCTGCGCGAGCAAATTGCTGCCGGCGCCGTGGGCCTCAAGCTGCACGAGGACTGGGGCTCGACGCCCGCCGCCATCGACTGCTGCCTGGGCGTGGCCGAGGAGATGGACATCCAGGTGGCGATCCACACCGACACGCTCAACGAGTCGGGTTGCATTGAGGACACCCTGGCCGCCATCGGCGAGCGCACTATTCACACCTTCCACACCGAAGGGGCAGGTGGCGGCCACGCGCCGGACATCATCCGCGCGGCGGGGCAGGCCAACGTGCTGCCGTCCTCGACCAATCCGACGCTGCCCTACACCGTGAACACGGTAGACGAGCATCTCGACATGCTCATGGTCTGCCACCACCTGGACCCGAGCATCGCCGAGGACGTGGCTTTCGCCGAGTCGCGCATCCGCCGCGAGACCATCGCCGCCGAGGATATCCTCCACGACATGGGCGCCTTCGCCATGACCTCGTCCGACTCCCAGGCCATGGGCCGGGTCGGCGAGGTGGTGCTGCGCACCTGGCAGGTGGCGCACCAGATGAAGCTGCGCCGTGGCCCGCTGGCGCCGGATGGCGCCTACAGCGACAACTTCCGGGTCAAGCGCTACATCGCCAAGTACACCCTCAACCCGGCGCTGACCCATGGCATCGCCCACGAGGTCGGTTCGGTGGAGGTGGGCAAGCTCGCCGACCTGGTGTTGTGGGCGCCGGCGTTCTTCGCGGTCAAGCCGGCGCTGGTGCTCAAGGGCGGGATGATCGCCACGGCGCCAATGGGCGATATCAACGGCTCGATCCCGACCCCGCAACCGGTGCACTACCGGCCTATGTTCGGCGCCCTGGGCGCGGCGCGGCATGCCACGCGCATGACCTTTCTGCCCCAGGCCGCCCTGGACCGTGGCCTGCCCCATGAGCTGAAGCTGCAGAGCCTGATCGGCGTGGCCCATGGCTGTCGGCGGGTGCGCAAGGCCGACATGGTCCACAACACCCTGCAACCGCTGATCGAGGTCGATGCCCAGACCTACCAGGTGCGCGCCGACGGCGAGTTGCTGGTGTGCGAGCCGGCCCACGAGCTGCCGCTGGCGCAGCGCTATTTCCTGTTCTGAAGGAGCGAACATGATTGTCCTCACCCGTCGCATCACCCAAGCCGGCGCCATCACCGGCACCGTCACCCTCGATGTCGACAGCCGCATCAAGAGCCGTCTGCGCGTCACCCTCGAGGATGGCCGCGAGGCCGGATTGATGCTCGAGCGCGGCCATCTGCTGCGTGGCGGCGAACTGCTGAGCGACGCCGAAGGCACTCAGGTAATCCAGGTACTGGCCGCGCCGGAGGCGGTGTCCACGGTGCGCTGCGCCGACCCGCACCTGCTGGCCCGCGCCGCCTACCACCTGGGCAACCGCCATGTGCCGCTGCAGATCGAGCCGGGCCTGTTGCGTTACCAGCACGACCATGTGCTCGACGACATGCTGCGCGGCCTGGGGCTGGAGGTGGTCGCCGAACAGGCGCCGTTCGAGCCCGAGGCCGGCGCCTACCAGAGCGCGCCACACGGACATTCCCACGGCCACGCCCATCCGTTCGTTCGTTTGCCTGCCCATTCCTGACCTCACCCTGGAGCCCACAATGAAAAAGACTTTCGCCCTGGTACTGCTGATGGTGGCCCTGCCGGCCTTCGCCCACCCCGGCCACGACGCCAACCCGTTGCAGGACGGCCTGCTGCACCCGCTGACCGGCCTCGATCACCTGCTGATGCTGCTCGGTACCGGCGTGCTCGCCGCCCTGACCCGACGCAACCTGGCCCTGCCGTTGGCGACCCTGGCGGCGATGTTTGTTGGCGCGGTGTGCGGCCATCTGTTCGGCGACGTGGTTGGTATGGAGCAGATGATCCTCGGCTCGCTGCTGGTGGCCGCCGCCGCCATGCTGCTGCCGAGCCGCCAGTTGCTGCTGTCGCTGATCATGCCGGTGTTCGCCCTGTTCCACGGCTGGGCCCACGGCGTGGAAGCCACCCCCAGCGCGTTCTGGCAGTTCAGCGCCGGCTTCGTCACGGTCAGCGGCCTGCTGCTGGCGGTGGGCTTCGGCGTCGGCTGCCTGCTGCGTCGTCATGCCGGCCTGCAGAAAGCCTTTGGCGGCGGCCTGCTGGCCGGTGCCGCCCTGGTGCTGGCCGGCTGATGACCAGCGACCTGGCGTTGCTGCGCCTGTTGCAGCTGGCCAGCCCCGGCCTGCCCGTGGGCGGCTTCACCTACTCGCAAGGCCTGGAGTGGGCCGTGGAAGCCGGCTGGGTGAAGGGTGCCAAGGGCTTCGCGGCCTGGCAGCGCGAGCAGTTGCGCGACACCCTCGGCCATCTCGATTGGCCGCTGCTGGCACGCCTTTACCGGGCATGCCAGGCAGACGATGCCGATGCCTTCGCCCACTGGAGCCTGTTCCTGCTGGCCAACCGCGAGACTGCCGAACTGCGCCTTGAAGAGCGCCAGCGCGGCAGCGCCCTGGCACGCCTGCTCGATGGCTGGCAACTGGCGCAGGCTCCGGCCTGGCGCGCCAGCCTCGAACTCAGTCAGTTGGGCGGCATGGCCTGGCTCGGCGCGCATTGGTCGATTCCTCTGCGCCAGCTCGCCCTGGGCCATGGCTTCGCCTGGCTGGAAGGGGCGGTGATGGCGGGGGTGAAGCTGGTGCCGTTCGGCCAGCAGGCCGCCCAGACCTTGCTGCGTGACCTGGGCGAGGAGCTGCCCGCGGTGCTCGATCATGCCCTGGCCCTCGACGACGACCAGCTCGGCGGCGGTCTGCCGCTGCTGGCCATCGCCTCATCGCGTCACGAAACCCAATACACCCGTTTGTTCCGTTCCTGAGGACTGCCTAGATGGAAAACTACCAGCAACCCTTGCGCGTCGGTGTCGGCGGCCCGGTCGGATCCGGCAAGACCGCGCTGCTCGAGTGCCTGTGCAAGGCCATGCGCGACCACTACCAGATCGCCGTGGTGACCAACGACATCTACACCAAGGAGGACCAGCGCATCCTCACCGAGGCCGGGGCCCTTGCACCCGAGCGTATCGTCGGCGTCGAGACCGGTGGCTGTCCGCACACCGCCATCCGCGAGGACGCCTCGATGAACCTGGCCGCCGTCGAGGCACTGGCGCGCAGGTTCGGCAACCTCGAAGTGATCTTCGTCGAGAGTGGCGGCGACAACCTCAGCGCCACCTTCAGCCCGGAGCTGGCCGACCTTACCATCTACGTGATCGATGTGGCCGAGGGCGAGAAGATCCCGCGCAAGGGCGGGCCGGGCATCACCAAGTCAGATTTCCTGGTGATCAACAAGACCGACCTGGCGCCCTATGTTGGTGCTTCTCTGGAGGTGATGGAGCGTGATACCCGGCGCATGCGCCCGGAGCGGCCATGGACGTTCAGCAACCTGAAGAAGGGCGAGGGCTTGCAAGCGGTAATCGATTTCATCGTCGAGCGGGGGATGCTGGGAGAAAGAGGCTGTAGGAGTTATGGAGCGTGAGTGACTTACTCGACTGATTGCCTACTGTTCTGAAGAGGGTTTCGGGCGGCGGAGTGGGCTTTTCCTAAAGCTGAATGGCCCGGCTGACAGATAAAGTCTGTCGGGCTGCAGGGGAAAGAATTCGCCAGCGGTAAATGAAACCAGGACTCACTGAAAGGACACTGTATGAACAAGGCCGTATTGGCAGCGTTTTTGGCATCTGCAGGCTTGATCCAGGCTGCGCATGGTGATGAGCAGGCAAGCGCTGTCGTTGCCAAAGCGCATTCGCCGTTCAGTCGCGACGACGCTGCCGAGCAGAGGCTGCAGCTTGCCGCTGCATACCTTGGCGATACGGGGTGTGGGGCATGCCCACAAGGAACGGCGCGGACACCGGCCGGGAACTGTCAGCCGCCTTTCGATTTCGATTGATCGCAAGTTCTGAGTCTACCGAGCCAGCGCCTGGTTCGGCTTGTAGAACAGGAAGTGTGTGGTCTCGGCGGTCTTGCGGTAGGCCTTGGCCCACTCCGGGTTCACATTGCGGTCATGGAAATAAAGCGCGCCGCCGGTCGGGTCCTGCAACTGCTGGTTGAGGGCCTTGCGAGCGATTTCCTTGGCTACCGCGTAACGTTGCGCTTCTTCCACCTGGTCGGGGCGCCCGTCGCACCACCAGGAAAACTGGCAGCTCTTGCTCTCGACGCCCTGCTTGACCACCCCACAGATGCTGTCGGGAAAGCCCTCGTGGCCCAGGCGGTTGAGCACCACGCTGGCCACCGCGCTCATGTCCTTGGTGTCGGCGCCCTTGGCCTCCCAGTAGATGGTGCGCGCCAGGCAGGTGATGCTGTCGTCCATCGGCGCCTGGCCGGCTGGGTCGACGGCCTGGACTTCACCGGGGGTAAGGGTTTCCTGCTTTTTCGGCGGTGGCGCATCCTCGACCACCTTTTCTTCCAGCGCCTGTGCCTTGTCTTCGGCGACCGCGGCCTTCTGGCTGTCGGCGGCAGGGAGGGGGCCTGTAAGCAGGGTCAGGGACAGGCCGAACAGCATCCACGATAGGCGCATGATCGAGTTTCCGCAGGGTGGGCTGTCCACAGTCTAGCCGTATCGCATCAACTCAACGTCAAAGTCAGCATCAGCGGCAGGGTTGCGGCGGCGACGACGGTCTGCAGGGCGATGATGGTGGCCATCAGCGGCGCGTTACCGCCCATTTGCCGCGCCATCACGTAGGACGACGAGGCGGTGGGCAGCGCCTGGAACAGCACGGCTACCACCGCGGCCTGGCCGCCCAGCCCGAGCACCCGGCACAGGCACCAGGTGGTCAGCGGCATGACCAGGAATTTGAACAGCGACGCGGCCACCAGCGGTTTGACCTGCTGGCCCAGGCGCGCCCCGCCCAGCGCCGCGCCGACGCACAACAGGCCCAGTGGCAGCGCCGCCTGGCCCAGGGCCTTGACCGTGGGTTCCAGGCCGGCCGGCAGGCCCAGGCCGGTCAGCCGTAGCAGCAGCCCAGCGGCGCAGCCGATGATCAGCGGATTGGCGAAGATCGCCTTGAGCACGGTGGCGGGTGAACTGTGGCGTGCGCTGAAGCGGGCGAAGACCAGCACGCAGAGCAGGTTGACCAGTGGCACGATGGCGGCGTTGGCCACCGCCGCCAGGGCGATGCCGGCCGTGCCGTAGATTCCGGCGGCCAGGGTTGCGCCAATATAGTTGTTGAAGCGCACGCCACCCTGGAACACCGAAGTGAAGTCGGCGCCGTCATGACTGGCCGCGCCCTGGTAGAGCACCAGCAGCAGGGCGCCGAGCAGCGTCGAGAGCATCAGCACGCCGACCATGCCCAGCACCGGCACGCCGTCGAGGTTGGCGGTGGCCAGGCCGTGGAGGAACAGCGACGGCAGCAGCACGTAGTAGCTCAGGCGCTCGGCACCGGGCCAGAAGGTTTCGGCGAGAAAGCCACGCAGCCGCAGCCAGGTGCCCAGGGCGATGAGCAGGATGATCGGGACAAGGGTGGTGAGCAGCAGAGGGAGCATGGGCGCGGGTCCATGGTCGGGTACCGCCACAGACTAACGGAGTCGAGTAAGCAGAAAAAACGCTGTTTTCTTTAGCGACTGTTGAGGAAAACTGCATGGATCTGGGGCTGCTTCGCAGCCCTTGGGAGTCATGCCTCGAGCGCAGTCTTGAGTACGGCGCTTAAATGCCGGCGCTGACTCTTCTCGTGTTCCAACAGCACCATGCGCCGGGTCAGCTGTGGCTCGCCGAAGGGCAACACGGTGGCGGCCGGCAATCGTTCGAGGTCATCGTCGCTCATGGGAATGACCGCCACACCCAAGCCCATGGCTGCCATCCGCGCCAGGGCCTCCTGGCTGTCCAGTTCCATCTGCTCGTTGACCTGCAGGCGCTGGCGGCGCAGTTCCTGTTCGATCTGCCGACCGGCCCAGGCGCGCTTGTCGAAGCGCAGGAACGGCTGGTTGGCGAGCAGTGTCGGCAGGCTCTGACCGGCCAGGTCAGGGCTGGCGATGGCCCAGAAGCGGTCCTCGAACAGCGGCGTGTTCTGCAGGCTCTGCGGGTACGGACTGACGGGCTCGGTAGTGATGGCCGCGTCCAGTTCGCCATCCTCGACCCGGCGGGCGAGCTCCGCCGACATGCCCGAGACCACGCTGACATGCAGCTCGGGATGGTGGGCCTTGATCCAAACCAGCGCTCTGGGCAGGCGCCGGGCAAGCACCGTGTGGATCGCGCCGATGCGCAGGCGCCCGCGCAGGCTCGGGCCACTGGCCAGGGTATCGGCCAGCTCGTCGTAGGCAGCCAGGATGCCTTCTGCGCGCGCTACCGCCAGTTGCCCGGCCTCGGTCAGCACGACTTGCCGGCGGCTGCGGTCGAACAGGGCGACCTGCAGCTCTTCTTCCAGGGTCTTGATGTGCAGGCTCACCGCTGAAGGGGTCAGGCTCAGCAGGTCGGCGGCGCGGGCGAAGGTACCATGGCGGGCGATGGTGACCAGGGTGCGCAGGGCTTTGAGGGACACGTGTGGCAGGCTCCGGATGCTGGCAGGGCTCGGGTACGATACGCGAATGTGGGCCTCAGCGCCCGGGGCGACCATAGGCCTGGCTGATGCGGTCGATGACCATCGCCAGGGCGACGATCGCCAGGCCCGCTTCGACGCCCTGGCCGACGTTCAGGGTCTGGATTCCCGCCAGCACATCCTCGCCCAGCCCGCGGGCGCCGATCATCGAGGCCACCACTACCATCGACAAGGCCATCATCACCGACTGGTTGAGCCCGGCCATGATGCTCGGCAAGGCCAGCGGTAGGGCGATGCGTCGCAAGCGCTGCCAGCGGCTGGCGCCCAGGCCGTGAGCGGCCTGCAGCAGTGACGGGTCGATCTGCGCCAGGCCCAGGTCGGTCAGGCGCACCAGCGGCGGCAGGGCGTAGATGAGGGTGGCGAACACCGCAGGCACCTTGCCCAGGCCGAACAGCATCAGCACTGGAATCAGGTAGACGAAGGCCGGCAACGTCTGCATCACGTCGAGCACCGGCAGGATCAGGCGCCGGGCCAGGGGGCGGGTGGCCAGCAGGATGCCCAGCGGCACGCCAACCAGCACACACAGGCCGGTACTCACCAGCACCAGGGCGAGGGTCTGTAGCAGCTTGTCCCACAGCCCGAGCATGCCGATCAGCGCCAGCAGCAGCGGCAGCACCACTGCCCGTGCCAGGCTGCGGCTGGCGTGCCAGGCCAGCAGCCCGACCAGCAGCAACAGCAGCCACCAAGGCAGCAGCCGGAGCAGGTTTTCCAGGCCCACCAGCAGTTGCAGCAGTTGATCGGAGATGCCGCGCAGGTGATCGCCATAGTGCAGCACCAGCCAGTCGACCAGGCGGTTGACCCAGCCGGCGAAGGAGAATTGCAGGGCTTCGGGGAAGCCGCCGCTCACAGGCCGGCCTCGACCTTGGCGGCGTTTTCGGCGGGCAGCCAGGCCTTCCAAACCGCAGGGTTTGCACGCAGGAAGGCGATCGCCGCGTCGCGGGGTTTCTGTCGGGTTTCGCTCATGTCGGCGAGGGCCTTGTTCAGAGTGTCGATGGGCAGGTCGACTTTCTCGAACACGGCGACCAGTTCCGGGTGGGCGTCACGAAACGCCTTCGACACCCCGATCGAGAGCTTGGCCGGCAGCGAACGGCTGCCTTTGGGGCTGGGGTTGGCGGCATCGGTGAGGGTGGCCCAGGCGGTTGCATCGAACGGGGGTTCTTCGAGGCGTACCAGGTCGTAGCGGCCCATCAGTGGAGTAGGGCTCCAGTAGTAGAACAACACAGGCTTGCCGAGCTTGATCTTGGCGGCGATTTCGGCGTCGAGGGCCGCGCCGGTGCCGCTGCGGAAGTTGTTGTACAGCCCGTCCAGGCCATAGGCCTTGAGCTTCTGGCTGTTGACGGTCTCGGAAGTCCAGCCGCTGGGGCTATTGAGGAAGCGGCCCTTGCCGGGCGCCTCGGGGTCGTCGAATACCTGGGGGTAGCGCTTGAGGTCGTCGACGCTGCGCAGGTCCGGAGCCAAGGGCTTGAGTTTGCGGGCCGGGTCGCCCTTGATGACGTAGGCCGGTACCCACCAGCCTTCCTCCGCGTTCTTCACCGTGTCGCCCAGGGCGAACACCTGGCCGGCCTGCTCGGCCTTGACCCAGGCCGGGCTGCGCCCGGCCCATTCCTCGGCGATCACTTGCAGGTCGTTGCGTGCCAGGGCCACTTCCATGCTCACGGTGCTGCCGGGCAGGGTGTCGGTGGGGTAGCCGTAGCCACGTTCGACGATCAGGCGCAGGATCTCGGTGGTCAGTGCGCCGCTTTCCCAGCCGATGGCGCCGAAGTGGATAGGGGCGGGTTGTTCGGCTGATGCGGCGCTGTCGGTGCTGGCCAGGCCGATGGCCAGCAGCAGGCCGGCCAGCAGGGTGGGGACTTTCTTCATCGGGGCCTCGTCGGTTGCCGGTCCTTGGGTTCCGGCAGAAGTGTAGACGACGAGGTTGCCGGGGCTGCTTCGCAGCCCTTTCGCGACGCAAGGCCGCTCCCACAGGGGAACGCGCCAGCCTGGGAAATCGGGGCTGGTAGCAGCCCCGGCGGGGTGGACTCAAACGCGGAACTGATCCATCAGCCCCTGCTGCTGGTTGGCCAGGCTGTTGAGCGACTGGCTGACCCGCGCCGATTCGTTGGCCTGGCCGCTCAGCGACTCGGTCACGTCACGGATGGTGGCGACGTTGCTGTTAATCTCCTCGGCCACCGCGCTCTGCTCCTCGGCGGCGCTGGCGATCTGCAGGTTCATGTCGGTGATCACGGTCACTGCCTGGCCGATGCGCTGCAGCGCGGTGACGGCCTGGCCGACCTGCTCGACACCGCCCTGGGCCTGGCGGTGGCTGCTGTCCATGGCGCCGACCACTTCCTGTGTGCCAGCCTGCAGGGCCTCGATCACCTGGCGGGTTTCCTCCACCGACTCCTGGGTGCGACGGGCCAGGTTGCGCACTTCATCGGCGACCACGGCGAAGCCACGGCCGGCTTCACCGGCGCGGGCGGCCTCAATGGCGGCGTTGAGCGCCAGCAGGTTGGTCTGCTCGGCGATCGAACGAATTACCTCGAGCACCGAACCGATCTTCTCGCTATTGCGCGCCAGCCCCTCGACCTGGGCCATGGCGCCGCTCATGTCGGCGGCCAGAGTGTCGATGCTGGTGGTGGTGCGGTCGATCACCGCCAGCCCTTCGCGGGTTGCCTGGTCGGCCTCGCGCGCGGCCTGGGCAGCCTGGGCCGCGCTGCGGGCGACGTCCTGGGCGGTGGCGCTCATCTCGTGGGAAGCGGTGGCCACCTGGTCGACCTGGCGGTACTGCTGCTCCATGCCGGCGCTGGTCTCGGCGGCGATTGCCGCCGACTGGTCGGCGGTGCCGCGGGCGGCCTGCACCGAACGTTTCACCTCGGCGATGGTCGGCTGCAGCTTGTCGAGGAAACGGTTGAACCAGCCGGCCAGCTCGCCCAGCTCGTCCTGCTTGTCGTACTGCAGGCGGCGGGTCAGGTCGCCTTCGCCGCTGGCGATGTCCTTGAGCATGGCGGCCACGCCGAGGATCGGTTTGGTCACGCCGCGGGCCATCAGCCAAACCAGCAGCAGGCCGGCGATGGCGGCGGCCAGGCCCAGGCCCAGTTCGAGCAGGGTGCCGCTGGTGTTGAGGGCGTCGAGTTCAACCTTGAGGGCCTCGGCCGGGCCGGTCAGGGCACTTTCCGGCACATCCAGCAGCACGCCCCAGGGCTTGCCGCCGGGGATCGGCTCGAAGGCGGCCAGCACCTTCAGGCGCTGCTGGTCGTGGAGAATCTGCAGCTTGCCGTCGGCGAGTTTTCGAACCAGTTCCGCGCCCTGGGTCCGGTCGACCTGGTCGAAGCGCTGGGCCAGCTTGCCGGCATCGGCGCTGTAGCCGGCCAGCAGGCCCACGGGGCTGAGGATGCCGACCGTGGTCTGGCCTTCGTAGAGACTGCGGCTGGCGGTCTGGCTCAGGGCCTGGAGGCTGTTGAGGTTGATGTCGATGGACAGGGTGGCGATGACCTTGTCGCCCGTCTTGAGCGGGAACACGATGCTGGTCATCAGCACGCGCTGGCCGTCGATGTCATAGAAGTACGGCTCGACCACGCATACCGTGCCGGTGCTGCGCGGGCACACCCACCAGGTGTTGGCCGGCTGGCCGCTGGGGCCGATCTCGGTGTTGGCCATGTCGTGCTCGGGCAGGGCCATCGAGGTCAGCTGGCCGACCCGTGGCTGCGACCAGTACAGGGCGAAGCGCCCGGTCTCGTTGCTGCCCAGCTCGCTCTGGCCGGTGAACAGCTTGTCCTTGCCATCCAGCGCGCCCGGCTCGAACACCAGCGACAGGCCGAGCAGGTCGGGGTTGGCCTGCAGCGCGGCACGCACCTGGGCGGTCATGTCCTGGCGCAGGTCGTAGGCGTCGAGGAAGCGTTTCTCCGCCTGTTCGCGCAGGAACAGTACCTGGCGGGCAAAGCCGGCGCCGTACTGGTAGGCGTCCATGAACTGGCGGCGGATGTTCAGGGCCTGGACCTCGCCCTGGGACTCGATGCGCGACTGGGCCGAGTCGGAGAGCATGCGCATGCTGCTGGCTTTCACCAGGTCCGAACTGTGATCCATGCGGTACAGCGAAAGGCCGACGAGCAGGGTGACGATGGCCGCCAGGCACAGGCCCGCCAGCAGGGTGATCTTCCATTGGATGGAGAGTTGTCGCAGCAAAGGCATGGGGAAAATCCCTTGTAATAGGTTTGATGCTGCCGACTGTGTCGGCCTGTTCGGAATTTTCTTTATTCAAACGTTCAATTAAACCCTGCGACTTTCGTCTATTTCCTACGCGATGTTGCGGCGCAGACGCTTTTGACTTCTGCCGGCCTGTGCTTCAGAGTGTGCGCCCTCCATAACAACATCCCCTGGTCCGGCCACTGCCCGTGTGCAGTCTGTCGCCGGAATGCCCGCTTTTTGTCTGTCGTAACGAGGTTCGCACACCATGAATGCAGTGATTGCCGCGGTCGGGCTCATGCTGATCCTGAGCCTGTCCCGCGTGCATGTGGTCATCGCGCTGATCATTGGCGCCCTGGCCGGAGGCCTGGTCGGTGGACTGGGTATCGAGGGCACGCTCAAGGCCTTCAACGGTGGCCTGGGTGGCGGTGCCACGGTGGCCTTGTCCTATGCCTTGCTTGGAGCCTTCGCGGTGGCCATCGCCAAGTCCGGACTGGCCCACGCCCTGGCCGACCGGGCCCTGGCGATGATCGATCGCCAAGGGCATGCCGACGGTGGCAAGGTCAAGTGGCTGCTGGTCGGCCTGATGCTGGTGGTGGCGGTGTCGTCGCAGAACATCCTGCCGATCCACATTGCCTTCATTCCCTTGCTGGTGCCGCCGCTGCTGTATGTGCTGACGCGCCTGCGCATCGACCGCCGGCTGATCGCCTGCGTGATCACCTTCGGCCTGATCACCCCGTACATGTTCCTGCCGGTGGGCTTCGGCAACATCTTCCTCAACGAGATCCTGCTGGCCAATGTCAGCCGCGCCGGGGTGGATGTCAGCGGCGTCAACGTGACCCACGCCATGGCCATCCCGGCGGCGGGCATGCTCGCCGGCCTGTTGCTGGCAGTGTGCTTCAGCTACCGCAAGAAACGTGACTACGACCTAGAACGCATCGAGCAGGTCGAGCAAGTCAGTGTGCAGTACAACCCAGTGACCCTGCTGGTGGCTGGGGTGGCGATCGGTGCCGCGTTCATCATCCAGCTTTGGCTGGACTCGATGATCATCGGCGCGATGGTCGGCTTCCTGATCTTCTCGTTGTCGGGCATCGTGCGTTGGAAGGACACCGACAGCCTGTTCACCGAAGGCATGAAGATGATGGCGATGATCGGCTTCATCATGATCGCCGCGTCCGGCTTTGCCGAAGTGATGAAGGCCACCGGTGAAGTGAAAAGCCTGGTGGAGGCCTCGGCCCAGTGGATCGATCACAGCAAAGGTGTCGGTGCGCTGCTGATGCTGCTGGTGGGGTTGCTGGTGACCATGGGCATCGGCTCTTCATTCTCCACCGTGCCGATCCTGGCGGCGATCTTCGTGCCGCTGTGCGTGCAACTGGGCTTCGATCCGCTGGCCACGGTGTGCATCGTCGGTACCGCAGGCGCGCTGGGCGATGCCGGCTCGCCGGCGTCGGACTCGACCCTGGGGCCGACTTCGGGGCTGAACGTGGACGGGCAGCACCACCACATCTGGGATACCGTGGTGCCGACGTTCATCCACTACAACCTGCCGTTGCTGGCGTTTGGCTGGTTGGCGGCGATGACGTTGTGATCGGCGACTTGTCCTGATATCACCGGGGGCCGCCCTGCGGCCCCAGATCGGGGTTTCAGCCGCGGGTCGGCGCAGGGACGATGCGGTTGAGGACGGTGCTGCCGTCCTTGCTGCGGGTCAGGTACACCGGCAGCACCTTGGGCAGGGTGTCGACGAGGCGGGCGACCTCGCGGGTACTGTAGACGCCGCTGATGCGGATGCTGGCGGTGCTGTCGTCGGCCAGCATGAGCGGCTTGTCCAGGTAGCGATTGATCACCGGCAGCGCCTGGCCGAGGCTGAGGTTGTCCAGCACCAGCTTGCCGCTGCGCCAGGCCAGGCTGTTGCCGTAGTCGTCGCTCTGGTTCAGCTCGGGTTCGAAGTCACCCTTGTGGTAGCTGGCCTGCATGCCCGGGCCAAGGCGATAGCCGCCGGCGTTGCCGCTGGCGCTGACCAGCACCGAGCCTTCCACCAGCGTCACCTTGACCTGGTCCTCGTACTTCCACACGTTGAACTGGGTCCCGGTGACACGGGTCTGGCCGTTGGCGGCGTGGACGATGAACGGGTGACTGCTGTCGTGGGTAACCTTGAAGAACGCCTCGCCCTTGACCAGGGTGACCTTGCGCTCGTCCTTGTAGTTGAGGAAACGCAGTTCGCTGTGGAGGTTCAGCTCGACGCTGCTGCCGTCGCTCAGACGCACCTGGCGCAGATGGTCGGTGGCTTCGAAGTGCTGGTAGCCGTTGGGCAGCCAGCCCTGCTCCCAGCCGACCCAGCCTGCCAGGGGCAGGGCGAGCAGGGCGATGGCTGCGGCGGAGGCGAACGGCCGCCAGTGGCGCGTCGGCGCCGCTGGCCGGGTGGCTAGCGGGATCACCTGGGCGCTGCGCGGCAGCAGGTCGGCGGTGTCCCAGATTTCCAGCATTGCCTGGTATTCCTCGGCATGCCGCGGGTCGCTCGCCAGCCATTGGCCGAATGCCTCGCGCTCGGCCGCCGTGCAGTCGTCGGCGTGCAGGCGCATGCACCAATGCGCGGCGGCATCGGTGATGGCATCTTCTTCGCTTGGAATGTGGCGGTCCTGGTTCATCGCGGCTCCCGGTTTTGCGGCATTCTACCCCCGGGCGGGTGCTTCCGAGAACGAGTTAATGGCGAATGACTATCAATTGTGTAGTTTTTCGTCGTATCTGCGGTTGTGTTTCATCTACAACAGGGCAGGGGGCTGCGTGGGAAGACAAGGGAGGTAACACCAAGCCTTGACTTCTTCTCACGCCACACGCTAGTTTCCCACCCCATGAACCTATTCCCGCAGCGTCGCGCCCTCAGCATTATTACCGCCATTATCAGTTTGGCGGGCTAGCGCACACATGCACTGAACCCGCCCTGGAGGCGGGTTTCTTCTCTCTGACTCCTGGGCACTACAAAAAACCAGGAGTCATCGATGACCAGCTTCAGCGCCACCCTGCGTACCCCGGCAACGCCCCAGCAACTGCTGTCCGAGCAAGTACGCCGGATTCTTTCGGCCCCGGTGTACGACCTGGCCATCGAAACCCCCTTGCAAGCGGCGCCGGCCCTGTCGGCCAGCCTGGGCAACCAGGTCCTGCTCAAGCGCGAAGACCTGCAACCGACGTTCTCCTTCAAGATCCGCGGCGCCTACACCCGGCTGTCGCGCCTGACGTGCGCCCAGCGCGAGCGCGGCGTCATCACCGCGTCGGCCGGCAATCATGCCCAGGGCGTGGCCCTGGCCGGCTCGCACCTGGGCATCAAGACCACCATCGTCATGCCCACCACCACCCCCTCGCTCAAGGTCGAAGGCGTGCGTTCACGGGGTGGCCATGTGGTGCTGCACGGCGAAAGCTTCCCCCACGCCCTGGCCCATGCCCTGCAACTGGCCGATCGCGACGGCGCGACTTTCGTGCCGCCGTTCGACGATCCTGACGTCATCGCCGGGCAGGGCACCGTGGCCATGGAGATCCTTCGCCAGCACCCCGGCCCGCTGCATGCGATCTTCGTCCCGGTCGGCGGCGGCGGCCTGATCGCTGGCATCGCCGCCTACGTCAAGTACCTGCGCCCCGAGGTCAAGGTGATCGGCGTCGAGCCGGAGGACTCCAACTGCCTGCAGGCCGCCATGGCCGCCGGCGAGCGGGTGATCCTGCCGCAGGTCGGCACTTTCGCCGACGGCGTGGCGGTGGCGCAGATCGGCGCGCACTGCTTCGAGCTGTGCCGCCACTTCGTCGACGAGGTGGTGACGGTCAGCAGCGACGAGCTGTGCGCGGCGATCAAGGACATCTATGACGACACCCGCTCGATCACCGAACCCTCCGGCGCCCTGGCCGTGGCCGGCATCAAACGCTACGTGGCCCGCGAGGGCCTGCAGGGCCAGGCCCTGGTGGCCATCGACTCCGGTGCCAACGTCAACTTCGACCGCCTGCGCCATGTGGCCGAGCGCGCCGAGCTGGGCGAGCAGCGCGAGGCGATCATCGCCGTGACCATCCCCGAGCGCCCCGGCAGCTTCCGCGCCTTCTGCCTGGCCCTGGGCAAGCGCCAGATCACCGAGTTCAACTACCGCTACTACCCGGGCAAGGAGGCGCGCTTGTTCGTCGGTGTGCAGACCCACCCCCTGCACGACCCACGGGAGCAACTGCTAACCAGCCTGCACGAGCAGGGCTACCAGGTGCTCGACCTTACCGACAACGAACTGGCCAAGCTGCACGTGCGCCACACCGTCGGCGGCCACGCGGCGCCGGGCGGCGGCGAGCGGGTACTGCGCTTTGAGTTCCCCGAGCGTCCTGGGGCGCTGCTGGGTTTTCTCGAACGCCTGGGCAAGCGCTGGAACATCAGCCTGTTCCACTACCGCAACCACGGCGCGGCGCAGGCACGGGTGTTCGCTGGGTTGGAGGTGCCGGACGACGAGCTGGCCGGGCTGCCGCGGGCGCTGGACGAGATGGGCTATCAGTACTGGGACGAGACGGAGAACCCGGCGTATCGGCTGTTCATGGGGTAGGTTTGCCCTGGATCAACGCGCCCACGCCCAATTCGGCGGATGCTCAAAGCCCACCGTCAGCTTGAGAGGACCCCGGCCATGAGCAGCACGTTCTTCATTCCCGCCGTGAACATCATGGGCATCGACTGCCTGGAGGAGGCGATGACCGCGATCGCCGGCTACGGCCTGCGCAAGGCGTTGATCGTCACCGATGCCGGGCTGGCCAAGGCCGGCGTCGCCGAGCGCATCGCCGGGATGCTGGCCATGCGCGACATCGATTCGCGGGTGTTCGACGGCGCCAAGCCCAACCCGAGCATCGCCAACGTCGAGGCGGGTCTGGCGATGCTGCGTCGCGAGGGCTGTGACTGCGTGATCTCGCTGGGGGGCGGGTCGCCCCATGACTGCGCCAAGGGCATCGCCCTGTGCGCCACCAACGGTGGGCATATCAGCGATTACGAAGGTGTGGATCGCTCGGCCAAGCCGCAGCTGCCGCTGATCGCGATCAATACCACGGCGGGCACCGCCAGCGAGATGACCCGTTTCTGTATCATCACCGACGAGGCGCGCCACGTGAAAATGGCCATCGTCGATCGCAACGTCACGCCGATCCTGTCGGTCAACGACCCGGCGCTGATGGTCGGCATGCCCAAGGGCCTCACCGCCGCCACCGGCATGGACGCGCTGACCCACGCCATCGAGGCCTATGTCTCCACCGCCGCCACGCCGATCACCGACGCCTGCGCGCTCAAGGCCGTGAGCCTGATCAGCGACAACCTGCGCCAGGCGGTTGCCGACGGCGGCGACCTGGTGGCGCGGGAGAACATGGCTTATGCCCAGTTCCTGGCAGGCATGGCCTTCAACAACGCCTCGCTGGGCTACGTGCACGCCATGGCGCACCAGCTGGGTGGCTTCTATGACCTGCCCCATGGCGTGTGCAACGCGGTGCTGCTGCCCCATGTGCAACGCTTCAACGCCAAGGTCAGCGCCGCGCGCCTGCGTGACGTGGCCAAGGCCATGGGGGTGAAGGTCTGCGGGCTGGACGCGGAGCAGGGCGCCGGGGCGGCGATCTCGGCCATCGAGCACCTGGCGGCGGCCATCGGCATACCGGCCGGGCTGGCGGAGCTGGGGGCCAAGGTCGAGGATGTGCCGGTGCTGGCGGCCAATGCGTTGAAGGATGCCTGCGGGCTGACCAATCCGCGGGTGGCCAGCCAGGTGGAGATCGAGGCGATCTTCAAGGCCGCGTTCTAGTCCGGTCGTGTCATCGCGGGGCAAGCCCGTTTCCACGAGGGTCGCGAAAAACGACCCTGATGGGGCTTGCTCAGCGTTCGCGCATGAAGAACCCGGCCACGTACTTGCGGAAGGTCTCCAGGCTCTTGAAGTCGGCGTAGCGCTTGAAGTTCTCGGCATCCGGCTCCGGCCCGATCGGTTGCTCCAGCAACGACACCGACAGCACCCGGTCCTGGTCCGAGGTCAGCACAAGCTCGTCCATCACCTGGCCGCCGATCACCGGGCGGCGCATCAGTACCTTCACCCCTTTGCTCGCCATCCAGTCGATCAGCGACACCAGCGCCTTGAGCGGCTCGCGCTCTTCGTCGCGGTACACCGGGAACAGGTGCGCGCGCGAAAGCACCGGCACGCTGGCCACATGGATCAACTCGTAGAAATGGCTGCCGGCGGTGGCCGGCGAGTACAGCGCCAGGGCCAGCAAGGGGCCTGAGGCGCGGTTACCGCCCCAGTAATGGTGATGACCTTGGAAGTCGAAGCCGTCCTCGCTGCGGTTGTTGAACAGCTTGCGGCCCTTGATCTGGTCGACGCAGTCGAGCAGCAGGCCATGGCGGCGATGGTTGCCGAACACCGTGGCCTCGCGCAGGCGCGCCTTGAGCATCATCATGTGCTTCATGTCCAGACGTGTTTCCAGGTAGTTGCTGGCCGGCACCCGCTCCAGCAGCGGATAGCGGCTGGCGACGCCGCGCAGCTCGGCGAACTGGGCGGTGAGATCCTTCTTCAGGTGGGTGGCGTAGACGTTCAGGCCGCTGGCCTCGATCCAGGTCAGCAGCAACGACAGCAGCCGCTGCTGCTCGCGGCGCTCGCCGGGGTCGCGTGGTCCGGCGGTCGTTTCGCCATCACTGGCACGGCGGTAGTCGCCAAGCAGCCGCAGCGGCGCATCCGGTGCCAGCCAGGCCGCGGGAGGCGTGTTGTCCTCGGCGCTTGCGCCGGTCTCGCGCTCGTCCTTGCTGAACGGGCAGCCCGGGGTATGTTCGGCGGTATCGGGATTGTTGCGCAGGAACAGGGTGCCGGTGTTGCCGTTCAGCGACACGTTGAGCACCGGCAGGGCATCCTGGCGGCAATCGCAGGCCAGCCACTGGTTGGCGCTGCGCACCTTCATCAGCCACTGGTTGGCCTGCAGCAGGCGGGGGCCGGCCAGGGTGCCGGTGGCAAAACTGGCCAACAGTTCCTCTTCGGCCAGGGTCAGGCTGCGCACCTGCGCGCCGGATTTTTCGATGATACGCATTGAGAGGCAGCTCCAAGCTACAAGCCTCAAGCTTCCAGCAAAGCGCGATGGCTTTCAACTTGAAGCTTGCGGCCTGGGGTCCGCCGCTCACTGGCCGCTGAACAGTTTGGCGGCGCGGGCGCGGATTTCCTCGGGGGTGAGGTCTTCCTTGTGGGTAGAGACGAACCACAGGTTGTTGAACGGATCCATCAGGGTGCCGCTGCGGTCGCCGTAGAACTGGTCCTGCACTTCGCGCACTGGCGTCGCGCCGGCACGCAGGGCCTGGGCATAGATTGTGTCGCAGTCCTCGACATACAAGTGCAGGCCGACGCCGGGGACCTCGATGTCCTCGCTGGGCTTGAGGCCGCCCTCCTTGTCACAGGGTGAGCCGAGCATCAGTGACGAGTCACCGATTTTAAGCTCGGCATGGCCGACGCTGCCGTCAGGGCCTTCGAGGCGGAACATCTCGATGGCGCCGAAGGCCTGCTTGTAGAATTCGATGGCCTTGGCGGCCTCCCTGATGCCGAGGTAGGGGGTGATGCTGTGCTGGCCTTCGGGGATGGGTTTGACTGCCATTTGCGTAAGCTCCTTTCACGTGGGTTGTTGTTTGCAACAGCCTGGTGATTAGAGTCGTCTAGGCGGATGGAAAATCGACAGTCGAGTTATATCGATTGTCTATAAAAAACCTGTTTTGTGGCTGATGCGGTCGGTGTAGGAGCGGCCTTGTGTCGCGAAAGGGGCGCGTAGCGGCCCCAGGATTTGATGTTGATGCATCAATCGCCGGGGCTGCTACGCAGCCCTTTCGCGACACAAGGCCGCTCAGGGAAGTGCGTGAAGCTTTAGAAAATGTAATCAGTCGTCAGGAAGCTCGACTGCCGGTTACGGATGATCTCGCTGATCAGCTCCTTGTTCGCTTCCTGGAACTTGGTCGCCACCAGGGTACGGATGGAAAACACCCGCAGCGCATCATGCACCGACAAGGTCCCCTCGGCGCTGTTCTTGCGGCCGTTGAACGGATAGGTGTCCGGCCCGCGCTGGCACTGGGCGTTGAGGTTGATCCGGCCGACCTGGTTGGCGAAGGTGTCGACCAGGGCGCCGACGGTCTCGGGGTCGTTGCCGAACAGGCTCAGTTGCTGGCCGTAGTCGGAGTCGAGCACGTAGTCGATCACCGTCTGCAGGTCGCGGTAGGGCACCACCGGCACCACCGGGCCGAACTGTTCCTCGTGGTAGACACGCATGTCCTGGCTGACCGGGTAGAGCAGGGCGGGGTAGAAGAACGAACCTCGACTCTGCCCGCCGCCTTCGTTGAGCACTCGCGCGCCCTTGGCGGTGGCGTCCGCCACCAGGCCGTCGAGGTAGTCGACCTTGCCCGGTTCCGGCAGCGGCGTCAGTGCAACGCCCGGCTCCCAGGGCATGCCCGGTTTGAGTGCGGCGAGCTTGCGCTGGAACTTGTCGAGGAAGGCATCGACCACGTCCTCGTGCACGAAGAGGATCTTCAACGCCGTGCAGCGCTGGCCGTTGAACGACAGGGCGCCAGTAACGGCCTCCTCGACGGCGTTGTCCAGGTCGACCTGGGGCAGGACGATGCCGGGGTTCTTGGCGTCCAGGCCCAGGGCCGCGCGCAGGCGGTGCGGGCGCGGGTGGAGTTTCTTCAGGTCGCTGGCGGCCTTGTGGGTGCCGATGAAGGCGAACACGTCGACCTTGCCGCTGGCCATCAGCGCGCTGACGGTTTCGCGGCCGCGCCCGTAGATGACGTTGATCACCCCCGGCGGGAAGCTGTCGCGGAAGGCCTCGAGCAACGGACGGATCAAGAGCACGCCGAACTTGGCCGGCTTGAACACCACGGTGTTGCCCATGATCAGCGCCGGGATCAGCGTGGTGAAGGTCTCGTTGAGCGGGTAGTTGTACGGGCCCATGCACAGCGCCACGCCCAGCGGCGCCCGGCGGATCTGCCCCAGGGTGCCCTGTTCGAGCTCGAAGCGGCTGGAGCGGCGGTCGAGGTCCTTGAGCGCGTCGATGGTGTCGACGATGTAGTCGCAGGTGCGGTCGAACTCCTTTTCCGAGTCCTTGAGGTTCTTGCCGATCTCCCACATCAGCAGCTTGACCACCGCCGCGCGCTGCTCGCGCATGCGCGCCAGGAAGGCTTCGACATGCTGAATGCGCTCGGCCACGCGCATGTTCGGCCAGGCGCCGCGGCCCTTGTCGTAGGCGGCCACAGCCGCGTCGAGGGCGGTGAGCGCGGTGTCGGCATCCAGCAGCGGGGCGCTGCCGAGGATCACCTGGCGTTTGCTGTCGCCTTCCTTGAGCCATACCGGACTGCGCACGGTGGCCAGCGGGCCGTCCCAGCGGCGCAGCTCGCCACCCACCAGGTAGTCGCGTTGCTCCAGCGGCGCGCCCAGGCGCCAGGCTTCGGGGATGTCCTCGGGGGCGGGAAACAGCGAATCGAGCAGACGGTCCATGGGTACTGCACCTCTCAAATCCGGATGATGAAACGCTTCAGCTTGCGAGCATGCGCCGACCGGCTGAAAATTGCCAGCCTGGCGCAGCCGCTGGCGGTCATTCCTCGAAAGGCGGCGGGAACACCTCGTCGTCCAGCAGCCTCATCGCGCCGATCGACAAGCCATAATCCATGGCCCGCGGGTCGGCGAACGTGCGCAGGCGCCGCCACAGCCGCGGCTGAGTGTAGTCCGGCAAGTCCTGCAGTCCACGCAGTTCACGACGATACTGCAGGGGCAGATCGTTCCAGATAGTCCAGTCGTCGACATCGGTGTCTGCCAGCATCTCTTCATAATCGGCGTCGGCCACCAGCAGATCGATGTTATTTCGCTCGTAGTAGGATTGGATCTGCTGGGTGACGCGTTCGCTGAGTTCGGCGCTCTCCAGCCACAGCGCCTGGGCCGCGATCCGAGACAATTGCAGGTTGTCCGGCAACTGGGTAAAGCGGTTGTCCCGTAGATCGAACACGACGGGGCGCCAATCGTCATCGCTACGGATGCCGGGGGGCCAGTCGGTGAGCTCGCAACTGTTGAGGTTGAGCATGTCCAGCGCATTCTGCCGGCTCAGGTCAGGACTGCGGGCCAGTGGATTGTGCGACAGGTCCAGCAGGCGAAGATTGTCGAGGCGATCCAGAGCAACCTGGTTGGCGTCGTTCCAGAGGATGCTGTTGCCTTGCATATCAAGCCATTCCAATGTGTGTGGCATGGCGACCGCAGGGATCTGCTCGAAGCCGCAGTTTGTCAGGTGCAGGCGTTGCAACTGGGGAAACCGTTCGAGGAACTCTGCGGGCAGTTCGCTCAAGGCGGGGTTCGCGGCCAGGTCGATCCGCTGGATATGGGTGAAGCGGTCAGGCAGCGCCAGCGAGGCGAGGTCATCGTTGGTCAGGCCCAGGTCGGCCAGGTTGATCATGTGGATGAGCTGGCCTTCTTCCTGTGAGTATTCCGATATCCGTTGCCAGTTGCTCATCAGCCTGCGCGCGGCAGCCTGGCGCAGCGGACTCTCACCTGCCCAGGCACGTACCCGGGCACGGAACGCCAGCAGTTGCTGCTCCAGTTCGGTGAGTTGCTGCATGGGATCCAGGCCAGCCTCGAACCATTGACTCAGTTGCTCGTTGACCTGGAAATCGGCGGACTCGGGGTAGAGCGCTCGGTAGCGGCGCCAGAACGTGCCGACATCGATACGCCGAGCGGGTGGCGCAGGCTCGTCCATGCCGCCGCGCAACTGGCCGCGGTTGCCCCAACCTGGCGCTGAGTCTGTCAGTAGACGTCGGACCATGGCAGGGTCCGAGCGGGCCAGGTCGTTGATCTGTTGGCGCAACCCATCGCCATTGGTGCTCGTCAGACCCAGGGCTGCACGGTCGTTGGGAGACAGCGCCTGCACGACCGCACGGCAGAGATCGTGGTCTTGTTGTAGAGGGGCTGGTCGTTCGCCAAGGTAGGCTTCGTAGCCCTCGGCTGACTTGAGCACGGTACAGACACGACTGGTGTCCTGGCCACCGGCGACAAGCAACAGCGGGCCTTGGGGGGACGCGGCCCGCAGTTCCAGGCGCAGTTGCTCCGGCCAACCAGGCAGCTGTGGCATCGCGTTGATGATCAGGCGCTCGCTCAGCAGGCTGGCTTGCTCGGGGAGATACAGCCCCTTCAGGGCGTTCTTCAGGATGCTCTCGTCACGCTGATCGACGCGCCGCAGGCGCTGGCTGCCGTCTTCGAGGGTGACGGGTTCGAGGCTTTCCATCAGTGAACTGCTGGCGAGGCGTGACATGGCCTTGCCGGCCAGATGCAGCCCGCCGATCAGCGCCAGGTTCAGGCCTACCGACCTGAGGTGGGCCATGGCCTGCGCGCGGTCACCGACCTGCCAGGACTCATAACCTTCGTAGGCTTCATCGAGCAGTTGGTAGGCAATCACCGCGGTCATGACCGTGCCCAAGGCGGGGACGAACATGCCGGCAATCATCAGCATGTCGAGACCGGCGCTGGCCCAGAGGGCCTTGCGCGTCTTGAGCGCCTGTTCGTCGGCCTGCGCGGTAGGCACGGCCAGTTGCCGGGCTTCGTGCTTCAGGCGTGCCACGTGGTCGTCGTGGAGGAAGTCGAACAGGTCTGCGGCGATGGGCAGGGGGCGCAAATGCAGGTCGCCACCGGCATTCTGGCGCAGGCGGCTGGCGAACTGGCCCTGCTGCTCGCTTGGCACATAAACCATGAAACCCTGGCGAAACGGCTCCTGCTGCAAGTCGCTGCGCAACTGGCTATGCAGCGCTTCGAGGTTGTCGAAGGCGCGCAGGCTGTCTGTCTGTCCCGGCAGGTACAACACGATGCCTGAAGTACCGGTATCGATCAGGGTCGCCTCGTGCAGGGTGATGCCGAACAGGCTCAGTTGGCTGCAGGGCAATACTTCGCCATTTTCCGGCAAGGTCTGCAGCGCATCCCATCCCGCACCACTGAGGCGGTTGCGGACTCGCGCCAGGTCAGCCGCCAGACGCAGGCTGTCCTGGTGAACGCGCAGCGCCGCCGGGCGCACGCCGGACGCGGCGAAGGCGGTATCGAGGTGATCCTGGTAAGCCTGCCCGAGGTCCAAATCGCGACAGGTTCTGGCGAACACTTCGGGTGTCAGTGCCAGGGGCTTGATGCGGATCTGCTCCGAAGGCAGGTCGATGTCGACTTCGGTCTCGCTGTCGCCCAGGGTCGTCTTGCCCGTGATCACGGTCTGGCTGACATGCCAGTCGCTGTCCAGGGCGAGGGCGCTGTCGCGGCTGAAGGTCACGGTGTCGCTGAAATTGTGCAAGGCGGCTTCGAGCAGGCTGCGGTGTTCGTGGTGGGTGAGGTAGACCTGGAAGCTGTAGAGGTGCTTCACCCAGACCAGTGATGTACTACGCAGTGGCGCACTGAGTCCGTGTTGCGTGCGCAAGCGTTCGGTGAGCAGGGGCTCGGCGAATTCGTTGATGTTCTTTAAACCGCGCAGGTGCCGTGCCATCGCGCGTTGCGCCCGCATCAGGCGTACCTGGCTGGTCTGGACCGCTTCGCGCAGGTGCGGCGCGGCATTGGCGAACCAGGCCGCCTCGGCGCCGGGCAGGCCCTGCGCCGGCAGGATGGCGTCGCTCAGTTGCTGCCAGTGCCCTGCGCTGGCCTCCCGGGCCCAGACGGGCAGCTGGCGTTGCACAAGGGCATGGTGTGAGTGGGGGATATTCGCTGTCATCTGTGGCTCCTTGCAAAGCGCACATCAGAGCAGCCGTGACGGAGCTGCCGGTGGTACATGGTTGTACCGGCAAAACGAACCTCAATATTGGCCGCGCAGCGCCGATAAATGCGTAATCGACTGCCATCGCCTGCCTATGATCACTCCCCAGCACTCTCAAGAACCCACGCCAGCGCCAGTAGGGACGTTGCGCCAATCGCTCAATCGCCTGCTGCCGGTCGGTCTCGCCCTGGTGGGGATCGGCCTCTCGGTCGCCCTGGGGCATCTGGATGCACAGCGCGAGCGCACTGAGCAGCTGGGCAACCTCGCCGCCCGGCTGGCGGGCCTGCGTGGCGCGCTGGAAGCCCAGCTGGGCGCGGCGTTTGGCCAAGCCGAGGGTATCGCCCAGCTGATCACCGCCGATGGCGGCATCAGTGAGGCGCACTTCCACGGCATGGCCCGTGATGCCCTGCGCGCTGTGCCCTACATGCGTCATATCGCCCTGGCCCCGGGGGATGTCATCCGAGATGTTTACCCGATGGCGGGCAACGAGCGGCTGATCGGGCTGGATTACCGCCAGCTGCCGGACCAGTTCCCGCTGGTGCGATCGGCCCGCGACCATGCCCAGCCGGTGCTGGCCGGTCCCCTGCAGCTGTACCAGGGCGGTCGGGCGTTGATCTACCGGCGCCCGGTGTTCGTCACCGGCAAGCGGGGTGTGCGGTTTTATTGGGGCAATGTGTCGATCGTCGCCGATATCGACCGCCTGCTGCTGTCCGCGGGGCTGCGCCTGGACACCGAGTTCGAGCTGGCCGTGCGTGGCAGCGACGGCAAGGGCGCCGAAGGTGCGCTGATCTGGGGCGATCCACGGTTGTTCGAGGCGCCGCAGGTGATGATGACCGTGGCGGTGCCGGGCGGCGCCTGGCAATTGGTGGCCGTGCCTCGGGGCGGCTGGTCGGGGCTGGACCTGTTCGGCTCGCCGCTGTTCCTGTTCGCCCTGAGCTGCACGGGGCTGTTCAGCCTGTTCGTCGCCCAGCTCAACCGCAAGCAGCGGTTGCTCGAACAGCGCAACCGCGAGCTGCAGCGCTACCAGGCCCAGCTCGAGCGCCTGGCCCACTACGACACCATCACCGGGCTGCCTAACCGGATTTTGTTCCAGCAGCAGTTGGGTACGGCGATCCTGCAGGGGCATGGGCTGGCGGTGCTGATGCTCGATATCGACGGCTTCAAGCAGGTCAATGACAGCCTCGGCCATCCGATGGGCGACCTGTTGCTGCAGCAGGCGACCGCGCGCTTCTTGCAGGAGCTGGACAGCCAGTACCGCCTCTGCCGTCTGGGTGGTGACGAGTTCGTGTTCATGCTGCAAGGTGCCCAGGGCCAGGTGAACCACCAGGTCCGTGCCTTGCTGCGCTGCCTGCAGCGGCCGTTCGACCTGAACGGCAATGCCGCCCTGGTCACCGGCAGCATCGGCCTGGCCTGGTGTCCGCAGCATGGCGAGGACGCCGACAGCCTGTTGCGCCATGCCGACACCGCCATGTACGTGGCCAAGGAAGCCGGGCGCGATGCCTGGCGTCCCTATCACCCGGACATGACCGAGCGCCTGCAGCAGCGCCTGGAGCTGGAGCGCAACTTGCGCCGGGCCCTGGAACACAACGAA
This sequence comes from Pseudomonas mosselii, assembly GCF_019823065.1. Lineage (NCBI taxonomy): Bacteria > Pseudomonadati > Pseudomonadota > Gammaproteobacteria > Pseudomonadales > Pseudomonadaceae > Pseudomonas > Pseudomonas mosselii. Next base: position 2,698,522 of record NZ_CP081966.1, read on the forward strand.
TTCGAGCTGTGGTACCAGCCCAAGGTCGATCTGTTCAGCGGCCAACTGGAGGGCGTCGAGGCCCTGCTGCGCTGGCGTGACCCTGAGCATGGCCTGGTCTCGCCAGGGGAATTCATACCCCTGGCCGAGCGCACCGGGCTGATCATTCCGCTCGGTGAGCGGGTGCTGGAGCTGGCCTGCGCGCAGCTGGCCGAATGGCGTGCCGGCGATGGCCTGCCCGGACCGTTGGCGATCAACGTCGCAGCCCTGCAGATCGAACGCAGCGACTATGTCACCAGCCTGGCCTCGGCACTGGAACGCCATGGCCTGCCGGCCAACCTGCTGGAGGTGGAGATCACCGAGAGCCTGCTGATGGAAAGCCAGCAGCAGGCCTGCGCGGTGCTGGCGCAGTTGCAGGCCATGGGCGTGGCCACGGCGGTGGACGACTTCGGCACGGGCTATTCGTCGCTGGCCTATCTGCGCGCGCTGCCGATCGATCATCTGAAGATCGACCGTGCCTTCATCAAGGATCTGCCCGGGGACGACGACGCGGTGGCCATCGCCAGGGCGATCATCGACCTGGGCCATGCCCTGGGTTTTCGCATCACCGCCGAAGGCATCGAAACCCAGGAGCAATACGATTTCCTGCGCCATGCCGGTTGCGACCAGGGCCAGGGCTTCCTGCTCGGGCGGCCGATGCCGGCCGAGGCGCTGCGCCGCTGGCTGGCCGACAACCACGAACGGCGGCATCGCCCACCGGGGCGTTAGCTTGCTTCGTCTACGCCCAGGCTCGCATACCCCACCCGTGGCACCTGCCCCAGGCGCTGCTCGACCAGTGCCAGCAGCGACTCGCCGCTGGCCAGGTAGGCATCGCCGAAGTCATGCCCGCCCAGCGCGCTGGGGTGGGCCACCAGCTCCAGCACGCCATGCGCGGGGGCCAGGCCGGCCTTGAGGTCGGCCGGGGTGCAGACGAAGTCGGCGGTGCTCCCGGCGAGCTGACGCAGGCGCCAGTTGAGCAGGGTCTTGAACGCACGCTTGGCCGGTCCGATGTTGTGCCCGAGGTTGCGCGCCAAGCGTACCGGCACGCCCTGGTCGCGGGCGAAGCGGGCGACGACGGTGCCCACCGGCCAGATGTTGTGCACGTGCTGGTGCGAGTCCAGGTGACTGGGCATCAGGCCATGGTCCAGGCAGTGTTTCCACTGGGCCTCGAGTTCCGCTTCCACCGCGGCACGTTCCCGGCGCGACAGACGCAGGGTGCGTTGCTTCAGGCGCAGGTCGAACTCGCCGTGGGGCGTGCAGAAGCGTGGCTCGGCAAGGATCGCCTGGCTCAGCGGCCGGCCGTAGGTGAGGTTGAAGTGCAGCCCGATACGCCCCTTGAGCAGTGGCTGCTGGGCCAGCGCGCAGGCGGCGGCAAAGGCTGGCATGTTGGCCATGGCCGTGGCCGAGCTGATCAGCCCGGCCTGGAAGGCGTGCAGGATGACCGCGTTGGTGTGGGCACTGAGGCCGAAATCGTCAGCGTTGACTATGACCTGGGATGGCATCCGGGCGCTCCTGTGGCGGGGTGGGGGCGACAACATCGGCTTCGTAGCGCGGCGAGCGTCTGCGCAGGCGCGGCTTGAGCCAGCGCCAGCAGCGCTGCGCCAGGCCCAGCAGCACGCCGTCGGGCCGCCAGCTGTAGCTGCTCAGGCGCCACTGTTCGAGCTGGCCGGTCATGCGTTCGTGCAGCTGGTGGCTGGAGTTGTCCAGGCTGACCCGCGAGGCGTCGATCCATTTCCAGTCCGCGTCCAGGCCCCAGTGGATCCACTCCTCCAGCAGCACGCGGCCGCTGCCCAAGTCACGGTGTTCGGGCATGAAAGCGAGGTTGTAGTCGTAGACCCGGCCGCGCTCCACCAGGCCCAGGCGGTAGCTGATGCAGCGCCCGTCCAGCTCCAGCAGCACCAGGCAAACCAGGCCTTCGCCAGCCAGCGCGGTGAAGGCTTGGTACATCCACTGGCGGCGCAGGGGGCCGGAGAAGATACCAACCTCGTCGTCGCCTTTCCAGCTTGCGGCCTCGACGGCGCTGATGGCGTCGAGCAGCTCACTCATGTTCTCGGCGCTGGCCGTGACCCGACGCACGCTGGCGCCACAGGCCTTGATCCGTTTGCGTGCGCGGCGCAGTTTGTAGCGCGGGTCGCCGCTGACCTCCTGGCGATCCTGTTCGTTGATGCGGTGCACCGGCACGCGGCAGGTCAGGCGCTGCTGCCAGGTGGAACTGGCACTGGCCCACTGGCGCAGCCAGCCTTCGTGCTCGGCGTTGTCGGGCACCTCGTTCAGTTGCAGCAGGGCATGGGGCAGGTGCTTGCGGATGGCCTGCAGGACTTGGTCGGCGTATAGCGCCGGCAGGTCGATGAGCAGGGCGATACGGTCGTTCAGCGGATAGCCCAGGTGGCGCACCACCGGGGCGAACAGCGGGCCGAAGGGCTCCCGGGCGCGGACCAGGGGCAGGCACAGGCACAGGCGTTGGTCCTGGTAGCCGAGCAGCACGCCGAGCTGCTGGCCGGGCAGCAGGGCGGCCTCGGCGGCGCACAGCCAGCCGAGGTGGTTGAACGGCGTGCTGCCGGGCAGGCGCCTGCGCAGCGCCTCGTAGTCGGCGGCGGGGAAGTCGTCGCTGCGCAGCGAGGCGCACCAGCTGAGCTGCAGGGTCATAAATTCAGCCCGCCGAGGCCGATGAGGCCGGGACCTCAGGCTTGCGCAGCGGTTCCAGGCGCGAGGTGGTGTAGCGGCTCTCGCGGTAGAGCCTCCAGCGGCCGAACAGGCAGTACACGTTCGTGATCCGTTTTTGTTCCTGGTAGCCCATGCGCAGGTGCAGCTTGAGCGCCGGGATGTTGTGCTGTTCGCACACGTCCACCACCTTGGTGCAGCCCTGGGCGGCCATGGCCTTCCACAATGCCAGCTGCAGGTCCACCGACAGTTCGGTGCCCCAGTACTTGCGGATCAGCTCGCCGCCGAACTCGAAGAACTCGCCTGGCCCGACCGGGAACCAGCACCCGTAGTAGTGGCGGTCGTGGTAGTGGCGGTTGCTGCCCCAGATGAACGCCACGGCGTCGTTTTCGTCGTCGAGGAACATCAACCCGGTGTGGCCCTCGGCGGCCAGTTCGCGCATGGTCTCGACCCGGTCGCCGAAATGGCGGGCGAAGGCCTGCACGTTATGCACGGTGATGCTTTCGACGCGCAAGGTGCCGTAGGGCTTGAGCCGGTGCGGCGGTACCGGGCTGTCCAGGTCGCGCTCCATCCACAGCAGTTCCCAATGGTAGAAGACGTAGTGCCGGAAGGCGCTACCGAGGGTGTCACGCAGTCCCTTGCGCTTGATGCGGTCCTGGATCTTGGTAAATGCAGTCATGGTGCCTCCTGGGCATGGCTGAGCGAGATGCGTCTCATGACGCGCTCCAGGTCAGGGCGAACACGGTCTGCCCTGGCAGTTGAAAACGGACCTGGCCATCGGCGCAGCTGAAGCTGGCGCGGCGGCTCTGGTTGTCGGGGCCGAACAGTTCGAGCTGGCCGGATGGGCAGTCGCCCAAGGTGAGCGCCACCTGTTGCAGGCGCTCGGCTTTGTTCACTCCCAACAGGCTGCGCTGGTGCTGACGGGCCATGGCCAGGGCGTCGACCTCGAAAGCGTCGTTGTCCAGGGCCAGCACCTGGTCCAGCCAGTGGCGTTGGATGAACTGCTGGGCCAGGCCCACCGGCTTGAGTTCGTAGCGCTGGTCGCCGGCATCGCGCAGCATGCCCTTGGGCCATTCGGGCTCGTCGGCGACATGGAACCAGTTGAGCATGTCGAGCAAGCCATCACCGGCGGCATTGATCACCACCGACGTCCACCACAGGCCGGCGTAGTGGGTGTTCTGCTCGTAGGGGCTAAGGCTCGAGCCGCTGGACAGGTTGGTCTGGTCCAGCAGCAGCGCCTTGCGCGGCCGGCCCTGGCCGTCCAGGCCGACCAGCTCGGCGGCCTGGCGCACGCTGTCACGGTAGCTGCGGGTGGCGAGCAGGTCGCGGACCATCCATTCGTGCCAGGCCAGGGCGTCGATCTGCGCGCCCTGTTCGGCGAGCAGGCGCCGTGCCCAGTCGATGCCACGGCGTTGCTTGCCATCGTCGGTGAAGGGGCCGCCGAGCAGGCGCGAGGAAGCCGGCATGGCGATGCGCACGCCGGCCTCGCGGGCGCCGGGGTATTCGCGCACGCGCCTGACCATGGCCTGGAAGAAGTCGCGGTAGCTGGCGTAGTCGCGATAGTTGAGGTTGGGCTCGTCGGCAAAGGCCAGGTAGTGGGTGCCTTTGCCGCCCAGGGCCTTGGTCGCCTCGAGCCAGGCGTCAAGGCCATCGCTGCTGGTGCGGTCGCTGCGCAGGTCGGCGACCCGGGCGCTGCCGGCCAGCAGGGTGATGTCCTGGAGGATGCCGAAACGTTCCTGGTAGAGCTTGCGCCAGGTGTTCTCGAAATCGGGTTGCCGTTGCAGCACGTCGACGAAGCTGTAGAAACCGGCGGCCTGGGGGCGCAGGGCATCCAGGGCGGCAAAGCTCGAGGCCGGCGGCAGCACATAAGGCAGGGCCACCCCTAGCCTCGGCGTGGGGCCGAGTACTTTGCTGCCCAGGGCCAGGCGCACCTGGCCTGGTTGCTGGGGCAGGTCGCCCAGGTCGTCAGTACGCTGGGCGAACAGATTGGTGGTGCCGTCGAGCCAGAATGCCGCCTTGCCGCTGCCCTGCAGGCCCAGGCGCCAGGTCTCGTCGCGGGTACTGACCGGCAGTGGCAACTGGTCGAAGCGCCAGTAGGCACGGTAGGGCTTGAGCGGCAACTGCACGCGGCGGCCGTCGCCGAGGCGTTCGGCGAACAGCCCGTGGACGCCGCCATGGTGCTTGCCGGCCAGCACCGCCCGTTCGCCGGCCTTGACCCGGAAGTACAGCTCGACACCCGGCCCGACCTCGGCGCTGAAGTGCACCTTGGACGGAGCGAACAGTGCACGGGTGCTGGCGTCGTGCTGTATACGGTAGTCGCGAAAGCTGTAGCCGGGCACTTCCAGGCGATAGGCGCCGCCAGCCGGTGTCAGCGGCCAGCGCTGCTCGCCGCGCACCTGCGTGGCGTCAATGCGCCGCTCGCCGGCCAGCCGGCCCTGTCCATCCAGCAGGTACAGGCGCTCCGGGTTGGCGTCGGCCTGCCAGGCCGGACGCCACTGGATGCGCAGCTCGTCGGCGCGGGCCGGCAGCAGGTACAGGCTGCCATCGCGGATCTCGCCCCATTGCACGGGCGCGGCGAGCGCTGTCTGCGCCAACAGCGTGGAGCACAGCAGCAGGGCTTTCATGCCGCCCTCCGTTGCAGCATCTGGCGCAGCGGCGCCAGGTCGGCGGGCAGGATGATCAGGGTCTGGCCCAGCGGCACGCCGCTGAGGCGGCAATACAGCACCAGCATGGCCACGGTGACTGCCAGGTAGGCAATGGATGAGGCCGCCGCCGCGCCGACGATCCCCCAGGTCGGAATCAGCGCCACGTTGAGCACCAGGTTCAGCGCGGCGCCCGCGCCCATCAGCAGCGACACCGTGCCGGGACGGTTCTTGCCCAGCAGGTCCAGGCGCAGGATGCTGGCGTAGCACAGGCCGAGCAGGCCCGGCAGCAAGGCCAGCAGCGCCGGATAGGCCGGCGCATAGTCAGCGCCGAACAGGGTGACGATCAGCCACTGGCCGATCAGCGCCATGCTCAGGCAGGCGCCGAGCATCACCGTGGCCGTGAGGCGCAGCGCCAGGGGGGTCAGGCGCTCCATGCCGGCGTCCTGCTGCAGCAGGCGCTTCATCAGCGGCGTGGTCACCGCCTCGGGGACGATCAGCAGCAGTTCGGCGGCGGCGCTGGCCATGGCGTAGTGGCCCAGGGCGGTGCTGCCGAGCATGGCGCCGATGAACAGGTAGTCCGAGCGCAGGATCACCTGCTGGAACAATAGGTCGGGGTGGCTCTTGGCGCTGTAGCTCAGCAGCTCGCGCTGCCCGCCGCGATCCCAGCGCAGGGCCAGCGGGTGCTGGCGGCGCAGCCACCACAGGCCCAGCACCAGCACCAGGGCGATGCCGCACAGCCAACTGATCAGCGCGGCTTCCAGGGCCTCGTCGCGCCACATCCAGAACAGCCCGAGAAACAGCAGCAGCGGCGCCAGCGATTCGGTCAGGCGCAGGGCGTTGAAGGCGCCGACACCGCCGCTGGCGTTGTGCAGGGTCAGCAGACCGCTCTTGAGCACGGTCATCGGCACCGCCAGCAGCAACAGCCAGGCCAGCAGGCCCAATTGCACGGTAATTTCCAGATTGGTGCCCAATTCGCGGACCAGGAACACGCAGACCAGGGTCAACAACCCGGCCAGCAGGCAACCGTAGACCAGCACCTGGGTCAGCAGCAGGCCCATGTCGCGCTGCTTGGCCGCCTGGTAGCCCACCGCGCTGTTCAGGCCGCCGCTGGTGGCGGCGCTGATCAGGTCGGGCAGGGTGCTGAGCAGGGCGAACAGGCCGCGCTCGCTGGGCCCGAGGATGCGCGCCAGCAGCACGTTGCGCAGCAGGCGCAGAGCGATCATCGCAAGCTTGGTGCCCATGCTCAGCGCCAGGTGGCACAGGTAGCTGTTGCGGTTCATCAGCGTTCTCCGCGGCTGATGCGCCAGGCCAGCAGCGAAGGACGGCTGGCATTGCGCTGGCTCACGCCGATGCGCGGCAGCGCCAGCGGGTCGTCGTGGCCCTGGCAGATGCCCGGGCGGGTGCTCAGGGCGTAGGGGTAGCGGTGCGCGGCGACCCGCGCGCGCACGCGTTCGTCATGGTCGCCATTGGGGTAGCAGTACACCGGCAGCGGTTCGCGGCAGCCTTCGTTGAGCGCGGCGTGGCTGCGTTGCAGCTCTTCGTTGAGGCGGTGATCGTCCAGGTAGGGCAGCAGGGCATGGCTGGCGCCGTGGGGGCCGAAACGCACCAGGCCGGAGTCCTCCAGGGCGCGCACCTGCTGCCAGTCCATGGCCTGGGGCAGCGACTCCGGCGGGCAGGCGTCGGTCAGCACATGCAGGGCCTGGGGGCTGAGGCTCTTGAGGGTCTGCAGGTAGCGCGCCAGCACCAGGCTGCGGGCCTTGCTGTGTTCGTGCATGAAGTAGGCCGCCGGCAATGGCCGGCCAAGCTTGCGCAGGCGTTCGATCAGTTGCCGGCGGGCGTCCTCGCCATGGCTGCCCCAAAGGGTCTCGCCGACGCTCTCCCACCAGAAGCGCTGGCGGCTGCCGATGTAGTCGGTGGACAGGAAGATGCTCGCCGGCACCTGGTGGCGCTGCAGCAACGGGAAGGCGTTGACGGCATTGTCGCGCCAGCCGTCGTCGAAGGTCAGGGCCACCTTGGGGCGGGTATCGCCGCGGGGCTGCTCGTGGCTCTTGAGCAGGTCCATGAGGCTGACGCAGTCGAAATGGCGGTGCAGCCAGCGCAGCAGCCCTTCGAAGGCCCGGGGGCCAACGCACAGCTCGTTGCGATGGGGCAGGGCGGCGCTGGCGTCATCGGCCAGCACCCGGTGCAGCATGAGGATCACCCCGGCGCCGCGCAGCTCGGCGCGCCCGCGCGGCGACTTGAAATAGAACCAGCCACTGGCCTGCTTGATTTGAGTCTTGATCGGCATGTCCGTCGCTCATCGATTCTGGTCGGGGTTCCATTGGCTGTAGCTGTGCCCGCGCAGGAACTGCCACAGGCCCACGCTCATGCCGGCGAGGGTGACCAGCACGAAGGCGGCCAGGCGGAACGGGCGTGGCAACCGGCGGCGGGCGTCGAGCAGGCCGGCGATGGCGGCGGCATAGCCGAGCAGCTGCAGGGCCAGGGTCAGGCGGTAGAAACCGGGTTCGATGGCCAGCCACAGGTTGGCCAAGAGCAGCGGCAACAGCAGTACCGGGGCCAGGCGGCGGACCAGCTTGTGGCTGATCAGCGCGATGGCGTACAGGCCGTGGCGAGCCGGATTGAGCAGTTCGCGGCGCGCGGCCAGGCTCAACAGGCCACCGACGGTGACCCGCTGGCGGCGACGGAACTGCTTGTCGGCCTCGTCCACGCCCTGGTCCAGTACCACCGCCTCGGGCACGTAGACGATGCGCAACCCCGCGGCCGGGGCGCAGGTGCTGATGAAAAAGTCGTCGTTGACCTGCTTGGGAATCGGTTGATACAGCGTCCGGCGCAAGGCCAGCAGGGCACCGTCGGCCGAGACCATGCAGCCGGTGCGGTTCTCCACCTTGCGCACCCAGGCTTCGTAGTGGCGGTACAGGCTGTCGCCGATGCTCAGGCCCTTGCCCGGGTCGGGGATGATCATGTGCCCGGCGGTACCGCCGACCTGCGCGTCGGCGAACGGCGCCAGCAGCAGGCCGAGGGTGTCGGTCGACCATTGGTTGTCGGCGTCGGTGAACACCAGCAGGTCGCCCGTGCACACCTGCACCGCACTGTTCAGCGCTCCGGCCTTGCCCAGCCGCGGCAGGTCCAGCACCTGCACCCGTGAGTCGCCCAGGGCCCGGGCCAGCGCCACGGTGCGGTCGCTGGAGCCGTCGCTGGCCACCACTACCTGCAGTTCGGCGGCCGGGTAGTCCTGGCCGAGCACGCTGGCGAGCTTGGCTTCGATATGCCGCTCTTCGTTGTGCGCGGCGATCACCACGCTCACCCGCTGCGCCGGCAACGGCGAATGCGTGCGCCGGGCGAAGAACGGCGCGGCCAGCGTCAGCAGCAACGGATAGCCGAACCAGGCATACAACGGCAGCAACAGGCATAGCCAGAAGATGAACTCAGCCACGGGCGGGCCTCCTTGCGGTGCGGTTGAACAGGCTGAGGATGAACGCCGCGCCGGCCAGGTGCAGGCGCAGCCAGTGCAAGCCCCAGAGTTGCAAGGTGAGCAGCGGGTCATGGTGCCGGCGGCTCTGGCGCAGGCTCAGGAACAGCGCGGGCAGTGCGCTGACCAGCAGGAAGAACAGGGCCACATGGGGGAAACCGTCGAGCAGGGCCGACAGGGCTATGGCATCCAGTACCCAGGCCCCCACCGAAAGCAGCGGGAAGCGCAGCAGGCGCAGGCTGACGCCATGGCTGCGCAGCAGTTGCAGGTGGCTGCCCTGGCGCCACATTTCCTTGCCCAGCCATTCACGCCAGTTGGCCTCGTAGCCCCAGTGCAGCACCGCGGGCTGGCGCAGTACGCGCAGGCGCGCGCCGGATTCATGCAGGCGCAGGGTGAAATCCTTGTCTTCGCCAGTGCGCAGGCGCTCGTCGAAACCGCCGACCTGGTCGAACCAGCTGCGGCGCATCAGCAGGTTGGGGGTGGGCAGCCAGGTGCAGTCCTGCACCGTCTGCCCGGTGCGCAGGGTACGCCGTTGCCAGGCCTGGGCGAACCACGGGGCTTGGCGCGGGGTGTCGCAGTCCAGGGCGAAGACATCGCCTTCGCCGCGGCGCTGCAGGTCCAGCAGCAGGTCGAGCCAGTGCTCGGGCACCTCGATGTCGGCGTCGAGGAAGGCCAGCCATTCGCCGTGGCTGGCGGCTACGCCGGCGTTGCGCAGGGCGCCGATGGCCACACCGGGCAGGCTCAGCACCTGGGCACCGTGCTCGCGGGCGATCCGCGGGCCGTCGTCACTGGAGCCGTTGTCCACCACGATCAGCTCGCAGGCCAGGCCCGCCGCGCTGGCCGAGCGCCGGGCGGCATCCAGGGTGCGGCCGATATGGCGGGCCTCGTTGAACATCGGGATGACGATGCTCACCCGGCTCATCGGGCCACCTCCACCGGCTGTTGTTCACGGGCCTGGCCCAGCAGCACGCTGGACAGCGCCAACATCAGCCACAGGTACTTGTGGCTGGGGGCGCTGAGGAACATCAGGAACAGGCCGATGGCCAGCATGCTCATGGTCAGGTGGGTCATCAGGTCGGCGCGGTCTGGGTCGCCGGCGGCGCGGAAGGCGGCGCGGGCCCGCCAGAAGTTGCGCAAGGCCAGGGCGATCATGCCGACGAACAGCAGGCCCGCCGGCAGGCCGACCTCGCTGAACAGCTCCAGGTAGGTGTTGTGGGCGCGGCGGTAGAGGTCGGTGGTCTTGCTGTTGACCGGGGCGAAGGCCTTGGAGAAGCCGGTGTCGGCGTAATGCAGCGGGAAGGTGCCGGGCCCGGTGCCGAGCAGCGGGCTGTGGCTGATCATTTCCTTGCCCACCACCAGGTAGGAGGCGCGCCGACCCAGCGATTCGTCCTGGTGCGCGTTGACCCCCGACTTGAGCAGCATCAGCGACTGAATGCGGTCGGCGTAGCCTGCCGGCATCAGTGCCACGCCCAGGGGCAGGACGATGGCCAGGCCGAGCATGGCGAAGCCCAGGTGGCGCGGACGGATGCAGGTCAGTTGTTCACGGTAGTTGTACAGCATCATGCCCAGGCTGATCAGCAGCACCACCAGCCCCGAGCGCGATTCGGTCTTGGTCATGCCCACCAGCAGCAACAGGCAGCAGCCGGCCCAGAACAGCTTGACCGGGATCTGCCGGGCCTTGATCGCCAGCCACAACCCCAGCGGCATGGCGATGGTGATCAGCAGGGCGAAGGCGTTGGGATCGAGCATGGCCGAGGCGCGGCCCTGCTCCTGGTACTTGGTGGAGAAGATCGCGAACAGGCAGGTCACGCACACGCTGACGGTGATCAGCCGGGCCAGCATCGGCAGGTTGAGGTCGCGGCCGACCAGCAGGGTGATGACGAACACCACCAGGCCCACCAGCAGCTCGCGCAGGTGTCCGCCCGACAGGGCCAGGTCGTCGCTGGTCCACAGGCTCAGCAGGTACAGGGCCATGAACGGCAGCAGCAGGCGCCACTGGTTGCTGCGCAGGCGCTCGCCGGGCAACTGGCGCACCGCCAGTTGCAGGCTGAGGATCAGCACCAGGCCGATGCCCACCAGCTTGGCGCCGGACACCAGGCCGTCCTTGAGCAGGCCCTCCAGCGGCACCAGGGTGGCGATCACCAGCAGGCCCCAGGCGGGCTTGCGGTACAGCACCAGCACGCCGGCCAGGCCGATCACGCCGCCGGGGGCCAGGAACGGGTAGGGGCTGGCCAGCAGCCCCAGGCTCAGCAGGGCCACCAGGGCCACCAGCGACAGGGGAATGATCATGCGACAACCTCCTCGGCCGTGCCCCGGTACACCAGGGCCCAGCGTTGTGCCAGGGTCGGCAGGTGGTAGCGTTCGCGTTGCGTGCGGCGGGCGCCGGCGACCAGCTCGGTGGCCTGCGCAGGATCCTGCAGCAGGGCCTCGAGGTGCGCGCCGAGCTCGGTGCTGGCCATGGGCGCGGCCAGCAGGCCGTTGCGACCGTGCTCGATGACATCGGGGATGCCGCCGACGCCGAAGGCCACCACCGGCACGCCATCCTGCATGGCCTCGAGCAGGATCATCGGCGTGCCTTCGGTGCGCGAGCTGATGACCAGGGCGTCCAGGCGCTTCATCCAGGCGCGCATGTCGCGCTGGAAGCCCGGCAGGGTGATGCGCGCGGTGAGGCCGGCGGCGTCGATGCGGGCCTGCAGGGTGTCGCGCTCGGGGCCTTCGCCGAGCATCACGGCATGGACCTGTGGGTGGCGCTGGCACACCGGGATCAGAGTGTCGAGGAACAGGTCGGGGCCTTTTTCGCTCGACAGGCGGCCGACATAGGCGGCGAGCCAGGGTTTTCTATCGCCTTGGCGAGGAGCAGACGTGGGAGCAGGCTTGCCCCGCGATTCACTGTTGTGTTCGGCATCGCCATCGCGGGGCAAGCCCGCTCCCACGCCTGCGGTCAGGTCAACCTCCTGGTGCTCGGGCAACCCGTTGGGAATCACCCGCAACTTGGCCTCGGGTACGCCGGCATCGCGATGGATGCGGGCGATGCTCTCGGCCACGCACACCACCGTGTCCACCGTCGGCGTGCGGCACAGTTGCAGGCTTAGCCAGGTATAGAAGCGCTGCTTGCGGCTGCGCGGGGTGAAACCATGCTGGGTACTGACCATCGGCAGGCGCCACAGGGTGGCGCCGATCCAGCCGAACAGCTGGCCCTTGAAGTTGTGGCTGTTCACCAACGGACGTTGCCCGCGCTGCGCGCCGAGTACCTTGAGCACCGCCCCCAGCCCCTGGCAGGTGTCGCACTCGACACCGGCTTCGCGAAAGCGCGCCACCAGCTCTGCCGGGGCATCGAGAAACAGCACCCGATGCTGGCCGGGAGTGGCCTGGCAGTGGTCCAGGAGCATGCGCTCGGCGCCGTAGAATCCGCCACTGCCGAGCAGGTGCAGGATCGGCCGGCCGGCGTGCAGCGCGGCGTTCAATTGCGCACCCAGTGCCACAGGCGTGGCAGCGACCAGCTTTTGTGCGGGTTGGGCAGCGCCGGGGCCTGGTCGTTGATCACCAGCAGCACCGGCAGGCCCAGCTCGTGGCTGATCTGCGCCGGATGCTTGAAGCGGTGGTCGAAGAACTCCCTGACGTAGACCACGGCGATCGCCAGCAGCAGGCCGGTGATCAGGCCGAACGGAATGATCAGGCCAGGTTTCGGGAAGCTTGCCGCGGTAGGTTCATAGGGGGCGCTGAGGATCCGCGCGTTGGACTGGCTGCCGTCGAGCAGGCCCTGGCCACGGCTTTCCTCGTAACGCTGGGCGTAGGTGGAGAAGGCCTTGTGCAGGGCATCGATCTCGGTATCCAGCTGGCGGGTCTTGCTCTGGGTCTCGCGCAGCTGGAGGATGCGCTTGCTGTAGTCGGCGATGCGCTGGGTCTTCTGCTCGATCACCTGCTGGGTCACCGCCAGGTCCTGCTGGCGCTCACGGATGCGGTTCTCGACGATCTTGAGGAACTGCGCGCGCAACTGGGCGATCTGCTGGCGGGCCATGACCATCTGGTCGGAGCCCGGCTGGAACACCGTGGCGTCGCCGTTGTAGCGGGCCAACTGAGTGGTCAGTTGCTCACCGAGTTGCTTGATCTCGCGGTCCTCGAAGGCGATGTTGTCGACCGTGGTGGTGAAGGTGTAGGGGAAGGCGTAGTCGGCCATCTTCGCCTTGTTGGCCGCGGCCAGGCTGCTTTGCAGGTAGTCGAGCCACTTCTGGTTCTGCAACTGGCGGTCACGTTGCAGGTTGAGCGCCTGCTCCTCGGTGTTGATGGCATTGAGGCGGAAGGTGATCTCTTCCTTGGGGTCCGACGAGCCGATGGCGGTCAGCAGCCCCAGGCGCTGGCTTTCCAGGTCGCCCAGCCGTGCCTGGTAGTGCAGTTTCTTCTGCTCGTAGAACGCTTCGGGCAATTCGTTGGACTGCAGGTCCTGGCGGTTGGTCAGGAAGTTTTCCAGCAGGCGGCTGACGAACAGCGTGCCCAGCTTCGGATCGTTGGCGCCGTAGGTGATGGAGATCACGTTGGAGCCGGGCAGGGTCTCGACCTTGAGGTCCTTGACCGCCTGGTCGGTGAGGGTGTCGAGCTGGGTGTCGCGGTCATCGGCGACGGTGTTGCCGAACAGCCGGTGCAGCGGGTCGAGCACCGCGTGGCGCAGCGGGTCGAGCACGGTACGGCGCAGCAGGCCGGGCTCGTCCGGGTAATGGCCTTCCTTGCGCAGCTCGCCGATGGTCTGGCGGATCAGGGTCGGCGAGCGCAGGATGTTGCTCTCGGTCTCCATGTCGGCCAGCGACGGCGGGATGAACTGATCGGCCTGCTGGCTGAGCGCCGAGGTGGTGTCGCTCTGCGAAAGCTTCTTGGACTGCACGATGACTTCGGCGGTGATGTCGTAGCTCTGCTTGAGCACCAGCGGCAACAGCACGGCGATCACCGCGAACACCAGGAACACCCGTTTCACCAACTGGCGGTTGGCAAAGAAGATGCGGAAGAACTCATGCACATAGTTTTCTTTGGGTTGCGTGGTCATGGTCCGTCCCCCGGTCAGTCGTTGCTTTCTTTGTTGTCGACGCGGTAGCTGAAGCTGAAACCGAAGCCCTGGAACAGCACCACGTCGGCCAGTTGCCGGGACAGCTCGGCGGCGCTGGCCAGCTTGGTCTTGGGCACGTAGAGCATGTCCTCTGGCTGCAGGTAGGCGAGCTTCTGGCTGCCGCCGGACAGCGCCTGGTCGACGTCGTAGTTGACCGCGTGCACGGTGTTGCCTTCACGGCGCATGATCACCACCGAACCGAGCTTGGCCTTGAGGGTCGGGCCGCGGGCCAGGGTCAGGGCCTCGAGCACCGATACCGGGCGGCGGATCTGGAAGGCGCCGGGTTGGCCGACTTCACCGAGTACGTAGATCTCGTTGGCGGCGGTGGACTTGAGCAGTACGTCCACGCTCATGCGCCCGGGCAGTGTGGCGTAGCGCTCGTTGAGGTAGTCACGCAGCTGGTTGACGGTCATGCCCTGCAGCGGCACCGAGCCAATTTCCGGGAAAGTGGCGCGGCCGTCGTTGCCCACGGTGATGTCGCGGCTCATGCCGGTGCCGGGGTGGTTGAGGGCGTTCTTCAGGTTGACCTCGTCGGTCATCGGGCTGATCACCCGCACGGTGACCTGGTCACGGTTGGGCTTGAACACCCGCTTGTCCTGATAGGCCTGGCGGATGGCGCTCTCGGCCTCGCCGGGGGTCATGCCCTCGACGCGCACCGCGGCGTTGGTGCTGGGCAGGGTGATGGTGCCGTCAGGCTGCACCAGTTGGTTGCCGTTCAGACCGCTGGCGGCCATGAAGTTGAGGTCCAGGGTGTCACCGGACTGGATGCGGTAGACCCCGGCCGAGCGGTTGCTGACATGGAAGATCACCTCCAGCACGTCCTGCGGACGCAATACCTGTTCGCGGCGGGCGACCTCGGTGGCCTGGCTCTCGGCCGGTGGCGCGGTGAGGATCTGCACCGGCATCTGGCGGTCTTCCTGGCTGGCGCAGCCGGCCAGGGCCAGCACGCACAGGGCTATCGATGGGTATCTCATGGCGTTCATCCTGTGCGGCCTCTCAGAGATTTTCGTACAGCCACTTGGGCATGTAGTACTTGCGTTTGTTGAACACGCTGCCGATCAATCGCGCGCCGGCCTGGGTCAGGCGCTGGCTGGCCGCCTGGGCGACCTCCCAGCGGGTCTCCTCGGCGCATACCACCAGGATCACGCCGTCGACCAGGGTGCCGATTACCAGGCTGTCGGCACTGGCGTAGATGGCTTCGCCGTCGATCACCACGAAGCGGTACTGGTTGCTCAGCTGGTGCAGCAGTACGCGCAACTGCTCGTGGTCGAGGCGGTCGCGGCCGCGTTTCCAGGTGCCCACCGGCAGCACGTCGAACGGCTGGTCGGACAGGCGCACGATGCAGTCCTGGGCCAGCGGCGGGGTGTCCTGGTTGAACAGCAGGTCGCTGTAGCCGCGCAGCTTGCCCAGGCCCAGTTGCTGGCTGAGGCCGCCGGGGCTGAGGCTGGCGTCGATCAGCAGCACGTTGCCCGCGCTCATCAATGCCAGCTGGCTGGCGAAGGCCAGGGCGCTGGTGCTGGTGCCGCTGCCGGTGTTGGCCGCGGTCAGCAGCAGGGTGCGCTGGTCGAGGTCGAGCACGGTGGCGGTCAGGTTGGTCTCGCTTGGGGTAGCGATCGTCAGGCTTCTCGAGGATGAACCGTCCATCTCAGCTTGCTCCGTGGCCAGTGAAGACTTTGAACGGGGTCTTGAGCAGGATCTTCAGGTCCAGCATCAGGCTCTGTTCGTTGATGTAGCTCAGGTCCAGCTCTACGCGTTGGTCGAAGTCGATGTTGCTGCGCCCGGAGATCTGCCACAGGCCGGTCATGCCCGGGTAGATCGACAGCCGCGCCAGGTGGTTGTCGTGGTAGCGGTAGGCGTTGAATGACGTGGGGCGCGGGCCGACCAGGCGCATGTCACCGGTGACCACGTTGATCAGGTTGGGCAGCTCGTCCAGGCTGCTGCGCCGCAGCCAGCCGCCCACCGAGGTGATGCGCGGGTCCTTGTCGATCTTGAAATCGATGGATTCGGCGCCGTGCTTGTTCAGGTGGCGCAGCGAGTCCTTGAGCGCCTCGGCGTTGGCCACCATGGTGCGGAACTTGTACATGCCGAAGGCGCGGCCACGGTAGCCGGTGCGTTTCTGCACGAAGAACACCGGACCCTTGCTGGATAGCTTGATCAGCAGCGCCAGCACCAGGAACACCGGCGACAGCAGCAGCAGCAGGGTCAGCGCGGCCAGGCACGACAGCACGCGGTTGGTGCGCGACAGCGTCCAGGGCCGGCCTCCGGCGCGACCGGTGATCCAGCCACGACCCTGCATGTGGATGGCGGCATCGATGCGCTGGCGGTGCGCCGGATCCATGCGTTTGTCCTGATACAGCGCCTGCAGTTGCGCGCTCTTGGGTTGCCCTGTCATACCGCCCTCCGTTTATCTGGCTGCTCGCCCAGGGGCGCCGCTTCGCTGGCGGCGGGCGAGTGGTAGCTCTTGAACCAGGCGACAAAGCGCCCGAGCCCTTCATCAAGGCCTATCTGTGGGGTGAAACCGGTGACCCTGGCCAGCGCGCTGGCGTCGGCGCAGGTGGCCAGCACATCGCCTGGCTGCAGCGGCAGCAGCTCGATCACCGCGTTGCGCTGCAGGTGTTTTTCCAGCAGGGCCAGGTAGTCGAGCAGCTCCACCGGGCGCTGCCCGCCGATGTTGTACAGGCGCCAGGGCGCGTGGCTGCTGGCCGGGTCCGGGGCGAACGCGTCCCACTGCGGGTCGGCGACCGGGGGCAGGGGGATCAGCCGCACCAGGCTTTCGACGATGTCGTCGATGTAGGTGAAGTCGCGCTGGTGACGGCCATGGTTGAACAGCTGGATCGGCCGACCTTCGCTGATCGCCTTGGCGAACTGCATCGGCGACATGTCCGGGCGGCCCCAGGGGCCGTACACGGTGAAGAAGCGCAGGCCGCTGCAGGGAATGCCATAAAGGTGGCTGTAGCTGTGGGCCATGGCCTCGTTGGCCTTCTTGGTGGCGGCATACAGCGACAGCGGGTGGTCCACTGGGTCCTCCACCCGATAGGGCGTCTGCTGGTTGGCCCCATAGACCGAGCTGGAGGAGGCGTACAGCAGGTGCTTGACCGGGTGGCGGCGGCAACCTTCGAGAATGTTGAGAAAACCGGCCAGGTTGCTGTCCAGGTAGGCCTGAGGGTTCTGCAGCGAGTAGCGCACGCCGGCCTGGGCCGCCAGGTGCACCACCACCTCCGGGCGCTCGCTGGCGAACAGCCGGGCCATGCCGTCGCGGTCGCCCAGGTCCAGGCAGTGCAGCGGAAAGTCGCCGACAGTCTGCCGTACCCAGTGCACGCGGGCGTGTTTGAGCGCCGGCTCGTAGTAGTCGTTGAAGTTGTCCAGGCCCACCACCTGGTGCCCCTCGAGCAGCAGCTGGCGGCAGGTGTGGGCGCCGATGAAACCGGCCGCGCCGGTCACCAGCACCTTCATGGCGCGTCCGCCTGCGGGGCGATTTGGCGCAGGCCGATGCCGCTGTAGTGCAGGCCGTGGGCGGCGACCTGCTCGGGGTTGTACAGGTTGCGGCCATCGACGATCACCCGCTCGCGCAGCTTGCTGGCCAGCATCGAAAAATCGACCACGCGGAAGTTCTTCCACTCGGTGCAGATCACCAGGGCGTCGGCGTCCTGCAAGGTGTCGTCGCGGGTGGCGCACAGTTGCAGGTCGTCCCGGTAGCCGTACAGGCGCCGGCATTCATCCATGGCCTCGGGGTCGTAGGCGCGCACCGTGGCGCCTTCGGCCCACAGGGCTTCCATCAGGTAACGGCTGGGGGCCTCGCGCATGTCGTCGGTGTTGGGCTTGAAGGCCAGGCCCCACAGGGCAATGGATTTACCGGCCAGACCAGCCAGGCGCTGCTTGAGCTTGGCGAACAGGATGCGCCGCTGTTGATCGTTGACCTCGTGGACGCTTTGCAGCAGACGCAACGGCATGCCGCTGTGGGCAGCGGTGTGTAGCAGGGCCTTGATGTCCTTGGGGAAGCATGAACCGCCGAAACCGCAGCCCGGATAGATGAAGTGGTAGCCGATGCGCGGGTCGGAGCCGATGCCGCGCCGCACCGCCTCGATATCGGCGCCCAGGTGTTCGCTGAGGTTGGCCAGCTCGTTCATGAAGCTGATGCGGGTGGCGAGCATGGCGTTGGCGGCGTACTTGGTCAGCTCGGCGCTACGGTTGTCCATGAACATCAGTTTTTCGTGGTTGCGGCAGAACGGCGCGTACAGTTCCGCCAGCTGCTCATGGGCCACTTCGTCGAGGGTGCCGACGATGATCCGGTCCGGGCGCATGCAGTCGGCCAGGGCGCTGCCTTCCTTGAGGAACTCGGGGTTGGACACCACGCGCGCGTGCAACTGGCTTTTGCCCAGGCGCTGCAGTTCGTCGCGGGCCAGGGCCATGACCTGATCGGCGGTGCCCACCGGCACGGTGGACTTGATGATCAGGGTATGGTCGGTCTCCATCAGCGCGGCGATCTGCCGGGTGACGTTGAGCACGTGGCTGAGGTCGGCCGAGCCGTCCTCGTCGGGCGGCGTGCCGACGGCGATGAAGATCAGCTCGGCGTGGCTGACCGCGTCGCTGGCCTGGGTGCTGAACAGCAGGCGGCCTTCCCTGATGTTGTCCTCGAGCAGGTCCGACAGACCCGGCTCGCTGATCGGCGGCACGCCCTGGCGCAACTGGTTGATCTTGTGGGTATCGACATCCACGCACAGGACCCTGTGACCGACGTCCGCCAGGGCTGCTGCCTGTACCAGTCCGACATAACCGGTGCCAAAAACGCTCACGTCCATGCGCGGTGCCTCGTATGGATGAGTAAGGGAGATGAAACAGTGGTGTGAATTGGGTATAGCTCAGCCCGGTGGAATTGCGTCAAAGCAATGGCATGTTTCGTCGAATTTACAGACCCTGGTGAAACGGGCGATCTGCCACCAACCCGTTGCCAATCCGTGTGTTAGCGCGCATAGCTAGTGGCAATTGGCCGTTCGATGAACCGATGAACGGTTCAATGTAGCGGAATAAGCGGGTTTCAGGCGATAGAGAGAATCAACAGCAACTTGCGTTAGGTGCCAGATTCCGGTGTCGGTATGTCGTCGGAATTTTGACTTTTTTGCGTTGTGGTTTGTTTCACAGCTGCTACGGTTTGAGAAGATTTCCATGACTGGAGTGGCCGAAACATGCGCGGATGGATCAAGCTCTTGCTGTTGCTCGTCTATCTGGCCAGCTTTCATGCCTATTACCGCGAACGCATAGAAGCGCTGGGTATTGGCCTGCCCCTTGTGCTGTACCTGGGGGTGTTCGCGCTGTTGGCGCTGGCCCTGCTGCTGACGGCGTTCACCCGCCCCGGCTGGTTGCGCTGGGCGCTGGCGCTGGCGTTTACAATCAGCGCGATCTTTCTCGACGCTTATAACCGCATCACCGACGCCTATCTGACCTATAGCGCATTCGTGTCCATGGTCTATGCCGGCGCTTTCGTCCAGGAGGCCCTGCAGCAATACCACTACGCAATTACCCTGGCCGCGGCGCGAGCGCTGTTGCTGCTGTTTGGCCTTGGCTTGCGTCCGGGGCCGACCCCGTGGTTGCCAAGGTTGTTGCCACCCGTGGCGCCGGTGCTGGGCCTGCTGGTACTGATCGCCATCCTGTTCGTGCGCGCCGGCGAGGGCGCACGGGGTCTGCCGGTGATGTACACGCCGCTGGCCTACCTGAGCCTGTTCGGCTACGAGACCCTGCACGACCATGTCGGGCCGCGCCAGCCAGTGAGTCTGGCCCAGTCGGGGCCGGCGATGGCGCGGGATATCGTGCTGCTGATCGACGAGAGCATCTCGGGTAACTACCTGGACCTGAACACTCCGGCCGGGGTCACCAGCCACCTGGCCCAGGCCCAGCCGGGCGTTTCCATCGTCAACTTCGGCTATGCCGCGTCCATCGCCAACTGCAGCGCCGACACCAACGTCACCCTGCGCTACGGTGGCACCCGCGGTGATTACCTGCGCATCAACTCGACCCAGCCGTCGATCTGGCAGTACGCCAAACGCGCGGGCCTGGGAACGGTGTACATCGATGGCCAGCGCACGGGCGGCAACCTGCAGAACCTGATGACCGAGACCGAGAAGCGCGATATCGACCAGTTCATCCAGTTTGACGACACCCCCGTGGTGCAACGCGACATGGCGGCGCTGGAGCGGCTGGTGGCGCTGCTCAAGGACGGCAAGCCGCAGCTGATCGTGGTGAACAAGGTCGGCGCCCACTTCCCGGTGCACGACAAGTACCCGGACGACTTCCTCAAGTATCAGCCGGCCTTGCCACGGGGGCGCTACGTCGATATCGCCGACACCGGCACCCGCGATGGCTTCGATGGCCGGGCCCAGGACTGGGTGCTGTACCGCAATGCCTACCAGAACACCGTGTTGTGGAATGTCGGCGAGTTCTTCCGCCGGCTGTTCGCCGAGGGCGACCTCAGCCAGGCCGTGGTGCTCTATACCTCAGATCACGGCCAGGATTTGCATGAGCGCGGCAACCCCGGCCTGAACACCCATTGCGACAGCGATCCGGTACCCGAAGAAGGCCTGGTGCCGTTGGTGGTGATCCAGGGCGAGGGCCTGCGCACGCTGGACTGGCAGGCTCACCTGCCGGCCAACCGCAACGCCTCCAGCCATTACAACCTGTTCCCCACGCTGCTCAAGCTGATGGGCTATGACGGCACGGCCGTGAGCGCGCTCTACGGCCGTTCGCTGGACATGCCGACGGATGACCCGTTTACCTTCAACGTGCGCTTCAATGCGCGGTTGGGGGCCAAGCCGGACTTTCGCCATATCGACCTCGGGCAGGTGGTCACGCCCGCCAGTGTCCTGGCGGGGCAGCCGATGCCGGTGGGCAAGGCTGACTAGGATCAGAAGTCGATGCTGGCGGAGACCTGCACCGTGCGTGGCGCCCCCAGCCCCAGGCTGGTGAGCAGCGGCATGCCCCAGTAGGCCTTGTTGGTCACGTTCTCCACCGTGCCACGGAAGGTCACAGGATGGTCGGCCACCTGCAACCGGTAGCGGGCACCGACGTCATATATCGTGTAGCCGGGGATCGACTGGCTGTTATCGTCGCTGATGTACTGCTTCGATACGGCGGTGGCATTGGCGGTCAGGGTCAGACCATCGAGCAGCGGGGTGTCCCATTCCACACCCAGCTTGCCCTGCAGTTTCGGCTGGCCGGTGGCGGTCTTGCCTTCCTCGGCGGGATTCTCGGCCTTGGTCACCTTGGGGTCCAGGCGAGCCACGCCGCCCATCAGGCGGACATCGGTCAGCGGGGTACCGAAGAAGCTCCATTCGAGGCCGCGATTACGTTGTTCGCCACCGAAGGAGAACACTTTGGTCACCGGGTCAGTGAAGCTGCTGGGGCGTTCGATCTGGTAAAGGCTCAGGGTGTGGGCGAAGTCGCCGAGGTCGAGCTTGATGCCGACTTCCCTCTGCTTGGACTTGTAGGGGGCGAACACCTGGCCTGCGTTGGGCGCGGTAATCGGGGCGATGGCACCCTTGCTCAGGCCTTCGATGTAGTTGGCATACAGCGACACTTCGTCAGCGACCTTGACCAGCACTGCCGCCGCTGGCGTCGTGGCGCTTTCGTTGTAGCGTGTGGTGTGCGCGCCGGTGCTGACGTTGAAACTGTCGCTCAGCACCTGCTGGCGGCGCACGCCCAGGGTCAGCTGCAGGCGTTCGTCGAGGAACGACAGGGTGTCGGCCACTCCGTAGCTGCTCAGGCGCGACTCGGTATGGGCGATGGCCGGGTAGCTCCTGGCGGCCTCCGGTCCCCAGACCGGGTGGTAGATATTGTTGATCCACTCGGCCCCCGGGACGTTGCGCCGGCCATAGTCGCGTTGCTTGTCGGAGTAGTGCGTGGCGTTGAGCGACCACTGATGGCCCACGCCGAAGGTGTCGAAATGGCCGCGCACGCCGGCTTCTCCCGAGGTCTTCTTCAGGTCGATCTTCAACTGGCCCATGTTCGTCTCCATATCCCCGGCGGTGTTGAACACTTCGGCGAGCATGGTGCCGCTGTAGGCATAGTCGGTCTTGCTGGTGCCGGCCGCGGCATAGGCCGTGAGGTTGTCGTTGAGGTCATATTCGCCGCGCACGATCACGCCCTTGTCGCGGGTCTGGACGAAGCCCCAGTTCGGGTTGAGCAGGGTCTCGGACTTAGGCGGCCTGGGCACCGGCACGCCCGCGGCCAGGCCGATGCCGCGGTTCTGGCCCCTGACCCGGTCCTCGCTTTCGTACAGGTCGGCGGACAGGCGCGCCCGCTCGCCGCGCCAGTCGAGGCCCAGGGCATTGAGCTCGGCCTTCATCCGCTGATGGTCGGTTGCTGTATCACCGTCGCGATAGACGCTGTTGAAGCGCACGCCGAACTGCTGCTGCTCACCGAAGCGGCGGCCGACGTCGAGGTGACCGCCGAACTGTGCGTCGGACATGTAGGTGGTGGTGATCCGCGTCAAAGATTCGGCACCCGCGCGCTTGGGCACCAGGTTGATGCTGCCGGCCACCGAGCCGCCCGGCGGCATGCCGTTGAGCAGGGCGGAGGGCCCTTTGAGCACTTCGATGCGCTCGTACATCTCCGGCGAGATCCGGTAGTAGGGCGCCATGCCGTACAGGCCGCCGATGCTCACATCGCTGATGTTGGAGTTGAAGCCACGGATCGAGTAGTTCTCGCTGTAGGTACCCTTCAGGCCGTTGCTGAACACGGCGGGATCGGTCGCGGCAATCACGTCGGTGATGGTCTGCGCCTGGGTGTCCTGGATGTATTGGTCGGTGTAGCTGATGGTGCTGAACGGCGTCTCCATGAAGTCCTTGTTGCCCAACAGGCCGACCCGTCCGCCCGAGGCCACCTGGCCGCCGGCATAGGCGGGGGGCAATGCGCTCGGGGCGTCGAGGTTGCCCTCGACCCGGGTCTCGGTCAGCTCCAGGCTGCCATTGGTCTGGCCCTGTCGGGTCTTTTCCACTGCCTCGGCCTGCTCCACGGTCTGCGCCGCGGTCACGCCCATGGACACGCCGCCCAAGCCGAGGAGCAAGGCCATGTGCACGGCGGTGAAGGTGCGATTGAGGTCGAAGTGGGGCACAGCCGGCTGCTGCACCGGGCTGACACGCTGTTGCGACATGCTGGAGTCCTTTCGATTCGCAAGTGAGTGAAGGCATTCACTAGGGATTCCGAATCAGAAGGGAAAAACCTCAATGAAAATCATTGGCATTTGTCGCGTGTCGACGATTACCCCGGGAGTGCCAAGGGATGCAGGGCGCGGAATCCCAACGCTTCTTCCACCAACCAGTCATGCACCGCCCGCGCGCCAGGCTGGCTCAGCCCGCCCGGCGGATACAGCAGTACATAGCGCTTGTGGTTGGCGATCGGCACCCCGAACGGCACGATCAGCGCGCCGCGCTCCAGCTCGTCGTTGAGCAGGGTGCGTCGGGCGATGGCCACGCCGACACCGGCAATGGCCGCTTCGATGGTCAGGTGGTTGCGGTTGAAGGTGTGCCCACGACGCACATCCAGCCCGCCAGCGCCGATACCGTCAAGGTAGAACTCCCATTCGGCGTACTCCGAGCTGCCACGCCAGGCGGTGATGTCGTGCAGCAGCGGGTAGTGAGCCAGGTCCGCCGGCCCGTGCAGGGGCGGGCGGCCGCGCAGCAGGGCAGGCGAGCAGACCGGAAAGATCTGCTCGTCCAGCAGCGGGGTGGAGAGCATGCCCGGGTAGCTGCCGTCGTTGAGGTCGATGGCCAGGTCGAAGTCTTCCGGGTGCAACGCCTGGTTGCTGTCCTCGGCCACCAGGCGCAGTTCGATATCCGGGTAGCGCTGCTGGAAGCGCGGCAGGCGCGGTGTCAGCCACTTGGCCAGGAACGACGGGATCGAGCGCAGGCGCAGGGTGCCGCGGATTTCGCCGGCATCCAGGCGCAGCAGCTCGGCCTCGATGCTGCCGTAGGCCTCGGCCACGGTCTGCGCCAGGCGCTGGCCTTCGGCCGACAGCTCGACGCCGCGGGCGCGGCGCAGGAACAGGCGAAAGCCCAGGCGCTCCTCGAGCTGGCGCATCTGCTGGCTGACCGCGCCGGGGGTGATGTGCAGCTCCTCGGCGCAGCGGGTGAACGACAGGTGCCGCGCCGCACAGGAGAACACGTGCAGCCAGACGAACACCTGGCCGTTGAGCGGGCCTTTCATTGTTTAGTCCTGCTAAAGGCTTATGTAGGAAGTTTCGTTGGTCAAGCTGGCCTGAGCGCGGCAGTATCGCGCAACTTGGCAATACCGCTCAAATTTTCCAGAGAGCCGTGGCACATCGTAAACGGTTGTCACGGCCAGGCATTAGCATGGCTATCAGTGTTTTCGACCTTTTCAAGATTGGCATCGGCCCATCCAGCTCCCACACCGTCGGCCCCATGCGCGCGGCGGCGACCTTCGCCCAGGCCTTGCGTGAGCGCGGCCTGCTGGTCCAGGTGCGGCGGGTCGAGGTGCGTCTCTACGGCTCGCTGTCGGCCACCGGTGTTGGTCACGCCACGGACCGTGCCTGCCTGCTGGGGTTGATGGGCCAGTGGCCGGACCGCATCGACCCGCACAGTATCGAGCCACGCATCGACCAACTGATGCAGGAGCAGTGCCTGATGCTCGATGGCAGCCAGCCGATCGAGTTCCAGTACAGCCGTGACATGCGCCTGCTCGACGAGAGCCTGGCCTATCACCCCAACGCGATGACCCTGGAGAGCTTCGACGGGCAGGGCAGCCAGTTCAGCCAGACCTACTTTTCCGTGGGTGGCGGCTTCATTGTCGAGGCAAGCGAGATCGACGCCCCGCAGGACGGAGCCAGCCAGGTCGCCTTGCCTTACGAATTCTCCAGCGGCGCCGAGTTGCTGGCCCTGTGCAAGGCCCACAACCTGAGTGTCAGCCAGTTGATGCTGGCCAACGAATGCGCCTGGCGTCCGCAAAGCGAGGTGCGCGAAGGCCTGCTGAAGATCTGGGCGGCCATGGGCGAGTGCGTCGACAACGGTCTGCGCAACGAAGGCATCCTCCCGGGCGGGCTGAAGGTCAAGCGCCGGGCGGCGCGCCTGCACCGCAGCTTGCAGGAGGTCGGCAAGCCCAACGTGATCGGTTCGACCCTCAGCGCCATGGAGTGGGTCAACCTGTTCGCCCTGGCGGTCAACGAAGAGAACGCCGCCGGCGGGCGCATGGTCACCGCGCCCACCAACGGCGCGGCTGGGATCATTCCGGCGGTGTTGCACTACTACATGAAGTTCAATCCCGGCGCCTGTGACGACGACGTGGTGGCGTTCCTCCTGGCCGCCGCCGCGGTGGGCATCCTGTGCAAGAAGAACGCCTCGATTTCCGGTGCCGAAGTGGGCTGCCAGGGCGAGGTGGGCTCGGCCTGTTCGATGGCCGCCGCAGGCCTGGCCGAGGTACTTGGTGCCACGCCGCCGCAGTTGGAGAACGCCGCCGAGATCGCCCTTGAACACAACCTCGGACTGACCTGCGACCCGGTTGGCGGGCTGGTACAGATCCCCTGCATCGAGCGCAACGCGATCGCCGCGGTGAAGGCAATCAACGCCGTGCAGATGGCCCTGCGCGGTGACGGCGAGCATTTCATCTCCCTCGATCGGGTGATTCGCACCATGCGTGACACTGGCGCGGACATGCACGCCAACTACAAGGAAACCTCCCGCGGCGGCCTGGCCGTCGCGTTCGTCGAGTGCTGACACACAAGCGCTTTCCTGGGCGGGACGGCTTCGTGAGAGTGGGCTGTTCCCACAATCCTGATTGAACCTGCAACACCCGCTGTACCTGCGACAAAAACAACTACAAGGCGATACCCAATGACTGATGTACAAAGCACCGCGAGCGTTCGTGCGGATTCGGCTGCCCTGGCTTCGACCAGCGGCTCGACCACCTGGAACCGCCACGACACCACCTGGGCCCTGGGCCTGTATGGCACGGCGATCGGCGCCGGCACCCTGTTCCTGCCGATCAATGCCGGGGTCGGCGGTTTCTGGCCGCTGCTGATCCTGGCGCTGCTGGCGTTCCCCATGACCTTCTTCGCCCACCGGGCGCTGACCCGCTTCGTGCTGTCCGGGCGCAAGGGCGGCAACGAGGACATCACCGAGGTGGTGGAGGAGCACTTCGGCGTCGGTGCCGGCAAGCTCATCACCTTGCTGTACTTCTTCGCGATCTTCCCGATCCTGCTGGTCTACAGCGTGGCGCTGACCAACACCCTGACCAGCTTCTTCGAACACCAGCTGCACATCGGCGCGCCGCCACGGGCGCTGCTGGCCTTGCTGCTGATCTGCGGGCTGATGATCGTGGTGCGCTGCGGTCAGCAGATCATCGTCAAGGCCATGAGCCTGCTGGTGTATCCCTTCGTCGCCTCGTTGCTGTTGCTGGCCCTGAGCCTGATTCCCAACTGGAACGGCGCATTCTTCGCCCAGGCCAACGAAGGCATCAGCGCCTCCAAGCTACTGCTGACCCTGTGGCTGGCGATCCCGGTGATGGTGTTCTCGTTCAACCACTCGCCGATCATCTCGGCGTTCGCCGTCGACCAGAAGCACCGTTATGGTGTTGACGCCGACCGCAAGAGCGGCCGCACCCTGGCCACCGCTCACGTGATGATGGTGCTGACGGTGATGTTCTTCTGCTTCAGCTGCGTGCTGGCGCTGAGCCCGGGCGACCTGGCCGCGGCCAAGGCGCAGAACATTTCGATCCTGTCGTACCTGGCCAACCACTTCCAGACCCCGGTGATTGCCTTCGTCGCGCCGCTGATCGCGCTGGTGGCGATCACCAAGTCGTTCCTAGGCCACTACATCGGCGCCAGCGAGGGCTTCCAGGGCATGATCGTCAAGAGCCTGCGCGGACGCGGCAAGACCTGGCCGGCCAAGCGTCTGGAGCGCGTCACGGCGTTGTTCATGCTGCTGACCTGCTGGGCGGTGGCGACCCTGAACCCGAGCATCCTCGGGCTGATCGAGAGCCTGGGTGGGCCGGTGATCGCCTGCTTGCTGTTCCTGATGCCGATGTATGCGGTGCAGAAGGTACCGGCGTTGCGCCAGCACTCGGGCAAGCTGTCGAATGTGTTCGTGGTCGTGATCGGGCTGATCACGCTGTCGGCGATCGTCTACAGCTTCATGGCCTGACCGATGATCGCGGGGCCAGCCCGCACTCACGTATCCTGTGAGTGTTGGGCCTGGCCCCGTGATCATTCAGGTCAGACGCTTTCCAGGTGCTTGATCGCAGCCTTCAGGCGCTCCGCGGGTTGCGGCTGGTCCTGGTGGGTGATGTCCGGCGCCTTGCGCACGCGACCATGCTGGTCGACCCAGTGGCCGTTGATGAAGTAACGGTAGCTGGCGGTGCCGGCGTTCCAGCCCTGGTCAAGCAGGCCCTGCAGATGGAAGGTCTGGGCGATCTGGCTGAGCGGGCCGCTTGGGCTGCCATCCAGGTGCAGGACGATCGACGGGCTACCAGCGGGCGCGAACGGCAGCTCGCTGTAGCCGCCCCACACTTTGGCCTGGAACACCTGGACCGGGTGCGTGGTCTGGATGATGGAGGCCCTGCCGGTGACCTTCTTCTGCACGGTATTCACCAGCAGGTCGAGGGTCAGGATAGGGGCGCCGAGCAGCCCGTTGCTGACATTCAGGCGGGTATGAAAAAGTCCGAAGGACATGCTGATTCTCCTTGTCTGCTCAGGCTTTCTTGGCGGCTTTGGTGGCCGGGCTCTTGGTCGAGGCGAGGGCTTGGTCCAGGGCTTTGCCCACGGCGCCGCTGGCCAGTTGCTTGAGTTGCGCGACGTCACCGGTGGCGATCACTGCCTCCAGGGTGGCGTTGTGCAGTTCGGTCGTGAGGTCGACGTTCGCCAGTGTCTGGATGCGTTTGAGTTCAAGCACGACGGGTACGTTGTCCACTTCGATCCAACGCTGGCCGTTGTAGTAACGGTAGCTGGCCGTGCCTTTCTGCCAGTCCAGGTCGAGCAATGCGCGCAGTTCGAACTGCTCCGGCGAATTGGCGTGCGGGCCGCCCTGGTTGCCACGCACCGTCAGCAGGATCTTGCCTTCGCTGGGCGGTTGCACGGTGAGGTAGCTGTAGGTGCCCCAGGCATCCAGCGCCAGCTCCAGCGGTGGGTTGGTGGTCTGGGTGATCAGCGCGTGGCCGTTGACGCTGCGATCTGGCGTGTAGACCAACAGGTCGAGCTGCAGGCGCGGGGCGCCAGGAGCATTGGTTCCAATGAGGTAGGACACCGGGAACAGGCCTTCCGACGGTGCGGTCAGCGATACAGACATGATTGCCTCCGTTGCATTCAATGAATGAAATACCGTAACCAACGCTTGCGCAGGCGGGCGGAGGAAAAGGGGAGAGGCAGGTAGACGGGCGGATGTACTGGCGTGCCCGGTGCGAGCGGCTGTTGGCAGCCGGCTTGTGCAGCCATCCCTGAAGTGCGGTGCCGCCTGCCTGGCAGCCCGCTTGAGTTAAGCAGGCAAAAGATGCCGTGATGGCCTTTTTGCATTATGTCCGACGAGTGGTGACATCAAGGTCTGCAAGCCGGCTCCCGCCCCGTGAGAACCGGCTTGTCCCGCGATGAGCTCTACAGGGCGGACCGCCTCACTTCGACTTCTGCTGCAACGCCACGAAGCTGCGGCGCATGTCGCTGGCCCAGCCATCAAGCACCGGCTTGACGTCGTTCAGGGTCAGTTGCGTGCTGTCGTTCTCCAGCGCCTTGCCGCTGCCCTTGCGCACCACCTGGGCCAGCACGTTCTGGCTGCCGCCATCGAGGAAAGCGGCCTCCACGGCGATGTCCACGGCCTGGTCGCGACCGCCGGCGGCGGTGTTGACCGCCGCGGCCACCAGGGCGATCGGGATCACCTCGTAGGGCTTGAGGCCTTCGGTGCTGGTGGATACCGCGGTGATCGCCGGGCGCACCACGATGGTGTTCGGGCCAGGCTCCTTGACCAGGGTGAGCACGCTGCCCAGTTCGCGGCGCATGGCTTCGTTGAAGTAGCGGGTGATCGCCTGCAGGGTCTGCGCCGAGATCACATTGGTCGGCTGTGGCTTGGGATAGAACTGGCTCGGCTCGATGAACACCTGGGTGTACTGGCTGGCCTTCACGTCCGGGTCGATCCAGCGCATCACTGGCGCGCCGGAGACGCTCTCGGCGGGCTTCAGGCGACTGTAGTCCTTCAGGAAACCGGAATAGTCCTTGGGATCGACACGGTTGCTGGAGCAGGCAACCAAGGCCAGCAGAGCAGCGCACAGCAGGGTGGTGCGAGGCAGGTGCTTCATGATGACGAGGTCCATGAGGGAAGTGGCCAGAACAACGCTAGCAGGTGGTTGGCCGAAGGCCAGCGGTCAGGTGTTGACGGTTGCCGTTTCCTACGGCGCTGTCTGAGTGCGCCGACTATCCATTGGTCTTTGAAGCTGGAAAAGTATGCCCTTTACGGGTATGTTTAGGAGTGCCGGCCATGGATGTCTACAAGCGAAGGGAGTTTGCCCGCTGGCAACTCAAGGAGTGCGTACCAGACCACCTGCGCTGCCGCGCTGTCCTGGAAATGCAGAGTGGGCTGGTTGACGCGAGCCTTGGTTGCTTGCTGTTCAAGAAACGTGTTGCGGGCCTGTGCAGCGGCAAGCGGGGAGGCTACCGAACACTGCTGTCGGCTCGCATCGGCAGTCGCTACGTGTTCCTTCATGGGTTCGCCAAGAGCGACATGGCCAATGTCACGCCGGCCGAGCAGAAAGCGCTTCAGTTCGCCGGCAGGGTCTTTCTGAAATTGTCACCCCACGCCCTGGCCAAGGCATTGGGTTGTGGCGTATTGATGGAGGTCCACTGTGACCAGCAAGCTCATTGAATCACTACGCGTCGACCTCTCGGACCTCGAGCAGGCAGGTGCCGTCGGCAAGGTCACGTTGCGCGACTTCGAGGCGATCTGTCCGGCCCCGGTGCGGGCATTCAGCGCCCAGGACATCCGCCACCTGCGCGAAGCGCTGAACTTCAGCCAACCGGTGTTCGCCCTCCACCTGCACACCAGCGCATCGACGGTACGCAAGTGGGAGCAGGGCGAAACACGCCCGGCAGGGCCCGCCTTGAAGCTACTGAACATCATTGCCGACAAGGGGCTGCAGGCCATCCTCTGAAGCAGGGTTGTCAGCCCAGCGCCTCGCGCAACCGGTACCACAGCATGCCCAGCGCCAGCAGAGGCGAGCGCAGTGCCTTGCCGCCGGGGAAGGTCAGGTGCGGCACCGCGCTGAACACGTCGAACCCCTGGCTGTGCTCGGTGGCGATGGCCTCGGCGAGCAGCTTCGCGGTCCAGTGGGTGACGTTCAGGCCATGCCCGGAATAGCCCTGGGCATAGAACACGTTGGGGTGCTGGCCGAGGCGGCCGACCTGGGGGAAACGGTTGGCGGTGATGCCGATCATGCCGCCCCACTGGTAGTCCAGGCGCACCTCGGCCAGTTGCGGGAACACCTTGAGCACCTTGGGCCGCATGTAGGCGCCGATGTCCTTGGGGTCGCGCCCGGAGTAGTGACAGGCGCCGCCAAACAGCAGGCGGCGATCGGCAGTCAGCCGGTAATAGTCCAGCCCCACCTTCTGGTCGCACAGCGCCATGTTCCTTGGGATCAGCGTACGCGCCAGGGCCTCGGGCAAGGGCTCGGTGGCCACCACGTAGCTGCCGGCCGGCAGCACCTTGCCGCACAGGCGCGGTTCCAGTTCGTCGAGATGGGCGTTGCAACCCAGGATCAGGCTCTGGGCGCGCACCTTGCCCCGGGCAGTGTGCAGCGTCACCGTTCGGCCATGCTCGATGCGCAGCACCGGGCTTTGCTCGAAGATTCGTACGCCAAGGCCGAGGGCGGCGCGGGCCTCGCCCTGGACCAGGTCGAGCGGGTGCAGGTGGCCCGAGCCCATGTCCACCAGGCCGCCGGCGTACAGGTCGCTGGCGACGATCTCGTGCATGCGATCGGGGTTGACCAGGCGGGTTTCGTGGCGATAACCCAGTTCGGCCAGGTCGCGCTGCTCGTCTTCGAAGGCGGCGAACTGGGCGGGGGTGTTGGCCAGCTCGCAGAAGCCCCAGCGCAGGTCGCATTCGATACCGTACTGCTCGATGCGATTGGCCACCAGGGCCACCGAATCGATGCCGGCCTGCTGGAGGTAGCGCACGCCGTCCTGGCCGACGTGGCGGGCGAAACCGGAGACGTCATGGCCGATGCCGCGGATCAGTTGGCCGCCGTTGCGCCCGCTGGCGCCCCAGCCGATGCGGCGCGCTTCCAGCAGGATCACCGAGAGGCCGCGCTCGGCCAGTTCCAGGGCGGCGTTGACCCCAGTCAGGCCACCGCCGACCACGCAGACATCGGCCTGCAGGTCCTGGTCGAGCGCCGGGTAGGTGGCCGTCTGGCGCGCCGAGGCGGCGTAATAGGAGGCGGTGTGTTCGTTCATCTGTGGCATGGGTGGGCTCGGCTCAGCGATTGGACTTGATCTTGCTCCAGGAGCGGGTCATCTGCCGCAGGATCGCGGGGCTCTGCATGGTCGAAACATACAGGTTGTCCAGCACGTCCTGGGGCGGATAGATCTCGGGGTTGTTCACCAGCGCCGGGTCCATGTCGGCCTTGGCATCCGGGTTGGCGTTGGCATAGCCGACCGTGGCGCTGACCTTGGCGATCACCTTGGGGTCGAGCAGGTAGTTGATGAAGGCCAGGGCCTGCTCGGGGTTCTTGGCGTCCTTGGGGATGGCCAGCAGGTCGAACCACAGGTTGCTGCCTTCCTTGGGAATGCTGTAGGCGACCTTGACACCATTGCCAGCCTCCTCGGCGCGGTGGGCGGCCTGCAGCACGTCGCCGGAATAGCCGAAGGCGATGCAGACATCACCATTGGCCAGGTCCGAGACGTACTTGGAGGAGTGGAAGTAGGTGATATAGGGGCGCAGCTCCAGCAGGCGGGCCTCGGCCTTGCGGTAGTCGTCGGCCTTCTCGCTGCGCGGGTTCATGCCCAGGTAGTTGAGGATGGCCGGGAACAGTTCGTCCGGCGAGTCCATGAACGCCACGCCGCACTGCTTGAGCTTTTTCAGGTTCTCGGCTTCGAACAGCACCGCCCAGGAATCGATCTTGTCGATGCCCAGCACCGCCTTGACCTTGTCGACGTTATAGCCGATGCCATTGGTGCCCCAGAGGTACGGTACGGCGTACTGGTTGCCCGGGTCGTTCTGCTCCAGCTGCTTGAGCAGCTGCGGGTCCAGGTGCTGCCAGTTCGGCAGCTTGCTGCGATCCAGCGGCAGGAACGCGCCGGCCTGGGCCTGGCGCGCAAGGAAATGGTTGGAGGGCACGACCACGTCGTAGCCGGTGCGCCCGGCCAGCAGCTTGCCCTCCAGGGTTTCGTTGGAATCGAACACGTCATAGACCACCTTGATCCCGCTGCTGGCCTGGAAGTCGGCCAGGGTGGTGTCACCGATGTAGTCGGTCCAGTTGTACACGCTCACCGTCGGCTGGGCCTGGACGGCGGCGCCGAACAGCAGGGCGAAGGTTGCGGGGATCAAAGCTTGCGGATAACGCATGTCGACACCTCGTTGGTCTTGTTCTTCGAATTCGGTGGTGTAGGGGCTGGTTTGCAGCCCATCACCGGCAAGCCGGTTCCCACAGCAATGGTGTTGCTGGTGTGGGAGCGGGCTTGTCAGTGAAGGGGGGCACGGTACCCCCAAGGCGGATCACACGCTGAGCAGCAGGAACTCCCGCTCCCACGAGCTGATGACGCGCTTGAAGTTCTCATGCTCGGCACGCTTGACCGCAACATAGCCCTGGACGAACTGCTGCCCCAGGTACTGCTGGACCTTTTCGCAGTCTTCCATGTGCTGCAGCGCATCTTCGATGGTGATCGGCAGGCGCAGATTGCGTCGCTCGTAGGCGCGGCCCTGCACCGGGGCGCTGGGCTCGAGTTTTTCGACCATGCCGATATAGCCGCACAACAGGCTCGCGGCGATGGCCAGGTAGGGGTTGGCGTCGGCGCCCGGCAGGCGGTTCTCCACGCGCATCGCTTCGGGGCTGGAGGTCGGCACGCGCAGCCCGGCGGTGCGGTTTTCCTCGCCCCACTCGACGTTCACCGGCGCCGAGGTGTCGGGCAGGAAACGACGGAACGAGTTGACGTTCGGCGCGAACATCGGCAGCAGCTTGGGAATGTATTTTTGCAGGCCGCCGATATGGTGCAGGAACAGCTCGCTCATGCTGCCGTCGTCATTGGCGAAGATCGGCTTGCCGGTGGCGATGTCGACCACGCTCTGGTGCAGGTGCATGGCGCTGCCCGGCTCGTCGGTGATCGGCTTGGCCATGAAGGTGGCGGTGACGTTGTGCTTGAGCGCCGCCTCGCGCATCGTGCGTTTGAACACGGTGATCTGGTCGGCCAGGTCCAGGGCGTCGCCGTGTCGGAAGTTGATCTCCATTTGCGCCGGGCCGTCCTCGTGGATCAGCGTGTCCAGGTCCAGGCCCTGGATTTCGCACCAGTCGTAGACGTCCTCGAACAACGGGTCGAATTCGTTGGCGGCATCGATGGAGAATGACTGGCGGCCACTCTCGGCGCGACCCGAGCGGCCCAGCGGCACCTGCAAAGGCAAGTCCGGGTCTTCGCAGCGCTGGGTCAGGTAGAACTCCATCTCCGGCGCGACGATCGGTTGCCAGCCCTTGTCGGCATACAGCTTGAGGACCTTCTTCAGCACGTTGCGCGGCGACAGCTCGATGGGGTTTCCCTGCTTGTCGAAGGTGTCGTGGATGACGATCGCGGTCGGTTCGATGGCCCACGGGATCTGGTACACCGCCGTGGGATCGGGGCGGCAGACCATGTCGATGTCGGCGGCGTCGAGCAGGCTGTAATAGATGTCGTCGTCGACGTAGTCGCCGGTGACGGTCTGCAGCAGCACGCTCTCCGGCAGGCGCATGCCGCGCTCGTGGAGGAACTTGGCGGTCGGGGCGATCTTGCCGCGGGCGATGCCGGTCAGGTCGCTGATCACGCATTCGACTTCGGTGATCCGGTGTTCTTTCAGCCAGGTGGACAGCTGATCGAAGGGGGCGTTCATACAAACCTCTTGGTTGGGTAGTTGTGGTGGGACGCAAGGCGTTCATCGCCGCAGGGCACTTCCCACAGGTGACGCTGAGGACTATCTTGGTCGCAGCCTACGCGGCGATCTATCCACTTTTTTCGACAAGCAATGCACCAAAAGAGTGCATCTAGGACAGCGCGTGACAACGCCAACCGCCTTGCAGGTCCAGGATTACCGCACCACCGATGTGACCGAACAGACCCGCGCCACCCCTGGCTGGCAGCAGCAATACCGGCAGATGTCCCCCGGGCATTTCAACGGTCAGTTGCGCTGGCTTGGCCTCGATGGCGTGGAGGTGTACGAGGAGCGCCTGAATACCCGGGTCGAGCAGTTCTTTCGCGCGCCCAGCGGCGCCCTGGCGTTCTGCTTCGACCGCAGCGAAAACAGCCTCTATCTACTCAACGAAGACAGCCGCAATATCTGGATCACCCCGGAGAACTACCAGGAGGTGGCGGTGGTGTTCGAGCAGCCGTTTTTGGCCAGCCATGGCCTCGACCTGGAACGCCTGCGCGGCTTGTTCATGGTGCCACTGAGCTGCCAGCAAAATGCTTTGTTCGGCAACTGGCTGAGCGCCACGCTGACCCGCTTGGGCCAGGCCGATTGCCCGCTGGAAGGCGGGGCGTTGGGCGAGCAGTTGCTGGAGGACTGCCTGTTCATCCTCGACAACGCCGGGCAGCATCTGCAGGGGGATGCGTTGGGGCGGCGCGACGAGGAACGGGCGATCATGCGTCGGGTCAGCGAGTGGGCCGCCGACTGCCCCGACGAAACCCTCAATCTGCTGCAGTTGGCCAAGGTTGCCGGTGTTTCCGTGCGTCAGTTGCAGCAAGCCTTCAAGGGTTTCACCAACCTGCCACCGGCGCAGTGGTTGCGCCTGCGTCGTCTGAACGGCGCGCGGCGTGACCTGCTGGTGGGGGACGCGACCGTTGCCGAGGTGGCGATGCGTTGGTCGTTCTGGCACCTGGGGCGGTTTTCCGAAAGCTACCGGCAGCTGTTTCACGAACTGCCCAGTGAGACGCTTCGGCGCGGCAGGGGTTGACCGGCCGGCAGCGCGCTCGCGGTTTCGAAGTTTCTTGCCCCCGCTCGGCAGCGGGGGCAAGCCGCCAGATCAGTTGCGATCCAGCCACACCGTCTGGGCATTGGTGAACTCGCGCACGCCGAAGTGCGACAGCTCGCGGCCAAAGCCACTTTTCTTCACGCCACCGAACGCCACACGGGGGTCGGATGCGCAGTAGCCGTTGATGAACACGCCGCCGGTGTCCAGCGTAGCGGTCATGCGCTCGGCCAAGGCGTAGTCGGCGGTGTAGATGGTCGCGGCCAGGCCGAACTCGCTGTCGTTGGCCAGCGCCACCGCGTGCTCGGCGTCACGAGCGCTGATGATCGCCGCCACCGGGCCGAACAGTTCCTGTTTGAACGCGGTCATGTCCGGAGTGACGTTGGCGAACACGGTCGGCTCGTAGAAGTTGGCCGCGCCTTCGACCTTCTTGCCCCCCAGCAGCAGGGTGGCGCCTTCGGCAAGGGTTGCCTGGACCTGGCCATCGAGTTCATCGCGCAAGTCGTAGCGTGCCATCGGGCCGATGTAGGTGGCGTCGTCCAGCGGATTGCCGATGGTCAGCGCACGGGTGGCCTCGACGAACTTGTGGGTGAACGCCTCGACAATGCTTTCTTCGACGATCAGGCGCTTGGCGGCGGCGCAGACCTGGCCGGTGTTCTGGTAGCGGCCAATCACGGCGGCCTTCACGGCAGCATCGAGGTCGGCATCGGCCAGTACGATGAACGGATCGGAGCCGCCCAGCTCCAGCACGCACTTCTTAAGCGCCGCACCGGCCTGCGCGCCAATGGCCATGCCGGCGCGCACGCTACCGGTGAGGGTGATAGCGGCGATGCGCGGGTCGTTGATGGCGCGGGTGACGCCTTCGGGGGTGACATTGATCACCTCGAATACGCCTTCAGGCAGGCCGGCGCGCTTGAACAGGTCGGCCAGCAGGTAGGCGCTGCCCATTACGTTGGGCGCGTGTTTGAGCACATAGGTATTGCCCGCCAGCAGCGCCGGTACCGCGCCGCGCAGCACCTGCCAGACCGGGAAGTTCCATGGCATCACGGCGAGGATCGGGCCCAGCGGGCGGTATTCGATGCGGGCTTTTTCGATCTGGGTCGGCTCCGGCGCCAGCATGGCCGGACCGTGCTCGGCGTACCACTGGCACAGGCCGACACATTTGCTGACTTCGCCACGTGCCTGGCTGATCGGCTTGCCGATCTCGCGGGCGATCATCTGGGCGAAGACTTCGGCGTTGGCCTGCAGGGCCCGCCCGAGCTCGACCAGGTACTCGCTGCGCTGACCCAGCGACACGTTGCGCCACTGGTTGTAGCCGGCCTTGGCGCGTTGCAGCGCCGCGTCAAGTGCGGCGTCGGTGTCGAAGGCGTAGTGGCCGATCCGTTCGCCGCTATAGGGGTCGACGGAGATGGCGTGGGTCAGGCTGCTGATCTCGCTCATGGCAGGACTCTCGTTGTTTTGATCGGATGAGCCCAGACTAGGGGTGGCGCGCTTTAATGAAAACTGAATAATAATGAGCGAAACATTCACGTTTGGAGAATGATCGTGGACCTGGTGCAACTCGAGATGTTCAAGGCCGTGGCCGAGCACGGCAGCATCAGCGCCGCCGCCCAGCAGATCCATCGGGTACCGTCGAACCTGACCACCCGCATCAAGCAGTTGGAGGAAGACCTGGGCGTCGAGCTGTTCATTCGCGAGAAAAGCCGCCTGCGCCTGTCGCCGGCCGGCTGGAACTTCCTTGAATACACCCGGCGCATCCTCGACCTGGTGCACGAGGCGCGGTTGACCGTGGCGGGCGAGGATCCCCAGGGCACCTTCGCCCTGGGTTCGCTGGAGAGCACCGCGGCGGTGCGCATCCCGGCCTTGCTGGCGGCGTACAACCAGCGCTACCCCAAGGTCGACCTGGACCTGTCCACCGGCCCGTCGGGGACCATGCTCGAAGGCGTGCTGTCCGGACGCCTGGTGGCGGCCTTCGTCGATGGCCCGGTGCTGCACCCGACGCTCGAGGGCATGCCGGTGTTCGAGGAAGAGATGATGGTCATCGCGCCGCTGAACCACCCGCCGGTCAGCCGCGCCCGTGATGTCAACGGGTCGAGCATCTACGCGTTCCGCGCCAACTGCTCGTACCGCCACCATTTCGAGAGCTGGTTCGTCCACGACCAGGCGGTGCCGGGCAAGATCCACGAAATGGAGTCGTACCACGGCATGCTCGCCTGCGTCAGTGCCGGCGCGGGTCTGGCGATGATGCCGCGCAGCATGCTTGACAGCATGCCGGGGTGCAGCACGGTTAGCGCCTGGCCGATGGCCGAGGACTTCCGCTACCTGAAGACCTGGCTGGTGTGGCGGCGGGGCACGGTGTCGCGCAGTTTGAGCATGTTCATCAAGCTGCTCGAAGAGCGTCGTGAGCTGCCCGCGCCCTGATGGACTAACGGTGCGCGGCGATGCGAATCCCTGCCTCGGAAGCAACCCCAGAAGCAGAACGGCATCCGCTACCTACAAGGCGGTATTGGCCAGGACGAGGCCAATGCCCTGCGCCGCACGCCCGGCTATGACCTGCATATCACCCTCTCGACGGGAGCGGACGGCAAGTTCCAGAGCGGTGCTGCGCTGGATATCCAGTCGGCCCAGGGGCAATCGGTGCTGGCGCTACAGGACGTGGGGCCGCTGATCTTCGTACAGTTGCCTGCGGGGCACTACCGGGTGATCGGCAATGCCGATGGCCGGACCGTGCAGCAGCAGGTGACGGTGGACGGCAAGGCGCCGGCGCGGGTTGATCTGAACTGGCGCTGAAAGCTAGCCCTTTCAAGGTGTTTTGGGCGCTAGGCGATTGACCGAGTGAGGGCTACCACGTATCCGCCGTCAGGCTTGCACCGCCTATCAGATCGAGCGCCGCGCGGGCGGCGCTCGATCTGATAGGCGCAGGAGGCTTCGCGGCGAACAAGAAGAGGCAAAATACGAATGAACCCTTGAATGGAACGCAGTGTCCTTAGCCAATAGTGGCAAATTACTTTCCACTTTCTGTTCATTCGGACAATAATCGAAGAAGTATTACCACTTGTAACCCGGTTGGATGTACCGGGTCGCCGGTGCACAACGAGGGGCGCAGCCCCCACTTGCCCGCAGGTACGCGCAATATCGCGGGCCTGCCCGTGAAGACCATCAGGAGAAGTCATTTAATGAAGACCCGTCTCGCCACAGCGTTGGTTGTCGCCGTATTGGCATGCGCTGGCGCCAATCTGGCCCAGGCCGCCCAAGTATCCGGTGCCGTGGGCGCCACTAGCCAGGGTGACATGACCTACCGTATCGGGTTGTCGTTCGACTGGGATAAGAAATGGCTGGAAAGCAGCACTGGTCACCTGACCGGTTACTGGGACGCGGCCTACACCTACTGGGAAGGCGGGGAGGCCAGCGGCGCCCACTCGCTGTCGTTCAGCCCGGTGTTCGTCTATGAATTCAGTGGCTTTACCTATACCCCGTTCATCGAGGCCGGTATCGGTCTGGCGGCATTCTCCAAGACCGACGTGGGGGACCAGCGCCTGGGGTCGTCGGTGAACTTCGAGGACCGGATCGGTTTCGGCCTGAAGCTGCCGGCGGAGCAGAAGATCGGCATTCGCGCCATGCATTATTCCAACGCCGGGTTGAAGCAGCCTAACGATGGGATCGAGTCGTACTCGCTGTTCTACAGCAAAGCCTTCTGAACCGGGCAAGCCCGCTCCTGCCGCGAGGGAGCGGGCTTTAGTCGTTAACGCACGGCCTTGATCGCCAGCACATTGCACAGCGGGTGCTCCAGCACATGCGCCGTGGTGCCGCCGAGAAATGCCTGCAAGGCATCGTGCCGATGGTTGCCCATGACGATCACATCCACCCGGTGGTCGGCGATGTACTGGGTGATCGCCTTGACCGCCGGTCCTTCGAGGAAGTGGCGGCGCTCCAGGTCGATCTGGTAGTGGTCGCCCAGGCGGTTGAACGCCGTGCGCTGGGCCGTGCGCACGCTGGTGTCGAAACCTGGCATGGTCACGGTCCCGGCGCCGAAATCGGCGATATGGGTCCTGGCCGCATCGCATACGTGCAACAGGTGCAGCTCGGCGTCGCACTGCAGGGCCAGGGCGTGGGCGCTACGGATCACCTGGTCGTCCAGGTGTTCGCCCGTGCCATGGCTGTTGAGGTCGACCGCCGCGGCGATCTGTCGGGGCAGGGGCAAGCGGATATCGCTGACCAGGTGCACCGCCACCGGGCTGTCCTTGAGCAGTTGCCAGTCCAGCGGTGTCACCAGCAGGCGCTTGAGGATGGGTTCATGCTGCACGTCCTTGACCAGCAGGTCGCAGCCCAGGCGCTCGACCTGCTCCAGCAGGCTGCCCAACGGGTCGCGGGTCAACAGCAGTTCGGTGGAGACATCCAGGCCGGCATTGCGCAGTTGCTCGGCCTCGTCAGCCAGCCACTGGCGGTTGTCCTCGAGCAAGCGTTCGCGTTCGCGGCCGTCGCTCATCAGGCCGAAGGTGTCGACATCGTCGACGAAGACGTTGAGATCCAGCAGGGCCCCGCTGGATTCGGCCAGCGCCGCGGCGCGCTGCAGGGCAGGCGTATGGCGCATCTGCGGGCCGAGCATGACCAACAATCGCTTGAACTGGCTCATCTCACACCTCCACGTGTGGCAGCCCCCTGTTCAGTCTAGACCCGCCGCCGATGAAATCCCGTGGAGCGACGGCGGGTCGTCTTTCAGTGCGGCGCGCGTGGGATGGTCTTGAGCAGGTCTTCCGGGCTGATGTGCCCAACCACCTGGGCCACTGCGCTGCCCGGGGTCGGCAGGTCGATGATGTGGCTCTTCATCTTGCCGATCACATGCATCTCGCAGGGTTTGCAGTCGAACTTCAGGGTCAGCACCTCGTCACCCTGGATCAGCTGCATCGGCGCCACCTTGGTGCGTACGCCGGTCACGCCCTTGGCCTGCTTGGGGCACAGGTTGAAGGAGAAGCGCAGGCAGTGCTTGGTGATCATCACCGGCACTTCGCCGTGCTCTTCATGGGCCTCGTAGGCCGCGTCGATCAGCTGCACGCCGTGGCGGTGGTAGAAGTCGCGGGCCTTCTGGTTGTAGACGTTGGCCAGGAACGACAGGTGCGACTCCGGATACACCGGCGGTGGCGTGGTCTCGGCCTTGCGTCCGCCACGCGGGTGCGCCTTGACCCGGGCTTCGGTCAGCGCCTCGATGGCTTCGCGGCGCAGGGCCTTGAGCTGCGAGTTGGGGATGAAGTAAGCCTGCGGGGCATCGAGCTCGATGGCCGTGGCGTGGTACATCGTGGTCCCCAGCTGGCCGAGCAGGTCGTGCAGTTGGTCCAGGGCCTGCTGTGGCTTGTTGGCTGCACCGAACGGCCCGTCCAGGGCCACTTGCACACTGACACCCTCTTCACTGCTGAGGGTGAGCATCAGGCGCTGTTCGCGCAGTACCGCATGCCACTCGACACCCACCCGACGCTCGGCGGAGGTGCGCTGCAGCGCCTGCTGCCAGTTGTGGTCGAGGTTGCGCGACAGCGGGTGGTTGGGGCGTAGCTTGTACAGGCCCTCGGGCATCTCGTTGGGCTCGACACGGTAGCGGTAGCGCTTCTGGCCGTCTTCCTCGGATTCGCTCTTGAGTTCGGCGATGTTGGCGCGAAAGCCCACGACTTCACGCTTGACCAGCACATTGAGGCCGTCGCCGTTTGTCAGCGGCACATCGGTGGCCACCAGCAGGTCGCGTTTGCCGACTTTCTCCACCACGCCGACCGGCAGGCCGGTGAAGGTCGGCGAGTCGAAGGCGCCGATGTCGATCTTGCGATCACTGACGAAGTAGTCGGTGCTGCCGCGGTGGAAGGTCTTGTCCGGGTCCGGCACGAAGAAGTGTTCGGTACGCCCACTCGAGGCGCGGGCCAGCTCGGGGCGGTCCTCGAGGATGGCGTCGAGCTCCTTGCGGTAGTGGGCGGTGATGTTCTTCACGTAGGCCACGTCCTTGTAGCGGCCCTCGATCTTGAACGAGCGCACGCCGGCATCGACCAGGTCGCGCAGGTTGGCGGTCTGGTTGTTGTCCTTCATCGACAGCAGGTGCTTCTCGAAGGCCACCACGCGGCCCTGGTCGTCCTTGAGGGTATACGGCAGGCGGCAGGCCTGGGAGCAGTCGCCACGGTTGGCGCTGCGACCGGTCTGGGCGTGGGAGATGTTGCACTGGCCGGAGAAGGCCACGCACAGCGCGCCGTGGATGAAGAACTCGATGGCCGCGTCTGTCTCGGCGGCGATGGCGCGGATCTGCTGCAGGTTCAGCTCGCGGGCCAGCACCAGCTGGGAGAAACCGGCCTGGTCGAGGAACTTGGCCCGCTCCAGGGTGCGGATGTCGGTCTGGGTGCTGGCGTGCAGCTCGATCGGCGGGATATCCAGCTCCATCACCCCCAGGTCCTGCACGATCAGCGCATCGACACCGGCGTCGTACAGCTGATGGATCAGCTTGCGCGCAGGCTCCAGCTCGTTGTCGTGGAGGATGGTGTTGATGGTGGTAAATACGCGGGCATGGTAGCGCCGGGCGAACTCCACCAGTTCGGCGATATCACTGACCTCGTTGCAGGCGTTGTGGCGCGCGCCGAAGCTCGGGCCGCCGATGTAGATGGCGTCGGCGCCGTGCAGGATCGCTTCGCGGGCGATGCTCACGTCACGGGCAGGGCTGAGCAGTTCCAGGTGGTGCTTTGGAAGGGACATGTCGTTATAGGTTCGGGCTGTCACGGTAAGGCGGGCATTGTAACGGTGAATCGGGGCGGGGGCATCCATAACTGATGAACTTGCCCAAACGGTGGTAGTGGGCCTGGCATTTTTGTCAGTGATGCGTGCGGCGCGGTGGTGATAGCGTTGGGCCCAAAATCTTTCTGCGAAAGGTTATGCGATGACTTCCAACCGTTTGGCTGTGATCGACCAGCAGCGATCAGTGTTGGGGAGCTCCAGCCTGCCTAGGGCTTACACGCCGTATGGGGCGGTTTCTGATAAGCGTGGAGCAGTTTTGGCCTATTGCGGCCAGGCCCGTGATTCACTGACAGGCCATTACCACCTGGGCAATGGGCATCGGACCTTTAATCCTTTGCTGATGCGGTTTAACTCGCCCGATCGATTGAGTCCGTTTGCGGTGGGGGGCTTGAATGTCTACGCGTACTGCATGGGTGACCCTGTTAACCGGAACGATCCAACGGGGCGTGTCGCGACGTTGAACGTGGCGTTGTACACGGCTGGCGGGTATGCGTCAGGGAAGTTGCATGAGCACTTGCTGACCCTTTGGAACATGTTCAGTTACAACGTGGACAGAGCAAAGGCACTGACGCTAGATCCAGCAGCGGCCAGGGATCTACCGGCGCTTTCCAAAAGGGATGTAGGACAAGCTGTACTCGGCGCTGTGACCAGTACTGTTGCATTTGCTGTTGCGGCAGGCGGTACGTACAACGAGCTTCAG
Organism: Pseudomonas mosselii; assembly: GCF_019823065.1. Lineage (NCBI taxonomy): Bacteria > Pseudomonadati > Pseudomonadota > Gammaproteobacteria > Pseudomonadales > Pseudomonadaceae > Pseudomonas > Pseudomonas mosselii. The sequence goes on from NZ_CP081966.1 coordinate 2,740,986, forward strand.
ATGAGTGCCAAGGCTGTCGACATCATTCCAGCTGCCCCTGGCGTATCTGATCCAGTTGGGGAAATCGTTCTACCGGTGCTCAATCTTCTGACCGCTGGTGCCTCCAAAATGAGCGATGCCATGGCTGGGGACTTGAGTGGGAAGTATAAAGAACTTGCTCGCAAGGGGTCAGAGAAAGTCCAGGAGTTGAACGCCAGAGGGGCGTCTATAAGACAACCTGATGGTGCCTCACAAGGAAGACGAGCTAGTCGGACGAGCACCCTGACTACTAATTCGGTTTGAGGGGCACGCCGCCTGACAGGCAGATGCAGTTGGCAGGCGGCGTAGTGCAAGAAAAGTCGACTTGAGGCGATCAGCCCTTGGCCGCCATCGCCGTCACTTCCACACGCATCCCCTCGAACGCCAGCGCAGCCACGCCCACCGCCGCGCGCACCGGCCATGGCTTCTTGAAGAACCGCTGGTACACCTCGTTGAACGCCGCCCGGTCGGCCATGTCGGTCAGGTAGATGGTCAGGTGCAGTACCCGGTCCATCGAGCTGCCGGCGCGCTCCAGGGCGACCTTGAGCGCCTGCAGGGTGCATTCGCACTGGGTGGTGATATCGCCCAGCTCTAGGCTGCCGTCGGCCTGCACGGGGATCTGGGTGCTGACCAGGATGCCGTTGTACTCGGCAACGTCCGAGGAGATCGAGTCGGCGTCCGGGTCGGGGGTGTAGATAATGTCGGTGTTTGCCATGGGGGTTCGCCTTGCAACGGAAGGAAACCGCCAAGCCTACGCGAGCGGGTCGGGCTGGTCGAGGCGTGGCGGCCGGTCGCGGGTATTTGAAATGCGTGCCGCGGGCGGTCAGAATCGCGCCCCGCCCCGGCCACTGGCGCCGGGCCCAGGTTGTCAGAAGAGGCTTGCGTTGAACGAACACACATTGTCCATGCGTCTGGAACGGGTGGCCGCCCATGTGCCGGCCGGGGCGCGCCTGGCCGATATCGGCTCGGACCATGGCTACCTGCCGGTGGCGCTGGCGCGCCGCGCTGCGATTGTCGCGGCGGTGGCCGGCGAGGTGGCGCTCACGCCCTACGAGGCTGCACGACGCACCGTGCGCGAGAACGGCCTGGAGGATCGCATCACCGTGCGTCATGCCAACGGCCTTGCGGCCATCGAACCGGGTGACGGCATCACCGCGATCACCCTCTGCGGCATGGGCGGCGAGACCATTCGCGATATTCTCGAGGCCGGCAAACAGCACTTGGGCGGGCACGAGCGCCTGGTCCTGCAACCCAACGGCGGCGAGCCGGCGTTGCGCCAGTGGCTGATGGACAACGACTACCGGATCGTCGGTGAGGAAGTGCTGCGGGAAAACCGTTTCGACTACGAGATCATCGTCGCCGAACGTGCCGACGCGGTCACCTACACGGCTGAGGAGCTGTATTTTGGTCCGCTGCTGATGCAGGCGCGTAGCCCGGCCTTCCTGTTCAAATGGCAGCGTATGCTGCGTCAGAAGCAACAGACCCTGGCCAACTTCGCCCGGGCACGTCAACCGGTGCCCGAGGACAAGCTGCGGGAGATGACCCGCCAGGCACGCTGGATCAGCGACCTGCTGGCTTGAGGCCTCTTACTTGGGGTTGACCACGCTGGCTGGCACCTTAAGCACCAGCACACCCCCAAGCACGATGGCCACGGCCAGTACCTGCAGGGCCAGGCCCGGGTTGGCGGTGCTGTCGCGCATCCAGCCGATCAGGTAGGGCGCGGCGAACGATGCGATGCTGCCGAACGAGCTGATCATGGCGATACCGGCGGCCTGGGCGCCACCTGCCAGGAACGCCGGCGGCAGTTGCCAGAACATCGGCAGGGCGGCGCTGGCGCCCATGCCGGCAACCACCAGCCCGGTCATCACCAGCAAGGCATTGCCCGGTGCCGAGCCGGCCAGGGCGATACCGGCGGCGGCCATCAGCAGCGGCGCGCACAGGTGCCAGCGGCGTTCGCGCCGGCGGTCCGAGGAGCGCCCGCAACCGAGCATGAACAGGCACCCGGCCAGGTAGGGGATGGCGCTGAGCAGGCCGACCTGGCCGTCGCTGCCGATGCCGGCGCCGTGGATCAAGCTGGGCATCCAGAAGGCCAGGGTGTTGACCGCCAACATCACCGCGAAATACACCGTCACCAGTAACCAGACCTGCGCGTTGCCGAACAGGCCGCGCAGCGAACTGATGGGTTTGTGCCGCTCCTCGCCGGTCATTTCTTCGCGTAATGCGCGCTTTTGCCCGGCATCGAGCCAAGCGACCTGCTCGAAGCTGTCCGGCAGGCACTTGAGCACCACCAGTCCGAGCAGCACCACCGGCAGGCCCTCGATCAGGAACATCCATTGCCAGCCGCGCAGGCCGCCCTGGTCGTGAAAGGCCTGGAGGATACCGCCGGACAACGGCCCCCCGACCACCCCGGCGAGGGGCACGGCAATGGCGAACAACGCGGTGACTTGCGCGCGCCGCCGCGCAGGGTACCAGCGGTTGAGCACCACGAGGATGCCAGGGAAAAAGCCCGCTTCGGCCACCCCCAGCAGAAACCGCAAGGTATAGAAGCCGGCAGCGTCCTGCACCCACATCATGCCGGTGGACAACAGGCCCCAGACCACCATCAGGGTGGCGATCCAGCGCCGCGGCCCGATTCGCTCCAGGGCCAGGTTGCTGGGCACGCCGAACAGCGCGTAGGCGATGAAGAACAGGCCGGCGCCCAGGCCGTAGACCGTGTCGGAAAAGCCCAGGTCGGCGCTCATCTGCATCTTGGCGAAGCCGATATTGATGCGATCCAGATGGGCGAACAGGTAGCACACCAGCAGCAGCGGCATCAGCCGCCAGGTGATGCGGGCATGGGTGGCGTCGCAGGCGCGCACGGGCGTGGCCGTGGAGGTATCGATCGTATTCATGGTCCGGGACGTTCTTGTTGTTGTCCCGGCAGATCATGCGGCGGTGTCGCGGGCGGGCAAATGCACTTTCAGCAAGATGGCTGGTATTTTTCCCTGGGCTTAGAGCTGCGAGCAGTTGCCCATCTGCCGGTAGTCGACTTCGCGGGTCTGGCCCTGGTGGTCGACGTAGACCATGTGCGCGGTGCCCACCTGGCAGTCGGCGTCGTTGCTGGCCGGGGTGATCGAGATGACTTTGGCGATGTCCAGCGGCATGCCGTATTCGTAGGTGCTGGCGGTGGTGTCGGCCAATGCGCCAAACGAGGCGAGGGTGGCGCTCAGGGCGAGCAGGGCGATGGAACGGTTCATGACAGGCTCCTCATTCAGTGCGGATAACCTAATGATCCATTCATTTGTGTTTCACAATAAATGGGCTATCCCGTGATAGATTGTTGCCTTTCATGTATGAATGAGGGTGTCGGCCCATGGACATGCTGCATGCGATGCGAACCTTCGCCCGGGTAGTTGAATGCGGCAGCTTCGCCGCGGCGGCCCAGGCCCTGGACATTTCGGCGGCGCAGGTGTCGCGGATCGTCGCGGAGCTTGAGAATCAGCTGCAGACCCGCCTGCTGCACCGCACCACCCGGCGCTTGCGCATGAGCGAGGCGGGGGAGCGGTTTCTGGAGCGTACCCGACAGATCATGCTGCTCACCGAGGAGGCGGTGGACGAGGCCCGTGGCGCCCACCTCACGCCTCGCGGCCACTTGCGTTTTCATTGCACCCATGGCCTGGGCTTGCTGATGATGCCGCTGGTGGCGCGCTACAACGCCACTTGCCCGGAAGTGGTGATGGAACTGACGCTGTCGCAGCGCAACCCCGACCCGCTGGCCGAGGGGCATGATGTGGTGATCACCATCGGACAGGGGCTGCCGGATTCGCAACTGATCGCCATCCCGCTGGGCAGCATCCACAGCATTCTCTGCGCCTCCCCCGAGTACCTGGCCCGCCACGGCGTGCCCGAGCGGCCTGAGGACCTGCATGAGCATGTCTGCCTGCGCACGGTCGACCCGCTGTTCGAGGAGGACTGGTCGTTCGAGGGGCATTCCGACAGCTGTGTGATCGTGCCCCAGGACACCTTCCTCACCAACGTCGCCGACGCCATGCTCAAGGCCACCGAGCTGGGCATGGGGGTGGGTCTGTTGCCTTACTATTCGGCCAGCCAGGCCATGGAGGAGGGGCGCCTGTGCCGGTTGCTGGCGCCGCATCGGCTGCGCCAACGGGAGATCTACGCGATCTACCCGTCGCGGCATTTTCTGGACGCCAAGGTGCGCACCTGGCTGGATTTTCTCAAGGAACAACTGCCGCTGCTGTTTGCCGAGCATCAGCGAGTGGCGGATGAGCCCCGCTACTGGCGTTGACAGACAGTCGGGTCAACGGCTGTCCTGATCCTCGGCGCTGCCGCCCGACGCTCCAGCCCCGGAGCCTGTGGCTTCACCGGTGCTGTTGGAGCCACCGGCAGCGCCGTCGGCAGCATCGGAATCGGTGCCGGTGTCACTGCTGTCGTTGTCCTTGCTGCCACCGGGGCTGTTGACGCTACTGCCGTCACCGGCAGTCTTGCCCTGGTCGGTTGAGCGTTCGGTGTGGCTGCCGCCACCGTTCATGTCGGTTGCCGCAAGGCTCAGGGTGGCGCCGCTACCAAGCAGCAGAGCCAGCAACAAGGCGAGGGGACGTGGATTGGCCATGATGAATCTCCTGTCGGATGACGTGTCATGGTTGGGCCGCCACAGCCGCGCCAAGGTGCCCGTCAAGCGACGGGCGGTCCTTGGTATGAGCGGTCAGTGCGCCTCGGGACGCGGCGCCTGCTGGCCATGCGTGGTGTCCATCGCCTCCAGCGTCGGGTGCTCCTGGGCCGCGTGCATCAGGTCCTCGGTCACCCGCAGCTCCGCGCCGGTCGGCGAGAAGGTCGCGGTCGGCGCGAAGGGCGCCGGGTGCTCCGGTGCCGGGCGCTTGCCACGGCGCCAGAGGAAGAAACCGACCATTGTCAGGTTGATGGCAGCAAAGGCCCAGAACAAACCGGCCTCGCCGTAGGCGGTCATCATCGGTGAAATGGCCAGCGGCGCCATGGCCGAGCCCAGCGAGTTGATCAACAGCAGCCCCTGGATCATCGGCACCAGCGCGTCGGCCGGGGCACGGTCGGCGGCGCTGCTGACGGCCACTGGATACAGCGCGAACACACCGCCGCCGAGCAGGAACAGCAGTGCTGGCAGCAGCACGGTGTCGGCCGGCAGCAGCACGATCAGCACCGACAGCACGGTGCACAGGGCGGCCAGGGCGATCAGCACGTCCTGGCGGTCCTTGCGATCCGACCAGCGCCCGACCGGGTACTGCAGCAGCATGGCGCCAAGGATCACCCAGGCCATCATGTCGCCGACCTTGCCCACATCCAGGCCGATGCGTTGCAGGTACAGCGGCAGCAGGGCGTAGATCCCGGCGATGGCGACCCCCGAGCCGAAGCAGCCGACCAGCCCGGTCGGCGCCACACCCAGCAATTGCCGTGGCTTGAGCGGCTCCACCTGGTCCAGCAGCGGCGATACCCGTGGCAGGATCACGATCGGCAGCACCGACAGCGTGGCGAGCATGCCGGCAACCATGAACGGCGCGGTCTCGCCCCAGCCGGTGACTTCGCCCAGGCCAGCCTGGGCGATAACCCCGGCGCCATAGAAGGCGATCATGTACAGCGCCAGGAGGCGCCCACGGATCTTGGCGTCGCCGGCCAGCAGCAGCCAGCTCTCGATCACCAGGAACACCCCGACCGCGGCCCAGCCGTTGATCAGGCGCAGGGCGAACCACCAGGTGGTGTCGTAGAACAGGCCCTGCAGCAGGATGGTCGCGCCGATCAGGGCGGCGAAGCTGCTGTAGGCGCGGATGTGGCCGATGCGCAGGATCAGGCGGTCGTTGAAGATCGCCCCCAGGGTCAGGCCGATAAAGTAGGCCGAGGAGACTACGCCGATAGTGGTCGCCGATTCGCCGGCGGCGCCCAGGCGCAGGGTGGTCAGGGAAGACAGCACGCCATTGCCCAGGGCAATGATGAACAGGCCGAGCAGGGGTGCCAGCGCCATCGCCAGCAAACGCACAGACATAGTTACCTCAAGGTTGAAAAGAGCTCAGATGCGCCTTTTCGGCTGCACGGGCCGGGTCGTGGCGCGGTGCAGTGCGACCTGGGCGGGCTGCGACCTTGGCAAGATTCAACCGCAGACCTGATAGAGGCAGGCCAGGCGGGGGCGGTTGAGCCTGTTGCACATGCGCGATGTGATGAGGCGTGAACGCTGTCTTTGCGGGCGGTTGCCACCGGCTGGGGCGACGGGCGAAAAGGAGGCGGGATTTTAAGGCCTGTGCAGGATTTGCCAAGTAGGAAAAGGCTGCGACGAGTAGCCGCAGGTGCGTCAGCCCAGCCGCTTCGCCGTCAACAGCAGGGATTGCGGTACCTGGCTCTGCGGATGCTGCGGTTCCTGCAACGCCAGCAGGTCGAACCCGGCCAGTTCCAGCGCTTTGAGCCAGCTGCCCAAGGTGCGGAAGTACCAGGGCATGGGGCGCCAGTCACCGGCAAAACCGGCGAACGACTCCTCGCGCCAGCCATCCTGGTAGTGGCCGGCGGCGGCCGTCCACGGGTGCAGGGTCTGGATCAGCAGCGTGCCGCCGGGCAGCAGCAAGGCCCGTATGGCGCAGAGCAGGGGGATGATGTCCTGTTGCAGGAGGGCGAAATTGGCGCACACCAGGTCATAGCCGTGGCCGATGTCCACCGTGCCTTCGGCCAGTTGCCGGTAGCTGGCCAGGTGAACCTGCGGTGAGCCCGCCGAGTGCGCGGCGGCAACCAGCGTCCCATCGCCATCCACACCGACCGCGTCGATGCCTCTCGCCGCCAGGGCCCGCAGCAACCAGCCCTCGCCGCAGCCCAGGTCGAGCACCCGGGCAGGCTGACGTGCGAGCACGGCGAGCAGTATCGCCTGGTCGGTGACCTCGCGGCGGGAGGCGATGGTGCCGGAGCGTACGGCCTCGACCCAGGCCTGGGCGTTGTGCCGCCAGCTGTCCAGCAGGGGATCGGTGGTGGTGGGCATGGTCAGGTTCGATGAAGGTGGGTGGCTTCAGCATAGGACAGCCTTGTATCCGAGGCCCTTTGCTCTGCACACTGGCGCACCTGCGAAGGAGCATGGCATGGCACTTGCGAAAGCGGATTTCACCACGCGCCTGCTGGTCGATGCCGGTATCGGCCCTGGCATGCGCGTGCTCGACGTTGGATGCGGCAGCGGCGATGTGAGCTGGCTGCTGGCTCACCTGGTGGACGGAGATGGAGCGGTGGTCGGCGTTGACCAGGCGGTGGGCGCCCTGGAAATCGCACGCCAGCGCGAGACACCCAAGGGCGCGGCGGTACCTGAGTTCGTGCAGGCTGACCTGCAGGCACTGCCCGAGTCCCTGGGGTTGTTCGACGCCATCGTCGGGCGTCGGGTGCTGATGTACCAGGCGGAGCCGGTCAAGGCCCTGCGCCTGTTGGCCCGGCACCTGCTGCCCGGTGGTCTGATGGTGTTCCAGGAGCATGACGGCAGTCTCACCCCGGCCAGCCTGGAGCCCTTCCCGTTGCATCACAAGGCCCAGCAATGGCTGCAACGGATGCTGGCCCACGAGGGGGCGGACCTGCATATCGGTTTCAACCTGCATCGGCTGTTCAGCGAGGCGGGGCTGGCGGTCGAGGACCTGCGCGCCGAGTGCCTGGTGCAGACACCCGACAGTGCCTACCCCTTGGCCGATATCGTTCGCGCCTGCCTGCCGCGGATCATCGCCCATGGCGTGGCTACGGCCAGGCAGGTCGGGATCGATACGCTGCACGCGCGACTGGAGGCCGAGCGACTTCAGTCGAGGGGCATCTACATAGGCGACATGGCCTTTGGCATCTGTGCGCGCAAGCGCTGAACAATGTGTTTATTTGATCAAGGAGATATCGGATGGCGCAGTACACCGCACAAGTGACCTGGAACCGTGACGGGCAGGATTTTCTCGGTAACCACTACAGCCGGCGGCATGTATGGCGTTTCGATGGTGGGGTGGAAGTGCCGGGCTCTTCCTCGCCCCATGTGGTGCCGTTGCCGATGTCGGATGCCTCGGCGGTGGATCCTGAGGAGGCGTTTGTCGCGGCGTTGTCGAGTTGCCACATGCTGTGGTTCCTGTCCCTGGCGGCCAAGCGGCGGTTTTGTGTCGAGCGGTATGTTGATGATGCCTTGGGGGTGATGGGGGTCGACGAGGCAGGGCGCATGGCCATGACCGTGGTGACCTTGCGGCCGGTGGTCGAATTTTCCGGGGAGCGGCGGCCTGGGGTTGATGAGTTGGAGCGGTTGCATCATATGGCGCATGAGGCGTGTTTTATTGCCAACTCGGTGAAGACTGAGGTTCGGTGTGAGCCGGTGGTTTCTGGGTGAGATATTGATTGTTGATTGTTGATTGTTGATTGTTTAGAAAGTTGTATGCGCATTCATTTGCGATGTCGACGCTTAATCACCTTTCCGCCCTTACGGCGGGTTACTTAATGAGATGGTCACCCCGGCACCCTGCGAGGCGTACGCTTTCGCAGGGTGCTTTTACTTCGGAGACCGTCATCATGAGCAGCGTGACCCTGATCGGCATCGACATTGGTAAACATACCTTCCACCTGCACGCCCAGGACAAGTTCGGCAAAGAGGTAATGCGCAAGAAGTGCTCAAGGCAGCAGATGATGCGGTTTCTGGCCAATCATCCCCCTTGCACGGTAGTGATGGAGGCCTGTGCCGGTTCACACTGCCTGGCGCGAGAAATCAAAGCGATGGATCATGAGGCCAAGCTGATCTCGCCGCAGTTCGTTAAACCTTTCGTCAAGAGCAACAAGAATGACTTCGTCGATGCGCAAGCCATCTGCGAAGCCGCTTCCCGACCCTCCATGCGCTTTGTGACGCCAAAATCGCCTGAGCAGCAAACGCTCTCTGTTTCTCATCGGATGCGTGAATCATTGATCCGCGACCGAACCAAGACGGTGAACCAGATGCATGGGTTCCTGCTCGAATTCGGTGTCAGCCTGCCGACCGGATTGGCAGTGGTCAAACGCCTTGCTTCGGTGCTTGAAGAGCACGACCTGCCAATACGGCTCGTCGCATTACTGCAGCGCCTGCATGATCATTTCGTCTACTTGAGCGAGCAGATCAAGGTGTTGGACAAAGAGCTGGAGAGCCAACTGGCTGACGATGATCTAGGCAGTCGTTTGCTGAGCATGCCGTGTGTTGGGCCGATCACCGCCAGCCTGCTGGCTGTAGAAATGGGAGATGCTCGGCAGTACGGCAGTAGCCGGGACTTTGCGGCCTCTGTAGGTCTGGTGCCCCGCCAGTACAGCACTGGTGGTAGGCCAGCTTTGCTGGGGATCAGCAAGCGTGGCGACAAGAACCTTCGGCATTTGCTGGTGCTGTGCGCACGGGTCTACATGCTTCGCCTGAAGTATCAGAAAGGCCCATTGGCCGATTGGGTGCGTTCATTGCTCGCGCGACGTCACTCCAATGTGGTGGCCTGCGCGTTTGGCCAACAAACTGGCACGCATTGCGTGGGCCATTGCCACTCGGCACACGCAATATAAAACGGAGCCAGACGCGATAAACGCCTGACCCCGTTGTGCTGCACCGAGTTTCACCATCAGGTTTTGCGATAGCTGAACAACAGATGAAATAAACGGCCGATCGGCCTGGCGATGATCCTGAACGACCAATTGGCTCTTGGAAGCCGCCTACTTTGTTAGGATCGCCAGGTGCGAATGCTCATCGTGGCGCGGGATGCGAGCCCAATAGACGCCGGATAGATTGAAGCAAGCCATCCATTCCATCTGATGAACAGTATTGCAAAAAATGGGGTGACCATAGATTGGTCTTAACTCGCCGTCCGCGGCCAAAGTAACCAAAGCCGCTGCGCTCCATTCATCCGGCCCCTGCGCTTCGCTCCGGGGTTCCCTCACTCCGGCCTTGCTCCCGGGAGGACCGCGCTGCAGGGCCCATCCTGGGCCCCAGCGCTTGACGGGCATCCATGCCCGTCACCTCCCTCCGCAAGTCCTGCGTTCGGCCTCCTGAAGTCGCGCAAGTTACGGGCGGCGCCTGAACTAACGCAGCTGTCGCTAGTTGAAAGTTTAATTAATCTCTCGAATATCGCCAGTCGCGGTTATATACAGCCCTGTAGGGGCGGGTTTGCCCCGCGAAGAGGTCGAAACATTCAAGGAATAACAAACTACAGAACAAATGATCTCTTGCTCTTGCTCTTGCTTCTAAGCGCGCGATAGTTCAGGCAACGCCAATTGCGACTTCAGGAGGCCGAGCGGAGTTCTTGCGGAGGGAGGTGGCGGGCATGGATGCCCGTCAAGCGCTGCGCCCCAGGATGGGGCGTTCAGCGCGGTCCTCCCGGGAGCAAGAACGGAGCGAGGGAACCCCGGAGCGAAGCGCAGGGGCCGGATGAACGGAGCGGGACGGTTTTGCCTACTTTTCCCACGAGAAAAGTAGGCCGCCGTAAGGGCGGAAAGGTGACTAAATGTCGTTATCTTCTACGAATGCGCATAAAAATATCAAAACAGTAATCCGAGGGTGTCAGAAATTTTGTGTTCGGGCATAACATGAGTAAGAGGTGCATGTATGCCAACCAAAAAGAAACCCTTGCGTGACCTGCCCAAAATCCCCAAAGAGCTGCTGGAGCAGTTCGGTGAGGGCCTGATGACCGCAGAGGCTATCGAGGATGCCTCTGCGGCGTTCAAGAAGGCCTTGATCGAACGCGCTCTGCACGCCGAACTTGGCCACCACCTGGGTTATCCGCCGGGCGCGCAGCGCCCAGAGGATGAAACCAACCAGCGTAACGGCAAGAGTGGCAAGACGGTTTTGACCGGCGATGGCCCGCTGCGGCTGGAAATTCCTCGTGACCGAGACGGCAGTTTTGCGCCCATTCTCATCCCCAAGCATGAGCGGCGGTACACCGGTTTCGATGACAAGATCATCGCCATGTACGCCCGTGGCATGACGGTCAGAGAGATCCGAGCCTTTCTGTCCGAGCAGTATGGAACAGAGGTCTCACCCGACTTCATCAGCTCTGTGACAGACGAGGTCATGGAAGAAATTGGCGCGTGGCAGCAGCGGCCACTGGAGCCCATGTACCCGGTCATTTTCTTCGATGCACTGCGGGTGAAGATCCGCGAAGAAGGCTTGGTGCGCAACAAGGCCATTTACTTGGCGCTGGGCGTTCTACCCGACGGGACGCGCGATATCTTGGGCATCTGGATCGAGAACACCGAGGGTGCGAAGTTCTGGATGAAGGTCTTTAACGATCTCAAGACACGTGGTGTCGAGGATGTGCTGATTGCCGTGACCGATGGCCTCAAAGGCATGCCAGAGGCTCTCAGCGCCGTGTTTCCAGAGACGACGCTGCAGACGTGCATCGTGCACCTGATCCGCAACAGCCTGGACTTTGCAGCCTGGGACAAGCGGCGGGCACTGGCCAAGGCGCTCAAGCCGATCTACCAGGCCATCAACGCCGAAGCGGCTGAGCAGGCACTCGATGAGTTTGAAAACGGGCCCTGGGGCAAGCAGTATCCAACGGTCGTTGCGGCCTGGAGACGCGCCTGGGATCGAGTGATTCCCTTCTTTGTCTTCCCACCAGCCATCCGGAAAGTGATCTACACCACCAACGCCATCGAGAGTATCAATGCCCAGCTGCGCAAGATCATCAAGACCCGAGGCCATTTCCCGAACGATGATGCAGCTACCAAGCTGATCTGGTTGGGGCTGCGAAACATCACGGCGAACTGGGGCTCAGCGGCGCATGATTGGAAAAGTGCGATGAATCAATTCGCGATTTTGTACGGAGATCGGTTCATCAGGCCGACCTGGTGAAAGTCAGGGCCTGCCTGACGGCAGGCCGTTACCGGCCCGCACACAAAAAATCTGACGCTTCCCGAATGCGCATAAAAATATCAAAACAGTAATCCCATAACCAGAACAGAACAGAACAGAACCAAACCTTTCAGGCAATAAACTCCGACTCCCCAACCTTCCGCCCCTCACCCTCATCCTGCCGAACACTGAGCACCACAGCCCTCCCACACAACCCGACCAACCCCAAACTGGCCACCACGATATCCCCCATCCCCATACCAGCAAGCATCAAAAATAGACTGATCCGAAACAGTGCGGTCATGGCCATCTCCAAGGCAGGGTTAACGAACTCCAGAAAACCACCATAACCCTGAAGCCCCCCATCGACACCGGCAGGACAAGCCTTTGGCACTGAATCCCCCCGCTTTGGCAGAAAGCCCATCACTTGACGCCACCCCCCATCCCTGATTTGATTGAAACCGTTTTCATCAACCCTGCAAAAGCGCAAACAAGAAGGAAACAGGGTGAACAAAGAGCCAGCTCCCGTCCGCGGGCGGGTCACCATCAGCGAGGTCGCCAAGGCCGCCGGCGTTTCCAAGGCGACGGTCTCGCGCTACATGGGCGAAGACAGGCAACTGCTCGCCGAAGCCACCGCGCAACGCATCGAGGCCGTCGTCGAGCGCCTCGGCTACCGCCCCAACCGCATGGCCAGCGCCCTCAAGCGCGGCCGCACCGGGCTGATCGGCATGCTCCTGGCGGATATCCGCAACCCCTACTCGGTGGCGGTGATGCACGGCGTCGAGACAGCCTGCCGCCAGCACGGCTACAGCCTGGTGGTGTGCAACACAGACTACGATGACGACCAGGAACGCAATCACCTGCAGGCCCTGCAGTCGTACAACGTCGACGGCCTGATCGTGAACACCCTCGGCCACCGCGCCGATGAATTGGCGAAGCTGGCCCGTGACTTGCCGATGGTGTTGGTCGACCGGCAACTGGCCGGCCTGGCGGTCGACCTGGTAGGGCTGGACAACAGCGACGCCGTCGAACAGGCCCTCGATCACCTGCAACGCTGCGGTTATCGCGACATCCTCGCCGTGACCGAGCCGCTCGACGGCACCAGCTCCCGCCAGGAGCGGGTCGATGCCTTCCAGGCTTCCATCGCCCGGCGCCCTGGCCTGCGTGGGCAGGTGCTGGAGGTGGGCGTGGACCTGCCGGAGCAACTGGGCAGCTTCATGGCCGGGGCAGGGCACGGCCCGCAGGCGCTGTTCACCTGCAACGGCGTTGCCACCCTGGAAGTGGTAAGCGTGCTGCACGCCCGCGGCGGGACGCTGTTCCAGGATGTGGGCCTGCTGGCGCTGGACGAACTGGACTGGTACCCGCTGGTAGGCAGCGGCATCACCGCCCTGGCCCAGCCCACCGGGCGGATCGGTGCCGCAGCGTTCCAGTGCCTGCTGGAGCGCCTGCAAGGCAGCGGTTCGCCGGCACGGCGCCTGGATTTGCAAGCCGAACTGATCCCGCGAGGCTCCACCCGATCACAAGCATGACGGCGTCCTTGACGCCGTTGCTGCTGACGAAAAATGAAACCGGTTTCATCCACAAGAACAAGGACCACACACATGCAAACGCCCATTGTCTCCATCAGCTTGTCGAGTTTCGGTGCCGATGTCGTGCGGCGCCTGGGCCAGGCCAGCTATCTGCCGCTGCTGGCCGCCGCCGGTGCGCGGCGGGTGGAATGGCGCGAGGAACTGTTCGATGCCGCGCCCGATGCCGCTACCCTGGCCAACCTGGCCGCCGAGCATGGCCTGCAGAGCCTTTACTCCACGCCACTGGAGCTATGGCGCGAGGATGGCAGTCTGGAGCCGGCCATCGCCCAACGTTTGCAACGGGCAAGCGAGATCGGCGCGGTGGCGCTTAAGGTATCGCTGGGGCATTACCAGACGGGTTGCGACCTGCAGGCCCTGGCGCCATTACTGGGGCACAAGACGGCGCTGTACGTGGAAAACGACCAGACGCCCTACGGCGGACGGCTGCAAACCCTGGAAAGATTCTTCCGCGAAGCGCAGGCGCAGGGCGTGGCGCCGGGCATGACCTTCGATATCGGCAACTGGTACTGGCACGACGAATCGCCGCTGCTGGCGGCGCAACTGCTGGGCCGCTGGGTGCGTTACGTACACTGCAAGGCTGTCGCCCGGCGAGCCGACGGGCGCCTGGTCGCGGTCGTGCCCCAGGCGCTCGACCTGGTGCAGTGGCGCGAACTGATGACGCATTTCGCCCCAGACCTGCCGCGGGCCATCGAGTACCCCCTGGCCGGCGACGACCTGTTGGCGCTGACCGCGCGGCAGGTCGCGCAACTGGCGCAGCTGGAAGGGCAGGTGTGCCATGGCTGAGCACGACGTCCTGTGTTTCGGTGAAACCATGGCCATGTTCGTGGCCGCGCAGCCTGGAGAGCTGGCCCAAGTCGAGGGGTTCGGCAAGCGCATCGCCGGTGCCGACAGCAACGTGGCCATCGGCCTGGCACGTCTGGGTCTGGGGGTGCGCTGGCTGAGCCGGGTCGGCAATGATTCGCTCGGTGCCTTCGTGCTCGACACCCTGCGCCAGGAAGGGCTGGACTGCTCGAGCGTCGAGATCGATGACGAGCACCCCACCGGGTTCCAGCTCAAGGAACGCTGCGACGATGGCAGCGATCCGAAAGTCGAGTATTTCCGCCGTGGCTCGGCGGCCAGCCGGCTGTCGCCTACCCAGCTGCAACCGGCGTTGCTGGAGGCCCGACACCTGCATGCCACCGGCATCCCGCCGGCCCTGTCCGGCAGCTGCCGCGCGCTCTGCCACCAGTTGTTGGACGACATGCGCGCCCATGGCCGCAGCATTTCCTTCGACCCCAACCTGCGCCCCTCGCTGTGGCCGGACCGCCAGACCATGGTGCGCGAGATAAATGCACTTGCGTTCAAGGCCGACTGGGTCCTGCCGGGGCTTGAGGAGGGGCGCCTGCTGAGCGGCCGCCAGTCGCCGCAGGGCATCGCCGAGTTCTACCTGGAGCAAGGCGTGCAATGCGTGGCCATCAAGCTCGGTGCCGAAGGTGCCTACTGGCGCGACGCCAAGGGTGAACATGGGGTGGTCCCGGGTTTTCCGGTGGCCCGGGTGGTCGACACCGTGGGCGCGGGCGACGCCTTCGCCGTTGGCGTGATCAGCGCCTTGCTCGAGGGCCTGCCGTTGCGCCGGGCCGTGGCCCGGGGCAATTGGTGCGGCAGCCGGGCGGTGCAGAGCCGAGGCGACATGGAAGGCCTGCCGCAACGCCACGAACTGGACCTGCACGAAAACGCTTCGATCCAACCACGCTGAATCGCCGGACCGTCCGGCACCTGATGTGACAAGAACAACAAGACCAGGAGAATTCCCCATGCAGCTTGATCGACTCGCTCCCAGACGCTGGTGGTACATCATGCCCATCGTCTTCATCACCTACAGCCTGGCCTACCTCGACCGGGCCAACTATGGCTTTGCCGCGGCCTCGGGCATGGCCGACGACCTGAAGATCACCCCGGCGCTGTCGTCGCTGCTCGGCGCGCTGTTCTTCCTTGGCTACTTCTTCTTCCAGGTGCCGGGCGCCCTTTACGCGCAAAAACGCAGCGTGAAGAAGCTGATCTTCGCCAGCCTGATCCTCTGGGGCGGCCTGGCGACCCTGACCGGCGTGGTCCACGACGTCTATTTGCTGATCGTCATCCGCTTCCTGCTGGGCGTGGTGGAGGCGGCGGTGATGCCGGCCATGCTCATTTACCTTTGCCACTGGTTCACCCGCGCCGAACGCTCGCGGGCCAACACTTTCCTGATCCTCGGCAACCCGGTGACCATCCTGTGGATGTCGGTGGTCTCGGGCTACCTGGTGCAGCAGTTCGACTGGCGTTGGATGTTCATCATCGAAGGCGCGCCGGCGATTCTCTGGGCCTTCATCTGGTGGCGCCTGGTGGATGACCGCCCGGAGCAGGCCAAGTGGCTGGACGCCCGCGAGAAGGCGGCGCTGCGCCAGGCGCTGGACGCCGAGCAGCAGGGCATCAAGCCGGTGAAGAACTACCGCGAGGCGTTTCGCTCGCCCACGGTGCTGATCCTGTCGCTGCAGTACTTCTGCTGGAGCATCGGCGTATACGGTTTCGTCCTCTGGCTGCCGTCGATCCTCAAGCAGGCGGCGGCGCTGGACATCGTCACCGCCGGCTGGCTGTCGGCGGTGCCGTACCTGGGGGCGGTGGTTGCCATGCTCGGTGTGTCCTGGGCCTCGGACCGCCTGCAGAAGCGCAAGCGCTTTGTCTGGCCGCCGCTGCTGATCGCCGCCCTGGCATTCTATGGCTCGTACAGCCTGGGCACTGAACATTTCTGGTGGTCCTACGCCTTGCTGGTGATCGCCGGGGCCTGCATGTATGCGCCGTACGGGCCGTTCTTCGCCATCGTGCCCGAGCTGCTGCCGGCCAACGTCGCCGGGGGCGCCATGGCGCTGATCAACAGCATGGGCGCGCTGGGCTCGTTTTCCGGTTCGTGGCTGGTGGGCTACCTCAATGGCGCCACCGGCGGCCCCGGCGCCTCCTACCTGTTCATGTGCGTGGCGCTGCTGCTGGCCGTGGCCCTGACCGCCGTTCTCAATCCCTTGCAACAGACACGCCGGCAAAGCCTGGCGCCCAGCCGATAGGTACCGTGCAATGAAGAAACGCATCGTCCTCTACAAACGCCTGTCCGACGCGCTCATGGCCCGTCTGCAGGCGCACGCCGAGGTCACCCTGGTCGAATCGCCCAGTGCTGACGGCCTCGCCCGGTTGCGTGCGGCGCTGCCGGGCGCCCACGGGCTGCTTGGCGCCAGTTTGCGCCTGGACGCCCCCTTGCTTGATCTGGCGCCGCAGCTGGAGGTGGTCTCCAGCGTCTCGGTCGGCGTCGACAACTACGACATCGACGCTTTCAATCAGCGCGGCGTGCTGCTGACCAACACCCCCGATGTGCTCACCGAAACTACCGCCGACACCGGCTTCGCCCTGATCCTGGCCTGTGCCCGGCGGGTCGTCGAACTCGACGGCTGGATCCGCGCCGGTCACTGGCAGGCGGGCATCGGGTCGGCGCAGTTCGGTTGCGACGTGCAGGGCAAGACCCTGGGCATCGTCGGCATGGGCCGCATCGGCGAAGCCCTGGCCCGCCGCGCGCATGCCGGTTTTGGCATGCGCGTGCTGTACCACACCCGCCAGCCGCGGCCCGAGGTGGAGGCGCGGTTCGCCGCCGCGCATCGCAGCCTGGAGGCATTGCTGGCCGAGTCCGATTTCGTCTGCCTGTGCCTGCCGTTGACCGCCGCGACCGAGAACCTGATTGGCGCGCCACAGCTGGCGCTGATGAAACCGTCGGCGATCCTGGTGAACATCTCCCGTGGCCGGGTGCTCGACGAGGCTGCGTTGCTCCAGGCCTTGGCCGAGCGACGCATTCGCGGCGCCGGCCTGGATGTGTTCGTGCGCGAACCGTTGCCGGCTGATTCACCGTTGCTGCAACTGGACAACCTGGTGGTGACGCCGCACATCGGCTCGGCCACCGAGGAGACCCGCGAGGCCATGGCCCGCTGCGCGGTGGACAACCTGCTGGCCGCCCTGGCCGGCGAGCGGCCGCAGAACCTGGTCAACCCGCTTGCCTGGTCGCGGCGAAACCCATGAGCGGGGCGAGCACTGCGCTCGCCCCGTTTTTGCCATAACAACAGCCCTTGCCCGATTCGATATCCCGGGGTCGCGCCGCGGCCCTTTTGGCAAAACAAGGCCGCTTAGCCGAGACAGCGCTGTCTCGATCTGCGGCCCTGGGAACTTCATCGGTGAAAAGGGCGACGATTTCCGTATGACCTGATCAACAGAGAGACATCCTCATGTCCAAGGACCAACCCGCCTCCGTGCAACCGGCGCGCCGGGCGTTCCTGCGCCAATCCCTGACCCTGATCCCGGTGGCGACCCTCGCCGGCACGGGACTGGGCGGCGCAGTGCTCGCCGACAGCGCCACCCCGGCACCCGTCGAACCGACCCGACCGGCCCCGGCGCGTGCCTACCGGCCGAGCTTCTTCACCCAGCAAGAGTGGGCCTTCGTCAGCGCCGCCGTGGCGGTGCTCATCCCCACCGACGCCCTTGGCCCCGGTGCGGCCGATGCCGGCGTGCCCGAGTTCATCGACCGTCAGCTCAACACCCGCTATGGCAGCGGCGGGCTGTGGTACATGCAGGGGCCATTCCGCCCCGACGCGCCCAGCGAATTGGGCTACCAGCTCAAGCTCAGCCCCCAGGAGATCTACCGGCTGGGCATCGCCGAAACCGACGCCTGGTGCCAGGCACAGTTCGGCAAGGCGTTCGCCCAGCTTGGCCCTGAACAACAGCAGCAGGTGCTCGAGGCCCTGGACGGCGGCAAGCCGGCCTTTGCCTCGGTGCCGGCGGCCACCTTCCTCGGCATGCTCTGGCTCAACACCCGCGAGGGCTTTTTCAGCGACCCCCTGCACGGCGGCAACCAGGGTCTGGCCGGCTGGAAGCTGGTCGGCTTCCCCGGCGCCCGCGCCGACTTCATGGACTGGGTGGAGCGCGACGAGCGCTATCCCTTCCCGTCAGTGTCCATCAGCGGCGAGCGAGGTTGAGCCATGAGCCAAGTGATGAAGAGCGTCGATGTTGTCATCGTCGGGTTCGGCTGGGCCGGGGCGATCATGGCCAAGGAACTGACCGAGGCCGGCCTGCAGGTGCTGGCGCTGGAGCGTGGTCCGGCCCGGGATACCTACCCGGACGGCGTCTATCCGCAGACCATGGACGAGTTGACCTACAATTCGCGCAAGAAGCTGTTCATGGACATCTCCCGTGAGACCGTGACCCTGCGCCACAGCGTCAACGACGTGGCCGTGCCGTACCGCCAGTTCGGCGCCTTCCTGCCCGGCACCGGCACCGGCGGAGCCGGGCTGCACTGGTCCGGCGTGCATTTTCGCGTCGACCCGGTGGAGCTGCGCCTGCGCAGCCACTATGAGGAGCGCTACGGCAAGCGGTTCATTCCCGAAGGAATGACCATCCAGGACTTCGGCGTGAGCTACGAAGAGCTGGAGCCGTACTTCGATTTTGCCGAGAAGGTGTTCGGGACCTCCGGCACCGCCTGGTCGATCAAAGGTCAGGTGGTGGGCCGCGACAAGGGTGGCAACCCGTTCGCCGCCGACCGCTCCAGCGATTTTCCGCTGGCAGCGCAGAAGAACACTGTGTCGGCGCAGTTGTTCGAGAAGGCCGCCCGCGAGATCGGCTACCACCCCTACAACCTGCCGTCGGCCAACACTTCCGGGCCGTACACCAACCCCTACGGCGCGCAGATGGGACCGTGCAACTTCTGCGGTTACTGCAGCGGCTATGCCTGCTACATGTACTCCAAGGCCTCGCCCAACGTGAACATCCTCCCGGCCCTGCGCCAGGTGCCGAACTTCGAGCTGCGCAACAACGCCCATGTGCTGCGGGTCAACCTGACCGCCGACAAGCGCCTGGCCACCGGTGTGACCTACGTCGACAGCCAGGGTCGCGAGGTGGAGCAACCCGCCGACCTGGTGATCCTCGGCGCGTTCCAGTACAACAACGTACGCCTGATGCTGCTCTCGGGCATCGGCAAACCCTATGATCCGGTGAGCAATGAGGGGGTGGTCGGGCGCAACTTCGCCTGCCAGAACATCTCCACCGTGACCGCGTTCTTCGACCGCGACAGCCACCACACCAACCCCTTCATCGGCGCCGGCGGCAACGGCGTGGCGGTGGATGACTACAACGCCGACAACTTTGACCATGGCCCGCACGGCTTCGTCGGCGGTTCTCCGTTCTGGGTCAACCAGGCCGGCGCCAAGCCGATCTCTGGCACCAAGGTGCCGCCGGGCACGCCGAAGTGGGGCAGTGCCTGGAAGGCCGCGGTGGCCGACAGCTACCGGCACATGCTGTCGATGGACGCCCATGGCGCGCACCAGTCCTACCGCGACAACTACCTTGACCTGGACCCGGTGTACAAGGATGCCTACGGCTTGCCTCTGCTGCGCATGACCTTCGACTGGAAGGACAACGACGTGAAGATGAACCGCTTCATGGTCGAACGCATGGGCAAGATCGCCGAGGCGATGGGGCCCAAGGCAATCAGCGCGGGCAAGAAAGCGTTCGGCCAGCACTTCGACGCCTCCACCTACCAGACCACCCACCTCAACGGTGGCGCGATCATGGGCACCGATCCCAAGACCAGCGCGCTCAATCGCTACCTGCAGTGCTGGGACGTGCACAACGTGTTCGTGCCCGGCGCCTCGGCCTTCCCCCAGGGCCTGGGCTACAACCCCACCGGCCTGGTGGCGGCGCTGACCTACTGGTCGGCGCGGGCGATCCGCGAGCGCTACCTGAAGAACCCCGGTCCATTGGTGCAGGCGTGAGGAAGGCCAATATGAAGACATTGTTCATCGCCATGCTGGGCCTGGGCGCCAGTACCTTGCTGCAGGCCGCCGACGCGGTGGACCCGGCGCAGGTCAGGCAAGGCGAATACCTGGCCCGCGCTGGCGACTGCGTGGCTTGCCACACCGCCAAGGGCGGCAAGCCGTTCGCCGGCGGGCTGCCCATGGAAACGCCCATCGGTACCCTGTACTCGACCAATATCACACCCCACGCCAGCGGTATTGGCCAGTACAGCTACGAGGACTTCGAACGCGCCGTGCGCCAGGGCATCGGCAAGGACGGCAGCACGCTGTACCCGGCCATGCCGTATCCGTCCTACGCCCGGGTTAGCGACCCGGACATGCAGGCGCTCTACGCCTACTTCATGCATGGCGTGCAGCCAGTGGAGCAGCAGAACAAGGGCAGCGACATCCCCTGGCCGCTGAGCATGCGCTGGCCGCTGGCGTTCTGGCGCGGGTTGTTCGCGCCGCCCGTCAAGCCGTTCGAAGCCGCTGGGCGCGATGCGGTGGTGGCGCGCGGCGCCTACCTGGTCGAAGGGCTGGGGCATTGTGGCGCGTGCCACACGCCGCGGGCGCTGACCATGCAGGAAAAAGCCCTGGATGCCGGTGACGGCGCGGCGTTCCTGGCCGGCAGCGCGCCCCTCGAGGGCTGGATCGCCAAGAGCCTGCGCGGTGACCACAAGGATGGCCTGGGCAGTTGGGACGAGGCGCAGATCGTCGCCTTCCTCAAGACCGGGCGCAACGAGCGCACCGCGGTGTTCGGCGGCATGAGCGATGTGGTCGAGCACAGCATGCAGTACATGAGCGACGCCGACCTGACCGCCATCGCACGCTACCTCAAGACCTTGCCGCCGGTGAACCCAGACGACAAACCGTTTCGCGAGGACCGTGCCGTCGCCCAGGCGCTGTGGCAGGGCAATGACGGCAAGACCGGCGCGGCGCGCTACGTCGACAACTGCGCCGCTTGCCACCGCACCGACGGCAAGGGCTACGCCCGGGTGTTCCCGGCGCTGGCCGGCAACCCGGTGGTGCAGGGCGAGGACGCCACCTCGCTGATCCATATCGTGCTCGAGGGCGCGACCTTGCCGGCCACTGCAACGGCGCCTTCTACCTTCAGCATGCCAGGCTTCGGCTGGCGGCTGTCGGACCAGCAGGTGGCCGATGTGGTCAACTTCATCCGCAGCAGCTGGGGCAACCAGGCGGCGGGGGTGAGTGCAGGGCAGGTGGCGCAGTTGCGCAAGGCGCCACCTGTGCCGCTCAAGGCGGAGTCGTTAGTGGGTGACACGACGGGCACCGTGGAGCCCTGATGGTCCGATGGGGGACGCCTGGCGTCCCCTTTGGTCTTGACTCATCGAGTTAGCGAGACGCTGGCGCACGACAATACCATCTCGAAATGACATTAACTAAGTCTCGCAAACTGGTTTAGTTAATCGATGTAAGCAATTGATCTATAAGTATTTATCTTTTTGCTACAGCATGCTGCACGCACTGCTCGTAGTACGTCTGCTTGATTGCCGTGGGCTTGAGCCGCGACCGGCTGTTATAGGTCTGCTCGGTAATGCCGAACGCCGTCATGCGCATCCATGGCTTGGCAAATTTGCGCACCTGCAGCTTCTTGCGCGTGGCGTAAAGGGTGACCCCGGATAGCTTGGCCTGCTGCGCCTCGGCGGCGATCTGCGCACCCCAGCCGCACACCTGGCGATCGTTCGGGCTCAATGCCCGGGCCTGGGCGCCGAAGGCGGCGGTGGCCAGCAGGCAGCCGGCCACGGTTGCTAGAATCACTCGCATGTTGCTGTCCTAAGCATCTGAAGGAAAACAAAGTTTGCCTACGCTCGCGACGCCTGGGGGCCAGCAGTTTGCCGTCAGGCGATGGCCATTTGCAGGCCGTCGTGCTGGCGCGTGCGCAGCGACTGGAGGGCCAGGGCCGCGATCCACAGCACGCCGACGCCGTAGTTCAGGCGCTGGTAGAGACCGAACAATTCACCGCTGTGCACAGACTTGGCCATCAATACGACAGTGAGCACCGCCAGCAGCGCGCTCAGCAGCGACCCCCAGGCCAGCCCCGGGGATCGGGCCAGACGCGTGCCCAGGCCGATCCACAGCATGCTGGCGAGGGTCAGCGAGAAGAACATCAGCAGGCCGCCGAGGTTATGCATCTGTTGCGAGACCGATGGCTGCAGCGGCGCGCAGCCCTGGTCACAGGCAAATCCGCCGGTCACCAGGCTGCCCAGGCCATGCAACAGCACCAGAAGGGCGCTCAGCCGCGCCAGTTTCGAGTGCCGCCAGCGCCGCGCCAGGCCCCAGGCAAACAGTGTGAACAACAGGGCCAGCGGGAAATTGTTGACCCACGGCGACAGCCCGTGGGTGGGGGCGCCGACCGCGCCGAGCTGGCTCATGGCTTGCTGCAGGTGGTCGTAGCCGGGGTAGGCCAGGGCCGTCAGGGTAACGCCCAGCAACAGCCAGAGGGGGATGAGCAAGCCGCTGGCGAGCAGCAGGCGATCGAACGTCTTCATACAGTGCCTTCCTTGGTGAATGCTGGGCGCAGCCTACCGCGTCGCCATGGCCATTCGCCAGTCTTAGCGGCCGTTGACCAGCATCACCAGCAGCACGCAGGCCAGCAGCGCCAGGTAGGTGCGGGCGTGCACGCTGTCGGAGATGCGCCCGAGCAGGGGCGCGGCCAGGTGCATGCCGAGCCAGGCGCCGACGGTCATCACCAGGGCCGCGCGCAGGTCGATGAGACCCAGCAGGCCCGGGCCCAGGTCGGGCTGGCCGGCCGGCAGCAGCGCATACACCAGCGTGGCCGCCAGGGACATGGGCAGTGACAGCGGGTTGGCCATGGCCGTGGCGGTGCGCATGCTGGCGCCGCGACGGCGCATCAACGGTACGGTCATCACGCTGCCGCCCACCCCGAGCAACGCCGCCAGTGCGCCTATGGGCACGCCGACCAGGGTGGCGCCGGCCCTGCCCAGTGGCGCCAGGTGATGTTCGCCAGCGTGTACGAAGCCTGGACGCAGCCAGGCGTCCAGCAAGCTCAGCGCCAGGTAGGTAATGAACAGCCAGCGCAACCAGGCGCTGGTCACGTACAGCGCCACCCAGGCCCCGAGCAGCGCGCCCAGGGCGATGGCCGGCGCCAGTGGCCGCACCAGGTCCCAGTGCAGGCTGCCCGCGCGGTGGTGGCGCCAGGTGGCCAGGGCACTGCTGAAGATCATCACCGTGGCCGAGGTGGCCACGGCGATCTGCATGGCGTGCTGGGCCACGGCCGTTCCCGCGCCATGGCTGGCCAGCAACAGGGCATAGAACAGTGGCACGGCGAAGAAGCCACCGCCGAAGCCGAACAGCAAGGTGGTGACGCCGGCGCACAGGCCGAACAGGCCAAGCAGGGGATAGAGCATGGGGTGGGCCTCGGAACAGGAGTGAGGCGGTCAGGGTAGGGATCAGCCACTTGGCTGGCTTGCGCAACCTGGCCAATAATCGTCGTGTTTCGGCCAGAGCCTCCTTTCATGCGCAATGTTCCCCTGTCCCAGGTCGATGCCATCCCCCGTGCAGTGCTGGCCATTGCCACCGACTATCCGCCCGACACCTTGCTGCCCAGGCATGTCCATCGCCGGGCGCAGTTCCTGTATGGCATGAGCGGACTGATGGAGGTGCTGACCGATGACGGCGCCTGGGTCATCCCGCCTGGCAGCGGGGTGTGGATTCCGCCCGGCAAGCCGCACCAGGTGCGCATGCGCGGGGTGAGTACCCGCAGCCTGTACATCGAGCCGACCGTGCTGCCCAGGCCGAGCAGCGTGTGTGAGGCACTGCGGGTCGGGCCGCTGCTGCACCAGCTGTTGCTGGCCAGCGCCGAGGTGCCGGCGCTGCATGACGAGGCGGGACGCGATGGCCTGCTGCTGCGTCTGGTTCTGCATGAGCTGGGCCAGGCCGAACCGCTGCCGCTATTCGCGCCGCTGCCAGCTGAGCCGCGCCTGGCGGCCCTGTGCCAGGCATTCCTGGCGCAGCCGTCGGTCCACACCCGTGGCGAAACCTGGGCAGCGCAACTCAACTGGAGCCCGCGTACCTTCAGCCGGCGTTTTCGCGAGCAGACCGGGCTGTCGTTTGGCCGGTGGCGCCAGCAGGCCTGTCTGATGGCTGCGGTGACGCGGCTTGCCACCGGCGAGGCGGTGACCACCATCGCCTTGGATCTGGGCTATGAAAGCCCCAGCGCGTTTTCCAGCTTGTACCGGCGAGTCATGGGCCAGCCGCCGTCGACGGCACGCCAGGGCCTATGAAAACCTCGTATGACTAGCGGGAAGGAAAAAAAGATCGCGGAGACAGGCACAAGCCCGCCGCCCGCTTCCACGGGAGGTGTTCTGGGACCAGCAGAGGGTGACCGGGGAAACGGGGGCGGTATTGCACCGCCCCGCGATCAAAGCTAACGAAGCTTCGGTGGGTCAGGCAGCCTGGTGGTGCTTGACCTGGGACTTGCGGACCTGGGCGCGGCAGGCGTCGCCGAAGGCCTGGAACATCTTGATCGAGTCGGGGTTCTTCGCCGCCTGCCACTCCGGGTGCCACTGCACCGCGAACAGGAAGGGCGAGAGGCTCGGGGCGTGGATCGCCTCGACCAGGCCGTCTTCGGCATGGGCGATCGGCTCGATGCCGGCACCCAGGTTGCGCAGGCCCTGCCCGTGCAGCGAGTTGACGCGGATCTCGTCAGTGCCGAGGGTCTCGCGCAGCCAGCTGCCTGGCTTGATCTTCACGCTGTGCACCGGGGCGTACTGGACGTCGACCGGATCATCCGGGTTTTCCCGGTGGTCGTTGAAGCCGGGTTCGGCATAGACCTTCTGGTAGATGTCGCCGCCCAGGGCCACGTTGATTTCCTGCATGCCGCGGCAGATGCCGAAGATCGGCAGGCCGCGCTTGATCGCCGCCTTGACCAGCGGCATGTCGAACAGGTCGCGGTCCTTGTCCTGGCCCTTGCCGGGGGTCTGGTTTTCCTGGCCGTAGAGGGTCGGGTCGATGTTGCTGCCGGCACCGGTCAGGTAGACGCCGTCGGCCATGTCCAGGTAGGTCTCGAGGTCTTCGACGCCGCAGCAGGTGGGCACCAGGACCGGGACGCAACCGGCGAACTCGACCAGCGGGGTGATGTATTTGTGGGTCATGACTTGATAGTCATGGCCTTTGCGCTCTTGGCTGCCCATGGTCATCAGGACGACGGGTTTGCGCAGGGAGGGTTGCTTGTTGCCAATGTTGCTGTTGGACATATGTCACCTTGAGACAGGTCATGCCTGTCGTTGTTGTGCAGGCGCACGGCCGGGGCCTTGAGTGCTGCCTGGAGCCCCGAGCACTGCCGGCTCGCCTCGCAGGCGATGTCGGTCGGGGCCTGACTCATAGCTTGCCAGAGCCGTTCGATATGTCAAACGAGTGGCGAGTTGTCCAGGCGCCGTTTTACGGGGGATTGGGGCCGCCGGGGCCTTTGGTGACAAGGGTTTGGCGGGGGTGTTGGTCAATAATATTTAACGACGCAGTTGGGTCTTTGCGTCGGTGCAATGATCGTCATTGGCAGGGGCGTCGGGGGGCTTGGCCTTGTGGCCGCATTTACCTCGAACTCTATGTATTTCCAGTGGGGTGAACTGTTTTTTGCGAAGGATGCAGACTCACAGTGGTCTTCTTAGGTGCGGGTTGTGATGGTTAGTTTCCATAGCGTTTATTGTTGATCAATAAATTTCTTGATCTTGATCTTGATCTTGATCTTGCTTCTAAGTGCGCGATAGTTCAGGCGCCGCCAATTGCGACTTCAGGAGGCCGAGCGGAGTTCTTGCGGAGGGAGGTGACGGGCATGGATGCCCGTCAAGCGCTGCGCCCCAGGATGGGGCGTTCAGCGCGGTCCTCCCGGGAGCAAGAACGGAGCGAGGGGACCCCGGAGCGAAGCGTAGGGGCCGGATGAATGGAGCGAACGGTTTTTGGTTCCTTTTTGCCACGACAAAAAGGAACTCGCCGTAAGGGCGAAAAGGTGACTATGCGTCACCATAGCAAATGAATGCGCATATAGATTTCAAAACAGACTATTTAATAGTCAAGGTCAAAGTCAAAGTCAAAGTCAAATGCGATCGGCGTGGGTTTTAACAGGTGTAAGCGCATTCATTTTCTATAATGACGCATAGTCACCTTTTCGCCCTTACGTCAAGTCACTTTTTGTCAAACGCCCGGAGCGCCGGCCGGACAAAAGTAACCAAAAAACGCTGCGCTCCATTCATCCGGCCCTACGCTTCGCTCCGGGTCCCCTCACTCCGGCCTTGCTCCCGGGAGGACCGCGCTGCAGGGCCCATCCTGGGCCCCAGCGCTTGACGGGCATCCATGCCCGTCACCTCCCTTCGCAAGGCCTGCGTTCGGCCTCCTGAAGTCGCGAAGGTACGGGCGGCGCCTGGGCTGGCGCAGCTGCCGCCAGCTGCCAGTGAGGTTGAACATGCGGATACCAAAATCAAGATCAAGATCTGCATCAGCATGAACGGCGACGCAGTCTTGCAAGAGGGTGCGGACAGGGTGGCGCTTATTGCGCCCAGAACCATGAACCGTTAATGCAGGATCTGCTTCAAGAACGCCTGTGCCCGCGCCGTTCTGGGCTGCCCGAAGAACACCTCCGGCGGGCTGTCCTCGATAATCTTCCCGCCCTCGAGGAACAACACCCGTTCAGCCACTTGCCGGGCGAAACCCATTTCGTGGGTGACGCAGAGCATGGTCATGCCGGTGCCGGCCAATTGCACCAGCACATCCAGTACCTCGGCCACCATCTCCGGGTCGAGCGCCGAGGTCGGCTCGTCGAACAGCATGATCCTCGGCTTCATGCACAGCGCCCGGGCGATCGCCACCCGCTGCTGCTGGCCGCCGGACAGCTGGCTGGGGTACTTGTGCGCCTGACTCTCGATGCCGACCTTGCTCAAGTACAGCCGCGCCCGCTCCTCGGCCTCCCGGCGCGACAGGCCACGCACGCTCATCGGCGCCAGCAGGCAGTTGTCGAGCACGCTCATGTGCGGGAACAGGTTGAAGTGCTGGAACACCATGCCGATCTCGCTGCGCACCTGGTCGGCCTGGCGGCCTTTGCTCGCCAGATCGGTGCCGGCCACGCGGATGCTGCCCTGCTGGGCGATCTCCAGGCGATTGATGCAGCGGATCAGCGTCGACTTGCCCGAGCCCGACGGGCCGCAGAGCACGATGCGTTCGCCCTCGCGCACCGACAGGTCGATGTCATGCAGCACATGGAAGGCGCCGTAGTGCTTGTTCAGGCCCTCGATGCGGATCAGCTCCGGGCGCGGATCGGGGGCAGGGTGCAGGCTGGCAAGGCTCAGGGGGGCGGTCATCTTGTTGTTCTCCCGCTCAAGGTTCAGTCGAAACGTGCGGCGCTGTAGGGCGCAGGGTCGGTGAAGGGGCGTTCGCCGGTCATCAGTTCCGCCAGCAGGCGGCCGCTGACCGGCCCCAGGGTCAGGCCGTGGTGGGCATGGCCGAAGTTGAACCACAGGTGCTTGTGCAGGGGCGCCGGGCCGATCACCGGGCGCATGTCCGGCAGGCAGGGGCGGCGGCCCAGCCAGGGCTTGTCGTCCAGGCGCTCACCCAGGGCCGGGAACAGCTGGCGTGCCAGGGCCTCGCAGCGGCGTAGCTGGATCTCGTTGGCGGCGGCGTCGCTCGCCGCGAATTCGATGCCGGTGGTCAGGCGCACGCCACGGGCCATCGGCGCCAGGACGTAACCGCCCTGGGTGTCGCAGATCGAATGACCCAGCTCGGCGCCGTCGCGGGTGGCGTAATGCATGTGGTAGCCGCGCTTGATGCCAAGTGGAAAGCGGTAGCCCAGCCGCTGGTAGAGGTCGGCCGACTGCGGGCCGAGACAGGCCACCACGTCGTCGGCGGTCACGCTGCCGCGACGCGTGTCCAACTGCCAGCCGTTCTCGACCTGGCGCAGGCTGCGCGCGTCGCCATGGAGGAACTGCCCGCCGCGCTGGACGAACAGCGCGGCGTAGCCACGGGTCAGGCCTCCCGGGTTGCTCACCGTCTTCGGGTCGAGCCAGTGGATGCCGCCGATCACGCCACCGTCCAGCTGCTGCTCGCGGGCCTGCAGTTGTTCGCGTTCGAGGATCTCGTACTGCAGGCCGTAACGGGCCAACCCCTTCAGATCGCCTTTGGCCTGTTCGAACAGCGCGGCATCACGGTACACCTCGATCCAGCCCTTGGCCTGTACCAGTCCTTGCAGGCCGGCGGCCTCGATCAGCGCATCGTGTTCCTCGACGCTGCGTTGCACCAGCGGCAGCATGTCGGCGGCGGCCTTGGCCAGTTGCCCAGGCGCGGACTGGCGCCAGTAGCTGAGCAGCCAGGGCGCGACCTTGGGCAGGTGGGTCAGGCTGTAGCGCACATCGGGCTGGCGGTTCAGGCCGTAGCGCAGCAAGGCACTCCACTGGCGCGGGAAGGCGTAGGGGATCACGCTGGAGCGCTCGATCAGCCCGGCGTTGCCATGGCTGGTGCCGCTGCCCGGTTCGTCACGGTCGACGAGGAGCACCTGGCGTCCGCGGGCCTGCAGGTGCAGGGCGGTGCTGACGCCGACGATGCCGGCGCCCAGGACGATGGTCTGGCAATGCATGGAAGGATTCCTTCAATCAGTTCAGGTGGCGGCCCAGGCGGGCCTCCAGGTGTTTCAGGGTGCGCCGGACCACCTCGACGATCAGCAGGTAGAGCACCGCCGCCCACAGGTAGATCTGGAAGTCGAAGCTGCGCGAGAAGGCCAGCTTGGTCACCCCCATCAGGTCGTAGATCGTCACCAGCGAGGCGATGGCGCTGGCCTTGATCATCATGATCAGCTCATTGCCCAATGGGCCGATGGCCACCAGCAGCGACTGCGGCAGCACCACCTTGAAGAAGGTGGTCGAGCGCTTGAGGTTCAGGGCCTTGGCGGCCTCGTACTGGCCTGGCGCGACGGCCATCAGGCTGGCGCGGAAGATTTCGGCCTGGTAGGCGGCGGTGTTGAGGGTGAAGGCGAGCAGTGCGCAGTACCAAGCCTCGCGGAAGAACCACCACAGCCCCAGGTCCTGCCAGAAGCCCTTGAGCGAGCCCAGGCCGTAGTACAGCAGGAACAGCTGGGCCAGCAGTGGCGAGCCGCGGAAGAAGTACACATAGCCGGCGGCCAAGCGTTGCAGCACGAGGTGCTGCGACATCCGCGCCAGGGCCAGGAGCATGCCCAGCAGCGCGCCGAGGGTGAACGAGATCGCCACCAGCTTGGCGGTGACCAGCAGGCCATCGACGAAGCGCGCGCCGTAGCGCTCCAGCAGGTCGGGATCGAGCACGTAGGCCAGCAGTTGCTCCGGGCTCATGGGCGGGCTCCTTGCAGATGGCGGTTGCTGCGCCGCTCCAGCAGGGCGAAGACCCTGCCCGACAGCGCCGAGAACAGCAGGTAGACCAGGCAGGCGACGCCGTAGAACAGCATCGGTTCCTTGGTCACGCTGACCGCCAGGTTGGTCTGGCGCATCAGGTCGATCAGCGAGATGGTCGAGACCAGCGAGGTGTCCTTGAGCAGGCTCAACCAGTTGTTCGACAGGCCCGGCAGGGCGATGCGGGTCAGTTGCGGCAGCACCACCTTGAAGAATCCGGTGCGCTTGCCCA
The DNA here is from genome assembly GCF_019823065.1 of Pseudomonas mosselii. Taxonomy (NCBI): domain Bacteria; kingdom Pseudomonadati; phylum Pseudomonadota; class Gammaproteobacteria; order Pseudomonadales; family Pseudomonadaceae; genus Pseudomonas; species Pseudomonas mosselii. The sequence continues at coordinate 2,770,835 of NZ_CP081966.1, forward strand.
GGCCCAGGGCCGCGCAGGCCTCCAGTTGGCCCTTGGGCAGGGTCTTGAAGGCCATCAGCCAGATTTCACTGGAGAACGCGGCGAACACCAGGCTGAAGGCAACCATGGCGGCGAGGAAGGTGTTGATCAGCACCTCGCCCTGGTAGCCCATCGCAGCGAGGATCTTCTGCGCGGCGATCTGGCAGCCGTAGTAGATGATCAGCAGGGTGAGCAGTTCCGGCAGGCCGCGGAACACAGTGGAAAAGGTGGTGGCCCAGGCCCGCGGCAGGCGTTTGCGCGAGCGCGCGGCCAGTGCTACCAGCAGGCCCAGCGGCAGGCCGATGGGCAGGCAGGCCAGGGCCAGCGATACGGTCACCAGCGCGCCGGCCAGCAGCGCCTGGCCCCAGCCACCGCTGGCGAAGGAGAGCAGGGAGAGTTGATCGAGCATGGATGCATCCTCGAGGTCGGCGGGTCGCATAGCGCCCTGATCGCGATGCAAGGCCGCTTCCAGGGGGATGGCGGCCTCGTGTCGCGAAAGGGCTGCGGGCAGCCCCAGGATTCGTATCAGTTATAGATATCGAAGGCGAAATACTTGCTCGCGATCTTCTGGTAGGTGCCATTGGCCACGATCGCTGCCAGCGCTTCGTTCAGCCGCACGCGCAGGGCCTCGTCATCCTTGCGCACGGCAATCGCCGCGTCGGCCTTGGTGCCGTCGACGTCGCCGAGGATCTTGCAGCAGTCCTTGCCATTCTTGTTCAGCCATTCGTGCAGCGGGAACTTGTCGGCGATCACCCCGTCCAGGCGTCCGGCGGCAAGGTCGGCGTTGGCCTCGTCCAGGGTCGGGTACAGTTTCACGTCCGCGCCGGCCTTGCCGTACACGTCCTCGGCGTAGATCGCCTGGGTCGAGGCGGACTGGGCGCCGACCGTGTAGCCCTTGAAGTCGGTCTGCGCGTCGCTGATCTTGCTGTCCTTGGCGACCGCCACGGTCAGCGGGGTGCGGTAGTAGCGGTCGGTGAAGGCGATCTTGCGGCGCCGTTCCTCGGTGTCGATCATCGAGGCCACCACGGCGTCGTACTTGCGCGCCATCAGCGCCGGGATGATGCCTTCCCAGTCCTGGGCCACCAGGGTGCACTCGACTTTCATCTGCTCGCACAGGGCATGGGTGATGTCGATGTCGAAGCCGTGCAGCTGGTTGTCGGCATCGACGTAGTTGAACGGCGGGTAAGCGCCTTCAGTGGCAAAACGCAGGGTCTCGGCACTGGCGCCGGCCGCCAGCAGCAGGGCGCACGCACCCACCACAGCCATGGTTCCTTTCATCTCGCACCTCGGTAGTTGCACTCTTGCTATTGTTGTTTGCCCGCCGGCCACGAGGTGTAGCCGACGAACTCGTTATGTAGAGCGGCAGTTGCTTCCAAGCGTCTTTCAACATCCGGCCCGAGCTTCTTGCAGACCTCGTTGACCATCAGGTGCACCCACGACAGCATGGTCGCGGTGGATTCCCAGAACAGGTTGAATTCGGTGGGGATGCGGAACACCTCGTCGGCGTTGGCATCGGCCCATTCACAGAAGGTGTCGGTGACCAGGGTCACCGGGATGCCCAGCTCGCGGGCCTTGTGGCACAGCTGCAGGGCATGGCGGGAATAGCGCCGGGCCTCGAACACCACCAGCGCGCAGTCCTGGGGGCGCCCCAGCAGCACCTCGGCGAAGTGCCCGGCACTGCCGTCGACCAGTTGCACGCCGTCGCGCAGGTATTGCAGCAGATGGCTCATGCACATGGCCACGCCGCGCTCGGTCTGAAAGCCGGCGACGAACACCCGCGGTTTTTCCGCTAGGCGCCGGGCCACCTGCTGCCAGGCTTCGCCGCGGCTGTATTCGTGCACGCGTACCAGCGCGGCCATTTCCAGCTCCAGGCTGCCCGAGCGCTGGTCGTCCTCGGGTTGCTGGCGGAACGCCTGCAGGCGGTCGCCCACCAGCCAGGGGCCGTCGCCCAAGTCGTTCTGCAGGTCTTGTTTGAGTGCCTTGAGGTGCGCGTAGCCCAGCGAGCGGCAGAAGCGGCCAACGCTCGACTCGCTCACGCCCAGCTTGGCGGCGATGCTGGCCGAGGTCTGGAACGGCAGTTCGTGGAGGTTGGCGAGCATGTAGCTGGCGATCTGGCGGCCCGAGGCGGCAGCGGTGTGCAGGCTGCTTTCCAGGCGTTGCTTGATCGATTGGCTCATGGTCGGTTCCGGTTGATTTCTGGCGTGGAAGCCAAAATGGCTGTTTTCTGTCGTCAAGTCAATATTTGACAGATAGCTGTCATTGGCGGGAAAGTCTGTGCAGTTGCGCTGTAGCGAATCCAAATCCAAGAAAGGAGCTCCAGATGTCTTCACCTTCCACCGGCCCTGTCGTGCGCGTGCCTTTTAACGAACTGCGGGCGTTGCTGCAGTCGATCTTCGAGCGACATTGCTGCAGCGCGGCGGTGGCCGCCGTGCTTGCCCACAACTGCGCCAGTGCCCAGCGTGATGGTGCCCACAGCCATGGGGTGTTCCGTATTCCCGGTTATGTCTCGACCCTGGCCAGCGGTTGGGTCGATGGTCGCGCCGAGCCTCAGGTGACTGACCTTGCGCCGGCCTATTTGCGTGTCGATGCCAAGGGTGGCTTTGCCCAGCCGGCGTTGGCCGCGGCCCGCCCGCTGCTGGTGGAGAAGGCCCGCACGGCCGGCATCGCGGTGCTGGCGATCCACAACTCGCACCATTTCGCCGCGCTGTGGCCGGATGTCGAGCCGTTCGCCGACGAAGGCCTGGTGGCCCTGAGCGTGGTCAACAGCATGACCTGCGTGGTGCCACACGGTGCGCGCAAGCCGCTGTTCGGCACCAACCCCATTGCTTTTGCCGCGCCTTGCGCCGGGCATGATCCGATCGTCTTCGACATGGCCACCAGCGCCATGGCCCATGGTGATGTGCAGATCGCCGCGCGGGCGGGCGAGCGACTGCCGCCAGGCATGGGCGTGGATGCCGAGGGCCAGCCGAGTACCGACCCCAAGGCGATTCTCGAGGGCGGCGCCTTGCTGCCGTTCGGCGGGCACAAGGGCTCGGCGCTGTCGATGATGGTCGAGCTGCTGGCGGCGGCGCTGACGGGCGGCAATTTCTCCTGGGAGTTCGATTGGTCGGGCCACCCTGGAGCCAAGACCCCCTGGACCGGGCAGTTGATCATCGTGATCGACCCGAGCAAGGCCGAGGGCGAGCGCTTTGCGCTGCGCAGCCGCGAACTGGTGGAGCAGATGCAGGCAGCCGGGTTGACGCGGATGCCGGGCGAGCGGCGTTATCGCGAGCGTGAAGTGGCCGGGCGGGAAGGGGTGGCGTTGAGTGAGCGGGAGTGGGGGGAGTTGCGGGGGTTGGCGGGCTGAATTGGCCCCATCCGGATCGGGACGGGGCGCAGCTCCCCAATCCCGACCACGATCAAGTGCGAGCGATCAAACAGCAGGGTCGTGCCGAGCACGACGAAGAATAGAGCCCATTGCCCACCATCGAGATTCATGAACTCGCGTTGCCCCAGCAGTGAACAAGTGCTGATGCCCGCCACCATGAAGACGATGCACAGGATTCTGCGAAGCAGTACTGACCTGCAAAGCCAGTCGAACAGAAGGGTTGCGACCGGCAGATAGATCAGCAGGTAAAGCATGGTCATGAATGCCTCCTCTATCGGTTTCGCTCATACCAGCTCGAGCGTTCGAACAGCAGAGGAAATCCGGCGAGTGAAAAGAACAGGCCCCATGCCCCTCCATCCCAGTAAAGAACCTCCTGGGCACCGAGTTGGGTGCAAGCGGTGATGCCTGTGATCTGGAAAACCAGGTAGAGCCATCTGCGCACCAGAATCGGCTTGCAGATCCAGTCGAGGAACCAGCCTGTCAGTGCAGTAAACAGAGTCAGGTAGATATAGGACATTGTGTATACCCGTCCTCAGAGAATCAGCAGCAGCGCGCTACGTTGAGGGCCAATTCCCCCGTTGACCTGGGCTTGAAGCGATACCAAAACATCGCCGGCATGAAATGTTGGTATTGCTCCCTTTGCCAGCCTCGAGGCTGCAAATCCTGCAGCGGAGGCCACTAATCCAGCGGCCATCGTACCCGCGATTCCGACAACGGTAGTTCCTGCCGCTTTACCCACTGCTGCTCCGACCAGGGTGAACACATCGCTCCGTTGATCATTCAGCACGTCCCCCTGCTGACGTGTGAGTGGGCGTGATACTGCAACTTTCATCTGGCATGGCAGATTGCCTGCGAGCATGCGGTCATAGAGTTGGGCCACGGCCTCCACGATTTGGTAATGCCCTTTGTGCACGAAGGGTAAGGCCAACTTGCGCAATTGGCAGTGCTCACCTGGCTGGACGGTGAACTCGCTGATATCGAAGGTAATTCCATGATGGGCAATGACTTGGTACGTCCTGTCCGGCTGCATCAATCCCTCTTTTTTTATACATGTAATTCGTGTGAGCGGGACAATGGCAGGCCGATGCAGAGGGTGCCCATTCATCCGTTTCCGGAATTGATGTGGGAAATGTCTTTGCGTCGTAACGCTCGCTCTTGCACCCCTGCATCGACTCCTTGCACATCGGTGATGTTCCTCACGCCCCACTGCGGGTATCCTCGCTGGAGCCTTCCCTGAACTGTCCTGATTTCCAAGGAGCTGCACGCTGTGTTCAAACATGTCGATGCCTATGCCGGCGACCCGATCCTCTCGTTGATGGAAACCTTCAAGGCCGACCCGCGCGCCGACAAGGTCAACCTGAGTATCGGCCTGTACTACGACGAAGCTGGCGTGGTGCCGCAGCTGGCGGCGGTGGGCGAGGTGGAGAAGCGCCTGGCCGGCCAGCCCCACGAAGCCTCGCTGTACCTGCCGATGGAAGGCCTGGCTGCCTACCGCCAGGCGATCCAGGCGCTGCTGTTCGGCGCAGATCACCCGGCCGTGAGCGATGGCCGCGTGGCCACCGTGCAGACCGTCGGCGGCTCGGGCGCGCTGAAAGTCGGTGCCGACTTCCTCAAGCGCTACTTCCCGGGCTCCGAGGTGTGGGTGAGCAACCCGACCTGGGACAACCACCGGGCGATCTTCGAAGGCGCGGGCTTCAAGGTGCACAGCTACCCGTACTTCGACAGCGCCAGCCGTGGCGTCGATTTCGCCGGTATGCTGGCGACCCTGCAGACCCTGCCGGCGAACAGCATCGTCCTGCTGCACCCGTGCTGCCACAACCCCACCGGCGTCGACCTAAACCAGCCGCAGTGGCAGCAGGTGGTCGAAGTGGTCAAGGCGCGCCAGCTGATTCCGTTCCTCGACATCGCCTACCAGGGCTTCGGTGAAGGCCTGGTGGAAGACGCCTACGCCATCCGTGAGATGGCCCGTGCCGGCGTGCCGTGCCTGGTCAGCAACTCGTTCTCGAAGATCTTCTCGCTGTACGGCGAGCGGGTAGGGGGGCTGTCGGTGGTCTGCGACGATGCCGCCACCGCCTCCAGTGTGCTCGGCCAGCTCAAGGCCACCGTGCGCCGCAACTACTCCAGCCCGCCCGCGTTCGGCGCCCAGCTGGTGGCCGGGGTGCTTGGCGATACCGCGCTGAACGCTCAGTGGGCAGCGGAAGTGGAGGTGATGCGCAAGCGTATCCTCGACATGCGCCAAGGTTTGGTCGACTTGCTCGGCGAGCTGCTGCCGGGCCAGGACTTCCAGTTCTTCCTGCGCCAGCGCGGCATGTTCAGCTACACCGGCTTCAGCGTGGAGCAAGTGCGTCGGCTGCGTGACGAGTTCGGTGTTTACCTGATCGACAGCGGCCGGGTATGCATGTCCGGCCTGCGTCCGGCCAACCTGCGCCAGGTGGCCGAGGCGTTTGCCGCCGTGCAGCGGTAATCTGCCAGGGGCTGCCAAGCAGCCCCCTCCAGCACAACCCGCTTGTAAAGACAAGTGCAACCGTCCCTCGGGCGGGGCTTCCCCAAGTGCAACCTTTGCATGCACAATCGCGCCCCTCTTCCCCGGTTGAGTTGGGCGAATCGTCTATTTCGCCATTCTCAGCCTGTTGCAGTCTTGCGAGTGGAGCTTCACCCGGAATGAATGAGCAGGCCCCAAGCGTTGAACAACGCTTTGTAGAATCGACCCCCGCCACCCTCGGCAGCTGGTCGCGTCAAGACACCACCTGGATGCTGGGCCTCTTCGGCACGGCCATCGGCGCCGGAACCCTGTTCCTGCCCATCAACGCCGGCCTTGGCGGTTTCTGGCCGCTGCTGGTGCTGGCCTTGCTGGCCTTCCCCATGACCTATTTCGCCCACCGCGGGTTGACCCGCTTCGTGCTTTCCGGCAGCAAGGGCGGCGACATCACCGAGGTGGTCGAGGAGCATTTCGGCATCACCGCCGGCGCGCTGATCACCGTCCTGTACTTCTTCGCCATCTTCCCGATCCTGCTGATCTACAGCGTGGCGCTGACCAACACCGTCAGCAGCTTCATGGAGCACCAACTGCACATCGCGCCGCCACCGCGGGCGATCCTGTCGTTTGTGCTGATCCTGGGCCTCTTGGCCATCGTGCGCTGCGGCGAGCAGGCCACGGTCAAGGTCATGAGCCTGCTGGTTTACCCGTTCATCGTTGCCCTGGCGCTGCTGGCCCTGTACCTGGTGCCGCACTGGAACGGCGGCATTCTCGACACCGCCGCCCAGGTGCCGTCGGGCTCGGCCTTCCTGCACACCGTGTGGCTGGCGATCCCGGTGATGGTGTTCTCGTTCAACCATTCGCCGATCATCTCGGCCTTCGCCGTCGACCAGAAGCGCCGCTACGGCGAGAATGCCGATGAGCGCAGCGGCCAGATCCTGCGTCGCGCGCACCTGCTGATGGTGCTGATGGTGCTGTTCTTCGTGTTCAGCTGCGTGCTGACCCTGAGCAGCGCCCAGTTGGCCGAGGCCAAGGCGCAGAATCTGTCGATCCTGTCGTACCTGGCCAACCACTTCGAGCAGCCGGCCATCGCCTTCGCCGCGCCCTTGATCGCCTTCATTGCCATTGCCAAGTCGTTCCTGGGCCACTATATCGGTGCCAGCGAGGGCCTCAAGGGCATGATCGTCAAGGCCGGCATGCGCCCGAGCGCCAAGGCCCTGGACCGTATCGTCGCCGCGCTGATGCTGGTGGTGTGCTGGATCGTCGCCACCCTCAACCCGAGCATCCTCGGCATGATCGAATCCCTCGGCGGCCCGATCATCGCCGTGTTGCTGTTCCTGATGCCGATGTACGCCATCCGCCGCGTGCCATCGATGCACAAGTACAGCGGCGCGCTGTCCAACCTGTTCGTGGTGGTCGTCGGCCTGGTGGCCCTGACCTCAGTGGTGTACGGCCTGCTGGCCTGAGCCCCTGTCACGTAGGAAGAACGCCCGGGTCGACGTCAGTCACCCGGGCGTTTGTCTACAGGAATTGCCCGATCGTAGGGCAATTTCATCTTTACCCATAGGCACTTGCGCCCCTTCATGGTTAACTCTGAATCCTTTTCAACCCCCCGTATAAGGATTTCCGTCATGGCTCAAGTGACTCTCAAAGGCAACCCGGTTCAGGTCAGCGGTGAACTGCCGAAGCAAGGCGCCGCGGCACCTGCCTTCTCCCTGGTCGCTGGCGATCTGTCGAACAAGTCGCTGGCCGACTTCGCCGGCAAGCGCAAGGTGCTGAACATCTTCCCGAGCGTCGACACCCCGACCTGCGCCACCTCGGTGCGCAAGTTCAACGCCCAGGCCAATGACGTGGCCAACACCGTGGTGCTGTGCATCTCTGCCGACCTGCCGTTCGCCCAGGCGCGCTTCTGCGGCGCCGAAGGCCTGGAGAACGTGAAGAACCTGTCGACCCTGCGTGGCCGCGAGTTCCTGGAAAACTACGGCGTCGCCATCGCTGATGGCCCGCTGGCCGGCCTGGCCGCCCGTGCCGTGGTGGTGCTGGATGAAAACGACAAGGTGCTGCACAGCGAGCTGGTGGGCGAAATCGCCGACGAGCCGAACTACGAGGCGGCGCTGGCTGTCTTGAAGTAAGTGTTCGCCGGCTTGCCGGCGAACCAGGTAACACCCGGTAACGGCCTGGACCCAGTTCCAGGCCGTTTTCATTTAAAGTTCACCCCTTTGCCAACGTCAGCCGAAGGTAAAGCACTGGTAAAGCCCCTTTGCTAAAACGATGCCAGTGCTTATCGTTCACGCTCTCCACGCCGTCTTTCTCTGAACAAGGTTCGTTCGACCCATGCAAGCCTCCAATTCCCGTTCCCCTCGTCGCTGGCTGTTCGGCCTGCTGATCCTGCTGCTGGTGGCCCTGCTGGCCTGGTGGCTGTGGCCCGCGGCGACCGTCCACAAGGAAGGCGGCGGGCACCGTCCGGGCAAGGGCCTGGGCATGGGCGGGCGGCCGGGCTTCGGCGCCTCCACCGAGGCGGTCCCGGTGCGGGTCGAGCCGGTGCGGGTCGGAGACTTCCCGCTTTATTACAAGGCCCTCGGCACCGTGACCGCGACCAACACGGTCAACGTGCGCAGCCGGGTGGCCGGCGAGCTGGTCAAGGTCCACTTCAAGGAGGGCCAGCAGGTCAAGGCCGGCGATCTGCTGGCCGAGATCGACCCACGTTCCTACCGCATCGCCTTGCAGCAGGCCGAGGGCACTCTGGCGCAGAATCAGGCGCAGTTGAAGAATGCCCAGGTCGACCTGGCCCGCTATAAAGGCCTGTACGCCGAGGACAGCATCGCCAAGCAGACCCTGGACACCGCCGAAGCTCAGGTCGGTCAGTTCCAGGGGCTGGTCAAGACCAACCAGGCCCAGGTCAACGAGGCACGCCTGAATCTCGAGTTCACCCAGATCCGCGCACCGATCAGCGGCCGCGTGGGCCTGCGCCAGCTGGACCTGGGCAACCTGGTGGCGGCCAACGACACCACGGCGCTGGTGATCATCACCCAGACCCAGCCGATCAGCGTTGCCTTCACCCTGCCGGAAACCCAGCTCGACACCGTGCTGGCCCGCTACCGCAGCGGCGCCAGCCTGCCGGTCGAGGCCTGGGACCGGGGCGATCAGAAGCTGCAGTCCACCGGTGTGCTGGGCAGTCTCGACAACCAGATCGACGTCGCCACCGGCACCCTGAAGTTCAAGGGCACCTTCCAGAACACCGACCACGCGCTGTTCCCCAACCAGTTTGTCAACGTGCGCTTGCTGGCCGACACCCTCAAGCAGGTGGTGCTGGCACCGGCAGCGGCGATCCAGTTTGGCAACGACGGCACCTTCGCCTATGTGGTCAACGCCGAGAACACCATCAACGTGCGCAAGCTCAAGGTCGGCGCCAGCGATGGCGAGAACACGGTGATCGTCGAGGGCCTGGCCGCCGGCGAGCGCCTGGTGCTGGAAGGCACTGACCGCCTGCGCGAAGGCACCAAGGTCGATGTGGTCGAGGACAGCTCCCAGGTTCCGACCACCCCCGGCCAGCACCTGCAGGGGCAGGGCGCCAAGGGCTCGGCCCAGACCGCTGAACCAGGCACCAAGGCGGGCGCATGAACCTCTCGCGCCTGTTCATCCTGCGGCCGGTCGCCACCACGCTGAGCATGCTGGCCATCGTCCTGGCCGGCCTGATCGCCTACAAGCTGCTGCCGGTGGCGGCCTTGCCTCAGGTCGACTACCCGACCATCCGCGTCATGACCCTGTACCCTGGCGCCAGCCCGCAGGTCATGACCAGCGCCGTCACCGCGCCGCTGGAACGCCAGTTCGGGCAGATGCCGGGCCTGGAACAGATGGCCTCCACCAGCTCCGGCGGCGCCTCGGTGCTGACCCTGCGCTTCAACCTCGACATGAACATGGATGTCGCCGAGCAGCAGGTGCAGGCCGCGATCAACGCCGCCAGCAACCTGCTGCCCAACGACCTGCCGGCGCCGCCGGTGTACAACAAGGTCAACCCGGCCGACACGCCGGTGCTGACCCTGGCCATATCCTCGAAGACCATGCCGCTGCCCAAGCTCAACGACCTGGTCGACACCCGCGTGGCGCAGAAGATCGCTCAGATCAGCGGCGTCGGCATGGTCAGCATCGCCGGCGGTCAGCGCCAAGCTGTGCGGATCAAGGTCAACGTCGACGCCCTGGCCGCTAACGGTCTCAACCTGGACGACGTGCGCACCCTGATCGGCGCCTCCAACGTCAACCAGCCCAAGGGCAACTTCGACGGCCCGACCCGGGTATCGATGCTCGACGCCAACGACCAGCTGCGCTCCCCCGAGGAATACGCCAACCTCATCCTCAAGTACAGCAATGGCGCGCCACTGCGCCTGAAGGACGTCGCCGAGATCGTCGACGGCGCCGAGAACGAACGCCTGGCCGCCTGGGCCAACCAGAACGAGGCGGTGCTGCTGAATATCCAGCGCCAGCCCGGTGCCAACGTCATCGAGGTGGTCGACCGGATCAAGGAACTGCTGCCGTCAATCACCGACAACCTGCCGGCGGGCCTGGATGTCAGCGTGCTCACCGACCGCACCCAGACCATCCGCGCCGCCGTGCGCGATGTGCAGCACGAGCTGCTGTTCGCCATCGCCCTGGTGGTGATGGTCACCTTCGTTTTCCTGCGCCGTTTCAGCGCCACCATCATTCCCTCCATCGCCGTTCCGCTGTCGCTTATCGGCACCTTCGGGGTGATGTACCTGGCCGGTTTCTCGGTCAACAACCTCACCTTGATGGCCCTGACCATCGCCACCGGCTTCGTGGTGGACGATGCCATCGTCATGCTGGAGAACATCTCCCGGCACATCGAGGAGGGCGAAACACCCATGCAGGCCGCGCTCAAGGGCGCGAAGCAGATCGGCTTCACCCTGATCTCGCTGACCTTCTCGTTGATCGCCGTGCTGATTCCGCTGTTGTTCATGGCCGATGTGGTCGGGCGCTTGTTCCGTGAGTTCGCCATCACCCTGGCGGTGGCCATCCTGATTTCCCTGGTGGTGTCGCTGACCCTGACGCCGATGATGTGCGCGCGCCTGCTCAAGCGCGAGCCCATGGAAGAGGAACAAAGCCGCTTCTACCGCGCCAGCGGTGCCTGGATCGACTGGCTGATCAAGCACTACGGCACCGCCCTGACCTGGGTGTTGCAGCGCCAGCCGCTAACCCTGCTGGTGGCCGTTGCCACCCTGGCGCTGACCGTGGTGCTGTACATGATGGTGCCCAAGGGCTTCTTCCCGGCCCAGGACACCGGGGTCATCCAGGGTATTTCCGAAGCGCCGCAATCGACCTCGTTCGCCGCCATGAGCGAGCGCCAACAATCCCTGGCCAAGGTGATCCTGCAGGATCCGGCGGTGCAGAGCCTGTCTTCCTACATCGGCGTGGATGGCGACAATGCCACCCTCAACAGCGGCCGCCTGCTGATCAACCTCAAGCCCCACGGCGAGCGCGACGTCACCGCCTCCGAGGTGATCAACCGCCTGCAGCCACAGCTCGACAAGCTGGTCGGCATTCGCCTGTTCATGCAGCCGGTGCAGGACCTGAGCATCGAGGACCGGGTCAGCCGCACCCAGTACCAGTTCAGCCTGAGCTCGCCGGATGCCGACATGCTCGCCGAGTGGAGCGGCAAGCTGGTGCAGGCGCTCAAGGACCGCCCCGAGCTGCAGGATGTGGCCAGCGACCTGCAGGACCAGGGCCTGCAGGTATTCCTGGTGATCGACCGCGACATGGCCAGTCGTCTGGGCATCACTGTGGCGCAGATCACCAACGCGCTGTACGACGCCTTCGGCCAGCGGCAGATTTCGACCATCTACACCCAGGCCAGCCAGTACCGCGTGGTGCTGCAGTCGCAGACTGCCGCCAGCCTCGGCCCGCAGGCCCTGGAGTCGATCCACGTCAAGGCCACCGACGGCGGCCAGGTGCGCCTGTCGGCCCTGGCGCGCATCGAGCAGCGCCAGGCCCAGCTGGCCATCTCGCACATCGGCCAGTTCCCGGCGGTGATGATGTCGTTCAACCTGGCCCATGGCGCCTCCCTGGGCGAGGCGGTCAAGGTGATCGAGCAGGTGCAGCAGGACATCGGCATGCCGATCGGCGTGCAGACCCGCTTCCAGGGCGCCGCCGAGGCGTTCCAGGCCTCGCTGTCGAGCACCTTGCTGCTGATCCTGGCCGCGGTGGTGACCATGTACATCGTGCTGGGCGTGCTTTACGAGAGCTACATCCACCCGGTGACCATCCTTTCCACGCTGCCGTCGGCGGCGGTGGGGGCCTTGTTGGCGCTCCTGCTGAGCGGCAACGACCTGGGCATGATCGCGATCATCGGCATCATCCTGCTGATCGGCATCGTCAAGAAGAACGCGATCATGATGATCGACTTCGCCCTGGAGGCTGAGCGACACCAGGGCATGAGCCCGCGTGACGCGATCTACCAGGCGGCGCTGCTGCGCTTCCGGCCGATCCTGATGACCACCCTGGCCGCGCTGTTCGGCGCCGTACCGCTGATGCTCGCCACCGGTTCCGGCGCCGAGCTGCGCCAGCCGCTGGGCCTGGTGATGGTCGGCGGCCTGTTGGTCAGCCAAGTGCTGACCTTGTTCACCACGCCGGTCATCTACCTGTACTTCGACCGTCTGGCGCGTCGCTGGCGCCCGGCTGACGATGCGCGGCAGGCTGAAGCATGAACCTGTCCGGACCCTTCATTCGACGGCCGGTAGCCACCATGCTGCTGAGCCTGGCGATCATGTTGCTGGGTGGTGTGAGTTTCGGCCTGCTGCCGGTGTCGCCGCTGCCGCAGATGGACTTCCCGGTAATTGTGGTGCAGGCCAGCCTGCCCGGCGCCAGCCCTGAGGTCATGGCCTCCACCGTGGCCACGCCGCTGGAGCGTAAGCTCGGCGCCATTGCCGGCGTCACCACGCTGACCAGCAGCTCCAACCAGGGCTCGACCCGGGTGATCATCGGCTTCGAGCTGGGCCGCGACATAGACGGCGCGGCGCGTGAGGTGCAGGCGGCGATCAACGCCACCCGCAACCTGCTGCCCAGCGGCATGCGCAGCATGCCCACCTACAAGAAGATCAACCCGTCCCAGGCGCCGATCATGGTGCTGTCGCTGACCTCGGACGTGCTGTCCAAGGGCAAGCTCTATGACCTGGCCGACACCATCCTCTCCCAGAGCCTGGCGCAGGTCAGCGGAGTAGGGGAGGTACAGATCGGCGGCAGCTCGCTGCCGGCGGTGCGCATCGAGCTCGAACCGCAGCTGCTCAACCAGTACGGCCTGTCGCTGGACGACGTGCGCAATGCGGTGGCCAACGCCAACCAACGCCGGCCCATGGGCTTCGTCGAAGACCGCGAACGCAACTGGCAGGTGCGCGCCAATGATCAGTTGGAAACCGCCGAGGACTACAAGCCGCTGGTGATCCGCCAGCAGAACGGCGCGATCCTGCGCCTGTCCGATGTGGCCAAGGTCAGCGATGGCGTGGAGAACCGCTATAACAGCGGATTCTTCAACGACGAGAGCGCGGTGCTGCTGGTGGTCAACCGCCAGACCAACGCCAACATCATCCAGACCGTCGAGCAGATCAAGGCCGAGTTGCCGGCCTTGCAGTCGCTCCTGCCGGCCAGCGTCAAGCTCAATGTGGCCATGGACCGCTCGCCGGTGATCAAGGCCACCCTCAAGGAGGCCGAGCACACCTTGCTGATCGCCGTGGTACTGGTGATCCTGGTGGTTTACCTGTTCCTCGGCAACCTGCGTGCCTCGCTGATCCCGAGCTTGGCGGTGCCGGTTTCGCTGGTGGGCACCTTCGCGGTCATGTACCTGTGCGGGTTCTCGCTGAACAACCTGTCGCTGATGGCGCTGATCCTCGCCACCGGCTTGGTGGTGGACGACGCCATCGTGGTACTGGAGAACATTTCGCGGCATATCGAGAACGGCGAAAACCCCATGCGCGCCGCCTACAAGGGCGCGCAGGAGGTGGGGTTCACCCTGCTGTCGATGAACGTCTCGCTGGTGGCGGTGTTCGTCTCCATCCTGTTCATGGGCGGCATCGTGCGCGGGCTGTTCAAGGAGTTCTCGATCACCCTGGCCGCGGCGATTGTCGTGTCGCTGGTGGTGTCGCTGACACTGACGCCGATGCTCTGCTCGCGCTGGCTCAAGGTCCATGGCCCGCAGCAGCAGACTCGCCTGCAGCGTTGGAGCGACCACATTCACCAGCGCATGGTCGCCGGCTACGACAAGAGCCTGGGCTGGGCGCTGCGGCACAAGCGCCTGACCCTGCTCAGCCTGCTGGCCACCATCGGCCTGAATATCGCCCTGTACGTGGTAGTGCCCAAGACCCTGATGCCGCAGCAGGACACCGGCCAGCTGCAAGGCTTCATCCGTGGCGATGACGGCCTGTCGTTCACCGTGATGCAGCCGAAGATGGAGATCTACCGCCGCGCCTTGCTCAAGGACCCGGCGGTGGAGAGCGTCGCCGGTTTCATCGGCGGCAACAGCGGCACCAACAACGCCTTCGTGCTGGTGCGCCTGAAGCCGATCGCCGAGCGCAAGGAGAACGCGCAGAAGGTGATCGACCGCCTGCGCAAGGACCTGCCGAAGATCCCTGGTGGGCGCCTGTACCTGATGGCCGACCAGGACCTGCAACTGGGCGGCGGCGGCCGCGACCAGAGCACCTCGCAGTACCTCTACACCCTGCAGAGCGGCGATCTGGCCGCCCTGCGCGAGTGGTTCCCGAAGGTGGCCGCCGAGCTGCGCAAGCTGCCCGAGCTGACCGCCATCGACGCCCGCGACGGCGCCGGCACCCAGCAGGTGACCCTGGTGGTCGACCGTGACCAGGCCAAGCGCCTGGGCATCGACATGGACATGGTCACCGCGGTGCTGAACAACGCCTACAGCCAGCGGCAGATCTCGACCATCTACGACAGCCTCAACCAGTACCAGGTGGTATTGGAGATCAACCCGAAATACGCCTGGGACCCAAGCACCCTGGAGCAGGTGCAGGTGATCACCGCCGACGGTGCCCGGGTGCCGCTGTCCACCTTCGCCCGCTACGAGAACAGCCTGGCCAACGACCGCGTCAGCCACGAAGGGCAGTTCGCCTCCGAGGACATCTCGTTCGATGTCGCCGAAGGCTACAGCCCCGACCAGGCCATGGCCGCGCTGGAGCGCGCGGTGGCCAAGCTCGGCCTGCCCGAGTCGGTGATCGCCAAGCTCGGCGGCGACGCCGACGCCTTCACCAAGACCACCGAAGGCCAGCCGCTGATGATCCTTGGCGCCCTGGTGCTGGTGTACCTGGTGCTCGGCATCCTCTACGAGAGCTACATCCACCCACTGACGATCCTTTCCACGCTGCCCTCGGCCGGGGTCGGCGCGTTGCTGGCGCTGTACCTGACCGGTGGCGAGTTCAGCCTGATCTCGTTGCTGGGGCTGTTCCTGCTGATCGGCGTGGTGAAGAAGAACGCCATCTTGATGATCGACCTGGCCCTGCAACTGGAGCGCCATGAAGGCCTGTCGCCGGAGGAGTCGATCCGCCGCGCTTGCCTGCTGCGCCTACGGCCGATCCTGATGACCACCCTGGCCGCGATCCTCGGCGCGCTGCCGCTGCTGCTCAGCCGCGCCGAGGGCGCCGAGATGCGCCAGCCCCTGGGCTTGACCATCATCGGCGGCCTGGTGTTCAGCCAGATCCTCACCCTTTACACCACACCTGTGGTTTACCTGTACCTTGATCGCCTGCGCCACCGGTTCAACCGCTGGCGCGGCGTGCGCACCGACGCTGCCCTGGATAACCCGCTATGAACTTTGCCCACACCCGAATCCACCGTGCCCTCAAGCTGCTGACCCAGGGACGCGGCTCGCGCCTGGTCAGCGCCGGGTTGTGCGTGGCCATGCTCAGCGCCTGTACCCTGAGCCCGGACTACCACCGCCCCGAGGTCAGTACCCCGGCACAGTTCAAGCAGGCCGAGGGCTGGACCCGGGCCAATCCGTCTGATGCCATCGCTCGGGGGGCGTGGTGGGAGATCTATGGCGACAAGCAGCTCGACGCCCTGGTTGAGGAGCTCAACCGCAGCAACCAGACCGTGGCACAGTATGAGGCGCAGTACCGTCAGGCCCAGGCGCTGGTGCGCAGTAGCCGTGCCTCGCTGTTCCCTTCGCTGAACCTGACCACCAGCAAGAACCGTTCGGCCCAGGGCACCGGTAGTTCCAGCTCCAGCCTGTCGAACAACAGCAGCGGCATCCGCGATACCTACAACGCGCAGCTCGGGGTGAGCTGGGAGATCGACCTGTGGGGCAAGTTGCGTGAAACCATGAACGCCAACGAGTCCAGCGCCGAGGCCAGCCTGGCCGATATGGCGGCCATTCGCCTGAGTCAGCAGTCGGAACTGGTTCAGAACTACCTGCAACTGCGAGTGATCGACGCGCAGAAGCGCCTGCTCGAGGCCACCGTGGCGGCCTATGAGCGGTCGCTGAAGATGAACGAGAACCAGTACCGCGCCGGGGTTGCCGGGCCGGATGCCGTGGCCCAGGCGCGTACCCAGCTCAAGAGCACCCAGGCCGACCTGATCGACCTGGCCTGGCAGCGGGCGCAGTACGAGAACGCCATCGCCGTGCTGATGGGCAAGGCGCCGGCCGACTTTGCCCTGGCGGCGAGCGATGATATTCCGGCGTTGCCGCAGGTGCCGCTGTCGCTGCCGTCGCAGCTGCTCGAGCGGCGTCCCGACATCGCCTCGGCCGAGCGCAAGGTCATGGCGGCCAACTCGAATATCGGTGTGTCGCGGGCGGCGTATTTCCCGGATCTGTCCTTGAGCATGAACGGGGGGTATTCCAGCAGTAGTTTCAACAACTGGATCGAGTTGCCCAACCGTTACTGGTCGGTCGGGCCGCAGCTGGCGCTGACGCTGTTCGACGCCGGCAAGCGCAGTGCCGAGGTTGACCGGACAGTGGCGGTGTACGACCAGACCGTGGCGCAGTATCGACAGACGGTGCTCGACGGGTTCAAGGAGGTCGAGAACTATCTGGTGCAGCTCAAGGTGTACGGGGACGAGGCGGTGGTGCGGCAGGAGGCGCTGGACGCGGCGCGGGAGTCGTTGCGGTTGACCGAGAACCAGTACAAGGCGGGGTTGATCGGGTATCTGGATGTGGTCAATGTGCAGACGACGGCGCTTAGCAACGAGCGGAGTGTGTTGACGTTGTTGCAGGGGCGGTTGGTGGCGAGTGTGCAGTTGATTGCGGCGCTTGGGGGAGGGTGGGATGTTGGGCGGGATTTGGTGGTTGAGTAAAGTTTTTGGAATGTTCCGTTAGTCGTTAGTCGTTAGTCGTTAGTCGTTAGTTGTTAGTTGTTAGTTGTTAGTTGTTAGTTGTTAGTTTTTGGTTTTTATGTTGTTTGAAGGTTGTGCGCGCATTCATTGGCAGCGTCGACGCTTATATCGCTGTTTCGCCTTGCGGGGAAGTGTCAGATTTTTTGTGTGCGGGCCGGTAACGGCCTGCCGTCAGGCAGGCCCTGACTTTCACCAGGTCGGCCTGATGAACCGATCTCCGTACAAAATCGCGAATTGATTCATCGCACTTTTCCAATCATGCGCCGCTGAGCCCCAGTTTGCCGTGATGTTTCGCAGCCCCAGCCAGATCAGCTTGGTAGCTGCGTCATCGTTCGGGAAATGGCCTCGGGTCTTGATGATCTTGCGCAGTTGGGCATTGATACTCTCGATGGCGTTGGTGGTGTAGATCACTTTCCGGATGGCTGGTGGGAAGACAAAGAAGGGAATCACTCGATCCCAGGCGCGTCTCCAGGCCGCAACGACCGTTGGATACTGCTTGCCCCAGGGCCCGTTTTCAAACTCATCGAGTGCCTGCTCAGCCGCTTCGGCGT
The DNA here is from genome assembly GCF_019823065.1 of Pseudomonas mosselii. Taxonomy (NCBI): domain Bacteria; kingdom Pseudomonadati; phylum Pseudomonadota; class Gammaproteobacteria; order Pseudomonadales; family Pseudomonadaceae; genus Pseudomonas; species Pseudomonas mosselii. The sequence continues at coordinate 2,788,590 of NZ_CP081966.1, forward strand.
TGATGGCCTGGTAGATCGGCTTGAGCGCCTTGGCCAGTGCCCGCCGCTTGTCCCAGGCTGCAAAGTCCAGGCTGTTGCGGATCAGGTGCACGATGCACGTCTGCAGCGTCGTCTCTGGAAACACGGCGCTGAGAGCCTCTGGCATGCCTTTGAGGCCATCGGTCACGGCAATCAGCACATCCTCGACACCACGTGTCTTGAGATCGTTAAAGACCTTCATCCAGAACTTCGCACCCTCGGTGTTCTCGATCCAGATGCCCAAGATATCGCGCGTCCCGTCGGGTAGAACGCCCAGCGCCAAGTAAATGGCCTTGTTGCGCACCAAGCCTTCTTCGCGGATCTTCACCCGCAGTGCATCGAAGAAAATGACCGGGTACATGGGCTCCAGTGGCCGCTGCTGCCACGCGCCAATTTCTTCCATGACCTCGTCTGTCACAGAGCTGATGAAGTCGGGTGAGACCTCTGTTCCATACTGCTCGGACAGAAAGGCTCGGATCTCTCTGACCGTCATGCCACGGGCGTACATGGCGATGATCTTGTCATCGAAACCGGTGTACCGCCGCTCATGCTTGGGGATGAGAATGGGCGCAAAACTGCCGTCTCGGTCACGAGGAATTTCCAGCCGCAGCGGGCCATCGCCGGTCAAAACCGTCTTGCCACTCTTGCCGTTACGCTGGTTGGTTTCATCCTCTGGGCGCTGCGCGCCCGGCGGATAACCCAGGTGGTGGCCAAGTTCAGCGTGCAGAGCGCGTTCGATCAAGGCCTTCTTGAACGCCGCAGAGGCATCCTCGATAGCCTCTGCGGTCATCAGGCCCTCACCGAACTGCTCCAGCAGCTCTTTGGGGATTTTGGGCAGGTCACGCAAGGGTTTCTTTTTGGTTGGCATACATGCACCTCTTACTCATGTTATGCCCGAACACAAAATTTCTGACACCCTCCCTTGCGGCGACTTACTTTTGTCTTGGCAAAAGTAAGCAAAACCGCGCGCTCATTCATCCGGCCCCTGCGCTTCGCTACGGGGTCCCCTCACTCCGGCCTTGCTCCCGGGAGGACCGCGCTGCAGGGCCCATCCTGGGCCCCAGCGCTTGACGGGCATCCATGCCCGTCACCTCCCTCCGCAAGACCTGCGCTCGGCCTCCTGAAGTCGCGCAAATTACGGGCGGCGCCTAGACTGGCGCAGCTGTCGCTAGTTGAAAACTTAGTTAATCTTTCGATCGTATCGCTGGGCAAGCCCGCTCCCACACGATAGTCGTCGTTATATAGAAACCTGTAGGAGCGGGCTTGCCCCGCGAAGGGGCCGGAACAGCCAATACATAACTAATGGTCAAACAACTAACTTCGCGCTTATTGCGATTGCTCTTGCTCTTGCTTCTAAGCGCGCGATAGTTCAAGCAACACCAATTGCGACTTCAGGAGGCCGAGCGGAGTTCTTGCGGAGGGAGGTGACGGCCATGGATGGCCGTCAAGCGCTGCGCCCCAGGATGGGGCGTTCAGCGCGGTCCTCCCGGGAGCAAGAACGGAGCGAGGGGACCCCGGAGCGAAGCGCAGGGGCCGGATGAACGGAGCGGGGCGGCTTTGGTTACTTTGGCCGCGGACGGCGAGTTAAGACCAATCTATGGTCACCCCATTTTTTGCAATACTGTTCATCAGATGGAATGGATGGCTTGCTTCAATCTATCCGGCGTCTATTGGGCTCGCATCCCGCGCCACGATGAGCATTCGCACCTGGCGATCCTAACAAAGTAGGCGGCTTCCAAGAGCCAATTGGTCGTTCAGGATCATCGCCAGGCCGATCGGCCGTTTATTTCATCTGTTGTTCAGCTATCGCAAAACCTGATGGTGAAACTCGGTGCAGCACAACGGGGTCAGGCGTTTATCGCGTCTGGCTCCGTTTTATATTGCGTGTGCCGAGTGGCAATGGCCCACGCGATGCGTGCCAGTTTGTTGGCCAACGCGCAGGCCACCACATTGGAGTGACGTCGCGCGAGCAATGAACGCACCCAATCGGCCAATGGGCCTTTCTGATACTTCAGGCGAAGCATGTAGACCCGTGCGCACAGCACCAGCAAATGCCGAAGGTTCTTGTCGCCACGCTTGCTGATCCCCAGCAAAGCTGGCCTACCACCAGTGCTGTACTGGCGGGGCCTACAGAGGCCGCAAAGTCCCGGCTACTGCCGTACTGCCGAGCATCTCCCATTTCTACAGCCAGCAGGCTGGCGGTGATCGGCCCAACACACGGCATGCTCAGCAAACGACTGCCTAGATCATCGTCAGCCAGTTGGCTCTCCAGCTCTTTGTCCAACACCTTGATCTGCTCGCTCAAGTAGACGAAATGATCATGCAGGCGCTGCAGTAATGCGACGAGCCGTATTGGCAGGTCGTGCTCTTCAAGCACCGAAGCAAGGCGTTTGACCACTGCCAATCCGGTCGGCAGGCTGACACCGAATTCGAGCAGGAACCCATGCATCTGGTTCACCGTCTTGGTTCGGTCGCGGATCAATGATTCACGCATCCGATGAGAAACAGAGAGCGTTTGCTGCTCAGGCGATTTTGGCGTCACAAAGCGCATGGAGGGTCGGGAAGCGGCTTCGCAGATGGCTTGCGCATCGACGAAGTCATTCTTGTTGCTCTTGACGAAAGGTTTAACGAACTGCGGCGAGATCAGCTTGGCCTCATGATCCATCGCTTTGATTTCTCGCGCCAGGCAGTGTGAACCGGCACAGGCCTCCATCACTACCGTGCAAGGGGGATGATTGGCCAGAAACCGCATCATCTGCTGCCTTGAGCACTTCTTGCGCATTACCTCTTTGCCGAACTTGTCCTGGGCGTGCAGGTGGAAGGTATGTTTACCAATGTCGATGCCGATCAGGGTCACGCTGCTCATGATGACGGTCTCCGAAGTAAAAGCACCCTGCGAAAGCGTACGCCTCGCAGGGTGCCGGGGTGACCATCTCATTAAGTAACCCGCCGTAAGGGCGGAAAGGTGACTAAATGTCGATATCGTCTACGAATGCGCACAAAAAATTCAAAACCCACACCCTGAAACCCGACCCCGACCCCGACCCAGACCCCGACCCCGACCCCGACCCCGACCCCGACCCCGACCCCGACCCCGACCCCGACCCCGACCCCGACCCCGATTAAATTTTCTTTAGCCCCCTAATCAAAGCTTTGACATTCACTGCCTAAGCAGTAATATTTTCACACAATTACCCGAGCAGACCCCGATGTCCCATTTCACCCCGGAAAACTTCCAGACCTGCGCCATAGGCATGCTGCTCGGCCGCGCAGCGCTCCTCAAGGACCGCATCCTCGACTGGCACCTCGAAGCCGACGGTGTCACCGCCGCCCAGTTCAAGGTGCTGATCATCGTCACCCAGTACCAGGTAGATACCCCGGCCGAACTGTGCCGCTACCTGGGCCTGGACAGCGGCTCGATGACCCGCATGCTCGACCGCCTCGAGCAAAAGGGCCTGATCCTGCGTAACCGCTGCCCCGACGACCGCCGCCAGGTTCGCCTGGCCCTGACCGCCGATGGCCAGCGCCTGGCCGACCGCCTGCCCCTGGTTGGCGCGGCGGCAATGAACGAACTGGTCGGCGTGCTGCAACCCGAAGAACTCAAGACCCTCGAGCAACTGCTCGCCAAGGTCCTGCTCAACGCCGGCGACCCCTTGACGATCCGCCGCTTCGGCGATCGTTGATCCCTGTCACGCATCTTCCAAGGTACTGTCATGGCCACTCCCGCTGACACCTCCACCCCGGCCCCCGCGCCTGACAACACGCGCAAGCGCAAGATCTGGCTGCTCGCCCTGCTGCTGATACTGGTCCTCGCCGGTGCCGGCACCTGGGCCTGGTACAGCCTGGTCGGGCGCTGGCACGAAAGCACCGACGACGCCTACGTCAACGGCAACGTCGTGGAAATCACCCCGCTGGTGTCCGGTACCGTCACCAGCATCGGCGCCGATGACGGTGACCTGGTGCATGCCGGCCAGGTGCTGCTGCAGTTCGACCCGGCCGACAGCGAAGTTGCCCTGCAGTCCGCCGAGGCCAAGCTGGCGCGCACCGTGCGCCAGGTACGCGGGCTGTACAGCAACGTCGACTCGCTCAAGGCGCAACTGCAGACCCGCCAGGCCGAGCTGCAGAAAGCCCAGCAGGACTACAACCGGCGCAAGGTACTGGCCGACAGCGGTGCCATCGCCGCCGAGGAAGTCGCCCACTCCCGCGACGACCTGACCGTGGCCCAGGCCGCCGTCAACAGCGCCCGCCAGCAACTCAACACCAGCACCGCGCTGGTCGACGACACCGTGGTGTCCTCGCATCCGGAAGTGATGGCCGCCGCCGCCGACCTGCGCCAAGCCTATCTGGATCATGCCCGCACCACGCTGGTGGCGCCGGTCACCGGTTATGTCGCCAAACGTACCGTGCAACTGGGCCAGCGCCTGCAGCCGGGGACCGCGACCATGGCGGTGATCCCGCTGGACGAGGTGTGGATCGACGCCAACTTCAAGGAAACCCAACTGCGCGACATGCGCATCGGCCAGTCGGTGGAGATCACCGCCGACTTGTACGGCAGCGAGGTCAGGTACACCGGCACCGTCGACAGCCTCGGCGCGGGGACCGGCAGCGCCTTCGCCCTGTTGCCGGCGCAGAACGCCACCGGCAACTGGATCAAGATCGTCCAGCGCGTACCGGTGCGAATTCACCTCGACCCCGAGCAGTTGAAGGCGCATCCGCTGCGCATCGGCCTGTCCACCGTCGCCGAGGTCGACCTGCACGACCAGAGCGGCCCGGCCCTGGCCCAGCAGCCGCCGCAGCAGGCCAGCTACACCACCCAGGTGTATGACCGTCAGCTGGTCGAGGCCGACCACCTGATCGCCCGGCTGATCCACGAGAACAGCGCCACCGGCAAGACGGCCCAGCGATGAGCCAGGCGGCCCCCGCGCAGTTCACCCCGCCGAGCCTGCTGCTGACCACCATCGGCCTGTCGCTGGCGACCTTCATGCAAGTGCTCGACACCACCATCGCCAACGTGGCGCTGCCGACCATTTCCGGCAATCTCGGGGTGAGCTCGGAGCAGGGCACCTGGGTGATCACCTCGTTCGCGGTGAGCAACGCCATCGCCTTGCCCCTGACTGGCTGGCTGAGCCGGCGTTTCGGCGAGGTGAAGCTGTTCCTCTGGGCCACGCTGCTGTTCGTGCTGGCCTCGTTCCTATGCGGCATCGCCCAGTCGATGTCCGAACTGGTGTTTTTCCGCGTGCTCCAGGGCGTGGTGGCCGGCCCGCTGTACCCGATGACCCAGACCCTGCTGATCGCCGTGTACCCGCCGGCGAAACGCGGAATGGCCCTGGCGTTGCTGGCGATGGTCACGGTGGTGGCGCCGATTGCCGGGCCGATCCTCGGCGGCTGGATCACCGACAGCTACAGCTGGCCATGGATCTTCTTCATCAACGTGCCGATCGGGCTGTTCGCCGCCGCCGTGGTACGCCAGCAGATGCGCACGCGGCCGGTGGTCACCAGCCGCCAGCCGATGGACTACATCGGCCTGCTGACGTTGATCGTCGGCGTCGGCGCGTTGCAGGTGGTGCTGGACAAGGGCAACGACCTGGACTGGTTCGAGTCGTCGTTCATCGTGATCGGCACGCTGGTCTCGGTGGTGTTCCTGGCAGTGTTCGTTATCTGGGAACTGACCGACCGCCACCCGGTGGTCAACCTGCGATTGTTCGTGCACCGTAACTTCCGCATCGGCACGCTGGTGCTGGTAGGCGGCTACGCGGGATTCTTCGGCATCAACCTGATCCTGCCGCAATGGCTGCAGACCCAGATGGGCTACACCGCGACCTGGGCGGGCCTGGCGGTGGCACCGATCGGCCTGTTGCCGGTGCTCATGTCGCCCTTCGTCGGCAAGTATGCCCATCGCTTCGACCTGCGCGTACTGGCCGGCATCGCCTTCCTGGCGATCGGCACCAGTTGCTACATGCGCGCGGGCTTCACCAACGAGGTGGACTTCCTGCACATCGCCCTGGTGCAGTTGTTCATGGGCATTGGCGTGGCGCTGTTCTTCATGCCGACCCTGAGCATCCTGCTGTCGGACCTGCCGCCGCACCAAATTGCCGACGGATCGGGGCTGGCCACCTTCTTGCGAACGCTGGGCGGTAGCTTCGCTGCGTCGTTGACCACCTGGATCTGGATCCGTCGGGCTGACCAGCACCACGCCTACCTGAGCGAGCACATCAGCAACTTCGAGCCGGCCACCCGGCAAACCCTGGAGCAGTTGGGCGGGGCCAGTGCACAGAGCTACGCGAAGCTGGAGCAGATACTCAACAGCCAGGCGTACATGATGTCGACGGTGGACTATTTCACCTTGCTGACCTGGGTGTTCGCCGGCTTGATCCTGCTGGTGTGGCTGGCCAAGCCGCCTTTTACCGCCAAGGCCGCGCCCGCTTCGGCGGGCCATTGAAACCCATGATTCCCTGCCCGTGGTTTTCAAGTGATGGCATTTCCCCTAGTCTTGTAGGTCTTTTCCTGGCTACTTGGCAGACTCATGGACAAGGTTATCGTCATCACCGGCGCCAGCCGAGGCATCGGCGCCGCCACCGCGTTGCTGGCGGCGCAACAGGGTTACCGAATCTGCATCAACTATCACGCTGACGACCAGGCCGCACAGGCGATGCTGGCGCAGGTCCGTGCGCTGGGCGCCGAGGCGATCGCCGTGCGTGCCGACGCCAGCGTCGAGGATGAGGTGGTGCGATTGTTCCAGTGCGTCGATCAGGAGCTCGGGCCGGTTACCGCCCTGGTCAACAATGCCGGCACCATTGGCCAGCAGAGCCGTGTCGAGGACATGTCCGAGTTCCGCCTGCTCAAGGTGATGAAGACCAACGTGATCGGCCCGATCCTGTGCGCCAAGCACGCCTTGCTGCGCATGACTCGCCGCCATGGTGGGCAGGGCGGGGCGATCGTCAACGTCTCGTCGATGGCCGCGCGACTGGGCTCGCCCAACGAGTACGTCGACTATGCCGCTTCCAAGGGAGCCCTGGATACCTTTACGGTGGGCCTGGCCAGGGAAGTGGCTGGCGAGGGCGTGCGGGTCAATGGTGTGCGGCCGGGTTACATCCACACCGGCTTCCATGCCCTTAGCGGCGATCCGGAGCGCGTAAGCAAGCTTGAGCCAGGCCTGCCGATGGGACGCGGCGGCCAACCTGAAGAGGTGGCGGAGGCGATCCTTTGGCTGTTGTCGGAAAAGGCGTCGTACGCGACCGGCACCTTCATTGATCTGAGTGGCGGGCGCTAGTGTCCTGTCTCGGAAATACGTTCTCTTTTGGCGAGTGGCCTGGGTGTTCGGGCAAGGCGCCGCGACGAGTCATAGCAGGGCTGTGGCGAGGCGTGGCAACGCCGGCCGGGCGGCCAAGACGCCGTCAAAAGTGAACAGCCTATTTCCGAGACACGACACTAGTGGTATTCGCGCAGCAACAGATCAACCTGATCCACCAGCTTCTCGAGATCAAAAGGCTTGGTCAGTACGCGGGTTCTTTGCGGTAGGGGGCCATCCTCGAGCACCGCATTGGCATCGTAGCCGGTGATGAACAGCACCGGCAGCGAAGGGTGGCGCTGGCGCATGGCCTGGGCGACCTGGCGGCCATTCATGCCACAGGGCAGGCCAATGTCGGTGATCAGCAGGTCGAACGTCTGGTCTGCCTCGAGCGCAGCCGGGCCGGTGGCGTAGCCTTCGACCTCGTGCCCCAGCTCCTCGAGCACTTCGGCGATCACCAGGCGTAACGCGTCCTGGTCCTCGACCAGCAGTACCCGCCTTCCGGGGCTGCGAGTCGACAGCGGTGACGCAGCTTTTGCAGGCGCAAGCTGGGCAACGGTGTCATGCCTGGGCAGATACAGGTGGATGCAGGTACCTTCACCTGGCGGGGAGCTGATCTGCAGTTGTCCACCTGACTGACGGACAAAACCATAGACCATGGACAGGCCAAGCCCGGTGCTTTGTCCAATAGGTTTGGTGGTGAAGAAGGGTTCGAGCGCGCGATCGATCACCTCCGGTGGCATTCCCCGTCCCGTGTCGTTGACGCTCAAGCGCAGGTAGGGGCCGGGAAGAAGATCCAGTGACTGGGCGGTTTCCTGCGTCACCTCCAGCGCGACGCAGCGGATGCTGATGCGACCGCCAGCAGGCATGGCGTCCCGAGCATTGATGCACAGGTTGAGCAGGGCGCTTTCCAGTTGCGGTGGATCGATGAATACCGTGCCGCTTTCCTGCTCGAAATCACTGTGCACCGCGATGGCCGGGCCTACGCTGCGGCTGATCAGGTCTTCCATGCCTTCCACCAGCGTGCTCAGGCGAGTCGCCTGGGGCAGCAAGGTCTGGCGGCGGGAAAATGCCAGCAGGCGCTGTACCAGCGTGGCAGCTCGTTGCGCGGACTCACAGGCGCTGTTCAACAATGGGGGGACTTCGGCGTAGCGGGCCTTCTGCAGCCGTTGACGCATCAACTCCTGGGCGCCGAGTATGCTGCCGAGCAAGTTGTTGAAGTCGTGGGCGATGCCGCCGGTGAGCTGGCCTACGGCTTCCATTTTCTGTACCTGGCGCAGTGCTTCCTCGGTCTCGAGCAGGCGCTTCTGCTCGCTGACCTGGCGGGTGATGTCGTAGGCGAACAGGTAGGCGCCGACGATCTCGCCGGTGCTGTCACGCAAGGGCGTGAAGCGCAGCTCGAAATGACGCCTGTCCCCGCGGCGTCCGTATTCGATCGCCTCGGTATAGCTTTCCCCGGACAGTGCCCTGCGCCAGCGTGTCACCGATCGTTCGCGCTCCTCGGGGAATCCGTCCAGGCGTTCCAGCAGACTGTCGCCAGCCTTGATCCTGCGGCCGAACAGATAGTCGAAATCCTCGACCGCGCGGGCGTTGACCGCGAGAAAACGCAGCGAGGTGTCGACCACCTGCACCTGGGCGACACTGTGCTCGACCAGCTCGGCGAGCAGGCTGCGCTCAGCCAGTGCGGTGGTGACTCGCTGTTCGAGGTGGTCGTTGAGTTGTTGCAGCGCGGTTTCGGCGCGACGTCGTTCGGTGACATCCTTGAACAGCACGGCTACCTGGCGCTTGTCGGCAGGTTCGATACGGAACGTGGTGACCGACAGCACCCGCCCGGTGGCTACCAGTTCCTGTTCGAACTGCAAGGGCTCACCGGTGCGTAGTACCTGGCCATAGCGGGCCACCCAGTCGTCGGCTTCGTCTGGCACCATCTCCCGCAGTTTCTGTCCGACAACATTGGGAATCCCGGCATGGCGGGCGTAGGCGGCGTTGGCGAGGACATGGACGTAGTCGCTCAGCGGACCGTGGGGACCGTCGAAGAATTCGATGACGCAGAAGCCTTCGTCCATCGTGTCGAAGAGAAAACGAAACAGGTCCGGATCATGCCAGGGTGGGGTGGCCAGTTCGGCCTCCAGCAAGCTGTTGCGCTGGCGTAGGCGTTCAACTTCCAGGCGCAGGGACTGTAGTTCGCGCGAGGGCATTCGGGCATCCGTCGAGGTGGAGTCAGCTACGCTAATCGCCTGCAGGTGTGCCTGTCCAGTCACACCGCTCAAGGATCTACGCGGGCTTGCTTCGCGCGGCGATCAGCAGCTCCTCCACTTTGGCGGTCAGTCGTGTCAGTTCGAAGGGTTTGTGCAGCAGGGCGATTGGCGGCGAGCCTGATATCCGACTGTTGTCGATGGCGCCGTCGTAACCGGTGATGAACAGGGCAGGTACATGCTCATCGATGGCCCAGCAGGCATTGGCGACCTGGTAGCCATCGAGATCTCCCGGCAGCCCGATATCCACCACCAGCATGTCTGGCCGAATACCTTCGGCCAGGGCGTGCAGGACCGTATGGCCGTCCTCGTAGTCCTGCACCTGGAAACCGTGTTCCTCCAGGACTTCCCGCATCACCAGGCGCAACGTCGTTTGATCCTCCACCAGCAGAATGAGCGACTGTCCAGTGCTCGAGGGTTTGATCATCTGCTCTGTGTCATCGGCCTGAGGCGTTGAGCCTGGCAGCCCGCGTGGCAGATACAGGTGAATACAGGTACCGTGTCCCGGTGCGCTGTCGATGCTCAGTTGGCCGGCCGACTGGCGTACGAAGCCGTAGGCCATGGACAGGCCCAACCCGGTGCCTTGCCCCAGGGGCTTGGTGGTGAAAAAAGGTTCGGCGGCACGCGCGCTGATTTCCTGGGGCATGCCGCAGCCGTTATCCTCGACCTGTATATGCAGATACTGCCCTGCGGGAAGTTGAAGACTTGCTGCTTGCGCTGCATCCATCTGGCAATTGGCACTGCTGATGCGCAAGGTGCCACCCTGTGTCATGGCGTCCCGCGCGTTGATGCACAAATTGAGCAGGGTGCTTTCCAGCTGTGATGGATCGACGCAGACCAGCCATTGGCCGGCGAGCGTGGCATCGACGTACTCGATATGTCTGTCGAGGGAGCTGTGGATCAGGTCGTGCATGTCGGCCACCAGGTGGTGTGCATCCACCGGCTGAGGCACCAGCGCCTGCTGGCGGGCGAAAGCCAGCAGGCGCTGGACCAGGGCAGTGGCGCGCGAGGTGTTCTGCCGGGCAATGCCGAGCATGTGCCTGCTGTCCTGCTGACGGCCCTGCGTCATACGCTTGTCTGCCAGCTCCAGCGCGCCGACGATGCCGCCGAGCAGGTTGTTGAAGTCATGGGCAATGCCACCGGTCAATTGGCCGATGGCTTCCATTTTCTGTGATTGGCGAAGGGCCTCCTCGGCCTGGCTCAGGCGCTCCTGCTCCAGCACGCGACTGGTGATGTCGTAGGCGAACAGATAACCCCCACATATCTGGCCTTCGGCATCGCGCAACGGGTTGTAGCGCATTTCGTAGTGGCGCGGGGCATCGGGCGGGCCGATGCTGACCATTTCGATGAATGACTCGCCGGCGATCACCCGCGGCCAGAGCGGTTGAAACTTTTCCATGATCTGCGGTTGGCCGGCCAGGATCTCCCGGACATGGTCGCCAACCTTGGGTGAAATGCCATGCAGCCGCTCGAAGGTTTCCCGGGCCGTGCGGTTAATCGCCACCAGGCGCAGACTACAGTCTGCGGCAAACACGTTGGCCAGGCTGTGGTCCACCAGTTCGCCGAGCAATCTGCTGTTGGTTTCGGCCCTGTCCATGCGCTTCTCCGCCTGCTCGTACAGAAGGTCTCGTGCCTGTTGGCTGGCAGGGACCCCGGTAAACAGCACGGCCACGCGCCTGTCACTGGCCCGGCCCAGGCGATGGGCCGAGATGGAGAGCAGACGGTCGCTGATCTTCAGGCGTTGCTCGAAATGTGTCGACTGCCCGGTGCGCAGTACCTCGGCGAAACGGGGCACCCAGGCGTCGGCTTCGTCGGGGATGAGCTCGCGCACCGTCTGTCCCATCTGCTTGTCGTGGCCGGTGTGGCGCAGGCAGGCGTCGTTGCTGAGGATATAGCGGTAATCGCTCAGCGGTCCGTGGGGGCCATCGAGCAGTTCCAGCACACAGAACCCTTCGGCCATGTGTGTACTTAGCATCGCGAAACAGGCTCGTTCGAGATCGTGCCTGGCGAGCTGTGCCTCAAGCTCGCCGATGCGGGCCAGCAGCTGCTCGGGTGATGCTGGATAGTCTGGCATGGGCGGGATCCAGGCAAAGTGCTGCGAAACTATAGCCGTTCAACCTGGCTACCGCCATTGCTGGACTAGAACGACCGCACGATCCGCCCCAAGGTCTCCATGGCCTGTTCCGCGCCATCGCCCCACGGGCTGCCGTAGTTCAGGCGGATGCAGTTGCCGAAGCGTCGGGTCGGCGAGAAGATCGGCCCCGGCGCGATGCTGATGCCCTGGGCCAGGGCCATATGGAACAGCTTCAGGGCGTCCATCTGCTCGGGCAGCTCCAGCCACAGGAAATAGCCCCCAGACGGCTGGCTGACCCGGGTCTGCGCCGGAAAATGGCGGGCGATGGCGGCCAGCATGTTGGCCTGCTGACCTTCCAGGGCGTAGCGCAGCTTGCGTAGGTGGCGATCGTAGCCGCCGTGCTGCAGGTAGTCGGCAATCGCCGCCTGGGCCGGCATCGAGGCGCACAGCGAGGTCATCAGCTTGAGCCGCTCGATCTTCTGCGCAAAGCGTCCGGCCGCCACCCAGCCGATCCGGTAGCCCGGCGCCAGGCTCTTGGCGAACGAGCCGCAGTGCATCACCAGGCCCTCGGTATCGAAGGCCTTGGCCGGCTTCGGCGCTTGCTGCGAGTAGTACAGCTCGGCGTAGACGTCGTCCTCGATCAGCGGCACCTGGTGGCGACGCAGCAGCTCGACCAGTTCCTGCTTCTTGGCCTCCGGCATGCTGGCGCCCACCGGGTTCTGGAAGTTGGTCATGCACCACACGGCTTTGACCGGGTGTTTCTCCAGGGTCTGGGCCAGCACGCCGAGGTCCATGCCCTCGCGCGGGTGCACCGGGATTTCCACCGCCTTGAGCTTGAGGCGTTCGAGTACCTGCAGGCAGGCATAGAAGGCCGGTGCCTCGATGGCCACCAGGTCGCCGGGTTGGGTGACGGCCTGCAGGCACAGGTTCAGCGCTTCCAGGGCGCCGTTGGTGATCAGCAGTTCCTCCATCGGCAGCATCAACCCGGCGACCATGTAGCGCAGGGCGATCTGCCGGCGCAGTTGCGGGTTGCCCGGCGACAGGTCGGTGACCACCATGCGCGGGTCCATGGCCCGGCTGGCGCTGGCCAGCGATCGCGACAGGCGTTGCAGGGGGAACAGGGTCGGGCTGGGAAAGGCCGAGCCGAATGGCACGGTGTGCGGATCCTTGATCGAGTCGAGGATCGAGAACACCAGGCCGCTGACATCGACATCGGTGGACTCGCTGGCCGGCGCCTGGGGCTGTGGCTCGCTGAACGGGCGCGGCGCATGGGCATTGACGAAGTAGCCCGAGCGCGGCCGGGCGCGGATCAGGCCGCGCCGCTCCAGCAGGTAGTAGGCCTGGAACACCGTGGACGGGCTGACCCCGTGGGTCTGGCTGGCGTAACGCACCGAAGGTACCCGCTGACCGGGGCCAAGCACCCCGGAGCGGATCAATTCGGCAATGTCATCGGCAAATCGTTCGTAGCGTTTCATTAGGGTCTGGGCAGGCAAGGTGGTGGTCAGTGTAGGGGATCAGCGATTCATCGGCGCGACGAAACGGCTGTGCGCGGTGCTGCGGATGCCGGGCTGGTCGCTGTCCTGGATCTCGAATGCCAGCTCCTGGGAGCTGCTGCTCGGGCGATCGGCTAGCATCGCCACCGACACCGGCAGCTCGCTCATCTCGCCGGCGGCGAGGGTGAACTCGGTACGCCCGTGCAGCTCGAAGCCGTCGGCGTCCACCAGGCGCAGGCGATAGTGCTGCGGTTCCTGGGTCTTGTTGATGATCTTGAGCAGGTAGATGTTCTCGATCTGGCCCAGAGCGTTCTCGCGGAACAGGCCGCGGTCCTTGATCACGTCCATCGATACCATCGGGCGCATCTGCAGGGCGACCACCAGTGCGCCGATCATCACTGTCAGCGCGGCGGCGTAGCCCAGCAGGCGAGGGCGCATCCAGTGGGTCTTGCCGCCTTGCAGGTTGTGCTCTGACTTGTAGCCAATCAGGCCACGGGCATAGTTCATCTTGTCCATCACCCCGTCGCAGGCGTCGATGCAGGCGGCGCAGCCGATGCAGGCCATCTGCAGGCCCTCGCGAATATCGATGCCGGTAGGGCAGACCTGCACGCACAGGGTGCAGTCGATGCAGTCGCCCAGGCCCTGGCTGCGCGGGTCGCTGCCTTTCTTGCGCGGGCCACGGGCTTCGCCGCGGCTGGGATCGTAGGCCACCGCCAGGGTGTCCTTGTCGAACATCACGCTCTGGAACCGCGCATAGGGGCACATGTGCATGCACACGGCCTCGCGCAGCCAGCCGGCATTGAGGTAGGTGGCGCCGGTGAAGAACAGGATCCAGAACAGCGCCACGCCGCCCAGCTCGAAGCTGAACAGCTCGGCGGCCAGCGGGCGGATCGGGGTGAAGTAGCCGACGAAAGTCAGCCCGGTGAGTAGGCCGATGGCCAGCCACAGGCCATGCTTGAGGCCGCGCCGGGCGATTTTCTCGACGCCCCAGGGCGCGGCGGCCAGCTTGATGCGCTGGTTGCGGTCGCCTTCGGCGATCTTCTCGCACCACATGAACAGCCAGGTCCAGGTGCTCTGCGGGCAGCTGTACCCGCACCAGACGCGGCCGGCAAACACGGTGATGGCGAACAGGCCGAAGGCACAGATGATCAGCAGCGCCGAGAGCAGGATGAAATCCTGCGGCCAGAAGGTTGCGCCGAAGATGTGGAATTTGCTTTCGGCCAGGTCCCATAGCACAGCCTGGCGGTCGCCCCACTGCAACCAGGCGGTGCCGAAGAACAGCGCGAACAGCAACCCGGCAAAGGCGATCCGCAGGTTGCGGTAGAAGCCGGTGAAGCTGCGGGTGTGGATGCCACCGGCCACCTGGCTTTTGCTCTTGTTGACGGCGGGGGCAATTTCGATGACTCGGAAGGGGATTCTATCGCTCATGGTTCATCGCTCATCAGGCCTCGATCAGGCCATGGCACTATGGCCCCCGATCTGTTTTCAGCACAGGCCCAGGTATTGAGATAAAAACCATATCAGATGAGTGCCCTATCTGCTTAGGCCCCGGCTTTCAACGCCTTGAGCGCTTGGTTGCAGATGCCTGCGGCTATCCACCGCACCTCTGCCAGCGTATGAGGAGTTCCGTTAGGCCAAGCGCAACGCACGCGGCGCGTGTGCTGCGGTCTTCTGTAGAAGACACCGGGAGGCTACCGATGGACGCATTCTGGCATTCGATCCTTGAGGCTTTGCACAGCGAATTCGCCGATGTCACCGACGAGCGCGAGGTTGCCCGTATCTTGATTCGCTTGTTGATGGCGGCTTTGCTGGGGGCGGTGCTGGGCTTCGAGCGCGAGAGCAAGGGCAAGGCGGCGGGGGTGCGCACGCACATGCTGGTTTCGATGGGCGCGGCGTTGTTCGTGCTGGCGCCAAGCATGGCCGGCGCCGACGAGCAGGCGTTGAGCCGGGTGATCCAGGGCATCGTCGCCGGCATAGGCTTTCTCGGGGCGGGCACGATTCTCAAGGGCAACAGCCAGGATGCCAGCCACGTCAAGGGCCTGACCACCGCTGCCGGACTGTGGATGACCGCGGCTATCGGTACCGCCGCAGGCATGGGACGCGAGGCCACGGCACTGGTGAGCACCGTGATGGCGCTGCTGGTGCTGGCCAGCATGCCGCTGCTGGTGGACAAGGTCGAGGGCGAGGTACGGGAGAAGAAGGGCGGTGAGAACGAGGAGGGCAGGAAGCACTGAGGGGAGCCGAAGCTCCCCTCATAAGCGTTGTTGCCTGCTCTTTTCTTATTATTGGAGACGAGCCTATTGTTGTTTTTGTCGGCGGTTGTCTCTGCATTGCGGGGCCCCCAACCGGGGCCAAGAGCAAACGTATTTTTTTGAGCGCTGACTTGCGTTCATCCAACGTGATCCAACCTTGACTGCCGCTACCTTGGAGGTAGTTTTATTGTTCTGTGTCAGGCTGCGGGGGCGGCCCCCTGGAAAGCACGTCGACTCCAAAAAAATCTGCTTGCTACGCCTCTGCCGTGTTGTTCTTGTTATGTCAGAGCCGTTTACTGTTGTTTTTATTGGGTATCGCGTTTTTTTGTTCTTGTTATGCCAAAAGATATAGCAGATGGCGTGCCAACTTTTAAAAGTCCTTAAAATTCAATGGTTTAATGGATTTCCCTCAAAAGGTGGCACGTGAAATTCTGTCGAATTGTTTCCCTGTTACCCGATTTTTTTCTGGCAAGCGTGTAGGCGGTAACACTCCGCCCACATCTGTGTGACACGCGTATGACTCAGCGCACGCCACGTGCCCGCGCTACCCGCGAACCGGTGGCGCGCCCCAGCACTTCGCTGATGCGCAGGCCGGCGGCGATCAGCTTGTCCAGGTCGATGCCGGTCTCGATGCCCAGCCCCTGTAACAGGTACACCACGTCCTCGCTAGCGACGTTACCGGTGGCACCCTTGGCGTACGGGCAACCGCCCAGCCCGGCCACCGAGCTGTCGAACACGCTGATGCCCTCCAGCAGGCCGGCATAGACGTTGGCCAGGGCTTGGCCATAGGTGTCGTGGAAGTGCCCGGCCAGTTGCTCGCGGGGTACCTGGGCCGCGACCACTTCGAACAGGCGGCGGGTGTCACCGGCGGTGCCGGTGCCGATGGTGTCGCCCAGCGATACCTCGTAGCAGCCCATGTCGTAAAGGGCACGGGCCACCGGCGCGACCTGCTCGGCGCCGATACGCCCCTCGTAGGGGCAGCCGAGCACGCAGGACACATAACCGCGCACCCGCACACCCTGGCTGCGGGCGGCGTCCATAATCGGTTCAAAGCGTTTGAGGCTGTCGCTGATCGAGCAGTTGATGTTGCGCTGCGAGAAGGCTTCCGAGGCCGCCGCGAACACCGCCACTTCCTTCACCCCGGCGGCCAGGGCATCCTCGAAACCGCGCAGGTTGGGTGCCAGGGCCGCATAGGTGACCCCTTCACGCTGGCGGATACCGGCGAACACCTCGGCGGAGCCGGCCATCTGCGGCACCCACTTGGGCGAGACGAAACTGCCCACTTCGATGTAGCCGAGCCCGGCGTCGGTGAGGTCGTCCACCAGTTGCACCTTGTCGGCGACGCTGATGGGCTGGGCTTCGTTCTGCAGGCCGTCGCGCGGGCCGACTTCGACCAGACGGACATTCTTGGGCAATGACATGGCGGGTTTCCTGTGGCGGATCAACGGTGGGGGTGCGACGGGTTCAGGGTGGCGGCCAGGGCCTGCTCGCAGCGCTCCTGGGCGGTGTCCAGCTCCAGGTGCATCTGCTGGATGTCGAGCATCTGCTGTTCGAGCTGGGCGCGGCGTTCGGCGATCTTGGCCAGCATGCTGGTGAGCTGCTTCTGGTTGCCGCTGGTGGGGTCGTAGAGCTCGATCAGTTCCCGGCACTCGGCCAGCGAGAAGCCGATGCGCTTGCCCCGCAGGATCAGCTTGAGGGTGACCTTGTCGCGCGCCGAGTAGATGCGCTCCAGGCCACGGCGCTCGGGGCTGAGCAGGCCCTGTTCCTCGTAGAAGCGGATGGCGCGGGTGGTGATGTCCAGCTCGCGGGACAGGTCGGAGATGCTGTAGGTCTGGCTGCTCATGCTTGGGCTCGGGGGAGGGAATGCAAGTAACCTAATGCCAGGTTGACGTATACGTCAAGCGGACCTCCATGGGAGTTTGGGCCCCTGTGGGAGCGGCCTTGTGTCGCGAAAGGGGCGCGTAGCGGCCCCAAACCAACAGTAGCGCTGCAAAAAGCTGGGGCCGCTTTGCAGCCCTTTCGCGCCGCTCCTACAGGGATCGCGCAAGGCTAGTGGGGCTTGTTTCAGGTATTGACCGACCTGCGGTATTCCTTGGGCGTCCGGCCATCGAGCCGCTTGAAGAACCGCGCAAAGTAGGTCGGATCGCTGAACCCCAGGCTGTCGGACAACTGGCTGATGCTCATGCGGGTATACGCCAGATTACGCCGTGCCTCGAGCAGCAGGCGCTGGTGGATCACCTGCAACGCCGATTGCCCGGCCAACGCTCGGCACAGCTGGTTCAACTGCAGGCTGGTGATGCCCAGCCGGCTGGCGAAGTCGTCCACGGCAAGGTGCTCGCGGTAATGCGCCTCGACCAGGCGCAGGTAACGCCCCAGCAACTGCTGGTCCCGTTCGTCCTGGTTACGCGCGGGCAAGGCCTGCTGCTGGCGGTGGATCCAGACCATCAGCGCGGTGACCAGCGCCTGCAGCAGGGGGCCTCGTGCCGGCGCGCTGCCTTGATACTCCTGCTGCAGCGTGTCGATCAGCCCGTGCAGGCGCAGACGATCCTGGCCCAGCGGGTAACAGCGGGCAGCGGTCAGTACGCTCAAGGGAGCGCCGAGGCGCTGTTCCAGATCGACCACCAGGGCCGTGCCGAAGGTCAGTACGTGCCCCTGGATATCGGCGCTGAAGCGAAAACCATGCACGGTGAGCGGCGGCACCACCTGGATCGCCGCCTCGCGAATCACCCGGCGCTCGCCCTCGATCTCCACCTGGGCCTCGCCCCGCTGCACATAGAGAAGCTGGAACAGCTCGGCATGCCGATGCGGTTTGATTTCCCAATGGTGCAGGCGGCTGCGCGCCGGGATCGACTCGCAGTGCAGCAGGTCGGTGTCCGGCCAGGCGTGATGTTCGCCGTACAGCTGGAACAGCGGGATGCCGGGGAGCGGGATGTGCATGAAGGATTGTCCGTTAATCGAACGAATTTTTGAAAAGTGCAGTTTTTGACACAGATATCACACGTTTCGCCCAAGGTTCGCCAGTAAAAATACAGGTGCAAACCCTAACAGCAGATGTGCGGCCACTGCCAGTACCGGCCGGCATCGTCATCGCGAGACAACAACAATGAAGACTCAGGTTGCAATCATCGGCGCCGGCCCCTCCGGCCTGCTGCTGGGCCAGCTGCTGCAGCGTGCGGGCATCGACACGCTGATCGTCGAGCGCCAGACCCCCGACTATGTGTTGGGACGCATCCGCGCCGGCGTGCTCGAGCAAGGCACGGTCGACCTGCTGCGCGAGGCCGGGGTGGCCGAGCGCATGGACCGTGAAGGGCTGGTACACGAAGGCGTTGAACTGTTGGTCAATGGCCGTCGCCAGCGCCTCGACCTGAAGGCGCTGACCGGCGGCAAGACGGTGATGGTGTACGGTCAGACCGAGGTCACCCGGGACCTGATGCAGGCACGCCAGGCCAGCGGGGCGCCGATCATCTATTCAGCGGACAATGTCCGCCCCCACGCCATCGACGGCGAGCGGCCCTACCTCACCTTCGACAAGGACGGTTGTCAGCACCGGGTCGATTGCGACTATATCGCCGGCTGCGACGGCTTCCACGGAGTGGCGCGCCAGAGCATTCCGGCCGACGTGCTGAAGATGTACGAGCGGGTCTATCCGTTTGGCTGGCTGGGGTTGCTGGCCGACACCCCACCGGTCAACCACGAGCTGATCTATGCCCACCACGAACGCGGCTTCGTCTTGTGCAGCCAGCGCTCGCAGACCCGCAGCCGCTATTACCTGCAAGTGCCTTTGCAGGAGCGGGTGGAGGACTGGCCAGACGCGCGCTTCTGGGATGAGCTCAAGGCGCGCCTGCCGGCGGAGGTGGCCGCGCAACTGGTCACGGGGCCGGCGCTGGAGAAGAGCATCGCGCCGCTGCGCAGCCATGTGCTCGAGCCCATGCAGCATGGCCGGTTGTTTCTGGTGGGCGACGCCGCCCATATCGTCCCGCCCACCGGCGCCAAGGGGCTGAACCTGGCGGCGTCGGACGTAAACTACCTGTATCGGATCCTGGTCAAGGTGTACCGCGAGGGCCGCACCGACCTGCTGGCGCAGTACTCGCCGCTGGCCTTGCGGCGGGTGTGGAAGGGCGAGCGTTTCAGCTGGTTCATGACTCGGCTGCTGCATGATTTCGGCGCGCATCAGGACGACTGGGACCGCAAGATGCAGGAGGCCGACCGCGAGTACTACCTTGGTTCGCCGGCCGGCCTTGCCAATATTGCCGAGAACTACGTTGGGCTGCCGTTCGAGGCTGTGGAATAGAACAGTGGGGGACCGCTTTGCGGTCCAATCGCCGGCAACGACGCCAGGTTCTACTGCTCCAAGAGCGTCACCATCTCCCGGTATCCGCGCTGGCGGGCGTGCTCCAGCGCGGTCACACCCTCCTTGTCGGTGATCCGCGGATCTGCTCCGGCCGCCAGCAACCGGCGCACGATCTCCACATACCGAGGGCCGCCATCGCCAAGGATCACCGCCTCAAGCAGCGCGGTCCAGTGCAGGCGGTTGAGGTGGTCGACGTCGACGCCGGCCTCGATCAGCAGTTGCACGGTCTCGACGTGACCGCGCTCGGCCGCCGGGATCAGTGCGGTGCCGCCGTAGCGGTTGGTGCTCTTGAGGTCGGCGCCATGGGCCAGGGTCAGGCGCAGGATGTCGTTGAGCCCGCGCGCGCCGGCATACAGGTAGGGGCTGTCGTTGATGTTGTCCTTGGCGTTGACGTCGGCACCGGCCTCGATCAGCACCTTGGCCACCTCCACCTGGTTGGCATGGGTGGCCACCAGCAGCGCAGTCTGGCCCTGGTCGTTGCGGGTATCAGGCAGGGCGCCACGGTCGAGCAACTGGCGCACGGCAGGGGCGTCACCGTGGCGGGCGGCATCGAGCAAGGGGGGATTCATGGCTGAGGTCTCGGCATGGGTGGCAAGGCTCAGGCTCAACAGCAAGGCGGCGAACGGCAGGCGCATGGTCATCGGTATCCTGATGCGACGAAGCTTGAATGTAGGGCCCTTGTGGTTGTAGGAGAAGTGAATTATCCGGATGGGATCCAGTGTATTTGCGCATGTTGCCGGCACTGGGCGCCCATGGTAGAAGTCAGCCTTGTCATTCAGAAGTCGAATACAGAGATGTCTTCCAGCGTAAAACCGAATAGGGCCTTGTTCGACCTCGACCTGCTGCGCGCCATCGTCGTGGTGGCCGATTGCGGCAGTTTCACCACCGCCGCCGCCCGCCTGCATTCCACCCAGTCGACCATCAGCCAGAAGGTCCGCCGCCTGGAGGACATGGTCGGCCATCGCCTGCTGGTGCGTGGCAACCGCGATGTGTTGCCCACCGATGCCGGGCAGACCTTGCTCGGTTACGCCCGGCACATGCTGGCCCTCAATGACCAGATGCTTGAAGCCCTGGCCGGGGCGATGGTCGGGGTCACCGTGCGCCTGGGCGTGCCGGAGGATTTCGTCGGCGGGCGCACCACCAACGCATTGTCCGCGTTCAGCCGACGCCACCCGCAGGTCAAGCTGGAGGTCACCAGCGGCCTGTGCCGCGATCTCAGCCAGGCCTACGACAACGGTGAACTCGACCTGGTGCTGCTCAAGCAGCGGCGCAACAGCCGCGAGGGCGTGGCCTGCTGGCCAGAGCGTTTGCAGTGGATCGACAGCGCGCGCACGCCGTCCTTCGAGCTCGATCCGATTCCGTTGGTGACCTTTCCGCCACGCGGGCTGTACCGCGACGACATGATCAGCGCGATCGAAGGCATGGGCCGGCGCTGGCGCATCAGCTTTACCAGTTCCAGCCTCAGCGGGATCCAGGCGGCGGTGGCCGACGGCATGGGCATCAGCCTGCTGCCCCCGCGGGCGGCGCTCGACGAGCATCGGGTGCTGGGCGCCGGGCAGGGGCTGCCGGAGGTGGACAGCTACGAAATCGTGATCGTGCACCGGCCAACGGCGGACGCGATGGTCAAGGCGCTGGCCGAGGTGCTGACCGAATTGCTGGCGGTGCAGGCGATCTGACACCACCAGCGAAACGATCAGTCCCCGCAGCAGTGTGACTTGCCTTGGGCCCCGTCATAGCGATCATGATGGCGCACCCAATCCATCGTCCCTTCCTCGTTGCGCCCCAGGGGGGCCACGTCGAGGAAGTTGTAGGCATTGACCAGGATGTCCAGCCCCCGGGCATAGGTGGAGTAGGTGTGGTACAGGCTGCCGTCGGCGTCCCGGTAGAACGCGCTCAATCCGGGCAACTCCGCCTCGTCGCCGCTGTAGGGCTCGTAGTTGTACTGGGCGCTGCCATCGGTGGCGACAGTGACCCCGAAGTCCTGGTTGAAGGTGCTGCCGTGCGAGGAATACCACGGGAACTGCCAGCCCATGCGCTGGCGGAACGCCTGGAATTCGCCATAGGGTGCCCGTGACACCGCCACCAGCGACACGTCATGGTGGGCCAGGTGCAGGTTGGCGCCGTCGAAATGATCGGCGAGGAAGGAGCAGCCCGGGCAGCCTTCGCTCCAGCCCCCGGCGAACATGAAGTGATAGACCAGCAGTTGGCTGCGCCCGGCGAACAGCTCGGCCAGACTCAGCTCACCGTGTGGGCCCTGGAAACGATAGTCCTGCTCCACCTGCACCCAGGGCAAGGCGCGGCGGGCAGCGGCAAGTTCATCGCGTTGATGGGTAAAGGCTTTCTCGTGCAACCAGAGTTGCCGGCGGGCGGCGAGCCATTGGCTGCGCGTGACCACGGCATGCTTGGGGGTGGAATGGCTCATGGGCGTGACTCCACGCTGGGGGTTCACCGAGTGGTCGAATGGCAGCGCGGACATTCGACGCTGGATTTTCCGTTGCCGACCAATGGTTGCTCCGCCCCCTCGATGCAGTCTCCCTGATGAACCTTTCATGACAAAACGTCGGTAGCAAAGCGCCACCCCCGTCAAAGCCATGGATACCGGCAAGGCATCTGGCCATCAGGCCGGTCGAGCCTTGGGGAACGGCCTGGGAGCGGGGCGATGGGGACTATGGAACGCTACACGAAAGTGGGAATGCAGGAGCTCGACCAGCGCCTGGCGAAGATCGTCGAGGCGGCGCGCAAGCAGCCGGTCTCGGTCTATCGCTACGGCGCGCCGTGGGTATGGATCGTCTCCCAGGAAGACTGGCAGGGCGCCCTGCGCGAGGTGGCCAGCTGCGTGCCGCCCGGGCATTCGCTGGCGCTGCTCAAGCCGCGTATCGAAGCCTTGCTGGATGAGCACCAGGCCGCGCTGGCGCTGCTGGCCGAGCAGCAGGGCATGATCATCGCCCCGCACACACTGATGCACGTGCTGCTGCTGCAGTTGCTGTATTCGGTGCCCAGCGAGAAGCAGCTCTACGAGCAGCTCAACTACAACCTGCTGTTCCGCTGGTTCGCCGGCCTGGAACTGAAATCGCGGGTGTGGAACTTCAGCCTGTTCAGTCATGACCTCGGCGTGCTGCTGGGCAGCGCCATGGCCGTGTCGCTGCTGCAGCGCATGGTCGACGAGGTGCTCGGCGCGAGCCTGCAGGCCATGCCCGAGTTCAGCCTCAACCTGGCCTTGCTGCACAGCTGGCTGGCACGTCACCAAGGTCAGGCCGCGCCTGACGCAAACCACTAGAAACCCAACGAATTCCTGGCGCTCAAGGGGGCGGTGTGGAGCATTTTTTCTTCAAGCGATGCGCCATGGGCGCAGGGCTGCTGTCGTGCCTGCTGGCGGGCAACGTGTCCGCGGACGAGGCGCAGCGCCGGGTCGAGATCAATGAATACGTGGTGCGCGGCAATACGGTGCTCGACGCCCAGGCCATCGAGGAGGCGGTCTATCCCTACCTGGGGCCGGACAAGTCCCTGGCCGACCTCGAAGGCGCCCGCGAGGCCCTGCAGAAAAGCTACCAGGCCCGTGGCTACCAGTCGGTGTTCGTCGAGCTGCCCGAGCAGAAGGTCGAGGGCGGCGTGGTCTACCTGCAGGTGAGCGAAACCAAGGTCGGGCGAGTGCGGGTGGTGGGCGCCAAGCATTACTCGCCGCTGGAGATTCGTGAACAGGTTCCGGCGCTGGAGGAGGGCAAGGTGCCCGACTTCGCCCAGGTGCAGGACGAACTGGCCACGCTCAACCGCACCCCGGGCCGGCAGGTCATGCCGTTGGTGCGCGAAGGCCAGCGGCCGGGCACCATGGATGTCGACCTGCAGGTCGAGGACAAGCAGCCCTGGCACCTGAGCCTGGGCCTGAACAACGATCACAGCGCCGACACCGAGAAGCTGCGCAGCGTCATCAGCCTGGGCTACAACAACCTCTGGCAGGCCGGCCACAGCGTCTCGCTGACCTGGTTCACCGCGCCCCAGGACCGTGACAATGCCGAAGTCTGGTCCGGCTCCTACGCCGCACCCCTGAACGAGCGCTGGACCGTGCAGTTCTCCGGCTACCACTCCGACAGCAACGTCGCCACGGTGGGCGGCACCAACGTCCTGGGCAAGGGCCATTCCTATGGTGTTTCGGCAATCTACAACCTGCCGGGCGTCGGCGCCTGGGCCAACGCCCTGTCGATCGGCGTGGACTTCAAGGACTTCGACGAGCAGGTCGGCCTGGGCGCCAGCAGCGACAAGGTACCACTCAAGTACGCCCCCATCACCCTGGGCTACACCGGCTACCGCTTCACCGAGCAGGACCAGCTGAGCCTGGGCCTGAGCCTGGTGGCCGGCACCCGCAGCCTGCTGGGCTACGGCAGCGACGACGCCGAGTTCGACTACAAGCGCTACCGCGCCGATTCCAGCTTCGCCGCGCTCAAGGGCGACGGCAGCTACACCTTCGACTTCGCAGGCTCCTGGCAGAGCGCCTCGAAGCTGGCCTTCCAGCTGGCCTCGGGGCCGCTGGTGTCGAACGAGCAGTTCGCCGCCGGCGGTGCCACTTCGGTGCGCGGTTACCTGGCCGCCGAGCGTACCGGGGACGACGGCCTGCTGTTCTCCCAGGAGCTGCGCACCCCATCCATCGGCCGCTATGTCGGCAGCTACATCAGCGATTGGCGCTTCTATCTGTTCGCCGAAGGCGCCCAGCTGCGCCTGCAGGACGCGCTGCCCGAGCAGGACGACCGCTACAGCCTGGCCAGTGCCGGCATCGGCACCCGCGCCACGCTCAACGACTGGCTGTCCGGCAGCGTCGACTGGGCCGTGCCGCTCAAGGACGGCCCCAACACCGACAAGAACGCTTCCCGTGTGCACTTCAGTGTGCAGGCGACCTTCTGACTCATTGACCGGCATCGACCTGGAGACCTCTCATGCAACGCCTGATATTGACCTTGCTGCTGTGCCTGGGCTTCGCCCTGCCGGGCAGCGCCAGCGCCTGGTGGCAGGACGACTGGATGTACCGCAAGCAGATCGCCGTGGACACCACGCCCCAGGGCGCCGGACTGACCCAGGCGCTGGGCCGCACCGCGCTGCTGGTGCGCCTGCACACCGGCAACTTCAGCTTCGACGGCGTCAGCGAGACCGGCGCCGACATCCGCTTCGTCAGCGCCGATGACAAGACCGTGCTCAACCACCATGTCGAGCAGTTCGATCCGCTGATGGGCATGGCGCTGATCTGGGTGGACGTGCCACGCATAGAAGCGGGCCAGCGCCAGGAGCTGTGGATGTACTACGGCAACCCGAAAGCCCAGGCGCCTGCTGGCCAGCCCAGCTTCGACGCCGACTACACCGCGCTCTACCACTTCGACAGTGCCACCGCCCGCGACGCCAGCCCCTATGGCAATCAGCTGCAAGGGCCGACGGTGAGCGTCGACGGCGTGATCGGCCGGGCCATTCAGCTCGGTGGCCAGGGCCTGCAACTGCCGGCCAGCGCCTCGCTGCAACTGCCGGCGGGCGCGGCGTTCACTTTCAGCACCTGGCTGCGCCAGGATCAGGCGGTGGGCGAGCAACTGCTGCTGGCCCGTCGCGAGGCCGGCCACAGCCTGTTGCTGGGCCTGGCCCAGGGCGTGCCTTTCGTCGAGGTTGACGGCCAGCGCGCCAGCGCCAGCCAGGCCGTGAGCGCCGGTCAGTGGCAACACCTGGCACTGGTGGGCGAGGGCGGCAACCTGAGCCTGTTGCTCGAAGGCCAGCCGGTGGCCCGCCTGGCCGCCAGTCTGGCGGCCTTCAACGGTGCCGTCGGCATTGGTGGTGACCTGCCGCCGCCCGAAGGCGAGGTGACCAGCCAGTTCGCGCCTTTTGTCGGCGCCCTGGACGAACTGCGCCTGTCGCGCGTGGCCCGCAGCCAGGCAGGCCTGCAGGCCGATGTACTGGCCCAGGGCGCCGAGTCGCGCCTGGTGGTGTACGGCGTCGACGAGGAACAGTCGGGCTTCGGCTTCGGCGGCCTGGGCTTCCTGCTCAAGGCGGTGCCGGTGGACGCCTGGGTGATCATCGCCATCCTGGTGCTGATGATGGTGCAGTCGTGGGTGATCATGCTACGCAAGCAGCGCACCCTCAGTCGCGTCACCGCCGCCAACACCCGCTTTCGCGAGCGGTTCGCCATGGTCGGCACGCGCCTGGAGCAGTTCGCCGACGATCAGGACCTGCATGGGCGGCTCACCGACTCCTCGCTGTGGCGCCTGTACCTGGTGGCCGTGCAGGAACTGCGCACCCGCCGCGCCCAGGGCGCCGACACCCGCGAAGTGTCCGCGGCCACCATCGAGGCCATCCGCTGCTCCATGGACGGCGTGCGCACCCGCGAGAACCAGGCGTTGTCATCGAAGCTGTCGACCCTGTCCAACGCCATTGCCGGCGGCCCCTACATCGGCCTGCTGGGCACGGTGCTGGGGATCATGGTGGTGTTCCTCGGCACCGCCATGGCCGGCGACGTCAACATCAATGCCATCGCCCCGGGCATGGCCGCGGCGCTGCTGGCCACCGCCATGGGCTTGTTCGTCGCCATCCCCGCGCTGTTCGGCTACAACCGCCTGACCACGCGCAACCGCGAGGTCAGCGCCGACATGCGGGTATTCGTCGACGAGTTCATCACCCGCCTGGCCGAGCTGCACGGCGAGGGCCAGGCCGGTGAAGCGGCGCAGCGCCCGACCGGGCGCAGCGTCAACCCGTCGGTTCCGGCGTGAGGGCACAGCCATGGCATCCGTGAACAACGCCCATGACGACGACACCGACGCCGCGGTCGACAGCATCAACATCACCCCGCTGGTGGACGTGCTGATGGTGGTACTGGTGATGTTCATCCTCACCGCCACTGCGCAGGTTTCCGGGATCCAGGTGCAGCTGCCCAAGGCCAGCGCCACGGTGTCGCTGGCCCAGCCCAAGACCAAGGCGATCTCGATCAACGACGCCGGCCAGGTGTTTCTCGACGCCTATCCGGTGACGCTGCAGGAGCTGGAGGACCGCCTGCGCAGCGAGAAGGCGCGCAACCCCGACTTCCCGCTGATCGTGCGCGGCGACGCGGGCGTGCAGTACCAGAAGGTGGTCGAGGTGCTCGACCTGCTGCGCCGTCTCGAACTGGCCCAGGTCGGGCTGGTTACCGGCAAGCCGAACCAGGGGTGAGGGCAGCCATGGAACGTACAGTCAACCCCCGCCGCCTGCTGACCTGGGCCGTGCTCGCCGTTGCTGGCGCTGGCCTGGCCTGGCTGCTGTGGCAGTGGGCCAACGACATGGCCGGGGTGCGCCGCGAAGCGCCCAAGGTGCCGGCGATCATCCCGCTGCCGCCACCGCCGCCACCACCGCCCGAGCCGCCCAAGGAGCCCGAGCCGCCGGTCGAGGAGAAGATCGTCGAGCCGCAGCCGGTGCCCGAGGCCGAAGAGGTCAAGCCCGCCGAGGAGGCGCCCGATCCGGCCCAGGACCTGGCCGAGCCGATGCAGATGGACGGCGACGCGCAAGCGGGCGGCGACAGCTTCAACGTCGGCGCCGGCAAGGGCGGCGGCATGGCCGGTGGCGGCGGAGGGGGGCTGGGCAGCGGCACCTACAGCCAGTACCTGGCCTACGCCTTCCAGCGCCTGCTGCGCGACAACCCCGAGCTGCGCAACCTGGTGTTCAACCTGCAGGCCGAGATCTGGCTCAGCGCCGCGGGCGAGATCACCCGTGTCGAGCTGCTGCGCGGCAGCGGCGAGCCGGAGGTGGACGCCCAGGTGCTCGCCGCCCTGCGCGGCGCCCGCGCCCTCGACCAGCGCCCGCCCGCCAACCTGACCTTGCCGGTGAAGATCGCCCTGCAGGGGCGCCGGCCATGAACAACGAAGCACGACTGACCCACAGGAGCTGCAAACCCATGAAGTGCCCAGTCAACCGATTGACCCTGGCGCTCGGCCTGCTGGCCGCCGCCACCGCGGTCGGTCCGACCGTCGCCCACGCCGCGCCGTCGGAGAACGCGACCGTCAACCTGATCCGCCTGCTGGTGGAGCAGGGCGTGCTCAAGCAGGACAAGGCCGACGCGCTGATCGCCCAGGCCGAACGCGAAGCTCAGCAGGCGCGGGTCGCCGCCAGCGGCGCGCCGATTGTCGCCCAGGCCCCGGCCGCCAACGGTGAGGTGCGCGTGCAATACGTGCCGGCCATCGTCCGCCAGCAGATCCGCGACGAGATCAAGGCGGAGGTGATGAGCACCGCCAAGCAGGAAAACTGGGCCGCGCCCAACACCTTCCCTGACTGGGCCTCACGCATCAGCTTCGACGGCGATCTGCGTTTGCGCTACGAGTCGCGTTCCTATGCCGATGGCAACAGCAACGAGATCGTCGATTTCGCCAAGCTCAATGAAAAGGGCCCCTACGACGTCAACCCCAACAGCAGCTCAAGCCTGCCTCCGTTGCTCAACACCCGCGAGGATCGCGACAGCCTCCTGCGCCTGCGGGCGCGCTTCGGCCTCAAGGCGCAGCTGGCGGAGAACTGGGTGGCTGGCATCCGCGTCGCCACCGGCTCCAACAACAACCCGGTCTCGACCACCCAGAACCTTGGTGGCGGCTTCGGCAAGAAGGACATCTGGCTCGACCAGGGTTACGTCACCTGGACGCCGAGCGAGCGCCTGACGCTGACCGGCGGGCGGATCGCCAACCCGTTCATGTCCACCGACATCCTGTATTCCCACGACCTCAACTTCGATGGCGTGGCGGCGCTGTTCGACCAGCCGCTGGGCCGCGACCTCAGCCTGTTCGGCACCGTCGGCGCATTCCCTGTGCAATACAGCGACGACAACGCCACCAGCAACGGCCTGGATAAGGAAGACAGCGACAACAAGTGGCTGTACGGCGCGCAGTTGGGCGCGAAATGGGCGCTCAACGACAGCAATCGACTCAAGGGCGCGATGGCCTATTACCGCTTCGACGATATCGCCGGCGAGCGCTCCAGCCCTTGCGCCCCGTGGGATGGCCAGCCGGGCTGCGACAGCGACGAATCCCGGCCGACCTTCATGCAGAAGGGCAACACCGTGTTCCTGCTCCGCGACATCACGCCGAATCCGGCCAACCCGGCGGCCACGCCGCAGCCGCAATTCGTCGGCATCGCCTCGGAGTTTGAGCTGCTTGATTTGAACCTGGTGTGGGACGCCGACCTGCCCCATGACTTCAAGCTGCGCAGCCAGGCCAACTACGTCCACAACCTGGCCTACGACGAGGGCGACATGCGCAAGCGTTCGGCGGGACAACTGGCCAACAACGTCGACGAGAACGGCAACCTCAAGAGCGGCGGCGATGCCTGGATGCTCCAGTTCACCCTGGGCAACGCCCTGGACATGCGCAAGGCCGGCGACTGGAACCTGTTCGCCGGCTACAAGCGCATCGAGCCCGACGCGCTGCCGGACGGCTTCAACGACTCGAGCTTCCACCTCGGCGGCACCAACGCCAAGGGTTATTTCCTCGGTGGCAACTACGGCCTGGCCGACAACGTCTACGCTACAGCCCGTTGGTTGAGCAGCGAGGCGGTCTACGGCGCGCCGTTTGACATCGATGTGCTACAACTTGAAGTCAACACTCGGTTCTAGGGAAGGAGCACGGGCATGAACAAGGGAGCTTATCGCCACCGCTGCGCCTGGTTGATGCTGGCCCTGGGCGCAAGCCTGGCGGCCTCGGCGTCGGCCGAAACCCTCGAGGAACGTCTGCGCACCCAACTGCGCAGCACCACGCAACAGCTGCAGGCCCTGCAGAGCGAGCAAGCCCAGGCCAGCGCCGCCCGCCAGGCGGCCGAGCAGCAGCGTGACGCTGCTCAAGGCCAGGTACGCGAACTGACCGCGCAACTGGCCAAGGCCCGCGGCCAGAGCGAGCAACTGGCTGGCCAGCAACAGGCCGTGCACAGCCAGGCCCAGGCGCTGGTGGCCAGCAGCAACGAACAACTGCACAAGTACAAGCAGGCCTATGACGAGCTGCTGGCGATGGCGCGCGCCAAGGAAAGCGAGCGCGCCACCCTGCAGGCGCAACTGGGCGAGCGTGACAGCCAGGTGCAGCAATGCCAGGCCCGCAACCAGCAGATGTACGGGGTGGCCAAGGAGATGCTGGCCGCCTACGAGAAGGTCGATATCGCCGATGTCATGAAGATGCGCCAGCCCTTCGCCGGTGGTGCCCGGGTCAAGTTCGAGGAGCTGGCCCAGGCCTATGGCGACAAGCTTTACGAAAGCCAGTTCGACGCCCCCAAGGGCGTGCCCCATTGACGTTTTCTCAACGCAAGGAAGTAAGCACATGACCGAAGTGACCCTGATCGAAACCGTTAGCGCCGACTCCCTGACCCAGTTGCTGCAGGATGCCGGCTGCCGGGTCAACCGCACCGAGCAGAACGCCGTGGTGCAGTTGCTCAGCGCCAGCCAGGGCGTGGGTTATGCCGTACGTTTCGGCAACCGGGCCGCGGGCAAGGACGGCGAGTTCCTCGACTTCACCTTCAGCTGCGCCCTGCGTATCCAGGGCGAGCTGCCGGCGGGCCTGGCCGAGCACTGGAACGCCAGCCGCCGCTTCGCCCGGCTGTCGGTGCAGGGCGAGTTCCTGGTGATGGAGCAGGATGTGGTGGTCGCCGATGGCGTCAGTCAGCAGCATTTGCTGGGCAGCCTGGTGCTGTGGGATCGATTGCTGCAGGAACTGATCGTCTACCTGCGCGACTACAGCCGTAACGTGGCCGGCCAGCAACAAACCCAGGTCGCCCATGACGAAGAGCGCGCCTCGTGACGGCGCGCACTTTCTGGGCCGGCGCCGGCGCGCTGGCCATTGTCGCGGTGGCGGTTGCCCTGGCCTTGCGCCCGGGCGACGAGCCGGTGGCGGCGGCGCGTCCAGCGTCGCCAGCCGCCCTGGTGGCGGCCGACAAGGGCCCGGTATTGGCGCGCCTGGGCGAGCAGCAGGTTGGCAGTGGCGAACTCAAGGCGCTGTTCGCCCAGTTGCCCGAGGAAGCCCGGGCCAGCCTGCGCGGCGACCGACCGGCATTGGAGGCCTGGATCCGCGCCCGCCTGGCGGAAAAGGCTCTCTACCAGCAGGCCGAGGCCCAGGGCTGGTTGCAGCGCCCGGAAATCCAGGTGCAGACCCGCGCGGCCACCGAGCAGATCGTCCTGCGCGACTACCTGAACTCGGTGAGCAAGGTGCCTGACGATTACCCCAGCGAGGCTGAGCTCAAGCAGGCCTATGAGGCGGGCAAGGCCGGGTTGCAACTGCCGGTGCGCTACCGCCTGAGCCAGATCTTCCTGCGGGTGGAAAATCCCAGGGACGACGAGGCCGTGCGCAAACAGGCCCAGACGCTGGCCAAGCAGGCCCAGGCTGCGGATGCGGACTTTGCCGCGCTCGCCCGTGAACACTCCCAGGATGCCGGCACGGCCTCCGCCGGCGGCGACACCGGACTGCAGGCCCTGGCGCAATTGCAGCCCGAGGTTCGCGGAGTGGTGCCCAAGCTGAAGGTGGGCACGGTCAGCGACCCGGTGCAGAGTGTAGCGGGCTACCACATCATCAAGCTGGTCGAGCAGCAGCCCGCCAGGGCAGCGACCTTCGAGGAGGTGGCGCCACGTTTGCGCGAATTGCTGCGCGCCCAGCGCCAGGAGCAGGTGGCCAAGGCCTATGTCGAGGGGATGTTCGACACGGCCACCCTGAGCATCGATGGCGCGGCGCTGAACCAGGTCCTGGAAAGCAGCCGCTAGTCGCCAACAACCATGGAAGAGCCGGGCCTGCCCAGGCGGGCCCGTGGGAGGCGAGGGATGCCGATCGATCTGTCCCCGGGGCGAGCCCCGGATACCGCCATGCCTGTCGTTCGTCCCCAGGTGCCGTTGGCCCTGGACGAACAGACCCTGAACTGTTTCCTGGTCACCGCGCGCTGCGGCTGTTTCATGCAGGCGGCGCGGCGGCTTAATCTCAAACCGGTGGCCCTGCGCAAACGCCTGGCGGCGCTGGAGGCGCGCCTGGGCTACAGCCTGTTCGTCAACCGCAACAATAACCCGGTGCTCAGCCAGCAGGGTGAACGCCTGCTGCTGATACTCCAGGCGCGCGAGCCGGTCGTGCCGCTGCCGCGAGAGCAAAGCGCGAGCGTGCGCTTGGCCGTGGCCGAGCCGCTGCTGCAGGACCTGCTGGGTCGCAACCTGATCAACTTCGTGCGCCAGCATGCCGGCATGCGTCTGGAGGTGGCCACCCTTGACGGTCGCCAGGCGCCCGAGCAGGTTGCCGATGTCGCCCTGTGGCTGGGTGATGCCAGCCACGGCGCCCATGCTGGCAGTTTTGCCGGTGCGGCCCCCGAGGCTCTGGCCACCCTCGAGTACCTGCCGCATATCGCCAAGCGCTATGCCCGTGAGGCCAACCGGCCGACCAGCCTGGCGGACCTGCAGGACTACATGCTGGTGCAATGGCAGGGCGAAGCTGGCGTGCAGGCGCTGATGCCCTGGCAGGCGCTGCTGCGCACCCGTACGGCCGGGGTGACGCAGATCCAGGACTACGAGATGTACTGCCAGCTGATCAAATGCAGCGCCAGCGTCGGCTTGTTGCCGCACTATGCGACGCACCTGGACCGTGGATTGCTGGCCTTGCCGGGCCTGTTCCGCGAACCGATGCGGCGGCGGGTGTGGCTGGCGGTCAACGGCCAGACCGAGGCCGACCCGCTGGTGCAGGTGATGGTGGGGGCGATCCGGGCTGCTTTCGACGAACGGCGCGAGTGGTTCTGTAGTCCGTAGCTGCCGAACTCATCCTGCCTTGCGCAGGGTGAGGTTGATTCGTCGCTCGCCCATGCGTGGGTGAACGCCAGGTTTGATCGGCATCACGCCATGAAAGCGCAGACGGTCTTCGCCGCCCCATACCAGCACGTCACCGTGATTCAGCGGGATGCGCTGGGGACGGTCCGAGCGCTGCAGGCCGCCGAACAGGAATACCGCTGGCAGACCCAGTGAGATCGAGACGATCGGTTGTCCGTAGTCTTGTTCGTCGCGGTCCTGGTGCAGGCTCAGACGGGTGCCGGGCAGGTAATGGTTGACCAGGCAGGCGTCCGGTATGAAGCCTTCGAAGCCTGCCAGTGCGGCGGCTCGGGTGGCCAGGTCGATGAGTACCTGGGGCAGGGCGGGCCAGGGTTTTGCGCTGACAGGGTCAATGGGGGTATAGCGGTAGCCGTTTTCGTCGCTGATCCAGCCCAGTGAGCCGCAGTTGGTCAGGGCCACTGCCATGCGCAGGCCGCCGGGGGTTTGCATATGGCGAAATGGTGCTGCGCGGAGCACGGGGCGCAGGGCGTCCAGCAGGGGTTCGAGGTCGGGCAGGGCGAAGCCGGGCAGCAGCGTTGTCTGGAGGGCCAGGCGCTGGGGGTGGGGGGCGAAGAGGTCGAGGTTGGACTGGATCATGGTTGGCTTGGGGGAGGCCTGGGGAGGGGGTATTGTAGCTCGCGCTGGCGGGTGTAGGGATCTCGTATGGTTTTGAGTGTTTTAACTCTGGTGGCGTATTGTGTTTAAAGGTTTGTGGGTTGTTGTTGTTGTTGTTGTTGTTGTTGTTGTTGTTGTTGTTGTTAGGTGGTTTTGGAAGTTGTATGCGCATTTATTTGCGATGTCGACGCTTATTTCGTTGTTTCGCCTTGCGGCGACTTACTTTTGTCTTGGCAAAAGTAAGCAAAACCGCGCGCTCATTCATCCGGAAGTGTCAGATTTTTTGTGTGCGGGCCGGTAACGGCCTGCCGTCAGGCAGGCCCTGACTTTCACCAGGTCGGCCTGATGAACCGATCTCCGTACAAAATCGCGAATTGATTCATCGCACTTTTCCAATCATGCGCCGCTGAGCCCCAGTTCGCCGTGATGTTTCGCAGCCCCAGCCAGATCAGCTTGGTAGCTGCGTCATCGTTCGGGAAATGGCCTCGGGTCTTGATGATCTTGCGCAGCTGGGCATTGATACTCTCGATGGCGTTGGTGGTGTAGATCACTTTCCGGATGGCTGGTGGGAAGACAAAGAAGGGAATCACTCGATCCCAGGCGCGTCTCCAGGCCGCAACGACCGTTGGATACTGCTTGCCCCAGGGCCCGTTTTCAAACTCATCGAGTGCCTGCTCAGCCGCTTCGGCGTTGATGGCCTGGTAGATCGGCTTGAGCGCCTTGGCCAGTGCCCGCCGCTTGTCCCAGGCAGCAAAGTCCAGGCTGTTGCGGATCAGGTGCACGATGCACGTCTGCAGCGTCGTCTCTGGAAACACGGCGCTGAGAGCCTCTGGCATGCCTTTGAGGCCATCGGTCACGGCAATCAGCACATCCTCGACACCACGTGTCTTGAGATCGTTAAAGACCTTCATCCAGAACTTCGCACCCTCGGTGTTCTCGATCCAGATGCCCAAGATATCGCGCGTCCCGTCGGGTAGAACGCCCAGCGCCAAGTAAATGGCCTTGTTGCGCACCAAGCCTTCTTCGCGGATCTTCACCCGCAGTGCATCGAAGAAAATGACCGGGTACATGGGCTCCAGTGGCCGCTGCTGCCACGCGCCAATTTCTTCCATGACCTCGTCTGTCACAGAGCTGATGAAGTCGGGTGAGACCTCTGTTCCATACTGCTCGGACAGAAAGGCTCGGATCTCTCTGACCGTCATGCCACGGGCGTACATGGCGATGATCTTGTCATCGAAACCGGTGTACCGCCGCTCATGCTTGGGGATGAGAATGGGCGCAAAACTGCCGTCTCGGTCACGAGGAATTTCCAGCCGCAGCGGGCCATCGCCGGTCAAAACCGTCTTGCCACTCTTGCCGTTACGCTGGTTGGTTTCATCCTCTGGGCGCTGCGCGCCCGGCGGATAACCCAGGTGGTGGCCAAGTTCGGCGTGCAGAGCGCGTTCGATCAAGGCCTTCTTGAACGCCGCAGAGGCATCCTCGATAGCCTCTGCGGTCATCAGGCCCTCACCGAACTGCTCCAGCAGCTCTTTGGGGATTTTGGGCAGGTCACGCAAGGGTTTCTTTTTGGTTGGCATACATGCACCTCTTACTCATGTTATGCCCGAACACAAAATTTCTGACACCCTCATTCATCCGGCCCCTACGCTTCGCTACGGGGTCCCCTCACTCCGGCCTTGCTCCCGGGAGGACCGCGCTGCAGGGCCCATCCTGGGCCCCAGCGCTTGACGGGCATCCATGCCCGTCACCTCCCTCCGCAAGACCTGCGTTCGGCCTCCTGAAGTCGCGCAAGTTACGGGCGGCGCCTGAACTAACGCAGCTGTCGCTAGTTTAAACTTAATTAATCTCTCGATCGCATCGCGAGGCAAGCCAGCTCCCACGCGATAGTCGCCGTTATATATAACCCTGTGGAAGCGGGCTTGCCCCGCGAAAGGGCCGGAACAGCCAATACATAACTAACGGTCAAACAACTAACTTCGCGCTTCTTGCTCTTGCTCTTGCTCTTGCTCTTGCTCTTGCTCTTGCTCTTGCTCTTGCTTCTAAGCGCGCGATAGTTCAGGCAACACCAATTGCGACTTCAGGAGGCCGAGCGGAGTTCTTGCGTAGGGAGGTGACGGCCATGGATGGCCGTCAAGCGCTGCGCCCCAGGATGGGGCGTTCAGCGCGGTCCTCCCGGGAGCAAGAACGGAGCGAGGGGACCCCGGAGCGAAGCGCAGGGGCCGGATGAACGGAGCGGAACGGTTTTGCCTACTTTTCCCAAGAGAAAAGTAGGCCGCCGTAAGGGCGGAAAGGTGACTAAATGTCGTTATCTTCTACGAATGCGCATAAAAATATCAAAACAATCATCCCAGAACCAGAACCAGAACCAGAACCAGAACCAGAACCAGAACCAGAACCCGAAAAAAGAACCGCAGTGCCAGGGGAGCACCAACACCGCGGTCCAAGGGGAAAGCCCGTCACTGCTGGGTAACAGTCGCCATGTTGGCATTACCATACTGCGTAACATTGGCCGTCTGACTCGCACCGCTCTGGTCGACAAACGCCTGGTTGTTATTCCCCGCCTGAGTCACGTAGGCCAGGTTGACCCCATCGGTCTGCTTGATGGTCGCCTCGTTCCCATAGCCCTGCAGCTGGTAGGTGTAGCTCTGGTTGCCACTACCCGACTGCTCGACGGTAATGCTGCCGCCGCTACCAGCAGCCAACCCCTCGGCATAGTTGCCAGTCCCCCGCTGGTCGGCGATGAGCAGGTTGTCGCTGCCGTTCTGCTCGAAGTACAGTTCGTTGTTGCTGTCTGCCTGGCGGGTCTCCATCTGGTTGCGGTTGCCATTCTGGTTCAGCCGCGCGATCTGGGCGTTGCCTTCCTGGGTGATATTCACCCCGTTGCCATGACCTACCTGGTTGATCTGCGCCTGCTGCCCGACCCCGAATTGCCCGCCGGACTTCTCGCCCTTCCAGTTGCTGGCCATGATCTTGTTGGCGTTGCCCACCGTGCTGATGGTCAGGCTGTGGTTGTCACCGGTCTGGTAAGTGAAGTGCAGGTTGTTGTTGCCCACCTGCGAAATGTTCGTCACCGCCTGGCTGGTTTCGTATTGGTCCGACCAACTGGCGTTGCCACGGCCTGTCTGGCTGAGGCCGGCAGTGTTGACCTGGCCGAAACTCTGGTCGATGTAGCCTTCGTTGGCCTGGCCATTCTGGTAGACACTGGCCTGGCTGGCGGCCTGGTTGTCCTGCCACACTTCAACCGAGTTGCCGGTACCGTACTGGTCGATGCCGATGGTGCCGCCCAGGCCGTCGCGCTGGTCGCCGTAGGCCCAGTTCTGCTTGCCCTCCTGGTAGATGGCGATATCACCATCCCGGTGGGTCAAATGCTCGGCGGCGGCTTGGTTGTCGCTGCCACCTTGCATGATCGAACTCTTGTTGTTGCTGCCACCGAACAGCTGTTCGACGGTCGCACTGTTGCCGAAGCCCGACTGCAAGGTGGTGGCCTTGCTGCCGGTCTGCGTGTCCTGCCAGATGATCGACTGGTTACCGCTGCCGGCCTGGATCTGCAGCGCCTCGTTGTTTTCACCCACCGACTGGCTGGCGAATGCATCGTTGAGCTCGCCGCCGGCATGCTGGGTGATCTGGCTGCCGTTCTCGTACAGTTGCTCGGCGTAGCCGGCGTTGAACGAGCCGGTGGCGCTTTGCTGGATGTGGCTGGTGCTGGCGTCCTGCAACGCCATGTGGTTGTGATCGTGGCCGGTCTGGTTCTGCGTGGCCGAGGCGAAAGGCGCCTGCGACTGCTTGACCTCGGCAATGTTCTGGGCGCCTTGCTGGTTCTGGGTCGAAACGCTGTCGTCAGCCATGGCTTGGCCGGCAAGGGCCAGGACGATGGCAGCGCTCAGGGGGGCGAGCTTGTGCATGGTGTTGCCTCCAGATCTGTCTTGTTGGGCCTAGCGGTATTGGGTGACATGGACCTGCTGGCCGTTGCCGGCCTGGGTCACGGCGCTGTTCAGTCCCGTGCCACGCTGGTCGATGGTGGCGCTGTTGTGGTTGCCGATCTGTTCGATGGCGGCGCTGTTGTCGCTGCCGTTCTGGCGGATCGTGGCGTTGTTGCCTTGGCCCTGCTGGCTGATCGCGGCCGTCAGGTCGCTGCCCTCCTGCAGGATGTACGCTTCCTGCGCGCTCCCTGCCTGGACGATCCGGCCCAGCAGAGCCTGGCCGTTCTGGTCGAGGGCGGCGCGGTTGCCCGTGCCCAGTTGCTCGATCACCGCGGCCTGGCCGGCGCCCGACGGCATTAGGCGCAGCACCAGCGGCTCGCCGAGGTCGCTGCCGACGGCGAGGTCGGCGTTGTCCATCAGGTCGTCGGCCAGGGCCTGGCCGGTGAGGGCCAGGCTCAGCAGCAGTGGGTACAAGGCATTCATGGCATCCCCCCGAGTGTTACTGCACCACCACGTTGACCGTGCGCGTGGTGCCCTGGCTGCTGGTCACCGTGGCGGTCGGCGCGGCGGTGGGCACCAGCGTCGTGCTGTTGCTCACCGTCAGGCGCCAGCGGCCGGTGACCGGCACGGTGGTAGTGCCAAGGGTCTGCACGCCGGTGGTGGTGGTCACGCGCACGGTGATGGTGTTGCCGGTGGTCACCGAGGACGTTCCGCTGATGTCCCAGTTGAAGCGATTGTTCGAGCGCGCCGTGACCGTCGCCGCGGTGACCGCGAAGGTCTCCTGGGCCGGCCGTGGCGATACCTGCACGGTGACCGTGCCGGGCGTCGAGGTGGCGCCGATCGCGTCACGGGCGATGTAGCTGAAGCTGGTGGTGAACGTCGCGCTCACCGTGGCCGGTGGCGTATAGGTGATCACGTTGCCGTCGGTACTGACCGTGCCGCGCCCGGCCGGGGTCGGCTGGGTGACGCTGGCGATGGTCAGCGGCAGGTTGCCTTCCGGGTCGGTGTCGTTGGCCAGCGCGTTGATGGTCAGTGGCACGCCGAGGGTGGCAACGCTGTCGGCCACTGCAGTCGGAGGTTGGTTCGGCGCGACATTGACGGTTACCGTGGCCGGTGTCGAGTTCAGTCCCTTGGCGTCCTGGGCGCGGTAGCTGAAGGTCGCCACCACGGGCGAGGTTGCACCGCTCGGCGGGGTGTAGGTCACCGAAGTGCTGCCGTTGAGCACCACGCCGCCCAGGCCGGTGCCAGGCTGGGTGAGGTCGGTGATGCTCAGCGGCACATTGCCGTCCGGGTCGCTGTCGTTAGCCAGCAGGTTGAGGGTGATCGGCACCCCGACACTGGTGCTGGCGCTGTCGGCCTGGGCCACGGGAGCCTGGTTCTCGGTTGGTACCGGGGCGTTGCCGACCACCACCACCGGCTCCACATCGACACCGCCATGGGCCGACTTGACGGTGATGCTGGCGGGTGGCTGGGCCAGGTCGTTGACCGTCAGGCTCTGCTGCACGCCGGACTTGGACATGCGCCCGAAGCCCTGTACCAGCAGGTCGGGCACCACCACTTCATCACTGGAGTGGGCCTCGACCAGCAGGCGCTTGGCGCTCCAGTCGTAGCGCGCGGTGGCAACCTTGACCACGTCGCTGAGCTTGCTCGACAGCGCTGTCGGGCGCGTGGTGCCGGCCGGGCTGCTGGCAGTGACCACCACCACTGACGGCGGCACGGCCTGGCTCAGTTGCTGGCTGAAGAACAGCCCGTTGTTGTCGGCGAGCATGCTGAACTGGCACGGTGACGGCGGCGAGCCGATCAGTGCCAGGCCGTTGCGCAGGCACAGGCTGGCGCTGTTCGGCGCCTTGGCGAAGACCTCGACGCGGGTGCCGGCGGCGTTGCGCTGGTAGGTGGCGCGCTCCAGCGTCACCGGGGTCTGCTGGCGCTGGTCGAGAACCTTGCCCGAGACGCTGAAGACGTTGGTCTGGATGGTACCCGCCGGGCCCTGGATGCGCACGAAGTTGGTGTTGTTCGGGCTGCCGGTCACCGCCTCGGTGATGTTCGGGTCGCCGACGAAGGTCTCGGTGGCGCCGGTGTCCGGGTTGACCTCGGTGTAGGGGCCGCCGACCCCGCGCAGGAACGGGCCGAGATTACCGTTCAGGGCGCCGCTGAAGTTGCCCGGCGCGCCGATGCCGATGTCGCGGGTTATGTTGATCGCCCGCCGGCCGGCGGTGGTCACGTTGACCGTCTCGACGCCGAACGGGTGGGTGATGGTGTAGGTGCCGGTGCGCGGCACCGAGGCGCGGATGCGGATGCGGGCGAAGCTCTGCTGGTCGCCGTTGACCGGGTTCTCGGCGGCGAAGGCCGCCTCGAGGCCTGCGACATAGACTTCCAGCT
This sequence comes from Pseudomonas mosselii, assembly GCF_019823065.1. Classification (NCBI taxonomy): domain Bacteria; kingdom Pseudomonadati; phylum Pseudomonadota; class Gammaproteobacteria; order Pseudomonadales; family Pseudomonadaceae; genus Pseudomonas; species Pseudomonas mosselii. The sequence goes on from NZ_CP081966.1 coordinate 2,828,019, forward strand.
CGTAGCCGCTGTTGCCCACCTGCGGGATCTGGGTCTCGGCCAGGAACCAGAACATCTCCGGCGGCCAGTTGTCCGGGAACACCAGCGGCAGGGCATCGTCGTAGACCCCGGGCTCGGGCAGCAGGGTGCACATGTAGGCCGGGGCGCCTGGCGCGCCCGGTGCCCGCGAGCTGGTGGCGCGTGACTGGCACAGCTCCAGGGCGAGGTTGTTGGCGTCCTTGTACCACATCGGGTAGCCCCCGGTGGCGAAGGTGTAGGGGCCGGGATCGACCTCGCTCAGCGCTGCCCAGGCCGCGCTGCTGACGGTGAGGGTGAAACCAGCGGCGCACAGCGCCCGACGCGACCAAGTATTCATGCGGCCTCCTTGAAGGCGGTGTCTGTTCATGGCACCAGCACCACGTCTTCGTTGTCGCTGCCGCCGTGGCTGCTGGTGACTTGCACCTGCGCCGGCGGGATGGGTGACAGCCCGGTGGTCAGGGACTTGACCGCGCCGTTGCCGCTCAGGTTGCCGATCAGCGTGCCGTTGCCGGTGCGGGCGGTGAGGGCGGGCGGGCTGGTCTCGTCGCTGCTGCTGGCGACCAGGGTCAGCTGGCCGCTGGCCAGGCTGTATTCGGCGCGGCTGATGATCACCAGGTCGGTGAGCGGCATGGCGGCGCTGGTCGGCGTGCTGGTGGCGATGGCCAGGCTGTTGTCGGCGGTCACCTGCAGGGTCAGCGGCAGGGTCGGGTTGAGCGCAGATTGGGCGTACCAGGCGCCGGTGCCGTTGGCCTCGCCCAGGGGCAGGGCCGGTGTCTGACTGGTCAGGGTGACCGTGGCCGGCGCCGGCGGCGCCATGACGAACACATCCTGCTGGGCCCGCAGGTCGCCGTTGACGGTGTGCCGTGAGTAGGTGCTGCGCTGCGGGATCAGCGGTGTCGGGCGGTTGACCGTGGACAGCTTGCCGGAGACGGCGAACAGCTCGGTGCGCAGGTCGATGCCGTTGGGGCCTTCGATGCGCACGAAGTTGGTGTTGAAGGGGCTGCCGGTGACCGGCTCTTCCAGGTTCGGGTCGCCGATGTAGCGTTCGCTGGCGCCAGTGCCCGGGTTGGTTTCGGTGTAGGGCCCGTTGACGCTGCGCAGGAACGGCCCGACGTCGCCCTTGAGCGCGCCGCTGTAGTCACCGGGGGAGCCGATGCCGATGTCGCGGGTCATGTTGATCGCCCGGCGCCCGCCCGCTGGCACGTCGAAGACCTCGACGCCGTAGGGGTGGGTGATCGTGTAGGTACCGGCCACCGGCACATCGACGCGAATGCGCACCCGGGCGAAGCTGACCTGGTCACCGTCCACCGGCTCTTCGGCGGCGAAGGCAGCCTCGATGGCCGAGCCAAAGCTCAGGTCGATACCGCGGGCGGCATCGACGATGGCGGCGTCGGCGGTGAACCAGAAGGCCTCGTCGGGGAAGTTGCTGGGGAAGACGATCGGCTGGGTGTCGTCGAACACGCCGGGGGTGGGCAACAGCGTGCACATGTACGAAGGCGCGCCGGGGGCACCGGCGACTCGCGAGCTCACCGCCTTGGACAGGCACAGGTCGAGCACCCGGCCGTGGCTGTCCTGGTACCAGGCGGGGAACTTGCCGGTGGGCAGGGTGTAGGGGCCGCTGTCGACCGCGTACAGCGCAGCCTGGGCCGGTAGCTGGAGCAGGCCGGCGAAGATCGCCACGGCCAGCGGGTGGGGAATCGGTCGGTGCATGAGTTGCTTCCTCCTGCAAACGGGCCCATGGGTTGGGGCGTCTGGGGAGGGATCGGCAACTGTTGTGCCAGGTTTTTCAGGGGGCGGTTGAAGGGCTCTGGGGTAGGGGTTTCAGCGTTTCTGGCAGGTGTTCGGCTAGGTATGGCGGGTGGGCGGGGGGACCCAGGATTGGGGAATGGGGCAGGGCTTTCAGGGGTTCGCCGATAGCCTTGCAGCGCTTATGAGATCGAGCGCCGTCCGCGCGGCGCTCGATCTCATAAGCGCTGAAAATTCCCCGGCATACACCTCCCAGCGCGTACCTGATGACTACCAACGATTTCTGACGCACACTGCCGAAAAATCCGATGCCCATTGCCCCGCCTGAGCGGGGCACCCCTGGAGCACGCAATGGCGCGACAACTTCCAACAACAACCGCCAACGATCCACTGCAGCAATCCCGTCTGGTCCGCCTGAAACTGGCCAGCGAAGGCGAACTGCCCTCCGGCATGCTGCGTGACGAAATCGATGCCTCCTGGCGCCGCAGCCTCGGCCATGGCCTTGACTGCCTGCAGGGCGAGCAGGTGGGCCTGGGCATTCGCCATGGCCTGGACCTGCGCGCGCTGCTGGAGCACAACCGCCTGCTGATCGACGCGGTCACCCCCGAACTGGACTACCTGGTCAAGCGCCAAGGCAAGAGCGGCATCGTCATCCTCGGTGATGCCCAGGCCAACGTGCTGGCCATCGAGGGCCAGAAGCACGTGCTCGCCCGCGAAGGCCTGCGTGACCTGCACCCGGGCAGTTGCTGGAGTGAGGCCCTGCGCGGCACCAACGCCATCGGCACGGCGGTGGTCGAGGGCCAGCCGACCCTGATCAACTGCGGCGAACACTATCTCGACCGGCTCAGCCCGTTCTCCTGCACCTCGGTGCCGCTGCGCGATCCGCGTGGCGAGGTGATCGGCGTGCTCGACGTGACCCGCGAAGGCGTCATGGCCCAGCCCCAGGATAGCCTCTCCACGTTGCTGCTCGCCGCCGGCAATATCGAAAGCCGGTTGTTCGGGCTGTATCACCCCGAGCACCTGGTGCTGGCCTTCCACAGCCGCCCGCAGTACCTGGCCAGCGCCTGGCAGGGCCTGCTGGCGCTGAGCCTGGAAGGCGAGGTGCTGGCGGCCAACGACAATGCCTGCCAATTGCTGCAGATGCCGCGCCAGGCGCTGCTTGGTCGGCGCAGCAGCGACCTGCTGGGCGAGCGCTCGCCGGCATTCATCGCCCGCCTGTGGCAGGGCGGTGTCAGCAGCGTGCAGACCGCCAAGGGTGAATTCTTCTTCCGCGCCTTGCAACTGCCACGGCATGGCCGCATCAGTGGTCCGGCGCCCACCACCAGGTCGACCGAGCCGGCCAAGATCCAGGCCCTGGAGGCCCTGGCCGGTGGCGATGCACGCCTGGCCCGTGCCTTGCGCATGGCCCGCCAGGGCCTGGCCAATGGCTTGCCGGTGCTGCTGCTGGGCGAAACCGGTACCGGCAAGGAAGTCGCCGCCCGCGCCCTGCACCAGGCCGGAACGCGGGCCGACAAGCCGTTCGTGGCGGTCAATTGTGCGGCGATTCCCGAGGGCCTGATCGAGTCCGAGCTGTTCGGCTACCGTGAGGGCGCGTTCACCGGCTCGCGCCGCGGCGGCATGGTCGGGCGGCTGATGCAGGCCCATGGCGGCACGCTGTTCCTCGACGAGATCGGCGACATGCCCCTGGCCTTGCAGGCCCGTCTGCTGCGTGTCCTGCAGGAGCGTCGGGTAGCGCCGCTGGGCGCCGGCGACGAGCAGGACATCGACGTGGCGCTGATCTGCGCTACCCACCGCGATCTCAAGCGACTGGTCGCCGACCAGCAGTTTCGCGAAGACCTCTACTACCGGGTCAACGGCGTATCCCTGCGCCTGCCGGCACTGCGCGAGCGCGACGACCTGGCGACGCTCATCCAGGGCCTGCTGGACAAGTCCGGGGCCAGGGGCGTAAGCCTCGATGCGCCCTTGGTGGCGCTGCTGGAGAACTTCGACTGGCCGGGCAACATCCGCCAGCTGGAGATGGTGGTGCGTACTGCCCTGGCGATGCGCGAGGAGGGCGAGCAGGTGCTGACCCTCGACCATCTCACCGACTGCCTGCTCGATGAACTGGCCAGCGGCGCCGCGCCGTCCGGCAGCCTGCGCGACAACGAGCTGGAGCTGATCCGCGCCGCCCTGGCCCGCCATCAGGGTAACGTCTCGGCGGCGGCCGAGGCCCTGGGCATCAGCCGCGCGACGCTGTATCGCAAGCTCAAGCAGTTGCGTGGTTGAGCCATGGGCGGACTGTTTTCCCGATTGATCGAATCCAGCGAGCCGGCGCTGATGCGTCAGGCGCTGGCCTGGCTGTATGGCTTCGTGCGTCCACACCGTGGCGCCATTGGCGCGCTGCTGGCGCTGTCCCTGGGCGCCTCGCTGCTGGCCCTGGCGCAACCCTGGCTGGTCAAGACGCTGATTGACGAGGGGCTGCTGGCCAAGGACTACCAGACCCTCTGGCACATGGCGGCGATCATGATTGTCGCCGGCCTGTTCGGTACCGTGCTGGCCGGGGTCAACCGCTACCTGCACACACGGCTGTCCGGGCGCATCCTGTTCGCCCTGCGCGATGACCTGTACCGCCATTTGCAACGGCTGTCGCCGACGTTCTATGGGCAGCGGCGCACCGGCGACATCCTGTCGCGGTTGGACGGCGATGTCGCCGAGATCCAGCGCTTTGCCGTGGATTCGCTGTTCTCGGCGGTGTCGGCGCTGATCGGCCTGGTCGGCGCCGTGGCCTTGATGCTCATGCTGTCCTGGCAGCTGTCGCTGCTGCTGGCGCTGTTGATCCCGCTCGAGGTGCTGTGGCTGCGCTGGATGCGGCGCAAGGTCGAGCGCGAGGTGCGCAGCCTGCGCGAGCGCTCGGCGGACGTGTCGTCGTTCCTGGTCGAGACGCTGCCGGCGATGAAGTTCATCCAGGCCGCCGGCCAGCAGCAGCGCGAGGCCGAACGTCTCGACCGGCTGGGCCAGGGCTACATGGGGCAGTTGCTCAAGGTACAGGTCACCGAGTTCTTCACCCAGGCGGTGCCCGGCACCCTGACCTCCTGGTGCCGGGCATGCGCGTTCCTGGTCGGCGGCTGGTGGGTGATCCAGGGGACCTGGCAACTGGGCGCGCTGATCGCGTTTTCCACCTACATGGGCATGGCCGTCGGCCCGGTGCAGAGCCTGCTGGGCCTGTACGTGGCGGTGCAGCGGATGGCCGTGAGCCTGGGGCGGGTGATGGAACTCAAACAAGAGGCGGTCGCGGTGCGCGAGGCGGATGATCCCAAGCCCATGCCGCAGGGGGCCGGCGAGCTGCGCCTGGACCGGGTGTGCTTCGCTCACGACGGCCGCCAGGGCAGGGTGCTGGACAAGGTCGATGCCTGCCTGCCGCCCGGGGCCAAGGTTGCCATCAGCGGCGCCTCCGGTGTCGGCAAGTCGACGCTGATCGACCTGCTGCAACGCTTCTACGACCCCGATGACGGGCGCATCCTGCTCGATGGCGTCGACCTGCGCGAGCTCGACCTGCAGGCCCTGCGGCGACGCATCGCCGTGGTCAGCCAGGACATCGTCCTGTTTCGCGGCACCCTGGCGCAGAACCTGGCCTACAGCACGCCCCAGGCCAGCCGTGACGACCTGGAGCGAGTGGTGCGCCTGACCCGCCTGGACAGTCTGGTGCAGAGCCTGCCGCTGGGGCTCGACGGCCTGCTGGGCGAGCGCGGCCAGCAGCTGTCCGGCGGGCAGAAGCAACGCATCGCCATCGCCCGGGCGCTACTGCAGCAACCGACAATCCTGGTGCTGGACGAAGCTACTTCGGCGGTGGACGAAGCCACCGAGCGCGAGGTGATCGCCGCCATCGACCAGTTGTTCGCCGGGCGCACGCGGATCCTCATCAGTCACCGCGCCTCGACCCTCGCCGACGCCGACCTGCACCTTGAGCTGCACGGCGGGCAGTTGCGCAGCAAGGAGCCCGTCGACCATGGCCGCTGAACCGTGGATTGGCGTGATCGACAGCGGCTGCTCGCCGGAGCAGGCGGCCGGCCTGCTGGATGCGCGACGTTTCTGGCTCGAAGAGGGCAGGTTGCGCGAGGGTGACTCGCTGCCGGACGCCTTGGGCCATGGCAGCGCCGTGCTGGCGCGGCTGCGCGCCGAGTCCGGTGCCCAGCCCGTGCTGCTGGCCCAGGTGTTCGCCGGGCAGGGCAGTACCAGTGCCTTGCAGGTGGCGGCTGGCCTGTTGTGGCTGGTGGAAGCCGGCGCGAGCGTGGTCAACCTCAGCCTGGGTCTGCGCCAGGACCGCCCGGTGTTGCGCCAGGCCTGCGCCGAGGCCGTGGCCGCCGGGGTGCTGCTGTGCGCCTCGAGCCCGGCGCGGGGCGAGCCGGTTTACCCGGCCAGCTACCCTGGGGTCATCCGCGTGACCGGTGATGCCCGCTGCGCTCCCGGGCAGTGGTCGTGGCTGGACACGGCCCAGGCCGACTTCGGCGCGGCGGTCGGCAGCGATGGCGGGGCAGGCGCCAGCCTGGCCTGCGCCGCGTTCAGTGGCCGGGTGGCGGCCCTGCTGCGCGATGAGCCCGGCATGACCCGGGAGGCGCTGTTGCGGTGGCTGAAGCATCACGCGGCGTTCGCCGGCCCTGAGCGCAAGGGGCCGATCGATGCCTGAAGCAAGCATCCTGGTACTCGGCGCCGGGCCTGCCGGCGCGGCCACGGCCCTGGGGCTGCGGCGGATGGGCTACCCCGTCACGGTGGTGTCCGACTGGCGTCGCTTCGCCGCGGTGGAAGGCGTGTCGCAGCGGGTGCTGGAGGGCCTGCGTCATGCAGGCCTGGGCGCCGCCCTGGCCGAGGCCACCACGCCGGCCACGCGCCAGGTGCACTGGAACGGCGAGCGGCTGCAACCGAACCAGGAGTGCCTGCTCGATCGCCAGCGTTTCGACCAGGCCCTGCGCGACGACCTGCGCCGCGCCGGTGTCGAGCTGGTCGAAGGGCGTGTGCGCGAGGTGGAGCGGGGGCAGGGGTACCGGATACATCTGGACGACGGTCGCACCCTGCACGGCGAGTTCCTGGTCGAGGCCCGTGGTCGTCAGGCCCCGTTGAGTGAAGGTCGCCTGCGCGGGCCGGAGACCGTCAGCCTGCTCAACCTCTGGCAGGCCGCGCCCGGCACGCCGGTGTCGGCGGTGGAGAGCCTGGACGACGGCTGGGCCTGGATGGCGCGGCTGGCCGATGGCCGCTGTTACTGGCAGGTGACGCTGGACGCGACGACGGCGCAGTTGCCGGGCAAGACGGCCTTGCCTGAATACTGTGCCGAGCGTCGGCGTGGTTCGGCGTTGGTGGCGCAACTGTTCGGTGAGCGGGCCTTCGCCCCTGCGCAGGTGCATGCGCGCAGCAGCACGGCGATCCTGGCCGGCAACTGCGCGGGCCCGGACTGGCTGCGGGTTGGCGATGCCGCGATGGCGGTCGACCCGCTGTCGGGCAATGGTATCTTCCAGTCGTTGTCCTCGGCGCTCCAGGCGCCCGTGGTGATCAATACCCTGTTGCAACGACCCGGGCAGGCGGACTTGGCGCAGCGCTTCCATCAGACACGGGTCGAGCAGCTGTTCCTGCGTTTCGCCCGGATCGGCCGGGATTTCTACGCGCAGGAAACGCAGCGCGTGGCCCAGCCGTTCTGGGCCCGCCGCCGGGGTTGGCCGGATGCCCAGCCGCTGCACGCGGCGGCTGACTGGCAAGCGGTGCGGGTGGAGCGACGCCCGGTGTTGCGCGAAGGCTGGGTGGAGGAGGCCGAGGTGGTGGTGACGGCGGACCAGCCGTTGGGCGTGTGGCACCTGCAGGGTGTCGAGCTGGCGCCGGTAGTGCGGGGGTTGCAGGCCGGCATCGGCCTGGAGCGCCTGGTGAAAAAGGCGCACCAGCCGATGGTCGAGCGCTGGTTACGCGAACAGGGCCATTGACTCAGAAGAACGTCCCGACCACCAGTTGCAGGTAGGTTCCGCTCTCCGGCCCACCCACCTGCACGCCGCCATCCTGCGCACTGCGCTGTGGGGTATAGAACCCCACCAGCGGGCTGATCAGCCAGTGCTCGTTGATCATCCATTCGACATACAGGTCCACCTCGCGCCCACCCAGGTTGCCCTGGTCGGTCTTGAGCGTGTCGAAGTCGAAGTACAGCGCCCCCACGGTCAGGCCCTCCCGCGGCGTGGCCTTGAGCGCCACATGGTGCACCTGGGTGTTGCTGTTGAAGGGACCGGCGTAGTTGGCCGCCACCTCGCCCTGGAACCAGGTGCCGTAGCCACGGCTCAGGCCATAGAACAGCGGGTCGAAATGCTCCGAGAAGCGGCTGTAGCGGTAGGTGGCGGTGGGCGACCAGGGCAGTGCGGAGAAGGTCCAGTTGCCCTCCAGGTACCAGGCGTTCTCGCGTCCGTCACTGCGGTCCTGGGTGACATATTCGGCGGCCAGTTCGAGGTCTTTGACCCCCAGGTTGCCGCGCCCGCGCAGGCTCACCGTGTCCATGCCGTCGCGGTGTTCCAGGCCGAGGATCTCGGCGTAGCGGCGGTCGACATCCAGGCCGTGGATCCAGCTCAGGCCCACGGTGCCTGCATCGGCGACATGTTCGAAGTTGGCCACCGCCATGGAGGTGTCGGCCTGGAACGGGTTGTCTGATTTGAGCCACATCAGGTCGCCACGCCAGCCTTGCTTGCCCCCCAGGCGCAGCACGGCGGTGCGGTCGAAGGCCTTGCGCGCCGCCAGGTAGTAGGCGCCGCCCCGGTCGAAATCGGCACCCAGGTCGACATTGCCGGCATTGACCGGGTCGCCCTGGATCAGGAAGCCGTCGCCGAGGGTGATGACCTGGCGCCCCCCGGAGACATCGATGCCATCCTCACCGAGGGCCGGGAACAGGCTGCCCGAGCGCCAGCCGAGGTAGGCGTCCTCGATACCGGTGCGACGTTCGTTGCCCAGAGTGAAGCCGGCGGCGTCGCCATCGCCCCAGGTGGCCGAGCTGAGCAGGCTGAAGGCACCGTACAGCGTGCCGCTGCCGGCCAGGGCGTGGCTGGCGCTCAGGCCGTATTTGACGTAGCCCTCGCGCCAGTTGCTGCTGCCGGGCTGGCGGTTGCCGAACTGGTCGAAGCTTTCGTCGCTGTGGAAGACGCCGAACAGGGCTTCGAGGTTGGCGTCCAGGGTGGTGCCGGCGTTGTTGTAGAGTTCATGGGCCTGGGTGAAGGGGGAGGCCAGCAGCAGGGCCAATGTGCAGGCGAGCTTGTGCGTCATGGTGTGCTCCATGTTTTTATTGTGTGTTCTGTAAGGTCTGTACCGGCCTCTTCGCGGGTAAATCCGCGAAGAGGCCAGTGCAGGAAGACTCAGAGCTTGATCAATACCGACTTCAGCTCGGTGTAGTGCTCGATCGCCGCCGCGCCCATCTCGCGGCCGACGCCGGAGAGCTTGTAGCCGCCGAACGGCAGCGCCGGGTCCAGCGCGCTGTGGCAGTTCACCCATACCGACCCGGACTTGATCCGCGGGATCATCCGGTGCACCGCGGCCAGGTCGTTGGACCAGATGCTCGCGCCCAGCCCGTAGGGGTTGTCGTTGGCCATGCGCACCACCTCATCGAGGTCGTCGAACGGCATGGCTACCAGTACAGGGCCGAAGATTTCCTCCTGCACCAGCCGGTGGCGTTGGTCGACATCGACGATCACCGTTGGTTTGACGAAGTAGCCCGGGCCGAAGCCTTCGCCGCCGCAGGCGATGGTCGCGCCCAGCTCGCGGCCCAGGTCGATGTAGCCGGTGACCCGGTCCTGCTGCTTGGCCGAGATCAGTGGCCCCATCTGCACGGTCGGGTCCAGGCCGTTGCCCAGTTTCATGGCGTTGGCGATGCCGGCGATATCCGCCACCACATTGTCGAAGTGCTTGCGGTGCACGTACAGGCGGGAACCGGCGCAGCACACCTGGCCCTGGTTGAAGAAAATCGCCGTGGCGGCGCCGGCGGCGGCTTCCTGCAGGTTGGCGTCGGGCAGGACGATGGTCGGCGACTTGCCGCCCAGCTCCAGGGTGACGCGGGTCATGTTGTCCATGGCGGCCTTGCCGATCAGCTTGCCGACCTCGGTGGAGCCGGTGAAGGTCAGCTTGTCCACGCCCGGGTGGCGGCTCAGGGCGGCGCCGGCGTTGAGCCCGGTGCCGGTGATCACGTTGAACACGCCGTCCGGGTAACCGGCCTCGCTCACCAGCTCGGCGAGCTTCAGCGCGGTCAGCGGGGTTTCGTCGGCAGGCTTGAGGACCACGGTGCAGCCGGTGGCCAGGGCCGGACCGAGCTTCCAGCAGGCCAGCAGCAGCGGGAAGTTCCAGGCGACGATGGCACCGACCACGCCGACCGCTTCGCGGCGAATGAAAGCATGGAACTCATCGTCGGGCATCAGCGGCAGTGAGGGCTCGACCGTGCTGCCTTCGAGCTTGGTGGCCCAGCCGGCCATGTAGCGCAAAAAATCGATGGCCAACTGCACATCCATTACCTGGGCCACCGCGGCGCTCTTGCCGTTGTTCAGGCATTCCAGCTCGGCCAGTTCCCGGGCATCGCGCTGCATCAGGTCGGCCAGGCGCCACAGCAGGTTCTGCCGCTCGCGCGGGCGTGTTCGGCTCCAGGCCGAATTGTCGAAGGCCAGGCGCGCGGCCTGCACGGCGCGGTCTACGTCCTGGGCCTCGGCTGCGGGCACCTCGCCGAGGATCTCGCCGGTGGCCGGGTTGCGCAAGGTCATGGTGCGGCCGCTGACGGCGTCCTGCCAGTCGGCGCCGATGCGCATCCTGAGCTTGCGTGCGAGGAAGTCGCGGGTGGCGGGTAGGATCGGCAGTTCGGAATGCATGGGCGGTGCCTCTTGTCAGGGTTGTGACCAGGGTCGGGGCAATGGGCGTGCCAAAGGACTCGGGTGGCGGGCAAGGCCCGGCTAGCGGTGGTTTTTGCCGGATTGGGAGTGAATAGAATCAGGGTTGATCTGTTGCATATTGAGATCGGGTGAGACGTCATGCGATACACATGGTTATGCGTTCGGCTCGAGGGTGCTGGGGGCGCAAAGCAGCCCCAGGATTGCCAGCCACGGCGGATGTCTCAAGGTGAAACACCCAGTCGCGAAATGGGACGTTCACCTACAACCCCAGACGCAGGCCCATTCCCGCAAAACATAGGCAACTCACTGATCCAAAACATTTTTGCTACAACTGGCATGCTTCCTGTATCGCAACTGTCACATGCACACCGCTGTATCCAAGCGTGCGAATAACGATAAGAACAACACCGTGGAGGTCTGACCTTGAAGACGACTCGACTCCGGCGGCAGGCGGGCACACTGGCGCTGGTCGCCACCGCACTGCTGTCCGCCCAGGCCATGGCGGCCGAGCAGGGCCCGAGCCTGTTGCAGAACAAGTGCATGGGTTGCCATATCCCCGAAGGCAACGACAGCTACAGTCGCATCAGTCACCAGCGCAAGACCCCGGAAGGCTGGCTGATGAGCATCGCCCGCATGCAGGTGATGCATGGCCTTTCGATCAGCGACGACGAGCGCCGCACCCTGGTCAAGTACCTGGCCGACAAGCAGGGCCTGGCGCCCAGCGAGACCGAGGGCGTGCGCTACGCCATGGAGCGCAGGCTGAACACCGTCGAACACTTCGACGATCAGCTCAGCCAGATGTGCGGCCGCTGCCACTCCGGTGCCCGGGTCGCCCTGCAGCGGCGACCGGCCAAGGAATGGGAGCACCTGGTCAACTTCCACCTCGGCCAGTGGCCGTCCCTCGAGTACCAGGCCCAGGCCCGCGACCGCGACTGGCTGGACATCGCCCTCAAGCAGATGGTGCCGGACCTGGCCAAGCGCTTCCCCCTCGACAACCCGGCCTGGGCCGAGTGGCTCAAGGCACGGCCCGAGTCCAAGGTCCTGGCCGGGCAATGGGCGTTCAGCGGCCACATGCTGGCCAAGGGCGACGTGCGCGGGGTGATGACGGTCAGCGCCGAGCAGGGCGATACGTTCAAGGTCGAGCTCAAAGGCGCCTATGCCGATGGCACGCCGTTCAACGGCAGCGGCTCGGCGATCCTCTACAACGGCTATGAATGGCGCGGCAACGTCAAGGTCGGCGAAGCCAACCTGCGCCAGGTGTTCGCCGCCATCGACGGCCAGATGAAGGGCCGCATGTTCGAGGCCGAGCACGACGAGCGCGGCCTGGACTTCAGTGCCTCGAAAGCCGGTCAGGGTCGCCTGCTGGCAGTGCAGCCGGCCTTCATCAAGGCCGGTGCCGAGAGCGAGATCACCCTGGTGGGCAGCGACCTGGCCGGCAACCCGGACCTGGGCGCGGGTGTCGAGGTGACCGAGGTGCTGGAGTCGACGCCGACGCTGATCCGGGTCAAGGCGCGTGCCGCCAAGGACGCCGCGAGCGGCCAGCGCGAAGTGGCAGTGGGCGCGCTCAAGGGCGTGCAACTGGCGGTGTACGACAAGGTCGAGGAGGTCAAGGTGGTGCCGGCGTTCTCCATTGCCCGTATCGGTGAGAACGGCGCCTCGGTGCCCAAGGTCCAGGGCCGCTTCGAGGCCGAGGCCTGGGGCAGGGACGCCGGCGGCCAGCCGCTGCGCATCGGCTACCTGCCGGCCAGCTGGAAGGTCGAGCCGTTCAACGAGCGCGCGGTCGAGGACGAGGACGTCAGGTTTGCCGGGCAGATGCAGGCCGATGGCGTGTTCGTGCCGGGCGGGGCAGGGCCCAACCCCGCGCGCAAGATGATGACCAACAACGCCGGCAACCTGAAGGTGATCGCCACCCTCGCCGACGGCGGCCAACAGGGCGAGGGTCACCTGATCGTCACCGTGCAACGCTGGAACAATCCGCCGCTGCCATAGGCATCAACTGACGCATCGAATCCCGGGAGGTCGCCATGGGCGCACTACTGAACCTGGTCGAACGCAACCTGCACGAAGTGCAGGTGGATGCCGACCGCATGCTGTTTCATATCCCCAGCAGTTCGCTGTTCGCCGCCGACGCGGTGACCGGCGGCATCATCGACACCTTGCGCCGCCAGGGCTGCTCCGCCGAGGAGCTGATGCAACGTCTCGGCCAGCAGTTTTCCGGGCAGGACATCGAGGAAACCCTGCGCGAGCTGATCGCCCTTGAAGTGGTCAGCGACGGCTCGCCGCTGACCCCGGAGATCGCCCTGAAGCAGGTCGAGCGTACGGCGCTGAACACTGTGGTGCTCAACGTCAACACCGGCTGCAACCTGAGCTGCACCTACTGCTACAAGGAAGACCTCGACAAGCCGTCGGCCGGGCGCAAGATGAACACGGCCACCGCCGAGGCCTCGGTGGAGATGCTGCTCAAGGAGTCGCCCGACGAGCAGCGCTACAGCGTGGTGTTCTTCGGCGGCGAACCGCTGTCCAACCGGGCGCTGATCGAGCACATGGTGACCTACTGCGAGCGGCGTTTCGCCGAGGCGGGCAAGCAGGTCGAGTTCATCATGACCACCAATGCCACCTTGCTGACCGAGGAAATCGTCGACTGGCTCGACGCCCACCGTTTCGGTTTGTCGGTCAGCATCGACGGGCCCAAGACCGTACACGACCGCAACCGCATCACCGTGGGCGGGCAGGGCACCTACGACGTGGTACGGCGCAAGGCAGACATGCTGCTGTCGCGCTACCGCAGCCGGCCGGTGGGGGCGCGGGTCACCCTGACCCGTGGCATCACCGACATCGAGACCATCTGGAACCACCTGTTCAACGAACTGGGCTTCGCCGAGGTCGGTTTCGCCCCGGTGACCTCCGGCGACATGGCCGACTTCAACCTCACAGGCGAGGAGCTGGTGCAGGTGTTCGCCAACATGAAGGCCCTGGGCCGGCGCTACCTGGAGGCGGCGCTGGAGCACCGCAACATCGGTTTCTCCAACCTGCATCAGCTGATCACCGATATCCACGAGGGCCACAAGAAGGCCCTGCCGTGCGGGGCCGGGTTGAAGATGCTGGCGGTCGACCACGAGGGCGAGCTGAACCTGTGCCACCGTTTCACCGGCTCCAGCTTGCCGACCTTCGGCAACGTGCATCAAGGCGTGAAGCAGGCGCAGCTCAATGATTTTCTCTCGCAGCGTCTGGACCGCAGCGGCACCGGCTGCGACAGCTGCCGCATCCGCAACCTGTGCTCCGGCGGCTGCTACCACGAGAGCTACGCCCGCTACGGCGATCCGCAGCACCCGACCTACCACTACTGCGAGCTGATGCGCGACTGGGTCGACTTCGGCATCGAGGTCTACAGCCGCATCATGGCCGCCAACCCGGCCTTCATCGATCGCTACATCACTCCCAGGAAGGCGCACTGACATGAAGCACCTCAAACCGCTGAACAACAAGGCGCGCATTCTTGAACAGGCCGCCGCCGAAGACCGCGTCGACGAAGTGCTGGCCATGAGCGCGGTGGCCGGCTGCACCGCCACCACCGACCCGGGCTGGGAGGTGGATGCCTTCGGCGGCGTCAGCTCGCTGTGCCAGCCGATGGAGGCCGACCTGTACGGTTGCTCCGACCCTTGCTGGTGGCCGGCCCAGGTGCCGGACATGATGAGCACCTACCAGGACTGGAACGCCCAGGCGAGCAACTCCGCCGAAGACTGGCGCAACCTCGGCACCGTATTCCCGAAAGACAAATAGAACGACAAGGGGAAACCGCATGAAAGCTGGATTCTGCGCGCAGCTCGCGCTCACCGTCGCCGCCACGGCCTGCGCCTGGGTGGCCCAGGCCGACGAGGCAAAGGCCTTGAAGGCTGGCCATGAATACCTGATCGCCACCAACTACCCGAACAACCTGCACGTGGTCGAAGTGGCCAGCGACACGCTGTACAAGACCTGCCGCATGCCCGATTCGTTCGGCCCCGGCACGGCGATGATGGCGCCGGACAACCGCACCGCCTATGTGCTGAACAACCATTTCGCCGACATCTACGGCATCGACCTGGACAGTTGCAAGACCACCTTCCACGCCAACCTCTCCAGCGTGCCGGGCGAGGTCGGCAAGGCCATGTACTCCTTCGCCATCAGCCCCGACGGCAAGGAGGTCTACGCCACGGTCAACCCCAGCCAGCGCCTGAATGACCACTACGTGGTCAAGCCGCCGCGTCTGGAGGTGTTCCGCACCCGCGATGGCCTCGACGCCAAGCCCGTGCGCTCGTTCCCGATGCCGCGCCAGGTGTACCTGATGCGCGCCGCCGATGACGGCAGCCTGTACGTGGCCGGGCCGGACATCTACAAGCTCGACGTCAAGACCGGCAAGTACAGCGTCGCGCTGCCACTGCGCAGCTGGAACCGCCCGGGCTACAGCGCCCCCGACGTGCTGTACTTCTGGCCGCACCAGAGTTCGCGGCATGAGTTCTCGATGCTCTACACCATTGCGAAGTTCAAGGATGCCAAGCAGGACCCGGCCACCGCCGAGCCGCTGTACGGCTACCTGAGCATCGACCTGAAGACCGGCAAGGCCCACACCCAGGAGTTCGCCGAGCTGACCGAGCTGTACTTCACCGGCCTGCGTTCGCCGAAGGATCCGAACCAGATGTACGGCGTGCTCAACCGCCTGGCCCGCTACGACATCCAGCAGAAGAAACTGGTCAAGGCCGCCAACCTCGACCATACCTACTACTGCGTGACCTTCGACAAGGCCGGCGACAAGCTCTACTTGGGCGGCACCTTCAACGACCTGGCGGTGTTCGATCCGAATACGCTGGAGAAGGTGCGCAACATCAAGCTGCCTGGTGGCGACATGTCGACCACCACGCCGCAGGTGTTCGTTCGCTAGCGCCATCGCGGGGCAAGCTCGCTCCCACGCCGGCCACACTGGACCGGTGGGAGCGAGCTTGCCCCGCGATAGGGCCATGTCAGGAAAAACAAAGACAAGAGACAGCCCATGCCCCAGCCCAGCCATACCCAAGGCTCAAAAGCCACTCCATTGCTTACCCATTGCATCGGCGACGTCTTCGACGCCACGGTCGCCCGCTTCGCCGACCGCGAAGCGCTGGTGGTCTGCCACCAGCACCTGCGCTACACCTGGCGGCAACTGGCAGATGCTGTCGACCAGCACGCCCGCGCCCTGATGGCCCTGGGCCTGCAGGCCGGCGATCGCCTGGGCATCTGGGCACCCAACTGCGCCGAGTGGTGCATCACCCAGTTCGCCAGCGCCAAGATCGGTGCGATCCTGGTCAACATCAACCCGGCCTACCGCACCAGCGAGCTGGAGTACGCCCTGGGCCAGTCGGCCTGCCAATGGGTGATCTGCGCCGACGCCTTCAAGACCTCCGACTACCACGCCATGCTGCTGGACTTGGCGCCCGAGCTCGGCGCCTGCCGGCCGGGCGAGTTGCACAGCGCGCGCCTGCCCGAGCTGCGCGGGGTCATCAGCCTGGCCGCCACGCCCCCCAATGGCTTCCTGGCCTGGTCGGCATTGCAGGCCCGCGCCGGCGAAATCGACGCCGGGCAGTTGGCCGTACGCCAGGCCAGCCTGCACCGGCATGAGCCGATCAACATCCAGTACACCTCCGGCACCACCGGTTTCCCCAAGGGCGCGACCCTCAGCCACCACAACATCCTCAACAACGGCTACATGGTCGGCGAAAGCCTCGGGCTGACCGAGCACGACCGGCTGGTGGTGCCGGTGCCGCTGTACCACTGCTTCGGCATGGTCATGGCCAACCTCGGCTGCATGACCCACGGCAGCACCCTGATCTACCCCAACGACGCCTTCGATCCGCTGCTGACTTTGCAGGCTGTGGCCGAGGAGCGCGCCACCGCGCTATACGGTGTGCCGACCATGTTCATCGCCGAACTCGACCACCCACGCCGCCACGAGTTCGACCTGAGCAGCCTGCGCACCGGCATCATGGCCGGCGCCACCTGCCCGATCGAGGTGATGCGCCGGGTGATCGACGAGATGCATATGGGCGAGGTGCAGATCGCCTACGGCATGACCGAGACCAGCCCGGTTTCGTTGCAGACCGGCGCCGCCGACGATCTGGAGCGCCGGGTGACCAGCGTCGGCCGCACCCAGCCGTGGCTGGAGAGCAAGGTGATCGACAGCACAGGTGGCACCCTGGCACGCGGCGAAATCGGCGAGCTGTGCACCCGCGGCTACAGCGTAATGCTCGGCTACTGGAACAACCCCAAGGCCACCGCCGAGAGCATCGATGCCGATGGCTGGATGCGCACCGGCGACCTGGCGGTGATGGACGATGAAGGCTATGTGCGTATCGTTGGCCGCAGCAAGGACATGATCATCCGCGGTGGCGAGAACATCTACCCGCGGGAGCTTGAGGAGTTTTTCTTCACCCACCCGGCGGTGGCCGACGTGCAGGTCATCGGCATTCCCTGCAGCCGCTATGGCGAGGAGATCGTCGCCTGGGTCCGTCTTCACCCGGGTCAGGCGCTGGGCGAGGACGCGCTGCGAGACTGGGCACGGGCGCGCATCGCGCATTTCAAGGTGCCGCGGCATTTTCGCTTCGTCGACGCGTTCCCGATGACCGTGACCGGCAAGGTACAGAAGTTCAGGATGCGTGAGATCAGCATCGAGGAATTGGCGGGCGGCACCGATCAATAGCCGTCAGCCCTGTGGCCGGGCGCCGTTCAGGAACAGCTGCTCGACCGTCCGCGCGCTGTCGGCGCTCGCGGCGCGGCCACGGTGCTCGGCATCGACCATGCCGTAGACCAGGGTCATGAACGTTTCGGTGAACACCGCCGCGCTGATATCGATGCGCAGCACGCCCAACTGCTGGGCGCGCAGGAAGAACGCGTCCATGGCCTGGATATAGGCCTGCCAGCGCAGGTCCTCGGCGTCGTTGAGCAAGGTGTCGGGGCGGTACTGGAACATCAGGAACATCAGCAACTCGCGGTGCTTGAGGTGTTCGGCGATCAGGTGACGAATACCGGCCAGCGGTTCGATGCGTTCCAGGTCGGCTTCGAGGATGACCTGGTTGAGCACCTGCTCGCCATGGTCCTCGAGCAGCTTCACCAGGTTGTCGCGGGTGCCGCAGAAACGGTGCAGGGTCGCCTTGCTGACCCCGGCGGTTTCCGCCAGCTCCTTGAGGGTGGCGCGGGGGTGGACGACAATGGCCTGGGCCAGGGCTTTGAGCAGGCGCTCTTCCTGGAGGGTTCTACGCATGTGGGACCTCGAGTCCGGATTCGGCGACGAAATATCCACAATTGTATCATATGAGACGAATAAATCTCATTGAGCGCATGATGACCGAGATTACGCGATCCCACAGGGATCGCGTATGGCCTGAGGCAATGGCCGGGCTCAAACCGTGTAATGCTTCAACTCACGCGCAATCAGCATGCGTTGGATCTCGCTGGAACCCTCGTAGATCTGGGTAATGCGCGCATCGCGATAGTACTTCTCCACCGGGTAGTCTTCCAGGTAGCCGTACCCGCCATGCACCTGGATCGCCATCGAGCAGACCCGCTCGGCCATCTCCGAGGCGAACAGC
The DNA here is from genome assembly GCF_019823065.1 of Pseudomonas mosselii. NCBI lineage: Bacteria > Pseudomonadati > Pseudomonadota > Gammaproteobacteria > Pseudomonadales > Pseudomonadaceae > Pseudomonas > Pseudomonas mosselii. The sequence continues at coordinate 2,846,242 of NZ_CP081966.1, forward strand.
TTGGCCTGGGAGGCCTCCGACAGGCAAGGCTTGCCGGCGCTGCGCAGGCGCGCGGCATGCAGGATCAGCAGGCGAGCTGCGTTGACCTGCACCTGCATGTCGGCCAGCAGGTTGGCGATGCTCTGGTGCTCGTTGATCGGCTTGCCGAACTGGATGCGCTCGCGGGAGTAGGTCAGCGCCGCCTCGAACGCCGCGCGGGCAATGCCCAGGGCCTGGGCGGCGATGCCGATGCGCCCGCCTTCGAGGTTGGACAGGGCGATGGCCAGCCCCTTGCCGCGCTCGCCCAGCAGGTTGGCGGCCGGGATGCGGCAGTCGTCCAGGGTCACCGCGCAGGTGTCGGAGGCGCGGATGCCCATCTTGTGCTCGCTGCGGTCGACCTTGAAGCCTGGGTTGTCAGTGGGTACCAGGAAGGCCGAAAGGCCTTTCTTGCCCAGTTCCGGGTCGGTCACGGCAAAGACGATGGCCAGTTTGGCGCGGCGGGCGTTGCTGACGAACTGCTTGGCGCCGTTGATCACCCACTGGCCATCGACCAGTTCGGCGCGGGTGCGCAGGTTGTGGGCCTCGGAGCCGGCCTGCGGCTCGGTCAGGCAGAAGCAGCCGATCGCCTCGCCGCTGGCCAGTTGCGGCAGCCAGGCCTGCTGCTGCTCGGGCGTGCCGTAGGCCAGCAGCGGGCCGCAGCCCACCGAGTTGTGGATGCTCATCATCGCCCCGGTGGCGCCATCGGCGGCGGAGATTTCCTCCACCGCCAGGGCGTAGGCCACGTAGTCGGTGTAGCTGCCGCCGAACTGCTCCGGGGCGACCATGCCGAGCAGGCCCAGTTCGCCCATCTTGCGCACCGCGTCATCGTCGATCCAGCCGGCCTTTTCCCAGGCCTGGGCATGGGGCGCGATCTCGCCGCGGGCGAAATCGCGGGCCATGTCGCGGATCATGATCTGCTCTTCGCTCAGTTCCAGGTCTTGCATCTGTGTACTCCCGGGCTCACAGGCCTTCGAAGAATTGGTCGACCCGCTGGGTGGTGAGGCCGGCCAGGGTCGGCGGATTCCAGCGGGGTTGCTTGTCCTTGTCGACGATCAGGGCGCGCACGCCTTCGATGATGTCGCCATGGGCGAACCACTGGCGGTCGATGTGCAGTTCCATGGCGAAGCAGTCTTCCAGGGCCAGGTGGCGGCCGCGACGCAGCAGTTCCAGAGTCACGGCCATGGCCAACGGCGAGCGCGTATCCAGCAGGTCGGCGGTGTCCAGCGCCCACTGGCGACTGTCGCCGATGGTCACGGCGCGCAACTGCTCGATGATGCTCGGCAGGTCGGGCAGGGCGAAGAAGTGGTCGATCACCGGGCGCAGTTGCGCCAGTGGCGCGTCCGCCAAGGTCTGGGTGCCCAACCCGGCGAGCAAGCCTTGCAGGTCCTTGAGCGGGTTGGCGCCGAACGCCAGGCGGTCGAGCCTGTCATCGAGGGCCGCGAGCTTCTCACTGTCGACATACCAGTCGGCCAGGCCGCAGTACAAGGCATCGGCCGCCTTGATCTGGCTGCCGCTGACGCCCAGGTAGATGCCCAGCTCGCCCGGTACCCGGGGCAGGAAGTAGCTGCCGCCGACATCCGGGAAGTAGCCGATGCCCACCTCGGGCATGCCCAGGCGGCTGCGTTCGGTGACGATGCGCAGGTCGCAACCCTGGGCCAGGCCCATCCCGCCGCCGAGGGTGAAACCGTCCATCAGCACCAGCACCGGCTTGCGGTAGCGGTGGATGCACAGATCCAGGGCGTATTCCTCGACGAAGAAGTCCTCGTGGAGTTTCTCGCCGGCCTTGTAGCTGTCGTGCAGCGAGCGGATATCGCCACCGGCGCAGAAGCCCTTGGGCCCCTCGCCACGCAGCATCACGGCGTGCACCTGCGGATCCTGGGCCCACTGGTCGAGGTGGCGCTGCAGGCTGCGCACCATGTCCAGGGTCAGGGCGTTGAGGCCGGCGGGGCGGTTGAGGGTGAGGTGGCCAATGTGGTTGCGGACCTCGGCCAGTACTTGATCCGTTGCCGAGGGTTGAGCGTGCGCGGTCATCGCGGTCTCCCTGCTTTGTTATTGATTTTCCAAGTGAAGTCCTGGAATGCGCGGGCGGATCGAACGATCCTGTCATGCAAAATTACCTCGCACAATTGGCAAATCTGCAGGGCTGCCCTGCATTTTTGTCATCACGCGCATTCCCGGCCCGACGCGGTACTGTAGCAATAGCGCGCAATCTGTAGGAGCGGTCTTGCCGAGGCGTCGGACCGGTCGGAAAGGGCCGCAAAGCGGCCCCGGCGATAGGTGCATCAACGCTGAAAACCTGGGGGCGCTGCGCGCCCCTTTCGCGACACAAGGCCGCTCCTAAAAGGATCGTGCGGCAATTAAGACTCGTCCCTCATCTTCCTCACCCCGAAGGGTGATAGCCGCCCGTCCCCCCCCATGAAACAATCCCGCCCAGCACTCACCCTGGCGGGGACAACAACAATGAGCAACGCCCAGCTGAATTCGCCCGACTGGTACGCACAGATGGCCCGCGTGGTCGACGCCATTGGCACGCCCGTTTTCGTCGAGGCATTGTTCGCCGCCCTCAACCAACTGGCGACGTGCCAGGCCATCACGGTGTTCCTGTACCCACGCAAAGGCCTGCCCTCGGCACTGTTCGCCAAGGACGACGAGGGACCCTGGCTGCCGGAGGGCAACGTGCAGAAGTACCTCGAAGGCTACTACCTGTTGTGCCCGTTCTACCGCGCCTGCATGGACGGCATGCCCGCCGGCTGCTATCGCCTCAGCGATGTCGCCCCCGATCATTTCAAGCGCAGCGAGTACTACACCTCGTTCTACCAGCATGCCCACCTGGAGGACGAACTCAACTACCTGGTGCCGCTGGACGCCCAGCTGTCCATCGCCGTGGCCCTGGGCAGCACCCGGCGCCTGGGCAGCCGCCAGGTGGCCGAGCTCAAGTGCGTCGCTGCCTGGGTGGTGGCGGTGGTGCGCCGACACTGGGGGCAGCTGGATGCCGAGGCCCTGGGCGGACGCTTCGAGAGCGTGCTTGGGCGGCAGATCAACGCCGCGCTGAACAATTTCGGCTCCTCCCTGCTCACCGAGCGTGAATGCCATATCGCCCAGTACCTGCTGCGCGGCCATTCCACGCGCTCGCTGGCCGAACGCCTGGGGATCAGCGAGGACACCGTCAAGACCCACCGCAAGAACCTCTACGCCAAGCTCGACATCGCCACCCAGGCCGAGCTGTTCTCGCTGTTCATCGCTTCGCTGGCCCAGGCCCAGGAAGGCTTGAGCAAGGACCCGCTGGAAAGCTACCTGCGACGGCGCTGAACCACCGTTTCACTTCATCCAGACAACGACAATCACCGGCCCCGCGTGTGGCCGGAGGGGAGACCTGCGTGCATACGAAAAGCGATTGGCAGCAGCGCGCTGCACGGCAAAGCTTCATCACCACCGCGTTGATCGACGGCCGCCCGGTGGCGGCCCGCGACGGCGTCACCTTCGCCGCCGTCAATCCGGCGACCGGGCGTTGCCTGGCCCAGGTCGCCGCCTGCGCCGACGACGAGATCGACCAAGCGGTGCGTGCCGCCCGCCGAGCCTTCGAGCACGGCCCCTGGGCACGCATGGCTCCGGCCGAGCGCAAGCGCGTGCTGTTGCGCCTGGCCGAGCTGATGCTGGCCCACCGTGAGGAGCTGGCGCTGCTCGATTCGCTGAACATGGGCAAGCCGGTGATGGACGCCTACAACATCGACGTCCCCGGCGCCGCCCACGTTTTCGCCTGGTACGGCGAGGCGCTGGACAAGCTCTACGACCAGGTTGCGCCGACCGCGGCCAGCGCCGTGGCAATGATCAGCCGCGAGGCGCTGGGCGTTGTCGGCGCGGTGGTGCCGTGGAACTTCCCGCTGGACATGGCCGCCTGGAAGGTTGCCCCGGCGTTGGCCGCAGGCAACAGCGTGGTGCTCAAGCCCGCCGAGCAGTCGCCGTTCTCGGCCCTGCGCCTGGCGGAGCTTGCATTGCAGGCCGGGCTGCCGGAGGGCGTGCTCAACGTGGTGCCGGGCCTGGGCGAGACCGCGGGCCGCGCCCTGGGCCTGCACCCGGACGTGGACTGCCTGGTGTTCACCGGCTCCACCCAGGTGGGCAAGTACTTCATGCAGTATTCGGCGCAGTCCAACCTCAAGCAGGTGTGGCTCGAATGCGGCGGCAAGAGCCCGAACCTGGTGTTCGACGACTGCCGCGACCTCGATCTGGCGGCGCAGAAGGCGGCGTTCGGCATCTTCTTCAACCAGGGCGAGGTGTGCTCGGCCAACTCGCGGCTGTATGTGCAGCGCTCGATCCATGACGAGTTCGTCGAGCGCCTGCTGCGCCAGGCCCGTGAATGGTTGCCGGGCGACCCGCTGGACCCGGCCAGCCGCGCCGGCGCCATCGTCGATGCCGGGCAGACCGCGCGCATCGAAGCGGCCATCGCCCAGGGCCGGGCCGAGGGCGCGCGCCTGCTGTGCGGCGGCGAGCGGCTGAGCGTGAACGGCTCGCAGAATTTCATCACGCCGACGATCTTCACCGACGTGCGCCAGGACATGGCCCTGGCCCGCGAGGAGATCTTCGGCCCGGTGCTGGCGGTCAGTGCTTTCGACGACGAGGAGCAGGCCATCGCCCTGGCCAACGACAGCGTCTACGGCCTGGCCGCATCGGTCTGGAGCGACGACCTCAACCGCGCCCACCGCGTGGCCCGGCGGCTGAAGGTCGGCACGGTGTCGGTCAACACCGTCGATGCCCTGGATGTGACCGTTCCCTTCGGCGGCGGGCGCCAGTCCGGCTTTGGCCGCGACCTCTCGCTGCATTCGTTCGACAAGTACACCCAGCTCAAGACCACCTGGATCCAGCTGCGCTGACATTCACCCGAGGAGCACGACAATGAACGCACCTTTCTCGCCCAAACGCGACACCCGCGACTACCAGGCCAGCGACGCCGCCCACCACATCCACGCCTTCCTCGACCAGAAGGCGCTCAACGCCGAGGGCCCACGGGTCATCACCCGCGGTGAAGGCCTGTACCTGTGGGACAACGACGGCCGCCGCTACCTGGACGGTATGTCCGGCCTGTGGTGCACCCAGCTCGGCTACGGTCGCAAGGACCTGACCGCCGCCGCCGCCGCGCAGATGGACCAGCTGGCGTACTACAACATGTTCTTTCACACCACCCACCCGGCGGTGATCGAACTGTCCGAGCTGTTGTTCAGCCTGTTGCCGGGTCACTACAGCCACGCCATCTATACCAACTCCGGCTCCGAGGCCAACGAGGTGCTGATCCGCACCGTGCGCCGCTACTGGCAGGTGGTCGGCCAGCCGAGCAAGAAGATCATGATCGGCCGCTGGAATGGCTACCACGGCTCGACCCTGGCGGCCACGGCGTTGGGCGGGATGAAGTTCATGCATGAAATGGGCGGGCTGATCCCGGACGTTGCGCATATCGACGAGCCTTACTGGTTCGCCGCGGGTGGCGAGCTGACCCCGGCCGAGTTTGGCCGCCGCTGCGCCCTGCAGTTGGAGGAGAAGATCCTCGAACTGGGCGCCGAGAACGTCGCCGGTTTCATCGCCGAGCCGTTCCAGGGCGCCGGCGGCATGATCTTCCCGCCCGAGAGCTATTGGCCGGAGATCCAGCGCATCTGCCGCCAGTACGATGTGCTGCTGTGCGCCGACGAGGTGATCGGCGGTTTCGGTCGTACCGGCGAGTGGTTCGCCCACCAGCACTTCGGTTTCGAGCCCGACACCCTGTCCATCGCCAAGGGCCTGACCAGCGGCTACGTGCCCATGGGCGGCCTGGTGCTGAGCAAGCGCATCGCCGAGGCGTTGGTGGAGCGGGGCGGGGTGTTCGCCCACGGCCTGACCTATTCCGGCCACCCGGTGGCGGCGGCGGTGGCGGTGGCCAACCTCAAGGCCTTGCGCGATGAAGGCATCGTGCGTCAGGTCAAGGACGACACCGGTCCGTACCTGCAGCGCATCCTGCGTGAGGTGTTCGCCGATCACCCGCTGATCGGCGAGGTGCAGGGCGCCGGACTGGTGGCGGCGCTGCAGTTCGTCGAGGACAAGGCCACGCGCAAGCGCTTCGCCAACGAGAACGACCTGGCCTGGCAGTGCCGCACCTTCGGTTTCGAGGAAGGAGTGATCATCCGTTCGACCCTGGGGCGGATGATCATGGCGCCGGCGCTGGTGGCCAGCCGAAGCGAGCTGGACGAGCTGGTGGACAAGACCCGGATCGCGGTGGATCGCGTGGCGGGGAGGGTCGCCAGACGCTGAGTCTGGCTTGGGAGCCTGGGGGCGCAATGCGCCCCCAGGGTCGTCACGGGTCCTGCGGATCATGTCCCAGTGACTGCAGGAACAGCGAAAACAACTCCGGCTGCGATGAGATGTCCAGCTTGGCGTACAGGTGCCGACGATGGACCTTGATGGTCTCCGGCGAAATGGCCAGCCGCTCTGCCATGGCCTTGGATGAGTACCCGCGCAGGATCATTCGGGCGATTTCCAGCTCGCGCTCCGACAACACTTTCGCTCCAAACAGGCTCATGGCGTCGCGTACTTGGTGGGCCATGCCCGTCGCTGGCGCCGGGCGCAGGCTCAGCTGCAGCCAGTGCTGGGCCATCAGCGCGACTACCCACGGGCACACCACCGCCAGCAACCCATGACTGGCGCTGTCAAACCGCTCGCGGCGGCCCAGCGACAACGACAGGGCGCCACTTTCACCCAACTGCACGATGAACTGCACTTCGTCTTCCAGCACATGGTCGTGGAAGTACTTGAGGTAGTACTCGCTCTGGCGGAACTGGTCCGGCGCCACTTCCTCCAGGCGATGCAGACCATCGCCGATGCGCTCCTGGCAGGCCTGGTAGAACGGGTCGAGCTGGTACAGCCCGCTCAGGTACAAGGCCATGGCCTCGGGATTGCCTTCGCCCCGGGCATCGAAGATCTCCAGCGCGCGGGGCAGGCCGGCGCGCGGGTAGACCATCGCCAGCGCGTTGTCGAACGCCAGCCATTGCTGCAGCAACAGGATCAGCTGGCGCCAGAAGCGCGGCTGGCCGATCTGCTCGACGGTGCGGGCCAGGCCTGCGTGGGTACTGGCTTCGGTGAACAGGTTATGCATGCGGCGGCGCCATGAGAGTGAAGGAAGCGGGCTCGCCCGCGACAAGGCTCCCGCAGTGTTCAGAGCTTTTCACCTCGGCGTCAAGGGGCGTACCCCCTAAGGGTAATTGGCCCGGGCGTTCGCTCGGCCTACAGTCCAGCCCAGGTCCAGCGGCCGCGTGACCGGTTTTCCCCTCACAACCAATAACAACCAGAGGAAAAACGCCATGAGCTCCAGCGCAGCGCCCACGGGCGCGCTCCAGCAACGGCTGGGGGTGTTCGACGTGGTCGCCATCACCGTGTCGGCGGTGACCCCGGCCAGTTCCGTGTTCGTCATCGCCCCGTTCGCCATCCAGCAGGCCGGCAGCGGCGCCTTTCTTTCCTTCATCATGGCTGCGGCCCTGGCGCTGATGTTCGCCTGGTGCTACGCCGAACTGGGGCGTGCCCACAGCTCCGCCGGCGGTGAGTACGTGTACGCCAAGCGGGTGTTCGGTGGGCTGGCCGGCTACGCCACCTTCCTCACCGTGCTGGCCTCGATGCTGTTCATCCCGCCGGTGCTCGCCGCCGGTGCCGCCACCTACCTGAACAACGCCTTGGGTACCACGTTCGACACCCAGGCAGTGGCCCTGGTGATCGTGGTGTCGAGCTATGCGCTGGGCATCCTCAATATTCGCCTGAACGCCTGGATCACCGGGCTTTTCCTGTTCTGCGAGGTCGCCGCGTTGCTGGTGATCGTGACACTGGGTTTCGGCAACGCCAGCCAGCCAGTGGCGAGCTTGCTGCAACCGCAGATGCTCGAGCAGGGCAGCCTGGTCGTCGCACCCTGGGCGCTGGTGCTGGGGGCGGTGGGCATGGCCCTGTTCGCCTTCAACGGCTACGGTGGCGCGGTGTTGCTCGCCGAGGACATGAAAGACCGTGGCCGTACCGTGCACCGCGCAGTGCTGTGGTCGCTGGCGGTGGTGGTGGCGATCGAGGTGATTCCACTGGCGGCGCTGCTGATCGGCGCGCCGTCGCTGCAGGCGATGCTGGCCAGCGGTGATCCGATCGGCTACCTGCTGACCGCCCATGGCAACGAGACCCTGGCGCGACTGGTCAGCGCCGGTATCTTCCTCTCGGTGTTCAACGCCATCGTCGCCATCGTCATTCAGGTCGGCCGGGTGGTCTACAGCAGCGGCCGCGATGCGATCTGGACGCCAACCCTCAATCGCGCCTTCACGCTGATCCATCCGCGCTGGGAGTCGCCGTGGCTGGCGACCCTGTTCCTGGCCGTCCCTTCGGCATTGCTGAGCCTGTCCGGCAGCCTGGAGCAACTGACTTCGTTCACCGTGCTGCTGTTGCTGTTGATTTACCTGGTGGTGGCGGCCTGCGCGCTGTGCAGCCGGGTACTGCGGCGCGACCGTGAGCACCCGTATCGCATGCCGCTGTGGCCGTTGCCGGCCCTGCTGGCGGTCAGCGGCGCCGGCTGGCTGCTGGTGACCTTGCTGCGCGAGGCGTCGCTGCGCGACCTGTCGATCATTCTCGGGCTGCTGGCCGTGTCGATGGTGCTGTACAGCACCCACGGCCGCCTCAGCCCGACTTTCCAGAAATTGTGAGCATCCAAGGAGTACACATGCGTGCGCGTCAACTGGGCATCACCCTCGGCCACGGCACCCCGGGCCCGTTCAATGCCATCACCGACGTACCGGGAGTACGGGTCGGCCACAGCACCCTGGTCGACGAACAACGCCCGGTGCCGATCCGCACCGGGGTGACCCTGATCGAGCCACGCGCGGGTGTGGCCCGCCAGCAACCGTGCTTTGCCGGTTGCCATGTGCTCAACGGCAATGGCGACGCCACGGGGCTGGAGTGGATCCGCGAGGCCGGGCTGCTGACCACGCCGATTGCCATCACCAACACCCACAGCGTCGGCGTCGTGCGCGACGCGCTGATCGCCGCCGAGCGCGAGCGCCTGCCCGACGACGCGGTGTACTGGTGCATGCCAGTGGTGATGGAAACCTATGATGGCCTGCTCAATGACATCTGGGGGCAGCACGTGACGCCGGCGCAGGTGCGCGAGGCGCAGCAGGCCGCAGAGTCCGGCCCGGTGCAGGAAGGCCCGGTGGGTGGTGGCACGGGAATGATCTGTCATGAGTTCAAGGGCGGTATCGGCACGGCCTCGCGGCGCCTGGCAGATGACCAGGGGGGCTGGACCGTCGGCGTCCTGGTCCAGGCCAACCATGGCCAGCGGCGCGAGCTGCGGGTCGACGGCTATCCGGTTGGGCGTCAGCTGGGTCACCTGCCGTCGCCCTTCGCCGAGGCCGAGGCGGGCACCCCGGGTATGGGTTCGATCGTGGTGGTGATCGCCACCGACGCGCCCTTGCTGCCGCACCAGTGCCAGCGCCTGGCGCAGCGGGCGTCGATCGGTATCGCCCGTACCGGCGGCGGTACCGAGGACTCCAGCGGCGATATCTTCCTGGCGTTTTCCACCGGCAACCAGGACCTGCCCGCAGCGGACTATGCGCGCAAAGGGCTGGCGCAGTGCACGGCGGTGCGCATGCTCAACAACGACCATATCTCGGCGCTGTTCATGGCGGCGGCGGAGGCGGTGGAGGAGGCGATCGTCAACGCCTTGCTGGCGGGGCGGACGATGCAGGGCAAGGGCGGGCTGGTGGTGCCGGCGCTGGAGGGAGACACGCTGTTGACGGCGTTGCACGAGGCGGGGTGGAAGCCTCGCAACTAGCGTTATGACCATCGCGGGGCAAGCCCGCTTCCACAGATCCTGTGCCGGCTGGCTACAGGCGTGGGAGCGGGCTTGCCCCGCGATGAGGTTGTCTGCTGTCTAGCGGGCTCCAGCCAACACGGCACTACCACCTCGCGAAACCCGCAACGCCACCAGGCTGCCGACCACGATCAACCCCGCCAGCGCATACAGCGCCGCGTCGGTCGAACCGGTCTGGTCCTTGATGAAGCCCACCAGGTAAGGGCTGAGGAATCCCGCCATTTGCCCCACCGAGTTGATGATCGCCAGGCCCGCCACCGCGGTGCCTGCAGTCAGCAGTGCAGTCGGCATCGGCCAGAACATCGGCAGGCCGGTCAGCGCGCCCATGGTGGCGATGGACAGGCCGAGGATGGCGATGGTCGGGCTGCCGGCGAAGTTCACCGCGATCAGCAGGCCCAGGGCGCCCATCAGCATCGGCACCACAAGGTGCCAGCGGCGTTCGTTGCGCAGGTCCGCCGATCGTCCGACCAGGATCATGAACACCCCGGCCAGCAGGTAGGGAATGGCGCTCAGCCAGCCAATCAGCAGCGGGCTGTCAAAGCCCATGTTCTTGATGATCGACGGCAGCCAGAAGTTGATGGCGTAGACACCGCTCTGGATACAGAAGTAGACGAAGCCGAAGGTCCAGATCAGCGGGTTGCTCAGCACCGACAGCACGCTGTCGCCGCGGGTGGCCGGTTTGCTGGCGGCGTCGGCCTTCAGGTCCGCCTCGATCAGCTGGCGCTCGGCCGGGCTCAGCCAGCGGGCGCTCTGGTAACCGTCACTGAGCAGTACGATCGCCAGCGCGCCGAGTACCACGGTGGGCAGCCCCTGAATCAGGAACATCCACTGCCAGCCGGCCAGGCCATGCTGGCCGGCGGCGAAGTGGTCGAGGATCCAGCCGGAGAACGGTCCGCCGAGCAGGCCGGACACCGGGATCGCCGACATGAACAGCGCCATGATGCGGCCGCGGCGGTCGGCCGGGAACCAGCGCGAGAGATACAGCACCACGCCGGGGAAGAAGCCCGCCTCGGCGGCGCCGGTGAGCAGACGCAGGGCATAGAACTCGGTGGGGGTGGTGACGAACAGCAGGCAGGTGGACAGGCTGCCCCAGGCGATCATCATCAGCGCGATCCAGCGCCGCGGGCCGAAGCGGTTGAGCGCCAGGTTGCTGGGCAGGCCGCAGAGCACGTAGCCGATGAAGAAGATGCCGGCGCCGAGGCCGTACACGGTTTCGCTGAACTTCAGCGCGTCGAGCATCTGCAACTTGGCGAAGCCGACGTTGACGCGGTCCAGGTAGTTGAACAGGTAGCAGATGAAAATGAACGGGATCAGCCGCAGGGTAATGCGCCGGTACAGCGCGTTGCGGGTGCTCTCGATGCCTTGGTCAGGGGCGGGGCTGTGTGCCATGATCGGGTTCTCTGTTGTTATGGTTGTCACCGCGTCGCCTGTGCCGGCGCTCGCCTTGAGCAGTCTCGGGGAGTGTAGCGCGGCTGTCTTTGTGCTTTTGCACAGCCTCAGGTGCAGGCTGCTGTGCCGCCGACCAAAGTCGAAGGACACTTGGAATGTTCGAGCTGGACCACGACCTGGCCCAGGACATCGTCAATCGGGCGATGGCCATCCTGCCGTGCAACGTCAACGTGATGGACAGCCAGGGCCTGATTCTCGGCAGTGGCGAGCCCGAGCGCATCAATACCCGCCACGAAGGCGCGCAGCTGGTGCTGGCCAACGGTCGTATCGTTGAACTGGATACGGACGCGGCCAAGTGCCTCAAAGGCGTGCAGCCCGGTGTCAACCTGCCGCTGATGCTCGATGGCCGGCTGATCGGCGTGCTGGGACTGACCGGTGATCCGCAGCAACTGCGCACCTACGGCGAGCTGGTGCGCATGACCGCCGAGATGTTGCTGGCCCAGCGTCACCTGCAGGTGGAGCAGCAATGGCGTCGCCAGCGCTGCGACGACCTGCTGGCGCTGTTGCTGGGTGGCAGCGGTGATTCACCTCGCCTGGTCGACGAGGCCCAGCAACTGGGGCTCAAGCCCAACCTGCCACGAATTCCCTGTCTGTTCGAACTGCGCGCCGGGCCGCCGGCCGAAGCGCTGTCGGCCTGGCTGATGAACCGTTACCCGGACAGCTGGTGTGTCAGTCCTGCGCGCCAGTCGTTGCTGTGGTGCCGTCCGGCGGGCGTGGTGCTGGACGAGCCGCGCCTGTTCGAGCGCCTGCAGCGCCATGGCTGGGACGTGGAACGCCTGGCGCTGGGCAGTCCGGCGCAGAGCCTTGAGCAGTTGCGCCGTGGCTATCGACGGGTGCGCGACCTGCTGGCCTATGGCCGAGAAGTGCTGCCTGACGAACGCCTGCTGAGCCTGGCCCGCTATCGCCTGCCGGCGTTGCTCTGGCGGCATCGCAACGACGATGCGCTGGATGAACTGCTCGAACCGTTGCAACGCATCCGCGCCAAGGATGCCAGCGGCCAGTTGCTGCTCACCTTGCGCGCCTGGTGCGCCCATGATGGTCAGAGCCAAGCCTGTGCCGAGGCGCTGGGGATCCATCGCAACAGCCTGCGTTATCGACTGGAGCGGATTGCCGAGTTGGGGGAGGTGGATCCGTTGCGGATGGAGGGGATGTTGAGTCTGTATCTGGGACTGCAGCTGTTGCCGGCAAAGGGGTTGTAGCGTCGCGAACAGGCATCCGCCCAAACAACGCCCTTGTGTTTTGTGCATCCGACCGAGGCCGCTCTGGCGCACACCTGTCAGCATGCACGGCAACAGGACAGGAGAATCCCCATGAAGATCGTCATCGCCCCCGACTCGTTCAAGGACAGCCTCGACGCCGCCGGCGTCGCCCGCGCCATCGCCGCCGGCCTGGCCGAGGTCTGGCCGGCGTCCGAGCGCATCGAATGCCCGATGGCCGATGGCGGTGAAGGCACCATGGAGGCGATTGTCGCCGCCAGCCAGGGCGAGTTGCGCCGCCAGGTGGTGCGCGGCCCGTTGGGCGAGCCGGTCGAGGCGGGCTGGGGCTGGCTGGCCGCGAGCCGCACGGCGGTGATCGAGATGGCCCAGGCCAGTGGCATCCAGCTGGTGCCCAACGGCCAGCGCGACGCCTGCCGCAGCAGCACCTGGGGCACCGGTGAGCTGGTGGCCGCGGCGCTGGCGGCCGGTGCCTCGCGCATCGTCCTGGCCATCGGCGGCAGCGCCACCAACGATGGCGGCAGCGGCATGCTGCGCGCGCTGGGCCTGCGACTGCTGGATGCACAGGGCGCGCCCTTGGCCGAGGGCGGACTGGCCCTGGCGCAACTGGCGCGAATCGATGCCAGCGATCTGGATCCGCGCCTGGCGCAGGTGCGGGTGGACGTCGCCGCCGATGTCGACAACCCGCTGTGCGGCGCCAACGGCGCTTCGGCGATCTTCGGCCCGCAGAAGGGTGCCAGTCCCGAGCAGGTGCAGGCCCTGGACCTGGCCCTGGCGCATTTCGCCGATCATTGCGCGGCGCTGCTGGGCAAGGATGTGCGTGACCAGCCGGGCAGCGGCGCGGCCGGGGGCATGGGGTTCGCCGCCAAGGCGTTCATGGGCGCGCGGTTCCGCCCGGGCGTCGAGGTCGTTGCCGAGCTGGCCGGCCTGGATGAGCTGGTGCAGGGCGCGGACCTGGTGATCACCGGCGAAGGCCGTTTCGATGCCCAGACCCTGCGCGGCAAGACGCCGCTCGGCGTGGCGCGGGTGGCCAAGCGCCACGGCGTGCCGGTGGTGGTGCTGGCGGGGACCCTGGGGGCCGGCTACGAGCAGTTGTACGCACAGGGCATCGATGCCGCCTTTGCCTTGGCCAGTGGGCCGATGAGCCTGGAACAGGCCTGCGCCGAGGCAAAGACGTTATTGAAGGCGCGGGCCGGGGATGTGGCGCGGTTGTGGCAGGTGGCGCGCCAGCGCTGACTCTCAAGTCCTGCGGTAACCCTGAACAACGTCATGGCTGCTGTGCCTGCTGCCCCATTTCTCCAACCCCCGCATAGTCCGCGTGCGTCACCGGGACCAAGCCGGTGACAACCCTCAGGCCTCGGCATACATCCACCGCATCAGCGAATGCCGGCCACTGATTCCCAACTTGATTGCGGCGCGGCGCAGGTAACTCTCCACTGTATTGACCTTCAGCAGCAAGTGCTGCGCCTGCTGTGGCGCCGTACGCCCGGCCAGCAGCCCTTTGCATACCTGCATCTCGCGTTCCGAGAGGCTGATTCCGGTTTGATGCAGTCGTTCAAGGAACCGTTGACCCAGGCTGTCCAGATCCGCCAGCCCGACGGTGGCGGGCTGCAACGCATTGATGTGCTTCTCGAGCATAGGCAGCAACAAGGGCGAAATATCTTCCAACCGGCTGCGTTCGATGGCAGAAAAACCATTGCGCGTGCCCGCCCGCAGCACGGTGATTTCGTAGCGGTAGCCATCCTTGCGTCGGGTCAGGTGCAAGCGCGACGAATCGTCGAAGCCCTCACCGGGATCGCCGGCACTGAACACCGTCTCGTTGATCAGTGTCGTGTCAGGCTGGCTGGCGCACGCCGGGTCGATTCGCAGTTGACGGATATGCGTCGCGTCAATGGTCAGGTGGGTCTGGATCAAGTCGTGCAGGTGCCTGGGAAAGTGGCGGCTACCGGTACTGGATATGGCTTTGCCGATCTGCGGAAACAGCAGGTGCGAATTCATCGTGTCATCCATGATATGCGGTGGAACGGGGGCCCGCGCGCGCCAGTGACCAGCATCCTTGACTGCCGGCGGGGCCATTGGAGCTGCTTGCTATGCTAGTACAACGATTGAGTGACGATTAAATGAAGTAGCAATAATGGCATAACAATATCATTGTCGGTGCCAGTCATCCGCCGCGCCGCGCAGTCGGGTATCATGCGGGTCCTTTCAATCACGAGGCCCGCTCCATGTTCCTGAGCCCCGAACAGACCGACGAATTCCGCTCTTTCGCCGAGCAGCTGGCCGATGCCGCCGCGGAGGCGATCAAGCCTTACTTTCGCGCCAGCCTGGACGTCGAGGACAAGGGTGGGCGCCTTTACGATCCGGTGACCGTCGCCGACAAGGCCGCCGAAGAAGCGATGCGCCGATTGATCCAGTCTCGTTATCCGGACCATGGCATCCTGGGTGAGGAGCAGGGCACGGCAATGGGCAGCAGCCCGTTGACCTGGGTGCTTGACCCGATCGATGGTACCCGCGCCTTCATTACCGGTCTGCCATTGTGGGGCACCCTGATCGCCCTCAATGATGGCGCGCGCCCTGTGGTCGGCGTGATGAACCAGCCGTTCACGGGCGAGCGCTTCGTCGGCACCCCCCAAGGTGCCTGGCGTGGGCAGACGCCGCTCAAGACCCGTGGCTGTGCTGACTTGAACTCGGCCACGCTGATGTGCACCACCCCCGACATGTTCGATACCCCGGCGCGCAAGGCGGCTTTCGAGGCCGTGGCCGGCAAGGCTCGCCTCATGCGCTACGGCGGTGATTGCTACGCCTATTGCATGTTGGCGTCGGGCTTTGTCGATGTGATTGTCGAGGCGAGCCTGCAGCCGTATGACGTGCAGGCCTTGATGCCGATCATCGAAGGCGCGGGCGGGGTGATCTCCGCCTGGGATGGCGGTTCGGCCCAGAACGGCGGTTGCGTGGTGGCTTGCGGCGATCCAGCACTGCATGCGCAGGTGGTGGAAATGCTGCGTCACGCCATGTGACCCTCGCCAGCGCGCAGGCCTTCGGACGGTTTGCGCGCGTTTCTGGTTACCTTGGTCGATCGTGCGGGAGAATCGCCACCTTGGACTCACTTACCCAAGCCGTGCTCGGCGCAGCCTTGCAAGGCACCGTGTTGGGTCGCCTGCAAGGCCGCCGCGCATTGCTCTACGGCGCCGCTCTGGGCACCGTACCCGATCTGGATGTGGTGATCCGCTACGCCGATCCGGTGTCGCAGATGACTTTTCATCGCGGCTTTTCCCACTCGATCTTTGTCCTGACTGGGCTGGCCCTGGTGCTGGCCTGGCTGGTTGCCTGGCGCTGGCCGGACAAGGGTTACACCCGGCCCCGGCTGTTCCTGGCTTTCTGGCTGGCACTGGTCACCCATCCCATTCTCGACGCTTTCACCGTCTACGGCACCCAGTTGTTCTGGCCGCTGCACCTGACGCCGCAGAGCTGGGCCGCCGTGTTCATCATCGACCCGGTGTACACCGTGCCGTTGCTGCTGGCGGTCGGCTATACGGCGATCAAGGGGCTGCAGGGCAGGTCGACCTCGCTGCTGGCGCTGGCGTTGGCGTGCAGTACCGCGTACCTGGGGTTCGGCCTGGCTGGGCGCATGGCCGCCGAGCAGCGCTTCGAGCTGGCCTTGCGGGCACAAGGCGTCACCCCCGGCGAGGTCCGTGCGGTGCCTATAGCCTTCAACAGCCTGATCTGGCGGACACTGGCGAAAACACCGGAGGGTGACTACTACGAAGGTGTGAGCAGCTGGTTTGATCGCGAGTCTCCAGAGATGCTGCGCCAGTCGCGCAACCTGGAGGTGGCCAGGGTGCTTCGCGGTTCGGCGTTGCACGAGCGGCTGCGCTGGTTCACCGACGACTGGCTGCGCTACGACATCATTGGTGATTCGCTGGTGGTCACCGATCTGCGCATGGGCATGCCGGGCAGCTACAGTTTCCGCTTCGAAATGGCCCGGCGCGACCCCTCCGGGCGGTGGGTGGTCACCCAGCCCAGAGGGTGGATCGGGGGCGGCGCCGCAGCCCTGTTCGATGGCGGCAGGCTGGCCTTGATCTGGCGGCGGATCCTCGACCAGCAACCACCGCTGCCCCTGGCGGCCTGGGCGGCGCCGGGTTCAGGGCATTTGTGATACCCAAAAAAAGGTTCATCGCGCTTTCCCGGGGAAGGCAGCCTTGATTTTCAGGAAAAAGTATTCCGAGTCCCGAAAACCATAGGCCATACGCTTGATCACCTTGATGCGGTTGTTGACGCCCTCAAGGACGCTGGTATGCATATGGAAGTTGGCACTGGCGAGGATGCCTCGGGCGTATTTGCGCAGGTTGCGAGCGAAGCGCTGTAGCGGCGCGAGGCCGCTGTCCCGGGCGTGCCGCAACCAGGTTCGCCAGCGGCGCCAGCCCTCTCGTACGCTGGGGGCGAACCAGACATCCTTCAGCGCATCCTTGAGGACATAGACCGTAGCCAGCGGCTGGTTGGCCGCGAGTAGTTCTTGAAGCTGCACGGCTTGTCCGTCCTTCAGGTTGTTGCGATTGCGCAGCAGCAGCCAGCGGCTTTGCTTGACCGCCTTTCGTGCCGGCTTGTCTTCGCGCAGGAGGTTGGCCTGGTCAACCCGGATACGGTCGATCACATCCCGACCGTAGCGCGCGACGACGTGAAACAGGTCGTACACCACTTCGGCTTGCGGGCAATGCTTCTTCACCTCCAAATCAAAAGCCGTGTTCATGTCCATGGCCACCGCCTCTATCTGCTGGCAGTGCTTGCCGAGCAATTCAAAGAACGGGCGGACCGCCTCGCGGCTGTTGCCGTGGCCGACCCACAATACCCGCGTTCGCTCGGCATCCATGATGACCGTGGCATAGCGATGCCCTTTGTGCAGGGCGAACTCGTCCATCACCAGGCGGCGGACACCGGTTGAATCGAAGTTGCCTACCTCGGCTTGAAGGCGTCGTTTATCGAGCGTTTTGAGGGTGTGCCAATGCAGGCCGGTGAGCTGGCTGACGTGGCTGATCGGCAGCAGCCGCAGCAAGCTTTCGAGCCATATCCGTAACCGCTGGGTCAGCCGAGATGCTGGCTCCAACCAGTCGATCCGCTCGGTCACCCGCCCACAACTCAGGCAATCGACTCGGCGCACTGGTAGTTGAAGCAGGACGCGCTGATCGAACAGATCACGATCACGCACCAGACGAATCCGGCGATCGTGAATCAACGGGCTGAACTGGCCACAACGCCCGCACTTAGGAAGAGAGCCGGCTTGAGGTTCAAGCTCAATGAGGAGGGTGTTATCGGTAGATGGGCGACAGGTAACGGCGTCGTAGCCTGGCCAGAAAGCGGCAAGATCAATAGGATGCACGGCGACAGCAGGGACAGGTGAAGGGTGTGTTTGGCGACTGCCAATTTACCTGCTTCCCTGACTGTCAACTCGCTCTTCCCCCAGACTCCGCGAAGAACCCAAAAAAAGCCCGCCATGGCGGCGGGCAACAAGAGGCGTAGGGAGCAACGCACAACAAACTTCGGGTCAGGCGGTGAGCGTCTGGCCAAGCAAACGGTCGGCCAGGGTTTCAGCGGCGCGGCGACTGGTCAACGGGCCGCTGATGGTTTCGCCGTTGCGCAGCAGGTACCAGCAGGCCAGCAGGCCTTGTTGGCGCAGACTGCCGGGTACCGCGCTGCCGACAACGGACATGATCTGGATCGGGGCCATGATGGATCTCCTCTCGAACATGGCTCCACCTTACGCAGATGCCCTCAGGGTTAGAAATCAATGTCCTCGATAGTGGTCATTGCTTTTATCAACGATGGCGCCTACCAGCGCGGTGGACCGTAGTACACCGGCGGTGGGCCGTAGTAGCGACGGTACACCGGTGGCGGTGCCGGTACGTAGCGTTCGACCACGTAAGGCTGGTAGTAGACCGGTGGTGGTGGCGCCTGCACGTAGACCGGGGGCGGTGGATAGTAGGCCGGTGGTTGCTGGACATAGACGGTACGCGGAGCACTGGAGACGGCCGCCCCGAAAATCGCACCGGCCACGGCAGCACCGACGACCGGCCCCGGGCCGTACCAGCCGCCACCGTGGGCGGATGCCTGCCCGCTGACGGCCAGCGCGCCGACCAGCAGGGCGATTCCGGGGATGAAACGGTTCATGGTCGATCCTCACAAGACAACCCCACGTTCGGGGCTCGATTACTATGACCCCATCTTTGCGCAACTGCTGCCAGGGCAAGGGTAAAGGTTGTGTAAGGGGCGACCGGCGGCAGGGTCTGCTACGCTGGCGCAATCGTTTCAGCCATGACAGAGGATCCGCGATGAGCCATTCACCGAGCCGGGACACGGTGCTGTGCATCTCCCTGGCCGGGCGCCCCGGAACGTTCGGCGTGCGCTTTCACAACCATCTCTACCGCCAGCTCGGGCTGGATTACTACTACAAGGCCATGACCACCCAAGACCTGCCTGCTGCCGTTGCCGGCATCCGTGCACTGGGCATCCGTGGCTGCGGCGTGTCGATGCCGTACAAGGAGGCTTGCCTGGCGCTGGTGGACGAGGTCGATCCGTCCGCCGCGGCCATCGCCTCGTCGAACACGCTGGTCAACACCGACGGCCATCTAAAGGCCTACAACACCGACTACCTGGCGGTGCGCCAACTGCTGGCCCGACACCAGGTCGATCCATCCACCGCGTTCGCCCTGCGTGGCAGTGGCGGCATGGCCAAGGCAGTGGCCAGTGCGTTGCGGGATGCAGGATTCCGTGACGGCACTATCGTTGCCCGCAACGAGCAGGCCGGGCGGCAGTTGGCGGATGTCTGCGGGTATCGATGGCTGCCGGAGCTGGGCGACCGGTGTCCGCCGATGCTGGTCAATGTCACACCGATCGGCATGGCCGGAGGGCCGGATGCCGAGCGACTGGCGTTTGCCGAAGCCGCCATCGAGGCGGCGCAGCGGGTGTTCGACGTAGTGGCCATGCCTGCGCGTACCCCGCTGATCCGCGCCGCCGAGGCGCTTGGCACGCCAGTGATCACCGGGCTCGATGTCATCGCCTTGCAGGCGCTGGAGCAGTTCGTGCTGTATACCGGGGTGCGGCCGACACCGGAGCAAATGCAAGCCGCCGTGGCGTTTGCCCGGGAAAGTTGACGCCAGACGTCCCTGTTACAGGGCGCCGTTAACGCGCCGTATCGCCGGCGTGCCGGCGATACGGCCGGGGCAGGTCACAGGATTCAGAACACTTTCCGGCCAGTCTCGTCCAACTGCTGGTCAACCAGCGCCCTGCCATGGGCCAGGGACACATGCTGGGCATTTTCCAGGTCGGCGAAGAACTTCATCGGCATCGAGATTCGCCGGCTGCAGTGGCCCGCAGGATCGGTGATCACGCAACCGGCCGCATAGGGCAGGGGCGAGTCGGGGTGAGGCATCACGCTGGCGGTGATGGTGTGGTCGCGGTATTCACAGTGAAGGGTTTGCATCGTCCTTACCTCGCTGTGGCTGGGAACAGGCGCTCCTTCTAGATACCACAGCGAGGGGCCGGGAGTTCCCGGCCCGACGAGCGCGACCGACGATCAGGCCTTGAGTTCGGTCGGCTGGATGATCTCGACCCAGTAGCCGTCCGGGTCCTTGACGAAAGCCAGGTGCTTCATGCGGCCATCGCTCAGGCGCTTCTGGAACGGCACGTCCAGGGCTTCGAAGCGGGCGCAGGCGGCGACCACGTCGGGTACCGAGATGCAGATGTGCCCGAAGCCGCGTGGGTCGGTGTTGCCATCGTGGTAGGCGAACTCTGGGTCGTTTTCGGTGCCGTGGTTGTGGGTCAGCTCGAGCACGCCGGGGATCGACTTCATCCACTGGTGGCGTTCGGCGTCATCGGCCGGGATGGCTTTCTGGTCAACCAGGGCCAGGAAGTACAGGCTGAAAGCCGCTTCCGGGAAGTCACGCTTGTCCACCAGGCTGAAACCCAGCACGCGGGTGTAGAAGTCCAGGGACTTCTCGATGTCCTTGACCCGCAGCATGGTGTGGTTGAACACGAAGTGGGCGGTGGCGGTGTCCGGCTGGGCGGTGACGCCGGGCAGGGTTTGCAGATCGTGCAGGCTCATGGGTACTCCTGGATCAGGGCCTAAAACAGGCGGACCATGATACGGAAGTCCATCGCCAGCGCAAATGAAAGCGCCCCGCACGTGTGCGGGGCGCTGGAATTAGAGGCCCGCATGTGCGGGCGCGTGATGGGGTCGCTAGTCCTTTAGCTGGTTCGATACTGGGCCTGCGCATGTGAAAAAAGTGTGAAGCAGGTGTCGAGGTTTCATCACCGCACCCAACTTTCCACCGTCTGCGCCCCGTACTGTTCCTTCCAGGCTTTCAGCCCCCGATGGTTGCCGCCCTTGGTCTCGATCCGCTCGCCGGTATGCGGGTTCTGGTAGACCTTCACCACCCGTGGCCGACGCTGCTGCTTGATCGGCGCCGGGGCGCGGCTCGCGGCCTTCGGATCGAGGATGGCGATGATGTCGCGCAGGTTCTTGTCATAGCTTTTCATCAGGCCGACTAGTTTCTGCTCGAATTCGATTTCGCGTTTAAGGCCGGCATCCTTTTTCAGCGCTTCCAGTTGTGCCATCTGTTCCTTGAGCGCTTTTTCGGCAGCACGAAACTCTGCAAGTCTGGACACTGTCATCACTCCTGTAAGTCTGCCGTGGCGGGACGTGACGAACATGAAAACTGACTGAACGCCGGCCACGTGGATGGGTAAAGCTGTTCGCTAAGCGAGAGTGTAGTAGTCGCTTGCGAGTGGGTAAACTGCAAACTTTCAATCAATTAGCCGGGAACTTTGCCGGTTTTTTACGCGCTATTCGAAACCACCCTGGCAGCGGCGTTAGACCATGGTCCCATGGCGCAGGCTAGAGCCTTTGGCGGAAAATTATGGATGATGGTCGACATGTATTCGTTCATCGCGTAGTGCCGGTGCAGATGACTGCCCGGATGGTTTTTCGCCCTTCTTTTGGATGTTCCCTCGCATGTTTGCCCCTTTCCCCCTCGCCCCCGGGCGCCGAGTTGCCGGCCTGTTCTTCCTGTGTGCCGGTGTCAACGCCCAGGCCGCCGGTTTTCTTGAAGACAGCAGTGCCAAGGTCGAAGCACGCAATGTCTATTTCAACCGGGACTTCCGTGATGGCCACAGCAGTTCCAAACAGGGTGCGTCGAAACGCGAAGAATGGGCGCAGGGGTTTATTCTGAATGTCCAGTCCGGTTATACCCAGGGGCCGGTCGGCTTCGGGGTGGATGCCTTGGGCATGGTCGGTTTCAAACTCGACTCCAGCCCCGCCGACAGCAACAGCGGCCTGTTGCCGTCTTCCGGTCACGACCCGCGCCACTCTGCCGACCAGTACGCCAAGATGGGTGTCGCCGGCAAGGTGAAAGTGTCCAATACCGTGCTCAAGTACGGATCGATGATGCCGGACGTGCCGTTGCTCAAGTACAACGACGGCCGCCTGCTGCCGACCATGTTCCACGGTGCCTGGCTGACCTCCGAGGAGGTGCGCGACCTCAAGTTCACCCTGGCGCGCCTGAACCAGTACACCGCGCGGGACTCCACCGACCGCCAGGATATCCGCGTGCACTGCAAGAACAAGCGCTATGCCTGTGACATCGAGGCCGACCACTTCGACCTGGCCGGTGTCGACTACCGCGTCAACGAGCGTGTCAGCGCCCAGTACCAGGTTTCCAAGCTTGAGGACATCTACCGCCAGCACTTCCTCGGCCTGGTCGCCAGCCAGCCACTGGAGGTCGGCACGCTGTCGGCCGACCTGCGCCTGATCAAGAGCGACGACATCGGCAACGCCCGCGCCGGGCACATCGACCACCGCGCCTTCAGCGGCATGCTCGGCTACAGCCTCGGTGGCCACAAGCTCAGCGCCGGCTGGCAGCGCATGTACGGCGACAGCGCCATGCCGTACCTCGACGGCAGCAACCCGTACCTGGTCAACTACGCCCAGGTCAACGACTTCGCTGCCGCCCAGGAACGCTCCTGGCAGGTGCGCTACGACTACGACTTCAAGGCCCTGGGCGTGCCCGGCCTGACCTTCTTCACCCGCTATATCAACGGCGACAACGTCAAGGTTCCCGGCAGCAATGCCGAAGGCAAGGAATGGGAACGCGACAGCGAGCTGAAGTACCAGGTGCAGTCCGGCACCTTCAAGGACGTCAGCGTGCGCCTGCGCAACTCCACCTACCGCAGCAACTACGAGAAATGGGCGCGCGACATGGACGAGACCCGGGTCATCGTCAGCTACAACTTCTCGATCTTCTGAGCCGCTTTGCCAAAGGGCCGGTGGTCGGTCGACAATGACCACTGGCAACCAGGCAGGGCAGGCGATGAAACAGCTTCTACTGATCGGCATCGGGCCGGGCGATCCGCGCCAGGTCACCTATGAGGCGGTGGAGGCCCTGCGCCGCGCCACGGTGTTCTTCGTCCTCGACAAGGGGGCTGACAAGGACGAACTGGTGCGCCTGCGCCGGGTCATTATCGAGCGCTACCGGCCCGAGGGCGGCTACCGCCTGGTGCAGGTCGAGGACCCCCGTCGGGACGGTCAGGCGCCGGACTATGTCGGTGCCGTGCAGGACTGGCACGTCCAGCGCGCCGCGTTGTACGCCCGCCTGATCGAGGATGAACTGGGCGCCGCCGACACCGGTGCCTTCCTGCTGTGGGGCGAGCCCGGGTTGTACGACAGCACCCTGCGCATCCTCGACCTGGTGCGCGAGCGAGGCGTGGCGCTGGCCTTGCAGGTGATTCCCGGCATCAGCAGCATCCAGGCCCTGGCCGCCCGCCACCAGATCCCCCTCAACCGCATCGGCGAGCCGCTGACCGTGTTGCCGGGGCGACGCCTGGGCGAACAGGCGCGGATCGACAACGTGCTGGTGATGCTCGACGGCCAGTGCGCCTTTGCCGACCTGGACGACCCGCAATTGGTGATCTATTGGGGCGCCTACCTGGGCACGCCGGACGAGTTGCTGGTCAGCGGGCCGTTGCTGGCGGTGAAGGCACGCATCATCCAGTTGCGCGAGGAGGCGCGGCGGCGCAAGGGGTGGATCATGGATACCTATCTGTTGCGCAGGGAGGGGTAGTGGTGTCCATGCTGTAATTTCGTCGGGCCAACAAGGCGGACCAGGCATTGGTACAGGATTGATTGGCCCGAAACAGATGCAGGAGCGGCCTTGCGTCGCGCGGGCGGTGCTCGATCTTGTAGGCGCTGCAACTCTATCGCCAGAAACCCAGCAGACTCCGCCAACCCCCTCAAGGCCGCTGTGGCACCACGGAACTGCCAAAACTGTTACCCATGCGCGTCGAGGTCGCCGCCGGCGTCGCCAGCCCCATCTGGTTCGGCGCCCTGCGCTGCATCTGCCGCGCCGGATCCAGTTGCTCGCGCAGCCCCTTGGCGGCGCGCGGGTCAGTGCCTTGCAGCTGCTGGGTCAGGCAGTCATAAGCCAGTGCCCGTGATTGGCCGACCTGCACGTCGATACAGCCCTGGCCGTCCTTGGGCGGTTCGGCGTACGCCGGCAGGGCACAGGCCAGCAGCAGGGGCAGGGTGGTCAGGGGCAGGCGGGCCATGGCGGGTCTCCGGGCAATCGTTCTTCGGCGCAGTCTAGCCCCTGCAGGCCGCCGTCGGGGTGAAGCTTTGGTTGCCGCTGGCTGTCACCACAGCGTCATACACAGGCCCCAGGATGACGTTTCCCCGGCGACGGCGGCCAGCAAGGAGGCCCGGACAGCTGTGCGTGCATTGCTCGTGGCCGGCGTGCTGATGCTGGCCGGGTTGCTGGCGGCTCCCGGTCTGCGCGGCCAGCCGTTGCTGACCCTGGATATCCCGGCGCAGGCGCTGGACCGGGCGCTGGACAGCTTCGGCCAACAGAGTGGCCTGGCCGTGCTGGTCGACCAGGCCTTGCTCGCCGGTCAGCGCTCCAGCCCGGTCGTGGGCCGTTATCCGGCGCGCGAAGGCCTGCAGCGACTGCTGCAGGGCACCGGTCTGCAGGCGAGCTACAGCGACGGCGGCTTCACCCTGCAACCGTTGCGCCTGCGCGGCACACCCGCACGCGGTCGCGCCGGTGGCTTGTCACCGGGCAGTTATGCGCTGGCGCTGCAACACGCGGTCGAACGCGCCCTGTGCGCCTCGCCACTGACCCGGCCGGGCGCTTACCGGGCGGCCTTGCAGGTGTGGATCGATGTCAACGGCCAGCTGGTGCAGAGCCGCCTGCTGGCCTCGACCGGCGATTTCACCCGCGACGCAGCGCTCGTCGAGCGCCTGCGCACGGTGCGCCTGGAACAGGCGCCGCCGACATCCCTGGCGCAGCCGCTGACCCTGCTGCTGCGTCCGGAACCTATGGATTGCCCACTTTCGCAAGGAGCTGCGGCGGCATGAACAAACCTCGGGACAGTGCGCTGGTCAAGCTGTTTCTGACCTCCTACGACGCCTTCAGGGTACGCCTGAGGCGTCGACTCGGTTCTGATGACCTGGCCAACGACGTGCTGCAGGAAACCTACCTGCGGGTTGACCGCATGGACGCGACGCACGACCTGCAACGCCCTGGCGCCTACCTGTACCGCATGGCACTGAACGTCGCCGCCGACCGCCGCGAGGCCGACGCCCGGCTGCTCACCGGCGCCGAGATCGAGGCGTTGCTGCAGGTGGCCGAGGACCAGGACCCGGCGCGCATCGTCGGCGGCCAGCGCGAGATCCAGAACCTGCTGGGCGCCCTCTACGAACTGCCGGCCCGGCGCCGGCGGATCTTCATCGCCGCTCGCCTGGAGGAGGCGTCGCACCTGGAAATCTCCCAGCGCTTCGGCATCTCCACGCGCACGGTGGAAAAGGAACTCAAGGCGGCGCTGGGGCATTGCGCGATGCGCCTGGATAGAAAAGTGTTTCAGCGGTTCGGTCCCGGCGCGGGAAAACCGTCTTGAACGATAGTCGACCTCTTCATGTGAGCCCCATGTCCCAGATTCCGCCCGATCCCGACTTGCAGCGCCAGGCCCAGGACTGGCTGTTGCGGCTGACGTCCGGCCAGGCCACCCAGGCCGATGCCCGGGCCCTGCGCCAGTGGTGCGCGCGCAGCCCGGCGCATGCCCAGGCCTTTGCCCAAGCACGCCAACTCTGGCATTTGCTCGGCCCTGCGGCACGGCAGGCGGGGCAGGGTGCGCCGTTGCTCGGTCGCCGGGCGTTGCTGGGTGGCGCGCTGGCGGCGTCGGTGGCGCTGGTGGTCTGGCGCGGCGGCCTGCTCGAGGCGGCCATGGCGCCAGCACCGGCGTTTGCCACCGAGGTCGGCGAGCAACAACGGGTGGAGCTGGCGCCGGGGATCAAGCTTGAGCTGAACGTGCGTACCCGGGTCAGCCGCGAACTTGAGGGTATCGCACTGCTGGCCGGCGAAATCGAGGTGCAGGCCGGCAAGCCCTTGCAGGTGCGGGCGCAGGATGGGGTGATCAGCACCGAGCAGGCCCGATTCAACGTGCGTGAGGACGATGAAGGTGTCTGCGTGACTTGCCTGGGGGGTGAGTTGCGCGTGGCCTTCCAGGGGCGCGTCGAGGCGCTGCCGGCGGGCCGTCAGTTGCGCTATGGCGCCCAAGGCATCGGTGTGCCCGAACCGTTCGATCCGGGCCAGGTGATGGCCTGGCGCGAGCGCATGCTGGTATTTCGCGATGCGCCATTGGCCCGGGTGATCGATGAGATCAACCGCTACCGTCCTGGTCGCCTGGTGTTGCTCAACCCCACGCTAGGGCGCCGACGGGTGCAGGCGCGGTTCAGTTTCGACCAGTTGCGCCAGGCCGCCGAACTGATCCGTGTCGCCTATGGTGCCCGCTGTCTGGAGCTGCCGGGCGGCGTGGTGCTGGTCAGTTGAACGGCCCCAATACCTGGCGATAACGCTCCTCGCCCTGAGGGCCGCGGCGGGTAAGTCGCACCTCGAGACCAATGGGGTTGTCGTCGGCCTCGCTGGCCGGTGCGCGCCAGCCGCCCTTGGCTTGCCAGCTGCGCAGGTCGAAGGCGCTTACGTTATCCAGCACCGCCACCGCGACCTTGGGCGCGGGCAGCGCAAAGCGCTCGCGCAGCGGCGCGGCGGCGCGATACAAGGTGCCGCCACGCACGTACCAGCGCACCCGTTGCAGACCGCTGCCAGAGACGGCGCCGGAGCGCACCAGCTCAAGCCGGTCGGCACGGGCGCGCACCGCGGGCAGCAACGGCTTGCCAGGCGGTTCGCGGCCGGGCAGGGTCGGCTCGACCAGCTCGACGGTGGCGCGCAGAGCCAGGTCGCGTTCCAGTTGCTGGAACACCCTCAGGATCGCCTGTTGGTCTTCGCTGGCCTCACGCACATGCCGGTCGGCGCGGCTGACGCTGTCCAGCCCGCGCCAGGCGATCAGGCTGACCACCGCCATCAGCAGGATGGCGATCATCACTTCGATCAGGGTGAAGCCCGCCTGCCGGTTCATGGCTGGCTGACCCGCACCTGG
This sequence comes from Pseudomonas mosselii, assembly GCF_019823065.1. NCBI lineage: Bacteria > Pseudomonadati > Pseudomonadota > Gammaproteobacteria > Pseudomonadales > Pseudomonadaceae > Pseudomonas > Pseudomonas mosselii. The sequence goes on from NZ_CP081966.1 coordinate 2,873,248, forward strand.
CCGGCGGCGTTGCGCGCCAGCTCCACCCGCAGCGCGCCGCTGCGCAGGCGCAGGGTCAGTGGCGTGCCGATCCACTCGCCATCGAGCCATACCGCGCCGCGGGGCTCGCTTTGCACCTTGACCGCCTCGGCCTGCCAGCTGCGCGGCTTGAGTGGGCCGTCAGCAAGTATCTGGCCGTCGGCGCGGATGAAGCGGTAGCCGTCGCGGTCGCTGTGCCAGCGCAGCGGCTGGCCATCGGCCTGGGCTTCGCTCTGCGCCAGTTCCAGCAGGCGCGCAAGGCGCTCGGCGTCGGCGCGCAGGTGCTTGCCCGGGTCGGGGCGGATGTTCAGGCTGATGGCGGCGCTGGCGATACCGACGATCACCAGCACCACCATCAGTTCGATCAGGGTGAAACCACGTTGTCCGTTCACGGGGCGCTCCTTGTCCTGCCAGGTAGCTTGCCCGTGCAAGATGATCGCCGTGTGAAACAAAACCGTGAGAATCGCCCGGTATGCTCGGGCACAGGCACACAAGGAGCGCGTGACCATGCGTATTGTCCATCCCAACCTTTCCCTCGGCCCATTGTTGCAGGGGCTGGGGTTGCTGGCCCTGATCGCCGGCCTTGTGACCTGGACCAGCCTGTTGCTGCAGCCCTCGCCGGGCGTAGCCTCGCTGCAGCCTGCCGAGGCCCTGACACCCAGTGAAACACCGGCCGGGCGTTGGTTCGCCGACCTGCCGTTGCAGGCGCAGATCCAGGTCAGTGGGGTGATGGCCGGCAGCCAGGGCGCGGTGGCCATCGTCAGCATCGACGGCGGCCCGGCGCGTGCCGTGCGCAGTGGCGAGGAACTGGCCCGCGGCGTGCGCCTGGTGGCCATCGAAGGCCGCGGCCTGGTGATCGAGCGCGGCGGCCAGCACAGCCGCGTCGAGGTGCCGGTATTGGCGCAGGCGTCGTTCTGGGGGCAGGCGCCTCAGCCTTCGGCGAACTGACGCAGGCGCTCGCCGTCGAGGCGGTAGCGGATCCACTCGTCCTGCGGCTCGGCGCCCAGCGAGCGGTAGAAACCGATGGCTGGCTCGTTCCAATCCAGCACGCTCCATTCCAGGCGACCGCAGCCATTCTCCACCGCCTCGCGGGCGATATGCCGCAGCAGCTTGCGCCCGGCACCGTCGCCGCGCTGCTGAGGCGTGACGTAGAGATCCTCGAGGTAGATGCCGTTGCGCCCCAGCCAGGTGGAGTAGCTGTAGAAGTAGACGGCGAAACCGATGGCCTGGCCGTCGCGCTCGCAGACCAGGCTGCGCACCGTGCTGCTCGCGTCGAACAGGCTGTGCTCGATGTCGGCGAGGGTCGCCACGACTTCGTGGCGGGCGCGCTCGTAGTCGGCCAGTTCGGTGATGAAGGCCAGGATCTGGGCGGCGTCGCCGCGAACTGCGGGGCGGATGGTCACGGGCATGGTGGGCTTCCTTGTGATCGGTTGGGTACAAAGGTGATCGGTAGTGTCAGGGAAAACGAAGTGAGGCCGCCAGGTGCCTGGCGGATGATTTGCCGCGCCGATGATGTAGAAGCGGTCAGCAAACATGCATATGAATGGAACAGAAATTTGTATCTGCTCAATTTAGCGTAACTGTACCGGTCATTTCCCCCAACCCTCCGCTACTGTGGCCTTTCGATAATCAGAAAAGCCGGAAACCGCCGTCATGCTTGCCTCGCTCGATCTGCTCAGTGCGTTCGTCCTGTTCGCCTTCGTCTCTTCCATCACCCCCGGCCCGAACAACACCATGCTGCTGGCCTCGGGGGTCAACTTCGGCGTGCGCCGCACCATTCCCCACGCGTTGGGCATCAGTGTCGGTTTCATGGTGATGGTGCTGGCGGTCGGCCTTGGGCTGGGCGAGGTGTTCAAGGCCTGGCCGGCGCTGTACAGCATCCTGCGCTACGCAGGTGCGGCGTACCTGTTGTACCTGGCCTGGAAGATCGCCACGTCCGGTCCGATGTCCGGCGACAGTGGCGGCAGCCGCAAGCCGCTCGGGTTCTGGGGCGCCGCTGCGTTCCAATGGGTCAACCCGAAGGCCTGGGTGATGGCGGTCGGGGCGATCACCACCTATACGCCGGCCCAGGGCTACGTGTTCAACGTGATTGTCATTGCCGCCGTGTTCGCCCTGGTGAACCTGCCGAGCGTCGGTATCTGGGTGATGTTCGGCAGCGCCTTGCGCAACCTGCTGCGCAATCCGCGCGCGGTGGTGCTGTTCAATGTCCTGATGGCCGTGCTGCTGGTGATTTCACTGTATCCGCTGCTGTTTGTAGAATCGGCGTTTTCCTAGAGCCGATGAGTGCCGTCGATGGAGTTGATTCCCTGGTCCCATGAATGCGCCGAAGGCTTTACCCTGCGTGGATGGCGAACCCCCGCCAGCGGCAAGCCGCTGCTGCACTTTCTGCATGGCAACGGTTTCTGCAGCCTGGTTTACCAACCTATGCTCATGCGCCTGGGTGAACACTTCGACCTGTGGTTGAGCGATGTGCAAGGCCATGGCGACAGTGATCACGGCGGCGCCTTTTGCGGTTGGAATCGCAGCGCGGCGCTGGCGGTAGAGGCGTTCGAGACCGGGCGCGGCGAATATGGAGATGTTCCACGTTACGCCCTGGGCCACAGTTTCGGCGGCGTGCTCACTGGCCTGATCCTGGCCAGCGAGCCGCAGTTGTTCCAACGCGCCGTGTTGCTCGACCCGGTGCTGTTCAGCCGACGCATGATCGGAGTGATGGGCGCCGCCGCCATGGTCGGCCTGCACCGGCGCCACGCTCTGGCGCGCAAGGCCGCCACCCGCCGTAGCCACTGGCCCGATCGTGAGTCGGCGCAGGCCTCGCTGCAAGGGCGCGGGATCTTCAAGGGCTGGACCGATGCCGCCTTGCAGGCCTACGTGGAGCACGCCATCGGGGATTGTGGCGAAGGCGTGGTGCTCAAGTGCCGGCCCAGCCGCGAGGTGGAGATCTTCAGTTCGTTCCCCGAACGCATGTGGCAGCACCTGGGCCGTATCCAGACGCCGACGCGGATCCTGTACGGCGAGCAGACCTATCCGTTCGTGCCGCACTCGGTACAGCGCCTGGCGGGGCTCAATGCCCAGGTGAGCGGGCAGCAGGTGGCGGGCGGGCACTGCTTCATGCAGGAAGATCCGTCGATGGCCGCGGAGCAGGTGCTGGCGTTCCTGCAGGATTGAAGGCATTCCACAGCCAACGCAATCCCCTGAGCGGCCTTACCGAGGCGTCGGACCGGTCGGAAAGGGCCGCGAAGCGGCCCCAGGGCTTCAGCGTTGACGCATCAATCGCTGGGGCTGCTGCGCAGCCCATCCGAACGGTCCGACGCCTCGGCAAGGCCGCTCACAGGTTCCGCACGCAGGATTAGCGTTGATTGATCTGCTGTCCATTTCACGACGATTGCTTGCCGATTCACGAGCGAACGACAATCACAGTTTCCGTACCCTGGCGCTCCCCCCATCGGATGGAGCCCAGCATGAACCAGGCGGTCAGCCCAGATCCCCAGCACACCCTCGAACAAACCCAGATCCGGCGCCGCCAGCGCCTGCTGCGCTTCGGCCTGGCCGGGGGCGTAGGTCTGCTGTTGGCGGCCTATGGCGGCTACTGGTGGCTCGATGGTCGTTTCCTGGAGCAGACCGACGACGCCTACGTGCGCGCCGACTGGGCACCGATCAGCGCTCGGGTCAGTGGTTATGTGGCTGAGGTGGCGGTGGCGGAAAACGCCGCGGTCAAGACCGGCGACCTGCTGGTGCGCCTGGACGAACGGGACTTTCGCGATCGCCTGCGCAAGGCCGAGGCGCACCTGGCGGTGAGCGAGGCGGCGTTGCAGGTGCAGCGCATGCGCCTGCGCGCCTTCGCTGCCGAGCAGGACGAGCAGGCCCATGCCATCGCCCGTGCCGACGCCGAGCGTGGTGGCAGTCGCGGCGAGGCGCAGCGGGCCGAGGCCGACTGGCAGCGCTACCAGCACCTGGCGCAATGGCAGGCGGCCAGCGTGCAGCGCATGGAGCAGGCCCGCGCTACTCGTATCCAGGCCCAGGCCATGCAGCGCGCGGCCGACGCCGAACTGGCGCGCCAGCATGCACGCAAGGCGATGCTGGAGCAGCAGGGCAAGCAACTGGAGGCTGAGTTGCTGCAACGCCAGGCCGACCTCGACCAGGCCCGCGCCGAGGCTGACCTGGCCCGCAGCGCCCTGGCCGACACCGAGATCCGTGCGCCGTTCGACGGCGTGGTCGGCCAGCGCAAGGTACGCCAGCAGCAGTACGTCACCCCCGGCCTGCCGCTGCTGGCGGTGGTGCCGGTGGCACAGGCGTACGTGGTGGCCAACTTCAAGGAAACCCAGTTGGCGCAGATGCGTCCCGGCCAGCCGGTGACCCTTGAGGTGGACACCTTCGGCCAGCACTGGCGCGGTACGGTGGACAGCGTCTCCCCGGGTTCCGGCGCGGTGTTCGCGCTGCTGCCGCCGGACAACGCCACCGGCAACTTCACCAAGATCGTCCAGCGCTTTCCAGTCCGTATCCACCTCGACCCGGCGGGTGACGACAGCCCACGGCTGCTGCCCGGCATGTCGGTGATCGCCACCGTCGACACCCGGCAGGCCCGCCATGAGCGCTGAAGAAAAGGTCTCCCTGCGCGCCTGGGTGGCGGTGATCGGCGGCCTGTTCGGCTGCTTCATGGCTGGCATGAACGTCCATGTCACCAGTGCCGCCCTGCCCGAGATCGAGGGCGCGCTGGGGGCCAGCTTCGAGGAGGGCTCGTGGATCTCCACCGCCTACCTGGTGGCCGAGATCAGCATGATCCCGCTGACCGCCTGGCTGGTGCAGGTGTTTTCCCTGCGCCGGGTGATGCTGGTGGGCTCGGCTGTGTTCCTGGTCAGCTCGGTGAGCTGCGCCATGGCCGGCAGCCTGGAGGCGATGATCAGCCTGCGGGTGATCCAGGGCGCCTCCGGTGCGGTGCTGATACCGCTGTCGATGCAATTGATCATCACCGAGCTGCCGGCCAGCCGCCTGGCGCTGGGCATGGCGCTGTTCAGCCTGTCCAACAGCGTGGCCCAGGCTGCCGGGCCGTCGATCGGCGGCTGGCTCACCGACATGTACTCCTGGCGCTGGATCTTCCTGCTGCAGTTGCCGCCGGGCGTGGCCCTGCTGGCGGCGGTGGCCTGGTCGATCAAGGGTCAGGCCGGGGATCGCAGTGCCTTGCGCCAGGCCGACTGGCTGGGCATCGCCGCCATGGCGCTGGGGCTGGGTGCGTTGCAAGTGGTGCTGGAGGAGGGGGGGCGCAAGGACTGGTTCGAGTCGCGCTTCATCGTCGGTTTCAGCCTCGTCGCGATGATCGCCCTGGCGTTGTTCATCCAGCGCCAACTGTGGGGCACACGGCCGTTCATCAACCTGCGCCTGCTGGGCAGCTACAATTTCGGTGTATCGAGCCTGGCCATGGCGGTGTTCGGCGCAGCCACTTTCGGCCTGGTGTTCCTGGTGCCCAACTACCTGTCGCTGGTGCAGGGCTACAGCGCCAGCGAGATCGGCAAGAGCCTGATCGCCTACGGCATGGTCCAACTGCTGCTGGCGCCGTTGCTGCCCCGGCTGATGCGCTGGCTCAATGCCAAGCTGCTGGTGGCCAGCGGCTTCGCCATCATGGCCCTGGGTTGTTGGCTGGGCTCGACGCTGACGGTGGACTCGGGCAGCAACGTGATCATCCCTTCGACTGTGGTGCGCGGCATCGGCCAGCCGTTAATCATGGTGGCGCTGTCGGTGCTGGCAGTGAAGGGCCTGGACAAGGCCCAGGCCGGCTCGGCCTCGGCGCTGATCTCGATGCTGCGCAACCTGGGTGGCGCTTTGGGCACGGCGTTGCTGACGCAACTGGTGTCGCAGCGCGAGCGTTTTCATTCGGTGCGGGTGGGCGAAGGGCTGACGCTGTTCGACGGCGCGCTGCAGCAGCGCCTGCCCGATGGCATGGTCGATCCGCAGTCACCACAGGTGATGCAGACCCTGGCGCTGATCGACCAGAGCGTGCGCGAGCAGGCCTACCTGATGGCCTATTCGGATGCGTTCTATCTGTCGTGCGTGGCGTTGCTCGGTTGCGCGCTGGCGTCCCTGCTGCTGCGCAGTCGCTAGCCATCACGGCTGGCGTTCGGCCACGGCGCGCAGGGTCTTCAGGGTAACCATCGGCGCATCCACCACGAAGCGATTGGCCAGCCAGCCCGGCACATCGCCGGCCGGGTCGGCGCGTAGTTGGTAGGTGACCTCGGTCTCGCGCTCGCCCAGCGGACGCATGACCCATTCGCCGCTGAGCCGGCGCACCCGGATCAGCCCGGGCGCAGCCGGCACCCGTCCGGGCTCGGCGCTCAGGTGACGGACCAAGGTGTCGCTGTCGAGGCGCTCGGTGCGCACCTTGAGCACCATGTCGCGGGGCTTGGCCGGCCAGGGCAGGGCGGTGGTGAGGTAGACCCAGGTGGTGTCGCCGTCCACCTCCAGCAGGCGCATGTCGGCGCAGGCGTACAGCCATTTACAGGCCACCCGCAGGTTCTCCTGCAGGTCGGTGAGGGTGCGCAGGCTGGCCTTGATCCGGGTGATGCCGCGGAACTGCTGGTAGGCCGAACCCTCAACGCTGCTCAGGTAGACATCGATGCCGTCTTCCTGGTGGGCGAGTTGCCAGTCGTCTGCCCACGGCAAGGTGCCCGGCAGCAGGAGCAGCAGGACAAACAGAGGGCGCAGGAGGGGCATGGCGGGGACGCCGAAGGAGGAAGGTCCGATCAGTATGGATCAAGACCGGCAGGAGCGGGCGTGCCCGCTCCTGCATTGCATCAACGCTGCGGATTGAGCGTCAGGTGCACGTGACGGTTGACGTCCTTGTACAGCAGGTAGCTGAACGGGCCTGGGCCGCCGGAATAGCAGGCCTGCGGGCAGAAGGCGCGCAGCCACATGAAGTCGCCGGCCTCGACCTCGACCCAGTCCTGGTTCAGGCGGTACACCGCCTTGCCTTCCAGCACGTACAGGCCGTGTTCCATGACATGGGTCTCGGCGAACGGAATCACCCCGCCCGGCTGGAAGGTCACGATGTTCACGTGCATGTCGTGGCGCATGTCGGCCATGTCGACGAAGCGGGTGGTGACCCAGCGGCCTTCGGTGCCAGGCATCTCGATGACGGTGGCGTTGTCGCGGTGGGTGACGAACGACTCGGGAACCGGTAGGCCCTCGACCTTCTGGTAGTGCTTGCGCAGCCAGTGGAAGGTGACATTGGCCTTGCTGTTGTTGCGCAGGCTCCAGTCGGCGCCCGGGGCCAGGAACGCGTAGCCGCCCGGCACCAGGGTGTGGTGCTTGCCTTCGACGGTGATGTCGATTTCACCCTCGACCACGAACAGCACCGCTTCGGCGTTCGGGTCCAGCTCAGGACGCTCGCTGCCGCCTTCGGGGGCCACTTCGACGATGTACTGGGAGAAGGTTTCAGCGAAACCGGTCAGCGGGCGGGCGATGACCCACATGCGCATCTTGTCCCAGAACGGCAGGTGGCTGGTGACGATGTCACGCATCACGCCCTTGGGGATGACGGCATAGGCTTCGGTGAACATGGCACGGTCAGTCAGCAGCTCGGTCTGAGCCGGGTGCCCACCGTGGGGGGCGAAGTAGGAAGGTTTCGACATGAACGGTCTCGACTTGTTGTTCTCTCCCCATGCCTTGGACCACACCGGCCGGTGCGTGCAGGGGATGCACCGACAGCATAGGGGCGGGCCGGCGCCATCTACAAATTAAATGTTGGAATACCCGGTATCCAGTTGCTGAATGTCATGACAGCATTCTCATGGCGCCGGTGTAGGAAGTTTCCCAGGGTTTACGGCCATGACATTTTTTTCACATCGCCTTGCTAGCATCGCCAGCACTTCCACGGAGCTGAATCGATGATACCTGTCCTGCGCAAACGTGCTGTTCGCCTCGCCCTGGCCGGTACCGGAGGGCTGCTGGCCTGTACCCTGGGTTTTTTCGGCTGGCAGTCCTTCTACCCGGTGCAGGCCGCCGAGGGCTGGGACGTTCAGGTGCTGCACAATTCGGTGACCCGGGCCGCCTCGTTGCTGCCCCAGGCCGACGGCAGCTTGCTGGTCAGTCGCGAGCTCAACGGTGGCAAGGGCAGCATCATGCGCATCACTGCCGAGGGTGACCGGATGGTGGTGCTCGATGGCCTGTCCAAGCCCGACGGTATGGTTGCTGTCGAGGGTGGATGGGCGTTCAGCCAGGAGGTAGGCGGGGCTCCGGTCAGCCTGTCGCGCGATGGCAGGGTCAGCCAGCTGTTCTCGGGCAACAATGTGCAGGGGTTGTATAACGATGGCCAGCATCTTTATGCCATTGAGGACCGCAAGGGTGATGGCCGATTGATGCGATACGACTGGCGCAGCGGTGAGGTCGATGTGCTGCGTGCGGGGTTGACCGAGACCGAAGGGCTGACCCGTTGTACCGATGGACGGTTGCTGTATACCGAGAAGGCTACCGGCAAGATTCGTGCGTTCAATGCCGAAGGCGCTGATCCGGTGGTGGTTGAGGGGCTGCGTAACCCGACGTTCCTGCTTTGCGATCAGCGTGGATTGTGGATCAGCGAGGATTCCACTCATCGGGCGCGGTTGGTGCGGATTGATGGTGATGGTGCTCGGCATACGATTCTCAGCTATCTGAAGGCGCCTCAGGCTATTGTTCCGGATGGCAAGGGGGGGTATTTGCTGGCTGAAGGAGGACGGGATCGGGTTTTGCGGTTGACGCCGCCGGTCGAGGCCAGTACGGCTCAGGTCGACGGGTTGCCTCGGGGGCCTGAGGCCTGACCTGGCGTTGTTGTTGTTGTTGTTGTTGTTGTTGTTGTTGTTGTTGTTGTTGGGTGGTTTTGATCGTTGTATGCGCATTCATTTGCGATGTTGACGCTTATTCACCTTTCCGCCCTTACGGCGGGTTACTTAATGAGATGGTCACCCCGGCACCCTGCGAGGCGTACGCTTTCGCAGGGTGCTTTTACTTCGGAGACCGTCATCATGAGCAGCGTGACCCTGATCGGCATCGACATTGGTAAACATACCTTCCACCTGCACGCCCAGGACAAGTTCGGCAAAGAGGTAATGCGCAAGAAGTGCTCAAGGCAGCAGATGATGCGGTTTCTGGCCAATCATCCCCCTTGCACGGTAGTGATGGAGGCCTGTGCCGGTTCACACTGCCTGGCGCGAGAAATCAAAGCGATGGATCATGAGGCCAAGCTGATCTCGCCGCAGTTCGTTAAACCTTTCGTCAAGAGCAACAAGAATGACTTCGTCGATGCGCAAGCCATCTGCGAAGCCGCTTCCCGACCCTCCATGCGCTTTGTGACGCCAAAATCGCCTGAGCAGCAAACGCTCTCTGTTTCTCATCGGATGCGTGAATCATTGATCCGCGACCGAACCAAGACGGTGAACCAGATGCATGGGTTCCTGCTCGAATTCGGTGTCAGCCTGCCGACCGGATTGGCAGTGGTCAAACGCCTTGCTTCGGTGCTTGAAGAGCACGACCTGCCAATACGGCTCGTCGCATTACTGCAGCGCCTGCATGATCATTTCGTCTACTTGAGCGAGCAGATCAAGGTGTTGGACAAAGAGCTGGAGAGCCAACTGGCTGACGATGATCTAGGCAGTCGTTTGCTGAGCATGCCGTGTGTTGGGCCGATCACCGCCAGCCTGCTGGCTGTAGAAATGGGAGATGCTCGGCAGTACGGCAGTAGCCGGGACTTTGCGGCCTCTGTAGGTCTGGTGCCCCGCCAGTACAGCACTGGTGGTAGGCCAGCTTTGCTGGGGATCAGCAAGCGTGGCGACAAGAACCTTCGGCATTTGCTGGTGCTGTGCGCACGGGTCTACATGCTTCGCCTGAAGTATCAGAAAGGCCCATTGGCCGATTGGGTGCGTTCATTGCTCGCGCGACGTCACTCCAATGTGGTGGCCTGCGCGTTGGCCAACAAACTGGCACGCATTGCGTGGGCCATTGCCACTCGGCACACGCAATATAAAACGGAGCCAGACGCGATAAACGCCTGACCCCGTTGTGCTGCACCGAGTTTCACCATCAGGTTTTGCGATAGCTGAACAACAGATGAAATAAACGGCCGATCGGCCTGGCGATGATCCTGAACGACCAATTGGCTCTTGGAAGCCGCCTACTTTGTTAGGATCGCCAGGTGCGAATGCTCATCGTGGCGCGGGATGCGAGCCCAATAGACGCCGGATAGATTGAAGCAAGCCATCCATTCCATCTGATGAACAGTATTGCAAAAAATGGGGTGACCATAGATTGGTCGTGGCCAAAGTAACCAAAGCCGTGGCGCTCCATTCATCCGGCCCTCCGCTTCGCTCCGGGTTCCCTCACTCCGGCCTTGCTCCCGGGAGGACCGCGCTGCAGGGCCCATCCTGGGCCCCAGCGCTTGACGGGCATCCATGCCCGTCACCTCCCTGCGCAAGTCCTGCGTTCGGCCTCCTGAAGTCGCGAAGTTACGGGCGGCGCCTGAACTGGCGCAGCTGTCGCTAGTTGGAGATTTATTAATCTTTCGATCGTTTCGCGGGGCAAGCCCGCTCCCACGCAATAGTCGTCGTTAAATATAACCCTGTAGGAGCGGGCTTGACCCGCGAAAGGGCCGGAACAGTCAATACATAACTAATAGTAAAACAACTAACTTCGCGCTTCTTGCTCTTGCTCTTGCTCTTGCTCTTGCTTCTAAGCGCGCGGTAGTTCAGGCGCCACCAATTGCGACTTCAGGAGGCCGAGCGGAGTTCTTGCGAAGGGAGGTGACGGCCATGGATGGCCGTCAAGCGCTGCGCCCCAGGATGGGGCGTTCAGCGCGGTCCTCCCGGGAGCAAGAACGGAGCGAGGGAACCCCGGAGCGTAGCGCAGGGGCCGGATGAACGGAGCGGAACGGTTTTGCCTACTTTTCCCTAGAGAAAAGTAGGTCGCCGTAAAGGCGAAAAGGTGACTAAATGTCGACATCACCTACGAATGCGCATACAAGAATCAAAACAATCTCCCCGAACCCGAACCCGAACCTAATCAACTGGAAGGCTTATCGTCACTCCCAACCCCCTGCTGCTGCCCACCCCGCGACTGATCCGACAAGGGCACGCCCCCCTGGGCAACCTGCTCAGCCTGCTGCCGCTGCAGCGCCCACTGATCGCTCCGTTCCTTGAGGCGATCAGCACCACCTTCCGCAAAAGCCGAACCCGCCGAGATCATTACTAAAAGTGCGAGCACAGATGCTAAGGATTTGTTCACCGGAAAACCTCCATTGATTGACCTTGAAACCGGCCACCCTGGCAGCCGGATCGAGGCAAGAATGGAGGCCACGGATTTTCCCAGGATTAACACACCCCGTTCAGTTGGCCAGCAACTGCTCGTGCACCCACCCCTGAGCCGTGAGCACCATGGATCGGGTTTCCTCCAGCGGTTTGGCCGAGCTGCCCGCTGCCAGCCCAAGCCCGGCGATGTTGGCCTGGACCGCCGCGTCACTGGCCCATACCGGCAGCTCGGTGACCTGGTAGCTGTAGGTCACCTGGGACTGCCGTCGGCCATTGTGCTCGACAGGTGCGCTGAAACCCTTGACGGCGGTGACTCGGGCCTTGCCGAAGCACAGCCCGCCGGTGCTGGCGCCGTTCGCCCTGGGCCGGGCGTCGGCCTTGTAGTAACGCCGGCCCTCGTCGGTCAGGTCATAGGCGTAGTAGATGTCAGTGCGCGCTGGTTGCCACAGGCGCTCCGGCACCTCCGTACGGGCGACTTCCCGCTCGCTGACCACCCCGACCCGGGCCAGGGCGTGCAAGGCCTTGTTGGTGCCCTCCACATCGAAGTCACGGGTGCGGGTGGGGAAGGCACTGATCACGAAACAGTGCGGGTACCGGGTGTCGAGGTACGCCTGGGCGGCCTGGCGCAGCTCGGCTTCGTCGGGCTGTTGGCCGTCCGAGCAGCCGACCAGGGTCGCCAGCAGTGCCAGCGGTATGATCTTCCTGTCCATTGTAAGGCTTCCTTGAGTTGCCAATTGCAGGGTTGCGCGCCGGCCAGGCCGGCTGGTACGGGATTAGAACCCGCGGGCCAGAGCCCCCGCAATCATGGCAAGACGACATATCCTCGGCGCTGTGCGCTGTTTGGCAACGCCCGCGTTGCGCCAGTTCCGGCAAAATGCCGATGCTCATCCATACTCCTCGGGTCCGCTCCGGCACCTTCGGGCAGCCGTCAACGGACAGACCTGCAACGACCACAGAGGAGCCGCCGATGGCCAAGGGCGAGGGGAAGAAACGCAAGGGTGACGCCACGGAGAAACTCGGACGCAAGACCTACGAAGCGGAACTCAGGCGGCTGCACGTCGAGCTGGTCAAGCTCCAGCAGTGGGTGGTGGAGAAGGGCCTGAAGGTGTGCATCGTCTTCGAGGGCCGTGATGGCGCCGGCAAGGGCGGCACCATCAAGGCCATCACCGAACGCGTGAGCCCGCGAGTGTTCCGCGTGGTGGCGCTGCCGGCGCCCACCGAGCGCGAGAAGACCCAGATGTACGCGCAGCGCTACCTGACCCACCTGCCGGCGGCGGGCGAGGTGGTGATCTTCGACCGCAGCTGGTACAACCGCGCTGGGGTGGAACGGGTGATGGGCTTTTGCAGCGACGAGCAGGCCCACAAGTTCCTCACCGTGGTGCCGATGTTCGAGCGGATGATGGTCGAGTCGGGGATTATCCTCATCAAGTACTGGCTCGAAGTCAGCGCCGAGGAACAGACCCGCCGCCTGCAGGACCGCATCAGCGACGGTCGCAAACTGTGGAAGCTGTCGCCGATGGACGTCAAGTCCTACACCCGCTGGGACGACTACACCCGTGCCCGCGATGACATGTTCGCCGCCTCCGACTCATCCTGGGCACCGTGGTACCTGGCGCGCTCGGAGGACAAGCGCAAGGCGCGGCTGAACATCATCAGCCACCTGTTGCAGCAGATCCCTTACAAGGACCTCAGCCAAGAGCACAAGGTGTCGCTGCCCAAGCGCGGCAAGATCGGCAAGTACAAGGCGCGGCCTTATCCGTTCAAGATGGTGGCGGAGCGGTTCTGATGCCGCCGATCACTGCGCCTGGCGGGTATCGATGCTCACCACCACCGACATCCCCGGCCGCAGTTGCCTGGCCTCGGGCTGATCGTCATCAACGGTGATCCGCACCGGGATGCGCTGGGCGATCTTGACGAAGTTGCCGGTGGCGTTGTCGGCCTGCAGCAGGGCGAATTCGGAACCGGTGGCCGGCGAGATCTGCTGCACATGGCCGCGCAGCTTCAGGTGGTTGAGCGCATCGACGGTGAAGGTGGCGGGCTGGCCGATGCGTACGTTGGCCATCTGCGTTTCCTTCAGGTTGGCGATCACCCACAAGGTGTCCGGCACCAGCGCCATCAACTGCGCGCCGGGGTTGACGTAGGCGCCCAGGCGGGTGCCGATCTGCCCCAACTGGCCGTCGCGCGGCGCCTTGACCCGAGTGTTGTCCAGGTCGATGCGGGCCAGCTCCACGGCGGCCTTGGCATTCTCCACCGAAGCCTGCAGCGCAGCGCGGTTGACGATCACCGTCTCGCGATCCTGGCGGGCGATTTCCAGCGCGGCCCTGGCCTGGGCCAGGCTGGCGACGGCGGCGGCATGGCTGGCGCGGCTCAGGTCCAGTTCGCGGCGTGACACCGAGCCATCGCTGACCAGCGCCTGGTTGCGCTGCAGGTCGGCCTTGGCCTTGTCGGCCTGGGCTGCCGCGTCGCTGATCGCGGCCTGGCGCTGGGCGATGCCGGCCTCGGCGCTGTTGCGTTGCTGCAGGTTGTTGGCCAGCGCCGCTTCCTGCTGTTTGAGCTGGGCGATGGACTGGGCCAGGCGCTGGGTGTAGATGCGGTCGTCCAGGCGTACCAGAAGGTCGCCCTGCTTGACGAACTGGAAGTCGTGCACCGGCACCTCGACGATATAGCCGCCCAGCTGTGGCCCGATGATCGTCACCTGGCCGCGCACCAGGGCGTTCTCGGTGCTCTCGATGGCGCTGCTGAACGGTGGCAGGCGCCAGGCGTAGAGCACCAGCAGGATACCGGCCAGGGCCACGGCGGCGAAGCTCAGCGACGACAGCAGGCGCACCCGCCGGGTGCGCGCCGGGCTGGTCGGTTCGCTGGGCGGCGGCGTGCCTTCCGGGGTTTCGGCGAGGGCGGTGGTGGTGGTCGTTGGCGTCTCTTGGGTCATCGGCTTGAAGCACCGCTGGTGGAGTGGCTGTAGCGCAGGTACAGGCTGCGAATGAAGATCCAGATCATGGTCAGGATAGCGATGGTACCGATCAGCATGAACACATCGTTGTAGGCCAGCACGTTGGCCTCCTGGGTCGCGGCGTTGGCCAGCAGGCGCATGCCGGCCTCGTTGCGCAGCGCCGGGTCGGCCAAGACCCCGGCGTAACCGGCGCCACCGCCCTGCACGCGGGCGCTGACCAGGGGTTCCAGGGCGCTCAGGCGGTCCATCAACTGGCTGGAATGAAACTTCTCGCGCACGGTCTGGAAGGTGCCCAGCAACGCCGAGCCAATCAGTCCGCCGAGGTTGTTGCAGATACCGAACAGCACCGAGAAGCTCACCAGGTTGCGCGGGTTGGCGCGCACATGGCCGATGCCCAGCGCCATCGACGGGCCGACGAAGAAGGTGCTGCCGAAGGCCAGCAGGAACTGGCTGAGGTACATCTGCGCCGGACGGGTCAGGTTGCTCGAGGTGCTGTCCATGAAGGCGCCGGTGGCCATGGCGGCCAGGGAGATGAACAGCGGTAGCACCAGGTGCTGGGGGGTGATGGTCAGGGCGCTGGTGGCCAGCCCGGTGACCGCGCCCAACAGCATCACCGCGTACAGCGCGCGCATCTGCTCGTTGCCCATGTTCAGCGCCTGGAGAAACCCCACGGCGCCGGTGGACTGCTCGGAGATCACCATGCGGATCAGGACCACGCACAGGGCCAGGCGGATGATCGCGCCGCTGCCCAGCCAGCGGGTCATCAGCAACGGGTTGCTGCGGTTGTGCTCGATGGCCAGGCCGGAGAGGATCAGGGCGATGGCGGCGGCCAGGGCGACGCCGATCCACGGCGCGTCCAGCCACCAGTCGATGCGTCCCAGCGACAGCGCCGCGCAGAGCAGGGCGGTGCCGCTGGCCATCAGGGTGAAGGTGAGGAAATCCAGGGGTTCGAAGGTCTTGAAGCGATCACCGGGGGGCAGTTTGAGCAGCAGCACGCAGCCCAGCGCGGTCAGGGCCAGGCCCAGCTCGAACAGGTACAGTCCGCGCCACTCGGCGATCTGCAGCAGGTCTTCGGAGAATACCCGGGCCAGTGGCACCGCCAGCTGCGAGGCGCCCAAACCCAGGACCATCGCCTTGAGCCGCCACTGCGCGGGGAAGGCCTGGATCATGTAGTACAGGCCCAGCGAATTCAGCGCTGCGCCGACCATGCCATGGGCGGCGCGCACGGCGATGGCCGAGTTGAGGTCGTTGACGAACAGGTGGGCGAGGGTGACCAGGGCATAAAGCATCAGGAACACCTCGGTGAACGCGCGCAGGCCGAACTCCTGGCGGAACTTCACCAGCAGCAGGTTCATCGACACGTTGGTCATCACGAAGGCGGCCGGCAACCAGGCCATTTCAGCGCTGGTGGCCCCCAGCGCACCCTGCAGGAACGGCAGGTTGGCAACCACCAGGGCGTTGCCCAGACCGCCGGTGATGGCCACCAGCAGGCCGACCAAGCCGTAGGCCAGGCGCTTGGCCGGGGCGTGCAGCGGCGTCGAGGGCGAGCCGGGCAGGCTGGGCTTCTCGTGGGGGAGCCACTGGCGGGGGGCGTACTTGTCCATCGGGTTGTCCGTTACCACGGGTGATCCGACTCTACGTCAATGGCCGGCTGGATGAAAACATCGCTCAAACGCCGAGCGACAGGCGCATGGCGCAGCGGTTGCCCAGGCCATGGGCCAGTTCGCCGGCGAGGATGCCTTGCAGCCGTGTATCGACCTGCGACGCTGGGATGCGCTCGAAGCCATAGCGGGCGTAGAACGGGGCATTCCAGGGGACATCGTCGAAGGTGGTCAGGGTCAGCCAGGGCAAGCCACCCAGGCGCGCGGCCGCCCGCGCCTGGTCCAGCAGTCCACGCCCTAGGCCCTGGCCCTGGGCTTCCTGGCGGACCGACAACTCGTGAATGTGCAGGGCGTCGCCTGTGGCGCTGGCGCAGAGGAAACCCAGCGGCTGGTCCTGATCATCCACGGCAACCCAGCTGCCGCCCTCGGTGACGAACGCCAGGTGTTCGGCTTCGCCCAGCACATCGCTGTCGGCCAGCCAGGTCAGGTGCGGCAATTGCCGGAAAGCCTGGGCCGCGGAGTGTTCCAGGGCGGGAAGCAGGGGGATGTCGCTGACGAGGGTGGGGCGGATACGCATGGGGGATCAGGACCTGTAGGTGCGATAATGCGCCCGCGCGTTGTCACGCAGGTAGGCGGAGTTTGCCAGATCGGTGTGAGGAGGTGTTGCATTGTAAATGTTATAACGTAACATTTGGCTCTTCCTTCCTTGCAGAGCCCTTACCGTGATCCGCAGAAACCCCTCCGGCCATCTCCCGCAAATTGCTGAATCGGCCTATATCGACCACACCGCCATCATTTGCGGCAAGGTGATCATCCATGACAACGTGTTCGTCGGCCCCTACGCGGTGATCCGCGCCGACGAGGTGGATGGCAGCGGCGACATGCAGCCGATCGTCATCGGTGCCAACTCCAATATCCAGGACGGCGTGGTGATCCACTCCAAGTCCGGCGCGGCGGTGCGCATCGGCCAGTACAGCTCGATCGCCCACCGCTCCATCGTGCATGGCCCGTGCGAGGTCGGTGACCGAGTGTTCATCGGCTTCAACAGCGTGCTGTTCAACTGCAAGGTCGGCGACGGCAGCGTGGTGCGGCACAACTCGGTGGTCGATGGCCGCGACCTGCCGCCGCGCTTCTATGTGCCGCCCACCGAGCACATCGGCCCGCACACCGACCTGGAGCATTACCCGCCGGTCAGCGTGTCGGCCTCGGAGTTCTCCGAGGACGTGGCGCGCACCAACATCGACCTGGTCCAGGGCTACAAGGCTCTGCAGAACGAGTTCTGAACATGGACACATTGCTGGTGCGCAACGCACGGCTGGTCAATGAAGGGCGCGAGTTTGAAGGCGACCTGCTGGTGCGCCACGGGCGCATCGAGCGGATCGCCGGCAGCCTCGACAATGCCCGGGCGACGCTGGAGATCGATGCCAAGGGCGCCTGGCTGTTGCCGGGGATGATCGACGACCAAGTGCATTTTCGCGAGCCGGGGGCGCCGCACAAGGGCAGCATCGCCAGCGAGTCGCGGGCGGCGGTGGCCGGGGGCATCACCAGCTACATGGACATGCCCAACACCAACCCGCCGACCCTGACCTTGGACGCGCTGGCCGACAAGAAGCGGCGGGCGGCGGCGAGTTCGCGGGCCAACTACGGCTTCCATTTCGGCGTGAGCCGCGACAACCTGGACACCATCGCTGCCCTCGATCCGCGCGAAGTGGCCGGGATCAAGGTGTTCATGGGCGCCTCCACGGGCGACATGCTGGTGGACGACCCGCAGGTACTGGAAAAGCTCTTCGTCTATGCGCCGACCCTCGTCCTGGCCCACTGCGAGCACACTCCGAGCATCCTCGAGAACGAGGGCTGGTGGCGGGCCCGCCATGGTGAGTTCATTCCCCCCGCCGCACACCCGCTGATCCGCGACGCCGACGCCTGCTACCGCTCCTCGAGCCTGGCGGTGGAGCTGGCCCGGCGCTTCGGCACGCGCCTGCACGTGCTGCACCTGAGCACGGTGCGCGAGCTGGCGCTGTTCACGCCGGGCCCGGTGAGCGGCAAGCACATCACCGCCGAGGTGTGCCTGCACCACCTGCTGTTCGACGACAGTGACTACGCCAGCCTCGGTCACCTGATCAAGTGCAACCCGGCGATCAAGACCGGTACCGACCGCGATGCCCTGCGCAAGGCCCTGGCCCGCGACCGCATCGATGTGATCGGCACCGACCATGCGCCGCACACTTTGGAGGAAAAGCGCCGCGTGTATACCCGCGCGCCATCGGGGCTGCCGCTGGTGCAGCATGCCTTGCCGGCGGCGCTGGAGCTGGTCAGCGAGGGGCTGCTGAGCATGGCCCAGGTGGTGAACAAGACCAGCCACGCGGTGGCCGAACTGTTCGCCATTCGCGAACGCGGCTTCCTGCGCGAGGGGTATTGGGCGGACTTCGCCATCGTCGAGCGCCTGGCCAGCCCACGGGCTGTCGCTGACGATCCGATCCTGGCGCACTGCGGCTGGACGCCGTTCCAGCAGCGCGCCTTCCACCATGTGGTGCGCAGCACGGTGGTGTCCGGACAGTTGGCCTGGCACCAGGGGCGGGTACGTGACCAATGCCAGGGCTTGCCCTTGATGTTCGACCGCTGAATCCCCCAGATCCCGTAGAAACGGCTCCATGCCGCGAAAAGGCCGCAAGGCGCCCCCAGTGTCCCGGAGTGACCCCCATGACTGAAGAGCAACTGCTGCAACAACCCGCCACTGCTTACATGAACGAACCCCAGCGCCAGTTCTTCCGCAACCTGCTGCTGACCCAGCGCGGCGAGCTGCAGACGCGCATCGAGCAGGAGTTCCGCGCCCTGCGCGAACAGGAAGTGCACAGCGACCCCGCCGACATCGGCAGCGCCGAGGAGGAGCGCCACTGGCAACTGCGCTCGCTGGAGCGGGAGAAGAAGCTGCTGGACAAGATCGACCAGGCGCTGGAGCGCCTGGCCCGTGGCGATTATGGCTGGTGCGAGGAAACCGGTGAACCGATCGGCCTGCGCCGCCTGCTACTGCGGCCCACAGCGACCCTGTGCGTCGAGGCCAAGGAGCGCCAGGAACTGCGCGAACGGCACGTGCGTGACGACGTTTAGTCAGTGGGCAGACCCTGGGCCTGCAGCTGCCAGCGCACGGCGCTGACACCTTTCTCCAGGCTCACCCGCCCGACCAGACGCTCCAGCTGGGTCGGCGCCTGCGGTGTGCCGAGCAGTTCGGCGCGCACTTCCAGGCGTGCCGGGTCGGGCAGGTCCTCGCTGTGCAGTGACTGCAGGCGCAGGCCTGGGTCGCTGAGGCTGTGCAGCATCAGGCTACGTACCTGGATCTCGTCCTCGGCGCGGCAGACGATGCGCACCTCGTAGCGCTGCTCGACCTCGCTGGCCGGCACCACGTCCTGGCGGTCCAGGCGCTGGGCGAGGTCGCGCAGCAGGATGTTGGCGCACAGCACCACCAGGCTGCCCAGGGAGGCCTCCAGCAGCAAGCCGAGGCTGCACAACACGCCGACCGCGGCGGTGCACCAGAGGGTGGCGGCGGTGTTCAGGCCGCGTACATTGAAACCGTCGCGCATGATTACGCCACCGCCGAGAAAGCCGATGCCCGACACCACATAGGCGGCGATGCGCGAGGCATCGGTGGGCGCCATGCCCGGCACGGCCTGGGTCATCAGCACGAACAGGCAGGCGCCGGTGCTGACCAGGGCGTTGGTGCGCAGGCCCGTCAGGCGCTGGCGCAGTTGACGCTCGGCACCGATCAGGGCACCGAGCAGCAGGGCCACGCTGACGCGCAGCAGAAAGATTTTCCAATCCATAGCGAACTCCGTTCCGCGGGCGATGGCCCGCACGAGCGCCGACCGCAGACGACGCGAATGAAAGCGAGGAATGCGCAGGGCCACGCGCCTAGCCAGGTGGCAGGGCAGGAAAGGAAGGAGGAATGTTCAGCCCCGCAGGGCCGAAGGGAACCACCGTCTACCGTGTGCGGCGAGACAGTGGCAGGAACGCTGCCGGACTAGCTCGCCGTGTGGGCCTGTCGCAATCGACTGGGGCTACTGTCCAATGCAGGGGACTCCTGTGTGGGGGATGCTTGAATGCGCGGCGGACCATACGCCTTGACCCGTGCAGGGTCAAGGCATGAATCATGACAATTGCATTACGCCAGGCGTTGGCAGACGTAGGCCTGGGTCTGGTACGGGAAGGCAACGCGCTCGCGGCCCTTGAGCGCCGGGTGGTTGTCGACCAGGTCTTGCAACCGGGCCATGACCCTGTCCTGCTCGGCCTGGGGTAGGGCGGCGATGAAGCTGACCGAGCGCAGGCGCTCGAGGATCACCGTTTGCGGACTGCCTTCATGGACGTGGGGCAGGGTGGTCAGTTGCGGCGCGCTGAAGCGGCTGCCCGCAAAGGCGTCGCGCCAGCGACCCGTATGGAAACGCGGGGTGTTGCCCTCGTAGGGGGTGATGATCTCGGTGATCCGCGCCACCCAGTCGACCGTTTCGTCGCGTACGTTCCAGATCAGCCCCAGGCGCCCGCCCGGCGCCAGCACCCGGTGCATCTCGCGCAGGGCGTCGGCATCGGCGAACCAGTGGAAAGCCTGGGCGCAGACCAGCACCTGCTGACTGGCGTCGGCCAGCGGGATGTGCTGGGCAGTGCCTTCGAGCACGGGAACCTCGGGGAGGCGCTCGCTGAATCGCTCGCGCATGGCAGCCACCGGCTCCACCGCAGTCAGGCGTGGCGCCAGCGCGGCGAGCAGGCGGGTGAACTTGCCGGTGCCGGCGCCCAGGTCGAGCACCGGGGTACCTGCGCCGATGCCCAGGGTGTCGCGCAGCCAGCCCTGCAAGGCGCTGGGGTAATCAGGCCGGCCCTGCTCATAGTTGCTCGACTGGCGGGTGTAGCCGGTGCTGGCCGCGGTGTGCACATCCTTCATGGAAAATCCCTCCGAATGACCTGGCGGCAATGGTACCCTTGCGCCTTTCGTTGCCAAACCCCCGGACCGATCCATGTTGTTCAATCTCGCCGTGCTGTTCGGTACCCTGGTGGCCATGGAGGGCGTCGGCACGCTGGCCCACAAGTACGTCATGCATGGCTGGGGCTGGTGGCTGCACCGCTCGCACCACGAGCCGCAGCTGGGCATGCTGGAGACCAACGACTGCTACCTGCTGGCCCTGGGCTTGATCGCCACGGCGCTGGTGGCCCTGGGCAAGGCCGGGCATGCGCCGTTGCAGTGGGTCGGCGCCGGGGTGGCGGGGTATGGCGTGGCCTATGTGCTGGCCCACGATGGCTTCTTCCACCGGCATTGGCCCCGCGCGCCAAAGCCGGTCAACCGCTATCTCAAGCGCCTGTACCGGGCGCACCGCCTGCACCATTCGGTGAAGGGGCGCCAGGGCAGCGTGTCGTTCGGGTTCTTCTACGCGCCGCCCTTGCGGGTGCTGAAGCGACAGCTGAAGCGGCGGCGGGGCTGATGCCCCGCGATGTTTTCAATTGACGGTCTCGACCGCGACGTCCTCGCGACGATGCCCTCGACTCACCCACCAGCCAAACCCCGCCGCCGTGAAGAACATGATCAGGCTGTAGATCGCTGCCGGCACCGCCATGGTCGCGTTGTTGAGCAGCGTCGGGCTCAGGGCCAGTGCAATCGCCAGGGTGCCGTTGTGGATGCCGATTTCCATGCCGATGGCGATCGCCTGGCGTTTCGGGATGCTCAGCAGGCGCGGCACCCAGTAGCCCACCGCGAGGCTGAGCAGGTTGAACAGCAGCGCGGCGCCACCGACGATCGGCGCGTACTCGACCACGGTCTGCCAGTCCTTGGCCAAGGCCAGGACGATGGTGAAAGCCAGGAACAGCGCCGCGACGATCTTCATCGGTTTTTCCATGCGCGCGGCGAAACGCGGCGTCCAGTGGCGAATCAGCATGCCCAGCGCCACCGGCAACAGGACGATGGCGAACACCTGCATGACCTTGGCGAACTGCAGCGGGATGGCCTGGTCCGATTCCATGAACCAGATCAGCGACAGGTTAACCAGCAGCGGCATGGTCAGGATGGCGATCAGCGAGTTGACCGCCGTCAGGGTGATGTTCAGCGCCACGTCGCCATGGGCCAGGTGGCTGAACAGGTTGGCGGTGGTGCCGCCCGGAGAGGCGGCCAGCAGCATCAGGCCGACCGCCAGTGCCGATTCGAGGCCGAAGCCGTTGGCGATCAGGAAGCACACCAGCGGCAGCAGCAGGATCTGGCAGACCAGGCCGATCACCACCGGTTTGGGGTACTTCACCACCCGGGCGAAGTCGGCCAGGGTCAGTGACAGGCCCAGACCGAGCATGATGATGCCCAGGGCCAGCGGCAGGAGGGCGGTGAGCAGCGGGGAGGCGGTCATGGGCGGTCTCTCGGGCGAAGGATTCCGAGGAGTGTAGGGGGTGGCGCAACGATAGCTAATCGCAAACGGCGCGCCTTGGTAACCGATTGTTACCGGGGCGAGCGGCCCTGTGTCGCGTTGCGATGTATCGCCCGGCGCAGTAGCATTCGCGCTTTTGCCGAGGATTCGCCTGTCATGCCGTTCCAGCCAGGTCTGCTTGCCACCCCGGTGCCGGCCCATGCCCGTCACCTGTTCTTCGCCCTCGATTCGCTCGAGGCCTTGCCCGCCGTCCTCGACCAGCTGTTGCCGCAGGTCGATGGGCAGCGCCTGATCCTGGGCATCGGCGCGCCGCTGGCCAAGGCCCTGGGCCGCGAAGTGCCGGGCCTGCGCAGCTTCCCGCAACTGGATGCGGTGGTGGAGAACCCGGCGACCCAGCACGCCCTGTGGCTGTGGCTGCGCGGCGCCGAGCGCGGCGAGTTGTTCCTGCGCGCCCAGGCCCTGCAGCAGGCGCTGGCTCCGGCGCTGCGCCTGGTCGACAGCGTCGATGGTTTCCTGCACCGCGGCGGCCATGACTTGACCGGCTACGAAGACGGCACCGAAAACCCGGTGGACGAAGACGCCATCACCGCCGCCATCGTACCGGGCGATCAGCCTGGACTGGCGGGTTCCAGCTTCGCCGCGTTCCAGCTGTGGAAGCACGACCTGGAGTACTTCAAGTCGTTGCCCCAGGCTGAGCAGGACAACATCATCGGTCGCCGCCTGAGTGACAACGAAGAGCTCGACGACGCGCCCGAGTCGGCCCACGTCAAGCGCACCGCCCAGGAAAGCTTCGCGCCGGAGGCGTTCATGGTGCGTCGCTCGGTGGCCTGGACCGACGAGCGTGGCGCAGGCCTGGCGTTCGTCGCCCTGGGCTTCTCGCTGGATGCCTTCGAGGTACAGCTGCGGCGCATGAGTGGGCTCGAGGATGGCGTGGTCGATGGCCTGTACCGCTTCAGCCGGCCATTGACGGGGGGGTACTACTGGTGCCCGCCGTTGGCTGAAGTGGGTGCAGACCTGCGCCTTCTGTTGGGCTGATGGATCCTGGGGCTGCTGCGCAGCCCTTTCGCGATACAAGGCCGCTCCCACACCTGTCAGGCCATGGTTATCTGCCTTGGCCCATGCCTTGAGTCAAGAGGGACAGCAGTGGGGCTCACGCTGAAACCGAGTCGGACCAACAAGGCGGACAAGGTCATGGCACAGGATTGACTGGCCCGAAACAGATGTGGGAGCGGCCTTGCGTCGCGATGCGCCGCGCGGGCGGCGCTCGATCTTGCAGGCGCTGCAAAACCAACGTTGTACACCTTGAAAGGACTGCCCGTCAGAACGGCACCGCCACCGTCAGCTGGCTGTAAACGTTGGTCCCGCTTCCCACCTGGTTGCCGCCATTGCTTTGATCCTTGCGTGGCTTGAACAGCCCCAGCAGCGGGGTGACGATCAGGTGCTCGTTGACCGCCCACTCCACATACAGGTCCAGCTCCTGGGCATCCAGCTTCAGGGTGTCGCGGCTGCGCACGGTGTCGAAGTCGAAGAACAGCGCGCCGACCGTGAGGTCGTCCCGTGGCGTGGCCTTCAGGCCCACATGGTGGATGCCGCTGTTGGTGTTGAACGGCCCGGCATAGTTGCCGGCGACCTCGCCCTGGATCCAGGTGCCGTAGCCGCTGGACAGGCCGGTGAACAGCAGGTCCCAGCCCGCCGAATAGCGGGTGTAGCGGTAGGTCAGCTGCGGTGCCCACGGGGCCTCGGCGAAGGTATGGCTGGCCTCGGCGTACCAGGCGGTCTCGCGGCCGCCGCGCGTGTCCTGCCAGGCATACTCGAAGGCAAAGCGGGTGTTTTCCAGCCCGACGTCACCTTCGCCGCGCAGGCTGTAGACATCCATGCCTTCGCGGCCCTTCTGGAACTCGCTGGCCCACTGGTCGGCCACGTCGATGCCGTGGATATAGGTCAGGCCCAGGGTGCCCAGGTCATGGGTGTAGTCCAGGGTACCGGCCGCCAGCTCTGTTTCGGCTTGGGCACGGTTGTCGGACTTGAGCCACAGCACGCTGCCATGCAGCCCTTCCTTGCCGCCCAGACGCAGTACCGCGGTGCGGTCGAAGGCGTGGCGCGCGCCCAGGTAGAAGCCGCCGCCGCGATTGAGCTGGCCATCGGCCGGGCCCTTGCCCAGGTTGGGGCCGTCGTCGTTGATCAGGAAACCGCTGCCCAGGCGGATCACCTGGCGGCCGCCGGACAGGTCCACGCCATCCTTGCCCAGCAGCGGGAACAGGTCGCCTGAGCGCCAGCCCAGGTAGGCGTCCTCGATCTTGGTGGTGCGTTCGGAGCCGTCCTGGTTGCCGCCGGCGTCGCCGTCGCCCCAGGCGCCGGAGCTGACCCAGTTGAGGGCACCGTACAGCGAGCCGTTGCCGCCCAGGCCCTGGTCGCCGCTGAGGCCGTACTTGATGAAACCTTCGCGCCAGGTCGAGCCGCCGGGGGTCCCATCGTAGTT
This sequence comes from Pseudomonas mosselii, assembly GCF_019823065.1. Taxonomy (NCBI): domain Bacteria; kingdom Pseudomonadati; phylum Pseudomonadota; class Gammaproteobacteria; order Pseudomonadales; family Pseudomonadaceae; genus Pseudomonas; species Pseudomonas mosselii. The sequence goes on from NZ_CP081966.1 coordinate 2,897,946, forward strand.
GTGGCGGCTATTGAACATGCCCCAGACCGCGAGCAAGTCGGCATTCAGGTGGCTGTCATCGTCGGCGTACAGCTCATAGGCCGGGCTGGCCTGGCCATGCACCAGCAGGGCCAGGGCCGTGGCCATTGCGGTGCGACGTGGGGTGAGACGCATGGATCGATCCTCGTTTGTTGTGTGCGGTCTTGAGTGCCGCGTCGTTGTGGAGGCAGTGTCGAAAGGCGACGGGCTATTAGCGCGTGGAACGCTGGCGGTGGTCTTGCCCGTGGCTGCCAGCGGCCTTGCCTGTCGCCGCCATCACAGGCGCGCGGCGGTCTCCGGCAAGGTGGCACCGCCGTCGACCACCAGGGTTTGGCCGGTGATGTAGCGGGCAGCGTCAGAGGCCAGGAACAGCATCGCCCCGGCGATATCGGCCGGCTCGCCCAGCCGTCCCAGGGGCACGCCGGCGGCGATCCGGGCGTTGAGGGTGGTATCGCCGAGGTTGTCCATGGCCGGTGTGCGCACCATCCCCGGTTCCACGCCGTTGACCCGCACGTTGAACGGCGCCAGTTCCAGCGCGGCATTGCGAATGAGGCCATTGACCCCGGCCTTGGACGCTGCGTAGTGGCTCAGGCCTGGATAGGCCACCCGGGGACCGGTCACCGAGGAGGTGGCCAGCACGCATCCGCCACCCTGGCGGCGGAACAGCGGCAGGGCGCCTTGGGTGAGCCAGAACAACGCGCCCAGGTTCACCGCCAGGGTGCGCTGCAGCAGGGCCGGGTCGATCTCGACGAATGCGGTGAGTGGGAAGTAGGCGGCGTTGTGCACCAGCACATCAAGGCGTTCCAGCCCGGCCAGCAAGGCGCGGATCGCGCCGGGGTCGGCCAGGTCGAGCATCTCCCCACGCACCTGGTGGCCCAACGTCAACTGATCCTCGACCAGGCGCTGCAACGCCTGCGGATCAAGATCCACGGCCAGCACCCGGGCGCCGCCACGGGCGAAACCCTCGACGATGGCCTGGCCGATGCCGCCGGCCGCGCCGGTGACCAGCACCGTGCGGCCTTGGAAGTCGTAGCGCGCGTTCATGTCGACGGCTCCAGGCGGGTATAGGCCAGGGTCGGCACGTCGACCACGGTCGAACCGCCATCGGCGGTGATCACCGCGCCGGTGACGATGCTGGCCTCAACGCCGACCAGGAACTGGCACACGGCGGCGATCTCGTCGCTGCTGGCCGGGCGGCGCAGCGGCACGTCGGCGGTGACGCGGCGGTAGGCGGCGTCGAGGTCTTCCTGGTAGTGATCCATCAATGGCTGCATTTCCTGGTCGGCCATGGGCGTGCGCACCCAGCCTGGGCAGACGCAGTTGACCCGTACGCCGAACGGCCCGTAGTCGCGAGCCAGCGAGCGGGTCAGGCCGACCAGGGCGTGCTTGGCGGTGGTGTAGCCGCAGACTTCGGGACCGGCCGCCAGCGAGGCGATGGAGCCCAGCAGCACCAGGCTGCCGCGCCGCTCGCGCAGCAACGGCAGGCAGGCCCGGGCAGTGTGGAAGGCGCTGTCGAGGTTGCTGCGCAGGGCCTCGCGCCAGGCATCGTCGCTGGTTTGCTCGGCCCGCCCGAGGCCGTGGCCGCCGGCGCAGGCGATCACCGCGTCGAGGCCGCCGAAACGGGCGCGCACCTGCTCGATGAAACCCGCCCAGGAGGTGCTGTCGGCGGCATCGCCGGCCAGCACCAGGCCATCGCACCGCTGCGCGACGCGCTCCAGCGCCTCGCGGCGGCGGCCCACCAGCGCCACCCGCCAGCCCTGGCGGGCCAGGCGCAGGGCGCAGGCTTCACCGATGCCGCTGCCGGCCCCGGTAATCAGCACGCTGCGGTTCACTGCGCATGCTCCGTGCGATTGAGCACCCGGCAGTGGGACGACACCGGGAAGTTGGCCAGCGCATCGAAGCCGCCACCCTGGTAGCCGAAGATCTTGCCGTCGCTGCGGTGGCGCGCCAGGTCGATCATCACCAGGCCCAGGGTGGGCACGATCTTCTCGCACCAGACGAACAGGTACAGCTGCTCGGCGATCTTGTAGTAGTACGCCCGGTCGGTGTCGCACAGCCCCTGCTCGACGCCCTTGAGGCACTGCCAGCTGTAGTAGTTGGCATTGAGGTAGATGTGCTCGTACTCCTCGGTGGGGCTGTAGCGGTAGTGGTTGCGCAGGCCGACCAGCTCGGTGGTCGGCGCGTGGGGACAGGCACCGGCCTGCCAGGGGCGGTCGAGGCTGCCGTGCAGGAAGCTGGCCTCTACGCCAGTCAGCGCTTCGCCGGCCAGGGCCAGGGCATACAGGCCGCGCTGAGTCCGGACCTGGTCGGGTAGGCGCCCGAGCACGGCGGTGAAGGCGTGCTCTAGGGTGTCGAGCACCAGCGACACCGACCAGGCCTGGCCGGCCTCGTGCTTGATGAAGTCGACCAGGTAGATCCCGGGGCGTACCGAAGTCGCCCGGTAGCCGGCGCTGCCGCTGCTGTGGCCGTCCGCGGCGCGCCAGTGCAGGCGCTCGCTGTCGAAGCGGTGTTCGATGACCCAGCCATTGGCGAAGTGCAGGGTAAGCGTGCGCCCGGACAGGTCGGCCAGTTGCGGCAGGATGAAGGCTTCGGGCGCGAAGCCATCGGCGAGGGCGCCCACGGTGATCCAGTCGGCGGTATTGGGCATGGCGGTGACTCCTGTGGTTGGGGTGGCCACAGGGTGCAACGGCGCGTCGGGCGACGGTATCAACCGTAAGGTTGAGTCACAGGTAGAGGCTGGCCACCAGCTCGGTGCGGTTGCGCACGCCGCGTTTGCGGAACAGGTTGATCAGGTGGGTCTTGACCGTCGGCAGGCCGACGCCCAGGGCGCGGGCGATCAGCTTGTTGCTGCTGCCCTGGCGCAGCAGCTCGGCGATCTGCCGTTCCCGCGGCGTCAGTTCGACGGACGCGGGGGCGCACGCCAGCGGCTGGCTGGCCACGGCGAGCTGCATCAGCCCGTGCAGGGGCAGCAGGCGTTCGAGTTCGTCGCCGCGAAACTCACCGAGGCTGGCGCAGCGCAGCAGCGAGACGCCGGCCACGGGGCGGCCATCGGCCTGGGCGATGATCTCGACCACGTCCACCACCTGATGCTGCGCGAGGAAACACCGGTAGGTCTGGCCCTGGGCTTCGGGCAGGTGGGCCAGGCCCTGGCGCAGCGACACCACCGGGCGGCCGATGGCCAGGCAGCGTCCGGGCTGCAGCGGGTCGAAAGCCCGGTAGTGCTCGAGGTAGCGGGCATGCATCGGTGCCTGCAGGTCCTGCAACAGGAAGTCGCAGGCCTGCTGCCCGGCATCGATGCGGTAGAACGCCGCCAGCGAGGCCGGCACCTGCTGGCTGAAAGCCTGCAGGCAGTAGCGGCCCAGGTCGTGGTTGGCACTGGCCATGATCAGTAGCGGATCATCACCGACTTCAGCTCGGTGAAGTCGTCGATGAACGCCGAGCCGAACTCGCGGCCGATACCCGAGGCCTTGATGCCGCCGAACGGCACCGCCGGGTCGAGCAGGGTGTGCATGTTGACCCATAGCGTCCCGGCATGGATTTGCGGGATCAGGCGCATGGCCTTGCCCAGGTCGTTGGTCCACAGGCTCGCGCTCAGGCCGTAGGGTGAGGCGTTCATCAGCTGGATCAGTTCGTCTTCATGATCATAGGGCAGGAAGGTCGCCACCGGGCCGAAGGTTTCCTGGTTGAGCAGGGTGTCACCTGCGTTGTTGGCAAGGATGACCGTGGGCTCGACGAAGCAGCCCGGACCTTCGCCGAGGCGTCCGCCATGGACGATGCGGTTGCCCTCGGCACGGGCGGTGGCGAACAGCTCGCCGAGCTTTTGCTGGTGTGGCTTGTTGGCCACCGGGCCGAATTGGGTGGTTTCGTCCAGCGGCGAGCCGATCTTCAGCTGGTCCAGGCGCTGGGACAGGGCCTCGAGCAGCGGGTCGAGGCGTGAGCGATGGACGTAGAAACGCTCGCCGGCGGCGCAGATCTGCCCGGAGTGCAGGAAACCGGCCTCGATGATGCCGTCCACCGCCTTGTCGACGGCGACGTCGGGCAGGAACGCCACCGCGTTCTTGCCGCCCAGCTCCAGGGTCGCCCGGGTCAGCTTGGCGCCCATGGCCGCTTGGCCGACCGCGATACCGGTGGGCACGGAGCCGGTGAACGACACCTTGTCGGTGCCAGGGTGCTCGACCAGCGCCTTGCCCACCTGGCCGGCGCCGGTCAGCACGTTGAGCGCGCCCGGCGGCAGGCCGGCCTCGCTGGCCAGCTCGGCGATGCGCAGCAGGGTCAGCGGGGTGAACTCGCTGGGCTTGAGCACGATGCTGCAGCCGGTGGTCAGGGCCGAGGCCAGCTTCCACAGGGCAATCATGGTGGCGAAGTTCCATGGCACGATGCCCACCACCACGCCCACCGGCTCGCGCAGGGTGAAGGCGCTGTAGCGTTCGCCGGCGAAGGAGGGCAGGGATGGGGTGATGGTCTGGCCGGTAATTTTGGTGGCCCAGCCGGCGTAATAGCGCAGGAAGTGCGCGGCCTGTTCCACCTCGAAGGCGCGGGCGATGCCGATCAGCTTGCCCGACTGCAGGGTTTCCAGCTGGGCCAGCTCCTCGCGGTTGGCCTCGAGCAGGTCGGCCAGGCGGAACAACACCGCGGCACGGGCGGCGGGGCTGGTGCGCGACCAGCTGGCAAAACCCTTGCGGGACGATTCGACGGCGCACTCGACATCGGCAAGGTTGGCGTCGGCGACCTGGGCGATGGCTTCGCCGTTGGCCGGGTTGTGCACGGTGATGCGGGCGGTGGATTGGCTGGCGACCGATGCGCCATGGATGTACAGACCGTGGTCACGGGCCAGGAAGGCGCTGACGCTGGGGAGGAGGGCGATGTCGCTCATGGCAGGGCTCCGGGTGGTTTGCCGAGGGCTTCGTGGGAGCGGGCTTGCTCCGCGATGGGCCTTATTGCGGCCTGATTTCCCCCAGATTAAAGCCCGACACGCTGGTGATCTTGTCTGCCCATGCCGCCCCCATGACCCTGTCTGCCAGGTGCCACGAAAAGTGCAATCCGAGGTGCGGAAGTTGCATTTTCCGGCTCGGCCACGGCTCCCATACTGACCCGGCATTCATCAGTGAGCGGCCCATTCCGGGCAGCGTTCGCCAGGGTCCAATAACAATGAGCCAGACCATGAAAAAGCCAAATTCCCTGCTCGAAGACCTCAAGCCCCTGCTGCCGGCCATCGCCGCTCGCGCCGACCAGGCCGAGCGCGAGCGCAGCGTGCCCGTCGAGAATATCGCCGCGCTCAAGGCCATTGGCCTGCACAAGGCCTTCCTGCCCAGGCATTACGGCGGCCTGGAAATAAGCCTGCCACAGTTCGCCGAATGCATCGCCGCGCTGGCCGGCGCCTGCGCCAGCACTGCCTGGGCTATGAGCCTGCTGTGCACCCACAGTCATCAGCTGGCGATGTTCCCGGCACGCTTGCAGGACGAGATCTGGGGCCGTGACCCGGACGCCACCGCCAGCAGCAGCATCGCGCCGTTCGGTCGCACCGAGGAAGTCGAGGGCGGCGTGCTGTTCAGCGGCGAGATGGGCTGGAGCAGCGGCTGCGACCACGCCGAGTGGGCGATCATGGGCTTTCGCCGGGCCAACCCTGAGGGCGGCCAGGACTACTGCTTCGCCGTGCTGCCGCGCAGCGACTACCAGATCCGCGACGACTGGTTCGCCGCCGGCATGCGCGCCAGTGGCAGCCGCACGCTGATCGTCGAGCGCGCCTTTGTGCCCGAACACCGTATCCAGAAGGCCAGGGACATGATGGAGGGCCAGTCGGCGGGCTTCGGGCTGTACCCGGACAGCGCGATCTATTTCAACCCCTACCGGCCATACTTCGCCAGCGGGTTCTCCACGGTCAGCCTGGGCATCGCCGAGCGCATGCTCGAGGTCTTCAGGGACAAGACCCGCAACCGCGTGCGCGCCTACACCGGCGCCGCCGTCGGCGCGGCCACCCCGGCGCTGATGCGCCTGGCCGAGTCCACCCACCAGGTCGCCGCGGCGCGGGCGCTGCTGGAAAAGAGCTGGGAGCAGATCGCCGAGTACAGCGCCCGGCACCAATACCCGACGCGCACCGAGCTTACGTACTGGCGCACCAACCAGGGCTACGCGGTCAAGTTGTGCATCCAGGCCGTGGATCGGCTGATGGAGGCGGCTGGCGGCGGCGCCTGGTTTGACGGTAACGAGCTGCAGCGGCTGTTCCGCGATGCGCACATGACCGGCGCGCATGCCTACACCGACTACGACGTCTGCGCGCAGATCCTCGGGCGCGAGTTGATGGGGCTGGAGCCGGATCCGGCGATGACCTGAGCTTCAGCCGATGAACATGGCTGGCGCCCCAGCCTAGCCCAACAACAATGATGGAGCCTTGCATGTCCAATCCCTTCGATAGCCGCGCCTTCCGCCGCGCCCTGGGCAACTTTGCCACCGGCGTCACCGTGATCACCGCCGCCGACGCCTCGGGGCGCAAGGTCGGGGTCACCGCCAACAGTTTCAACTCGGTATCCCTCGACCCGCCGCTGGTGCTCTGGAGCATCGACAAGCGCTCCGGCAGCCATGCGGTGTTCGAGGCCGCCGGGCACTTCGCCGTGAACGTGCTGGCCGCCGACCAGATCGACCTGTCCAACACCTTCGCGCGCCCCAGCGAAGACCGCTTCGCCGGTATCGAGCATGAGACCGGCGAGGGCGGCGCGCCCCTGTTGCCGGGCTGTTCGGCGCGCTTTCGTTGCGAGAAGTTCCAGCAGATCGATGGCGGTGATCACTGGATTCTCATTGGCCGGGTGCTGGCGTTCGACGACCTGGGGCATGCCCCGCTGCTTTATCACCAGGGGGCCTATTCCAGGGTTCTGCCGCATGGGGTGATGGACCGTTGCGCGCAGGGGTAAATGGTTCGAGGTATTCGACATTAGAGTTGCAGTGCCTGTGAGATCGAGTGCCGCCCGCGCGGCGCTCGATCTCAAGAGCGCTGCAAGACTATCGCCAAGCACCTGGCAACACGGATCAAGCCCTGCGGCAGGCAGTGGCAAGACCCGCCCGGGTGCAGGCCGCAAAGTGACAGGGAAGAATCTTTCCCTCGTCCACCCAGGGCCCACCCATGACAATCAACAATAAGCTCACCGAGCACCTCAACCGTGGCAGCGTCGGCTTCCCCACCGCGCTGGCCAGCACCGTCGGCCTGATCATGGCCAGCCCCGTGATCCTCACCGCGACCATGGGCTTCGGCATCGGCGGCAGCGCCTTCGCCGTGGCCATGGTGATCGCCGCGGTGATGATGCTGGCGCAGTCGACTACCTTCGCCGAGGCGGCGGCGATCCTGCCGACCACCGGCTCCGTCTACGACTACATCAACTGCGGCCTGGGCCGTTTCTTCGCCATCACCGGCACTCTGTCGGCGTACCTGATCGTGCATGTGTTCGCCGGCACCGCCGAGACCATCCTCTCCGGGGTCATGGCCCTGGTGAACTTCGAGCACCTCAACACCCTGGCCGAGTCGGCCGGTGGTTCGTGGTTGCTGGGCGTGGGTTTCGTGCTGGTGTTCGGCGTGCTCAACGCTTTCGGCGTGAGCGCTTTTGGCCGCGCCGAAGTGGTGCTGACCTTCGGCATGTGGACCACGCTGATGGTGTTTGGCGTGCTTGGCCTGATCGCGGCGCCCGCCGTGGAGCTGGACGGGCCGTTCGGCGTGTCGCTGGTCGGCACCGACCTGATGACCATTCTGTCGCTGGTGGGCATGGCCATGTTCATGTTCGTCGGTTGCGAATTCGTCACCCCGCTGGCCCCGGAACTGCGCCGCTCGGCCTGGGTCATGCCCAAGGCCATGGCCCTGGGTTTGTTCGGCGTGGCCAGCTGCATGTTCATCTACGGCGCGGCGATGAAGCGCCAGGTGGAGAACGTCGTGCTTGACGCCGCCAGCGGCGTGCACCTGCTGGACACGCCCATGGCCATCCCGCGTTTCGCCGAGCAGGTGATGGGCGATATTGGCCCGGTGTGGCTGGGCATCGGCTTCCTGTTCGCCGGCGCCGCCACCATCAACACGCTGATGGCCGGGGTGCCGCGGATTCTCTACGGCATGGCGGTGGACGGGGCGCTGCCCAAGGTGTTCACCTACCTGCACCCACGGTTCAAGACGCCGTTGCTGTGCATCCTGGTGGTGGCGCTGATCCCGTGCCTGCACGCCTGGTACCTGGGCGGCAACACCGACAATATCCTGCACCTGGTGCTGGCGGCGGTGTGCGCCTGGAGCACCGCGTACCTGCTGGTGACCCTGTCGGTGGTGATCCTGCGCATCCGCCGGCCGGACCTGCCCCGCGCCTACCGCTCGCCGTGGTTCCCGCTGCCGCAGATCGTCTCCAGCATCGGCATACTGCTGGGCATGTGGTTCATCACCCCGCCGGGCATGAACCCGGCCGATGTCTACGTGCCGTTCGCCGTGATGCTCGGCGCCACCGCGGCCTACGCGCTGTTCTGGACGCTGTGTGTGCAGAAGGTCAACCCGTTCCGCCCGGCGCGGGTCGAGGACGTGCTGGAGAAGGAGTTCGCCGCCGAACCCGGTCATTCTCACCACGAGCAGGTGCGCCATGTCGGCAAGCTGGCTTGAACGCCTGACCGGCCCACGCACCCCGGCCGGTTATCGGCCTGGGGCGACCTTGCAGCGGGTGTGGCGAAACCTGGGATTGACGGATTTGCAATCCGCAGCATCGTTTACCTACCGCGAAGATGGCCCTCGGATCGAAGTGCGCGAGCGCACTGAGAGCCATCTGCTGATGCATCTGGTGCTGTGCGAGTTCATCCTGCAGGTGCCTGCCTTGGGGCAGGGCGCGGTGCGGGTGGAACTGCACCATACCGGGGCGTTGCGCCGAACGGGGCTGGCATGCCGCCTGCGGGGCGGCGATCAGGTGCTGTTCGAAGCGCTGCGCGAGCGCCTCGGGCGTGCTCAGGCTGTATTGATGCCGCTGGATTTCAAGCGCCTGGCCATCGAGTGCCGCGACGGTCAGTGGCGGGTAACCCTGGAGCATATGGGCGCCAGCGAGGTGGTCAATCGGGTGCCCGCGTTTCGCCGCTACATCCCCCTCGACATTGAGCAGCGCAAGCATCTCTGGCGAGCTTTCGATGCGCTGCAACTGATGCTGAGCGACCTGTAGAGCCAGGGGCCGCTTTGCGGCCTTGTGTCTTGCTCAATTCACCTGGCACGGAACCTGCTGCCAACACCGGCAAATAATGACAGTTGTACGCTCATTGATAACATGTTAACAATTAGCGCATAACAACAACGCCCGCGTGTGGAGGTTGCCATGCCCCAGCCCGTCACTCAGTGCAACGCCAGACCCGCCTTGGACGGCCTGGAGCGCTGGACCACGGCCATGCAGAAGGTCTGCGGCCGGTTCCAGACCGAACTGGCCTTCAACCGCTCGCTGTTCATCGGCGAGATCTCGACCTACAACCGCGCCGGCCTGGCCCTGGCCAACCTGCGCACCAACGCCGGCACTATCCGCCGCCTGGGCGACAACCCCGACCGCGACGACGACCAGCATTGCTTCCTGGTCAGCCAGCGCATGGGTTACTCGCAGATCACCCAGGATGGCGTGAGCATCCAGCTGTCGCCGGGCGAACTGCTGCTGATGGACTCGGTGGGCCCGTGCGAGATCACCCCGTTCGGCCTGATCGAGCATGTCTCGCTGTCATTGTCTCGCGAGCAGGTGCGCAAGCACGTGACCGGGCAGGGCGCGACCTTCGGCAAGATCTCCTCGACCAACGCCTGCGGGCGCATGCTGCACCTGCTGATGGACCAGTTGTGCCGCGAAGGCGACGAGGCCGGGGAAACCCAGGGCGAGGCACTGCAGGCGGCGTTCATCGCCTTGCTGGAGCCAGGTTTCGAGCGTGGTGACGACAATCCCGGATCGCTCGCCGGGCTCAGCGGCGCCAGCCTGCGCGGCTACGTGCAGAAGGTCATCGACGAGTCGCTGGGCCAGCCGGGCCTGACCCCGGCAAACCTGGCCGAGCGCCTGAGCATCTCGGTGCGTCATCTGTACCGTCTGTTCGAGGAGGAGGGCGACAGCGTCTGCCGCTACATCCAGCGTTCACGCCTCAAGCGCAGCGCGGATGACCTGTCCAACCCGTTCCTCAAGCGCGAGTCGATCACCTCGATTGCCTACAAGTGGGGATTCACCGACTCGGCGCATTTCAGCCGGGCATTCAAGAAGCACTTCGAGCAGTCGCCGAAGGATTTCCGGGCGATGGCTCTGATGCCTGGGCGGTAAGGACATCGCGGGGCAAGCCCGCTCCGACTAGGTTCTCATCGAACCTGTGGGAGCGGCGGTGCGCCGATGCGGCTTGCCCACGATGATGCAGTCAGACCAGACGCGCTCGCAGCCCTTCTACGTACTGCGCCACAAAACACCCATGTTCCGCCCCCGGCTGCTGCAACTCGATGAATGCCAGCATCGGGTCTTCCACCGCTGTCCTCACCCCCACCAACTCCTCCATCACCGCCAACCCACAGAACGGCACATAGGCCTCGGCATACCCACCCTCGTGCACCATCACCAATCGCCCTGAGCACAGCTGCTCGGCGGTCTCGCGCAGCATCCGCGTCATGACCCGGAACGACTCGCTGTGCAGCAGCATCCGCGCCAGCGGATCGACCGCGTTGGCGTCATAGCCGCAGGCCACCACGATCAACTCCGGCTGGAAGCGCTGCAATGCTGGCAACACGATCTGCTCCATCGCCTGCAGGTAACCCGCATGCCCGGTACCGGCCGGCAACGGAATGTTCAGGTTGCAGCCCTCGCCATCGCCCACGCCGCGTTCATCGGCGCCGCTGTAGCCCGGTGGGTAGCAATGCTCCTGGTGCAGGGACACGGTCAGCACGTCACCGCGCTGGGCATAGATCGACTGGGTGCCGTTGCCGTGGTGCACGTCCCAGTCGATCACCGCCACCCGTCCCAGGCCGTGGCGTGCCTTGGCCGCCTCAATAGCGATGGGGATGTTGGCCAGGAAGCAGAAGCCCATGGCCTGGTCGGCCAGGCAGTGGTGCCCCGGCGGGCGCGACAGCGCGTAGGCATTGTCGGCTTCGCCGCGCAGTACCGCGTCAACAGCGGCGATGGCCAGGCCAGCGGAGAGCCTGGCGATCTCGAAGGTGCCCGGGCCGATCGGCGCCTGCAGCCCCAGTTCGCCGCCACCGGCATCGCTCAGCGCCTTGAAGCGCGCCAGGTAATGCGACGGGTGCACGCGCAGCAGGTCGGCGTCGCTGGCGGCTTCGGCGCTGCGCTGCAGCAACTGGCGCGACAGGCCCGAGACGTCCATCAGGTTCTTCAGGCGTCGCTTGGTTTCCGGCGACTCGGCAAAGCCCGCGGCGGCGGGGGGCTGCACCCAACCGCCGACTGGCAGGGTGAGGGCATGCAGCCCGGCGCTGTGCCAGAAGCACAGTTCGTCGGAGAAAAACGCGGTACGGCGGCTCATGGGTGGACTCCAGTGGTGAGCGGGGAACGGTTAAGGCGGGCGAGCATCAGGCTGATGAACGCCAGCAGCAGGCAGCCGATGCTGCCGAGCAGCACGGCGGGCATGCCGTGGCGCGATTCGAGCAGCGGGCCGGCGATGGCCGGGCCCAGGGCCAGGCCGCCACCGATGACCAGGTTGGCGCTGTTCATCAGGCGCCCGGCGCGGTCGTGGTCGGCCAGGCAGGCAAGGATGAATGGCAAGGCGAAGGTCCAGCAGTACTTGAACAGCAGCGCGGCCAGGGCGAAACGGCGCAGGTCGGGGCTGCCCAGCAGCAGGGCGACGGCCAGCGCCATCAGGCCGATGCCCAAGGCCAGAGGCAGGTTGCGCGGCCAGCGTGGGCCGATCAGCGTGGCGCACAGCGAGCCGGCAATGCCCATCAGGGTGGCGATGGACAGGATCCGGCCACTGCTGCCCGGGTCGATCGCCGCGCTGGCGGCGATACTGCCGATGAAGGTCCACACCGCGCTGAGCCCCGTGTAGAACAGCAGTACCGCCAGCAGTCCGCACAGACCCGGGAGCCAGCGGTGCTCGAGCGGGGCGTGCGCAGGTTTCATCGGGCCGGGCGCGGCCGAGGCCGGAAAGGCGCCGGCCAGCGGCAGGCACAGCAGCATCAGCAGCGCCAGGCCCAGGTACAGGGCCTTGAGCCCGAATGCCCCGAACAGCGGCGGCAGCAGCCACAAGCCCACGGCGCCGAGGATCAATTGGCCGCTGACCCACAGCCCATACACCCGGTCGGGCTGCCGGCTGCTGGCCGCGCTGGCGATGCACACCACCATCAGCGTGCCGCCGGCCAGGGCGCTGAGCACGCGCAGGGCCATCAGCGCCAGGTAGCTGTCGCAGCCGGTCGAGGCCAGGTTGGCCAGGATGAACAGCAGCGCCGCGCCTCGCGCCACCCGACGCCAGTCCCAGCGGGGCTGCCAGTAGTAGGCGGGCAGGGTGGCCAGGCTCATGGCCGCCAGCTCCGCGGAAAACAGCTGGCCGACACGCGCCGGCCCGAGGCCCAGCTGGGCGGCGTACTGGCCAGCGACCGCCGGCGCGGTCATCAGCACGCAGGGCACCACGGCGGCGAACAGCACAATGGCCAGCAGCCGCAGCGGTGGCAGGCCGATAGCAGTGAAGACAGGCATGGCGATTCCTCAGAAGACGTGGACGAAACGCAGCAGCAGGTTGTCCTGGGCGTAGGCGTTGTCGGTGGAAACATTGCGGGTCAGGCCGAGCAGCACTTGGTTGCGCCGGTCGAGCCAATGGCCGAGCTCGAAGCCGACCTGGGTGTAGCGCTGGTGGCTGTTGTCCAGGTGCCGGTCATCGAGCTCCAGTTGGCCGCCGTCGGCGTGGATCAGGCGCAGGGCGCCGTAGGTGGTGGGAGTGAAGTCGTAGGAGGCGAAGGCCTGCAGGCGGTACAGCGGCTTCTGCTTGAGCTCGTTGTCGAAGTAATCGTCGTTGCGGCCGTACAACTGGGCTTCGAGATTGGCCTCGAGCAGCCAGCGTTCGCCCACGCCCTGGGTGTAGTTGTAGTTCAGGTGCAGCGCCCAGCGGTTGGCGCCGGGCGATACGCCGGGGTTGCTGGCGTGGTACTCGCCGACCGGCACGCTGAGCAATGCCAGCAGCCCGCTGTAGGTACGGTTTTGCGGATCGTTGATGAAGAACAGCGTGCCACCGACCTGCGGATCGCCGATGCCGCGCTCGCGGGTGTGGCCGTCGCTACCCGGCAGGCGCGCCTCGGTGTCGACGTAGGGCACGATGAATTGCGGCGTACACAACGTGCCGCAGATGTCAGTGAACCACAACTGGCGATAGGCGAAGGCGTTGACCGCCAGGTCGGCCTTGCCGTTGCCGTCGGCGGCGCCATGGTAGTCGTTGGCGCGGGTCAGCGGCAGGTACGCGACCCCCAGGCGGGTGCCCACCGGGGCACTGACGAAATCGCGGGCATTGAGGTCGGCGGCCTGGGCATGGGCGCCGGCCAGGGTGAGGGCCAAGGCAAGCCAGCGGCTGCGAGGGTCAAGCATGGGCGTGTTCCTTTGTTGTTGTGGTTGGCGAACAGCGGGCAAAGGCGCCCCAACCCCGCGAGCCAGGCTGGCGGGCTGGAGGGCGTCAGGAAGGGGTCAGAGCGGAGGGTGGTGCAGCAGCTGGGTGATCCCGGCCTTGCTGTTCACGCCCAGCTTGCTGTAGATGCTGCGGATGTGGTGGCGCACGGTATTGGGCGCCACCCCCAGTTCGCGGGCGATCTGTTTGTAGGTGCCGCCGCCGCCGAAGCGCTCGGCCACATCCGCCTCGCGGGCGCTGAGCTGGGCCAGGGCTGAACGGGGCCGGGCGGCCAGCAGGAACAGGTCGCCCACGGCGGTGGCGTCCAGTTGCAGGTGCTGGCCACGGTAGCTGGCGGGACTGACCTCGGCCGGCAGGTGCGGGCCGCTCCAGCGCGGCCATTCCAGCAGCAGGCGCTCGACGAAGCCGCGTTCGGCGTGGTGCAGGGTGCCCTGGCGGTCGCAGACGGCCAGCGACAGGGTGTTGGCGCCGTCCAGCGCCTCGCGCAGTGCCACCAGGGCGCGGATCTGGTTGGCGCCCTCGGCGGCCACCAGGTGCGGCATCAGGTGATCGAGCAGCAAGCGCTCGTGGGCGGTGAAGCTGGCCGCGCCGTGGGCCCGGTAGAGGGTCAGGTGCACGCTGAGGCGGGTCTGTGGGTCGATATGGATGATGCACAGGAACTCGCCGAAACCGTGGCGGGCGCCGAGCCAGCGCAGGCCCTCGGGGGCGTCGTCGGCCTGGCTGTCGACGATCACCGAGCGGCCCGGCTGGGCATGCACCTGCTGCACGGTGATGTCCTGGTGGCGAATCGACTGCCAGTCCTGCACGTAACCAGGCGGCAGCCTGTAGACATGGCTGCTGTGTTCGTGGGGCAAGCCGTCGACCAGCGCGGCGCGGCCCCACCAGGCCTTGTCGAACGGGATCAGCTCGCCGGCGCGTTCGAGCATGCGGTCATGGAAGCTTGGCAGCGGCTGTTCCTGGGCCAGGCGTTGCAGTTCCAGGACCAGGGCGTTGAACAGCGTGAAGCCTGGGGACGCGAGGAAATCGGACATGGGCGGTACCTGGCTGCGACGTTCTTGTTGTTGTCAGGGCCTGGGGGAGTATCGCCAAGTGGGGAGGGGTAAGACCATCCTGCAGATGCAGGATACAGTGCCTGAAGCGTCATAGGCGTGGGAGCGGGCTTGTCCCGCGATAGCATCAGTCTGCCTGACGAGGATGTACCGGCAGCCGCTATCGCGGGGCAAGCCCGCTCCCATAGGGAGGTATCAGGCAATCGCCAGGTAATGCTTCACAAAGGTCTCGCTCAGCACTTCCCACAGCACCGGCGTGCCCTTGGTCACGAACCAGGCATCACCCGCTTTGTAGCGCGTCACCTGACCGGTGGATTCATCGGTCAGCTGGATCTCGCCGGTCACGATCACCGCCTGCTCGCTGAACGGATAGACCATGCGGAACTTGCCTTGGGTGGTGCCGAAGTAGGCGCTGCTGAGCGGATCGGTGGGGGCGCCGTGGGTCATCTTGCCGTAGCACTTGACCTCGCCTTCGAGGATGGTCGAGCCCAGGTCGGCAACGGTGCCCCAGGCGTCGAGTTCGGACAGTTGCACACCCTGGCGGACGGCGGTGAGGGTCATGGTGGTTCTCCTGGTCTTGTTCAAAAGGAATCAACGGCGGCCGTTGAAGAAGCCCGACAGCTGATGCACGGTCTTGCCGGCGGTCAGCAGCAGCGGGCGGATATGGTCCTTGCCGAGGATGCGCGCATGCTTGACCGAGCTGATCAGGTCGTAGCGGCTGGAGCCTTCGCTCATGCCTTCGGCGAGAATCTTGCAGATGATGTGGCTGGGGGTGACGCCAAAGCCCGAATAGCCCTGCACGTAGAAAGCGTTGGGGCGGTTGCTCAGGGTGCCGATCTGCGGGAACAGGTTGGCGCTGGTGGCCATCGGCCCGCCCCAGGCCAGGTCGATGCGCACGTCCTTGAGGTAGGGGAAGATCTTCAGCATCAGGTTGCGGTTCCAGGCCTTCAGATCCTTCGGGATGTGTTCCACGAACGGGGTGGCGGCGCCGAACAGCAGGCGGTTCTCGCGGGTGACGCGGTAATAGTCGATTACCGGGCGGATGTCGCTGTAGGCGCCGCGAATCGGGCTGATGCGCTGGATGAGTTCGTCCGGCAGTGGCTCGGTCATCAGCTGGAAGGCGTAGGTGTTGACGGTGCGCGCATGCAGCTCGGGTTCGAGCTTGTTGAGGAAGCTGTCACAGGCCCACAGCAGTTTGTTGGCCTTGACCGAGCCGCGCCCGGTGCGCACGGTGATCCGCTCGCCGTAGCGCACCTCCAGGGCCGGGCTGTGTTCGAAGATCCGCGCGCCGTGGCCGGCCAGGGCCTGGGCCTCGCCGAGCAGCAGGTTCAGCGAGTGCACGTGGCCACCACCCATGTGCAGCAGGGCGCTGCTGTAGGCGTCGGAGCCGATGATCTGCTTGACCTCCGAGCCGCCGAGAAAGCGAATCTCGTCCTTGCCGTTGATCGCCTTGAAGTCCTTTTCCCAGGCGCGCAGGGTCTTTTCCTGGCGGGCGTTGAAGCCCATGTAGCCGTAGCCGTGGCAGAAGTCGGCGTCGATCTGGTAGCGGGCGATGCGGTCCTTGATGATGCCGGCGCCCAGTTCGCTGATCTCGAAGATCTCGCGCAGGCCCTTTTCGCCGACACTGCCCTTGATCTTCTCCAGGTCGTGGCCGATGCCGGCCATGATCTGCCCGCCATTGCGACCGGTGCCGCCGAAACCCAGGTAGCGGGCTTCGAGCACGACGACGTTGGTGATGCCTTTCTCCGCCAGTTCCAGGGCGGTGTTGATGCCCGAGAAGCCGCCGCCGATCACCACGACATCGGCCTCGATGTCGCTTTCCAGGGTGGGGAAGCTCAGGTTGTACTTCTTGGTGGCGGTGTAGTACGTGGGCGTTTCGATGTTGATCATGGCGCAGCCTGGACAGTTGGAATTGTTGGACAGCAGGGCTTGCACAAGCGCTGGCGGTTACAGGCATTGAGCACCTAACGACAGGTAGGTGTCTTGCCTGGGGCTGCCAGGGTGTTGCTTCAGGCTGCCAGAAATTCCATCTCGAAAGGCATACGGCGGCAGCATGACCTCCACGGGAGGTGTGGTGATCATGCGCCTCATGAATATGTTAAGTAAATTACCCCCAGCGACTGTTTTCCCTGTAGGAGCGGTGAATGGCTTGGGTTCTTACTTGAAATCCCACTGCATCTGCGTGGCGATGCTCACGCCGCTGGACGACCTGACACACACGTCCAGGTAGTCGGTGAAGCGTGGCGGCACGGCGATGCCTTCTTCCAGCAACCGGCTGTTGTCGAACAGGTAGTTGAGGTCAGCAAAACCGCTGTACAGGCGCAGTGCGCGCAGCACCAGGCGCGGGTTGGCCGGGCCGATGCGGGCTTCGAAGCGGCCGGCCAGCGACTTCAGGTCGTCGACATCGACCTTGCGGTAACGCTCGCCCACCGGTTGCGCGCCATTGGCCAGGGCAAAGGCCTGGTCGATCTCGGCGAAGGTGCAGGCCGAACCGTGGCCGGCGGAGATGTGGTACAGGTCATGGCCCAGGCGCGGCTTGAGAGCCAGGCCGATCAGCGCCTCGGCGCAATAGTCGACCGGGATCACGTCGATCTGTTCGTCCAGGCCACAGGTAAAGCTTTCCAGGGCGAAACCCATGCGGAACACCCAGAAGATGCTGCCCGACGCCTGGCAACCGAGGCTGCGATGGCCGACCACGATGGACGGCCGCGCTACCACCAGGGGCAGGGCGGGCAGCGCTTCACGCAGGCGTCGCTCGATCTCCGCCTTCGAGGCGGTGTAGTCCACCAGTTGCTGGGCCGCCTCGGGGAATTCCCAGGATTCGCTGATCGGCGACTCCCGCTGCGGGCCGCAGCACATGGCGGTGCCCACGTGCAGGAAGCGCTTCAGGCGCGTGGAGCGGCTCAGCACCTGGGCGAAGGCGAAGGTGCCCTCGACGTTCACCGGCCAGATGTTGGGGTTCTTCGAGAATGACGCCACGGCGGCGCAGTTGATTACCCGGTCGATCTGCATCAGCCGTGGGGTCTCGCGGGCCAGCCAGGCGGTGTCGAGAAAATCGCCGCAGATGATCTGCGCCTCGCTCAGTGCCAGGCCCTGGCGCTCATCGACGCCGTGTTGGCGCAGGTTGTCGCGCAGGCGCTGCAGGCCCTGGGCCGAGTTGTCAGCGCGGACCAGGAAGCACAGGGCGCTGGCCTGGCCTTCGGCGATCATCCGGGCGGCGACGGCGCCCCCGAGAAAACCTGTGGCGCCGGTCAGCAGGATACGTTCCTGCGTTGCGTTGAACGTGTCGGGCGCGCCGGTGGCTGGGGTGTTCATAGTTTTCCTCGGTAGATGTTTTGCCCGTACTACATGCCATGGAATGGATGTAAAAGTTTTGTGTACGGTGCGGCTGCAACACAATTGCATGGGCGCGCGTCTTTTCTTTTAATTAAAAAGCGCAGACGCTGACATAAAAGATGAAGTGCTCGGTGTAGGGCGAGCACCCCGTTGCCACGCCAGTCGTGGACCAGGGCGGTGACTGATTGTCGGTCCGTTGAAACGTGAATTCAATTAACTGTTGTGCGCGATATTAATGTTTTTAGTGAAATAATTTTAATGGGTGGTGAGCCGATGTAAATCGGTGTTATCAATATGTAAATATATTTAAAGTTGGCGCGCGGTTGACACTTTTTCACACCAAGGTTATTCACGGTGCTTCCCAGATCCCGCCGTCGCCGATGACGAAAACCCGCTGCCCGACAGTTGCCTGCACGGTGAAGCCGCCGGTGAAACTGCCGAATGCTGGCAGCAGGGTCAGGTGTTCGCTCACGCTGAAACAGGGCAGGCGCACCTGCTGTCGGCCCCGGCCACGCAAGCGATACGCAGGATGCACATGGCCCGCCAGCACGTGACGGCCTGGAAACGGGATCGGCTCGTGCTGCAGGGCGAACGGCCCGAGCAGCAGGGGCTCGGGAACGACCTCGATGCCCAGCTGCGCAGGTGGATCGCCGGCATGTCGGTCATGGTTGCCGCGCACCAGCAGCATCGGCAGTGTGGGATGGCGACCGCGCCATTCGGCCAACGCCGCCAGTGTGCGAGGTGTCCTCCCCGCCGCGCTGTGCAGGAAGTCACCGAGCAGCACCAGCTGTCGACAGGCGAAGCCGCTCAGCAGGGTGTCAAGACGCTGCAGGTTTTCAGCGGTGGTGCCACTGGGCACCGGCTGGCCCAGCGCCCGGTAACCGGCGGCCTTGCCCAGATGAAGGTCGGCGACCAGCAAGGTACGTTGCTCAGGCCACCACACTGCCTTGCCTGCGAGCAGCCAGAGTTCGCTGCCGGCCACCTGTACGACCTGGTGAACGGGGTGGGTCATGGCTCGTTGTTCCGTGCCTGACGTTTCGGCCGGGGTCGGCCATCCTTGTGTCGCCTCTGGGCTGCGGCTCGAGGCTGTGCACATTCCACCCGTGGCGGCGCCAGGGCCGTGCCCGTGCCGCTCGCGTCTCCGGCCGCCTCTTCCAGCTCGGCCACCATGCGCTGGATGCGGTCCGCCAGTTTTTCCGAACTGAGGCCTTCGCGGAACCGCTCCACCAGCAGCGGGAAGGCGAACGGTGTCGCGCGCCGTAGCGGCCTTACCAGCAGGCGCAGTCCGCGCAGGCGCTGCAGCGTCTGGTCCAGGCGCGTTACGTCAAGTTCCTGGCTGAGTACCTCCTGATGCGCCTGGGTGAGCAACAGGTTGTCCGGATCGTGCTGTCTGAACACATCGAAGTACAACCCGCTCGAGGCCTGCAGCTGGCGGGCACTCTTGGGCGCACCGGGATAGCCGGTGAACACCAGCCCGGCGACCCGGGCAATTTCGCGAAAGCGTCGTCGTGCCAGCTCGCCGGCGTTAAGGCTGGCGAGCACCTCAGGCAGCAGGTCGTCGCTGGCGAACAAGGCTGGGGTCAGGGCTTCGGCGTAATCAATGGCGCTGGCACAGAGCAGCTCCAGGCCGTAGTCGTTGACCGCGATCGAGAAACTCAGGGGCACATTTCGCGCCAGCCGCCAAGCCAGCAGGCTGGCGAGCCCCAGATGGACCGAGCGTCCGGCGAAGGGGTAGAGGAACAGGTGCCAGCCCTCGCGCGACTTCAACGTTTCCGCCAGCAAGGTGTCCTTGCCGGGCAACGCCGACCAGGCTTTCTGCACCTGCAGCAGGGGGCGCAGCAGCTGCATTTCCGGGCCGTCGTACACGCCCTGGTCCGCTGCATCCAGCTTGGCCAGCATGGCATCGGCCAGCTCGCCGGAAAGCGGCATGCGCCCGCCGTTCCAGCGGGGAATGGCGGCTTTGCGGCGGGTTGAGCGGCGCACGTAGACCGTCATTTCGCGCACCTCCACCAGTTCCAGGGGGCGACCGGCGAACAGGAAAGTATCCCCAGGGCGCAGGCGGGCAATGAAACCTTCCTCGATGGTGCCCAGCGAGCCGCTGCCGCCCCGGCCCCAGAACTTCACCGTGAGGCTGGCGTCGCTGACGATGGTACCGACGCTCATGCGGTGACGGCGCGCCAGCCGCGCGTCGGGTACCTGCCAGAGGCCGCTGGCGTCCGGCTCGGCACGGCGAAAGTCAGGGTAGGCGGTGAGCGAATGGCCGCCATGGCGGATGAACGCCAGCGCCCACTGCCACTGGGCGTCGGTCAACGCCCGGTACGACCAGGCTTCGCGCACCTCAGCGAGCAGCTCTTGGGCATGAAACCCATCGCCAAGCGCCATGCTCACCAGGTGCTGGACCAGCACGTCCAGCGGATGCTCGGGCGCCTGGCGCGCCTCGACCTTGCCTTCGGCCACCGCAGTGCGCGCGGCGGCGGCCTCCAGCAGCTCCAGGGCATGGGTCGGTACCAGGGTCGCCCGGGACGCTCGCCCCGGTGCGTGACCGGATCGCCCGGCGCGCTGCATCAGGCGCGCCACGCCCTTGGCCGAGCCGATCTGCAGCACCCGTTCGACCGGCAGGAAATCCACTCCAAGGTCCAGGCTTGAGGTACACACTACCGCTTTCAACTGGCCGAGCTTGAGGGCCTGCTCGACCCAGTCGCGCACCTCGCGCGACAGCGAACCATGGTGCAAAGCCAGTAACCCGGCCCAGTCGGGGCGGGCCTCGAGCAGCGCCTGGTACCAGTTTTCCGCCTGCGAGCGCGTGTTGGTGAACACCAGCGTGGTGGCGCTGCCCTCCAGCTCGGCGATGACCTGTCCGAGCATGCGCAGACCCAGGTGGCCGGCCCAGGGAAAGCGCTCGAACACAGCCGGCAGCAGGGTGTCGATGCGCAGGTCCTTGGCGGTGCGGCCTTGCACCAGCCGGCCGGCGGGCATCAGCACCTGCCGGGCGTGTTGCAAATTGCCGAGCGTGGCCGACAACCCCCAGACCAGCAGGCCAGGTTGCCAGCGGCGCAGACGGGCGAGTGCCAGCTGCAACTGCACACCGCGCTTGTTGCCCAGCAGTTCGTGCCATTCATCGACCACCACCATGCGCAGGCTGGCGAAGGCTTCGCGGGCACTGGCCTGGGTCAGCAGCAGGGTCAGGCTTTCCGGTGTGGTGACCAGGGCGCTGGGCAGTCGCCGTCCCTGACGCGCACGTTCGGCGCTACCGGTATCGCCGGTGCGCAAGCCGACGCGCCAGTCTATTCCGAGCGCATCAAGGGGCGCCTGGAGGGCTTTTGCCGTATCGGCAGCCAGCGCGCGCATCGGCGTGATCCACAGTACCGTCAGCGGGGCCAAGGCTGGTTTCCTGGCCCCACGCGTTGTCAGCGCCGCTGGCTGGACGAAGCGATCCAGCGCGGCGAACCATACCGCGTAGGTCTTGCCGGCACCGGTGGCGGCATGCAGCAGGCCCGACTCGCCCTGATCGACGGCCTGCCAGACCTCCTTCTGGAAGGCGAAGGGTTTCCAGCCTCGCTCGGCGAACCAGGTCGACGAAGGCCGTGGCCGTTTCGCCGTCACCATCAGAGCAGCCCCTGCAGCGTGGCCAAGGTGTCGGCCTGTTCTATGGTCTTGTCGGTGCGCCAGCGCAGCATGCGCGGGAAGCGCACCGCAATGCCGCTCTTGTGGCGCCTGGACAGGGAGATGCCTTCGAAGCCCAGTTCGAACACCAGGGTCGGCGTGACACTGCGCACCGGCCCGAACTTCTCCACGGTGGTCTTGCGAATGATCGCATCGACCTTGCGCATTTCATCGTCGGTGAGGCCGGAATAGGCCTTGGCGAACGGAACCAGGACGCGCTCGCCCGGGGCGCTGTCGTCCCACACCGCGAAGGTGTAGTCGCTGTACAGGCTGGCGCGGCGACCATGGCCACGCTGGGCGTAGATCAGCACCGCATCGACGCTGAACGGGTCGATCTTCCATTTCCACCACACGCCGAGGTCGCGGGTGCGCCCGACGCCGTACAGCGAATCGCGGCGCTTGAGCATCATGCCTTCGACGCCGAGCTGACGGGAGGACTCGCGCTGACGGGCCAGCGCCAGCCAGTCTTCGCCACCCAGCCTGGGCGACAGGCGCAAATGCGCGTCGCCGACTTCGTCGACGAGTTGTTCCAGCTGTGCCCGACGTTGATCCTGGCTGCGGTTGCGCCAATCCTGGCCTTGCCATTCCAGCAGGTCATAGGCCAGCAGGGCTGCCGGCAACTCCTCTAGCAGCTTCCTGCCGAGCGTCTTGCGGCCGATGCGTTGCTGCAGCAAGGCGAACGGCTGCACGCCGAACCCGTCGCCGACGGCGTCCTTGCAGATCACCAGTTCGCCATCGAGCACCGTGCCTTCGGGCAGCGCGGCGGCCAGGTTGGCAAGCTCGGGAAAACGCTCGGTGATCAGCTCCTCGCCGCGCGACCAGAGCCAGCCACGCCCGTCGCGCTTGATCAGCTGGGCGCGGATACCGTCCCATTTCCATTCCACCAGCCAATCCTGGGCAGGTCCGAGCAAGGCCTCGAACCGCTCGACCGGCTCCTGCAGCGGGTGCGCCAGGAAGAACGGGTAGGGTTGGCCGCCACGCTGGGCGTGCTCCTCGTGGGATTCAGGGGCAATCAGGGCCAGGTAGCGCTGCGGCGTCGGCCGGTGCGAAAGGTCGGTATAGCCCACCATGCGCTGCGCCACGCGCTTGGCGTCGACCCCGGCCAGGCTGGC
Source organism: Pseudomonas mosselii (assembly GCF_019823065.1). Classification (NCBI taxonomy): domain Bacteria; kingdom Pseudomonadati; phylum Pseudomonadota; class Gammaproteobacteria; order Pseudomonadales; family Pseudomonadaceae; genus Pseudomonas; species Pseudomonas mosselii. The sequence goes on from NZ_CP081966.1 coordinate 2,920,681, forward strand.
CAGCGCCCGGGTCACCAGCAGTTTCGAGACGCCGACGCGAAACGCGCCGGTGAGCAGCTTCAGGCTGACCATCAGGCCCTGGCGGTCAAGCAGCGCCCAAAGCTGCTGCAGGCGTTCGCCCAGTGCTTGCGGAGGCAGCCCGCGTAGCGGCAGCAACTGCTCCAGCCACCATACCAGGCTGTGCTCCGAAGCCTGAGGCGACTCGGGCAACAGCAGCGAGATTGTTTCGGCCAGGTCGCCGACCGCCTGGTAACTTTCCTCGAACAGCCACTCGGGCAACTGGCAGCGCTGAATGGCCAGCTCGCGCAGCAGACGGGTCGGCACCACTTGCCGCGGGCGTCCGCCGGCCAGGAAGTAAACCGCCCAGGCGGCGTCGGCCGGTGGGGCGCTGGCGAAGTATAGCTGAAGCGCGGCAAGCTTGGCATTGCTCGAAGTCGTGGCGTCGAGCCGGGTGTAGAGGTCGGCGAAGGCTTTCATGGCACCGGCGCCTCCCCAGTGTCGTCTTCCTCGCCGTACTCGGTCTGGAAGGCGCGGGCATCCAAGCCACGTTCACCGAGGTAACGGACCAGCACGTTGACCTGGCCGTGGGTGACCATCACCCGTTCGGCCCCGCTCTGCTCGATGGCCCAGAGCAGGCCGGGCCAGTCGGCATGGTCGGAGAGCACGAAGCCGCGGTCCACGCCGCGCCGCCTCCGGGCGCCGCGCAGCAGCATCCAGCCGCTGGCGAATCCATCGCTGTAGTCGCCAAACCGTCGCAGCCAGGTGCTGCCGGCGGCCGACGGCGGGGCGAGCACCAATGCCTGGCGCAGCAGCGGATCCCCCCGGGTGGTCGCGGTGGCGGACAAGGTATCGGGCAGGTGTATGCCGGCCTCGCGGTAGACACGGTTCAGCGGTTCGACGGCGCCGTGCACCAGCAGCGGGCCGATACTGGCATCGATGCCATGCAGAACTCGCTGTGCCTTGCCGAAGGCATAGGCGAACAGCACGCTGGCGCGTCCGGCGGCGGCATTGGCGCGCCACCAGGCATCGATGTCGGCGAACAGGCGGGCTTGGGCTTGCCAGCGATAGATCGGCAGGCCGAAGGTCGATTCGCTGATGAAGGTGTGGCAGCGCACCGGCTCGAAGGGCTCGCAGGTACCGTCCGCTTCGACCTTGTAGTCGCCCGAGGCGACCCATACTTCGCCATGGTACTCCAGGCGCACCTGGGCCGAGCCGAGCACATGGCCGGCCGGGTTGCAGGCTCAGGGTAACGCCACGGTGCTCCAGGCGGGCGCCGTAGGGCAGGGTCTGCAGGTCGATGTCCTCGCCCAGTCGGGCGCGCAGTATGCCCGCGCCGGGCGCGGCTGCCAGGTAGTGACGATTGCCCCGGTGGGCATGGTCGCCATGGGCATGGGTGATGACCGCCCGGTCCACCGGGCGCCACGGGTCGATGTAGAAATCACCGGGAGGGCAGTACAGGCCCTCGGGGCGGGCGACGATCAGCTCCATGGCGCACCTTGGCCTTGGGGGTTAAAAGCTCAGAGCGTCGGGAGACGGGACAGGTTCATTCGGGCCAACGTCCGATCTCAGGATCGACGTCGGACGTTGACCCGTCGGTTAGGCGCGGAAGAACGCCAGCAGATCCTGGTTGATGACTTGCGCGTGGGTGGTCGGCATGCCGTGGGGGTAGCCCTTGTAGGTCTTCAGGATGCCCTGGGGCAGCAACTTGGCCGACAGTGGCCCTGAATTGTCGTAGGGCACGATCTGGTCGTCGTCACCATGCATCACCAGCACCGGGACGTTGACTTTCTTCAGCGACTCGGTGAAGTCCGTCTGGGAGAATGCGACAATGCCGTCGTAGTGCGCCTGGGCGCCACCCATCATGCCCTGGCGCCACCAGTTGAGGATCACCCCCTGGTCCGCCTTGGCTCCGGGGCGGTTGTAGCCGTAGAACGGACCCGCCGGAATGTCGTGATAGAACTGCGCCCGGTTGGCCTTGAGCTGGGCCTGCAGGTCATCGAATACCGACTTGGGCAGCCCGCCGGGGTTGCTGTCGGTCTTGACCATCAAGGGAGGAACCGCAGCGATGATCGCGGCCTTGGGCACCTTGTCTTCGGGATGGCGGGCCATGTAGTGGATCACCTCGCCGCCGCCGGTGGAGTGGCCGACATGGATCGCGCCCTCGACGCCCAGGTGCTTGACCACTGCGGCCACATCGTCGGCGTAGTGGTCCATGTCGTGGCCATCCCAGACTTGGCTTGAGCGGCCATGGCCACGGCGGTCGTGGGCGACCACGCGATAGCCTTCGGCGACGAAGAACAGCAGCTGGGCGTCCCAGTCATCGGCGCTGAGCGGCCAGCCGTGGTGGAAGAAAATCACCTGGGCGTTACGCGGCCCCCAGTCCTTGTAGAAGATTTCGACACCGTCTTTGCTTGTGACGTATCCCATTGTGCTTCTCCTTTTTCCAGGGTGTGGAGCGGGCAGGCCGGTGACGGTTCACTTGGCCACCGGACAACTCTAGGATTAAAGTGCGCTTGAAGGTCAATACAATTTCAAAGGTGCCGCATGAGAATAGGAGAGCTGGCCAAACTCACAGGGTTGGCTGCGTCGCGTATCCGTTTTTACGAGGCCAGCGGGCTGATCAGCTCGGTCGAACGCAAGGCCAATGGTTATCGCGACTACGACGCCGACGCGGTGTGGGTGCTGGAAATGATCACTAACGCCCAGGCTGCGGGATTCTCGCTGGAGGAAATCCGCCAGCTGCTGCCGGCCAAGGCCAAGGGCTGGCAGCATGACGAACTGCTGGGCGGGCTCAAGCGCAAGGTCGAGGAGATCGAGCGGCTGCAGGAGCGCCTGGCGCGCAACAAGGCGCAGCTGCTGCTGGTGATCGAGGGGATCGAGAGCAAGCCCGAGGGCATGCCTTGCGTGGACAATTCGCAACGGGTGCTGGAGCGGTTGCGCGAGGAGCTCGCCCAGGACAAGGCGCGGCGAGCTACTGACGTTTAGGCGCTCGCCCAGCCCTTTGGGCTGCGCTGTCGCGCAGGGAGCTGTCATCCCTGTGGGAGCAACTGTCTTGCTCAATTTTTAGATTCTGGCGCGATCCTTGTGGGAGCGGCCTTGCGTCGCGAAAGGGCTGCGCAGCAGCCCCGGCAATTTTGATGGTGGCTCAGAACCTGGGGTCGCTGCGCGCCCTTTCGCGACGCAAGGCCGCTCCCACAGGGATAACAGTTCCCTGCGCGACAGCGTAGTCCGCAGGGCTGAGGAATCTCCTACATGAGGCGATCACCGTCAGTTCCGTCTCAGTCGCCCGAGGCCAGCGCCGCCAACGGCTTGGGCGCATACAACGCGCTCTGGAACTCGGGTACGTACTCGTACTTGACCATCCGCCCCAGCCGCAGATCGCGGATATAGCGCGACAGCTCGCCATCCCCCAGCACCAGCTGCGCCGAATCCCCGCTCATGCTCGAGGCATGCAGGGTCTGGCGCGAGGTGGCATAGCCGTAGGCCAGCTGGCCCTGGTGGTCGAGGTTGGTGAAACTGTTGGTCACCAGGCCCGGTTCATCGGACAGCCCGTCGAGCTTCTTCGCCCTGAAGATCACATCCACCTTGCCACTCTGCGCATCGCCAATGTCGTAGATCACAGCCCGCGCATCCTCGCGGCGGTCGATCGCGGTCAGCCACTTGGGCAGGTTGTAGCCCACCACGCCGCGCACCCGCGCCAGCTCGGTATTGACCGGCAGCTTGAGCACATAACCCCAGAAATCCTTGGACATCGACTGGCCGATCAGGGAGAAGGGCCCGAGATTCGCCTTGCCGGGTTTGCTGGTGATGATCGACAGGGCGATCTCGTTGTAGCTGTCGTTGTCGCAGTAGTCATAGGTGTAGGCGGTAAACGCCACCAGCCCGCGCCCCGGCCACACCTGCAACGGCTGCACGTGTTCCAGCACTTCGGCGGGCATCAGGGCGCGCAGGCGGTCCAGGTCGGCGGTATAGACGGCGGTGACGCGGCTGTTCCTGTAGTAGAAGTTCGGCGAATAGGAGGTAAAGCCCATGTCGACTCGGGTCTTTTCCAGGCCCTTGAACCAGCTCAGGTCGATGCCCGGCGCCTCGGCCTGGATCACGGCCAGCGGCGGGTTGGAACGGTAGCGGTCGTACAGCCCGCCCTTGAGCACCGGCACCGAGCGCCCTGCAATGTCGATCTGCGTGGTTTCGGCGTGTTCAGGGAGGCCATTGGCGGCGTAGGCGACGGGCATCAGCAGGGCACTGGCCAAGGCGGTTGCGCTTGCGAGTTTCACGGTGCGGTATCTCCAGGGGTGGGTAGAGGCAGTCACTGCGCAATCACCCTAACGTTCAACCCAACTTGAGAGTCAATGCTCAAATGTTCGCCAATCCAGGGCTTGACCTTAAAGTTGGCTTCAAGGCTAACGTCTGCGCAACGCCACTTTCTCGAGGTATTGCCGATGGACGTGTTCTCCCCCCTGACCCTGCCCAATGGCGCGGTCGTCCCCAACCGCATCGCCAAGGCCGCCATGGAGGAAAACATGGCCGATGCCGACCATGCGCCATCGGATCGGCTGATGCGCCTGTACCAGGCCTGGGCGCAGGGTGGCGCCGGACTGCTCATCAGCGGCAACGTCATGGTCGACCAGCGCGCCATGACCGGCCCCGGCGGCGTGGTGCTGGAGGATGACCGGCACTTGGAGCGTTTTCGCCAGTGGGCCGCCGTTGGCCGCTCGAAGGGGGCGCAGTTCTGGTTGCAGATCAACCACCCCGGCCGGCAGATGCCGGCGAGCCTCGGGCAGCAGACCTGGGCCCCCTCGGCCGTGGCGTTGGACCTGGGCAACATGTCCAGGCATTTCGCCACCCCGCGGGCGATGCCCCCGGAGATGATAGACGAGGTGATCCGGCGCTTCGCCAACTCCGCGTGGCTTGCCGAGCAGGCCGGCTTCAGCGGCGTGCAGATCCACGCGGCCCATGGCTACCTGCTCAGCCAGTTCCTTTCGCCGCTGAGCAACCAGCGCACCGACCAGTGGGGCGGCTCCCTGGACAACCGCGCGCGGCTGCTTCTGGAGATCGTCAAGGCGGTGCGCGCGGTGGTGTCGCCGGGCTTTGCCGTGGCGGTCAAGCTCAACTCGGCGGACTTCCAGCGCGGCGGCTTCAGTGCTGACGATGCCCGGCAGGTGGTGCGCCTGCTCAATGAGCTGGCGGTCGACCTGGTGGAGCTGTCCGGTGGCAGCTACGAGGCGCCGGCGATGCAGGGCCAGGCCCGGGATGGCCGCACGCTTGCGCGTGAAGCGTACTTCCTGGAGTTCGCCCGGGACATCCGCACGGTGGCGAAGATGCCGGTGATGGTCACCGGCGGTATTCGCCGTCGACCGGTTGCCGAGCAGGTGATGCAGAGCGGCGTCGAGATGGTCGGCATCGGCACCGCCCTGGCCATCGCGCCGGCCTTGCCCCGTGCGTGGCAGGCGGGGCAGGTCGTGGTGCCGGAACTGCGCCCGATCACCTGGAAGAACAAGGCGCTGGCTTCGCTGGGCAACATGGCCATGGTCAAGTTCCAGCTGCGCAGGCTAAGCGAGGCCAAGGCGCCCGAACCCGGGGTTTCGCCTTGGTGGGCACTGCTGCGCCAGCAATGGACCGATGCCATTCGCGCCAGGCAGTACCGGCGGCGCATGGCACAGGCCTGACACCCCAGGGCGCCAAGGAGATGCGATAATGGCCGCGCTATCACTAGAGGCGCACCATGCTGACCATCTCCAACAACGTGCATCTGCCGGATGCCGAGATCGAACTGACCTACATCCGCGCCCAGGGCGCCGGCGGGCAGAACGTCAACAAGGTCTCCAGCGCCGTGCACCTGCGCTTCGACATTCCGGCCTCGTCGCTGCCCGCGTTCTACAAGGAGCGGCTGCTGGCGCTGCGCGACAGCCGCATTACCGGTGATGGCGTGCTGATCATCAAGGCCCAGCAGTACCGTACCCAGGAACAGAACCGCACGGACGCGCTGGAGCGTCTGGCCGAGCTGATCATCGGTGCCGGCAAGGTCGAGAAGAAGCGCCGGCCGACCAAGCCGACCCTCGGTTCGAAGGCCCGCCGCCTCGATTCGAAGTCCAGGCGCGGCACGATCAAGGCGGGGCGCGGCAAGGTGGACTTCTAGCGAACTTGGCCAGGCCTGCTTTGCCTGCCTATAGCATTCACGAATAAAAAACAGGATTGAAATTACCCATTGCCCTGATGAGCAGGATCAATTTAGTGATCGGTGACAGGCTCCTTACCCTTTTCGAGGCGCATCAAGACGCCTGAAAAGAACCCTTAGGAGTACCCCATGATCCCTTTGCTCAAGCTGTTCCAACCCGGTCGCCTGCTGGTGGCGGGCAGCCTCGCCGCCAGTCTGCTGTCGCTGTCCGTGCAGGCCGCCACCCTGACCCGTGACAACGGCGCGCCGGTGGGCGACAACCAGAATTCGCAGACCGCCGGCCCCAACGGCTCGGTGCTGCTGCAGGACGTGCAGCTGCTGCAGAAGCTGCAGCGTTTCGACCGTGAGCGCATTCCCGAGCGCGTGGTGCATGCTCGCGGCACCGGCGCCCATGGCCAGTTCACCGCCAGTGCCGACATCAGCGACCTGAGCATGGCCAAGGTGTTCCGCCCCGGCGAGAAGACCCCGGTGTTCGTGCGCTTTTCCTCGGTGGTGCACGGCAACCACTCGCCGGAAACCCTGCGTGACCCGCGCGGCTTCGCCACCAAGTTCTACACCGCCGACGGCAATTGGGACCTGGTCGGCAACAACTTCCCGACCTTCTTCATCCGCGACGCGATCAAGTTCCCGGACATGGTCCACGCCTTCAAGCCGGACCCGCGCAACAACCTCGATGACGATTCGCGCCGCTTCGACTTCTTCTCCCATGTACCGGAAGCCACCCGCACCCTGACCCTGCTGTACTCCAACGAAGGCACGCCGGCCAGCTACCGCGAGATGGACGGCAACAGCGTGCACGCCTACAAGCTGGTCAACGCCAAGGGCCAGGTGCACTACGTCAAGTTCCACTGGAAGAGCCTGCAAGGGCAGAAGAACCTCGACCCGAAACAGGTCGCCGAGGTCCAGAGTCGCGACTACAGCCATATGACCCACGACCTGGTCAGTGCGATCAACCAGGGCAAGCTGCCGAAATGGGACCTGTACATCCAGGTGCTCAAGCCCGAGGAGCTGGCCAAGTTCGACTTCGACCCGCTGGACGCGACCAAGATCTGGCCCGACGTGCCGGAGCGCAAGATCGGCCAGATGGTGCTCGACCGCAACGTCGACAACTTCTTCCAGGAGACTGAGCAGGTGGCCATGGCGCCGTCGAACCTGGTGCCGGGCATCGAGCCATCCGAGGATCGCCTGCTCCAGGGGCGCCTGTTCGCCTACGCCGATACCCAGATGTACCGTATCGGCGCCAATGGCCTGAGCCTGCCGGTGAACCGCCCGCGTGCCGAGGTCAACACCGTCAACCAGGATGGCGCGATGAACGCCGGGCACACCGACAGCGGCGTGAACTACCAGCCGAGCCGCCGCCAGCCGCGTGACGAGCAGGCCGACGCGCGTTATGTGCAGACCCCGCTGAGCGGCAGCACCCAGCAGGCGAAGATCCAGCGCGAGCAGAACTTCAAGCAGGCGGGCGAGCTGTTCCGTTCCTACGGCAAGAAGGACCAGACCGACCTGATCAACAGCCTCGGCCAGGCACTGGCGACGGCGGACGAGCAGAGCCGCTACATCATGCTGTCGTTCTTCTACAAGGCGGATGCGGACTACGGGGCTGGCCTGGCCAAGGTGGCCAAGGCCGACCTCGAGCGGGTCCGGGAGTTGGCGGCGAAGCTCAAGGACTGAACGGCCATTGCTGCGCAGGTCCTTTGATTTGAAGCTGCAAAAACGGATGTATCGGGCCAACCGGTACGTCCGCTCCCGCACGACGACCATGCTGCCCGGCGCGGCTTACTTTCTGGTGAACTTGTCGCCTGGCACATGCAAATACGACATCACGCTTTCAGTGAGGTTGGTGGCCAGTTTCACCGCCTCCTTGTTGCGCGCCATGACCCCGGCCACCAGGCCTTAGCGGCGAGGCCGGGGAGTCGGCGATGGCCAGCAGCACGTCCGGTCCGGTGATCGCGGCCAGGCGGTAGGCGGCGTTCACGTTGCCGCCTTCCATGCTGATGGCGCAGGTGTTCTTGCAGAATGGATTGTGTACTACGTGCCATGTATGAAAGCACTTTTGATCATATATTTCAGGCCTACGTGCAGGTTTTGTACGATATTTTCGCTAAATAGTATGATTTAAAAGCGCTCCGTCTTCCTGACGCATCGTGCCCGCGCATGCTCGACGTCGAACGCTTTCGTGCGGTGCGTCACTGAGGCTCGAAGATCACATGGCACTGTATCTCAGGCTCAGGATGGAGCCTGAGATACAGCGGTCAATCGGCCGCGCTCAGGAGGCCGATGCAGCCACTTGCAACTGCACCCGCCGAAGCCTGCCAGTCAACGGCACCACCTCGCCTCCCGGTGTCGGCAGTGCCCGCCCCACCAGCCCCATGCCTTCGCTTACCAGCACCGCATCCTTTACCAGGCACAAGTTGGAAGGGGTGTCCAGGTCACGGGCTAGCACGGTCACCTGCTGCGTTTGCAGATTGCAATGCAGGAGCCGCCCGCTGAAACGGGTAAAACCGCCATGCCGCGGTTCGCCTTGCCAGTCGGGCGTCAAGGGTTGCTGCAGGCTGTCGCAGAGCTCCAGCACCAGCAGGTTGCCGTCGCGGTCCAACGCCAGGCCGGTGGGCAGCTGCAGGCCAGCGATCACGATGTCGATCCGGCCACTGTCCGGCCAAACCCGGATCACCTGGCCTGCCTTGTCGGCGAAGTCGATGCCCCGGCGACCTGGATCATCGTGCAGCTCGCCGGAGAACAGGCTGATCAGCACCGCGTCGGTGGCCGGCTCGTACACCAGCGTGACAGGCACGGCCTCCTGGCCTTGGTCCAGTTCGGGCAATGCCACCAGCACATGCTCCTGCTGGCCGTCGGCGAACTCCACCAGCTGGTTGCTGTCGGGCTTCACCGCCAGCCAGCTGCGACGGGTCGGGTGGTAGCACAGCGCATTGAGGTTGCCGTGGCTGTGAAACACCGGCTCGGGCGGCGTGAACCGCAGGTCCAGCAGCCGCGAGCCGCCGACGTAGTCGGTCTGGCTGGCCAGGCAACGGCCATCACCGCAGGCGATGTCAGACAGGCCCATGATTTCGTCGCGCCACATGCGTGCCTGCATGTTCATGGCGCGAAAGCCTTGGGCCACGGTTTCCCGAGGCAGGTAGGCGCCGGGGGCGCGCGGGTCCGGTCGCAGCCGGCTGATGCGGCCGCTGAAGGCCTGTGCGGCCAGGCCCGAGCCGGCTTCTGCCAGCAGCAGGCTGCCATCGGCCTGCAGGCAGACGCCGCGGGGGTTGAGCAGGCCCTCGGCGATGAACGTGCTGGACCGCAGGGTTTCCTCAGGATGTATCGGGACAAGCACAGGCATGGGAGCTCTCCGTGAACAATAGGTCAGTGCGGCTGCTGTGGCGGCTGCCAAGGCTCACCGGTCAGATAGGCACGCAGCAGCGCCCGCTGGCTGGGCGACATCGAGCGCACCACCGGCATGAACAGCGTGGTGTTCTTGTAGGCGTCCGCGGTGCGGGCGAGGATCGGCGCCTTGGCGGCCATGATCGCGTCGGGCTGGTTCAGCGGGACGTAGCGGGACATGGCGGGGAAGGCCAGGTAGTGGAACCGCAGCACGTTGGGGTACACCTGCTGCCAGGTGACACGGCTACCCCTGGGGATGCCGAAGTCGGTCTGGGCGAATTTGCGGAAATTGGTGAAGTAGCCGCCGGCGGCCAGGCCGTTGACGCTGTAGCTCAGGGCGACGAAACCGGCCTGCCCAGCGGTGCCGGGCCTGACCTTGACGGGCACGCTGACCGTGAGCTGGCCGGGATTGACGGGCAGCGAGTCGGGAACATCGAGGAAGTCCCAGTTCTGCGGCGAGCCGTATGACGGGCCCGAGGGCGCGGTGCCAAGGTTGATCTTGCAGGGCGTGGTCACCGGACCGCCCAGGTAGCGGACCTGCAACGTGATCGACAGGCCATTGGGGTAGTCCTCGGTGTAGACATTGCGCTGGTCGGCGTAGACCCGATAGACCGACTCGCACGCATGCAGCAGGGTCCCGGCGACCGCGCCGGGCGCATCGACGTGCAGGACCGAGGATTTCGCTGCCTGTTGCTGGCTGGGGTTGAGCGGCAGGTCGACGATACCGCCATACACGTAGTAGTTGAACAGCGGATTGCTGTTCGGGTCGAGGGTGGCCAAGGGAACCGCGCCGGCGGTCAGGGTGACCGGCCCGTAGTTGGCGTTGGGCCCAATGGGGCTGGTGATGTCATCGCGCACGGCCCTGAAGGTCTGCTTCGGAATCAGGTTGACCATGTCGACGCTCAGCAGGCCATTGTCGCCCAGCTCGGCATAGGCCGTACTGCCGGTGCTCTGGTTCACCAGCTGGCGACCGGCCTGGCAATTGAGCGGTTCATTGGCGAAGGCCGGGGCCAGGGTGCCGATGACCCGGCCGATGCTCGGGTTGGGGGTATAGCGACCGGCGGCATAGTCGGCGTCCAGTTGCGCGGTGGTCATGGCCGGGCACATCTCGAACATCACGAAGCGCAGCACGATCCCGGTTGCTCCGGGCGCCTGGATGATCGCCCGCAGGCCCGGGCTGTTGCGGTTCCAGCTGACGATGCTGGTGAGCGGGAAGGTCAGCTGAAAGGTGCCGCTCAGGCGGAACGAGCCTGGTGCATCCATGGACGTGGGCAGGAGCACGCGCTTCTTCACATCCAGGCTGCTGCAGACGGTGTTGCCGTGGATCAGCAGCTGGATATTGCTGCTGGCGCCGATCTGCAGGCCACCGACGAATATCTGCGTGGTGGTGGTCGAGGTCGGGTCCAGGTCCACCATCATCGGCCCGGAGACCGGCGCCTGCCCGGTCACCGGGTCCACCGAGCCGAGCAGGTACACCGGCTGCCCCACCAGGTCGCCGGTGGTGCCGACATTGCCCGGGCTGCCCTGGGAGCTGATCAAGGCGTTCTGCAGGTCGACGACATGCTGCCCGTAGTGGTTCCAGCCGCCGGCGGTGTAGTAATCACCCGTCGGGGCATTGAGCATCGCGTTCAACTGATCGTCGGTGAAGGACTGGGCACCCGGGGCCAGGGTCGAGGTGGTCAGGTCGAAGATCGGCCACTCATCGTTGCCCTCGTAGGGAATGGTGGGCGAGTTGTTCGGCAGGCTGACATCGGTACGGATGCCACCCCAGAAGTTCAGGCGCGGGCCATTCAGGATGCTCATGGTTCAATCCTCGTCCTTGATGGGTTTGCCCAGGGGGGAATGGGCGAATTTGAACAGGTAGGAGTAGTCGGACTTGTAGGGGCTCTTCACCGGCGTCGCCATGGAGTGGCAGTTCATGCAGCTGCTGTTGGGCTGGATGTAGCTTTCCATGGTGACGTTGGCCGACAACGCGGGCGTCGGCTGGCCCAGCGGGTTGCCGGGGTTGTCGGGCATCAGCGGACGCTGGGTGGTGATCAGCTGGTAGTACTTCAGCACGCTGCGTTGCAGCCCTGGAGCGGCGCGGTAGCTGGCGTTGACCTGCTGGGTGACGTCGGCGATCGGGGTGACCCGGTTCAGCGGGTTCGGGGTCTTGAAGGTGGTGCCGGGACGGGGCACGCAGACCAACTGCGTACCCTGGGTTTGCCAGTTGCAGGGCGACTGGTTGAGGCTGGCGGCGGGCGCTGCGGGGTTGAAGTAGGCGTAGGCGGTGCCAGGCACCGGCTGGTCCACCCACTGGCCGTTCACCAGCGCCTTGGGTGGCACGTTGTCGACCTGCTCGAAGGTCGACCAGATCCACTGCGGATAACCCTTGGCCTTGGTGATGACGTGCAGGCCCACCAGCCCGAGGAAGGCTTCGGTGACCCCGTTGCGCCGGCCCTGGTCGTCGAAGGTGGCGATCCGCGCCAGCATGGTCAGGTAGCGGCTGGCGTTGTCCCGGGGTCCGAGGATGCGCCAGCTCGACTTGATCTCGATGACCCCGTAGGGGAACTGGATGTTGCGCGCCCGGGAGACGATATCGGCGTTATAGAAGCGGTTGCCGACGATGTAGTTGTAGGACGCCTCGTTGGCCGAGATGTCGTAGTAGGTCGGGTTGCCGGCCTGGTCGATCAGCCAGCCGCCGACGGCCTGGTCGATGGCGTTGACCAGCGAGCTGTTCTTCAGCGCGGCGATGTTGATGATGCCCAGGCTTCGAGGGCCCAGCGGGCTGTTCCAGGGGCCCGGATCGGCGCCGCCTGGCAGGAAGATCTCGTCAACGGTCTTGTAGGTCTGCCAGACGGTGTAGCCGGCGTCCCCGGGTTGCCGGGTGCAGTCCGGATTGCCGCGTCGGCGGTCCTGGGCGGGCCAGTTCAGGGCAATGAACAGTTGCCAGCTGTACTGGTCGAACTGCGCCTGGCCGGCCGTGGGGGCCGGCGCATTGGCCGGTGGCTGGCAGTTGAGCTGGGTGGCCAGGGGCGCTGGCAAGGCCTGTTCCCTGGCCAGCGCCGGCAGGCAGGCCAGGCCCAGCAGCAGCACGGAAAAACGCATCATCGGTTTCATGGCGATCCCTCGCATGGCTCAAGGTTTGCGTTGCATCAGCTGGTTCCACTGCGCCTTGTGGCCGTTGCTTTGCGCGGCGGGTGGCTCGAACAGCTGGCAGGGCGGCGGGTTTGCCGGGCACATGGCGCCGACACGCGCCCAGGTCTGGGCCGGGTCGGGCTTGACCATGCGAAAACCGGTGTAGTTCTGGCTGACGATCGGCGCATTGGCGACGCTGGCGTCCCCGGAAAAGTAGAACGACTGCGGTTGCCGGTAGGGCGGTTGTCCCGAGGCTTTGCGGTAGAAGGCATAACCGAACAGGATCGGCCCCTGGGGCGAGTCCAGGTCCAGGGCGTAGGCCTGCACGCTGGCGCCCAGGTGCTGGCTGCGCGCGGCGCTGTAGGGCAGGTGCTTGATGAAGTCCTGGCGCGGCGGATGGTTCATCGGCGAGAACAGGCAGCAGGCCGGCATGTCCTTGGGGCGGTCCTGTGGGTAGGTCAGGAAGTACGCCTTGTTGCCCAGCGAGACGAACGAGCAGGTGTAATTGTTGTTGCGGATCGGGAAGATCGGCAGGCAGTACTTCTCGTAGTGCTCCATCATGGCGCCGAAGCCGTCGCCGTTCGGCGGAATGTAGGTGGTGTCGTAGTAGCTGGTGCCGCGAGAGACCGTGTAGTCCGCCGGACTCAGGGTGGCGGGCGGGTTGCTGTAGGGCGGCGGGTTGTTCTGGTAGTTGCGCATGACCCGGTACATGGTCCAGTCGCTGATCCAGTACGCCGGAAAGAACGGATCGGACGGGTCGCTCGGTGCGCGCTTGGCGATGCAATTGCCGTTGCTCGCATCGCAGCCCAGGGAGTTGTGCACCCCCATGGTGAAGTAGACGGCGCTGTCGTCCGCCTGGGCGACCAGCGTAGGGCACAGCAGCAGGATCAGCAGCAACAGTCGGTCGAGGATGCGCTTGTTCATTGGACACTCCTGTGAAGTATGCCGGGTGACAGCCCCGTCACCCGGCGGTCCTTGCGGTCAAGCCTGCGGGTAGTCGCTCATGCTCAGCGGGATGGGCGGGTAGTTGCGTTTCACCAGGGCCTGCGCCCAGAGCTCCAGCACCGCCCGGCGGCTTTGCGGCATGTCACGGGTGATCGGCATCGCCAGGGTGCTTTCTTCCTGGTACTGCTTGCTGATCAGCACGATGAGCTGGTCCACGGCGCCTTCTATGCGCGCCAGCGAGTTCAGCGGCATGTACTTGTTCATGATCGGGTACATGTAGAAGAACGGCTGCAGGATGAACGGGTAGATGAAGCGCTGCCAGATCTGCTGGCCGGCATCCTGCTGCTGGTAGACCAGGTTCCAGGCATCGACGAACGCCTGCTGCATGTCCGGCTCCTGCGGCAGCACGCGCAGCGGCGCCAGGAAGTCGGTATAGGCCTGTGACAACTTGAAGCTGAACGGAACCTGCGGCGCCTGCCCGCCCTCATGCACGAAGAAGCGCAGGGTCGGGAAGCCCGGTGCCACGGCCTTGACGGTCAGCAGGGCAATCCCGTTGGCGTCGGTGGTGATCTGCGTGGTGCTGTACTGCACGTTGCCCTTTGGCTCATCCTTCAGCGAGCCCTGGCCCTGGATGGGGTTGGCGAACGCCAGGCTGGGGCTCAGGGCCACCGAGCCTGGCGTGGGCAGGTAATGCTGGTAGCTCACCGGCTTCATGCCGACGGTCGAGTCGGCGGGGTGGATCGCTGTGAGCCGACGCCCCGTGCCTTCGCTCAGCTGGCGGGTGAGTGACGGCGTACCGACAAACTGTGGCAGGTTGGGAGTATTGTTGGCGCGGTTGTCCGGATCGTCGAAAAACAGCGTGAAATCAGCCTGGTTGCTGAACGCCAGGTAGTAGTCGGTGGTGCACATCATGTAGGCGTTGTTGTACTCGGCCACCGTCAGCACGGTGCCGGCCGGCGCGGGCAGGCCGTCGTACTGCACCATGATCTGCAAGGTCTTGCTGTCGCCGACGTCGATGAAGCTGGCACTCTCGACCACCTCGGCGGTCCACATCTGCTGGGTCGCCGCCTGCACAGGCGTCGCGCCTTGCTGCTGCAGCTCAAGCGCGCCGCTTTGCAGCTGTTTCTGCGCCTCGGCGCTCAGCGGCAGGTCGAGGATCCCCGAGCGTTTGTCAAAGGCTGCCTGCTGGTAGTCGTCGTAGCCGAAACTGGCCAGCGGCGTGAACTGCCCGCCTTGGCGTATCCCCAGCTGGTAGTTGCCAGCGTTGAACTTCGCCGCTACCGGTATCTTGGCCTGGGCATCAAGCGCATAGCTGGGGAACCCGTTGAGCAGGTCCAGCGACAGGGTGTTGTCATGCACCTGTGCAGAGATCACGCCCAATGTCATGGCTTTGAAATCCACGCCGTCCTTCTGCAACTGCACCGGCGTGCAAGGAACCAGCCGCCGCCCGGCCGGCGCCGTGGGAAATTCGTCGTCGAACCACAAGCCCAGGGTGCCCGCGGTGCGGCTGTAGGCAGGGTTGAAGAAGATGCTGCCGACATTGTCCAGGCCCTTCTGGTACATCTGCTGAACATTGGCCAGATCCGCCGGTGTGGTGGAATGGGTATTGATGGGCGGTTGGTCGTTGAAGACACCGTTCTTGTCGTAGCAGGTCAGGTAGGTGGAGAAGCGGAACATCAGCCCCTTGGCGTTCTGCTGTTCCATTTGTTGCTGCAGGTTCTGCAGCAGTTGCGAGTTGCCGATCACCCAGCTCAGGTTCTCTTTCGGGAAGCAGGTCTGCCAGGTGGTGGTCACGTAGATCAGGCCACCCAGGCTTGCCCAGTTGAAATTCAGGAAACGGTCGAGCATGCGGTGCTGGCGCTTGAGGGTCAGGCCGCACTGGGCATCGCCCAGCACCAGCCGGTCGAAATACAGCGCCGTGAAGGTGTTCTGCCAAGGGCTGACGTCGACGAAGCGGGCCGGGGTGGGGGCGTCGCTGCCGAACGGGTTGCCAAACAGGTTGTAGGTCTGGTTGATCAACGGGTCCTGGCTGACGTAACCCCCGCCGGGCAGTTCACCGCCGGTGATGACGGAGGCCGTCGCCGGGATGGTGGGGTCGGTTGGGGTGTAGTTGACCGTGCCGCAGGCGTTGTCACCGAACAGGTTCCACTCGCCGGGGATCATCACACTGGGGTTCTGCGCGACGTTGCCCGGCACCTGGGTGACATACTCGGGGGCCTCGAGCAGAATCTGCGGGGCGATCACCCACGGCATCAGCTTGCTGGCGGCATTCGCCGGGTTGATCCCGTAGTACTCGAGGAAGCGCCAGTTCAGGCGCATCTTCGAGGCGTCGTAGAGTGGAAACATGTCGTTGTTGTTGGCGGTCGGCGGATTCCAGTACAGGTGGCCGCCCAGGTAGATGCGCGGAAAGTTCAGTACGCTCATGTCTTGCTCCTTAGCGTTGCCACTGGGCGCGTTTCAGCGACCAGACAAAGTCCAGTTTGTTGTATCCGGCGAATTTGGACGCCGGTACCGGGGCAGTGGGGTAGACGATGCCGTCCTGCTGCTTCTGGGCAAAGTTGAAGTAGCCCTTGGTCTTGGAGTACGCCGCCGTGCCGTGGCAGGCGAAGCAGGACGACTGGCTCTGGAAGGCCGACTCGAGCTGGGAGTTGGCGAGCAGGGTCGGATTGGTCTCGGACTGGGTGCCGATCAGTTCGTACTGGGCAAGCTGCGGGTACTGCGCCTGGAAGGCGGTATTGGCCGTCTGCGCCGCCGGCGTCGGCCCGGTGCTGTTGCTCATCGGGGTGGGCGGAATCGCGTTGGTCACGGTGTACTTGCCGTTGTTGCGATTCTCGAAGGTGGTCCAGACCCATTGCGGGTTCAGCTTGTTGACCACGTGCAGGCCGCTGAGCGCGGCGTAGCCGACCTGGTATTGGCCGTTGTCCTGCTGGTAGTAAGCCTGGGCGATGTAGTAGCCATCGTCTTGCAGTTGCTGCTGGTAGCTCGGGTCGTTGCCGATCCACAGCCAGGCGGCCTTGAGCTCCCAGGCGGTGGAGGGAAAGTCCAGGTTGCTGGTCAAGGCGGCCTGGCCGTTCACGTTGTACACCTGTTTCTGCACGATGTAGTCGAAGGTGTCCTCGCCCATTAACAATTGGAAGCGCACCGGCTGGCCCTGTTGCGCGGTCGGTACCGCGCCGCCCATCTCGAGGATCAGGCCATCCACCTGCTGGACGGCGTTGAGGTTATGGAACGTGCGGTTGAGGTCCAGGCCCTGTGCTTGGGCCGCCAGCAACACCGGAGCCGGCACCGGCTGGCTCTGGCCCCAGGGCAGCGGCGCGGCGCCATTGCTCAGGTAGACCTGATCCGAAGGCTTGAGGGTTTCCCAGACCCGGTTGGGGCTGTTGGACTCGACCGGCTGGTTCAGGCAGACGAACCAGTTCCAGCTCATGGTTTCAGGCCCCTGGGCGAACGCCTGGCGGGCCTGGTCGACGTTGCCGCCGAACTGCATGAACTGATTGCAATCGAAGCTGTTGGTGCCCTCGGCCTGGACCAGTCCGGCCAGTGCGCTGAGGACGGTTATTGAGAGGGCTCGCCGCATGTGTGCTCCTTGGCATTGGCCAGTTCGGTGTAGGGGTGCCCCAGAAAATGCTGCAGGAGCAGTTGTTTCACCGCCGTTGCCGCAAGGCGCTGCGGCAACGGCAGGTCACAATTGGTGATGAGCAGCGGGCCTTCCCGCTCACTGGCGGGCAGCCGGCCATGGCTGCCGCGCACCAGCGTGGTGTCCAGCGGGATGAGGTCCATGTAGTAACGAAAGCCGAGCTTTTTCTGCAGCAGGCGGCGCGCCACCCTCAAGCGGGGGAAGCGTATGGCCGGGTCGATGAACAGCTCCAGCGGGTCGTAGCCGGGCTTGCGATGGATGTCCACGGTGCGGGCGAAGTCCGGTGCCTTGCGCGCGTCGAGCCAGTAGTGATAGTCGAACCAGTGACCGGCGGCGGCCACGGCCACCAGCTCGCCGCTGCGCGGGTGGTCCAGCTGCCAGGCCCGCTGCTCGGTCTTGTCCAGTACCCGCTCGATGCCGGGTTGGCGCTGCAACAGTGCCTTGACCCTGGCGATGTCCACGCACTGGCGCACATAGATGTGTGCGATCTGGTGATCGACGACGGCGAAGGCATCGCTGGCACCGGGGTCGAGCAGTTCCCAGGTCAATGACTGACGCACCTGCAACAGGCCTTCGGCGCGCAGGAGGCGATTAATGGACACCGATTGGCTGACCGCCTCGATGCCGTATTCGGACAGCAGCATCACCGCCGCACCTTGTTCCTCGGCGAAGCGCAGCAGGCGCCCGACCTCGTGGTCGATGGCCCGCACTTCGTCGGCGATCGACGGATGACCCGGCCCCAGCCGTTGCAGGCAGTAGTCCAGGTGCGGCAGGTAGACCAGTTGCAGGTCCGGGTGATCGAGTTGGAACTCGGCGATGGCGCAGTCGACGATCCAGCGGCTGGAGGCAATGCCGGCGGCCGGCCCCCAGAACGCCGGGAACGGAAACTCGCCGATCTGCGCCTCGATCCGCGCATGCAACGTTGCCGGTGACGAGTACAGCCCGAAAAGCTTGCGGCCATCGGCCGGGTAGTGCGGGCGCGGGGTGATGGCGGCGTCCACGTCCGCGTACATGTTGTACCACCAGAACAACTGGCTGCAGCGAAAGCCCGGCAGCTCGCGCTTGAGCGTCTGCCAGACCTTCTCGCCCTGGATCAGGGCGTTGGGCTGCAACCAGAAGCGCACCTCGGCCTGGTCGCGAAAATACCAGCCGTTGCCGACGATGCCGTGCTCGGCCGGTGACAGGCCGGTGAGGATCGAGGCCTGCACCGTGGAGGTGACGGCGGGAAACGTCGGTTGCAGGCTGGCCATCCTGGCCGATTGCAGCAACCGGTTGATGTGCGGCGTTGCCGCGCCGAGCAGCGCGGGCGTCAGGCCGACCACGTTGATCAGCAGCAACGGTTGACGTGGCGAGTCAGAGGGCATCGGCATGCACCTCCCGCGCCTGGGGTTGCAGGAGGCGGCGCTGGCGCAACTGCTCCTCGACCCAACGCAGCTCGTCGCGGATGCCCCGGTGCTGGGCCTGTTCGTCGCTGGGTCGCACTGGCGCGGGCAGTACGCCCCAGCTGTAGGTCTCCACCTCGAGCACCGGGCGCACATCCTCGTGCGCGGCCAGGAAATCGAAGGTCTGCGCCAGGGCCATCTGGCTGCCGCCGAGTTCGGGCAGCAGCAGGTGTTCGCTGAACAGCGGAATGTGGAAATGAACCCGCAGCTCCGGGTAGCGCCCAGGCTGCGACGCACAGGCGGCGAGCGCGGCCGGCAGGTCCGCCCAGCATTGGATGCGGCCCCGGACGTCGCGCGCCTGCACCTGGTGCAGGTAGGTGGCTTCGGCAAAGCTGCCCAGCACGTCGAGAACCTGTACGCAGCGGCTCGGGTCGTCGGTCGGCAGGCGGCAGATCATCGCGTTCGACAGCTGGATCTTGCCGATGGGCACCCCGGCCTGGCGCAGGCTTTCCAGAGACTGCCGGCAGTCCTCGAACATCACCGCCTGGTGGCAGACGTCGAAGCACAGCGCCAGGTACTCATGATGCGGGTCGCTGGCTTGCCAGTGGTGGAAGAAGGCGATGGCCTGGTCGGTGGTCTGCAGCACGCAGTCCGGCTCCATTTCCAGGCACATCACGATCCTCTTGCCGGTTTCCTGGTGCAGCCGGGCCAGTGCCGCCGTGAGCTGGCGCAGGTGTTCCTCGGCCTGGTGCTGCAGCGTCGGGTTCCAGTGGGCGGCGTAGCCCAGCGGCACGCTGGAGATCGCCCCCTGCGGGCACGCCGGCGGCAGGGCCTCGGCCAGCAGCCGCGCCAGGTCCAGGCTGTACGCCAGCCGTTGCGGCTCGGCCCAGCTGGGCAGGTACACGGCGGCTTTTACCGTGCCCTCATGGAACTGCCCATAGGGAAAGCCGTTGAGCGAGGTCAGGCATAGCCCGCTGCGCCGCAGCAGATCGAAAAACGCCCGCCGTTTCGGCGGCTCCCGCAGTTCGGTTGCGGCTGCTGCGCTGATCCACAGCCCGCTGTCCTGCTGGTCGAGCCCGCGCAGCCTGCGCACGCCCTGGAAGTGCCGGTCGATGGCAACGCGCAGCGCGGGCAGGTCGCGGGCCGGGTGCACATTAGCGCAGTAGCCGAGCTGCGCGGCGGTCCAACCAAGGCCCAAGGTCATTTGATCACCGGATCCTGGCCACGCAGGGCCGAGTTTTCCTGCCAGCGGCGGCGCTGGTCGATGGGCAGCGGCGTGGCGACCTGGGCCTTGTCCAGCTGGCCGCTCTGGGCGAAGAAGTCCACCGGGTTGTCGAACAGCACCTGTTCCACCTGGGCCTCGCTGAAACCGGCGGCCAGCATGGCCTGACCGGTCTTGGGCACCTTCAGCGGATCGCTGATGCCCCAGTCGGCGGCGCTGTTGACCACCATCTTCTCGGTGCCGTATTCCTTGAGCAGGGCCACCATGCGCTGCTCCGACATCTTGGTGTTGGGGTAGATGGAGTGGCCGCGCCAGCAGTCGCTGTCGAGCACCAGCGGCAGGGTCAGTTCGTTGAGGTGGTCGATGATCACCAGGTGCTCGGCAATCCCCACTTCGCGAATCACCGCCAGGGTGCGCTTGGTGCCGCCGATCTTGTCGCGGTGTGGGGTGTGTACCAGCACCGGCAGGTTGAACTGCCGGGCCAGCTCCAGCTGGAGCGCGAGAAAGCGGTCTTCTTCCGGTGTGATGTCGTCATAACCGATCTCGCCGACGGCAACCACGCCGTCCTTGACCAGGTAGCGCGGCAGAATCTCCAGCACTTCGTTGGCCACCGACAGGTCGTTGGCTTCCTTGGGATTCAGGCCGATGGTGCAGAAATGATGGATGCCGAACATGCTGGCGCGAAAGCGTTCCCAGCCCAGCAGGGTATCGAAGTAGTCGACGAAACTGCCGACGCTGGTACGCGCCTGGCCTTGCCAGAACGCCGGCTCGATCACCCCGGTGATACCGGCGGCGGCCATGTTCTGGTAGTCGTCGGTAGTGCGGCTGACCATGTGGATATGCGGGTCGAAATACTTGGGCATGGTGAATCCTCTTCAGGGGAAGGCTTCAGGTCTCGCGGCGGTCGGTCAGGTGTTCATGCCACGCCGACGGCAGGCGTTCTTGCTGGTGAAGGCCGAGCAGGCGCTGGCATTGCGCCGGGCTGAGCAGGTCGAAGGCGATGGCCAGGTGCAAACCGGGCGAAATCGTGCGTGCTGCCGCAAGCTGTTCGTCCAGCAGGTCGAGGGCCAGCTGGTTCAAGGAGACGCCGTGACGCTGCGCCAGGCCGACCAGCCGCCGCACGTCCAGCCCCATGCCGAGCGTTTTGAGCACCAGTTGGTGAAAGGCACGCTCCGGGTAGTGGCGGGATGGGTAGGGGGTGTCCAGGGCGAGGGCGGCGAATACCTCGCTGTTGCTGGTGCGCCCGGCCTGCAGGGCCAGCGGTACGCACAGCCCCGAGCTGTCGATCCAGTCGAGGGCCTTGAGCAGCGCGACTTTTTCCTGGTCGTCGCCCCACAGGAACAGTTGGCGCAGCAAGGGCAACTGACCGTCCTGCGGCTGTTGCCCGAGGACCTGGGCCAGCAGCAAGGCGCGCGCCAGTTGCAACTGGCTGCAGTGCTCATCGTCACGCATGGCCTGTTCGTGGATCCTGCGCTTGCACTGGCCGCTCAGCAGTGCCGCGGTGTTGGCATCCGGTGACTGCCCGAGGCGCTCTTGGGCCTCGTGCCACCACTGCAACTCGATCGGTTCGAGTTGCGCGGCCAGGGCCTGGTGCCGTGCGGCCAGGCAGTCGTGGCGCATCTTGAGCGCCGCTGTTGTCGACGTAGCGATATCACTGTTCATGTCGGTTTGATCCAGCGCTGTAGGTGTGGAAGCAGGAAGAACACCAGGACGCACAGCAGGCTGCCCAGGGGCTGGTCGGCCACTGCCAGCACCAGGGCATCGAACAGCGGCAGGGCCGCCAGCCCCGCGCCGATGAAGGCGCGCACCTGGCGGCGGCGCGGATCGGCCAGGTGCAGCCAGTAGTGCCAGCCCAGCCAGCCCAGCCACAGCAGCAGCACCGGCCAGAACCACAGGGTGTCGGCGTAGGCCGCCAGGGCCAGCGGGCTCAGCATCAACACCAGCGGCAGGCGGCTGAGCAGTTGGTTGAGGTGCTCCTGGCGCGCCAGGTAGGTCAGGCCGCTGATGTACACGCCAAGCAGCAAGGCGCACAGCCAGATGGGCTGGGTCGGCATCGCCAGGCTGGCCGCCGCGGTGAGGTAGAGGGCCGAGCGGCAGGCGCCCATCAACCAGACGCTGTGGGCGTATTTCTTGTGCAGCAGGTTGTAGCCGAGGATGCAGCCCACCAGCAGGGTGACGCTGGCCAGCAGCCAATGCGGTTGCTCGATCAACCGGCTCAAGCCCAGGGCTGCGGCGGCCGCCAGCAGCAACGCCAGCCAGGTGGCCAGGCGCACCTGCCGACGGCTGACCAGGCCCAGGGTGATGGGTCGTGGGTTGTGGTGCTGCTGGTCCCAGTCGGCATCCAGCAAGTCGTTGAGCAGCATGCCCGCCAGGTACAGCAGCGACAGCATGGCCAGCAGCAGGATCCACACCAGCGAGGAAGGTGGCGCCAGGGCTCCGGCGCTGCTGGCCAACAATGCGGCGGCCAGGGTGTTGGTCCATACCGTGGGCAGGTTGGAAACGCGGCCGACGGTCATCCAGGTCTTCATCTGGCTCATTGCGCACAGCCCTCGCCGAGGGCGAGCAGATTGCCGCGATAGCTACCGAGGCGCAGCAGCGCCTGTTCCATCAGGCCGTCGTCGATCTCGTGGAGGTCGACCGATGCGCCGATGCCGCTGAGCATGGGGATGGACAGCTGGCCGCCCAGATGCTGGCGGAACTCCTCCAGCCCCAGCAGCACTCGAGAACGTCCCTGGTCATCCTTCAGGTTCAGCTCCGCAGGGCACAGGTTGAAGCCAAGCCTGAGCAACAGGCTCAAGATCCGCTCGCTGTCGATATCGTTCAACAGCCCCAGGGCATTGGCATACAACCCGTCCAGGGCCATGCCCACCGCCACGGCCTCGCCATGACGCAGTCGATGCTGGCTGAGGTTCTCCAACCGATGCGCCGCCCAGTGGCCGTAGTCCAGTGGACGACCGTTGCCGCGCTCGAAAGGGTCGCCGGCGCCGGTGATATGCCCCAGGTGCAGCTCGGCGCAGCGGCGGATGGCATGGCGGCTGGCCGGGTGGTCGAAGCGGGCGAGGGCGTCGGCCTGGCGCTCCATCCACTCGAAGAAGGAGCGGTCCTTGATCAGCGCCACCTTGACCGCCTCGGCGAGCCCGGCGATCTGGTCGCGGTGACCCAGGGTGGTCAGCAACTGGAAGTCGTTGATCACCGCGGTGGCGGGATAGAAGGCGCCCAGCAGGTTTTTCTGGCCGAAGGCATTGATACCGTTTTTCACCCCGATGCCGGCGTCATTCTGCGCCAGCACCGTGCTAGGCAGGCGAATCAGGCGCATGCCGCGATGGAAGGTGGCGCAGGCATAGCCCACCGCGTCCAGCACCGCGCCACCGCCCAGGGCGATGACGCAGCAGTGGCGGTCCAGCCCATGGGCCAGCATGTCGGCATACAGCTGCTGCAGTACCTGGGCGTCCTTGCTCAGCTCGCCGGCCGGCACGGCGATCGGCGCCGCCTTCAGGTGCAGGTCGTCACCGTAGGCGGCGAAGTACGCGTCGATCTGGCCCGGCAGGTGCGGTGCGCAGCGCAGCAGCTGCTCATCGGCGAAGATCAGCACCGTCACCCGGCCATTGCGCTGGACGGTGAGCTGGCGATGCAGGCAGGGATTGAGCGGGTCGAACAGGTGGTCGGTGAACAGCACCGGATAGTCGTAGCTGACCGTGAAGCGCCCGCGCAGTGGCCGTGAGGGTTCACGCCTGCGCAAGGCCTTGACCAGGCTGTACCCGGCAATGAACAGGCCGGGCAGAATCATGCTGGCGAGAATCGTCACCAGCAACGCGTTCTGCTCGACGAGGAAGCTGCCGATGGCGCTGTAAGCCAAGGCCAGGCCCGCGTTGGCCAAGGTGGTGACCAGCACGAAAGCGCGCATCGGATAGCGCTGCATGCCGGCGGCCACCACCGAGGTTTCCGCCAGCACCGGCACGCCGCGCAGACAGATCAGCGACAGCGTGCCCAGGCGGTACGCCAGTTGCCCCGGCTGGCGTTGGTGCAGGCCGAGGCGGCTGGACAACATCCGCAGATACCCGGCACCCAACGCGTA
This sequence comes from Pseudomonas mosselii, assembly GCF_019823065.1. Taxonomy (NCBI): domain Bacteria; kingdom Pseudomonadati; phylum Pseudomonadota; class Gammaproteobacteria; order Pseudomonadales; family Pseudomonadaceae; genus Pseudomonas; species Pseudomonas mosselii. Next base: position 2,944,612 of record NZ_CP081966.1, read on the forward strand.
CCCCAGACCTGCGCCCAGGCACAGGCCAATGAAGATCGTCAGGTAACCGCCGACGCTGCCCAGGGTGGCCACGGCCAGCAGCGCGACCATGCTTGAAGGTACGGGCAGCACCACGTCCAGGGCCAGCAAGGCGATCAGCAGCAGTGCCAGGTTGAACATCTGGACGGGGGTTGAAGGGCGATACAGGTCAAGATGGGTGAGGAAACCCTGGATCTGCTGTTCGAACAACAGGAAACTGGTAATAACCAGCCCTGAGAAACACAGCAGTGACAACCAGAAATGTGCGGCCGGCCCTTTTTCAAAGAGCACACGATAGCCATGGCTGCGCTTCATCAAGCGTCCCTCTTGTTGTTTTGACTGAGTTCCGTTTCAGTAACTACATGCAGCGGTAGGCGTCGCCTGGAAGAATAGATTCTCCTGCTCTGAGGGGCGGTCGTGTTGTAGTTGTAGTGTTGGCAAAGACAATCACAAAACTAGTCGGTCGCGTCGCTTTTGCAAGGGCAAAAGGCCCGTGATCATTAGATGAAACGCTGGGGCTGCGCCACGACATTAGAAGCTTTGCGAATTATTGTTTTTGATTAAATCCTTTTGATTAATTATTTTTTATGGCTTCGATAACGGGTTTGATCTCTAATGAGAATCGCTAGTGTGCGAGAGGGTGGTTGCGTCAAGGTCTGGTAATCTCGAAACCTGATCATCGTTGGTGCCCTGTTTATAAAAGTTGCAGCCTGCATATATAAGTCTCTTTAAACAGCGAAGACCGGCAGAAACTTTTGGGCGCAAGCACCACGGCTACCGGAGGCGGGCAAGGAAACATTTGTACTCTTCCTGGTTCGACGCCCTTTCAGGGGTGTCCGCTGGATCTTGCATTGAGGTAAAATTTCCCCCTGTTCCCGGCGCTCAAACCCGTCAGACAAAGGATTGTATGCCCGCCACCGCCACGCTTCGGCGTCTGTTCCTATCCGCCGTTCTCGCAACGCTCACCGGCTGCCAGCCCGAACCTGCACCGCCCCTCGACCAGCAACTGTACATTTGGCAACGCCAGTGGCGGCCGGCCCATGAACAGGCCTTGGCCGAAAGCCGTGCCGACTTCTCCACCCTGCGTGTGCTGGCCTTGCAAGCCCAGCCCAAGGCCGGCTGGAGCAGGGCGCTGGTCGAGCTGCCCAAGCTCAGGAGCGATGGCCGCCCGGTGATCGCCGTGGTGCGTCTTGATGGCCAGTTGCCCGCGCTCGACGTACAGGCGGCCGGTACCCATATCGCCCAATTGCTGGCCGACTGGCAGGCGGCTGGCGTGAACCCGAGTGGACTTGAGATCGACCACGACAGTGGCAGTGCGCACCTGCCGGGCTACACCCAGTTCCTTCTGAAACTGCGTGAGCAACTTCCACCGGGCGTAAAACTGAGTATCACCGCGCTGCCCGCCTGGCTCGACAGCCCACACCTGCCGGCGCTGTTGCAGGCGGTGGACAGCAGCGTGCTGCAGGTGCACGCGGTGAGCGATCCGCGGCGAGGCCTGTTCGATCCGAACCAGGCGAAAACCTGGGCCGAGCGCTGGGGGCGGGTCAGCGACAGACCGTTCTACCTGGCCTTGCCCGCCTATGGCGTGGCGTTGCTGGCGGATACCGGCGGCGCGCCGTTGGTGGAAAGCGAAACCCCATTGAACCGTGCCGGCGAGCGCCGCGAGCTGCTGGCCGACCCGCAGCAACTGGCGGACTTGGGCAGGCAACTGCGCGACAAACCGCCCGCCCACCTGGCCGGGCTTATCTGGTTCCGCCTGCCGTTGCCCAGCGACCGTCGGGCCTGGAGCCTGACCACCTTAAAGGCGGTGGCGCGCGGCGACGCGCTCGCCAGTCAATGGCGGCTCGAACTGTCCGGGCAGGCCGGGCTCTACGACATCAGCCTGGTCAACGTCGGCAATCTCGACCTGCCGGTACCCGCGCGGGTGGAACTGAACGTTGAGTCTTGCGATGCCGCGGACGGGCTCAACGGCTACCGCCTGCAGCAATCCCCGCAACACCTCGTCTTCAACCGCCAGTCCAGCGTGCGTGTGGCCGCTGGCGGCCGGCGCGTCCTTGGTTGGGCGCGCTGCCATGGAATCGAACAAGGAGCCTGGAATGTCTACCCCTGACTGGACCCGCCGTTTGCTGTGCCTGTCCCTGAGCGTACCGGTCGGCACGGCGCTGGCCTGTGGCCCGGACTTCCCGATGCGCCTGCTGGACGACCGGGCGCAAACCCTGGCCGAGCTGCCAGAAGGCAATTTCGGCTTCGAGGTCAATCGCCTCGGCGAACAGTTGGCAGGCCTCAAGCCCACCACCGAGATGACCTTGACCCCTTACTGGGACGGTGACGACAACGACCGACCGTACCGTGAGCAGCGCAGCCGTATCGAGGCCAGCGAGTTGCCGGAGTCGCTGCGCGAGAAGGTCGCGCAACTGCGTGCACTGGCCGATCCGCAGCAAGTGCTGAAGCAGGGCGCCGAACTGCCGGATGAACTGCGCCTGTACATTGCCGGCGCAGTGGCCTTCGATGCCGACGATCACGCCCTGGCGGCGGACTATTTCGCCAAGGTGCTGGCCCTGCCTGGCGAACAACGCAAGCTGCGCAGCACCTGGGCGGCCTACTCGCTGGGGCGGGCCTTGATGGCCCGCAGCTTCGAGGCCAGCGGCGATCCGCAACAGACGCCACAGGCCCTGCAAGCCCAGGCCCGCGAGGCCTTCCACCGGGCGCGCGCGCTCAGCGCCGAAGGCTTCAGCGACCCATTGGAGCTTGGGGTGGCCAGCCTTGGCGAGGAGGCCCGCCTGGCCAAGCTCGCCGGCGACTGGAACAGCGCCATCCAGTTGTATGCCAGCCAGAGCCGCCTGGGCTCGGGCAGCGGCTACAGCTCGCTCAGACAGCTTGCCGACGAACTGGTGAGCCTGCCGGATGAGCAACTGAAGGCGCTGCTGGCGCAGCCAATGCCGCGCAAGCTGCTCACCGCCTACCTGCTCACCCATGTCGGCTGGGACTACGACGGCCAGCCGCCGACCCAGGTCCGACGCCTGCCCGCGCTGCTGCAGGCCAGTGTTGGCGGCAAGCTCGAAGACGCCGACCGCCTGGCCGCGTTGACCTACCAGCAAGGTAACTATGCCGCGACCAGAAGCTATCTGCAGCAGGCAGGGGACACCGGCCTTGCCTGGTGGCTGCGCGCCAAGCTGGCCTTGCGCGACGGTGACAAGAGCCAGGCGGCGGCTGCCTATGCCAAGGCTGCGGCCGCGTTCCCACGTGAAGAATCATGGGGCTCGCGACAGACACCCGATTGGGACTATGAGAGCGTTAAACCCGGCTGCCGGGTCGAAGGCGAGGGCGCGATCCTGGCGCTGGAGCGCGGCGATTACCTGCAGGCCTTCGACCTGCTGTACCGCAGTCAGGAAATCTACTGGCAGGACACGGCCAACGTGGCTGACCGCGTGCTGACCCTGGATGAGCTCAAAGGCTATGTCGATGCTCATGTGCCAGCGCCGCCAGCGCCCAAGGTGGAAGAGGGCGGCTATGTGCCGCGCCCGGTGGCGACCCAGTTGCGCGAGCTGCTGGGGCGACGCTTGCTGCGCGAAGGACGCTACGACGAAGCGCCCGGCTACTTCGCCACGCCGCAATTGCAGGCCGACGCCAGGGCCTACGGCCAGCACCGCCAGGATGCCGTCTCGCGCTGGACGCCCACTGGCCGCGCCGAGGCGCTGTACGCTGCGGCAACCCTGGCGCGCAGCGCGGGCATGGAGATCCTCGGTTATGAAATGGCGCCCGACTACGCCTGGTTGGGCGGCAGCTACAGCCTGGGCAGCGCCGAAGTGCAGCCAGGGCCGTTCCTGGCTGCTGGCGAGGTGCAGCGCCAACGGGCGACCGAGGCCAAGCCCGATCAGCGATACCACTACCGCTATGTCGCCGCCGACCTGGCCAACCAGGCCGCTGACCAACTGCCACGCAGCAGTCAGGCCTTCGCCGCAGTGCTGTGCATCGCGGCCGGCTGGGTGCCCGGCAGCGAACAGGAAAGCGCGCTCTACAGGCGCTACGTCCAGCAGGGGCCGTTCGTGCAGTGGGCGGAGGATTTCGGCAAGCAATGCGAGGAGCCCCGGTTCGACCAGGCCAACAAGCGCTACCTGACCGAGAAGCTCGATAGCGTGCGCACGGCGTTGCGGCCGTACAAGGCGCAGGTACTGCCGGTGGGGTTGGTGGTGCTGGCGGGGGTTGCCTGGGCGTGGATGCGGCGGCGCAAGGCAAAGGCTTGAAATGAGATCGAGCGCCGCGAGGGCGGCGCTCGATAAACCGCCGTCAGTTCTGCGCGGTCTTCTGCCCGGCTTCCAGCTTCACCGTCTCCTCCAGGGTGAAACGCCCCAGCGGGTTCTGCAGGAAGTTCTGGATATTGCTGCGCGAGATGTTGATGTACGGGCTGTAGTACAGGTCGATCCAGTGCACGTCCTGCTTGGCCAGTTTCTGCAGCTCCTCATACATCTGCTTGCGCTTGACCGGGTCGGTCTCGACACGGGCCGCGGCCACCAGGTCCTTGACCTTGTCGTTGTGGTAGCGGGTCATGTAGTTCATGTTGGTGTCGTGGCCCAGCACGAAGGTGGTCTTCTGGTCCGGGTCGAGCACGTCGTTGGTCCAGTACATCACCGACAGGTCGTAGTCGCCGTCGACCAGCATCTGCCAGCTCTGGGTCGGGTCGACCTTCTGCAGGTTGGCAGTGATGCCGACATCGGCCAGTTGCTTCTGTACCAGCACGGCGATCTGCTCGTCGGCCTCGTTGCCGGCGTTGACCACGTAGTTGACCTTCAGCCCCTCGGCGCCGGCTTTTTTCAGCAGCTCGCGGGCCTTGGCCGGGTCGAACGGGCGCTGTGGGTTGTTGGCGTTGTGGTAGAGCGCACCCTTGGGAATGTAGGAGTAGGCCATTTCGCCGTGACCGAAGGTGACCGTGTCCACCAGCGCCTTCTTGTCGATCGCCAGGTCGATCGCCTCACGCACTTCCCGTTTGCCCAGCAGCCCCTTGGAGTGGTTGATCAGCAGGTGGTCTTCACGGGTCGAGGGGTCGATATGGATAGTGATCTTCTTGTCCTTCTGCAACTCGTCCACCTGGGTGAACGGCACAAAGATCGCCGAGTCCAGTTCGCCGGCCTGGACCTTCATCATGCGCGTGCGATCATCCGGGATGGAGATCCACTCCACGCCATCCAGGCTGACCTTGTCGGCCTGCCAGAACTCGGGGTTCTTCTCCAGGATCACCCGGTCGCCCCGCAGCCATTCCTTGAGTTTGAAAGCCCCGGACACCACCGGGTTCTGTGCGTATTCCTCCTCGCCGAGCTTGTCCATGGCCTTTTTCGACAGGATCGAGATGTTGGCGGTGGCGAGCTGGGCCAGGAACGGCACCGACTTGCTGTGCAGGGTCACCACCAGGGTATGCGGGTCGGCGGCCTTGGCGGTGTCGATGATCTTGTACGAGTCGGCCCAGAGCGAACCTGGGTTGTCGCGGATGCGCAGCAGGGAGAAGGCGGCGTCCTCGGCGGTGATCGGCGAGCCGTCGGAGAACTTGGCGTTGCGCATCTTGAAGGTGTAGGTCAGGCCGTCGTCCGAGACCTTCCAGCTCTCGGCCAGGCCCGGCACGAGTTGGGTGCCGCTGTTGTCGACGCGGATCAGCACGTCATAGACGTTGGCGAACACCCAGCTGTCGCGGTTCTGCGCACTCTTGATCGGGTCGAAGGTGGTGCTTTCCTCTCGGCAGCCGATGGTCAGCACGCCGGCTGCCTGGGCCATGCCGCTGGCCAGGGTGCTGGCGGCCAGTATGGCGGCGGTGAGAAGTTTCAATGCGGCGGGTTTCATGCTCAAGCTCCGTTTGATGGTCATGGTGGTGATGTCAGCAGGGCAGTTGCGAATGCACGCAGGCGTGGCGCCGGGCGCCCTGGATATGCTCGGGTGGCGTGGTTTCAGCGCAGCCGGGCAGCGCGTGCCGGCAACGGGGATGGAAGGCGCAGCCGGAGGGCAGGTGCAGCGGGCTTGGCGGCTCGCCGGCCAGCGGGTCCTGCGGCAGGCGCCGGGCCGGGTCGATGTCGGCGATGGACTGGATCAGCGCGGCGGTGTAGGGGTGGCGCGGGGCGGTAAAGACTTCATGCACCGGGCCTTCCTCGACGATCTGCCCCAGGTACATCACCGCCACCCGGTCGCACAGGCGGCGCACCACGCCCAGGTCGTGGGTGATGAACAGCAGCGCCAGGCCCATGCGCTCGCGCAACTCCAGCAGCAGGTTGATGATCTGCCCCTGGATCGACACGTCCAGCGCGGCGACGCATTCGTCGGCGACGATCAGCCGAGGTTCGACGGCCAGGGCCCGGGCGATGCCGACCCGCTGGCACTGGCCACCGCTCAGCGAACCGGGCCGGCGCTCGGCCAGCTCGGCGCGCAGACCGACCAGCTCGAGCAGTTCGCCGACCCGGGCCGGAATCTGCGCGGCGGGCACCTTGCGCTGCACCTGCAGCACCTCGGCGAGGATCTGGCCGATGCGTTGGCGTGGGTTGAGCGCGCTGTACGGGTCCTGGAAGATCATCGCGGTCTCGTGGCGCAGGCGGGCGATATCCGCCGGGCTGCCCTGGTTCATGTCGGTGCCGTCGTACAGCACCTGGCCGCCGCAGCTCTGGGTGAGCTGGAGGATGGCCCGGGCCAGGGTACTCTTGCCGCAGCCTGACTCGCCCACCAGGCCGAGGGTTTCGCCGGCAGCCAGATTCAGCGAGGCGCCGTTGACCGCGCTGACCTTGCGCGGGCGCAGGTTGAGCAGGCCGCTGCCTGCGGCGGGAAACTGCACCTGCAGGTCCTTGACCTGCAACAACGTGGTCATGACGGACCTCCGGCCAGCAGCGGGGTATGACAGGCCAGGCGGTGGCCGGGGCTTGATTCCAGCAGTTCGGGCAGTTGCTGCCGGCAGAGCGGCATGGCCTGGGGGCAACGCGATTCGAAACGGCAGCCTGGCGGCAGGTCATCAAGCAACGGTGGCTGCCCAGCGATGGTGGTCATGCGTAATGCCTCAGGCTGCGCCGCAGGATGGCAGGCCAGCAGCCCGGCGCTGTAGGGATGCTTGGGCCGGGCCAGCATCTCGTGCTTGGCGCCGTGCTCGCAGAGGCGCCCGGCGTACATCACGGCAATGCTGTCGCAGGTCTGCGCCACCACGCCCAGGTCGTGGCTGATCAGGATCATCGACAGGCCGCGGCGGTCGCGCAGCTCCAGCAGCAGGCGCAGGATCTGCGCCTGCACGGTGACATCCAGGGCCGTGGTCGGCTCGTCGGCGATCAGCACCTTGGGATTGCAGCCCAGGGCCACGGCGATCATCGCCCGTTGGCGCATGCCGCCGGAAAACTCATGGGGATAGTTGTCGACCCGGGACTTCGGGTCGGGGATACCGACCTGGCGCAGCACCTCGATGGCTTCGGCCCGGGCCTCGCGGCGAGACGCGCCCTGGTGCAGGCGGATACCTTCGGCGATCTGCTCGCCGATGCGCATCAGCGGGTCCAGGTGGCTGCTGGGGTTCTGGAAGATCATCCCCAGCTCACGGCCGCGCAGGCGGCGCATGCCAGCTTCGTCCAGCCGCAGCAGGTCATGGCCCGCCAGGCGCACGGCCTGGCCTTCGACCCGCAGGTTCGTTGCTGGCAGCAGGCGCATCAGGCCCCGGCAGGCCAGGGTCTTGCCCGAGCCGCTTTCGCCCACCAGGCCGAGGATCTCGCCTTCGCCGAGGTCGAAGGACAGCCGATCGACCAGGGTGATATCCCGTTGGCCGGCGCGGGCGATGACGCTCAGCCCGCGAACCTGGAGCAGGGGCGTGGTCATGAGCGGTCTCCCAGGCGTTCGGCGACGCCGTCGGCCAGCAGGCTGAAGCCCATGGCCAGGGTCACCACCGCCAGGCCCGGGAAGGTGCAGATCCACCAGGCGCTGGTGATGAAGCTCTGCCCCTCGGCGACCATGGTGCCCCATTCCGGGGTCGGCGGTTGCACACCGAGGCCCAGGTAGCTGACGGCGGCGCCGTTGAGCAGCACCAGCACGGCATCCGACATGCAGAACACCACCGAGCCGAACAGCGCGTTGGGCAGCAGGTGGGCGAACAGCGTGCGCCGGTGGCTGAAGCCCAGGCTCCTGGCGGCCAGGGCGAAGTCGCTCTGCTTGAGCACGAGGATCTGCGAGCGGATCAGCCGCGCATAGGACACCCAGCCGACCAGGGCCATGGCGATATAGAAGCTGCCCAGGCCCGGACCGAGAATGGCCATGATCGCCAGCATCAGCACCAGGAACGGGAAGGCCAGGACGATGTCGATCAGGCGCATGCAGGCGTTGTCCAGCCAACCGCCGACGTAGCCGGACACCGCGCCGATGCAGGTGCCGAGCAGGAACGGGAAGATCACCCCGATCGAGGCCATCTGCAGGTCGACGCGGGCGCCCCAGATCACCCGCGAGAGCACATCGCGGCCGAAGTTGTCGGTGCCGAAAGGGTGCGCCAGGCTGGGCGCGGCCAGGCGCAGGTCGCCGTTCTGCAGCAGCGGATCGAACGGCGCGACCCACGGCGCGCACAGCGCCAGCAGGCACCAGCCGAAGACGATGGCCAGGCCGCAGTACAGGGTCAGGCGGCCATCGCCCAGGTTCCAGGCCAGGCGTGCGCGTAGGGCGAAGGTGGCGCTCATTGGATCTTCACCCGCGGATCGAGGACGGTAGTCGCCACGTCGGCGAGGAAGTTCACCGCCACCGTGGCGCAGGCCAGCACCATGGCCACGCCCTGGACCACCATGTAGTCGCGGGTAAAGATGCCGCGCACCAGCAGCTGGCCGACGCCCGGCAGGGAGAACAGGCTCTCGATCACCACCGTGCCGCTGATCAGCCAGCCGATGTTGACCGCCAGCAGGTTGATGGTCGGCACCATGGAGTTGGGCAGGACATGCCGGCGCAGGATCGCCCCTTCGCCCAGGCCCCGGGCACGGGCGGCGGTGACATGGTCGGCCTGCATCTCCAGCAGGATGCTGGCGCGCAGGTTGCGCACCAGTACCGCCGAGAGCGCCAGGGCGATGGTCAGGCAGGGCAGCACCAGGTGGTGCAGCTTCTCGACCCAGGTGCGACCATAGCCGGATACCGGGAACAGCCCCCAGTGCACGCTGAACAACAGGATCAGCATCAACCCCAGCCAGAAAGCCGGCAAGCCGAGGCCGGCGGTGGTGAACAGGCGGATCAGGTTGTCGGCCCAGCCGCCCTTGTGGCGGGCGGCGAGGATGGCCAGCGGCACGGCGATCAGCAGCGCCAGGGCCACGCTGCCCAGCACCAGCATCAGGGTCGGCTCGATGCGGCTGGCGATCAGCGGCAGGGCGTCGACCTTGTACAGCAGCGACTTGCCCAGGTCGCCATTGAGCAGGTTCTTGAGGAAGTACAGGTACTGCGCCCAGATCGGCTCATCGAGGCCGAATTGCGCGCGGATCTTCTGGATCGCGTCCGGGGTGCTGCGCGCGCCCAGCAGCACCCGCGCCGGATCCCCGGGGATCGAGCGCACCAGCACGAAGGTGATGATGCTGATGCCCAGCAGCACCGGCAGCAGTTGTAACGGACGGATGAGGACGAACCGGTAGCGTGCCAGGCTCATCGATCAACCCCGGTTGCGTTGCAGGAAATCCAGCAACACCGGGAAATAGGCCTGGGGCTCTTCGTAGAACGGCATATGGCTGCTGTTGGGGAACACATGCAGCTCGGCACGATCATGCAGCGCCAGCTTCATGCGCATGGCGCAGGCCGGGGTCAGTTCGTCGTGCTGGCCGGTGGTGATCAGCACCGGCATGCGGAACGCGCCCATCTGCTCGAGGCGGTTCCAGTCCTTGAGGTTGCCGATATAGAGGAACTCGTTGGGGCCCTGCATGGTGCTGTAGGGGCCCATGTTCCAGTCGCCCAGCGAACGCTGGATCGGCGCCGGCCATTCATCGAGCCGGCAGACGTGGCGGTAGTTGAGCAGGGTGATGGCGGCCTGGTACTGCGGGTGGTCGAGGGTACCCATGGCCTCATGGCGCTGCATCATCGCCACTGTTTCGCTGCCCAGGGCGCCGCGCAGGCGTTCCAGCTCGGTGATCAGGTGCGGGATGTCGCCGACGGTATTCTCGAGAATCAGACTTTTCAGCGACTGCGGGTGATGAATGGCGTACTCGATCGCCAGCCAGCCGCCCCAGGAATGCCCGAGCATGTGTACACGGCCCAGGTCCAGGGCCTGGCGCACCTGCTCGACCTCGGCCACGTAGCGGGTGATATTCCACAGACTGTCGTCATCGGGGCGGTCGGAGGCGCCGGTGCCCAGTTGGTCGAAGGCGACCACGCGGATACCCTTGTCCTTGAGCCAGGCATGGGCGTCGCGCAGGTAGTCGCAGGGCAGCCCCGGCCCACCATTGAGGCACAACAGCACCTCGTCCCCTTCACCAAAGCTGTACACCACGAGATTGTGGCCATCGACCGATACGTTGAACTGCTGGTCAGGTTGCATCTCACGCCACATCGCTACTCTCCTGTTGGCCATGGCTTGCAGCTATAACTAGCGCAGGAGTTTTCGTCGCCTACAAGCTAGTGTTTCCTATAGGTTTCGTATGGCAGTCCCGCGCCAAGCCGTGGCATTCTACGTGCCGGACTTCGAGATGGAAATCCAAAAGGAATCACAGGGAGTGTCAGGTATGCAGGCCAAGGTGGCTGAACTCAATGCGCGTCTGGCGTCGGACGATAGCCTCGATGAGCAGATGGACAGCGTCGCCGAACTGGCGGCGGAACTGGGCTTCGATGCCCTGGTGTACGACTACAGCCCGGTGCCACTGGACCATGTCGGCGAGCTGATCACCCCGAGCGTGGTCCGGCTGCGCCAGACCCCGAAGGACTGGCAGGACCTGTGGTGTTCCGAGGGCTTTTACCAGATCGACCCGGTGCAGCAGGTGGCGGTGTCCTCCATCGCCCCCTTCGTCTGGTCGTACCTGCCCAAGGGCGAGACCGTTCTGCAGCGCCACATCGACCAGCGCCACGCTCCGGTGGTCGGTTACCTGCACGACGCACAGCTGACTTGCGGCGTGACCGTGCCCATCCACCTGCCACGGGGCGGGCTGGCGACCCTGACCGGCCTGCGCCCCCAGTCCAGCCAACGCGACCTGGACGACGCCCGGGAGCACCTGGGCGATTTCAGCCTGATCGCCCATGCCTTGCAGGAGGCGGCCTATCCCTTGCTGGCCAAGGAGTCCGCCACCCGCGTCATCCGCTTGACCCGCCGCGAGGTCGAATGCCTGCGCTGGGCCGCCGAAGGCCTGACGGCGGGGGAGATCGCCGAGAAGCTCAACCGCTCGCTGGCGACGATTTCCCTGCACCTGACCTCGGCCATGCACAAACTGGGGGCGAAAAACCGTGTCCAGGCGGTCGCCCGGGCGGTGCATTACCGCCTGCTTGATCAGTGAAGACACAAAAAAGGTCGAAAACCTAGAGAACTCTCTAGTTATGCCGCGCCACGCGTAGGGTTATTGTGTGCACCATGATTCGCACGGAGCCGGATGACATGGAACTCACCCAATCGCGTGAAGGTTTTGCCCCTTTCGGCGACTACCAGACCTGGTACCGCGTCACCGGTGACCTGGATTGCGGCCGCACCCCGCTGGTTATCCTGCACGGCGGCCCAGGTTGCACCTTTGATTATGTCGACGCCTACAAGGACGTCGCGGCCGGTGGCTACCCGGTCATTCACTACGACCAACTGGGCAATGGCCGCTCGACCCACCTGCCACACATGCCGGCGTCGTTCTGGACGGTCAAGCTGTTCCTCGAGGAGCTCGACAACCTGCTGGAGCACCTGGGCATCACCGAGCGCTACGCGCTGCTGGGGCAGTCCTGGGGCGGCATGCTGGCCAGCGAGCACGCGGTGCGCCAGCCGCGGGGCCTGCGTTGCCTGGTGATCGCCAACTCGCCGGCGGACATGCGCACCTGGGTGCGCGAGGCCAACCGCCTGCGCGAAGAGCTGCCCAAGGACGTCCAGGACACCCTGCTACGCCACGAGGCCGTCGGCGACTACACCGCCGCCGACTACATCGCCGCCACCCGGGTGTTCTACGACCGTCATGTGTGCCGGCTCAAACCCTGGCCGGAAGAGGTGGCGCGCACCTTCGCCCAGGTGGATGCCGACCCGACCGTGTACCACGCCATGACCGGACCAAACGAGTTCCATATCATCGGCAGTACCAAGGACTGGACCATCGTCGACCGCCTGCCGCAGATCAACGTGCCAAGCCTGCTGATTTCCGGGCGCTATGACGAGGCGACGCCGCTGGTGGTCAAGCCGTACCTCGACCTGATCCCCGGGATCCGCTGGGCGCTGTTCGAAAACTCGAGCCACATGCCTCATGTGGAAGAGCGGGTGGCGTGCATGGGGACTGTGGTGAAGTTTCTTGACGAGAGTCTGTAGCGCGTAGCATTCGACGGTTTTCCCTTCCTCAGGCCTGTCCGGGTTCATCCCGGCGGGCCTGAGTTTTATTCCTTCCTTCACATCAGCCGTCATCCCAGGCCTCGAACCAGACGATTAACAGCCTGCCCCCCCAGCGCTATTCTTTGACCATTCCCCAAAGGATTACCCATCATGCGCCGGCTGCTACTGCTGTTGCTGATTACCGCCATCCCGGGCTGCCAGTCCCCCATGCCAGCCGCCAACCCCGAGATGGCCTGGGTCGACCTTTCGCTGCCATTCCCCAACGACCGGGTGCTGCTGGCCGAACGCCTGGACAAGCAGCGCCTGGAGGAAGGCCGCTTCTTCCAGGTCACTCCCGGCAGCCATCAACTGGTGGTCAGGTTCGATTACGAAACGAGTGGCGCAGGCGGGCTGAGCATGATGGGCGGCACCACCATCCGCCAATGCTATCTGACCCTCGACTACGCCCACTTCCAGGCCGGCCAGCGCTATCTGCTTGAAGCCCGCTCCATGGCCCTCACGCCTGAGGCGAGGCTGTACAATGCCGCCCGGGAGATCGTCGCAGAGGTCAGCGAGTTCTACTGCCTGATGTAAGCCCATGTCTGTCGATGAAGGAAACCAATCGTTGTGTGACGCATGAATCGTTCGCTGTTCATTTCCCTGGACGGGCCCAAAGGCACCGGCAAGACCACGCTGCTGGAGTCCGTCACCCAGGCGCTGAGGGCGGACAACAGGAAGGTGATCCGCATCAGCGAGAAGAAAAGCGATCCTTATCGGGGCGAAACCATGGCCCTGGTCAACCAGTTCGTCAGGGACCCTTGCCGGGATCTGGAGATGAAGGTCTGTGAGCGCCTTGCGCTGAGCCGGGCCTGGATTACCCAACATGTGCTGGCCAGGCAGCCCAAGGACAGCATCATCCTGATCGATCGCTGGTACCCGTCCGAAGCCGCATTTCGCCGGCTGGTGCCGTTTGCCGAGATCTTGCGGCTGAACATCGAACACGGCGTGCGTGTGCCGGACCTGCATGTTGGTGTTGTCACCGACCCCGAAATCTCGTGGAGCAGGGCAGCGGCGCGCTCGCGTGGGCTAAGCAGTACCGTGATGCATGAACTGCATGAGCATGTGGTGTGCACGCAAGCTTTCGAGCGAGCGGTTGCCGATCACGGCTGGGTCTTGTGCCGTAATGAAGGCACCCTCGAAGCGGCGACGCGGCAGGTGGTATCGGCGATCCAGGGCGTGCTGCCGCCGTCTGATCAGTAGCGTTCCAGCGCGGCGAGGCGGCTCGACAGCCAGGCGTGCAACTGTTTCACCGCAGGCGACAACTGCTTGCGGTGCGGGCACACCAGGCTCAGCGGCAGCGTCGGCCCGGGGTGATCCTGCAACAGCACGACGAGCCGTCCCGCCAATACGTCGTCACTCACATCCAGCCAGGACTTGTAGGTGATCCCTTCGCCCGCCACGGCCCAGCGCCGGGCGATATCGGCATCGTCGCAGAACAGGGCGCCACGCACCTGCACGGTCTGCGTCCCCAGTTGCCACTTGTCGTAGACCCGACCCTGCTGCATGTACAGCAGGCACTGGTGCTCGCGCAACTCCTCGGGAGTGTGCAGCGTGCCTTGTCGCGCCAGGTACTCGGGCGAAGCCACCAGCACCTTACGGTTCCACGGCGCCAGTGGCAGGGCAATGTAGTTGGCGTCGGCGTTAAGGCCGTAGCGGATGGCGATATCCACCGGGTCGCGGAACAGATCGGCGATCTGGTCGGAGAGAAACAGGCGCAGGTTCAACTGCGGGTGCTCGCGGCGAAACGCCGTGAGCCAGGGCAACAGCACGTTGCGCCCCAGGTCGGACGGCGCGGCCACTTGCAACGTTCCGCTTAGCTGGGCGCTCTCGCGCAGCAGGTTGTCCCGCCCTTGCCGGAGCGCTTCCAAGGCGGCCAGGGCCGAGGGCAGGTACTGCTCGCCCTCGGCCGTCAGGCGCAGGCTGCGCGTGGTGCGGGCAAACAGCCGTACGTCCAGCTCACGCTCCAGGCGCTTGACCGCCTCGGCCGCCTGGCCGGGCAGCAGCTCGGCTTCATGGGCGGCCGCGGTAAAGCTGCCCAACGCGGCGCTGCGCACAAAGATGCCGAGGTCGTCGAGACGGATCATTTTCACTCCTGCAATGAAAGTGTTCACGGGCTCAGCCCGTTTTTCCAAAGTACCGAACACGCCAGACTGGATTCACGAATCAAACCATATCCAGCAGCGAGTGCCTATGAAAGCGATCGGTTACACCCAGAACGGCCTGCCCATCGAAGACCCTGCGTCCCTTCAGGACATCGACATGCCCAGGCCGAATCCAGGGCCCAGGGACATCCTGGTGGAGGTCAAGGCCGTGTCGGTCAACCCCGTCGACACCAAGGTGCGCGCCGGCACTTTCACGTCCGAGCCAAAAATACTTGGCTGGGACGCGGCCGGCATCGTCCGTGAAGTTGGCCCTCAGGTGACCCTGTTCAAGCCAGGCGACCAGGTGTACTACGCCGGCTCCATCGCCAGGCCCGGCAGCTACAGCGAATACCACCTGGTCGACGAACGTATCGTCGGGCACCAACCGCGCAGCCTGGGCGTGGCGCAGGCGGCAGCGCTGCCGCTGACGGCCATCACCGCCTGGGAACTGCTGTTCGACCGTTTAGGCTTGGTCGAAGGCGGCGGGGAGGGCGATGCCCTGCTGATCGTCGGCGCCGCCGGCGGTGTCGGCTCGATGCTGGTGCAACTGGCCCGGCAACTGACCCGCCTGACGGTCATTGGCACGGCTTCCCGTGCCGAGACCGCTGACTGGGTGCGCGAACTGGGCGCTCATCATGTCATCGACCACAGCGCGCCGTTGCACGGGCAACTGCAGGCCCTGGGGATCGAGTCGGTCAGCCATGTCGCCAGCCTTACCCATACCGAGCAACACTTCGCGCAACTGGTCGAGGTGCTGCGGCCACAAGGTCGCCTGGGGGTGATCGACGACCCGCAGACCCTGGATGTCATGCCGCTCAAGCGCAAGTCGCTGTCGCTGCACTGGGAGCTGATGTTCACCCGCTCGCTGTACCAGACCGACGACATGGTGCGCCAGCACGAGCTGCTCGAGCGGGTGGCCGGGCTGATCGACCAGGGCATCCTGCGCACCACCCTGGGCGAGCATTTCGGTGCCATCAATGCCGCCAACATGCGCCGCGCCCATGCGCGGGTCGAGAGTGGCAAGTCGCGCGGCAAGATCGTTCTGGAAGGCTTCTGAGCCCATCCGAGAGACAACGGCGGGCCGGTCGATCCGGCCCCCTTGCGATTGATCAGGAGCTTGATGTGAACCCACAAGACCATCCCCTCGTTTCCCTTGCCATCCTCAAAGCCAAGCCAGGCCTGGCAGCGTCCTTGAAAGCGGCCTTGCTGGCCTTGATCGAGCCGACCCGGGCGGAACCCGGCAACCGCGACTACATGCTGTTCGAACGCAGCGATGAGCCCGGGACGTTCTACATGCGCGAGGCGTTCGACCACCAGCAGGCCCTGGACACACACCTGGCCACCGAGCATTTCCAGCGCTTTGCCGAGCAGGCCGACCCGCTGTTGGCCGAGCCGCTGCAACTGATTTTCCTTGACCCGGTGTCCACCGCCGTCGCGCCTCATCCCTGAGGAGCACCTGCGGATCACCAGGGAACGGGGCTGCCATCCCAGGCCCAGAACGTACCTGTGTCTGACGGTCCGTGTCGGCCAACGCGTTCGAGGATGCAACTGGCGGCAAACGCGGGCGCGAACAGCTTGTCGCGCGGCACATTGCCCTGGAACGGGCGTGAAAGCAGGGTACCAGTGGTCCCAGGGTGCAGGGCCAGGACTGTCGAAGCAGGGTTGAGGCGCTTGAGCTCGATGCTTGCCGTGCGCAACAGCTGGTTCAGTGCGGCTTTGCTGGCGCGATAGCTGTACCAGCCGCCCAGGTGGTTGTCACTGATCGACCCGACCCTTGCTGATAAGGCGGCAAAGGTAACGGGCTGCCGGCGTAGCAACGGCAACAGGTGCTTGAGCAGCAGGACTGGAGCGAAGCAGTTGGTGGCGAAACTGGCCTGCAACCCCGCCAGATCCAGTTGCGCCAGCGACTTCTCGGCTCGCGCCGGCGGCGCTTGCAGCACTCCGAGGGTGCTGATGACCAGGTTCAGCTGATCGCAGTAGCCACGGACCTGATCTGCCAGTGCTTGCAGCGCTTGTTCATCACGAGCGTCGCAGTCGAGGCGAAGCAAACGGCGGCCATGCGTCTGGGCCAGCACATCCAGCTCAGGGCTGCTGCTTGCCTGTCGCGAAACAGCGAGCAGCAGCCCGACGTCATCACGTGCCAACAGTTGCGAGCACAGGGCAAGACCGATGCCTTGACTGGCGCCGCAGACCAGCACGTTGGCGGGTGTATTGTGATGGGGGATCAAGCTCATTGGGCAATCTACCTGTAAGCTGCAGGTGAGCTTAAATCTATACAAGATTTGCTTTATATGTACAAAAAACTATTCTTGTACAAGTTAAGTCTTCTTGCAGAATCGTCATGGCATTCCTTGCGCGCTTGGCCTGTCTCTGCCTGCTGCTGACGTCGATGCCAGCGGCTATTGCGGACTGGCGTGCAGCGCTGCCGGCGGCCCAGCAATTGGGCAGTGGCGACTTCACCTGGTTCGGCCTGCGGCTGTACAGCGCACGCCTGTGGACCGAGGGACCGCGCCATGATTGGAACCAGCCGTTCGCCCTGGAACTGACCTACCACCGCTCATTGTCCCGGGACACGCTGGTGCAAGCCAGCCTTGAAGAGATGCGTCGCCTCGGCGCCGGTCGCGTGACGCCGCAACAGCTCGAAGCCTGGGCCAAGGTACTGCAGGAGGCATTCGTGGATGTGCGCCCCGGCATGCGCATCACCGGCTTGTACCAGCCGGGGCAGGGCGGCCGCTTCTATGTCGATGACCTGCCCACCCGCACCCTTGCCGACCCGGCCTTTGCCCGGGCGTTCTTCGCCATCTGGCTGGACCCGCGGGCTCGGGATGCCCAGTTGCGCCTGCAGCTGCTCGGCCTGGCCGGCAAGCCCCGAGGCGGATCATGAACATGTAGAGGGCGCTGTTGCTGGTCGCCTGCCTGGTGCTGGGGAGCTGTGGCTGTTCTTCCGCCGGCTGCCGGAGCCCGCGTCCTTAACCTGAACACGCGTGGCCCCTGAATAGCTACAAGAGTAATCCCAGCCATACCGCCCCAAGAATGACCAACTGGCCGGGAATGAGGTATCGAGCAAAGCTGAAACCGCCGTTACTCAGAGCCAGAGCACATTTGGTCAGCGCGTTTGCGGTCAATGCAAGTAATCCTGATATCACCAGGTCATCAATACCGAGCCTGCCGGCGATGACCAGCGAGGCGATCGAGGCAGTGGCCGCATGGACGTCGGCCAACCCGCTGACGAACGCCGCGACGTTCGCGCCGTAGTGTCCCAGGTGCTGAAGAAGAAACGCCGAGAACAATGAGATGCCGGTTATGGCAGCGGTGACGGCCATAGCGGTCCAGAGACTGAACGCACCAGCCCCCGGCTGCGCCGCCGACCCGCCATGAGTCGAACGCCAGGGCGCCAGCAGAAGTACCCCATACACAAGCGTGGCCAGCGCACCGAGCCAGATCGAAGGCCATAAAGGCTCGAGCAAGCGACGATCAATGATGCCCAGCACCAGGGAAAACTGGGTGATGCTGGCGAGATTGGACAATATGGCAGATCCGGCGAATGACCTGGCAGCAGAGCCTTGCTGACGAGCGCGGTGTGCGAGCAAGGCAATGGTGGCAGTGCTCGAGGCAAAACCTGATGCGATTGAGCTCAAGGGCAATCCGTACCGAGGCCCCATCAGGCGCATGGCTATGTGTCCCAAAGCGCCGACAGCCATCAGCAAGACCACCAGATTACAGATCGTACGCGGGTTGAGTACGTTGTAGGGGCCTAGAAACTGGTCCGGAGTCAACGGCAGCACCACCAATGCCACCGTTGACAGCATCAAGCCATTGCGCAGCTCTTCTTCGCTCAGTTGCTGCAGCACGAAATGATGCAATTCGTGTCGCAGCGCCAACAGCACGGTCAGTACCACACCCGCAGCGGCGGCAAGCTCAGGTTCATTCAGGCTCAGTGCGCCCAGTGTCAGTACCAGAAGCAGCGCAATTTCACTGGTAATGTCAGGATCGTTGTCGACATGCTTTCGGTAATGCGCACAGAGCATCAACACCAGTGCGAGACTCGCGACCGCTACCAGCACCGCCCCTGCCAGTACCATGCTGAGGTAGCCTAGCAACGCGGTGATAGCGAAGGTCCGCAAGCCAGCGGCAGCTTGGCGTTCGTTACGTCCTTTCCTGCGTTCGCGCTCAAGGCCCACCAGCATGCCAATACCCAATGCCACGGCACCGTGGCCCACATTCACGGTATCGAGCATGGTGCCTTCATAATGGCCTTGGCCTCCCATTCACCGTCGCCTTGTTGCAGCGTGATCAGTGCGGCCAAATCGAGAATCTGCACCAGCCTGCCATGGATTTCGACGATACCCAGTGCGCGCAGGCGGGCGACGGATCGGCACACGGTTTCCAAGCGTAAACCCAGGTACGAGGCCATGTCTTCCCGGGACATCCGCAGCATGAAGCCATGGGCAGAGTAACCGCGACAGGCGAAGCGCCCGGACAACTCCACCAGGAAGCCCGCCAGCCGTTGTTCCGCAGTGAGATTGCACAGCATCAGCACGCGTTTGTGTTCGCGCACGATCTCCCGGCTCATCAAGCGATTCAGGCTTTGTTGCAGGAAAGGAAAGTCGCGCGCCAGGGCTTGCAAGCGGTGATAGGGGATCGGGCAGACTTCGCTGTCTTCCAAGGCAATCGCGTCACAGACATGGCGCTCAGTGGCAATGGCATCGAGCCCAAGCACGTCACCCGGCATCCAGAAGTTGATCACCACACCCTGGCCCTCGGCGGTGTTCATGCGGGTCTTGAAACTGCCACAGCGCACGGCATAGAGCAGGGTCAGCGGGTCATTGGCATTGAACAGCGCGGCGCCCCTTTGCATGCGCATTCGCGGGCCTATCAATGCGCCCAGGCAGCTGTTGTCGTGAACAGGCAAACCGGTGGGAAGGCACAGACCGCTGACCCGGCAATCCCTGCACAGGGACGCCGAGGGTTTCAGGTGGATGGGATTGGTCGTACACGAAACGTTGGGCGAGTCGAGCGACCTGACCTTCAATTGGCCGTACATTTTCAGGCCTCCTTCGCTCGTCGCTGATCGCCTTGGGCCCCTGCGTCAGTATGCATGCCGCGGGTGCCGCGAGGTGAACAATCAACCAGCATGTCAAGCGAATGGGGAGCCTCGAGGCGGCCTGTGAGCCGCTCGACAAATTGCTCGGCTTCGGCAGCCGTACTGAACCCCACCCGCCAGTCATCCATATGCACCCACCAGCGTTCCGGCTCGGAGCTTTTTTCGACATGGATGTTCATCAGCGCCTCCAAAGCATGGATAGGTAATGAAAGCGTCCATGCTGGCAGCGGGGGCGTGGATTACACCGTCGCGCTGTTGAGCGAACACTTCGCAGGCAACCTCAGTGTCAGCGAGCCGGAAGCGGTGCGTGACCCGCGGCGCAGTATCTACGGATACCTGAATGAGTCTGGAATATGGGAATAAAGTGCGCCAGCGAACGCTCGCCGCATTGATCCGTGTCAATGTCCCGCGTCTTGGGTAATGCCGTTGGTCTGCAGGCGCCTCCAGTTGACAAACATCAAACGTGCAAGACGTGGGAAGTAGATGCTCTTGCTTCCTAGCGCAATCCCGGAGGTGAGCCATGCAAACGCCGCAAAGACTCCTACTGATCGCATCGCCCCTGATGCGCCGAACCCCGGTCTACGACCGTGCAGCGGCCCTGGCCAAGGCCAAGGGGATGGCACTGCACATCGTGGCATTCGACTATCTGGAAGGACTTGCCACGGCAGGCCTGGTGAACGACCAGGCGCTGGCGGTGATGCGTGAGGGCTACGTGCGCCAACACCGTGAATGGCTGGAAAGCCAGGCACTGTCGATGCGGCGCAACGGCGTCATCGTCACCACCGAAGTGGTGTGGGTGCAGCATCCTTTGGACGAGATCCTGGTGCATTTGCGTGAACAGCCATTCGCCATGCTGATCAAGGCGCTCGAACATGAGCCCTGGTGGATGCGCGCCATGTTCACCTCGCTGGATATTCAGCTGCTACGCGAAACGCGAATCCCTTTGCACCTGGTACACAACGCCAGCCAGGCATTGCCACGCAGGATTCTGGCCGCGGTGGACCTGTCCAGGCCGGAAGAACAATATGAAGGCTTCAACGATCAGATCATCAGTGAAGCGTTGAAACTGGCCTTGCAATGCAGTGCCCAGGTCGAATTGCTGTACGCCTACGACCTGGGCACCCTGTACCTGGGCGTCGACGGTAGTCGTGAGCACTCGTTCCTGTTCGACTCGAACCTCGCCCAGACCCTCCACGAAGCCCAGAGCGTTGCCTTCCAGGCGCTTGCCGAACGTAACGGTATCGCCGTCGAACACCGCCACATGCGCATAGGTGACCCGGCAAAGGCCCTGGCGCTGTTCATGGATAACAATGAAATCGATGTGCTGGTGATGGGCAGTTATCACCATCATGGCGTCGGCGGGTTCATCGGTAGCACTGCCGAGCGGGTTCTGCATCGGTTGTCCAGCAGTGTGCTGGTAATTTCGCCCGAGCGCTCCCAAGGTTGAAGCACGAGGCCCGCAAGGGCCTCGCCTGCTCAAGACCGCAAATCCAGTTGGTGCAGGATCTCGCGCACATCTCCACCCGGATAGCACGATGTAAAGCCCAGAGCCTTGGCCAGCCGGTGCATGGCATAGTTGCTCGCCATATCCCTGGATACCATGCGCTCAAATCCCTCGCGGCGTGCTGCCGCGATCAGGTGTCGCATCAGGCGCCTGCCCAACCCCTTGCGCTGCCAGTCTTCGCTGACCGCCACCGCACATTCGCAATACTGGCTACCAGCAATGCCGGCGTAACGGCTGATGCCAATCTGTTGCAATTTACCGTTTGCATGCACCAAGGCGACATAGGCCATGCACGGGGGATGATCGACTGGCATGCAGTGCGTGTTTACACCAGGCAAGCAGCCGCTGAGTCCGGCAATGAAACGAAAGCGCCGGGAGTCATAAGCAATTGTGCTGAGAAAGCGCCTGTCCCTTTCGTGGTCCTCCTCGCGTAGTGGGCGGATCAGCACCGCCGAGCCATCCTCGAGTTTTTCGACCCAGTGTTCAGCTGTTTGCGGCTGTGCGGCCTGCTGCCCGTTCATGGTGCCTCCTGATGACGTGATCAGTAGCTGTTGCAGCCGTTTTAACGTGGCGGGCCAGCGTGGTTCTGACAATCATCAAGTTCAGGCTGGGTAGCGGCTTTCTGATCTGTATCAAGCAACACCGACCCTTCGCGCGGAACATTGAAGGCATCATGCCCACGAGCGCGGAGGTTCACCATGGGTCAGTATCGACATCTGCTGGTGCTGCTCACCGAAGTCGATCCACATTCCGCTGCTTTGCGCAGGGGGCTTGCGTTGGCCCAGCTCAGCGGTGCCAGCGTGCATGTGTTGGGCTTGTTCACGCCGAACCAGCAGCACCTGCTGCGCGAAGAGCGGCTGAATGTGGCCGATATCACGCGCCAATACGAGCACTACCGCGTGCAGTTGAAAGGCTTGATCGAGCGGTATCACGGCAGCGCAATAGCGCTGACGGTCGACAGCCTGAATGCAGAGGATGTCCGTAGCCAGGCGATCGATTACATCAGTGAGCTGCGGCCGGACATGGTCATCAAGGACAGCGAAGCTGTATCGGCCTGGGGGCGGCTGTTCGGTATCCCGTTGGATTGTGCGCTGATGCGTGGTTTCAAGGGTGTCAGTCAATTCGTGCCGGCGGCTGCCATCGCAGTGCCGCGGCGTATCCTGATCGCCGTGGATACGGCGTTCAGCGAGACGCCAGACATCCAGGCCCGCTTCAACCGTGGACTGATCCGTGCTGCCCAGGCTTTGGCATTGCAATGTGACGCGCAGTTGCATCTGCTTTCGGCTTACAGCCTGGCTGGGGTATTCGCCTCGGACATGAACGTCACCCAGGTTTGGATCGAAGAGATGCGCGATGCACTGCAGGCACCCTTCGAAGCGCTGGCCGACGCCGAAGGCGTTGCGCCGCAGCGCAGGCACTTCATTGAGGGCCGTCCTGTACAAGTGATCCGTGAGCAGGTCGCGGTACTGGACATCGATGCCCTGGTGATGGGCGTGGTACAGCCCAAAGGGCTGGATAAATTACTGGGCGACACCACCGAACGTCTGGTCAGCCGACCACCGTGCAGCGTGCTCGCGGTTCATCCTCAAGTCGCCGAAACCTGGGAGCCCTGGCCATGCAACTGACCTTTCTTGGCGGCACCGGGACGGTGACTGGCAGCAAGTTCCTGCTGACCCGTGGTAGCACGCGGATCTTGGTCGACTGCGGACTCTTCCAGGGTTTCAAGCAATTGCGCCTGCGCAACTGGGCGCCACCGGCGCCGGCACTGAGGGCGCTGGAGGCGGTGGTGCTGACCCACGCCCACCTCGACCATAGCGGCTATCTACCGGTACTGGTCCGGGAAGGCTATAGCGGGCCGATCTACGCCACGCCGGCGACGTGCGCCCTGGCGCAAATCCTCTTGCTCGACAGCGCCCGGTTGCAGGAAGAACAGGCTGAGCATGCCAACCGCCACGGTTACTCCAGGCACTCACCGGCACGACCGCTCTATACCGAGCTGGATGCCAAACGGGCCCTGGCACTGTTTCGCCCCGTGGAACTGCACCACCCGACGCCGATCGCCGAGGGCATGGAATTGCTGTTGCGTACCGCCGGACACATTCTGGGAGCGGCCACGGTCCAGATCAGCGCCGAAGGCCAGACCTTGCTGTTTTCGGGGGACCTGGGACGCCCCCAGGACCCGATCATGCGCGCGCCCGAGCTGGTCAGAACGGCGGACGTGCTGTTGATCGAGTCTACCTATGGGGATCGCAAGCACCCTGCGGAATCGACCGAGCAGTACCTGGCCAAGGTCATCAATGAAACGCTCCTGCGCCATGGCATCATCCTTGTGCCCTCGTTCGCCGTCGGCCGTGCCCAGTTGCTCATGCATTACCTTTACACGCTCAAGCGCGATCGGTTGATTCCTGATATCCCGGTGTACCTGAACAGCCCGATGGCCACCGATGCCACTGTCCTGTACCAACGGTACTGCAGCGAACATCGGCTGACAGCGGCTGAGTGCGCCGCCCTGTGCAAGAGCACGCACATCGTCCGCACGGTCGATGAGTCCAGGCACCTTGACCAGCTGCGCGAGCCTGCGGTGATCATCGCCGCCAGTGGCATGGCGACCGGTGGGCGGGTACTGCACCACCTCAAGGCGCTGGCCCCCAACCCACGCAACAGTATCCTGTTCTCGGGTTTTCAGGCCGGGGGCACGCGGGGCGCCGATATCGTCGCCGGTGCCCACAGCGTGCGTCTGCACGGCGAGGATGTGCCGATTCGTGCACGGGTGCATGCGATGGAGAACCTGTCTGCGCACGCCGATGCCGATGAGATCATGGAATGGCTGCGAGGGTTCACCCGGCCGCCACGTCAGACCTATGTCATCCATGGCGAGCCCCACGCTGCCGACACGTTGCGGCGGCGGATAAGCCTCGAACTGGGCTGGCAGGTGTGCGTGCCTGAGTATCAGGAAACCGTTGCCATCGACCCTGTGCGCTAGCCTGGCGCGGGAGGTGCTCATGACTATTCAAGCAAGGGCAAGGCTCAGGGCATGGATGCAACGTCCCAAGGGGAGCCTGGGCTGGATCCTGGCAATCGTTGTATTGCTGCTGGCCACGTCGGTCTACCGCGGACTGAGCCCGACCTGGCGCCTTATCATGCATGATCCGGCAGTACTGCTGGCCATACTGGCCCTTAGCGTGGCGCTAGGCTGGGCAGTGCAGCGGGGTGTGAGGCGCACGGTCGGCAAGGCTATCTTCAACGGCCAGGAGACAGGCTGGCAGGACCGCTTGGCGTTCCTGCGCTCAGTGGCCCGGGAATCGAACCTCCTGCTGGTGATGCTGGTGTGCCTGGCCTTGCTGGGCACGGGCACCTTAGGATTGGCGGGGCGTTCGGTGGCGCAGATCGCAGCGAACTGCGAGGCCAATCTGCAGGCCCAAGTCGACACACCCGAACATGAAAAGCTCAACGCGCTGGTCGGCAGACCCGTTTGCACGTGCCTGGCGCAAAGGTTCATGACACGCAATGGGATATTGCGCATGGCCTTGTTCGAAACGCCCCTTCAGGGCGTGACCGGTTTGAAAGCGCTCACGCCCGATGATGAGCAGCGCTGTCTCGAGCAGTTCGACCTGCTGCCCGAGGAGGCTCATGCACGCACGCCCTGAATCAGGCCGGCGCCACGACGGGTCATGGCGCGCGACTTCAGGTCAGCTCAGTGCAAGCCGGTGGATGACCTGGCTAGGATCATCGGGGTCGGTAGTCGTGGTGAATCCTGCGGCCTTGGCCAGCTCACGCATCGCCTGGTTGGCGGCTGAGTCGATCGAATACATTTGCCGGAAACCTTTGTTCCGTGCCTGATCAGTCAGGTGCTTGAGCAGCAAGCGGCCAAGACCGTGGTGTTGCCAGCTGTCGAGTACGGTGACCGCGCACTCGCAGTCATCTTGATCAGCACAGGCGGCGTAACGGGAAATGCCAACTTCCTGCAGTTCGCCGTCCACATGCGCCAGCGCGACGAAGGCGGCCTGGCGGTCCTGATCGACCGCCATCAACTGGTCGAGCATTGCCTCACCAGGCTCCTTGATCTGGCACAGAAAACGGTAGTGCCGTGATTCTGGTGACAGGCGTTCGATGAAGGCCCTTTCACGCTGCCGGTCCTTGGCTTGCAAGGGCCTGACAAGCACATGGGTACCATTGTCGAGTGCTTCGATCCAGTGCTCGCCAACGGGCGTAGGAAACGCCGAGGCAGCAGGTTGATGGGGAGGTTTGACGGGAGTCATGGCGATGCCCTCATGCGTCTGGAATGAACAGTGGGAAGACAGTTTCGGTGCGCAGCCTCGCTCCGACTTGATCGTTGTCAACTGCGCGGCTGGCGGCCACTTTCAGCAGGAAGACGTAGCGAGTGCAGGGGCGTGGCTGGTTAGCCGAATGGCCCCAGCGGCTATTTGGCTTTCCAGTACTTCTGCATTTCCAGAAACAGGAATGAAGCGGTCCAGGTAATCAGCACCAGGCCGGTCAATCCCTGCAGGCCCGTGAGGTACTTGAGGTGCCCGCTGGGGGCAACATCACCGAAGCCGATGGTGGTGTAGGTGGTAAAGGAGAAGTACACGCAGTCCAGAAGACTTCCGTCGAAATTGCCGTTGAGCGTGCCCCAGCCTTTGGCATGGACCATCAGGTAGTAGGCCAGGGCAAAGCACCAGACCTCCAGGGCATGGGCCAACAGAGCGCCGAATACGCCCGCCACGATACGAAACCGGCTCCAGAGCTTGAGGCGCGGTAGCCAGTCATTCAGACGCAGCAGGCATTCGTAGTGGATGATCACCACCAGGATCACGACCAGCATGTTGATCAGCGTGACGGTGAGCATCGCAGGAACTCTAGGACGGGCGGTTCGTCTCGTGCATGTCGACATGCTTAGCCAGCAGGACCGTTGGCCTCGCACTCACGACTCAGGGTGACGCTATCGCGCCGGGTGGCCTTGATATTTATCAATAATGGACCAGTGCCGGACTGAATGGGTCAACGCTGCCATGGCTTCGCGGCGCCACGGCGCAGGAGCAAGGGTAGGGCGGTCGCGAGACCCGATGCCGCGCCGCCCGGACGCGTCAGTCTTTGCTGGCGTTGAGCTTGCGCAGCTCTTCGTAGGTGGCGGACTGGACGAACCAGAAGCCGGAAACGATGCACCAGCCGAGGCTGCCGACCACGAACACACCCAAGGCAGGCAGGAACCCGCCGGTGAACAGGGTGATGAGCGCGAAGAGCCAGATAACGGCCAGGGAAACGTAGAGGACGATGTTGTTGACGCTGATGACGAAGTCTTTCACGAAGCCTATTCCTTGCGGGATTTCAAAAGATTGCCCCTCCAGGGGCGCGCGGATGCTATCACATTGCTTTCATTGAGGGCTTGACTTGCTGACGGCACATGCTGTTGAATGCGCGCCCTCGAATCCCCGCAACCTTTTCCCAAAGTGGTGAAGCCAGTGCCCTGCGCCATCAAACACGCCTGATACCGACGACGGTCCATCGTGCCTGATGGCTGCCCGCGCCTGCGCGCGGCGGCGCTTCATCCTCGTACCTACCTGATCCTGTCGTCGGTTTTTCCCTATTTCCAAGGAGAAACCCATGAACATGGATTTTCGTGCCGACGCACATTCCCTCGAACTGCTCAAATACCCCCGCACACCCCATCTGCAAGGCTCGCGCCTGCAGGACGGCGACAGCGATGCCGGCCAGGTGGCTTATGGCACGTTGACCGGCCAATGGCTGGTGGTGGAAGAGAAACTTGACGGCGCCAACGCCGGCATCAGCTTTAGCAACGGTGGCGAACTCCGCCTGCAGTCGCGTGGCCACTACCTCACCGGCGGTGGCCGCGAGCGCCAGTTCAACCTGTTCAAGCAATGGGCCGTCGCCCACGAGCACTGGTTGCTGGAGCGTCTTGAAGACCGCTTCGTGCTGTATGGCGAGTGGCTGCACAAGAAGCACTCGGTGTTCTACGACCACCTGCCGCATTTTTTCTGCGAGTTCGACGTATGGGACCGCGCCACGGGGCTGTTCCTGTCCACTGCGGCGCGTCGACTCCTGCTCGCCGACGGCCCGGTGCTGTCGGTGCCGGTGCTGTACGAAGGCCCGGCACCACGCCGTTACGCCGAGCTGATGGCATTGCTCGGCGACTCGCTGGCCAAGACCGCGCAATGGCGCGAAGTGTTCGAGCAGGTGGTGCGCCGCGAAGGCCTCGACCTGGCCCGTGCCTGGCGCCAGTGCGATCGCTCGAGCCGCATGGAGGGCCTGTACCTGAAGCTCGAAGACGAGCGCCAGACCCTGGGCCGGCTCAAGTGGGTGCGCCAGGACTTCGTCCAGGCCATCCTCGACGCCGACCAGCACCATGCCAACCAACCGTACATACCCAATCAACTGGCCGCCGGCGTCGATCTCTACGCACCGCGCCTGTCCCAGGACTGGCACGGCGCACGCCGCGGCGATTGAAGGAGCTTCCTGAAATGGATATTCGACAACTGCAACAACTGGTGCCCGACCCCGGGCACGACATGGACAGCGCCGCTTGCCTGGCGGCCATCCCGGCCCTGGCACGCCTGGCCGACACCCCGCAGGATCCGACCTATCACGCCGAGGGCGATGTATGGGTCCACACCCGCCTGGTGGTCGAGGCGTTGCTGGCGCAGCGCGCCTACCGCGACGCCAGCGTCGAGCAGCGCTTTGTGCTGTTCTTCGCCGCCTTGCTGCATGACATCGCCAAGCCCGACACCACGGTGATCGACCCGCAGACCGGGCGCATCGGCCAACCCGGCCACTCGCGCCGGGGCGCGGTGGATGCGCGTCTGCTGCTGTGGCGCGCCGGCGTGCCGTTCGCGCTGCGCGAACAGATCTGCCGGATCATCACCGTGCATCAACTGCCGTTTTTTGCCCTGCAGGGCGACCGCAGCGGACGCAGCGCGGAGTTCCTGCTGCACAAGCTGTCCTGGGAGCTGCCGGTGTGGATGCTCTGCGCGGTGGCCGAGGCCGACATGCAGGGCCGCCACTATGCCGGCAAGGCCGATGTGCTGACCGCCATCGAACTGTGGCGCGAGCTGGCGGCGGAGGAGGGATGCCTGTACGGCCCACGGGCGTTTGCCGACGACTACACGCGCATTCAATACCTGCGTGGCGCCCGTGTGCATCCGGACTATGCGTTGCATGAACCCCAGGGTTCCCAGGTGGTGATGCTCTCGGGTCTTCCGGCCAGCGGCAAGGACACCTGGACCGCCCGACACCACCCGGACCTGCCGGTGGTGTCGTTCGACGACGCGCGCCAGGCACTGGGCCTGCGCCACGGCCAGAACGAAGGCGCCGCCGCGCACTACGCCATCGACCGGGCCAAGGCGCTGTTGCGCGAGCGCAGGCCCTTTGTGTGGAACTCGACGCACCTGTCGGCGCAGATGCGCAGCCGTACCCTGGACTTGCTGTATGGCTACGGGGCGCAGGTGGAGATCGTCTATCTGGAGCGGCCGGAGGACGAGATCATGCGGCGTAACCAGCGACGGGACACATCGCTGCGCAATGACGATATACGGCGGATGCTGTTCAAGTGGGAGGTGCCGCTGCCGACGGAGGCGCATCGGGTGAAGTATGAGGTGGTGACGGGGTGAGCGGCACTCGATCGATCAGTAGCTGGCCACTGGGTTGATATTGGCGGCGCCGATTTCGTCGCTGGGACCGCAGGGTGGGTGGGACAAGGAGTTTTGCTTGCAAGGCAAGGAAGTGGGCATCTCTGATGTTCAGTACGGGACTCGGCTGCAGGGGAAGCTGTTGAGACTTCAACCAGTATGCGTTTCCCTGATTTGAGTCAGGCAGGGGCCGGGCTGACGATGCGGTATGCCTGATGCATCTTGTCATTTGCAATGGCTTAGGGCAGGGTCGATGCCATGGACCTATCTGCCAAAGGAACCGCACCATGTCGAAGATCTATCCCGGTATCGATCCCGAAGGGCTGGTCGAGTATTCGGTGGTCTACACGGACCGCTCGCTCAACCACATGTCCCAGTCGTTTCAAGGTGTGATGAAGAACATTTCAACCACCTTGAAACAGGTCTACAACGCCCAGGCGGTTGCGGTGGTTCCGGGCAGTGGCACATTCGGCATGGAAGCGGTGGCACGGCAGTTTGCCACCGGCCAGCAATGCCTGGTGATACGCAACGGCTGGTTCAGTTATCGCTGGAGCCAGATCCTTGAAATGGGCAACATCCCGGCGGCCACAACGGTGCTGAAAGCCCGGCCGGTTGAGATGGGGCGACAGGCTGCCTACGCCCCGGCCCCACTGGACGAAGTGTTGGCGGCCATCGAGTCGCAGAAACCGCAGATTGTCTTCGCCCCCCACGTTGAAACGTCATCAGGGATCATCCTGCCCGATGAGTACCTGCGGGCCGTGGGCGATGCCGTGCATGCGGTGGGTGGCCTGTTCGTCCTGGACTGCATCGCCTCAGGCGCGATCTGGGTTGATATGCACAAATGCGCGGTCGACCTGTTGATCAGCGCACCGCAGAAAGGCTGGAGCGCCTCACCTTGCTGCGCCCTGGTGATGTTCAGCGCCTTGGCCCTGGAGCGCATCGAATCGACGCAAAGCACCAGCTTCGCTTGCGACTTGAAGAAGTGGCTTCAGATCATGCAGGCCTATGAGCAGGGCGGCCACGCCTACCATGCGACCATGCCCAGCGATGCCCTGGCGCGGTTCAACGAAGTGATGAAAGAGACGCAAGCCTACGGTTTCGACAAGGTCTGCGACGAACAACAGGCCCTGGGTGATCGGGTGCGCGCAATGATGACCCGCAAAGGGATCAAGAGCGTGGCCGCAGTGGGCTTTCAGGCCCCTGGCGTGGTGGTGAGCTACACCGATGATGCCGATATCAAGACTGGTAAGAAGTTTGTCAGCCACGGCCTGCAGATTGCTGCCGGCGTGCCGTTGCAATGCGACGAGCCTGCCGACTTCCAGACCTTCCGCATCGGCCTGTTCGGGCTGGAAAAGCTGCACAATATCGAGCGTACGGTCAGCACCCTTGAGCAGGCGCTGGACGAGGTGATGGTTAACTAGGCGCTCGGTGGGAGAACTTGCAATGACAACAGACGATGCGAGGTCCCGATTCGAAGCCAAGCTTCTTCGTCCGCTAATGCCCGGTGATGACAGGTCGTGGGCGTTTGCAGTTCTTCCAAGGGATGCGAGTGAACGGCTTCCGCGGCGGGGAAGGACGTCCGTTGACGGCACGATCAATGGGCATCCTTTCCGGGCAACCCTGGAACCCGATGGTCAGCTGAGCCATTGGCTGAAGGTCAGTAGCGATTTGCTCGATGCGGCAGATGTGGTCGTTGGCGATATCGTTACCCTCGAACTAGTCCCGGTGAAGAAGGAGCCTGAGCCTGATATCCCAGCAGATTTAGAGGAAGCCCTGGCAAGCACACCTGAGGCTCAAAAGGTTTGGAGCAGTACGACGACCCTCGCGCGGGTGGACTGGATCCACTGGATTACTTCAGCGAAGCAACTCAAGACGCGTGAAAAGCGAATAGGTGATGCCTGCGAGATGCTTGCGACCGGCAAGAAGGCGGTTTGCTGCTTCGACTCGTCCGGCTACTACAGCAAAGCATTTCGGGCGCCCGAGGCAGAAGATTGACCGTGGTGTAGCTCGGGAACATCCAGGGACGCAACCAGCCCTATGTTGACGACAAGAGAACACTTTTTATGTGCTCTGAATCGGATTTTCCCTCTTCTCTGTAGTCCGTTTCCGAAACATACTCCCACTGCCTTCCAGCCATTGCAGCAGCCCCATCAGCCATCTAGTCTCGCCAAGTCGCCGCAAAAATCGACGACACGGTTTTGACAGACCGTCCCCTGATATACGGATCATGCGCAACGCTCTATGGCGGCTGTGCGTGGGGCACTTCGGTGCGCCGAGTTCCGATATCCTCGGTCTGTCAACCCACGTACCGCTGCCACCCATTTGTTTGACAGCAGAGATGTGGTAGCTCCAGTCAGATATCGGAGCTTTATCATGTTAAAGATCGTCCCCGATCCACCGCTACACGACAAATACACCACCCACACCCTCGAAGACCTCCTGGTCCAGATCTCCGAGTACCTCGTCTGCGCCCTAACCGTCAGCCAGCAGACCGTCCTGCTCCACGCCAAACCGCCAGGCCAGGTCCTGACCCTCGCCGCCATGCACGAAATCGACAGCGCCCGCACCCTGGTGGAGGTGGCGCTGAGTCGCGTGCAATCCCGGCATTGATCTGGCGAGCCTGGGCTTGCATCTGATGTTCACCGATCAGGCCCCGCGCCGTTCGCGGGGCCGCAGGAGGAATGGTATGGATAAGGAATTGCAAACCCCGCGCATCAGCAAGCTGGCAACCACTGGCGTCGGGCATTTCGGCGAGGCTGGAGAGGAGGGCGGTCAAGACCCGCTGTTCCGTGTTGTGGCGGGCCATTCGATGGACCATGCAGTTGAGCAGGCAACCGTGCTGATGTGTGCAGTGCACAAGATCAGCGATCTGGCGATGGCGGAGACGGATCATCTGCCGACGTTGCTGACTGCCGTGCATTACCTCAGTGGCATGGCCAAGGCGTTGGCCCAGGATGTGAACCATGGGTTGATGGTTGGTTAGACCCCGGGGCCGCTTTGCGGCCCATCGCCGGCAAGCCGGCTCCCACACCGACCGTGCCGCATTCAGAATGCGTTATCAGTGGTGCATAGGACGAATGTGCTAGATAGCCCTTTGCC
The DNA here is from genome assembly GCF_019823065.1 of Pseudomonas mosselii. NCBI lineage: Bacteria > Pseudomonadati > Pseudomonadota > Gammaproteobacteria > Pseudomonadales > Pseudomonadaceae > Pseudomonas > Pseudomonas mosselii. Next base: position 2,976,614 of record NZ_CP081966.1, read on the forward strand.
TTATGTTCAGGGCGAGAAACTGTCGCCCTGAACATAAGGCAAAGGACTGGCCCCATGACCGCTTTCAAGAAGCAGCTCCTGCCTGTCGCCTTACTGTGCAATGTCCTCGCTGCGCAGGCGAGCGATGTGCAGATGGGCGACTTCTGGGTAGTCCACTACCAAGGTGGCCTGGGCAAGAACCAGGTTGTTCGTATTGGGCCTGTTGGCCATATTGCTAAGTGGCTGCGCATCGCTTGAAGCCAGCAGTGCCTGGAAAGATCGTCCGGTGGGCGAGCTGATCGATTTCTTCGGGGTGCCTAGGCAGATCATGGTGGTGCCGGAAGAAGATCTGGTGGTGCTCAGGTACGTGCGCGACAGCAGCTATGTCACGCGTGAAGCTGCGGGCACTTACACGGGGCCGCAGAACGGGCAGATCGTGCACACGGAATACTGGGAAGACGTGGAGCACTCAGGCAGCTGTCAGATCGATGTGCTCATCAACAGAGCGCGACTGGTGCAGAAGGTACGAACGAAGGGACGCTGTGCAGTTGTCGAGATGGCGCCGGCAGCTCGAGCGTGATCTAGCAGACGCAAACCACAGGTGATGTGATGCCCGATCAAAAAAAAGAATATCATTTATCTCTAATAATCAATCACATACCTTGATTAACTTTTAAAAAATAGACTGACGCGGCAGAAAAGCTAGCAATAGTCTATTTTTTGAACGTGACGTCGTATCGTGTTCGGCAGCCAATTTCGATCGTTGATAGAGACTGATGTAAGTCGCCGCTCGGCAGACTTCGCCTAGATTAGCGTTGTGGAGAGTACATCCATGGCAAATCAGCTAACCCCTGGGGAACTCATTGTCGCCAAGGGAAAAGTTGCGAAAGTCAAACAGGTATTTAGTGACAAAACGATAAGGGTAACAATTGTCGACTCTGGTGAAGTAATACTGGTGTCGGCGCGCGACATTCAGCGAATCCCTAGTGTTACGGCAATTAATGGTAGTGATCATGGGGAGGGTTTGAATGTCAATGATTACACCGTTGATCAACTTTCATTGGCAGCTGAGCGTTTTGAAATTATCAGAAAGTGGAAGGTTGAGGGAGGGGTAGTCACTAAGTACTGTTCTTTACTGGGTGTATCAAAGAGTTACTTCTATCGTTTGGCTAAAATTTTTGACGCTGACGTAGGCCCACTATCTTTAATTGCGCAGACACGGGGTGTCAAGAAAGGCGTTACGAGACTGGATGAGTCGGTTGAGGTCATAATTTTCAAGGCTGCTAAAAAATTCAAGTCGAAAGGAGCCAGCTACAGCAAAGTGTGGAGCGAGGTGGATGTTGCATGTAAGGAGCAAGGTTTTTCATGCCCTTCCAAAGATACGGTATTGAGGCGTGTACGCTTAATCCTCTCAGAAAAAACAAGAATGAGAATTAAAGAAGGTCCTGATGCCGCGACGCAAGAATTTTCAGCTCGCCCGGGTAAAAAAAATCTTGAAAGGCCGCTGCAATGGGTACAGATGGATCACACCCTCGTCGATATAATTCTGTTGGCTGATGATCGCATAAATATTATTGGACGCCCGTGGCTGACAATTGTAATTGATGTCTATACCAGGGTTATTCTTGGTTACTATCTTAGCCTTTACGTCCCGTCTACTGTTTCAGTGGCTTGCGCTCTTAGTCATTCTGTCCTTCCTAAAGTAAACTTTTCGGCAAGTGTTGGCTTGGATCCAGAAGACTACCCCTACTATGGAAAGCCTGAAGTCCTTCATATGGACAATGCCGCAGAGTTCACCAGCCCAAAATTTAAAGTAGGGTGTGAATCTTTTGGGATTTCCCCCGAATACCGACCTGTAGGAAGAAAACATTTTGGCGGTCATGTTGAACGGCTGATAGGCACGTTCATGACTACTAAGGTGCATTTCTTGCCGGGGACTACAATGTCAAATTCTGTTGCGCGCAGAGGACTTAACAGCGAAAGAAATGCAACCATGACCTTCTCTGATTTTTTTCGCTGGTTCTCTCGCGAAGTAGTTGTCTATCACTCAACAGTTCATAGCGCATTAAAGTGTAGCCCGCGACAAGCGTGGACAAACTATTTCGCGCCCAACGGAGGGCTTCCTTACCCCCCGGCAGGCTTGAATTCCGAGCAATTAAAGATTTGGTTCATGCCTCAAGAAGACCGAAAAATTAATCCTGGTGGCATTAATTTGCATGGCCAAGTTTATTGGGATCCTATATTGGGGTCTCATGTGGGGACTAGAAATGTCATAGTCAAATATGACCCGTACGATATGAATGTTGTATGGGTGAAATTGGATGGCCAATTTTGCCCAATACACCTGTCTGACGTAACCGTTGAGGCTCCTACCTATGAGGAATATCGTGCCGGCAAGCTCTATCGTCACCCAGTCCGCATCGGAGCCATAGATAGTGATGGCGGGTTAAAAGCCTACAGAGGGAAGCAAAAAATTGAAGAGGAAAGTAAAAAGTTAACGCAGAAGGAAAGACGCCGAGAGGCCGCTGAAAAAGTCTATACTGAGGCAAATCCAAATCCTAGAAGTAGTAGCTTTAACGCTGACAGGGAACATATCAAGCCAAATTATTCAGCCTCTCCAAAAAAATTTCGACCTGGGGATGAGTCATGAGTGATGAGCACGTCCGGTCGGACATCAGAAAATATTTGTCTTCTAATATTGATACGCGAATAGCCTTAATTCATCAAGAAATATGGGTGAACAATAACTCTAGTGCAGCTGTTTTTCGCATGATGAATAATATCGCGGATGTACCAGATCGTATGAGTGCGCCTGCTTTGCTTGTGGTTGGCCCAGGTGGCTCTGGAAAGACGGCTATAATATCTAAGATTCCAAACCATGTAAAAAGGAGTGCAGGGTTGATTTTTGTCTCCTTGGCTGCATCCCCAGAAATAGATACCAAAAAAAGCCTTAAAGATGAGATAGCTTTAGCGCTCGGAATACCAGTTGGCTCTGGCTCAAGTCGCCGAAGTAGCTCTGACCTGCCAAGCGAGATTAGAGAGGTTATTAGGCTGAGGCAAATTTGGGGGCTGGTGATCGACGAGTTTCATGATGCACTGCTACGCTCGAAGCAAGAGCAGCGTTTTAACATGTCTATTCTTAAAAAGCTGCTCGGCCCTGAATATGGATTGAAACTATTTTGCTTTGGCACTGCTAGTGCGCGCAACGCACTTAAATCCAATTATGAATTTAAGAGACGTTTTCACGAAGTTGCTCTTGATGACTGGATAGAGAGTGAGGAGTTCAGGTCATTCCTCTTGGAGGTAGAGGAGTCCCTACCGCTAAAACAGCCATCACATTTGTACTCTGAGGAGATGGTAGGCACTATTTTATCTATGTCGAATGGGCGCATGGACAAAACACTCGAATTGATAAGGGCGGCTGCCTGTTATGCCATAAAAATGGGGGGGGAGAAGGTGGATGTTGATATGCTGCGGCGAGCAAACAAGAATCCTTGGGGCTATTAGTAGTGAGTTTCTCTGGCTTGCCAACACCAAGTTCTGAAGAAACACTTTCATCTTGGTTGTTTCGATGCAGCATTAATCCAAACGCCGCTGGCTTCCCTCGATTATCATCAACAGAACGCCCAGCGTATTGGTGGGAGGGTGTGGAGATCAAATATTCGGACCCAGACTCAGAATTCTTATCCGCCAGCCAGCGATTAAGTTGTGTAGCCGGGGACATTACCCCTGAACTATTACGAAATTTTTTTTGCCTTCGAGGCGATAAATTAGTCGAATGGAGGTATCGCCGTTTTTTTTGCCCTGATTGCTTACGCGATGATGTGGCGAATGGTCGTTTGCCTATATGGCGGAAGGACTGGTGTTACATTTATTCTTGTGTCTGCGCTGCCCATGATCGAGAGTTGGTGAGACTAGTTGATACACCGCGTTACTCAAGGGCATGGGATGCGTTTGTCCAAAGCTGCAATTCGATATCAAACAATGCCTCCATAGAGGAAACTCTATTCTTTCGTTTTTGCTCAAGTACCTTCACAAAGATTGAGCATGCTCTGATCAGTAGAGACAATCAACAACCTACATTGCACGATTTATTTTATAGGCTATTCAATATTTTCCTTCAATGTCCCTTTCGTGGTAGTAGAGGCGGAATCGCTAGAATCCACTTGCAAACGAGGAAAGATGCACGAGCACCCGACGCAAGCTCTTTTGAGCAGAGTATATTATTGGGGGCGTCCACGGCCGATCCATCAAGTAGATTTGGTAGTTTGGTCTTAACCGCATCACTACTGGAGATTATCCCCTACTCAAGGTTTTTGATATTTACTAAACTGTGTGAGAAAAGAAGGGGCGGGATGCTGATCCCAAGAGACCTGCATAAGGCAGCGATTTTTCCATATATCAACAGGGCAGGCTATGAAACCTTGTACCGTTTTTTAGGGGGTTTCCCTAGGAAAGATTTTCCGTTGCTAGATCGCCATCTTCAACTTCAAGAACATTCGTATGTTCAAGATGGTGTCCTTGGCAAGCGTCTATTCGGATACTCACAATGAGCTATTAAATGCGCATGCCTATCGTTGCCGGCTGGCTGCAAGGAGAAAAACTCCACATGCTAGATGCACGCAGGGCTTTTAACATTTAATTTCCTGCTAGTTAATGTAAGGATTATGCCGAGATTAAGGAAAATCAGGACATAAGACCTGTATATTATTGATATAAAGCAGTTTATATATTTGCGCCTTGCCCCTCCTGCGTCATACCTGCGAGCGTCTATGCTGATCTTTTTGCATGCTTGGGTGCTAAGCGATGGCTGCTTTGGAGAGAACGGCATACCCACGACTCCGCAGCTATTCGTTTCCTCAGAAGAGCTTGGCTGGATTTCCAGAACAGCGCAATCCTGCTCTTTCGCTTGGGCTGACGGTTCAGTTCAAGGTATTTCAATGACACCGGCGAGAGCGAGGCGACGACCTTGTTTGATGCAGCCTTCAATTACCAGATTGCCAAGGACACGGATCTGGCGGTCAATGTCAGTAATCTTTTGGATGAGCAGCATGTCGTGGGCTCCGGAACTGCGGATTACTACAATCCGGGCCGAGAACTCACCGCCAAGCTGAGCTACAGCTGGTGAGCCTGTCAGTAATGGCTCCTGTTGTGGTGGTATCTCGTGTTCTGGCCGCGATCTTCGGCTGCTATGCATTCGTCTAGGGCGTGGCGGCGCTGAATGGGGTTGGGGTCGATTACCATGCCGCCGAGCAGGCGATGATGATGCTGGCCTTCGTCCTGTATCTCGCGCTGTTTCCGCAGCCAGTCTGTGGCGGGTCTCGATGGTACTGGCGCTCGGCAGCGTCTTGATGCTGGCTGTTGCCTGGCAGCTGCAGCGCATGATCATCGGATAGGAGCAGAGCCATGCTGAACAACTTTCGCCAATCCATGGCCTGGGTACACACCTGGTTCGGTTTGGTGCTGGGCTTCGTGCTGATGGTCGTCTTCTTTTTCGGTGCACTGTCGGTGTTCGACCGCGAGATCGATCGTTGGGCGATCCCCGATACGCGCTTCGAGCCGCAGCCTATGCCGTCCTACAACAACCTGCTGAAACAGGTATTTGCCGATCTCAAACCGCATCCGGTGGATATGGCGGCAACCAAAGGGCGGGTAATCGGCGACCTGCCGGCGCCGGAAACCATGCCCATGGTCTCGCTCTATGCCTACACCACCCACCGAGATCCCGTGCTGAGCATTGGTGGCGAGTTTGGTATCCCCAACCAGCCAAAGGACCCAGCGGATGATCAATCGTAAGATCTTCAAGGAGTTTTTCACCTTCCGTCCGCGCAAGCGGACCCAGCGCAGCGCGCTGGACCTGCATAACATGACTGGCGTGGTGGCGTTGCCGTTCCACTTCTTTTTTGCCTTCACCGGTTGGTGATCTTCGCGTCGATGTACTACTTCCCGGTCTCCGGGACCTTGCTCAAACCGCTGCATAATCGGCATGAGGTGATCGAGGCGGCGCATACCGGCTTGCCCCATGATGAGGCCGGTGTGCCCGCGAAGATGGCCTCCGCCAATGCCATGGTGGCCGAGGCCAAGCGCATCTGGGCTACGCGCGATATGCCGGGAGAGGTCGGGCTGCTGACTATCGAGCATCTAAATGACGCCAACGGCTACGTCAGCATCTACCGCGCCGGCAGTGATCGTGTGGCGCTGGTCGGGGAGGGCATTCACTTCAAGGCCAGTACCGGCGAGCTACTGCGCAACGACCCGCCGAGTGACCCGGTTGGTTCCGTCAATCAATTTCTCACCGGCTTGCACCTGCAGCACTTCGAACACTGGGCGCTGCGCTGGCTGTACGTGGCGGGCGGTCTGCTCGGCTGTGTGTGCATCGCCAGCGGTTTTGTGTTCTTCGTCGAGATACGCAAGCAGGAGCACGCCCGACTCGGGCTGCAGGGCTGTCGGTTGGTTGACGCCATGGCAGTCACCACGGTTACCGGCATGCTGCTGGCAGCGGTCGCCATGCTGGCGGCCAACCGGCTGCTGCCTGAGCCCATGCCTGGCCGTGGCGAATGGGAAAAGTGGGTGTTCTGGGGTGCCTGGCTGCTGAGTTTGCTGCATGCGCTGTTGCGTAGTGCACCAGTGGCCCAGGCGCGGCACAATCCGGCCTGGCGCTGCTCTGCGTCGCTGCGGTGCTGCTCAACTGGATCACCACGGGGGACCACCTGGTCAAAAGGATGCTGCTTGAACCCTACTGGGCCGTGGCCGGCGTCGATCTGAGCCTGTTGGCCTGCGCGCTGATAGCGCTACTCACCGCGCGTCGTCTGGCAAGGCCGGTTGAGGTCGCGGACCGGACTCGCATCGGTGGGGTGGCCTATGAGTAATGCAGGTCTGTGGTTGCTGGGTGCCGCCGCCAGCATGGGCTTGGCGACCAGTTGGTTGGCGTTGTCCCTGCCGGCGCACTGGCGCCAGGTGTTCAGCGCCGACGAGGTTGCGCCGGACTATCTACGCAGCCTGGGCTGGCTGGCGCTGATGGTATCGGCTGTGTGCTGCTTCAAGGCTGACCATCCGTCGATGGCGGTGCTGGTCTGGCTCACCCTGTTGCCGGTCGCCGCCGTAGCAACGGCCATAACGCTGAGCTACCGGCTGGGGCTGCTGCGCCTGTTTTGCCCGTTATTTCTGCGCACTCGATAAGAGTGCGCGGCTTCTGTATCTGCAACATTGTGGTTGATCCGATCGTACTGCTCACCTCAAACCGGGCGAGCTTGTTCACACTGGATACGCCGACCATCCCATGTCACCTCGTTGTGGGATGCTTGCAGGATCGAGCGACGCGAACTCTTACCAACGTATTTGCGCTCTAGCGTCGGCAACAGTTGGCTGACCTCGGTTCGTTTCCGGCTAACACCCGCCCCCAACGTTTAAAGGCGCTAGACGCGATGCAGGTCGAGCCGAACGACATTCTGGCAGGAACTGTGTTGAAGTCGCAATCCGGGTTGTACCGTCCGCTTCTGGCCGTTTGCGGAAGCTAGAGGTATTTAGCCCGACAGTAGGATCACTGTTACGGTGAAAAGTGTTCGTAGGCGTCAGAGCGTCCCTTGGGCAGATCTGCCTGCTGGAGCACCCGCCGCAATCGGGAAAGAATGTTCCGTTCAATACCCTGTTCCCTGCGGCAAAATGGCCGACATCACACCTTACCATTCAGAACGGCGGTACCGAACACTTCCCATATCAAGAGCAGATGGTCGGCGTGTCGCTATCTCAGGCGCCCTCGAAGGGTTAGACATCGCATGTGCACAGGCCCTCCGGAACAGCATGGAACGCCTGCCGAAGGTCCCTTGGGGAGTAGCCTTGCCGGATCAGTGGAGGCGTGACTCTTCAAGGCTTGCGTCACGCTAAGCACGTGTCATCGATGTTTGTTGCGATGGGCGAGGTCTATCACTCGAATTCATGCAGTGGCTATTCGCGACTGAATTCATGCTCGCTGTTGATTGCGAGCAAGAAAGCCCGCGCGCCGGGCAGCAGAGCAACTGGCGACGTTGCGATCAAATGCTTTTTGGGATCGGTTGCCGATTCGATTCCATGTCGAACCTACTCAAGTCTCAGGCAACCCTTCAAGCTCGTGATTTCTCGATGGATTTTTTTCAGTAAGTCTTCGGGTTTTAGTTCGGGTGTTTGCCTTTGATAAGCCAGGAACAGAAGCGTTAGGGGATGAATGCCAATGATCTCAGCAATCTGCTCAACCTTTTCAATCGATGGTTTCCATTTGCCGCGCTCGATCGCACTGATATAGCTCTGACTAGGCCCAAGCCCTTCCTGAGGCATATCCTTCGAAATACGTAGATTCCTGATCACCAAACCAAGCGCTTCATTCAGTTCCATTTGCTGTCTCGCAAAAGGAACGATGAAGCCTTTTTAGTGCTTCTGGAGCTATGCTATATACAGCTTAAAAGAGGGTGTGCTGATGTTTATTACGTACAAGCGCGCTGAAATCATGTATCCAGCGCTGTTTGGAGACGACTCCCAGATGTGGCGATTCGTCGAGCTCGATGATCATCGCCCTTGGTTTTACGTGATGATTAACCGCCGCCAGAAGGCAGCCGCATGGAGGACGATGCTCTTGATTCCAACGGAGGATGAGTTCGAGCAGATGCTAGTGAAACGCGCTGAAGGAACACTGATTGAGGCAGTTCAGGTGGTGTTGCCATCGCGGCTGAATGGATCCGGTAATTGGACGATGGAGATGCTCATAGAGCTCGTTAGGGTCTATGATCAGGACGAGCGAGTCATGGGTTACGACTTTAAGACGGCCTCGGGCCATACCTACTCTCAAAGAGACTGCCGCCACACCTTGGCTGCAGCAAAGCAACAAATTTACTGCTCTTCGATGCGTCTTGTTTGAAGGAGGGGTCGCTGACTGGAGCAAGCCTTGAAGGAGTGCTAAAGACGCCCACGTCAGCGCCATGGCATCAGTGGCGCGCATCGCGCACATGCAATTTGCTAGTTCGTCCAGAACGGATAGCTTGGATCGTCTGTCGCCGATCAGCACTGCCCCAAGTGCGGTCTTATCTGCGCCGCAAATGCTGCACAAAATGGCGTCCGCCATTAACTCGATCTGCCGACCGTACAACAGGCCATGCCGAAAGGTACGCATGGCGAGATAGGGCGGGATCCGGGCTCATTGTGGTCCGCCTGTGCCAGGCGTTGGCGACGCCTGACCGTACAGGCGGTTACCGGAGTGATGCTGGCGGGTCGCAGGCTCGCTGCAGCAAGCTGATTCACTGGACCCAAAGGAGCCTCTCAATGAAAATCACAGCGGCGGAACAGTTCGAATGCGTCAGTGACGTCCTTTGTGATGTTTGCGGCGATAGTACGCGTGTTGAAGGATATGGGTTGCAATTTGGGACCCTTCAGGGCAGTTGGGGATTCGGCTCGGTTCATGATGGTGAGCGTTATGAGGTCCATCTCTGCGAACCCTTTTTTTCAGAACAATGGCCGACCTGAAGAGCGCGCGGATGGTGAATACCATGTTCATCGACGTCGACGAAGACTTAGGCAATTTCGGACGGGTCGCTCGCGATGATTTTTTTCAATGACGGAGGCAGCTTGGCTTGATAGGTAACTCCAGCTGGACCAACATTTGCCGAGTCTCGGGTATGCAGGTGATGGCGGGGTGAAAAGCTTGGATTTAGCTGTTTATCGGCCCATTCCCGCTGTTCGCTATTCCTATTAACGCGGGTGCATATGGACCCCGTCTGCAATCCGTACTCCCCTGGCGCTGGTACGCCTCCACCTGAGCTGGCAGGTCGCGATCAACTGCGCGAGCGGGTCCGTCAGTCGATCGGGGGAATTCGCGTGGGCCGACCTGCCAAAAGCGTAATCCTGGTTGGGGTGCGGGGTGTCGGCAAAACAGTACTGTTGAACCAGATGCTGCGAGATGCCGAAGCCTCGGGCAATCTCGCCGTCTACGTTGAGTCATCCGAGTATCGCTCTCTGCCAGCGATACTCGCGCCACAGCTCCGTCTCGCCTTGCTGCGGCTGAGCTGTATCGTACCTGCCAAGAACGCAGCGATAACTGGACTGCGAGCCTTAGCCGGTTTTGCCAAGGCTTTGGAGCCGAAGTTCAGCGATCTCAAGGTCGGTATTGACTACGAAGCCGAGGCAGCTCTGGCGGGCAAAGGTGATCTCGAGGAGGAATTTACAACCCTGCTGACTAAACTCGGTGAAGCCGCCAAAGCAGCTCACACCGTCCTTGTTATTTTCGTGGATGAGCTGCAAAACGTAGCAGAAGAACAGCTCGCCGCGCTTATCGCAGCGCTGCATCGCGTCTCGCGATTGATCTTGCCGGTTGCCCTCGTCGGTGCAGGCCTCCCACAACTCCGACACCCTGCTGGACATGTGAAAAACCACGCGAAGCGCCTCTTCGACTACCTAGAGGTCGGTTCGCTGGAGCCACACCAGACGCGTCTGGCCTTTGTAAAACCAGCGGAGGCCGAGGGCGTGACTGTAGACTCAGAAGCGGCCGACATGGTTGCTCACCTCACACGCGGCTACCCTTATTTCATTCAAGAGTGGGGCAGTCATGTCTGGGACGCAGGGCAGAATAACCACATCACGCTTGCAGACGTCCAGAAGGCGTCCGGGCACGTTATTGCTGCTCTGGACGAAGGTTTTTTTAGGGTAAGACTCGACCGAATGACCGTGGCAGAACACATTTATTTGCGCGCCATGGCTTCGCTTGGGGAGGGGCCTCATCGTTCGGGCGACATTGCGGCATCCCTGGGCCGTACAAGCCGATCTCTCACCTCAATTCGCAACTCCCTGATTAGCAAAGGGATGATCTGGTCGCCGCCCCACAACGGCGCCGCTTTTACCGCGCCGCTGTTCGATCTGTACATGTGCCGGATCATGCCCGGTGACAGCTGGCGGTCTAGCCTTCCAAGGGCTGACGGCATTTTTTGTCCACCTGAAGAGGGCTCAGATGCTTAGAAGCGAATGCACTCATCTTGCTACGGCTACGATGGTTTGTTCACATCAAGGCTGCTGTCACATCGACTCGAATTTGCACGTACGCTGTGGAGTGCTGAGCGGCTAAGTCGAGGCTTCACTGTGTGCGTCAAAAATGGGATCGACTTACCTGTGATCGGGGCGTAGGGTCGCTCATGGATATCTTTTCTACGGGCAGCATCGACATCAGGCTGGCAGGAGCAGAGAACAGAGCATGAGCGAACTCAGTGATGATGAAATAGACCGACTAGAGGCAATGATTCCTAAGCTGGCCGCCGTCGCCACTAATGCTGCGTATCTGCGTGCGGTTGCCGCAGGGCATTCACTGATAATGGCGAAGGATGGCGTGCTCGTACAAATTCATCCTGACGGTTCGGAAAAAAAGCTTCGCGACTTGTGCAGCAAGCACAGGGTCGAGTCTGGTAAGACTTTCAGTGTGGGTATTTGAAGCGCACCTGCCGACCAGGCGTATTCATAAGGCGAGCGCAGGCCACAGCGACTGGTAAGCACTTGACTATCTTGCCCCTGCGACGGAGCCTTCGCTGTCTAGCGCAGGGCCGCCAGCTGTTTGCTTAACTACCCGAGTAGACGAAGCATGCTGAGATGCTGGCTGCTTGGGCGTCGCCATGCGGTCATGTATTGGTTACACCCGGAGTTGCGAGTGCCCAGCTGGGGTTGCGCATCAATTCCGCTACCGTGCAATGGACTCATAACCAGGAGCTCCACCTCTCAATAGGACACGCGTGCGCGGCATTTTCCGACGCGGTGCGTCGACCGCTAGTCAGGCTGGTTGGTTGGGCCTGATGGGGCGGGCAGGGGTTGAAGCAACATCGAGGCGCGGCTGCTCAGCAGCACTCCGGCTTGGAAGTAGCCCATAACGGTTTCGACACTGCGATGTTCAGTCATGGCCATCACTTCACCCAATGGGGCCCCCTGGCGACCCGCTTCCGTTACAAAGCCCGAGCGTAAGCTGTGCGCGGCCCAGTCGCCGTCGAGGCCAGCCAATTTGGCGCGGCGCTGAACGATCCGTGCTACCTGATCAGACGATAGTCCGAACGGGCTGACTTTGCCGCCCTTGTAGAGGCGCCGAAAAAGCGGACCGGTATCGGCGGGCGCGGCGATGAGCCAAGCCGTCAACGCGTGTGCAGCGCGACCCAGCAGAGGTTTTTCGCGACGGGATCCCGTGGTGTCTGTTTTGGTGACGCCCAGCGTATAGAGCCAAGTGTCTTCATCCAGTTTGCGCACATCGTCGACCTGCAGGCCGGTCACCTCGGATCGACGACGCCCGCCGCCACTCCACGCCATCAGGAGGAGGGCGCTATCACGAGTACCGCGAATGCCATCCGTACAGGTCGCCAACATGGCCTCCAGAGCCTCCACCACAGCTGCCGTCTTTTTGCGGACAACTACCCCCTGGCGCGCCTGGGCTTTTCGCGCATCTCGCAGCAGCGTTTTCACTGCCAGTGCTTCAGTTGGGCTTTCCCAGTTGTTGAAGCGATGCCACCTGCCCAGTGCCGAAAGCCGATGACATACCGTGTTGTAGCTCAGAGGTCCCGGCTTTGCCTTCACACGTGCCGCGACTAACGCGGCATCGATGGTCGGCGGTAGCAGATAGGTCCATGCACCATTTGCCAGTGGGCGCGCCAGGTGATCCACCACGAACTGAATGACTACAGTCGACTGTACAGGCGCATCGCCCATCGCAACGCCGTAGCGCAGGTGCAGCCAAGCCGACCAGTAGGCGAGGGCGCTGCGATAGCTCCGTACCGTGTTTTCGGCGGTGCCGCTGGCAACAAAGCCTGCGGCCGCCTCCTGAGCCTTCAACGCCAATCTACTGGGGTCTAGGGTGGGCTCGTCGATCAACGGCATCTGATCAGTAATATATGATACGTCCAACGTATTATATTTCCACTATCCAATAAATAAGGTCGGATAATCTTTAATTATCCAAGGTGAGGCGATTTTTTCGTCGTTTGGCAGTCGCTCACCAGTACATCAAGGGGATGTGCGTCGATGAGCCACGAGATCGAGCGGTACCTGCAGGCCGGTACCCGCCCCAACACCCGGCGCAGCTACCGGCAAGCGCTCGAGCACTTCGAGGTCGCCTGGGGCGGCTTTCTGCCGGCGACCAGCGATGCCATCGTGCGTTACTTGGTCGATCACGCCGCCACGTTGTCCAGCAACACCCTCAAGCTGCGCCTGGCGGCCTTGGCGCAGTGGCATGTCAGCCAGGGCTTCCCGGATCCGACCAAGACCCCGCTGGTTCGTCAGATCCTCAAGGGCATTCGTACCTTGCACCCGAAGCCGGAGAAGCAGGCCGAACCGCTGCAGCTGCGCGAACTGGAGCAGTGCGTGGCGTGGCTGGAGCGGGCGGGCGAGAAAGCACTGGACGAGGGCGACCTGCCGCAGCTGTTGCGCTGCTGGCGTAATCGCGCATTGCTGCTGATCGGCTTCTGGCGCGCCTTTCGCAGCGACGAACTGTGCCGCCTGCAGGTCGAGCACATCCAGGTACGGCCGGGGGAGGGCATGCAGCTGTTCCTGCCGTGGAGCAAGGGCGACCGTGACAACCAGGGACAGACCTACAGTGCGCCGGCGCTGGCCCGCCTCTGCCCGGTGCAGGCCTACAACGACTGGATCTGTGTCGCCGGCATCGCCCGCGGTCCGGTGTTCCGCGGCATTGACCGCTGGGGTCACCTGCGCGAGCAGGGCCTGCACCCGCACAGCGTCATCCCGCTGCTGCGGGCGGTACTGAAAGCGGCCGGATTGCCCGCCGAGTTGTATAGCAGCCACTCCCTACGCCGTGGCTTTGCCACCTGGGCCACGCGCAGTGGCTGGGACCAGAAGGCGTTGATGGGCTATGTCGGTTGGCGCGATGCCAAGTCGGTACTGCTCTATGTGGACAGCACCGGCTTTTTCCCCGGGCAACTGCGGCCGATGGTGCCAGGCCTGGAGGCGGAGGCTTTGTCGAGTTTGCCTCGTCCAATTGCACTGCCGGGCAGTTGACCGCCTCAAGCCATTCAGCACTTCCGGTGATGGCTGCTTTGTTTCCGCGGAGCAATTACACCCAATGCTGGGCTTTGGCCTTGATGTGGCTGGTGTTATTGATACGTATCGAAAGGGCGACGGTAAACCATGAGAGTTCGCCATCAGATGATTGCTCAATTACAGACAGGAATGTTCAGCTTGCGTCGGCATAACATGATGCCACCAGCGACATAGACTCCAGTCATCTGTCAGTCCACCTGACACCGCCAGTCATGAGAGGTTAGAGCAGGCCAATAGTGCTCTGCTGCAAAGAGGATTATCTAAAGTTCGATGCTAGTGTGGCTGTAATCAGTCTCATCGCTGGACATAATTCAGAAGCAATTTTTTTCGCTTTCGGTGTTGCCACAATACCCCTGCCCGAACGAGTAAAGAGCGGATCATTAAATTTGTCACGTAGCTTGACCAGCGAATTGCTTACGGCTGGCTGTGTTACGCCAAGACTCTTGGCTGCTAACGTTATACTTTGTTCCTTGTAAATACACATAAAAACCACCAATAAATTGAGATCGATGGATGCAAATGTGTCCTCGCGAATAGTCATGGCAGAGCTCTCAAATCCCCTTTACAGCATCGCTTTCAATGTTTTCACCAGCATTTCGATGGTGTATTCGCAGCGTTTGAAAAAAATGGATCGGGCCGAGCTTTTGGCAAGTAATCAATCCTGTGCGATGCAGCGTGCGCAAGTGATCGGACACGGTCGATTGGGCCAACTTGCACTTGCGCTCAATCTGGCCGGCACACACACCGAGCAGGAATGCATGTTCCTGCTGCGGAAAGTGTTTCTCTGGGTCACGGAGCCACTCAAGGATCAACCGGCGCTGGGGGCTGGCTAACGCTTTAAGAAGTAGATCCACTTCCGTAAGTTTACTGCGGGAGTTCACCATCAAGGTCGCTCAGGCGATGTTCAATACAGGCTTCAGCCACTGAATGAAATCTTCCACTTCTTCATTGGTGATTTCGTGGCCCATGTCGTACAGGTATGTTTCATGATGCACGTTCAGTTGGTGCAACCAGGCATCCGCTTTTTGTGCCCAAGACACGGGGAGCTTGTTATCACCATAGCCATGAGCAATAAACGCCGATAGCGAACTCAATGCTTGAGCGCTGGCAATGTGTGGTGCCAGCTCAGGGAGAATTCTGCCGCTGAACAAGCCAAAGCCTAGCACGCAATGAGGGGCGCTAAGCCCGACGCTTGCACTGAGAATACCGCCCTGGCTAAAGCCAGCTATCACTGTAGGCATTTGTGGTAAGGCAGTTACAAGCTCCACTAGTTTCTGGCGGCTGGTTTCCGCTTGCTCTTCAACGATCACCGGGCCTTCGTTGGTGAAATTTACCTGAAACCAGGCAAAGCCCTCAGCTGCGATTTGCAGGCGGCTGCGTACCAGCAATATTTCAATTCCTTCTGGGATAAAGCCGGAAAGGCCTGCCAGATTGGTTTCATTACCGCCTACACCATGCAATAGCAGGAGACGTGCACGAGGGGCAGCAGCACGGATTACCCGACGATAGACAAGGCCGGATTGCGGTTCTTGCTGCAGTTCTGAAATGGCTAGTGGCAGGTTCATGCTTGAGTAATCTCCTGAGTGGCGGTTGGGCTTTTGAACAGGTAGCTGTCCATAGCCAGTACGCCGTCGGCGACACCGCCCTCTAGCACATCCACGGCGTAGTGCTCGCCTGCGGCACCGAGCGCCAGAAATAGCGGCAACAAATGTTCTTCACTGGGGTGCGCACGCTCGGCCTCCGGGGCATTGCGGCGGTAGGCGAGCAGCGCTGGCAGGTCACCGGCTTGCAGGGCGTCACGGATCCAGTCGGAAAAACGCGCTACGTACTCAGCCGGGTCGCCGTAGTTGCTACGGAACTCATAAAGGTTATGGGTCAGACTGCCGGAGCCAATGATCAGCACGCCCTGATCGCGCAGCGGCTTGAGTGCCTGGCCAAGCTGCCAGGCACCCAATGGATTGAGCGGGTGGGGCATGGACACTTGGACCACCGGGATATCCGCAGTGGGCAATAGGTGCAGCAACGGCACCCAGGCGCCGTGGTCCAGGCCTCGATTCGATTCGGTAGTTGCGGCAATCCCATTGCGGGAAAGCAGGTTGCAGATTTGCTCGGCCAATGCAGGATTGCCGGTTGCAGGGTATTGCAGGCGATACAGTGCTTGCGGAAAGCCTCCGAAGTCGTGAATGGTTTCCGGCGCCTTGCTGCTGCCTACACGCACGCTCCCACGGGTCATCCAGTGAGGAGAGACGATTACGATGGCGCTAGGCCGTGGCAGCGCTCGGCCTAGCTCAGCCAGGCGTGCCCCGGCCTGGCCGGGTTCGATGGCAAAGGTTGGTGCTCCGTGGGACACGAACAACACTGGATAGGCCAGACTCATGGTTGAAATCCTGCTTAGATATTGGGGCCGCAGCAGCAAGAGGTGGACTGATCGGCGTTGCAAAGCGTGTGCGCCGCTCACTGACCTGCCTACCCACAGCGCACTGATTGGCTGGGGATGGCTCAAAGTTTATAGATTCGATTTTGGAGATAAACTCAGATATTGGTGAATAACTATCTCGAAAACCGGGATAATTGGCGGTCACTTGTCGACTCTTCAGGCCGCTGCCAGCCGGAGCGCTGAGCTACACATCAAGGTGCCAATATTGCCCCCTGCGCCTGGCCAGAACGCAGGTTGGTGAGTAGATCCCTGGTCGGCGGGCTCTAGTATTTGGGGGCTCCCTGGCTTTGTTACAGATCAGTCCGCGCTCATCGCTATGGCTGCTGAGTGGCACCCTGAGTTAATGGGGCTGGCGTTGATCAACCCCGCGCCAAGGTCGCGCAGTAGCTGTCCGTTCTGCCGTTAGCTGTGGCCATACAGCTTCAATAACTCGTCGACCAGGTAACGAATTTTGGGCCGCAGATGATTGCTCTTCGACCATAGTGCGTGGACCTCGACAGGCGCCGGTTCAAAGGGCTCGAGTACCGTAACAACAACCTGCTGGGCGATGTCCTTTTCAAATAGACAGAGCGGCATCTGGCAAATACCGAGGCCGGCTCGCGTGGCTTCAATCATCGCTTCGGCATCGTCAAACTGATAGGTCGGTGGTGGCGAGAACTTCAAGGATTGCCCGGCCTGGGCCATTTTCCAGGGCATTAGGCTGCCGCGGCGATAGCCGACGATGCTGCGGTGCTGGCCCATGTCCTCGAGCGTCAACGGCGTACCATATTCTTCCAGATAACCCGGCGCTGCACAGGTTACCCAGCGGTGTGACGTCAGGCGTCTGGCCACCAGGCCGGGGACGTTGTCGACGCTGCCAAAACGAATGGCCAGGTCGATACCTTCTTCCGTCAGGTCCACCAGTTGGTCGCTAAAGGTCAAGGTCAGTTGCAACTGCGGGAAGCGTTTGCTCATCTCCAGTAGCACCGGCAGTACCACCTGTTTACCGAACGCGACCGGCATGTCCACCCGCAAGCGCCCTGTGGGCACGCCTAACTTGTTGCCGAGGTTGCTCTCGGTGGCCTTGATCTCCTCCAGCGCATTGGACCACACGGTGAAGTAGGCCTCGCCATCCGGAGACAGGGACAAGCGGCGGGTCGAGCGATAAAACAGGCTGGTACCCACCCGTGCCTCCAGCCGTGCAATCGCCTTACCTACGGCCGACTTGGACAGCCCCAGGCGCTCGGCTGCCTCTGTGAAGGTCGCAGAGCGGGCGGTGGCGAGAAAAATATGGATGCCGCTGAAGGAATCTTCGGAGGTCATTGCCGTTTTCCTAGGCGCAAGAGTTGGTAGCAAATTACGCTACCTATCTGTGATTTCAAGGTTGTTTATCAGCTTGCTGCTCTACCTTAGCATGGCTGCTGACTCAGCAACCCTCTGCATCTATCGCATGGGGTTGGTCATTTACTTCTGTGAGGACGCCCCATGAAAGACGAAGTCATCAGCATTTTTACCCTAAGCCTGGCTCCGGAAGACTTCCCTGAATTTAAAACGCTGGTTGCCAAGATTGTCGCCGCTACGAGCGAAGAGCCTGGCACCTTGATGTACGAATACAGCGTCAACGAGGCTCGCACTGAGGTGCACATTATCGAGCGTTACCGTGCCGATGCTGTCGTTAACCATATTGAAGAAACCTTCGCGCCGTTCGGCGAAAAGTTTCTCGAGCTGGTGAAAATCACCAGCCTGCTAGTTTATGGCAACCCAGACGCGCCGACGCGCAAGCACCTGGATGCCTTTGGCGCGGTGTACATGAATCCGTTTGATGGGTTTACCCGGACCTGACACCGCCAGTCAGTAGCCGGCGGACAAGACCGCTGACTATTCAGCAACCGATCTAACCTGCCGGGTACTACCTGGCGCTAGAGGGTCAATACGCATGCACATCAATCTTGCCGGCAAGACCGCTTTGGTTACTGCCTCCACAGGCGGCATCGGCTTCGCCATTGCCCATGGCCTGGCGCTCACCGGCGCTATCGTGATCATCAACGGGCGGAGTGACAGCTCGGTCGAAAAAGCCCTGGCACGTTTGAGCGAAGCGGTACCGCAGGCCACCTTCAGCGGAGTCGCGGCTGATCTGGGCAATGCCGACGGCGTTGGCGTTCTTACAGCTGCGCTTCCCACCATCGACATTCTGGTCAACAACGCCGGCATCTATGGTTTGGCCGATTTCTTCGAGGCCGATGACGACTGCTGGGAAGACTATTGGCAAACTAACGTAATGTCCGGTGTTCGCCTGAGCCGCGCGTTGGTTCCAGCCATGGTCCAACGAGGTTGGGGTAGGGTGGTGTTTATCTCCTCGGAGTCAGCCCGAAATATCCCGGCCGATATGGTTCATTACGGCGTAACCAAGACGGCGCAACTGGCGTTGTCGCGTGGCTTGGCCAAACGTGTGGCCGGCAGCGGCGTAACCGTTAACAGCGTGCTGCCAGGCCCGACACTGTCTGATGGCTTGGCTGAGCTGCTCAAAGGAGAGTCTGCCCGCTCCGGCAAATCCTTGGAGGCCGTCGCTGCCGAATTCGTCATGACCCACCGTCCCACCTCGTTGATTCAACGTGCGGCCACGGTCGATGAGGTCGCCAATATGGTCGTCTATATCTGCTCCACCCAGGCGTCAGCCACCAGCGGCGCTGCGCTGCGGGTCGATGGCGGCGTGGTGGACGATATCCTCTGAACCCTTGACTACCTGGCACGTGTGTTCCGCACGGGTGACCTGAAGGTCACCGGCGCGCACGCTGTCAGTGAGTGAGCAGATCTCCAATCGATTCCGCTGCCAGTTGATACGAACGGCAACGCGCCGTCGGGTCGTAGATGCGCGCATCAATCATCAGTTCGTCTACGCCGGTGGTAGCACTAAACAACCACCGACTGAAGTCGGTGGGTTAGTGAATTACGGATTGAAAGTCCGGATACGCGTCGGCTGAACGACGCGTCGCATTAGTCCGGCTCCATCTTGAAATTATCGTTCGGGCTCGGCTCTGGCATCAAGTGACCCTCCACGATCCGGCACTCACGCTGCCTCGCCAACTCATGTAGCACCTCCCCCCAGGTGCTTGCGGATCGCTCCGAAGATCGCCTTCTTACGCCTCTTCGGGATGAATACAACGTGGTACTTACAGTCCCACTTCGTGTGAGCAAGGCTTTGGTAATCTCTCATTGGGTACCCCTATCTCTTGGTCGAGATAGAAGGTTCCTGATGACCGCATCACACGGTCAACCTCAAGGAGTCCCTCGGCTAAGCCGGGGGATTACCTTGTTTATTTAAGACTTGAAAGCCAAGCGGATAGATCGTCCAACTGCCTCGATATCCCATGCCCACTCGACCCTTTCATGTGCTGCGTACGCCGGACCGGGGCATGACACCAAGGCTGAAAAGCTTTCTGGATTTTACCCTTGCCAAGTTTGGCGAGAACCCGGCAAAGGCAACCTGGCCGAAAGCAGCGAGCGGTTAGTTACGTGCTGAACGTTTCAAGGCGAAGGCTCCGTCATCCAGCAGCGCCAAGGCCAGTGCAGTGAATGCCAGAAAGACCGGGTATTCCCAGCCACCATTGGCGTTGGTGAAGCTCCAGCCATTACCGAAGTGCACGCTTGCTGCCACCAGCAGTTGCACGGTGGCTAGGGCCGCTACCCAGCGAGCGAGTACACCAAGGATCAGGAACAGGCCGCCGACCACTTCAAAGGCAATGACCGGATAGGCAAGAAAGCCGGAGAAGCCAACGGACTCAAAGAAACCTGCTGTGCCGGCCGGGGTGAACACCAGCAGCTTGGTCAGGCCATGAGCGAGAAACATCACGCCAAGGATTAGGCGTAGTACCAGGGCGGCATAGGGGAGGGTGCGGCTAGCGGCGGTCATGGGTGTTTTCCAATACGGGGAGTGTGGGTTGCCCGGGGCCACAGCTGTTTCGGCCGTGGCGCCAGGCATTGGGTAAGTGGGAATTAACGATTGAGCCAGACCGGCGCGATCTGCGTGCCGAGCCCTGCGCCATAGCCGAGGTAGATGTTCAACCCGGCCAACGCTTCCAGATAACGCGCGTTTACCAAACCGCCGGCATCCACGGTTTTCCAACCCAGGCTTTGCGCAAGAGCAACGGCGGTTTGTTTGGCTCGTGCGCTATCGCTGGCCAGGAACACGCTGCCTTGCTGCTCGTTGGCAAATGTGGGACCGCTGGCCAGCACTTGGGCGAACAGGGTGTTGAAGCCCTTGACCAGCTCCACACCTGGCAGCGCCTTGGCGATTTCCTCCGCTGCACTGGTGCTGTGGCCGATGGTCAGACCCATGTAGTCGGCTGTCAGCGGGTTGGTGATGTCGATGACCACTTTGCCTTCGAGACTGCCCAGACTTTTCAGCGCGGTTAAGGCGTCCTGGTAAGCAGTGGCGACGATCACCACTTCGTTCTGGCCAAGGGCCTGATCAGCGGCGAATGCTTCGACGTTTTGATGCTGCGCGGCGAGGGCGTGCGCCTTGTCCAGATCACGGCCGGTGATACGAACATGGTGTCCAAACTGGGACAACTGTTGAGCGAAAGCCGAGCCCATGTTGCCGGTACCGATAAGGGTAATGTTCATGTCTTTTGCCTCGTGCTGTGTGTGATGGGATCCAGTTTAAAGATTCGATTTACGAGATAAACATGATTTAATGTGACTTATAGTTCCGATAAGTGAGGCAATAATGGATCGCGCGTTGGAGATGCAGGTGTTTTGCGCCGTGGTCGACAAGGGCAGCTTTGTCGGTGCCGTCGATGCGCTGGAAATGTCCAAGGCCGCCGTTTCCAGGCATGTAAATGCGCTGGAGGAACGCCTGGGCGTACGCCTGCTGCAACGCACCACGCGACGCTTATCACTGACCGAAGAAGGACGGGTTTTCTACCAGCAAGCGCGGGAAGTGCTGGCGTTGATGGGGGAGGCGGAAAGCGCTGTTTCTTCGGGCAACCATGAGCCTGCCGGCGTGCTGCGGGTCAATGCGCCGGTGAGTTTTGGTGTGTTGCACCTGGCGCCGCTGTGGACTGCCTTTTTGGAGCAAAACCCGAAGATTGAGCTGGATATCAGCCTGAACGATCGCCAGGTCGATTTGGTGGAGGAGGGGTATGACGTCGCGGTGCGCATCGCCCGGTTGGAAAGCTCTTCACTGGTGGGGCGCCGGTTTGCCAGCACGCGGATGCGCCTGTGTGCAGCCCCGAGCTACATCAAAAGCCATGCACCAGTAGAAGTGCCGCAAGACCTGGCCGAGCACCGGGTGATTGCCTATAGCAACTTTTCCAGTGGGAACGAATGGAGTTTTACCGGGCCCGATGGCGAGCATAAGGTCAACACGCGTTCGGTCATTCGCTGCAATAACGGTGATACATGCCGATCTATTGCGTTGACTGCTGGCGGCATTTTGCTGCAGCCAAGCTTTATGGTAAGTGAGGATCTTCGGCGGGGTGATCTGGTGGAGTTGCTACCGGAGTATCGCTCGGTAGAACTGGGTATTTATGCCGTCTACCCAACCCGCAAACACCTGGCATCCAAGGTGCGGGCATTTATCAATTTTCTGGTCGAACAGTTTGAGCAGGTCGACTGGGAGTCCGGCTACCCAGCACAAAAGAGCCAAGCCCGGGCTGCAAAGAAGATGTAACACTCCTTGCAGCCCACTGGCCATTAACGCCGAATGACCTTAGGTCTTCTTCGGATCGTCGCCGAACAGCTTGCCTGCACCGGCCCAATCCGATGGCGCCACGTCTTCAAAAATGACGTAGATGTAATTGGCATCGGTACCGGTGTTTTTCACGATGCTCTGGGTGATTTCTGCAGCGACAGCTTCCTTCGCGGCGTGGTCTTTTCCTTCGAACCAGCTGACTCGTACAACGGGCATGGAGTGATCCTCTATTCAGGTTGGGTTTAGCGCGATTAGGGCTAACCATGCGGTCAGTCCGGGCTCAGCCAATCAATGCAGCAGAGCAGTCGAGAGAGAATAGGAGAGATACAGAAGGCGATAAACACGCTGTAAATCGCCTATATGTAGAAATTATTTCTCCAATCAGCCCGCCATTTACCGGCGCACCGGCGATCAACAGTTGCTAAGTACCGCTAGGGGCTGTTGCCATTTCACATGGGTAGCCATAGGAAGGCACAGGCCATGGCCACCACGCTCTCGTAATTTCTCTTGAGCTTGTCGAATCGAGATGCCACCGCCCGGTAATGCTTCAGCCGGGCAAAGGCGTTTTCCACCAGGTGCCGATTGCGGTAAAGACCTCTGTCCAGATCCGCGTTGCCTTTCACGGAGTTACGCTTTCTCGGGATCACGGCCTTGGCCCCTTGTAGCTCAACCTGCTCCCGGATTCTCTCGCTGTCATAGCCCTTATCCGCGACGATGGTTTCTGCCGCCGGGAGCTTGGAAATCAACGCGGGTGCCTGAGTGCAGTCATTGATTTGGCCACCTGTGATTTCAAACTCGATGGGCAAGCCGTGGGCGTCCACCGCCAGGTGAATCTTGCTGGTATTGCCAGCTCGACTTTTCCCTATAGCCTCATCGTTGCCGCTGGCAGCGCCTGCACTGTGCTGTGCGACCTACTGTGGCGTAGTTGGAATTCCAGTTTCGTGCAGCTACCCCGCAGTTCATCTGGGGGTAGGTTGACGGGAAGCTCGCAGGCTGAGGCTTTCGGGACCACACCAGTGGAACACGCACTCATGTCGAACAACTACCTTGAAGCCAGGATGTGGCGCTATTGAGTCTCGGCGCGACTGGAGCCCAACTGGTGTCAGAGCAGGTGCCGTGTCACCGCTGCGCTTCGCGGATCATGTTACGGGCGATAACCACCTGCTGAATCTGTGTGGTGCCTTCGTAGATACGGAACAGCCGCACGTCACGGTAGAAGCGCTCAATGGCGTACTCGCTGACGTAGCCGGCGCCACCGTGGATCTGCACGCAGCGGTCGGCGACACGACCGCACATCTCGGTGGAGAACATCTTCGCGCAGGAGGCTTCGGTACTGACGTTCTTGCCCTCGTCGCGCTTGCGCGCGGCATCCAGCACCATGCAGCGGGCCGCGTAGATTTCGGCTTTGCTATCAGCCAGCATCGCCTGGATCAGTTGGAACTCCGCGATGGGCTGGCCGAACTGTTTGCGGTCCAGCGCATAGTGCAGGGCATCGTCCAGCATGCGTTCGGCTGCGCCGACACTCAGTGCAGCGATATGCAGGCGGCCCTTATCCAGCACCTTCATCGCGGTCTTGAAACCAACGCCTTCGACGCCGCCTATCAACTGGCTGGCGGGCACTCGCGCATTTTCAAAGATCACGTCGCAGGTATGGGCGCCTTTGTGGCCCATCTTGTGGTCCGTCTTGCCCAGCGACACGCCGGGTGTGCCGCGCTCAACGATAAAGGCGCTGATACCGGAGGCGCCTTTGATTTCCGGGTTGGTACGGGCCATCACCGTGTAAATGCCCGCGTGTGGCGCGTTGGTGATGTAACGTTTGGTACCGTTGAGGATGTAGCTGTCAGCGTCACGCACAGCATTGGTTTTCAACGAGCCCGCATCGGAGCCGGCATCTGGCTCGGTCAGGCAGAACGAGCTGAGCAGCTCGCCGCTTGCCAGTTGCGGCAGGTACTGGTTGCGCTGCTCCTCTGTACCGTCAAGCAAAATGCCGATTGAGCCAATGCCGTTGTTGGTGCCGATGTAGGAACGGAAAGCCGGTGAGGTGCGACCCAACTCGAAGGCGATGTTTACCTCTTCCTCCATAGTCACGCCCAGGCCGCCATAGGCTTCCGGAATCGTTAACCCGAACAGGCCCATCTCGCGCATCTGATCGACGATGTCCTTAGGGATCGCATCCGTTTCAGCCACCTCGTTTTCCCGAGGAATCAGTACCTCACCGACGAACTGGCGAAGAGAATCCAGCAGAATCTGCAGGGTTTCGGTATCACGGATCATGTGCGCTCCTCTGGGCCCGGAAGTGGGCCGATGTAGTACGGTGCACCGTCACCCTGAAGGGTTACCGAGCGGCGGCGCCGATGTTGTTAACCATGTTGATCAGGCGAGGCCCGATATCGTCAGTGAGCTTGTCCCGTGGAAGCTGGAAGCTCGGTCCACCGCAGTTGAAGGTCAGTAACCCGAACTGCGGGTGTAACAGCGGCACGGCGACTGAGTTGACGTCGCGGTGCCACTCGCCGATCGATAGGCAAAAGCCGTAATCGGTGTAATCGCGAAACGCGCGATCCAGGCCCTTGCGGATCACCGGCCACTGTGCTGCTTCGCGTTGGCGCATGTGGTCGAGGAGAAACTCTCGCTCGCTCTCTGGCATCGCCGCCAGGCATGCGCGTCCCGCCGAGCTTTGCGCCAGTGGCAAGTAGCTGCCGATCTGCCGCCGCATCGTGGTATTGCCTTGGCCCTGAACGACGTCCAGGTAAACCATCTGCAGGCGATCCCGGGCCGCCATTGCCACTGCGGCTTGAGCGTGATTGGCCAGCTCTTCCATCAGCGGGTGCGCCACCGAGCGAATCGACAGATTCGACAGCATGGCGTAGCCGAACCCCAGCACACCGACATCCAGCTGGTACTTGCCCGAGTGCACCTCACGCTTGAGGCAGCCAAGGCGCATCAGGGTGTTGGTCAAGCGCGTCACGGTCGGCTTGGGTAGCCCGGTCATCCGCGCCAGTTCCTGATTGCCCAGCACGTTGTCGCGCGGGGTAAAGCACCGCATCAGCTCCAGCCCACGTGCCAGCGCAGTCACGAACTGGCCGCTGGTTTCGTCCTCACTCGACGCACTGGCCGGGTCGAGCATGCCCATCTTCAGTAAAGCGATTTCATCCGCTCCAGTGCTGCTCTCAGCCTTCTGCTGATCCGCTTTGTTGCGTGCCATGGTAGAACCTCATTTTTGGAAATTGCAAGCAAATAAAAGTACGTTTCGTCAGGCGAAATTATATTTGAGCCGAGATGAAATGCAAAACGCTCATTTTTAGATAGATAATATATTGATTAATAAAGAAATAATAAAATAGTTCAGATTTCTGATTTACATGAATTCGCGACCCTACCTATGATATCTCGTAAATACGAAATGCAATTTCGTATAGCGAAACGTGTTTAGAGGTGGGTATGAGTCACGAACCTGAATCTGTAGTGAACCTGGAAATTCGAGAAGACGGCGTTGCCGTCGTACGCATCGACCGGCCAGAAGCCAAGAACGCGCTCAATAGCGCGGTGCGTGAACAACTCGCCGAGCACTTTCGGGCACTGGCTCGCAATGGGCAGGTGCGGGCGATTGTACTTACCGGCGGTGACACCTGTTTTGTGGCCGGAGCCGATATCCGCGAGTTTGCCCAAGCGCGCCCGATTGAAATGTACCTGCGCCATACCGAGCTGCTGTGGGAAGCCATCTCCCGCTGCCCCAAGCCGGTCATCGCTGCAGTGAATGGTTTCGCCCTTGGCGGCGGCTGTGAGCTGGCCATGCACTGCGACATCATCGTCGCCGGCGAGTCGGCGCGCTTTGGCCAGCCAGAAGTCAAACTCGGCCTGATGCCGGGCGCCGGCGGTACTCAGCGTCTGATCCGCGCGGTCGGCAAGTTCCAGGCAATGCGCATTGCCCTTACCGGGTGCTTGGTCTCGGCCCAGCAAGCCTTGGCCATGGGCATGCTGAGTGAAGTGGTGGGCGACGAGCAGACCATTGTCCGTGCACTAGAGCTGGCCACTGAAATCGCCGCCTTGCCGCCGCTAGCCGTCGCGCAGATCAAAGAAGTGATGCTGGCCGGTGCTGACCTGCCGCTGGAGAGCGCGCTGGTGTTGGAGCGCAAGGCCTTCCAATTGCTATTCGATTCGAGCGACCAGAAAGAGGGCGCTCAAGCCTTCCTGGAAAAACGCAAAGCGATCTTCTCAGGAGAATGAGCGATGACACGTGAAATTAACCGGATGGCGGTTGTTGGCGCCGGAGTCATGGGTACAGGTATTGCTCAGATCGCCGCTCAGGCGGGCATTCGCGTCACGCTGTTTGATAGTCGCGAAGGCGCTGCGCAGGGCGCCCGCGAAAGCTTGAAAGGCACGTTGGACAAGCTGGTCGACAAAGGCAAGATTGCCAACGCCGATGCGCTGGCCACGCTCTCCCGCGTGCAAGTGGCGAGCGCCCTTACGGAACTGAGCGACGTCGACCTGGTAGTGGAAGCCATTATCGAGCGCCTCGACGCCAAGCAGGGCTTGCTCGCCGAGTTGGAAGCCGTGGTTGCCGATGACTGCATTCTGGCTACCAACACCTCATCGCTCTCCGTCACCAGCATTGCTCGCAATTGCCGACTTCCCCAACGCATCGCTGGCTTTCATTTTTTTAACCCTGTGCCGCTGATGAAAGTGGTGGAAGTCATCGATGGTCTGGCGACTGACCCGCAGGTAGGCGACAGCCTCCGAGCCCTGGCTGCCCGCATGGGGCATAGGGGTATTCGGGCGAAGGACACACCAGGGTTCATCATCAATCACGCCGGCCGTGCATATAGCACTGAGGCTTTGCAAATTCTCAAGGAAGGCGTAGCCGAACCCGCCGAGGTAGACCGTATCCTGCGCGAGGGTCTGGGTTTTCGCATGGGGCCCTTGGAGCTGTTTGATCTGACGGCTCTTGATGTTTCCCATCCAGTCATTGAGTCGATCTACAACCAGTTCTACCAGGAACCGCGGTATCGGCCTGCAGCGCTAACACGCCAGATGCTGGATGCCGGCTACGTCGGGCGCAAGGTCGGGCGTGGGTTTTACCGATACGCCGACGGCCAGATGATCGATCCACCCGCCGCACAGGCAGTACCTGCGCTGGAAGCATTTCCGCCGGTTTGGCTTGGCACTGAAAACCCCGAGGATCGTGCACGTTTCACCGAGCTTCTTCAGCAGGTGGGCGCGCGGGTCGAAGAGGGCACGGTCCCAAGCAGCGAGGCCCTGTGTTTGCTGGCACCTTACGGTCTGGATGCCACCGGCGCCGTCGGCCTGTTTGGCACCGATCCTGAGCGCACGGTGTGCATCGACCCGCTGCTGGATATCGCCCGCTACCGCACGCTGATGCTAAATCCCGCTACCCATGCCGACATGCGCGATGCCGCCCATGCGCTGTTGGGCCGCGATGGCGTGGGCGTCAGTGTGATCAATGACAGTGTCGGCTTTGTGGCCCAAAGGGTACTGGCCATGATCGTCAACCTGGCGGGCGATATCGTTCAGCAGCGTATCGCCAGTGTCGATGACCTGGATGAAGGCGTGCGCCGTGGTCTTGGTTATCCGCAAGGTCCGCTGGCCTGGGGCGATAGTGTCGGGCCCAAGCGTTTGCTCACCACTCTTGAACGCATGACCGAACTGACGGGCGATCCCCGTTATCGGCCGGGTCCCTGGCTGCGGCGACGGGCCGCCTTGGGCCTTTCATTGCGTCACAACGAACCACTCCCGACTGAACCTCAACGCTAGGATTTTCCCATGCTCGACGCCTACATCTTCGCGGGACTGCGCACGCCATTTGGCCGCCACGGCGGCGCACTCGCTTCGGTACGCCCAGACGACCTCGCCGCCCATGTGATCCACGAATTGCTCGCTCGCCACGCCATCCCTGGCGAAGCCATCGAGGACGTGATTCTGGGCAATACCAACCAGGCAGGGGAGGACAGCCGCAACATCGCGCGTCACGCCGCACTGCTTGCAGGCTTGCCCGTGACCGTACCTGGGCAGACAGTTAACCGCCTGTGCGCCAGTGGTCTGGCGGCGGTGATCGATGCCGCCCGCGCAGTGACCTGTAACGAAGGCGAACTGTTTGTCGCCGGCGGGGTGGAGAGTATGTCCCGTGCACCCTTTGTCATGGCTAAAGCAGAAGCGGCCTATAGCCGCGAACTGACGGTGTTCGACAGTACCATTGGCGCCCGTTTTCCCAACCCGAAGATCGTCGCCGAGTTTGGCAACGACAGCATGCCGCAAACGGGCGATAACGTGGCTCAGGAGTACGGCATCTCCCGTGCTGAGGCCGACGTCTTTGCTGCCGGCTCTCAGGCCCGTTATGAAGCCGCACGTAGCGCAGGTTTCTTTCAGGAAGAACTGCTCGCGGTCAGCGTGCCCACCGGGCGCAAGACGCCACCCAATGTGGTGGAGCAGGACGAGCACCCGCGCCCGCAATCGGACCTGATCGCTTTGGCTCGCCTGAATCCTCTCTCCGAAGGTGGTGTGGTTACCGCCGGCAACGCATCAGGCGTCAACGATGGCGCGGCGGCATTGCTGATTGGCTCGGCCGCGGCGGGCGAACGGCACGGCTTGGTTCCGATGGCGCGCATTCTGTCGGCCGCCGCCGTGGGTGTGGCCCCGCGCATTATGGGCGTCGGCCCGGTGGAGGCTATTCATAAGGCATTGGCTCGCGCGCAGCTCAGCCTGGCGGATATGGACATTATCGAGATCAACGAAGCGTTCGCCAGCCAGGTGCTGGGCTGCCTGAAAGGTCTGGGTGTTGCGTTCAACGACCCGCGGGTAAACCCACACGGTGGCGCCATCGCCGTCGGCCACCCATTAGGTGCATCCGGTGCGCGCCTGGCCCTGAGCACCGCTCGCGCGCTGCAACAGAGCGGCAAACGCTACGCTGTGGTGAGCCTATGCATCGGCGTGGGCCAAGGCCTCGCCATGGTGATGGAGCGTGTGTAAGTGCGCGCAAGCAAAGGTGAAATGAAATGGGTGCTTTGACTGGGTATCGCGTGCTCGACTTGAGCCGCATTCTGGCTGGTCCCTGGTGCGGCCAAACTCTGGCCGATCTGGGTGCCGAAGTGATCAAAATCGAACGGCCGGGCGCGGGTGATGACACCCGTGGCTGGGGGCCGCCATGGATGAAGGGGCAGAACGCCGAGTCCACCGGCGAGGCTTCTTATTACCAGTCCACCAATCGCGGCAAGTTGTCGGTGGCGCTAAACATCGCCAGCCCCGAGGGGCAGGAAATGGTGCGGGCCCTGGCTACCAGTTGCGACGTACTGATCGAGAACTACAAGGCCGGTTCCTTGGCCAAGTACGGGCTGGATTACGCTAGCCTCGCTGCGCTCAATCCACGCCTGGTGTATTGCTCGGTGACGGGTTTCGGCCAGACCGGGCCGCGCGCCGCAGAACCGGGTTACGACTTCATCATTCAGGGTATGGGTGGAATGATGAGCATCACCGGCGAGCGCGACGATCTGCCCGGTGGCGGCCCGCAAAAGGTAGGCGTTGCCTTCGCGGACCTGATGACCGGCCTGTACTCGACGGTGGCTATCCAAGCTGCGCTGCTCAGCCGAGAAAAGACCGGGCTTGGTCAACATATCGATATGGCGTTGCTGGATGTTCAGGTCGCCACACTGTGCAACCAGAGCCAGAACTATCTGGCTTCCGGCAAGCCGCCCGGGCGTTATGGCAACGCCCACGCCAACATTGTGCCGTACCAGGTGTTTCGCGCCAGTGATCGCGACTTCATCATTGCCTGCGGCAACGACTCACAGTTCGTCGCACTGTGCGACGCCATCGGCCTGCCAGAGCTGCCGAAAGATCCGCGTTTCGCGCGCAACGCCGACCGAGTCAGCAACCGCGAGGAGATCGTTGCCATCCTGTCGCGTCACTTTCTCGGAGGGCTCGCCGATGAGTGGGTAGGGCGCATTCACCCGCAGGGCGTACCGGTAGGGGCCATCAACAGCATTGCCCAGGCGCTGGACGAACCACAGATACTGGCGCGCAACATGCTGGTCAACATTCCCCATCCCTTGAAAGCCGACTTCGTCACGGTCGGCAGTCCGATCAAGTTGTCTCGCACACCGGTCGAGTACCTGCGCCCCGCGCCGATGCTGGGTGAGCATACCGATGAGGTGCTCAAGCGCCAGTTGGGTCTCGATGATGAGCGCCTGGCCGAGTTGAAGGCACAAGGCATCATCGAACAGCTTGGTGAACGCTGAACCTGCCATGCCCCGGCCAGCCAGCTTGCCGGGGCAATTTTTCCCATGGAGCCTTTATGAAAGTCCTCGTAGCGATCAAGCGTGTGGTCGATTACAACGTCAAGGTTCGCGTCAAGGCGGACAACAGCGGCGTCGATCTCGCCAACGTTAAGATGTCGATGAACCCCTTCTGCGAAATCGCCGTGGAAGAAGCCGTACGCCTGAAAGAGAAGGGCGTTGCCAGTGAAATCGTCGTGGTGTCGATCGGCCCGACGGCGGCGCAAGAGCAGCTGCGTACTGCTTTGGCCCTCGGTGCCGACCGCGCCATCCTGGTCGAGGCTGTCAAGGAAGAGGGTGCTGACGAGCTGAACTCCCTGGCCGTGGCCAAGCTGCTCAAGGCCGTGGTCGACAAGGAGCAGCCGCAGCTGGTGATCCTCGGCAAGCAGGCCATCGACAGCGACAACAACCAGACCGGCCAGATGCTCGGCGCGCTGACCGGCTTCGGCCAAGGCACCTTCGCCTCCAAGGTCGAAGTGGCGGGCGACAAGGTCAACGTGACCCGCGAGATCGACGGCGGCCTGCAGACCGTGGCGTTGAACCTGCCGGCGATCGTCACCACCGACCTGCGTCTGAACGAGCCGCGCTACGCCTCCTTGCCGAACATCATGAAGGCCAAGAAGAAGCCGCTGGAGGTGCTCACCCCGGACGCCCTGGGCGTTGCCACCGCGTCCACCGTGAAGACCCTGAAAGTCGAAGCGCCGGCTGCCCGCCAGGCCGGCATCAAGGTCAAGTCGGTGGCGGAACTGGTCGAGAAACTGAAGAACGAGGCGAAGGTAATCTAAATGACTATCCTGGTTATCGCTGAACACACCAATGCCGCCCTGGCGCCGGCCACTCTCAACACCGTGGCCGCTGCGCAGAAGATCGGTGGCGACATCCACCTCCTGGTTGCCGGTGCCGCCTGTGGCGCCGCCGCCGAAGCGGCTGCCAAGCTCGCCGGCGTGGCCAAGGTGCTGGTGGCCGACAACGCCGCCTTCGCCCAT
The DNA here is from genome assembly GCF_019823065.1 of Pseudomonas mosselii. Classification (NCBI taxonomy): domain Bacteria; kingdom Pseudomonadati; phylum Pseudomonadota; class Gammaproteobacteria; order Pseudomonadales; family Pseudomonadaceae; genus Pseudomonas; species Pseudomonas mosselii. Next base: position 3,008,006 of record NZ_CP081966.1, read on the forward strand.
CAGCTGCCGGAAAACGTTGCGCCGCTGGTAGCTGCTCTTGTTCAAGAAGCAGGGGGCAAGGGTTACAGCCACATCCTCGCCGCCGCCACCAGCAACGGCAAGAACATCCTGCCGCGCGTCGCCGCCCAGCTGGACGTCGACCAGATCTCCGAAATCATCGCCGTGGAAAGCGCCGACACTTTCAAGCGGCCGATCTACGCCGGTAACGCCATCGCCACCGTGCAGTCTTCGGCGGCGGTGAAGGTGATCACCGTGCGTGCCACCGGTTTCGATCCGGTGGCCGGCGAAGGCGGCAGTGCTGTCGTGGAAGCCGTGGCCGTTGGCGGCGACGCCGGCATCTCGGCCTTCGTCTTTGAGGCGCTGGCCAAGTCCGATCGTCCGGAACTGACCGCGGCCAAGATCGTCGTCTCCGGCGGTCGCGGCATGCAGAACGGCGACAACTTCAAGCACCTGTATGCCCTGGCCGACAAGCTCGGCGCCGCCGTCGGTGCTTCGCGCGCTGCGGTCGACGCCGGTTTCGTGCCCAACGACATGCAGGTTGGCCAGACCGGCAAGATCGTCGCGCCGCAGCTGTACATCGCCGTCGGCATCAGCGGTGCCATCCAGCACCTGGCCGGGATGAAAGACTCCAAGGTCATCGTGGCAATCAACAAGGACGAAGAGGCGCCGATTTTTCAGGTGGCGGATTACGGTCTAGTGGGTGACTTGTTCGAGGTCGTGCCGCAGTTGCAGCAAGTGATCTGAAGCCCTAAAGGAATGTGTTGCAATACCTATAGAATTGTGCTATGCGTGCATACTCAAGTGGCGTGCGGGTTTCAGGGCTAATGCATTTGAAACATAGAGTTGACGTGCGGGAAAGACAATTTTTTGACTTACACGTTATGCGGTAAGTCTGATGCTTGAGCGTTTGAGCTTAGGCATTCTGGTTGTTTTCGTTATTCTTTGTACCCGGTTTTGTACCCGGTTTTGACTTCTTGTAGCATGTAGTGCTGGTTGCTGGCTTAGGGTGGTTGTGCCGAGATTGAATCGGCCTCGAGCCCGTCATTGAGTGCTTTGCTTGTAGTCCTACTGGCTTGAAACGTTTAAGCGCTATGTTGTCTGTCTGGCTATCACGCTGAGTGTAGGTGTTGTTAGGTGACTCGCTCGCTAATAACGCTCTCTCGGAAAGAGATGTAAGCCATAGCGTCATTGAGGTCTTTTATTCTGACTTGGACAGCCTGAGAGATTTTCTCATCGCTTTCCGCTGGAGGAGTTTCGTCTGGGTGGGCCATCTTCCAGAGAGCAAGAAGCTTCAGGTATGACAAAAGAGAGTGCGCTCAGCAGCAAGTGGTCGCCCGCCTGAAGTACTTATGATCATGACTCCACTCATTACAAAAACAAGAGAAGAGCCATGGCCGGAAACATCAAAAAACAGGTCGATAGTATCGACTACAGCACCGTCGCGGTTCCGGAAGAACACCGCATGAGCAAAGGCTCACTGACGATGGCTTGGTGGGCCATCTGCAGTGCTATGTTTTGGCTGGTGGTGTCCGCCACCCTGGCAATGAGCTTTGGTACGATGAATGCCATAATCGGCTTACTCTTGTCGGTCGTAACTTATGCGGCCATCAACGGGGTCATTGCCCGCTACGCCATTAAGACCGGATTATCGGTCGCACTCTTCTCCCGGGTGCTATTCGGACGCGCCGGCGCAGCACTGGCCACCCTGATTTTCTTCGCCACGGCGATCTACTACAGCGTGTTTGAAGGCTCGGTGATCGCCATTGCTATCCAACACTACGTGTCCGACATCACGCTCAATCAAGCCTACCTAATAGTGGTGCTATACAGCGTGCCACTGGTGTTCGGTAGCGTGCAGACCTGGCTGGATAAGTTCAATGGCGTGCTGCTGCCGCTCTACCTGATTGGTCTGATTGCCGTAGTAGCGATGGCCGTCGGTGAATACGGCTACAGTTCTGCCTGGTTGGAAATGGGGCCTGAGAGCGGGCCAGTAAGTAATGGCTGGTGGGACTGTTTCACCTATTTCATGGGAGTGTGGATTCTCATGATGTACACCTGGGACTACGCACGCTTCGGTCGTAAGCAGGACGCCAGCTACCACGCTAAATTTAACTTCGGCCTACCATTCTATATCTTCACCTTTCTTATTAACGGTCTGGTCGGCATCTTTCTCGCCGCCACCATTCCCACAGAGGGCGGCCTGTCTGAGGTCTCGGTGGTGCTGGCCATTGTCGAGCTGATGGGTATCTGGGGGTTGTTGTTCGTTTGGGTCAGCCAGACCCGTATCAATACCGCAAATTTCTTCATGGCCGCTAGCAACATGCATGCGTTCTTCGGCCGTTTTGGCTTGGCGGCTGTGCCTTATATGGCATGGGCCGTAGTAGTTGGCATCGTGGTCTACACAATGATGTTGCTCAATGTGTTCAGCTACATTCTGCAAGCCCTGGCATACCAGAGCATCTTTGTAGTGGCTTGGGTAGCGATCGCTTTGGCGCATATTTTCTCGCCGAAATATACCCAGCTGTTCGAGGGCAATATTGAATTCGCTCTCGAACGAGTCAACGCCTTCAACCCGTGCGGCTTGATCGCCTGGTTCTTTGCCGCTGGCCTGGGGATAGTGCTGCTGAATTTCGGCGGAGCAACGCTGGCGACCTTCTCAGCGCCGGTGACCTTTGTCTGCGCGTTCGCCAGCTACTGGCTGCTACTCAACAGCGCCAAACGCAGCTGGTTTGTCCGCACCAGCTGCAGCTGAAACCAATATCGGCGCCCACCGGGCCGATGTATTCGGCTCCGGCAACTTGCTGCAGCTACCAAACCCGATCCAAAACTAAGCCGCAACACCGCAGCGGCTTAGTGCTGCGTAGCTGAAAAAAAGACTAACAATGCTAAGAGCCAATTCATGAAAATGATCAACCTGCACCCACAAGCAACTCTCATATTACTTCCATTGTTGGCATCGCTCGCGCTACCCGCAGGTGCGGTGGCTATCAATGACAACTTGGACATTGGCGGCGCCGTGCGTGCGCGTATCGACTACGACCCCGACCGGGATATCGAGAAGCTGAGTTTCGATACTGCCTTTCTCACCGCTACCTACAACTCCGATAGTTGGATCGGCGCGGCTAAATACCGTTTCTATGGCGACGCTTACCCTTTCGACTATACCGACAAGATCGGTGACATCGCCTTCGCCGAATATGCATGGATCGGCTACAAGTTCGATGAGTCGCGTCAGATTCAGGTGGGACTAAACAAGATTCCGTTCGGCCTGCTGCCCTATGCCGGCAGCACTTTCTTCTTGACCTTGGGCAGCGTGATCGGCCTGGAAGACATTGCGAACCTTGGTGTTAAATACATCCAGCAGCAGGATGACTGGAACTTCCAACTCGCTTACTACCTAAGCCCGGCTGATCAGGGTCAAGGTACAAGCCGCGGCGGGCGGACCTATGCAACCAGTGTTGCTACGGCAGATGACTACGTCGTCGACGGCAGCGATAACCACGAGCGCGACATCTTAGTCGGGCGTCTGGCCCGCAACCTAAAGCTTGGGAGCTGGCAGTCGGAGATCGGCGCCTCGGCATTGACCTCGACGCTGCAGAACCAGGACAGTCGTGATAGCGGCCGCCGAAATGCCCTAGCAGTCCACTACTCGGGCAAGAATGGCCCCTGGGGCGTGCAACTGCAAGCCACTCGCCAGGACATGAGCCCGGAGAATCCCGGCAGAGACAAGCTGGTTAGCTTCGGCAGCTTCGACGGCACCTTTAACGTTGCCGCCAAGGGTAACCTCTATGTAGCCGACCTCAGCTATGACATTCCTGGCTCACTCGGGTGGCTCTCTGGTGTCAAGGTTTACGGTAACTACAGCCTGTTCGACAAGGATGAGTCCAGCTTCGAGGATTCCCAGCGCTTCATCCTTGGCACATCTTTCTCGCTGAAAGACCTATGGATCGCCGTCGAGTGGTTGCACGGCAAGCACGATCCCTACATCGGTGGCGGTAGCTACACCCAGAGCCTGGGCGCCGGCGGTAGCGAACGCTGGGAAAACCAGTTGTATACCAATATCGGTTACTACTTCTGAGGCAATAAGCGCCCCTAGCAACCACTCACGCTCCTATTTTCGCCAGCCATGTGCTGGCGTTTTTTTATGGTGCGCCAGGCATGGCGCGTAGCGCCGTGACTGGCGCTGTCGGGTTCACTGTGGTGGTGAGCCTGGCGACTTGGAGGTGAAAGTCCTCTACACACCCGGCAAGGGGAAGTGTTAGCTGAAGGCAAGGGTGTCGCGGGCGACTGCGAATCTGAAGGAAGCCCGAGACAAAATGCTGGCCTGACGAACAGGAAGCGGATGAGGCGGCGCAGCGGGGTGAGGTGGCCATAATCGCCAAAGCCCGATACTTGCACGGAACGCTGCGACGTAGATCCGACAGGCATAAGCAGGAAGGTCGCGCGAATTACCCTGGGAGATCTGTACGCTTGCCATTGTGCTACCGATTGTCGAGAGGCGACGGGATGGGCGTGCAGAAGTCAGCCGAGGCCGTAGTAAGTGGCGGTCAACCACGCCATCAAGGGCCGAACAGGTCATGCCGCCAGTAGGCGTCAGCGTCTCGTCGATAACCGAAATGCAGAAATTTCTCCAAGAGAAGACTGTCACCCCGAGTCCCGGCCAGAGGCCGAGGATGACGCCTGACAGCGCAGAGGTATCGGCGGCGTCGGTGACGTGGATGAACGCGGAGCCGGACACGCTGATGGAGCGGGTGCTTGCGCCGCTCAATCTCAAGCGTGCGTATCAGCGCGTGGTCAGCAACAAGGGGGCGCCGGGTGCCGATGGCATGACGGTCGCCGACTTGGCAGGCTACGTGAAACAGTATTGGCCCATCCTGAAGGTCAGGCTGCTGGCAGGTGAATACCATCCCCAGGCAGTGCGGGCGGTCGAAATTCCCAAACCGCAGGGCGGTATGCGGCAACTGGGCATTCCCAGTGTCGTGGATCGCCTGATCCAGCAAGCCCTGCTGCAACAGCTCACGCCGATCTTCGATCCGCTGTTCTCGGACTATAGCTACGGCTTCCGTCCGGGCAGAAGCGCTCACCAGGCTGTCGAGATGGCCCGCACCCATGTGGCGGCGGGTCATAGGTGTTGCGTGGAACTCGATCTGGAGAAGTTCTTTGATCGGGTCAACCACGACATCCTGATGTTCTGTGTTGAGCGCCATGTCGAAGACAAACAGGTGCTCAGACTCATCCGCCGTTACCTCGAAGCGGGCGTCATGTCGGGCGGGGTTGTCAGCCATCGGCAGGAGGGGGCGCCGCAAGGCGGCCCGCTTTCGCCGCTGCTGTCGAACATCCTGCTCGATGAACTCGACCGTGAGTTGGAGCGGCGAGGCCATCGCTTCGTGCGCTATGCCGATGACGCGAACATTTATGTCCGTAGTCCGCGTGCTGGCGAACGAGTGCTGGCCAGTGTCGAGCGGTTCCTGAATCACCGTCTGAAACTGAGACTGAATCGGGACAAGAGTCGCGTGGCTGGGTCGTGGAAATGCGACTACCTGGGGTATGGGATGAGTTGGCACTCGCAGCCTAGACTGCGAGTGGCAACCATGAGCCTGCGCCGTGTGCGCGACCGTCTCAGGGAACTGCTGCGAGGGGTGCGGGGCCACAAGATGGCGAATGTCATCGAGCGGGTAAACCCGGTGCTGCGAGGCTGGGCAGGCTACTTCAAGCTCAGCCAGAGCAAGCGTCCACTGGAAGAGCTGGATGGCTGGGTCAGGCACAAACTTCGCTGTGTCATCTGGCGGCAATGGAAGCAGCCCTCTACGAGGGCGCGCAACCTGATGCGCCTGGGATTGAGCGAGGAGCGTGCCTGCAAGTCGGCCTTCAATGGCCGAGGCCCGTGGTGGAACTCAGGAGCGCCGCATATGAATCAGGCGCTGCCGAAGAAGCTATGGGACAGACTTTGACTGGTCTCGATACTGGATACGATCAATCGGCTTAACCGCATGGCCTGAACCGCCGTGTACGGAACCGTACGCACGGTGGTGTGGGAGGACGGCGGCCGTGAGGCCGCCTCCTACCCGATCGCAGCGTTCCGGCCTCCCGGCATTAGATCTTGAGTAGATGCACCAGTAGAAACAGTTCACTTCAGGCCAAAAAACGGTGCGCTTGAAGACAAGCCAGCCGCTAGGCCCGCGCGTAGCTTAGCGATGTGGGCAAGACATCCGTCACGCCTCCCCAGACAAAAACAAGATTTGTGGTGACCCATGAACACAGTAGACCCGATCACCCTGGCAGTCGTGCGCGGTGCGCTCGAAACAGCCCAGCGAGAAATGACCCTGACGCTGGAAAAGACCAGTCGCTCGAGCGTGTTCAACCTCGCCCACGACTATTCCAACGCACTCTTCGATCACCTCCCGGAAATGATCCTGCAAGGCCAGGACATTCCTATTCATCTCGGTTCGCTTATCCCAGCGATGAAATGCGTTGCTGGCTTCTTCGGTGATGAGATTGCCGAGGGCGATGTTATTTATCATAACGATCCAGCCTACATGGGCAGTCATATCCTCGACTGCTGCATGTACAAACCGGTGTTCTATAAGGGCGAGCTGGTGTTCTGGACGGTCTGCAAGGGCCACCTGACCGATATTGGCGGCCCGGTACCGGCCGGCTACAACCCGGACGCAAAAGAAATCTACGCAGAGGGCCTGCGCATCCCGCCTGTCAAGTTGTGGGCCCAGGGCCAGCGCCGGGAAGACGTAATCAACCTGCTGCTGACCAACATGCGCGCCCGCGCCTATCAAGAAGGCGATCTGAATGCCCAGTACGGTGCTTGCAGCGTGGGCGAGCGTCACCTGATCGAGTTGCTCGATCGCTATGGCGTCGACCAGGTCCGAGCGTGCATTACCGAGCTGAAAGATATGGCAGACCGTCATATGCGCGCATTGTTGCGTGATGTGCCAGACGGTTTCTACAGCGGCACTGCCATTCTCGAAGACTCCGGTCATGGTCTGGGAGAATTGTCGATCACTGCCCAGGTGGAAATTCGCGGCGACGAGGCGCACGTTCTGATAGAGAGCCCGCCGCAGGTGCCTTACTTCATCAACTCCTACGCGGGCAATTCGATCTCCGGGGTTTACCTCGGACTGATGATGTTCGCCCAGGTGCCACCGCCCTACAATGAAGGCCTCTATCGCTGCGTGAGTGTAGACCTTGGCCCGTCCGGTACTCTGTGCAACGCCCAGGAGCCGGCACCGCACGTCAACTGCACCACTACTCCGATGGAAACCCTCGCCGATGCCGTGCGTCTGGCCCTTGAACAGGCGGCTCCGGAGCGTGTGACCGCCTCCTGGGGGCATGCCAGCGGGATCAATATCGCTGGGCACGACCCACGCAACAACAACGATGAATATGTGACCATGGTGCTGGCCTCGGTCATCTCCGGCGCTGGCGCTAACAAGGCTATGGATGGTTGGCCTGCTTGCGGCCCGCTGTGCTGCTTCGGCGCGCTGATGTCCGGCGATATCGAACTGCTTGAGTACTCCTATCCGGTACTGATACACCGCTACAGCCTGATGACCGACAGTGGTGGCGCCGGTGAATTCCGCGGTGGCTCTGGTACTCGCCTGGAGCTCGAGCCGCTGAAGCACGCCATGACCGTGGTCGGTTTCGGTGAGGGCCGGCAGCTGCCTACCGCCGGTGCGGCAGGGGCGAAGAATGTTCTGCTCGAGCCCAAGCTCGGCCGCTTGATCCATAGACATGTCGACGGTGAGGAAGACCATTACATCCAGAACACTCTGCTGACCGCACAACCAGGTGAGCGCGTAATCAACGTCAACCCGGGCGGTGGTGGCTATGGCGACCCACTACGTCGTCCGCTGGCCACGGTTCTAGCCGATGTGCGCAACGGCTTGGTCTCGATTGACGGCGCGCGCCTTGAATACGGCGTAGTGATTGACGGCAACGGCCAACTCGATGAAGCCGCAACCCACGCACACCGAGCCGCGCACTGAGCACAGCCCCTTTGAGCAATGCAGAGAATTCGAAAATGAGCAAACAACAATATCGCCTGGGCATCGATGCCGGCGGCACCTTCACTGATTTCATCCTCGCCGACCATCAGGGCAACGTGCAGTTGTTCAAGGCGCCGTCCACCCCACATGACGGCACCCTGGCCATACGCAACGGTCTGGCGCAAATCGCCGATGCCCTCGGCCGTACACCAGCCGAGATCATTGCCGACTGCGATCTGTGCATCAACGGGACGACTGTGGCGCTCAACGCACTGATCGAAAAGACCGGGGTCAAGGTGGGCCTGCTGTGTACCGATGGCCATGAAGACAGCCTGGAAATTCGCCTTGGCCACAAAGAAGATGGCCATCGCTATGACGCCACTTATCCACCGGCGCATATGTTAGTGCCGCGCCACCTGCGCCGTCCAATCGGCGGGCGTATTATCAGTGACGGCAGCGAGTTCAGCCCGCTAGACGAGGCGGCGATTCATGCCGCCATCGACTACTTCCGCGAACAACAGGTGCAGGCGGTGGCGATCTCCTTCGTCTGGTCGGTGCGCAACCCTAGTCACGAGCAGCGCGCTATGGCTATGGTGCGTGCGGCTTTACCTGACGTATTTGTCTGCAGCGGCCACGAGGTGTTCCCGCAGATTCGCGAATACACACGCACCTCGACAACCGTGGTCAACGCCTACCTTAGCCCAGTGATGGGTCGTTATATCGAACGCATCGACGCGCTGTTCGAGGAGCTGGGCGCGCAGCAGCCTACCCGCTATTTCCAGTCCAACGGAGGTCTGGCTCCTGGCGTGGTAATGCGTGAGCGGGCGGTCAACGCGATCAACTCCGGTCCGGCATCTGCCCCGCAAGCCGGCTTGTGCGTGGCCCAGCCATTCGGTATCGACAACGTAATCACCGTCGATATGGGTGGTACCTCGTTCGACATCACTCTTAGCAAAGGCGGTCGCACCAACTTCAGCAAAGACAGCGACTTCCTCCGTTACCGTATCGGCGTGCCAATGATTCAGGTGGAAACCCTTGGCGCCGGCGGTGGCTCGATCGCCCACTTTGACGACTTCGGCATGCTCCAGGTCGGTCCACGCAGTGCCGGGGCTAACCCCGGGCCTGTGTGTTATGGAAAGGGTGGGGTCGAGCCGACTGTAACCGATGCTAACCTGGCGCTCGGTTATCTGGCTGATGGTGCACTGCTCGGTGGCAGCATCCGTCTAAATCGACAAGCCGCGATCGATGCGATCCGCAGTAAAATTGCCGAACCGCTGGGTATCAGTGTCGAGCGCGCGGCCGTCGGTATCATTACCCTGGTTAACCTGAGCATGGTTAGTGGTATCCGCCGCGTGTCCATTGAGCGTGGTTATGATCCCCGTGACTTCGCCCTGATCGGTGCCGGTGGTGCAGCGGGCATGCACGTGATGCGACTAGCTGAGGAAATCGGCAGCAAGGTTGTGCTGATTCCCAAGGTGGCTTCGGGGCTGTGCGCCTTCGGCCAGATTCTCTCTGACATCCGCTATGATCAGCTGACTACTTTGCCGATGCGTTTGGATGACGAGTTCGTCGATTTGGAGCAACTAAACCAGGCCCTGCAGCAGTTACGCGAGCGTGGTATGACGAACCTGCGAGACGATGGTTTCGGTGGTGACAATCGTATTGAATGCCAGTACAGCCTGGAGATTCGTTACCTCGGACAGATCCACGAGTGCAGCGTCGAACTGAGCTGCGACCGGCTCGACCGTAGCAGCCTGGCGGCCCTGCGCGAATCCTTCCACCAGCGGCACAAGGCGCTGTTTTCCTTCAGTGAGCCTAACAGCCCGGTCGAACTAGTTAATCTAGAGTGCTCGGTGATCGCGCGGTTACAGCGTCCACCAATGCCTGAACTTGCAACCCCGCTCAAGGCAACGGCCGCGATTCCGGCTGGTCATCGTCCGATGCTGTTCAATGCGCAAGACGATTGGCAGGACACGCCTGTGTACAACGGCGACCGCATAGAAGTAGGGCAGATTATTCAAGGTCCCTGTGTGATTGAGGAAGCGACCACAAACATCGTTGTTCCACCGGGCTGGCGGGTCAGTCTGGATCCCTCGGCCACATATGAACTGACTCCCGGTCATTGACCGTCAGGGATTTTTAACAAAGGATTGTGTAACAACGGCACCGACGGCATTCACCGTTGGTGCCGCCCTCATAATAACTACAAATTGAGGACCTTTCATGACAGATCAATTGTCTACGCGGTATTGGCCTGAGGGAGAAAGGCAATCGCGTTGGGCCGAAGCCATCGGCAATACATATTTTCCATTGTCGTTGGAGTTCAATTCCAGCGCCATTTTCCAAGGCAGCCTGAAAATTTGGAAAACGGGCAGTACGCCGTTGGCGTTATCGCGCCTGCGCTCCAGTCAGCTAGGCTATTCGCGCAGCGAGAGCCAGGTTAGCGAAGATACTGAACCCTGTTACCTTGTAACAGTGCCGCGCCTTACCGAAGTACACTTCGAGCAAGACGGTCGTGAGCTCCATTGTAAGCCAGGTGGGTTCATCTTCGAGCGAGGCGATGCGCCTTATCGTTTTCACTACTCCTGCGACAACGACCTTTGGGTATTCAAGCTGCCTGAGCGCGCGCTACATGGACAGATACGTGGAGCCGAGCGCTACACCCGTTTCTGTTTCGAGGCTCGGCGTGGATTGGGACGAATTTTTGTTGATCAACTGGCGATGTGTGCCGCGCGCTTCGACGAATGCGATGCGGATGCCCGTCATATGCTGCTGGAACAGGTGCTTTCGACGTTGTTAATGGCTCTGCGCCAAGATGAGCGCGTCCTTAATAGTGAGAGTTCGAGTCTAGCTGCCCTGCATTTGCAGCGTATCGAGCACTACATCGACCGAAACTTGTGTTCAGCTGAACTAAACCCGCAGCATATTGCTCAGGCCTGCGGCTTATCGGTTCGCTATTTGCATAAATTATTTTTCAGTACGCCCTACAGTCTCGGTGAATGGATTCGCCTGAAACGATTGGAGGCTGTATATCAACGCCTACGTGATCCCCACTGCCACCTATCAATCGGTGAGCTGGCATATCGTTGGGGGTTCAGTGATCAGGCACAATTTTCCCGGCATTTTCGCCAGCACTTTAGTTGTACTGCCAGTGAAGCCCGAGCCGTTTCGTTAAAGCCGTAGCCGGTTACTTTATTGTCAATGTGCTCTGGGGGATTAGAAGTCACTCGGCGTAGCTCCCCATAAAGGCTCCACGCCTTTTCACCGTTGCGGGAGTACCAGTTATATATCGGCGTCTGATATTCCATACGGGCGCTAACTTGGGTAAGCCTTTGTCGTCTGCATTGGCAAACTCATGCGTAGCTGGTGTTGCTGATCAAGCCAAGCTTATTGTTTTAGGTTCACGCGAGCGGGCTGAGAGCGGCGCAGGCTTCACAAGCGTAAGACGGAACCATGCTAGGTGCAAAGCTATGGTGTTGGGTAGTAATTGCTTCAGGTCTGTCCTGCAAAAAACATGCTGAAATTCCGCAGGCACCCCCTCTAAGGGCGAGACACGGTAACTATCCCATGATTTCAGGGGCGGACTGGGATGCTCTCAGGTTGCTGTTGCGCATGATCCCTTCGATGATCGGTACTGGTGTCATCAGATGAGCCTGCATCATGGCGCTTGCTCGCGTTGCGTCACGGGCAAGGATAGCTTCTACCAGTTCGCTGTGCTCTTGACGTTTCAGGGACAAGGCCTCCTCGGATAGCACCGTGCGCCGCAGCCACAGCTGGCGATAGCGCTCGGCCTGATCGAACAGATAGGCGCGCGCCTGCAGCAGGTGTCTAGACCCACAGCCGGAGGCTATAGCTGTATGGAAGGCCTTGTGTCGGGCATCCCATATTTCCAGCATCTGCTCCTGGGTCTTGACCTCCATTACCTTGGCCAATGTATGCGAATAGGCCAACACCTGGGCCTCCCAGGCGTCATCGCCGCGTTCGATGGCGAGCTTAAGTACCAGCGCTTCGAGATTGGCCCGTGCGTCATAGATGTCCTGCATTTCGCTCAGCGACATAGGAGCGACGCGGTAGCCACGCTGACTGATAGCTACTACCAGATTTTCCGCAATCAGATGCGATAGCGCTTCACGCAGAGGGCCTACGCCTAGGTCGTAGCGCTCCTTAAGCGCAGTCATTCGCAGTTTTTCTCCGGGCTTGAACATGCCCTGAATTATGTCCCGCTTGAGCCACTCATAGCCGCTGACTGCTGAGTTTTGGCGGGGGGCGAGCGTATCCATAAACCATGCTCCTCAACGGGTTTTATCCATCATACGCAACTGCAGAAATATTTACTAAGTGGAGATGCAGTTGCCGAGTGTCGCTATTTTATAAAAGCGTAGACATTTTTATAAAATAGCTATATTTTTAGTCCGGCTGTTCTGGTAAATCTCGGGGCGGCGTACAGACAATTTTTTCGTCAGGACTCTGCCATGAATGCCTTTACCCAGCTCAAAGATCTTGTGATGCCGCTACCGACCGCCGTTAAGGGGTTTTCTCTTTCACCCTCCGCTCAGTCGCCCCGTTTGTTCGAGCTGACCTTCACTAAGGCGACGATAGAGGCTTTCTGTGTAGCAGTGGCCGAGTGGCCGGTGCAGGCGCTGGAATACAAGTCCTTCTTGCGATTTCGCTTCGCCAAAATTCTTGACGATCTCTGCGGTAACAGCCTGCGCCCGGTGCTACTCAACGCCCTAATGGATCGTGCCACCGGAGGGCTGTTAATCAAGCAGGAGGCCCTGAATGATGTGGCACAAGCTGATGATATGGTCAAATTCTCGACTGCTGTGGCCCACCTGCTGGGGCGGTCGAACTTTGATGCGATGAGCGGCCAGTTCTACGCACGCTTCGTGGTCGAGAACGTCGATAATTCGGACAGCTACCTGCGCCAACCTCACCGGGTAATGGAGTTGCACAACGATGGTACTTTCGTCGATCAGATCACCGACTACGTGCTGATGATGAAGATCGATGAGCAGAATATCGAAGGTGGCAACTCGCTGATCCTGCATCTGGACGACTGGGAGGATCGCCATGCTTTCTTCCATCATCCGCTAGCACGGCGCGTCATGCGCTGGACCGCGCCGCCGAGTAAAAGGGTCGATACGGACGTGTTCCATTCGATCTTTGATGTCGACGCCGAAGGGCGGCCGACTATTCGCTATATCGATCAATTTGTTCAGCCCAAAGACTTCGACGAGGGCAACTGGCTGACCGACCTGTCTATCTCCCTGGAGGGCAGTAAACAGAAGCTTTCCGTGCCGGTGCCAGTTGGCTGCTTCCTGCTGATTAATAACCTGTATTGGCTGCATGGCCGCGATCGTTTCACCCCTCACCCTGGGCTGCGCCGTGAACTGATGCGCCAGCGCGGTTACTTCAGTTACCCCAAACTCGGCCATCAGCAAGGCCAATAATTGCCATTAATTGAACAGGGGCTGCGCGGTTTAGCCCTTGTCGTTTGTCCACGGGGCAAAACAGATCGAGTAGAGGTGATAGCGGTGTACGATTTTGTGATCATCGGGGGCGGCATTATCGGCATGTCGACTGCCATGCAATTAATCAAGGCCTACCCAGAGTCGAAAATCTTGTTGCTCGAGAAAGAGTCCGGGCCAGCTAAGCATCAGACGGGGCACAATAGCGGGGTCATCCACGCCGGCGTCTACTACACGCCGGGTAGCTTGAAGGCGAAGTTCTGCCTGGAAGGCAACCGTGCTACCAAATCGTTCTGTAACGAGCACGGCATTATCTACGATGAGTGCGGTAAGTTGCTGGTCGCCACCAATGAGGTGGAAATGCAGCGCATGCGCGCGCTTTGGGAGCGCACTGCAGCCAATGGTCTGGAGCGCGAGTGGCTGTCTGCGGAGCAACTGAAGGAACGCGAACCGAACATCACCGGAATCGGCGGGATCTTCGTGCCCTCCAGTGGTATCGTTAACTATGCCGAGGTCACCGCTGCCATGGCTCGCGAGTTCCAGAGGCACGGTGGCGAGATTCGCTACGACAGCGAAGTCATCGGCCTGGAAGAGCGCGCCACGGAGATGCGGGTTAAAACCCAGCATGAAGAAGTCATTGCACGCTTTTTGGTGACCTGCTCGGGTCTGATGGCCGACCGCATTGTATGTCTACTGGGCTTAGATCCTGGCTTTAGCATTTGCCCGTTCCGTGGCGAATACTATTTGCTGCCTGAGCAGCACAACCGGATCGTCAATCACCTGATCTACCCGATTCCCGATCCCTCCATGCCGTTCCTCGGCGTGCACCTGACGCGAATGATCGACGGCAGTGTGACAGTCGGTCCCAATGCTGTGCTGGCACTCAAGCGTGAGGGCTATCGCAAGCGTGACATATCTTTGTCCGACACGTTCGCAATGCTCACCAATCCGGGCATTCTTAAAGTGCTCAAGGACAATCTGCGGCCCGGCCTGATCGAGATGAAAAACTCGCTGTTCAAGCGTGGTTATCTACAGCAAGTACGCAAGTACTGCCCCAGCTTAACGCTGCAGGATCTCAAGCCTTACCCGGCCGGCGTCCGCGCCCAAGCGGTTTCAGCGGACGGCAAGTTGATCGAGGACTTCCTGTTCCGCAATACCCGCCGTAGCGTCAACGTCTGCAATGCACCATCGCCGGCGGCTACCTCTGCAATTCCCATAGGCGCCTACATCATCAAGCAGATTGATGCACAGCTGCAGGGGCTACCCAGGTTTGTAAAAAACCAACATCCCGCATGAGGCAGTGCGGGGCGAATTCGGCAGTGCACTGGAACGAACAAGACTGTGCGCAAGACGACAAGCCCCGCACCGGCTCAGTCTAATAGGCTATCGGCTAGTGCACTTAACGTCCCCGAGCCAAGTCATCGTTACTGAACTCGTTACCGAATTGAAGTGTGTGATTGTGATCAAAAGCCGGATGCCTACTTATAAGGCTACTCCCAGAAACCATGCTTGTTAGTCATATTGAGAGCGCCCCATGAACCAGTCAGTATCCTCGCTGCCAGAAAAAGACATTCAGTATCAACTGCACCCCTACACCAATGCTCGCCTTCATCAGGAGCTTGGCCCGCTGATCATCGAGCGCGGGGAGGGTATCTATGTTTATGACGATCAGGGCAAGGGTTATATCGAGGCGATGGCTGGGTTGTGGAGCGCCGCGCTTGGCTTTAGCAATCAACGTCTGATCAAGGCAGCTGAGCAGCAATTCAACACCCTGCCGTTTTATCACCTGTTCAGTCACAAATCGCATCGCCCGAGTATCGAGTTAGCCGAAAAGCTGATCGAGATGGCGCCGGTGCCTATGAGTAAGGTGTTCTTCACCAACTCCGGTTCCGAGGCTAACGATACTGTAGTGAAGATGGTCTGGTACCTCAATAACGCTCTAGGCAAACCAGCCAAGAAGAAGTTCATCAGTCGGGTCAACGGCTACCACGGCATCACCGTCGCCAGCGCAAGCTTGACTGGCCTTCCAGGCAACCAGCGCGGTTTCGACCTGCCGCTTCCAGGCTTCCTGCATGTCGGCTGCCCGCACCATTATCGTTTCGCCCTTGCCGGTGAAAGTGAAGAGCATTTCGCTGACCGCCTTGCCGTCGAGCTCGAGCAGAAGATTCTCGCCGAAGGCCCGGAGACTATCGCAGCGTTCATTGGCGAGCCATTGATGGGCGCTGGCGGTGTCATAGTGCCGCCTCGTACCTACTGGGAGAAGATCCAGAAAGTTTGCCGTAAGTACGACATCCTGGTTATCGCCGATGAGGTAATCTGTGGATTTGGGCGTACCGGGCAGATGTTTGGCAGCCAGACCTTTGGTATCCAGCCGGACATCATGGTGTTATCCAAGCAACTGTCATCTTCTTATCAGCCGATAGCGGCGATTCTGATCAATGCCCCAGTATTTGAGGGCATCGCTGATCAGAGCCAAGCGCTTGGCGCGCTTGGGCATGGGTTCACCGGCAGCGGTCATCCGGTAGCTACTGCCGTGGCCTTGGAGAACCTGAAGATTATTGAAGAGGAGAGCCTGGTCGAGCATGCGGCGCAAATGGGCCAGTTGTTGCGCAGCGGCCTACAGCATTTCATCGATCATCCCTTGGTGGGCGAAATTCGCGGTTGTGGACTGATCGCTGCGGTAGAACTAGTTGGCGATCGCGTGAGCAAGGCGCCGTATCAGGCGCTAGGCACCCTCGGACGCTACATGGCCGGCAGAGCCCAGGAACACGGCATGATTACTCGCGCCATGGGTGATGCCGTGGCCTTCTGCCCGCCGTTAATCGTCAACGAACAGGAAGTCGGAATGATTGTAGAGCGCTTTGCCAGGGCGCTGGACGACACCACTCAGTGGGTTGGTTAGATCAATCCGGGGGAGGAGAGAATTGCTTTTATGTGGCTCTCCTCGGCTTAAATTCATAGCTTGGAAAATAGCTGAGCAGCACTGAATGCAGTCTGCGAAGGAGCACGCCATGCAACTCAAAGATACCCAATTGTTCCGCCAACAGGCTTATATCGACGGAACCTGGTTGGACGCGGACAGCGGCCAGACCATTCAGGTCACCAATCCGGCCACCAACGAAGTTATGGGTAGTGTGCCGAAGATGGGGGCAGCGGAAACCCGTCGAGCCATCGAAGCAGCAGATCATGCCCTGCCAGCCTGGCGTGCACTGACAGCTAAAGACCGCGCCAACAAACTGCGCCGCTGGTTTGAACTGATGATTGAAAACCAGGACGACCTGGGTCGTCTCATGACCATGGAGCAAGGTAAGCCACTTGCCGAAGCCAAGGGCGAAATTGCTTTCGCGGCGTCCTTCCTTGAGTGGTTCGCCGAAGAAGCCAAGCGCGTGTATGGCGACGTAATTCCCGGCCACCAACCGGACAAACGCCTGATCGTGATCAAACAGCCCATCGGCGTAACGGCAGCGATTACACCCTGGAACTTCCCGGCAGCCATGATCACCCGTAAAGCCGGCCCGGCCCTGGCCGCCGGTTGTACCATGGTGCTCAAGCCAGCGTCGCAAACGCCTTATTCGGCGCTGGCGTTGGCAGTGCTGGCCGAGCGTGCCGGGATCCCCAAAGGCGTGTTCAGTGTAATCACTGGCAGTGCTGGCGAAGTCGGCAGCGAACTGACTAGCAACCCGATCGTGCGCAAGTTGAGCTTTACTGGCTCCACCGAAATTGGTCGCCAGCTAATGGCCGAATGTGCCAAGGACATTAAAAAGGTGTCGCTAGAACTGGGCGGAAACGCGCCGTTCATCGTATTCGATGATGCCGACCTTGATAAGGCAGTGGAAGGCGCACTGATCTCCAAATACCGCAACAATGGCCAGACCTGCGTGTGCGCCAACCGCCTGTATATCCAAGACGGCGTATACGATGCCTTCGCCGAGAAGCTGAAAATCGCGGTAGCTAAGTTGCAGATTGGTAACGGTTTGGACGAAGGTATCACCACCGGCCCTCTGATCGATGCCAAGGCGGTGGCCAAGGTCCAGGAGCACATTGCCGACGCCATTAGCAAGGGTGCCAAGCTACTCGCTGGTGGTAAGCCGCACGCCCTCGGTGGCACTTTCTTCGAGCCGAGCATCCTCATTGACGTACCGAATAACGCCGCCGTAGCCAAGGAAGAAACCTTCGGTCCGCTGGCGCCGCTGTTCCGTTTTAAGGACGAGGCCGACGTGATCGCGATGTCCAATGACACCGAGTTCGGCCTGGCCTCGTACTTCTATGCCCGCGATATGGGGCGCGTGTTCCGTGTGGCCGAAGCCCTAGAATACGGTATGGTCGGCGTCAATACTGGGCTGATCTCCAATGAAGTTGCGCCTTTCGGTGGTATCAAGGCATCCGGCCTGGGTCGCGAAGGATCCAAGTACGGCATTGAGGATTACCTGGAGATCAAGTACCTCTGCCTGGGTGGTATCTAAGAGCCCGGCGAATAGGCACGTGATTCTCGCTCAGGCCCCACTTGGCGAGCATCATTAATCTTGGCCCGGTCTATAAAACCCGGGCATGCTACATCGGTTGTGGCGCAGACAAAGATTGACGCGGGCTATTTCTACGTCACCGTCTACTTCTCACGGCTGTTGCCGCGCAACCAGAGTCTGGAGGCCTGTATCCGCGTCGACAGCGCCCCCTGTTCGAGCTAGGTGCCTAACATTTCTAACGATTGAGCGTTGCGCGGAGTCCTACACCTAGGCTCTGCGCCTTTTTAATCCCGCCGCGCTAGATTAGGCGAAGTAATGCTGCCTTCACAGCCAGTCCTGCTGGTATGGATAAAGGTGATATCCATCACCTATGCCATGTTAGGGGCGACGGTGAACTCTCTCTAAGATGGTTTGGTGCGATGATTTAAGGCGCCCCAGCGACCGTTGATTGCATCCAATGTGCTCATTAGCTTTTCTGTTCGAGCTGGCTGTTCCTGTGCGAATAGATCCTGTGTGTACTCATCACGCTTACACAGGTCTAGCAGCAACACTTGGGCTTTGGCATAGCTGAAACCCTCTCGTTACAGCCTTTTGATTCCCTCCTGTGCCGCTGCAATGATCAAACGCGTGTCATCGGTCGGGTAGGGCAGTTGGCAAAGCAGGCCGTTGGCGTACTTACCATCATTGAATTCGCTCGGTCGCAATCAGGCGAGCATTCGGGGCTTGGATCACGATCCCTCCAGTCGTAATAGCCACTGGCAGAAATCTTCAAGCAGAGGCACATAAGGTCGTAAGAACTGCGTAGCTGGTGACCCCGTCTTCCGTGCCATGAAAGTTGACCTGACCAACCGCTATCCGTCAGTCGGTGAGGCGAAGCAACTTCCTTTATGGCATGGTGCCACAGTCCCTTATTACGGAACGTGTAGTACCCGCATTGATTTCGTAGGGCGAGCAGCAGTGCCGCGTGATGAAGTGAAAGGCTTGGTCGCTTGCCCGACCTTCTACACGTAGGATCGCTATGGCATGTCCATGTCCTGTCAGCAACAGCAACAGCAACAGCAACAGCAATTGCTTATGGCTTGGGATCGACAGTATCCTTCCACCTGCAGCAACTGACCCACATCATGATTCTCGCCCTGGTCGCTCTCAGCCTCGACCTGTTGGTGGGCGTGACCGGCATGGTCAGCCTGGCCCAGGCGGCCTTCTTCGGCATCGCCGGCTACAGCCTGGTGTTGTTCGCCCCGGAGTTCGAGGCGGTGAACTTCTGGCTGGCGCTGCTGCTGTGCCTGGGCGTCAGCGCCGCAGCTGCGCTGCTGATGGGCCTGCTGATCATCCGCACCTCGGGCATCTTCTTCATCATGGCGACCATCGCCTTCTCGCAGATGCTCTATTACCTGTTCCACGACTCGGCCTTCGCCGGCGGCTCGGACGGCATCTACCTGTTCCTCAAGCCCGAGGTGGCCATCGCCGGGGTGCATCTGCTCGACCTGGAGAACCCGCGCAGCCTGTTCTACCTGGTGCTCGGCTCCCTGGTGCTGGTCTATCTGCTGCTGCGCACCTTCCTGCGCGCGCCGTTCGGCCGGGTGCTGCTGGGCATCAAGCACAACGAGGAACGGGTCCGTTCCATGGGCTACAACCCGCTGTTCTACAAGCTGGCGGCCTTCGTCATTGCCGGCACCATCGCCGGCTACGCCGGCATGCTCTCGGCCACCCAATACGGTTTCGTCAGCCCCGACCAGGTCGGCTGGCAGCTCTCGGCCCACGCCCTGGTGATGGTCATCCTCGGTGGCATGGGCAGCCTGTTCGGCGCCATCTTCGGCGCCTTCGCCTTCGAGGGCCTGCACCATCTGTTCGCCGGCCTGACCCCGCACTGGGAGCTGCCCATGGGGCTGGTGGTCATCGCCATGGTTCTGTTGCTGCCGCGCGGTCTCGCCGGGTTGCTGCTGCAGCTCTGCGACCGGCGCACAGCCACGGCCTGCGACGCAAGTACGGTATCCACCCCCGACGCGATGAAGAAGGAGGCCGGCGTATGACCGCCCATGTTCTAGAAACCCGCGGACTGAGCAAGGCCTTCGGCGGCCTGCGTGCGGTCAACGACATTTCCCTGAGCGTGGCGCCCTGCGAGGTACACGCGATCATCGGCCCCAACGGCGCCGGCAAGAGCACCATGGTCAATCTGCTGTCCGGCCATCTTCAGCCCAGCGCCGGGCAGATCCTCTTTCACGGCCGCGACATCACCGGCTTGGCGCCCAACCGGGTGTCGCACCTGGGCATCGGCCGCAGCTTCCAGCGCACCAACATCTTTCCCAGCTTCACCTGCCTGGAAAACTGCTGGCTGGCGGCGCAGTCGCGGCTGAAGAACTCCTTTCGTTTCTTCCGCCGCTGCGAGGCCTATGTCGAGGTACGCGAGCGCGCCGAACGGGCGCTGGAGCTTTGCGGCCTGGCCGCCCACCGCGACACCCTGGCCGATGCCCTGAGTTATGGCGAGCAACGCCAACTGGAGATCGGCATGGTACTGGCCACCGAGCCGAGCTTCCTGCTGCTCGACGAACCCATGGCCGGCATGGGCAAGGACGAATCGGCGCGGGTGGTCGAACTGCTCGCCAGACTGTCGCAGCAGTACGCCATGGTCCTGGTCGAGCACGACATGGATGCGGTGTTCAGCATCGCCCACCGTCTCACCGTGATGGTCAACGGCGAGCTGCTGGCCAGTGGCCCGCTGGACCAGGTGCGCAACGATCCGGCGGTACAGCAGGCCTATCTGGGCGACGGCGAGGAGCAATTCTGATGAGCGCACAAGCCCTGGTGCAGGCCACCGGCCTGCACACCTATTACGGCAACAGTCATGTGCTGCATGGCGTCGACCTGCAGATCCAGCCGGGCGAGACCCTGGCGCTGATGGGCCGCAACGGCATGGGCAAGAGCACCACCATTCGCTCGTTGCTCGGCCTGACGCCGGCGCGCCGCGGCGAGGTGCTGATCCGCGGCGAGCGCTGCAGCGGCCGCGCCACCCACCAGATCATCCGCCGCGGTATCGGCTATGTGCCAGAGGGCCGCGGCATGTTCCCCAACCTGAGCGTGCGCGAGAGCCTGATCATGGCCGCCCGCCCGGGCCTGGACGGGCGCCGCGACTGGAACCTGGAGCGGGTGCTGGCGACCTTCCCGCGCCTGGCCGAGCGCTTCTCCCACCTGAGCGGCAACCTTTCCGGCGGCGAGCAGCAGATGGTCGCCATCGGCCGCGCGTTGCTGACCAACCCCGAACTGATGATCCTCGACGAGGCCACCGAGGGCCTGGCGCCCTTGATCCGCAAGGAGATCTGGGACGTGATCCGCCTGATCAAGGCCAGCGGTATCGCCACTCTGGTGGTGGACAAGAACGTCAACGTGCTGCTCGACCTGACCGACCGCAGCATGATCATGGTCAAGGGACGGGTGGTGTTCGACGGGCCCAGCGTCGAGCTGAAGTGCCAGCCGCAGATCCTCCAGGAACATATTGGCCTGTGACGCCGGGGAGACTGACGATGAACGAGAAGACCGACGCCCCTGCCCGAAACTGGCAGAAGCCGCTGGCGGCGTTGCTGCAAGCGACGGCGGCGCTGGCCGCAGCCGGCCTGCTGCTGTTGGACAGCGGCCTGCACGGCCCACTGGCGGCCCTGGCGCTGGCCGGCGTCGCCCTGGCCGGCCTGCTCTACCACAGGTTGCCGCCGATCCTGGTCGAGTTGCCGCCACCAGCGCCAGCGCCAGCGCCGCCACCGGCGCCTGAGCCTGAACCGCCGGTGCTGCTGGCGGCGCCTGCTCCCGAGCCGCCTTCCGACCCTGGCCTGCCGCTACGCGCACCCCTGGCGAAGTTGCTCGAGAGCATCCTGCGCACCGAGCAGGACATGCTCTTCGCCACTGAACTGGCGCGCGCGGGCGGAGAAAAGGTGCAGTTCAGCGCCGCCAGCATCCAGGCCTGCGAGGCGGCGATCCGCGAGCTGGCCGGCTACATGGGCACCATCGATCAGGTATTCGACGAACTGTCGCAACAGTCGATGCGCATCGGCGCCATCGTCGGCAGCATCCAGGACATCGCCAAGCAGACCAACCTGCTGGCGCTCAACGCGGCCATCGAGGCGGCCCGCGCCGGTGAGCATGGCCGCGGCTTCGCCGTAGTCGCCGACGAAGTGCGTCACCTGGCCCAGCGCGCCAACGAGTCCAGCGGCGAGATCCAGCAGATCGCCGGCAGCCTGCAGAAGTCGGCGCAGGAGGCGCGGACGGGAGTCGAACACATCGGCCAGTCCACCAGCACCGGCCTGGAGAAGTCCGCCGCGGCCCTGGGCGCCATGGCAGAGATGCGTGCCGGCGCCGCGGTGCGGCTGGAGACGGTCGAGCGCATCGTTCGGCGCCTGAATGAGCAGCGCACCTTGACCCAGGACATGGTCGAGCTGCTGGGTTAGCGGGCTATCGCTGAAGTGGGCACCTTGCGACCCCATCGTTGTGACGCAGTCTTCGTCAGCCGATTCGACTGGCTGTGGAATCACGATCTGCAGCAAGACCTGAACTTGGCCTACAGCCGTTTAGGCTGGAAAGCGGCCCTGGCCGCATGACTCCGCCATTGCCGTGGACGTGATGCCTTCTCGCCTGGAGTTGGCTCGCAGGGTGGGCACAACGCCCATCTTCAATAGCCGGGTAGCAGATCCGGCTACGCGTAGTCGCGCAATCACTGACGCAGCTGCGCAGCGCAGTCCCATTCTGCGTATGCCCGGAGCTGCCGACTGAATGCGGTCGCGTCACACAATTTTCCTACTGTCTAAAAGGTCTAGAAATGAGTGCACAACTGGTAATCGACAATATCAAGCTGGACGCTACCGGAGGCAAGACGATCCAACGGCTTGACCCTGTGTCCGCCAAACTGGTCAGCACTGCGGCTGCCTGCACCCTGGAAGACGCAAAACGGCTCGCGGCCTCATCCGAGCGAGCATTCCGCAAATGGTCCAAGACCGGACCGACCGAGCGGCGTCGTCTCCTGCTCGCAGCAGCGGATGTCCTCGAGGCCAAGATGTCGGAATTCTGCCGGATCATGGCTGAGGAAATTGGCGCATCGCAGCTCTGGGCGCAGTTCAACGTAGGTGCATCGGCGAATCTGCTGCGCGAGGCTGCAGCGCTCACTACTCAAATCAAGGGTGAGACGATTCCAACCGATAAGCTTGGCGCTTTCTCGTTGACGCTTCGCCAGCCGGTGGGCACCGTGCTGAGCATTGTGCCGTGGAATGGGCCGGTGATCCTGGGGGCTCGCGCTATCGCGTATCCGCTGGCGTGCGGCAATACCGTGA
Source organism: Pseudomonas mosselii (assembly GCF_019823065.1). Taxonomy (NCBI): domain Bacteria; kingdom Pseudomonadati; phylum Pseudomonadota; class Gammaproteobacteria; order Pseudomonadales; family Pseudomonadaceae; genus Pseudomonas; species Pseudomonas mosselii. The sequence continues at coordinate 3,031,246 of NZ_CP081966.1, forward strand.
TCTTCAAAGGCTCGGAAAACAGTCCTCGCACTCATGCCCTTGTGGCCGATGCCTTCATTGAGGCAGGCCTGCCGGCGGGTGTGCTCAATTTCCTGATTACCGCGCCCGAAGACGCATCGGCTGTCACCGAAGCGTTGGTGGCCCACGATACCGTGCGCCGGGTCAACTTCACGGGCTCCACCAAGGTCGGCCGCATGATCGCCGAAACCTGTGCGTCCCATCTCAAGCGCTGTTTGTTGGAGTTGGGTGGCAAGGCTCCTTTCGTAGTGCTGGAGGATGCCGATATCGACGGCGCAGTGAATGCCGCAGTATTCGGCTCGTTCCTGTATCAAGGGCAAATCTGCATGTCGACCGAGCGTTTCGTGGTCGATCAGCGTGTTGCCGACGAATTCGTGAGTAAGTTTTCCGAGCGAATCGGCAAACTGGAGCTTGGCGACCCCACCGCATCTCCGACCTGCGTAGTCGGACCGGTCATCGCCCAGGGCTCGGTAAAGCGGATCAACCATCTGATCGAAGATGCGCTCGGCAAAGGGGCTGTCATCGCCGCGGGCGGTATCGCCGACAGTGCCTTGATGCAGCCCACGCTAGTCGACCGCGTGACCAAGGACATGGAAATCTACGACGAGGAAACCTTTGGTCCTATTACCACGATCGTTCGTGTCGACGGGGCAGAGGAGGCGTTGGAAGTGGCCAATGACACGGCTTATGGCCTCTCATCTGCAATTTTCAGCGCCAATGTCTCCAAAGCGCTTGAGCTGGCAAGTCGGTTGGATGCAGGTTGTGTCCACATCAACGGCGCCACCGTACAAAACGAAGCGCAGGCCCCCTATGGTGGTATGAAGCAGAGTGGATACGGCCGTTTCGATGGAAGCGCTGTGATTGACGAGTTCACAGAAATCAAGTGGGTCACTGTTGAGCCATCTGATCAGCCTTATCCCTTCTGATGTTTCGGGGCCGGCGGAGCAAGTGGATTCGCCGGTTCACGCGCGTTCGCATCATTTCTCCCAGATGATCGTAAAACGCTCGGATCCACGGCCAAGCGCGTCTTGCCGCGAAAGTGTTGCACGCGTGATAACAAATTGTAGCGGTGCGCGGTCGCCGGCTTTGTGTACGAGCAGGAAAAACGCGCGCTGATCTGACAATCGCCGTGGCCGCAGCTGTTGGCTTCAATGGCTGCTGTGGCGAGTAGTGACAAAGCGGTTGAGCAAGCGGTGCACCATGAACACGACGAACAGGGTCAACAGCACCGAGACACACACCGAACTCAGCCGGTAGAGGGTCGCAAATATGATGTCGTGGCTGGGCGTAAGCGACTGGCCGAACAGGATGGCCAGGGTGGTCAAAGCGCCGAAGCCGACGCCGGGCACCCCCTTTTCCAGCATGTGCCAGCGCGCGCAGACCATGGCGGCGATCCATAGCAGCAGGGCGACCAGCGGCAGTAGGTCGTGGTGATCATAGAGCAGCAGCATGATCAGCAGGGCAATCACGCAGCCGAGCAGGGTGCCATGCGCACGGGTACGGCCGGCGAAGCGTGAGCCGTTCCAGTGCATGGGAAACAACAGCAGGATGCTGGCGACCTGAGCCGACAGCGAGTCCTGCAGATCCAGGCACTGGAATACGCTGAACGACAGCGTCGCCACCGTTGCCCCGAGCAGTGCCTCGTGGCGCCGACTGGCGCGGTCTTTGGGCGGCGGCGTGCGTGCGGGGCGCGGCTCGCAGTCGGGAAACAGGTAGAACATCAGCACGGCGATCGCTGCGGCCAGCACGATGGCCAGGCCATTGCTCCCAAGCATGGCGATGACGTCGGTGTGCGGGTAGCTGGCGAAGTTCAGCTGGATCGACAGAAATACTGCGCCGAGGGCGCCGAACAGGAAGTTCGGGCCGCTGGCCATCAGCGCGAAACGGTAGAGAAACAGCAAGAACACCAGCGGAATCATCAGCAGCGGTCGGCCGCCGAACAGACCGTAGAGCAACGCGACCTCCAGGCTGACGACCAGTCCCTGGGTGAAGAACTGGCGCATCAGGTGGGCAGTCAGGCGCGGCACCAGGCCGAGCAGTAGCATCGGATAGACGCAGAAGAAGGCACCGTACTGCAGGTCGAACAGCTTGCACAGGACAAAGGCCAGACTGCCGCCAGTGGCGATGCGCAGACACTGGCGCAGGTCGTTCTTGCCCAGTGACAAACGGGGCGCTGTGGCCCTTTCGGCAAGTGTGTGTGCCGCCGCGGAGGGTTCAGTAGACATAGTGCAACCAACTGATCAGGCGGATCTGCAGCGTAGCGGCGAGGTTCACCAGCGGGTTGTCGAAGGGCTTCAGCTGAACCGTGGCCTTAGCCCCGGTGGGCAGCAGGAACGGCAGCTCTTCATCGAGTGCCAGGTGCACGCGTTGTCGTTGCGCGTCGCGAACCCAGCGCTCGGATTGCGCGGGCGTTGCCAGCTCGCCGTTGGCATCGATCTGGCCTTCCCGGACTCCGGCGTCGAAATGACTGACCCGGGCGCTGAACAGCTCGCCTGGACGGGCGTCGAATACGACCACGGCTGGGGTGTCGACGCCGATGTAGCGCAGGGACTTCTCGCGGAAGTCGGCGATGATGTCCAGGCGGTCCTCGACCAGAGCGGCCACCGGCGTTCCTGCCGCGACGAAGGTGCCGGGGGTGAGCTGCAGGTTGCTGAGCACGCCGCCACGTTCGGCGCGAACCTCGCTGTAGTCCCGCTGCAGGTGCGCCCGGAGCAGTGCATTGCGGGCTTGGCGTAGCCGTAGATTGGCACCGTCGGCGCCGCCGCGACGGGCCTGCAGTTCACGGACTCTGGCCTGCGCCGTACGCAGTTGGGCCTGGGCCATCAGATGCTGCGCTTCGGCCGCATCGTAGGCCTGGCGCGAGACATGCTGGCGTTCGAGCAGGCGCGACAGGCGTAGGGCCTGAGCGCCCGACTCGTTCGACTTGGCTTGGGCCGCGCTGACCTCGGCACGGGCGGCGGCCAGCAGGGCATCGAGTTCAGTGTTGTCCTGGTGTGCCTGTTCGAGCGCCAACTCGGCCCGCTGCACCTCCAGCTCGAATGGCTGCGGATCGAGGCGAAACAGTAACTGGCCAGGTTGTACGTACTGGTTATTGCTCACCGCCAGCTCACTGACCTGGCCTGCGACCCGCGGCGCGACCTTCAGTACCGGTCGGGTCAACTGCGCCTGTGGTGTCAACGGCATGCTCAGGTCGGCGGTTAGGAAGTAGATGAAGCAACAGGCTAGGGCCGAGATAGCGATTTGAACCCAGCGGGCAAATCGTTGATCGGGAGTCATGAATACCTCGGTTAAGCAAAGCGTCGGGGGACGGGCGCACGCTGGAAAGTCCGGGCCGGCCCGCGAAGGCGGCAGTATATTTCCCATGCTTTCATGCAAAAATAGCCGTCTTATGCAAAGAACACTTACTAAATAGGTAACAGTCAGATGGATGTTTTTCAGGCAATGCGGGTGTTTACTCGCGTGGTGGACGCGGGCACCTTCACGGCTGCTGCACAGACGCTGGGCTTGTCCACCGCGCAGGTGTCGCGGCAGGTGTCCGAACTCGAAAGTCATCTGCAGGCACGCCTACTGCAACGTACCACCCGCCGGCTGGGGCTGACCGAGGTAGGCAGCCGTTACCTGGAGCGCTGTCGGCATATTCTCAGCGAGCTGGAAGACGCTGGCGCCGAGGCCGGTGGTGCCTACCTGATGCCCAGGGGGCGCCTGCGGGTGCACGCGATCACCGGTTTGGGCACCCATCTACTTGCACCCTTGGCCGCCCGCTATAGCGAGCTCTACCCGGAAGTGAACCTTGAGCTGACGCTCTCCCAGCGCCACCCTGACCTGCTCGAGGAGGGGCAGGATGTGGTCATTACTCTGGCCCGGGAGTTGCCCGACTCCGAACTGGTCGCTCAACTGCTCGGCACTACCTACAGCGTGGTCTGTGCGGCGCCGAGCTACCTGGGGCAGCACGGTATTCCGATGACTCTCGACGAGCTGAGCCAGCATCGCTGCCTGCGCCTGCTCGACCCGGTTTTTGGCGACAGCTGGACCTTTACCGACAACGGCGTCGAGCGGGCGATCCGTCTGGGAGAAACATTTCAGGTCAACGTCGCCGAGGCGATGGCCCAGGCGGCAGGAGAGGGTATGGGTATTTGCGTACTGCCGGACCTGATAGCGGCCAAGGCCTTCGCACAGGGCCGACTGGTACGCCTGCTGGCCGAACATCGCCTGCACGAGCGGGGTATCTATGCGCTGTACCCGTCGCGGCGCTTTCTCGATGCCAAGGTGAGAACCTGGGTGGAGTTCCTCAAGGAGCAATTACCCCTGGTATTCCGCGGTAATCGAACCCTGGTGGAAAACCCCACCTATTGGGCGTGACCCTGGGAGCAAACCGGTGTGGCCAGGGTTGATGCCCTGTCGCTTAGCGCTCTTCGATTATTACGCTAAAGGCAAAACTACCTTGCCTGGAGTTCGCTGTTTCTTGCCGGAACCACTCCTTAAGCTGATGCTCATCGAGTCATTACGAGGTGCAGCATGAAAGCAAGATACTGGATGATCGGCGTGACACTTGTCGCTCAGTGGGCAGTCGCCGACGATGCGCAGCCATACCATTATGGCCAGGCCATGGATGTCGCCAGGGTCATTTCGATCGAGATGCCTCAGGGCTGTGAGGTGGGCGAGGCGACCATGGTCTATGAGGATTCACACGGCGAGATCCATACCCTGGTGTATCTGCGCCAGGGCGAGAGCTGCGTGTATTGAGTCCGTCGCAGGACTCGGCAGTCAGCCCGATCCCTCATGGCAGGCAATGGGCTGTCAGGCACTTCGGGCGCCGTCAGTCCGCAAATAGCTCGAACATCAGTTGCCTGAGCCAGCGGTTGGCGGAGTCTCGGTGATACTTGGCGTGCCAGAACAGGTTGATATCGATTTCCGGTAGCTGCACGGGGTGGGGCAGGGCCACCAAACCGAAGGGCTGGACGCAGCACTCGGCAAAGCGCTCGGGTACCGTGGCCAGCAGATCGGTGCGCTGGAGAATATGGCCCACAGCGACGAAGTGCGGCACTTCGAGACGGATGTCCCGCTCTATCCCCAGACGCGCCATGTGTGCGTCCACTTCGCCGTGGCCGGTGGTGGCGGCGATGACCCGCACATGACCGTGAGCGCAGAAGCGCTCCAGCGTGAGCGGCTCGCTGGTGACGGGGTGGTCCTTGCGACACATGCATACGTAACGATGATGGAACAGACGGCGAGTGAAGAAGCCTGCCTGCAGGTGTGGCAGCAGGCCTACGGCGAGGTCGACGGTGCCGCTCTGCAGCGCCTCGATCAGGGATACGGAGGTGTTGCGCACGGTACTGATGCGGCAGCCTGGTGCCAGGCGGGAGAGGGCATCCATCAGGCGCGGGGTGAAGTAGATTTCACCGATATCGGTCATCGCGATGGTGAAGGTGCGTTCGCTGGTTAGCGGGTCGAAACTGTCTTGGCGACTCAGCGCCTCGCGCAGGGTATGGATGGCCAGCGACACTGGCTCAGCAAGTTGCTGGGCGTAGGGGGTAGGCTCCATACCCTGATAGGTACGCACGAACAGGTCGTCCTGCAGGGCTGTACGCAGGCGCCTGAGGGCGTTGCTCACGGTGGGCTGGGTCAGACCCAGGCTTTCCGCGGCGGTGGAGACGCGGCGGTCGATCAGCAACTGGTTGAACACCACTAGCAGGTTCAGATCCAGGTCGCGCAGGTCCATGGTCTGCCTCATAGGTTGGTAGGAATATTCAGGTTTGAAATAGTTTGTATGCAGGCTGCGGTATTTATCAATATTTCTCGTGCGCCCATGATGACTTCACTCCAACAACAACATCATGGGTACAAACATGATCACCAAGCCTGCCCTGCGTATCGGCATCATCGGCGGCGGTATTTCCGGCGTCGCCCTGGCACTGGATCTGTGCCGCCATTCCCATCTCGACGTCCAGCTCTTCGAATCCGCACCGGCCTTCGGTGAGGTGGGAGCGGGCGTTTCCTTCGGTGCTAACGCGGTGCGAGCCATTGCCGGTCTCGGCATTGCAGAGCCTTACGCCCAGGTTGCCGATCGCACCCCCGAGCCCTGGCAGGACGTGTGGTTCGAATGGCGCCGCAGCGTCGACGCCGGTTACATTGGCGCGAGCGTGGCTCCTGGCGTGGGGCAGTCTTCGGTGCACCGGGCGGATTTCCTCGACGTGCTCGCCAGCCGACTGCCGGAGGGCATTGCCCGATTCAATAAGCGCGCCGTGGGCGTGGAGCAGCACGGCGATGAGGCCTGTGTGCGCTTTACCGACGGTAGTGAATATCGCGGTGACTTGCTGATCGCCGCCGATGGCATCAAATCGGCTATTCGTGGCCATGTCCTCGAGGGTATCGGGGCCCCGCCCGCCGTGCCGCGCTTCAGTGGTACCTGCGCCTACCGTGGCATGATCGATAGCCTGCACCTGCGCGAGGCCTACCGTGCCGCTGGCGTTGACGAGCACTTGGTGGACGTGCCGCAGATGTACCTGGGCCTGGATGGCCACATCCTTACCTTTCCGGTTAAGCGGGGGCGCATCATCAACGTGGTGGCCTTCGTATCTGACCGCAGTCAGCCCGCGCCCACCTGGCCCGAGAATTCGCCCTGGGTTCGTCAGGCCAGCCAGCGTGAGATGCTCGACGCCTTCGTCGGCTGGGGCGATGCTGCGCGAATCCTGCTGGAGTGCATTCCCTCGCCAACCTACTGGGCTCTGCACGACCTCGCCGAGCTACCTGGTTATGTCCACGGCCGTGTGGCGCTGATCGGCGATGCCGCCCACGCGATGCTGCCGCACCAGGGCGCCGGGGCAGGGCAGGGGCTCGAGGACGCCTACTTCCTCGCCCGCCTGCTGGGAGATGTTCAGGTGAGTCGCGGCAACCTCGATGAGTTGCTGGCTGCCTACGACGCCTTGCGCCGCCCGCGTGCCTGCCGCGTGCAGCGTACCTCCTGGGAAGCCGGTGAACTTTACGAACTGCGTGACCCGGCAGTGGGTGATGACAAACAGGCGCTGGGAGCTACCTTGGCTAGCCGCTTCGACTGGTTGTGGAACCACGACCTCGACGCTGACGTGCGAGATGCCCGCGCTCGACTAGGTTGGACAGCCCTGAGCCACTGCGCCTAGTTGCGCGTCGTTCTACCGGAATCGGCCTCGATGCCGGTTCCGGCTCTATAACAATGACAAGAAGAGCTATGCCATGCGTGATATCGACGTTTCCGCCCTGCTTGACGGGGCCCGCTTCAATACCTTTCACGGGCGCGTGCTGTTCTGGTGCGCGCTGATCATTATCTTCGATGGCTATGATCTGGTTATCTACGGCGTGGTGCTGCCGTCGCTGATGCAAGCCTGGAACCTCTCTGCGCTGCAGGCCGGTCTGCTAGGCAGCTGCGCATTGGTGGGCATGATGCTCGGTGCACTGTTCTTCGGCCCACTGTCGGACCGGATCGGGCGCCGCAAGACCATCATGACCTGTGTGGTCCTGTTCAGCGGTTTTACCGTGATCAACGGATTCGCGCGCACTCCCGAGGAGTTTGCCATTTGCCGCTTTTTCGCCGGGCTTGGTATCGGTGGGGTGATGCCCAATGTGGTGGCGCTGATGAACGAGTACGCGCCGAAGAAAATCCGCAGCACCCTGGTGGCGATCATGTTCAGCGGTTACTCGGTGGGGGGCATGCTCTCTGCGGGTCTGGGCATGGCGTTGATGCCCAGCTGGGGCTGGCAATCGGTGTTCTTCGTGGCGGTTGTACCGCTGCTGGTGCTGCCGTTGCTGGTGCGCCAGCTGCCGGAGTCGTTGAACTTCCTGCTGCGCCAGGGGGAGGTCGAACGCGCCAAAGAGCTGCTGGCCAGGGCAGAGCCCGACTACGTGCCCAAAATGCACGACCGGCTCAATCTGGCAAAGGGGCAGGCGGGCAAGGTGGCCATCTCCCAGTTGTTCCAGGATGGTCGCGCACTGAAAACGCTGATGCTCTGGGTGGCCTTCTTCTGCTGCCTGCTGATGGTCTACGCCCTGAGTTCCTGGCTGCCGAAGCTTATGAACGCTGCCGGCTACGGCCTCAACTCCAGCCTGGCGTTCCTGCTGGTGCTGAACTTCGGCGCCATCTTCGGGGCAATCGGCGGCGGCTGGCTGGGAGATCGCATAGGCCTGGGTCGGGTACTCCTGGCGTTCTTCGCCACCGGTGCGCTGTCGCTGAGTCTATTGGCGCTGAAGTCACCGCTGCCGGTGCTCTACCTGCTGATCGGCGTGGCCGGGGCCTGCACTATCGGTACGCAGATCCTCGCCAATGCCTGCGCCGTGCAATTTTACCCCGCGCATATCCGCTCCACTGGTCTGGGCTGGGCGATGGGAATTGGCCGTATTGGCGCCATCATCGGCCCGTTGCTGGGCGGAGCTTTGCACGCCGCGCAACTGCCGTTGCAGGCGAGCTTTCTGGCGTTCGCGCTGCCGGGGCTGGTGGGCGCCGCCGCCATTATGGGTTTTCTCTGGCACCGGCCGGGTCAGGTCTGCACGCTGATGGAGAAACCTCTGGAATCGACTGCCGGCTGATCCACTGCTATCAGGAACTGAGCACCGCACCCATGTCGGGTGTGGTGCTCTGGTTGACCGCTCGCAACCGGCATATGGAACCACCATGGTCTCGGCTGCTATAGATGCCGATCCGCTGTGCGTAGTCGGATCCTAGGCTAGGCGTTGGATCATGAGAAAGCCTTGAGACTCGAAGCGGCTGCCAACTCGATGGTTAGCAGGTGCTGAGGCGCCGGTCATCACATCCATACTTTTCAATGAACGTGACGGTTGCGCTGCACGTAGCCGTACTGACAGATCTTGAGCAGATTAGCCGGATCATAATCAGGACGCCCCGTACGATGAGACCGGGCCTTGTCGAACCCCAACGCCTGAAGATCGCAGCCTGCGAAATGGGTGGGTGAAGTCCTGCACGGGATTATCAAAGCACAGAGAGTCATCGCTGCCGGCCACCAGTTCTTCACTGCCGCGAACATCGAGAGGCTGGTACATCTCGGAGCCAAGTACAGCACGAAGGCTGCAATGATCGACGATCTTCGAGACGGTCGCTGAAGACCAGTAAGACCAAGACCTCAGCGATTTCGGACGCATCTCCCGTGATGACTTTTTCAATGACGACGGAAGCGCGACCTCCTGATTTCTTGCTGGCGCAGAAACGCGCCAGCAAGCAGATGGCATGTCCGCGAGTCGAGGTCGAGCATGCGCTGGTTGCATAACTCACCCATCACCTGAGCCAAGGAAAATTTTCTCGTTCTCAAGCTATGCGCGATGGCTAAACAAGTGTGTGTTTAATGGGCGTCTAACGTCTGATTGGAAGGCTTTTCACCGAGTGTGCCCGTTGTTCGTCCAGCGAGTTGTAGTACGTATTTTGGGTAGTGCTGAGACTATTGTGACGAAGGTCAGCCTGGAGGTCCTTCATCTCTCGATATGGTGCATCAAAGGTTGCGGAGGTGTGGCGTAACCAATGCAGTGAAGCTGAACGCAACTGGTCTATTTCGTCATCGCTCCAGCCTTCCTCAGCCATACGCCCCATAGCGCGATCAAATAGCCCTTGGAGCAGCAGGCGAATATGTCGATCAGATAGCCCACCACGCCCCTTCAGGGAACTGATCAACGGTGTTTTCTCGTGGGCAGATGGCTGGGGGGAGAGCTGTAAATGCTGGCGATAGCGTATCAGGTAGTTCTGGATGTATTCGTCGCGGATGCTGATCTTGGCGGCCTTGTTGCCTTTGCCCACCACATGAAACCACCAGTTGCCCATGCTATCGCGGCGGATGTCGCCCATGGTAGGCGTCCAGTTGTCACGCCCGACCAGATCGGAGACTCGCAGGTACATGGAGAACAGAGTCGCAACGATGAACAGAGTGCGTTCGTGTGTCGGGTCGGTCGCGGCCATCTGCTCGGCAGTCTCGATCACGTAGCTCCACTGCAGCGGAGTCAGGGAACGTGACGCCACATCCAAGGTGTTGCGTTGCTTGTAGATGGATTTCTGTTTTACCGCCCGGAAGGGGTTCACCTCGGTGAGACCCTCATCAATCGCGTGTTGGAAGAAGCTGCCGCAGACTGCGAATACCTGAGCCACCGATCCCTGGGACAAGCGGTAGGGACGGGAGGGAAGGGCGGCAACGGCCTCTTCGGCAATCTTGCGTTCGCGCTTGGCCACAGTGTGACTGAAAGGTCGCCATTGCAAATTGACGATGTAGGTGTCCGTGTCGAGCTTCTTGCGACCACCCACGCGCAGGAAGCGGGACTTTACGACCGGACCTATCCAGTCGGCGGGCGGGTTGAGGCAGAACTCCATGAAGGCCTCGGCGTCCCGGCGACGCAGTTCAACAAGGGGCTTGACAGCCACCAGTAGGGACCAGAGCAGCAGCCGCTCGACGTGGGTTCGATAGGAGTTGAACGTGGCTTCGTTGCCGGCGTAGGACTTCAGAAATCCCCGAACGGCGCGATAGCCCTCGACGGCCTGGAGCTCATCGGCACAACCATGGAGGAAGTCCCGAACCGCTGGAAGCTCGCCATTGAGGTGAAGAAAGTTGAGTTCGTGGAAGCGATCAAAGGTCTCGAAAAGCGGCTGGGGATGCTGCGACATGAAGTGGTTCAACCTGGGCGAATGCGTCTATATCGGTCTTTCAGCGTAGTATAGAGCAATATCCGGGTCTGGTGATTATCGGATATTGCTTAGATTTCTCCGATCAATCCTCGCTGTCCTTCTTAAAATCTGTAACCCCATGATCCTTACAAATAATACGTTTAATAACATGCAGTTACGATTGGAGTCGGATTTTTAAATGGGAGAAATGAGTCTGCCGGGCGTCCCGCCAGAGAAGCTTATAGGCCAGGAATTTAAGCTAGCGGGGAACGCTCTATCAACCATAATACCTTCCATAGGTATAAGCCAAGCTGAAAATGCCTAGATATTTCTGCAACTCGGCAGGGCGGAAGCTTTGCGCACGAATCTTTGCGCCGCTTTCTTTCAAAAAACGCATACTGCCACCAAGCAGGATATTCCAGTGCTCACCGCCTTTGTCTGTAGAAGTAATGCTTGCATGAGCTTTCATAAGCGCTTCTTTAACAATGCTTCGTATTTGTCGCACGGAAAGACCGGGGCGCCCGTGACTAGCCTCCAAGATAGGGATTTCTTCGTTCTGCTCTGGGAACGGGGGTAGTCCTCGGCTTTTTCGATAGCGTCTCAAGTAGGGCAGGAACTCTGGAGTGACTTCAACTTTCCTTAGCAGCCGACCTGGCGCCTCTAGTATCAACCACCATCTGGCATCGTCTAGAACAAAGCAATTCATGCATGGGCAGTAGTTATCAGCATTTGCAAGGTCTGCAGCATGCAAACACATAAGAGTCGTTGCTGCTATTATAAAAAGAGCACGCTCACCAGCAGGATCACCCAGCGCATGAAATTCTAGCGCTTGCAGAACCTGACCTAATTGCTCGGAAGTTAAATATCGTTCCACAGGGTAAGTAGCGCGCATTCCTCTTCCATAGAAAGTTCGTGATGATATAGCTGGATTTATCGCTATCACATCTTCCTCGCAGAGAAAACCATAAAATGAACTACAAACGCTACGAATGAAACGCAAGGTTTCCACTTTAGGGCTGCGCGCCCCTACATCTTTAGATGCTCGAATATTGAAAGGCCGCCATGATTCATTGAAAACCGAATTACCATCGACTTGAGCGAATCTAGCGGTTGTAGAAAATCCAACCCAATTTGAAGGTGGCATCTTGCAAAAAGTAATAAAATTCGTAAACGTCTCTTTATCTAGTGTCAGTACAGTTTTTTCGGCGACAATCCAGCTCCATAGGAGCAAACGTTCAACGAATGTTCGGTAATTATTAAAGGTTCCAAGCGGGTGACTATGATATGCAAGAAAGCGGATAGCGCATTTTAAGTCCGTTTCTACATCAAGATTAGCGGAGAGACTACTGAGGAAGGCTTCGATGCAGGGGTAGCGAGCGTAGTACAGCCCGAGATCGAGAGACATACTTTCGGGACCAGCAAGGACAGGCCGAGGGTCTATGACTTTTGACATTGACGATCCCATTGGTCTAAAAGGAAGTCACGAGTACTCTTGAAAAATAGCACAGTATTTAGTCTTCTTTTTAGGCTTTTTAAACAGGCAAAAGCCTCATCAGGATTCTCCTTTTTTAACCGTTAACGAGGGGGGGCAAGGGAAACCTTGACAGCGGAGAATGCTGCATCTCACTGATATCTTGGTATTTTTTTTAATCAGTCATTTTCTACTTTTTCATCAGGCGTCACAGGTGACCGAATCAGAAGGTCACCTCCCGCAATACGCAATTTAACATAATATACATTATGCGCATCTTCGTATGGAGCTATCAGGCCAAGGGTGGTCAGATTGGAAGCCAGGCCAAAACGCTTGCTTCGACCTGGTACGTCAGTGGCCAGCCTGACTAGCTATCACGGATAGTCTTCACCGCCATTGGGGAACTGGCATCGATGGATACGGTTCAGTGCCATCTTCCAACCACGTACTGCACCGTGCTTCTCGATAGCCAGCAACGCGTAATTCGAGCAGCTAGGCTCGAACCTACAAGCGTTTCTGAGACGACTCGGTGCCACCCGTTGATAAAAACGAATGACACCAACGGATAGCCCGGCGATCACCGTGGCTTACGGAAAGAAATGACGTAGTAATTAGCCATCGAATCTTTTTTGCCCGTCAACGCATCGAAGCAGCCAGCTTTCACAGATACACCGATCGAGTCGATCCGATAGAACTCCCAGCCCTGAGCGGCATATTCGTTGACGACCTTTTCCAGGTAGACCGCAGCTTCATTGCCACGATGCTTGCTTGCTTGCACTTCAATGTTCGGTGGAACCTGGACCATCTTGTAAACGTACATCGCATCTTCCTTGCATCAGGGGCTTGATTGACACTTTGTCAGCCAGGGTGGCCAGCAAAATGATCTCAATAGTAGCGATGAGACAGCTGTAGCTCAAACCCCCGTAATCACTGGAATCTAGCAAGCGTAGGCATCCACGATGCGCTAGTGTGCGAGCCTGAGTAACGCGTGGGAGTCTATGCGTAGATGCGTATTGAGCATCAGCCCAGAGGGAGGCCAGATTTCAGCCTCCATCAAAGCCCCATTTCCAATCCAGCTCACTGGAACGTCAATTCTTTCGGCACCTCATACCGACTGCCGTCATAATCCAGATCGAACATCTTCGTCGTCGAACTGCTCTCGATTTCCTCACAGTCATCAACGCCTTTCACAACGCTCCGACTCCCGGTCGATATCTCAGTCACCCGCAACCTGCTGAAACCATCCTTGCCAGGTTTGCCAATCGCTAATGTGCGCTTTGTCTCGCCGAACTCTCCGGCGCAGGAACCATCCCATTCACCGTTGCCCTTGCTTACAACCAGGCCTTCCATGACCCGGCGCAACTGCGAACCGTCGTTCACGTAGAGGCTCAGTGTCTCGCTGCTGAACGGATTGACCCGCGACGAGCCTGTGTGCTGAATACGCACTCCAAATGCCCGCAGCCCAGGCGCAACCTGATACCGCGCCGTGTCCAACGCCAGGCCTGAAAACTGCACCGCGTCGGAGACGATCGCAGCCTCCTGGTAACTGCGAGCAATGATCTTGCCGCTGGCGGCTTCTGCCACCAGCACATCCAGGCCGTAATCGCCTTGCCCGTACTCATCGACGTTCATCATCATAGGCAAGGCTGCCAGTACTTGGCTGGCGTCTGCAGGATTGACCTTGCAGGCCGCAAATTCACTGGCAAGCTTCAAGGTTGGGTGCAGGTTCTGGGCCCAGGTTTGCAAATGCTGCGTACAGTCGCCCCAGGCGATCATGGGGGCAAACAACAGCGGTAACACGGTGAATCCACGCATGGAGATGCCTCATTCCTTTGATGGTTTTGCCAGGGTATGTGAGCTGGGCGCAAACTTCACATGGTTGATGGGTACACGTGCCCTGCCCGATCTTTGATAACCCTGAATTATAACTCAACTAAATGAATATTTAGTTGAGTTATATGACAAGGACTCCCTCAGTATTCCACTAAAGTTAACGCAGCGGCGGCAGACAACCCGTGCGCATCAACCCTGCCTGCCCGGCATTTGCGCGCCTCGGACCTCGAATACATGAATGCTTTGCTGTTCTCGCCCGTTTTTCTGGGTACCAATATCCTGGTTGCCAGCGCGATCATCTGCCTTGCTTTGTGGTATTACTCGCGCCCTCATCCAGGCCCCGGGCTGTGGACGCTCGGCATCTTGCTGCTGATGCCGGGCCAGTACCTTACCCTGGGCGGCACCTATTCGGCCTCGTTGCTGTACAACGTACTGAGCTACACCCTCCAGGTCTCCGGCGAGGCTGTGCTGGTGATCGGGATATTCCGTTTTCTTGGCCGTCCAGCGCCCTGGTGGCTGGTGCCGGCGACCTGCCTGACCGCCCTGCCCTGGCTGCTCTGGCAAAGCCAGGTCGGATTGCCTGACAGCGAGGTACTGATTGCCCTGTATGCCTTCGTCAGCGCCTTGATACGTGCGCTGGCCTGCTGGGCACTGTTGCGGCTACCGGGAGACCGGCGTCTGCGCAGCGCCCGGCGTTTCGCGGCCCTGAACTTCGGCCTGCTGGCCCTGTGCTCGCTGGTCGGTGGTTTTCTCAGTCTGCTCGACGACCAGCAGGACGGCGGCCCCCGCCAAGGGTTCGAGTCGATGTCCGAAATGTTCACCTACAACGTCGGCTATCCGCTGTGGATCCTTTGCCTGTTCGGCCTGACCCTGCTCACCCTGCGCCGCTTCCTGCTCGCCGCGCAAAGCTCTGCCGCACGTTTCGAGCGGTTGATGAACATCACCAGCGCCGCAGTGGTGATTGTCCGCAATGGCCGGATCGTCGACGGCAACCCGATGCTTAGGCAGCTTTTCGGCCATGATCGGGACTATTTCCTTGAACGCCCCCTCGCCCATCTGTTCAAGGCCGAGCAAGACCTTGAGCAACAGCTGGGCCGGTTCGATGGCGTGCCGCTCGACCGGGTGGCCGTGCGCAGTGATGGTGGCCAGTTCGATGCGGAACTGACGGTGGCGGCCCTCGATGATGGAACTCACGTCGCCGAGATCCGTGATGTCAGCGGTCGCAAATCGCTGGAAAAAGCACTGCGCCGAACGGCCTCGCGTGACGCCCTGACCGGCGTTATGAACCGCGGCGCCTTTACCGAACAGGCGCAGCTGGTGTTGAGCCAGGCGAAGCGCGATGGGCGCTCGCTGTGCCTGGCGATCCTCGACATCGATCACTTCAAGCGCATCAACGACAGCCATGGCCATCCGATCGGCGACCTGGCGCTGAAGGCGTTCAGTGCAGTGTGCGAACGCCAGGTCAGGCGCTCGGACCTGTTCGCACGGTTCGGCGGCGAAGAGTTCGTGCTGCTGCTTTCTGATACCGACGCGCAGCAGGCCTTTGCCTTGCTTGAGCGGCTGCGCACGGCATGGAGTGCCCATCGACTGGATATCCCGGGCGGCCAGCTGCAGTCCACCGTCAGCATCGGCATGGTCCGGGTTGATGGCGAGGCTACCTTTGAACACTGGATCAATCTGGCCGACCAGGCGCTTTATGCCGCCAAGCAAGCGGGGCGTGATCGTACTCAGGTCTACGCGGGGAGTGCTGCGTGAAATAGCCATCCCGCCTCGTCAAGCGGCTATGCTCACCAGACCCACCCCACGGAGCCTGTTCGAAAATGGACATTCGCCAGAAAACCATCGGGTTCGGTCTGGTCAGCATCCTCGCCGCGCTGTTGCTCGGCGGTAGCGGCCTGCTCGCCGAGCATGACCAGAACCAGGCACTCAAGCGCAGCGAGGCCAGCATGGCCGCCCTACGCAATCACATGGAAGGCGACATGATGCACGACGCGCTGCGCGCCGACGTGCTGGCCGCCCTGCTGGTCAAGCCGGGCGACACGGACACCGCCAACCAGGTGCTGGCCGACCTCGACGAGCACGCCAAATGGTTCCGCAGTGTCGTGCAGAGCAACCTCGAACTGCCTCTGGATAGCGATCTGCACCAGGCTATCAGCGAGCTGGGCCCCCTCCTCGACCACTATATCGCCAGTGCCACCTCAATCATCCAGCTGGCCTTGCAGTCACCCGAGCAGGCCCAGGCACAATTGCCGGCCTTCGTCGCGGCGTTCAAGGAGCTGGAGCAGCGCAACAGCACCCTCAGTGATCTGATCGCCGGCAACGCCGACAAGAGCCGCGAGCAGAGCACCGCCACCCTGCACCAGGGCGTCGCCGTGCTGGTCGGCGGGATGGTCCTGGCCGCCGTGGTGCTGGCGCTGTGCACTTTCCTGCTGTTGCGCTCGATCCTGCGCCCCTTGAGCCAGACCATGGCGGTGGCCGAACGCATCGCCCAAGGCGACCTCACCACCCAGATCCAGGTCCATGACCGCGACGAGACCGGGCACCTGCTGCGCTCGTTGGCCGACATGCGCGACAGCCTGGGCAACATGATCAAGGCCATCCATGAAGAGAACTTGCTGCTGCGTGAAGTAGCCGATGAACTGGGCCAGGCTTCCAGCAGCCTCGTACAACGCACCAGCCAGCAGTCCGACAGCGCCGTGAGCATGGCCTCGGCCACCGAGCAGATGATCGCCAACCTGGCGCGGATCGCCGACCACGCCCGCGATGCGCAGGCTATCTCCGGGCAGTCCGAGCGCCTGGCCAGCGACGGCGGCGAGGTCATCCTCAACGTGGTCGGCGGCATGCAGGGGATCGACGAAGCGGTCAACCGCTCCTCTGAAACCATCACCGTGCTGGGGCAAAGCTCGGAAGAAATCCACTCGATCATCCAGGTGATCAACACCATCGCCGAGCAGACCAACCTGCTGGCTTTGAACGCGGCCATCGAAGCCGCCCGTGCCGGCGAGGCCGGGCGCGGCTTTGCCGTGGTCGCCGACGAAGTACGCGGCTTGGCCGGGCGCACGGCGCAGTCGACCCGAGAGATAACCGGCATGATCGAACGCATCCGACAAAGCACGGGCAACGCCGTCGACAGCATGCAGACTGGCGTCACCCGGGTCCGCGCCGGCGTGGAGCTGGCCACCCAGGCGGGGGCGTCGATCCAACAGATTCGTGAAGGCGCCCGCCGCGCCGCGTCGGTTGTCGAGGAAATCTCGCAGACCATCGGCGAGCAGACCCGGGCCAGCCAGGATGTCGCGCAACAGGTCGAGCTGATCGCCCGCATGTCCAGGGACAGCACCGACACCACGCGGCAGCTGGCGTCGGCGGCGCAGCGCCTGGGCGAAATCGCCCAGGGCATGCAGGCGAGCGTGTCGCGGTTTCGCGTGTGACTGGGCAGGCGCTTGCCGGCGCCCTGCCCTCGCCCGGTGCTACTGGCTCAGCGCCTTGGCCACTGCGTTGACGAACACCGCCTGCTCGTCATACAGCGAGCCGGGGCTCTCGGCGTTCTTCCAGGTCGACCACTGCACCACCACCAGATGCTCCGCCGGGTTGATGGCGATGCTCTGGCCGAAGATGCCCAGCGCCCAAAAGGTCTTGTCGCTGTTGGCGGTGCGCTTGGGCTCGGCATCGCTGTCCGGGGCCGGGGCGTTGTACCACCACTGGTAGCCGTACTGGCCGTTGGGCGCTGCGGCCGTCACCGATCCCTTGGCTTGGGTCCAGTGGGTCGAACGTGCTACCCAGTCGTCCGGGAGCAGCTTTTCGCCATCCGGCAGCTGGCCGCCGCTCTGCACAAACTGGCCGAAGCGCCCCCAGTCGCGCAGCGTGGCATTGAAACCGTGGCCGCCCATGTCCACCTTGCCCGGCACCAGGGCGTGCCAGACGCCAGCCTGTTGCATGCCGTAGCGGCTCCACACCCGAGTTTGCAGATACTCGGCGATGGTCATGCCGGTGGCATTCTCCAACACCCGACCGACCAGCCAGGCGCCACCGGTGTTGTACGACCAGACCTCACCCGGCTTGACCCCGGGCTTGCGCTTGACCGACCTCACCAGTTCGAGCACGCAGTGATAGGGATCAGCAGTGGCCTCGCACTGGGTCATGTGCGAAAAGTCCGAATCCTTGGAGGCGTAGTTCTCGTCCCAGATTACGCCCGAGGTGTGTTGCAACAGCTGGTGCAAGGTCACGTCCTGCCATTCGGAACCTTCCAGCTCCGGGACATAGCGGCTGATCCTGTCATCCAGCGACTGGATCTTGCCCTCCTTGACGGCGATGCCGACCAGCACGCTGACCACTGACTTGGCCACCGAGCGGGACGTCCACAAGGTCTGTGGCGTGTTGCCCTTGCCGTAGTATTCGTAGGCGATCTTGCCGTCCTTGAGCACCAGCAGGCCGGTCACGCTCTGGTTGGCCAGGTACTGCGCCAGGTTGTGCGTCTTGCCGCCCAACTGATACTGCACGTCGGTCAGCGCGTGGCTGGCCTGCGGCAAGGGAAATGGCGTGGCGCCGTTCGGGGCGAAGACATCGCCACCGTAGAGGCGGTAAGTGTTGCGAAAGCCCACGACCCGGGTGGCCTGGTCCCAGGTGAGCATATCCCTGGCAGCCGGCAGCACCTTGTCGAACGGCTGCGGACAGGGTTCAAGCCCTGGCACGCCGCAGGCCCCCTTGTTGTCGGCCGCCTGCGCCACACCCGCCAGGGCGGCGAGCGTCAGGGCCAGGATGGAAAGACCGTTGAACGACTTCTTTATTGTTGTTGGCCGCATCGGAGGGCTCCTCGTAAAGCGCGGAAATACGCTGCCCCGAGTGTCGGCAACTTGAACGGGCGGGAAAAGCACAATAAATTTGCCTTCACTATTAAAAAAACTAACAGCCAGGAGCGTGTCCATGGCCGAAGACCGCCTGCCCCCGCTCAACGCCGTGCGTGCTTTCGAGGCCGCCGCCCGCCTGGGTAGCTATGTCGCCGCCTCCCAGGCGTTGCACGTGACCCAGCCGGCGATCGGTCGGCATGTAAAGAACCTCGAGGCCTGGCTGGGCGTGCGCCTGCTTGAGCGCTCCCCCCGCGGCGTGAGCCTCACCCTGCCCGGCGCCCATTACTACAAGGCCGCAGCCGAAGCACTGCAGATCCTCGCTGATGCCGGTGCGCGCCTGGCACAACGGGGAGACGAGCGCTGGCTACGGATCCTCTGCGTGCCGGCGTTCGCCTCGCGCTGGCTGACACCGCGCATCGACGCCCTGCGCAGCCTGCGCCCGGACCTGAGGATCGCCATCGAGCCTAATGCCACCTTTACCAGCGTGGATGCGCGCCAGGCGGACCTGGGCATCGCCTTCGGTCTGCCGGGTGAGCTGAGCGGGGTACGCGAGGTGTTGATCCGCCCGAAGGTGTTCGCCGTCTGCGCGCCGAGCTACCTCGCGCAGTTGCCTGCGAGACTAAGCGCTGCGAACTTGCCCGGATGCAGGCTGATCCATGTCGATGACGGCACCTGGTGGAACAGCTGGTTCGCCGCCAATGGCCTGAGGGTACGGGTCAAGGCCGACACTTCGCACATCAGCAACGATATCGTGCTGAACCTGGCCCAACGCGGTCACGGCGTTGCCCTGGCCACCGAGGTACTGGTGGGGCGTGAGCTGCGCGAAGGCAGCCTGGTGCGCTGCGTGGAACAAGCCGTGGCGCTGGAAAGCTACCAGTTGCTGACGCCAGCGCAGCCGCCGAGTGCCGATGCGTTGTGGTTCATGGGTTGGTTGGGTGACAGCCTGCGTGAGGCATATCCGGACGCGGTGTGAATCTGGCACCGGCTGGCCGGTGATCAGGGGGCAAGTCGCATTGGTGCACCATCCCTCCCACGCAGCCAGCGCTGGTCTGGCTAGAAGTCCACCGAGGTAGAGAACAACACCGACCGCGGCGTGCCCAGCCCACCGGACAGGCCACTGCCATCGCCGCCATTCCACGAACCGATCCAGTAGGCCTTGTTGGCCACGTTCTGCACGGTGGCGCGGAAGGTCACCGGCTTGTCCGAGATCTTCAGGCTGTAGCGGGCGCCCAGGTCGAAGATCGTGTAGGACGGCAGCGACAGGTTGTTGGCATCGGTGGCGTAGCGCCGGCCGGCATAGTTGGCGTTGCCGGTCAGGGTCAAGCCCGGAAGCTCACGCAGGTCGTACTCGACGCCGAGCTTGGCCAGCACCTTGGGCACGCCCGTGGCCTGGTTGCCTTCGTTCTCCTTGCGTATCGATTTCGTCAGCTCGGCCTTGGTGTAGGACGCTCCGCCCAGCAGGCGCAGCCCCGGCTCGAGCTCGCCGAAGAACGACCATTCCAGGCCACGGTTGCGCTGCTCGCCGTACACGCCGTAGACCTGCGTGACCGGGTCGGTATAGGCGCTTGGTTTCTTCACCTGATAGACACTGACCGTGTGCGCGAAGGTGCCCAGGTCGAGCTTGGCGCCCAGTTCGTACTGCTTGGTCTGGTACGGCGCCATGATCGCACCCGCGTTTCGCGCGTTGTCCGGCGCGATACCGCCCTGGCTCAGGCCTTCGATGTAGTTGCCGTACAGCGACAGCTCGTCGGTGACCTTGACCAGCAGGGCCGTGGCCGGCGATACCCGGCTTTCATCGTAGGGCTTGGAGGTGCGCTGGTGGTTGCCGTTGTAGTTCGACGCGCGCACGTTCTGGTGGCGTGCACCGACGGTCCACTGCACCTTGTCATCGAGGAACGACAGGGTGTCGAGCAAGGCTTCGCTGCTCAGCCGGGCACGCATGCGCGAGGTGACGTTGCCGTACTCGCCGATCTCCGGGCGCGGGCCGTAGTCCAGGTTGTAGTAGTTGGTGCGGATGGTCGACGACAGGCGCTTGTCCTTGAAGCTGTTCTCGGAGTCGTAGCGGGTGGCCGCCAGCGACCAGGCGTGATCCACGGGCCCGGTGGCGAAACGCCCGCGCAGGCCGACTTCGCCGGATTTCTGCTCGCCATCGCGGGCCGAGCGGATCGGCGTGGCGGAGATGTCGCCGGCATCGTTGAGCAGCATGCCGCTGGTCATCAGCGCGTTGTAGCCCCCTTCCCTGTGGCCCCAGCCGGCGAATGCGGTGAGCGAGTCGTTGAGGTCGTACTCGCCGCGCAGCACCACGGTGTCGGTGTCGTTGACGGTATAGCCCCACTCCGGGGCCAGCGAATGATCGCCCTTCTTGGCCTTGGGCAGGTGGGTCACCCCGGGGCTGATCGAGGAGATGCCGAAATAGTTGACCCCGTCCATGCGCTCGCGCTGGTGGTAGTAGTCCAGCGACGCCCTCGCCCGCTCGCCGCGCCAGTCCAGGGCCAGCGACGACAGCTGCATGCGGTGCTGCTGGTCGTCCACGGGGGTGTCGCCGTCGCGGTAGACGCCGTTGAAGCGCACGCCGAACTGCTTCTGGTCGCCGAAGCGGCGGCCGATATCGGCATGTATGCCGGCCAGGCCATCGGACTCGTACGAGGCGGTCAGCCGGGCCAGGGGCTCGTCGCCGGCACGCTTGGGCACGATGTTGATGCTGCCACCGACGCTGCCGTCAGGCGGCATGCCGTTGAGCAGCGCCGATGGGCCCTTGAGCACTTCGATGCGCTCGGCGAGCTCGGTGGAGCCGCGCATGTTCGGCGCCATGCTCGGCAGGCCGTTGAAGGTGATGTCGTTGCCGGTGCTGTAGAGGCCTCGGATGAAGAAGGTCTCGAAGATGCCGCGCTTGCTCGGCACGTACACCGACGGATCGGTGGCGCCGATCACCGAGCCGATGTCCTGGGCCTGGCGGTTCTCGATGTATTCCTTGGTGTAGCTGATGGCGTTGAACGGCGTTTCGCTGAAGTCCTTGTTGCCCATCAGCCCGAGCCGGCTGCCCGAACCGACCTGGCCACCGGCATATTCCGGTGGTGGGGCGCCCAGCGAATCACGGGTGTCCTGTACCAACGTTTCCGGCAGGGTCAGGCCCTCCTCCTTCACATCGGGGGTCTGTTGCTGCGCCGAGGTGGTGGAACGTGGCGGTTGCGCGAAGGCGTTGCCGGCGATGGCGGCCATGCCCAGCAGTACGGCCATGAACAAGGCCCTGCGGGGCAGGTTCGGGGCCTGGGGATGTTGCAGTGGAAGCATGAGGGATTCCTTTCGGGACGAAATGGTAATGTTTCTCATTAGTCATTCCGTACGAGTCGGTGAATCCCTCAACAGAAATTACAGTCATTTGGCCACTATCGGTCCAGCAACCCATTTCGTGTAGGAGATCGCCCAGCCCTTTGGGGCTGCGCTGTCTTGCAGGGAACTGCTATCTCTGTGGGAGCGGCCTTGCGTCGCGAGAGGGCTGCGCAGCAGCCCCAGCAATTTTGATGGTGGCTCGGAATCTGGGGCCGCTGCGCGCCCCTTTCGCGACGCAAGGCCGCTCCCACAGGAATTACGTATGGCCTGAATGCAGGATTAGCCCTGATACCCCTTCACCACCTCGTCCGCCACCCGCTCCAGGCAGGTCACGCTGGCGGTGCACAGGTACCAGGTCTGTGGATCGACGAACACCACATGGCCGTTCTTCCACGCCTTGGTCTGGCGCAGCAGCGGGTTGTCCAGGGTCTCG
Source organism: Pseudomonas mosselii (assembly GCF_019823065.1). Taxonomy (NCBI): domain Bacteria; kingdom Pseudomonadati; phylum Pseudomonadota; class Gammaproteobacteria; order Pseudomonadales; family Pseudomonadaceae; genus Pseudomonas; species Pseudomonas mosselii. Next base: position 3,053,802 of record NZ_CP081966.1, read on the forward strand.
CGGTCCAGCGCGGCCCGGCGCTCCATCACTGCGGTGCGGTCGATCACGTAGAGGATGTCAGGGTCGGCCTGGTGAATGAACTCGTTGGAGATCGGCTGCCCGTGCAGGCCTGCCTGCATGTCGTCACTGGCCGGCTTGACCCCGAGGGTGTCGAAGATGAAGCCGTAGCGCGAGCGCACGCCATAGGCGGTGAACGCGCCGTTGTTGTGCAGCACCACCAGCGCCTTCTCCGGGCGCCCGTCGGTCACTTGGCGCACCTGGGCCACCTTGGCGTCGATGCGCGCGGCGGTTTCCCGGGCCCGGTCTTCCTTGCCGAGGATCCGTCCGACGGTCAGCAGGTGCTGCTTGGCGGTGTCGATGACGTTGCCCTGGCGGTTGTCCATGTCGATGTCGTAGTGCACCGTCGGGGCGATCTGGCTCAGTTCCGGGTAGCTCTGCGCCTGCAGCGGCGAGATCAGGATCAGGTCGGGCTTGAGCGCATGCAGGCGCTCGAGGTTGGGCTGGATGGTGGTGCCGACATCGGCCACCTTGGGGTCGTCGCGGTACTTGGCCAGGAAGCCCGCCACATAGTCCTTGGCGATGCCTACCACCGGCGCGCCGAGCTGATCGAGGGTGTCCAGCTCGCTCATGTCGAAGGCCACCACGCGCTGCGGCTGGTGTTCGACCAGCGTGGTGCCCAGGGCGTGCTCGACCTTCACCGGGGCGTAGTCGGCGCTGGCGGCGCGCGCCTGGGCCGGCGGGGCCTGGTCGCAGCCGGGCAGCGCGGCCGCCACGGCGGCGGCCAGCAGTATCTTGCAGATTCCGTTCATACCAGCTCTCTCGATAGTGATGGGTTGAAGTAGTTGCAGACGAAACCGTGCGCGCTGGGCAGGATCTCGAAGGCCAGGCCGAACAGCGCGCGCAGGTTGGCCTGGGTGACCACCTCGGCGACCGGCCCGTGGCTGTGCACGGCGCCGCCTTTCATGGCGACGATGTGGTCGGAATAGTTGGCGGCGAAGTTGATGTCGTGCACCACCAGGATCACCGTGCGCCCCTGCTCGTCGCAGAGCCTGCGGATCGCCTGCATGATCTGCACCGCGTGCTTCATGTCGAGGTTGTTCAGCGGCTCGTCGAGCAGCAGCAGCTCGGTGCGCTGGGCGATGGTCATGGCCAGGAAGGCCATTTGCCGCTGGCCGCCGCTGAGTTCGTCGAGGTAAGCCCCGCGCAGAGGCTGCAGCCCCAGGAAATCCAGTGACTCGTCGATCACCTGCTGGTCGTCGGCCGTCAGCAGGCCACGGCTGTAGGGGAAGCGGCCGAAGGCGACCAGTTCCTCGACGGTCAGGCGCAGGTTGAAGTCCAGCACCTGGCGCAGGGTGGCCACGCGGCGGGCGTAGTCGGCGATGGCTATGCGGTCGATGTCCTGGCCGTCGAGCAGGATCCGCCCGCGATTGGCCGGCAACAGCCGGGCGATGCACATCAGCAGGGTGCTCTTGCCGGCGCCGTTGGGGCCGATCAACGAGGTGACCTGGCCGGCGGGAAACGCCAGGCTCACGTCATCGAGCACGGTCTTCTCGCCGTAGGCCTTGTGCAGGTGTTCGAGGGTGATCATGGGGTGCCTCGGGTTCGGACCATCAACGCGAGGAAGTACGCGCCGCACACCAGGTTGACGAGGATGCTGACGCTGGTCCGGTAGTTGAACAGGTGCTCGACCAGCAGTTGGGCGAGCAGGAACATGCCGATGGCCACGGCGCAGGCCAGTGGCAGGGTGACCTGGTGCCGGGCGCTGCGCGCCAGGGCGTAGGCGATGTTGGCGACGAACACACCCATGAACGCGGTCGGCCCCACCAGGCTGGTGGACACCGCCACCAGCACGGCGATCAGCGCCATCTGCAGGCGCAGGCAGCGGCCATGGTCCAGGCCCAGGGCGATGGCCTGGTCGCGCCCCAGCGCCAGCACGTCGAGGACCCGCGTGCCGCGCGCCACCAGCAGTGCCACCGCCGCCACCAGCAGGCCCGAGTACAGCACCTGGGTCGGCTGGGCGCGGTTGAAGCTGGTGTAGCCCAGGCTCTGCAGGATGGAGAACTCCCCCGGGCTGGTCTTGAGCTGGATGAACTGGGTGAAGGTGCCCAGCACCATGGTCAGCACCAGGCCCAGCAGCAACAGGCGGTAGACATCGCCGTGCCCCTCGCGCAGCAGCCAGCGCTGCAGCAGCCACGAGTAGCCGAGCATCAGCGCGATCGACAGCAGCGCGTTGCCCTGGGCGCCCAGCAGCGCCGCGCTGGCGGTGCCCAGCCACAGCACCAGCAGGGCCTGGAACAGCAGGTAGATGCCTTCGTAGCCCATGATCGCCGGGGTCAGCACGCGGTTGCCGGCCAGGGTCTGGAAGATCACCGAGGACAAGGCGATGCACACCCCTGCCACGATTATCGCGCCCAGGCGCACCAGGCGCTTGGGGATCACGTAGCTGAAGTCCAGGCCCGAACCCAGCAACAGGAACGCCAGCGCCAGGGCCGGCAGCAACAACCAGGCGGCGCGGCGCATCATTTGCACTTCCACAGGATCAGCAACAGGAACAGCACGCCGCCGACACTGCCGGCGGTCAGGCCAATGGGTACCTCGTAGGGATGGATCAGCAGCCGGCCGAGGATGTCGCAGGCCAGCAGCAGCGCCGCGCCGCACATGGCAACGATGGGCAGGGTGCGCTTGAGGTGCTCGCCGTAGCGCAGCGCCACCAGGTTCGGCACCACCAGGCCGACGAAGGGGATCGCGCCCACGGTGATGACCGTGGCCGATACGGTCACCGCCACCAGCACCAGGCCGAGGATGGCGGTGGCCGCGTAGTTGAGCCCGAGGCTGGTGGCCATGCCCTCGCCCATGCCGAGCACGGTGAAACGCTGAGCGTACAGGTAGGTGAGCACGACGATCGGCAGGATCAGGTAGATGATCTCGTAGTTGCCCTCGATCACCCGCGAGAAGTCGCCCAGCAGCCAGCCCTGCATGCTCTGCAGGATGTTGTGGCGGTAGGCGTAGAATTCGGCGATGGCGCTGAGCAGGCTGCCGTACATCAGGCCGATCACCGGCACCAGCACCAGGTTGGTGAAGCGGATGCGGCGGATGATCGCCACATACACCAGGCTTGCCAGCAGGCAGAACACCAGGGCGAACAGCATGCGTCCGCTGGCCCCGGCTCCGGGCAGCACGGTCAGGGCCACCAGGATGCCCAGTTTGGCCGCGTCGAGTCCGCCGCAGGTGGCCGGCTCGACGAAGCGGTTGCGCACGATCTGCTGCAGGATCACCCCGCAGACTGACAGGCCGACACCGGTCAGCACCAGGGCCGCCAGGCGTGGCAGGCGGCTGGCGGTGAGGGTCAGCCAGGCATCGTCACTGGCCGACCACAAGGCCGACCAGGACATCTGGCTGGCCCCGACCATCAGTGAAACGCCACACAGCAGCAACAACAGCGTTGGCAGCAGCACCCGACTCAAGCGGTCACTCCATCGCCTGCCGCCTCGCCGATACGCCAGCCCTTGGCGGCCCGGCGCTGCTCGAGGAAGTGCGCGTACAACCCACCTTCGGCAGCCAACTGGGCATGGGCGCCCTGCTCGCGGATGCGCCCTTGGTCGAGCACCACGATCTGGTCGGCCATGGCCACCGTCGACAACTGGTGGGCAATGACGATCAGCGTGCGCTTGCCGCGCAGCCGTGCCAGCGCCTCGGCGATGGCCGCCTGGTTCTCGGCGTCCAGCGCCGCGGTGGCCTCGTCGATCAGCAGGATCGGCGCGTCCTTGATCAACGCACGGGCGATCGAGATACGCTGGCGTTCACCGCCGGACAGCCGTGCACCGCCCTCGCCCACCGGCGTGTGCAAACCTTCGGGCAGGCGTTCGAGGATCTCCTGCACCCCGGCCAGCCGCGCCGCCTCGAGCACCTCGGCCTCGCTGGCGTCAGGTTTGCCGAGGCGGATGTTGTCGGCGATGCTGCCCTGGAACAGGTAGGCGTCCTGGAAGATCTGGCTGATCTGCCCGGCAAGTTGCTCGGCGGACATCTGCCGCACATCCACCCCGCCAACCTTGACCCGGCCCTGGGTGACATCGAAGAAGCGGGCGATAAGGCGTACCAGGGTGGTCTTGCCCGACCCCGACGCGCCGACCAGCGCGGTCATGCTGCCGGGCGCGATATCCAGGCTGACCTCGCGCAGCACTTCGGGTTGATCATCGCCGTAGCGGAAACCGACCTGCTCCAGCTGCACCGAACCATCGGCCGGCGCCTGCGGCGCGGTGGGTTCGGGCAGCGGCTCGACGGCCAGCAGCTCGGCCACCGCCTGCAACTGGCCACGGGTGCCGCGCAGCACCTCGCTGTAGCCGGCCACATCCAGCAACGGGTCGATGAAGCGGGTCGCCAGTACCAGCGCGACCAGGGTGGCGATCACCGCCGCGCTGTCGAAGGCGGCACCGGCCTGCTCGCCGAGCCACAGCGTGGCGGTCACCAGCAAGGCGGCGAAGCTGGCCTGCACCGCCCAGACATTGAGCACCGACGACAGCGCCGAAAGCTGGATCAGCTTGCGCGCGGCCTGCTGTTGCTGGGCCACGGCCTGCTCCAGGAAACGCGTGCCGCCCTGCTCGCCATTGAAGGCGCGCAGCACCGACTGCGCCTGGGCGAACTCGACCATGCGCTGGCTGGTCTGTGCGGTGTCACGCTGGTAGCGCTGGTCGGCGCGCTGGCCCAGGCGCATGGTCGCCAGCATCACCAGCGCCAGCAGCGGCAGGCTGACCAGGGCCACCAGGCCCAGGCGCAGGTCGACCAGCAACAGCGCGACGAGGATCACCAGCGGCGTCACCACCCCGGTGAACAGCGGTGTGAACACATGGGCCGGCAGTTGCGCGATCTCCATCATGCCTTGGGTGGTGACGTGGCTCAGGCGCGCGGTGTTGGCGGCGCTGAACCAGCCCACCGGCAGCGTGCCGACATGCTCGCCCAGGCGCTGGCGGCCACCGCGCAGCACCGCGATGCCGACGGCGATGCCGGCCTTCTCCACCCGCCGGCGCAGGTACCAGCACACCACCACGCCCAGGGCCAGTAGCGCCAGCCATTGGCCGGCGGCCTCCAACTGGTTGCCCAGCAGGTGTCGCAGGATCGGCACCAGGGTGACGATGGTCAGTCCGCAGAGCACGCCATACACCAGCGCCAGGCGCAGGTAGCGGCGCAGGAACACGGCGTCGGCGCCGAGCAGTCGAACGAATATCCCCAGCATGATCAGTGCTCCTCCACCTGCGCGGTCGCCCGCGCCTTCGCATAACCCCCGGCAGCCCACAAGCGGGCGTACAGGCCGCGCCGAGCCAGCAGTTCGTCGTGATTGCCGCGCTCGGCGACCGTGCCCTGGTCCAGCACCAGGATCTGGTCGGCGTGCATCACCGTGTCTAGACGGTGGGCGATCACCAGCAGCGTGCGGCCCTGGGCGAAGCGCGACAGTGCCTGTTGCAGCTTGACTTCGTTCTCGGCGTCGGCTGCCGCGGTGGCTTCGTCAAGCACCAGCACCGGCGGGTCGAGCAGCACCGCGCGGGCGATGCTCAGCCGCTGCAGCTCGCCGCCGGAGAACTGCACGTCCTCGCCGATTACCGCGTCGTAGCCACGCGGTTGGGCAAGGATGCGCTCGTGGATATTGGCGATCCGTGCCGCGGCCTCGATCTGCTCCTGGCTCGCCGAAGGCCGGCCCAGGGCAATGTTCTCGCGCACGCTGGCATGGATCAGGCGCACATCCTGCAGAACGAAGCCGATACGCCGGTACAGCTGGGCGCTGTCGATCTGGCGCAGGTCGACGCCGCCCAGGGTGATGCGCCCGGCGCTGGGGTCGAAGAAGCGCAGCAGCAGGCGCGCCAGGGTCGACTTGCCGGCGCCCGAGGCGCCGACCACCGCGGTCACCGTGCCAGGCTCGAGGGTGAACGACACCTCGCTCAGCACCGGATTGCGCGGGTCGTAGTGATAGCCCAGACCCTGCACTTCGATCCGTGCATCGGCCGGCAGCTTGCCGGCGCCCTGGCCGTCGGTCTCCAGCAGCGGCGTGCGCAGCAGCGTCTGCACGCGCTGGGCGGCGCCGGTGGCGTTGTTCAGGTCGTGGGTGATATAGGCCAGCAACAGCAGCGGCGCGCAGATGCCCGGCGCCACCAGGGCGAACGGCAGCACCTGCACCGGGGTGATCCAGCCCAGGCCGACGAACAGCGTGCCGAACGCCAGCACCACGCCAAGCACCGACACTGGGGCGATCATTGCGTTGGCGTTGGCCATGGCGCTGACCAGCGGCCGGGTGAAGTCGGTGAAGGCCGCGGCGAAGGCGTCCACCGCCTCGCGGTAGCTGCCATGGGCCTTGCGCTGGCCACCGAAGGCCTTGACCACCGGGATGCCGTTGACGAACTCGACCACCGCCTGGTTGATCCGCCCCATGCCTGCACCGAAGGCCTGCATGTTGCGGGCGCTGGCCTGGTGGGCGCGGGCGAAGAACAGGAAGAACAGCGGGAACGGCAGCATCGACACGATCGCCATACGCCAGTCCATGGCGAACAGGTAGACGATCGAGGCCAGCACCGCCCCGGCGCTGCGCCCCAGGGTGGTATAGAAGTGCGCGGTGAGGCTGTGCAGGATGCCGATATCGTCCTGCATGGCCTGCTTGACCTCGCCCGAGGCGCGGCTGCTGAACCAGCCCAGGGGCACCCGTGCCAGGCGGCGGATGATCGCCAGGCGCAGCGTGCCGGTGATGTGGTTGTCGGCCAGGTGCGCGACCAGATCGCCCAGCGAGATCAGCGCCATGCCGGCGAACAGGCAACCCAGCCCCATGGCGATGACCGGCCAGGCCTGGTCGAGGCCCTGCCCGCCGGCCAGGGCCAGGCGGGCGACTTCGGCGATGGCCGCCAGCGGCGCCAGGGTCAGCATGGCGCCCAGGGCAGCGAGCAGCCCGGCGACGATCAATCGGCCGCGTATCGGTGCAAGCACCGCGGCGACCGGTCCACGGGCGGACGGGTCCGCCCCCCCTTGTTCAACACTCATGAATGCTCCTTTTCAGCACGAGGCGCGGGCCGGGCCATCCCAGGGGCGCCCTGCCCGCATGTCCTTCTCAACCTGTTTTCCGCACGAGGCGGGCAAACCCTCAAGAAAATCTGCGCGCCCTCAGGCGCCGCCCAGCCGATAGCGCCTGCAGGTGCGCAGGCCGGCGGCGATGTACTTTTCCACCGAGGACACCGAGACCCGCAGCTCGTCAGCGATGGCGCGGTGGGCCATGCCGTCGAGGCGGCACAGCAACAGGGCCTGGCGCGCCTTGGGCGAGTGCCGCTGCAGGGCCCTGTCGATCGCCCCCAGGGCCTCGATCACCAACGCCCGCGTCTCCTCAGAGGGCACCCACGGCTCGGGCTGCTGGCCATGGTCTTCGAGGTAGCGTGTTTCGCGCTGGCGACGGCGGTACAGGTCGATGACCTTGCCGTTGGCGATCTGCGTGAGGTGGCAGCGCGACTGCTCGGCGCTGGGCACCTGGCCCTTGTTCATCAGGTGCAGGTAGATGTCGTGGGCCAGGTCCGCCGCATCCACCGAGTTGCCGAGCTTGCGCCGCAGCAGGTCGCACAACCAGCCGTGATGATCCTGATACAGCTGGTGCAGCTGCTGACGAAGCGCGAACGTTCCGTTGTCCACGGTACCTCTCCCTGAGCGTGGTGCATTCCAGACGGCTTGCTTTGACGCACGCCAATCTAGATGATAATTATTTGCATCTTTCACACCATAACGAATCCCTTGGATTCACGCAATGCACCCCGGTGGTGCAACCCCTCTGCGCGGCCACTCACCGCGATCCATGGATGGCAGTGAAGGCCGACGCGGGCCTTGAACGATCGAACAGCAGGAAGCTAGCTATGTTGGAACGCAACACCACCCCACCCTCGCCCCAGGCTCTGGACGAACACGAGGAACTCGCCTGGTTCGCCCAGCAGCAGCAACCCGAGCAACTGCACCGGCAACTGGGCGCCTGGCGCCTTGGCCCCCGGGCCGACCTGTCGTTGCTGGCCCTGGCCGTGCAGGCGGTGGTCGAAGCCACGCCGGGCCTGAACAGCCGCTACCACTTCAGCGACGACGGCGACCTGTACAAGACCCAGGCACCCGGTTGGTACCCGTGCCTGCGCATCGAGCACAGCGCAGCCGAGGGCATGGACGCCCTGCTGCGGGCGCGCCAGGCGGCGCCCTGGGATTCCACCACGCAGCCGCCGTTCGAGGCCCTGTTGCTGGCCGGCGACCAGCAGGCCGCGCTCGGCCTGCTCTGCCATGCGGTGCTGCGCCAGTCGCCGCAAGCCCTGCTCGAGCGCATTCGTGCCGAATACGACGCCCTGGCCGGCGACCAGCCACTGCAGTTCGAGCCGCTGTCCCAGGCGCCCTCGACGGACATCGCGCAACGCATTCTCGACGCGTTCCGCCAAGCCCTGGCGGAGCCTGGCATGACCCTGGAGGATGATTTCTTCGACATGGGCGGCCACTCGCTGCTGGCCACCCGCATCATCGGGCGCCTGCAGGGCGAGCACGGCATCGAACTGCGCTTCAGCGACTTCTTCGCTTCGCCCAACGCATCGGCGCTCGCTACCCGTGCCAAGCTGAGCCAAGGGCAAGCCAGTCAGGCCAGCGATCAGCCCGGTGATATCCAGCAGGCACCGATGGCCCTGGCCCAGGCGTCGTTGTGGCGCGCCTGCGCGGCGTTCGACTACGGCACCCTGTTCAACCTGCCCTTTGCCCTGGACTTCCACGACCCGGTGGACGAAGCGCTGCTGCAGCAAGCTTTCAGCGACCTGCTGGAGCGCCACGCCAGCCTGCGCACCACCTACCATGGCGAAGGCGACAGCGCCTGCCAGCGCATCGTGCCGCTGGCCGAACTGGGCCGCTACAAGTGGTTCTGGACCAGCGCCGAGAGCACCGGCGCAAGCCTTGCCAGCGAGGCGAAGCACCGCTTCGACCTGGCCCGCGAGCTGCCACTGAGGCTGCGCCTGCTGCGTGACCCGCACAGCGGCCATCAGGTGCTGTCGTTCCTGGTCCACCACATGGCCATCGACGAGTGGTCGCTGAACGTGATCATGGCCGAACTGGCCGAGGCTTACCTGGCCCGCGCCCAGGACCGGGCGCCGCAATGGTCGGCGCCGGCGCGCACCTTCCACGAATTCGCCCTCGCCCAGAGTGCCCAGGGCCCGAACCCGCGCCACCTGGCGTACTGGACCGAACTGCTGCGCGACGCCACCCGCGGTCTTGCCCTGCCCGCTGACGCCACGCTGCTGCCCGCCGACCAGGCGACCACCCGTGCGCGCTGGCTGGAGCTGCGTCCTGAGCCCGGCGTGCTGGAGCAACTCGGCGCCAGTGCCCGGCAGCACCAGTCATCGCTGTTCAGCGTGATCTACACCGCCATCGCCCTGTCGCTGCACAAGCTCGGCAACCTGTCGGACCTGGTAATCGGCACCTCGGCCTCGGGGCGTACGGATCCGGCGTTCTACGACACCGTTGGGTACTTCACCACCATGGTCGCCCACCGCGTGCAGTTCGTCCCGGAACAGTCGCTGGGCGAGCTGCTGGGCGATGTGACGCGGATGATCAACGACTCGATGGCCTATGCCGATGTACCCATGGAGACCATCCAGCAGGCGCTGGGCATGACGCCGGCCGAGGGGCTGATGTTCGATGTGTACGTGCAGATCCATGCCAACAACGCCCTCAATGGCGCCCTGCGCACGCCCGAGGGCCAGGCCATTCGCTACAAGCAGATCGACCCGGACAAGAGCGAGTCGATGTTCGGCCTGCAGTTCGAGATCATGGAGGATGTGTTCGACGGCCAGCGCTCGCTGCGCCTGGTGGTCACCTACCGCAGCGATCGCTACAGCGCCGCCCAGGTCGAGCGCCTGTGCGCGATGATTTCCGCGGCGTTTGGGGTATTTGCCGAGGTGGATGCCGGCCGGCGGGCGCTGGCTGAGGTGGTTTTATAGTTCAACGTGGGCGGTGCTTGTGAGATCGAGCGCCGCCCGCGCGGCGCATCGCGACGCAAGGCCGCTCCCACATCTGTTTCGGGCCAGTCAATCCTGCGCCATTACCTGGTCCGCCTTGTTGGTCCGGCGCGGTTTCAGCGTGGGCACCACTGCCGCCCCACCTCTCTCAAGACATGCGCCAAGGCGGGCAACCATGGCCTGACAGGTTTGGCACATTGCAACAAATGTGGGAGCGGCCTTGCGTCGCGATGCGCCGCGCGGGCGGCGCTCGATCTCATAGGCGCAACATTCCTCACGGCGAAAACTTTGCAGACCAAACGCCCATCACCCCTGCGGCAACCCATAGCGCTGGAACGATGACCGCTGCGGCACCCGATACTGCGCCCGGCCCAGCAACTGGTTGAGGATCACCGCATTGCGCACCGGCCCCAGCCCCAGGTCCGGCGAGCCGACGCCATGCTGGAAGATCTCCGCATTCTGCACGAACACCCGGCCACTGCGGCCATCACAGCGCTGCGCGGTGAAATCCTCGCCGACGATGCAGTCGCCGTGCGCGTCGGTGGCCAGCACCGTGCCCTTGAGCTGCTCGAACCACTGCGGCCAGGCATGGGCATAGCCGGTCGCCGCGACGATCGCATCGGTTTCCAGGGTCGCCCGCTGGTCCAGCTGACGGTGGTGGAAAGTCATGCGCAGGCCCGCCGAGCCCAGGTCCTCGACCGTCTCCACCTCGCAGCTGGACAGCAGCGTCAGCCCCGGTTCGCGCCCGCCGATGGAGCGTTCGTAGATCAGGTCGTAGATCGCGCCGATGGTGGAGAAACTGATGCCTTTGTACAGCAGGCCCTGCTCGGCCACGATCTCGCGGCGCTTGTCCCGGTCGAGGGTGTGGAAGTAGTTCATATAGGCCGGGGTGAAGCATTCCTGGCCGAGCTTGGAGTACTCCATGGGATGGAAGCCCCCTGAACGGGTGATCCAGTGGATCGAAGCTCCCGCCTCCACCTGCTCCGGCGTCAACGCATTGAACAAGGCCAGTACGCACTCCGCCGCGCTCTGCCCGGAGCCGACCACCACCACGCGCCGGCACTGCTCCAGTTCGCCCTGGCGCTTGCCGAACTCCGCCGAGTGCAGCACCGGCGCCTGGCTGCGGGTGCGCGCCCAGGCCGGCAGCCACGGCCGGGTGCCGAGGCCGATGGCCAGGTCCCGGCTGCTGTAGCGCCGCTCCAGGCCCGACACCGACACGCTGTCGATGACGAAGCGCTCGCTGCCGCCATCGTAGCGCACGCCGGTGACCTCTTCGCCGAAGTGGCAGGTCGGCAACTGGCGCGCGGCCCAGCGGCAATAGTGATCGTATTCACGCCGGGGCACCTGGAAGTGGTCGTAGTAGTAGAACTGGAACAAGCGGTCGTGCTGGTGCAGGTAGTTGAGGTAGCTCAACGGGTGGCACGGGTCGGCCAGGGTCACAAGATCCGCGAGGAACGGCACCTGCAAGGTGGTGCCCGGCAGCAGCAGGCCCTCGTGCCAGCGAAATTCCGCCTTGCGCTCAAGGAACGCGCAGCGCAGGTCCGGGTGGCGCGACAGCAGCGCGGCCAAGCCCAGGTTGAACGGTCCGATGCCGATGCCGGCGATGTCTACGGTTGCTATGTCCATATGCTCGATGATTTCCCAAAAACTACGGATGGCGCCCCGGGCCGGGCCCAGGGCGGTTGATTCAGGCAGGTGTGGCGGCAAGCAGGCGCTCGACGTCTTCGACCGTGCGGCACGCCAACAACTGTGCGGGCGACAAGCGCACCGCGAAGGCTTCGCCCAGTCGTGCCGCCAGGGGCTTGAGGTGCTGCGGCCGCAGGCCCATGGCGAGGAAGTCCCGGGCCGGCTGCGTGACGCCGAGCACCTGCTGATAGATCGCCAGCACCTGGGCGCAACGCTGCGGGTCACTGGGCGTCGCTGCCGGCGGCTGCTCGGTTTCGCCTTCCAGCAACGTGCGGGCTCGGCGGCGGTCCGGCTTGCCATTGGCCGTCAACGGCAACTCGGCCACCTCGACGAAGCGCGTGGGCACATGGGATTGCGCCAGCAACGCCCGGGCATGCTCGCGTAGCGCCACGGCGCCGGGTGGCGCGTCGTGGCGGCGCACATAGAGGGCGCCGATGCAGGCCTCGCCCTGTTGCGTATCGCCATAGTCCACCACCAGCACCTGCTGCACCGCCGGATGGCGGATCAGCTCGATCTCGACGTCCGGCAGCGATACGCGCACACCGCGCACCTTCACATAGCCATTGACCCGGCTGTCGAACAGCAGCACCCCGTCCTCGCGGTAGCGACCTCGATCGCCGGTACGGAAGGCCCGTACCGATGTACCCTGCTCGTCGAGCACGCTGACGAAGTCGTTCTGCACCAGCTCACCTTCCTGCAGGTAGCCCAGGGCCAGGCCCACGCCACTGGTGTGGATACGCCCGGCGACGCCCTGCGGGCAATGCTCGCCGTGTTCGTCCAGCAGCCAGTAGCGGTTGCCCGGCAATGGGCGTCCATAGGGCACCCTGGCGCGGTCCTGGTCGCCGATCTCGTGCCAGATGCTCCAGATGGTGGTCTCGGTCGGCCCGCCCAGGGACACCAGCCGCGCCGCCGGCAACAGCTCGCGCAATTCGGCGATCACCGCCGGCTTGATGTAGTCGCCGCCCTGGGCCAGCAGGCGCAGGCTACGCAAGCCATCGCCCTGGCGGCAGGCCAGGAGCATTTCGAGGATGGCCGGCACCGAGCACCACAGGCTCACGCCGTGCCGCCTGACCAGCTGGTTCCAGCGCAGCGCGTCCTTTTCCTCGCCGGGCTCAGGCAGCACCAGCGCCGCCCCGGCGCAGAGGCTGCCGAACACGTCGAACACTGACATGTCGTGATGCAGTGGGGTCACCGAGATGAACACGTCATCGCGGCTGACCTGCCACTGCGCCAGGGTGCTGCCGATGACGTTGGCCGTGGCGCGGTTGTTCAGCACCACGCACTTGGGCTTGCCGGTGGTGCCGGAGGTGTAGAGGTAGTAGGCCGGCGCGGTGCTGGCCGACAACGCCGCCAGGCCTGTCAGGTCCAGGGCGGCCGGCGGACTCGCCAGCAGTGGCGCGGCGCTATTGACCACCAGCGCCGGCTGGCAGTTGTCCAGCAGGTAGCGCAGGCGCTCTTCGGGCGCTGCCGCGTCGATCGGCACCCAGACCAGCCCGCTCAGGGCGCAGGCCAGGGTCGCCATGCTGTGCTCGGGACCGCGCGGCAGGCAGATCGCGACCACCTGGCCAGGCTGCAGGCCCCGGGCCTTGAAAGCCTGGGCGATGCGGGCGACGCCCTCGCCCAGTTCGGCGTAGCTGATCCGCCGCTCGCCGTGCAGCAAGGCGATGCGTCCGCTGTCCGGGCCGAACAGGTTGTGGGCGATGCGGCCGAGGAAATCGACAGGTGCGGCCTGCGCCTCGCTGCTGTTGAGGCGGTAGTGGCCAAGGTCGATGAACTGCCGTGCCTGGACTTCGAACGCGCCCTGCCCGGCCAGTTGCGCCACCGCCTGGCCAAAGGCTGCGAGCAGCTGCCCGACCCAGCGGCCATCGACCGCTTCGCGGGCATAGTCGATCTCGAACGCCAAGCCGCCCTCGGCGGTGTTGCAGAAACGGATGTCCATGGCCACCTGGGGCGTCTGGGTCAGGCCCGCGCTCAAGGTCATCGGACCATCGAGCGCGCCCACCGGCCAGGACAGGCCATTGGTCAACACCACCGGCAATGCCGGGCCCGGGCCGTTGCTGTCGTACAGCAGGCGGGCCAGGTCCACGCCGGAAAACGCCAGGTGCTGCAGGCCCTCCAGCACATCGGCCTGCAGGCGCTTGGCGCGCTCGGCGAACGTGGGCAGTTTGTGTTGCCAGTCGAGGGCGATGAAGCTGGAACGGTTGGCGAACGCGCCGTCCTGGGGCGGCGCCACCGGCACCGCCACGCACAGGCTGCCCTCGTCGAGCCAGTGGCCGAGCACTTCCAGTACCACGGCCATGATCGTCGAGTTCTTGAACAACCCCTCGCGTGCGCCGGCGCGGCTCAATGCCTTGAACGCCGGGGCCGGGATCACTTGACGCTGGCGTGCGTATCGGGCCACGCCGACCTTGTCCAGGGCGCAGCGCCACGGTAGCCGTGGCGCGCCATCGACCTCGGCCAGCTTTGACTTCCAATACTCGGTATCGGCCTTGCGCACCTCGCTCTGGTCGTCGACAGCCGCCGTCGGCTCGCTGGTGGTCAGCGGCTGGCAGTGCCCGTCGAACAGTTCGACCATCAGGGTGGCGATGGCGCGTCCATCGAGGATCAGCGCATCGAAGCGCACGAACACCACCAGCTCGCCCTGCGGCAGCTGGAAGGCGGTGACATTCCAGGGCGGTCCAGCCAGGTCGAACAGCGCGTGGGCATAGGCCTCGCTACGGACCTCGAGCTGCGCCTGGGCTTGCTCACCCGTCAACGCGCGCAGGTCGATCACCTCCAGGTTGACCTGCACCTGGTCGCTCAACGACTGGGTCAGTGCCTGGGCATCGATGCGGGTGCGCAGGCTGTCGTGGCGGCGCACCATGTCCGTGAGGCGGCTGCGCAGCAGCGCCAGGTCCATGTGCCCGCGGTATTCGCGAAACTCCTGCATGGCCACGCCGCCCAGCGGCAAATGCTCGCCACGCCCCAGCAGGTAGGCCTGCTGCAGGGCGTTCAAAGGGCGATCCCGGCTGGCCGCGATCGTCAAAGGCTGGTGCAGCGCGCCCATGTCGGCAGCCACCGCGACGGCCAGGGCAATGAAGCGCTCGAACAGTGCCTGGACCCAATCCGCCGGCAGTGCGTCCAGGCGCACATCCCAGTTGACCAGCAGGCCGCCATCGACCTGGGCCACCTGCGCGTCCAGCGCCACCTGCGGACCCTGGGAGATCACCCAGTCCATCGGCCCGAACACCCGGCCCACGCGCTCGGAGAACAGCTCGCCACCGGGCAGGTCCAGCCCTGCGGTGAACACCACCGGCGCCAGTTGCGGCGTGCCGTGATGGCGCGACAGGTCGCGCATCAGGTCCACGCCTGGATAGGCGCTGTGCGCCAGGCGTTCGACCAATTGCCGGTGCAGGTCCTGGCACAGCGCGGCAAGGCTGGCGACGCCGGTGAAGTCGACATCGACCAGCACCAGGTTGGCGAACTCGCCGACGATCCGTTGCACCGGTTCCAGCACCGGCTCGCGCCAGAACACCGGCACGTTCAGGCGCAGGCGGCGGTCCCCGGTGTGCTCTCCCAGGGCGGTGGCGAACAGCCCGAGCAGCAACGCCGACGAAGTGATCCGCTGCGCCCGCGCCGCCTGTTGCAAGGCGCGGTACTGCTCGGGTTCGAGCCGGGCGGCAAAGCGCTCGCTGCGCGCCGGGCCCGGGGCAAGCAAGGGCAACGTCGGCGCCGGGGCGATCTGCGCCAGGCGTGCCCGCCACCAGGCGCGGTCGCGGCTGCGAGCGTCGCGCAGGTCGGCATCGGCACGCACCTGGTCCAGCCAGTCGAAGTAGCTCGGCGTGGTCGGCAGCACGGTTTCAGGGGTGTCGTACAGCCGGGCCAGGTCTTCCATCAGCACCCGGAAGCTGGACGGGTCCACCGCAATCATGTCGGTGTCCACGTGTAGCCGAGCGGCATTGCCCGGCAACAGGCTCAGGCCGAAGCGCGCACCCTGGCCAGTACTCAGGTCCAGGCGCTGGTGGCTCCACTGGCGGCGTCTCTCCAGTAGGCGTCGCTCCACGGCTGGACCGTCCAGATCGCTGAAATCCTCCAGCTCCAGTTGGGGGCGCAGCGTCTCGTCGATGCTCTGCCGTCCCTGTCCGTCGATGCGCAGCTTGAGCATCGGGTGTGCCCGGTACAGCCCCTCAAGTGCGACTTCAAGGCGCGCCACATCGATGGCCTGGCCATCGAACTCGGCATACAGGTGAGCGCTGACGCCACCCAGTGCCGCATGTGCATCCCGCCCGATCCAACAGGCGGCCTGCATCGAAGTTAACTCTCTCATCGCTTACCCGCGTAGTTGACAAATCCATGTGTTTCGCGTCCTCATATTTACTAACGAGAATGATTATATTTCAAGGTTTTCTTTCTCACCCATCGGCCAAGGAGGCTACCCATGAAGACAGGCACCCTGCGTTTGCAAGACAGGGACACCGTGCCGCTCAGCCAAGAGGACTCGAGCTTTTCATTCACATCCGGCGACCGCGAGCTGAGCGTCAGCGGCCTGCGTGAGCGGATCGACACCCCGGCCCACGGCAGCCACCTGGCCGGCGGCGCGCTGCGGCGCAGCATCGACCAGGCCTTCGAGCGCGCCCGCCAGGCCGGGCAGGACAACCCGATCGTGGTCGGCGCCATCCCCTTCGACACCACTCAGGCATCCAGTCTGTACGTTCCCCAGGCCTATGCCTGGCAGCAACGCACCGCGGCGCCCGCCCAGGCCGGCGCGCTGCCGGCGCTGCTCAGCCAGGTCAACATCCCCGACGAACACGGTTTCAAGCGCGCCGTGCGCCATGCCATCGTCAACTTCCAGCACAGCGATGTGCGCAAGGCCGTGCTCTCGGTGCAGCGCGAACTGCACTTCGCCACGCCCGTGGACCCGGCACAGGTGCAGGCCAACCTCAAGGCGCTGAACCGCGAGGGCTACCACTTCCGCGTGCCCCTGGCCAACGGCGCCACCCTGCTGGGGGTGAGCCCGGAGCTGCTGGTGCACAAGCAAGGCACGGCCTTCGTCAGCAACCCGCTGGCAGGCTCCGTGCGGCGCATGGCCGACCCCGAGGCCGACCGCGCCAATGCACAATGGCTGGCGACGTCGGAGAAGGACCACTACGAGCACCGCCTGGTCACCGAGGACATCGCCCAGCGCGTCGGCGAACTGTGCAGCCGCCTGCAGGTCCCCGAGCGACCGTCGCTGATCAGCACCGCCGCGCTGTGGCACCTGTCCACTCGTATCGAGGGCGAACTGGCCACGGCCGATATCGACGCCCTGCAACTGGCCTGCCGGCTGCACCCGACTCCCGCCGTGTGCGGCTACCCCACCGAGCGGGCTCGGCAACTGATCCGCTTCGTCGAGCCCTTCGAGCGCGGCCTGTTCACCGGCATGGTCGGGTGGTGCGACGCCCAGGGCAACGGCGAGTGGGTGGTGACCATCCGCTGCGGCACCTTCAGCGGCCAGCGCGTGCGCCTGTTCGCCGGCGCCGGCATCGTCGAGGCCTCCAGCCCCGACACCGAATGGAACGAAGTGCAGACCAAGCTCGGCACCATGCTGCGTGCCTGCGGCCTGGACCATTGACCTCAAACCCGTTTTCCGAGATGCCCATGACCATCGAATTCACCCCCTGGCCCGCGGACCGGGCGCAGCGCTATCGCGCCGCCGGCTACTGGAACGACCAGCCGCTCAGCCAACTGCTGATCGAGCGCGCCGCCGCGCAGCCACAGGCCCCGGCGATCCTCTGCGGCGAACGCTGCATCAGCTACGGCGAACTGGACCGGCGCGCTTCCAACCTGGCCTCGCGCCTGGCCGCCCACGGCCTCGGCCAGGGCGACACGGCACTGGTGCAGTTGCCCAACGTCGCCGAGTTCTACATCGTGCTGTTTGCCCTGTTCAAGGCCGGCATCGCCCCGGTCAACGCGCTCTACAGCCACCGCCAGCACGAGCTGGGCGCCTTCGCCCGGCAGATCCACCCCGCCTTGCTGATTGCCTCGGCCGAGCATGAGGTGTTCCGCAACGACGCGTTCCTCGACGACCTGGCCAAGGAAGGCCTGCGTCCGAAGCTGACGTTGATGCTCGATGCTCTCGACGAATGGAGCGCCAGCGCCGATGTGCGCGGCACCCACTACGCGCCCAGCCCGGCCGGCGAAGTGGCGCTGTTCCAGCTGTCCGGCGGCAGCACCGGCACCCCCAAGCTGATCCCGCGCACCCACAACGACTACGCCTACAGCGTGCGGGCCAGCGCGCAGATCTGCGCCCTGGACAGCGCCACGCGCTTTCTCTGCGCCCTGCCCGCCGCGCACAACTACACCCTCAGCTCCCCCGGCGGCCTGGGCGTGCTGCACGCCGGCGGCTGCATCGTCATGGCGGCCAACCCGGAGCCGCTCAACTGCTTCGCCCTGATCGAGCGCCACGCGGTGACCATGGCCGCCCTGGTGCCCAGCGCCGTGGCCCTGTGGCTGCAGGCCGCCCCCGGGCACGCGGCCAAGCTGCGCAGCCTGCGCCTGCTGCAGGTCGGCGGTGCGAGCTTCGCCGAGGCCCTGGCGCGCCAGGTCCCCGAGGTATTGGGCTGCCGCCTGCAACAGGTGTTCGGCATGGCCGAGGGCCTGGTCAACTACACCCGCCTGGACGATAGCGACGAGCAGGTGTTCACCACCCAGGGCCGGCCGATCAGCGAGCTGGACGAAGTGCGCATCCTCGACGAACAGGGCCAGCCGGTCGCCGACGGCGAGCCAGGCATGCTCGCCACCCGTGGCCCCTACACCTTCTGCGGCTACTACCAAAGCCCCGAGCACAACGCCCAGGTGTTCGACCAGGACGGCTTCTACCACTCCGGCGACATCGTCCAGCGCAGCGCCGACGGCAACCTGCGGGTGGTCGGCCGGGTCAAGGACCAGATCAACCGCGGCGGCGAGAAGGTCGCCTCGGAGGAGATCGAGAACCTGATCGTCATGCACCCGGACGTGACCCATGCCGCCCTGGTGGCGCTGCCCGACGACCTGCTCGGCGAAAAGAGCTGCGCCTTCATCGTCTCGCGCAACCCGCAGCTCAAGCCGATCGCCCTGCGCCGCCACCTGATGGGCCTGGGTATCGCCGAATACAAGCTCCCGGACCGGATCCGGCTGATCGACGCCATGCCGCTGACCGCGGTGGGCAAGATCGACAAGAAGCAACTGCGCGCGCTGCTCGCCGTCGCCCAGACCGCCTGACCGTCCAAGGACCCGACATGACCATTCCAACCATCCACGACTATGCCATGCCGCTGCGGGCCAGCTACCCGGCCAACAAGACCCAATGGCAACCCGACCCGGCCCGCGCCGTGCTGCTGATCCACGACATGCAGCGCTACTTCCTGCGCTTCTACCAACCCGACGGCGCCCTACTCACCGCCCTGGTGCACAACCTGTCGCGGCTGATCCACTGGGCCCGCGAGCAGGGCATCCCTGTGGTCTACACCGCCCAGCCCCATGAACAGCCGCCCGAGGACCGCGCCCTGCTCAACGCCATGTGGGGCCCGGGCTTGCCGGCGGCCAGCCCCGAGCAGCAATCGATCATCGACGCCCTGGCGCCGCAGCCGGGCGACACGGTGCTGACCAAGTGGCGCTACAGCGCCTTCCAGCGCTCCGACCTGCTCGAGCGCATGCGCACCTGGCAACGCGACCAGCTGCTGATCGGCGGCGTGTACGCCCATATCGGCTGCATGATCACCGCCGCCGACGCCTTCATGAACGATATCCAGGCGTTCCTGGTGGGCGATGCGGTGGCCGACTTCTCCGAGGAGGAGCACCGCCTGGCCCTGAAGTACGTCGCCACCCGCTGCGGCCATGTCACCGACACCACCGCCCTGTTGACCCAACCCGCGGGCGAGACCACACGCGACTGGCTGCATGGCCGAGTGCGCCAGATGATCGAGGACGACAGCGACCTCGACCCGCAGGAAAGCCTGATCTTCTACGGCCTGGACTCGCTGCAGGTGATGAAGCTGGCCGCCGAGCTCAAGCAGCGCGGCATCGCCGTCAGCTTCGAGGAGCTGGCCAACGCGCCGACCCTGGATGGCTGGTGGTCGCTGATGCAAGCGCGGGGGGCCGCCTGATGGCCATGGCCCGCTTCACCGGCCGGCGCGTGCTGGTCACCGGCGCCGCCAGCGGCATCGGTCGCTGCGTGGCGCAGCAGTTTCTAGAGGAAGGCGCCGAGGTCATCGGCCTGGACTGCGAGGAGGCCGACGTGCCGTTCCCGCTGCTGCATGTCGACCTGACCGATCCGGCCGACGTGCAGCGGGTCTGCGACCGCCTCAAGGAGCAGGCGCAGTACCTCGACGTGCTGGTCAATGTCGCCGGCGTGCTGCGCCTGGGGCGCAGCGACGAGGTGTCCTGCGAAGACTGGCAGCGCTGCCTGGATGTCAACGTGAGCGCGCCGTTCTACCTGATGCGCCAGTGGACCCCGGTGTTCCGTCGCCAGCGCCGCGGCGCCATCGTCAATGTCGCCTCCAACGCCGCCCACGTGCCGCGCCTGAACATGGCCGCCTACTGCGCCTCCAAGGCCGCACTGGTCAGCCTGAGCCACTGCGTGGGCCTGGAGCTGGCACCCTACGGCGTACGCTGCAACGTGGTGTCGCCAGGCTCGACGCGCACGCCGATGCTCGCCGGCATGCTCGGCGACCCGGCGGGCGAACGCCAGCTGGTCGACGGCCTGCCCGGGCAGTTCAAGCTCGGCGTGCCGCTGGGCAAGATCGCCACGCCCGACGACATCGCAAATGTAGTGCTGTTCCTGGCCTCGGAGCAGGCCGGGCACGTGACCCTGCAGGATATCGTGGTCGACGGCGGCGCCACCCTGGCCGCCTGAGCCTGATGCGGCACTGACAAGGACTTTCACCCGCACCGCGCTCGGCCCTGGCCGGCCGAGCGCGCACCATGGAGCTGGACATGACATTCTCACCCGCCGACCACAAGCGTCTCGAGGCCTTCTGGCAGTACTGCCTTACCCACCAGTACTTCAATGTCGGCTACCCCGAGTCGGCCGACTTCGACTACAGCCTGCTGCACCGCTTCATGCGCTTTTCCATCAACAACTGCGGCGACTGGAACGAGCCCAGCAACTACCTGCTCAACTCCTTCGACTTCGAGCGCGAGGTAATGCGCTTCTTCGCCGAGTTGTTCCACATCCCATTCGAGGACAGCTGGGGCTATGTCACCAACGGCGGCACCGAAGGCAACATGTTCGGCTGCTACCTGGCCCGCGAGCTGTTTCCCGACGCCACCCTCTACTACTCCAAGGACACCCACTACTCGGTGGCCAAGATCGTCCGCCTGCTGCGCATCAAGGCCCAGGTGGTGGAATCCCAGGCCAACGGCGAAATGGACTACGACGACCTGGTCGCGCGAATCACCGCCGACGGTGAACGCCACCCGATCATCTTCGCCAATATCGGCACCACCCTGCGCGGCGCCACCGACAACATCGCCACCATTCAGCAGCGCCTGGCCCAGGCCGGCATCCGCCGCGAGGACTACTACCTGCATGCCGACGCGGCCCTCAGCGGCATGATCCTGCCCTTCGTCGATAACCCCGAGCCCTACTCGTTCGCCGACGGCATCGACTCGATCTGCGTCTCCGGGCACAAGATGATCGGCTCGCCGATGCCCTGCGGCATCGTCGTGGCCCGGCGTCACAACGTCGAGCGCATTTCGGTGGAAATCGACTACATCAGTGCCCGCGACCAGACCATCAGCGGCTCGCGCAACGGCCACACGCCACTGATGATGTGGGCCGCATTGTGCAGCCGGTCGCGGGAGGACTGGAGCGCACGCATCCAGCGCTGCCTGGACCTGGCCCAACATGCGGTGGACCGGCTGCGGGCGGCCGGCATCGAGGCCTGGCGCAACCCCAACTCGATCACCGTGGTGTTCCCCTGCCCCTCGGCCAGCGTGTGGAAACGCCATTGCCTGGCCACCTCGGGCGACACCGCGCACCTGATCACCACCGCCCACCACCAGGACAGCACGCAGATCGACGCGCTGCTCGACGAGCTGATCGCCGACCTCAAGGCCCGCACCCGATACCCGCTGCAGGCGCCCCTGGTGGAGGGCCTGGGCAGTCGTACCCGGGTCTACAGCACGGCAGGACATCCTCGGCCGGAGCCGCTGCCGGGCCATCCCAGACTCGCACGTGACAGCGGCCTTGCCCGCCTCAAGGGCAGCGATATCTGAACACCGAGTCGTCTTTACAGCCATTTACATGTAAGCCTGTTCCTACAGCGTGTTGCTCCGGGACCTGGCGTACCGAAAAACAGGGGCGGGCCTGCCCGCCCCCTCGGCACCTTGACCGCACAACACGTTGCAGTCTCCTGCCGATGGCCGTTTGACGGCCCATCGCGTGACTCTATAGTCCGTTTCCTGGCAGCGCCAAGGAGTTGCGCTGGCCTTGGACAAGAACCCGCCATGTACAGGAGTCGCATGATGGCCATGCTCACGGATGACGCACTCTCGCCTCACCCTTCACACACATCACCCAGCCGCGCCGACCTGCGACGACATCTCCGTCACTGACCCCAGCCCCGCCACGTGCCCGTGACCTGCCCTGGGCGGTCACTGCCTTCGTTCGCCTTCAATAAAGACAAAAGGTGCGTCATGACTGCGACCCGTTCGCCGCAAACGGCCGTTGCGCCGTTGCCGGAAACCGAAACTCTGCGCTATCGCCCGGCCAGCCCCGCCGATATCGAAGCCCTCGCCGCGCTGTTCCAGCAGGTCTATGGGCAGACCACCCACCCTTGCCAGAGCCCAGCCTATATCCGCCACTCGCTGGCCAGCGGCCAACAGCAGTGGTTTGTCGCCCAGGCCCAGGGTCGACTGCTCGGATGCTGTTGCATCGCCCGCCGCCCCTGGAACCGCTCGTGGGAGGTCTGCCACGGGGTGATCCACCCCGATGCGCGCAGGACCGGCGCCATCTCCAGCCTGATCCGCCTCGGTTTCGAGACCCACCGGCCCGAACCCATGGAGCTGGGCTTCTACATCACCCGCAACATCGCAAGCCACAGCGTCATGAACAAGATCCGCCCCGCCGTGCTGGTGGGGCATGACGGCGGCCCGGACACGGTCGACGGCCTGCGCGAATATCACCTGACCGCCATCCAGCCGGTGCTCCAGGCCGGCTTTGTCCATGTGGCGCCCTGGTACGTGACCGCCCGCGCCGCCGAATTCGTCCGCCGCCTGCTTTACCCCGCCCTGCGGCTCGGCGTCACTCCCGGCAGCTACCCGGACACCTTTCTGAGCGGTCCCACCGGCGCCGAACGCCATGGCCAGCTCAGCTACACCCACGATCCCCAGGTCGGCGCGCTGATGCTGTCGGGCCAGTGCGGTCGCTACCTGTCAAGCCAAGCTGTGCTGGCGGAGCTGGGCGCGCTGCTGCGCCAACATGCGCAGGCGGAGTACGTCAGCCTGGTGATCCTGGCAGACAAGCTGGAGCTGCTGGCCAGCCTGCGCCGCCTGGGTTTTGCCATCACCGCCTACCTGCCGGCCTGGCACTTGGAGAACGGCGTGCGCTACGACTGCATCCAGCTGGTGTTCCAGGACTTCGCCGTGCCCCCGCGCAGCCACGGCTTCGACGACGACATCGCCCGATTCGACCTGGCCTACGCGCACCTGGCCAACAACCTTTGCAGCCTTCCCGCCGACCCGGCTTCCCGGGCCGCCAGCTAACCGATCGGAGTTTTTGCAAGTGACCAAGGACCAATGGCTTAGTGTAAGAAAACAGATCCCCGACGGCGCCCGGGAACCCTGGACCGTGATGCTCTGGGTCGCCGACCTGCTGTTGTTGGCGGTGGCCTGGAACCTGTGGCTCGCCGACTCCACCGCCTTGCAGTTGCTGGGCTTGGCGCTGGCAGGCCTTGCCACCGTGCAGCTCTACCTGATCATGCACGAGGCGACCCACGGCGCCGCCTCGGCCAACCGCCGGCTCAACGATTTCATCGGCCACTGCGACGGCTGGCTGATCGCCTTGCCGTTCCTGGTCCGCCGGCGCTTCCACATGGCTCACCACACCTGGACCGCGCACCCGGTGAACGACCCGGAGAACCGCGGCATGATCGAGCGCTTCTCGGTGATGACGAAAAAACAGGAGCGCACCCTGGAGTTCGTCTGGAAGCACTGGATCCCGATGATCGCCGCCAACCATTTCCTGCTCAACTGGCGCGCGCCGTTCATTGCCCGGGCCAAGGGCGACAGTTCGCCGAGGATTCTCAAGGAGATCCGCTTCGCCCGCCTGTACCTGGCCGGTTACCTGGCGGCGGCCGTGCTGGCCTGGAGCCTTGGGCACCTGCTGGACCTGGTGCTGTTCTACGGGATCACCTGGGTGTTCCTGTTCTTCATGGTCGAGCTGCTCAACCTGCCCCACCACGCCGAGGCGCCATTGCTGCCAAGGGACGCCGACCGCCTGCAGTTCTGGGAGCAGGATGGGGTGTCCCACGACTGCAAGGACCTGCCGCTGTGGTCGCGCTATGTGATCCTCAACTTCAACCTGCACATCGTCCACCACGCCTTCCCCTCGGTGCCGTGGTACCGGTTGGCCCAGGTGCAGAAGCTGCTGAGCGAACATGAGGTCGGCCATGCGCCGTCGCAGACCCATGAGTGGGCGTTCGCGGTGAAGAACCGGCGCCGGCCGTTGTTGCAGCTGATGGGGCATTTCTTCGATCAGCGGGGTTGAGGGGCGGCGGGGAGGTGGCGGTGCTCGATGGGTTGCCCTCGGACGACAATAGACACCCGCACTCGTCTCACAATACTGGCAGGTGAAGCCGAGCCGGGCGGCGCTCTGACTATTGTCGCCATAGCCGGTGTATCGATTTGGCTGGTCATTGGAGAGCAGGATCGAACCTTGCCGATCTGTGGCCAGAATCGAGGGGATGCTATGGGGGTGCCGCCACCGTGCCCGACTCATATTAGAAGTGCCGCCTGCCATGAATACGCAGGCAATCCTTGCAACGGATCGCAATGCCGGCAACCGGCAGAATTGCCAGGTCGCCAACGCCCTCAATTCAACCAAGCCCACCAAACCGCCGATAGTAACTCTCGTTGGCATCCGGCAACGGCCCATCCGCCGTCTCCAGCGCGCTGGCCAGGTACTCCTCCGCCCTGCCCTGCACCAGCCGGTACAGGTTGCGGCACAACTGTCGAGCCGCGCGCCCTTCCCAATCCCCCGGCAACAACTCGTCCGGCAGTTGCGGATCACGCAACAACAGGCGGCGGTATTCGTGGATCAGCAGCGTGCGCGCCAGGAAACAATCCTGCGGGCTCGGCGCCTCGAGGTCCTTCATGGCTTGCCACAGTGGGCGGAACAGGCGGATGAACTCGCTGTAGTGCTGGCCCAGTTCCTCGATGTTCCAGCTTTCCCGTACCTGGGCGCGCAGGGCCTTGGAGGCCAGCACTTCCTGGGCGTGGGTTTCGAAGACGATGCAGTCGTCCTCGGCGTCCTGCTCGCGCAGGGTCGCGGCGAGGTCGGCACGGTCGGTGCGCGGACAGCCCAGCAGGTTCGTGCCCATGGCGCCAAAGCCCTGCCATTCGAGTTCCTCGCGCACGGCCTTGCGCTTGCCGGCGTCGAGTTGCGACAGCAGCACCAGGGTCCAGGCGCCGTTCCAGGCCGGTAGGCTGGCGCTGTAGACGCGCTTGAAGGCTTTCTCGAAACGCCGCCGGCCGGTGCCGGTAAGGCTGTAGTAGCTGCGCCGGCCGACCTTCTCGGCGGTCAGCCAGCCTTCCTTGGTCAGGCGGAAGATCGAGGTACGGATCAGCCGTTCATTGATGCCCATCGGTTCCAGCAGGTTGATCAGGCTGCCCAGCCAGACCGTGCCGCCATGGGGTTCGATGGCATCGCCATAGAGGGTAATGATCAGGGAGCTGGCGCGGATCGGCGTCTGCTCCTGGAAACGGGTGATCAGGTGATTCAGGGGGGCAAGGCTGCTCATGGGGGAACGAGGCGCGGCTAAAGCCTCGACTATACCTGCCTGCCGCGACCGCGCAAGGCTCATGCACCGCCCTCGGCCTTGGGCCTGAAGCCGGAGTCGCCCATGCGTGGGCGGTCCGCCTCGGGCGCGGTCAGCGGCGGGCACTCCACCAGCGCGGTCATGCAGCGCCGGGCCAGGCTGTGGTATTCGGCGGTGCCGCGCTGTTTCCAGGCCAGCTCCTGGTCGCTGAGCGGGCGCTTGACCTCGGCCGGCGCGCCAACCACCAGGCTTTGCTCCGGGCAGGTGAACCCCGCCTTGACGAAGGCCGTGGCGGCGACGATGCAGCGTGGGGCGATATGCGCGCCGTCCATGACCACCGCGTTCATGCCGACCAGGGCGTCCTCGCCTATCCGACAGCCGTGCAGCACCGCGCCATGGCCAATATGGCCGTTGCGCTCGACCAGCGTGTCGCCGCCGGGGAAACCGTGCATCACGCAGGTGTCCTGCAGGTTCGCGCCCTCTTCCAGGATGATTCGCCCGAAATCGCCGCGCAACGAGGCCAAAGGGCCGATGTAGCAGTTGGGGCCGACCAGCACGTCGCCGATCAGCACGGCGCTGGGGTGTACATAGGCGCTGGGATGAACCACTGGGGTGAGGCCTTCGAGGCGATAGCAGGGCATGGGCTGGGGCTCGATATGATTCAGAAGACCAAATGATCCTGTATCAGATCAAATCACTTAGTCAATGCCAGCCTGATGTATCGCTTTCTTCACAAAGCTTCAGGACAGTGATGACCTAATTGCTGGGCAAGCTAGCTCCCACAAATGGCTATAGCAGCGAGACAGCGTGGGAGCGGGCTTGCCCCGCGATAGCGTCACTCGCCTCAAATACAGATACGCAATTACAATTTCAGTGTTGATTTTTCGTATCGCTTTGTACATATACTTGCACCAGCACCACGAACAATTCCAAGAAAAGCCGGCCCCAGCCGGCGCCGAACGTGCAGCCTGAGGTATCCCCATGCCAAGCAACCTCATCGTGCAGGCCCCGGCGGACGGCGTCCGTCTGATCACCCTGCACCGCCCGCAAGCCCTCAATGCCTTGAACACGGCGCTGCTGGAAGAGCTGGCCGCAGAACTGGACGCCGCCGACCAGGATCCAGAGATCCGCGCCGTGGTCATCACCGGCAGTCGCAAGGCCTTCGCCGCTGGCGCCGACATCAACGAGATGGCCCAGCGCGATCTGGTCGGCATCCTCAACGACCCACGCGTGGCCCACTGGCAGCGCATCGCCGGCTTTGGCAAACCGCTGATCGCCGCCGTCAACGGCTTTGCCCTGGGCGGCGGCTGCGAACTGGTGATGTGCGCCGACATCGTCATCGCCGGCAGCGACGCCCGTTTCGGCCAACCGGAAATCAACCTCGGCATCATCCCCGGCGCTGGCGGCACCCAGCGCCTGCTGCGCGCCGTGGGCAAGCCGCTGGCCATGCAGATGGTCCTCGGCGGCGAAGCCATTGATGCCCGTCATGCCCTACAGGCAGGCCTGGTCGGCGAAGTCACCCAGCCCGAACTCACCGTAGAGCGCGCCGTGCAGGTGGCCGCCGCCATCGCCGCCAAGGCACCGCTGGCGGTGCGCCTGGCCAAGGAGGCGCTGCTCAAGGCCCAGGACATGGACCTGGCCTGCGGCCTGCGCTTCGAACGCCACGCCTTCACCCTGCTGGCCGGCACCGCCGACCGTGACGAGGGTATCCGCGCCTTCCAGGCCAAACGCCCGGCCCGATTCCAAGGGCTGTAAGCCTTCCACCGACTGACGGAGCGAGCCAGTCATGTCCTTCCAGCACATCTTGTTTTCCATTGGCGACGACGGCGTCGCCCTGCTTTCGCTGAACCGGCCCGAGCAGCTCAACAGCTTCAACAGCGCCATGCACCTGGAAGTGCGCGAAGCGCTGAAGCAGGTGCGCCAGAGCGAAACCGCCCGGGTGCTGCTGCTGACCGGCGAAGGCCGTGGCTTCTGCGCAGGCCAGGACCTGGCCGACCGCAACGTCGCGCCCGGCGCCGAGCTGCCGGACCTTGGCCAGTCCATCGAACAGTTCTACAACCCGCTGGTGCGCAGCCTGCGCGACCTGCCGCTGCCGGTGATCTGCGCGGTCAATGGCGTGGCCGCCGGCGCCGGCGCCAACCTGCCGCTGGCCTGCGACCTGGTGCTGGCGGCGCGCTCGGCAAGCTTCATCCAGGCGTTCTGCAAGATCGGCCTGGTGCCGGACTCCGGCGGCACCTGGCTGCTGCCGCGCCTGGTCGGCATGGCCCGGGCCAAGGCACTGGCCATGCTAGGCGAGCGCCTGAGCGCCGAGCAGGCCGAGCAATGGGGGCTGATCCACCGGGTGGTGGACGATGCCGCGTTGCGCGACGAAGCACTCAAGCTCGCCCGCCACCTGGCCACCCAGCCCACCTATGGCCTGGCCCTGATCAAGCGCGCTCTCAACCAGAGCTTCGACAACCGCTTCGACGAACAACTGGAACTGGAGCGCGACTTGCAACGCCTGGCCGGGCGCAGCGAGGACTACCGCGAGGGTGTCGGTGCCTTCATGAACAAACGCACGCCTGTATTCAAGGGGCGCTGACCATGGCCGCACTCGACAACGACGCCCTGGTGGCAGTGATCGGCGCTGGCGCCATGGGGGCCGGCATCGCCCAGGTGGCGGCCCAGGCCGGCCACCCGGTATGCCTTTATGACAACCGCCCCGGCACCGCCGCGCAGGCCATCGAAGGTATCGACCGGCAGCTCGGCCGGCTGGTCGAGAAAGGCAGGCTCAGCCCTGGCAACCGCAGCGCCATCCGCGCTCGCCTGCAACCGATCGACAGCCTCGACGACCTGGCCGATGCCCGCCTGGTGATCGAGGCCATCGTCGAAAGCCTGCCGATCAAGCAAGAACTGCTGCGCCAGCTTGAAGCCCGGTGCGCCGACGACTGCATCCTGGCCAGCAACACCTCGTCACTGTCGATCACCAGCCTTGCCGCTGGGCTCCGACACCCGGAGCGGGTGATCGGCATGCACTTCTTCAACCCGGCACCGCTGATGGCACTGGTGGAAGTCGTGTCCGGGCTGGCCACGGCGCCGACACTGGCGACCACCCTGTACGACACCGCCCGGAACTGGGGCAAGCAACCGGTGCACACCCGTTCGACGCCGGGCTTTATCGTCAACCGCGTGGCTCGGCCCTTCTACGCCGAAAGCCTGCGCCTGCTACAGGAGGGGGCCGCCGACTGCGCCACCCTCGATGCCCTGCTGCGCGACGCCGGAGGCTTTCGCATGGGCGCCTTCGAGCTGACCGACCTGATCGGCCATGACGTCAACTACGCGGTGACCTGCTCGGTGTTCGAGGCGTTCTATGGCGATTTCCGCTTCCAGCCATCGCTGGTGCAAAAAGAGCTGGTCGACGCCGGGCGCCTCGGGCGCAAGACCGGCCAGGGCTTCTATAGCTATGCCGAAGGCGCCGAGCGGCCACAGGCCGCGACAATCACCAGCCAGGCGCCTGTCGAGCGCTGCACCGTGGAAGGTGACCTCGGCGTCCTGCAGCCCCTGGTCGAGCGCCTGCGCGCCAAGGGTATCGGCGTCACCGAGCGCGCTGGCAGCGGCCTGCTGCGGGTAGGGGACGCCACCCTGGCGCTGTCCGATGGCCGCCTGGCCAGCCAGCGCGCCCGCGAGGACGGCTTGCGCAACCTGGTGCTGCTGGACCTGGCCCTGGACTACGCCAACGCCACGCGCCTGGCCATCAGCCACGGCGCCGAGTGCAGTGCCGAGGCCCTGGACCAGGCCGTCGCCCTGCTCGCCCGGGCCGGGCTGAGCGTCTGTCCGGTGGCCGACCTGCCCGGCCTGGTGGTGCTGCGCACCGTGGCGATGCTCGCCAACGAGGCCGCCGACGCCGTGCTGCAGGGCGTCGGCACGCCCGGCGACATCGACCTGGCCATGCGCGCCGGGGTCAACTACCCGCGCGGCCCGTTGGCCTGGGCCGACGACCTGGGGGTCGGTTTCACCCTGGACGTACTCGACAACCTGCAACGCAGCTACGGCGAGGAGCGTTACCGCCCGTCACTGCTGCTGCGCCGCACCCACGCCGAAGGAGGCCGTCTGCATGGCTGAACAATCCGCACACACCCTGGCCCGCGCCTGTGCCCAGGCCATGTTCGCCCGCGACGCCGCCAGCCAGGGCCTGGGCATCGAGCTGCTCGACGCCGGCCCCGGCAGCGCCCGACTGGGCATGCGCGTGCGCGCCGACATGCTCCAGGGCCACGGCACCTGCCACGGCGGCTACCTGTTCGCCCTGGCCGACTCGGCCTTCGCCTTTGCCTGCAATAGCTACGATGAAGCAGCCGTGGCCCTGGGTTGCAGCATCGACTATGTGGCGCCGGCACGCCTGGGCGATCAGTTGCTGGCCACCGCCGACGAGCAGAGCCGCAAGGGCCGCACCGGCAACTACGACGTGCGCATCGAGAACCAGCAGGGCGAGCTGATCGCCCTGTTCCACGGCAAATCCTACAAAGTGCGCGGCACCGTGCTGTCGCCGGAGACTTCAAATGACTGACGCCAGCCTGCCTCACGCACTGATCATCGATGCCGTGCGCACCCCTATCGGCCGCTACGGCGGCGCCCTGTCGAGCGTGCGCCCCGACGACCTCGCCGCGGTACCGATCAAGGCGCTGATGGCGCGCCATCCCAAGCTGGACTGGGCGGCCGTGGACGATGTGATCCTCGGCTGCGCCAACCAGGCCGGTGAAGACAACCGCAACGTCGCGCGCATGGCCGGCCTGCTGGCCGGGCTACCGATCGAGGTACCCGGCACCACCCTCAACCGCCTGTGCGGCTCGGGGCTGGACGCCATCGGCAACGCCGCCCGCGCCCTGCGCTGCGGCGAGGCCGGGCTGATGCTGGCCGGCGGCGTCGAATCGATGTCGCGGGCGCCCTTCGTCATGGGCAAGTCGGAACAGGCCTTCGGCCGCAGCGCGCAGCTGTTCGACACCACCATCGGCTGGCGCTTCGTCAACCCGCTGATGCAGGCGCAGTACGGCATCGACTCGATGCCCGAGACCGCCGAGAACGTCGCCGAGCGTTTCGCCATCTCCCGCGAGGACCAGGACGCCTTTGCCCTGCGCAGCCAGCTCAAGGCCGCCGCCGCCCAGGCCGATGGCCGCCTGGCCCGGGAGATCGTCGCGGTGGATATCCCCCAACGAAAAGGCCCGGCCAAGCGCGTCGAGCACGACGAACATCCTCGGGGCGACACCACCCTTGAGCAACTGGCGCGCCTGGGCACGCCGTTCCGCGACGGTGGCAGCGTCACCGCCGGCAATGCCTCGGGGGTCAACGACGGCGCCTGCGCCCTGCTCCTGGCCAGCCCCGCGGCAGCCCGGCTACATGGCCTCAAGGCTCGCGGCCGGGTCCTTGGCCTCGCCGTGGCGGGCGTCGAGCCGCGACTGATGGGCATCGGCCCGGTGCCAGCCACCCGCAAGGTGCTGGAACTGACCGGCCTGTCCCTGGCCGACATGGACGTGATCGAACTCAACGAAGCCTTCGCCGCCCAGGGCCTGGCCGTGCTGCGCGAGCTGGGCCTGGCCGACGACGATCCCCGGGTCAACCCCAACGGCGGCGCCATCGCCCTGGGTCACCCGCTGGGCATGAGCGGCGCACGGCTGGTCACCACCGCCCTGTACCAGCTGGAGCAGACCGGCGGCCGCTACGCCCTGTGCACCATGTGCATCGGCGTCGGCCAGGGCATCGCCCTTGTGCTCGAACGCCTCTGATCAG
Source organism: Pseudomonas mosselii (assembly GCF_019823065.1). Taxonomy (NCBI): domain Bacteria; kingdom Pseudomonadati; phylum Pseudomonadota; class Gammaproteobacteria; order Pseudomonadales; family Pseudomonadaceae; genus Pseudomonas; species Pseudomonas mosselii. The sequence goes on from NZ_CP081966.1 coordinate 3,085,213, forward strand.
CCGCCAGAGACGTCACGCGACGCGGGCAGTATGCTGCCTGCCATGACACTCAGGGCTTCGGCCCACGACAAGAACAACTCGAGTGAAACCATGAACCTCTACCACGATGCCGACCGCGCCCTGCTCGACCCGATGGAAACCGCCAGCCTCGACGCGTTGCGCCAGCACCAGCTGGAACGCCTGCGCTGGAGCCTGAACCACGCCTACGCCAACGTGCCGCTGTATCGCCAGCGCTTCGACGCCTGCGGCGCCCACCCCGATGACCTGAAGTCGCTGGACGACCTGGCGAAGTTCCCCTTCACCGGCAAGAATGACCTGCGCGACAACTACCCCTACGGCATGTTCGCCGTGCCCCAGGACCAGGTGGTGCGCCTGCATGCCTCCAGCGGCACCACCGGCAAGCCGACGGTGGTCGGCTACACCCAGAACGACATCGACACCTGGGCCAACGTGGTGGCGCGCTCGATCCGCGCCGCCGGCGGGCGCCGCGGCGACAAGGTACATGTGTCCTACGGCTACGGCCTGTTCACCGGCGGCCTGGGCGCGCACTACGGCGCCGAGCGCCTGGGCTGCACGGTGATCCCCATGTCCGGCGGCCAGACCGAGAAGCAGGTGCAGCTGATCCGCGACTTCCAGCCGGACATCATCATGGTCACGCCGTCCTACATGCTCAACCTGGCCGACGAGATCGAGCGCCAGGGCATCGACCCGCACGACCTCAAGCTGCGCCTGGGCATCTTCGGCGCCGAACCCTGGACCGACGAACTGCGCCGCTCCATCGAGCAGCGCCTGGGCATCGATGCGCTGGACATCTACGGGCTATCGGAAATCATGGGCCCGGGCGTGGCCATGGAATGCCTCGAGACCAAGGACGGCCCGACCATCTGGGAGGACCACTTCTACCCCGAGATTATCGACCCGGTCAGCGGCGACGTGCTGCCGGACGGCCAGCTTGGCGAGCTGGTGTTCACCTCGTTGAGCAAGGAGGCGTTGCCGATGGTGCGCTACCGCACCCGTGACCTGACCCGCCTGCTGCCCGGCACGGCACGGCCAATGCGGCGCATCGGCAAGATCACCGGGCGCAGCGACGACATGCTGATCATCCGCGGGGTCAATGTGTTCCCGACGCAGATCGAGGAGCAGGTACTTAAGATAAAACAGCTTTCAGAGCTTTATGAGATCCATCTGTATCGTAATGGAAACCTCGACAGCGTCGAGGTGCATGTGGAACTGCGCAGCGACAGCCAGTACCTCGACGAGGGCCAGCGCAAGCAGGTGGTGGGCGAGCTGGCGAAGCAGATCAAGACCTATATCGGTATCAGTACGCAGGTTCAGTTGCAGCCTTGCGGCACGCTGAAGCGTTCGGAGGGTAAGGCTTGTCATGTGTATGACAAGCGGTTGGCTGGGTGACCGATAGGGCTGGCAGGCAAGCCCCGGCATAGTCCGGGGCTTTTTTTGCCTCGAGAAAGCCGGGGGCGCTTTGCACCCCTTGCGTCGCGATTGGGCTGCACAGCAGCCCCGACAACCCCAATGTGATACACAAATCTTATTTGACACATCAAATACTGTTTGATGTTGTGTTTTGTATCACTTATAAATGACCCACGCCCCAAGCAGCCCACAACCGGGAGCCTGAACATGTACGCACAGCTCGTAGAAACCGGCGTCAAGCGCCTCAAGTCCCTGGAGGAGATGTCGCCCGAAGAGCGCGCCTTCCAGGAGAAGATCGACGCCGAGATCAAGATCGAAGCCAAGAACTGGATGCCCGAGGCCTACCGCCAGACCCTCATCCGCCAGATCTCCCAGCACGCCCACTCGGAAATCGTCGGCATGCTCCCGGAAGGCAACTGGGTCACCCGCGCCCCGTCGCTCAAGCGCAAGCTGCAACTGATGGCCAAGATCCAGGACGAAGCCGGCCACGGCCTGTACCTGTACAGCGCCATGGAAACCCTCGGCGCCGACCGCGACGAAGAGATCGCCAAGCTGCACAGTGGCAAGGCCAAGTACTCGAGCATCTTCAACTACCCGACCCTGAGCTGGGCCGACATGGGTGCGGTGGGCTGGCTGGTGGACGGCGCGGCGATCGTCAACCAAGTGGTGCTGCAACGCACCTCCTACGGCCCCTACTCCCGCGCCATGATCCGCATCTGCAAGGAAGAGAGCTTCCACCAGCGCCAGGGCTACGAACTGCTGCTGACCATGATGCGCCACGGCACCCAGGCGCAGAAGGACATGGTCCAGGACGCCATCGACCGCCTGTGGTGGCCGGCGCTGATGATGTTCGGCCCCAGCGACGAGCACTCGCCCAACAGCGCCCAGTCCATGGCCTGGAAGATCAAGCGCCAGACCAACGACGAACTGCGCCAGCGCTTCATCGACCAGACCGTGCCCCAGCTCGAACTGCTCGGCTGCACCGCGCCGGATCCGGCGCTCAAGTGGAACGAGGCCCGTGGCCACTACGACTTCGGCGAGATCCAGTGGGACGAGTTCTACGAAGTAATCAAGGGCAACGGCCCGTGCAACCAGGAACGCCTGGCCACCCGGCGCAACGCCATCGAAAGCGGTGCCTGGGTGCGCGAGGCCGCCGTGGCCTATGCCCGCAAGCAACAGAACAAGAACGCCGCCTGAAGCGGCGAATGATGCGGAGATACCCCCAATGTCTGTCTGGACCCTGTTCGAAGTCTTCGTGCGCAGCAAGCACGGCCTGAACCACAAGCACGTTGGCAGCGTGCACGCCGCCGATGCCGCCATGGCCATCGAGAACGCCCGCGAGCTGTACACCCGCCGCAGCGAGGGGGTGAGCCTGTGGGTGGTGCCCTCGGCGCTGATCACCGCCTCCTCCCCCGACGAGAAGGACCCGCTGTTCGCCCCGGCGGATGACAAGGTCTACCGCCACGCCAGCTTCTACGAGCTGCCGGCCGAAGTCGGACACATGTGAGGCACGCCATGCACAAGCAAGGACTGATTCAATACCTGCTGCTGCTCGGCGACAGCGCCCTGGTCCAGGGCCAGCGCCTGTGCGAGTGGTGCGGCAAGGCCCCGGCGCTGGAGGAAGAACTGGCGCTGATGAACGTCGGCCTCGACCTGGTCGGCCAAGCCCGCAACTGGCTGGACTATGCCGCCGAATTGCAGGACGACGGCCGCGATGCCGACGCTCTGGCCTTCCGTCGCGACGAGCGCGCCTACCGCAACCTGCTGCTGGTCGAGCAGCCCAACGGCGACTATGCCGTGACGATGCTCAAGCAGTTCCTCTACGACGCCTGGCACCACCCCATGCTCGATGGCTTGAGTGCCTCGGGCGATGAGCGTATCGCCGGCATCGCCGCCAAGGCCCTGAAGGAGGTGACCTACCACCTGCGCCGCTCCGGCGAATGGGTGCAGCGCCTCGGCGGCGGCACCGAGGAAAGCCGCCGGCGCATGCTCGAGGCCATTCCGATGCTGTGGCGCTTCACCGTCGAGCTGACGGTCGCCGGCGACAGCGAAGTACAGCTGGCCCACGCCGGTATTGCCGCCGACCCGACGCAGGTCGCCCAGCGCTGGCACGCCGCTGTGGAGGCAATCTTCGCCTCGGTCGAGCTGCCGCTGCCCAACGCCGCCAGCCACTTCTACCTGGACGGGCGCAAGGGCCTGCACACCGAGCACCTGGGCCTGCTGCTGGCCGAGATGCAGTTCTTGCCGCGAGCCTACCCCGATGCGACCTGGTGAGCTGATCGCGGGTGACCGCGGCGCCCGCGCCCTGCGCGACGGCGACCTGACCCAGGCCTGGGCGGTGCTGGCCGAGGTGATGGATCCGGAGGTGCCAGTGGTCAGCGTGGTCGACTTAGGGATCGTCCGCGACCTCGACTGGCGCGCCGGCCACCTGCACCTGGTGGTCACCCCGACCTACTCCGGCTGCCCGGCCACCGAGGTGATCGAGGGCGACATCCGCCAGGCGCTAGAACAAGCAGGGTTCGCCGAGCCCGCGCTGGAGCGCAGGCTGACCCCGGCCTGGAGCACCGACTGGATCAGCGACCAGGGCCGCGAGCGCCTGCGCGCCTACGGCATCGCTCCACCCGCCGGCAGTGCCAGCCTGCGCGGGGCCCCGCCCACGGTGTGCTGCCCGCAATGCGCAAGCAGCGATACCGAACTGCTCAGCCAGTTCGGTTCCACCGCCTGCAAGGCCCTGTACCGCTGCCGTGCGTGCCTGGAACCGTTCGACTATTTCAAATGCCTTTGAGCCGTGGAGAACGCCATGAGCCAGTTTCACAGCCTGACCGTCCGGCAAGTGCGCCAGGAGACCCGCGACGCGGTGTCCATCGCCTTCGACGTGCCCGCGCACCTGCGCGAAGAGTTCCGCTTCACCCAGGGCCAGTACCTGGTCATGCGCACCCGACTGGATGACCAAGAGGTACGCCGCTCCTACTCGATCTGCAGCGCGGTGCAGGACGGCGAATTGCGCGTGGCGGTCAAACGCGTGCCGGGCGGTCGTTTCTCGGCCTTCGCCAACGAAGTGCTCAAGGCCGGCCAGCAGTTGGAGGTGATGCCGCCATCGGGCAGCTTCTTCGTGCCGCTGGACCCGGCGCGCCGGGGTCATTACCTGGGCGTGGCCGCCGGCAGCGGCATCACCCCCATCCTGTCGTTGGTCGCCACTACCCTGGCCAGCGAGCCCCGCAGCCGCTTCACCTTGCTGTACGGCAACCGCGCCAGCAACAGCGCGCTGTTCCGCGATCGCCTGGAAGACCTGAAGAACCAGTACCTCGACCGCCTCAACCTGATCTTCGTGTTCAGCCGCGAGCAGCAGGACGTCGACCTGTACAACGGCCGCATCGACGCCGACAAGTGCGACCAGCTGTTCGCCCGCTGGCTCGACGTGCAGTCACTCGACGCGGCGTTCATCTGCGGCCCGCAGGCGATGACCGAGACCGTGCGCGACAGCCTGCAGGCCAACGGCCTGGCCAGGGAGCGCATCCACTTCGAGCTGTTTGCCGCCGCCGGTGTCGAGGCCCGTCGCGAAGCTCGCGAGGCGGCGCGCCAGGTGGATTCGGCGGTCAGCCACGTGACCGTGATCAGCGATGGCCGCGCCCTGGCCTTCGACCTGCCGCGCAACACCCGCAGCGTGCTCGAGGCCGGCAATGCCATCGGCGCCGAACTGCCCTGGTCGTGCAAGGCCGGGGTGTGCTCGACCTGCAAGTGCAAGGTGATCGAGGGTGAAGTGGAGATGGACAGCAACCATGCCCTGGAGGACTACGAAGTGGCGGCCGGGTATGTGCTGTCGTGCCAGACCTACCCGCTGAGCGACAAGGTGGTGCTCGATTTCGATCAGCTTTGAGATCGAGGCGCCTGCATCCCTGTAGGAGCGGCCTTGCGTCGCGAAAGGACCGCAAAGCGGTCCTCGGGATCTGCAACATTGCAAAGATTGCCGGGGCTGCTGCGCAGCCCTTTCGCGACACAAGGCCGCTCCTACAGGGACGGTGCAAGCAGCAATACCGCGTGACCTGAAAAAACAATTACAACAGCCAGAGAGAACGCTCCCCATGACACCCGAACACCTCGAATCCATCAGCAAGCACCCCGCCTTCGTGCAACTGATCCAGCGCAAGCGCCGCCTCAATGGCTCGCTGACCCTGACCATGCTCGTTGCTTACTACGGCTTCGTCCTGCTGGTGGCCTTCGCCCCCGGCGTGCTCGGCCAGTCCCTCAGCGGCGGGGTGACCAGCGTCGGCATGCTGGTGGGCGTGCTGATGGTGCTGCTGTCCTTCGCCCTCACCGGCGTCTACATGCACCGCGCCAACCGCGTCATCGACCCGCTCAACGAAGTGGTCAAGCAGGAGTGCGCGCGATGAACTGGACTGCCATCTCGATGTTCCTGGTGTTCGTCTGTTTCACCCTGCTGGTGACCCGCTGGGCCGCCCTGCGCACCCGTTCGGCCAGCGACTTCTACACCGCCGGCGGCGGCCTGACCGGCATGCAGAACGGCCTGGCGATCGCCGGCGACATGATCAGCGCCGCGTCCTTCCTCGGCATCTCGGCGATGATGTTCATGAACGGCTACGACGGCCTGCTCTACGCCCTGGGTGTGCTGGCCGGCTGGCCGATCATCCTGTTCCTGATCGCCGAGCGCCTGCGCAACCTGGGCAAGTACACCTTCGCCGACGTGGTGTCCTACCGCCTGGCCCAGGCCCCGGTGCGCCTGACCTCGGCCTTCGGCACCCTGGCCGTGGCGCTGATGTACCTGGTGGCGCAGATGGTCGGCGCCGGCAAGCTGATCGAGCTGCTGTTCGGCATCAGCTACCTGTACGCGGTGATGCTGGTGGGCGTGCTGATGGTGCTGTACGTCACCTTCGGCGGCATGCTCGCCACCACCTGGGTGCAGATCATCAAGGCGGTGATGCTGCTGTCGGGCACCACCTTCATGGCCTTCATGGTGCTCAGGCACTTCGGTTTCAGCACCGAGGCGATGTTCGCCAGCGCCGTGGCCGTGCATGCCAAGGGCCAGGCGATCATGGCGCCGGGGGCGCTGCTGTCCAACCCGGTGGACGCCATCTCCCTGGGCCTGGGCATGATGTTCGGCACGGCCGGCCTGCCGCATATCCTCATGCGTTTCTTCACCGTCAGCGACGCCAAGGAAGCGCGCAAGAGCGTGTTCTACGCCACCGGTTTCATCGGCTACTTCTACCTGCTGCTGATCGTCATCGGCTTCGGCGCCATCGTCATGGTCGGCACCGAGCCGTCCTACCGCGATGCCAGCGGGGCGATCATCGGCGGCGGCAACATGGTCGCGGTGCACCTGGCCCAGGCTGTGGGCGGCAACCTGTTCCTCGGCTTCATCTCGGCGGTGGCCTTCGCCACCATCCTCGCCGTGGTTGCAGGCCTGGCGCTGTCCGGCGCCTCGGCGGTGTCCCACGACCTGTACGCCTGCGTGGTGCGCAAGGGCCAGGCCAGCGAGCAGCAAGAGATGCGCGTGTCGCGCCTGGCCACGCTGGGGATCGGCCTGTTCGCGGTGCTGCTGGGGTTGCTGTTCGAGTCGCAGAACATCGCCTTCCTTTCCGGCCTGGTGCTGGCGGTGGCCGCCTCGGTCAACTTCCCGGTGCTGCTGCTCTCGATGTTCTGGAAAGGCCTGACCACCCGCGGCGCGGTGGGCGGCAGCCTGGCCGGGCTGGTCTCGGCGATCGTCCTGGTGGTGCTGGGCCCGGCGGTGTGGGTCAACGTGCTGCACAACGAGCGGGCGCTGTTCCCCTACAGCAACCCGGCGCTGTTCTCCATGTCGCTGGCCTTCCTCGCGGCCTGGGCCTTCTCGGTCACAGACAGCTCGGAGCGGGCGCGCGAAGAACGTGGGCGCTACCTGGCCCAGTTCATCCGCTCGATGACCGGTATCGGCGCCGCTGGCGCCAGCAAGCACTGACCTAAAGAACAATAACAATGTCGGGTACAACCACAATGAACCGCACGCACCTCACGTCAGCCGCCTGGCTGGCCACCCTTGCCCTGCCCTTGCCAGCCATGGCGGACTTTATCGCTGACAGCCACGCACGCCTGGAACTGCGCAACCACTACATCAACCGCGACTTCCGCCAGGGCAACGCCCCGCAGAGCAAGGCCGAGGAATGGGGCCAGGGCTTCACCGCACGCTTCGAATCGGGTTTCACCGAGGGGCCGGTCGGTGTCGGGGTGGACGCCATGGGCCAACTGGGCATCAAGCTCGACTCCAGCCGCGACCGACGCAACACCGGCCTGCTGCCTTACGGGCCGCGTAGCCTGGAGCCGGTGGACGACTACAGCGAACTGGGCCTGACCGGCAAACTGCGGGTGTCCAAGAGCACCCTGCGCCTGGGCACCTTGCAGCCGGTTTTGCCGGTGGTGGTGTACAACGACACCCGCCTGCTGGCCTCGACCTTCCAGGGCGGCCTGCTGACCAGCCAGGAGCTGGACGGCCTGACCTTCAACGGCGGCCGCCTGACCAAGGCCAATCTGCGCGACTCTTCCGGGCGCGACGACATCGGCTACGGCGCCGCCAGCAGCGACCACTTCGATTTCGGTGGCGGCAGCTACGCCATCACCCCGCAGGCCAGCGTCAGCTACTACTACGCAAAGCTCGAGGACATCTACCGCCAGCAATACCTCGGTTTTCTGCATACCCAACCCTTGGCCGAAGGTGTCAGCCTGCGCAGCGACCTGCGCTACTTCGACAGCCGCGGCGACGGCGCCGAGCGCGCCGGGCGCATCGACAACCGCAACTTCAACGCCATGTTCACCCTGGGCGTGAAGGCCCACAAGTTCACCGCCACCTGGCAGCAGATGTCCGGTGACAGCGCCTTCCCGTTCCTCAATGGCGGCGATCCCTACACCGTCAACCTGGTCACCTACAACACCTTCACCCGCGCCGGGCTCGACTCCTGGCAGGTGCGCTACGACTACGACTTCGTGGCGATGGGCATCCCCGGACTGAGCTTCATGACCCGCTACACCGACGGCCGCCACGCCGAAACCGCCACGCTCAGCAACGGCCGCGAGCGCGAGCGCGACACCGACATCACCTACGTCATCCAGAGCGGCCCGTTCAAGGACGTCAGCCTGCGCTGGCGCAACGTCACCTTCCGTTCCGGCAACGGCCTGACCAACGCCGTGGACGAGAACCGCCTGATCATCGGCTACACCCTGGCGCTCTGGTAACCGCGCCCCTTTATAGGAGAACAGCATGTCCGCCGCCCCTACCCTGCAAAGCTTCATCGCCGGCCGCTGGATCGGCCAGCACGGCGCCCAGGCCCTGCGCAGCGCCCTCGACGGCCAGGTCCTGGCCTATAGCCACGAAGAGCGCCCGGACTTCGCCGAAGCCGTGGATTTCGCCCGGGCCCAGGGCCTCAAGCAGCTGCTGGCCATGGATTTCCAGCAGCGCGCCGCCCGGCTCAAGGCCCTGGCGCTGTACCTGGCCGAGCGCAAGGAGCAGCTCTACGCCCTGTCCCGCCATTCCGGCGCCACCCGCGCCGACAGCTGGATCGACATCGAGGGCGGCAACGCCACGCTGTTCGCCTATTCGAGCATGGGCCGGCGCGAGCTGCCGTCGGGCAACCTGGTGCATGAAGGGCCGGCGATCCCGTTGGGCAAGCAAGGCCACTTCGCCGGCAGCCATATCCTGGTGCCGCGCACAGGCGTGGCCGTGCATATCAACGCCTTCAACTTTCCGATCTGGGGCATGCTGGAGAAGTTCGCCCCGACCTTCCTCGCCGGCATGCCGTGCATCGTCAAGCCCGCTACCGCGACCAGCTACCTGACCGAAGCCGTGGTGCGCCTGATGAACGAATCGGGCCTGTTGCCGGCCGGCAGCCTGCAACTGGTGATCGGCAGCACGGGCGATCTGCTCGACCGCCTGCAGGGCCAGGACGTGGTGACCTTCACCGGCTCCGCCGACACGGCGGCCAAGCTGCGCGTGACCCCGAACCTGATCCGCCATTCGGTGCCCTTCACCGCCGAGGCCGACTCGCTGAACTGCGCCATCCTCGGCCCGGACGTCAGCCCCGACAGCGAGGAGTTCGAGCTGTACATCAAGGAAGTGGCGCGGGAGATGACCACCAAGGCCGGGCAGAAATGCACGGCGATCCGCCGCGCCATCGTCCCGGCCAGACACCTCGACGCGGTGGCCAGCCGCTTGCGCGAGCGCCTGCGCAAGGTGGTGGTGGGCGACCCTGCGGTCGAGGGCGTACGCATGGGCGCGCTGGCCTCCCACGACCAGCAGCGCGATGTCGGCGAGCGCGTGCGCCAGTTGCTGGACAGCTGCGACCAGTTGCTGGGCGCCAGTGACGGCTTCACCCCGGTCGGCGATGGCGTGGCCGAGGGCGCGTTCTTCGCCCCGACCCTGCTGCTGGCCCGCGACCCGCATGCCAAAGGCGGCGCCCATGACATCGAGGCGTTTGGCCCGGTGAGCACGCTGATGGCCTACGACGACCTCGACGAGGCCCTGGCCCTGGCCGCGCGAGGCAAGGGCAGCCTGGTGGCATCGCTGGTGACCGCTGACCGCTCTGTAGCGGCCAAGGCCATCCCGGTGGCGGCGGCCTGGCACGGGCGGCTGCTGGTGCTCGACAGCGAGGCAGCCAAGGAATCCACCGGGCATGGCTCGCCATTGCCGCAGCTCAAGCACGGCGGCCCCGGCCGAGCGGGTGGCGGCGAGGAGCTGGGTGGCCTGCGCGCGGTCAAGCACTACCTGCAACGCGCCGCCGTGCAAGGCTCGCCAAGCATGCTGATGGCGGTGACCGGTGAATACGTGCGCGGCGCCGAGGTGATCGAGACCGAGGTGCACCCGTTCCGTCGCCATTTCGACGACCTGCGCATCGGCGAATCGCTGCTGACCCACCGCCGCACCGTGACCGAGGCCGACCTGGTCAACTTCGGCTGCCTGTCGGGCGATCACTTCTACATGCACTTCGACGAGATCGCGGCGAAGCAGTCGCAGTTCGGCAAGCGCATTGCCCACGGTTACTTCGTGCTGTCGGCGGCGGCCGGGTTGTTCGTCAGCCCGGGCGAAGGGCCGGTGCTGGCCAACTATGGCCTGGACACGCTGCGCTTCATCACCCCGGTGGGGATCGGCGACACCATCCAGGCGCGCTTGACCTGCAAGCGCAAGATCGACCAGGGCAAGACCAGCCCGCAAGGGCAGGCGCAAGGGGTGGTGGCCTGGGATGTGGAGGTGACCAACCAACTGGGTGAGCTGGTGGCCAGTTATGACATCTTGACGTTGGTGTTGAAGCGGTAAGCGAGATTGGGTGGCGATTCGCGCTCCCTGAGCGGCCTTGCCGGGGCGCCGGACCGGTCGGAAAGGGCTGCAAAGCAGCCCCGGCATGTCCAAGCCTGACGTCACTACTCAACACATTGAATGACCCGACACTAAAGGCAATATGCCACCTCGCACATCCGCCCTACATCGTGCAACGCCCCTCGGCGCTATAGTCGCCCCACCGCCCCACCGCCAGCCCCCTTCCTGGCGGTGGGTGCGCCGTACCGAGAACAATGCCAAGGAAGCCCGCGATGATTTCCATGTCCCTCCCCTTCAAGTCCCTGTTCCTGCTCGCCGGCCTCGCCGCCCTGACCGGTTGCCAGACCGCCAGCCCCAGCGCCGACACCCTCAAGCAGCGCGCCGAAGTCACCCTTGGCGTGCCGGTGAACAAGGTCAGCAACCTGCGCAGCGACTCCAACACCACCTACTTCAGCGCCAGCACCGCCAAGGGCCAGTATGACTGCCAGGTGGCCAGCGGAGGCCTGGTCGCGGTCGCTGGCATGGGCCTTATCACCCCGTCACCGACCTGCTGGAAAGAAGGCCAAGCCCCCGTCTTCCAGTGACGCTCAGGCATCAGCCTGAACCACCGGTGCCGTTCCCCTCTCGCGCAGGGCGCGCAACGCCGCGCGCAACTCGGCAGGTCGCACCGGCTTGGCCAGCACCGCGATGCCCCGTGCCTGCAAGGCGCCCTGCAGCCTGTCGATGTCGTGACCGGTCATGATCAGCGCCGGCACATCGGCGCCGCGCTGCGCGCGTAGCTGGTCGATACAGTCGATGCCGGTGGCCTGCGGGCCCAGGTCGTAGTCGGCGACGATCACATCGCAGTCACTGATCAGGCCAAAGGGCGAACACTCGGCCTGCACCTCGCATCCCCAGCGCTGCAGCAAGGCGCTAGTGGCCTGCAGCACGTTGTCGTCATCCTCCACCAGGCACACCCGCAGCCCCGTGAGCAGGCCCGCCTGCACGGCCTGGTCGACCGTGGCCCGCGACACCTGCGCGCAGGCTCTGGACAGCCCCTTCAAGGTCACGCAGGTGCCATGCCCCAGGCGCGAGCGCAGGCTGACCTCCAGGCCCATCAACCGCCCCAGCCGCTTGACGATGGCCAGGCCGAGGCCAACGCCCTCAACATCCTTGTCGCGCACTTCGCGCACCCGGTAGAACTCCTCGAACACTCGGCCCTGGTGCTCCTCGGCGATCCCTCTGCCCTGGTCGCAGACGACAATGGCCAGGCCCTGGCCGCGAGGCCGCACGCCGATCAGCAGCGGGCGTCCGGCGGCGTACTTGAAGCTGTTGGACAGCACGTTCTGCACCATGGTCGCCAGCATGCCCGGGTCGGCGCGAATCCAGTGATGGCTGGGCACCAGGCGCATCTCGACCCCGGCCCAGCGCGCCGCCTCGCTGTTCTGGCGCAGCAGTTCGCGCAGAAAGCCGTCCACCGCGAAAGCCTCCCACTTCGGCTGCACCCGGCCGTTGTCCAGGGTGTACAGGTCGAGGATCGAGCGGAACAGCTGCGAGACATTGAGCAGCGAACGGTCGATGCTGTCCACCAGGCGCCGCTCCTCCTCACCCAGGCGCGCCTCGCGCAGGCAGGCGGTGAACAGGCCGATGGAGTGGATCGGCTGGCGCAGGTCATGGCTGGCCTGGGCCAGGAAGCGGGATTTCTCGCGGGTCGCGGCCTCGGCCAGGGCCGTGGCCTTGCGCGTGCGCTCCAGTAGCAGGTGGGCGTAGAACGGGATCAAGGTGCTGGTGGTCAGCAGCATCGGCAGCAGGAACGGCTGTTCCTGCCAGTAAGGCGTCAGCCGCCACACCACCAGCAACGCGGCCAGGGCCAGCACCGTGGCGATGGCCAGGTAGCGCGAGCCGAAGCGCATGCCATTGCCCAGGTTGATCCATACCATCACCGCATACAGCGGCAATGCGGTCTCGCCGCCGACCACCAGGCCGAAGCAGGTACCGGTGTAGTCGCCGAGCATGCCGAAGATCCGCCGCGCCGGGTAATGCCCCGGCCAGCGCTTGATGGCCTGGCGCATGCCGATCGACACCACTACAAAACCTGCGTAGTAGAGCAGTACCGGCAGGTAGGTGGCCGGCGAGCGTCCCGGCAGGAAGCCCAACAGCGCCACGTAGCTGATCGCGCAGGAGGCGACGATGATGCGCAGGTTGGCCTGGTCCAGTTCGTTGTTCTTCTCGAACCTCATGGGGTAACGTCCTTGTGCGCCAGTCGGCATTTGCGGCATGCATCATAAGAAAATGCCGCAGTTGACTGCTAAATTAGCATGTGCCGGACGACAGGGAGTTCCTCGACGTGAGTTGCCGCATCATCGTGGCGGATGACCATCCGCTGTTCAGGGAAGCCATGGTCAACACCGTGCGACGCATCCTGCCCGACGCCCGGTTGGAGGAAGCCGGCAGCCTGGCCGATGTGCTGCGCCTGGCCACACTGGGCGAGACGCCCGACACCCTGATCCTCGACCTGCGCTTTCCCGGCCTGACCTGCATCGGTCGCCTCGCCGAGCTGCGCCTGCAGTTGCCGCGCACCACGCTGATCGTGGTGTCGATGGTCGATGACCCGCAGGTCATCTGCGAAGTCATGGCTGCGGGTGTCGATGGCTTTATCGGCAAGAGCGTAAGCCCTGGGGAAATCGGCGCGGCCATCCTCGCCATTCGCGCCGGCGAGGTGGTGGTCAACTATGTGCCCAGCGGCCTGCTGCCGCAACGGGAGGCCTCCAGCGAACTGGAACAGCTCACCGACCGCCAGCAGGACGTGCTGCGCCTGATTGCCCAGGGCAAGACCAACAAGGAGATCGCACGGGCGCTGGATATCTCGCCGTTTACCGTACGCATCCATGTGTCGTCCCTGCTCAAGACCCTCAACGTACCGACCCGCACGGCGGCGGCCGTGAAGTATTCCGAAAACTGAACGACCGCTTGTCGCCAAGCAAGGGATGAGATAGACCTTCCCACCCCCCTGCACGATCCCAATGCATGAGCAGCGAATGTTCCGCCGCACGCGTTGAGGGAGGATGCCGGCATGAACGAGAAACACGGGATGGGTTGTGGTGACGTGCAGAGCGACTGGCCGGAACTGGAGCCAGACCGACGCAACGACCAGCCCGATCCCGATGATGCGGATGCCGCCCCTGACCTTACCGAGGAAGAAAACCGCCCCGGCGTGCCGGCCAGCGATCCGGAATCCGGGGCCTAGGGCCTGGCGCGGACTTGCCCGCTGGCCAAGGGCATGTGCACTATCAAGGGCGCGAATCAGACCCGCCAGTGCACATCGGTGATGCCGTGCCGCTCGGCCAGCGGTCGGCTGACCTTTTTGATCTTTTCCCGCCCGAACTTCGGAATGATCCCCAACCCCGCATCGCAACTGGCCCAGTGCCAGGCTTCGGCATTGTCCATGTGTTCCTGGCGGATGATGAACCGCCGTGGCTCTCCGTGCAGCCGGTATTCAATGGTGTACAGCTGGGGACTAGGCATCGCCGCAGGCCCTCCTCTTCTCCATGGATGACTCTTTGACTGATCGTGGTGCGCCATGAAAATTCAAAAAAAATGCCAGACACGGTGAAGGAAGGGCCAGCCCATTACGCATCGCCGCCGCCCCATGGCTGGGTTGGAGGTGGAGGCCGTGTCACCGTGCAACCGTTTTGAGCCGTCGCAATCCGCCACAGCGCACCCATTGTTGCCCTGCTCTGGCCAACGTTAACCAGCGTGCGGGGTGCATGGGCTCGACACCGGGCAAATCATTTGCACTTATTCGCGTGGCCGGCGGTCACACCACTGAATGCCCACTTCGCACAACGGAGCTCCCATGCCCATGATACACAGCTGCCAGGCGCTCGCGCTTGAGCAGAATCGCCGGCTGTTCGCCAGCGCCTACCAACTCGAGCATGCCGCCATTGTCCTGCTCGAAGGAGATGGGCTCGACGCCAATCGCTTCGACCATTATCATCAGAAACTACGACGCAAGGCTGCTGTACGCTATCAGGAAGCCATCGAACACCTTGCACTGATTCAAGGTACCCGCTCGTCGCCAAAGTGAGCGGCAGCCTATAATCTGCGCCCAGTGCCCGGCGATTCACCCTGGGCCATTTCCAGGTCCGTACAAGGCTGATGCCATGAAGTCGTCCAGCAAATCGCCCCTCGCCTCGCCGCACAATCCGGCGCTCAGCCCCAGCCACCTGGACTTCCCCGTGGTCGGCATCGGTGCCTCGGCCGGCGGCCTGGAGGCGATCCGCCGGTTCTTCCAGCACACCCCGGACAATTCCGGCATGGCGTTCGTCGTCGTGCTGCACCTGTCCCCGGACCACCAGAGCCAAGCCGACCGGATCATCCAGGCCGTCACCCGCATGCCGGTGCGCCAGGTCAGCGAGCCGGTGCCGATCGAACGCAACCATGTCTACGTGATCTCGCCGGCCAATCGCCTGTCGACCAACGACGGCTACCTGCGGGTCAGCCCGGCCAAGCGCAACCGCGGCGATCATGTGGCCATCGACCTGTTCTTCCGCGACCTGGCCGACGTGCACAAGGATCACGCTTTCTGCGTGGTGCTCTCGGGAACCGGCAGCGACGGCGCCGTAGGCCTGTCGCGCATCAAGGAGCAAGGTGGCCTGACCCTGGTGCAGGCACCCGAGGATGCCGAATACCCCGACATGCCCCGTGCGGCGCTGGCCACCGGCATGGTCGACCTGCTGCTGCCGGTGGATGAAATGCCTGCGCGCCTGGTCGAGTTGTGGCGTACGGCGCGCCAGGTGAAGTTACCGGAAATCGAAGACGACAGCCTGCCGCCACCACTGGGAGAGCGAGAGGGCGACCCGGCGGCGAGTGACCCGCTGCTGGATGAGATCCTGCTGACGTTGCAAGGCGAGACCGGCCACGACTTCAGCCATTACAAGCGTGCCACCGTGCTGCGTCGCCTGGAGCGCCGGCTGCATGTGACCGGCCAGACAGACCTGGCCGGCTATCTCGATTTCCTGCAATGCCACCCTGAGGAATCGCGGGCGCTGCTGGCCGACATGCTGATCGGGGTGACCAACTTCTTCCGCGACCGCGAGGCGTTCGAAGCGTTGCAGCGCCATGTGATGCCCGGCCTGGTCAACATGGATGCCATTGAAGAGGCGGCGCACGAAGTGCGCATCTGGTCGGCGGGCTGCTCTACCGGCGAGGAGGCCTACAGTTTGGCGATGCTGGTGGCCGAACAGTTGGCGGTGGAGCAGCGTAGCGTCCAGGTGCAGGTATTCGCGACCGACCTCGACGAACGCGCCATCGGCCTCGGCCGTGCCGGGCAGTATCCAGACGCCATCGCCACCGACGTGTCGGCGGCGCGCCTGCGCCAGTTCTTCATCAAGGAGGATCAGCACTTCCGGGTGCGCAAGGAAATCCGGGAAAAGGTTCTGTTCGCCCGTCATAACCTGCTATCCGATCCACCGTTCTCCCAACTCGACCTGATCGTTTGCCGCAACCTGCTGATCTACCTGGACCGCGATGTGCAACGCGACATCCTGCGCCTGTTCCATTTCGCCCTGCGTCCAGGCGGCCATCTGTTCCTGGGCAGCTCCGAGTCGACGGACCTTGCGGCCGACCTGTTCGTCGCCGTGGACAAACGCAACCGCATCTTCCGCGCCCGGGAGGTGCAGACCACCAGCCATCCGGCGCGCCTGCAGGCCCCGGAACCTGCGCTCGCGTCACCTGCCCGGGCACGTAGCAGTCGCCGCTTGTCCTACGCCGAGATCCATCACCGTGCCCTCGCCCGCTGCACGCCGCCCAGCCTGGTGGTCGATACCGAGGGCAATATCCTGCACATGAGCGAAGGCGTCGGACGCTTCCTGCGTCACGCGGGTGGCGAGCTCAGCCACAACCTGCTCAACCTGGTCATCGCCCCGTTACGGCCCGCCCTGCGCAGCACCTTGCTGCAAGCGCAAGGCAGCGGCCAGGCGGTGACCTCGCGCAGGGTCGAGGTCAACCTCGACGAATACTCGACCTCGGTGCAGATCCTGATCCAACCCCACCAGGATGACCCCAGTGGCACCGACTGCCTTCTGGTGGTGTTCCAGAGCATCGAAGTCGACGGCAATGCAGGCCCCAGCCCTGCTCTCGAGCAGAGCGAAGGCATGTTGTTGACCAACCTGGAGCGCGAACTGCATCGCACACGGCTGCAATTGCAGGAAACCATCGAGCAATCGGAGTTTTCCAGCCAGGAGCTGACCGCTTCCAACGAGGAAATGCAGGCGATCAACGAGGAGCTGCGCTCGGCCAGCGAGGAGCTGGAAACCAGCAAGGAAGAGCTGCAGTCGATCAACGAAGAGCTGCTGACGGTCAACTACGAGCTCAAGACCAAGGTCGAGGAAACCGACAAGGTCAACGACTACCTGAGCAACCTGATCGCCTCGACCGACATCGCCACGGTGTTCGTCGACCGCAACCTGTGCATCCGCTGGTTCACCCCCCGGGCCACCGACATCTTCAGCATGTTGCCGGTGGACACCGGCCGTTCGCTGCTCGACATCACCCATCGCCTGGACTACCCAGGCCTGGCTGACGATGCCCGTGCGGTGGTCGAACGCGAGACCACCATCGAACGCGAAGTGCTCGGCCACAACCAGCACTGGTACCTGGCCCGCCTGCTGCCCTACCGGGCCAGCGAGCGCCACGTCGACGGCACCGTACTGACCTTCATCGACATCAGCCAGAGCCGCGCCGCGGAGGAACGCCTGCGCCAGGGCGAGGAACGCATGCGCCTGGTGGCGGAAAGCACCCATGACTTCGCCATCATCCTGCTTGACGAACAAGGCCTGATCACCGACTGGAACACGGGGGCCGCGCTGATTTTCGGCTATGGCAAGGACGAGGTCCTCGGCCGCCACTACCAGCTGATCTTCACCGAACAGGACCAGGCCAGCGGCGTGCCGGAGCGTGAACTGCGCAGCGCCCGCCTCCATGGTCGTGGTCAGGACGAGCGCTGGCACGTACGCAAGGATGGCAGCCGTTTCTATTGCAGCGGCGAGGTGTCGCGCCTCAAGGGCAGCAGCTTGCGGGGCTACGTCAAGATCGCCCGCGACCTCACCGGCCACAAGCGCCTGCACGACGAGCAGAGCAAGCAACTGGCCGAGTCGCAGAGCACCAGTCACATGAAGGACGAGTTTTTCGCCGTCATGTCCCATGAACTCAAGCACCCGCTGAACCTGATCCAGCTCAACGCCGAGATCCTGCGGCGGTCGCCGTCGGTGAAAGCCGCCAGCGCTGCCAGCAAGGCCATCGGCGTTATCTGCGACGCGGTCTCCAGTCAAGCGCGGATCATCGACGATCTGCTTGATGTCGCTCGCATCCGCACCGGCAAACTCAAGCTCAAGACCCAGGTGATCGACCTGGGCACGGTACTTCAGGGGATCCATGCTGTGGTGCTTAACGAACAGCATCTTTGCGCCGTGCGCCTGGCACTGCCTGCGGATGGCGCGCCTGTTCACGTGGAGGCCGATGGCACGCGGCTCGAGCAGATCATCTGGAATCTGCTGAACAACGCATTGAAATTCAGCCCCGCAGGCAGCGAGATTCGCGTGGTACTCGCCAGACAGGACGCCCATGCCCGCCTGGAGGTGATCGATCAGGGTGTCGGCCTGACCGAGGACAGCCTGGAGAGCGTTTTCGACCTGTTCACCCAGGCCGCCCCACAGCTGTCCGGCAACCGCGACGGCCTGGGTATCGGCCTGTCACTGGTGCGCCAGCTGGTCGAGGCCCATGGCGGGACGGTGGCGGCGTATTCCCCGGGGCTGGGTTGCGGCACGACCTTCACGGTCTGCCTGCCACTGTGCGCGCCCGGGCGTCAGGCCCCGAACGAGGCATCCGGGCAGACCAGCGACGGCCGCCTGGACGGCGTCAAGGTGCTGCTGGTGGACGACTCGGTGGAAATACTCGAGGTCATGCAGCAGTTGCTGGAGATGGAAGGCGCGCAAGTCGAGGCCTATAGCTATCCGCAAGCGGCGCTGGAGGCCGCCGCCAGCGGGCGCTACGATATCATCCTGTCCGATATCGGCATGCCGGTGATGGACGGCCACGCCCTGATCAAGGCGCTGCGTGCCCTGGGGCACCTGCGCTACACGCCGGCCATTGCCCTGACCGGCTATGGTGCCAGCGCCGACCAGTACCGCTCACGCCAATCAGGCTTCGACCGGCACCTGAGCAAACCGGTGGGGTACGACGACCTGGTCGAGGCCATAGAGACATTGTGCGGATCGGAGCCCTATTGAGCTTGGGCTGGCACAGCGTCGTCAAGACGCATTCCATCGCCCCCTGCCCCACTCATGCATGCACGCTCCATTGCACCGCATCCGCAGCGATGGGCAATTCGTCGATGGCGTGGATCATCCCGCTGACCAGGGCCTCCTCCGGCCCCAGGATACGCGGATAGGCCATCAAGTAACGCGGCACGTCCAGCACGTCGCTGGCGCCTTCGGTTCGTTCGGCGACGATCTGCGCATACAGGCGCAGGTCGTAGTCCAGGCTCATGGCGTATTCGGCCATGCGCGCATGGTCCACCGAGCCGTGCAAGGTCCAGTGGAAGGGATGGAACAGGAACTTGCTGCAGGCACAGGCGGTACGGTGAACACCGGCCAGAAACAGGATGTTGCCCATCGACTCGACCGTGCCCAGGTTGTGGGTATGCACCGGCACCGGCAAGGCGCGCAGGAAGTTGTACAGGGTAAAGCCGTAGCTGCATTCGCCGCCCATGGTGGCGATGTTCACTTGCAACAGCTCGGCGCCCTGCTGCAGGGCCTTGGAGCAGGTATTGATCAGATTGCCGCAGGTCGCGGAGTTGATCGGGCCGGTGTAGTGGATGATATGTCTGGCCATGTCGTCCTCCAGGGTCAGTCAGGCGTGTGCTTTTGCGCAAGGTCACTGCCCGGCGCCGCCAGGTCGTGCTCGCCGATCTGCTGGTAATGCTTGCGCAGCGCATGCAGTTCGGCCGGCCCCATGTCTTCGAGGTCGAGCAGGGCCTTGTGCGCCCGCTTGGTGGTGCGCAGCAGCTCGTCGATCTTGATGTGCAGCTCATCGTTGTCGCGGTTCTGGGTGTTCTGGATCAGGAACACCATGAGGAAGGTGATGATCGTGGTCGAGGTATTGATCACCAGTTGCCAGGTGTCGTTGAAGTGGAACAATGGCCCGCTGACGCCCCAGGCGATGATCAGCATCAATGCGATGACGAAGGTCACCGGGCGTCCACTGTGGCTGGCCAGCCATTGGGCAAACCGGTCGAATTTCATGCGTTGGGTCTACTCCAGGCCGGTGGCCTGGTTTCACCGGGCAGTCCCTCGATGTCCGGGTCGTCCGGCTGCACTTGCGGTTGTCCCTCACCCGGTTGCACCGTGGCTTGCGGTTGATCGTCGTCAAAAGCATTTTCGCTGTTCATGGCTCACCTCGGTTTGCGCGCCGGCATGCGGTGGAGGCGCGCAAGGCGAGCAAAGTTCCAGTTTTTCTCGCCAACCACGCGCTGTACCGCGGTTGTTCACCCGCTAAATGTTTGCCTCGCAGTCCTTCAGGCAACCGGTCCGAAAATCGGAAAATCATTGCAGTGCGATGACTCACGGCCCAGTCATAACTGAACACAGACCTTCCTGTGTTCGACCAGAGGTAAGCCATCATGGCTAACAATCAAGACAAGGGCGGCGACCGTAGCGCCGACACCAACGTGGGCAACGCCGGCCAGCAAGGGGGCCACGGCTCGGCGGGCGACATGACCGACCGGCAAAAAGGTGGCCAACGACCTGATGACAAGACCGACAAGGAGTGGGCGCAATCCCAGGACACCGGGCGACAAGGCGGGCAATCGCTGGAGCAGCCTGAGGACAAGGAAAACCTCTCCGACACCGGAACAGTCGGCGGCCAACAACGTGACCCAGGCCAACGCATGGACAAGGAACGCTGATTGCAAAGGCGTTCCCCAGGGCGACAGCGTTCGCCCTGGGGAGGTATTGGACAGTTGCGGTACAAGCACGAAGCAAGGCCGCGCTTTAGCTGACGAGGTAAAGCCCATGATAGGCCCCGATCATCCAGATCCTTATGTCGATGAAATACCGCACGACCCCGGCGACAAGGTACCGCCGCCCGATCCGAAACACGAGGCACCCGACTGGCCGGAAGGCCAAGTGGCACCCGAGGAACAATCTGACGGATGACCGCACCTTGACCTTGGGCGGCAGGAGCACAGCCCTTCGCCTCCCAGGGCCCATCGAAAACGGAGATCGAAAAATGACTGCTCAACTGAATGGCAAGCGCGTTGCCTTCCTGGTCACTGATGGTTTTGAACAGGTGGAACTGACGGGGCCTCGCGAAGCGCTCGAAACAAATGGAGCGGTAATCGACATTCTGAGTGACAAGGAGGGAACCGTTCGCGGCTGGAACCATGACAAGCCTGCCGATGAGTTTGCGGTGGACGCCACCTTCGAGAGCGCCCACCTTGATCTTTACGATGCCATTGTGGTGCCGGGGGGCGTACAGAACTCCGATACCATTCGCCTGATGCCTGCAGCGCAGAAATTGGTGAAAAGCCACGACTCGGCAAGCAGACCCTTGGCGGTCATTTGCCATGGCGCTTGGCTGCTGGTATCGAGTGATCTGGCCAAAGGCAGACGGATGACCAGCTACAAGACCTTGCAGGATGATATTCGCAACGCTGGCGGCAACTGGGTAAATGAAGAAGTGGTGGTGGACGGCAATCTGATTACCAGTCGCCAGCCAGACGATATTCCGGCCTTCAACGAGCAGTTGATCAAGGCGCTGGCCGGTAGCTAGGCAGTCCTTCGTTCCGTCAGTGGGAAGCGGCATCGGAAGAGGATTGAGAACAGGCCAGCTCACGCGCCCTGGCAACACCCCATAGCAGGGCGGTCGTCATGGACTGCCCCGGGCGCGTCCCATAGGCTTCTTCGTGGATCAATGCACCGTCCTGGCGATAGATGCCCATGAACAACTGTGTGGTTCCAACACGTGAAAGGCGCACCTGGACATCTATAGTCCAGCCGGTATCAAGTATTTCAGTGTGCGTACGGCAATGTAGCTGCGCATCCATCCAATCCCAATACGTCTGACCTCTTTCTCTCATCACGTTCTCCCACGGTGAGATCTAAGTAAGACACATTGTCGGAAACTAGGCTGACCACCGATCGTTTTTTTGGAACCCTTTCAACACGTTGAGAGGCTGATCGCTGACTTATCAGTCATAGAAAGAACCAAACGGCGGTGCCTTGTCGCCAACAAAGCTCCGCCAGGGCCGCCAGCGCCACTCGTCAATCCTGATGAACCCTCTCGCGCCGCTACCAGTCGCTACTGATAAGTACACGAACACAGGGGGCTCTCGTGAGCGAGATCCGTATTGGTATTTCCGGTTGGCGCTATGGCCCATGGCGCAAGGACTTTTACCCCAAGGGGCTACGCCAGGACGACGAACTGGCCTTCGCCTCGCGAGCGGTCAACAGCATCGAGATCAATGGTTCGTTCTACGCGCTGCAGACACCGGAACGCTATGGTCATTGGCGTGACCAAACACCCCAGGGCTTCGTGTTCTCGGTCAAGGCGCCGCGTTATATCACCCATGTGCGCAGGCTTCGAGAGATCGACGAGCCGCTTGCCAACTTCTTCGCATCGGGCCCGCTAATGCTGGGCGACAAGCTGGGGCCATTCCTGTGGCAGTTTCCGCCGAGCCTGAAATTTGATGCGCAACGCTTCAGCGATTTCCTGGCCAAGCTGCCGCGTGATCGCAACGCTGCCCGCCTCCTTGCCCGCCAGGCGGCCGAGCGCCTGCAAGACAACGGCGGCACGGCCATCCGCGGCAACCAGCGCCTGCGCCACGCCGTGGAAATTCGCCACCCCAGCTTCCTCTGCGACACCTTTATCAACCTGCTGCGCAAGCACAAGATTGCCTTGGTGGTCGCTGACAGCGCGGGCAAATGGCCTTATGTCGAGGAGATCACGGCCGATTTCGTGTACCTGCGCCTGCATGGCGATGTCGAGCTCTACAGCAGCGGCTACACCGCCAGCGCACTGCGCCGCTGGCGCCTGCGCATCCAGGCCTGGGCTGCGGGCGGCCAACCGGAAGATGCCCGGCGCGTCGTACGCCGGGCCCCTGCAAAACGCGCATCCCGTGACGTGTACTGTTACTTCGACAACGACCAGAAAGTGCATGCCCCCTACGATGCCCGCCGCCTGCTGGCCAAGCTCGGCCTTGACGGCGAGCTGGTGACCGAGCCTGGCGTCGAGCCGCAGGAGCCTCTATGAACGGGACCCTGCCCACTCCCCGCTGCATCATCGACAAGGTGACCGCCGTGCACCGCCTGACGGTGCTGACCCTCAACGTGCACAAGGGCTTTACCCTGTTCAATCGCCGTTTCATCCTGCCAGAGCTGCGCGAGGCGGTGCGCGCCACCGGGGCCGACCTGGTGTTCCTGCAAGAGGTGCATGGCAGCCACCACGGGCATGCCGAACGCCACCCGACCTGGCCGACGACGCCTCAGTACGAATTCCTCGCCGACAGCATGTGGCCGCAGTTCGCCTACGGGCGCAACGCGGTCTATCCCCATGGCGACCATGGCAACGCCCTGCTGTCCAAGTTTCCGATCCGCGCCCACGACAACCTCGACGTGACAATCCACGGCAACGAGGAACGCGGCCTGCTGCATTGCCTGCTCGAAGTGCCTGGCCATGAGCAGGTACACGCGATCTGCGTGCACCTGGGGCTGCGCGAGGCCCATCGCCAGCGCCAGGTCGGCCTGCTGCTGGCATTGCTCGACAGCCTGCCGCCGGACGAGCCGGTCATCATCGCCGGTGACTTCAACGACTGGCGCCTGAAAGTGGATTCGCGGCTCTCAGAATACCTGGTCGAGGCCTTTGGCAGGCCGGCGCGCAGCTTTCCCGCCCGCCTGCCGCTGCTGCGCCTGGACCGCATCTACCTGCGCAATGCGCAAGCCTGCCAAGCGCGGGTGTTGTCCCGATACCCCTGGTCACACCTCTCCGACCATGCCCCACTGGTGGCGCAGGTGACGCTATGAAACAGTCCTGGAGCAACGGCAACCGTGTCGAACTGTTGATCAACGGCGAGCAGTACTACCCACGTGTGTTCGAGGCCATGGGCCAGGCACGCGAGGAGATCCTCCTGGAGACCTTCATCATCTATGACGACAAGGTCGGCCAACCTTTGCGCCAGGCCCTGATCGACGCCGCGCGGCGCGGGGTGCGGGTCGAGGTGGCGGTGGACGGCTATGGCACCGCGGACCTGCCCGACGACTTCATCGCCTCGATGACCGAGGCCGGGGTGCGTTTCCATGCGTTCGATCCGCAACCCCGGCTGGCCGGCATGCGCACCAACCTGTTCCGCCGCCTGCACCGCAAGATCCTGGTGATCGATGGGCAGCGCGCGTTCATCGGCGGCATCAATTACAGCGCCGACCATCTCGGCGACTTCGGTCCGCAGGCCAAGCAGGACTACGCCGTGGAGGTCGCCGGCCCGGTGGTTGCCCAGGTACATGCATCCTCCTGCCGCCTGCTTGCACCGGTGCTGGACACCGCCAGCCAGGTCCGGCCGACCGGCATTGATGCGGGCCCGGCCAGCGCCGTGCTGGTGGAGCGCGACAACCGGCGGCATCGCAACGATATCGAGGTCTGTTACCTGCAGGTCTTCCGTGAAGCCAGGCAACGTATCGTCGTGGCCAATGCCTACTTCTTCCCGGGCTACCGTCTGCTGCGCGAGCTGCGCAACGCCGCTCGGCGCGGGGTCGAGGTGACCCTGATCCTCCAGGGGCAGCCCGACATGCGCTGGGTGCGCGCGCTCTCGCGGCTGCTCTACAACTACCTGCTGCGCGATGGCGTGCACATCCACGAGTACTGCCAGCGCCCGCTGCACGGCAAGGTGGCATTGGTGGACGACGAGTGGTCCACCGTAGGCTCGAGCAATCTCGACCCACTGAGCCTGTCGTTCAACCTGGAGGCCAACCTGCTGGTTCGCGACCGTGCGTTCAACGATGTGCTCTACCAACACTTGAGCGAGCTCACCCGCGAACACTGCAAGACCGTGACGCTGGAGCGCATGGTGCGTGGCTACTGGTGGCGCGCACCCTTGATCTTCCTGGGCTTCCACATCACCCGCTATTTCCCGCGTATCGCCGGCTGGTTCCCGGCGCACCGGCAACGCCTGCAGTCGTTGCAAGCCGACAGCGAGGCCCCGGCCGGCTACCACGGGGGTAAGACCTGATGGCCACGCCACGCTGGAAGACCTGGGGCAAACGCCTGCTGACCGTGCTGTTCCTGGTGCTGGTCCCGGTGCTGCTGTTCACCCTGGCGCGTAACCTGGACTGGAACGAAGTCCGCCAGTCGCTGCTGGCCTACCGACCCTCGACCCTGGCCCTGGGGTTGCTGCTGGCCCTGTGCAGCTACCTGGTGTTCGCCAGCTACGACCTGCTCGCCCGGGCCTACACCGGCCATCGCCTGCCGGCCCGCCAGGTGCTGCCGGTGGCGTTCGTGTGTTATGCGTTCAACCTCAACTTCACCACCTGGGTCGGTGGCGTGGCCCTGCGTTATCGCCTGTACGGCAGGCTGGGGCTCGACACGCCAACCATCACCCGCATCCTCACCCTGGGTCTGTTGACCAACTGGATGGGCTACCTGTTGTTGGCCGGCACCGTGTTCGCCCTTGGCATGGTCAAGCTGCCGGAAAACTGGGCGGTGGGGGCTGGGGGTCTGCGCCTGATCGGCGTACTGATGATGGCGGTCGCGTTGACTTACCTGTTCGCCTGCGCCTTCGCCAAGCGGCGAACGTGGGACCTGCGCGGGCACGAAGTCACCCTGCCGGGCCTGCGCCTGGCGCTGTGCCAGGTGGCCCTGGGCGCGAGCAACTGGGCACTGATGGCAGCACTGATCCACCTGCTGCTGCCACCAGACCTGTTCTATCCGTCGGTATTGGGCGTGCTGCTGATCAGCTGCGTGGCGGGCGTGGTCGCCCATATTCCCGCAGGGCTCGGCGTGCTGGAGGCCGTGTTCCTCGCCCTGCTCCATGGCCAGCTCGGTCAGGGCGAGCTGGTCGCCGCGCTGCTGGGTTATCGAACGTTGTACTACCTGATTCCGCTGTTGTTGGCGGTGTTCACCTACCTGATCCTCGAGAAGCGCGCCAAGGCCTTGCGCCAACAGACCGGGCCGGCCCTCGACAAGCGCTGATGGGCCATCGGGCCCGGGAGGTACATCATGCGGTTCATTCTGTACATGGCACTGCTGGGCACCTTGGCCAGCGGGCAGGTGCTGGCCGAAGGCTGTGATGTGGTCACCCGCTCCTCCAGCGAGGCGGTCAAGCCGGTACAGCAGCACACGTGCTACAGCTACGGCAACATGCCGGCCGAAGCGATCGCCTGGTCGTGCAGCAACGAAAGCAAGGAAATGCTCAACAGCCAGAAGCGCCGGGTCGAGCGTTGCGCCGACGGCAGCGTCGGCAGCTGCATCGCGCCGCTGACCCAGGAGACCCTGGCCAACCCCGATGCCGCCGGACGTGGTGGGCCCTCTACCCGCCCAGCCGTGCCCAAGGATGCGCGGATCATCACCTATTACTACGACACCCCGAGCCTGGGCCAGGCGCGCAGCGATTGCGAGCGCAACAACGGGGTCTGGCAGACTCACTGACGCAGAGGAGAACGACCATGCCACGTGGAGACAAAGACAAGTACACCGACAAGCAGAAACGCAAGGCCGAGCACATCGAGCAGAGCTACGAGGACAAGGGCGTGTCCAAGGACGAAGCCGAAGCCCGCGCCTGGGCCACGGTCAACAAGCACTCAGGAGGCGGCGAGCGCAAAGGCGGTTCCGGGCAGAAGAAAAGCCCGGCGGCCAAGGCCCAGGCGCGGGCTTCATCGGCCCGGCGCGCGGTGGCGACCAAGCATGGCGTGCCTCGCCCCGGACAGCGGCTGGAGGACATGACCAAGGCTGAACTGATGGACCGTGCGCGCAAGCGGCACATTGCCGGGCGCTCGAGCATGCGCAAGGGAGAATTGATCGAGGCCTTACGCAAGGTGGCTTGAGACGCGCCGGCGTCCCCCCGAGGCAAGCTCGGCGCTGTGCCGTTGCCGTTGCCGTTGCCGTTGCCGTTGCCGTTGCCGTTGCCGATCAAGAGTCTAGCGCCATAGCCCGCTAGCGACAGCTGCGTCAGCCCAGGCGCCGCCCGTAACTTCGCGACTTCAGGAGGCCGAACGCAGGCCTTGCGAAGGGAGGTGACGGGCATGGATGCCCGTCAAGCGCTGGGGCCCAGGATGGGCCCTGCAGCGCGGTCCTCCCGGGAGCAAGGCCGGAGTGAGGGGACCCGGAGCGAAGCGTAGGGCCGGATGAATGGAGCGAGGATTTTTTGGTTCCTTTTTGATCCTTCAAAAAGGAACTCGCCGTAAGGGCGAAAAGGTGACTTTGCGTCGACATCGCAAATGAATGCACTTACAACTATTAAAACCGACTCCGACCGCATTTGACTTTGACTTTGACTTTGAGAGAGTTTGTTTTGAAAGTTATATGCGCATTCATTTGCGATGGTGACGCAAAGTCACCTTTCCGCCCTTACGGCGGGTAACTTTTTGAAGGATCAAAAAGTCACCAAAAAATCCTCGCTCCATTCATCCGGCCCCTACGCTTCGCTCCGGGGTCCCCTCGCTCCGTTCTTGCTCCCGGGAGGACCGCGCTGAACGCCCCATCCTGGGGCGCAGCGCTTGACGGGCATCCATGCCCGTCACCTCCCTCCGCAAGAACTCCGCTCGGCCTCCTGAAGTCGCAATTGGCGGCGTCTGAACTATTGTGCACTTAGAAGCAAGATCAAGATCAAGATCAAGATCAAGATCAAGATCAAAAGAGCTGCTATTGAATGGTGCGCATGTTGATATAATAACTCCCCTTCACCGGAGATTCTAACGAAACAGCCGTCGAGAATGAAAGAACTTTATGGCGATATAGGATCACTCGCCGGGAATGTTTCATCCAAAGCGTTATCGACATTGCTCTCCTTCGGCTGGGTTATCTCTCCACATTTGCAGTCCGCCATACGACAAGCCTCCCCATTGCTATGCCCCGTCGCGCAGGCTTCGCAGCAATAGGCCTTGCCATCCTGGACCAGGGCATTGGCATCTACGGTGCAGGAACAGTGGTTGCAGGAACAGCGTTGCTCATTCATCACGGCTCTCTCCTGTCGTCATCAGGCACCACCTCATCGGTCCACGGCTCACCGTCCAATGGCGCCGAGCGGGCGAGTTCGGCCTCGTCCAGGCCGATGCCGCCACCGATCTCGTGGGCGTCCACCTGGCGCAGGTCCTGGTCGGCAGGCCCGCCGCCTGTGCCAGGCTCATGCGGGTCGCGAGCGCCGGTTTCATCAAACAGCGTGTCTGGGCTCAAATCGTCGAGGGTGACATTGTCCTCGTGCAGGCTATCGCTCAGGGCCTCGCCGCCGGTCATGCCGCTTTCGGCGACACGTCGGGGCGGGTAATCCTCGGCGATTTCGCGCGCCGGACGCTCGTCGCCGACACGCCCCTGGCGTTCATCGCGGCGCTCGCTGAAATCCAGTTCGTGGACACTGCCCATGCGGTCCTCGGTGTCGTCGATATCAACCTGCGGTCTTGGGTCATCGGGTCTAGGCATGAACGTTCTCCATCAGTGGGCTTCACACGGTCGACTGCCCCCACGAAGCAATAATTCAGAGTTTCTTCACAAAGCACCGCCCCACGCTTTTTTTGAACTCCACGCCGCGCCGCCACCTCCCAATCTTGAGACCCGCGAACCCTCCCGGAGCCCGCCATGGCCAAGCCCCTGCAGGAATACCAGCGCAAGCGCGACTTCAACGCCACGCCCGAGCCGGCTGGCAAGCGCGCCAAGCCACACTCGGCCCACGCGCTGCAGTACTGCATCCAGAAACACGATGCCAGCCACCTGCACTACGACTTCCGCCTGGAACTCGACGGCACCCTCAAGAGCTGGGCGATCCCCAAGGGCCCCTCGCTCGACCCCAAGGTTCGGCGCCTAGCAGTGCACGTGGAGGATCACCCGCTGGACTATGCCAACTTCGAAGGGCACATCCCCGAAGGCCATTACGGCGCCGGTGATGTGATCGTCTGGGACCGGGGTGTCTGGGAGCCCGAGGGCGATCCGCATGAAGCCTATGCCAAGGGCAAGCTGCGCTTTCGCCTGCAGGGCGAAAAACTATCTGGAATCTGGAACCTGTTCCGCACCCACCTGGCCGGCAAGAAAGAGCAGTGGATGCTGGTCAAGTCCCATGACGGACAGGCGCGCAGCGAAACGGACTACCGCATCGTCGAAGCCCTGCCGGACAGCGTGCTGAGCGACCGCACCCTGCCACCACGGCGCCCAGCCAAGGCAACCGCTTCCACGCGCAAGCGCAAGGCCGGTCGCAAGTCCCTGCCGGCGCTTCTTACGCCACAGCTGGCCACGTTGGTCGACTCCCCGCCCAGCGGCGACTGGCGTTACGAAGTCAAATTCGACGGCTACCGGATCCTGGCGCGCATCGACGGTGACGACATACGCCTGTTCACCCGCAATGGCCACGACTGGAGTACTAAGATGCCCCGCCAGGTCGAGGCGCTCAAGGCGCTGGGGCTCGATGCCGCATGGCTGGACGGCGAGATGGTGGTGGTCGACGACAACGGCGTGGCCGACTTCCAGGCCTTGCAGAACGCCTTCGACACCGAGCACGACGAACACATCACCTACTACCTGTTCGACCTGCCCTGGCTGGGCGATGAGGACCTGCGCGAACTGCCGCTACAGGCACGTCGCAACACCCTGGCCAAGCTGCTGGATGACCACGCCTCGCCGCTGCTCAGGTACTCCGCCGATTTCAATGAGCCGATCGATTCGCTACTCGACAGCGCCTGCCAGCTGGAACTCGAGGGGCTGATCGGCAAACGTGCCGACAGCCCCTATGTCGGCCGGCGCAGCAGCGACTGGATCAAACTCAAGTGCAAGCAGCGCCAGGAATTCGTGATCGTCGGCTATACCGACCCAAAGGGTAGCCGCCACGGTTTCGGCGCCCTGCTGCTGGCCCTGCACGACCACGACAGCGGCCAGCTGCGCTACGCCGGCAAGGTCGGCACCGGCTTCAGCGCCGCCACCCTGGACAGCATCCTCGCTCGCCTGAAACCGCTGCAGACCGCCAAGTCGCCCTTGGCCAGCCCCCCCACCGGAGCAGAAGCCCGCGGCGTGCATTGGCTCAAGCCGCAACTGCTGGCGGAAGTCGCCTACGCCCAGATGACCCGCGAAGGCATCGTGCGCCATTCGGTGTTCCACGGTCTGCGCGACGACAAACCCGCCACCGCCATCGACCTGGAGCGAGCGATGCCCGCCAAGCGCGCAGCACAGACACGACCCGAGGGCCTGGTCAACCTGCGCCTGACCCACCCCGAGCGCGTGGTCGACGCGACCACCGGGGCCACCAAGCGCCAGGTCGCTCAGTACTACGCCCAGGTCGCCGACCGGCTGCTGCCGCAGCTCAAGGATCGGCCTGTCGCCCTGGTCCGGGCACCGGATGGCCTGGGCGGCGAGCTGTTCTTCCAGAAGAACGCCGGCCATCTGCACATTCCCCACGTGCTCAGCTACAGCAAGGCCCAGGCTGGCCAGGCGGCCATGGTGCTCAACCGCGCCGACAGCCTGCTGGGCGCGGTGCAGATGAACACGCTCGAATTGCACACCTGGAATGCCACCACCAAGGACTTCGACAAGCCCGACCGCTTCGTCCTCGACCTCGACCCTGATCCCGCACTGCCCTGGAAAGCCATGCTCGAGGCCACCCAACTGACCCTCACCCTGCTCGATGAGCTGGGGCTGAAGGTGTTCCTCAAGACCAGCGGCGGCAAGGGCATGCACCTCGTCGTGCCGTTGACCCGGCGCGCCGGCTGGGACGAAGTGAAGGACTTCAGCCATGCCTTGGTCGAGCACATGGCCGGCCTGTTCCCTGATCGGCTCAGCGCCGTGTCCGGGCCAAAGAACCGGGTCGGGCGGATCTTCATCGACTACCTGCGCAATGGCAAGGGCGCCACCACCGTCGCCGCCTATTCGCTGCGCGCCCGCGAGGGCTTGCCGGTGTCGGTGCCGATCTGGCGTGAGGAACTGACCCAACTCAAAGGCACGAACCAATGGAACATCGGCAACCTCCAGGCCCGGCTTGCCGAGGTGGACGATCCGTGGGCCGACATGGCCAAAACCCGCCAGTCGATCACCGTGCGCATGCGCAAGCAATTGGGGATCGCCTGATGGAACCGACCCCCTTCGATCAACTGCTACACCGGCTATCTACCCGGGCGCAGCCCCTCGAACTCGAACCCTTGCTGCCGGAACTGCTGCAGGCTCTGCAGCGCGAACACCTTGACCTGCTCCCCTTGCCCGGTCAGGGGCGGACCCTGGAGCGCTGGCGGGCCCTGGCGCGGGTCGCTGCTTGCGATCTCAGCCTGGCCAAACTCTACGAGGGCCATACCGACGCCCTGGCGATCCTTGCCGAATGCGGCGCAGCCCATCATGCCGGCGAAGGGACCTGGGGCGTGTGGGCTGCGGAGCCGCCGGATGCCCGCGCCCTCATCGTCGAACGGAACGCCGAGCAGGTTCGCCTGCGAGGCCGCAAGGCCTGGTGTTCGGGAGCGTTGCAGATCGACCGTGCGCTGCTGACCGCCTGGCAAGACGACCAGCCTCAACTGGTGGCCATCGAGCTTGGCCACCCGAGCCAGCGTGTCCAGGCCGACCACTGGCAGGCTGTTGGCATGGCCGCCACCGCCAGTGTCGCCATCGTGTTCGACGATTCGCCCGGGCTGGCCATCGGCGAACCCGGCCAGTACCTGTCCCGCCCAGGTTTCTGGCACGGGGGCGCGGGCATCGCCGCCTGCTGGTACGGCGCGGCCGCAGCCTTGGCGGACTACCTGCGCGAACACTGTCGCAAACCCCGGCCCGACCCACACGCCGACGCACACCTGGGCGCCGTCGATGCGGCCTTGTTCGGAGCCCGCGCCGCCCTGCGAGAATGCGCCGCCTGGATCGACCGCCACCCAGGCGACGATGCCAGTTACGAGGTACGCCGCACCCGCGCCCAGGTCGAGCAGGCGGTCGAGCAGGTCATCCAGCATGTCGGCCGGGCATTGGGCGCAACGCCGTACTGTCGCAACAGCCATTTCGCCCGGCTCAGCGCCGACCTGCCGGTATACCTGCGGCAAAGTCACGCTGAACGCGACCTGGCCGAGCTGGGACGGCAACTGACCGATAGGCCTGAAGGAGCATGGAAACTATGAGCCAGAATCTGATCCAGGCCGCTCACGGCACGCCTTGGAGCGCCTGGCAACAGTCCGCGTACCTGGCCCGTGCAACCTGGCTGACGCCCGACCGACTGTGCCCGCCCGGCAGACGCCTGGTGCTGCTGGCGCCGCATCCGGACGACGAGATCCTCATGGCCGGCGGTCTGTTGGCCAGCTTCCACGGCCGGGAACAGGACCTGGTACTGATTTCCGCCACCAACGGCGAGGCCAGCCATCCTCACTCCAACCAATGGACCGAGCACCGCCTGCGCCATCAGCGCCCTCTGGAGAGCCGCCATGCCCTGCAAAAGCTGGAGCTGGACCTCAACCGCGTCGAATGGCGACGGCTCAACCTCAAGGACGGCGCCCTGCCCCGCGATGAGGCGTTCCTGGTCGCGCACCTGGAGCAATTGCTGCAGCCCGACGACCTGCTGCTGACCACCTGGCGGGGTGATGGGCACTGCGATCATGAAGCGGCCGGCCGCGCCTGCGCCAGGGCGGCGCAATCGTGTCGCGCGCAACTGGCCGAGGTGCCGGTCTGGGCGTGGCACTGGGCCGCACCCGACGATCCTAGGCTGCCGTGGCCCCGGGCACATCGCCTGTCGCTCGACGAGGCGCGTCTGGCGCGCAAACGCGAAGCCCTGGCCGCCCATGCCAGCCAGTTGCAGCCCGATGGCGACCATCCGCCGGTACTGCCCGAACACCTGCAGGCCTGCCTGCTGCAACCCTTCGAACTGGTCTTCCTGTCAATGGAGTCGCCATGAGCCTCGACGCGCAGTATTTTGCCGACCTGTATGCCGACAACGACGACCCATGGGCCTTTCGTACCCGCTGGTATGAACGGCGCAAGCGCGACCTGGCCCTGGCCAGCCTGCCCCGCCAATACTACGAGCGCGTCTTCGAGCCGGCCTGCGCCAACGGTGAACTGAGCATCCTGCTGGCCGAGCGCTGCGCCGAGCTGCTGTGCCAGGACATCGACCCCACCGCCGTGGCCCTGGCCCGCCAGCGGCTGGCGGGCGCGAGCCATGCCCGCGTCGAACAGGGCCACCTCCCGGGTGACTGGCCGGGCGGACAGTTCGACCTGATCGTGCTCAGCGAGATCGGCTACTACCTGGCACCCACCGAGTGGCTGCAGGTGATCGAGCAATCGGTGGCTAGCCTGAGCCATGACGGCGGCCTGCTGGCCTGCCACTGGCGCCATCCCATTGCCGCTTGCCCGCAGGAGGGTGGCGAGGTCCATGCCCTGCTGGCCCGACACCTGCCACTTTACCCGCTGCTGCGCCACGAGGAGGCGGATTTCCTGCTCGAGTACTGGTCGTGCCAGCCCAGCGCCGTGGACCTGAACGAGACCTGCCCATGATCGCCGTCATCATTCCGGCCCACAACGAGGCCCGCCGCCTCGGGCACTGCCTCGCCGCCGTCAAGCTGGCGGTAGCGCGGGCCGAGGCGGCGGGCCTGGTGGTCGAGGTGCTGGTGGTCCTCGATCGCTGCGTCGATGCCAGCGCGCGAATCGCCCGCCGCCATGGCGTGCATACCATGGTGTTGGAGGCCGGCAACGTCGGCATTGCCCGGCGCCTGGGCGCGGCATGGATGATCGACCGCGGCGCCCAGTGGTTGGCGTTTACCGATGCCGACAGCCGCGTACCCGTGCACTGGCTGGTGTCGCAACTGCAATGGCATGCCGACGCGGTCTGCGGCACGGTGCACATCGAGCGCTGGCAACCCTGGCAAGGCGCCGCTCTGCGCCAGTTGTACCGCAGCCGTTACCAGGCCCGGGACGGCCATCGGCATATTCACGGCGCCAACCTGGGCGTCTGCGCCAAGGCCTATGAGCGCGTCGGCGGATTCCAGCCATTGCCGGCCCACGAAGATGTGCAACTGGTGCTGGCCCTCGAGGCCAGTGGCGCGCAGATTGTCTGGACGGCGGCGCACAGCGTGGCCACCAGCAGTCGCCGGGACAGCCGCGCCCGCCAGGGCTTCGGCGACTACCTGAATGGGCTGGAGGGGCAACTACCGTAACCTCTGCGCAACCGCGCTAAGATGCTTTGCGCGGTCGCTTGGCCGCCGGTTTCTTCGCCTTGGTCTTGCCACCCAGGCTGCGCTTGAGCAGCTCGGTGAGGTCGATGATGTCCGCGCCCTTCTCCGCCGGCGCGCCCTCGCCTTTGTCCACGGTCTCGATCTTGCCCTTGCTGGCCTTCTCTTGCACCAGCTCGAGGATGGTCTGGCGAAAGGCATCATGGTACTCGTCGGGCGACCATGGCCCGCTCATGTCTTGCACCAGCTTCCTGGCCATGTCCAGTTCGCGCTTGTCCAGCTTGCTGTCGGTCACGCTCTTGTCCAGTTCCAGCGACGCCAGGCCTCGCACCTCCTCGGGCCAGCGCAGGGTAATCATCACCAGCGCGTCTTGCAGCGGGCGCAGCAGCGCCAGATGCTGGCGGGTGTGCAGCACGACGGTGGCCAGGGCGACCTTGCCGGTACTTTCCAGGGCCTCGCGCAACAAGGCGTAGACCTTGCCGCCGCCGCGGTCGGGGCTCAGGTAATAAGGCGTGTCGAACTGTTGCAGCGGTATCTCCCGGGCATCGACGAACGAGAAGATATTGATGGTCTGGGTCGCCTCGGGCCGGGCCTTGCGAATCTCCTCCTCGCTGATCACCACGTAGCGACCCTTCTCGTACTCCACGCCCTTGACGATGTGTTCCTTGTCGATCTCCTTGCCGGTGACCTTGTTCACCCGTTTGTAACCCACCGGTTCCATGCTGCGCTTGTCGAGCCAGTCGAAATCCACCCGCTCGCTGCGCACGGCGGTATTGAGGGAGACGGGGATGTGCACGAGGCCGAAGCTGATCGCGCCTTTCCAGATTGCCCGGGCCATGGTCAGCTCCTACGCGTCGAACGGTTGGCCGGGCTGGCTGTAGCGCAACGCGCCGCAGCGTTCGCAGCACTGGCAATGGAGCCCGGCGATTTCACGGACCAACAGACTGCGCCATTGGCAGCCACGCAACAGGCAGAAGAGTTTCATCAGCCACCTCCCTGGCCCGCATGAATAGGGGCTCTTACAAGGACTGACTGCGCGGCGCGGCCAAGGTTTATTCGACTTTGCCCTACGGCAGTGGATTCCCCCCCGTGACGCCGAATACCTCCCCAGTGATATAGCTCGACTCCTGGCTGGCCAGCAGCACATACAGCGGCGCGCATTCGGCAGGTTGGCCGGGACGTTTCATCGGTGTGTGCCCACCGAAGTCGGGAATCTTCTCCGGCGGTTGGCCGCCGCTGGGCTGCAACACGGTCCAGATCGGGCCCGGCGCCACTGCGTTGACGCGGATGCCGCGCTCGATCACCTGCTTGGCCAGCGCCTTGGTGAAGGCAACGATCGCCGCCTTGGTGGTGGCGTAGTCGAGCAGCGTCGCCGATGGCTGGTAGGACTGGATCGAGGCAGTGTTGATGATCGTGGCCCCGGCCGGCATCAGCGGCACGGCAGCCTGGCACAACCAGAACAACGCGTAGACGTTGGTCTTGAGGGTGTGATCGAACTGCTCGTGGGTGATCTGGCCAATGTCCTTGCGCGCCACCTGCTTGCCGGCGACGTTGACCAGGATGTCCAGGCCGCCGAGCTGTTCGTGGGCCTGGTCCACCAACTGGCTGCAGAAGCGCGGATCCTTGAGATCGCCAGGAAGTGCCACGGCCTTGCGCCCTTCGGCCTCGATCAGCTGGACCACTTCTCGGGCGTCACGCTCCTCCGTGGGCAGGTAGTTGAGGGCGATGTCGGCGCCCTCGCGGGCGAAGGCGATGGCCACGGCGCGCCCGATTCCCGAGTCGGCGCCGGTGATCAGGGCGCGGCGACCGACCAGGCGGCCGAAGCCTTTATAGGTGGCTTCACCGTGGTCGGGCTTGGGTTGCATGTGGGCATCCAGGCCAGGGGCGGGTTGGCCCTGGGCCGCAAAGGGCGGATGGGGATATTGGGTCAGGGGATTTTGCAGGGTGAATTGGTCCTGGGGCTTGCCGGGCATGGGTGGGGCTCCTTCTGTTTTGGCTGCATGTTGTCGAATTGTGGGGCACACAGCTTTCGAGGCTGGCGACCAGCGAATGGTTTACTCAATGAGTCCCGAGCACCGACAGCTGGTGATCGGCACTGGTGCCGTCGCGCAAGATGCGCCGGGCCTGGATGAAGGCGCGTTCGGCATCGGCGGTGTCGGCCGGGCATTGCAACTGCAGTTGCGTCAGCCAGCCTTCGGCGCTCACCGGCTGTTGCTCGTACACGCCGATGAAGGTGCCTAGGCGGCCCTGACGCAGGGCACGCCAATAGTTTTCCTGGGTGACCCAGCGCATCTCGCGGCTGGCGACGGCCAAGGCATCGTCCAACCGGGGGCAGCCATCGCAGATACGCAGTTCGACTGTCGCAAACCGCCGCGAAGGCCTGCTCCCACTGCCAGCGCGGATCGCCGTCCCCCTGTTCCTCGAGAAAGATGCGGATCAACCCGTGAAAACGCGGTTCCCGCCAATGGCACAGGGCGCCGTGCAACCATGCGCCGTCGACCGCCTTGGTCGGCGCAACCTGTTGCAGGAACCACAAGGCATGGGCCCGGTTGGTGAAGTAGCGGCGCGCGGCCCCTGGCGCCGTTGTTCAAGATAAGCCATGTGTTCACTGGCGACCCGCTGGGCATGGGCGGCTGACCATTCCAGCAATCGCCCGGGATCATCCGGCAGGTCGTCCGCAAGCGTACGCACTTGGCGCAGCGGCTGCTGCAGCCAGGCCTCGCCTAGCGGATCAGGGCCCTTGAGCAGGGCCCGATAGCGATGCTCAAGGCCATCGGTCGCCACGCATGGCGCCTCCTGGGTGGGGTATGCGCGGTGCCAGGCAAGCCCGGCACCGCGTGCCCTCACTTACGTGCGGCCACCCTTGCGGCCAGACTCGGTCTGACGGTGGTCGCCGCCACTGCTCTGACCGCCCTTGCGGCCGGCTTCGGAGGCCTTCTCGCGGTCGTTGGCGAAGTTGCCCGGGTTCTTCGATCCACCCTGGCTGCCGGTCTTGTTGCTGTCCTGGCGACCGGTCATGTTGCTGTCTTTGTTGGCCATGGTTGCAAAACCTCGTGTGGCTAAGGGATGCACGGCTGCATGCCGTACAGGATTGGGAGTACGGCGATAAGGCGGGATTCGGATTATTCCGGGGGGATCGGACCGGTGGCGCTAAACATGCCGCTGCCCTGTATCTGGGACGCAAGCGGACGCGGGCAGGGTTGACCCCTTCAGGCACTCTGGCATAATTCTCGCGACCTACCGGTCGGTAGGCTTATTTTCGTCAACGGATTTCCCAGTCATGCCTGCTTCCCACCTGCGCTTCGCCGCCTCCCTCGCCCTGATCGGCGCCCTCGGCCCTTCGGCCATCGACATGTACCTGGCCAGCCTGCCGGAAATGGCCCGCGACTTCGCCACCGGCTATACCCAGGTGCAGCTGACCCTGACCGTGTTCCTGCTGGCGATGGGTGCCGGCCAGTTGCTGTTCGGCCCCGTGGTCGATGCCCTGGGCCGCCGTCGTCCGCTGCTCGCGGGGTTGGTGGTGTTCAGCCTGGCCTCCCTCGGCGCGGCCGCCGCGTCTTCGTTGGACCTGCTGCTGATCGCACGCCTGGTCCAGGGCCTGGCCAGCGCGCTGACGCTGGTGGTGATCATGAGCATGGTCCGCGACAGCGCCGACGGCGCGCGGGCGGCGCAGATCTTCGCCCTGCTGATGACCATCGAAGGCCTGGCGCCGATCCTCGCCCCGGCGTTGGGCGGGATGATCGACGCGGCCTATGGTTGGCGGGCGATCATGCTGGTGCTGGCCGGTCTGGGCCTGCTGACCTTGCTCAACTCGATGCTGACGCTCGGCGAGACCTTGCCGCCGGGGCAGCGGGTACGCCTGGCGCCGGCCCGCGCATGGCGCACCTATGCGCGCATCGCCGCCGATGGCGCGTTCCTGCGACCGGCCCTGGCGTTGTCGGCGGTGTTCTTCTTCCTGTTCGCCTACATCGCCGGCTCCGCCTACGTGTACCAGCAGCATTTCGGCCTTTCCAGCGCCCACTTCGGCCTGCTGTTCGGGGCCTGCGGCGTGGCCATCCTGCTCGGCGCGGCGCTGTCCGGCTACTGGGTGACGCGCCACGGCGTGGCTCGCGTGGCCTGGTGGGGCGCGCTGTGCATGGGCGGTGGCGCGCTGCTGGCGGTACTTGCCGGGCTGAGCGGCGCGGGCCTGGCGCTGCTGCTGGCGGGCGTCGTGCTGGCGCTGTTCGGCCTGGGCATTTGCGAGGCCACCTTGATGGCCCTGGCGATGTCGTCGCAGCAACGTGACGTCGGCTCCACCGCAGCCCTGCTCGGTGCCCTGCAACTGGTGATTTCATCCAGTGCTACACCCTTGGCCGGGCACCTGGCAACGCTGGGGCCGCTGGCCTGGGCCTGGCTGTTGGCGGCCGCTGCCCTGATCATCGTCGGTTTGACCCGCGCCGCCGTGGCAAAGACAATCAGCGCCTCGCCCTGCCCCAGCGTCAACCCGGAGTGACCGCCTTGAAAGCCCTGACCCCATCCGCCGCGCGCATCTGCGACCATGCCGTCGTGCATTTCGCCGAACATGGCTACGACGGCTCGTCATTGAGCGAGATCGCCGCCTTGGCGGGCATGCGCAAGGCATCGCTTTATGCCCATTTCGCCAACAAGGATGCGTTGTTCGTGCGCGCCTTCGAACGGGCGCTGGCGGACGAAACCGCCTACGTCGAGGCAGGGTTCGGCCACGAGGCGGCGGGCCGCGAGGCGCCGGGGCACTGGCACCCGCTGCACCTGGCCGAGCGCTACGCCGCCTCGGCCAACCTGCGCTTCGTGCTGCGCACGGCGTTCCTGCCGCCGACGCCGATCCGCTCGGTTGTCACCGGCGGCTTCGAGGCCTACCTGGAGCAGATCCGCCTGGGCTTCTGCCAGGCCCTGCGCGAGCGCCACGCCTGGGCCCGCAGCGATGGCAACAAGCTGGAACTGTATGGCGATGCGTACCTGGGGATCATCGACAGCCTGCATGTGGAGCTGCTGTATGCGAACCCGG
Source organism: Pseudomonas mosselii (assembly GCF_019823065.1). NCBI lineage: Bacteria > Pseudomonadati > Pseudomonadota > Gammaproteobacteria > Pseudomonadales > Pseudomonadaceae > Pseudomonas > Pseudomonas mosselii. Next base: position 3,124,301 of record NZ_CP081966.1, read on the forward strand.
CTGTGTATGCGCGGCGGGCGGCTTCGTTGCTGAAGATTCTCGATGATTCGCTGTATCTTGCCGGTCTGTAGGGGGACCCTGTACACGATTCAAGGGCCCCGCGATGGCGGTGGTCAGCGCTCGCGGCATCAGGGCCTGACCTTCTTGAGCTCGTTCAACAACTCCATCAACTTCTCCAACTTGTCCTCGCCGAACTGGCGCTGGATCTCCTGGTAATTGCGCTCCATCTCCTCGCTCATGGCCAGGAATGCCTGCTGGCCACGCACGGTCAGGCTGATGAATATCCGCCGCTGATCCTCCGGCGACTTGCGCCGACCCACCAGGCCGTCGCGTTCCAGGCGCTTGAGGACGCCGCTCATGCTCGGTTTGAGGATGCAGGCCATGTCCGCCAACTGGTGGCTTTCCAGCTCGCCCTGCTGGCGCAGGATGCGGATCACCCGCCACTGCTGCTCGGTCAGGTCGTGGGCATTGAGGGCCGGGCGGAAGAACGCCATGGTCGCTTCGCGGGCCTGCAACAGGGTCAACGTCAGGGAAGGTCTTGGATTGGTCATCAGGATAAGCGGCTGGTTTTATTAAGATATTAATAAAGTGAAAACCATTTTCACCGGTGCTGTCCAGCCCCAGTGAAAAGTACCAGCGCTCCCGGCAAACGCGCATTTTCCAAGCAGCGCCTTCGTTGCACGATCAGGTGAAGCCTGCAGCCCGGAGCTGATCGCCTCATGTCAACGCAATCCCGCCTGGCGCTGACGGTACTCCCCCGGCGTCATCTGCGCATGGCGCTGGAAGAAACGGCTGAAATACGCCGGATCCTTGAACCCCAGCCGGTAGCAGATCTCGTTGGCCGAACCGCCGGTGTACAGCAGCAACCGCCGCGCCTCCTGCATCAGCCGTTCGAACACCAGGCGCTTGGACGGCAGGTCGGCCATGCGCCGGCACACATCATTCAGCCGCGCCTCGGTCACCCCCAGCGCCGCCGCGTAGGCCGGCAGCGTCCAGTGGTCGAGGTAGTGGCGCTCGATCAGCTCGTTGAAGCGATGGAACAACTGCAAGTCCTCGTGCCGCGCGGGCGTTGCCTCCAGCGAATTGGCGCCCAGGCGCAGCAGGCTGATCATCACCAGCCGCGCCAGGTCCTGCACGGCGGTGCCCTGCCCGGCCTGGCCATGGCCGATTTCGTCGCCAAGCAGGTCGAACAGCTGCTCCAGGCGCCGTACCTCGCCGGCCGCCGCGCCCTGCAGGTGCCCCAGTGCAACGCAGGCCGGTTGCAGCCGCGGTCCCAACGCCAGCCCGGGCTCGGCCTGCAGCAGTTGCCAGACCAGTTGCTGGCGCACGGTCAGCACATGGCCGTCGGCGTCGGCCTCGGTGACGAAGGCATGGGGAATGGTCGGCGGGGTGAGGAAGAACATCGGCCCGGACTCGTGGTAGCGCTGTTCGTCCAGGTACACCCGCACACTGCCGGTCTTGACGTAGTGCACCTGGAAGAAGCGGTCGTGGCGGTGCACTGGCATGTTGCGACCGAAAAAACCGGCCAGGTTGCCCAGGCGGTCGTAGTGCACCTCGCTGTCGCTGTAGCGCTGGTCATAGACCTGACCGATGTTGATATTGGGGATCGGCTGTCGTTCTTTCATTGTTGTTCTCGCAGCGGTGAAACGCGCCGGGGAAACCATCCTAGCACCACCGGCCAGCGGTGGACGCCTTGACGATCGTTAACATATTAAATATAACGTTAACACATTAACAAAAACACCACGAAGCGCAGGAGAAAAGCATGAGCCGTGCCTTGCACGAGGTCGCCAGCGGCAGCTTGTTCGGCGTCGCCCTGAACTACCATGGCCTGCTGCAGCAGCATCTGGCATCCTTCCATGAAGCGCCGTACCAGCAGCCGCCGGTCAAGCCGGTGCTGTTCATCAAGACCCCGAACACCCGCAACGGGCATGCCCAGCCGGTAACCTACCCCTCGGCAGTCGAGCGCCTGCAACCCGGCCCCGCGCTGGGCGTGGTGATCGGCAAGGACGCCAGCCGCGTCAGCATCGACGACGCCCTCGCGCATGTGGCCGGCTACACCATCGTCAACGAGTTCAGCCTGCCCGAGGACAGCTACTACCGCCCGGCGGTCAAGGCCAAGTGCCGCGACGGCTTCTGCGCCATCGGCCCGCAGCTGGTGCCGGCCGCGCAGGTCGACAACCCCGACGCGCTGGGCATCCGCCTGTGGGTCAACGGCGAGTTGCGCCAGCACAACAACACCGCCAACTGCGTGCGCGGCGTGGCCCGGCTGATCGCCGAGATCAGCGAGTTCATGACCCTGCATGCCGGCGACGTGCTGATCACCGGCACCCCCGAAGGCCGCGTCGATGTGCTGCCCGGCGACCGGGTGACGGTCGAGATCGACGGCCTTGGCCAGCTGACCAACCCCATCGTCGCCGAACAAGGACTCGCCCCATGAAGCACGCCCGTATCCAGTTCGACGGCCAGGTCCATCAGGTCACCGTCGAGGACGACCAGCAACTGCGCCTGGCCGATGGTCGCCTGGTCCAGGCCGACCAGGTTACCTGGCTGCCACCGGCCACCGGCAACATGTTCGCCCTGGGCCTGAACTATGCCGACCACGCCGCCGAGCTGGCCTTCACCCCGCCCACCGAACCGCTGGCGTTCATCAAGTCGCCGGGCACCTACACCGGGCACGAGCAGGTGACCTGGCGCCCGGACAACGTCAAGTACATGCACTACGAGTGCGAGCTGGTGGCGGTGATCGGCAAGCCGGCGCGCAACGTCAGGCGCGAGGACGCCCTCGACTACCTGGCCGGCTACACCGTGTGCAACGACTACGCCATCCGTGACTACCTGGAAAACTACTACCGCCCCAACTTGCGGGTGAAGAATCGCGACGCCACCACCCCGGTAGGCCCGTGGATCGTCGACGTCGCCGACGTGCCGGATCCGTCGAACCTGACGCTGCGCACCTGGATCAACGGCGAGCTGAAACAGCAAGGCAGCACCGCCGACATGATCTTCGACATCCCCTACCTGATCGAATACTTCTCCAGCTTCATGACCCTGCAGCCCGGCGACATGATCGCCACCGGCACCCCGGAAGGCCTTGCCGACGTGGTCCCCGGCGACGAAGTGGTGGTGGAGGTGCAAGGGGTCGGCCGCCTGGTCAACCGAATCGTCAGCGAAGCCGAGTTCTTCGCCCACAAAGCACACGAGGCAACAGCATGATCAAGCACTGGATCAACGGCCGTGAAGTCGAGAGCCGCGACACGTTCATCAACTACAACCCGGCCACCGGTGAAGCCATCGGCGAAGTCGCCAGCGGCGGCGCCGAGGAAGTCGCCCAGGCCGTGGCTGCGGCAAAAGAGGCCTTCCCGAAATGGGCCAACACCCCGGCCAAGGAACGCGCCCGCCTGATGCGCCGCCTCGGCGAGCTGATCGAGCAGAACGTACCGCAGCTGGCCGAACTGGAGACCCTGGACACCGGCCTGCCGATCCACCAGACGCGCAACGTGCTGATTCCCCGCGCATCGCACAACTTCGACTTCTTCGCCGAGGTGTGCACGCGCATGGACGGGCACACCTACCCGGTGGACGACCAGATGCTCAACTACACCCTGTACCAACCGGTGGGCGTGTGCGGGCTGGTGTCGCCCTGGAACGTGCCGTTCATGACCGCCACCTGGAAGACCGCGCCGTGCCTGGCGCTGGGCAACACCGCGGTGCTGAAGATGAGCGAGCTGTCGCCGCTGACCGCCAATGAGCTGGGCCGCCTGGCAGTCGAGGCCGGCATCCCCCATGGCGTGCTCAACGTCATCCAGGGCTACGGCGCCACCGCCGGCGATGCCCTGGTGCGCCACCCGGACGTGCGCGCCATCTCGTTCACCGGCGGCACCGCCACCGGCCGCAAGATCATGCAGACGGCGGGCCTTAAGAAGTACTCCATGGAACTGGGCGGCAAGTCGCCAGTGCTGGTCTTCGAAGACGCCGACCTGGACCGTGCCCTGGACGCCGCGCTGTTCACCATCTTCTCGCTCAACGGCGAGCGCTGCACCGCCGGCAGCCGCATCTTCATCCAGGAAAGCGTGTACCCGCAGTTCGTCGCCGAGTTCGCCGCCCGCGCCAGGCGCCTGATCGTCGGCGACCCGACCGATCCGAAGACCCAGGTGGGCTCGATGATCACCCAGCAGCACTACGACAAGGTCACCGGCTATATCCGCATCGGCCTCGAGGAAGGCGCACGCCTGGTGGCCGGTGGCCTGGAGCGTCCGGCCGGGCTGCCAGCGCACCTGGCCAAGGGGCAGTTCATCCAGCCGACGGTGTTCGCCGACGTGAGCAACACGATGCGCATCGCCCAGGAAGAGATCTTTGGCCCGGTGGTCTGCCTGATCCCGTTCAAGGACGAGGCCGAGGCGCTGCAACTGGCCAACGACACCGAATACGGCCTGGCGTCGTACATCTGGACCCAGGACATCGGCAAGGCCCACCGCCTGGCCCGCGGTATCGAGGCGGGCATGGTGTTCATCAACAGCCAGAACGTGCGTGACCTGCGCCAACCGTTCGGCGGGGTGAAAGGCTCGGGCACCGGGCGCGAGGGTGGGCAATACAGCTTCGAGGTCTTCGCCGAGATCAAGAACGTGTGTATATCCATGGGTAGCCATCACATTCCGCGCTGGGGCGTGTAGAACGGGGCTGCTGCGCAGCTCTCGCCATGGACACCAAGAACAACAACCTTCAACAGGAGACATACCATGGGCAAACTCGCTCTCGCCGCCAAGATCACCCATGTGCCCTCGATGTACCTGTCCGAACTGCCCGGCCCGCGCCAGGGCTTTCGCCAGGCGGCCATCGACGGGCACCACGAGATCGGCCGGCGCTGCCGCGAACTGGGCGTGGACACCATCGTCGTGTTCGACACCCACTGGCTGGTCAACGCCAACTACCACATCAACTGCGCCGCGCACTTCGAAGGCCTGTACACCAGCAACGAACTGCCGCACTTCATCGCCAACATGAACTACGGCTTCCCCGGCAACCCCGAGCTGGGGCGAATCCTCGCGCAAGAATGCAATCGACTGGGCGTGGAGACCATGGCCCACGACGCCACCACCCTGGCCCCGGAATACGGCACCCTGGTGCCGATGCGCTACATGAACGCCGACCGCCACTTCAAGGTGATCTCGGTCTCGGCCCTGTGCACCTCGCACTACCTCAACGACAGCGCGCGCCTGGGCTGGGCCATGCGCAAGGCGGTCGAGGACCACTACGACGGCACCGTGGCTTTCCTCGCCAGCGGCTCGCTGTCACACCGTTTTGCCCAGAACGGCCAGGCCCCGGACTTTGCCACCAAGGTCTGGAGCCCGTTCCTGGAAACCCTCGACCACCGCGTGGTGCGCATGTGGCAGGACGGCGACTGGGCGGACTTCTGCGCGATGCTGCCCGAGTATGCGGTCAAGGGCCATGGCGAAGGCTTCATGCACGACACTGCCATGTTGCTCGGTGCGCTCGGCTGGTCGCGATACGACGGCAAGGCCGAGGTGGTGACACCGTACTTCGGTTCTTCCGGTACCGGCCAGATCAACGCGATCTTCCCGGTCACCCCGCAGGACGGCAGCGCGATCCCCGCAGCCCAGGCCTCGAACCCGGCTGGGATCACCTCCACCAGCCGCCTGTAAGGAGCCCCCATGCCCCATCTGGTCCTGCTCTATAGCCCGGATATAGAAGCCGACGCCGATATGCCCGGCCTGTGCCGCGCCCTGGCCGACTGCATGCTCGCCCAGCGCGACGAACATGATCGCCAGGTGTTCCCCACCGGCGGCACCCGCGTGCTGGCCTACCCGGCAGCCCATGCCGCGATCGCCGATGGTCGTGGCGACTACGGTTTCGTCTACGCCAACCTGCGCATGGGCAGCGGCCGCAGCGCCACGGTGCACCGGCAGGTCGGCGATGCGCTGCTGGCTGTCTTGCGCCAGCACCTGGACGCGCTGCTGGGACGTCGCCCGGTCGGCGTGACCCTGCAGATCGATGAGAGCCAGGCACAGGTGTACGACGCCAAGCACAGCAGCCTGCATCCCCTGTTCACCCGTCAGCCCTGAGGTCTCCATGCTCGACGCCCGCATCATCCAGCAAGCCGCCGCCCGTCTAGACCAGGCCGAACGCACCCGCGAACAGGTCGGCCAGTTCTCCTTGGAACACCCCTCGATCAGCATCGAGGACGCCTACGCCATACAGCGCGCCTGGGTGGCACGCAAGATCGAGGGTGGCCGCAAGCTGGTCGGCCACAAGATCGGCCTGACCTCCAGGGCCATGCAAGTTTCCTCGAACATCACCGAACCGGACTACGGTGCGCTGCTCGACGACATGCTGTTCGACGAAGGCAGCGACATTCCCTTCGAGCGCTTCATCGTGCCCCGGGTCGAGGTGGAGCTGGCGTTCATCCTCGGCAAGCCACTCAAGGGGCCGAACGTGACCCTGTTCGACGTGCTCGACGCCACCGAATGGGTGATTCCGGCCCTGGAGATCATTGATGCGCGCATCCAGCAGGTCGACCCGCACAGCGGCGTGACCCGCAAGGTGTTCGACACCATCTCCGACAACGCAGCCAACGCCGGCGTGGTCATGGGCGGTCGCGCGGTGCGCCCGGGCGACGTCGACCTGCGCAAGGTGCCGGCGGTGCTGTACCGCAACGGCGTGATCGAGGAGTCCGGCGTGTCGGCGGCGGTGCTCAACCACCCGGCCAAGGGCGTCGCCTGGCTGGCCAACAAACTGGCGCCGTACGACGTGGGGCTGGAGACCGGCCAGATCATTCTCGGCGGTTCGTTCACCCGCCCGGTAGCCGCCCGCCCCGGCGACACCTTCCACGTCGACTACGACCAGCTTGGCTCGATCGCCTGCCGATTCGTCTGAGGATCCACCATGGACATGCCCATCAATACCTTCAAGCAACGCCTGCGCACGGGCCAGGCGCAGATCGGCCTGTGGCTCGGCCTGGCCGATCCGTACTGCGCGGAACTGGCGGCCAACGCCGGCTTCGACTGGCTGCTGCTCGACGGTGAGCACGCGCCCAACGACCTGCGTGGCCTGCTCGGCCAGTTACAGGCGGTGGCGCCCTACCCGGCTCAGCCGATCGTGCGCCCGGTGATCGGCGACACCGCGCTGATCAAGCAATTGCTGGATATCGGCGCGCAGACCCTGCTGGTGCCCATGGTCGAAAGCGCCGAGCAGGCACGCCAGTTGGTGCGTGCGATGCGCTACCCGCCCCACGGAGTGCGCGGCGTAGGTAGCGCGCTGGCACGAGCATCGCGCTGGAACAGCGTGCCCGGCTACCTGGACCAGGCTGACGAACAGATGTGCCTGCTGGTACAGGTGGAGAACCGCGAAGGCCTGGCCAACCTCGACGCGATCTGCGCCGTCGAAGGTGTCGATGGCGTGTTCATCGGCCCCGCCGACCTCAGCGCCGACATGGGCCACCGGGGCAACCCGGGGCATCCCGAAGTACAGGCGGCCATCGACGATGCCATCGTGCGCATCGGCCGTGCAGGCAAGGCGGCGGGGATCCTCAGTGCCGACGAAGCGCTGGCGCGCCGGTATATCGAGCTAGGGGCGGCGTTCGTCGCTGTGGGGGTCGACACCACGGTGCTGATGCGCGGCTTGCAGACGTTGGCGGGCAAGTTCAAGGAAGGGGCCGCTACCAGCGCCCAGGGCGGTGTCTACTAGTCCGGCCTGGTAGCGCGTAAGCTCGATGTTGGGAGCGTACTGGCCCCTGCGACAGTGCCATGCTAGCCTCCGCGCGCCCCGCCCTGCGGGGTCGCAACAACATCGAACCAAGGAGTCAGGCAATGGACCTGCAGTTTCTGGGCACCTCTTCCGGTGTGCCCACCAAGGCCCGCAACGTCAGTGCGACTGCGGTCATCGAGGCATCCGGCACTGGGTGGTACCTGGTCGATTGCGGCGAAGGCACCCAGCACCAGCTGCTGCACAGCCCGCTGTCGGTGCGCGACCTGCGCGCCATCCTCATCACCCATGTGCACGGCGACCACTGCTTCGGGTTGCCGGGGCTGCTGGCCAGCGCTGGCATGTCAGGGCGCAAGGAGCCGTTGCAACTGGTGCTGCCGGCCGACCTGCAGACCTGGGTGCGCCAGAGCCTGGCGGTCAGCGATACCTACCTGCCTTTCGAGTTGCAGATGCAGCCGGTCGAGACCTTCACCGGGCTGGAACATGGCAATGTGCAGATCGGCGTGGTCGAGCTGTCGCATCGGGTACCGTCCTACGGTTTCGTGTTCGAGGAACGTGACCCCGAGCCCCGGCTCGACACCCAGCGCCTGCAGGCCGACGGCATCCCCGCCGGGCCGATGTGGGGGCAACTGGCCCGTGGCAGGACTGTCGAGCACGAGGGGCGTCAGCTCGATCCGCAGACTTACCTGCAACCGACACGCCCGGCGCAGCGGATCATCGTCTGCGGCGACAACGACCGCCCGGAGCTATTGAGCACGCTGGCGGCGAATGTGGATGTACTGGTGCATGAGGCCACCTTCACCCAGCCGGTGGTCGAACGTACCCAGGCCACCTTCGGCCACAGCACCGCCGCCGCGGTGGCGCGCTTCGCCGAAACGGCGGGTGTCAGGAACCTGGTGCTGACGCATTTCAGCGCCCGCTACCAATCCGGCGGCGGGCGCGGCGGCTCCATCGAGGAAGTGCGCGAGGAGGCGCAAGCGCACTACAACGGGCACCTGACACTGGCCCGGGACCTGCAGCGTTATCGGCTTGGCCGTGATGGGGTGGTGGTCGAGGTGGAGTAACGCCTAAGGGGGGATCCTGGCATGGGCGCGCAACGCTGGTGATGGCTGAATGATCCCTGGGGCCTCAATGCGCCGGATGCTGCTCCACACTGCCCGCCAGGCAGTAGCGATCCCGCCCCTGGCGCTTGGCTGCATAAAGCGCCGCATCCGCCGCTGCCATCAGGTTCTCCGGGGTCACCGTCTCCAACGTCGGCGCGCCCACCGCGATACCGGCACTGGCCGTGACATGCCCCAACGGGCTGCCGGCATGCTCGATGGCCAGCCGGCGCAACAGCTGCAGGATCTCCTGGACGATCTGGCTGGCACCCTGGACATCGGTATCGGGCAACAACAGGGTGAACTCCTCGCCGCCATAGCGCACCGCCAGGTCTGCGGGGCGCTTGAGCGCCTGACGTAGCAGCTCGGCGAAACGCCGCAGGCACTGGTCGCCCGCCGGGTGGCCGTAGCGGTCGTTGTAGGCCTTGAAGTAGTCCAGGTCGAGCATGACCAGGGCCAGCGGCCGGCCCTGGCGCCGCGCCCGGCGGATCTCCGGCTCGAACACCGCGTCCAGCCGTCGACGGTTGCCCAGTCCGGTCAGGCTGTCGCTCAGGGCCAGCGCCTTGAGGGTCTGGTGGGCCTGGTGCAGCGCGCGCTCGATGGCGATGCGCTCGCGCAACTGGCGCAGGACAATCCAGCCGAAGCCGGCCAGGCCGACCAGCAGCAGAACCAGCACCGCCAACGATTTGATCATGTCACGCCGCCAGGGCCCGACAATCGACTCGAGGGACAAGCCCGCCTGCACCACCAGCGGGTAACTGGACAGCGCGCGGAACGCATACAACCGCGTCGTGCCATCAACCACTGCCACTGCCTCGGTCACCCCTTCATTGGCGTAGGGCAGGTAGTGTCGGAAGATCTCGCTGCCCGCCAGGCTGCGGCCGATGACCTGCTCGACGAAGGGCCGGCGCACGAGGATGGTGCCGTCGCGCTTGGCCAGAACCAGGGCGCCACGCTCATCGATCTTGAAGTCGCCGTAATAGCGCACGAACCAGTCGACCTTGATGGTGCCCAGCAGCACCCCGGCGAAGCGTCCATCGGGCAGGTCCAGACGCCGCGAGATGGGGATGATCAGGTCGCCCGTGGAACGGCTGCGCACCACCGAGCCGATGCGCACCTGGCGGTCGGCATGGGTCTGGTGGTAGAGGAAATAGTCGCGGTCGGCGTTGTTGGCCCCCGGCGGCACGGCATCCTTGTCGGTGACGATCCAGCTGCCATCGGCGCCATAAACGAACAGGCCGTGCAACTGCGGCATTATCTGCGCCTGTTGCTTGAGCAGGGCGTGCAGGCGCGGTCGATCGACGTGGGCAAAACCATCGCCTTCCAAGCGCTCGGCCAGGACGGCGGTGATCGCGTCCACCTGGCGGATGGCGTCCTCGGCGTGCTGGGCCGTAGCTCGGGCCAGGTTGGTGACCGCGTTCTCGGCGTCGCCGAACGCCTGCCGGTAATCGCGCCAGATCCGCCAGCCCTCGATCAGCACGAACGCCAGCATCACCACCGCCATGAAACCCAGCACCAGGCGGAACAACGACACGGCGCGGCCCTCGCCGGTCACCGCGAAGAGGCCGTCATCAGTGTGTTTCCTGGCTGCTGCCATCGAAGTCCCTTGTCGTCACGCACTGGCCGCTCATCACTATAGTTCAGCCAGGCAACTGTCTATCCCCTGTAGGAGCGGCCTGTTCAACCAAGCTGCGCCACGATCGCCTCCATCAGCGCCCGCACCCGCCTCGGTTGCACCCGGGTCGGCGGATAGACGATCTGCAGCGCCACCGGCCCGGCGCTGAAGTCACCCAGCACCTCCACCAGCCTGCCTTCGTCCAGGTCATCCTGCACATCGCGCAGCGACTTCAGGCACAGGCCATGCCCGGCCAGGGCCCAGCGCCGCACCTGCTCGCCGTTGTTGGCGACGCGCCGGCCGCGCACGCTGACCGGATACGCCGCCGCGCCCAGACGGAACGGCCAGACCCGCTCGGTGTGGATGCCGAAGCGCATGACGATGCAGTCGTGCCGCGCCAGGTCGTCCGGGTGCAGCGGTATGCCATGCCGGCGCAGGTAGTCGGGCGCGGCGCACACCACCCGGCGGTTGTCGCCCAGGGGTCTGGCGCGCAGGGAGCTGTCGGCCAATGTGCCGTAGCGGATGGCGAGGTCGATGCCCTGCCCGACAAGGTCGACGTAGCCGTCGGTCAGGTCCAGGTCGATCGACACGTCGGGGTGCTCAGCAAGGAAACGGTCGAGCAGCGGCACGATGCAGTGCTGGCCGAGGTCCACCGGCGCGCTCAGGCGCACCAGCCCGGAGATCTTCTGTTGGCCGTCCTGCAGCTGGCTCTGCAACTCCTCGGCCTCTGCCAGCAGGCGCCGGGCGCCGTCGGCCAGCAGGCGACCGGCGTCGGTCAGGCTGAGCGAGCGGGTGCTGCGGGTCAGCAGCGTCACCCCGTAATGCGCCTCCAGCGCCGACAGGCGCTCGGACACCGTGGCCGGTGACAGCCCGCGGTCACGGCCCGCCGCCGACAGACTGCCCTTTTCGATGATGGTAAGGAACAACGCCAGTTGATCCAACATGGCTTTCGATTTTTCCGAAATATGATTTTGCCTTTAGGCTAATTATTAGCGATTTTTCCGCTAATTACACTGCCCGGTATCGAAACCCACGCACTCAGGAGCGAACCGATGACCAGCAGAAGAGACTTCGTGAAAGGCACCCTCGCCGGCGGCATCGCCGTGGCGGCGGGCGCGGCACTGGCAAGCCAGCCCGGCAGCAGCAACGGGACGACGCCCGGCAACGGCGGTGGCAAGGCGTTCTGGCCCAACGGCGCGCAACTGGTGATCTCGGTGTCGTTGCAGTTCGAATCAGGTGGGCAGCCGGAGCATGCCGAAAGCCCTTTCCCGCCACTGGACCCACGCTACCCCGACACCATAGCCCCCAGCTGGTACCGCTACGGCCCGCTGGAAGGCGTGCCGCGCCTGCTCGCGCTATTCGACCGGCACGGCATCAAAGTCACCTCGCACATGGTCGGCAAGGCTGTTGAAGCCTACCCGGAGCTGGCGGCCGAGGTGGTCCGGCGCGGTCATGAGGCCGCCGGGCACGGCCTGCACTGGGCGCCCCAGTACAGCCTGACGCCCGCAGAGGAACGCCGCCAGTACGAGCAGGCCAGCGCTATCATTGAACGCGTTACCGGGCAGCGTCCGCTGGGCTTCAACGCGTTCTGGATGCGCCACTCCCGCGAGACCCTGAATATCCTCCAGGACCTGGGCTTCCTCTACCACATCGACGACCTGGCCCGTGACGAGCCCTCGATCACCCCGGTGCGCGGCAAGCCGTTCGCCGTGGTGTCCTACACCCTGCGCAACAATGACATCGGCCGCATCGCCGGATCCACGGCGATGACCGGCGCCGCCTTGCTGCAGGAGCTCAAGGACGAGTTCGACGTGCTGTACGCCGAAGGCAGCCAGCGCCGCCGGCTGATGTCACTGTCGGCCCATGACCGCATCGGCGGCACGCCCACCGTGGTGCGGGCGCTGGACCAGTTCTTCGCCTACGCCCGCAGCCATGCCGGGGTGGCCTTCATGCGCAAGGACGACATCGCTCGCTGGACCCTGGCCCAGGACGACGCGCCGGTCAATCCGCCTCGGGGGTTTAGCTGATCACAGGGTTCAACGCCCCACCAGGCCCGCCTGGTGCATGAACGCCAGGTTGTCCTCCAGGTGCCAGTCCTCGGCGATCCGGCCATCGGCAATGCGGTAGATGTCCATGGCGATGAAGTCGATGGCTTGGCCCTGGCCTTGGTGCTCGCCCAGCGTGCCGGTGAAATGGCCGGTGAAGCGCAGCGCCGCGGTGACCCGGTCGCCCGCGACGATCATCTGCAGCACCTCACAGCGCAGGTCCGGCACCGCCGCGCGGAATGCCCGGGAAGCCTTCAGCGGCCCTTCAACGCCCTGCGCCCGCCCCGGCGGCAGGGTCGACGGGATATCGCCGGCGTCTCGCAGAAGGTGCTGTCGCAGACCCTGAAGAAGCTCGAGCGCGATGGCCTGGTGGAACGCCAGGTACACCCGACCGTACCGCCCACCGTCGAATACGCCCTGACCGAACTGGGCGCGACACTGGGTAGCACGGTGGAGCAACTGGCGCATTGGGCGGAGTCGAACATGCCAGCGATTGTTCAGGCTCGGCAACGCTATGATATGAAGCCGGATCCAGGATCCTCACGCAATGCGTTTCCCCTGTAGGAGCGTTACCTCGGCTTACGGCTGCTGATACTGACTCAGATATTTGTCCAGCACCGCCTTGTCCCCCGCCCCATCCCCCGCTACCTGCCACAACCGCCGCTCGATCCCCTGGGCCAGCAGGTGCCCCACCGCGGCTTCGATGGCCGACAGCACGCACAGCTGCGCCGGCTCGTTGGTGGTATAGCCCACCTCGGCTTCGAGCAGCTTCTTGAACTCGATGAACTTGAACACCCCGGCGTTCTGCCCGACCGAGTAGATGGTCTTGCTGGTCATCACATTGGCCAGCACCTGGCCGGTGCGCACGTCCACCGCCCGCAGGTTGACCGTAACCTGGTCGACCCGGTATTCACGGGACAGGCCGATGCCCAGGTAGCGGGCGCCCTCGCCGCCGCTGCGCACGTTGGTGTCGTAGGCGATGATGCCGCCCTCGAGCATCAGGTTGGCCGCCTGCAGCGGCGGCAGCTCGCCCTGGATGTTTTCCGCCACATCGGGTTTCTTCTGCGAGGCGCGGATGATCTTGCGCTCGGTCAGCAGGTTCTGCAGGCCCTCGCGCTCCAGCACCACGAACCAGCCGCTGGCGTTGAGCGCGTCCATCAGCATGCTCGCCGCCCCCTGGGTGACGCTGGTGGAGAACGAGCTGGCCGGGGTCGGCTTGTACTGCCCGGTCTGGTCGCGGAAACCGTACACCACCGCCATCAGCCGACCGCGGGGCCGCGGCATGTTGACCAGGTCATAGTAGGTCGAGGCCCGCGGCGTCAGCGTCGGGGTCTCGGGGTCCTGTTCGGCGGGCATCGGCTCGCGCAGGCCGCAGCCGTGCAGGCTACCCAGGGCGGCGAGGACCAGCAGTGTGCTCAGCAGGCGTTTCATGGCGTTCTCTCCCCAGTAAAGACCCGTCCCTCTCAGGGGTTCAGGCCGCTGACCTCGATGATCGAGACTTCCCCGGTGGCCCGGTCGGTGACCTTGATGCTCAGCGCCCCCGAATCGTCGATGACGTCGATCAGGAAGGCGTCGGTGGACATGCTGCCGGTGTTGCCGTTGCTGATGGTGTCCAGCAGTTGCCCAAGCAAGCGCGATTCGAGCTGGTTGCTGAAGCGCTCCAGGGCCGAGGTCCCGGCGAACGCCGAAGTGCGGTCCTTGAGGTCGGGATCGTCGTAGTCGTTCTGCGCCTGGGCGTTGTTCAACAGCCAGGTGCCATTGATCGGATTGCCGCCGAAGGACGGATTGACCGGGGTGTACACCAGCTCCGTGGCCAAGGCCTGGCCACCGAGGCCGGCAGCCAGCAGGCAGGCGGCGATGCGTCGTGCAAGGTGGGTGCTCATAGCTCGTCCCTCTCAAGATCAGTTGTGTCCTGCAGCAGTCGTTGCAGCTTGCGCTGAACGATCTGTTGCCTGACCAGGTCGGCGGCCGCGATGGCCTCGTCGTTGAGTTGCGTGGTATTGGGCGGCAGGAAACGCCGGTACAGCACCTCGCGCTCGTACTCCACCGTCACCAGGCTGCCCCAGCGGGCATCCGGGCGTTCGCGCACCACCAGGTTGAAGTCGAGCCGGCTGGTGGCGCGCAGCCGGTCGCTGAAGGCGTGATAGAAGTCGTGGCCGATGTGCGAGATGGTGTTGTCGACGATAAATCCCATCATCTCGTCCTCGGCGCCCGCCCGGGCCTGGCCCTGCAGCAGCGCCAGGCACAGGCACAACAACGCGGCCAGGCGTTTCATGGCGCTTCTCCCGGGCCTGCGTGCTGGCGGGCGCCGCCGGCGCTTTCGGCAAACGCCTGCTCGGCGACGAACTGCCAGTCGCTGTAGTGCTCCAGCCCCTCGAAACCGCTCCACTGGGCATCAAAACCGCTGCGTTTGAGCGGCGTGGCCTCGGAGCGGCTGTACACCCCGGTGATGCGGCCATCGGCCGCGCGCAGCAGGCCCCATTCTTCACCGCCGATCGGGTCTGGATAGAGCCTGCGCAAGTGACGCTGCGGTGCCGGGAAACGGTTGTCCTCCACCAGTTCACCCAGGTCATGTGGGTACTGGGCCAAGCCCGGCGAGGCGCGGTAGTAGCTGCGCAAGGCCTGGGCATACTGACCGCCCACCCACAGCAACTGGCGCTCACGCTCGCGCTGCACGCTGGTGGCCCACAGGGTGCCGGTGGCCGCCAGGGCCACGCTGCTGACGGCGATCAGCAGCAGCACGCCCAGGTAGGTGAAGCCGGTTTCACCATTCGGCATAGAGGCTGCCATCACGCGCCCTCCCGCTGGCTCCACTCTTGATGTCGGCCACCCCGCCGGCCACGCCCTCAGGCGGTGGCACCACTTGCCAGGCATCGCGGCGCTCGGTGATCGGGTCGACCGGGGTGTTACGCAGGTAGCGCTGCTCCACCAATTGGTCGAGGGAATCGGGGTAGTGCCCGGTGTCGCCGTAGTAGTGGTCCAGGGCCTCGCGCAGCACCGCCAGGCTCTGGCGCAGGGTGGCCTCGCGGGAGGCCTCCAGGCTGTTGAAGTAGCGCGGCATGGCGATGGTCATCAAGGTGGCGATAATAGCCATCACCACCAGCAGTTCGATGAGGGTGAAGCCTTTGCTCGGTTTCATCGCCGTCACCATTGCCCGTAGGGAACGTTGTTGAGGCCCTTGCCGGCGGCCTTGGAATAGACGTCGAACACGTCCTCGCCCTCGCGCGGATTGTCGGCAGCGCTGTCATAGGCGCGCAGGCCCCAGTCGCCCTGGTCGTCGGCCTTGACCGCGCGCAGCGGATCGTGGGGGATGCGCCGCAGGAAGTAGAACTTCGCGCCCTTGGCGCTGCGCACATCGCGCACGCCGTCTACCAGCACCTGCAGGTTCGGCGGATAGCCACTGGCGTTCAGGCGCTTCTCGATGTAGCCGGCGTCGAAGGCGCGCTTGTAGGCATCGATGGCGTCGCGGATCTGGTACAGGGCCTCGCGCAGCTGCTGCTCCTTGCCCCGTCGCACCACGGTTTCGGTCAGTGGCGCGGCCATGCTGGCGAGCAGCCCGAGCAGCGCCAGGGTCAGCACCACCTCGATCAGGCTGAAGCCCTGCTGGCGGGGTGTCATGGCCGTGGCCTCGGGCTGGCCGGCACTACCGCCATCTGCCCTTCCACCCGTGGCGCCCCCTGCGACTCGTCGTCCGGGGCCTCGGTGGGCACGGCGCTGGCCGGCACCGGCTGGGCCAGCTGGCGCACCTGCAGGGCCGACTCGGTGCCGGTGGCGAACTCCATGTCCGACGGGCTCTGGTACGGCAGGTTGCGCACGATACGCGGGGTGATCGCCAGCACCAGTTCGGACTTGCTCATGTCGTCCTTGTTGCTGCCGAACAGCCGACCCAGGCCGGGAATGTCACCCAGCCCCGGGATCTTGTTGCCGCTGGCGTTGTGGTCGTTGCGCACCAGCCCGGCCAGCACCTGCGTCTCGCCGTCGTGCAGGCGCAGGCTGGTCTGGGCATTGCGGGTGTCGACCTGGACCGGAATGGTGCCCTGGCGGGTCGCTTCCAGGGGCGTGGCGTTGCTCACTTCCAGGGCCACCTTGATCGCCACCTCGTTGTTCAGGTGCACGGTGGGCTGTACTTCGAGCTTGAGGCCGACGTCCAGATAGGTGACGCTTTCGGTGATCACCGGGCCTTGGGTCGAGGGCACCGAGGTGGCGCTGATGATCGGCACCCGCTGGCCGATGTGGATGCGCGCCTGCTCGCGGTTGCTGACCCGGATCACCGGGCTGGCCAGGGTGTTGATGTCCTTGTCCTGGGCATTGATCTTGGCCTGTGGCGCCGGCGAGATGCTGATGCGGCTGGAGTCGATGCCGCGCAGCTGGTCGAGCACGCTCACCGACTTGCCATCGCTGGTCAGCACGCCGAAGGTGTTGGGCCATTGCAGGCCGAGGTCGAGGATGCGCGAGGTGGCCACCTCCATCACCTCCACCTCCAGCACCACCTCGGGGTTGGACTGGTCCTGGGACTGCAGCAGCTTCTCGGCCATGCGCACGGCGTCGGGGGTGTCGCGCATGGTCAGGGTGTTGAGGCGCTCGTCGACGAACACGTCACGGGTCTTGAGCATGGTCTTGACCATGTTCAGCGCGGTATTGGCGTCGATGCTGGTCAGGTAGAAGGTGCGCATGACCAGTTCCTGGTAGTCCTTGGTCTTCTGCGGTGAGTCCGGGTAGACCAGCAGGGTGTTGTCGTTGACGATCTTCTGGCGCAACTGGTTCTGCTCCAGCAACAGGGCCACGGCGTCCTCGATGCGCACCTCGCGCACGAAGATGGTGGCCTTCATGTCCGGGCGCAGGTCCTTGTCGAAGATGAAGTTGATTCCGGCGACCTGGGCCAGCACCTCGAAGATGGTCTTGAGATCGGCATCGCGAAACTCCAGGGTCACCGGGCGCTCCAGCTTGCTGCGCAGCTGCGGGTACGGCGTGGCGGTACGCGCCTGGACGTTCTCGATGTCGCTGCGCAGGGTCTGGCCCTTCTGGTTCTGCGGATCCAGGCGCAGCACTTCGCGCATGTAGCGTTCGGCGCCGAACAGGTCGCCCTGGCGCAACGCCGCCTGGCCGAGGGCGACGCGATCGTCTAGGGTGCGGATCAACTCCAGCTGGCGGATGCCTTCCTGGGCGCGGCGGTTGTTGGCCTCTATGGTCAGCACCCGGCCGTAGCCCATGCGCGCGCCGGCGAAGTCGTGGCGCGCGCGGTCGCTGTCGGCCTGGGTCAGCAGCGCCTCTACCGCCGCCTGACGGCCATGGGCCAGGGCGATGTTCAGTTCGGTGTCGCGCGGGTCCTCGCGCAGGGCCTCCTCCAGGCGGGCGATCCCCGCCTCGTACTGGCCTTCCTTGATCAGTTCCTGGCTGTCCTTGCGCACGGCGCTCGAGCCGCATCCGCCGATGGCCACACACAGGGCCAGGAGCATGAACGGCGCAGGCTTGCACAACTTCGACGATTTCATGGTGCGCTCCCGACAGACAGGGTCTGTGGCTGGTGCAGTGGCAGGTAGACCAGGCCCAGCTCGGTGGCCGAGACGTGGTCCAGACGGTAGGTGTCATCGATCACATCGCCCTGGCGCACGACGTAGAGCTTGTCGCCGCTCTGCAGGAAGATCTGCAGGTCGTCGCGCTCGCCCATGCGGCCGATGAAGCGAAACGGCAGCGTCGGGGCGGTGGGCGCGACGGTCACCGGGGCGGTGACCACGGGTTGTTCGGTGACGGTGGCCAGGGCCTGGGGTGGGGTCCATTGCTGGCTGGGGAACAGGTCGCGTGAGGGGCTTACCGCCTCATCGCGGGGCGAGCCCGCTTCCACATGGGTGGAAGTTGCGAGGAAGCGGGCTTGCCCCGCGATCGGACCAGCCTCCTCCAGGCCGAACCAGTGACCAGGCGCCCACGCCAGCGCGGCGCTCAGCCCCAGGAACCCTGCCCACATCACCGCACGCTGAGTGTTCATCACGACCTCGACAGGTAAAGGGTCATGCGCACACGACCGGTCAGTTCCCGGTCACCGATCCGCTTGCGTTGCAGCTCCAGGTCTTCCAGCACCAGGGTCGGCAATTGGCCGATCAGCGCCTTGAGGAAGCCGCGGATCTGGGGGTAGCTGCCGCGTACCGGCAGGACGATCTGATAGCGCGCCAACTGGGTCTTGGGGTCCACCCCCAGGGCGTATTCACCGCGGGACAGGCTGATGCGCTCGGCGCTGGCCAGGTGGTACAGGCGCTCGATCAGTTCGCTGGCCTGAGGCTGGCCGGGCAGCTGCTGGCGCAGTTCGTCCAGCGCCTGTTGCTCGGGCCGGGCCTGGACCTTCAGCTCGCCACGCGCCAGACGCTGCACCTGGGCGCTGGCGTCGGCCTCGCTGGCGCGCAGCTCGCGCACTGTCTGCCACTGTGGCAGCACCCCGGCCAGGCAGACGGCCAGCGCCAGGACGCCGACCAGCAGTGCGGCCAGCCCTGCCCGGCCCAGGCGCCGCAGCGTTTCATGGACGATCAGGCTAGGGACGCGCATGGCCGGTCTCCCAGGTGGCAGTGAGGTTGAAACGCACCGGATGCTCGGCTTGCCCGGCCAGCACCTCATGGTTGAGCAGCGACACATCGGACAGCTCGCTGCTGCGTTCCAGGCGCTGGTGGTACTGCAGCATCGCTTCGAGGTTGCGCGCCTCGGCACTGATGCGAACCTGGCCCTTGCGCGCGTCAGGGGTGAGGCTGAGCAGCGCCACGTCTTCCTGCGGCATCGCCTCGAGCATGGCAAACAGCTGCTGCCAGGGCCGCTGAAGCTGCTGCGAGACGCTGCGCATCTGTGCCAGGCGCTCGGCCTGCTCGCGGATCACCGCGCTGCTTTGCACGGCAGCGGTGGCCGGGCGCCGGCCGAGCTTGAGTTCGAGCTGATGCACGCGGCCTTCCAGGTCCACCTGCTCGCTCACCAGTTGCTGCTGGGCCAGCAGCAGCACCGCCAGCACGGCACCGCCCAGGGCCAGCAGCGACCAGGCCAGGGGGCTGCTGTGACGGGGCTGGAATTCCAGGTCGAGGCGGCGCATCTCAGGCCACCGCCCGCCACATGGCGCACAGCGGGTCGGCCTCGGCGCTCGGCGCGCACAGCTGCACCGCCACCAGGTGCGAGGCCGTCGTGCGCCCCGGCGCATGCAGGTACACCCGCGGCGGCTGCTCGCCGTACAGCTCGCACGTGCGCTCGATCAGCGCCTGCAGGGCCTGGTCGCTGTCGGCACAGCCCTGGGCCAGCACCTGTTGCCAAGCGCCGCCGGCGGCCAGCAGCAGCACGCTGCGGCGCGGCTCGGCAAGCACGAAGAGGAAGTCGCCCTGGGCCAACTGCGCCGAGCAGCGGTTGTAGGCGGCCATCAGGTAAGGCTGCACCGAGCGCAGGCTCAGGCGGCTTTCCCGGCCCAGGGCCTGCAGGCCCTGAAGGAGCGCCTCGGGCAGCGCGGTGGCGATGCGCGCGGCACCCGCCGGCTCCGGCGACAGCACGATGCGCCAGTCGTCCAGGGCCTGGCCGTAGAGGTGTTCGAAGCAGGCCCGGGCGTAGGTGTCCAGCTCGCCCGGGGTGCCGATGGCGTCGCTCCAGGGCACCAGGCAGAAGCGGCTGTAGCGGGCCGAGAGCAGCACCCGCAGTTGCGCACCGCGTGCCGGGTGCTCGCCGAGCAGGCCGGCCAGGGCCTCCAGGGCCGGGGCCCAGGCGGGTTGGGTGGCGTCGCAACTGAAGGCGCGGCTGCCCAGCCACTGGTGTTGATGACCGTGCCAGCGACCCAGGCCGACACTCTCGGCGCCGAGCACGGCGCAGTACCGATCAGGCGATAAATGTGACACGGTTGATCTCCTCGAGTGTGGTGCGGCCGTCACGGACCAGGTCCAGGGCCGAGGCGCGCAGCTGGCGCAGGCCACGTTGGCAGGCCAGCTGCTTGATCTGCGCGAGCGGGCGGCGTTCGACGATCATCTGCCGCAGGTCGTCGTCCAGGTGCAGCAGCTCGGCGATGGCGTTGCGCCCGCGGTAGCCACTGCTACGGCACTGGCCGCAACCCTGGGCGCGCACGAAGCGCCAGCCGGCCACCGCGTCACGGGCCAGGCCCGAGGCGGCGAGCAGTTCGTCGTCGGGCTCGCAGGGCACCGCGCAATGCACGCAGGCCAGGCGCACCAGACGCTGGGCCAGCACGGCGTTGAGCGCCGAGACAAAGCTATAGGGGTCGACCTGCATCTGGCTGAAACGGCCGATCACGTCGAACACGTTGTTGGCGTGGATGGTGGTGAACACCAGATGCCCGGTGAGCGCCGACTGCACGGCGATCTGCGCGGTGTCCGGGTCACGGATCTCGCCGACCAGGATCTTGTCCGGGTCGTGGCGCAGGATCGAACGCAGGCCGCGGGCGAAGGTCAGGCCCTTCTTCTCGTTGACCGGGATCTGCAGCACGCCGGGCAGCTGGTACTCGACCGGGTCCTCGATGGTGATGATCTTGTCGACGCCGTGGTTGATCTCGCTGAGCATGGCGTACAGCGTGGTGGTCTTGCCGCTGCCGGTGGGCCCGGTGACCAGGATCATGCCGTAGGGCTCGCTGGCCAGCCGGCGCAGGGCGCGCAGGGTGTGTTCCTCGAAACCCAGGGCCTGCAACTGCACGCCGCTGACCTGGTCGGACAGGTCCTGCTTGTCCAGCACCCGCAGCACCGCGTCCTCGCCGAAGATGCTTGGCATGATCGAGACGCGAAAGTCGATCTGCCGCTCGCCGATGGCCACCTTGAAGCGCCCGTCCTGGGGGACGCGCTTTTCGCCGATGTCCAGTTCGGCCATGACCTTGATCCTCGAGATCACCTGCTCGGCGAAGGCACTGCCGCTGGCCTTGCCGGCACCGTTGAGCACGCCGTCGATGCGGTACTTGATGGTCAGGCCCTGGCCGGTCATGCCTAAGTGGATGTCGCTGGCGTGCAGCTTGAGGGCGTCATACAGGGTCGAGTTGACCAGCTTGACCACCCGGCTCTGGTCTTCGCTGATGCTGGTCAGCGACAGGCGCTGCAGCGGGTCGGCCTCGCCGCCGGCCTCCGCGTCGTGGCCGAGGGCGTCGACGGCGTGGAAGCTCTCTTCGTGGCGGGCCAGGAATGCGGCCAGGTCGGCGGCATGGACCAGGTACAGCGGCGCGCCCTGCAGGCAGTCGTCGATCCAGGCCAGGCGGGCGCTGTCGAAGGGGTCGGCGAACACGCCGAGGCGCTCGCCATCGTGCTCGACCAGGGCGAATTCACGCTTCAGGCATTGCGCCAGGCTGACCAGGTCGAAGGCCGGGGCGCAGGCGAACAAGGTCTGGGTGGCGAGCACCGGGTAATGCAGGGTGATGGCCAGGCGCTGGGTGAAGGTGCTGGGCGTGTCGCGGGAGAGCCGCTCCAGGCAGGCCAGCAAGCGCTCTTCGCCGGCTTGCTGGCGGGCCTGGGCCAGGAGGTCACGGGGGTAGCCAGCGATCGTGGGTAGCGATGAATCTGCATCGAATGCCTGGGACATGGCCTGCGACTCCGCTCAGGGGCGGCGCCGCAGGCTGGGGGACCTTGGGCGCCGCTATTCCCCGGTGAGCAGTTGTTCGTCGTCAGGTTCGCCTGGCTTGGCGCCGTTGCGTCGGCGGTCGGCCAGCACCCAGCTGCCATCGTACAACTGCAAGGGGAAC
Source organism: Pseudomonas mosselii (assembly GCF_019823065.1). Lineage (NCBI taxonomy): Bacteria > Pseudomonadati > Pseudomonadota > Gammaproteobacteria > Pseudomonadales > Pseudomonadaceae > Pseudomonas > Pseudomonas mosselii. The sequence continues at coordinate 3,146,462 of NZ_CP081966.1, forward strand.
GATTCGTTCCTGTTCTGGCGTCGTTCGACGAACCCCGCGGCCGGCTGGTCGGTGCTCCTGCGCTGGCGCTCGATGCCCATCAGGTCGAAGACGGCGCGGGCCAGTTCCATCAGCGGGAACGGCTTGAACAGGACATGGGTCACACCCAGCTCGGCGGCGCGCTCACGGACCTCGGCGGTCGGGTGGGCGGTAATCAGCACGAAATGACACGACCTGTTCCTGCGCACGGTCTCCAGGACCTGAAACCCCTCCATGTCGGGCAAGCGGTAATCCAGCACGATCACGTCCGGTGCCAGTTGCTCGGCCAGTTCGATACCCGCAGTACCGTCGTGGGCGAGATGGACCTCCAGGCCTTGCGCCTGCAGATACGCTTGCAGGTTCTGCGCAAGGGTCTGTTCGTCATCGACTACCAATACTCTGTTCACCAAGGTCCACTCCCATGAACTGCCCGGTTCCCCGGTCTGCGAAGTGCGGCCTTGTAGAGGCTTGAGCAGGCTTCGTGCCAGGCATGAAAAGTCATTGCGCACCGCTTTCAAGTCATTGATATCGTTGTAGCTTTCAATCCATTTCAGGTCGTGCCGGCAGACCTTCCCCCACAACCGGGGAAGCTGATGGCACTTTGCCTTTGGGGCATTCCCCAACAATGGGGAAACGCCTTGGCGTCCCTTCAGTCGGCGCGCTCCACTGTAGCGGAATCACGCAAACGTTGGCGCACTGCTTGCCGCGCCTGGGCCTGCAATTGCGCGACAAGCGCATCCCTGGCCAGGCGCAGGCCGTGTTCAGATGAGACAGAAGTATTATCACTTTGGTTCTGCATCCCTTGCAGTCTTTGCCCATTGGCCTGATGGAAGGCCGCCACCTCGGCTTCGCTGGGCGACGCCACCGCCGTCAAACGGGCGTAGACCTGCTGGGCGGCCATCTCCTGTCGAGTGTAGTCAGCGAAGCTGCGCCGATCGAAGCCCGCCTCCTCCAGCCGCCGCTCGAACACCGCCGGGCTGCCGAAGGCCGCCTCCACCTCGCCGACCCGCGCCGTCACCTGCGCGTCACTGACCTCGATACCCTGGCGCTGGGCCTCCTGCCACAGCAGCTCCTTGTCGATCAGCTCATCCAGGGCCTGCTCGCGCAGACGCTGGTACAGGTTGGGGTTGCGGATGCTCGCCACCGCCCGCCCCTGGGCCTGGAGGTATTCGCTGAAGTAGTGCTCCAGGCGCAGCACGCCGATATCCACGCCATTGACCCGCGCCACTGGCGTGTCGGCGTGGCTTGCCAGGGCAAGCAATGACAGCAGGCAGGCAATCAGTACGCGCATGGTGATCCACTCCTGAAAGGGTCATGGTGTGTCCGGTACCGGACGGTACGGCGCCACCTCGGCAAAGCTCGGCCCCGGCAGGCTCACCGCCACCACATGGGCGCCGGCCATGCCCTGGCGACGTCCGGGGCCGAAGCCCAGCAGCGGTGTCAGGCCGGTGTCGACGTCATGCAACTGTTCCAGGGCGCCGAGCAGTTGTTCGCGGCTGGCGTCGCGTCCCACCTGTTTCAGCGCTTCGACCAGCAACTGCCAGGCGCACAGCGTGCTGACCTGCAATGACGCCTGACGTGGCTCCAGCCCCTGGCGCTGCTGCACGCCGGCCAGGGTCTCCCGGCCACGAGCGGTCCAGTCGCCGGGCACGAACGGATAGGCCAGCAGCACCCGCCGCGACCAAGCCGGTGCCAGCCCCGGCACGGCACCGGCCACCTGGCTCGACGCGGCAAGCAGGTAGGGTTTGCGCCCGCCGGCCTGCAGACTGGCGGCCAGCTCGGCAAACCCCTGGGCGCGCCCCAGGAAGACGATGCCCTCGCCCGCCAGCGCCTGGCCCGTGAACGCTTGCGCGGATACGCCGGTAAAGCCCAACTGGCGCAAACGCTGCTGTACGACCTGCGCCGCCTCGACCTGGTCTTCGCCGGCATAGACCAACTGCACGGCATCGCGGGCCAGGCCAAGGCTATCGCGGGCATGCAGGGCCACGCTGAGCAATTGCTCGGGTACGCCCGGTAAAGGGTCGAATACCTGAGCGCTGCCGCCACTGCGCGGCGTGGCGCCGATCAGCGGCAGGCCCGCCTGTTCCAACTGGCGACTGTCGAGCTGCGGTGCCACGGGCGCAATCAGGGCGAAAACCCGCTCACGCTGGATCAACTGGTCCAGCGCCTGCGCGGTACTGGCCGAATCCGGTCCCGGGTCCAGCGCAATCAGCTGCAAGCGGCGGCCATGGATGCCCCCCGCCTGGTTCAGCTGTGCGACGCCATCCTCCAGCACCGCCCTCACCGTCCGTCCGGTCTCGGCCAGCGGGCCCTGTTCGGGGAGCAAGGTACCCAAGCGCAAGGTGCTCTCCTCCACGCCCGGATCGCGGTCTTCGCCCAAGCGCTTGAGGTAGGCCGCCAGGTTGCGCTGGTCGGCCAGGCTCAGCTCGAAGCGCGGCATGGCCGGGTCCAGCCGATTGCCGGCAGGATCGACCCCACTGCGCACGACCCGCGCCAGGCTGGCTTCGGTATAGGCCGGATAGCGTCGGTTGTTGGCCTCGCGATCGCCCGTGCCGAGGGCCAGGCGCTGCCAGTCCAGGCTCGGCGGGCGCACCCCGCCCTCACTGCGGCCGCGCCCGTCGTTGCCGTGGCAACTGGCACACGGCAGCACGCTGGCCGGCACGCTCATGTCCCCCGGCCCCACCCGGGCCAGCAACTGGGCGTCGCTGCTGGAGACGCCTTCGCGATAGAGGCGCTTGCCGGCGAGTTCCTGTTCGCTCAGTTGCACCGCCCCGCACAGGCACCACCCCATCATGAGCATGACCAACGTGGGAGCGACGGTGCGCCTGTTCATGCGCTCACCGCCCCGCCAGCGGCTGAGCCAGCAGCTGCATGCGCTGGGCAATCGCCGCCGGTGGCGCGTCCGGGCGGATCTTGCTCCAGCGCTTGCCTGCCACGTCGCCGGCGATCAACTGCGTCGAATGCTGCTCGGGGCTGGGCAGGAACTGCCCCAGGCGCCCGAGCACCAGGTCGACGCTGGCCTTGTCGCCGGTCAGGAACAGCCAGTTCGGCCCCTCCACCCCTTGCTTGCGGGCAAACGCCTTGAGCACCTCGGGCGTGTCGTTCAAAGGATCGCTGCTCACCGAGACGAAGGTCACCTGCGCCGCAAGCTCCGGCCCCATGGCCTCGCGCACCTCGCGCAACTTGCGGGTGATCAGCGGGCAGGCGTCGTTGCAGTGGGTGAAGATCACGTTGAGCATCACCACCTTGTCCTTGAGCACATCGCTGTAAAAGCGCAGCTCGCGGCCGTCCTGGTCCTTGAGCACGGTGTCGGTGAACCAGGCCTGCGCATCGCGGGTGCCGCTGCCGCTGACCATCGGCTGCGGCGCGGGTTGCGGTGCCGGCGCGTGACCTTCGTGGGCGAACGCGACCGAGGCGAGGATCCACAGGCAGCCACCAAGCACCAGCCAGTCGAGGCTGCGCATGCCGGCGTGGCGAGAAGTCTGCGCCCTCATGGCTGTGCCTCCTGCCCGGCAATGGCTGTGCTTTTGGCGTGCACCCGGCGTGCGCTCAGGCGGTTGATCTCGCCGATCAGCACGTTGGGGTCGGTGAAGCCGTAGTAACGCGTCCAGTGCCCGCTGCGCCCGTCACCGACCAGGATCAGCGGCGGGTGCTCGCTGAGGTTGGCGCTGAAGCTGCCAAGCCCCTTGAGCGTCTCGCTGATGGCATAGGGCGAGCCGGTCAGCCAGCTCCACCCCGGCCCGTGCTGGAACGCCCGGGCATACCCGGCCAGGCGTTTCGAATCATCGCGCTGCGGATCGATGCTGATCGACACCAGGCGGATCTCCTCGCCCACCCGCCCGCCCAGCTGCTGCTGGACCTTGCTCATGATTGACGAGACCACCGGGCACACCGTGGTGCAACTGGTGTAGATGAAGCCCATGACCACCAGGTGATCCCCCACCAGATCCTTCTCCAGGCGTATCGGCATGCCGTCCTGATCCAGCAGCGCCACGTCGGCGAAGCGCACACTGGCCTTTTCCTGGTGGGCGGCCGGTGGGGCTTCGGGCTGGCCGCCATGGTCGTGGCCGGCATGCGCCAAGGCCAGGTTGCTGGCCAGCAGCAGGCTCAGGCCAAACAGTTTTCCACCCTGCGGACGGTTCATCGCACACTCCTGGGTTCCCCTTGGGAAGCGGTTGGTGCCGTTGCGGCCGGCAGGACGCGCAGGCTGGTGTAGTTGTCTTCTGCGAAGCTGCGCCCGAGGGTGGGCGACTGCACATGCAGGTACCAGGCGCCAGCCGTGGCCAGTTCCAGCGGCGCCTGATAGAGCCCCTCGCCCACCTCGACCAGCGCTACATTGCGCGGCAGCGACGAAGGCGCCAGGAAGTAGCGCAGGCTCAGGTCTTCAAGCCCCTGGCGCGGCTTGCCGTCCTCACCGAGGATGCGCACTTGGGCCATGTAGGGCGCGTGCTGGCGCAACGGCCGGGCGGTGCCGATGAATTCGGCATGGGCCCGCTTGCGCAGGCTCGACTGCGGCAGCGCCGCGACCTCGGTGCTGAAGCAGTGGATGATCTGCGGCTGGTTGAGCAGGAACGCCACGTCGAAGGTGCCGGCCGCCGGCAGCTTGACCGTCGAGCCATATACCCCCGGGGCCACCTCGCGCAGGCTACGGTCGATGACCAACGCGGCGCGGGCCTGGTGGCCGCGGTTGTTGTAGCCCGACATCGGCGCGTTCATGCCCTCGGCGTAGAAGTAGGTGGTGTTGTCCACCGGGTTGACCACGAACACCGAGTTGTCGTCGCGGGAGCTGCTCACGCCCTGGGCCAGCGGCAGATCACCGGCCTGGCGCGGCGCCGCCGGGCCGGCCTCGAAGCCCTGGACGATCGGCGTGCGCCCCTGCCCCAGGCTTGCCAGGTTGATCATGCTCACCTTCGGCGAGGCTAGGCCGCGCACGTAGGCGTAGGCCTTGGTAAAGGTCAGCTGGTAGGGCTCGGCGGCCACCGGGATGCGGTGGATCAGTTGGTCGGTGCTGGCGTCGATCACCAGCGCCTGGTTCTCCAGGGTGTTTAGCACCACGCCGTAGCGGCCATCGTGGCTGAAACGCATCGGCCCCAGGCCCCGCTCGGCCTGGACCGTGTGGCGCAGGCTGAGGCTGCGCGCGTCGATCACCCGCACCGTGCCCTCCTGGCCATCGACCACGTACACCGCCTGTGACAAGGGCGAGTAAGCCACCGATAGCGGATGCGGACCGACCTCAAGCGTCTTCACCAGGCGCATCTGCGCGGTGTCGATGACACTCAGGGTGCCGCCGTCGCGATTGCTGACGAAGGCGAAGCGCGAATCGGCGCTGAAGGCGATCTCGTGGTGGCCAGAGCCGGTGACGAACGACTTGAGCATGGTCCGGCTGGGGACGTCGATCACCGTCACCCCGCCCTTGGCCGGGTCCTGACTGTTGTTGCCCACCCACAGCAGGCGCTGGTCGGGTTGCAGCGCCACCCGCAGCGGCTGCTCGCCGGCCTCCAGGGTGGCCACGCGGGTGAAGGTCTCGGTGTCGATCAGCGCCACCTGGTTGCGATCGGGCATGGACACGAATACTTGCTTGTCATCGCCCGTGGCCACCCAGTCCATGGGCCGTCCCGGCAGGTCGATGCGCGCCAGGGTGCTGGTGACCCCGCCTACCGACACGGTCGGGTCGATCACGGTAAGGCTGGCGTCCTTGTTCAGCACCAGCAGGAAGTAGCTGTTCAGATCGAGCAAAGGACGCGCGCCGATGCTGCTCTTGAGGAACAGCGCCACCCGCGCCTTGCAGCTGCTGTCGCGGTCGCCCACCGGTGCCGACTGCGCGGGGTCGAGCCAGGCGCCGGGAGCCATGCCCGACAGCGGCTGGCCACTGCTCTGGTCGCTGACCTTGAAGCGAATATTGGCAAAGTCGCCCTCGCGCAGTTCGCCGCCGCTTAAGGGGCGCGCCTCGAACTCCACGGTCACGCCGTCGCGGCTGAGGGTGTGCAGGGCCTGGGGATCGGCGGCCTCCTGCAGCAGTTCGCGGGGGTCGCACCAGAGCTTTTCGTAGGCCACGCCGAGGCCGATCAGCGCGGTGCCCAGCAGCAGGCCCAGGTAGGCTGGGCGTAGCTTGCGGTTCATGTCCGTACTCCGTTGGCGGGTATGGGCGCGCACGGGGCAGCGCCTTCGAGCGGGATGACCATGCTGCACCTCCACGGGGCTCAAGGGTTCTGTGGAGGGTGGAAGCAAGCGCTATGCCATCAGTAAAATTGTTTTAAATCAGGGTTTTGGAGAAACAAGCGGAGAGTATTGGGGAGGCTGCCCCAAACACGGGGGCGCTTTGCGCCCCCCTTCATGCTCAATGCGCGATGCGTGTAAGACGAACGCCTTGTAGCGCCTATGAAATCGAGCGCCGCCCGCATGGCGCGTCGCCGGCAAGCTGGCAACGCGCCGTGCGGGCGGCGCTCGATCTCATAGGCGCTGCATCCTTGTCGCCAGAGAGCTGGTGGCCTCCCCCACTCCCAAGCCAGGCCACCAGCCCCCTTTTACTGCGCCGGCGCCGTGGCCGGCGGCGCCTCGTTGGTCACCCGCAGGATGCCCCACAACCCCGAGGTATTTCCGTACGCGGCATAATCCCGGAACAGATAGTCTCCCGGAACCGCATTGGACCCACCGGCGCTGGGCAACATGAAGCTGAAGTGCGCCGCCGGCAACACGCTCTCCTGCGCACCGATGTACATGGCCATAGGGTTGTAGCCGAACCGCACCGAGCCGATGCCTGGCATCCCCATGGGGTAGCCGTCCACATCGCTCTTCTCGGCCTGGTAGTTGTGCAACGGCCACAGGTGCCCGTCCAACTGATAGGTCATGCCGCGGCTGCCGCCACTGGGCATGACGATGTGGTTGCGCACCGGTTGCCCAGGCTTGGCGTACAGCACAGGTGTCTGCGGATCACCGCCGACCAGGGCATTGCTGTAGGCCATGTGCGCGTTGGGGATGTCGGCGAAACCCAAGCCGTCGGCATGGCCGAACGGCGAGTCCGGGGCCATGCCGAAACGCAGCCACAGCGGCTCGGTCTTGTAGTTGACCGCCATGTTGCCGTTGTCCTGCGGATCGCCCGCCGCACCGTTGCCCTCGGTATTGATACCCGCCACCGGCGCGCCGTCGGCCCAGCGCATGTTCAGCGCCCGCTGCCACACGGTGACGAAGTCACGGTAGTCCGCCTGACCACTGACCTTCACCGTGGCCTGGGCACGGCTGGCGGTGTCCTCGGTCCAGGTGGCACTCTGCGGCAAGATGCTCATGGCGCCCACCAGGCCCTTCTGCGGCTGCTTGATGACATCGGCCGGGGTCAGGTTGAGGCCGCCGAACTCGATGGCGGTTGTGTTGATGTTGTCCACTGTACGACCCAGTTGCAGGGTCGGCTTGCCCTCGCGCTCCAGATGCCCGGCGTAGTACTGGTACACCTTGGTCGGATACGCGCCGCTGCCGCCGGTGCGCGGCGGCACGGTCTGCACCGGGTTGAGCCCGACGTTGACGCCGTCCGACTTGGTGATGTCGTACGCCAGCAACTGCGCGTGCAGGCCAACATGACTGGACGGGCGCATCAGGTTGTTGGCGAAGGCCGTGGCGCCTTCACTGGCGAAGCGATCGCGTTTGACCACGTTGTGCATCACCGCAGTGCTGGGCAGGTCGGGCATCACCAGCGGCAGGCGGTTTTCCAGGGTGACGCTGATGCAATCGCCGGCGTTGGCGCGCAGGATCAATGGCTCCACCGGCACGCCTGCCTTGAGCTTGCCGCTGCTTGGGTCGAGATCGGCCTTGCGCACATAGAGGATCGCGGTCGGGTCGTGCAGCGGCGCGCCATGGCCCCCGATGGTGAAGGTCTCGCCATCCTCCGGGTCGACCCCGCTCACCAGCGGGATGCTGGTGCGCCGACTGTTGAACACCAGCGTGCCACCATTGGCCTTGAGCGGGCCGCCGACATGCTGGCCGACGCCGTTCGGGTCGCTGATGGTCACGCTGTTACGGTTCTCGAGGATATCGTTGGCCAGCGCCGCGACCACTTCATAGCTCCGTTTGACCGTTGGCCGTGTGCCGATGCCATTGGCGTTGGCCGTGGTTTTCGGGCAGATGCCGTCGAAGTTCACGGTGTTGCGCATGGCTACCGGCTGCGGGTTGTTGGGCAGCGGGAACAGGTCGGCACGCTGAGCGGTGTAGTTGCGCATGATGCCCCAGATGCCGTTCCAATAGCCCTCAAGTGCCGCGTCCAGCGAATACAGGTAGTCGCCGTTGGTGGCGGCGGAGCTGGAGATCATCGATACCGGTGCCATGAAGCCCAATTGTTCGGAGATGCCGATCATCTGCGACGACTTCCATCCCGAATTGGAACTGTTGCCGAAGCCCGAGCCGTTCTGCAGCCACTTGACCCCGTGCAGGGTGACGTTGTGCTCCTCTTCATGTCCACCGGCATGCATGCGCAGGCGCACGTTGTCGCCTGAATAGGTACGCAGCATGGGTGTGAACGGGTCGCCCGGCTCGCTGCCGGCCTTGTTGATGTGCGGTGGGAACAGCGTGGTGCCGCCGGTGGGACCCACCGCCTGGGTAATCGCCGACGGTGCCAGGTTCATCGCCGGAATGGCACGGTCGGTACGGGTCTGCAAGGCGTAGCCCAGGTCGCCACCTAGGCCGTCGGCCTGCATGCCGCGCTTGCCGTCGGGACCGACCTTGTCAGGATCGAACACCCGCAGCGCCAGGGGCTCGTTGCGGTAGTTGACGACGAACATCCCAGGATCATCCACCGAAATCGCCTGCGGGCATGGCCTGCTCGGACAGCCGGGGTTGATGCCACCGCGTTCCTCGACAATGGCCTCCAGCAGGGTGGACGCCTTGCCCCGCACCGGCGGATTGATGGCATAGCGGAAACTGTCGGCGGTCGGCGGGTACGCCTGGCCATCAGGTACGCCGTTAGGCCCTGCGCCGACATATACACCCGCCTCGTAGGCGTGCTGGAAGCCGCTGTACTCAAGGAAGAACTCGCGATAGCTGTCGTTTTTACCATCGCCGTCGTGGTCACCGGTCTGGATGACCGCCTGCCACGAAGTCGGGCCGCCGTCCTGGCGGGTGGCCGGGTTGTACAGCTGCTCGCCGGTCTCGGCGTGGTACCAGGTGGAACCGGCGGGCTCGGCCAGCACGGTTGCATACAGCCCCAGCTGTTGGTGGGTCGATGGGCCGAGGTGGTCATGGGTGAAGATGGTGCCCAGGCCACGATCGACGTTGTACACGTTCACCAGCGGGTCGGCGAACCAGCGTTGCATGGCGCTGCGCGCGCCGAGCCAATCGGCCCGGCCAAAGCGCCCGAAATACGGATGCTGCTTGGCTTTCGGGCAGGCGGCGGTGCCGTCGCGGGTGTCGCCCTCGGTGCAGTTGTTGAAGCTGCGGATGGCATGCACACGCTCGACCACGCTGCCGGGCGAGAGGATACCGTCCTCGTAGTTCCAGCCGTTGGCAGAGCCGTCGGCGGCAGTCAGGTCCCATTTGGGCAGGTGGATATGCTGGCCGATCACGTCGGTTGGCGTGCGCACCTGGTAGTCGTCCATCTCATAGAACGACGGGATCAGGTTGGTATGCACGTACTGGGTGCAGTCGAAGGTGTTCATGCGCATCACCAGCGGCTCCGGCGGGCGCTGCTTGGTGATCACCGGCCAGGCGTCTTCCCACAGGGCGAGGATGCGCGCCTGCGGGAAGTGGTAGCCAACCTTGTTGTACACCGCGTCGAACTGGATGTTGGCCGCCTTGTAGATGCGCGGGCGGTCGGCGGTGAACGTGGACGAACCGCGGAAACTCATGCCGGTGAGGTTTTCACCGCTGAAGAACTCGCCGACGCCCGAGGACTGGGTCAGGCGCTTGCCGCGGTCGTCCATGCACGGCTCGTAGAACGGCGCGCCCGCCGTGGGCAAGGCGCCGTTGGTGCGAAAGGCCTTGGCCACCGGCGCGCCGCCGGGGATCAGGGCAAAGCTTGGATGTTCGGCCTTGGCGTGGAACTGCATGGCAGCCTGCTCGACCTCGGTGCCCTCCTCGGGCAGGTAGATCGGCTTGGCCTTGTGCACCACCTTGGAGAAATCCAGCTTGGTGGTGGTGGTCACGGCATCGCCACCGGCAGACACACCGTCAAGGGTGTGCCGGCCCAGGCCGCCGTCCCAGCCGTCGACTTGGTTGGGGTCGAGGTTGGCCCACAGCGCCTTGCCGCTGTCCTTGAGCTGGCGGGCCAGGGCCGGGTCGAGCATGTCCAGCGGCGGGGTCGGCGGGCGCTGGCCGACGCTGCTTTCCATGCCGCCAATCCAGAACGGGTAGCCGGGGTTCTTCAGGCTGCCGTCGGCGTTGCGATTGGTCTCGCTGCGGTCAACCAGGGCCAGGGAACCGACGGCGCGCGGGATGGGCGGTTGATCCGGATGGTCATCGCCCTCCTCCTTTTCATCGTCATCTTCATGCCCGGCGACCAGGGTCTCGGACAGCTTGGGCACCACGGTGACCTTGCCCGGCATCGGCGCCATGGCCTTGCCCGGCAACGGCACGATGGCCGGGATCGGCGTGCCGGCGATGATCTCGCCGTCCGGCAGCGCACGGGCGCCCTGGGCCGGCTTGCCATTGCGCAAGGCGAACGGCGTGCTGTGGAAGCCGTTGGCGCCCTCGCCACTGACCTCCAGGCGGGTACCCGGTTCGAACACATCGTGCACCCGCCACATGGCCCACATGCCCTGGGCGAAGTGCGGATAGAAATGGCAGTGATAGATGGCATCGCCCGCCACACGGTTGCGGTTGCCCGAACCGCCGTTGGCGATCTCGTAGGTGTAGCCCACGCCAGGGCCAATGCCCTGGGCGTCGATGTAGTCGGAATTGTCGTCGTTGGGATTGAACAGCCACTGGTGTCCGTGCAGGTGGAAGATGTGCTGCTCGTGGCCGTTGTGGGTGTTGCGGAACTTGGTGAAGTCGCCGATGTAGCTGTGGTGCACGTTGGCAGGCTCGGCCGGGTACAGGGCCATGGTTGCCTTGACCCCGGTGGCGCTGGCCGGCGGCGTTTCGCCAGGACGGATGTGCTCCAGCCCAACGTTGGCCGGGATATCCACCAACGTCCCGACATCGCCGACGGTATGGGCGCTGAGGAAGAATTCCTCGTAGGCGCACGACAGGCAATCGTGCATCGGCCCGACGCCGAGTCGGTTGGCCACCACCTCCGCCCCCATGCCGCCGGAGCCATAGTTGATCATGAACGAATCGCGGGTCGGCTCCAGCACATGCCCCATTACCGGGTCTGCCCAGTAGCCAGGGAATGCCTGGGTGCCTGCCACTTCGTCGGCAAACTGCGAGGCGAAGTCGCGAAACGCCTCGAGCCGGTTGGGCAACGCAGGGTTGCGCTTGCCGACGCTTTCCAGCGGGTAGGTGGCTTTCGGGAAACTGCCGTCGGGATTCGGCCCCATGACGATGGCGTCAGTCTCGCTGTTGAGGATCTCGTTGCCGTCGACCATGGCGATGATCGGCCTGCCGGCCTTGCCCTCGGCGACCCACGGCTGGGCCTGCGGATAGCGCGCCTCGTAGTCGATCACCGGCTGACCGGTGGCGGTGCGGCCAGTGGTGGCCAGGCGCATTTCCTCCTCGGTCAGGGTGTTGCGATAGGTGCGGCCGGCCTTGGGCACCACCACCACCTGGCCGAACAGGCCGTTGGCGACGTTGCCGGCATTACCTTCGCCGCCGAACGGCGCACCGCGACTGGACACGGCGAAGGCACCCTCGCGTTCGGCGTACAACGTGTAACTGCGGGTGCTGCCGGGGGCCACCAGAAAGTTGCCGTTGCGCCCGGTGTTGGCCGAAATATCAGCGATGGTGTTGACCGCCTGCATGCCATTCACCTGGAAGCCCACGTGACGGTCGCGAACCTGTTCGTCGGCAACCAAGTGCTCGCCGCCTTCGTTCTCGACCTCGGCGCCCTCTTCTTCCTCCCCTTCGCCCCCGGTTTCGTCATGGTCGATGCCGTGCTTGTTGGGGTTGGCCTGGTAGGCCAGCAGGTTGGTCAGGTTGACCGTCAGGCAGTCACCGGCGGCCACCCGCAGCACGATCGGCCGCGGGCGCTTGTCCGGGCGCAGGGTGACCTTGCCCGGCACCGCGGCGCCGCCCTTGCCCAAGGGCACCTGGTGCTCATCCACCACGTCCTGGCGCAGGGCGTACATCATGCCGTTGGCGTTCTGCGCGCCGAGGCGGTTGAACATCAGCGGCTGATCCAGCGCCACCACGTTGGCCACCAGCGTGCGCTGGCACTGCACCGCGGCCTCGCTGGAGACCTGCCAGCCCAGCAGGGCCAGCAGGAAAGTGGACAGGACCGGGCCTTTGCGAGGGGTCGACATGGGGCACCTCCGGAAACACAGGAATATGCACAAAGGTGAGCAAGGGCCATGCCAGCCAATTAACTGCTATTTTTCAATAGGTTATGAATTATGACGATGCGATTCGGGGAAAATCACCCAGTGGTATGCCCCGGATCAGGGGCTGCTACGCAGGCCTTTGCCAGCACATTCCCGTGGCAGCCAGCTTGCCGGCGATAAGGCCAGTACAGGAACACAATGACCCCAATAGCATTTAGTGATTGAACGCCAACGCAAAGGTGCAGTAAGCTCGGTCCCAATCACTGGAGAGCAACATGTCGAAACAATCCCGCAACCACGCCAACCACACCGGTCGCTCCGCGCACCGCGTGCTGGCCGTTGCCGGTCGTAACGCCGTTGCCAGCTTTTATTTCGGGTATTGGTTTAGCCACTAGGCGCCGATGACCCATCCGGCGCCCACCTTCGAGGGGCCGCCGAACATGAGAATACTCAAACCCCCGGTCGGCTCCCCGACCGGGGGTTTTGCTTTTCCGGACCCAAGAAACATACCGATTACCTTGAGGACAGCGACATGAACTACACCACCTATTACCGCACTTTCGCATGGCGATTTAGCCAGTTCCGTTCGGGCCAGCCTGCCGCCTCCGTTCGGTCGATTTCCGGTGGCAATGCCCCACAGACACCCCATTTGACGATCAGTCGAACACCTCGATAGGGCCGACGACGCGGGCCATAACCCGCCGTCCGCCCAGGGAAAAAACGCCATGCAAGCCTCGAACCTCGCCCTGCCCCTGACCCAACCGCACGCTGCCAACACCACCGTCAGCCAGCGCCTGCCCAGCCCGCACCTGCTCAAGCAGCAGATGCCGCTGTCCTGCGAACTCACCCAGCAAGTCCACGCTCACCGCCAGGCAATCCGCGCCATCCTCGAAGGCCGCGACGCACGTCTGCTGGTGGTGGTCGGCCCCTGCTCGATCCATGACCCGCGCTCGGCCCTCGAATACGCCGACCGCCTGGCCGCACTCAGCCGTGACGTCGACGACAAGCTGCTGCTGGTGATGCGCGCCTACGTGGAGAAACCGCGCACCACCGTGGGCTGGAAAGGCCTGGCCTACGATCCGCACCTTGATGGCAGCGACGACATGCACGCCGGCATCGCCCTGTCCCGCGGCCTGATGCTGGGCATGCTCGAACGCGGCCTGCCGATCGCCACCGAGCTGCTGCAGCCGATGGCCGCCGGCTACTTCGACGACCTGCTGGGCTGGGCCGCCATCGGCGCGCGCACCACCGAGTCGCAGATCCACCGCGAGATGGTCAGCGGCCTGGAGCTGCCAGTTGGCTTCAAGAACGGCACCGACGGTGGAATCGGCATCGCCTGCGACGCCATGCGCAGTGCCGCCCACCCGCACCGTCACTTCGGCATGGACGTCCAAGGCCACCCGGCGATCATCGAGACCCTGGGCAACCCTGACACCCACCTGGTGCTGCGCGGCGGGCACCAGGGCCCGAACTACGACGCCCAGAGCGTCGCCCTGGCCCGCCAAGGCCTGGCCAAGGCCGGGCTGGCGCCACGGATCATGGTCGACTGCAGCCACGCCAACAGCGGCAAGGACCCGGCTCGCCAGCCGGCGGTGTTCGAGGATGTGCTTGCCCAGCGCCTGGCCGGCGACCGTTCGCTGGTCGGGGTAATGCTCGAAGGGCACCTGTTCGATGGCTGCCAGGCCCTGGGCAAGGGCGCGCTGAAGTACGGCGTGTCGATCACCGACGGCTGCCTGGGCTGGGAGGCGACCGAGGCCTTGCTGCGCGAGGCCGCCGCTCGCCTGTAGGCCTCTATGGCAAGCCTTGCGAGACACGGCACGAACAAGTGCGCTAGGCTTGCCTTTTCGATCCCAAGGAGCAGTACCCATGGCCCGTGCCACCGCCCGCCACATCCTGGTTGCCACCGAAGACAAGTGCAACGAACTCAAAGCACAGATCGAAGGCGGCGCCGACTTCGCCGAAGTCGCCAAGGCCCACTCTACCTGCCCGTCCAGCCGTCAGGGCGGCGACCTGGGTTCGTTCGGCCCGGGCCAGATGGTTCGCGAGTTCGACACCGTGGTCTTCAGCGCGCCGCTGAATGTCGTCCAGGGTCCGGTGAAGACCCAGTTCGGCTACCACCTGCTGGAAGTGACCAGCCGTCAGGACTAAGTCATCGCAGCCGATGACGTACCCTGTGGGAGCGGGTTCACCCGCGAATACGCCGGTCCATGCAACATCGTTGCCTGAGCTGACGCATTCGCGGGTAAACCCGCTCCCACAGTTGTTGTGTGGGTTCATGCTGTTGTGCCTGACTGCCACCTCCCATGCCGCCCCCACCCACGCCCTCACCGTCTACGCCGAAGCCCCGCGCTATCCCGCGAATTTCCACCATTTCGACTACGTCAACCCCGACGCCCCCAAGGGCGGCAGCCTGCGCCGCTCGGCCATCGAGATCGGCCAGTTCGACCATGTCCTGCCCTACATCGACAAAGGCATCGGCGTCAGCCAGGTCGATGGCTGGTTGTACGCACCGCTGGCCGTGCGCTCGCTTGATGAGCCCTACACCGTATACGGCCTTGTCGCCCAGCGCATGGAGCGCGGCCCCGATGACGCCTGGCTGCGCTTCTACCTCGACCCCCGCGCCACCTTCGCCGACGGCAAGCCGGTACGGGCCGAAGACGTACGCTTCAGCTACGAGCTGCTGATGAACCAGGGCAGCCTCAAGTTTCGTACCCAGTTCGCCGATGTCGCCGCGGTCACGGTCGAAGGCCCGCGTCAGGTGCGCTTCGACTTGAAACAGCCCCATGGCCGTACGCTCCCCCTTGAGCTGGCCGGCCTGCCGGTGCTGCCCGAGCACGACTGGCAGCAACGCGACTTCGCCAACGGCGCCGGCTTCGACAAGCCGGTGGGCAGCGGCCCTTACCGCATCAGCAGGATCGACAACGGCCGCAGCATCACCTTCGAGCGCGATGCGACCTGGTGGGCGCGGGATTTGCCGGTCGTCCGCGGGCTGTACAACTTTGACCGCATCGGCGTCGAATTCTTCGGTGACACCGAGGTGGCCCGCCAGGTGCTCAAGGGTGGAGGCTACGACTACAACCGCGAGTATTCCGCCACCGCCTACACCCTCGGCTACAACGGTGCCCCGCTGGATGACGGGCGCCTGCAGCGCGCCCACCTGGCTCCGGCCAAGCCGCAGATCGCCCAGGGCTTCGTGTTCAATCTGGACCAGCCGCAGTTCAAGGACCGCCGCGTGCGCCAGGCCCTGGCCATGCTCTGGGACTTCGAATGGAGCAACCGGCAGATGATGCGCAACATGTACATCCGCCAGCAGAGCCTGTACTCGAACACCCCCCTGGCTGCCCGCGCCCTGCCCGACGCCGAGGAGCTCAAGCTGCTCGAACCGCTGCGCGGCCAGGTGCCGGACCAGGTGTTCAGCCAGGTATTCAACGCACCGGTCACCGATGGCTCCGGCATCATCCGCCAGCAGCAACTGAAGGCCCTGGCCTTGCTGCAGGACGCCGGCTGGCATCCCCAGGGCGATCGACTGGTCAATGCCCAGGGCCAGCCGTTGAGCTTCACCTTCCTCAATGGCCAGTCGGGGATGGAACGCCTGCTGCTGCCGTGGAAGCGCAACCTGGCGCAGATCGGCGTCGAACTGAACATCCGCAACGTCGACTCTGCCCAGTACGTCAACCGGCTGATGGCCCGCGACTACGACATGATCGTCACCGGCTACCCGGTGACCCTGTCGCCGGGCAGCGAGCAGTACAACTACTTCGGTTCCGCCGCAGCCAATGATCCGGGCTCGAACAACCTGATGGTGCTCAAGGACCCGGCGGTGGACCGCCTGCTCGACGGCCTGGTACGCGCCACCAGCCAGGCCGACATGCAGCGCCACGCCCGCGCCCTGGACCGGGTGCTGCAATGGAACTACTACTGGATTCCCAACTACTACCCGCCGGGCAGCTCGACGGTGTGGTGGAACCGCTTCGGCCTGCCCAAGGTACAGCCGGCCTATGACGAAGGCCTGGACACCTGGTGGGAAGTCAGCCCCCGGGCCCTGACCAACCCGCGGATGGCCGAGCGCTTGCGGAGCATGCCATGACCACCTACATCCTGCGCCGCCTGCTGCTGATCATCCCCACCTTGCTGGCCATCCTGCTGGTGAACTTCGCCATCGTCCAGGCCGCGCCCGGCGGGCCGGTGGAACAGGCCGTGGCGCGCCTGCAGGGCATCGGCGGCGGCGCGCCGGGTGCCCGCGTCGAGGCAGTACAGGGCGAGTCCCGCGCCACCCGCGGTCTGGACCCGAAGCTGATCGAGGAGATCAAGCGCCAGTACGGTTTCGACAAGTCCGCGCCCGAACGGCTGTGGCTGATGCTTGGCCAGTATGCACGGCTGGACTTCGGCCAGAGTTTCTTTCGCGGCGCCACGGTCACCGAGCTGATCGTGCAGAAACTGCCGGTGACCCTGTCGCTGGGCTTCTGGGCCACGCTGATCACCTACCTGGTGTCGATCCCGTTGGGCATTCGCAAGGCGGTGCGCCATGGCAGCCGCTTCGACGCCTGGAGCAGCGCGCTGATCGTGATCGGCTACGCCCTGCCCTCGTTCCTGTTCGCCCTGCTGCTGATCGTGCTGTTCGCCGGCGGCACCTCGCTCAACTGGTTCCCGGTGCGCGGCCTGGTGTCGGAGGACTTCGACCAGCTCAGCCTGCTGGGCAAGGTCGCCGACTACTTCTGGCACCTGGTGCTGCCGGTTGGCGCCCTGGTGATCGGCGGTTTCGCCACCCTCACCCTGCTGACCAAGAACGCCTTCCTCGACGAGATCGCCCGCCAGTACGTGGTCACCGCACGGGCCAAGGGCCTGAGCGAGCGCCGGGTGCTGTACGGCCATGTACTGCGCAACGCCATGCTGCTGGTGGTGGCCGGCCTGCCCCAGGCATTGATCACGGTGTTCTTCGCAGGATCGCTGCTGATCGAAGTGATCTTCTCCCTCGACGGCCTCGGGCGCATGAGCTACGAGGCAGCGGTGTCGCGGGACTACCCGGTGGTGTTCGGCACGTTATTCATCTTCACCCTGGCCGGGCTGCTGATCCGCCTGCTGGGCGACCTGTGCTACACGGTGCTCGACCCGCGCATCGACTTCGACGCGAGGGGCCGCTGATGTTCTCGCCCATCGCCCGGCGGCGCCTGCGGCGCTTTCGCGACAACCGCCGCGGCTGGATCTCGCTGTGGCTGTTCGCCGGGCTGTTGCTGTTGAGCCTGGGCGCGGAACTGGTGGCCAATGACAAGCCCTTGCTGCTGGGCTACCAGGGCGAGCTGTACACCCCGGC
Source organism: Pseudomonas mosselii (assembly GCF_019823065.1). Taxonomy (NCBI): domain Bacteria; kingdom Pseudomonadati; phylum Pseudomonadota; class Gammaproteobacteria; order Pseudomonadales; family Pseudomonadaceae; genus Pseudomonas; species Pseudomonas mosselii. Next base: position 3,164,186 of record NZ_CP081966.1, read on the forward strand.
GCTCAAGCGCTACACCGAGCAGCAGTTCGGCGGGCAGCTGCCGTTCCAGCCCGACTACCGCAGCCAGTACGTGCGCCAGTTGATCGAGGGCCAGGGCGGCTGGATGCTGTTCGCGCCCATCCCGTTCAGCGCCGATACCCCCAACTACGACCTGCAGGTGCCCACCCCCAGCCCGCCCAGCGCGAGCAACTGGCTGGGCACCGACGACCAGGGCCGCGATGTGCTGGCGCGGGTATTGTATGGCACACGGGTTTCGCTGTTGTTCGCCTTCGCCCTGACCCTGCTCAGCGTGCTGATCGGCGTGACGGCCGGTGCCCTGCAGGGCTACCACGGTGGCTGGGTCGACCTGTTCGGCCAGCGCCTGCTGGAAGTGTGGTCGGGATTGCCGGTGCTGTACCTGCTGATCATCCTGTCAGGATTCGTCGAGCCGGATTTCTGGTGGCTGCTGGGGATCATGGCGCTGTTCTCCTGGCTGACCCTGGTCGATGTGGTGCGCGCCGAGTTCCTCCGTGGGCGCAACCTGGAATACGTCAAGGCCGCTCGCGCACTGGGACTGTCCGATACCCAGGTGATGCTGCGGCATATCCTGCCCAACGCCCTCAACGCGACCCTGACCTATGTCCCCTTCATGCTCACCGGGGCGATCACCACCCTCACCGCGCTGGACTTTCTCGGCTTCGGCATGCCCGCCGGCAGCGCTTCGCTGGGCGAGCTGGTGACCCAGGGCAAGCAGCACCTCGAGGCGCCGTGGCTGGGCTTTACCGCGTTCTTTGCCCTGGCGCTGATCCTGTCGTTGCTGGTATTTATCGGCGATGCGCTGCGCGAGGCGTTCGATCCCCGCTCATAGCCTTACCTCGGTCACTGCAGGAGCGGCCCTATCGCGACACAAGGCCGCTCTACAGGGGCGCACGACACTTGTCTCAACGGATACGTCTTCCATGCACGACAACCTCAAGGACTACCCCCAGGTCCGCCAACTGGCCATCCGCTCGCTGTTCGAGATCATCGAGCAATCCAGCGAAGGCACGGTGATCGTCGACCGCCAGGCGCGCATCGTCTGGATGAACGAGCGCTATGCCCGACGGTTCGGCCTGCAGGACGCCGCCAGCGCCATCGGCCAGCCCTGCGAGGCGGTAATCCCCGGCAGCCTGATGCGCGAGGTGGTGAGCAACGGAAAGCCGATCCTGCTGGACATGCTCGACACGCCGAACGAGCCGCTGGTGGTGATGCGCCTGCCGATCCACGACGACCAGGGCGCGCTGATCGGCGCCATTGGCTTTGCCCTGTTCGACGAGCTACGCAGCCTGTCGCCCTTGCTCAAGCGCTATGCCAGCATGCAGCAGGAACTGGCCTCGACCCGCTCGCAACTGCGTGCGCGCCAGGCCCGCTACAGCTTCGCCCAGTTCGTCGGCAGCAGCCCGGCCTGCCTTGAAGCAAAGCGCCGCGCCCGCCGCGGCGCGACCAGCGACTCACCGGTGCTGCTACTCGGCGAGACCGGCACCGGCAAGGAACTGCTGGCCCACGCCATCCACGCCGCCTCGGCGCGCGCGCACAAGGCGTTCGTCAGCATCAACAGCGCGGCGATCCCCGAAGCGTTGCTGGAGGCCGAGTTCTTCGGCACCGCACCCGGGGCCTTCACCGGCGCCGACCGCAAGGGCCGCAGCGGCAAGCTGCAACTGGCCGAAGGCGGCACGCTGTTCCTCGACGAGATCGGCGACATGCCCCTGGCCCTGCAGAGCAAGCTGTTGCGCGTGCTGCAGGAGAAGGAATACGAGCCTGTGGGCAGCAACCAGATGCTGCGCAGCGATGTGCGGATCATCGCCGCCACCTCCATCGACCTGCAGGCGGCGATGGCCCGGGGAGCGTTTCGTACCGACCTGTACTACCGGTTGAATGTGCTGCCGGTGCAGGTGCCGCCGCTGCGCGAACGCCTGGAGGACCTGCCGGCGCTGTGCGAGGCGATTCTTGCCGAATTGGGCAGCCAGTATGAGCTGGAGGCCGAGGCCCAGGCACTGTTGGGGCGCCATGCCTGGCCGGGGAATATCCGAGAGCTGCGTAATGTGCTGGAACGGGCGACCCTGCTGGCCGACCAGCCACGGCTGGGCGTGCATGATCTGACAAACGCGCTGGGACCATTGAGCCCGGTGGCCGAGACGGCACCGCAGTTGGGGTACCGGGAGGCCTGTGCGCAGTTTGAACGCGGGCTGATTGTGCGGGCCTTGGGGCGCACTGGCGGGAATGTGCCGGAGGCAGCGCAGGCATTGGGGCTGGGACGGTCGACCTTGTACAAAAAGATGGTTGCGCTGGATATCGAGTCTCAATAAGGAGATATGTATCTCTTTATTGAGACCAGCGCGATGGTTGCGCCCGCGGCCGCCGACAAGGCGCCTGCCACATGGCGTACCGCAATCCACTGTGGGAGCCGGCTTGCCGGCGATGGGCCGCAACGCGGCCCCACTTTCTCAAATTCGAGACATCGATCTTTATAAATTCAAGATAATTCAATAATTTCAATGACTTAACAAGTTGGCACAATTCCCGCTACTGGTATTCCAACCATAAAAACAACAGTTGGAGATCCCCTTAGGATGACCGTGCTCATCGCCCTCGCTGCCCTGGCCCTGCTGATGCTCGCCGCCTACCGCGGCTACAGCGTGATCCTCTTCGCCCCCATCGCCGCCCTTGGCGCCGTGCTACTCACCGACCCCGCCGCCGTGGCCCCGGCCTTCACCGGGGTGTTCATGGAGAAGATGGTCGGCTTCATCAAGCTCTATTTCCCGGTATTCCTGCTCGGCGCCGTGTTCGGCAAGCTGATCGAGCTGTCGGGCTTCTCACGCTCGATCGTCGCCGCCGCCATTCGCCTGCTCGGCACCCGTCAGGCCATGCTGGTGATCGTGCTGGTCTGCGCCCTGCTTACCTACGGCGGCGTGTCGCTGTTCGTGGTGGTGTTCGCGGTGTACCCGTTCGCCGCCGAGATGTTCCGCCAGAGCGACATTCCCAAGCGGCTGATCCCGGCGACCATCGCCCTGGGCGCGTTCTCCTTCACCATGGACGCCCTGCCCGGCACCCCGCAAATCCAGAACATCATCCCCAGCACCTTCTTCAACACCACCGCCTGGGCCGCGCCCTGGCTGGGGCTGATCGGCACGCTGTTCGTGTTCTGCGCCGGCATGCTCTACCTGCAACGCCAGCGTAACAAGGCCCAGCGCAAGGGCGAAGGCTACGGCAGCAACCTGCGCAACGAGCCGGAAACCGCCGACGACATCGCCCTGCCCAACCCGTGGCTGGCCCTGGCGCCGCTGCTGCTGGTGGGGGTGATGAACCTGCTGTTCACCCACTGGATCCCGCAGTGGTACGGGGCCAGCCACACCCTGCAGTTGCCGGGCATGGCCACGCCAGTGCAGAGCGACGTGGCCAAGCTCACGGCGATCTGGGCGGTGCAGGCGGCCCTGCTGGTGGGCATCCTGATGGTGCTGGTGTGCGCCTTCGGCAGCATTCGCCAGCGCCTGGCCGAAGGCACCAAGAGCGCCGTGAGCGGCGCCCTGCTGGCGGCGATGAACACCGCCTCGGAATACGGTTTCGGCGCAGTGATCGCCTCGCTGCCGGGCTTCCTGGTCTTGGCCGACGCCCTGCGCGGTATCCCCAACCCGCTGGTCAACGAAGCCATTACCGTCACCCTGCTGGCCGGCATCACCGGCTCCGCTTCCGGCGGCATGAGCATCGCCCTGGCGGCCATGAGCGACAGCTTCATCGCCGCCGCCAACGCGGCGAACATCCCGCTGGAGGTGTTGCACCGGGTCGCCGCCATGGCCAGCGGCGGCATGGACACCCTGCCGCACAACGGCGCGGTGATTACCCTGCTGGCGGTGACCGGGCTGACCCACCGCGAGGCCTACAAGGACATTTTCGGAATTACCCTGATCAAGACCCTGGCCGTATTCGTGGTCATCGCCACGTTCTACGCCACCGGCATCGTATGAAGGAGAACAGCATGACGCTCAAAGGCAAGACCGCACTGGTCACCGGTTCCACCAGCGGCATCGGTTTGGGGATAGCCCAGGTGCTGGCCGAGGCCGGTGCCAATATCCTGCTCAACGGCTTTGGCGACCCGGCGGGCGCCATTGCCGAGATCAGGCAGCACGGGGTCAAGGTGGCCCACCACCCCGCCGACCTGTCCGACGTGGCGCAGATCGAGCAGATGTTCGCCTTGGCCGAACGCGAGTTCGGCGCGGTCGACATCCTCGTCAACAACGCCGGCATCCAGCATGTGGCGCCGGTCGAGCAGTTTCCGGTGGAGGCCTGGGACAAGATCATCGCCTTGAACCTGTCGGCGGTGTTCCACGGCAGCCGCCTGGTCCTGCCGGGCATGCGCGCGCGGGGCTGGGGGCGGATCGTCAACATCGCCTCGGTGCACGGCCTGGTGGGCTCCACCGGCAAGGCCGCCTACGTCGCCGCGAAGCACGGCGTGGTCGGCCTGACCAAGGTCATCGGCCTGGAGACCGCCACCAGCAACGTCACCTGCAATGCCATCTGCCCGGGCTGGGTGCTGACCCCGCTGGTGCAGAAGCAGATCGACGACCGCGCCGCCAATGGGGGCGACGCGCAGCAGGCGCAGCACGACCTGCTGGCCGAGAAGCAGCCCTCGCTGGCCTTCGTCACGCCCCGGCATCTCGGCGAGCTGGTGTTGTTCCTGTGCGGCGAGGCCGGTAGCCAGGTGCGTGGCGCCGCCTGGAACGTCGATGGCGGCTGGCTGGCCCAGTAAGCGGCTAAAGTGGAGTAAGGACACCCTGACGCCGGATGATCAGGGTTACACGTTTTTTGTAGCAGCCCCGCCGATTGGTGCGTCAACGCTGAAACCCTGGGGCCGCTGCGCGGCCCTTTCGCGACGCAAGGCCGCTCCAGGGATTGCGCTTGCCTGTTATCAGACCAGTAGCCATTACCGAGGGTCCCGGCATGAACGACGTCCTCTGGCGCCCCTCCACCACCCGCATCGAAGCGAGCCGGATGGAAGCCTTCCGCCGCCGGGTCAACCGGCGCTTCAACCTCCAGCTCGACAGCTACGCCGCCCTGCACCGCTGGAGCATCGAACAGCGCCCACAGTTCTGGCAGGCCCTGGCCGAGTACTTCCATGTGCGCTGGCACACGCCACCGGCAAGCATCCTCGAGGAAGGCGAGCACATGACCGAGGCCCGCTGGTTCCGCGGCGCCACCCTGAATGTCGCCGAGCACCTGCTGCTACGCCGCGACGACCGCCCGGCCGTGGTGGCCCTGCGCGAGGACGGCGCCCGCCACAGCCTCACCCACAATCAACTGGCCGCCCAGGTCGCCGGGCTGCAACAGGCCTTCAGGCACGCCGGCATCCAGCCCGGCGACCGTATCGCCGCAGTGATGCCCAACACCTGGGAAACCCTGGTGGCCATGCTCGCCGCCACCAGCCTCGGCGCGGTCTGGTCCAGTTGTTCACCGGAGTTCGGCACCCATGGCATCATCGACCGTTTCGGCCAGATCGCGCCCAGGCTGCTGGTGGCGTGCGCCGGTTACCAGTACGCCGGAAAGACCATCGACCAGGTGGAGAAGATCAACCAGGTCGCGTCCCAACTCCCCAGTGTCGAGCGGTTGCTGGTAGTGCCCCACACCCGACCGCAGACCCGCGCCGATGAGTTCAGCACCCAGCAGACCGTGCTGTGGGATGACTATTTCACCCCGGGCGGCACCCCGGACTTTACCGCCCTGCCCTTCGACCATCCGCTCTATATCCTTTACTCCAGCGGTACCACCGGCGTGCCCAAGTGCATCGTCCACCGTGCCGGTGGCGTGCTGCTGCAACACCTGAAAGAACACGGTCTGCACAACGACCTCAAGGCCGACGACGTGCTGTTCTACTACACCACCTGCGGCTGGATGATGTGGAACTGGCTGGTCAGCGGCCTGGCGGTCGGCGCCACCCTGGTGCTGTACGACGGCTCGCCGTTTCATCCGGGCCCCGAGCGCCTGATCGACCTGATCGACGCCGAAGGGATCCATGCCTTCGGCACCAGCGCCAAGTACCTTGCCGCACTGGAACAGGCGAGCGTCGAACCGGCAAGCTCCCACCGCCTCGACAGCCTGCGGCTGATCCTCTCCACCGGATCGCCCCTGTCACCACACAGCTACGACTATGTATACGCCAAGGTGAAGCCCGACGTGTGCCTGGCGTCCATGTCCGGTGGCACCGATATCGTCGCCTGCTTCGTGCTCGGCAACCCGCTGCTGCCGGTGCGCCGCGGCGAAATCGCCGGCAAGGGCCTGGGCATGGCGGTGGACGTGTGGAATGAACAGCGGCAATCGATCACTGGCGAGAAAGGCGAGCTGGTCTGTACCCAGCCCTTTCCTTCGATGCCGCTGGGGTTCTGGGGGGACGACGATGGTAGCCGCTACCATGACGCCTATTTCAGCCAGTTCGAGGGTATCTGGTGCCAGGGCGACTATGCCGAGCAGATCCCGGGCGGCGGCCTGGTGATCCACGGCCGCTCCGATGCCGTGCTCAACCCCGGCGGCGTACGCATCGGCACCGCGGAGATCTATCGCCAGGTGGAAAAGGTCGAGGAGGTACTGGAGAGCGTGGCCATCGGCCAGGACTGGCACAACGACGTGCGCGTGGTGCTGTTCGTGCGCCTGCGCGACGGCCTGCAACTGGACGACGCCCTGCGCCAGCGCATCCGCCTGGTGATCCGCCAGTACACCACGCCGCGCCATGTGCCGGCGGTGATCGCCCAGGTCGACGATATCCCGCGCACCCTCAGCGGCAAACTGGTGGAGCTGGCGATCCGCAACGTGGTGCATGGCCTGCCGGTGAAGAACACCGATGCGCTGGCCAACCCCGAGGCGCTGGAGCAGTTCCGCGACAGACCGGAGTTACGCTGATGACGCCATCAGGCATAATGTCGACCTTTTGCCCCCGAAGCACAGGTAAGCCCATGAAAGCCCAAGCCCGCCACATCCTGGTCAAGACCGCTGACGAAGCCGAAAAGCTCAAGCAGCGCATCGCCAACGGCGAGGCCTTCGACGTGCTGGCGAAGAAATTCTCCACCTGTCCGTCCGGCAAGCGCGGCGGCGACCTGGGCGAGGTGCGCCCGGGCCAGCTGGTCGGCGCCATCGACCAGGTGATCTTCAAGAAGCCCCTGCGCGTGGTACACGGGCCGATCAAGAGCAAGTTCGGTTATCACCTGGTGCAGACGTTCTACCGCGACTGAGCCTCATCGGCGCGGCGCCTTTGCAGCAGCGCCGGCGATTGTTCGCCACTGGCGACCACGCGCTCCAAGCCTTCCTGCACGGCCAGGCTGGCGCTTTCCATGTCGGCCACTGCCTTGAGCATCGCTGCGGTATTGCCGCTGGCATGGGCATCAATGGCGTCGAATGCGCAACGGTGCACGGCGGCATGGGGCGCGTCGATGTCCTTGTATCCTGCAAGATGTGCATAGTGCAGGGCCCCGTCCCCCTCGCGATACCACTTGCCCAAGCGGCAAAGGGTATGGTCGGTAAAGTCCGCGCCGCGCTCCTGCGAGACCCCGAACAGCACCTTGTAGACGCGGAACTTGTAGATCAGGTGGTCGAGCTTGGCCAGCTCGCAGAAACTGCGCAGCGCCGACACCGATGCCGAACCCTCCGCCACCGTCGACATGTCCAGCAACTGGCGCATGGTACTGGCCGCCGTCTGGCCAACACCGCTGTACGATGACGAATGCTCGGCCAGGCTGGCGATATGCCCGCGGCTTTGCGCACTGTCGGCTCGAATGGCCGAGACCAGCGTGCCGATTTCGGCAGTGGCGTCCGCCGTGCGCCTGGCCAGGGTCCTGACTTCATCCGCGACCACGGCAAAGCCGCGCCCGGCATCCCCGGCCCGCGCCGCCTCGATGGCCGCATTCAGGGCCAGCAGGTTGGTCTGGTCCGCCACCTCGCGGATGATCTCCAGCACACCACCGACCTGCTGGGCTTGGTGATCGAGCCTGCCAACCTTCTCCGACGCCTCGCCGGAGGCATCGGCCAGTTGCTCAAGATTGGTCGCGATGGCATCAATGCTGGCCTGGTTGCTGCTGGCGATACCCTGGATGCGGATGGCGTACTGCCTTTCCTGCTCCATGCTGTGGGCGAGGCTGGCGAACGAGGTCTGGGTCATTTCCAGGGAATGCGAGAATGCCGAGAGGTTGCCGGCCAGGTGGGCGAACACCTGGTTCTCCCGTGCCAGTTCCGTGGCCTTCGATTCTGCCTCGCGGGCGCGCTGCTCCCACGCCACCAGCTGTGAGCGGCTACGTTCGAGCGCGAGGTTCAGCTCCTTGATCTGCGGGTCTTGCCGACCTGCCTTGCTCCACCACTTCACACCACGCTCCCGGGATAGACCCACCACTTGTCACCCGGCGCAAAAGCGCCGGGCAGAAACAGGGAAAGGTGTCAGCAAGCGCACAGTGCGGCAATACTCAGCTGCACTGAAAAACAGCGGATCAGCGACGAGCCGCGAGCAGGCCAAGCCCCGCGCACCCCAGTAGCGAGGCACTGACCCGGTTGAACAGCCGACGTGGCCCGGGCCGTTCGAACCAGCGCTGCAGGTAGGCGCCGAGCCCGGCGTAGATGGCGATGGCCGCCCACTCCAGCAGCAGGAACAGCACGCCCAGCTGCAGGAACTGCTCGCTCACCGGCGTGGCGCTGCCCACCGAGACGAACTGCGGCAGGAAGGCGGTGAAGATAAGAATGGCCTTGGGGTTGCCCGCCGCCACCCAGAACTCCTGGCGCGCCAGCTTCCAGGTGCCGCGCGGCTGCTCGCCGGCCACCACCGCCTCGCCGACCGGCGCCCGCCACAGCTGCCAGGCGATATAGAACAGGTAGCCAGCGCCCAGCACCTTGATCGCCAGGAACAGGTACTCGCTGGTGTGCAGTACCACGGCCAGGCCCATGGCAGCCAGGGCAATCATGCCGCTGAAGGCCAGCAAGCGCCCGGCGCCGGCCACGCAGGCGGTGCGCAGGCCGTAACGGCTGGCGTTGTGCAGGGACAGCAGGTTGTTGGGGCCCGGCGCCATGTTCAGGGCGAAACAGGCGGGGATGAACAGCAGCAGGCTCGACAGGTCCATTATTCTTCTCCAGCGGTGACCGTCGCAGCGTCGCGCCCGGCGGGCAGGCGCGTCAAGCACAGTGGCACGGTAAATGGCCGGAACAGCAGGCACGCGCTAGACTGGCGCCCTGCGCTCCCCTCCAGGCCCTCTCGCCATGACCCCATCGAGCAGCGAAATCTGGCACGACCCGGCCCTGCCCTACGTCGAGAGCCGACGCGCCTGCCACAGCCGTGCCTGCTACAAGGCCCACAGCCACCCGAGCTTTTCCATTGGTGCGGTGGATGCCGGTCATAGCCGCTTCACCGGGGCCGGCGACGGACAGGTGCGGCTGGCACCCGGCACCTTGGTGTTCGTGCCGGCCCAGCGGGTGCATGCCTGCAACCCCGAAGCCGGACAGGCCTGGAGCTACCAGATGCTGCACCTGGACGCCGATTGGCTGCGTTGCCTGCGCCTGGAGTCGGGGATTGCCGCCGACCAACCCAGCGCGGCGGCCCGGATCAGCCGTTCGGCAGCTCTGTACCGGCGGTTTTGCACACTGAACACCCTGCTGTTTTCCAGGGCGACGGCGTTCGAGAAAGAGGCGGCACTGGTGGCCTTTCTCGGCGACAACGACTTCTCCATCCATCCGCACCTGCCACCTGCGCCGCCCTTGCCACCTTCGACACTCCGCGACCTGCTGGGCCATGCCGAGGAGCAGACGCTGGCCGAACTGAGCCTCGACCGCCTGGCACGGTTGGCCGGCATGGGGCGCTATCAATTGATCCGCGCCTTCAGCCTCGCCACCGGCATGACGCCCCATGCCTACCTGCTCAACGCCCGTGTAAACAAGGCTCGGCAACTGTTGCGCCAGGGCCAGCCGCTGGCTGAAGTCGCCTACGGCCTGGGCTTTGCCGACCAGAGTCACTTCCAGCGGGTGTTCAAGGCGCATGCCGGGGTAACACCGGGGACATACCGCGCAGCCTTGCAATAATCTTCAATACCCGCCCTGTCACCCCGCCACAGACTGCGGCTTCCTCTCCCTGGAAGCCCGACCATGCAACTGTTCCTGCTCATCGCCACCGCCCACTTCCTCGCCCTGCTCTCGCCAGGACCGGACTTCTTCCTGGTGGCCCGAACCTCGGCCAGCGCCGGCTGGCGGGTGGCCAGTGGCGCCTGCGCCGGCATCGCCCTGGCCAATGGCGTGTTCATTGGCGCGGCGTTCGCCGGGGTGTCGTTCCTGCGCGACGGCAGCCCGCTGTTCGTCGCCCTGCAACTGGCCGGCTGCGGCTACCTGCTGTACATCGGGCAACTGTTCCTGCGCCATGCTGGAAAGAGCGGCCTGACGGGTTCCGCCGCCCATGCTTCATCCCACGCCGGCAGTTGGCTGAACAGCCTGGGCATGGGCTTCGCCTCGGGCATCCTCAACCCGAAGAACGCACTGTTCTACGCCAGCCTGGCCAGCATGACCGCCAGCAGCGGCGCCCTGGCCAAGCTGGCCTATGGCATGTGGATGTTCGCCATCGTCCTGGCCTGGGACCTGCTGGTGGCCTTGGCCATCGGCAATCAGCGGGTGCTGCACCGCTTCGCCCGCGCCCTGCCCTGGCTGGAACGGACTTCGGGGGTGATGCTGATCCTGCTCGCCAGCGGCGTGCTCATGCACCTGGCCTTGGGCTGAGCAACGTCAGCCCCCGCAGCTCGAGCAGGCTGAAGTGACCACGGCTCCAGCCGCCGGTGTCCAGGTGCCAGACGTTGCCCAGCACTTTCACCTCCAGCACTGGCGTATGCCCGACCAGCAAGGCACGCAAGCCCTTCACCGGTCGGCTGTCGCCCTCCTTCAGGCGCCGTCGCGACCACTGGCACACCTCCCGCACCTCGGGGTCATCCCCAGCCTGCAGGTTCACGCATAGATGCTCCCAGTCATCGAACGGGCTGTCGGCGTGCAGCAGCCCGACCGGACCGTTGGGTGTATCGATCTGCAACGCGATCGGTAGCCGCTCGAACGCCTCGACGAAACGCGCCTGCTCCGTTTTCGGCAGGTCGAGGAACCAGCCGCCGCCGGCCGCCCGGTACATGTCCAGGTCAACCCGTCCGCCGCGCAGGTGATTGACCGCCAGTGACTCGTGGTTGCCCTGCACCGCGTGGAACCAGGGCTTGGCCAGCCATTCCAACGCCTGCGGGCTGGCCGGCCCGCGGTCGACCAGGTCACCGACGCTGAACAGGCGGTCCACCGCCGGATCGAATTCGACGGCCTCGAGGCATTCCTGCAAGCGTTCGAAGTGCCCGTGAATATCACCCACGGCCAGGTCACGCCCGCGGGTATTGGCGGTCATCCGCCGAAAAGCGCTCATTGCATCAGTCCTCTGCTTATGCCCCGTACCGGCGTAAAATAGGCAGGCAAGCCGCCCCACCCCGGAGGTGCATCATGCGTACCACCCTGGCCAGCGCCCTGTTGCTGGTGCTGGCATTCGACAGCATGGCACAGGGCACCCCGACCGCGCAGGTCGAGGTGCGTTTCGACCACCCGGAAAAATTCCGCGATGCCAGCCTCGACAACCGCGGCTATCCCCAAGGCGCCGACCCGCAAGTGATGAAGGCCCTCACCCAGCACCTGCAGAAGCTCGGCCAGCGCTACCTGCGACCCGGCCAGCAACTGGTCATCGACATCCGCGACATCGACCTGGCCGGGCGCTTCGAGCCCTGGCACAGCCAGGCCTACGATGTGCGCTTCATGCGCGAGGTCACCTGGCCCAGCATCGACCTCGACTACACCCTTCAGCAGCCAGGGCAGGCCGCGCTCAAGGCCCAGGAACACCTGAGCGACAAGATGTACCTCAGCCGCCCCGGCCGCCTGGGCAGTAACGACCGGCTGTATGCGGAAAAGGCCATGCTCGGTGATTGGTTCCGTCAACGCTTCGCGCCGCCGTCCTGATCGTCACCGCGCCAGCCGGCGCAGGGCGATGGGCGCGATCAAGCGATGGAACGGCGCCACCGGCAGCATGTACAGGCGGCCCAGCCAGTTGTGCGTGCGCACCACGGTGCTGACCAGCACCTCGCACCGCCCCGGGGCCGTCGGGCGACGCATCAGGGCGATGTGTACGTCCAGATGATGATCGCGGTCGACCAACAGCACCTCATTCGCGCTGTTGCTGATCAACGTAAAGATGCCCACCCGCTCTCCGGGCTGGTAGCTGTCCGGGGCGCGGGCTGGATCGATGGCGGTCAACCGGCCCAGGTTCTTCAGCCCAAGCAGCCCGACCAGGCGATTGCGTAGGACCATCAGTTCGTCGATCCAGCCGGGCATGCTCGCCATCAGGCGCAGGAAGTGCGCCATGGCGGGCTGCCCGTCGTCCGCCAGGTCGATCGCCCGGCAATGACGGAAGCCCGCCTGCGCGGCGTGGGGGGCGATCAATGAGTCGGCGGGTATGGCTGCGGCATGGGTCATTGCGGTCTCGTCCGTGAAATCGACACATCGGCGCTGGGAGTCAGCGCCCATCGATTGTATCCTCGTCAGCCGACGACATGCCAAGGACGGATGCACCATGAGGAGCCGCATGCTACGACCGGTCTCACCGGCAGGCACTGCCGGGGTATCGCCCCTATGAAGTATGTGCTGGTGATCCTGGCCAGCTATACCAGCGCCTGGTATCTGGTGGGCACCCTGATTCGCGGGCGCTTGGCCGATATTGCCGAAGGCCTGCGCCATCGCCCGGACGCCCCGCCTCCAGGGCAGTACCTGCGAGAAGTCGAAGCCCACGCCCGCCGCGCACACCGCCACTACAGCCTGTTTGCGGGCACGCTGTTGGCCCTCGTGTTGGCGCTGCTCTGTTTCTGGCTCGACTGACGCCTAGAAATCCAGCGCCAGGCTCTGCCGCCCTTCCAGTGCCAACAGGAACTGCTTGGCCGGCAGGCCGCCGGCAAAACCGGTGAGACTGCCCGAGGCTCCGATCACCCGGTGGCACGGTGCGATGATCGAGATCGGGTTGCGTCCGTTGGCCGCGCCTACCGCACGGACCGCATCGGGCTTGCCGATCTGCCGTGCGATATCGCCGTAGCTGCGGGTCTGGCCGAAGGGAATGGTCAACAGCGCCGCCCAGACCTCCCGCTGGAACTCGGTGCCGGCGAAATCCAGTTCCAGCTCGAAACGCTGGCGTTGCCCGGCAAAGTACTCGCCCAGCTGGCGGGCGGTCTCGCGCAGCACGCCGTGCCGGTCGTCGCGGTGCAGGTCGCCCAGGCGCACCCGGTTCTCCCGCTCGTGCTCCCACAGCACGGCGGCCAGCCGCTCGCCCCGCGCCACCAGGGTCAAGGTGCCGACAGGCGATTGCATGAGGGTGAAGGCACAAGACATGACAGGCTCCGGCAAGACGACGATCGCTGCACTCTACCCATCGCGGCACGACGGCGCATCCGCTTTCTTGCCCGGCCATCGCCACTGGCCAGCTTTGGCCTGCGCCTCGTACACTGAGGCGCCACTCGTTTTTCAAAGGATGGAAACACAGTGAACGACCCATCGCCCGACATCGTCATCGAACGTTTTGCCGAGCAGCATCTGCAGGGCATCACTGCGCTCTACAACGAACCTGCCGTGTGCCGCCAGGTACTGCAGATGCCCTATCAGTCCGTCGAAGTCTGGCGTGAGCGCCTGGCCACCTACCATGAGCGACAGGTCCGCCTGGTGGCGGTGCACCAGGGCCAGGTGATCGGTAACATCGGCCTCGACCAGAGCACGCGCATCCGCCAGGCGCACCTGGGCGAGCTGCTCATGGGTGTTGCCCAGGCCTGGCAAGGCAGGGGCGTCGGTTCGCGGCTGATGGCCGCCATCCTCGACATTGCCGACAACTGGATGAACCTGCGCCGGGTCCAGCTCACCGTCTACGCCGACAATGAGCCGGCGCTGGCGCTGTATCGCAAGTTCGGCTTCGAGACCGAAGGCCGGCTGCGCGATTACGGCGTGCGTGACGGGGTGTATGTCGATGCGCTGTGCATGGCGCGGATGCGTCAGCCGTAGAACACCATGCCCGCGTAGGGCTTGGCCCGACAGGCCGCCAGCCGCGACTGCAGATCGCCGACATGGGCTTCGAGCTGGTGGCCGTCCGGGTCGAGGAAGTACAGCGAATCGCCCTCGCTGCTGTCCTGTTTCCAAAGTTGCACGGCATGCTCATGCAAGCGCTGGGCGAATGCCACGAAGTCGGCCTGGCGGATGGAAAATGCGTAGTGCGTGTAGTTGCGCTGTAAGTCGCCTGCCTCGATCTGGTCGACCGACAGGCACAGCCAAAGGTCGCCCAGACTCAGATAGGCACCGCGGTCCCAGCGCGCATCAAGCTTGAAGCCCAGGACCTGCTGATAGAACACGATGCTGTCCGGCAGGCTGGAAACCGCCAGGGTGAGATGGTTGAGTCCGTTCAACATGAGGGGCACCTGAGGTGAAGTGAGGCGGGATCGCTTCACGGAGCGCGATGGAAACGAGCGCGCCCCGCTACGCTGCGATCATACCCGCGAACACATCAGCGCGGCATCGAGCAGACGCCCCTTGTCATACCAGGCATCACGCTGGTACGCCGAGAACTGATGCTGCCCGGCGGCGCCTTGAACCTTGACCAGCCCCTCGGCCTTGTTCGGGTCGGTGCTGGCGACAAACAGCTCCAGGGCGTCCTGGTTCTGCATGACATAGGTCGTGGCCGTATCGGGAAGCTCGGCCTTGACGCAGTTCAGGTACTCCGGCGGGCTTTTCGAGGTCATGCCGAAAGTGTTGTCTCGGCCCGCGCGGATATCGGGATCATGTGCGCAGCCGGCAAGCAACAGGCTGGCCACCACTGCCATCGTCAAACGGCTCATACAGACTCCAACCACCCCAGCAGCAAGCCCTGGACAGGGTCATACACCCACCACCCTTTTTAATAGTCTGCTTACGATCTACAAGACTAGCCCGGGGTGACGGGCACGGTAGGCCGGTTCGCTATATCGCCAGGCTTTCAGGTCGGCTTGTCGATTCGGTAGAGCACATGCGGGCGCAATGCATTGCCTTCAGGCACCGTTGGGTCGGGGAAGTCCTCCGCCGGGTCCGAACGCATACCCAGCCGCTCCATCAATGCCCGTGATGGGGTATTGATGCTGGAGGTGTAGCCGATGACTTGCCTTAATCCAAGCGTCGACCAGGCGTGCTCCAGGCATGCGCTGGCCGCCTCGAATGCGTAGCCCTGCCGCCAGTGGCTGCGTCCGAGGATCCAGCCGATTTCGACCTGCGGGCCGCCCGGGATCTCATCCCCGGTCAGGGACAGCCCAAGCCCACCGACCAATGCGCCATCGGCCTTGCGCTCGACGGCGACGAAACCGAACCCGTGGACCTGCAGATGTTGATCGCAGTCCGCGAGCATCGACCGGGTTTGATTGGAAGACAGTATCGCAGGGTAGTAGTAGCGCCTGACTTCGGGGTCGGCATTGACGAGGGCAAAGGCCTCGATGTCCCGATCGGCCCAGGGGCGCAGGACAAGACGCGGTGTTTCGATGAACATGGGTAAACTAAAACTCCCTTCTACCAGGCACTCCTCGCAACAAGGAGGTTGCCATGCCACGACTGGATCTTGAGTCAATAGCGAAGGTTTGCCCCACGCGTGGAAATCCACCGTGCTGGGATAGGTGGGGTGTTCGAACATCAAGGTGCTGCGCATGGACCAGATGCCCGTCGAGGCAGAGGTGCATGACTACACCGAGGGGTTGCTGGTCATTTCGCAGAGCAGCGTTGCCGAGCGCTGATCCGCTCTCTCGTTGACCTCATACGATCCAACCATCCCATCAGAACTCCCCTGGCCGGCAAAGACTGAATCATATTCGATACCCGGCTGCTGGGTCGATGTTGCCGTGGCGTGCAGGCACAAGCGCCAGTTCAGGGGCCGTATCCCCAGGAATGGGGATCAGGCACCGGCCTGGAGAAACACAAAAACCGCCACCACATCCAAAGCCAGCACGGCAGCCACGACGAAGCTCATGAAATCGAAATCATTCTGGAACATGTCCGCTCTCCCCGCATGATCGCTTTCCTGGGTTCAAGCAACTCCCATTCCAGCCTGCCCGCGCCGGGGCCATGTCCATTGGTCAGGCGAGACGGGCGTTTCGGGCAAACAGGCGTTTACTGATGATCATGCCCCTGGCTCGCGCAAGGATGCCCATCAAGGTGTGCCCCCATGAGACGCATCCAGAAGATCATCCAGCAGCGCCGTCGGCAGCTGCATGTCCACATTCCGCCCAGCGAATTGAAGGGAATGCAGTGTGGCGATGGGCCCAGCGCGGCGAAACCGCTGCCACCGCGAGAGGTTCGTCAGGCAGGAATGAGAAGAACCGCACTCGAAGGGGCAGCCACTGACTGAGCAGGCCCTGCCCGAACCGTCAGCGAGCGCCAGCCGGATGCTGCGCGCTGCACTTGCCGTTGGAAGGCTCAGCCAATGACTGGCCCATGATCAGAGGTTGCAGGTGTATTGATACTCAAAGGGAAAGAAAACGGTGTCCACCACCAGGGAAAACGGCGCATCAATCAGTAAAAAAGGGATCAGCTTGCCTTTGGAGGTGCCGACCAGCCACCAATCGAACCTGAGGCCGATGTAGGGGCATCGGTGCTTGTCATAATCCATGCGCATGGCGGTAGCCATGCACCCACTCAAGCTGGCGATCAGCACCAGTAAAATCGCCTTGCAAATCACGTAACGTCCTTTTTGCTTCCTTGCACAGACCTCTATAGACGCCGTTGCGTGGCGTGGGTCACCCGCTGGCGCCGATGGTGAAGAGGCTGAGTGAACTGGGATCAGGAGAGCCCCATGCAACTGTCGTCACACCTACGCGACAATAGCCGCAATGTCTGGCCTCAACTCCCGCATTTATCACCCAACAGCTGGGTTACAGCGTGCGCATGCTGCTGTCGACGCATGCGCGTTGGCTCAACTCAAGCTCCGACTGGAACGAGCTGGACACGCTCAGGATTGGTATCAGATCGGTATCAGCTGAAAATCCAGCCACGTAAGTTACTGATAGGTAAGCGCTTTGATCTCCACCGCTAATATCACCATGCGCTATACGATGGGATTTGGCGGGTGGGGATGTGTCGATTTTGTTGGGCCAAATCCCCCTCAATCCCCTACCGGAACGCATCCGCTGGTTCGCAAATTGGTCCGAATCTGGTCCGAGATGCCCCATGCCGAATGTGCATAAGGCTTTCTAGGCTCTGTACGAAAAGTAATGTCGTAAACACCGCCGCCAGCAAGCCAGCGTGAGCATCGCAGCGAAGCTTTCCGCTAGCTTGCAATAGCGTGTACCCAGGCGGCGGTGCTCCTTCAACCAACCAAATAGGCGTTCGATAGCGTTCCGCTGCCGATACTTGGGCTTGTCAAATAGCCACGGCAAGCCCGGCTTCGGCTTGCGTTTCATGTCACGCAGCGGAATCACCGGCTGCATCCGATAGCGGTCGCAGTATTGCCGCAAGGATTCTGCGTCATAGCCTTTGTCGGCCAGGAGCCAGCGGCAGCGCTTGCGTGGCCTACCTCGATTCGAAGGGATGTGGACACCGTCCAGCAGGCGCTGAGCATGGGAGATGTCGCTGGCATTACCACCAGAGAGCGTGAAGTGGAGTGGGATGCCACGGGCGTCACTGACCATGTGAATTTTCGTCGTCAACCCGCCCCGGCTTCGTCCAAGTGCGTGGTCCGTTGGTTCTTCAGCCCCCCTTTTTTGCCTGCTCCGGCAGAGGCTCGGGTGGCCCTCACGGCGGTTGAGTCGATGCACCAGGTGGTCAAGTCAATCTGGCCCTGTGCATTGAGTTTGAGGTGTAACCGCTTGAGCATTTTGTTGAAGGTTCCTTGGTTTCGCCAGTCTCGAAATCGTTGATAGACCGTCGACCACGGCCCGAATCGTTCAGGCATGTCCCGCCAGGTTGCGCCTGAGCACAGCACCCACAACACGCCGTTGAGCATCAAGCGATCATCGACTCTTGGGCGTCCTGTACGTCGATGTGCGGTGAAGAGGTCCGCGACTATTTCCCATTCTGCATCGGAAAGTTCGTATCGCTTGGACATGGCAGAATCCTTCGCCTAAAAAGCGAGAACTCTACGGAAAATCAGGCCGCCAGAGACTCCGGTGAGGTTTCAAAGGTTTTCATACAGAACCTAGGGCCTTCGAAGACAGCCACCTCCGCGACAAGCATGGTAGCGAGGCGCCGACTTTCATTGTCGAGAAAGGCACGGGCTACTCGTTCACCTCCGAATACTGGCACCTCTATGCCGATGCCAACGAGGGGGTGGACAAGTATTCCTGTCAGGTGCAGATGGCGTTCACTGGTGAAGGTGAGTGCTACTCCCTGCGTGTTGGCGAAACCGACATGAAGAAGTCGCTGATTCTTGGCAGCGCGTACGGCGCCGAGGCCTTGGTACTGAACCTGTACACGGGCGGCACCAAGGTTGAATACGAGCAGATGTACGTTGGTAACATCCGCTACAGCGAAGAAGCCTACGACTGACTTCACTGCACAGCCGGCAGCGCTTTAGGAGTCCGCACCCTTTACCTGGCAGACCCCGTTGGCTCGGTTCTTACCGGTATATGAAACATCAGGCGAGCCATCCGGGTTGATCGACAGCGAGATAGTCACATCGCTGCCCTTGGCTTCGAAGTAGTTGTCGTTGAACTTCTTCAGCTTTGCTTCCTTGCCATTGATGTAGATCGGGCCGCCCTTGTCGGCGTGAACCTCGATGTTTCCTGGGCATGTGGCGTTCACCAGCGGAATACCGGCTTGGGCCGCGCCAGACACCACCAACAATGTCCCCAACACTAATCTCTTCATCTCACACTCCTTGGTGGATTGACCGAGAAGGAAGCAATAGCCCAATTTGGAGCTGCCCACCAGTACCTCAACGATTATCGTGCAGCTCAGGCGGCCATGCGCTGAAGAAGATGTAGACGCCTGGTCCACCGATCCAGGCCCAGCTGATGCTTGGCCACACTACCGCCGCAGCGATCCAAGCGACGATCAGAGTTGCCCCAGTGCGCCGCCGGCGCCTTGGAGTGAGCCACTCCTGCAAAGCCTTATGCCTCTCCCGCAACCCCATTACCACGCTCCTTGTTTGGTAAGCGGCGAAGCATACCACTCGCTTAACTGAGCCACATACGGCGTTGCCCGCCAGCGCCTTCCCCTATTCAACGATAACGCCGACCCAGAGGAGATGACCATGCCAACAGAAAACCGATCCAGCAACATGCACAGGGCAAGCTGCGCGCCCCTAGAGGACGGCTCGATTGCCAGATCTGTATTACAGGAAAGGTCTGAGCAGGGATCGAGGCTGAAAGTCGCAGATCCTCTGCGACTTCGGATCAACCTGACAACGGAGCTTGAGCTTTCTGGCTGAGGAAGATGACCCAAGCGTCATATGACTTCTGGTGCCAGGCCACCGCATCGTCCCAAGGGACGCCTTTAATCTCGCCGCTAGAAACCAGGTACCTGAGCCTGGAACTTGAGGCATCCAGTTCGAGGAGGTGCCGATGAGCCATGTATCGAAAATCATCATTGCTTAGCATTGGACTGATGTCCTAAAGGGCTGGCCCGAGAATACGTGCCGATGTCCCTGCGCCGTCATTGTGACACTAAATTGAAGCGATCACTTAGGGAATCCGTACGGAGCACATTTGTACTCCATCCAACTGTACCTCTCTCCCTCTACTTTGCGAGTCGCGATCCCTTCCTCGGCAAGGGTTGTCTCGCTTGAACGGGTATCGCCGGAAAGGTGGTTGCAACCCATTCCTTCGCATGCTGCAGCGCCCATGCCATTGCCGCACTCATGGTCTGCCCCTTGCAGTCTGCATAGCTCTCTTCGACCAGCATTTCACCCTTCTCTTTGTAGATACCAAAGAAGAGCTGGGTAGCCCCGAGAGGCGAAGTGCGCACTTGTACATTGATCAGGGTGCCGCAGGACAGACGCTCATCGCAGTTGCGGAAATGCAGCTGCGGATCGGCCCAATCCCAGTACACCTTCCCGCGATTACGCATGGTCGGGCCTTCGAGAAGAATGGAAGAAAGTTGACGTAACAGTCAGCGTATAGAGCTTCCTCAGCTTATCCAGAAATAAATTGAATCGGTTACGAACTTTCACAACTGCCGCGATATGGCGGCCAAGGAATCGTCATGTCTGAAATACTCAAACTGGAGCGCGGCCGCACCTATCGCGGCAAGAAGCCCGCATGCGTGCGCAGCTGCGGCTTGGTGAACGATCGCACCGTTATCTATATCGGCGTGGACAAGGTCCAGTACGACGGACCATCAGTGGCCCCTGGGCGCCACTATCCGCGCATGCCGATAGACAGGTTCCTACAGTGGGCCGGTCGCGATGTGACCGACGAACTGCCGCCAGGGGAATACGCATCCTGGCCACCAGCAAAGCAGGCAGCATCTGGAAGGCGCCGCAATGAGCGCAAGGATCGTCTGCCAGTTCAGTTGCGGCGCCGCTTCGGCGGTGGCCACCAAGCTGGCCTTGGCAGAGTACGGCAGCACGCACGACGTGCAGATCATCAATGCGTTCCTTGCCAATGAGGAATCCGACAACCGCCGATTCGCCCAGGACTGCGAAACATGGTTCGGCCAGCCGATCACCGTCCTGCGGGACGAGAAGTACGGCGCCGACGCCCACGAGGTGTTTCGCCGCGAGCGCTACATGAAAGGCCGAACCGGGACGCCGTGTACCAAGATCCTCAAGCGGCGCTTGCTCGACTCGTGGAAACAGCCAGGTGATGTGATGGTGTTCGGTTACACCGCCGAGGAAGCCGACCGCCTGGAAGACTTCAGGGAGCGAAACCCAGACCGCCCAGTGATCGTCCCGCTGATTGACCGCAGCTTGGGCAAGGATGACTGCAAGGCCATCCTGCTGCGTGCGGGCATCGAGCTGCCCCTGATGTACCGGCTACTCCGACGACTAGGGATTCGATACCGGCCGCCATACAACTGCCGCCACACCTATGCGACAATATGTTTAATGTCTGGTCTCAACCCCGCATTTATCGCCCAACAGCTCGGGCACAGCGTGCAGATGCTCTTATCGACGTATGCACGCTGGATCAACTCGTCCAGCGACTGGCAGGAGCTCGAAAAGCTCCAAATTGGTCCGAAATTGGTCCGAAGCTGCGAAGACTCCACGTAAGTTATTGATAGGTAAGGCACTTGATCTCCACCGCTAACATCACCATGCGATGAAAATCGCGGTTTTGGGCGGTGTGTAGTGCAATGTTTTCGGGGGTTTCAGCCTCACTACACCGCACCAAAACGCACGCATTGGCCCAAGAATTGGCCCAAGCCTTACCCCTCCTCCGGCGTCCTGCCGACCACGATCCGTCCTGGCTCGTCCCTCTCCCACTCCTCTGCAGATTCATACCTGAGCAAGCCGATGGCCCAGGCCTCTTCATGCTCTAGTAACGCCCAGGTCCTGGCTGCTTCGGTCAGCTCCAACATGTCGGAAAGCACGCCGGCATCTACCTCTCGGCGGCGTCTGGCCGCATAGGCCATTTCTGCCAGCACCGCAGCTCGCCCATCTGGATCTGTGACCAGGGCCGACTGGTCCCCCAGCTCATCAAGCCACGGCTGCGGTATCCCGGCCAGGCTACTCAACACGGCACCACCACGACTGCGAGTACAGCACGCCGTCGACCTCTTCGAAGCCGGTAATGTTCATGCCCATCTGGGCCATGCCGTTGACGCAGGCATCGTGAAGGCGCGGGATGATGTCGCCGCTCGGCGTCGGGTTGAACACCCAGGCCTCAATGCAAGGGCGCCCGAGCACTTTGCTGTGGCCGTACTCGATGTGCACGTCTGCGCGCAGCGGCTTGACCTTGGCGAGCTTTTCGTTGGGGATGGCGACACCGCGCACACGGCGGCGAACGAGGAGAAAGTACATACGGCACCAATACTGTATATCGATACAGTATTTGACCATTCAAACGGAAGATGAGACCACTACCGTCCGGCGCCTCAGTGTCGGACCAAAGGCTGGTGCCCGAGCGTATAGAGTTGATAGTCGGTCACGGCCTGGTAAGAGGATTCTGCGATGAGCCTGAGGCGCTCGACCTCTTCTACCGGGGCTCCGACGTCCTGAGCGTTGTGGTAGGCGCGCAAGGCTTCAATGGCCTCACGAATAAGTGGCTCACCAGCCTCTATCATGCCCTCTATGGTTCGCTTCACGGCTCTATCCTGCAGGATTGACGAGGGCATTATAGGACGCCTCACACGCGAGGCCAGCTACTCGGGCTCGGTCATACGCTGCCGCCAGCTCTCCCGCTCGAGCATCAGCCCGTGCGAGCAGGTCGGAGAGCACCATGGCGGCGCGGCGGGCTGCCTCGCTTCGAGCGGCAACGGCGGGATCCTGGCCGGGGCAACCGACGGTGGCAGCGAGTTTGCCGGCTTCGTCGTGCAGCCGCTGGCCAGCAACATCAGCCCCAGCAGCAGCGCCTTCAGCGTTCGTTCTTTGTTCCTGAGCATGCGCCCTCACCTCCTCCAGCGCGTCGGCGCGCTGTTGCTCCTTTGCCCGTTCCCCGCGCTCGCCCAGCGCTTCAGCCAAGCGATCGCCGCTGTCCCGGGTCGCTGACGCGGCTTCAGCCTCGGTGCGCTCAACTGATCGCCCGTGCTGGTAGACGAGCCAGTACGACCCGACCACAGCCAGCAGCGCGACCACCCGAACGCCCAAGCCGTTCACGCCAGCACCCGCACGGCCAGGTCATACAGCGCTTTCCGCTCAGCTGCGCCGTGCGGCACCCGGCCAGGTTGCCCGGTATTGATGATGCTGCCGATATCGCTGAAGCGGCCGGCGTCGGCCAATTCGTTCAGGCCATGGGTGGCCCACCACCAGGCGGCGGACTGGGCCGCATGCTCGGGCTGTTCGAGCAGTTCGGGGTTCTCGAGTAGCGGTAGGCCCAGGGCCTGGCCGGCGCTGCGGTAGTTGTCGCGGCCGGTCAGCTGGATCAGACCGCGACCCCGGTACCGCCAGCCGTCGCCCTGCTGGGAGTTACCGTTGCGGCCGGCATAGGCGTCGTTCGCGATCGCTTCAGGCTTCCGCGCCAGCGCAATGGCCTTAGCGTTCGGCTTGCCATCCGGGCCGCGGTACCGGCTCTTCCAGGTGGCCGCCAAGCCCTCGGCGCTGTAGTTCAGGTTCTCCACCAGGCAGCGCAGCTGGCCAGACTCATGGCCGACCTGTGCAAGGAAAGCCGCCTGGCGCACTGGGCTGTCGATCTTCCAGCGCGCCATGGCGCGGTTCAGCGCGGGTACAAAAATGCCCGCGACTGGGCGGGCATTGGGGAGGATCTGCAGCAGCTGCTGCTCGGTAATCGGCATGCGTGTTTCTCCAGGCAAAAAAATACCGCCAGGCGGCGGTCGGCGGTCTCGGCAAAGGTCAGGCCGGCGGCGCGGGCCAGTCAATCGCCGCGGGATAGCCAGGCTGATCAGGCACCCGGTTCAGCGCTACGCGATAACGCTTCCAGTCTTTCAGCAGCGCAGCCTCGGCCTCAGTTGCTTCGTCAAGGTCGACTGCATCCTGCAGCGGGGCAATAGCCTGGTCGGCCTGGGCGCGGCGGCGAGCGATCTCACCCACTGCCTCCAAACGCTGCTGCTCGAGCAGGTTCGCCGCCTTCTGCTCTGCTGTGATGACCTGGCTCCAATCGATGACGCCTGTAGCTGCTGGCTCTGCTTCCCGCACCTCCTGCCCTGGCAGTTGCACTGCTCCTTCAGCAGGATCAACGATATCGACCGGGAATCGGGCCGACTCCGGTGCATCAGCAGCGTGCGGCAGGCGCAGCGTGACGATCAACTTTCCGTCGTGACGCTCGATAGGATCGTGCATGAAAGGGCTGCCAACCGCAGATGCAGGGAGCGAGGCACCCTCGGGCAGCCGCGCGAAGTCCAGCGCGACGTTGTTGATCGTCAGCATGTCGCCCAGGCGGAACACTGCGAGCTGCGCATCGGAGCGCACAGGTGAAAGCTTGATGATCATCAGAACCACCTCCCCTTGGCGAACAGATACACACTCATTGAACTGGATGCCTGGACAGCCGGCGCGGTGTACACGTATGCGCAGGATGCAGCGCTCGATGCGTTGATAGCGGCGCCCGTACACGACGTGAGGAAAGGTGTGGCAACGCACCGAGGCAGCGCAGAGAACGCGATCGGAAACGTCCAGATGAAGCCACCGGAACGGAACCCCGACCCAAGGGCCGCGTTGATAGCTGTCGTGTCAGAGGCCATGAACCAGCACTCCTGCGTACCATCTGCATATCGGGTGTACTCGCCATTCGCATTGCTGCCGCGCTCGATGATCGCCCCTGTCGGCACTCCGCCGGCCTGGCTTACGGTGCCGACGATATCCGCAACAGCGGCCGTCTTGAGCCCAAGCGCTGTACGGGCGGCCGCGGCTGTCTTCGCGCCCGTGCCGCCCTGGGCGATGCTGAGGGCAGTAGTCAGGCCGGTAATCGACGTGATGTCGCCGTTCGCCCCACGCGCCGCTGCGCCGATGTTGGCGCGAAGGGCTGCAACGTCGGCTGGGTTGCCGAGCAAAGCTAGTGTGCTACCGAACTGATCGACGAGCTCGCGGAATCGGTCTGCGAGATCCTTCGGGTACCCTTGCACTGGCTTGATTGCATAACTACCGGCCGAAGCCGTTGGCCCAAGATAGGCAGGAATGATCCCGAGCGCCGTGGCGCTTGCGATGTTTCCTACTTCATACTCTCGGCCATCTGGACCAATGAAACTGTCCCCGACTCGTGCATTCAGCGTGAAGCTTGTGCCGGTTCCGGTCACCGTGGTCTGGCCATTCGTGACCGCCACCGTGCCTTGTCTGTACCATGGCATCGGAAAACACCTCTAATTGAACGGAAATGGATACTTCGAAGTTGAAATTACAAGTGCTGTTGGCTTGAGTGCTGGTATCTGTCGCCAGTAGTTGTATGGGTAACTACCCACGATCATCTGACGGGCGCCTGCGGCAATCGTGAACATGAAACGCACGCCGCCAGAGTATCCGAATGCACCTTCTTGAGAGTCATACTCGAATCCACCCATGCCAGAGGCAGACCCGTTACACCCAGCGCTTCTAGTGAAGTTGATGTAAGCGGCATGCTCTCCGGCGGCTATTGGGACATCCACATAGGACTTCATAACGATGCCGCCGATGCTGTTGTATCCTCCGGCATATGCTGTGTAATAAAAGTCCCCGCCCGGCCCGCTGCCATTCCCAGGCGGCTGAATGGCTGTAAGAATGTTCAGCGGCGGCTGTCCTGAGTTGAACGTCAGTTCACCATCACTCTCTCGATAGCATTTGAATCCAGCTGCCAGCGGGGCGTCATACATCAAGTCAAAGACATAGCACTTTGTTGAAGCGCTCGCACCAACGAAGAGGAGTGTCTTCTCCCCATTTACAATGGCCTCCCCGCAGGGGCTTCCGTCTCCGACGAGGAAAGCAATAGGCGAACGCCAGCTTGGCAGAGTGATGCCGTAGATCGGTTCTATTGGGGTACCCTGGTTATAGTTAGCACCATTGTCAGGATCAAGTTGAATAGACTTAAGCGTGTAACGAGGCCAGTATGCGTAGAACGTTAGATATGCGCTCTTGGTGAGCCCGTAACACATAAGGCTAGTATCGATGAATTGCGTTCCATCTTCCTTGAACGCTTGGAATCCTGTAGCCATCTAGTCCACCTAGTAGTAGCCGTAGTAGATCCTGCAGTTCGCAGAGAAAAAGCCCCAGTTGTTTGTGTTGTAGGAGTACACCCAGGACATCACATTTCCTGAGATAGAAACTCCCGGCCTTTTACCGAGCCAGGCGTTTCTATCAACTAGTGAGGTGATCATGTAGAACCGTGTCTTGCCAGGCGGAAGCGACGCCATCGTGCCACTTCCGTTTGCCGAGCCAGTAACAAAGCTGCCCTGCATCTGGCTGAAGTTCACGGTCATATCGACCATGAGAGTGCCGTCTTCGCGATATGCTAGAAAGCCAGTCGCCATCTAAGTTACCTATCAGATGTTGATGCCCATCTTCGTGGCGACTTGGCCATTCGCGTAGTAGGTGTTCACCGAGCTGTTCGTGATCGTCAGCCGTTCGCCACTGGCGCCGGTACCATTGATCTCGATTGCCCCGCTCTTCTGGATGCGCCAACCGCGCTGGCCGGTAATGAAGTCGTTCGACTGGATGGTGTCGCCGATCATTGCGTTCGTGATCCAGCCGGTGCCGATCAGCGCCTGACTGATGAACACCTGGCCGCCCTGCACCGTGAACGGCGAAGTGAGTGTGCCGTTGATGTTGTTCACCACAGCGAACCGGTCGGCTGAAACCAGGAAGGTGCTCTGCAGGCCGGCTGGTCCGTTCTCGATGCCGAGACCTATGCCAGCGGCAACGTATTGCCCCTGAGCATTCAGCTGCATCTTGACCGACCACATCGTGCTGGCCTTGCCTTCGAAGTTCGCCTGGGCCTGGCTTACCGTCTGCACTGCTGCGTTGGTCTCGCCAACCTTGGCTTCGAGCGTTTCCGAGCTGCGCGCCAAAGCATCTGTCTCGGTGGCCCGCACGAGCTGCTCGCGGGCGATCGCTGCGGTCGAGTCCCAGAGCTTCAGGGCGCCGGCAAGCTCTCCCTCCGCGTCATCGTCGCGAGCAGATGCGCGCAGGACCTGCACGCTCTCAGCTGTTGACGTGACCTTGCCGTCGACTTCCTCGATCTTGGTCGTGTTGGTCTGGACCTGCTGGGCCAGGCCGTTGGCTGCCTCCAGCGATTGCCCCACGTCGATCCAGAACGCCACGTTGGGCGGGGCATTGGCGCCGCCCGGGTCGGCCGGAACATCGTGCACCGCCTGGTAGATCCGGCCGTCGACCACGACCATCTGGCCTTCCTCGTAGGGCTCGTTCTTGTCGTAGGCCTTCAAGCCGTCCAGGGCGTCGATCTGGTCCTGCAGCCCGTCGATCTTGTTCTTCAGATCCTCGCCGAGCATGGACTCGTCGATTTCGCCGGAGATCATGTCAAGGATGGGGCCAGGGTCGGTCTGGGCGATACCCTGCACAGCCGTCGGCGGCACCGGGAAGAACGGCCCAATGTTTCCGGTCCGGTCGACCAGACGCGCCCAGAAGAAGAACGCTGCGCCGGCGGCTAGGCCAGACATCACGTGTTCCGACTGCGGGTAGGCCAGGTCGGCCAGCTTGGTGGCACTGGTCAGGTCGTTGATCGCGTTGCTCCAGATCTCCGTGCGCTGGGTGTCCTCGGCGCCTGGCGGCAGCCCCCACTTCAGACGAATCGCGAAGATCTCGCTGGTCGCCGTGAGGAACGTCACGGCTGGCGGTGTGCCCTCCTTCCCTTTCAGGTCGGTGAGCACAGAGCTGCGCCAGGTCGACGTGATATCGAAGGCGCTGACCGCTCGCACGCGCGCCAGGTACTGGCCGGCGTAGATCCCAACCACGTCTACCGACGCAGTACCGGTACGCTGCAGGCGGATCCAGTTGCCGCTGTCCTTGCGCCACTCGACGTCGTAGGCCACGGCCCCTTCCACAGCCGGCCAGGCGATGGTCATCGTGCTGACCGCCAGGCCTTGGGCAATCGCGTAGTCGGACGTCAGGGTCACGCTCACCGGCGGCGGGACGGTCGTTACCGGGATGACGCTGATCGGCCGCTCCTCGAGCTTTGCCCCAGTATCGATCGCGGCGAACTTGCTCGGGTTGAACTCCAGCGCGGTAATCTCGTACTCGCCCTCGGCGGTGCGCGAGGTCTTCAGGACCCGGAACAGCTGGATGGCCAGGTCATCGGCATCGATCGCCCACTGCAGCTCGGGCTCCGGCTGCACGCTGTAGGCCGTGGTCACGGTCACGGCACGACCGGCAACCGACTGCACGGTGCGGCCCTGGGCGCTGCCGTTGGGCAGGTTGATGATCAGCCGGTCGCCGGCCTTGATCTGCGTGTCACGGTCCAGGGTCACGACCTTGCCAGCGGCCGCAGCGATCCGGCCGCCATTGGGCCGACCAGACAGCAGCTCATCAGCCACCGGGATGACATGGCCAGGCAGCGGAATGCGCCCCTCCATGCCGGTCTTGAAGGTGACGGTGCGGTCCTGGTTGTTGCTCAGCAGCGCCCACTTCCCGCGGCGCTGGGCCTCGCTGGCCCTGGTGCAACCGATGGCCGAGATCTCGATGGGCCGATCCTGGTACCGACGCTGCAGGGCCAGGTCGGTAACCGGAATGACATCGGTGTCGTAGTTGTTGGCCGGGTTGTCGTAGCTGACGACTGCGCGGCTGTAATGAGTGTTGCGCTCGGCCCCGAGGTAGGTGAACTCGCCGTCGATGACGTTCGCCCGGGTGAACACGTAGTCGAAGTCCTGCGCCCTGGGCATGTCGGCCTGCATGAACAGCGCGCCCTGCGCCCAGTACACCATGCCCCGGTAGATGGCCGAGAGGTCGCGCAACAGCGTCCAGGCCTCGGCCTTGCCCTGCAGGTTCATGTCGCACAGGAACCGCGGCTCTTGGCCCCCTACCCCGTCAGGCACCAGCTGGTCGCAGTACTGGGCGATGCGGTACATCTCCCACTTGTCGACCATCCAGGGCTTGATGCGCTTGCCCAGGCCGAACCGGTCCTCGACGCACAGGCCATAGGTGACGAAGGCCGGGTTGTTGGTCCAGGCCTGCTTGAAGGTACCGTCCCAGGTGCCGGTGTAGGTGCGGGTGATCGGGTCGTAGTTGGTCGGTACCGGCCAGCGCCGGGCCTTGCACTTCACGGTCACCGACGGGATGTTCTGGAACTGCTCGGCGTCGAACTCGATGTAGAGCAGCGCTGTGTTCGGGTACCGCAGCTTCTGGTCGATGATCTCGGTGTAGGCCGCGATCGTCATCGTGTCAGCGATGGTGCCGGTGTTGGCGTTCGGCGTGAGGCGCCGCGCACGGATAACCCATCCCGATATGGCAGCCGGCAGGTCGACGCGCACGGAACGCTGATAGCCGTTGCTGGTCTTGCCGCTGACCGCGTTCCGGTGTGCCTCGACGAAAGCACCGCCGTCGGTGGCGATGTCGATCGCATACTCGATGGTGTAGCCGGTCGTGTCGCCGTTGGTTGGGTTTTGCTGGAGCAAGCGCGGCCAGCTGAAGCGCAGGCGCACAGCCGACAACTTGGTGTTGCTCAGCGCGCGGGTCCACGGCTGATCACTGCGCAGCTCCACGCCGATAGATGTCTCGCTCTCGACAGCTGGAATGCCCTGGATGTAGTCCTGCTCGACTGTGCCGCGGCGAAACTCCCACTTCACGCCCGGGAAATTGACATTGCCGCTGGCATCCTGGATGGGGGTGTTGTCGAGGTAGATGTCGCGATCAGTCGGGTTGCCGTCGAACTCCCCCTCTCCCACGGCCAACAGGATCTTGGCGATGTTCGTCGAGCGAAGGCTGTCGGGGGCCTCGTAGGGCGCCTTGGGCTTCTTCTCGCCGCCCTTGGCGCCGGTGACGGCAGGTTGAAGTGCTGCGCCCATGCTTTCCTCCGGGCAAGAAAAAACCGCCCGTAGGCGGCCTGGTGACAGTTCAGTTGCTACGCCTTGTCTTCGGCGTAGATTGATGCGGAGATGATCGCCCCGCCCCACCGGCGCTCGCCGATGCAGATCGGTACCGGATTACCGCTGGCGGTGGTGTTGTTCGCGCTGCCGAAGGCGTAGGAAGGTCGATTCTCCGGCGCGGCACTGGTGGACAACCCCTTTGGCTGCGGACTGAGCATCTGGATGACGCCGCCGAGCGCCAGAGAGACGCCAACCGCACCAGTTATACCCCAGGCACCGCCAGCACCAATGGCGCCGAGTCCGGCCGGCGCGAAGATGGCCACCGCGGCGATCAGCGCGATACCGACCACCGTTTGCAGCAGGCCGCCCCGCTTGCTCCCGCCGATCACCGGCACCAGGCGCAATTCACGGACGCCGCCACGGTCAAATTCTTCAGGCCCTACGTTCTGCCGGTTTCGGAAAACCGCGAAACGCAGACCCATGCCATCCAGGCGCCGGATCTCATCCTCAAACCCGTCCAAGGTGGCATTCAAGGCTTTGAACACCTCCCAGGTGTCGCCACTATCGAGTTGCCGCCGGTGCGTGCGGCCGAATTTCTGGGCCAGCGAGCCGGACAGCTTGATGGTCGTCATTGGCTTGTAGGCGATTGCGCTCATCGGGCCTCCTTGTGACGCAGGATCAGGCGGGCCCGGTCGTGCCAGGGGCCACCGTAGATGATGACCTCGGACGGCCTGCCGTACAGGTGGTGCAGCAGGAACGGACCGGGGCCGTACAGATCGGCTTGCTCGCCGGGCAGCTTGGGATCGCCGCCGAGGTAGATGCCAGCATGGTTCGGGTGCACCGTCCGCCCCACGGCCATGACGATCATATCGCCGCGCTCGGGCCGGTCGACCTGGTAGAACCCGGCGGCCTCGTATGCCTGTTCGTACAGGCTCGGGCCGGCGGCCTGCTCCCACCACCCGTCCTCCCGGGTGTAGGCCGGGAAGTCCAGGTCCCACTCCCGCTTGTACCAGTCGGCGCAAACCTGCCAGCAGTCCCAGGCGCCGTGCACGAAGGGCCGGCCCAGCAGCGGCGTTTCGCCGGTTGGCGTTATCGTCCGCAGGTCTCCCTCCGGCCACGAGAGTATGTGCCATGGCAGTCCCGTGGCCTCGCACATTGCCAGGTCGCGCGGCGAAGGCCTGCTGGTGGCGTCAGGGTGCGAGTGCACGATGCCGATTACCTGGCTCTGTTCTTCCGCCTCGGCATACTGCTCCGGCGCGATGCGGAACTCCTCGGTCGGCTCGGTGGCCACGTTGGCGCAGGGGAAGTACACCTGCTTGCGGCCCACGGCCAGGATCAGCCCGCAGCACTCGCGCGGGTACTCAGCCGCGGCGTGCCTCTGCACGGCAGCGAGGATGTGTTTCAGCATGATCAGCTCCTGGCGATCAGGGAGACGGCCGGGAAGCCGCCAAACGGCAGCTGGTTGCCCTGGCCGAAGCGCGCGACACAGCCGGTGTCCAGGCAGCCGTTGCATTGGTCCTCGACCGGGTCGTCTGTGGGGTTCCCGTCGAAGTCGAAGTACGGCCCGGTGTAGCCGCAGTTCGGCCCGCGGTATCCGTTGGTCATGGACCAGTGGCAGAGCTGGGTCATCTGCCGGCCGATGCTTTCGCCGCCGACGTCGCCCGGACTGGCCAGCTCCCACGAAACCGTGGTGCCGTTCTCCGAAACCTTCTGGTCGATGTACCAAACCTCGGTGCTCTCCTGGGTAGGGTCCGCCTCCGGGTTGCCGGCAGGGAAGTTCGCCGGATCCAAGTAGCGCTTCAGCGTCTGCCGGATGGTCAGCTTGAACTCGAGCAGGTTGTCGAAGGCCAAGCACAGAGCGGTGATCCTACCGTTGACGTTACCGACCGAGATCGTCGGACGCACCGCGGTACCGTCCGAGTTCGCCTCGATGCCCTCGATCTGCATCGGCCAGGCGTCGTACTCGTTGCCCTGCCACCAGATCGACTTGGCCGGCAGCTGATCGGCATCCGCGCCGGCCGCTGCCAGCTCTGCGGGCGAGTGTGGGATCGCGTGCCCATGGAAGCGCAGGATGTCGGCGCCCCAGTCCGAGCCGTCGAGCTCGAACAGCAGCACCTCGCTGCCAGGTTGAAGCAGCTGGATGTCTTTGATCAGTGACATGGTGATTCCTTACGGGTGGAAGGCCCGCTGGAAGGTGGCGGTGACCTTGAATTGCTCACCGCCCATGGGGGTCGGTTTGGGGTCAACGCAGGTGAACAGGCCCAGCTCGCCAAGCGGAGTGCTCCAGAGGAAGGCTTTCGCGCCGGCGTGCCGGTCGAAAAAGTCCATGACCTCCTTCACCCGGGCCTTCCTGCCGGTGATGGTCACCGGGTAGCTGTCTTCCTTGTTGTTCGGGCCGTCGCCAACGACCTGTCGGTATCCACCGCCGAAGCGAGACTCACGCACCCTGTACTGGATATCGGGGGTCTCGCCTCGCTCGGTGGGCCAACTAAAGGTTTCGATTGCCATCATCGCCTCCCTTGAATGGCTCGCCACGTTGCGCCGCCACTTGGACTCAACGTCTTGCGTTCGTTTGCCGCAATCTCGGCGCGGATCAGTTCGAGGAATTGCGGCGCCAGCCGCTGTCCCATCGCCGTGTCAGCGGACACATCACCGCCACCTTCCCGATTGATATTGATGGTGACCTCCATCTTCTGCTCCGCTCCAGCGCTGGACGCACCAGTCGCACCGCCCAGGGCACGCACCCCAAGGTTTCCATCCGGAGCCCGGGTCAGCGGCATGATTGCCTCCGGGCCGGCCTCACCGAACACGCCCGCCCCCTTCGCGAAGGCGAAGAATTGGGGGGTGCTGTGCACCTGGTTGCTGAAGTGCGAGAGGCTCGGCGAGTCGTACACGCCGCCCTTGGCGTTTGGCACAAATGATCCCTCGCTGAACCCCGTCATGGTCCCCTCGCCGACCGCCGAAGCCCCGCCGCCAAAGAACCCACCGATGGCCGACCCAAACAGGCTGCCGGCAATGCCGGTGATCGCCTGCCTGGTCGCAATCCTGGCCATGTCTGCCAGCACCGACTTGGCGAAGTCGGAGAACGACAGCTTGCCGGTAATGGCGAAGTTCGCCACAGCGTCCTCCATGTTGGAGAAAGCGTTGCTGAACAGGGTACGGGTTTGGCCGGCGACGTCCCGGGCCTGCTCCAAGTAGCTACTGAATGCAGACGATGCCCCGTTGCGCCAATCGCCCTGGGCTGCCGTCATGGCGTCGTAGTTGGCGATGGTGGTTTCCTGCAGGTCCCGCTCGGTCTTGTTCAGTGCCGCCAGCTTCTGGTTGTACTCGTCGAGGCTCATGCCGCGGGAGCCATCGCCGTACTGATTGGCCAGATCCAGCCGCTGCTGATTCATCCGGTCGGTGATGCCGTTCTGCTGGTCCTGCAAGGCGCGCTGGCGATCGCCAAGGCCTAGACCATCTGCAGCTCGCTGCCCCTGAAGTCTCAGGGTCTTGACCTGCTGATCAAGGGCATCAGTGTAGGTCTGCACCGCCCTCGCCTGCTTGGCCGGGCGGCCCTGCTCATTGGTGGCGAGCACGGCCAACTCCGAGTCAGCATCCTTCTGCGCCTTGACCATTGCGGCCCGCGCGTCGGCGATCTTCTGGTCAAGCTGAATGCGTTGCTGTGCGCTGGTGCTGCTCCGACCTTTGGCGTCTTCCAGGGCCTTGATTTCGGCCTCGTAGGCGTTGGTGACCTCAGCCTTCTGCTGCTCGATGATCGCGGCGCGCTGAGAGGCGTACGACTCCTGGGAGATGATCCCGGCCTTCTGCGCCGCATCCAGCTCCTTCTGGTGATTCTTGTACTCAGCCAGGATGGCGCTCAGCGCGTTTTTCTGGTCGTTGAAGCCGGAGAGGTCTACCGATGTGGTGCGCCCGGCAGGATCCTTGAACTGCCTGGCAATGTTCGCTTCCGTCCTTGCGATCCGGTCCGGTGCGAGCCTTTCATCGTCAGGATGTTTTTTGCGGATGTCGTCGAGTTCTTTCCTGTACTCCTTGAGGGCATCGGCACGCTTCTCAGCGTTAGTTCTGGAGGACTTCTCCCGAGCATCGACCTTGTCCATGGCAAGTGTTGCCGCCCTCTGTTGCCTGGCGTCCAGCTCCCGGGCCTTCGCAATCGCATCCAGGGTGTCCCGCTGCTGAATCAGCCCTTTCAGCTCGAGGCTGGCGTTAGTGAGTTTCGTCTGGGCATCGGTGTCGTCAGCGTCAGCATTCACAGCGCTCTGCGCCGCAGCGACCTGGTGCTGCATGTCGACGATCCGACTCGCGATGTCCTGATCCCGGCCAACATCCCTGAGCGCGTCGACAGTTGCGGCGACCTCGCCTTTAAGCGACTTCCACCCGCGCTCCCACAGAGACAGGCTCTCTGTGACCTCTTTGCTGCGGTTCTTGATGGTGTCGATGTAGGTGTCGGTTAACAGCTTGGCTGCCCCGATGGTGTCGCCTTGCTCCTTCAATACCAAGATCTGCGAGTAGGTTGTAGCGGTCAGGAAGTTGTACTGCTCGTTGAGGTCCTTCGCGGCCGCCACCGGATCTTTGCCGATCTTCACGAATTCAGCGACGGTCTCCTCCACAGCCCGGCCAGTTGCCGAACGCCACTCGAGAGCAGCCTCTGTGATCCCGACGAAACTCTCGGAAGCGACTTTTCCGCTGTCCGCCAGCTTGGTGAGTACTTCGGACGCAGCGCCGGTGGTGCCGACAGTCGCCGCAACCTCGCGCGCCATACCGGAAAGACGGTCGGAGGTTGTGCCAGCGGCGTTCCCGGTCGTGATCAGCGCTTTCTGGAACCTGACAGCCTCCTCGCTTCCCGAGTAATAAGCGTATCCCAGTACGCCCGTCGCTGCTGCTGCCACTGTGAACGGGTTCACCAAGCCCAAGATGTAGCCACCCAGCGCCTGAGCCGCTGGCCCGATACCGCCGAACATGTCCTTGAGCTGACCGCCCTGTTGCAGCAGCACCTGTAGCGGGGCCTGGCCACCCTGCAGGGACACCACGATATCGGTGAACTGAGCTGGCACGCCGCGCAACGCATTGGCCGTAGCCTTGGCTGTCATCCCTGTCTTGCTCAGCGCCGTATCGGCGCCGCCCAGGGCTGTGCGCGCCTGGTCGATCTTCATCTGGTACTCGCCGAAGGTCTCTGCATCGAGCGCACCACTGGCGCGGAAGCTCCTCAACTTCTGTTCCATCTGGTCCAGCCGGCCCATAGCAGCCACGGCCGGGTCGATCTTGCCGAGCAGCTCTTCGAGCGCCTGGCCTTCTTCCCGATGGGCGCCAGCGGCCTTCTTCGCCGCCTCCGCCTGGCGCTCTTCCGTGGCGATGAGGGCCTGAGCTCGGCTATTGATGGACGCCTGACGGCTGGCACTGTCCGACAGCACAGCATTCGCCTTGGCAGTGACCTCGGCGCTCTGCTCGGTCGCCCGGTTCAGCGACTGGACGTACTGGCTGGCCTCCAGTGAGGCCTTGGCCACGGCCAGAATCCTGGCCTGCTGCTCGTCGGCAGATTCGGCGGCGCGCCGTCCAGCCTGGGCGCCAGCGTCCGTGGCGCTCGTGAGTGCCTCCTGCACCTTGCCCGCCTGCGCGGCTTCAGTCCGAAAAGCCCCCATGTTCGCCGCGGCGCTGCTGAACGCCGTAGATGCGCTGGTGACAGCACGTCCCACGGTGGCCATCTGCTGCGCCAACTCGGTCTGCTTGGCATTGAGAGCTTGCAGCTCCTGAACGATCTGCCGGGTGTCACCTTGCAAATTGCCCAGCGCTGCCTCCCAGGCGCGCCCAGTTCGTCCAGCCGACTCCTCGCTGCGCTTGCCGGCGTCCGTTAGCTGATCAAGGTTGTCTTTCGCCTCAACCGCATCGCCGGAGTCGATCTGTAGGCCAAGGGAGGCGATGGTAGTCATGATTTTCTCCAGGCAACAAAAAACCGCCAGAAGGCGGTTTAATTATTCATGCTGCGCTCTGCTACCCCGTCTGGAGGTCGCTGCCGCAGTGCTTGCATTTGATGGCAACGGCCAGGATTTCTTCGCCGCAGAGCGGGCAATCTTTTTTTGGTTTCGTCCCGCTCAAGCTCTCTGAAGCCGTTACAGATTCTGACCGAGGAAAACCTGAAGCTTCAGCACATTCCAAAGGAGTGGGCCTCTTGAACGCCCATACCAGAGCAGCTACCCAGCCGAGCAAGCTCCATCCCAAAAAGAAATTTAGTGCAGCGATAGCTGGCAGATTTTTGCTTTTGCGCAGCCAGGCCTCGATCGTCGGAAGCATATAAAAAGCGGGTATGAACACTGCTCCACTGAACGCCACTAGAGTACCAAAAGCATTTAATCCTCCACGCTCCGCTCCCATTGCGTAGCTATAGAAGGCTAGAAAGCCCAGAACGAGTAGTCGGACGACAAACATTCGAACCCCTTATTCGCTGACCATGGCCTATCCATGGCTAATGACAGGATGCTATCACCATCCGCATGGCCTAGGGCAAGCCAGCGCCAAAACCCCGCATGGGCGGGGTTCGGCTTTGATCTAATGCTTATCGCGTCAAGCCGCGCGCAACGACCTCTGGCATGGTCGGATGGGATTCCTGGACTTAAGCCCAAGCCCGGCCAAGCGCCGGGCTTTTCGTTCCTGTCCGCCGACAAGCGCCACCCTCTCCACCTCCCAGTTGGTCTACCCTTACCCTCCCCAACCACTCACATGAAGGGTGCGAAGATGCCCGACGATGAGAAGCGGAGATTTGCCGAGGCGCTGGAGCACTGGGCGGAAGCTGTGGATGCGATCCGCGCCCGGGATCGGGCCGAGGCCATAGCCCAGGTCGAAGAACTACGGAGCATGCACCTGATGCGGGCTTTTCACACCAGCGCGCTATGGGAGCACTATGCATGGAAGCGCCGGGACCAGGGGTGAGCCCAAATGCAAAAACCCAGCGCGACGGCTGGGCTATACAGTCAGCTGAAAATCCACCAGAGGACTCCTGCGATAATCAGCCAGGTCACGACATGCGCCCACATTGGCGTCGGCGCAGCCTGGACGGCGCCTTTCTTGCCAGAGCTGTAGAGCTTGGACGCCGATAATCCCGAGCCAGGAATTCCGGCAGTCACCCGCGTGCCGCGCTTGCTGAGATTGGCGGTTAGACCCTTGCCACCAACCGAAGTACTGAAACCGCTCTTGCTAAGGTTGATACGCACGCCTGGCGCGACCTTGAAGCTTTTCCGGAACCGCAACGCCATGACTCGACTCCTTGAGGAAGGCAATGAGCCATCATCCCCGAAAGCTGCGGGAACCGCCACCCTGTCCACCCATCCACCCTGGACGGAAAGCCAGTACGTGGCCATGGCCGGGGCGTAGTAGCGTTGTGCGTCCCAACGAACCGCCCCGGTCCGTTGCCGGAAAGCCCATGGACTGGGGCACGACGACCTAGGAGGTTACTATGCGTGATGATGGCAAGCTTGATCCACTTGAAGGCCTGAGTTCGCCTTTTGCACTTGGCACCCTTTCCGCGCTCTTGGCCCTGACACGGGTCGTACAGATCCTAGCCGGCAAGGACAACGCCCTGATCGATAAGGCGATGGAGGCTGTGAAAGCACCCGACAACTTCACAGACCCTCAAACGAAGCGTGTTTTCGAAGGACCAGCCCAGCAAGTTGCTGCTATTGCCAAGGAGACTAGAGAGGCGATGAAGCAACGGTCTTGACGATATTGCTTATCATCGCCTCATGTGCATCAATCTGGCGCGCAACCTTTTTCTCTCTTTTCTCTTTGCGCGCCGGCTTACGTCGTTTTCTTTGCATATCCCTCTCCTGCGGCCTGGCCGCGTCAGTCGTTGCCCTACTCCGACGCTTCAGCCATCACGGCCAGAGCTTCGTGCTCCATGATGCGGAGATCGGGGAAAATTTCGGTGAGTTCTCGGCGCTTGATTCCGAGCATCGACGCGACCGAGGGAATGGCTGTGTAGTCCAGACCCGAAGGTCCGCCCTGCCCCAAGCGCCACTGCGTGCCCAATGCCTCGAATACTCGGATGGCCTGCCAAGCGTCTGGCCAAACCTCCACCTCTTCCTCGAGGAGGTCCGCCAGGGTCAGGCCAATGGCCGCCAGCTGCTCTGCGGACGGGCCGCGCTCATACAGCGCCCGAGCCGCCGCCCTCAGTTTCCCAAGCGGGCCGGGTTGTAGGCCGCCTGGTAGGCATCGGTCACCGCCTTCGGCGCGCCGGTGCAGGTGCGCACGAGTTCGACGATTGCCTCCTGGCTGAACTCGTCCTCCAGATCCCAGCCGGTGATGATCTCGCCCAGCTGCTCGGCCTGCAGGGTGATTTCACCAGCGGTGACTTCCTCCCAGCTCGCACCATCCTTCTGGGCCTTTTCTGCCCAGGTGTCGCGCGCTTTGTTCCAGCGGTCGAACATGCCGGCCAGTGTCACCCGGTCCATGTACCGGAACTGGAACTCAACCGGCACCGGCTCGCCGCCGATGCGCGGAACATGCACAACCGCGGTGAACGTCGGGTTCTGGGCAATCTTGATCTTCGCCATGACGGATCCTTAAGCGCTGTAGCGGGTCGGTCGGCCAGACAGGCCTACCGAGATGGTTCGGGTCATCAGCTGGTTCCGCTCCATGGTCGGCGTGCTGGTGATACTGACGTAGCCAGGCATCAGGATCTGACCGCCGCCGGGCAACTTCAGGCGGATCACCGTCAGCTCCTTGGAATCGTCGTAGCCCTCCACGACCGGCACGTACAGCGCGGTCGGCTGGTCCTCGACCGTCACCGACACGCTGATCGGGTTGCGGTTGGTTGGGAACTGCAGATCGTCGTCGTTCTCGAGGTAGCCGACAGTGAGGAACTGCTGCTCGCCGCCGGAGACGGTGAAGCCGGTCACCTTCGAGATCTGCGTCCAGCCCGAGACAGGGACAACCGAGCCAACGCCGGCGCCGGCGGTGTACCGGTCGGTGTTGGTGGTGTCCAGACCAGCCAGAGAGAATGCGTCGGTAGTGACGTTGGCTGCCTTGGCTGTGCGGTCGTTGATGAGGGCCCAGCCGGAGCTGATCAGCAGAATGTCGTCGGCATCGATGCTGTGGCCTACCGCGCTCGCCACTGGCGGCTTGGCATTGGTCAGGGCAGTGAAAGGCACAGCGGTGCCCAGGGTGCTGGCAATCTCCAGCACAGAACCGTTCGGCAGCGGGATGCGTGCGGCCATGTGTGTTTCCTCTTGGTAGCCCGCCGGGCGGCGGTGTTATGCCCCAGCGGGCGGTTGGTCCGCGATGCCGCGGTAGGTGAAGCTGGCCGGGACTGTGTAAGTCGACGGCTCGGGGATGGTGGGGCCCTGCTCTACCGGCGCGACGACCAGGCCTTCGAAGCCGTTGCGGCTCAGCTCGCTGTCGACACGGAAGACACTACTGAGCTCGTCAATTACGGCCTCGGCAGTCGCCAGCGCCTGTCCGGCCGGAGAAACGATGCTGACCTGGTAAACGCCTGTGTATTCGTATGCCTCACCGTTCAGATAGCGACAGGTGGTGCTGGCCGGGAGCAGAAAGGCGCGCAGGAAGGTTTCGTCGGGGTCTGGCTCGAAAGCCTGCTCGAAGTTCGCGACCCGGATCGGGCGCGCCGCGGCCCAAGTCATCAGCTTGATCTCGATGGCCTGTCGTGCTCTTGCGTGGCTCATGCTCGGTGGGTCCTGATGGCTTCTTCAACGATGCGCTGGAAGTCGGCAACAGTGACTCGCACCATACCGCTAGGCGCCTGTGAGCTGTGGCCGTACTCCAGAGGAATGGCATACGGCAGGTTGTTGACGATGTAGGCGACCTCGCCGGCGGAAAGATCACCTGCAGCCACGAGAAGCCTGTCCAGCCTCTCGCCGGCGCTCTCGATGTCCTCGATCTCGCCTGCGGCTGGAGCGCCGGTGGTAAGCTGCCAGTTACTGCGGAAGCGGCCGCCCACGTAGCCCTGGCCAGCCCTCCGAACGCCGAGCCCGAAGTTCTCACGCTGCTCGCGCTTGGTCAGCGGCTTGCGCAGTCGCAGGCCGCCTTTCAGGTTGCCGCTTTTGGTGTAGTTGGCCTGGTCGGCAGTGATGCCGACATTGATGGCCGCTGCCTTGGCGTTGTAAGCCGCGATCTGCTCAGCCGCGCTGCCCTGGGCCTCAACGTTCACCTTCCAGAGATCCGGGTTGCCGACCGGCGACATGGTCACCAGTCTCCGGCCGACCATGATCACGACCTCACGGAAGGTTAGGTCCATCGCCTCCTTGGCGGCCTCTGCGAACTGCTCCAGCTGCGCGGCAAAGCTGCCGTCCAGGCCGCCGTAGCGGCTGGTCATGTGTGAGCCGCGGGCCATGTTTACTTCCTCAACTGGATGGTCCAGGTGACCTTGGCCGCGTCTTGCCCTACGTCCATGACTCGATAGCCGCTGATGCGGTCACCGATGGCGGGGATGGCAGGGACTTCCGTGACCGCGTCGCCATCCTTCACGAACAGCTCGTTCTGCAGCGCCTTGAGGCGTAGGTCTGACGCCAGGATGCGCGTACCGTCGATCTCCCGGACCTTGTACTGGCCGAAGACACCGCGACCGGCGTAGTGCAGCGTTGTCGCCGGCGTACTGCCGCCCTTCTCAGGGTCGTAGGTGCCAGGCACAGTCCGGCTGCCATCGACCGCCGCCACTGCGTCGGCTAGGTCCGTATCGAAGGCCTGGGCCAGCTCGGCCTGTAACTCGCGTCGAAGCCCCATGTCACCCCCTGACGATCTTGATCTGGCCGGTGCCCAGATACCGCGCCAGCAGGGCCAAGGCGAAGGACTCACCCGCGCTTATGACCTTGGACGTTGCCGAGTAGGTCTTGCTGCTCGACACACCGTCAGCATCCACGGATTTGCTCAGCACACCGGTTTCCTTCGCCTGGTACAGGTTGCCTGCCGCCGCCTCCACAGCCACTTCCGCGCCCGCCTGCACGACATCGGCGGGAACCGTGTCGAACTCGGGCAGGCCCTGGTTGGTGAGCCAGGTGTTGGCCATCAGCACCGCCCGGGCCTTCTGGTCGTCGGGCGCCCAGGTCGGCCCAAGCAGGGCGTCTACCTGCTCGACGGTGATGTAGATGGTCATTACGCGGCCTCGTCCAGCAGCTTCTTGAGGTCTTCCAGGCTGGCGTCAGGGCTGAATTGCACGCCCTTTTCGTTCAGGGCGGCCTGCAGCTTTGCCTTCAGCTCGGCTTCTTCGGCAGCCTTCTTGTCGGCAGCGGACTTGCCAGTCTTCGAGCCTTTGGCCTCCTTCAGCGGCTCCGGGTGCTCGTAGTCATCGGGCGCGAAACGGGCATCGATGATCTTGTACCCCTTCTGCCGCAGCTCGGCTTTACGCTCAGGGCTGACCGGGTGCTTCTCGTAAATAACTTTCTCGCTCATGGCGATCTCCTGGGGAAGGCGCCCCGGAGGGCGCTGTACCGGTTACTTGGTGGCGTCACCGATGGTCAGCACGCCGGCCGAGGCCTTGATGCTGTTCGCCACCAGGTCCCAGTTGGTGCCGGTGGACAGCTCGGCGTTGGTCGGCGACTTGCCGCCGTTGGCGGTGTCCCAGGTGTAGCCCTTGAGGCCCAGGCCGAAGGCGTAGTCGGCCTGCATGGTCGTCTCGATACGCTCCTTGCCGTTGGAGGTCTCGATGTTGGTGATCAGGTCGGAGCCATCCATCACCACCGCGGCGCCGTCGGCCAGGCTGAGCACCTTCTGCTTGTTCGGGGTGCCGGCCTCGTACAGCGCAGGGGCGTCGGTGATGATCACGGCTTTGCCGAGGATGTCGACCACCTGCACGCCGGAGAACTGGAACAGACGCTCGGCGTTGGCGAGGTTCTGGCCGACCAGCTTGTGGTACATGGCACCGGTCATGACCTGGGCCACCAGGCGCTGGGAAGCGTCACCGAACAGCGCGTGGGCGTTGTTGATCGCGACGTAGGTCACGCCAGCAGTCGCCGAAACGTCGTTGGTGGCGCTCGGTTGGTTGCCGATGGCGCCGGCCAGGGCCGAGATGGCGGTGTTCAGCTGATCCGCCATGATGGCTTCGGACAGGTTGCGGCTGATGACTTCCAGCGCTTCTTCCGGGTTCTTCTGGATCCAGGAGAGCTGGGAAGGCTCCCACAGGATCGGGCCGAAGCCGCCGGCGATCTTCACCGAGTCGTACTGCTTCTGGGCCAGCGGGGTGGACGCCTGGGCGCCGTTGGCAGCGTAGCGGTCGACGCGACGCTGGGCGCCGTGCAGTCCGGCCCAGAACGATTCCTGCAGGAAGTCGCCGTCGATGCCCTGGGTGGTCAGGCGGATGGCACCGGCCGAGGATGCGTTGAACTTCTCGACATCCTGAGCCAGGGTCTCGATGGTGGTGCGCTTGAGGTATTCGTTGAATACCTTCATGTTCGAAAGGGCCATTGGGCCTCCTTATTCGCTTGCGGTCAGGCCCTTGATGGCCTCAAGACGTTCAGCCTTGGTGCCACCGAAGTTGCCCTTCGTGGTTTTGTGCTGGCCACCGCCGTTCGGCGCGCCGCCGCCATTGGCGCCGGAGCTCTTCAGGATGTGGTCGCGATGGGGGTACTGCGAGACGAGGGTTTCGAGCGCTTCGTTGAAGTCGGCCAGTTCGCCCGGGC
The DNA here is from genome assembly GCF_019823065.1 of Pseudomonas mosselii. Classification (NCBI taxonomy): domain Bacteria; kingdom Pseudomonadati; phylum Pseudomonadota; class Gammaproteobacteria; order Pseudomonadales; family Pseudomonadaceae; genus Pseudomonas; species Pseudomonas mosselii. Next base: position 3,206,377 of record NZ_CP081966.1, read on the forward strand.
GAGCGCGGCTGAAGATCTTCTGGCCCTGGGCGTCGTACGCGACGACCTTGCCTTCCTCGATCTTGAAGTTGCTGCCGAAGGCGGCCTGGACCATGTCAGCGGGAACAGCCATCTTCTCGGCGATGAACTGGGAGCGCGCGAAGCTGCCGCCGATCTTCTCGGCATACAGCTGCTGCTCGAAGGTCTGCGCCTTGCCGTTGGCTTCATCCAGCTGGGTTTGGAAGGCCTTGCTGATTTCGCCCTTCACCTTCTCGATCTCGCCGGCATCCACCAGCTTCTTGGCGTCGAGGTTGGCGACGATCTCCAGGGCTTTCTTGGCGGCCGCAGCATCTTCGATGCCTTCGAACGCCTTCGCAGTTTTTTCGAAGCTGTCCGCGCGTTCACGGTGCGACTTCGCCTCGGCATTCAGCCGGGTGATGGTGTTGCGAGTGCCGACCGCATCGAAGGCGACGTCCTTGCCGTCGTCATCGGTGTAGACGGGCTTACCATCTTCGATAACTGCGTACTGCTTGCCATCCACTTCAACAGTCTTGAGTTTCATTTCGTCTCTCTGGGCCATCCGGCCTGTTGGTGAGCCATCCGGCCCCAGGTCGCCCCGTCCATCCGAACCGCAGGCATGAAAAAGCCCCGCACTGGGCGAGGCTTTACAATTGCGCGCCACGAAATGGCGCTTTGGTGTTTTGTGGCGCGGGCTACAACAGCCGATCCCGCAGCTCATCGAGCGTCAGGAACTTGCCCTTGTCGTTGTAGAAGTCCTGCAGCTTCAGCTTGTCCTGGCGCAGCAGCTTCCCCCGCTCCGGGCCGAGGATTTCGTCCTGGCGGGCGGCAGGCTGGCGTGCAAGCCATTGAGCGTACGTGGTCTGCTGCGGCACCTGCCCGTCCATGCTTGCCCGGGTCGCGGCGTCGCTGATCCCCAGCGCTAGGGCGCTTTTGAGGATCGGCAGTTTGGTCGAGCGGCAGCAGAAGTGGATTCGGCCAGGGCCGGCGAGCCACGGCACCTTGTGCCCGATGGGTCGGTACGTGCCCAGCGTGTACGGCAGGCGGTCACGGATTCTGCAGGTCGTCGATGTCCGGTTATCCAGCGTGCTCAGCCACTCAACATGGCTGATGATGTCGCTGTTGGCCTCGAATGCCTTGTCGCTGGCCGTCTCTGCTGTGCTGGACACTGCCGACCGGACAACCGCCTCCACCTCCCGGCGAGACTTCTGCAGGATGCCATCAGCGTACTTCTCCGCCTTGGTACCCATGATCTGCCTGACGATCTCCGGCGTCGTGCGTCCTTCAAGCACGCCAGACCGCACGGCATCGCGGATTGACGCAGCACGTTCAGCCTCAATGCCGGCCATCCACTCGCTGAGCAGCCGCCCCTGGAAGGGCCTTGCCAGCGCAATGGCGCGTACCTGACTGAACTGTGCCACGGCAACCGGGAATCGCGCCTGCACAAGCTCAGGAACAGCCGCTGTAAGCGCAGTGGCCTGAAAGGCAATCTCGTAACTGGCCACGCCGTCGATGACGCCTGTGAGCGCCTGCTGAAGGCTAAAGAACGTCGATTGATTGATCCGCAGCACGGGCGCCAGAGCGGCATCGATCGCTGCAACGGACGCGCCGGCATCCAGGCTGTCGATGGCAGCAATGAGCGCTGCCCGCAGCTCAGGGTCAGAACTGTTCAGGATCCTGATGATCGCCACGACCTGGCTGTTGCTCAGCCTGGAGAGATCAACTTCATGGCCGATCAGCTCGTCCAGCAGCTTCTCGTTGGCGGTCTTCATCACAGCGTACCGAGAGCCGGGCCCTGGGCCTCAATCTTCGCCAGCTCCTCTTCCCATTCGTATTCGTCACTGATCACACCGCGCCGCTGCATCTCGGCGAACAGCGTCTCCTTGCTGATCATCCCGGCATTGGCCATGGAAACCAGCGTCGGCAGCGACACCTCAGGCATGTAGTCGACATCGAAGTTGCCACGCATCTCAACCGTACCGCCCTCGCCCAGGCTTCGATAATCGGCCATGAACTGAAGCAGCTGCGCCAGGCAGTCGGCGAAGTGGTGCGCCATACGTGCCAGCGGGGACAGTTCCTGCGCCGCCTCCTCCTCCGCCTGGGTGGCGGTCTTGGTTGCCGTTTTGTCTGGCGTCAGAAGCTTGGCCCCGGCCATGCGCATCTCGTTGATCAGGTCCTGCAGCGCGGTGCGACCAGCATCGACGGCCTGGCCGGTGTGCTCGACGTATTTGAGGTCACCGTCCTTCGGCAGATCGGTAAGCTGGCCTGTGCCAACCTTGAACTCTGGCGGGATCACTTTCCCCTGGTTGTCGTACTGGGCCTGGATGCCGATGCGCACCAGGATCGGCACGCGGATGACGTGGAGGATGTTGTCCTGGTCGCTCTGGCTCTGCCAGTGCTTCACGTTCAGGTGTGCCAGCTCGATCAGCGGCGGCTTGGCAGTCATGAAGCCGGTACGGCCGGTGTAGAAGGTTACCCAAGGGATAGCGGTCAGGCTGTTGGTGCCCTCATCGTACTGCTCCCAGGTACCTCCAGCTGTGGCCTGCTTGCCCCGTACGGCCTTGGCCGACCTGCGATAGGTTCGCCATGATCCAGGTTCGAGCACGCGAATCTGCTCGACGCATTTCGCGCCGAACTCGCCATCTTCCTCCTCGACCACCTCGATGTAGCGGACCATAGTCAGCACGCCGCCCTTGGAGCGCCAGCCCAGTACCTGCTCAGGCCTCACCATCACCACATAGGGGCGCACGCCAGCGGCCTGCTCGTCTGCCTGGGTCTTCAGCTCACCCGCTGGCGGGTGATCGACGAAGGCATGGCACAGGCCATGGCTCAACCCCTCGGTGAAGAACCCGACCGACCAGGAGTTGAGGTCATTGCCGGCGTGGTCGATGTCCTTGGTCATCTCGACAATGGCCTCTGGCACATCGTCACCCACCTGCAGCGGCTCGGCGAACACGCGGGAGGTCATGTTGCCCACGGTCTCGGAGTACGCCGGCAGCAGGGTCGAGAGGCGCAGGCGCTCTTTGTAGGCCTCGTCGTCTTCGGCTGGGTACTGCGGCAGCAGGACCTTCCCCGCCGCCCGCATCGCCATGGTTCCGCCCATGAGTGGCGAGATCACGGCCCAGTAGGCGCGCATCGCGTCGACAGCGGGCAGCGTGATGCTCGGGTTATCGCTCATGGTCACATTCTCAGGGATTGGGTCGTGAAGACCGGTCGTTCAATTGGGTAGTCGTGGTGGATGAAGTAGCCACCCGCGTCGTTCGCATGGTCCACGCCAGATTTCTTGTCTGGCTCACCGTTGGCAGCCCATACCTGCTGCTCCAGGCCGTCCGCATAGGTCGGGCAGCGCAGCGGGTTGATCAGGTAACGCCGCTCGCCATTCGCGTTGCAAAACATCGCGTTCATGGCGTTGATGCGGTCCTTCACCGGAGGGTTGGCGTCTGGGGCGATAACGCTGAACCCGGCCTGGCGCAGGATGGCGATGTCCGTCTCGCTGGCGTTCACCGACTTGCGGGAGCCGCCCGAGGCGTCGGGGTAGATCCGGATCTCGCAGGTCTTCTCGTAGTCCCTGCCGTTGTGCCGCCAGTAGCGCTCCTTGATGCGCCGGATCATGTCCGGGGTATCGAAGCCGTCGATCAGCTCATCCACGGCCCTGGGCTTTCCGTCAGGCCTTTTGACATGGACGATCGCCGCCATCTTGCCGACGTTGAAGTCCATGCCGATGAATAGGGGCTCTCCAGGCTCTACGGTGTCGAAGCAGGAATTCAGCTTCCGGTCGTAGGCATGGTAGATCGACCCGGAGTTCAGGTTGACGAACTGGCCGTTTAGGTAGGCCAGGATCAGCTGGGCTGGATACGACTCCATCAGCGACGGGATGTAGTCGGGCGGCAGGTTCAGCTCGTTGTCGAACGTGCTGGCCTGCACCAGGCCGTACATGCCCTGCATCGCTGGCTTCTCGCGCAGCTGCTTCACGAACTGCTGGTAGACGAACTTGAACCCCTCGGGGGTCGTGGTCACGTCTACGCCGTTCTTCAGTCCGGGCACGTTGTAACGCATCCGGGCAATAATCTTGCGCCAGGCGTGCTCAGCCTTCAGCGCGGGCAAAACGTCGAGTTCATCGACCAGGGCGTGCCCGATCTTGAAACCCACGATGGTCTGTGGCTTCTCCATCGAGCGGCAGATGGTCGTGCTGCGGTACTGACCGCCGCTGTAGAACTCGACCTCCTTGTCGCTCTCCTTCGTCTTGACCTTTAGGCCCCAGTCGAAGGCGACCTCCTCGATGGTCGGGAAGAAGATGTCGCGGATCTGCGGGTAGGTCGGTGCGAAGTAGCCGGAGTTGATCCTTGGCCATTCCCATACATGCTTACAGATGCCTGCGCATCCCACCCAGGTCTTGCCAGAGCCGAACCCTGCCACGAAGCCGCGGAACTTGTGCTCCATCTGGAGGAAGCGCGCCTGCGGGACGTTAAGCGTCGGCATCTGGCTTCCTCGCGTTCACTACCTCGACCCGGATGCTGGTCGGCACCTGGTTGTCCTGCGGTACGTCTGTCTTGGTCTGCCGATTCACGTAGACATCGCCGACCTCTTTGGCCGCCTGCTCCAGCAACTGGGCAGTCAAGGCCATGTTCTTCATCGACTCGGCTTTCTCGGCCATCCTGCCCAGCGCGCGGAGGCGAAAGGCACGGTTGGCGATGGGTATCTCTGCTGTCTCCTCACGGAAACGCTTGCGGGTGTCTTCAAACATGATTACCCAACGCTTGGCCAAGCCCTTGCTACAGGCCTTGGTTGGGTCGTGACTTTCCACCTGCTGGCGGGTCACCACCTGGCCGAATTCACTCTTGACGGCCTCCACTACCTGGGTTGGTGTGTCGAAGCACGCAAGGGCCTGAACGATGAAGCCCTTCACCTCATTTGTCAGGGCTGCCATATGGTGTCATCCGTCTAGGGCCTGTCTGGAATCAGGCCGACCTCAGTAGACAGGTTCCGCAGGCCCTCGAAATGTTGATCTTGGCCACCTCAGGCGGCCGGCTTGCAGCGTCTATCAGCTGCTGTACGTCGTGGCTTGCACCGTAGCGCCTCACCACTCCGACGAACTCTTCGACGTCATGGCCACGCATCTCGAGCTTGGGCATGCCGTCATCGCCGAACGCTGGGGAGCCGTACTTATCGAGCTTGTGCCCGATGTGATACAGCTCGTGTTCGACCAGCGAGCAGAACTCGGCCTCGCTGCACTGGGCGCAGTAGTCACCCGCCAGCGTGATGAGGAACTCAGGCTCCCCTCCAAACCAAGCGCGCATCTGCTGCTCCTGGCGAGCCTTCTGCCATCCCCCGGCACGGATCATCAGTTGCTCGGCCTGGCCAAGAACGCTGCGACCCTTCTTGCTGAACGAGGAGGAAGCCCAAAGCACGCCGATGTTGGCGTCGATGAGGTGAGCATGCTCTTCGTTGTGGATGCTGCCAGTAGCGGAGAGGATCTCCGCCTGTATCCACTCCCACACTTCTGGAGCCGGCGCGAGGATCAGGAATGGCGATTCAAGCAGCTCAGCCGGCGGCATCGGTCTGCTCATGCTCACTCCCGCGCCACGAAAAGGCGCACCTCTGTTTTGTGGCGCGCTTACCGCCGCCGCGACTGATCGAACAACCTGGCCACGTTGCCCTTCGAGCGCAGCGCCAGGATGAACAGGATCCCGAAGATCAGCGTGCTGGGCACGGATGTGACCGGCCACTGCCCATACAGCAGGATCGCGCCGATGATGCTCAGCCACTCCTGGCCAAACAGGGAGGCCAGGCAGAAGGCGCACAGGCTGGGCAAGAACTTGTAGCTCGAGCCGCCCCGCCGGTACATGAACGCGATGACGAAGCAGATCCCGCCGCAGAACCCGGCATGAGCCAGGGTGATGGTTTGGTCTAGGGTCATTGGCCCCCTCGCTTGGGGAACAGGCTGCCAATCGCTGCTGGCAGCTCGGTTACCCACTTCGGCAGTTTGCCGGTGTTGAACGACTCCAGAACGCTGATACTCACCAGGACCGTCACGAGGCCGCAGCCGAATGCCGCGATACCGCTGGTCTTCGTCCAGGCCTGGGCCAGGATCTCGGCAGAGCCGTAGTACCCGCCGATCCAGCCGACCAGGAGGTAACCCAGGCGCTGCCATAGGGTCAAGTCCTTGGCCCAGAGGACAAAGAGCAGCGAGCTCCCGAAGGCGCAGACAACGGCATTCAGGTCAATCGTTGGCAGGCAGCTGGCAAGGGCGATACCTCCAGCCCCTACAACCGCACAAGCTGCTGGGGTAGCGGCATCGGCCATGTTCAATCCCTTAGTGTTTGTAGCGGAATGGCGCCGGGCCGCGGATGTCGAGGCCGGTGGCGAGTACCCATAGCGCGAAAAGGAGGATGCCAGCGCTCAGTGCGGCAGCCAGGAATGTAGCCCGGCGCTCTTGGGCCGAACCGTCGGGCCTTTTGAGGCCCTGAATGATGAAGACGCAGCCAAGGAAGACATTGGCGCTGATGTCGCGGTGTAGGGCGTAGCTGGCCAGGGCCATGGCGAATGCCAGGAGGCTCCATGCGGTTGATGGCTTCATGCGCTTTCCTACGGGCAACAAAAAGCCCGACACGATGGCCGGGCTTTGTGCGTCAATCCTCAACACGCGCAGGAATGACAGGATTAGCAAATAATGTTGCATCGTTGCACGGGTGTCAAGCGGCATCTGCCATCAAAATGCCTTCGTCCTCCAGAATCTTGCCAGCGGCTACCAGAGCCTCGGCCACCATCTCATCCAGCACGCTCTCGATAGCCTTCTTCCAACGCCAGTACGTGGTCCGATTCAGGCCCTGTCCGTCCCAGGTGTTGATGTCGTAGAACTCGGCCGGCAGCACGATCATGTCGGTGGAGCGCTTCACGTACTGCTCGCGGCGTGCCCGGTCTTCACCATCCGCCACCGACTCGCCGGCCAGTTGCTTCCGCACGGCATCGGTAAGTGCATCAAAGTCAGCGCGATCACGGGCAGATCTGCTTGCCACCTCTCGGCCCGACTGCGCCTGCACGCCCTTCACCGGCGGAATGGCCCAGGCCGTTACCGCCTTGTACCGAAACAGGTTCGGCGCCTGGGTAGCGATCAGCGGCACCAGCTTTCCGATAGCCTCCACCTTCTTGGCTTTGTGGGTCGAGAACCTGGCCGTCAGTGCGTTCCAGTGCCGAGGAATCAGCTTGCTGTGCAGGCGGGCGTGCACCCAGCAGTCCACGAGCATTGCCGCATCCTTGCCGGTGATCTCCCCCTTCAGCTTCGAGGCCTGGACCTTCGGCTCAAAGTCGCCACCACCTACACCGCTCATGGTATCCGCCGCCAGGGCGCGAACCACTGCTGCCAAAACGCTTTGGTATTTCATTGGCCGTTCTCCTTCTTCCGGCGGTTCGCGATGAGCTGGCCGCGCGTGACGCACCAGGTGGAGCTGATGAACATGGCCAGCAGGAGCAGGCCGACGATTTGTTCGATGGTCCAGGTCATGCTGCTGCCCTCTTGAGGTCACGGAGTTTCTGGCGGTACAGGGCCTTGATGGCCTGCAGGTCTTCGATGGCCAGGCGCTGGGGCTTATGAGGCCCTTCGAGCCAGTCGACTCGGTCGGCGCCGATGCGCTTCACCAACCGGATGCGGTACTCGACCGCGTTACCCGACAGGTTCCGGTTGCACTTCACGCACTGGCGGTGGACGTTGAGCGGCTCGAAGCGCAGCTCCGGGCAGGCGCCCACGGACCGGTAATGGCCGGCGTCCCAGCGGCTGCCGGTGATGAGGTTGTGGTCGCTTGGCAGCGAATCGCAGCTGATGCACGGCAGCCCGGCGTCGCGCTCACGGATGTAGGCGTTGAACACCTTCTGCGCTTCGGCTAGATGCTCGCGCCGATCTTTCAGCTTCTCCCGGCGCTCCTTGAGGTCTTCCCGGGCCTGCCGGGTGATGGCCTTGGCCGCGATCTTCTGCAGCTTGGGATCCTTGGCCATGGCCTTGGCGCAGGCGATGCTGCATACCTTCTGCGTGGTCATGGTCGGTTTGAAGTGCTTGCCGCAGCCTGGCGCCTTGCACTTCTTCGGCTTCACTTCTGCTGTGCGCATGGCTTGTCCTCCGTGGCGGGAAACACCGTCCAGTTGCCGATCCCTCTCCAGGCGCCAGCCCCACCCATGCAGGAGGTGGTGTTGCGCGGAGCACCGAGCTCGGTGATGAAGAATTCAAACCAGACCTGCGGGGCATACACCCACGCCGGAAGTCGGCGGGCGCGGAAGCCATGGGCCCGACCGCATGCCCAGCAGAACCGAGTGAACGACGTGGCCGCAGCGCAGGCATACAGAACCCGCCCGAGTACTCGACCACCCTTGAGCGCGAGCCATACGTTGAACAACAGGCCGCCCCCCATAAGCCAGAGCGCATAGAGATCAAGCGTGCTCATGCCGCTTCCTCGCTCAGCAGATCACTGAAAACCACGCCCTTGGCCGAGAAGTCCGCCACCACCCGTTCGGTGTAGGCGATGCCTTGGGCGCGATTGAATAGACTGGTCACCGGCATGCCGTCCGGCCCGAACAGCTTGCAGTCGCCCATCATGTCCAGCTTCTCCTCGTAGGACAGGTGACGCATGACCCGGTACCAGGCCGCCTGAAAGTCCTGATCTTCGTTCAGCAGGATCTGCACGCCGTGGTGCAGCTTGCAGTACTTGCGGGCCTCGGATGCCTCGCCGATCTGGGTCATCTCGGCAATGCGCTTATAGAGCGCGAACCACAGAGCGTTCTGGTCAAGGGTGCGGTCTTTGCCAGGTCGCAAGCTGACCACGACGAACTTCTTCTCGCGGAACATGCCAGTTAGCATGGTCACTGCCTCGGACAGCTTGGCTTGACTGTTGACGCTGATGCGCTCAGACACTGGCCACCTCCTGCAGCTGCTTCTCCGCGGCACGTACCCGGGCGGTCAACTGGCTGATCTCTTCCAGCAGGCCCAGCGCGACCTCCTCAACCGTCGTCTCGCCGAGGAACTCGTCCAAGGCGTCCGTGTGGCGCTCGAGGGCATCACTGCCGGCGCGCCAGGAGGCCACTACCGACCACAGCAGGGGCTGGAGCTTTTGCTTGTCGATGGTCATACACCCTCCCCGGCCGGCTTCCCGGCGCGCTTGATGTTCAACTTGGCCAGCAGGCTGGCGCGGCACTGGGCGGCGCTGGTTGGGATCTGCTGGATCTCCAGCAGCCGTACCTGGCGCTGGGCGGCGTACTCGTCAGCGAGCTGGGCCAGGCCCTTCTGGCTGTCGTGGCCGATGCCGGTGGCGATGTCCCCCAGTGGCTCCCCGGCCACCAACATGCGGATGGTGATGTCGTAGGCCCGGGCGAACACCTTCTCGGCCCGCTCCACCTCCATCGAAGCCAGGTTTTGCGCCTCGCACTGCAGGGCCGCGTGGCGCACCGCTGCATGCGTCCAAACACGTGACCCTGCCCTGCTGGGGTGGAAGTTCTCCAGCGCCTCTGCCAGGGCCCGCGCAAGCGGCGGAATGCCCATCTCTTCCGGCGTCGGCTGGCACAGCTTGATGAACTTGCCACTGCTCGGGGCGAAGTCAGTGCCCAGCACACGGCACTTCTGGATGCCGAAGCGGATCTGCTCGAGCGTGTTGATGCCAGCGGCGACGAAGGACTTGATCCAGCTGCGCTTGGCAGCCTTCAGGGCCTCGTCATCCGGCCAGGCCTGCTTCCACGCCGGGAAAATGGCCTGCAGCTCCTTGAACAGGGCGTTGACCACTTCGGTGGTGCCCGGGTCGAGCTGCTTGGCCGGGGCCTGGACCTCGGCCGGCAGGTTGCGGGCCGTGGCCATGATCTGCGTCACGCTGCGCAGTTTCGGTTGTGCGCTCATAGGTCCCCCAGGTCATCAGCCCAGCTGGTGTCGTTGAAGTCGGGGCCGCTGGCCGGGCGGCGGGATGCGAACGGGGCGGCGCCTGCCGGCTGCGGCAGTTCGTCTTCCCAGCGCTTGCCGTTCAGCCAGGTTGATGCGTGTGGGATGAACTGGCCGCCGTCCTTGGTCCAGTCGGTCGAAACGGTCCAGGCAGCCAGGGAGGCGGCCATCAGGTCGAACAGGTCAGCGGTGACCTTGAGCTTCGCCCAGGCCTTCTTGGCGTCGGCCTTGCTCACCTTGCGCGGGTAGAGCTTCCAGAAGCGTTCGAAGTCGACCAACTCGCCTTCGCGAGAGTCAGTCCTTACTCCCTTCAGTTCTTGCTTACCTTCAATACTTACTAGTGTCGGATTTGCCGGATACGGCTGAGCCGGAAGCGGTTCAACCGTATACGGCAAAGCCGGAAGCGGTGTTTCCGATACGACGTAGTGGGTTTCGCCCAGCAAACCAGACTCACCACGGTCCTGACGGCGCTGGACGTAGCCGGCGGTGATCAGCTCTTGCAACAGGCCGTACACGCCGTCACGACCGGTCGGCTTAGAGGACTTGGCGGTCTCGTTGCGCAGGTGGGTGACGGATACGGCCCAGTGATCAGGCTTGCCGAGCAGGAAGACCAACAGGCCACGGGCAGCCCAGCTCAGGCGCCCGTCCTCGCTGATCGACTTGTTGAGCATATAGAAGTTGGCCTCGGGACGAGGCGCACGGATGATGCTCATGCCATCACCTCGAAGTGGAATCTGTGCTCCTTGTCGAAGCCAAGCACCGGGAATGCACCGGCATCCTTCAGGTACATCAGCTGGGAATGGCCGAAAATCGCCACGCCAGTGACTTTCTTGGCGGTGAGGTACATGCGGTAGTGCTCGAGCGTCTTCGTGCCCTTGGAAGCGTTGCATGAGTGACAGGACGGCATGAGGTTGCCGAGATCGTTCGAGCCTCCCAATGACTTAGGGAATACGTGGTCGATGTGGAAATCTTCTTCGCACAGGTTGTCGCCGCAGTAAGCGCAGTGCCCGTTGGTTTTGGCGTACACCTTGACGCGCTTGAATGGAGAGATGGATTTGCTCATTGGCCGCGCTCCTTGGCCATGAACTCGTCCACGACTGCATCCGCCATGCCGCTGAACAAAGGCATCTTCCCCTCATTCCAGATAGCCAGCGGCGACGTGGTGCCAATGGGGTTGCGAATGAAGCGGTACCGCTCGGCATCCTTGCGCAGCTCCTGCGCCAGGCCCTCAATAGCGCTGCCGTCGTCGTCAATGTCAGCGCCAAGGGCCTCGCCGATAGCGCCGATGTCACAGGCAGCGGCCAGCAGCATCCGCTTGTGCGACTCCAGGTCAGCACTGAGAGCGCTCTCGCGCGCTTGGGATTGCTCCAGCTTGTGGTTCAGAGCCCAGACCTCGCCCTGCATCTGGGTTTTCTCAGACAGCAACTGCTCAAGACGGGTGTGCGCCACCTGCAAGGCAGCAGACGATCGCCCGTCGCCATCGCAGGTAGTGCAGCCACCCAGCCGCTCGAACGACTCAGGGCCTTGATAGGAGACGTGGATCTCCTCGCCGTAACCATTGCAGGCTGGGCAGTAGTAGCCGAGCGCTGCCTTCGCGGCATCCCAGCCATTCCAGGCCGAGCCAACGTCAGGAATGGCATCCCAAACGATATGGCCAGCGTCGGATATGGCGTCATCCAACCACTTGTTGAAGTCGGGGTCTTGCCACTGCTGGCGATCCTGCTCACGGCTTCTCATGCTGCACCTCGCACTGCCTTGTCGTGGGTGTGCAGGCCGTCCCAGTTCTTCTTCATGGGCAGCTCGCCGGCCAGGTACAGCTCGTACAGGCGCACGGCGCCCTTGCGCAGGAGGATCGGTGTGTAGCTGATGAACGCCTCTTTCCCGTGCGGGGTGATCTCCTGCTGGTGTTCGGTCATGTACTTGTCGCGGGCGTAGGCGGCGACGCGGTAGCGGGTGCCCGACTTGCTCTCGTTGTAGAGCCAGTTGCGACCCTCAAGGAAGTGACCGACCTGCATCACGTTGACCCCATTGAGGCCCTTGCAGAACTGGACGTGGCTCATGCCTTCCTTGAACAGGTTCTCCAGGTGGCCGATCTTCTTGGCCTGGGCCTCGACCTGGACAGTGAGCAGAACGCGGGCTTTCTCCGACTCCAAGGCCATCTGGAGGATTTCCAGCTTGCTGAGGTCGGCGGGAGCGGACGGGGCTGCTTTTGCTTCCAGCTCCTGCCAGCGGTCGATAACCCTGGCTCGGTGCTCGTCGCTGTAACCGGCCACCACCAGGTGGGTGTCGCGCTCAATCAGGTCGTAGACCTCGATCGGTCGACCGCCCGTGGCCTCGCGACGGCTTTTACGACTTGATCGCAAAAGGTTTTTTGAGAAAAGTCGTTCGATGGTGGCCACCACGTCGTTGTGGCGCGCCTCTACCAAGTCAGCGATTTCACGCGATGACATCGTGCGCGCCACGAAATCGTGGTTCGCGTTTTGTGGCGCGAGGGCCACGGTATTGATTTGGCTACCAAGGTGCATATATGATTGCCTCGCACATGTGTTACGAATGCAGCACAAGAAACCGGGCGGCCACCCGGTTTTTTTGCGCCTGCGGTTTAGGTGTCACTTTTGAGGCCCTCTTTAGGGACTAATTGGTACACCTGCGCTTTGGGTCTTCCGAGCCGAGTCGGTCCCCCCATGGCCAGGAACTCGATCGCTACATCCTCAAGAACCTGGTCAATGCTCTGCCCCTTGCTCAGGGCTAGAGCACTGATCCTTCTCTTCGCACCATCACTCAGGTGCTCGTAGTCAATTTCAGCCACGTGACCTCCATAGGGCCTCTAGGCCGCGCTATGCTGCTTTTCTTCCTTGCTCAGCGCTTCGATGGCGCCGTTTTCCACGGCCCACTCGATCATTTCGTAGAGGTAGGTGGCGTGCTGCATTTCGGCCCGTTCCGCGGCTCGCGCCAGTAGACGGTCCAGGGTCTTGTTGAAACGAACCTTCCTTGGTGTATCCCGTTTGTGGGACTGATCTGCGTACATGCGGGTACTGCTCCTTATGCGGCTTCAGATGGGTAAAGATCTGGGCGAAGCTCGTGGCGCGAAACGCCAGTGGCTTTCTCGATAGGAAGCGCCTGGCGGGCCGGCACGCCTCTGGTTTTCCAATAGGAAACAGCCATCGGCGTAACGCCCAGCAGATCGGCAAGGGCCTTACCCGAGCCGGCGGCATGGATTGCGCGTTCCAGAGGTGTGGGATTCATAAACATTCCGCCTTGGGCGAATAAACACATCTCAACGATACGTTTATTTTATAAACATAGCAAGGCCGGTAAACTTGGTGTTTATGACTACTCAACATTCTGGTGACCGCCTACGTGCGCAGATGCAGCTGCAGCGCGTCTCTAACACCGAGCTGGCGGCACGTCTTGGCACTAGGCTGCAGAACATCAACAACTGGTTCATCCGGGGTGTGCCGGCATCAAAAATGATGGCTGCCGCTCGATCCCTTGGGCTGCGCTATGAATGGCTTGAAACTGGAGAGGGCTCACCGAGGGAGCCTGACCAGAATGAACACCCTGACGCCGGGCATATGCGGCTGTGGGACGACGAAACCCCAATGGAAGATGATGAGGTGGCAGTGCCGTTCCTGCGCGAAGTTGAGCTGGCTGCTGGGTCTGGTCGGTTTGCGATCGAGGAAAGCGAGAAGGCCACGCTTCGATTCGGGAAGCGCAGCTTGCGCAACAACGGCGTTCAGTACGAGAACGCTCGATGTGTGACGGTGCGCGGCAACAGCATGATGCCGATCCTTCGTGACGGGGCTACGGTCGGGGTAAACACTGGCAGGACCTCGTTTGCCGACATCGTCGATGGTGACCTCTATGTCATCAATCACAACGGCCAGCTGCGTGTGAAGCAGCTGTATCGACTTCCCACTGGTATCCGCCTGCGCAGCTTTAACCGGGACGAACACCCAGACGAGGATTACAGCTACCAGGACATGCAGGAGGAGAACATGGTTATCCTTGGGCATGTTTTCTGGTGGGGCATGTATGCCAGGTGAAGCCCCGCGGCGCGGCGCTCTGAACCGGATTTGCGGCTGGCTCTTTATTGCGGGCATTGCCATGCTTGCCTTGGAGGTTCTTGCCTACGTTCTGGGAGCCAGAACCTCTGGAGTAGTTTTCGCCTCAGGGATGGCGGTCGTGCTTGTGAGCGCCCTTATTGGCGCCGCTGTCGATCGTTGCAAGCCGAAAGCTGAAGACCTTGTGACAATCGCTGTAGGGGCCGGATTCTTCATCTGGCTTGCCTGGAAAGCTCTGAGTTAGACAGCATGAGAAGCCAATGGCCCGCCTAGTGCGGGCCTTTTTGTGCTCGCGAAATAAACAAAAATAAACATTAGGTGTTGACGCGTTTATAAACATGGCGTTTACTGTGCACATCGAGGCGCTACACAGTCCCTCGCCAGGCCCTCACAGGCCGCCGCTCTTTCACATCGATGGGAACCTCGCGGATCGATCCCGGCAACGGCACAGCGCGAGCAATAAATTCGATCCCCATGCCAGCTCTGGAACTGGCCAGCTCGAAATCAGGCGGAACGTCAGCGCGGCAGGAACACAGGCCGGGCCACGGAAAGCGGATGGAGGGTTGCGCTGCAAACGCTCCCTGCCGGGATGCCCTTAGAACGGGCGTCGGTGCCTGGCACAGCGCGAGTAGTGAGGAAACACCACGAGATTAACTGAAGCACCTGGGCGACCGGGTGCTTTGGGAATCCACTGGAGGAAATGAAGATGCGACCAGTTATGACCATGGCGGCAGTGCACGATGATCGTGGCCGCCGCACAGGGCTCGAAGACGCCACCGAAGGCAAGTTCCACGGCTGGGGCGTCGAGTACGAAGAGTTCGAGAACGGCCCAGGCAACTACAGCGTCGCCATCGTTGAGATGCCAGACGGCACGGTTCAGACGTTTATGCCGTGGGCGATCCGCTTCTTGGATGGCGAAGATGCCAAGCAGCAGGCGCTGAATGACTTCCTTGCCCGTCCAGCAATTGGTTGACTGATTCCCTGACAGCCGGAAAGACGGCCCGATGCCCTGCTCCCCATCGCAGGCTGCATTGGAGATTGATCGGAGCGTGCTCAAGCGAGCTGCAGCGCTAGGATCGCAAAGACCCGTGAACCTCCTGAGCCGGTATATGCGAGACGGCCAATACCAGAAACGCGGCGGGAACCAAGCAGGGGTAGCGCCCTGGTGTTCCGATCAATCTCCGATGCATCCCGCATCTCCTTCCCTTCACTTCGACCGCATTAGACAGGTGCCAGCGAGCTTCACGGCTCGGGTTTGGTCACCTGCGCTGGCATCTTCCTAATGCGGTCCAGAGGATCACGCCATGTGCGATTGCAGACAGAAATTCGAGCAGGCAGCAGTTGAACGGTACCCGGAAATCATCGGCGCCAAGGCGACCTTGCAGGGTTACATGCTCATTCCTGCCGGCCGCCAGTACGCGGAATGCGAAATCGTTGGAACCCGCACCACCGCCAAAGGCAAGGAAGTGAAAGCAAAGGCAACTATCAACGTGCTTGGCAACTACTGCATGTTCTGTGGCGAGAAGCACCCGGAGGCGGCATGAGCAAAGACACAGGCGGGCCGGCTTTCCCGGTGTCGTATGACCACCAAACATTCGAGCCGCGCCATTTTGATGAGGCCAAACGGCTGATGTCCGGCATGACCCTGCGCGACTATTTCGCAGCTCACACCGCTGAAGTTTCCGATGAGATCGGCATCCAATATGCCGAGAAAATAGTCGGCCGCAAGATGCCGGATTTTGCTGCTATGCCTTTGGACAATGCAGCTTTCTGGGCGGAATACCGGGCCATCATGCGCTATATCGAGGCCGACGCCATGCTCGCCGCCCGGGTGAAGCCATGAGCGGAATGAGCATTTCCGGCCAGATCATGATTCAAGAACCTTCGAGCAGCGGGTTCTCGGCCAATGTCTACCCGACGCGCCTTGATGCGGCCATTCAGTTGCTGCGCGTGATGATTCGCCGCGCCCCTGACGAGCAGCAGGCCATGGACCAAATCGAAAAGGCCGTAGCTGAGCTGATCAGCGAGGAGCGGCATGACTTGGACATGGATATGGCAACCGAGCGCCGGCGCCGTGGAGAAGAGCCATGAGCGGCTGGCAGGCGATCGACTCAGCGCCGCGTGACGGCACCGAGATCATCCTGCGCAAAGGGGATCGAGTCACTGCCGGCGCTTGGATTGAGTGGAGCAAGTCCGAAGCCTCATTCAACAGTCGCGGCGACTATCTCGGCCAAGACGAATACGACTCTGGCGCGCACTGGGCGTCTTGGGATGGCGGCTTCTGTGAAGACGACGAGCCAACCCACTGGCAGCCCCTCCCTTCCCCACCCACCGAGTAACCAACCACCTGGAGGCGACCATGCACCCCAGCATTCAAGCTCGTCGCGACATTCTTACCACTCTTCGCCTGCGCTCTGTGATTGCCACGGCGGAAATGTACAGCCTGATCGGCCTGGCAATGCCGGTGATCATGTTCCGCTTCCAGGTGAGGCCTGCGGGCCGTGACTTCTTCCATGTGGTGGATGCCCGTGACGGCAAAGTCCGTGGATTCCGCCGCAACCACAACGAGGCCTGCGCCCTAGCGCGCAGCCTGGAGATGGAGAAAAGCCATGACTGACTTCCTCGAAACTGTCGACGGATCCGACTGGCTCTACGAATCGATCAACTCACTGATCTGTGGCGAGAACGTCACGGCGCCGCGCGCCCACGGCAAGGCTGTATCGCTGGTCACGCCGCAATCGCTGTACGAGGCCCTGGCCGAGCACCTAGGCGCGCAAGAACACATCGCTCCGCTACTGACCGACAACCGCGAGTACCCGATCGAGAAGATGATCTGCGAAATCATCGCCGATGGCCGCGGCGTACACCGAAAGGCATACGACCTGGCAGTCGAAGCTGTAGGTCAATCCAAGAATGGACGCCCAACCGCTCTTCACGATGTTGCAGAAGCGCTTATCCGGCCCTGGGCCCAAGAGTACGCAAGAGCTCGAGCCGAAGAGGTTGCAGCTGATCTTGCTGCCGAGCGCGCCGAACACTTCAAAGCTGACGCAGCATGAGCTACTGGCGCGGCTCCTTCTCCATGCTCTTCGCCTGCACCTTCTTCATGCTCGCCAGCGCACTGGCCGGCAGCATCACTTCCTGAACAACGCACCCGAGCACGGCGGGCCCCTAGGGGATAACCGTACCCCTTCGGGAGCGTAAGCGGCGAGAGCGCGCAACCATCCACCGCAGCCAGGGCCTGGAGCGTAACTCCGTGCCTGGGTGACCTGGCATTTCCCTATCCCAACTGACGGCGCCGGCCTGGCGCGAGGTTTTCTAATGTCCGCAGAACAGAAACTGATCAAGATCGAAGAGATCAGCGAAGCGAACGCCCCGGCCATCTACGTGGCCGGCGGCCTGCAGCAATTCATCGACCTGGTGAAGGGTGAGGTACTGGGCGAAGTGCCTGACCTGAAAACCCGCAAGGGGCGCGAGCGCATCGCCAGCCTTGCCGCCAAAGTCAGCAAGTCGAAGACCGCTGTAGAGAAGCCGGGCCGCGACTACCTGCGCCGGCTCAAGGAAATGCCGAAGGTCGTTGAGGCCGAGCTGCGCGAGTTCGTGACAAAAATGGACGCGCTACGGGACGAGACGCGCCGGCCACTCACCGAGTGGGAAGCCGCCGAGGATGCGCGCATCGATCGACACAATGACGCCATCAACCGCATGAAAGACCTGGCCACCGATCTGGGCGCGCTGGATGCAGAGCAGCTGCAAGGCCGCATCACCGAGCTCACCGCGTTCGTCCTGGGCGATGCCTGGGAGGAATTCGAAGCTGAGGCCGCCCGCGCCAAAGAAGCGTCGATGAATGCCTTGCAGGCTGCCCAGGCCGCCCGGCAGAAGTACGACGCCGAGCAGGTCGAGCTGGCCCGCCTGCGCCGCGAGGCAGAGGAGCGCGCCGAGCAAGACCGCATTCGGGCAGCACAGGAAGCCGCCGTCGAGCTGGAGCGCCAGCGAGTAGCCCAGGAGCAGCAGGCCGAACGTGACGCGGCCGCCCGCCGCGAGCAGGAGCTGATCGACCAGGCTGCAGCACAAGAGCGCGAAGCCGAGAACCAGCGCCTGCAGCTCAAGTTGCAGGCCGAGCAAGCGGAACGCGCCCGCGCTCAGGCCGAAGTCGACCGCGTTGCCACCGAGCAGCGGATGGAGCAGGAGCGCCAAGACGCCGCACGCCGGCAAGAGGAGGCAGCCGAGCAGGCCCGCCAGGAAGAACGCCGCCGGGCAGATGCAGCTGCCGCCGAGATCGTGCGCCAGCAGGAAGCCCGCGAAGCCGACAAGGCACACCGCCGCAGCATCAACCGCGCCGCCCTGGACGCCTTCCTCGCCGGCGGCATGACCGAGGAATGCGCCAAGCAGGCAATCACCCTGATCGCCGAGCGCAAGATCCCAAGCATCACCATCCAGTACTGAGGTCACCATGAGCCAAGTAGCCAGGGTCGATACCCAATCCCAGTCGCCGGCCATCGCCGCCGAGTCGGTGACCATCCTGCAGATCATCCAGCAGGTGGCCATGTCCCCAACCGCTGACATCGACAAGATGGAGCGCTTGATGGTGATGCACCAGAACATCCAGGCTCTGCAGGCCAAGCAGCAGTTCGACGAGGCGTTGGCCTCGATGCAGGAAGAGCTGCCCGTCATCGGCGAGCGCGGCGGAATCAAGGACAAGAACGGCCGCATCCAGAGCACCTACGCACTCTGGGAAGACATCAACGAGATGATCAAACCGGTTCTGGCCCGCCACGGCTTCGCCCTCTCCTTCCGCACGCCGCGCAATGAACGCGGCATCGAGGTTGAAGGCGTCCTGAGCCATCGTGCCGGGCATCGCGAGACCACTTCTCTGCTCCTGCCGGCAGACACCAGCGGCAGCAAAAACGGCGTCCAGGCTGTGGCCTCGAGTGTGAGCTATGGCAAACGCTACACCGCCGGCGCCCTGCTCAACTTCACCACCACTGGCGAGGATGACGACGGCAACGGCGCCGTAGTGACGCCGCGGGTCACCTCAGTGCAGGCCACCCAGTTGGCCATGCTGCTGGAGCGCTGCAGCGACAAGGCCAAAAAGGCATTCGCCAGCATCCACGGCACGCCGTCGGCGGTAGAGAAAGCCGCGTTCGACCAAGTGCTGGGCATGCTCAGCAAGTCCGTCAAGCAGCATGAATCGGCACCACGGGAGGCTCAAGATGCAGATCATCACTGACGTCGAACAGGGTACGCCGGAATGGCTCGCCCTTCGCCTGGGGATCATCACCTGCTCCGAATTGGACTGCCTGCTGGTCGCCGGCAAGGGTGAAGCGGGCTTCGGAGTGGCCGCATTCACCTACATGGACCAGCTGATCGGCGAGCGGATCACCGAAGAGGCCGCCGAGATTCCATTCAAGACCGTGGCTACGATTCGCGGCCACGAACTGGAGGGCGTCGCCCGAGGCCTGTACGAGGACCGCGAAAGCATCAAAACCCGATCGGTCGGCATCATCCTCAACCACGGCATCGGCTACTCCCCTGACGCGCTGGTAGGCGAGCAGGGGCTTACCGAAATCAAGACCAAGCTCCCCAAGTTCCAGGTCAGCGTCATCCTGAACGGTGAAGTGCCCAAGGAGCACGTCGCTCAGTGCCAGGGCGGCCTGTGGGTATCCGAGCGCGAGTGGCTGGACTTCATCAGCTACTGGCCCGGCATGCCCCTCTTCGTCAAGCGCGTGTACCGCGACGAAGTAATGATCCGCAAACTCACCGAACGGGTGAAAACATTCTACGAAATCCTCGACGAGCGCATGAACAAGGTGCTCGGCGCGGCCGCATAATCCAAGGAATCACGATGCCTACTCTTACCGATATCGGCCGTATTGGCCGCGACGCTGAACTGCGCTACACCCCAAACGGCGATCCCGTCTGCAACTTGGCTATCGCATGCGATTACGGCCGAAAAGGGCAGGACGGCAAGCGACCTACCCAGTGGGTGGATGCCACGCTGTGGGGCAAGCAGGCCGAATCCATGGCCCAGTACCTGGTCAAAGGTCAGCAGGTGCATTTCACCATCGATGACGCGCATGTTGAGGTTTTCACCAAGTCTGACCAGACACAGGGCGTGAAGCTCACCGGCCGGGTGATCATCATCAAGTTCGCCGGCAGCCCGCCGCAGCAATCGCAGAGCGGCCAGCAGGCCCAGCAGCCGCGCCAGCAACAGCGCGCTCAGCAGCGCCCGCCCGCCCAGCATCAGAACCAACAGGGCAGCAACGGCCCGGACTACGAAAGCTTCGACGACGACATCCCATTCGCCCCGCTCCCCCATCTCGCAGGTACGTAGCCATGTTCCCGCGCAAACCCAAGCAGATACACCCGCTGCCCTACTCCCAGGGCCGTACCGCCCGGGCCGCCAATCGATGCCGCCTGGCCCAGCCCTACCCCGAAATGACGATCGACAGCGCCTGGCGGCTTGCCGGCTGGCATGACTGCGATATGGAGCAATCCGATGAACCGAAAAATCCTGCGCTCGCTGCAGCTGCATAGGCGCCGCGATCAGTTCAACTTGCCGCCCAGCGGATTGAAGGAGGTGCTGCATGGCGATGACCCAGCAGCAGCGCGACGAGAAGCGCCGCGCCAAGGCCGAGCGCCTGCAGGAAGAAGACCTGCGCTTGAAGGTTCGACCAGGGACTAAACAGGCCCTGCTGGAACTGATGGAGTGGGCCGGGATAGAGGAACAGGGCGAGGCGATGACGCTGATGATTCATCACATCGAAGCGCTCGGGCATCACGCATTGTTCAGAATCGCGCGCCACGAAATCGAAGGTAACCGATCCGTGGCGCGTACTGAGCCGCTGCGGCTATCAGCCAGGAAGCGAACAGGACAGCACCTGCGAGCGATATGCGGCTGGGCTGACGCTACCTACAGCCAGATGATCGAGGCGCTGATTCACGGCATCCGCGCACTAGGCAGGCTGCACGCGGCGAAGTTTCTCACCCCGCCGCGTCACAAGATCAGCATCTCACCGCGCCTGGCCCTGGCTTTCGACCGGAAGAGCATGCTGATGATTCAGCAGGATCCGGGGGATGAAGTCATCGCCCCGGCCTGATGTGACGCGCCTCAGATTACTGTTGAGCAGCCAGCTTCTCAGCTTCACTGACTGCCGATTCCAGGCTATGCAGCCAGGTGGGGTCCGACCTCGGACCAACTACGCTGTAGCTCTCCACTTTAGTTTGATTGTTCATGTACGTTGTGACCATTTCATACACCTTGTAGTCGCCGACTGTGTGAACAACATTTCCACGACGTTTCATGTAGACCTCCGGATCCGGCCCCGTGCCGGTACTTCTTCATATCCCGGAAAGCGTGTCACTTAAAAGTCTTTTTAGGCTGATCGCCCTCCGGCGCTGCCCGCCAGCGCCTCAACGCTTCTCGTGAAGCTCCGGCGGCCAAGCGCTGATAAACCAGAACAGCCCTAGTCCACCGATGTTGGCCCAGCTCCAGTGAATAGTCGGGTTGATGATCAGCCCGATAGCCCAGATTGCAACCATCGCACCGCCAACCCAGCGCCTGCGCTTCGGTATGAACCACTCCTTCAAAGCTGCACGACTTTCCCGCAACCCCATTACCACTCTCCTTGTTTGGTAAGCGGCGAAGCATACCAGCAAGAATAACTGCCCGGCGCTGCCCGCCAGCGCCTTCCCCTAATCAACGATAACGCCGACCCGGCGAGGATCGACCATGAACATCTATCGCCACACATTCACCGCGGCCTGCCCAAGCGACGCCGAGGTGATCGTCTACAGCCTGGAAATCCGTAGCCTGGCGATGATCCGTGTCGAGCACATCAAAACCGCCACCGCACTGATCAAGCAGGGCTGGCACGAACAGATCGCCGATCAGCTGGCAGAGCGATTCGGCGGTGACCAGGTGATCAAGGCCGTGCACCAAGGCGTCGAGATCGAAACGGTGAGGTTGAGCGGATGATCCATTACCACGGCACGCCGATAGGCGGCACGCGGCAGGATGCAGCAAGGCTGCTGGCAGGCAGGCACGCATTGGTGCCGTTCCCGCGCCAGGATGACATGGGCATCGTCGCCGAGGTCTGCCAGTCCTTCGTCTTCGACAACGGCGCGTTCACGGCCTGGAAGAAAGGCGGCCGTGTCGATGTCGATGGGTACACCCGATGGGTGGATGACTGGTGCCGGCACCCAGGCTTCGACTGGGCGCTCATCCCTGACGTGATCGACGGCGACGAAGATGCCAATGATCGTTTGCTCGAGCAATGGCCCAGCCACCTGCCAGGCGTGCCGGTCTGGCACATGCATGAGTCGATCGAGCGGCTGCAGCGTCTAGCACAAGCCTGGCGAACCGTTGCCCTCGGCAGTTCCGGGCAATGGCGATCACCCGGCACCGCAGCCTGGTGGAAACGCATGGGCGCCGCGATGGATGCCATCTGCGACGACCAGGGCCGCCCCCAATGCCGACTGCACGGCCTGCGGATGCTTGACCCAGCGATCTTCCAGAGCCTACCCCTGGCATCAGCCGACAGCACCAACGCTGCGGTCAACGGCGGAAGCATCAGCCGGTTCGGCATGTACACCCCGCCATCGGCAGGCCAGCGCGCCAGCGTGATTGCCGACCGAATCGAGGCACATACCAGTTCCCCGATCTGGGCTCGGGAGAAACAAGTGGAAATGGCGCTCTAGGGCAGGATTGCATCCCTATCAAGGATTCGCCAAGTGCGCCCAGTGCGACCTTCATCCTCAACAAGTAAAACCTTCTCGCCGACCTCATCCTGCTCTATCGCGATGACAAAGCCTACCCGTCGCGCAGCATCGGTATGGTCGGTAACAGGGTCGCCGACTTCAAAGATGAACTGTCCGTCGATGATCATTGCTCACTCCTTTGCGTGAATTGGATGACATCAATACCCCAACCAATGCCAAAGCGCTATCCGGCGAGGTATCCCCATGCCCACAGAAAAACCGTTCGTGTTCACCAAGACCTTCGACCAAGAGGGCACATTCCAAGCGCTGTACGCCGCGCAAAACTGGCTCCGGGAAAATGGTTACAGCTACGGCTCGACCTGCCGAGACGAGCCAATCGGCGTGATGAAGGGTGAATGGGGTATCGCCAAGTGGCGGAACCTCAGCCGCCAGGATGTCGCCGGCCTGGATGGCGTACTGCTTGGTTCGCCTCGTAATGGCCCCATGGAGCTGAAGCTGAAGGAGATCCCAGCGTGAACAGTGTTCCCATGCCCACAGAAAACCGATCCAGCAACACAGAGATGGTCAGCGAACTGCTGCCCTGCCCCTTCTGCGGTCAGCAGGACTTCCTCATCGAGCGCCTAGACAGCGATGCTTCAGTGGTGATCTGTCAGGGCCTGACCGGGCCGCATGAGGCCTGTCTGGCCCGTGGCCCGGTGGGCGTGGAGCAGGATGAAGGTGAGGAGCAGCCAGGCCGCGACAAGGCGGTCGAGCTGTGGAATGCGAGAGCCGAGCAGCACCAAGGCGAGCCGGTGGGCTATCAGCAACGCACAATGACCGACAGACCAGGTTCACAATGGACACCGTGGCGCGAATGTTGCGACGCCACGCGAGCCAGGTACTCGCAGGAGGTTGGACAGTTCAACCAGCACGGGATCATGCGCGAGATCCGACCTGTGTTCGCCAGCGCTGCCGATCCTGGCGAGCTTGAGCGGCTGCGCGCTGAGCTCGGGGAAGTAAAAGGCGAGTACGACCGATCTGCCAACAAGGTGGCTGCCCTGCGCGCCCAGCTGGCCGAGGCACACGGGCTGCTGCGTGACCTTGGCGTTGAGCCGGACGACGTGAGCGATATGTACTCTGGCGTTGCAAAAGATGCTGAACGTTACCGCCTTTTGCGTGAGCGCATGCACGTTGACGACTTTCCGCCGCCACATCCTGACTGGTCTATTCCTTCCGAGATCGAAAGCAAGCGCATTGATGAGCTCTGCGACACCGCCCTATCCGCCAGCGCAGAGCCTAGCGCGCCGGTTGAGCGCGATGACTTCTGGTCGTGGCTTGATTCCGCTTATCGAGACGGCAGCGAAGGTGAAGCGCCCAAGTTCACGAAATACAACATGGAGGTTGCTTACCGTGCCGGGCAAGCCCGCGCCGCCCTGGAGCGCAAGCCATGAACTGGGAGCAGTGGTGGGCCGAACTGGTGGCTTTGGCCGCAAAGCAAGGCCACACGCCCGGCATGCCAGAGCTCTGGAAGGAATACAACTGGGCGCGTGGACAGACCCCGCAAGAAGCCTACCAGGCTGAATACTCTCTCGATTTCTAACCCCTCTCCCCTCTATTCACTGCCGCGATATGGCGGCCAAGGAATCGTCATGCCTGAAGAAATCAAGCTGATCCAGCGGGCGCCTGTCGTGCGCGACGAAAACGGGATGTTCCAGCATCCGGACCTTCCCGACTTCGACGAGGGTGATGGCGACAAGTGCAAGGCCTGGATTGCCGAGCAGGGCCTGCAGGTTTGCATGGTCAGCCTGGAATACGCCGATGAGGCGATTGCCAACCGCTACTTCGAAAGCCATGACCCAGATTGCAGCTATTGGGAGCCGGAACGGCTTACCGGCGACGACTGGTTCTGCCTGGCCATCCACGACACCGACGACGGCCCGGTGTGCTGGTGGGCTCGCCGCGAGGCGAAGCCATGAAGCGCCATCTGGTCGTCATGGGCGCCATCGTCGGCGCCTTCACCTTGGTGCAGGTCTTCTGCGTGGGTATGTTCGTCGGTCGGGAGACCAAGGTCTGCCAGGTCCAGGCCGGCAACGAGCGCCAGTTCTCACCGCACGAAACCCAACCCGAACCTACACCTGCTGCCGCGCCGGCGGCCTGGAATGATGAGAGGTATCAGCTGTGATGGAAGCCAATAAGATGCGCCAGCACCTGCTGGTCGAAGAAGGCGAACTGCTCGACCTGGCGAGTAGTGCATGCCAGGAAGCGCTGGCATTCGGCGTAAACGAACATGCATTTGAGCGCCTGGCCAGGGCCGTGGAGTACAGGTGCCAGGACAGCACAACCGTTGCTGGGCTTGCTGTCTTGGCTGAGCGCAAACGTCAGGTCGAAGCGGAGGGCTGGACGGCGGAGCATGACGACCAGTGTGGCAGCCTTGAACTGGTCAAAGCCTCCGCCTGCTACGCGCTCGCGCCCCCATGGCTGGATATCTGGGACGAAGAAAAGCAGGCCATGAAAAAGTGGCAGCCAACTTGCCCGCCAGCCTGGCCGTGGGCGCTCAGCTGGTGGAAACCTCGCGGCCGACGCGAAAACCTGGTTCGAGCTGGGGCGCTCATACTCGCTGAAATCGAGCGCATCGACCGCGCAATGGCCCAGCAGGTGGCGCCATGAGCCAGTTCATCATTGCAGGGGCGGTTATCGTCGTCGTGTTTGTTGTCTTGATCGCCGTATCGGTGAAGGCGATGGACGATCTCAGTGATGGCCGGTTCTTCGCCGCGTGGCCTGGTGCAGCGTTCTGCGCCTGGGTGACTGTCATCGCTTTCTTGCTCTACGCGGCCAAGGCAGAAAGCGACAAGGGCCCTTGCCTGCACTACGAGACGCAGATGCACTGGAATGCTGCCACGAAAACGATGATGCCTGCGCGTGTGTGCGTAGATCGCGGCGAATGGGTGGCGCCATGACCGACCTGATCGAAGTGAAGACGGCGGACCTGGCCGGCGAGGCGCTGGGGTGGGCCGTCGGGATTGCTGAAGGCCTGGACCTGATCCTGGTACCGCCGCAGTACGGCAATCCGTGGCGCGTTTTTATGCGCGTGACTGGCAAGGCATCAACTTGGCCTAAGCGATTCAATCCGTGGGAAGACTGGGCGCTGGGCGGGAAGCTGATCGAGAAGTACCGCGTCGGCTTCGGCCTCTACTCGGACTATTTCTTTGCCGTCACCGGCCTGGATGACCTGCCGGGCGATGCGGACGGCTCAACCCACTTGGTTGCCGCCTGCCGCGCCATAGCCGCCGCCAAGCTCGGCGATGCCGTCAACGTGCCAAAGGGGCTGATGCAATGATCGCCCTCGCCTACATGGCCTACCTGATCTATCGGGGGCCGCGATGAACGATGCCAGCCTTTACCGCGGCGACTGCCTGGAGGTCATGCAGTCGATCCCCGAAGCCAGCGTCGACCTGGTGTTGGCTGACCTGCCCTACGGCACCACCCAGTGCGCATGGGATGTGGTTATCCCCTTCGCCCCCCTGTGGGAGCAGTACTTGAGGATCGCCAAGCCCGAGGCGGCTATCGTGCTCTGCGCGGCGCAGCCTTTCACATCAATGCTGGTTGCCAGCAACCCGGAAATCTACAAGTACGAATGGATATGGGAGAAAGGCGCAGCGACCGGGTTCTTGAACGCGAAGAAGCAACCGCTACGCGCGCACGAAAGCGCCCAGGTCTTCTATCGGCGCCAGCCCGTATACAACCCGCAGATGACCACCGGCCACGAGCGCAAGACATCTAAGCGCAAGTCGGTGGAGTCCGAGTGCTACGGCAAGGCCCTACAACTTACCGAGTACGACTCGACAGACCGATACCCGCGCTCGGTGCAGTTCTTCTCGAGCGACAAGCAGAAGGCCAACTTCCACCCGACTCAGAAGCCCGTAGCGTGGATGCAGTTCCTGATCACCACATACACTAACCCGGACCAGGTGGTGCTCGACAATACCATGGGCAGCGGTACCACCGGCGTCGCCTGCGTGCAACTGGGCCGGCGCTTCATCGGCATCGAACAGGACGAAGCGCACTTCGCCACCGCGCAACAGCGCATCGCTGAGGCCATCACCATTCGCGACACCCCGGAAGCGCAGATCGAGCTGTTCGAAGCGCGGGCCTAACCCCTCCCCAACTACTCAAGCCCGCCGACATGCGCGGGCATGGAGAGCTATTGCCATGACGAAACACAAACACACGCCAGGCCCCTGGCACATTGAAGGGGTCGTCCAAAACACCGGATCAATATCGGTCTGCGCAGGCAGGATGGGTATTGCCGACGTCGTGAATGGCGTCAGCATTTTCCAGGCGCTCACCGGCGAAGAGCCCAGAACGCAGATGGCAAACGCCCAACTGATCGCTGCGGCGCCCCTGCTGCTGGACGATCTGATCGACGCCGCCGCCCAGCTGCGCAAGTACGAAGCCTTGCACCGCGCCAAGGGCACCGCTGACAACCTGGCCAAGGCCGAGGTCAACGCCGAACTGGCCTCGCGCTTCGAGCAGACCATCGCCGCGGCAACGGCCTGACCACCAACCTGCCGCCACCGGCGGCGTGGAGACAAACATGCATTCAAAAAGGAAGAAGCCAGGCGATGAACACGCCGGGCAGGAACAGGCCGTTGCCCAAGAAATGGACAAGGTGACGGAGGAAAGGATGGCCGAACTGCTGGGGATCACGCTGCGAGCGCTCCAGACCAGGCGCCAGCGGGGGAAAATCCCCGAAGGCGTCTGGAACAAGAACGGCCGCAACATCATGTACAGCAGATGGAGATATGAGGAATGGCTCGAAAGCCTGTGGGTCTGCCCCCTGGAATTGAAATCCGAGGAGACTCGCTCCGAATCCGTTTCACTTGGAACGGTGAGCGTCGCGGCGAAACCCTCACCCATCCCCCGACGGCGCAGGGCATCCGCGCTGCCAGCCGTGTACGTGATCAAGTAGTCAACCTGATCCGCCACAACCTGCTGGATGAGGAGAAGTACGCAGAGATCTTCCCGGGCTCGGAGGTGGCCAAGCGCTCCGCCGAGACCATACCGAGCCTGGGTGACTACTCGCAGATGTGGCTCAACAGCAGGCACATCGTGAAGGGAACTCGCGACAACTACGTCAGCACCTTGAATCTGTACTGGATGCCCTACCTGGGTCTACGCCGAATCGACATGATCACACCGACGATGCTGCGGGGAGTCATCTCGCAAATTCAGTGGACTTCGGCAGGCGTTAAGCGCAATGCGATCATCAAGCTGGCCAGCATTTTCAAGACAGCCGTGCTTGACGGCCTGATCACCAAGAACCCAACGGCCTCGCTCGACAAGCCAACGGCGGTGAAAAAGGTAGTTGATCCTTACACCCGCGCTGAAGCGGAGGCGATCATCGAGCATCTCTATGCTACGTGCCAGAAGTACGCGCAGATCTATGCCGCCTTCTTCGAGTTCAGCTTCTTCACCGGCGTGCGCCCTGGTGAGGCAATGGGTCTGCAATGGCAGGACATCAACATCGAGGAGCGCACAGCAACAATCCAGCGCATCATCGTTGATCGCCAGCCTGCAGACAGGACGAAGACAAAATATCACCGGGTGGTGCTGCTGAATGACCGAGCGCTAAACGCCTTAAGACAAGCGCAGCGCCTGGCCGACTTGAGGCGGATGGCTTCAAAGTCGGCCTACCCTACAAGCCCATTTGTGTTCCAGCCGAGCAAAGGTGGGCTGTGGATCAACGAACCAAGTGTTACAATCCGCCACTTCAAATCAGCGCTCAAGGCGCTGGACATCCGTGAACGCCGGCAGTACGACACCCGCCACACCTACGCAACCATGTGCCTGATGGCTGGGATGAACCCCGCGTTCATCGCGAACCAGCTCGGCCATAGCGTCGAGATGTTGCTCTCTACCTACGCGAAATGGATCAGCTCCTCCTCGGACTGGAGGGAGCTGGAGAAGCTGCCGCCCCGAGTCGAATTGGCCCAAAATTGGCCCAAAACTGACGAGAGGGCCTAAATACACCTCTGGAACCCCCGCAGGACAAGCACTTGATTTCCACAGCTAACATCACCATGCAGTTCGGCTCCAAGCCCCTGTTCGAAAACGTCTCGGTCAAATTCAACAACGGCAACCGCTACGGCCTGATCGGCGCCAACGGTTGCGGCAAGTCGACCTTCATGAAGATCCTCGGTGGCGACCTGGAGCCATCCGGTGGCCAGGTGATGCTCGAGCCCAACACCCGCCTGGGCAAGCTGCGCCAGGATCAGTTCGCCTATGAAGAATTCACCGTGATCGACACGGTGATCATGGGCCACGAGCAGCTGTGGAAGGTCAAGGCTGAACGCGACCGCATCTACTCCCTGCCGGAGATGACCGAGGAAGACGGCATGGCCGTCGCCGAGCTGGAAACCGAATTCGCCGAGATGGACGGCTACACCGCCGAGTCCCGTGCCGGCGAGCTGCTGCTGGGCCTGGGCATTCCGCTGGAGCAGCACTTCGGCCCGATGAGCGAAGTCGCTCCCGGCTGGAAGCTGCGCGTGCTGCTGGCCCAGGCGCTGTTCTCCGATCCGGACGTGCTGCTGCTCGACGAGCCGACCAACCACTTGGACATCAACACCATCCGCTGGCTGGAAACCATCCTCACCGCGCGCAACAGCACCATGGTGATCATTTCCCACGACCGCCACTTCCTCAACAGCGTCTGCACCCACATGGCCGACCTGGACTACGGCGAGCTGCGCCTGTTCCCAGGCAACTACGACGAATACATGACCGCGGCTACCCAGGCCCGCGAGCAACTGCTGTCGGACAACGCCAAGAAGAAAGCCCAGATCGCCGAGCTGCAGACCTTCGTCAGCCGCTTCTCGGCCAACGCCTCGAAAGCCAAGCAGGCCACTTCGCGCGCCAAGCAGATCGACAAGATCCAGCTGGCCGAGGTCAAGCCGTCGAGCCGGGTCAGCCCGTTCATCCGCTTCGAGCAGACCAAGAAACTGCACCGCCAGGCGGTCACCGTCGAGAAGATG
The DNA here is from genome assembly GCF_019823065.1 of Pseudomonas mosselii. Lineage (NCBI taxonomy): Bacteria > Pseudomonadati > Pseudomonadota > Gammaproteobacteria > Pseudomonadales > Pseudomonadaceae > Pseudomonas > Pseudomonas mosselii. The sequence goes on from NZ_CP081966.1 coordinate 3,236,076, forward strand.
GCCAAGGCCTTCGATGACAAGGTGCTGTTCAAGGACTTCAGCTTCACCATCGAAGCCGGCGAGCGCGTGGCCATCATCGGCCCCAACGGCATCGGCAAGACCACCCTGCTGCGCACCCTGGTCGGTGAAATGACCCCGGACAAGGGCGAAGTGAAGTGGACCGACAGTGCCGAGGTGGGTTACTACGCCCAGGACCACGCCCACGACTTCGAAGACGACATGACCCTGTTCGACTGGATGGGCCAGTGGACCAGCGGCGAGCAAGTGATCCGCGGCACCCTGGGGCGCATGCTGTTCTCCAACGACGAGATCCTCAAGTCGGTGAAGGTGATTTCCGGTGGTGAGCAGGGCCGCATGCTGTTCGGCAAGCTGATCCTGCAAAAACCCAACGTGCTGGTGATGGACGAACCGACCAACCACCTGGACATGGAATCGATCGAGGCGCTGAACCTGGCGCTGGAGAACTATCCGGGCACCCTGCTGTTCGTCAGCCACGACCGTGAGTTCGTGTCGTCGCTGGCCACCCGCATCATCGAGCTGACAGCCGATGGCGTGGTGGACTTCAGCGGGACCTATGACGACTACCTGCGCAGTCAGGGCGTGGTGGTCTGAGCCAACGCTGAGTAACCTTCATCGCGGGGCAAGTCGCGGCGGTACGCCGATGCGACTTGCCCCGCGACACGTTTAATTAGTTAGCCTGCTTTCTTTTCCGTCGCGCGGCAGCCATGATGGGCACAGCCCCACCGCCCGCCCGCGAACGAGCCCATGACCGCGCCACACGCCTCCAGCGTCACCCTGCAGATTCTCTCGATCGTCCTCTACACCTTCATCGCCTTCCTCTGCATCGGCCTGCCGATCGCGGTGCTGCCTGGCCATGTGCACGACCAGCTGGGCTTCGGCGCGGTGATCGCCGGCCTGACCATCGGCCTGCAGTACCTGGCCACCCTGCTCAGCCGGCCCTTCGCCGGGCGGGTGGCGGATACCCTTGGCGGCAAGCGCGCGATCCGCTACGGCCTGTACGGCATCGCCGGCTGCGGTGTGCTGACCCTGCTGTCGGCCTGGGCCCTCGCCCTGCCCTGGCTGAGCCTGGCGCTGCTGTTGGGCGGCCGGCTGTTGCTGGGCATCGCCCAAGGGCTGATCGGCGTCGCGACGCTGAGCTGGGGCATCGGCCAGGTGGGAGCGGAACATACCGCGCGGGTCATCTCCTGGAACGGCATCGCCTCCTATGGCGCCATCGCCATTGGCGCGCCCGCTGGCGTGCTACTGGTGGACGGCCTGAGCTTTGCCGTGCTCGGGCCTGCACTGCTGGGCCTGGCGCTGCTGGCCCTGCTGGTGCTGCGTACGCGGCCGGACGTGGTGGTGGTGCGCGGCGAACGGTTGCCGTTCTGGTCGGCGTTCGGCCGCGTGGCACCTTGTGGCGTGGGATTGACCTTGGCGTCGATCGGTTATGGCACCCTGACCACCTTCGTCACCCTGTATTACCTCGAGCGCGGCTGGGTCGGCGCCGCCTGGTGCCTGAGCGCCTTCGGCCTGTGCTTCATCCTCTCGCGACTGCTGTTCGTCAATGCGGTCAACCGCTACGGCGGCTACAACGTGGCCATCGCCTGCATGGCCACCGAGGTGCTCGGGCTGAGCCTGCTGTGGCTGGCGCCGTCGCCGTTGTGGGCGATGGTTGGCGCCGGGCTGACCGGCTTCGGCTTGTCGTTGGTGTACCCGGCCCTGGGCGTCGAGGCGATCCGCCAGGTCCCCAGCAGCAGCCGTGGCGCCGGGCTGGGCGCCTACGCGGTGTTCTTCGACCTGGCGCTGGCCATCGCGGGCCCGGTGATGGGCGCGGTGGCGGTGCACCTGGGGTACGCTTCGATCTTCTGCGTCGCCGCCCTGCTCGCCCTGTCAGGGGTGGGCCTGACCCTGTTGTTGGCCCGCCGCGGCTGAACGCTCAGCGGGCTCCGGCGCGCCCAGAGCCTGGCTAAAGAAGGCGGTGGTCTCGCTGCGTAGCGAGCGGTGGATATGCTGACGGTCGACGCCCTCGGCGTCCTTGCACAGCACCGGCATGCGCTGATGCTGCTCATCGTCACAAGGGGCCATGAACACGAAGTGCCCGGCGCCGGCCAGCAGGCGGTAGTCGGGGGTGACCGGCAGCTTGCGCGCCAGGGCATCGGCATTGTGCTCCAACACCAGCAACTGGTCGTTGTCACCGCTGTAGATCAGCGCCGGCACCTGCACGCCGGCCAATGCGTGACGACCGAACATCAGGCTCAGCGGCGCCATCAGCATCACCGCGCCCACCCGGGGATCGGCGCGGGGCGCCAGCTCGCTGTGGTCGGCGATCAGCACGCCATGGGTCTTGCAGGCGTCGGTGTCGGTGGGGCGTTGCTCGCAATAGCGGCGCAGGCGTTCGAGGTCGGGCCGTGCGCCGGACAGGATCAGTGCGGTCTCGCCGCCGGCGGAATAGCCAATCACCCCGACCTTGCCGTCATTCAGATACGGCGCGAGCAGCCTGTCGTTGCGCGCCGCGGTGATCGCGGCGCTGATTTGCAGTGGCCGGCCATAGAGGTTGCTGAGGGTACCCAGGCGGCTATGGTCACGGTTGTTGTCCCCGGGGTGGACCACCGCCACCACCACGAAACCCTGGCGAGCCAAGCCATTGGCCAGGTCATGCAAGGCCATCGGGCTGCCGGTGTTGCCGTGGGAGATCACCAGCAGCGGGAACTGGCCCATGGCCACCGGCGCCTCTTCGGCGACACGGGTCTGGTAGCCCTCGATGCGCACCGGGCGCGCTTCGCCGCTGGAAGGATAGAACACCAGCGCCTGCATGGGCCGGGCGTCCACCGGGTCAGTGAGCGTCAGGCGGTGCAACCCGGCCACCCACGGCGCCGCGTCGGCGCGCGCCAGCAGGCCGCCGAGCAGCAACAGCGCCATCAGCATACGGGTTCGTTTCATCGCAGGGCACTCCTCGTCGCAAGGCACTGCGCAGCACTCGGGAATGGATGCCAGCATAGAACCCGTCTCGCAGCCAGCACATGAAAACTGGATGAAAAAAGCCGACTGGCGCGCTGGGCGGCAGTCGGCTTTGGTCAAGCAGTCGCAATCAGGCGGCGGCGAACAGCTCACCGGCAATATGCGCCTGGGCGGCGTCGATGGCCTTGGCACGGTGCTCCGGACCATATGCCAGGCCATGGGCGCGGACGATTTCCAGGTCGGTGATGCCGATGAAGCCGAGGAACACCTTGAGGAAGTCCTCATGGCCGACACCGGTCGGCTGGCCCTGGTGCAGACCACCGGCGGTGGACACCAGGATCACCTTCTTGTCGCCGCACAGGCCTTCAGGGCCGGCCTCGGTGTAGCGGAAGGTCTTGCCGGCCACCGCCACGCGGTCGATCCATGCCTTGAGCTGGGTCGGCACGGTGAAGTTGTACATCGGCGCGCCGATCACAACGGCGTCGGCGGCGAGGAATTCTTCCAGGGTCTCGGCGCTCAGCTTGGCCTCGTGGGCCTGGGCGGCATCGCGCATCTCCTCCGGGGTGCCGGCGGCGACCAGGGTGGCGGCGGAGAAGTGGCTGATGGCATCGGCAGCCAAATCGCGGTAGACCACTTCGAGGCTCGGGTCGGCGGCTTTCCAGGCCTCGACCACTTCGCGGCTCAGCTGGCGGGAGGCGGAATTGTCGCCCAGGATGCTCGAATCGATATGCAACAGTTTCATGGGACTCTCCTGTGAATGAAGACCGCGGCGGTGGGCGATCACGATGGGAGCAATCCTATCGGCACATCGAATAGCTGATAAGTCGGTAAAAACGCGTTAGTTTGTTCCACTGATGGAACAATGAGACTGTCAAATGCAAGACCTCAACGACCTCTTCTACTTCGCCCGGGTGGTCGAAGCCGGTGGTTTCGCCGCCGCTGGGCGCCAGCTGGGCATCCCCAAGTCGCGCCTGTCGCGGCGCATCGCCGAGCTGGAGGAACGCCTGGGCACCCGCCTGCTGCAGCGCACCACCCGGCAGCTCAAGCTCACCGCCGTGGGCGAGCGCTACCTGAACCATTGCCAGGCCATGCTGCTGGAGGCGGAGATGGCCGACGAGGTAGTGGCCAGCATGTCCAGCGAGCCCCGGGGTCGCCTGCGGGTGTCCTGCCCGGTGGCCCTGGCCCACGCCTTCCTGCCGGATGTGATCAGTCGCTTTCTCACCCAATACCCCCAGGTGCAGCTCGACATGGTGCTGCTCAACCGCCGGGTCGACTTGATCTCCGAGGGCATCGACGTCGCCCTGCGGGTACGCGACCTGGGCGACGAGGACCCGGCGCTGGTCACCCGGCGCCTGCGCCAGGCGCAGATGCAGCTGGTGGCCGCGCCGGGCTTCGCCGATCATATCCGCGAGCCCGCCGAGCTGGCGACCCTGCCGGTGCTCGGCGCGGCCGAAGCCGACCGCCTGGTGCACTTCCGTCTGCACGGGCCCCATGACCGTCAGGAGGAAGTCGCCCTGGAGCCGCGGCTGGCCATCGACGACTTTGTCGTGCGCAACGCCGCGGTACGTGCAGGGCTGGGCTTCACCGCCCTGCCGTCGATGTTCTGCGAGGAAGAACTGGCCCGTGGCGAACTGGTGCGCCTGCTGCCAGACTGGTCGCTGCCCGGCGGCTACCTGCAGGCGGTCTACCCGCACCGCCGGGGCCTGCTGCCAGCGGTACGCGCATGGATCGATCACCTGGCGGCTTCATTCGAAGCCTGTGGAGAGCGTTATGTCTGAGAAAAGGCTGTCCGAGGAGCAGGTGGCGGCGCTGTGCCTGGCCCTGCCTGGGGCGCGGGAAGACTACAAATGGGGCGGCATCCGGGTGTTCTCGGTGGCCGGCAACAAGATGTTCGCCGTGCAGGACCTGGGCGGCGCCGGCTTGTCGTTCAAGGTGGCCGACGAGCTGTTCCTCGGCTACTGCGACCGCCCCGGCATTCGCCCGGCGCCTTACCTGGCGCGGGCGAAGTGGATCAGCATGTTGCCGCCCTACCCGATGGGCCGCGACGAGCTGAGCGACCTGCTTAAGCGGTCGCACCAACTGGTGGTGCAGCGCTTGCCCAAACGTCAGCAGGCGGGGTTGCTGCTTGGGTCTACAAGCTGAGTGCGCATCGCAGCACCTTTATGCCTGAATGGGCGGCCCTTTGAGTTCGACGCGGTTGCCATCGGGGTCGTAACAGTACAGCGAGACACCCTCACCTTCAGCGCCGTAGCGTTTCTCTGCGGCCTCGACCCTTACCCCGGCCTCACGCAGCCGTGCGCTCAGCGACGGTTCGTCGAACGGCTCGATGCGCAGGCAGAAATGGTCGACATTGTGCCCGCTCGGGCCGGGCAGCGGGCCGCCCTGGCGCCCCAGCGGACCATCGACAGCCACCAGGTCGATCAGGCCGTCGCCGGCCCCCAGATGGATCATCCCCAGCGAATCCCTGCGTTTGCGCACCGGACAGCCAAGCAGTTCATGGTAGAAGGCCAGGCTGCGCTGCAGATCGCCGACGCGCAGGACCAGGTGGTCAATATGCAGGATGGTGAAAGCTGGCATGGCAGTGCTCCACGTTCAGGCTTTGTCTAGACCATAGCAGCGTCCCCGCCGGCTGACCTTAGGCCGACGCCGTCAATGGCCGACGGTAGGTCCGCCGCAGGTGCTGTGGGCCAAACGGCTCCTGACATGTCAGCCATCGCCCTGGAAGCGGCTCAACTATGTACCGCCTCAAGCCCTTCCCACTGTCCTTGAATGGTCGCTCCCCCTTATTGGAATGCGACCATGCACAGCCTCGATCCTCCCTACCACCAGCAACAGATCTTGCGCAGCCTGCCGGGCTGGACCAGGCATCTGCATCCAACCCACACTCAAAGGCTGTTGCGTCGGGCACACCGGGAACACATCAAGCCGGACGGACAGTTCGCGGACTGGTTCGTCCAGGCCTCGCCGGTCCGCCAGGCAGAACTGCGCGAGGCCATCAAGCAGCGAACGACCAGTAGCAAGGCACTGGCCAAGGCCTTACAGGCTCTGCGGGGCATCACCGAGTTCTGCGAACCTTTGCTGAAGGCGCGACTGGGCGTGCAGGTCTCCCTTACACAAGCGCAGTTCAACCGTCAGCCATTTACGCAGGGCCAGATGGGTGGGTTTCCCGATCCGGACGCATCCCATGTCATGCCCCGCCCGGTGATCCTGACCGAGCAACCGACCGGCGCCGCCACGCTCACCAGCCTGCTGGAAGCCGCTCTGCACAATTTCGAAGGCATGGCTGAGGTTGGCCCCTTCAGCACCTTGCAGCTCAGTGTCGAAGACACCACACCAATCCCTGGCTTGAGTACAAACGCTTTTGTCAGCCACTGCCGTGCACTCGACCTGGGCAAGCGCTATCAGCAGCACCTGCAAAGCCTCTATGGCGGCACGCGAAAGGCCGTGCTGCAACCGCTATGGAGCCAAGCGCGGCGCGATGAGCTTGCCGTGCAGGCGCTGATCGCCCATATGCGCAGACACCTGACGGATGAAGGCCTCCAGGCATTGCTCCAGCTCTGTACCACCGACCAAGCGCCAAGTTACGGGACGGCAACGGCCTCGGTGCTGACCTTGAGCATGCTGGGCACGCAATTGCACGACCTGTGGCTGTTGAAAGTAAACAGCCAGCCCGCCCCCGCCTGTATCGCCTACCTGCCCTTCGACGACGATCAACCTGTACAGGAGTTCATCAACCTGCTCGCCTTCGGCAGGTACCTACGGCGCCGGCTGCTGGAGCCCGGCTATCGCGAACGTTTTCTGGAACATGTCGCCCTGAAGGATCGCCCCGAGATGGCAAGAAAACTCAAGGCCAGGCTGTTCGAAGGCCCCCGGGCGCAGGTGATCCCCCTCGAGACGCCTTCCCCCGCGTTTGCCGAGACCGAACCTGGCACGCATCCCTGGCAAGGACAGGAAACGGCCAGCGAAGCAGATGAGCCACCAACACCGCGCCCCGTCCGCTTCCCGGTGCTGGCGATCCATGAAACCCCCATCGCCTTCCCGGTGTGGCCCAAGCTGTTCAACGACCATGTACAACGCCTGCAGGACGACGCGCGCGGGGTGGCGGTACCGACGGCCGATGTCGACGCCAAGGCACGGCGTGAGCGCCTGATGCTGTGGGGCGAGCGCGGCTTCAACCTGCTGGGGGTGGCGGCCATGTTCGTCCCCGGCCTGGACGTCGCCATGCTGGCAGTGGGCGCAGGCCAGGTCATGAGCAGTATCTTCCACGGTTTCGAAGCCTGGTCCGAAGGTGACAACGCCCAGGCCGCAGGGCAGGTCGAGTCGCTGCTCATCAACCTCGGCAGCGTGATCGCCATCGCTGGCGTCGCCAAGCTGGCCAGGGCCAGCGGCTTTGTCGACGGGATGGAAAGCCTCTGGATCAATGGCGAGCAGCGACTGTGGCACCCGCAGTTGCAGCCCTACCGCAGCCCGGTCGAACTGCCGGCGGACCTGCAACCGGACAACCAAGGCATCCTGCAGTATGACAATCGGCATTTCATCGAACTGGACGATTCGCTCCACGAGGTGCGAAAGCACAGCGATGAAGACTGGCGCATTGTCCATCCGGAAGATCCACAGGCCTATCAGCCACGACTGCGTGGCAATGGCGAAGGGGCTTGGCGCTTGTCGCACGAGCGGCCGCAGGACTGGAGCCGGGTCAAGTTGATGCGCCGCCTCGGTCCGCTCTGCAAGGGCTTGAACGATGAAGAACTGCTGGCAGCACTCGACAGCAGCGGCCTGGACCGTGGCGTGCTGGAGCAGGTCCACGCCGACGGCAGGCGCCCTCCGGCGCTGCTCGAGGACGCCCTGCGCCGGCTCAAGGCCGACAGCACCGCCGACGAGATCATCGCCAGAACCCGCCAGGGCCGCCCGTTGGCAGCCTACAAACAATTCGCCATCAGTGTGCTCGGCGAACTGCCCGGTTGGCCCGAGGATGTGGTGCTGGAGGTTTTCGAGGGGGTCGAGCCGATGGGCAGCGCCACCCGCTATGGGCGCGATCGGCTCGGTGACCAGGTAATCCAGTTGACCCGCAGCGACCTGGACAACGGCGACCTGGCCAGGATCGTCCTGGAAAACCTGGACGAAGAAACGGTAAACGCCCTGCTGCCCGAGGGTGCCTCAGCCGGGCAACGCCAACAGGCCTTGCAGACGCTGATGGCCGACCGGTTGAGCGCAAGTCGGTCGGCGCTGTTCGACAGCCTCTACAACGCTCATACCAGCGCAGCCACGCCCACGATCTTGGCCATCGGTCGACAGTTTCCCGGCCTGCCCCGGCAGGCACTCGACGAACTGGCCAGCCAGGCCAGCAGCGCCGAACGCAACAGCCTGCTTGCAGGCCGGGTTCCCCTGCGTATTGCCGAGGAAGCACGGCTGCTGCAAGCCCGTGTGCGACTGGACCGGGCAATCCTGGGCCTGTACCGCAACAGCCTGGCCAACGCCGATAGCCAGCTGATCAGCGACAACCTGCTGGCCCGCTACCCACAAAGGTCCGCGCAACAGCGCTATCACGCGGCGCTTGCCGACCGTCCCGCAGCCGCCAGGCTGATCGGCCAGCAACCGGTGAGCCCCGGCTTTCGCTCGCCCCTGCGCCTGAGCGATGGCAGGTATGGCTACCCGCTGAGCCCAGGCGTATTCGCCTCCCGGGCCGAACGCGAGCTGCATGCCTTGTACCCCGGGCTCGGTGATCGCGAGGTCAGGCAATTGTTGGTTACCCTGCGCGTCAGGGGCAGCGCTACTGAACAGATTCAGGCATTGCGTGCTCAATTGGCAACACTGCGTGAACAGCTCGGCGCCTGGGCCAGCAAAGGCGCCGACGACTGGGGCGAAGAAGTCGGCGCCTACTTCACCAGGACCGCCGACCAACTGGTCCGGGCCTGGCAGCGCCTGGACGGCGAAGTACTCAGCCTGTCCAATATCACCCTCGATGCGTTGCCGCCGCTAGCGGCGCGTTTCGATCACATCGCCACGTTGACGCTGGAGAACCTCAACGTGATCGAAATGCCCGCCGACTTCCTGCAGGCCTTTGTGTCATTACGGCGAATCGATGTGCGCAGCAGCCCGCAGTTGAGCGCCGCTTCGGTCCTGCGGGCACTGCGCAATGCTCCGCAATTGCGTGAACTGCGTCTGAGCGGGGCACGCCTGGGGGAGCTGCCAGCTGTCGCCCACGAGGTATTGCCGACACTGGACAATCTGCGCAGCCTGGAACTGCCCCGCAACCGCCTCACCCTGACCCTGCCGGACCTGCAGATGATTGCGGGCCTGCGCCTGGAGACCCTGGATCTGCGGGTCAACCGCATTGCGCTGGATGCGCAAATGGCGGGGGCCTTTGGCTCGATGCGTGCGTTGCGGCACTTGCACCTGAGCCTGAATCCGCTGGGCCTCGGCCCTGACGTGGGCAACCTGGAGAACCTGGCCACCCTGCGTCTGGACAGCACCCAGTTGCAGCACTGGCCATCCGGGCTCGGCACCTTGATGCAGCGCACCCCATGCATGCTGCGCGAAGTGGACCTGAGCATGAATCGCATCACGCAGATTCCCGATTTCGACTCGCTGATCTACTCAGCCTATTCAGACGCACTGCTGGCCAGACGTCCTGGCTATCGCTGGCGCTTCAACTACAACCCGTTGGATGAACGCACCCGCACAAGCCTGAGGGTCATCGGCGCCTCCGCCGAGGAAGAAACGATCGAGGCGCCTTTGCCTGCACCTGCGCAGCGAATCGACTGGCTGAGCGGTGCCAGCGAAGCCCGCCAAGCCACCTGGAACGCATTGTTTGACGAGGACCGCAACACCAGCTTGCGCGAGGTCATCGAACAGGTCGGCATGTCAGCCAGCGCGCTGCGTCAGCCCAGGGCCTTTGCCCGTCAGGTCTGGAGACTGCTTGATCGGGCTGCCGCCAGCACTCGCTTGCGCACCCGCCTTAACGAGGTGGCCAGCGAGTTCCCGGTGACCTGCGGCGATGCCGGTGCCGATGGTTTCGATACCTTGCAGGTCGAAGTAATGGCCTACGATGAGGCCGCAGAGATCAAGGCCGACTATGGAATCGCCGGTGACGAGGTTGCCACGCCACCACTGTTCCAGTTCTTTAGGCGCCTGTTCCGACGAGACCAGGTGAACGCCCTGGCCCAGGACCTGTTCAACGCCAGGCTTGCGCGACGCGATGCCCTACGTGCAATGGATGCCTGGCATGCCCAGCCATTGGACGAGCGCGGTGCCAGGCCCGCAGTACCCGAGCTGCATCGCTTCGATACGCTGTCGGACGACGTGCTGCACAATGGCCTTGGCGAAGGCCTGGACCTGATCGAGATTCGCCTGGCCCTGCGCACTCGCCTGTCGAGGAGACTGGACTTCCCCGAGTTCCAACAGGACATGCTGTACCGGCAAACCGCCGAAATCTCGGCGCAGACCGAAGATGCGGTACGCAATGAGGTCGAGACACGGGACACTAGCGCCGACAGGCGTCGCCAGTGGATCTCTCGACACCCGACCTGGCGCCGCTTGCTGCACCGGGAATTCATTACTCGCTTCAATGTGCTCAGGCGTCGCTGGGATGTCGGCATGGACTTCCTGGAGGGCAATGACCTGGACGGCACACTCGAACCCCCGGTGATCGAAGCGCTGACCCAGGCGCTGGGGCGCAGTCCCCTTGGCGAAGATGGCCAGCCCCTGCGCCAGCCCCTCACCAGTGAACAGTATGTCGCGGGCATGAACCGCATGGCCCTGGGCCTGGAAGCGGACGAAGACGCCCTCTACCTTGGCCTGACCGCACGCCGCGACCCCAACAACTGAGCCTACTGGCCGCGCAGGTCTTCGAAGAAGACCTGCCGGCCGTGTACCTGGCTCGACGCGCGCGGCTGCCCGGCCACCTCGCCACTGGCCTTTTCCACATGCCAGTAGCAATGCCGGACTGCTCGCGTGACAGCCACATAGGCCAGTCTTTGCACCTCTTCCTTCTGCGCCGTGTCGAACGCCTGGGCATCACCCGGCTTACCCAGGCCGGCCAGACGGTAGACCTGGTTCTTGTAGGGCGAGCTGGTCAGGTACTGGCAATCGCCCAGCATGAACACCGTGTCAGCCTGCAGGCCCTTGGCACTGTGATAGGTCAGTTGGCGCAGGCGGCGCTGGCCGATCGGCAAGCTAGAATCAACTTTAACAATCGATGATATATATTGCTCTATCAATAGTTTATCGCTGGATTTTCGAAACAGTATCATGACTGTTTCGCCACGTTGATAGTGCTCGATCACGGTCTCGGCCAGTGCCGCCTCGTCCCGGTCGAAGACCCTCACCGGTGCCAACGGCAATTCAGTCGCCAGCCCTGCGGCCTTGGCCTTCTTGCCAGTGATGGCCGGGGCGCCTTTGACCAGATGCTCGGCGGCATCGATGATGTGCTGCTGGCTGCGGTAGTTCTCCACCAGCATCACCCGCGTGTTGGCGGGTGACGGGAACGCCTTGGTGAACTCCATGAAGTACTTCGGCGAACTGCCGCGCCAGCCGTAGATCGACTGCCAGTCATCACCGACGCACATCAGCGACGAATGCTGCGCCACCCGCCCGACATGCAGGGCCGGCCCACGGCGGCGGATCTCGGCCAGGCTCGCGCGCAGCCAGCTGACGATCTGCGGCGAGACGTCCTGGAACTCGTCGATCATCAGGTGCGCCAGGGGGCGCAGCAACGGGTCGGGCAACAGCCCGAGGTTCTCCGGGTTGTTCTCGCCGAACAGGGCGAACATGCGGTTGTAGGTCATCACCGGCGGTGACTGGGCCAGCAGGTGTGCCTCCAGCGCCTTCCAGTACAGGGCCAGGGCTTCGAAGAAGGTCGCGTCGGTGTCGCCGGACGGGAAGCTCATGGCCGCCACCGCCGCATTCACGTCCAGGCCTAGGTTCTCGATGAAACTGGCCGCAGTGACGAAGGCGTCGAGCAACGGCGCCGGGGCCAGCTCGCCCTTGACCTTGTACTCGAAGCCCGGCCCCGCCACGGCATCACCCGCCAGAGACGCCGCCAGCCGTTTTGCAGAAGAATAGTTATCCAACCATATCAATGGCTTGTCGCAGAAGGCTTGAAACAGGGTTCGCTTGACCGCCCACTCCGCACGCACCGCCAGCTTGGCGCCCGGGCGTTGGTACTGGCCGCTCTCGGCCGGGTCGAAGCCCAACACCACCCAGGCATCCAGCCCTTCCAGGCGTCCGTGCACATGAAAGCGGCTACCACGGATCTGCACCGTGTCCCGGCAAGGTTCGATACCCTTGATAGGCCAGGCCCCGGCGGCAAACCACAGGTCCTCGATCACATCGCACAGTTCTTCGTCGCGCTGGGCCGCCAGCTGGGTCACCTGGGCGCGTTTCTGCACATCCGGGTGATCCGGATCCAGCGGCTTGAGCAGCAGGGCTTCCTGGCGCAGCGCGGCGATCAACTCGGCGAAACGCGGGCTCTGCCCCATCAGGTCGCGGTAACACAGGTTGAGCTGCTGGCGCTGGGCGTCGTTCAGGCGCAGGTCGAAAGGGTTGCTGTCGGCGTTGGCTTCGCCCCCGACAGGCATCTCGCTGCCCAGCGTCTCGAACGCCCGCACCTGGGCAAAGCCCGGCAGGCTGCGTACCAGCGGCAGGATGCGCGAGTGGAAGGTGCGCACCAGCTCGCGCCCCTGGGCCGGCGACAGTTCGACCTGCCACTGGGCGAACACTTGCAGCAGGCGCTGGATGAAGTCCTTGCGCGACTCGCGGGTAAAGGTCACCACGGTGAGGGCATCAAGCTCGAAGCCCAGGTAATGGCGCAGCAACAGGATGCGCAGCACCAGCGAGGTCGACTTGCCCGCCCCGGCGCCGGCCACCACACAGGTGGACGGGGTATCGCTGAAGATCAGCTTCCACTGCGCCGCGCTCGGTTGCGCCTCGGCCGGCAGGCGCTGGGCGACGTCGGCCTTGAAGCGCTTCTTCAGCTCGGCTGTCAGCGGCAGGCGCCAATCGTCGAACAGGTTGTCGTCCTGGCCCGGCACAGCGACATGCTCGGGGCGGGTATCGCGGATCACCAGGACTTGGCGCCCGGCCTCGTAGCCGTCCACCCGGCCCCGCTCGTAGCCTTCGCGCAGGCCATCGGCATGGCCGTTGCGCTGGCCCGTGGCGTGGCCCAGGAACCAGGAGTCACGGTGCTGCGCCTTCAGGCGCGACAGGCCGCGCCCCAACAGGCGGGCCGCCAGGCGGCGCAGCCACGGCAACTGGGCGGGCGGGGTCAGGTCGGCCGGGGCCTGGGGATGCTCGTGAGGCACGGTCACTCCATTGAGAATCAGAACAGCGGGCATGTTCACCTCATCCGCAAGAAAGTGCCAGCGAATGCTTGTGTATCAGTCAATTAGGCGATGAAGCGCATGTTGATTCGCATCCATTCGAATCGAATTAATAGATCATATAAAGCCGATATTTACGCTTTTTATCGATCTTTCAAAACCGCATCATGGCACCATTCCACCGAATCAGAGGAGCAATATCATGCTGCAACTGCGACCCTTCGAGAGCCTTGGCCACGCCAACCACGGCTGGCTGGACGCTCACCATCACTTCTCTTTCGCCGAGTACCATGACCCGGCACGTGTGCACTGGGGCAACCTGCGGGTCTGGAACGACGACCTGATCGCCGCCGGCGCAGGCTTCCCGCCCCATCCGCACCGTGACATGGAAATCATCACCTACGTCCGCGAAGGGGCTATCACCCACCAGGACAGCCTGGGCAACAAAGGCCGTACCGAGGCCGGGGACGTACAGGTGATGAGTGCCGGCAGCGGCATCGTCCACAGCGAATACAACCTGGAGAAGGTCGACACGCGGATCTTCCAGATCTGGATCATTCCCGAGAAGGTCGGCGATGCGCCGTCCTGGGGCACCCGGCCGTTCCCCAAGGGTGAACGTGGCGAGGGCTTCGTGACCCTGGCCAGTGGCCGCGAGGGCGATGAGGACAGCCTGCGCATCCGCACCGACGCACGCCTGGTGGCTGCCACTCTGCGCGCCGGCGAAAGCGCCGAGTACCGCCTCGATGCTGGTCGACGCGGCTACCTGGTACCGGCGAAGGGGCTGATCGAGGTCAACGGGCTCCAGGCCAAGGCGCGCGACGGCGTCGCGATCGAGCAGGAGACGGTGCTGAAGGTGACGGCAGTGCAAGACAGCGAGATCGTGCTGGTCGATGTCGCCTGACCCGCGCAGCCCTTGACCACGGCTTATCGTGAGTCAAGGGTCGCGATATTGCACTTTTTCGCCTTACTGCGCTCTATCCATGGCCAGGCTCCGCCGATCCCCGGCAGAACCGACGACTCCCACCGGTGCCGATGGCCGTACGACAACCCGCCGAGCTTCACCACCGCCTGCTGTTGGCCGCTGCCCTCGTGTGCCTGACAGCCTGCACCCAACAGCAGGGGCGCGACATGCTCACCCAGATCGGCAACGGCAAGCCAGACGAGTTGTTCCAGACCAGTGTCGACCGCATGGCTACCCTGGCCATGCGCGACAACCTGCAAAGCTTGTACCTGCTGATGGACAAGCTGTACCTGCGCAACCCCAGCCAGTGGAGGCTGTCGGGCTACCTCGACGCCACCACGGCGGCGCGGCAGATTCGCATCGCCATCGAACAGCGCCAACCACTGCCGCAGTTGGGCGAGCGCCGCGACCTGGCAGCCTTGAGCTACGCCCTGAGCCCGGAGTTTCGCGGCGACCGGGTCGGCGCATTCATCTACGCCATCGGCAGCATGCTGGTCACCGCCCATGGCGGACGCACCGCGTTCTACATGACGGACACCCTGGACCCCTTGTTCATCAACAACGCTGCCCGCAACATCGAGAAAGCCACCTGGATGCTGAGCCAACGCCAGGATGCCAATGGCGTGCTCCTGCTGTTTTCCAACGAAATTTCCGAACAGGGCAGCAACCTGAGCTTCGCAGTGGAGTTCGGCAAGGTCGTCGCGCGCCTGGACCTGGTGGCGCAGATGCTCGACGAACGCTACCGGCGAATCGGCCTGAACTATGCGCAGAGCCTGCTGCTGATGAACTTCCTGCCAGTGCAGTGACGCGTGTCCGCTGATCGCACGCGCCAGCCCTGGAGCTGTGGTTGAGACAGGGATATCCGGATCGTGCAGTGCCTGTAGCGGCTCAGGAACTCTCCCTCACCATCAGCTCGAACCCCAGGTCCTGTTGCCCGGTGGCCACCCGCTTGCCATCGAGCAATGCCAGCAACGCCTGCGCCGCGCCGCGGCCGACCGCCGCGCGCGGGGTGCGGATCGAGGTCAGGCGCGGGACCATGTGCGCCGAGGCCGGCAGGTCGTTGAAGCCGACCATCGCCACTCGCCGCGGCACCTCGACGCCTTCGCGCAGCGCCTGCAGCACCGCGCCCTGAGCCAGGTCGTCGTTACAGAAGAAGATGCCATCGACATCCGGCGCCTTGGCCAGCAGGCGGCTGAACAGCGTGCCGCCCAGACCGATGGACGACGGCTGCGGATCGAGCATTTCCAGCTCGGGCGCCTGCAGACCGGCCTCGGCCAGGGCCTGGCGGAAGCCCTCGGCGCGTTGCATCACCCGCGGGTCGAGCTGCGCGGCGATGAAGCCCAGGCGCCGCCGACCGCGCTCGATCAGGTGGCGCGCCGCGGCGCGTCCTGCCTCGTGCTGGGAGAAGCCCACCGACAGGGCGTCGGCCTCGCCGCCCAGCTCCATCATATGTACGCACGGCACCCGACTGGCGGCGAGCATCTGCCGCGAAGCGTCGCTGCGCTCGAAGCCGGTGAGCAGCATGCCGCACGGCTGGTAGGCCAGGTAGTTGCGGATGAGGTTCTCTTCCTCGGCAATATCGTAGTGATAGTTGCCGATCAGCACCTCCAGGCCACGGGGGCGCATCACCTCGTGGATGGCCTCAAGGGTGTCGATGAACAACTGGTTGGACAACGATGGGATCAACACCACCACCGACTGGCTGCGCGCCGAAGCCAGGGCGCGTGCCGCCGGGTTGGCGACATAGCCCAGGCTGGCCGCTGCGGCCATGACCTTCTGCACCAGCTCCGGCGCGACCGTGCTGACGCCGCGCAGCGCGCGGGAGGCGGTGATGGGAGAAACCCCGGAAAGCCTGGCGACTTCCGCCAGGGTGGGACGACCGGTAGTGCGCGAGCCAGTGCGGGACATGAGTGTTGTAATTTTACCGCTTGCAGGAATGGGGAACGGTCACTAAGGTAGCGCTGTCTCTGAATGCAGGCAATGCAATCTTGGTAGCAGGCATGCGTTCAGCGTCCATACTGCCAAAGACAAGATCAATAACACCCGGGAGGGTGGCGCATGACGCTCGGTCCGTCCCGACCGAGACAGCGCTATCTCACCCAGCAGGAGGTACAGATGAACCCTTCCCTGTCCGCGATCGTGGTCATGGGCGTAGCCGGCTGTGGTAAAAGCAGCGTCGGCGCCGCCATCGCCACCCGCAGCGGCGGCCGCCTGATCGAAGGCGATGCCTTCCACCCCGCCGCGAACATCGCCAAGATGAGTGCCGGCATTCCCCTGGACGACGACGATCGCGCCGGCTGGCTGGTGCTTCTGGGCCAGGCGCTGCAAGACACCCTGGCCGCCGGCGAGCGCCCGATCCTGACCTGCTCGGCCCTCAAGCGCCGTTACCGCGACACCCTGCGCCAGGCCGTGCCCGAGCTGTGCTTCGTGTTCCTCGAACTGACCCCGCAAGAAGCCGAGAAGCGCGTGCTGGCCCGCCCCGGCCACTTCATGCCGGCCAGCCTGATCGACAGCCAGTTCGCCGCACTGGAGCCGCCGCACGCCGAACCCCTGACCCTGGCCCTGGATGCCACCCGCCCGCTGACCACGCTGGCCGAGGACGTGCACCAATGGCTAAAGCCTTGCGGTGAGCAGGCGCTGGCGCGGACTGCCTGAACCGGCGGTTTTTCCGGCTCACCAAAGACAGCGCTGTCTCCCTGCTTCTCAAGACGCAATGACGCAAGACACGCGACACCAAAACAACAACGAAAAGACCGAGGTTCACGAACCATGTTCGGACTGGCTACCGATACCTTCCTGTTGCTCGACGCACTGGTCACCATCGTCGGGCTCATCCTGCTGATCACCCATTTCAAAGTCCACCCCTTCGTCGCCCTCACCCTGGCCGCGGGCTTTCTCGGCCTGACCTCCGGCATGCCGGTGGCCAAGGTGATGAAGTCGTTCCAGGACGGCTTCGGCGGCGTGCTCGGCTTCGTCGGCATCGTCCTCGCGCTGGGTACCATGCTCGGCAAGCTGATGGCCGACTCTGGCGGCGCCGACCAGATCGCCCAGACGCTGATCCGCGCCTTCGGCAAGCAGAAGGTGCACTGGGCGATGATGTTCGCCGCCTTCCTGGTGGGCATCCCGCTGTTCTTCGAGATTGGCTTCGTGCTGCTGATCCCGCTGGTGTTCATCGTCGCCCGCCGCTCCGGCGTGTCGCTGGTGAAGATCGGCATCCCGCTGCTGGCCGGCCTGTCAGTGGTGCACGGCCTGGTGCCGCCGCACCCGGGGCCACTGCTGGCGATCGGCATCTTCCACGCCGACATCGGCAAGACCATCTTCTACGGCCTGCTGGTGGCCCTGCCGACCGCAGTGATCGCAGGCCCGCTGTTCGGCAACTTCATCTCGCGCTATATCCCGGGCAACCCGTCCCAGGAGCTGATGGACCAGATCGCCCGCGACTCGAACCAGCAGAACCTGCCGAGCTTCAGCGTGACCCTGATCACCGTGCTGCTGCCGGTGGTGCTGATGCTGCTGAAAACCTTCGCCGACGTGGTACTGCCGGCCGAGCACATCGTGCGCCAGTGGATGGACCTGATCGGCCACCCGATCACCGCCCTTCTCGCCGCCCTGCTGCTGGCCTTCTACACCTTCGGTTCGGCCCGCGGCTTCAACCGCCAGCAGATCATGAAGATGCTCGACCAAAGCCTGGCGCCCACCGCCGCCATCGTGCTGATCGTCGGCGCCGGCGGCGGCTTCAAGCAGATGCTGGTGGACACCGGCGTCGGCAACGTGATCGGGCAGATGGCGGTGCAGGCCGAGATCTCGCCGATCCTGCTGGCCTGGCTGGTGGCGGCGGTGATCCGCATTGCCACCGGCTCCGCGACCGTGGCCACCATCACCGGCGCCGGCATCGTCGCCCCGGTGATCGACCTGGTGCCAGGGGTGAACCGTGAACTGCTGGTGCTGGCCACCGGCGCCGGTTCCTTGATCCTGTCCCACGTCAACGACGCCGGGTTCTGGCTGGTCAAGCAGTACTTCAACATGACCGTGGCCGAGACCTTCAAGACCTGGAGCATGATGGAGACCATCCTTTCGGTGGTCGGCATCATCTTCATCATGTTGCTGTCGATGGTAGTGTGACCGTTGGTCGCCGTCATGGCACCTTGCTGACGGGACACAGGCCCAAGTGAGACAGAGGCCCTGCGCAGGCAGGGCCGCTTTCTCCGTCGCAAAGGAGCCTGCCCCATGAAACACGCCTTCCTCCTCGCCGCCCTGCTCGCTTCGCCCCTGGCCTTGGCCGCCGGTACCGGCGCCACCTACCCTGACGATCCGCACAATCCGGCGCCACAGCCGGGGGTCGACAGCACCCTCAACCCGATCGAGAAGCCCATGCCGCGGGACACCGACCCCCGGATCAAGGGCAATGACCCGGAAAGTCCGCCAGCCGAGCAGAACGATGATCGTGATCTGCCGGGGATGGGTAGTAGTGGGTCGGAGGGGATGGGGCGTGACGGGGGAAGCTCAGGGAGCAGCAAGCCCTGAGTCCCTGCCACCTGACATTTTTACCAGTTGTACAGCACCCAGTGGCGCACCAGTATTACCAGGGAATACTGGTCGGGGGCGACACATGGACAAATCAAACCGGGGCCGTTCAGCAGCACCGGGAATACTGGCTGTCGACCGGCAGGCCACTGTATTGAGGAGAAGCCATGTATCACAGCCCTCCATATTCACCTATTGCCCTTACGGCTACCTGCCAGAACGTAACGACTCAACGTTGTTGAGGTTCAACGGACAGCCTCTGGAGCTACCCATCCCCCTCTACCTTCTGGGCAATGGCTATCGCGCCTTCAATAGCGTCTTGATGCGCTTCCACTCCGCCGATAGTAAAAGCCCGTTCGGTGATGGAGGCATCAACGTCTATACCTACTGCGCGGGTGACCGGGTCAACAATACTGACCCATCCGGGCATATCTTGGAGAAAGTCCGTAATGCTATTACCGGAAGGGTCGAGTTCGAAGGGCCATACCAGGTGCTATACAAAGGCACTGACAAGATTGCGCCAACCGTGTTCCATAAAGAGGTACTACTTAGTGGGATGGCAGGTTTCGTTACACACTCCAAACTAGACCGCCCGCTATTATTAGATGAGTTCGGTAACTTAAACAATGCGAAATTAGTGGCGAAGGAGGAAATCGGTCCCAGACTAAAGGGGTTGAAAGCCTACCGCAAAGACCCAAACAAGCCTTTCATGTTGCTCGGATGCTATGCAGGGACCGCCGCTGCGCAGATTGTTGCCAATACATTGAATAGACCAGTTATTGCAGTCATGGGAAAGCTCAAAGCACCCAAGGCCCACCTAATCAATCAACCGTTAGAGAATGGTAAGCCCAGGCCTCTGCGTGAGTATGACCCTGAAATCGATGGCAAGCTGATAACAGCAGTGCTTCATACGTTTTATCCTATGGCTCAAGTCCGTAGCGCCTCATAGGTACTGGGGCACCCCCACTTTCGTCTTTAACATCAGCCCTTTCAAGGTGTTGATAATTGACGTCCGACTTGGGCCTGCCGGGGCCGCTGTGCGGCCCTTTCGCGGCACAAGGCCGCCACACATCGATCGCGCTGGGCTGGTCACCACTGCCGCTTGTCCGGTCGGGTCAGGCCGAGTTTTTCGATCTTGTAGCGCAGCATGTCCCGCGACAGTCCCAGCAGCCGTGCCGACTTGGTGACGTTCCAGTCAGTGCGATCCAGCGTGCGGCAGACCATGTCGCGCTCCATATCCGGCAGGCTGGCGGTACCCGGGGGCTCGTGGCGCGGCGCTTCGAACGCCAGCACCTGCGCAGGTTGCGCCTGGGGCTCGTCGACCAGGGTCAGGCACAGGTTCAGCTGATGAGCGCCGATTACCTCGCTGGGCGCCAGCAGCACCGTCTGCTCGAGCATGTTGCGCAGTTCCCGCACATTGCCCGGCCAACCGTAGCCCAGCATCAGCGCCTCGGCCTCGGCCGAGAAGCGCAGGTTGGGCTTGCCGTAGCGCCGCCCGTGGTGGGCCAGGAAATGCCGCGCCAGGCGCAGGATATCCTGCCCGCGTGCGTACAAACGCGGCACTTTGAGGGCAATGATGCGTAGGCGGAAGAACAGGTCGCGGCGGAACTTGCCCTGCTGGACCATCTGCTCGAGGTTGCAGTTGGTGGCGCTGATCACCCGCAGGTCGACCTTGCGCTCCTTGACCGCGCCGATCCGGCGGATGGTCCGATCCTCCAGCAGCTTGAGCAGCTTGGCCTGCAGCACCAGGTCCATCTCGCCGATCTCGTCGAGGAACAAGGTGCCGCCATCGGCCGCCTCGACCAGGCCCACACGACGCTCCTTGGCATCGGTGAAGGCGCCCTTCTCATGACCGAATAGCTCGGCCTCCAACAAGTTGGCAGGAATCGAGGCGCAGTTGAACTCGATAAATGGCCCCTTGGCCCGACTGCCGTCGAAATGCAGGGCGCGGGCCACCAGTTCCTTGCCGGTGCCAGTCTCGCCCTCGACCAACACCGGCGGCAGGTCGCCGCTGGCCATGCGCCGCTCGGCGTCGAGCAGCTGGCGCAGGGTATGCTTGAGCTCGAGCATGGCCGGCGACTCGCCGATCAGCGCCTGCAGCCCGGACTTCTGTGCTTCGCGTTCCTGGTAGAACGACAGCGTGCGTTCCATGCGCTCGGCCGCCAGGGCCTTGTCCAGCATCAGCTTGAGCTCGGCCAGCACCACCGGTTTGGTCAGGTAGTGGAACGCCCCCTCCTTCATCGCCAGCACCGCGTCCTCGACGTTGCCGTAGCCGGTCATCATGATCACCTTGAGCTCCGGCGCCTGCGCCACCAGCGTGCGCAGCAGGTCGTGTCCGCTCATGCCGGGCAGCGAGTTGTCGGTCAGCACGGCGTCGGGCCGGGCGCGCTTGATCTGCTCCAGCGCCAGTTCCGCACTGTGGCACACCGTGACCTCGAAGCCTTTCAGGCCCAGGTAGGTGCGAATGTTGTCGGCGAGGATTTCATCATCCTCGACCACCAGGATGCTGTGCTCCATGGTCCCCTCCCGCTGCAATTTTGAAAGTCAGGCTGACGCGGGTTCCTTCCTCTTCGCGGCTGGTCAGCTCGACCGCGCCGCCAAAGCGCTCCATGATCCGCTTGACCAGGGCCAGGCCGACACCCAGGCCGCCCTGCTTGGTGGTGAAGAACGGCTTGAACACCATGCGCCGTTGCTGCTCGTTCATGCCCCTGCCGGTATCACTGAGCTGCAACAGGGCCTGCTGGTCCTCCAGCTGGCGCACCTCGGCGCGCAGCTCGCCGCCCTGGGGCATGGCCTCCAGGGCGTTGGCGAACAGGCTGTTGAGAATCTGCGTCAGTTGCAGCGGCTGGCTGGCCACCCATTGTGTTGACGGCCCCTCGAAGGCGAAGCGCACGCCGTTGCGCTCGATCTGCGGGGCGAAGGTCTGTCGCGTATCCTCGATGGCCGCCACCAGGTCCACTGACTCGGGCTCGTCGCTGGCCGGGCGCAGCGATACCAGCAGGTCGCGGACCCAGCGCGACATGCGATCGACCTGGGTGATGATATCGCCGATATTCTTCTGCGCCGCCGGGCTGGCGATGTCCTGCGCAAGCTCCGCGCTGGAGCGGATATTGGCCAACGGGTTGCGCAGGCTGTGGGCCACCGCCGAGGACATCTCGCCCAGGGCCACGTAGGTCTCGCTGGCCACCAGGCGGTCCTGCTGGTGGTGCAGCAGGCTGGCGGCGCGGCGCACGATCCAGAACAGGCCGAAGTAGATCAGCGCCCCGCCGACCAGGGTCGAGGCCCAGATCAGCACGTAGCCGCGGTGGATGCGCCGCACCAGGTCCTGGGGTTCCTTGTAGATCTCGACCATGGCCAGCACCTGCTCGCCCTGGCTGTCAAACAGCGGTATGTAGTTCTCGATGAACAGGTGCCGGGGCTCGCGCTGAAACTTCTGCTCCTCGCGCTCCTCATCGGCCTTGTGGTAGCTGGCCGATACTGACTTGCGCGAATGGAAGGCGCGCTCCAGGTCCGCGTCCTCGTCGATGCGCTTGCCAATCAAGTTGGAGTTGGTCGACCAGACCACCAGGCGGTCGCGACCGTAGACATTGGCCAGCAGGGTGTCGGGCAGGTGTTCGATGTGGTCAAGGAACTCGACCCGGGTCGACTCGGCCAGTTGTGGGGTGAACTGCAGGTGTTGCTGGTCCATACGCGGGTCAAGCAGCTCGCCCATGGTGATGCCGGGCGGCAGTTGCGAATGGCGCACCTCCGCCTGGGCCATGGCCTGGATGAACTGGGCAGTGAGCATGGCGTCGCGTTCAACGCTGTCACGCACCACGAAACGCGTCGAGACATATCCCAACCCGCCGGCGACCGAGGCGATAATCAACAGGCTGACCAGCGAGAACCAGCGCAGCAGGTTGAACTCGCTCAGCGGCGCGGCCAACCCAGAAGCGATACTGCCGGGCTTGTCAGAGGCATCATTGTCGAGCGTCTGCATTGCGTCGCTCCCGCCTGGGGCCGATGAAGGCTATCGGCATGCCATCGCTACCGATGGTAGCAAAGTGACTCCATTGAGGCCGGGCGGACGGTGCCGCCTCAGGCTTGTATCAGGTGAAGCAAAAACTCGGCCAGCCTATAAATTATTTTAATTTACCTTATAAATCATATACTTGAATAGATTTATTAATGTTAAATATAGAAAAATCCCCCACTTCTGGGGAACCTTCACCTAGAAAAAATAAATACTTATAAAACAATAGGTTAATAGGCATTCCTACAGTTGATAATCACATAACTGCGACACGAAAATTCAATAACACCCGTGTCCCCATCCCCTCGCGACTGCTCAACCGCACCGAACCACCAAAGCACTCCATGATCCGTTTGACCAGCATCAGCCCCACGCCCACGCCACCCTGCTTGGTGGTGAAGAATGGCCGGAAGGCCATGCGCTGCTGCTGCTCATTCATGCCCTTGCCGGTGTCCGAGAGGCGCAGGCTGAGGGTGCGGCGGTCGTGGCGCACCACCTCCACGCGCAGCTCTCCACCCGCCTCCATCGACTCCAGGGCGTTGGCAATCAGGCTGTTGAAGATCTGCCCGAGCAAAGCCGGTTGGCCCAGCACCCGGGCCGTCGGCAGCTCGTCCATGACCAGACGCACCCCCCTCTGCCGCAGCGCCTGGTCATGGGCCAGGAAGCTGTCGCGCACGGCTTGGGCCACATCCACCGGCACGGCCTCGTCACCGAGCGGGCGCAATGACTGCAGCAGCTCACGCACCCACTGCGACATGCGGTCGACCTGGCTGATGATGTCGCTGATGTTCTTCTGCGCCGGGCCATCATCGAACGCCTGGGCCAGTTCGGCGCTGGAGCGGATGCTCGCCAGCGGGTTGCGCAGGCTGTGCGCCACCGCCGACGACACCTCGCCCAGGGCGACGAAGGTTTCATTGCCGATCAGCCGCTTCTGCTGCACCGCCATCAGCCGCGCCGCGCGGCGCATGATGCCGTACAGGCCGACGTAGACCAGCCCGGCGCCCACGGCGATGGCCAGCCAGATCAGCAGCAGGCCGTGCTCGATGCGCACGATCAGGTCGTGGGGCTCCTTGTAGATCTCGACCATGGCCGTGACGTTTTCGTCGTCGGCATCGAACAGGGGAATGTAGTTCTCGATGAACAGCTCCTCGGGCGGGGTGACGAACTTCTGCTCGCTGCGCGCCCGCTCGAAGTCGTGGTAGCTGGCCGACACCCGCATCTTGTACGCGAAGGCCCGGTCGAGGTCGTCGTCGGACTCGATCAGTTTGCCGATCAGCGCCGGGTTGCTCGACCAGATCACCGTGCGATCGGGGGCGTAGATGTTGGCCAGGAGTATATCCGGCAGATGGGCGATATGGTCGAGGAACTCACCCCGGGCACGGCGCCGGGCCTCGGGGTCGACGTCCGACAGGGCCTTGTCGGTACGCGGGTCGAGCAGTTCGCCCATGGTCCGCACGTTGGGGATCGACACATGACGTACTTCGGCATCGGCGATGGAGGTGATGAACTGCGCGGTAAGCAAGGCGTCGCGCTCGACACTCTCATTGATGATGAAGCGGCTGGAGATCAGGCCCAGGCCGACACCCACCGAGACGATGACAGCCAGGCTCACCCAGGCGTACCAGCGCAGCAGGTTGAACGGCTTGCGCGCCGGGGCGGTCTCGGCGGGCAGCAGTGTGTCGGGACGGGGGGCGAGGTCCATGGCGGGCTCCGCGGCTGGGCACCTTTAGAGGTTATAGCCCAGAGTTGGGGAAACCATGGTGTGTCGGTCGGGCTAATAGTCGCATGAAGGCTGCCAGGTGCTCGCCGCGAGCCTTGCAGCGCCTTTGAGATCGAGCGCCGGCCGCCCTCAAAGCGGCGCATCCTCAGCCAGTCCGCGCAGCAACCGATACTCTCGCAAGACCGCCGGCACATACCGCCGCGTCTCGGCAAACGGCGGCACCACCCGCCCCCGGCTGAGCACCGCGTCGGGCCCGGCATTGTAGGCCGCCACCGCCAGGGTGATGTCGTTGTCGAACAGCTTGAGCATGCGTTTGATATAGCGCGCCCCGCCCTGCACGTTGGACGCCGGGTCCAGCACATCCGCGACACCCATCTCCTTCGCCGTGTCCGGCATCAGTTGCATCAGCCCCGCCGCCCCCTTGGCCGAACGGGCCTTGGGGTTGTAGCCGGACTCGGCCTTGATCAGCGCATGCAAGAGCGCAGGCGACACATCGTTGGCCAGGGCCGCGGCCGCCACCAGGTCGGCATAGGGCCGCCCGGTGACCAGCTGGGCGTTGACCGGCCCGCCAGCCAAGCCGCTCTCCTTGATGACCCGCTCATAGTGCCGTCCTGGCCGATGCACGTTGGACAGCACGAAGCCGCCCTTGCCATCACTGGCGATGTAGATGTCGGCCTGGGCGCCGAGCGCCATCAGCCCCGCCGCCAATCCCAGGATCAGCCCACGCATGTCGATCACCTCCCGCCGCACAAGAACAACAGTGGCCCCCGATGTGGGGAAAATGGCCCGTCGAATCGGGCTTTTCGGCTATGACGCAAGCGCCGTGCCGCCCGCCAGCGCTCATGGCGCAAGGGCCCGGCGCAGACGTGCACGGCTGTTGCATGGCAGGGGTAAACGCACTGGAGGATTTCACCATGCAGCGCAACATCCACAGCCAACGCGGCTTCACCCTGCTCGAACTGTTGGTGGTGCTGGTGGTGCTGGGCCTGCTGGCCGGCATCGTCGCGCCCAAGTACTTCAGCCAGCTGGGCCGTTCCGAGGCCAAAGTGGCGCGGGCGCAGATCGAAGGCCTGGGCAAGGCCCTGGACCTCTATCGCCTGGAAGTCGGCCACTACCCCAGCAGCGAACAGGGCCTGCAGGCCCTGGTGGCCGCCCCCAGCGGCGAGGCGCGCTGGTCGGGGCCATACCTGCAAAAAGCGGTACCCCAGGACCCCTGGGGACGCCCCTACATCTACAAGCAGCCCGGCGAGAACGGCGGCGAGTACGACCTGCTGTCGATGGGCAAGGACGGCCAGCCCGGCGGCGACGGAGAAAATGCCGAGATCACCAGTTGGCAGTGAGGAGCCCGACCATGCGCTACCAGCTCAAGGCCCTGGGCAGCCAGGGCGTGGTGCAAATGCAGGTCGAGGCCGAGGACAGCGACCAGGCCCGGCGCCAGGCCGAGGACCAGGGCCTGCGCGTGCTCAGTGTGCGTAGCCGGGGCCTGGCCCTGCGCCGACGCCCGGCAGCGTTCGACCTGATGCTGTTCAGCCAGGAACTGGCCACCCTCCTCGGCGCCGGCCTGCCGCTGATCGACGCCCTCGAAAGCCTGGCCGAGAAAGCCCCCGGCGGCGCCACGCGCAAGACCCTGGCGCAACTGGTGGGCCAGCTGTACGAGGGGCGTTCGCTGTCCCAGGCCCTGGCCCAGCAGCCACGGGTGTTTCCCGCCCTGTACGTGGCCCTGGTGCAGTCGAGCGAGCGCACCGGCGCCCTGGGCGATGCGCTGAACCGCTACATCGGCTATCGCCAGCGGCTGGACCTGGTGCGCCAGAAGCTGGTCGGCGCCTCGGTCTACCCGCTGCTGCTGTTGTTGGTGGGCGGCGGCGTGGTGCTGTTCCTGCTGGGCTATGTCGTGCCGCGCTTCAGCCTGGTGTTCGAGGGCATGGGCAGCGAGCTGCCCTGGTTGTCACGGGTGCTGATGCAGATCGGCCTGTTCCTGCATGCCCAACAACTGCCGTTGGGGCTGGGCACCCTCGCCGGCCTCGGCGCGCTGGTCGCCCTGCGCCGCCATCCGGCACTGCGCCGTGGTGCCGGTCGCCTGCTGCGCCGGCTACCGGCCCTGCACCAACGCCTGGTGATGTACGAGCTGGCGCGTTTCTACCGCTCGCTGGGGATCCTCCTGCAAGGCGGCATTCCCATCCTCACCGCCCTGGGCATGGCCCGGGGGCTGCTCGGCAGCAGTGCGGCCGAAGGCCTTGAGCAGGCCAGCCGACGGGTCGCCGAAGGCCTGCCATTGTCCGATGCGCTGCTGGCCGGGCAACTGGTCACGCCGGTTTCGCTGCGCCTGCTGCGCGCCGGCGAGCAATCGGGCAACCTGGGCGAGATGCTCGAGCGCTGCGCGGATTTCCACGACCAGGAGATCGGCCGCTGGGTCGAATGGTTCGTCAAACTGTTCGAACCCTTGCTGATGACCTTCATCGGCCTGCTGATCGGGCTGATCGTGATCCTGATGTACATGCCGATCTTCGAACTGGCGTCGAGCATTCACTGAGCGAGGTAGCAAATGGCCATGCGCATGGCTTAGCATCGCCGGTTTGCCCCTAGAGCCCTTCAATCGTGCCGCTTAGCCTGCCGACCCTGATCCTGGTCGCCGTTTTCATCCTGGCCCTGATGGGCATCCTGACCCTGCACGCCTGGCGGCGCTGCGCCAGCGACCCGAGCCTGGGCTACCTGGGCGCGATGCTGCTGATCTCGGGCCTGGGAGTCTGCCTGAACGCCCTGCGCGGGTTTGGCGCGGACTACCTGGCCCTGGTACTGGGTAATATCGTCCTGCTGGTCGGCACCGGCCTGGGCTGGACGGCCATGCGCGTGCTCGGCGGGCGCAAACCGCACTGGCCGCTGCTGCTGGCCGGCGCCGTGTTCTGGGGCCTATTCAGCCTATGGCCGGGCTTTTACGGCGATCTCGGCCTGCGGGTGAAGGTGTATTCGCTGCTGACCCTGGGCTATACCGGCCTGAGCATCGGCGAATTGCTGCGCCCACGGGTGCGCCTGCAGGTGTCCTATACCCCGGCGCTGATCCTGACCACCCTGCATGCAGCGCTCTACCTGATGCGCACGCTGCTCGAGGACGGTGTCGCCCTCGACCAGGCGATCAACAACGGCGGCGCCAGCCCGGGCTTCTTTGCCTTCATCCTGTTCGAGTCGATGCTGTTCGCCATCGGTATTTCCTATGTGACCCTGGCAATGGTTCGCGAGCGCGCCGAGATCCTGCTCCGCGCCGCGGCCTACAGCGACCCGCTGACCGGCATCGACAACCGCCGGGCGTTTATGGAGCGTGGCAACCAGTTGCTGCATGACTGCGCAACAAGCCAGGTGCCGGTGGCTTTGCTGCTGTGCGACCTGGACCATTTCAAACGGATAAACGACCGATTCGGCCACCCCGCCGGGGATGAGGTGCTGTTGGCGTTCGCCCGGGAAACCGCTCGCCACCTGCGCCGCGACGACCTGTTTGCGCGCATCGGCGGTGAGGAGTTCGCCTGCCTGCTGCGCGGCGCCAGCGAGGCCGAGGCCGAACAGGTGGCGCAGCGGATTTGCGCCGGATTTTCCGGGCTGGCGTTGCTGGAACCGGGCCTGCTGGGTGTAAGTATCGGCATAGTCAGCCAGCCGGCCGCGCCAGGGGAGCTATCGCGGCTGCTGTCGATGGGCGACCGGGCCTTGTACGCGGCCAAGCATCAGGGGCGTGGCCGGGCGTTGCGCTATGCCGAGGTGTGCTGAGGCCCGCGCTCGCTCTCAGTAGTCGAACCGTTCCACCGCCCGCCGCCGCTCGTTGTCGTCGCGCCGGTCATAGCTCGCCGTGGTCTGAATGTTGGCATGGTGCGCGAGCTTCTGCGCGATCGACAGGTCGTGCTCCTCGATCACCCGGGTGATGAACGCCCGGCGAAAATCATGGGGCATGATCTTGGCCCCCACCTGCGCCCCACGCTGGCGGGCAATGTAATAGATCGCGTGCTTGGTGATGCGCGCACGGGTGATATGGCTGCCGCGACGGATGCGGTTGAACAGGAAGCTGTCGTCGCGCTCGCCGGCAGGCAGGTGCTGGCGGCGCAGGTCGAGCCAGGCCTGCAGCTTGTCGAAGGCCCAGGCTGGGGCGTACTTGACCAGCTGGCGGTTGCCCTTGGCCAGCACCTGCACGCTGCGCTCCTGGAAGTCCACCTGGTCCAGGTCGACATCCACCGACTCCGACTTGCGCATGCCGGTGCCGTAGAGCAACGCCAGGATCGCCGCGTCGCGCACGCCCTGGGGGCGCGGGTCGGCGGCGCACACGTCCATCAGTTCACGGATCAGGTTGCGCCGCAGGTTGCGTCCCGGCGGCAGGCGGCTGCCGCCGGCCGGCTTGACCTCGCGGATCATCAGCAGTTGCTCGTGGTCGATCAGCCCCTGGCGCCAGGCCTCGTTCATCACCCCCCGCACCGCATTGACGTACAGCGACGAGGTATTGGGCGCGTAACCATCGGCGCGCAGCGCCGCCACCAGGGCGATCACATGGCCGGGCTCGAGACGGTGCCAGGGCACATCGGCGATATCGCCATCGGCGAAGCCCAGGCGGTCGGCGGCATCCTGCAGGATGTAGCGCATGGTCAACTGGCTGGACGGGGCCAGGCGGGCGAGGTACTGCAGCAGCGGATTGCGCAGGAGGTCGGTCACAGCGGGGATCCTGTAGCAAAGCCGAATGCGCGGCGAGCGCAAGACGGCGTAAAGCGAGTCATTTCAACCCTGACCAAGGTCAAAAAGACTACAAACAAAAAGAGTCATAATGACCTTAAGCAGTGCCATCACCTTGATATTCAAGGCCTTTGAACGCTGGCATGGTTCGTGATGGTACCCCATTCAACCGCTCCGATCGAACCAAGGTCCCCGCCATGCTCGTCCAGCCGATCACCGCTCGCCCACGTCAGGCCCTTTGGGCCCTGGGTTTTCGCCCGTTCTTCCTCGGCGGCAGCCTGTTCGCCCTGCTCGCCCTGCTGCTGTGGGCCGGCGAGCTGGCCGGCGCGCTCCAGCTCAACCCGGCGGGTGGCATGCTGGCCTGGCATCGCCATGAAATGCTGTTCGGCTTCGCGGTGGCCATTGTCGCCGGCTTTCTGCTCACCGCCGTGCAGAACTGGAGCGGTATCCCGGGCCTGAGCGGCCGGCCGCTGCAGGGGCTGTTCCTGCTCTGGCTGCTGGGTCGGGTCAGTTGGTTCCTGCCCTTGCCGGCCTGGCTGCTGGTCTTGATCGAGGGTACCTTCCTGCCGCTGGTGGCGCTGGCCCTGGCGCGACCGATCGTGCAGCGGCGGCTGCGCAACAACTATCCCATCGTCGCACTGGTGCTGCTGATCGCCGCCTGCCAGTGGCTGACCTTGGCCGGCGGGCTGCAGGACAACGAGCTGTGGCAACGGCGCGGCGTGCTGGCCGGGCTTTGGCTGGTGGCGGCGATGATGAGCGTGATTGGCGGGCGGGTGATCCCGTTCTTCACCCGTCGCGGCCTGGGCAACATGAGCCCTGCACCGGCCCGCCCCTGGCTGGACCGCGCCTGCCTGCTGGGCAGCGTGGCGCTGCCGCTCACCTACGTGCTCGGCTTCAACGATGCGCCGCAGCCGCCAATGGCCTTGCTGTTCGCCACCCTGGCGGTGCTGCACGGCGTGCGCCTGGTGCTTTGGCATGACCGTGGCCTGTGGCGGGTGCCGCTGCTGTGGTCGCTGCACCTGGCCTACGCCTGGCTGATCCCGGCCTGCCTGGGCCTGGCGCTGTGGCATGCCGGGGTGGCGATCAATCCGAGCCTGGCCGCCCACGCCTTGACGGTCGGCGCCATGACCGGACTGATCGTGGCGATGATGGCCCGGGTCAGCCTGGGGCATACCGGGCGGCCGCTGGCGGTGCCGCGCAGCATTGGCTGGGCGTTCGCGCTGATCCAGCTGGCGGCGCTGGCCCGGGTCGTGGTAACGCCGTTCACGCCGCTGGGGCTGGGGGTATCGGTGCTGTTCGGCAGCGCCGCGTTGCTGCTGTTCCTCCGGCACTACCTGCCGATCCTGCTACGGCCGCGGGTGGACGGCATGCCGGGCTGAACGAGGTGGAGCAGGCTGAGGGTGTCAGAAATTTTGTGTTCGGGCATAACATGAGTAAGAGGTGCATGTATGCCAACCAAAAAGAAACCCTTGCGTGACCTGCCCAAAATCCCCAAAGAGCTGCTGGAGCAGTTCGGTGAGGGCCTGATGACCGCAGAGGCTATCGAGGATGCCTCTGCGGCGTTCAAGAAGGCCTTGATCGAACGCGCTCTGCACGCCGAACTTGGCCACCACCTGGGTTATCCGCCGGGCGCGCAGCGCCCAGAGGATGAAACCAACCAGCGTAACGGCAAGAGTGGCAAGACGGTTTTGACCGGCGATGGCCCGCTGCGGCTGGAAATTCCTCGTGACCGAGACGGCAGTTTTGCGCCCATTCTCATCCCCAAGCATGAGCGGCGGTACACCGGTTTCGATGACAAGATCATCGCCATGTACGCCCGTGGCATGACGGTCAGAGAGATCCGAGCCTTTCTGTCCGAGCAGTATGGAACAGAGGTCTCACCCGACTTCATCAGCTCTGTGACAGACGAGGTCATGGAAGAAATTGGCGCGTGGCAGCAGCGGCCACTGGAGCCCATGTACCCGGTCATTTTCTTCGATGCACTGCGGGTGAAGATCCGCGAAGAAGGCTTGGTGCGCAACAAGGCCATTTACTTGGCGCTGGGCGTTCTACCCGACGGGACGCGCGATATCTTGGGCATCTGGATCGAGAACACCGAGGGTGCGAAGTTCTGGATGAAGGTCTTTAACGATCTCAAGACACGTGGTGTCGAGGATGTGCTGATTGCCGTGACCGATGGCCTCAAAGGCATGCCAGAGGCTCTCAGCGCCGTGTTTCCAGAGACGACGCTGCAGACGTGCATCGTGCACCTGATCCGCAACAGCCTGGACTTTGCAGCCTGGGACAAGCGGCGGGCACTGGCCAAGGCGCTCAAGCCGATCTACCAGGCCATCAACGCCGAAGCGGCTGAGCAGGCACTCGATGAGTTTGAAAACGGGCCCTGGGGCAAGCAGTATCCAACGGTCGTTGCGGCCTGGAGACGCGCCTGGGATCGAGTGATTCCCTTCTTTGTCTTCCCACCAGCCATCCGGAAAGTGATCTACACCACCAACGCCATCGAGAGTATCAATGCCCAGCTGCGCAAGATCATCAAGACCCGAGGCCATTTCCCGAACGATGATGCAGCTACCAAGCTGATCTGGCTGGGGCTGCGAAACATCACGGCGAACTGGGGCTCAGCGGCGCATGATTGGAAAAGTGCGATGAATCAATTCGCGATTTTGTACGGAGATCGGTTCATCAGGCCGACCTGGTGAAAGTCAGGGCCTGCCTGACGGCAGGCCGTTACCGGCCCGCACACAAAAAATCTGACACTTCCAGCAGGCTTGCCCCGCGCCAGGGCCGCATCTGGTCTACAGTTCACCCACGCTCATCCACCAAGGGACCGCATGGCCTTCCACCACCTCACCCGCACCCACCCCCGTCTCAGTATCGCCACCCTGGCCGGCCTGCTCGGCGGCTGGCTGATCCCCGCCGGCGACACCGTGCAGCACATCCTTGCCGGCTGGAACCTTGGCGTCTGGCTGTACCTGGCCATGGTCCTGTGGCTGAGCCTGCGGGCCAATGCCGAGCGGGTACGCAAGGTCGCCCGCATCGAGGATGAAAACGCCGGTCTGGTGTTGATCACCGTCTGCGTCTCGGCCATCGCCAGCCTGGCCGCCGTCACCCAGCAGTTGGTATCCAGCCGCGGCCTGGAGGGCGGCGCCCTGGCTCTGCACTACCTGTACACCGGCCTGACCGTGGCCGGTTCATGGCTGCTGATCGGCTGCATCTTCAGCCTGCACTACGCCCGGCTGTTCTATACCGGCGACCGCCATGAACCGCCCCTGCGTTTTGCCGACGGCGAGCGTAACCCGGACTACTGGGACTTCCACTACTTCTCGTTCACCATCAACGTCGCCGTGCAGACCTCGGACATCGGCGTCGCCGGCCGAGCCATGCGCCGGGTGGTGCTGGCGCACTCACTGGTAGGTTTCGTGTTCAACACGGCGATCCTCGGTTTTACCATCAACATCGCCGCCGGGTTGCTCGGCTAGCACCCGCAGCGCGCAGGCGGCGATGCGCCGACACACCTGCTCTAGCACCGCGGCCTCCAGCACCAGCCCCAAGCGCAGATGTCCCGCCGCGCTCGGCCCGAACCCATCCCCCGGCAGCAGGGCCACGCCCTCCTCGTCCAGCAGGCGCTGGGCGAACGCCTGGGCGCCGAGCCCGCTGCCGCGAATATCAAGCATCACGAACATGCCGCCGACCGGCCGATGGACATGAATGCCCGGGCAGCCCCCCAGCGCCGCGCAGACCCGGTCACGCCGCTGTCGGTAGACCTCACGCATCCGCCGTACGTCTACCCCAGCCTGGTCCAGTGCCACGCAAGCCGCATGCATGACGAACTCCGGCAGGCCGAACAGCATGCTCATCACCAGTGTGCCGAGGTGCTGCGCGAACAGCGGCGGGCCGATCACCCAGCCGACCCGCCAGCCACTCATCGCATGGGACTTGGACAGGCTGCCGATCGACACGCAGCGCTCGGCCATGCCTGGCAGGCTCAACGGACTGGGCGCCTCACCTTCGTACAGCAGCGACTGGTAAACATCGTCGCAGACCAGCCACAGATCATGCTCCCGACATAACTGCGCCAGGCGCTCCAGGTCGGCCTGGTCGATCATCGCGCCCGTCGGATTGTGCGGACTGTTGAGCAGCAGGCCCCGGGTGCGCGGAGTGATCACCCTGGCCACCGCGGCAGGATCCAGGCGAAACCCCTGCTCCGGCCGCACCGCGACCTGTACGACCCGTGCACCGCAGGCACCGAACACGCCGTGATAGGTCACGTACATGGGCTCGGCGACGATCACCTCGTCGCCGGGCTCGAACAGGCACTGAAAGGTCGCGAACAGGCCGCACTGGGCTCCGGCGGTCACCACGACCTGCGCGGGATCCAAAGATAACTGGCTGTGGCGCACCACAGCCTCACGCAAGGCGAGACTGCCACGTACATCGCTGTAATGGGTATCGCCGCGCCGCAAGCTGGCCACAGCGGCCTCGACCACCGGGCCCGGGGTATCGAAGTCCGGGTCGCCCACCGATAGCAGAAAGATTTCGCGCCCCAGGCGGCGTTGCTCCAGGGCCTGGTAATGAATGTCCCAGGCGGCGACTGCATGGCCGGCAATACGTTGGGTAAGCGTGGAAAAACGCATGACTGTCTCCCTGTCTGCCCGGCCGACACCGTTGGTCCGAAAAGCGCTGCCGATAAACATAGCAGAGCAACTCTCGCTGCCAGCCGCCCGCCCACAGGGAAAACGTTTGCCCCGGCGGATAGACACCCACCGTTCATCGTGACAGGACTGTGACCGCCGTCATGCATTAGTACATCTGCCTTATTTTCTGGCGATTACTGCCATGGCAGGTGCTATGGTTAGAGTCCCGACTGCCAGGAAGGCCACAGTGTTACCGCTACGAAATCACCGCGTTCAGGACACGAACAAGGAGGCTGGCATGAACAAGATGACGTTCCCCAACGCCTGCCAGGTGATGCGTTGGCATTTCCATCCGCTGGGCTTCGAGGCCAGCATGGATGCCCCGCGCAGCATGGTCGCCCGGCTGTTCGACCGGGTCACTGGCGAGACCCTGCTGGCAATCGCCGGCATCCCCTGCGCCACCATCATGCCCGCCGCCGATGTCGAGCGGATCATCGAGGCTGTGGAAGCCGAGATGGAAATCTTCGACCTGCTGGCCAGCCCCATGCGCAGCGCCGTCTAGATTGCCTGTTCCTGGCGCGCCTTCAACGTCTGCAACCCTTTCATGAACTGCTCGGGCGGCACCGGCTGGCCAAGCAGGTAGCCCTGCAGCGAATCGCAGCCCAGGCGGGTGAGGAAGTCCTGCTGGCGGTCGGTTTCCACCCCTTCGGCGACAATCCGCAAGCCCAGCGCCTGGCCCAGGGCGACGATGGCCGAGACAATCGCCGCATCGTCGCTGTCCTGTTCCAGATCGCGCACGAAGCCGCGGTCGATCTTCAGCTCGTTGGCTGGTAGACGCTTGAGGTACATCAGGCTGGAATACCCGGTGCCAAAATCGTCGATGGACAGGTCCACGCCCATGTCCGACAGACGCTGCAGCACATGCAGGCTGGCGTCGGCATCGCGCATGGCGGTGGTTTCGGTGATTTCCAGGGTCAGGCGGTTGGCCGGCAGGCCGTTCTCGTTCAGGGCCCGGGCCACGCTGTCGACCAGCCCGGCATGACAGAACTGAATGGCCGACAGGTTGACCGCGATGCGCCAGTCTTGGTTGCCCTCGTCCAGCCACTGGCGCATCTGCCGGCACGCTTCGCCCAGCACCCACTCGCCGATCGGAATGATCAGGCCGGTCTTCTCGGCCAGGCCGATGAAGCGGTCCGGCAGTATCAGGCCATGTTGCGGATGCTCCCAGCGCAGCAGGGCCTCGGCGCCGATGGGCTGGCGCTGCACGGCGTCGAACTTGGGCTGGTAATGCAGGCGGAACTGGTTGTGCTCCAGGGCCGTGCGCAGGTCCTGCAGCAGTTGCAGTTGCTGGCGGGCGTTGCTGTTCATCGAGGCGTCGAAGAAACTGTAGCCGTTCTTGCCGGCGCTCTTGGCGTGGTACATGGCTGCGTCGGCATTGCGCAGCAGCTCATGCTGGTCCAGGCCGTTGCCCGGGTACAGCACGATGCCCAGGCTCGCCGACAGCTGCAGGTCGTGTTCGGCCACGCGGAATGGCCTGGCCATCAGGTTGACCTGCTTGACCGCGACGTTCATGGCGTCGTCCGGCTCGTCCAGCTCCACCAGCAGCACGAACTCGTCGCCGCCGATCCGCGCCAGGGTGTCCTGGCTGTGCAGATGGCCGCGCAGGCGTGCCGCCACGGCCTTGAGCAACAGGTCGCCAACATGGTGGCCGAAGGCATCGTTGACCGGCTTGAAGCCGTCCAGGTCGATGAACATCAGGGCGAAGCAGCCGCCCTGTTCCGCCACCCGGCCCATGGCCTGGTCGATACGGTCGGCCAGCAGCGTGCGGTTGGGCAGGCCGGTCAGGGTGTCGTGCAGGGCCAGCTGGGTCAACTCCTGGTTGGCCAGGGTCAGCGAGCGGGCCAGTTCCGCCGTGCGCGCCTCCAGGCGGGCGTCCAGCACCGAGGTCAACAGGGCAACCGCCAGCACCGCCAGGGTGGTGATCAGCACCAGGTAGTCCAGGCCGTCGCCGGCCAGGCCCGTGGTCAGCGCGCCGCAGAAGCTGCCCGCCGGGAAGCTGGCCGCGGCCATGCCGGTGTAGTGCATGCCGACGATGGCGATACCCATCACCACCGCCGCGACACCGCGGATCTGACGCACATAGGGGGTGTGCTGACGCAGGCGGAAGGCGATCCACAGCGCCGCCGCCGACGCCCCCACCGCGATGGCCAGCGACACGCCGAACAGCGTCGAGTCGTAGTCGATGCCCGGCTGCATGCGCAGCGCGGCCATGCCCATGTAGTGCATGCAGGCGATGCCGGTGCCCATGATCAAGGCACCGAACACCAACTGCAGCCACGGCAGTCGCGGCTGGCTCACCAGCCATAGCGCAAAGCCTGAGGAGGCCACCGCGATCAGCAGCGACAGGACCGTAAGCGTGGTGTCATAACCCAGCTCGATCGGCAGGCTGAACGCCAGCATGCCGATGAAGTGCATCGACCAGATACCGATGCCCATGGCAAACGCCCCGCCGCCCATCCACAGGTACACCGCGCGCGCCTTGGCCGTGGCGATGCGCCCGGTGAGGTCCAGGGCCGTATAAGAGGCAAGGATGGCCACGCACAGCGAGATCAACACCAGCGAGGATGAGTAACTACCGATCAGCATTAGCACT
The DNA here is from genome assembly GCF_019823065.1 of Pseudomonas mosselii. Lineage (NCBI taxonomy): Bacteria > Pseudomonadati > Pseudomonadota > Gammaproteobacteria > Pseudomonadales > Pseudomonadaceae > Pseudomonas > Pseudomonas mosselii. The sequence continues at coordinate 3,272,555 of NZ_CP081966.1, forward strand.
TCCAGGAACAGGCCGGGGGACGGCCCGGAAAAAGCCGATGATTGTACTCAAGCTTTGGCGAAACGCACGGGGTTTTCGCGAAGCTCAATGGATCCAATGAACGGCAGGAGGCGCCGCAGGGACTGGGCTAGAGCGCATTGCCCAGCAATTGAAGGCATATTGCCACTTGTCGTTTCGGGCCTCATCGCGTCACGACGAAACCCAAGCCAAACGAAGCGACTCCAGCTAATCTCAACAGGCCGCCCCCCCTGCAAACTTGCTGCCCCAGGAGCTCGCAATGGCCACCCCACCCAACCAGGCAGCGTTGCTCACCCTGCTTGTCTTCGCGCTGTGTCTGACTGCCGGCTGTTCAAGCAAACACGCCACCACCCGCTACGCGGCCCAAGGCGCATACTGCTACGCCAAGTCTCTGCCCAGCAGCGGCGAAGGCGGCCTGGCCTTCGGCCCCACCCTGGCCATGGCCAGCAAGAAGTCACTGGACAGCTGCGTGCGCTACGCCGGCAGGTCGGGCGGCGCCCCGCACACCTGCAAGGTGGTCGTGGCCAGGTGCAAAGGCTAGCCTAGCGCTCGCTCGATCAACGCGGTGACCTTCCTGCGACAGGCAGGCGGATGCGTTATTGGCCCGTCTGCTGACGCTGCCAGCGCTGCAGGTTCTCGGCCACCAGTTGCTCGGGCAATGGCCCGCCGACCAGCGCCTTCATCTTGCGCGCCAGCTGCTCGCGCAGCGCCGGCTTGTTGCAGCCCGACTTGTGCGACAGCGCCAGGTACAACCCCTCGCTGGAGACCGGTGGGTCGAGCACTTCAAGCGCCTGTTCCTTGCCCAGCATGCGGGCCAGGGCCAGGCCTGGGTAGTGTTCGAAGATCACATAGTCGCTGCGTTTGAGCAGCAGTTTCTGGAAGGCCTGGGTGACGCTGGGCACGGCCTCGAGCACGAGCTGCGCCCGCGCATAGTCGTCAAAGGCCTGGCCGTGGCTGTTGTTGACCAGTGTTCCGCCACGCCGCCCCTTGAGGTCGGACCAGTCGCTGTAGGCGAAGCCCTCGCCCTTGCGTACCCAGACCACGCTGGAGTTGAACAGGAACGGCGGGCTGACGAAGTCCACCAGTTGCTCCCGCGCCTGGGTGCGAAAATACCCCGCGAGCATGTCGACACGCCCGGTATTCACCTCTTCCTGGGCTCTGGACCACGGCCCGACATACACCACGTCCACCACCAGCCCCAGTTCCTTGGCCACCTGCTTGAGCAGGTCGGCGTTGGCGCCGATCAGCCGCCCGGGGTCATGCGGATCACGCCACAGGTAGGGTGGATAGTCCGGATTGCCGGTGGCGGTCAGGTGCTGGCAGGCGTCAGCGGCAACGGCAAGCTTGGGCGCCACCGCCAAGGCGAACGACAACAACACAGACAGGCCCAGACAATGTCCGCTCATTGCGCTCCTCGTACCATGGATTACGCCACTGACAGCATGGCCCTACACAGTGTGCACGAGAAACGCACGAATGCCATATGCGACATGATGAACCATTGTGCCGCGCCGGCAGGCGCAACACCGTCTAATCCCGCGCCAACGCCTCGATCGGGTCCAACCGCGCCGCATTCCTCGCCGGCACGAAGCCGAACACGATTCCGATCAGCGTCGAACACACGAACGCCGTGACGATCGATCCCAGCGAAAACACCATTTCCCACTGCTTGACGAACAACGCGAACAAATAACCGATCCCATAGGACAACCCGATCCCGATCACCCCACCGATCAGGCAGACCATCACCGCCTCCACCAGGAACTGCTGGCGGATATCGGACTGCCGCGCCCCCACCGCCATGCGAATGCCGATCTCCCGGGTCCGCTCGGTGACCGATACCAGCATGATGTTCATCACCCCGATCCCCCCGACCACCAGTGAAATCACTGCGATCAGCGACAGCAGCAAGGTCAGCGAGCGGCTGGTCTTCTGCACGGTCTGCATGATGCTGTCGAGGTTGTTGGTGAAGAAGTCCTTGGTGCCATGGCGCTGCAGCATCAGCTTGTTGACCTCCTCCTCCACCCGCCTGCTCGGCATGCCGTCCTTGATCCGCACACTGATGCTGTCCAGGTGGCGCTGGCCGAGCACCCGCCCGGCGGCGGTCTCGTAGGGCATCCACACGTTGAGCGTGTTGCCGGCGACGAACAGGTTCTTGTTCTCGGCGGTCACGCCGATCACCGTGCACGGCAGCTTGCCGACCAGGATAACCTGCCCCAGCGGGTTGACCCCGTCGCCGAACAGGCGCTTGCGCGTGTTGTGGTCGATCACCACCACCTGCGCCTGGCGCCGGGCGTCGTCGGCGCTGAACACGATCCCCGAGGCCAGCGGAATGTTGCGCACCTGGAAGTACTGCTCGCTGACGCCGTTGAGCTGTACGTCGGCGTCGATGTTGCGGTAGCGCACCAGCGAGCTCTGGCCGATCACCGGCGTGGCGCTGTCGACGTAGTAGAGCGCGTTGAGCGCCGTCACATCGGCCGGCATCAAGGTCTCGATGGCCTTGGCCCGGCTGTCGCCGAAACTGGTGCCCGAATAGATGTCGATGGTGTTGCTGCCGATCGCCTGGATGTCCTTGAGCACGTAGCCCTTGGCGCCTTCGCCGATGGCCGAGATCGACACCACCGAGGTGATGCCGATGATGATCCCGAGCATGGTCAGCAAGGTGCGCATGCGGTGCGAGACCAGGGCGATCCAGGCCATCTTGAACGCCTCGCGGAACAAACCCAGGCTGGCCACCAGCCGTGGCCGCGCCTGCTCGACAGTCGGCGCGGCCGCGGCGGTCGGCGCCGGTGCCTCGGGCCGGGTGCGGCGGTCGCTGACGATCTGCCCGTCGCTGACCTCGATGATCCGCTCGGCGTGGGCGGCGACCTTGGGATCGTGGGTCACCAGGATTACCGTGTGCCCGGCAGCGTGCAGTTCCAGCAGGATGTTCATCACCTCCTTGCCGCTGGCGGTGTCGAGGGCGCCGGTGGGTTCGTCGGCGAGGATCACCTCGCCGCCATTCATCAGCGCCCGACAGATGCTCACCCGCTGCTGTTGGCCGCCGGACAGCTGGCTCGGGCGGTGCGCCAGATGGCTCGCCAGGCCCAGCCGGCCGAGCAGTTCGCGGGCGCGGGCATGGCGCCCGGCCTGGGACACGCCGGCATACACCGCCGGGATCTCGACGTTGCGCAGGGCATCCAGGTGCGGCAACAGGTGGTAACGCTGGAAGATGAAACCAAAATGGTCGCGCCGCAGCGCGGCCAGGGCGTCGTCGTCCAGGTCACGGGTTTCCTGGCCGCTGACCTGGTAGCTGCCGGCGCTGGCATGGTCCAGGCAGCCGAGGATGTTCATCAGGGTCGACTTGCCCGAGCCCGAGGCGCCGATGATCGCCACCAGCTCACCGGCATGAATCTGCAGGTCGATGCCCTTGAGCGCCAGGAACTCACGGTCGCCGGCCATGAAACTGCGGCTGACACGCTGCAGGCGCAGCAACGGCTGTTGCTGGTCAGCAGGCCGCGCCAGGTGCGGTGAAAGCTCGACGGTCATGTTCATGCTCACGCCCCCGCCTCGCCCGACACCGGCTCGCCGATCACCACCCGATCGCCTTCGGCCAGGCCATCCTTGACCTGCACCTTGACGTTGTTGTTGATCCCCGCCTGGACCTTGCGCACCTGGGCGAAGCCCTTGGCGTCGATCACCCTTACCGGGAAACTGCCGTCGGCGTCGCGCGGCCCCAGCGCCGCCACCGGCACGGTGAGCACGCCCTGGGCGGTGTCGAGTACGATGCGCACCTGGGCGGTCATCGAGATGCGCAGGCGGTGCTCGGGGTTGGGTACCTCGAACAGTGCGTTGTAGAACACCGCGCTGGCCTGCTTGGCCGCGCCGCTGTTCTTGTCGCTGCTCTCCAGGTAGTTCTGCGGCGCGGGCTCCGTGCCGCGCAGCTTTGCGTAATAGCGCTGGTCATCGCCGAGGATGGTGAAGTACACCTGCTGGCCGGGGCTGATATGGATCACGTCGGCCTCCGACACCTGGGCCTTGATGGTCATGGTGTCGAGATCGGCCAGTTTGAGGATCACCGGCGCCAACTGGTTGGAGATCACCGTCTGGCCTTCCTGGGTGACGATGCCCACCACATGGCCATTGATCGGCGCGACGATGCGGGTGTAGCCGAGGTTGACCCTGGCGGTGTCGATCTGTACCCGGGCGCTCTTGATCTGCGCGTCCAGCGAGCGCAGGTTGGCCTGCTGCACCTCGAACTCGGACTCGGCGCTCTCGAAATCCTGGCGCGAAATCGACTCGTCGTCCTGCAGCACCTCGTACCGCTCGTAGACCCGCCTGGCCTGCTTGAGCTTGGCCTGCACCGAGCGGCGCTCGGCCTGCAGCTTCTCCTCGTCGACCTCGGCCTGGCGCAGGGTGTTCTGCGGCACCAGCGGGTCGATCTCGGCCAGCCACTGGCCCTCGCTGACCTTGTCACCGAGCTTGACCTTCAGCGACTTGAGCTGCCCGGAAACCTGGGCGCCAACGTCCACCTGGCGGATGCCCTCCAGGGTGCCGGTGGCCAGCACCGCGTTCTCGATGTCGCCACGTTCGACCGTGGCGGTGATGTACTGCGGCGGCTTGGCCGGGGCCTGCACCGCGTACAGCACGATGCCGGCGACCAGGACCGCGGCGAGCCCAAGGGTGATCTTGCGAAACTTCGTCTTTTCCATAAAACCGTTCTTCCAGAATCCGCTGAGGTCCCGTGGGCGCGGGCATGGCCCGCGCCCACGACGGTGTTACTGCTTCACCCTGCCGTGATACAGGGCCTGCCCGTCATGCCACCACGCCGCCAGGCTGAACACATCCGGCACCTTGAGGATGCTGAAGTGGTTGCCCGGCCCCTGCCATACCTCCAGTTGCGGCAGCCACTCGCGCCAGCCCTGCTCCATGGCCTGCTGTTCACGCTGGTTGCCGGCGAGATCCAGGCTCGGATCAGCCACCAGTACCAGCCGCGCCAGACCGTTGAACCCGCCGTCGGGACGGTACACCGTGCGCAGGGCCGTGGCGAAGGTCCGCACCACGCCCTCGAGCGCCTGAGCCGAAGAACGCGACGGCATCAGGCCGACCCGCACCATGGCCGCGTGCAACTGGCGCAGTTGCTCCTGATCGTCAGCTTCGGCAAAGGCCGCAGGTTCGATGCCCAACGACTTGCCGGTGGACAGCTGCAACGACTCGATCAGCCGCTGCAGGGCCTGGGTAAAGGTGTACGGTTTGCCGCAACTGCCCCCCGCGCCCGGCGCCTCGCTGTCGATCAGGGTCAGGGAGCGCACTTCACGCCCCTTGGCCTGCAGGCGTAGCGCCATGGCATGGGCCACCCAGCCACCGAACGAATGCCCGACCAGGTTCAACGGGCCTTCGGGGTACAGCGCCTCGATGGCCCGGACATGGCAGTCGGCGGCGGCCTCCACCGCGCTGTGCGGCACCTCACCCACGGCAAGGCCCCGGGCCTGCAAGCCATGCACCGGCCAGTCCGGCCCCAGCGCCTCGGCCAGGCCGATAAAGCTGGTCACGCTGTCACCGGCCCCCGGCACGCAGAACACCGGCACATGGGACGGCGTACCGCTCTGGATCGCCAGCAGCGGCTGGTGCGCCGGCGGCAACAGACCGGGAGCGGCCTGCATCGCCTGCGCGATGGCCTGGCCCAACACCGCCGCCTGCGGATCCTGCACCATGCTCTGGTGGTCGCCCGGCACGCTCAGGCAATGCAACGCCTGCCCCGGCAAGGCCTCGGCCCAACCCAGGGTCGGGCTGTCGGTGACGATGCCGGCGCTGCGCTGCTCGGCCAGGAACAGGTGCAGTGGCACCGGCAACGGTGCCAGGCGGTAATGCGCCAAGGCATGCCCATGGGCCAGGTGACGCTCGAAGAAGTGGCGCAATTGCCCGTCGCTGGCCTGGACCAGCCCGGGCACCAGGAGCTGGCGCTCACGGCAGTGGGCGAGCAGCGCATCGAAGGCCAGCGCCCCGGGCTGCAATGCCTCGATTTCGGCCAACTGCGCCGCCCCCGCCTCGCCCTGCGCCTGCCAATGCACCCGGCAATGCAGCAACAGCTGTCCTTGCAACAGATGCGGCCCTTGCCAGCGCGCCTTGCCCTGGTCGCTCAGGCGCGGCACGTAGGTGTCGATGAGGCCGACGAAGGCCACCGGCTCGTCCGCGCCCAGCAACTGCGCGGCCACCTCGTAGGCCAGCACGCCGCCGAACGACCAGCCCGCCAGCCGATACGGCCCGTGGGGCTGCACGGCGCGGATCCGCTCTACCAGGCGCGCCGCCAGGCACTCCATAGTGTTCAGCTGCGCTTCCCCGGGGGCGACGCCAGCCAGGCCGTAGACGGGGAAATTACCTTCGATATGCCGCCCCAGGACCGGGAAGTACAGGTCCAGGCCACTGAACTCGTGGATCAGGAACAATGCCGGCTGACTGCCTGCGGCGCGCACCGTGACCAGGCCTTCGTCCTCGTCCGCGCCCTCGCCCAGGCGCGCTGCCAGGGTGGCGATGGTCGGGTGCTGGAACAACTCCGCCAGGGTCGTGTGCAGGCCTGCCTGGCGCATCTCGCCCACCAGGCGGATCGCCGACAGCGAATGCCCGCCCAGTTCGAAGAAGCTGTCATGGCGCCCCACCCGCTCGACTTCCAGCACCTGCGCCCACAGCGCGGCCAACGCCTGCTCGACCGGCGTTGCAGCGGCCTCGAACACCGCCACTGCAAGGTCCTGGGCACCTGGCAGTGGCAACGCCCGGCGGTCGACCTTGCCATTGTTGGTCAACGGCAGCGCCGCAAGCGCGACGAACGCCGCCGGCAGCATGTACTCCGGCAGCCGTTCGCGCAGGAAGCCACGCAGCGCCACACCATCGAGGGCCGTGTCGGTGCGGGTGTACCAGGCCACCAGGCGCAGCGGCCCCTGTTCCAGGCGCAGGGCCATGACCACGACTTCGTCGACGCCCGGGCACTGGGCCAGGTGCTGCTCGATCTCGCCCAGCTCGATGCGGAAGCCACGGATCTTCACCTGATCGTCGGTGCGGCCCAGGCATTCCAGCTGGCCGTCATCACGCCAGCGGGCCAGGTCGCCGGTGCGGTACAACCTCGCGCCAGGCCCAGCACCGAACGGGTCGTCGAGGAAACGTTCGGCCGTCAGTTGCGGGCGATTCAGGTAGCCCAGCGCGACGCCGTCGCCGCCAATGTACAGCTCGCCAGTCACGCCTTCGGGCAACAGCCGCCCGTGTGCATCGAGGACATAGGCCGTGGTATTGCCGATCGGGCCGCCGATCGGCACGTGCTCGGCGCCGTCGGCCACGGCCCGCACGGTGCAGGCGGTGGCGAAGGTGGTGGTCTCGGTGGGCCCGTAGCAGTGCACCAGGCGCAGGCTCGGCGCCCGCGCCAGCAACGCCCGGAAACTGGCGGGCTCGCCGCGCTCGCCGCCGCACAGCAGGACCCGCAGCCCTGCCAGGGCCTCGGGGATCAGCTGCACATACTGGTTGAACAGCGCCGTGGTGACGAACATCACGCTGGCGCCGCCCTGGCGCAACGCGCTGGCGAACTGCGCCGGCTCGACCAGGGTCTGGTGATCGATCACCAGCACCTGGCCGCCGTTGAGCAGGCCGCCCCAGACATCCAGGGTGGCGGCGTCGAACGCCGGGTTGGAGACAAAGGCGAAACGGTCGCTGGCGTCGAAGTCGGCATAGCCGTTGTTCAGCACCAGCCGGGTGATGCCGCGATGGGTCACCCGCACTCCCTTCGGCGTGCCGGTGGAGCCCGAGGTGTACATCACGTAGGCCACCGCGTCGGCCTCCTGCGCGAGGTTTGGGTTGTGCGCCGGCTGGTCGTCGAGGGCCAGGCAATCCAGATCGATGCGCCGCGCCTCGCATTCCGCCGCCAGGCTGCCGAGGGTCAGCAGCGCCACCGCCTGGCAGTCCTGAACCATGAATGCCTGACGCTCGGCCGGGGCGTTGATGTCCAACGGCACATAGATGGCCGCGCACTTGAGCACGGCCAGTTGCGCCACCAGCAACGGCAACGAACGCGGCAGCAGGATCGCCACCGGGTCACCTGCCGCCACGCCCTCGCCGATCAGCCAATGGGCCAGGCGGTTGGCTTGCTCGTTGAGTTCGCCATAGGTGAGTTGACGTTCATCATGGCGCGCCGCCAGCGCAAGCGGGTGCCGCGCCACTTGCTGCTCGAACAGACGCTGCACGGGCAGTTGCCGCGGGTAGTCACGCTGCGTGGCGTTGTAACCCACCAAGAGCCGCTGGCGTTCGTCGGCCGGCACGATGTCCAGCTGTTCCAGGCCTCGCTCGGGATCCTGCGCCAGGGCCTCGACCAGGTTTTCCAGCGCCTGCTGCAGATAACCGCACAGGCGCCGCGCATCCAGGCCCGGCGCGCACTGCGCGGTCAGGCCGAAGCCTTCGCCCAGGTCGTCGATGCTCAGGGCCAGCGGGTAGTTGCTGCGTTCCTCGGCATGCAGCAGCTCGATGCCTTCCCACGCACGCCCGGCCGCGCTGTCGCGGACCAGGGCCGTGGCACTGTGGCGGTAGTTGAGCAAGGCACTGAACAGTGGCGCGCCAGGCGGCAGCGCGCTGCAGCGCTGGGCCAGAGCCAGTTGCGCATGCTCGTGCACCAGCAGCCCGGTGAGCCGGCGGTGGGTGTCGAGCAACGCCTCGCGTACCGGCAGGCGGCCCACCTCCAGACGCAGCGGCAAGGTGTTGATGAACACGCCCAGGGCGCGCTCCACGCCTTCGCCACCCTGCAGGCGACCGAGCAGCACGGTGCCGAACACCACGCTGTCGCGCCCCGACAACTGCCCCAGCACCATCCCCCAGGCCAAGTGCATCAGGCTAGCGGCACCGACACCCAGCAATCGCGCTTGCTCGCGCAGGCATCGCGCCAGCCCGTCGTCCAGCAGTATCCGAGCTTCGGCCTCGGCGCCCTGATGCGCCAGCGGATGCGGTCCGTAGGGCAAGGTTGGCTCGTCAATGTCGCCCAGTTGTTCGCGGAAGAACGCCTCGTGCCCGGCCTCGTCCGCGCCGTGCAGCACCTGGGCGATGTAGTTGCGGTACGGCACCGGCGCGGGCAACCGGTGCTGCTCGCCAAGCAGGCAGGCCTGCAGTTCGGCGCGCAGCACATCCTGGGCCACATGGTCCATGACCAGGTGGTGGAACAGCAAGGTCGCGGTGATGCGACCGCTGGCCGGGTCCTGGCTGTGCAGCAAGCGCAGCATGGGGGCGCGGGTCAGGTCCAGGCGCAAGACCGGCGGCGTCTGCGGGGTCACCTCCTGTACCGGCAGCGATGCCTGGCGCCACACCACCTGCACCGGTTCGGCGAGGCCGTCCCAGTACAGCGAGGAACGCAGGATATCGTGACGGGCGATTACCTGGTCCAAGGCCCGCTGCAGCGCCTCCAGCCGCGCGCGGTCGGCCACGGCGAAACGCGCCTGCAACAGGTACGGATCATCACCCTCGCTGGCCAGGTGGTGGTAGAGAATCCCCGCCTGCAGCGGCCCCAGCGGGTAGATGTCCTGCACATTGGCGGCACCACCCGGGACCTGGGCGACGATGCGGTCGATGGCCGCCTGGTCCAGCGCCACCAGCGCCAGCAGGTCCGGGGTGATGCGTCGGCAGCCGGCGCCAATACGGTTGGCCGGCACCCGGGGCCCGCCATGCTGGCCCAGGGTCGCGGCCAGGGCGGCCAGGGTCGGCTCGGCGAACAACACGCGGATATCCGCCTCCAGGCCCTCGGCACGCAGGCGGGCAATCAGGGTCACCGCCAGCAGCGAGTGGCCGCCCAGTTCGAAGAAGTGGTCCTGGCGCCCTACCCTCGACACGTTCAGCAGCTCGGCCCAAAGCGCTGCCAGATGGGTTTCGGCCTCGCCTTGCGGCGCCTCGTAGGCACGGCTGAGCACAGACTCGGCGCCGGGCTCGGGCAGCGCCTGGCGGTCGAGCTTGCCGTTGGCGGTCAGCGGCATGGCCGGCATCGCCACATAGGCCGACGGCACCATGTAGTCCGGCAGCTGCGCCAGGGCATGCCGACGTAGTGACTCGATTCCAGGCGCCTCATCATGGGCGGTAAACCAGGCGACCAACCGTTCGCCACGCAGCAGCACCGCCACTTCACGAATGGCCGGATGACTGGCCAGGCAGGCCTCGATCTCGCCCAGTTCGATGCGCAGGCCATGCAGCTTGACCTGGAAATCGTCGCGGCCGAGGAATTCCAGCTCGCCGTCGGCGCGGCGGCGCACCAGGTCGCCGCTGCGGTATAGGCGCTCACCGACCACGAACGGGCTGTCGCCGAAGCGCTCGGCGTCCAGTTCGGGCAGGCCCAGGTAGCCACGGGCCACGCCGACGCCGCCGATGTGCAGCTCGCCCACTACGCCACGGGGCACCGGCAGGCCGTTGCGGTCGAGCACGTACAGCCGGGTATTGGCGATCGGCCGGCCGATCGGTGGCGCGCTTACAGGCAGCGCTTGCCCAGGCTCCAGGGTCCAGACGCTGCAATCGACGGTAGCCTCGGTCGGGCCATAGACGTTGTGCAGCCGCACCTGTGGCAGGCGCTCGCGCACCTGTTGCAGCAATGCCGTGGTCAGCTCGCCGCCGCCGCAGACGATATCGGTGAGGCTGTCGCAGGCCGCGCTGGCCTCCAGGGCAAGGAACTGCTGCAGCAGCGCCGGCACGAACTGCACCACGCTGACCCGCTGGCGCTGGATCAGCGCCGCCAGGTAGGCCGGATCGCGCTGGCCGTCCGGACGCGCCAGCACCAGGCGCAGGCCGGCGCACAGCGGCCAGAACAATTCCCACACCGAGGCGTCGAAGCTCACCGGGGTCTTGTGCAGCAGCGCGCCCTCGACGGTCGGGGCGATCAGCCGCGAGCTCCAGTGCACCAGGTTGCACAGGCTGCGGTGCTCGACCATCACCCCTTTCGGCGTGCCCGTGGAGCCGGAGGTGTAGATCACGTAAGCCAGGTGGCGGGCCCCCAGCCCCGGGACTTGCGGATTGTCCGGCGACTGGCCGGCCCAGGCCGGCTGATCGAGGTCCAGGCGCGGTACCCGGCTGTCGGCGAAGCGCCCGCGGCTGCCGGCATCCACCAGCAACGCCAGCGGCGCGCTGTCGGCAAGCATGTAGGCCAGGCGTTCGTCGGGGTAGCCCGGGTCCAGCGGCACGTAAGCGCCGCCGGCCTTGAGCACCGCCAGCAGTCCGACCAGCAACTGCGGCCCACGGGCCAGGCACACCGCGACCCGGCTGTCGGCGACCACGCCCTGGGCGATCAGTTGATGGGCCAGGCGGTTGGCCGCCTCGTTCAGTTGCCGGTAGCTCATCTGGCCGTCCTCGGCCTGCACCGCCAACGCCTGCGGCATGCGCGCCACCTGCGCCTCGAACAACGCCTGCACCGGTTGCTGCAAGCCGCCGACCAATTCGCTGGCATTGCAGGTCACCAGCTCCTGGCGACGCTCGGCGGCGCCCAGCAGCTCGACCTTCGCCGGCACCGCCTGGTCACTGCCGGCCATCGCCCATAGCAGTTGTTCCAGGTAGCCGACATGGCGCTCGATGGTCGCCCGGTCGAACAGCGCCGTGGCGAACTCCAGGGCACCGCCGTAGCCGTCGGCGGTCTCGCCCAGGCTCAGGGTCAGGTCGAACTTGGCGAAGGTCTGCGCGCCGCCCAGCGCCTCCAGTTGCAGGTCGCCCAGTTGCAGGGCCTCGGCCGGGACGCCGTTCCAGGCCAGCGACACCTGGTACAGCGGGGTATGGGCCAGGCTGCGCGGCGGGTGCAGCAGTTCCACCACCTGTTCGAACGGCAGGTCCTGATGGTCCTGGGCCTGGCTGACGCAGGCCTTGACCCGCGCCAACAGCGCGCCGACGTCCGGCAGTCCGGCGGTATCGATGCGCAGGGCCAGGGAGTTGACGAACAGCCCGATCAGCCCTTCGACCTCGACCTGCCGACGGTTGGCCACCGGCGTGCCGATCACCACCTCGGCCTGGCCGGACAGCCGCGCCAGCAGCGCCGCCCAGGCGGCGCCGAACAGCATGAACGGGGTGACCCCGTGGCGCAGGCACAGTGCCTTGAGGTCTTCGCTCAGACGCCGGTCCAAACGTATCTCGACCCGGTCACCGTGATAGTCCTGGCGGGCCGGCCGCGGCCGGTCGGTCGGCAGGGTCAGCAGCACCGGCGCGCCGGCCAGTGCCTGTTGCCAGTATTCGCCCTGGCGCTGCAGCGCCTCGCCGGCCAGCCAGCGGCGCTGCCACAGGGCGTAGTCGCCGTACTGGATCGCCAGCGCCGGCAGTGGGTCGTCGCGCCCTGCGCTGAAGGCCTGGTACAGCGCCGCCAGCTCCTGGGTGAACACCCCCATCGACCAGCCATCGGCGACGATATGGTGCAAGGTCAGCAGCAGCACATGATGCTCCGCCGCCAGGCACAGCAGGCGGCCGCGCACCGGCAACTGGTGCGCCAGGTCGAAGGGCAGCAGCGCTTCGGCGTGCATCAGTTCGGGCAGCTGCTGCTCGGCGCCGCGCAGGTCGTGCCAGACCAGGGCGAAGCCACCGCGCCCTGGGGCCACGCGCACCCGCGCCTCGGCGCCTTCCTGGGTGAAGTGGCTGCGCAGGCTTTCGTGACGCTCGATGATGCGCGCAAGTGCCCGCTCCAGCGCCGCACGGTCCAGCGGGCCGCGCATGACCAAGCCCAGGGGAATATGGTAGGCGGCGCTGGCATCGTCCATCTGCGCCAGGAACCACAGGCGCTGCTGGGCGAACGACAGCGGCAGGGACTGGCCACGGGGCGTCGGTTCGATGGCCGGCAGCACCTCGCCGCCGCGCTCGGCCAGGGTCGCCGCCACCGCCAGCAGACGGTCATCGGCGAACAGCTCGCCCAGCGACAACTCCCGGCCGAGGCGTGCACGCACCTGGCCGACCATGCGCATGGCCAGCAGCGAATGGCCGCCCAGTTCGAAGAAGCGGTCCTGGCGCCCCACCCGTTCCAGCTGCAGCAGCTCGCACCAGAGCTCGGCCAGGGCCGTTTCCAGGGCGCCTTCGGCGGCTTCGTGGGCCTGGCTGGCCGACGCCTCGCGCTCAGGCAACGGCAGCGCCCGGCGGTCGACCTTGCCGTTGGCGGTCAATGGCCAGGCATCCAGGCGCACCAGGGCCGCCGGCACCATGTAGGCCGGCAGGCGCTGCTGCAGGGCGGCGCGCAGGGCACCGACCGGCTGCGCCTCGGGGCCGGCAATGTAGTAGGCCACCAGTCGCGGCTGGCCGGGCTGGTCCTCGCGGGCCAGCACCAGCGCTTCGGCGACGCCGGGCAAGGCCAGCAGTTGTGCCTCGATCTCGCCCAGCTCGATGCGCAGGCCGCGCACCTTCACCTGGTCGTCGTTGCGGCCCAGGTAGTCCAGGGTGCCGTCGGCGTTCCAGCGGGCCAGGTCGCCAGTGCGGTACATGCGTGCGCCGGGCTGCTCGCTGAACGGGTCGTCGAGGAAGCGCTCGGCCGTCAGTTGCGCACGGTTCAGATAGCCCCGCGCCACCCCGGCACCGCCCACGTAGAGCTCGCCGGTCACGCCGCACGGTACCAGTTGCCGCGCCTCGTCCAGCAGGTAGACCCGGGCATTGGCGATCGGCCGGCCGATGTCCAGCGCCCCGCCCGGCAGCACCAGGCCGGAGGTGGCGACCACCGTCGCCTCGGTGGGGCCGTAGTTGTTGACCACCACGCAGCCCGGATCGCTGGTGAACTGGCGCAGGCGGTCGCCACCGATCAGCAGGGTGCGCAGGGTCGGATGGCGCAGCCCCTGGGTGAAGGCATATTCGGCGACCGGTGTCGGCAGGAAGGCCACCTTCAGCGGTTGCTCCAGCCACCAGGCCAGCAGCCCGTCGAGCTGCTCGTTGCCCAGCTCGGCCGGTGGCAGGTGCAGCACCGCGCCGGCGCACAGGGCCGGCCAGACCTCCCAGGCCATGGCGTCGAAGCCGAAGCCGGCGACGCTGGCAGTGTGCTCGCCGGCGCCCAGCTCGAAGGCCTTGCAGTGCCAGTGCACCAGGTTGGCCAGGGTACGGTGCTCGACCATCACGCCCTTGGGCTGCCCGGTGGAGCCGGAGGTGTAGATCACGTAGGCCAGGTGGCTGGCCAACAGGTCGTGCCGCCCGGGATTGTCCGTGCGCGCCGGCCAGTCCGCCCGGTCCAGTGCCAACACGGGCACGGCCAACCCCTCCAGGCGCGCCAGCAACACCTGCTGGGCCAGGACCACCACGGGGGCGCTGTCTTCGAGCAGGTAGCGCAGGCGCTCATCCGGATGCGTCGGGTCCACCGGCACATAGGCGCCACCGGCCTTGAGCACCGCCAGCAGCGCCACCAGGGTATCCAACCCGCGCCGGGCGACCACCGCCACCCGGTCGTCGGGCCCCACGCCCCGTTCGATCAGGTGATGGGCCAGGGCGTTGGCGCGCTGGTTCAGCTCGCAGTAGCTCAGGCGTGCATCGCCGGCCACGGCGGCCAGCGCCTGTGGGGCACGGGTGGCCTGGGCCTCGATCAGGGTCGGCAGGGTCTGGTCGACCGGGAATGGCCGGGCACTGCCGTTGAAGGTCTGCAGCAGGCGCCGGCGTTCGACGTCACCGACCAGTTCGACCTCGGCCAGGGAGGCCTGGTCGTTGGCGACCATCGTCTGCAGCAGGCGCTCGAAGTAACCGGCGAAACGGCGCACGCTGCTTTCATCGAACAGCGCCGTGGCGTACTCGAGGCTGCCGACCAGCGCCTCGCCCTGCTCGCCCATGCTCAGCGACAGGTCGAACTTGGCCACCTGGTTGGCCTGGGCCACGCCCTCCAGGCGCAATCCCGCCAGGCTCGGCGCGGCGCCCTCGGTGGCCAGCCAGTTGAGGGTGGTCTGGAACAACGGCGTATGGCCGAGGCTGCGCGCCGGGCGGACGATCTCCACCACCTGCTCGAACGGCAGGTCCTGATGCGCCTGGGCATCGAGCAGGCGGGCCTTCACCTGACCCAGCAGGCGCTCGCTGCTCGGCGCGCCCGACATGTCGATGCGCAGCGCCAGGGTGTTGACGAACAACCCCACCAGCGGCTCCAGCTCGGCATGGCCGCGTCCGGCCACCGGGCAGCCCACCACGACCTCATTTTGCCCGGACAGACGTGCCAAGGTCGCGGCCCAGGCACTGAGCAGCACCATGTACAGGGTCGCCTGATGCCGCTGGGCCAGCGCCCGCAGGCCGGCACCGAGACGCGCATCCAACTGCAGGGCCAGGCTGGCGCCGCTGAAGTCCTGGCGTGGCGGCCGTGGCCGATCACTCGGCAGGCTCAACAGGGTCGGCGCGCCATCCAGGGCCTGGCGCCAGTAGTCGGCCTGGCGTTGCAGCTGCTCACCGGCCAGCCAGCGCCGCTGCCACACGGCGTAGTCACCGTACTGGATCCCCAGGGTCGGCAACGGATCGTCCAGGCCCTGGCGCATGGCCGGGTACAGCGCGCCCAGCTCACGGGTCAGCACGCCGAGGGACCAGCCGTCGGCGACGATATGGTGCAGGGTCAGCAGCAGCACATGGTGCTGATCCTCCAGGCGCAGCAGGCTGGCGCGCAGCAAGGGCCCCTCGACCAGGTCGAACGGCGCGGTGGCCTCGGCCTGCAGGTGCGCGGCCAGGTCATCGGGCGCCAGCCTCAGGCGCCGCAGCCAGCCCGGTTGCGGTCTGTCGGCGATGTGCACCTCGGCACTGTCGCCTGCGGGCACGAAGCGGCTGCGCAGGCCCTCATGGCGCGCGACGATGCATAGCAGGGCACGCTCCAGTGCGTCGGCATCCAGCGAGCCGCGCAGGCCCAGGGCCAGCGGCACGTTATAGGCCTGGCTGCCGCCCTCCAGCTGGGCCAGGAACCACAGCCGCTGCTGGGCGAACGACAACGGCAGGGGCTGCTCGCGGGACACCGCAACGATGGCCGGCAGCGCGCTGTGCCCGGCGCTGGCCAGCACCTGGGCCACGGCGGCCAGCTCGGGATTGGCGAACAGCTCGGCCAGGGTCAGCTCGACGCCGAGCCGCAGGCGCACCTGGGACACCATGCGCATGGCCAGCAGCGAATGGCCACCCAGGGCGAAGAAATGGTCATGCCGCCCGACCTGTTCCACCTGCAGCAGTTCGGCCCACAGCTGGGCCAGGGCGCTTTCCAGTTCACCCTCGGGGGCCACGTAGCCACGCTCGAACAGCGCCGAACGCTCCGGTGCCGGCAACGCCCGGCGGTCGAGCTTGCCGTTGGCGGTCAGCGGCAGCGCCTGCAGGGCGACGAAGGCCACCGGCACCATGTACTCCGGCAGATGGGCGAGCAGTTGCGTGCGCAGGATCTCAGGCAAGGGCGCCTCGAGGCCGGCTTGCGCGGTGAAATACGCCACCAGCCGCGGCTGGCCAGGCTGGTCCTCGCGGGCCACCACCACGGCCTCGCCGATGCCCGGCAGGCTGTTCAGCCGGTTCTCGATTTCTCCCAGCTCGATGCGCACCCCGCGAATCTTCACCTGGTCGTCGTTGCGCCCCAGATAGTCGAGGGTGCCGTCGGCCAGCCAACGCACCAGGTCACCGGTGCGGTACATGCGCGCGCCCGGCGTTGTAGAGAACGGATCGTCCAGAAAACGCTCGGCGGTCAGCTGCGGGCGGCCGAGGTAGCCACGGGCGACGCCGGAGCCGCCGATGTACAGCTCGCCCGCCACGCCCAATGGCACGTGCTGCAGATCGGCGTCGAGCACGTACAGACGGGCATTGTCCACGGGGCCGCCGATGTGCAGCGCGCCCCCCGCCTCCAGCCCCCCGGAACTGGCCACCACGGTGGTCTCGGTCGGGCCGTAGTTGTTGACCACGGCGAAGGTCTGGGTGCGATTGAACTGACGCAGACGATCGCCGCCGATCAGCAGGGTACGCAGGGTCGGGTGTCCGAGCTGATGACTGAAAGCGTATTCGGCCACCGGCGTCGGCAGGAAGCTGATATCCAGCGGTTGCTCGCGCCACCAGGCCAGCAACGCATCGAGGTCCTCGTGGCCCTCGCCGACGGGTGCCAGGTGCAGGGTGGCCCCGGCGCATAGCGCCGGCCAGACCTCCCAGGCCATGGCGTCGAAGCCGAAACCGGCCAGGCTCGAAGTGTGCCGGCCCAGGCACAGGTCGAAGGCCCGGCAGTGCCAGTCCACCAGGTTGTTCAGGGTGCGGTGCTCGACCATCACCCCCTTCGGCTGCCCGGTGGAGCCCGAGGTGTAGATCACGTAGGCCAGGTGTTCCGGTCCCAGGGCGACGACGGGGTCGTCCAACCGCTGCGGCCAGTCAGGCTGATCGAGCACCAGCACGGGCACCGTGATCCCACCCAGGCGACCCCGCAAGCCGTGTTGGGTCAACACGGCCACTGGCGCGCTGTCGTCGAGCAGGTAGCGCACACGCTCGTCCGGGTGGGCCGGGTCCACCGGCACGTAGCCGGCGCCGGCCTTGAGCACCGCGACCAGGCCAATCAGCGTGTCCAGGCCACGGCGGGCGAACACTGCCACGCGGTCGTCGGGACGAACGCCCAGATCGATCAGGTGGTGGGCCAGGGCATTGGCGCGCTGGTTCAGGTGCTGGTAGGTCAGCGACTGCTCGTTGGCAGTGGCGGCCAGGGCATGGGGATGGACCTGGGCCACGGCCTCGATGCGCCGATGCAGCGGACCGTGCGGCTGTTCGATGCCCGGGGTCTGGTTGAAGGTTTCCAGCAGCTCCTCACGCTCGTCGGCAGGCAGCATCGGCAGCGCCCTGACTTCAGTGGCGGGCGTCGCCGCAAGCAGGCTGCGCAGGGTCTGCTCCAGATAGGCGCAGACGCGCCGTGCCGGCACCTCGGGACTGGCCAGCAGGGTCAGGCGGAAGGCTTCGCCGAAGTCGTCGACACTCAAGGTCAAGGGGTAGTTGGTGGCTTCGGCGGCATGCACGATCTCGATCCCGGCCCAGCCGGCGCGCAGCACCGCTTCGGAGCCCGAGGCCGCGCTGTGGCGGTAGTTGAGCAAGGCATTGAACAGCGGCGACGGCGCTGCCACGCCGCTGCAGCGCTGGGCCAGGGCCAGGGGCGCGTGCTCATGGCGCATCAGCGTGCTCAGGCGCTGGTGGGTGGCCTTGATCGCGCAGGCCAAGTCGGCGTCGTTAAGGTCCACCCGCAACGGCAGCGTGTTGATGAAGATGCCCAGCGCCCGGTCGGTAGCCTCGGCGCCTTGCAGGCGGCCCATCAGCACGGTGCCGAACACCACCTGGTCGCGCCCGGTCAGGCCGCCCAGCACCCGTGCCCAGGCCAGGTGGAACAGGCTGGCGACGCTCACCCCCTGGCTGCGGGCATGGGCGCGCAGCTCGCGACACAACGCCAGGTCGAGGTCCAGCGCGTGCTCGTTCAGCGCCGCGCCATCGCCCTGCACATCGGCCAGGCCATAGGCCAGGGTCGGCGCGTCCACGCCGCCGAGCATGTCGCGGAAGAACGCCTCGTGCTCGGCCTCGCCGATGCCCAGCAGGGCTTGGGCCACATGGTTGCGGAACGGCAGCGGGCGGCCCAGCCGGGCACTTTCGCCGAGCAGGAAGGCGAGCATCTCGTGGCGCACCACCTCAAGGGCGCTGTGGTCCATGGCCACGTGGTGGAACTGCAGGGTCGCGTGGACCTGCCCATCCGCCTCCGGCGCCTGGCATTGCAGGCGGATCAACGGTGCCTGGGTCAGGTCGAAGCCGCTGTCCGGCAGCTGGCCCTCGGCGAGCTGGATGACCCGCAGCCGGGCCCGGCGCCAGACCACCTGCACCGGCGTCTCCAGGGCCTTCCAGTGCACCGAGGTGCGCAGGATGTCGTGACGGTCGATCACCCCTTGCAGGGCCTGCGCGAAGGCCTCGACCCGGGCGCTGCTGGCGAACACGAAGCGCGCCTGCATCACGTAGGGATCGTGGTCGCCGGCGCTGGCATGGTGGAACAGCATGCCTTGCTGCAACGGCACCAGCGGGTAGATGTCCTGCACATTGACCGCGCCGCCGGGCACGCCTTCGACCAGTTGGTCGATGCTGGCCTGATCGAGTTCGACCAGGCTGAGCACGGCTGGGGTGATCCGAGTGCAGCCGGCCGGAATGCGGTTTTCCGGTACCTCGACGTTGCCCTGGCGCGCCGCCACGTACTCGCCACGCTCGAGCATCCCCAGCAGCGCCGGCTTGTGCTCGCGCAGCCGCGCCACCAACGCGGCGTCGCTCAGGGCCTGGCGATTGCCCTGGACTACCAGCTGGCCATCCTTGAGGGCCAGCTGGACATTGTTGGCGGCCAAGGTCGCCAGTAGTTCGTTGATGCTCACAGGACGATCTCCATTCTGTCTGTGATGGCGGCATAGCCTGCCAGCGTCGGGTGTTCGAACAGGCTGCGCACGTCGGCCTCCAGGCCCGCCTCGCGCAAGCGCGAGGTTAGGGTCACGGCCAGCAGCGAGTGGCCGCCCAGTTCGAAGAAGTTGTCGTGGCGCCCTATCCGCTCCACGCCCAGCAGCTCGCCCCAGATACGCGCCAGCAGCTGTTCGGTGTCGCCCTGCGGCGCCTCGTAGGCCCGCGCTGGCAGGTCCGGCTGCGGCAGCGCCTTGCGGTCAAGCTTGCCATTGGGGGTCAGCGGCATGGTGTCGAGGGCCATGAACAGCGCCGGGACCATGTACTCGGGCAGTTGCCCCAGCAGCGCTTCGCGCAAGGCCTCGGCGGGCGGCACGTCGCCGGTGACGTAGGCCACCAGGCGCGGGCCGGCCGGCTGGGCGTCGTGCACCAGCACCACGGCTTCACGTACCCCAGGCACCCGGGTGAGGCAGGCTTCGATCTCGCCCGGCTCGATGCGCAGGCCGCGCAGCTTGATCTGGTGGTCGGTGCGGCCGAGGAACTCAAGGCTGCCGTCCGCGCGCTGGCGCACACGGTCGCCACTGCGGTACAGGCGCTCCCCGTCGGCGAACGGGCTGGCGATGAAGCGCTCGGCCTGTTGCTCCGGCAACCCCAGGTAGCCACGCGCCACCCCGGCGCCACCGATGTGCAGTTGGCCGGCGACGCCCAATGGCACAGGCTGGTCGTGGCCATCGAGTACGTACAGACGGGTGTTGTCGATGGGCCGGCCAATCGGCAGCGCCCCCGGCGTCAGCGGATCCTGCGGGTGCAAAGTGCAGACGCTGCAATCGACCGTGGTTTCGGTCGGCCCGTAGACATTGTGCAGCCTTGCCCGTGGCAGGCGCTCGCGCACCTGGCGCACCAGGACCTCGGTCAGCTCGCCACCGCCGCAGACGATATCAGTGAGGCTGTCGCAGGCCGCGCTGGCGTCGTGTTCGAGGAACTGTTGCAACAGCGCCGGCACAAACTGCACCACGCCCACCTGTTGCTGGCGGATCAGCTCGGCCACGTACTGCGGGTCGCGGTGGCCGTCCGGGCGCGCCAGCACCAGGCGCACGCCGCTGCACAGCGGCCAGAACAGCTCCCACACCGAGGCGTCGAAGCTCACCGGGGTCTTGTGCAACAACGCACCCTCACCTGGGAACAACCCGGCGCTCCAGCGCACCAGGTTGACCACGTTGCGGTGCTCGACCATCACCCCCTTGGGCAGCCCGGTGGAGCCGGAGGTGTAGATCACATAGGCCAGGTTGGCGGCGGTCAGGCCCGGCACCTGTGGGTTGTGGCTTGGCTGACGGGTCCAGTCCGCCTGGTCGAGATCAACCTGCGTCAGTGGCAGATCCCCCATCAGCGCCCGGGTGGCCGTCTGCACCAGGACCGCCCTTGGCTGGCTGTCGACCAGCATGTGGCGGATCCGTTCGGCTGGATAGTCGGGGTCCAGCGGCACATAGGCACCACCGGCCTTGAGGATCGCCAGCAGGCCGACCACCAGCGACAGCCCGCGCTCGACACAGATCGCCACCCGGTCGTCGGGCCGCACACCCAGCGCGATCAGGTGATGGGCCAGGCGGTTGGCCTGGGCATTGAGCTGCTCATAACTGAGTTCACCCTGCTCGGCGCTGAGCGCAACGGCCTCGGGCCTGCGCAAGGCCTGGGCCTCGAACAGTTCCTGGAGGGTCCGATTCAGGTCGTGGGGCTGCGCCGTGCGGTTGAAGTCGTGCACCAGCTGATCGCGTTCCTCGCCCGACAGCACTGGTAGTTGCAGCAGCGCTTGCCGTGGCTGATGGGCCAAGGCCTCGGCCATGGCCTCCAGCACCCGGCGCATCTGCTCGCAGACACGCGCGGCGCCGACCGCCGCCGGGGCCAGGGTGACCAGGCGGAAACGCTCGCCAATATCGTCCACGCTCAGGCTCAGCGGATAGTTGCTGCGCTCGTTGCTGTCGAGGGTCTCGATGCCTTGCAGGGCCTGGCGCTGCTCCTCGTCCGCCTGGCTGCCGTGGCGGTAGTTGAGCATCGCGCTGAACAGCGGCGCCGGGGCCGGCACGCCGCTGCAACGTTGGGCCAGGGCCAGCGAGGCATGTTCATGGGCGAGCAAGGCGCTCAGGCGCTGCTGGGTCTGACGCACAGCGTCCTGCAGGTTGATGCCTGCAAGGTCCAGGCGCAGCGGCAAGGTGTTGATGAACATGCCCAGCGCCTGGTCCGCTCCCGCGCCGCCTTCCAGGCGACCGAGCAGCACGGTGCCGAATACCACGCTGTCACGGTCGCTGGCGGCGGCCAGCAAGCGGGCGTAGGCCAGGTGGAACAGGCTGGCGACGCTGATGCCCAGCTGCCGGGCCTGCTGACGCAGAGCGGTGGCCAGGGGTTCGTCCAGCCACAGCTGGGCCTCTTCGATACCGAGCCCATCGACCTGCACATCACTCAGGCCGAACGGCAGGGTCGGCTCGTCGATATCCCCCAACTGCTCGCGGAAGAACGCCTCGTGCTCGGCCTGGCTGACGCCCAGCCGCGCCTGGGCCACGTAGTTGCGGTACGGCGCGCCCTGTTCGGCGGGCACCGACGCACCTTGCAGATAACCGACCAGTTCCCGGCCGAGCACATCCAGCGCGGTATGGTCGAGGACGATATGGTGGAACTGCAGCACAGCCTGCCGTCCGGCGCCCTGCGCGTCCGGCCAGTGGTACAGGCGCACCAGTGGCGCCTGATCCAGGGCCAAAGCGTGGGGCACCGCTGCCTCTTCAGCCACCTCGAGCAACGCCAGGTCAGCCTGGCGCCAGACCACTTGCAATGCCTGCGGCAGGCCGTCCCACAGCACTGAAGTACGCAGCACGTCATGACGGGCGATGACCTTGCCCAGCGCATCGACGAAGGCGTACAGCCGGTCACGGCTGGTGAAGGCCATGCGCGACTGCAGCACATAGGGATCGTGCTCCGGCGAGCTGAGGTGGTGGTAAAGGATGCCTTCCTGCAACGGCGCCAGCGGGTAGATGTCCTGCACGTTGGCCGCGCCGCCCGGCACCGTGGCGACGATGCGCTCGATGGCAGCCGGTTCAAGGTCCACCAGTGGCAGCATGTCCGGAGTGATCCGGGTGCAGCCGGCCGGGATCCGGTTGGCCGGCACCTCGACCTGGCGGCCATGGCCCAGGGTCGCCGCCAACGCCGCTACCGTCGGCTGGCCGAACAACGTGCGCACGTCGGCCTGCAGGCCGGCATGGCGCAGGCGCGCGGTGAGGCTTACCGCCAGCAGCGAGTGGCCGCCGAGTTCGAAGAAGTTGTCGTGGCGACCGACCTGTTCGATGCCCAGGACTTCAGCCCAGATCGCGGCCATCGCCTCCTCGGTCGCGCCGATTGGGGCGACATAGACCTCGCGTGCCACCGCCGAAGGATCAGGGTCCGGCAGCGCCTTGCGGTCCAGCTTGCCGTGGCGGGTCAGTGGCAACTCGTCCAGGCGGACGAAGGCTTGCGGTATCAAGTGGCCAGGAAGGCGGGTTTGCAGGCCTTGGCGCAAGGTGTCGAGATCGACCACGGCAGCTTCGGTGAACCAGGCCAGCAGGCGTTCGTTGCGCACCAGTACCACGGCATCCGCGATACCCGACTGAGCCTTCAGCGCGGCCTCGATCTCGCCCAGCTCGACCCGCACGCCACGGATCTTCACCTGGTCGTCATTGCGGCCCTGGTAGTCCAGCGTGCCGTCGGCATTCCAGCGCACCAGATCGCCCGTGCGGTACATCCGGCCGCCGTTGAACGGATCGTCGACAAAGCGCTCGGCGGTCAGTTCAGGACGGTTGAAGTAACCTCGGGCGACCTGCGCACCACCGATGTACAACTCGCCTATCACACCCACCGGTACGGGTTGGCGTTGCTCGTCCAACACATAGACGCAGGTGTTGGCGGTCGGCTTGCCGATATGCAGCGCACCGCCCGGTTGAAGTTGCCCCGACGTCGCCACCACGGTGGTTTCGGTCGGGCCATAGTTGTTGACCAGCGCAAAGCCCGGGTCACGGTCGAACTGGCGCAGGCGATCACCGCCGACCAGCAGCGTGCGCAGGGTCGGGTGCTGGCGTTCGCGGCGCAGCGCCTGCTCGGCGACCGGTGTCGGCAGGAAGCTCACGTGCAGCGGCTGCTCCAGCCACCAGTCGAGCAGTTCATCGACATGCTCGCCGCCGATGGACGCCGGCGGCAGGTGCAGCACCGCCCCGGTGCACAGGGCCGGCCAGGCTTCCCAGGCCATGGCGTCGAAGCCGAAGCCGGCGACGCTGGAGGTGTCGCTGCCTGCGCCCAGATCGAAGGCCTGGCAATGCCAGTGGATCAGGTTGGCCAGGGTGCGGTGCTCGACCATCACCCCCTTGGGCTGGCCGGTGGAGCCGGAGGTGTAGATCACATAGGCCAGCTGATTCTCGTCCAGCCCCACAACCACTGGGTTGCTGGCAGGTTGGTCGGCACAGGCATCAGCATCCAGAACAGCCTTGGCCACATCCCCTGCCAACGCTTCGGTGGCCGATTCGACCAGCACCAGCGCCGGCGCACTATCGCTGAGCAGATAGGTAATCCGCTCCGACGGATAACCCGGATCGACCGGCACATACGCCGCGCCGGCCTTGAGCACGGCCAGCATCGCCACCATCCGTTGCGGACCACGTTCCAGGCACAGTGCCACGCGATCCCCCAGGACCACGCCACGCTCGATCAGGTGATGAGCCAGGCGGTTGGCACGCTGGTTGAGCTCGCCGTAGCTCAGGCCCAGTTCACCCTGTACAACGGCCAATGCTTCGGGCGATTGAGCCTCGACCAACGCGTGCACGGTCTGCCCTTGCGGGTAGTCCACGGCCGTGGCATTGAAACCTTCAAGCACCTGGCCTCGCTGCGCACCGTCGAGGATGGGCAGCCTGTCGACCTGCGCCGCGCCACCCTGCTCCAACGCCTGGATCAATTGGCTCACGGCAGCGGTCATCCAACCTGCGACCCGTTCGGCACCAATCCCCAACTGGGCCAGCACGCTGAGGCTGAAGCCTTCCCCGTGGTCGTCCACGCTCAGGGTCAGCGGGTAATTGCTGCGTTCTTCACCGCCCAGCTGATGCATGCCCTGGAACCCTGAAGCATCCACACCGGCCTTATCCGTCGGGCTGTGACGGTAGTTGAGCAAGGCACTGAATAGCGGCGCCGAGGCCGGCACGCCGCTGCAACGCTGGGCCAACGCCAATGACGCATGCTCATGCCCGAGCAGCGCCGACAGCCGCTGGTGGGTGGCCTGCACCGCGGCGCGGGTGCCCTTGGCGGTGTCGATGCGCAGCGGCAAGGTATTGATGAACACCCCCAGCGCCCGGTCGGCGCCCTCGCCGCCTTGCAGGCGGCCCATCAGCACGGTGCCGAACACCACGTCGCGACGCCCCGCCAGCACACCCACCACGCGTGCCCAGGCCAGGTGCATCAGGCTCGCGGCGCTGACCCCAAGGGCCCTTGCCTGCTCGCGCACCCGGCGCGACAAGGCCGGATCCAGCGGCAGGCGCGACTCCTCGATATCGCGCCCGTCGCCCTGCACATCGGCCAGGCCCATCGGCAGGGTGGGCTCGTCGACATCGCCGAGCATGTCGCGGAAGAACGCCTCGTGCCCCGCCTCGGCGGCGCCCAGGCGTACCTGGGCCACGTAGGTGCGGTACGGCACGGGCGCGCTCAACAGGTGCTGGCGACCGGAGAGAATCGCCTGCAGCTCGTGGACGATCACCTCCATCGCCGTGTGGTCCAGGGCCAGGTGGTGGAAGTGCAGGACGGCCACCACCCGCTGCAGGGCCGGGTCCAAGGCGTACGTCAGGCGCAGCAGCGGCGCCTGGGTCAGGTCCAGGCGTTGCAGGCGGGCATCGAAGTGCGCGTGCAACCGCTCGATCACCGCCTCTTCGCCGAGCCCGGTGACTTCGTTGACTGCAAGCTGGGCCTGGCGCCAGACCACCTGCACCGGCTCGCCCAGCCCTTCCCAGACCACCGAGGTGCGCAGGATGTCGTGGCGGTCAATGACCTGTTGCAGGGCTTCGGCGCAGGCCTGCAACCGATCCAGGCTGTCGAAGGCAAGGCGGGTCTGCAATAGGTATGGGTCACCCTGCTCGGCACTGAGGTGGTGGAAGAGGATGCCTTCCTGAAGCGGCGCCAACGGGTAGATTTCCTGCACGTTGGCCGGCCCCCCCGGCACGGTGGCGACGATACGATCGATGCTGGCCTGGTCCAGGTCGATCAGGCTGAGCATGTCCGGGGTGATCTGCGTCGCACCTTGCGGCACACGGTTCTCAGGCACTGCCACTTCACGCCCGGAGCCAACAGCAGCCGCCAGCGCAGCCAGGGTCGGCTGGGCGAACAGCACGCGCACGTCGGCATCCAGGCCGGCCTTGCGCATGCGCTCGATCAGGCTCACCGCGAGCAGCGAATGGCCGCCCAGCTCGAAGAAGTGGTCATGGCGACCAACCTGCTCGACCTTGAGCACTTCGGCCCAGATCGCGGCCAGCGCGGTTTCGATCTCACCTTGCGGCGCCTCGAAGGCACGGCTGACCAGCGCCTCGCTGCCCGGCTGCGGCAAGGCGCGGCGGTCAAGCTTGCCGTTGGCGGTCAGCGGCAGCGCATCCAGCTGTACATAGGCCGACGGCAACATGTAGTCCGGCAGTTGGCCTTGCAGTTGCTGGTGCAGTTCGGCAATTGCCTGATGGCCAGTGAAATAGGCCACCAGGCGCTTATCGCCCGGCGCGTCCTCCCGCACGATCACGGCGGCATCGCGAACCCCCGGACACTCGCCCAGACGCGCCTCGATCTCGCCCAGTTCGATACGGAAGCCACGCAGCTTGACCTGCTGGTCGGCACGGCCCAGGTAACGCAGGGTACCGTCGGCCTGCCAGCTCACCAGGTCGCCGCTGCGGTACATCGTGCCGCCGTTGAACGGATCAGGCAGGAAGCGCTCAGCCGTCAGTTCCGGCTGGCCCAGGTAGCCCAGGGCCACGCCGTCACCGGCGATATACAACTCGCCCACCGCCCCCACTGGCAGCAGTTGCTGGCGGGCATCGAGCACATAGCAGCGGCTGTTACCGATCGGCTTGCCAATCGGGATGCTGCCCTCGCCCACCACGGTGATTTCGTGGGTGGTGCTGAAAGTAGTGGCCTCGGTCGGGCCGTAGCCATTGAGCAGGTGTTGCGGCGCACCATCGCGCAGTACCCGGGCGATCACCGCCGGGTCCAGCACATCGCCACCGACCATCAGGTAGCGAAGCGCTCGGAACGCTGGCAGCAGGTCGTCGGCGAACTGGTGGAACAGGCCGGCGGTCAGCCACAGTACGGTGACGCCCTGCTCCAGCAGCACTTCGCGCAGGCCCTGGCGCGACAGGACCGTGTCCTGGTCGATCACCACCACCGCGCCGCCGTTGAGCAGTGGCGCCCAGACTTCCAGGGTGCTGGCGTCGAACGCCGGGTTGGAGGCGAAGGCCACGCGGTCCTGGCTGTTGAAATCGGCAAAGCCGTTGTTGATCACCAGGCGCACGATGGCCCGGTGCGGCACCTGCACGCCCTTCGGCGTGCCGGTGGAGCCAGAGGTGTACATGATGTACGCCACGCTGCCGGCGTCCACCGCCAGGCCCAGCGGCGCATCGGTATATCCGCTCAGGTCGAGGCGGTCGAGTTCGACCCGGCGCGCGCCCTCCACTTGCGGCTGGTCGCTGTGGGTCAACAGCAGTCGCGCCTGGCTGTCGGCCACCATGAACGTCTGGCGCTCGGCCGGGGCGTTGCCGTCCAGCGGCACGAACACCGCCGCGCATTTGCTCACCGCCAGCTGGGCCGCCAGCAGGTCGAACGAACGTGGCAGCAGCAAGGCTACCCGGTCACCCGCTTGTACGCCCTGCTCCAGCAGGTACCCGCCCAGCCGGTTGGCCTGCCGGTCGAGCGCCTGGTAGCTCCAGCGCCGCGTGCCATGGGCCACCGCCAGCGCATCCGGGCAGGCCTTGGCCTGCGCCTCGAACAGGGCATGCACGGGCAGGTCGCGGGGATAGTCGCGACGGGTCGCGTTGAACTGCCGCGCCACGCGCTCGCGCTCGGCGTCCGGCAAGGCGTTGATACCGTTCAACGGCGCCGCCGGCGTGTCCGCCAGGGTATCGGCCAACCGCGCCAGGGCCGTCTGCAGCAGCTGGCAGACCAGTGCCCCCTCCACTTGCGGCACCGCCTGCACGGTCAGGATGAAACCGTCACCCAGGTCGTCGACGCTGACCACCAGCGGGTAGTTGCTGCGCTCATGGGCGGCCAGCAGTTCGATGCCCTGCCAAGCCTGTGCGCGCTGCGCCCCGGTCGCCGCGCTGTGGCGGTAGTTGAGCAGGCTGGTGAACAGCGCCTGGGAGGCCGGCACACCGCTGCAACGCTGAGCCAGGGCCAGGGACGCTTGCTCGTGGGCCAGCAGACGCGCCAGACGCTGATGGGTCAGGCGCACGCCGTCGACCACGTCCATCCCGCCCACGCTGACCCGCAATGGCAAGGTGTTGATGAACATGCCCAACGCGCGCTCGGCGCCCTCGCCGCCCTGCAGGCGACCGAGCAGCACGGTGCCGAACACCACTTCCTCGCGGCCGGACAGTTGCGCCAGCACCTGCCCCCAGGCCTGGTGCACCAGGCTGGCGACGCTGATGCCCAGCAACCGTGCCTGCTGACGCAGGCGCAGGGCCAGTGGCTCATCCAGGCGCTCGCGGTGGTCGAGCACGTGGCTGCCGTCGCCCCGCGCCCCGCGCAGGCCGAACACTTCGGTCGGCTCGTCGATATCGCCGAGCAGTTCGCGGAACAGTGCCTCCTGCGCCTGGCTGTCGTCGCGCAGGCGAGCCTGGGCCACATAGTTGCGGTAAGGGACGCTGTCACCCTCGGGCATGCGCCCCAGCAGCGCGTCGCCGACCTCGGCCACCAGCAGCTCCATGGCGGCGTGGTCGAGGAGGATATGGTGCAGCAGCAGGGTCGACTGCAAGCGGCCCTTTTCCACCTGGCGGCTCAGGTGCATCAATGGTGCGCGGCCCAGGTCCAGGCGCGGGCTGTCCAGTGCCGGCTCAAGGTCCAGGCGCGCCTCGCGCCAGACCACCTGCACCGCTTCGTCGAGCCCCTGCCAGTGCACGCTGGTGCGCAGGATGTCGTGGCGGGCGATGACCTGGTTCAGCGCCGCGACGAAGGCCTCCAGCTCGGTCTGGCCGGCGAAGGCGAAGTTCAGTTGCAGTACGTAGGGGTCGACCTCGGCGCTGGCCAGGTGGTGGTAGAGAATGCCCTGCTGCAACGGCGCCAGGGCGTACAGGTCCTGGATGTTGGCCGCGCCGCCGGGGATTCTCTGCACCAGGCTGTCGAGCGCGGCCTGCTCCACCGTCGCCAACGGCAGCATGTCGGGGCTGATGCGTGTGCAGCCCGCCGGGATACGGTTGGCCGGCACCTCCAGCGTCACCTCGCCGCCCACCGCCGCCGCCAGCGCGGCCAGGCTCGGCTGACCGAACAGCACCCGCACATCCGCCGCGAGGCCGGCTTGGCGCATGCGCGCGGTCAGGGTCACGGCCAGCAACGAGTGGCCGCCGAGCTCGAAGAAGTTGTCATGACGACCGACCCGGTCCACGCCCAGCAGTTCGCTCCACAGCTGCGCCAGCAGGGTCTCGACTTCGCCTTGCGGCGCCTCGTAGACCTGCTGCGTGGCTTCCGGCTGTGGCAGCGCCTTGCGGTCGAGCTTGCCGTTGGGGCTCAGCGGCAGCGCCTCGAGGTAGGTGAACGAAGCCGGCACCATGAACTCCGGCAACTGGCCCAGCAGCGCTGCGCGCAGCGTGTCCGGCGCCTGCCGGGCACCGGTGTAGTACGCCACCAGGCGCTGCTCGCGGGCCAGCACCACCGCCTCCTTGACCCCTTCGATACGGGTCAGGCAGGCCTGGATTTCGCCCAGTTCGATGCGCAGGCCGCGGATCTTCACCTGGTCGTCGTTGCGCCCGAGGTACTCCAGGTTGCCATCGGCCAGGTAGCGGGCCAGGTCGCCGGTGCGGTACATCCGGCCACCGGTCCTGAGCGAGAACGGATCATCAAGGAAGCGTTCGGCGGTCAGTTGCTCGCGGTTGAGATACCCCCGCGCCACCTGCACGCCACCGATATACAGCTCGCCGGCCACGCCCACCGGTACCGGCTCGCCCTGGGCGTCCAGGACGTACAGCGCGGTATTGGCGATCGGCTTGCCGATCGGCGTGTTGTCCGGTGCCGTCACGCAGTGCCAGGCGCTGACATCCACCGCCGCCTCGGTCGGGCCGTACAGGTTGTGCAGCTCGACCGTCGGCAGCTGTGCGTGGAAACGCCGTACCAGGCTGCCGGGCAAGGCCTCGCCGCTGCACAGCACGCGCTTGAGCTGGTGCGGCAGGACTTGGCCATGGGCGAGGAACACATCGAGCATCGACGGCACGAAGTGCAAGGTGCTGACCTGCTCTTCACGGATAACCTCGCGCAGGTACTCGGGGTCACGATGTCCTCCAGGGCGTGCCATCACCAGACGGGCGCCGGTCTGCAGCGGCCAGAGGAACTCCCACACCGATACGTCGAAGCTGAACGGGGTTTTCTGCAACACCACGTCACCGGCGCCCAGCCGGTAGGCGTCCTGCATCCACAGCAGGCGGTTGACCACCCCGGCGTGCTCGTTCATCACGCCCTTGGGCAGGCCGGTGGAGCCGGAGGTGTAGATCACATAGGCCAGGTGTCGCGGGGTCAGCCCGGGCACCTGTGGGGCCTGCGCCGGCTGCGCCTGCCAGGTTGGCCGGTCGAGGTCGATCAACGTCGCCCGACTCGCCTGCGGCACGTCGCGGGTGGCGCCGTGCACCAACACCGCCCGCGGCGCGCTGTCATCGAGCATGTGACGGATGCGCTCGGCCGGGTAGTCCGGGTCGACCGGGACGTAGGCGCCGCCGGCCTTGAGGATGGCCAGCAAGCCGACCACCATCGACAGGCCGCGTTCGACGCAGATCGCCACGCGATCGTCGGGTTTTAACCCCAGCGCAATCAGGTGATGGGCCAGGCGGTTGGCCTGCTCGTCGAGCTGGCGATAGGTCAGCTCGCCTTCCTCGGACTTCACTGCAATGGCCTGCGGCATGCGTCGCACCTGGGCCTCGATCATGCCGTGCAGGGTCTGCTCCAGGTCGTACGCCACCGTCGTGTCGTTGAAATCGACCAGCACCTGGCGCCGCGCCTCGGCATTGAGCACCGGCAACCGGTTCAGCGCCTGCTGCGGCTGTTGCTCAAGCGCCAGCAACAGGCCGTCCAGCACCTGCAGCATCTGCGCGCAGACCCGCTGCGCGCCCACCTGGGCCGACACCTGCACGCCCAGGCGCAGGCCATCGCCGAAGTCATCGACGTTCAGGCTCAGCGGGTAGTTGGTGCGCCCTTCGCTGCCCAGGGTCTCGATCCCCTCCCAGGCCTGTGGCTGCGGCGCGGCGCGGGTGCTCTGGCGGTAGTTGAGCATGGCGCTGAACAGCGGCAGCGGCGCGGCCACCTGGCTGCAGCGCTGGGCCAGGGCCAGCGAGGCGTGCTCGTGGACCAGCAGCGCCGACAGCTCGCGGTGGGTGGCCAGCACGCCGTCGCGCACGCCCAACCCGTCCAGCTCGACCCGCAACGGCAGGGTGTTGATGAACATGCCCAGTGCCCGCTCGCTGCCCTCGCCGCCCTGCAGGCGGCCCAGCAACACGGTGCCGAACACCACGCGGCCCTTGCCGCAGGCCACCGCCAGCAGGCGCGCCCATGCCAGGTGCACCAGGCTTGCGGTGCTCACCCCCAGCTGTCGAGCCTGGTCGCGCAGGCGAGCATAGCGGGCGCCCTCGAACGCTACCTCGGCCTCATCGAGGGCGCGGCCATCGCCTTGCACCTCGCGCAGGCCGAACGGCAGGCTCGGCTCGTCGATATCGCCCAGGCGGTCGCGGAAGAACGCCTCGTGCTCGGCCTCGCTGACGCCAAGGCGCGCCTGGGCCACATAGTTGCGGTACGGTACCGAGGCCGGCAACGGCTCGCTCTGCCCCAGCAGGTAGCTGCGCAGTTCGGCCTGCACCGCCTGCATGGCGATATGGTCGAGCACGATATGGTGGAACTGCAGCACCGCCTCGACCCGCTGGCTGCCCGGCTCGGTGCGGTGCAGCAGGCGGATCAGCGGCGCCTGACCAAGGTCCAGGCGCGCCAGGTGGGCGTCGTCGAGCGGCGCCAATTGCAGCGGCGCCTGGCGCCAGACCACCTGCACCGGTTGCGGCAGACCGTCCCAGAGCACTGCGGTGCGCAGGATGTCATGCCGGGCGATGACCTGCTCCAGGGCCTGGGCGAACGCCTGCAGACGCGCCGGGCTGTCGAAGCGCAGCCGCGCGCGCAGGGCATAGGGATCGGCGCCTACGGCGCTCAAGTGCAGGTAGAGGATGCCCTCCTGCAACGGCGCCAGGGGGTAGATATCCTGGACATTGGCCGCACCACCCGGCACTGCGGCGGCGATACGCTCGATGGCGGCCGGCTCCAGACTCACCAGCGGCAGCATGTCCGGGGTGATCTGGGTGCAACCCGCCGGGATCCGGTTGGCCGGCACTGTCACCGCGCCACCCTGGCCCAGGGTGGCCGCCAGCGCTGCCACGCTCGGCTGGCCGAACAGGGTGCGTACATCCACCTGCAGGCCGGCCTGGCGCAGGCGCGCGGTCAAGGTTACGGCCAGCAGCGAGTGACCGCCCAGTTCGAAGAAGTTGTCGTGTCGCCCTACCCGCTCCACGCCCAGCAGTTGCGACCAGATCTCGGCCAGCAGCACCTCGGTCTCGCCCTGTGGCGCCTCGTACTGGCGCGCCTGCAGGTCCGGCAACGGCAGCGCCTTGCGGTCGAGCTTGCCGTTGGGGGTCAGCGGCCAGCTGTCGAGGTGGATGAACAGCGCCGGCACCATGTACTCCGGCAACCGCGCCAGCAATGCCTGACGCAGCGCGTCGGCCGGCTGCGGCTCGCCACGGTGGTAGGCGACCAGGCGATCACCGCCGTGTGGATGCCGCTGGACCAGCACCAGGGCCTCACGCACGCCGGCCAAGCGGTTCAGGCAGGCCTCGATCTCGCCCGGCTCGATGCGCAGCCCGCGCAGCTTGATCTGGTGGTCGGTGCGACCCAGGAACGTCAGGCTGCCATCGGCTGCCTGGCGTACCAGGTCGCCGCTGCGGTACAGGCGCTCACCCTCGACGAACGGGCTGGCGATGAAGCGTTCGGCCTGTTGCTCCGGCAACCCCAGGTAGCCACGCGCCACCCCGGCGCCGCCGATATGCAGCTGGCCGGCGACGCCCCAGGGTACCGGCTGGTCGTGGGCATCGAGGACGTACAGGCAGGTGTTGTCGATGGGGTGGCCAATCGGCAACGCGCCAAATGGAATCGGTTGTCCGGGTTCCAGGGTCCAGACGCTGCAGTCGACCGTGGTTTCGGTGGGACCGTAGACGTTGTGCAGGCGCACTTGCGGCAAACGCTGGCGAACCTGCCGGGCCAAGGCCTCGGTCAACTCGCCGCCGCCGCAGACGATATCGGTCAGGCTGGCGCAGGCGGCGCTGTCGTCCTGGTCGAGGAACTGCTGCAACAATGCGGGCACGAATTGCACCACGCCGACCTGCTGCTGGCGGATCAGCCCGGCCAGGTACTGCGGGTCGCGCTGGCCATCCGGCTTGGCCAGCACCAGGCGCAGCCCGCTGCACAGCGGCCAGAACAGCTCCCACACCGAGGCGTCGAAGCTCACCGGGGTCTTGTGCAGCACCGCGCCGCCGGCCGGGAACCGGCGCGCACTCCAGTGCACCAGGTTGGCCAGGTTGCGGTGCTCGACCATCACCCCCTTGGGCAGGCCGGTGGAACCAGAGGTGTAGATCACATAGGCCAGGTGCGCGCCGTTAAGCCCGGGCACCCGCGGGTCGCTGTCCGGCTGTCCGGCCCAGCTCGGTTGATCGAGATCGACCTGCGGCAACGCCGCTTCGCCGACCAGCGTCCGCGTGCCTCGTTGCACCAGCAGCACTCGCGGCTGACTGTCGGCGAGCATGTGGCCGATACGATCTGCCGGGTAATCCGGGTCCAGCGGCACATAGGCCCCGCCGGCCTTGAGGATGGCCAGCAGGCCGACCACCAGCGACAGGCCGCGCTCGACACAGATCGCCACCCGGTCGTCAGGCTGCACGCCCAGCGCGATCAGGTGGTGGGCCAGGCGGTTGGCCTCGGCGTTGAGCTGGCGATAGCTCAGTTGTCCTTCCTCCGACTGCACCGCGACCGCCTCGGGATCGCGCGCCACCTGCTGCTCGAACAATGCCTGGATGGGCTGTTCGACATCACCGGCCTGGGCCGTCGCGTTCCAGGCCTGCAACAGATGCCCACGCTCATCGTCCGGCAATACCGGGACCGACAGCAGCGCGTGCCGTGGCTGAGCCTCCAGACCTTCCACCATGCCCTGCAGCACGTGCCGCATTTGCCCGCAGATCCGCTGGGCGCCAACGCTTGCCGGGGTCATCGCCACCAGACGGAAGCCTTCCCCCATGTCATCCACGCTCAAGCTCAGTGGATAGTTGCTGCGCTCCTGGCCATCGAGGAACTCGATGCCCTGCCACTGCTGGCGCCGATCTTCGCTCGCCGCCTGGCCATGGCGGTAGTTGAGCATGGCGCTGAACAGCGGCGCCGGGGCCGGCACGCCACTGCAACGCTGGGCCAGTGCCAGCGACGCGTGCTCATGCACCAGCAAGGCACTCAGGCGCTGCTGGGTCAGGCGTAAGGCGTCCTGCAGGTCGAGGCCTGCAAGGTCCAGGCGCAGCGGCAAGGTGTTGATGAACATGCCCAGGGCCCGCTCGGCGCCCTCGCCGGCCTCCAGGCGGCCCAGCAACACGGTGCCGAACACCACACGATCGGTGCCGCTGACGGCAGCCAGCAGGCGGGCGAAGGCCAGGTGGAACAGGCTGGCGGGGCTGATGCCCAGCTGCCGGGCCTGTTGCCGCAGCCGCGCGGCCAGGGTTTCGTCCAGCCACAGCCAGGCTTCCTCGACGGCCTGACCGTCGCCCTGTACATCGCTCAGGCCGTAGGGCAGCGTCGGCTCGTCGATATCGCCCAGTTGCGCACGGAAGAACGCCTCGTGCTCGGCTTGGCTGACGCCCAGGCGCGCCTGGGCCACATAGTTGCGATAAGGCACCGGGGCCTGCACCGGCGCGGCGCTGCCCTGCAAGTAGCCCAGCAACTCAGCGCCGATGATCTCCAGGGCGGTGTGATCGAGGACAATATGGTGGAACTGCAATAGCGCCTCGATGCGCTCGCTGCCGGTCACGCCGCTATACAGCAGGCGGATCAGCGGTGCCCGGGCCAGGTCGAGGCGTTGCAGGTCTTGCCCATCCAACGGCGCGACCAGCAGCGGCGCCTCGCGCCAGACCACCTGCAACGGTTGCGCCAGGCCTTCCCAGAGCACGGCGGTACGCAGCACGTCATGACGGCTGATGGCCTGGCGCAAGGCCCTGGCGAACGCCTCCAGGCGTGCCGGGCTGTCGAACGCCATGCGCGACTGCAGCACATAGGGATCGTGCTCCGGCGAGCTGAGGTGGTGGTAAAGGATGCCCTCCTGCAACGGCGCCAGTGGGTAGATGTCCTGCACGTTGGCCGCGCCGCCCGGCACCGTGGCGACGATGCGCTCGATGGCAGTCGGTTCAAGGTCCACCAGTGGCAGCATGTCCGGAGTGATCCGGGTGCAGCCGGCCGGAATCCGGTTGGCCGGCACTTCGACCTGGCGGCCATGGCCCAGGGTCGCCGCCAACGCCGCTACCGTTGGCTGGCCGAACAACGTGCGCACGTCGGCCTGCAGGCCGGCCTGGCGCAGGCGCGCGGTGAGGCTTACCGCCAGCAGCGAGTGGCCGCCGAGTTCGAAGAAGTTGTCGTGGCGACCGACCTGTTCGATGCCCAGGACTTCAGCCCAGATCGCGGCCATCGCCTCCTCGGTCGCGCCGATTGGGGCGACATAGACCTCGCGTGCCACCGCCGAAGGATCAGGGTCCGGCAGCGCCTTGCGGTCCAGCTTGCCGTGGCGGGTCAGTGGCAACTCGTCCAGGCGGACGAAGGCTTGCGGTATCAAGTGGCCAGGAAGGCGGGTTTGCAGCCCTTGGCGCAGGGTGTCGAGATCGACCACGGCGGTTGCTGTGAACCAGGCCAGCAGGCGTTCGTTGCGCACCAGTACCACGGCATCCGCGATACCCGGCTCAGCCTTCAGCGCGGCTTCGATCTCGCCCAGCTCGACCCGCACGCCACGGATCTTCACCTGGTCGTCATTGCGGCCCTGGTAGTCCAGCGTGCCGTCGGCATTCCAGCGCACCAGATCGCCCGTGCGGTACATCCGGCCGCCGTTGAACGGATCGTCGACAAAGCGCTCGGCGGTCAGTTCAGGACGGTTGAAGTAACCTCGGGCGACCTGCGCACCACCGATGTACAACTCGCCAATCACACCCACCGGTACAGGCTGGCGCTGCTCATCCAACACATAAACGCGGGTGTTGGCGGTCGGCTTGCCGATATGCAGCGCACCGCCCGGTTGCAGTTGCCCCGACGTCGCCACCACGGTGGTTTCGGTCGGGCCATAGTTGTTGACCAGCGCAAAGCCCGGATCACGGTCGAACTGGCGCAGGCGATCACCGCCGACCAGCAGCGTGCGCAGGGTCGGGTGCTGGCGTTCGCGGCGCAGCGCCTGCTCGGCGACCGGTGTCGGCAGGAAGCTCACGTGCAGCGGCTGCTCCAGCCACCAGTCGAGCAGTTCATCGACATGCTCGCCGCCGATGGACGCCGGCGGCAGGTGCAGCAACGCCCCGGCGCACAGCGCCGGCCAGGCTTCCCAGGCCATGGCGTCGAAACCGAAACCGGCGACGCTGGAGGTATGGCTGCCCTCGCCTAGCGCGAACGCCTGGCAATGCCAGTGAATCAGGTTGGCCAGGGTGCGGTGCTCGACCATCACCCCCTTGGGCTGGCCGGTGGAACCGGAGGTGTAGATGACATAGGCCAACTGATGCGCGTCCAGCCCTGCAACCACAGGGTTGCTGGCCGCCTGGTCGAGCCAGTCATCGCCATCCATCAAGACTTTAGCTACATCGCCGACCAAGGCTTCGGTGGTCGATTCGACCAGCACCAGCGCTGGCGCGCTGTCGCTGAGCAGATAGGCAATCCGCTGCGCCGGATAGCCCGGATCGACCGGCACATACGCCGCGCCGGCCTTGAGCACGGCCAGCATCGCCACCATCCGTTGCGGACCACGTTCCAGGCACAGCGCCACACGGTCGCCCAAGACCACGCCACGCTCGATCAGGTGATGAGCCAGGCGGTTAGCACGCTGGTTGAGCTCGCCGTAGCTCAGACGCAACTCACCCTGTACAACGGCCAATGCTTCAGGCGCTTGGGCCTCGACCAGCGCGTGCACGGTCTGCCCTTGCGAATAGGCCTCGGCTGTTGCGTTGAAGTCCTCCAGCACCTGGCGCGAAGCTTCGTCATCCAGCATCGGCAAGGCTTCGACCACTTGCCCCGGGCACTGCTGCAGGGCCTGCACCAATTGGCCGAGAGTATTGACCATCCAGCCGCCGATCTGCGCCGCCGGCAGCCCTTCGGCGGCCAGCACGCTCAAGCTGAAGCCCTCACCCAGGTCGTCGACGCTCAGGGTCAGCGGGTAGTTGCTGCGCTCCTCGCCACCCAGCAGGCGCACGCCCTGCCAGATGCCCTCACCGTCGCGAGCGACACCCTCGGTACTGTGGCGGTAGTTGAGCAAGGCACTGAACAATGGCGCCGAAGCAGCCACGCCGCTGCAACGCTGGGCCAGCGCCAGGGGCGCGTGCTCGTGACCAAGCAGGGCCGACAATCGCTTATGGGTGAGGCGCAGCGCCTGGTCCACCGGCAACGCGGTATCCACCCGCAATGGCAGGGTGTTGATAAACATGCCGAGCGCCCGGTCGGCGCCCTCGCCTGCTTGCAGGCGGCCCATCAGCACGGTGCCGAACACCACGTCACCGCGCCCCGCCAGCACGCCCACCACGCGAGCCCAGGCCAGGTGCACCAGGCTGGCGGCGCTGACGCCGCGCTGCCGCGCTTGCTCACGCAACCCATGGGCCAGGGTGGCCGGCAGCAGCAGCGCGGCATGTTCGACCTGCCCCCCGTCCCCCTGCACATCGGCCAGGCCATACGGCAGGGTCGGCTCGTCGATATCACCCAGTTGCGCACGGAAGAACGCCTCGTGGCCGGCCTGATCGTCGCCCAGGCAAACCTGGGCGACATAATTGCGATACGGCACCGCTGCATGCAGCGTGGTGCCACGTCCGTCCAGCAGCGCCTGCATCTCCTCGCCGACCACGGCCATGGCGGCGTGGTCGAGGGTCAGGTGGTGGAACTGCAGCAGGGCTACCCACTCGCCCTGGCGCGGATCCTCGGCATAGGCAAGGCGCAGCAAGGGCGCCCGGGTCAGGTCCAGACGCTGCTGACGGGCATCGAAACGGGCCTGCAGTTGCTCGATCACCGCCGCTTCGCCCAGTCCGGTGACCTCACTGACTGCCAGCTGGGCCTGGCGCCAGACCACCTGCACCGGCTCGCCCAGCCCTTCCCAGACCACCGAGGTGCGCAGGATGTCGTGGCGGTCGATGACCTGTTGCAAGGCCTCGGCCCAGGTACGCAGCCGCTCCAGGCTGTCGAAGGCCAGGCGCGACTGCAGCAGGTACGGGTCGCCCTGCTCGGCGCTAAGGTGGTGGTAGAGAATGCCCGATTGCAACGGCGCCAGCGGGTAGATTTCCTGGACGTTGGCCGCACCACCCGGCACGCTGGCGACGATGCGGTCGATGCTGGCCTGGTCCAGCTCGATCAGGCTGAGCATGTCCGCGGTGATCTGCGTCGCACCTTGCGGCACACGGTTCTCAGGCACTGCCACTTCACGCCCCGAACCCACCGCCGCCGCTAGCGCCGCCAGCGTCGGCTGGGCGAACAGCACGCGCACGTCGGCATCCAGCCCGGCCTTGCGCATACGCTCGATCAGGTTCACCGCCAGCAGCGAGTGGCCACCGAGTTCGAAGAAGTGGTCATGGCGACCAACCTGCTCGACCTTGAGCACTTCGGCCCAGATCGCGGCCAGCGCGGTTTCGATCTCACCTTGCGGCGCCTCGAAGGCACGGCTGACCAGCGCCTCACTGCCCGGCTGAGGCAAGGCGCGGCGGTCGAGCTTGCCGTTGGCGGTCAGCGGCAGCGCATCCAGGCGCACATAGGCCGACGGCAGCATGTAGTCCGGCAGCACGCCTTGCAGACGCTCATGCAGCTCGCCGATGGTCGGCACCTGGCCGGTGAAGTAAGCGACCAGGCGCCTATCGCCCGGCGCGTCCTCCCGCACGATCACGGCGGCATCGCGAACCCCCGGACACTCGCTCAGACGCGCCTCGATCTCGCCCAGCTCGATACGGAAGCCACGCAGCTTGACCTGCTGGTCGGCACGGCCCAGGTAACGCAGGGTACCGTCGGCCTGCCAGCTCACCAGGTCGCCGCTGCGGTACATCGTGCCGCCGTTGAACGGATCGGGCAGGAAGCGCTCAGCCGTCAGTTCCGGCTGGCCCAGGTAGCCCAGGGCCACGCCGTCACCGGCGATATACAACTCGCCCACCGCCCCCACTGGCAGCAGTTGCTGGCGGGCATCGAGCACATAGCAGCGGCTGTTGCCGATCGGCTTGCCAATCGGGATGCTGCCCTCGCCCACCACGGTGATTTCGTGGGTGGTGCTGAAAGTAGTGGCCTCGGTCGGGCCGTAGCCATTGAGCAGGTGTTGCGGCGCGCCATCGCGCAGTACCCGGGCGATCACCGCCGGGTCCAGCACATCGCCACCGACCATCAGGTAGCGAAGCGCTCGGAACGCTGGCAGCAGGTCGTCGGCGAACTGGTGGAACAGGCCGGCGGTCAGCCACAGCACGGTGACGCCCTGCTCCAGCAGCACTTCGCGCAGGCCCTGGCGCGACAGCACCGTGTCCTGGTCGATCACCACCACCGCGCCGCCGTTGAGCAGTGGCGCCCAGACTTCCAGGGTGCTGGCGTCGAACGCCGGGTTGGAGGCGAAGGCCACGCGGTCCTGGCTGTTGAAATCGGCAAAGCCGTTGTTGATCACCAGGCGCACGATGGCCCGGTGCGGCACCTGCACGCCCTTCGGCGTGCCGGTGGAGCCAGAGGTGTACATGATGTACGCCACGCTGCCGGCGTCCACCGCCAGGCCCAGCGGCGCATCGGTATATCCGCTCAGGTCGAGGCGGTCGAGTTCGACCCGGCGCGCGCCCTCCACTTGCGGCTGGTCGCTGTGGGTCAGCACCAGCCGCGCCTGGCTGTCGGCCACCATGAACGCCTGGCGCTCGGCCGGGGCGTTGCCGTCCAGCGGCACGAACACCGCCGCGCATTTGCTCACCGCCAGCTGGGCCGCCAGCAGGTCGAACGAACGAGGCAGCAGCAAGGCCACCCGATCGCCAGCCCGCACGCCCTGTTCGAGCAGGAAATAGGCCAGGCGATTGGCCTGGGCCTCGAGCTGGGCGAAGGTCCATCGACGCTGACCCTGGACCACCGCCAGCGCATCCGGCGAATTCACGGCCTGGGCCTCGAACAATCGGTGCACGGCCAGTTCACGCGGATATTCACGCGCCGTGGCGTTGAACTGCCGCAGGACGCGTTCGCGCTCTGCTTCCGGCAGGCGATGGAGGCTATTCAGCGCGCTCCTCGGCGTCTGTTCCAACGCCGTGACCAGTTGCAACAGCGCCATGCGCAGCAGCTGGCAGACCCGACCACCGTCCACGGGGGCCACGGCCTGCACCGTCAGTCTGAAGTCATTACCGTAATCGTCGACACTGACCACCAGCGGATAGTTGCTGCGCTCTTGCGCGCTCAGCAGTTCGATCCCGTCCCAAGCTGGCCCCTCGGCCGGTTTACCGGCACTGTGGCGATAGTTCAGCAAGCTGGTGAACAGCGCCCGGGACGCCGGTACGCCACTGCAACGCTGGGCCAGGGCCAGGGACGCCTGTTCGTGCGCCAGCAGGCGCGCCAGGCGCTGATGGGTCAGGCGGACCCCGTCGGCTACGCCCGCAGCCCCCACGCTGACCCTCAGCGGCAAGGTATTGATGAACATGCCCAGCGCCCGGTCGGCGCCCTCGCCGCCCAGCAGGCGACCAAGCAGCACGGTGCCGAACACCACGTCCTCGCGGCCGGACAACTGCGCCAGCACCTGGCCCCAGGCCTGGTGCACCAGGCTGGCGACGCTGACCCCGAGCGCCCTGGCCTGGCCACGCAGACGAGCCCCCAGTTCCGGCTCCAGCGGCTGGCGGCTTTCACTGACCAGGCCCGTATCGACCTGGGCCTCGCGCAAACCGAACACCTCGGTCGGTTCGTCGATATCGCCCAGCAGCTCGCGGAACAGCGCCTCGTCGGCCTGCGGGTCGGCGCCCAGACGCGCCTGGGCCACGTAGTTGCGGTACGGCACGCTGTCCGGCAGCGCCGTCTGCCCTTGCAGCAAGGTACCGATTTCGGCCACCAGCTGCTCCACGGCAGTGTGGTCGAGGAGGATATGGTGCAGCAGCAGGGTCGCCTCCAGGTGACCGGCCTGGACCTGGCTGCTCAGGCGCAACAGTGGCGCCTGCCCCAGGTCGAGCCGCAGTGTCTCCAGCGCCGGGCTCGGCACCAGCGGCGCCTCGCGCCAGACCACCTGCACCGCCTCGTCCAGGCCCTGCCAGTGCAGGCTGGTGCGCAGGATATCGTGGCGGGCGATGACCTGGTTCAGCGCCGCAACGAACGCGTCCAGCTCGGCCTGACCGGCAAAGGCGAAACGCGCCTGCACCACGTAGGGGTCGGCGCCTTCGCTGGCCAGGTGATGGTAGAGAATGCCCTGCTGCAACGGCGCCAGGCCGTAGATGTCCTGGACATTTTCCACGCCGCCGGGGATCTGGCGCACCAGCGCATCGATGGCGTCCTGGTCGAGGCTGGCCAGGGGCAGCATGTCCGGAGTGATCCGCGTGCAATCGACGGGGATGCGGTTGGCCGGCACGGCGACAGTCGCCCGAGCACCCACCGACGCCGCCAGCGCCGCCAGTGTGGGCTGGCTGAACAGCACCCGCACATCGGCTTGCAGCGCCTGCTGGCGCATGCGTTCGACCAGACGCACCGCCAGCAGCGAATGGCCGCCCAATTCAAAGAAGTTGTCGTCACGCCCCACCGCCTCGACACCGAGCAGATCCGTCCAGATCGCCGCCAGGGCGGTCTCGACCGGCCCCTCGGGAGCCTGGTACTGCCGCATCGGTGCTTCGGGCGCCGGCAGGGCCTTGCGGTCGACCTTGCCATTGGGCGTCAACGGCATGGCCTCGAGGTGAATGAACAGCGCCGGCACCATGTACTCGGGCAATTGGCCCAGCAGATGCTCACGCAGGTCTTGCGCGACCTGGGCCTGACCGCTGTGGTAGGCCACCAGGCGTGGGCCGCTGTGCGGATGCTCGTGAACCAGCGCCAGCGCCTCGCGCACGCCAGGCAGGCGGTTCAGGCAGGCCTCGATCTCGCCCGGTTCGATGCGCAGGCCGCGCAGCTTGATCTGGTGGTCGTTTCGGCCAAGGAACGCAAGGCTCCCGTCCGCGCGCTGACGCACCAGGTCACCGCTGCGGTACAGGCGCTCACCCTTGACGAACGGACTCTCGATAAAGCGCTCGGCCTGCTGCCCTGCCAGGCCCAGATAGCCCCGCGCCACCCCCGCGCCACTGATGTGCAGGTGCCCGGCCACGCCCCACGGCAGTAGCTGGTCGGCGTCGTCCAGGACGTACAGACGGGTATTGTCGATGGGCCGGCCGATCGGCAGTGCGCCGTGGGGCACAGGTTGTCCTGGCTCCAGGGTGAAGACAGTGCAGTCGACCGTGGTTTCGGTGGGTCCGTAGACGTTGTGCAGGCGCACCTGAGGCAAGCGCTCGCGCACCTGGCGTGCCAGGGATTCGGTCAGCTCACCGCCACCGCAGACGATATCGGTCAGGCTGGCGCACTGCGCGCTACGCGTCTGCTCGACGAACTGCTGCAACAGCGCCGGCACGAACTGCACCACGCTGACCTGCCGTTCAATGATCTCCCGTGCGACATAATCCGCGTCGCGCTGGCCGTCCGGTCGCGCCAGCACCAGACGCAACCCGCTGCCCAGCGGCCAGAACAGCTCCCACACCGAGGCGTCGAAACTGATCGGCGTCTTGTGCAGCAGCGCGCCGTCGGCGCGGGTCGGGCACAGCCCCGCGGCCCAGCGCACCAGGTTGACCACGCTGCGGTGCTCGACCATCACCCCCTTTGGCATTCCGGTGGAGCCAGAGGTGTAGATCACATAGGCCAGGTGCCGTGGGGTGAGCCCGGTCACCCGTGGGCAGGTGGCCGGCAAGGCTTCCCAGGTCGGCTGGTCGAGGTCGATCCGTGGCACCGCCACCTCGCCCGGTACCTCGCGGGTAGCGCTGTGGACCAGCACCGCCAATGGCGCGCTGTCTTCGAGCATATGACGGATACGCCCGGCCGGGTAACCCGGGTCGAGCGGCACGTAGGCGCCACCGGCCTTGAGGATGGCCAGCAGGCCAACCACCATCGAAACGCTGCGTTCGACGCAAATCGCCACCCGGTCGTCGGGCTTGACCCCGAGTTCGATCAGATGGTGGGCCAGGCGGTTGGCCTGCTCGTCGAGTTGCCGATAGCTCAGTCGCTCGCCATCGGTCTCCACCGCGACGGCTTCGGGGCGCAGCTGCGCCTGGTGTTCGAACAGGGCGTGCAGCGGCAGGTCCAGGTCATGGTCGACCGCCGTGTCATTGCAGTCCACCAGCAGGTGATGGCGTTCCTCGACGGTCAGCACCGGCAGGTCCAGCAATGGCCGCTCGGGCTGCTGTTCGAGCGCTTCCACCACCCCTTCAAATACCTGCCGCAACTGCCCACACAAGCGCTCTGCGCCCCACTCGGCAAGGGCTTGGACCGTCAGGCGCAGGTCCTCGCCGAGGTCGTCGACGGCCAGGTTCAAGGGGTAGTTGGTGCGCTCCTCGGCCCCCACCACATCAATGCCCGGCGCCACCGCGATCACCTCGGCCGCATCGCCCGCCGCACTGTGGCGGTAGTTGAGCATGCTGTTGAACAGCGGCGTCGGCGCCACCACGCCGCTGCAGCGCTGGGCCAGGGCCAGGGGCGCCTGCTCATGGCCGAGCAACGCCGTCAGTTGTCGATGGGTGACCAACAGCGCCTCACGCACACCCTGCCCGCACAGGTCGACGCGCAGTGGCAAGGTGTTGATGAACATGCCCAGGGCCTGTTCAGCGCCCTCACCCGCCGCCATACGCCCGAGCAGCACACTGCCGAACACCACCGACTCGCGTCCGGACAGCGCCCCAAGCAGGCGCGCCAGCCCCAGGTGCATGATGCTCGCCGGGCTCACGCCGAGCAGCCGGGCCTGGGCCCGCAGGCGCTGGCTAAGGCTGGAAGCCAGGGTCAGCCTGGCTTCCTCCATGGCCTGGCCGGCCACCTCCTGGATACCGAAGGCCAGGGTCGGCTCGTCGATATCGGCGAGCATGGCGCCGAAGAAGGCCTCATGGGCCTGTTCATCCTGGGCCTGCCGACTTCTGGCCAGCAGGTCGCGGAACGGCACCGGGGCCGGCAGTCGCTCACCTTCACCCGTCAGGTAGGCCTGGATCTCGCGGCGCACGATATCCAGCCCGGTGTGATCCATGACGGTGTGATGGAACAGCAGC
Organism: Pseudomonas mosselii; assembly: GCF_019823065.1. Lineage (NCBI taxonomy): Bacteria > Pseudomonadati > Pseudomonadota > Gammaproteobacteria > Pseudomonadales > Pseudomonadaceae > Pseudomonas > Pseudomonas mosselii. The sequence goes on from NZ_CP081966.1 coordinate 3,316,633, forward strand.
AAGGCCATTACCTCGCCGTCGCGGGTCTGGGCATGCACCAGGCGCAGTAGCGGCGCCTGGCCCAGGTCCATGCGGTAGTGATGAGTGTCGAAACGCGCCCGCAACTGGCCCCGTACATCCTCGTCGCCGTTCAGCTCGACGGCCTCGCAGACCAGCGGCGCCTTGCGCCACACCACCTGCAGCGGCTGGTCGAGGTATTCCCAGGCCAGCGCCGTGCGCAGGATGTCATGGCGCTGGATCACCCAGTCGAGGGCCTCGGCGAACGCCTGCAGGCGCTCGGGGCTGGCGAAGCGCAGTTGGGCCTGCAGCACATAGGGGTCGCCATCGGCCGCCGTGAGGTGGTGGTAGAGCATGCCCTCCTGCAGCGGCGCCAGCGGGTAGATATCCTGCAGGTTGGCCGCGCCGCCGGGCACAGTGGCAACAATGCGGTCGATGGCCGCCTGGTCGAGACCAGCCAGGGGCAGCATCTCGGGCGTGATGCGCAACGCCGGGCTCAACCATCCATGATCCAGGCCGGCAAGCATCTGCAAGAGCGCCGGCTTGTGGGCCGCCAACGCGTCCCACAGGGCGTCATCGAGCGTGTCTTCATCGCCTTCGACGATCAGGTCGGCCTCCTCGCGCTGGAGTCGGATCGCACGGGTGGAGAGCGCTGCCATGAGTTCGCTGAAGAGCATTGGTAAGCATCCTGCTTTAGCCAGTCGGAAATGCTCGGAACGCTAATGGATCGTGGGGAGGCGGGCTGACATGGGAAGGGGGGACAATACGGCGCCCTGGGTGTCCGGCCGGCGATGCGCGCCGCCAGGAGGATCAAGCGCCGGGCGAACATTGCAATTACCCCGCGCCTGCCCCAAGCTCTGCCGTACCGCCCCCACGGACCGCCCGATGCAACGACGCCACCTTCTCCTGATCGCCCTGCTGCTTGTGCTGATGCTGCCCATCGCGATCGGCTATCTGTGGCGTGACCAGCAGCCCGCGGTGCCCAGCCTGCCGGCGCACAGCTACAGCAAGGCGCTGCGCCAGGCCCATGACGGCCTGCCGGGCGCCGCCAGGGTGCTCTACCAGCAATTGAAACGCGACGACCTGCCACCGATCCGACGCGCCGCGCTGTATGCCGAACTGCCCAACTATCCGTCGCCACTAGCACTGAAGCTGGCCCAGCAGGACTTGGAGCACGCCGACCCGCTGGTTCGGCGTGCCGCCATCGCCAGCATCCACCGCCTGCTGCCTGCCGCCCAGCGCAGCCTGGTGCTGGGCCCGCTCCTGGAAGATGACGAGCAAAGCGTACGCTTCGCCGCGGTCGACGCCCTGCTCGGCCTCGACCCCGACGCCATCGGCTTGTACTTCGGGCCGTTGCAGGATGCCCTGGAGCAGTACGAGCAGACGCTGGAACAACAGCCCGACGACGCCGCGGCGCAGGTTCACCTGGCCCGGCTGTACATGCATGAGCAAGCCTACGAGTCCGCCACGCGGGCCCTGCAGCGCAGCCTGGCGGTGGCTCCCGAAGGCCTGGACGCCCTGGCCACCCAGGTACGCCTGCTGGAACAGCAAGGCCGTCACGACGCCTCCCGCGAAGTGCTGGCCAAGGCCCTGTCACTGCGCCCGGACTCGGCGTTCCTGCAATATGAACTGGGGCTGTGGCTGACCCGCCACGAGCAACAGGCATACGCCCTGCTCGCCCTGGCACGCGCGGTCGAATTGGAGCCGGAAAACAACGACTATCGCTACACCCTGGCCGTCACCCTGCACCAGCTAGAGCAGGTGGACGCCGCGCAGAAGCAGCTGGAGACCGTGCTCAGTCGCCAGCCGGCCAACCGCCGGGCTCGGGTGTTGCTGATCGAGTACTGGAAGGAAACCGGCCAATTGCAGAATGTCCAGGTCCTGCTGGCCGAGCTGGAGCGGCAAAACCCGGACGATCCGTTCCTGCAGCAAGGGCTCTGACGACAGCCTCAGGCCTGCAACATACGCTGAACCTGCGTGACCAGCGTCTGCAACGAGAACGGCTTGAACATCAACGCCGTGCCCGGTTCGTCGAGCAATGCCTGCTCGACCGGGTCGCTGGTGAAGCCGGTGATGAACAGGATCTTCTGCTCCGGCTTGACCATGCGCAGTGCCTTGGCCACCTGACGCCCACTGAAGCCTCCTGGCAAACCGATATCGGTGATCACCAGGTCGAACGGAGCGCCCCGCCTGAACTCGGCCAGCGCGCCATTGGCATCGGCCACGTCGCACACCTCAAAGCCGCACTCGAGCAGGGCCTCCTTCATCAAAGCACGCAGGTTGACTTCGTCATCGATCAACAGCAGCCGCATGCCCTGCGCCTGAAATGGCAACGCGCCCAGGACGACGGTCTCAGGCTCCAGTCCCGTATGGCGAGGAAACATCAGCACCACTCGAGTCCCTTCTTCCAAGGTGGATTCGATCCACACCTGTCCCCCCGACTGGTGCACAAAACCGTGCACCATGGGCAGCCCAAGGCCGGCTCCCTGTCCCAGTGACTTGGTGGTGAAGAACGGCTCGAAGGCTCTGGCCAAATCATTGCGCGACATGCCGTGGCCATCGTCCTCGATCTGTAACATGACGTAGTCACCTGCCGGCAAGCTGGCCGACTCCCCACTGTTCAGCGCCAGCCGCTCGTTGGAGGTCCTGATTGTCACCTTACCCTTGCCAAGGCAGGCATCGCGAGCATTGCTGCACAGGTGCAGGAGGGCGTTGCGCAACTGGTCGGGATCGACTTGCAACAGCCACGGCGCAACGTCCATCTGCCAGTCCAGGTGCATTTCGGCTCCTAGGGTCTGGCGCAGCATCGGCTCCGCCTCCAGCAACAGGCGGTTGATATTCAACGGATTAGGCGACAATGGCTGGCTGCGGGCGAAGGCCAGCAGGTTTTGGGTCAGGCCGATGGCGCGCTGGGTAGATTCCCGAGCCATCTGCACGTACTCCTCGACACGCTCCAGCCGCCCCTGCGCCAGTCGCCGCTCGAGCAACTCAAGGCTGCTGCCGACACCGGACAACACGTTGTTCATTTCATGCGCCAACCCACCTGCCAGCTTTACCACGCTCTCCATGCGCTGGCCGTCCCGCACCGCGGCATCGGCCAAGCGCTGGACCGCGTCGCGGTCCTCGGTGATGTCTCGCCCTACCAGCGCGGGCAGCGCTGCATCGGCAGCCCCCGTCCAGCGGAACCAGCAATAGTGGCCTTCGTTGTGCCGAAGCCGTGCGTCAAACGGCGCCATGCCCTGCCCCTGCACAAGCGCCGTCAGCGCCAAGCGGGCCTCGGTACGGTCGGCGGGGTGAAACAATTCGGGCAACGGCAGCGGATGCGACGCCCCGCACCAGCCCAACAGCCGCTGCCAGGCCGGGTTGGTCGAGCGTACGCGCAGATCGGCATCGAGCATCAGCATCACATCGGGTGACAGGTGCCAGATATGCTCAGGATCGCTCAGGTACTGATCCAGGCGCGCCTCGAAGGAAAGGGCCAATTCGCGCCATTCACGACCGGTCTCCACACTGGCGGTAGTCTCGATCAGGGCGTGAAGGAAACCGGCGACCTGGCCCTGGTCGTCACGGATCGGCGAATAACAACCCGTCACCCAGACTTTCGTCATGACGCCTGCTCGATAGACAGGCAGCAGCGCGTCCTCGATCAGGCTGCCCTGTCCCTCGAGCGCCTTGAATACCGCTGCACCCATGTCCTCCCAGTTATGCGCCCAGAGCGCGTCGAAGGCGCAGCCCTGGTGACCAGTGCTACCGCCAAGCAGGATCTGGTAAGGTTCATTATGGATGACCGTCAATGTCGGGCCCCAGACCAGCGCACTGGGAAACGGCGACAGCAGCACCATATCGACGGCGACGCGCAGGGTAGGCGGCCAGGATGTCAGCGCTCCCAGCGATGTCGCGCTCCAGTCGAAGTTGCCAACGACAGCCCCCATCATCGCCATAGGGCTCGCCGGAGACGCCAGGTGAATGACCTGGATATCACCACCGGCGACATTCAAGTCAGCGGCCAATATCTTCGTCCCACAGCTCGGGTTTTTCCTCGATGAACCGGCGCATCAACGCCTTGCAAGTCTCATCGTCATGTACCTCCAGGCGCACGCCGCGGCTGCCGAGCAGTTGCTCCTCACCCATGAAGGTGGTGTTTTCACCGATGACCACATGCTTGATGCCATACAGCAGGATAGCGCCGCTGCACATGGCACAAGGCGACAAGGTGGTATAGAGGGTGGACTCCTGGTACACCCAAGCCGGCTGTCGGCCGGCATTTTCCAGGGCGTCCATCTCGCCATGCAGGATGGCGCTGCCTTTTTGCACCCGGCGATTGTGTCCGCGGCCGATAATCCTGCCGTCGTGCACCAATACCGAGCCGATCGGGATGCCGCCCTCCTCGAGCCCCTTTCGGGCCTCATCAATGGCAGCCTGCAGGAAAGCGGAAGTGTCCTGTTCCATGGTTTCTCCCCGGTAATACGTCGGCTTTGCTGGAGACTAGCACAGCGCCAGCCACCGTGGCGCATTGCGTGACGAGGGCTATGCTGATAGGGCTTTAGATCTTGCTGGCCAACCGTTTTCCCATGGATTCGACGGGCATGCGCACATGAACAAGAAGCTCCTGGTCGTGCTGACCAATACTGCCAAGTACCCCTCCATCCCGCGCGCCACAGGGCTGTGGCTGGGCGAGGCCGTGCACTTCGTCGACAAGGTGCAGCAGGCGGGCTTTGTGGTCGACTACGTAAGCCCCGCGGGTGGCTACGTGCCCATCGACCCGCACAGCCTGCGCATGGCGCCGGAGCTGGACTGGCAGTGGTACGACGACAAGACTTTCATGAACCGTTTGGGCGCCACACTGAGCCCCGGCCAGGTGAAAGCCGATCAGTACAGCGCGATTTACTACACCGGTGGGCACGGCGTGATGTGGGACTTCCCCGACAACCAGCCGCTGCAAGAACTCGCACGGCGCATCCATGAGCGCGGCGGTGCGGTCGCCGCGGTCTGCCATGGCGTGGTCGGTCTGCTCAATATCAAGCTCAGCGACAACAGTCTGCTGCTCAAAGGGCGCAGGGTGACCGGTTTCTCCAACACTGAGGAGAAACTGGCGGAACTGGACGAGGTGGTGCCGTTCCTGACCGAAAACGAGCTGGGTGCCCGTGGCGGTGAGTACAGCAAGGCGGACGATCCCTGGGCCCCCTTCGTGGTGGAGGATGGCAGCCTGATCACCGGGCAGAATCCTGCGTCCACCGCCGACGTGGCCGAGGCGGTCGTTCGCTACTTACGCAACCGCTAGCCGCCACAAAAGCATCGCGGGGCATGCCCGCTCCTACGCCATGACGGTGTGGGAGCGGGCATGCCCCGCGGTGGGTCTTGCGGCCCAAGCGCGTTATTCGACGCTCAACACGCCGCGACGCACCTGATCACGCTCGATCGACTCGAACAACGCCTTGAAGTTACCCTCACCGAAGCCGTCGTCACCCTTGCGCTGGATGAACTCGAAGAACACCGGTCCCAGCAGGGTTTCCGAGAAGATCTGCAGCAGCAGACGCTTGTCGCCTGCCTCGGAGGCGCCATCGAGCAGGATGCCGCGGGCCTGCAACTGGTCGACCGGCTCGCCGTGCCCTGGCAGACGCTCCTCGAGCATCTCGTAGTAGGTCTGCGGCGGTGGGGTCATGAAGCGCATGCCCAGGCCCTTGAGCGCATCCCAGGTCTTGAGCAGGTCGTCGGTGAGGAAAGCCACGTGCTGGATGCCTTCGCCGTTGAACTGCATCAGGAACTCTTCGATCTGCCCTGCGCCCTTGGACGACTCTTCGTTGAGCGGAATGCGGATCATTCCGTCCGGCGCGGTCATCGCCTTGGAGGTCAGGCCGGTGTACTCACCCTTGATATCGAAGTAGCGGATCTCGCGGAAGTTGAACAGCTTTTCATAGAAGTTGGCCCAGTAGGCCATGCGCCCGCGATAGACGTTATGGGTCAGGTGGTCGATGATCTTCAGACCCGCGCCGACGGGGTTGCGGTCCACGCCTTCGATGAACTTGAAGTCGATGTCGTAGATCGAGCTGCCTTCCTCGTAGCGGTCGATCAGGTACAGCGGCGCGCCACCGATCCCCTTGATTGCCGGCAGACGCAGTTCCATAGGGCCGGTTTCGATTTCCACCGGCTGGGCGCCCAGCTCCAGGGCACGGGCGTAGGCTTCATGGGCATTGCGCACGCGGAAGGCCATGCCGCATACCGATGGGCCATGCTCGGCGGCGAAATACGAGGCGATGCTCTTGGGCTCGTTGTTCAGGATCAGGTTGATGCCGCCCTGACGATACAGGTGCACATCCTTGGAGCGGTGGCTGGCCACCTTGGTGAAACCGAGAATCTGGAATACCGGCTCCAGCACGCCGGGGGTTGGCGAAGCGAGCTCGATGAATTCGAAGCCTTCCAGGCCCATCGGGTTGTCGAAGATATCTGCCATGTGGGTGTCCTCATCTATAAGCGAAAAACGGTTGATTACAGGCTTTGGATGTGGAGATGGCGTGGTGGTGAGCAGGGGATACCGCGCACGCTGCGGGCCAGGAAGTCACCAATGATCAGCTTGAACCCATGGTATGTCATATGGACCCATTCTCGGCGGGCTTGATTCCCCGGGAGGCGGAGAACCTTATTGTTGTATTCGTAAATCGATTCTACAGGGCGTAAATTTGTTTGTCGCGCTTTAGTTCGCAGATTGTTCCGACAAACGGCTATTCTCAACAGCATCTTGTCGCCTCGCAGAAGGTTCGCCCGCACATGCCCCTGACCGCCAAACGCCCCGCCCGCTGGAGCTGGCGCGCCCTGCTGCCCTGGGGCATCGGCGTGCTGCCGCTGCTGTGCGGGCTGGTGGTGATGCGCTGGCAGACGGAACAGGAACTGCAAGCCAGCAGCCTGGCCACGGCCCGCGAAGTGGGCATCCATGTCGAGGAGATCCTCGACAGCCTGTCCACCGCCGCCCATGAGCTTCTGCCCAAGGCGGGCCTGCCCTGTGACCAGGTGCAACTGGCACTGCGCATCGAGGTGACGCGCAACGCCTTCGTGCGTTCGACCAACCTGTTCGATCATGATCGGCTGTACTGCACCTCGCTGTACGGCGACTTCGACGAGCCGGTGAATGCCAAGGACTATACCAATGGCCAGCTGTGGCTGATGAACGGCAACTCGGTCACCCCGGGACATGCCCTGCTGGTCTATCGGATCAGCCAGGAAGGCCGTGGCGACCGGGGCGCGATCACCACGGTGGATGGCCGCCATCTGCTCACCGCGCTCCACCTGATCGGCGCCGACAACCTGGTGAAGGTGCATGTCGGCAATCACTGGATGGGCAGCGATGGCCAGGTTCATGACGGCAAGCCACCGCGCGCTGCCTCCGCCGCCACGCAGTATGCGTCCACCCGTTATCCGTTCGATGTGCACGCCGGCTACGAAGAAGGCACGCAGGCCGCGCTCATGCGCTCGCGCTACCCCGCCCTGCTCAGCCTGTTGCTGGTGCTCGGCGTCGCGGCCGGCGCAGCCTGCCGCTGGCAGATCCGCCGCTCCAGCTCACCCCTTGGCGAGCTGGAGCGGGCCCTGGAGGCTGACGAATTCGTTCCGTATTTCCAGCCGGTGGTGCGCAAGGGCGACTACCGCTGGGCCGGTATCGAAGTGTTGATGCGCTGGCAGCATCCCCGCGAAGGGCTGGTGCGCCCCGATCTGTTCATCCCCTACGCCGAACACAGCGGCCAGATCGTCGCCATGACCCGTGCCCTTATGCTGCATACCGCCCAGGCCCTGGCCCCGCATGCGGCCCTGCTGGAGGACGGCTTCCACATCGGCATCAACATCACCGCCGACCATTGCCGCGACCTGCGCCTGCTTGACGACTGCCAGACCTTCCTCCAGCACTTCCCACCCGGACGCGTGGTGCTGACCCTGGAGCTGACCGAACGCAAGCTGATCGAGCCGACCCCGGTGACGCTTGAGTTGTTCGAAAAGCTGCACGTCATGGGCGTGATGATCGCCCTGGACGACTTCGGCACAGGCCAGTCCAGCCTCAACTACCTGCGCCAGTTCCAGGTCGACTACCTGAAGATCGACCAGAGCTTCGTCGCCATGATCGGCGGCGACGCCCTGTCCCAGCACATCCTCGACACCATCATCGAGCTCTCGGCCAAGCTGGGCCTGGGGATCGTCGCCGAAGGCGTGGAGACCGAGGTGCAGCGCGACTACCTGGCACGCCACGGGGTGGATTTCCAGCAGGGCTACCTGTTTGCCCGACCGATGCCCGCCGGCGAACTGCTGCTGGCCCTGGCCGCCCGGCCGGGCAGCCCGCAGTTGCCGCCGGGCAACGCCCCTGAGATCATGCGCGGCTGATCCACCCGCTCACTTCCCGTTTTCCGAGGCATTCGTGTCAAAAGGCATTCTTTCGTCGGTCATGGCGTCCTGTCTGTTCGCCGTGATGTACTTCTATACCTCCTTCCTCAAGCCCCTGGACGGCGAGGAGATCTTTGGCTGGCGGACCCTCCTGACCCTGCCCTGCCTGACGCTGTTCATGCTGGTCTCGAAGGACTGGAATCGGGTCGGTGAGTTGCTCGGTCGGGTGCGGCGCACACCGCTGCTGCTGCTCGGCATGGTTGGCACCTCGTGGCTGATGGGCGTGCAGCTGTGGTTGTTCCTCTGGGCGCCGCTGCACGGGCGCAGCCTGGAAGTGTCGATGGGGTATTTCCTGCTGCCGCTGGCCATGGTGCTGACCGGACGGCTGGTGTATGGCGAGCGCCTGTCGCGCCTGCAGAAGATCGCGGTGGGCTTTGCCACGCTGGGGGTTGGCCACGAGCTCTACCAGCACGGCAGCTTCGCCTGGGAAACCCTGCTGGTGATGATCGGCTACCCGATCTACTTCGTCCTCAGACGGCGCTGCCGCACCGACCACCTGGGCGGGCTGTGGTGCGACATGTGCCTGCTGCTGCCCTGGGCCCTGTACTTCGTGATCCAGGGCCCGCTGTCGGCGACGGACCTCGCCGAGCACCCGGGCCTGTACGGGCTGATCCCGCTGCTCGGGGCGATCAGCGCCTGCGCCCTGATCGCCTACGTGCTGGCCAGCCGCCTGTTGCCGTTCAGCCTGTTCGGCCTGCTCAGCTACGTCGAGCCGGTGCTGCTGGTGGGCGTGGCCCTGCTGCTGGGCGAGACCATCGGCCCCGACCAGTGGCTGACCTACCTGCCGATCTGGGCCGCCGTGCTGGTGCTGGTGCTCGAAGGCATCAAGCACCTGCTGCGTCAGCGTCGGCGTTCGGTGTAAGACGTACCTGGCGCACCCGACGCTCCTCCACCGCCACCACGGTCATGGTCCAGCCGTTCCAGGCCAGCTGATCGCCCACCACCGGCAGGCGGTCCAGCAGGCTCATCACCAGGCCCGCCAGGGTCTGGTAGTCCTCGGTGGCGCGGGCGGCGAAGCCGGTGCGCGACTGAACCTGGGCCAGGTTAAGAGCGCCACTGACCACGAAGCCGCCTGCCTCCTCCACCACGCCTGGCCCTTCAACTTCGCTCGCATCCGGCAGTTCACCGGCAATCGACTCGAGAATGTCGGTCATGGTCAGCACCCCGGTGAAGTCACCGAATTCGTTGACCACGAAGGCGATGTGGGTGGACTGGGCGCGCATCTGCTCCAGGGCATTGAGAATGCTGAAGCTCTCCAGCAGGTTCAACGGTGCTCGCGCCAGGTGCTCCAGCGCCGGCTGGTTGCCGGCCAGCAGTTCCTTGAGCAGCTCCTTCTTGTGCACGTAGCCCAGCGGTTCCTCGATGCGCCCGTCGCGAATCAGCGGCAGGCGCGAGTAGGACGAGTTGACCAGCATCTGGGTGATCGCCTCGGCCGGCTGCGACAGGTCGATGGCATCGACCTTGGCCCGCACCGTCATCACCGTGCGGATCGGCCGCTCGGCCAGGTTGAGCACACCGCTGATCATCACCCGCTCACGGCGATCGAACACCACCTGCTCGTCGCCACCGGCCACCAGGTCGGCGATCTCCTCGCCCACCTCGTCGGCTTCTACCCGGCGTCCGCCCATCAGGCGCAGCACCGCGTGGGCCGTGCGCTCACGCAATGGCCGGTGCTGATGCAGGCTGCGCTTGCGGCGAGCACGGGCCAGCTGGTTGAACAGCTCGATCAGCAGCGAGAAGCCGATGGCCGCGTACAGGTAGCCTTTCGGGATATGGAAGCCCAGGCCCTCGGCAGTCAGGCTGAAGCCGATCATCATCAGGAAGCCCAGGCACAGCATGATCACTGTCGGGTGTTCGTTGACGAAGCGGGTCAGCGGCTTGCTGGCGACGATCATGATACCGATGGAGAAGATCACCGCGATCATCATCACCGATAACTGCTCGACCATGCCCACGGCGGTGATCACCGCGTCCAGCGAGAACACCGCGTCGAGCACCACGATCTGCGCGACGATCGGCCAGAACGCCGCGTGACGGGTAACGCCGCCGCTCTGGGCGACATGGCCCTCCAGACGCTCGTGCAGCTCCATGGTGGCCTTGAACAACAGGAACACACCACCGAACAGCATGATCAGGTCACGGCCGGAGAAGGTCTTGCCGAACACGTCGATCAGCGGCGCGGTGAGGGTCACCATCCACGAGATGCTGGCCAAAAGGCCCAGGCGCATGATCAGCGCCAACGACAGGCCGATCACCCGGGCGCGATCGCGCTGATGGGGTGGCAGTTTGTCGGCGAGGATGGCGATGAACACCAGGTTGTCGATACCCAGCACCAGCTCGAGGACGATAAGCGTCAACAGGCCCAGCCAGGCCGTGGGGTCGGCTAGCCATTCCATTAGCGGGTACTCACGAGGGCGGCGTCACAAGGACGGGGGAAGGAAGGCCGGGATGGCCAGGGACTGGGGGGCTCCGCGAAGGTGCTCATATAGACCTTGATAGAAAATAGGGAAGTCGATCCTACAATCGAAGCAGATTTCTCTGATAGCGCAAAACTATTACAAAAGCTGTAACAGGTGTGGCGGGGCATTTTTGTTCAATACACCCGTCTCACCCTCGGCCAGGATGGCCACACCTTCCCCCTTCAAGGAAACCTTCAATGAGCCTGACCTTGTCCATGGCGGCCTTCGCCCTGGCCGCCTCCATCTCCCCCGGCCCGGTCAACATCGTCGCCCTCGGCAGTGGCGCGCGCCACGGCCTGCGGGCCAGCATTGGGCATGTGGCCGGTGCCACGCTGGGTTTCTGCCTGCTGCTGGTGCTGGTGGGGCTGGGCGTGCACGAGCTGTTGCTGCGCTGGCCGTTGCTGGGCCGGCTACTGCACTGGGGTGGCGTGCTGTTTCTGCTGTACATGGCCTGGAAACTGGCCAGCGACGATGGCGCACTGGGCACCGCCGATACCCGGCAAGCGCCCAGCGCCTGGCACGGCGCGGCCATGCAGTGGCTGAGCCCCAAGGCCTGGCTGGCGGCGGTCGCCGGTATCGGCGCCTATACCGGCGGCGAGCAGCAGTTGCTGTGGCTGTTCACCTGGATCTACGGGCCGATCTGCTTCGTCTCGGTGGCCTGCTGGGCCTGGGCCGGCAGCATGATCCGCCAGTATCTGGGCGAGCCGTGGCGGATGCGCCTGCTCAATCGGGTGCTGGCGGGGTTGCTGGTGGCGAGTGCGTTGTACCTGATGGTGTGATCCTGGCTTTCAGCCATTGCGATAGTGCCCCGGCGTGGTCGCCAGGTGACGCTTGAAGGCCCGCTGCAGGTGCGCCTGGTCGGCGAACCCCGCCTCCAGCGCCACCTCGGCGATCGGCCTGCCAGCGCGCAGTAGCGCCCGGGCATGCTGCACCCGCTGGTCGAGCAGGTAGCCATGGGGTGTCAGGCCGAAGCGCTTGCCGAACGCGCGGATCAAATAGGCCCGCGACAGCCCCGCCGCGGCGCAGATGTCCTCCACTGTCAGCGGGTCGAGGCGATGGGCACGGATGAACGCGGCGGCCAGCTCAAGGCGTGGATGGCCTGCGGGCTGGCCGCCCGCGTCGGCCTCCAAAAGCTGCGGCAAGCCCTTGAAGAACGCCTCCAGCTGCGCCTCCCGGCGTTCGTTGCCGGGCTCGAACAGCCCGGCGAACAGCGCCAGCAACTGCCCATACAGCGCCGCCGATGTGCTCAAGGTCGCCGAGGGCAGCGCAAAACCTCGCGCCAGCAGCCAGGGCATGTCGACGAACAGCATCAGGTACGACCAGGGTTCGCCCTGGACCGGGTTGCAGGTGTGCACCACCCCCGGGTTCATCAGCACCGTGGTCCCCGCCGCCACCTCGTGTCGGGCGTTGCCGGTCAGGTAGGTGCTGCGCCCGCCGGTGATCACGCCGATGGAGAAACTTTCGTGGGAATGGGCGGCGTAGCACACCTGGCGGCCGTCCCCCACGCGTCGGGCCTCGACGAAGGGCAATGCCGGATCACGCCAGAACCGCGAGACCTCGATCATCGCCCCGCCCTCACCCTTCGCCGCCCTGCACCACCACCAGCAACTGCGCCTGGTGCTCGCCGACCGAGCGCAGGCGGTGCGGGGTCTGGGCATTGAAATGCAGGGCGTCGCCCGCCTGCAGCAGCACCCGCTCGCTCATGAAGTCCACCTCCACCTGCCCCTCGTGGACGAACAAAAACTCCTCGCCTTCGTGCTCCTTGAAGGTCGGGTCGCTGAACGCGGTCGGCGGCTGGATCAGGAACGGCAGCAGGCTGCGCTGGCCGACCTGCGAAGTCAGCACCGCATACCCCGGCCCGTCGCCGCCACCCACCAGCGCCTGGCGTTCGCCGCGGCGTACCAGGCTGTAGCGCGCCTGGCCGTCGTGCTCGCCGTCGAACAGCTCCTCGACATTGACGTTCAGCGCCCGCGCCAGCTTCAGCGCGGCGGCGATCGACGGCGTGTTGAGGCCGCGCTCGACCTTGGACAGGTAGCTCTTGGTCATGCCGGACTTGTCGGCCAGCTGCTCAAGGGTAATGCCCAGTTTCTTTCTCAGCAGTTTCAGTCGGATAGACATGTGACGCGGGTTTCCCGAACAAACGCACTTGCTTATGACACTTTGTGTCATATAGGATTATTTGTGTCATCTGATGGCTCACCCCCTCACCGTCCAAAGCTCGGGGGCGAGCCAGCCCTGACATCCGTCATCACGCCACAGAGGAAAGCTCCCCATGGCCAACACCCTTACCCTCAGCAAAGACCAGCTGGTGCAAAAGGCACTGACACAGATGCAAGGCTCGCTTGCCGATAATACGTGGACTGTGCGCGAAAAGCTGGCCCTGACCTGCCGAATTCTCTTCGACAACGGCCACGACTCGGGCCTGGCCGGGCAGATCAGCGCCCGTGGCCCGCAACCGGGCACCTTCTACACCCAGCAACTGGGCCTGGGCTTCGACGAGATCACCGCCACCAACCTGCTGCTGGTCAACGAAGACCTCGAAGTGCTCGAAGGCCAGGGCATGCCCAACCCGGCCAACCGCTTCCACAGCTGGGTGTACCGCGCCCGCCCCGACGTCAACTGCATCATCCACACCCACCCGACCCATGTCGCCGCGCTGTCGATGCTCGAAGTGCCGCTGCAGGTCTCGCACATGGACCTGTGCCCGCTGTACGAGGACTGCGCGTTCCTCGAAGCCTGGCCGGGCGTGCCGGTGGGCAACGAGGAAGGCGAGATCATCAGCGCCGCCCTGGGCGACAAGCGCGCCATCCTGCTCTCGCACCATGGCCAGCTGTCCACCGGCACCAGCATCGAGCAGGCCTGCGTCTACGCCCAGTTGATCGAGCGCGCCGCGCGCCTGCAACTGCTGGCAATGGCCGCCGGCACCATCAAGCCGATCGCCCCGGAGCTTGGCCGCGACGCCCATGACTGGATCGACCGGCCCAAGCGCCACGGCGCCGCCTTCAACTATTACGCCCGGCAGGCCCTGCGTCAGCACGCCGATTGCCTCGCCTGACCCCACCTTGCCTTGCTTGCGGAGCCACACACCATGACCACCCGATTCCACGGCATCATCGGCTACACCATCACCCCGTTCGCCCAAGACGGTGAAACCCTCGACCTGCCGGCCCTAGGCCGCTCCATCGACCGCCTGATCGACGGCAACGTCCACGCCATCGCGCCGCTGGGCAGCACCGGCGAAGGTGCCTACCTGAGCGACGGCGAATGGCAGCAGGTCGCCCAGTACAGCCTGGAGCGCATCGGCAAGCGCGTGCCGAGCATCGTCAGCGTCTCCGACCTGACCACCGCCGGCGCCGTGCGCCGCGCCCGCTTCGCCCAGCAACACGGCGCCGACGCGGTGATGGTGCTGCCGGCGGCCTACTGGAAGCTCAGCGAGGCCGAGATCGTCCAGCACTACCGCGCCATCGGCGCGGCCATCGACATCCCGATCATGCTCTACAACAACCCGGCCACCAGCGGCACCGACATGCCGGTGGAGCTGATCCTGCGTATCGTGCGCGAAGTCGACAACGTGACCATGGTCAAGGAGAGCACCGGCGACATCCAGCGCATGCACAAGCTGCACTTGCTTGGCGAGGGCCAAGTGCCGTTCTACAACGGCTGCAACCCGCTGGCGCTGGAGGCCTTCGTGGCGGGCGCCACGGGCTGGTGCACGGCGGCGGCCAACCTGATTCCCGAACTGAACCTGCGGCTGTACCAGGCGGTGCAGGCCGGTGAACTGGAGCAGGCCAAGGCGCTGTTCTACCGCCAGCTGCCGTTGCTCGATTTCATTCTCAAGGGGGGCTTGCCGGCGACCATCAAGGCTGGCCTGGAGATGACCGGGCTGCCGGTGGGCGAGCCACGGCGGCCGGTGTTCGGGCTGGATGCCCAGGGTCGCGGCCAGCTGAAGGCGCTGCTCGACGCCTTGCGTCAGGGCTGACATCAGCGGCGTACCTGTGGGAGTCCACTCCCACAGGTCATCCACACACTTGAGAACTCGACCCCGAACCCGGAGAATGCCCCCGACCCAAACGACCAGAAGCCATGGAAAAGGACCTTTCCAGTGAACCAGAAACAACGCGACGCCCTCAGCAAGTTCCTCAGCTACGTGCTGCGCCACGCCCCCGAATCCATCGAACTGTCCCTGGACCGCGACGGCTGGGCCGATGTCGACGCGCTGATCCACTGCGCCGGCCGGCAAGGCCATGCCTTCGACCTGCACGCCCTGCGCGAAGTGGTCGAGACCAATGACAAGCGCCGTTTCACCCTCTCCGACGATGGCCGCCGCATCCGCGCCGCCCAGGGCCACAGCAGCGCCCAGGTCGAAGTGCGCCACATCGCCAAGACACCACCCGCCCTGCTCTATCACGGCACCGCCAGCCGCTTCCTGGCCTCCATCGAAGCCCAGGGCCTGATCCCCGGCAGCCGTCATCATGTGCACCTGAGCGAGGACCCGCAGACCGCGCTGGCGGTGGGCAAGCGCTATGGTCAGCCGGTGCTGCTCACGGTCGATACCCAGGCCCTGTGCGCAGCGGGAACGGTGTTCTATCAAGCCGACAATGGTGTCTGGCTGGTAGACCAGGTGCCGCCGGCCCATCTGTCACGCCAAGCCCTGTAGGAGCGGCCTTGTGCCGCGAAAGGGCTGCGAAGCAGCCCCGGCGATATCTGCTTGATGCACCAATCCTGGGGGCGCTTCGCCCCCCTTTCGCGGCACAAGGCCGCTCAGGGGAATGTTCAAAGCCTGGGACTAATGCGCCATCCCCAGCTCCGCATCATCCATCAGCGCCTTGGCCAACGCACTGAGGTAATGCGCCGCCCAGACCATCCGCGGATCTTCATCCATCACCCCGACCAAGGTCAGGTGCCGCACATAGTCCATCAATTCCGACGCCTGCTCGCGAGCGTGCTGACAAGGAATGCCGGGCTCGATGCAGAACAGCGGCTGGGCATCCTTGCCCTCGCCCTGATAAAAACGGGTCTTGCCCGGCGTGACCTGGGTCTTGCCATCGTCTGTGGTCATGATCGATCTCCCTGAAAACGTCGTCGGCTAGTGCAGCGTGCGGGGCTCGCCCGGCGCTTGGACCGAGTGCTGCACCTGGGTCAGGGCGGATTCGAGCAACGTGCGCACCGCCTCCATCTCGTGGGCGGCGGCCAGCATAAGGATCGCGCCGGGCGACCGGGGCTTGAGCTGGACGGCCTGGTTGGCCACCGTGAGGGCGCAGAAGGCGTACTCGATGGCGCGTACCAGGGTGTCTTCGAGGAAGTGGGCGTGATCCTGGGGGGAAGGTGGATCGGGGACAATCTTCAGCATGCTCGTACTCCAACAATGGTTGAGGGTTGAGCTGTCAGCTGAACTGCTGTCAAACAGTCGGGTGGCAGCTGTACGCGGGTTGACAGACCGAGATTGTTGGCACTCGGCGCACACAGGGTGCCCGCACGTACAGCCGCCATTGAGCGTATGCACACGTGGACAACAATCAACGGTCTGTCAAAACCGACCGCTGAATTGGCAGCGGCAGGCCGAGACTAGAAGGCGAGTTGACCTGGAGCAAGGGCTGAAAGGCGGTAAAAGCATGCTTCGGAAATGGACTACAAGGAATAAGGAAATTCCGATTCTTATCCTTGCTCCAGATGCAAAAACCAGGACGGAAGGCTGCCTTTCTCGGGCGAACACTACAATCTGCAGGTCTTGAGCTGTTCAATGACCGCAGCCACGGTACCTGTCTCAAGCTTTAAACCTTCTGCTGTATGGCCATCATCCCGCGACCAAACCAGTCGATCGCCATCCCGTTCCATTTTGAAGTACAGAATGAATCCAGAATCTTCAGCTTCAGTAGCCGAAAAGTCCGCGATGCCTGGTAGCAAATCGCCTACCTCCCTCGAAAAGTAGGCCCTGGCATTGTCGAAAACTTCTCGATCCTCATAGATTAGATCCGCAGTAGAGTCAGGCAATCGGATACCGGAGAAGAAACTCAGCACTGAACGCAGCTCCAACGCTTCTACAGCATCAAAAATACGTACTCCACCGGCATACACGCAAAGCAAACCATTTTTCCAGCTGTCACCCTGCACATTCCAAGCGTCAACGACCTGGAACTGCACGGCGAACCTATCCGGATCACCTGCAATCATTAGATTTTCACTCCCAAAAGTTTCTGTATATCCGTAGGTATCTGGTTACCGCGAAGAGGGCTTCGGCTGTCGCCGGCACTACCGTTCCAGTGGTATTCGCCATTACTGCCCATGAATTGTAAAAAAGGGACTGTAAAAAGGGGACAGATTTGAATGGCACTTACTTAACATGCTTCGGATGCCCATGTTTCCTGATATCTGCCCTTGCTGATCGACGTGGTTTGGTCAGCAAGGGGTAGGCCTGAGGCCTTCGCTTTATCGCCCGAGGCTCGACACGGCCAGGCCGGTTGCCTACACGCCTTTGAGCAATCAGCATCAGCAAATCTGCCAACCGATCCTCCCCCTCGCCGTAGCTGCGCTGTCGTAGCGCCAGCCATAGCTGGAGGCTGTGCTTGAAACTCAGTTCGCGGGGCAAGCAGTCGGCCATTAACGCCGATTGTGACATGAGCATTCGGATCAGGTTGTGTGCCAGCAGATAGACCCACAGCTCCTTGACGGCCATCCCTGGTGTTTTGCAACTCAGTTTTCCCAGTCCCAACGTTGCCTTCAGGTTTCGTAAATCCAGTTCGACATGCCAGCGCCCTTTGTAGAGCGACCTGAGGGCTGATTTGGGTGTTTGCTTTGGGCATTGCAACGTTGTCACCAGGATCTTTCCACCGGCCTTCAGCTCTCTCACCGCCAGCCTCTCCGGCGCCTGTTCATACTGCGGCATGCTCATCCAAGGCGGCCTGCATCCAGGCTTTTTCAGCTCGATCAAATGGTCTTCCGATCCGAGACGTTGCCCTAAAGCAAAATCCGTACTGCGCCGTCGCGCTCCGTACTGCTCAAACACCCCATCGACGCCCCTTCGCTGCAGCTCACACAACAGAAAGTAGGTGGCGTAATACGCATCACCCAACAGAATATCGCCTGTTTTCAGCACATTGAGCATTGACCTGAGCAGGGTCTGTTCATCACCACCTTTACCTCTGAAGCGGCCCAAAGCAGCGTCCAGAACGGCACCGCTACATAGACAGACAATGCCAACCATTCGGCAGAGTGGGAAACCCAGGCCGACCTTCTGCCCCCGTGATTGTGGATATGCAACCTGATTGGCAGCCGTGTCGGGCATCGAAACGGTTGTTCCATCAACAAGACGCACGGGCCGTCCCCTCCAACGCCACGACGAGGGGGCTTGATCACTGATCGATGAAGCCGTGTGACGAACCAGTGTTGAGACCATTTCCACCGGTAGGCGCTGCCTGGCTCTGCAGAAGGCGCCTGTACGAGTGCTGTTGGGCTTCATACCGTTGCAGGATCGCTTGATGGAAAAGTCATTGACCGCCTGCTGGCAGGAGCGATCAGCATTCATTGCTTGAGCCAGGAGCATCGAGAGCGTTTCAGTCGGTGAGAATAGGCGCTCTCGATGTGCTGGCAACAATGACTCGACACGCTTTAGCAGTTCGGGGGCCATGAGGAGATCGAAAAATGCCTGAGCGTCACTGGTCGAAGCATGGTGGCGGAAACGCTGCTGTTGATGCTGCAGGATTTGACGTCTACGATCCATTCAGGGCTGCGTCCTTGGCTTAATGGTGTGTGTTCGCAACTATCACCGTAGACCAAGGCCAGCCCTTCTTCATTTTTTCTTGTGGATCAAAGGGTTGGCTGTTAGGCACTGTACGAAAAGTAATGTCGTAAACACCGTCGCCAGCAAGCCAGCGTGACCATTGCAGCAAAGCTTTCCGCCAGCTTGCAGTAGCGTGTACCCAGGCGGCGGTGCTCCTTCAGCCAACCAAATAGCCGTTCGATGGCGTTCCGCTGCCGATACTTGGGCTTGTCAAACAGGCGCGGTAAGCCCGGCTTCGGTCTGCGTTTCATGTCACGCAGCGGAATCACCGGCTGCATCCGATAGCGGTCGCAGTATTGCCGCAAGGATTCTGCGTCATAGCCTTTGTCGGCCAGGAGCCAGCGGCAGCGCTTGCGTGGCCTACCTCGGTTCACAGGGATGTGGACACCGTCCAGCAGTCGCTGAGCATGGGATATGTCACTGGCGTGACCACCTGAGAGCGTGAAGTGGAGTGGGATGCCACGGGCGTCACTGACCATGTGAATTTTCGTCGTCAACCCGCCCCGGCTTCGTCCAAGTGCGTGGTCCGTTGGTTCTTCAGCCCCCCTTTTTTGCCTGCTCCGGCAGAGGCACGGGTGGCCCTCACGGCGGTTGAGTCGATGCACCAGGTGGTCAAGTCAATCTGGCCCTGTGCATTGAGTTTGAGGTGTAACCGCTTGAGCATCTTGTTGAAGGTTCCTTGGTTTCGCCAGTCTCGAAATCGTTGATAGGCCGTCGACCAAGGCCCGAACCGTTCAGGCATGTCCCGCCAGGTTGCGCCTGAGCAAAGCACCCACAACACGCCGTTGAGCATCAAGCGATCATCGACTCTTGGGCGTCCTGTACGTCGATGTGCGGTGAAGAGGTCCGCGACTATTTCCCATTCTGCATCGGAAAGTTCGTATCGCTTGGACATGGCAGAATCCTTCGCCTAAAAAGCGAGAACTCTACGGAAAATCAGGCTTCCAGAGGCTCCGGTGAGGTTTCAAAGGTTTTCACACAGAACCTAAGTAAGTGCCATTCAAATCTGTTCCCTTTTCTCTCGTCCCCCTTTTCTCTCTTTTCTCTGTCCTTTTCTCTGAAGCCCAGGGCCTGATCCCCGGCAGTCGCCACCATGTGCACCTGAGCGAGGACCCGCAGACCGCGCTGGCGGCGGGCAAGCGCTATGGTCAGCCAGTGCTGCTCACGGTCGATACCCAGGCCATGTGCGCAGCGGGAACGGTGTTCTATCAAGCCGACAACGGTGTCTGGCTGGTAGACCAGGTGCCGGCAGCACACCTGTCACGCCAAGCAGAGAAATAAGCCCAACCCGTCCCCTTGAGCGGCCTTGTGTCGCGAAAGGGCCGCAAAGCGGCCCCGGCGATCTTTGCATCAATGCTGAAATCCTGGGGCTGCTACGCACCCCTTTCGCGACACAAGGCCGCTCCTACAGGGGAATGTGCAAAGCCTGGGACTAATGCGCCATCCCCATTCCGCATCATCCATCAGCGCCTTGGCCAAGGCACTGAGGTAATGCGCCGCCCAGACCATCCGCGGGTCTTCGTCCATCACCCTGACCAAGGTCAGGTGACGCACATAGTCCATCGCAGCAATTTCCAGTGTTAACCTGGCCCTGCCCTTGCCCCTTCGTCCTCCGGCGAGATGAACATCAACACCCCTTCAGTGCCTCATATGCACACCAGATGCAATCGCGAACTTGCTCTGCGCCAAGATAGTAATCTGGATCGCTCTGAAGCAAACGCTCACTCTTCGTAAACGCATCAAGATCGCCGAACAGCTTATCCAGCACGCCATAGGTCTCCTCCAGAAGAGGGGACTGCTCGCGCTTGAAACGCTCAAAATATAATTCGGAGAATTGCTCAAGCGAATACTCCCCGTCCAAACACCCCTTGATCAGGGTCATATAAGGCAATATTGCCTCATCCATCTTCATCACCATAAACAAAGGGGGCCGACAGACTTAATCCATCACCGCTTCGCAAGGCAGGATTACCGCTGTGAAAGCGGGCTTGCTGCGCCCCAACTTCCCCGCCCTCAGCACCCAGGGTGCCCATCAGCCAGCACCTCCCGTACCTTGCGCAACCAACCAGCATAATCCAGACCCTCTGAATCTGGCGCAAAGAAGCAACCTATTTCCTGTACCACGAGTTGTTCAAGCGCTTTTTCAGAAAGATTGAAGCTTAGCACCTCATCAATCTCTCGCACGCCTGCTACATGCATTTCCCTTGGTTCATCCACAAGCATGTTGCGCAACGCTTCAGCGCTGTCGGAATATTCTTCTGGCCAGTCCTGATGAAAATAACAGCCCAGCAAGTGAGAGAGCATGGGGAGCTTCATAAATACCTTAACTCGAAGAGGTGAAAGACAGACCCAAAAGAGGAAAGTTTTATTTCCCGCACTCATTTTTGACACATCCGCTTCCAATGCTCGACTACATCAGTACTTTCTCAGCACCAGACTTCGCAGTCATCTTGGTCATTCAACAGCATGACATTAGAGTAGAGCAAATAAACCTGCCCTTCTCATTTTCTCCTTTGCGACTCAAGCGCCGGAATCCAAGAATCGCTCTATCATGCCCCTATCGACTTCCCTGAACAAAATTTCAAGCTTATGTTCGCGCCCCTCCCCCCAATTAAGAGTTGCATCTCGTAAAACTTCTAAATAGACCCTCAACTCACTGTCCGCCAAGGCAGGCATTCCCTCATGAGCGATGATCACTTTTCGACAGGAAATCCACTCAAGGTCTGTCAAGCAATCATACAACGCATTCCAGTTAAACCCAAAATATCCAGGAAACCAAAGTCCATAATAAAGCGCCCTCAGCAATTCGGCTGGTAACGCTATTCCGGGGTCTATACGCACATAGAAAGCTTTGGCTGTATCGTAGCCCCTATGACTATCGAAGAACACAAACGGTGCTTGCTTATCCGAATTCATTTTTAGTCGCAAGAGCCAACCTCACTCAAAAAACCTCTTACCAACAGTCGATCAGATTCATTTTTTGCGGCCTTACCCAGAACAGGAGTCAGATAGTAGAGCAGCAACGCCCTATCAGAAGTGTTAGCTGGAAGGTTGTCCCTGACACACTCAATAAATGTCTTTACTGACATAAACGAGGAAAACACCTCGTACCCTCTCGCGCTGGAAAACGGTATCTTCTTAAAATAGTAGCTAGCCAATCGCCTTTGATCGGATCGCTTCCAAGAACGGTGAGGAATCAGCAACAGCGCCTCACCATATTCCATGGATTCTAACGAATAGGTCTTCATTAGCCATTCAACAGCCTGCTCTGAGCTCAGCGCCGCAAGCTGTTGACACAGCTGCTTCTGCTGTGAATTCATAACACCACCTACCTTGGTTTCAATACATCCTGCGGCAAGCCCGAATCTCTACTCAGCGTAGCAGGAGGCTGATGATAGCCAGAATTGTTAGTCCATTGGGTTACGGCCCCGCGAACCTGCCCGTCATTATTACCAAAGCGTATAAAACCTGCATAACTTACCTTTCCTCCGCCACTTCAAACCAAGATGGGTTGAGAGGTCCTGATTCACATTTAGCCTGTATCCAACGCACCCCATCATGCCCACTGATATTCGCCCCGTGCGTTGGAGCATCACTCACGACAGAACCCACGGCCCGCCATTGCCATCAGGTGCCTTACCTTGGGTACGCACCAACCTGCGGGGGAGTCGCCATACACATCGGTATTGGTGGTTACACGTACCGACGCCATGTCGGCAGGCATACCCGCATATCTATAGGGGACAGAGGTAAAACCAGAGCAACCAGCGAGCAAGCTCGCCAGCAAGAGCGTCGCACTACGGCACATGAAACGTCCTTGAATACGTGGAATCAGGTCCGTCTAGGCATGAACAAATGTTCCGCCCAGCGCGCAAATTTCAAAAATGCCCCCTGATCACACCTGTGGATCGGGCGAGCTACCCGGGCCGTAGCTGAAGAAGGTCCTGACCTGCTCACCTCGTCGGTAGGAGAGCGTGAACGCGGTCCAGTGGTCTCCTCGCTGGGCGCCACTTTGTCGCAGTTGCTTTACCAGCTTGAAGATCACCGCGTTACTGAAGTCCGTTTCAACATCCGTGATCTCAACGCCATTTCGCTCAGCCGTGAGCTGTGTCTCAACCCAGCCCTTTCCTACTTTGACCTCGTACTGAAACGCGTCATAGCCGTCAACAATACCTTGATCAAGTATCGAGAAAAGCTCTTTAACAATGGCTAGATCTTCAGTAATCAAATTTTCTACCAGCGATGTATTGGATTAATTGTCAAACATTCGCACCGTCTTGCGCCAAGCTTAAAGGGGAAAGATTTATTATCCACACTCTAATGTTGAAGCCCCCGCGCCAGCGTTCGACGCCCTCATCGATGCCTTAAGCACAAGGCCTCGCATTGACTACACAACAGCAGAAATTAGAGCAGAAAAATAAATCCGTCATCCTCCTAAATCTGCCAATTTTTCCTCGCCCAAAGGCGATACACAAAGGCGAAAGATTTATTCTCCATGAGATTCATTCCTCATCCCAAAAATTTCCCGGCGTTACGTAAGCGCCGTCCTTTAGGACCTCACACCAACCAAAATACCGATGAAACATTTTCAGATCGACTATTAAGTAACGATCTTCCTCAAGTAGTGCCAAGCTGATTTCTGAGAGCGCATAGTGAGAGTACTCTCCACCTGTCCCTGGGATAACCCGCTGTTCGAGTGCCGCTCTCTCCCATTCCGTCACCGTTCCGCTGGCGACTGGCAAAGGATCGAAAAACTCCACTTCAAAAGTCTCCGAAACTCTACAGAGGCAAGGAAGATACCGCAACTCCAGCAGCCTTTGACTTATAAGGTCTTTCTCAAAACGAATCGTCAAAATCATTTTTTCAACGCGCTCCTTGGCACGACAACGTCACCAGAGAAATTCTTCTCAAACGTTTTCACTGGGCTGAAATATTGAACACCATGCGGGTCGCGTACCGCTACCACCGCAACGCCGTTTCTCGTGGTAACACCGTCCACCACAACAAAATGAGAAAACCGCGTGCCGTTCGTGTTGTCAACAATCCGTGCAATAACAGGCGTTCCTGAGGTGGTATACCGCTCAAGGTCAGCAACGTTCCGGCTACCGAAAGCCTGGGCGGGAACACCCTCGCTTCGCAGGAGCGACGCGACATCATGGGGATAGATCCCGTCCTTTTGCGGCTTCAATTTCTGTATGAGGCTGTCTATATCAACTTTCTTACCCAAGGTGTCCAACACCATACCGCATGAATTATGACCGCAAGTTGGATTAGGGCCTTGGTTGACAACCAATCGCTCCCCATTACGCGTTATATCATCCTTTGACAGCGGGTTACGCGGATCAATCACGCCTGCTCTGGATTGCGCCATCCGCTCGATTGCAGCCTGAACCCTCGGCGAATCCAGCGCGCCCCCCGAAACTCCTGGCGGGCGCAGTCCATTGATGCGCTGCCCGATAGGCAACATGGCAATCATGTTGAGCATCGGCGCCCATTGCCCGGAGACATCCGCCAGCTTTTCGAGGCTCAGTACCGCGCGTTCGGTCAACACCTCCTTGAACTCAGTACAGGTCGGCGTCAGGCAGTTGAGTTTTTCCAGGTCCGCCAAGCCGGAGGCGATCTGCCCCATCAGGTCCCGGGCGCGGACCACGCCTCCGGTTTCCTTGGCCCACTCGAAGTTCTCCTCGCTCTTGAGCTTGTGCTCGTTGGCAACCCACAGCTTTTTCTGGCATCCCTCGTCAAGACCACAGATGTTCATGTCGTCCACGAAGTCCGGCATGTCGTTGTGGCTGAGGTTGTTGTACTGCGTGGCATTGCCCGCCACCCAGCTGCCGGCCTGAAGACTGCCGGCATTACCGCCATCAACTGCTGCCGCCGCCACCACGCCCAGCAACTGCGAAGACATCAGCATCAGATAGTCGCGCTGCTTCGGATTCATCGCCGTCGCCATGCGTCGCAACTGATTGGCGAACGCTTCGTTTACCCCCGCTGCCATGGCTCCGACGGCGAAGTCGCTGCCCGACGCTTCGGCGATAAAGCCGCCGACCAGGGCATGCAGGGCGATCTTTTCCGGGCTGCCAGTCTTGAGGTTGAGGTTGCCAACCTGATCGAAGGACACCGCTGCCAAGGAGTTGTAGATCGTCGACTGGAGTATGCCCGCGAGCGTGACATCGCGTCCGAAGGCCTTGGCGACCAAGGCGGCCGATGTGTTGCTGATCAGTTGCTGTCCGGCAAAGTGACCAATGGCCTCCATCGAGCCGAGGTCGACAACCGTCTTGCCATTGACCTGCTTGGTCATGGTCATGTCGCCAAGGTAATGATCGGCTATGCCAGCCGTGATCGTGGCGATCGCGGCGTTGGTCAGGCCGTCCTTGCTGGCGACAGCCTTCAGGCCTGCGCCAAGATCTCCCTTGTTGTTGATCGTGCCGACCGCACCGGTAGTGGCCAGGCTCGCAGCACCGGCCAACTGCATACCGGACAAGCCCGCACCCGCAGGTCCGAGCATCACCGTCATCAGGATGGCGATCACCATCTGCGCTGCCGGACCAAGGCCCGAGTTGGCGTATTTGAAGCTTGTGTGCACCTCCTGGACCTGGCGCCAGTCGACGCCGCCTTGCTCCTCCAGTTCCTTAAGCCAAGCCAGCTTGGGATCGGCCTTGACCATTGCATCAATGGACTCGCGCACCGTCTGCTGATTGACCTGACGTACATCGGCACGAATGCTGCCTACGGCAGAGATCGCGACGTCGCCCGTGGCCACCAGTTCGCTCTGACGCAACGTCTCGTCGGTGCGCCCCTTGCCCTTCATGCTGAACCAGCCAGCGTCTGACTTGCTTTTCTCGTGACTCTCCTGATGCAGGTCCTTGACCCCTTCGAAGGTGATGTCACCCCCGCTTTCCAGGGTCAGGTCGTCGCCGCTGGTGAGCTTGGCCACCTGGTAGCGTTGGTCGCCATCACTGACGAGGGTCAGGTCGCCACCACTGGTGATCTCACTACCGACATGACGCACATCGGTGACTTCATCGCGCCTGGTCTTCTTGCTGCCGAAGCTGCCCTTGCTCTTTTTCTGGTACAGCGAGTAATCGCTGTCGGTCTCGGCCAGCAGTTCGAGCTGGTCACCGGCGTAGAGGAAGGCCTCGTCGCCCGCGCTGACACGGCTGGAGATAAGCCTGAGGTCCTCGCCTGCCGTGAGCGAGACATCGCCGCCAGCCTTGAGGTCGGTCGCCACCTGGCGGACATGGTCCTCCTGGCGCGTGACTTTTTTGCTCTTGGCGTAGAAATGCTCCTCGTTGGCCGCGGAGGCCAGGGTCAGGTCGTTGAGGGCATCGACGGTGATGTTGCGCTTGGCCTCCAGTTCGCTGCCGACAGCGGTGAAGTCGTGGCCGGCGAACATGCCCAGGTCGCGGCCCGCGGTAACCTGCGAGCCGAACTGGGTGATGCTCTCGCTGCTCTGGCGCCCGTTGCGGTACTGGGTGCTCTGCTCGGCCGAGCCGATCAGCAGGTCACGGCCCGTGCGCATCTCCAGGTCGCCGCCGGCCTGCAGCACGCCGCCGACGTTGACCATGTCGCGACCGGTGGACATCGACAGGTCGTTGCTCGCCTCGATGCGCGCGGCGCTGTCCAGGGTCGCCCAGGTGGTGTAGCGGCCCTGCTCCTGCGACTGGGTGCGCTCGTTGACCACGTCGCCCAGCAAGGTGGAGAGGTTGACGTCACGCCCTTTGATGATGCCGCCGGCACCGTTGTACAGGGTGTTGCCCGCCAGCAGGTCGACCCGCCCACCGGCTTCGATCAGCCCGGTGTTGACCAGGTTCTCGCCCGCGCTGGCCGACAGGTTGTTGCTGGCACGCACGGTACCGGGGTTGATCAGGTCGGTGCCGGCGATCAGGGTCACGTCCTTGCCTTCGATCAGGGCGCCGTTGGGTGCCAGCCGGTCATTGGCGTTGGCCAGATACAACACTGGCACCAGCACTTTCTCACCCATCACCTGGTGCTCTTCGAGCCAGACGATGTCGTGGGTCAGTGCCGCCACTTGCGCTGCCGTCAGGCTCACCCCGACGGACAGGTTCAATTGCTGCTTGCTGGCCAGCGCGTTGTCCATCAGGTGGCGATACAGCGCCTCGTCGGAGGTCTGCCCGTCGATGTAGCGCTTGCCGGTGCGGGCCGTGACCGCCTGCTGGATCAGGCGCTGCTCGTAGAAACCGTCGCCCAGGCGTTTCCAGCTCTTGTCCGGGTCGTAACCAAGGTTGCCGAGCAGGTAATCCGAACTCATGAACTGCTTGAGGTCGGTCAGCACCGGGTCGGTTTCGATCAAGTACTTGTGCGGCTGGGCGCCGGTCGTGGCGGCGGGTACGCCCTGCACCCGGGGGATGCTCTGCGGGTTGATCGCGCTGGCCCGGCTGGAAACGCCGGCGGCCACGCTTGGGCTGACAGCCGCGACCGTCGGCAGTACCGGAGCCGGTTGCGTGATCGTGGCGCCACCGCCCAATCCGCTGGCCAGGCGCGGTGCCTCCACTTGTACAGGAGTAGCCTGGTGGCCGGCGCCCAGTTCGCTGCGGCCTGGCAGCGTCTGTGGCCCCTGCCCCGCCGCGATCGCCTCGACCCTGACGGTGTCGATCCGTGTATCCAGGTCGATGCCCTGGCGCTGACGCTCGCCCAGTTGACGCTCGCTGGCGCTGCTCGGCGCCAGCGCCGCGATATCGACAGCGCGCCCCTGCATCTGCGGCAGCGGTTGCTGGCGCTGTTGCAGGTCGATGCTGGCGCCGCCCAGCGTCCAGCTGGCGGGGGCCGGATCGGCCACCGACACGCTGGCCTGGCTGGCGGCCTGGCTGCTCAGGCGGAACAGGCCATTGCCGCTGGTGGGCAGGCTGAAGCCGGGCAGATCCAGCGGGTTGACCTGGCGCTGGGCCAGGTCAGGCGGCAACTGCCGGTTCGGCGCCACCACCGTGCGGGTGAAGGTGGCGGCCGTGCGCGTGTCCAGCGTGCGCCCGGCGTTGGCGCCCGGTGCGTTCCAGGCTTGCTCGACCCCGTTGCTCAACCGCGTGGCGGCCGTGATCGAGACATTGCCACCGGCCTGGATGATTGCCGGCAGGTAGGTCGGCGCTTCGCCGGCAATGATCTTCTCGGCAAAGACATTCGCGCCGCTGGCGCCTGCGGGTAATGCAGTACGAATACCCGGAACATACATCGACGGAGCCAGGTAATTCTCGTAGTAGATATCACTTTTCGCCGAAACCTGAATGGCTACGGAACCAAAACGCAACCACGGACGCTGCTCGCGGCCTGGACCACAGCAACTGAAGCTTGTCGGACGCAGTCGTGAAGCCTGGCCATCGGCGTTCAGGAACCAGAAGTCATAGTTGTATTGGGCATCGTTGTAGCGGTTGTAGGCATACATCTCCTGCGTTCTGACCGGGGCATCGAGATACTTTGCGCTGGTATAGTTGCCAACCGCGCTCCCCTGGTTTTCGAAGGTGTCCACCGTGATTTGAATATTGCCGGTGGCTGCCACTGTAGAGTTGCTATTGCTGAACCGACCACCTGTCACCATCAGGTCTTTCCCAGCGGTGATATTGGAAGCCACCGTGTCAGAGCCGGATGGCGCCGATGTGCGAATCTCCTCCAGCAGCACGTAGTGGGAAGGATCTGAATAGGTACTGGCGTATTGGCGTGGCCCGGTGCAGCTGTAACAACGAATCCCCAGCGCCGAGGAAATGACCTCCCGGTTCACGTTGAAGTTGTTGCGCTCGTTGACCACCTGCGTCGCATTCAGGCTGAAGTTGCCCAGGCTCTGCATCTGCCCCGACAGGTTGCGGATCAGCGTCGCCCGGCTACCCGGCAGCAGGCCGCCGATGGCGATGTCGCCGATGCCGTACAGGTCCGCCAGGGTGTTGTTCAGGTTGTCCGTGGCCACTTGCATGGCAGCGCCTGAGAAAATCAAGCCGCCGCCCTGGTTGGTGATGCCGCTGGCAGTCAGCTGCAGGCCGCCCGAGCCTGCCAGCGTGCCGCTGTTGAGCAACTGCCCGGCGTTGATCTTCAGCGTCTGCCCGGCCGTGACGCGGCCCAGGTTGCCCAGTGCCGCAAGGCTGCCCGCGCCGCCCAGGGTCACATTCCCGGCGCCGGCGAGCGTGCCGCCGCTGGCCAGGTCGATGCTGCCCGCATCCAGCGACAGCGCCCCCAGGCTGGTCGCGCGACCGCCCGCGGCGTAACGGCCGGACAACGCCAGCGCCAGGCTGCCGTTGCTGGCGATCAGGCCCTCGTTGCTCCAGTTGGTGCCCGTGCCCACCAGGCTTTCGCTTGCCAGCAACTGACCGCTGCCGGTCTGCACCAGCTCACCGACATTGACCGTCAGGCGCGCCGCCTGGATCACGCTGCTGTTGGTCCAGCTCGCGGCGTTCAGGGTCAGGCCGCCAAGGGTGACGATTTCGCCGCCGGCCCCGCCGAGGTTGGCCAGGCCAATATCGAACGTGCCGGCCCCACCATGCACCAGGCGCCCCCCGGCATTGAGGAAGCCCGCCGACTGCAGGCTCAGGTCCTGGTTGGCGATTTCCAGCACGCCGCCACGGTTGTCCAGCGCCCCCGTCAACTGTAGGCGCGTGCCGCCGGCACTGCCCAGGGTACGCAGTTGGCCGCCCTGGTTGTTCAGGCCGGCTGCGCTCAAGCCCAGGCGGCTATCGCTCTCGATGATGCCGCCTGTGTTGATGAGGTTGCCACGCAACCCGAACTCCACGGACTGGCCGGCGATCTGGCCGTTGCCGCCGTTGTCCAGGTCGATGGCGTCGATGCCTAACTGCCCCAGGGCAAACATGCCGCCACCGCGGTTGTTCAGGTTGGCGGTGCGTACGTCCAGGGCGCCGGCCTGGGCGGCCAGGCGGCCACCGCTGTTGTCCAGCCCGCCGAGGGCGATCAGCTTGAGCTGGCGCGCCTGAATGATACCGTTCTGGGCATTGCCCAGCAGACCGCCGACCTTGGCATCGAGCAGCCCTTGCAGGCTGGCGAGCACTCCGCCACGGTTGTCGACGCTGTCAGCCTCGAGCAGCAGGTTGCCACCCTGCGCGATCAGCTTGCCGCCCTGGTTGTCCAGCGAGCCGAGGCTGGTCAGAGTGACAGCGCTCTTGGCCTGGGCGGCGCCCCCTTGGTTGCTCACGCGTGCGGCGTGCACCACGAGGCTGCCGGCATCGGCGTGGATCAGGCCGTCACGGTCGTTGAGCATGGCGCCCGTGAGGTCCAGCTGAACGTCGCCCTTGGCGGCCAGCGTGCCCTTGTCGCTATTGTCGAGGCTGGCCCCGGCCAGGCGCAGCCCGGCCTGGCTGACCAGTTGTCCTCCCCGGTTGAGCACCACGGTGGTGCCCCGCACCTGCAAGCCCGCGCCGCTGAGCAGCTTGCCCTGGACGTTGCTCAGCTGGCCGGCAAGGTCCAGTGTCAGGGTGTCCAGCCCGACCAGCGTGCCGCCTGAGTTGTCCAGGCCGGCGGCGCGCAGGCTGAACGCCGCCCCGCTGTCGA
This sequence comes from Pseudomonas mosselii, assembly GCF_019823065.1. NCBI lineage: Bacteria > Pseudomonadati > Pseudomonadota > Gammaproteobacteria > Pseudomonadales > Pseudomonadaceae > Pseudomonas > Pseudomonas mosselii. Next base: position 3,346,786 of record NZ_CP081966.1, read on the forward strand.
TCCGCCCGCCCTGGCGGTTGTCCAGGGTGCCGCTGCCAAGGTCCAGGTGCTGCGCCGCGGCGCTGGCCAGAAACCCGCCACGGTTGTCGAGGCTGGCCGCCTTGACCTGGAGCAGGCCCTGGCTGACCAGCGCGCCGCCCAGGCTGTTGTCCAGCGCTGCGCCGAGCGTGATCGTCAGGTCGCCCTCCCGGCTGGAGAGCGTGCCGCCGTTGCGGTTGTCCAGGCTGCTGGCGGTCACCTCCAGGCCTTGGCTGCCGGACACCAGGCCGCCCTGGTTGAGCAGCCGGTCGGCGCCCAGCGTCAGGCGCCCGGTACTGATCAGCCGCCCGGCGCCGTTGTCGAGTGCGCGCGCGCCCAGGCTGAAGCCCTGCGCGCTGGAAATTTCGCCCTGGCGATTGTCGAGGTCGCGCAGGTTGGCCAGGGTCAACGGACCTTTGCCGTGAATCAGCCCCGCACGGTTGTCGAGATCACCGGCCAGCCCCTCGAACAGCAAGGCCAGGCTGCCCTCGCTCAACAGGCGTCCGCCTTGCTGGCTGAGGCGGGTGGCCTGCACCTGCAGCGCGCCCTTGGCGGAAATCTCGCCGGCATCGTTGCGCAACTGGCCGGTGCTCAACACCAGGCTATCCTTGCTGCTGATCAGGCCCTTGGCGCTGTTGTCGATTTGGCCGGCCTGCACTGTCAGGCGTTGCTCGGTCAGCACCTGGCCGCCCTGGTTGTCCAGGTTGGCGGCGTTCAGATCGAGCAGCTGGCGGGCGTTCACCAGGCCGCCGGCCTGGTTGCCGAGCAGGCCGGCGACGTCCAGGCGCAGGTCACCCCGGCTGTTGATGTGGCCGCCGGCATTGGCCAGGCTCGCCGCCTTGAGCGCCAGGCCTGCGGCGGCGATCTGCCCCTTGAGGTTGAGCAAGGCGCGCTCCACCACCAGATTCAAACCCTGCTGGCCGAGCAACTTGCCGTTGCCGTTGTCCAACTCGGTCGCCGCCAGGCTGAAGGCGCTGGCGCTGGAGATTTCACCGCCACGGTTGTCGACACGCGCCAGGCGCTTGAGCAGCAGCTGGCCAGGGGTATTGATCAACCCCTGCTGGTTATCCAGCTCGCCGTGGTCGAGGTCCAGCTCGATGCGCTGCGCGCTGTACAGGGTGCCGCCCTGCTGACGCAGGCTGGTGACGTTGGCGACCAGGGCCTGCTGGCTGGTGATGCGGCCGCCGCTGTTGTCCAGTCGGGCCGCGTCGAGGTTCAGGCTGGCGCCACTGGTCAGGCGCCCGCCCTCCTGGTTGTCGAGATTGCCGGTGGCGATGCGCAACTCATCCTTGGCACTGATCGTGCCGGCCCGGCTGTCGAGGCTGGCGCCGGCCAGGTCGAGACGCCCGTTGGCTATCACCTGGCCGCGGCGGTTGGTCACCGCCCCCTGGCTTTCTAGCCACAGGTCGCCGGCGCTGGACAACAGGCCAGCGTTGTTGCCCAGCAGGGCGCCGACCAGACGCAAACCGCCTTCGCTGGTGATGCGTCCCTGGTCGTTGAGCAGGTCGCCCTCGACCTCCAGGTCCTGGCCGGTGTCACCACGCAACTCACCGCCGCGGTTGTCCAGGCTGGCACCGCGCAGGTGGACACTGCCGGCACCGATCAAGCCTTGCTGGTTGAGGGTCACCCGCTGTTCGAGCGTCAACAGGCCCTTGGCCAGCAGCAGGCCCCCGGTGCTGTTGTCCAGGTGTTGCCCGATAAGCGTGACGCTGCCTTTGCCGTTAACCTCGCCGCCGCGGTTGTCCAGGGTCGCGGCCTTTAGCACCAGGGCGCCCGTGGCCCCGAGCAGCCCCGCCGCGCGGTTGTCGACCTGGTCGGCGTCCAAGGCCAGCGCCCCCTCGGCCTGGACCTTGCCTTGCCGGTTGTCCAGCGCACCCAGGCGTGCCTGCAAGTCACCCTTGGCCGACAGCTTGCCCTCGGCATTGAGCACGGTGACAGCGCCAAGGCCGAGATCGCCATCGGCCTGCACGGTGCCACCTTGGTTATCCAACGCTGCGCCGACCTGAAGCCGCAAACCGCCGAGACTGCCCAGCAATCCGCCTTGGTTGTTCAAGCCGGCGGCACTGAGCTCTAGCCCTCGGGCACTGACCTGGCCGCGCAGGTTGTCGAGCTGGCGGGCGATGCGCACGGTCAGGTGCTCGCCGCCCAGCAGTTTGCCGTCGGTGTTGTCCAGGCTGTCGGCAAGCAACGTGTAGGCCTGCAGACTGGAAATCTCGCCACGCTGGTTGACCACCTCGCCGAGGTTGCGCAGCACCAGCGGGCCGGGCCCACGAATCAGGCCGCCGCTGTTGTCCAACCGGCCGTGGTTCAGGTCCAGTTCCAGCCCCTGCAGGCTGAACAGCTCCCCGCCCTGCTGGTCAAGGCCGGTGACACTGGCATTGAGCGTGCGCGCGGAAATGCTGCCGGTGGCCTGGTTGCCGACCTGCCCGGCCGTGAGCTGCAGACGCTCGCCGCTGCGTACGACACCCGCCTGGCCATTGTCCAGGGTGCCGGTGTCGAGGTTCAGGTTGGCTTCGGCGGTGAGTCGACCGCCGTTGCGGTTGTCGACGCTGGCACTGGCCAGCACCAGGCTGGCGTCAGTCTCGATGCGGCCGCCCTGGTTGTTCAGCCCCTGCGCGACGGTGGCGCGCAGGTCGCCCTTGGCCGATAGCGTGCCTTGCTGGTTGAGCAGGGACGCGCCATCGAGGCCCAGGCTACCATCGCTGTACAGCCGCCCCGTGCGGTTGTCGAGCAGTGTCGCACCTAGGCCCTGGCCGCTGGCGGACCGGCCAAGCTGCAGATGCTGGCCCGCGCCGATGGTCCCACCCCGGTTATCCAGCTGTGCCATGTGCAGCTCGACCTGCTGACCGAACAGCAGCCCTTTGCTCTGGTTGATCAAGCGGTCCAGCACCAGCGCCAGGCGCGTGCCCGCCAGCACCTTGCCGCCTTCGCTGTTGTCCAGCCTTTCGCCTGCGATGTCGACCCTCGCCAGGCTGGCCAGCCGGCCGCCACGGTTGTCGGTGTCGGCAACCTGCAGGTCGAGCCCCGCGTTGCCGGAGACCAGCCCCCCACCGCTATTGTCGAGCGCATCACCGCGCAGGGTCAGACGCCCTTCGGCGACGAATTCGCCGCCTTGCTGACGCAACTGACGGACATCCGCGCTCACCTCGTCGCGGCTGGCCATACGGCCCTTGCCATTGTTCACCTCGCTCGCGTCCAGGCGCAGCAAGGCACCGGCGGTGAGCAGGCCCTCGCGGTTGTCCAGGTAGCGACCGGCGAACGTCAGGCCCTCCTTGCCACGCAACAGGCCCTTGCGGTTGTCGAGACTGTCGACGGTCGATTGCAGCTGGCGGTCGGCATGCAGGGTACCCTGCTGGTTATCGACACTGGTGCCGCGCAACGTCAGCAGGTCGGCGCCGCTGACCAGGCCGGCGTGGTTGTCCAGACGCCCGAACGCCAGGTCGATCAGCCCCTTGGCGCGGATCTGCCCACCCTCGCGGTTGTTCAGCAAGGCGCCCGTGCCGACCCGTAACGCGCCATCGCTGGTCAGGCTGCCACGGCCGCTGTTGTCCAGGCTGCCGGCCTCGACCCGCAGGTCCTGGCCGGTGCTGAGGACCCCGGCACGGTTGTCCAGGGCCCCGGTGATGTTCACGTGGGTAGCCACATCGCCGAGGATTTCACCCCCTCGGTTGTCCAGGGACGCGGCATGCACCTGGGTCAGGCCACCGCTGGATATTTCGCCCTCGCCGTTGTCTACGGTGCCGGCGACGTCCAGGTCCAGGTCCCGCTCGGCACCCAGGGTCCCGCCATGGTTGGCCAGGCTGGCGGCACGCAACTCCAGGCTGGTCGCCGAGACCAGGCCATGGGCGTTGGCCAGGGCATGCTCCACCAGCACCTTCAGCGCCTGGTCGCTGTGCAGCGTGCCATCGCCATTGTCGAGGCTGTGGGCGGCCAGGGTGAATCCCCTGGCGCTGGATATCTCGCCACCACGGTTGTCGACACCGGCCAGTTGCCGAAGCACCAGCTGCCCAGGGGTGTGGATCAGGCCGCCGCGGTTGTCCAATGCGCCGAGCGACAGGTCGAGCGTCAGGTCGCCATCGCTGACCAGGTGCCCGCCCGCCTGCTGGTCCAGGCGCCCAAGCTCGGCCAACAGCCCCTTGTGGCTGGCGATACGGCCGCCCTGGCTGTTGTCCAGCTCTTTTGCCTTCAACACCAGGAGGTCACCGCTGCGCAGTTGACCAGCCTGGCGGTTGACAAGCACCTCGCTGGTGATCGTCACGGCCCCTGTGCTTTCGAGCACGCCGGCATCGCCGTTATCCAGGCGCTGGCCCGTGAACGCCAGGCGCCCCGCGCCCTTGATCTGCCCGGCCCGGTTGTCCAGTGCCTGCAGGTCGAGGTCGATATCACCTGTGGCCAGGAGCTTGCCAGTGTTGTTGTCCAGGCCCGCGCCGACGAGCGACAGCGCGCCACCGGCGCTGATCAGCCCTGCGCGATTGAGCAGTTCGGCGTCGATGCGCGCGCTCAGTCCGGCGTTGCTGACCAGTTCTCCGGCAGCGTTGTCCAGACGGCTTGCATGAACATCCAGCGCCTGTGCGGCAATGCGCCCCCGGGCATTGTCCAGGGCCTGGGCAATGCGCACGGTCAGCGCCTGTTCGGAGAGCAGCTTGCCATCCTGGTTGTCCAGGCTGTCGGCAGCCAGGCTGAAGCCCTGCTGGCTGGAGATCTCGCCCCGGCGGTTGCCAACCGTGGCCAGGTTGCGCAGCAGCAAGGCGCCCGGGCTCTGCAGCGTGCCGCCTTCGTTGTTCCAGTGACCACGGGAGAGATCCAGAGTCAGCCCCTGGGCGGCGCTGATGCGCCCCTGGCGGTTATCCAGGCCGTTGCTGGTCAGTAGCAGGCTGCCGTTGCCGGCGATGTGCCCCTGCAGGTTGACCAGGCTGCCGGCCTGCAGCACGAAAGCCTGCTCGGCCAGCAACTTGCCACGGCTATTGTCCAGCTGACCGGCGACCTGCAATTGCAAGCCACCACGGGCCTGCAGGGTGCCGCCCTGGCTGAGCAGGGTCGCGGCGTTCAAGGCCAGGTCGTGGCCGGCGATCAGCCCGGCGGTATTGGCCAGCTGCCCGGCGATGCGCACCTGCAGGTCGTTGCCACCGAGCAGTTTGCCGGAGCTGTTGTCCAGCTGCCGCGCCACCAGCGCATAGGCCTGGCCGGCGGAGATCTCACCGCGCTGGTTGTTGACCGTCCCCAGTCGTTGCAGGGTCAGTTGGCCCGGGGTGGTGAGCAGGCCGCCTTCGCTGTTGTCCAGGTGGCCGTCGGCCATGTCCAGGGTCAACGCCTTGGCGCCGTGCAACTGGCCCCCGCCGCGCTGGTCGAACTGGCCGAGGCGCGCCGTGGCCTGACCATCGCTGGCGATGCGCCCGGCATTGCGGTTGTCGACGCTGGCGGCCTGCAGTTGCAAGTCCTGCCCGGCAGCCAGGGCGCCGGCGCGGTTGTCCAGGCGCCCGGCGACGGTGATGTCCAACGCCTGCCCGGCGCTCAGCCGGCCGCCTTGGTTGTCCAGCTGGTTGGCGCTCAGCGTGTTGCGCTGCCGCGCCGACAGCTCGCCGCCGCGATTGTCCAGGGTCTGCGCGGTGACGCGCTGGGCCTGGCCGGCGCTGATCAGGCCGTTCTGGTTGCCCAGGGTCTGTGTCGCCTGCACGGTCTGGTCGCGCCCCGCCAGCACCCTGCCCTGGGCGCTGTTGTCCAGGGCGGCGCTGGTGATCCGGCTGTCCTGCCCGGCACTGAGGGTACCGCTGCGGTTAACCAGCTGCCCTTGTACCGCGAGGTCCAGGTCGCGGCTGGCGACGATGCTCTTGCCGCTGTTGAGCAACTGCCCACTGGCGATGCTCACGTCACCCTGGGCGTTGCGGCTGCCATCGGCATTCACGCCGGCCTCGATCACGCCCTGGTTGGCCAGTGTGCCTGTGGCCTGGACGCTGATTCGGTTGCCGGCAGTGATCGCCTGGCGAGAGGTCAGGTCGGCACTGCTGCGCACCTCGACCTGGCTGGCGCCATGCACCGGCCCTTGCAAGTCGACGCCGGCGGCCTGCAGCTTGACTGCACCGCTGGCGCTGGCCTGGGCCAGGCTCAGCTGGCCGTTGGCGTCCAGGCGGATATCGCCGCCACTGGCCGCCACGTCCCCGGCCAGGCGCACACCGACGCCCGCCTCGGTACCTACCAGGCGAATGGCGCCGGCGTACATGCCACCCAGGGCGCTGGAGTCGATGGCCAGGGCCGGCGCATCGGCCGCGTTGCCTGCACGCGGTGCCGCGGCCAGGGTCTGGGCGTCGACGTCGTTGCGCCCGGTGATGACGTTCAGTTCACGGGCGCGCAACTGCGCGTTCAGGCGTGCCGAGCGGGTAATGATGTCGAAGCGTTCGACGTTGTCGGCATTCAACCCCGCCCCTTCCAGGGCCACGCTGCCGCCATCGACTTGGTAGCCGCTGACCGCGCCACGGCCATCGAGCACCGGCTTGCCGGTGCTCAGGGTCACCTGGGGCGTGTTGATGAAGCCGCAGCCATCGCAGGTGATACCGTGAGGGTTGGCGACGATGACCTTGGCCGCATGCCCGGCCACTTCGGTATAGCCGCGCAGCTGGCTGGCGTTGGCACCGTTGACCTCGTTGAGGATGACATTGGCCGCCGCCCCCTGCAGGTTCGGGTTGCCAAGGATGATCCCGCCCAACTGGGTAGCCTAGGTGCGCTCGGTGGCATTGTTGAGGATCAGCCCCTGCTGGCCGACGTTGTAGTCGCTGAACTGGTTGTGCGACAGCCCGCTGCCGTTGGGCGCGGCAATGTTGACGATCGGCACACCGTTGCCCGCCTGGCCGAGGCTGGTGCCCGGCCCGCTGACCACCACGCCTTCTGCGGCCTGCGCCCACAGCGGCTGCCAGAACATGGCGTTGGCCAGCAGGAAGGCCAGGCCACGCTTGGGCAACCCGCAGAAATGCTCACGGGGCTGAATTTCGGCCGAGCGTTGGCGGGCCAGGAAGGCAAACAGGCGGACGTCCATGTCAGGTCTCGTGAATCAGGCGGTCAGATGAAGAAGTCCAGGCGGAAATACACCGGGCGTTCCTTTTCGGTCAGCACGTCGGGGCGTTCCAGGCTGTGGGCGAAGGTCACGCTGGCGGCCATGTGCTGGCCGCGGGCGAACAGCTCCAGCGAATGGCTGCTGGCACGGCCGTGGTACTCGCCGTTGTAGCGATCGTTGCGGATTACCCCGAGGTCGTAACCCAAGCTCAGGCCGTACTCGGCCACCAGCGGTTGCAGCAGCGGCCAGTTCACCGGGCGGGTCCAGCGCAGGTCGTTGCGCCAGTAGCCGCCGCTGTCGCCGGACAGCGACTGGTCCTTTAGGCCGCGCACCGACGACAGCCCGCCAAGGCTGATGCGCTGCGGGCTGAACAGCACGTCCTCGCTGCGCTGGCCGGTGGCCAGGCTGCTGAAGCTCAGGCGCTCGCCGAGGAGCTGGAAGCCCTGCACGTAGCTGAGCGTGGCGCTGTACTTGCGGTAGCGCGCCACCGGCTGGCCCGGGCGTGGGTGGCCATTGTCCTGGGCGTCGAAGGCGCCGATGCCCTCCTGGGTGCCCAAGTCGAGGTTGACGAAGGCATTGCCCAGACGCCGGCCATGGTTGATGCCGAACTGCGCCTCGCTGAGACGGTTGCTGCTGCCGGCCAGGCGGCTGTCCTCGATGTAGTTGTTGGTGCGCAGGTGGGCCATGCCGGCATTGAGCGAGGTCTTGCTGGTGGCGTCGCGGTGTACCACGCGCTCGGCGCGCAACTGGTGGTTCTGGCTGTCGCCGGTCTGCTTGAAGGCAAAGCCGTTGGCCTGGGCCAGGGAGCGGTATTCGCTCTCGCTGTAGCTGTAGGTGAAGTTCCACCAGCCCCAGGGCAGGTTGTAGAACAGCACGCCGTTCTTCGAGCCCTGGGTGTGATCGCTGACCACGTCGTGGCCGCCGCGCAGCATCAGCTGGTCGGCCAGGCCCAGCGGGCTGTCCCATTCCAGGCCGAGGTTGAGCATCTGCTCGCCGGTGCTGCGTTGGCCTTCGTTGTTGCGCGACAGCGAGGCGCGCCAGGGTTTCTGTTGGGTGTTGCGCACCAGCACTTCGCTGCCGCCGACGGCCTTGCCCGGGGTCAGCTCCATCTGCGCCTTGTTCGACGGCAGGCGGTTGAGCTGGTCGACCATCTGCTCGATCTCGCGCAGGTTCAGGCGCTGGTCGATATCGCCGGGAAAGGCCATGCCCAGCTCACGGTCGCTCAGGCCGCTGGCCGGGTCCGGGCGCAGCCCTTCCAAGCGCCCTTCCACCACCAGTACCTGCAGATGACCCGAGGACAGGTCCTGCTGCGGCAGGTACGCGCGGCTGGTGACCAGGCCGCGACCCAGGTAATGGTCGGTGATGGCCTTGAGCAAGGCGTTGAGCTGGGTGACGCCCAGGCACTGGTCGATAAAGGGCTTGAGCAGGCGGTCGCGGTCGGCGGCGGACAGGCTGTCGGCGCCCTTGAGTTCGATGGTGTGGATGGTGAAGCAGCGGCTGTCGGCCGCCGGTTGCGACTCACCGGGTTCGGCGGCCTTGCCGGGCAGGTTGCGCAGTTCTTCGAGGCGGCGCTGCTGCTCTTCGAGCAGACGGTCCTGGCGGTCGCGGATCAGGTCCTGGTCGCCGGGTGAAACGGCCCAGGCCAGAGGGCTGCATAGCAGGCCGACAAGCGCACAGAGGGCCGTTTTGCGCCCTGAAACTAGACATCCCGCCATGACCAATCCCTGGTGAACAGTGCAAAGTGGCGGGCATACTATTTTGCCATCATATTGGCGTCAATTTGCCATCATCCGGTTTTTTGTAACACCGCTCTCCGTGTTGAATGAAACCATTGAGATAGAGCTGTTGCGCTACAGAGAAAAATTTTTGCCCTGTCGCCGTGAACGATGTGGAGCTGCCGTGCAGCTCCACGACTTGGGCCTTACGGCATCACCGGCGGCACATACTGCAAGGTCGTGCCCAGCGCCCACAGCAACACCAGCACCAGCGGCACATGCACCAGCAACTGCACGAACGAGAAGCCGATCAGGTCGCGCGCCTTGAGCCCCAGCACCCCCAGCAGCGGCAGCATGTAGAACGGGTTGATCAGGTTCGGCAGCGCCTCGGCGGCGTTGTAGATCTGCACCGCCCAGCCCAGGTGGTACTGCAGGTCGTTGGCCACCAGCATCACGTACGGCGCCTCGATGATCCACTTGCCGCCGCCGGACGGGATGAAGAAGCCGAGCACCGCCGAGTACACGCCCATCAGCAGCGCATAGGTGTCATGGGTGGCGATCTGGGTGAAGAACACCGAGATATGGTGGGCCAGGGTCTGGGCGTCCGCGCCCTTGACCTGGGTGAGGATGGCGGCGATCGAGCCATACAGCGGGAATTGGATCAACACCCCGGTGGTGGTCGGCACGGCACGCGTCACCGCGTCGAGGAAGCTGCGCGGACGCCAGTGCAACAAGGCGCCGAGCATGATGAACAGCAGGTTGTAGGTGTTCAACCCGGAAATCGCGGTGATCGCAGGCTTGGTGGCGAACTCCTGGTACAGCCAGCCGGCGGCCAGGGCAACCAGCAGCAGGATCAGGATCGGGCTGTATTCCAGCCACTCGCCCGGGCGGGTGCGCTGTGACGAAGGCGGCGCGCTGAAGCTCGGGTCGACGCCGCAGTCCTGGGCGCTGCGGGCGCTGTTCGGCCCGGGCGCGGTGGCATAGGCCACGACCAGCGAGACGACCACCAGCGCGGCAAGCATCACCCCGGACTGCCAGAGGAAGATGGTCTCGGTGAACGGGATCACCCCGGTGATCGACAGGATCGATGGCGGCAGGCTGGCCGGGTTGGCCTGCAGCTGCGCGGCCGACGACGACAGGCCCAGCGCCCACACCGCGCCCAGGCCCAGGTAGGCGGCGGCACCGGCGGCGCGGTAGTCCATCTTCAGGTCGCTGCGACGGGCCAGGGCGCGTACCAGCAGGCCGCCGAACACCAGCGACAGGCCCCAGTTGAGCAAGGACGCGAGCATCGAGATCAGCGCCACCCAACATACCGCCGAGCGGCCGTTCTTCGGCAGGCGCGCCAGGCGGTCGATCAACCGGGCAGCGGGTGGCGAGCTGGCCACCACATAACCGCCGATGACCACGAAGGCCATCTGCATGGTGAACGGAATCAGGCTCCAGAAGCCGTCACCGAAGGCCTTGGCGGTGTCGGTGGGCTTGCCGCCCATGGCCAGGGCGCCGAGGGACACCAGCATCACCGCCAGGGCGGCGAACACCCAGGAGTCGGGGAACCAGCGTTCGGCCCAGTTGGAGCAGCGCAGGGCAAAGCGGGCGGAGCGGCTGTCTTGGATATCAGCGGCCACGATGTTTTCCTTTTTCTGATTTTTATAGGAATGAAACGGCGTCGCCCCATCGCGGGGCAAGCCCGCTCCCACGAGGGATGCGTGGTCCTTCGTGGGAGCGGGCTTGCCCCGCGATGGGGCGCTTGCAACGGTGCTGCTTAGAAAGTCATTTCCTGCACATCGTCCGGCACGATCAGCTTGCCGGCGGTCTTCTCGATGATTTCCTCGATGCTCACGCCCGGGGCGGTCTCGCGCAGGATGAAGGCGCCGTTTTCGATCTCAAGGTAGGCCAGGTCGGTCAGCACCTTGCGGATGCAGCCGGCGCCGGTCAGCGGCAGGCTGCACTTGGGCAGCAGCTTGGACTCACCGTCCTTGGAGGCGTGGGTCATGGTGACGATGATGTTGTCGGCACCGGCCACCAGGTCCATGGCGCCGCCCATGCCCTTGACCAGCTTGCCGGGGATCATCCACGAGGCGATGTTGCCTTCCACGTCCACCTCGAAGGCGCCAAGCACGGTGAGGTCGACATGGCCACCACGGATCATGGCGAAGGATTGCGCCGAATCGAAGATCGACGCGCCACGGCGGGCGGTGACCGTCTGCTTGCCGGCGTTGATCATGTCAGCGTCGATCGTGGCTTCGGTGGGGAACTCGCCCATGCCCAGCAGGCCGTTCTCCGACTGCAGCATCACTTCCATGCCGTCGGGCACGTAGTTGGCCACCAGGGTGGGGATGCCGATGCCGAGGTTGACGTAGTAGCCGTCCTTCAGTTCACGGGCGACGCGTTGCGCCATTTGTTCGCGGGTCAATGCCATGGTCAGGATCTCTTTGTTGTTCTTGAGGGCGGCGCTCAGGCCTTGACGGTGCGCTTTTCGATGCGCTTCTCGAAGGTGCCGACGATGACCCGGTCGACATAGATGCCCGGGGTGTGGATCTCGCTGGGCAGCAGCACGCCGGGCTCGACGATCTCTTCGACCTCGACCACGGTGATCTTGCCGGCAGTGGCGGCCAGCGGGTTGAAGTTCTGCGCGGTGTTGCGGTACACCACGTTACCGTAGTGGTCAGCCTTCCAGCCTTTGACAATGGCGAAGTCGCCGGTGATGGATTCTTCGAGGATGTATTTGCGGCCGTTGAACTCGCGTACTTCCTTGCCTTCGGCAACCGGGGTGCCGTAACCGGTGGCGGTGAAGAAGGCCGGGATGCCGGCGCCGCCGGCACGCATCTTCTCGGCCAGGGTGCCTTGCGGGGTGAGTTCCACTTCCAGTTCGCCGCTGAGCAGCTGGCGTTCGAACTCGGCGTTCTCGCCGACGTAGGAGGCGATCATCTTGCGGATCTGCCGGTCCTCGAGCAGCACGCCCAGGCCGAAGCCGTCGACGCCGCAGTTGTTGGACACCACGGTCAGGCCCTTGACGTCGCGGCGCTTGATCTCGGCGATGAGGTTCTCGGGGATGCCGCACAGGCCAAAGCCGCCGGCCAGCACGGTCATGTCGTCGGTCAGGCCCGCCAGGGCCTCTTCATAAGTTGCTACACGCTTGTCCAGTCCGGCCATGCTCAGTCGCCTTTTGTAGTTGTTGGAACCGTACGGTCATCTTCACTGTAGTCGACTGATTTGTTAATTTTGTTTTCGTCATCGATTGATAATTTTTACAAAACAAAAGGCCACTCCTCATGAACGTCAAGCAGCTGCGCGCCTTCGTCACCGTGGCCAAGTACCAGAGCTTCGCCCAGGCCGGCGAGCATCTGCACGTCTCGCAACCGGCCCTGAGCCTGACCATCAAGGCCTTGGAGGACAACCTGGGCGGCGCCCTGCTCACCCGCACCACCCGCAGCGTCAGCCTGACTCCCGAGGGCGAGGTGCTGCTGCCCCTGGCCCGGCGCCTGCTGGCCGACTGGGACGACACCGAGGAGATGCTGCGACAGCGTTTTACCCTGCAGCTGGGGCGGGTCTCGGTGGCGGCCATGCCGGCCTTCGCCGGCAACCTGCTGCCGCAATCGCTCAAGGTGTTCCGCCAGCGCTACCCCAAGGTCAACGTCACCGTGCACGACGTGATCAACGAGCAGGTGCTGGAACTGGTACGCCACCGTCGCGTCGAACTGGGCATCGGCTTCGAGCCTGAAAGCAGCGAGGCGCTGCGTTTTCACCCGCTGTACATGGACCGCTTCGTCGCCGTGGTACCGGCCGACTCGCCCCTTGCCCACCAGCCTCAGGTGCGTTGGCAGGAGCTGCTGGCCGAGGATTTCATCGCCCTGCAACGGCCTTCGGCGGTGCGCCTGCTGCTTGAGCAGCACCTGGCCGCCAACCATGGCAAGCTGGCAGTGGCCTTCGAAAGCCACCAGCTGTCGACCATCGGTCGCATGGTCGCCAGCGGCCTGGGCGTCAGCGCGGTGCCGGCGCTGTGCATCGGGCAGATGCAGGAGCTCGGCGCCCGTTGCGTGCCGTTGGTCGAACCGACCGTGGAGCGGCGCATCGGCGTGATCGCCCTGGGCGATCACAAACTGTCCAAGGCCGCCGAGGCGCTGCTCGATGTGCTGCTGACCCATACCCATCCACAGGAGGTGACATGCGTTACGTGAATCTGGCGGGTTCCCGCGTTCCGGCCATCGGCCAGGGTACCTGGTACATGGGCGAAGATCCGGGCCGCAGGGCCGCCGAGGTGGCGGCGCTGCAACAGGGTATCGAGCTGGGCCTGGGCCTGATCGACACTGCTGAAATGTACGCCGAGGGCGGCGCCGAGCAGGTGGTCGGCCAGGCCATCGCCGGGCGTCGCGACCAGGTGTTCCTGGTCAGCAAGGTCTACCCGCACAATGCCAGCCGACGCGCTGTGCCGGCCGCCTGCGAGCGCAGCCTCCGGCGCCTGGGCACCGACTGCATCGACCTGTACCTGCTGCACTGGCGCGGCCAGTATCCGCTGGAGGAGACCGTCGAAGCGTTCGAGCGCCTGGTCGAGCAAGGCAAGATCCGTCGCTGGGGCGTGTCCAACTTCGACCTTGACGACCTGCGCGAGCTCGACAACCCCGCCTGCGCCACCAACCAGGTGCTGTACAACCCAGCCGAGCGCGGCATCGAGTTCGACCTGCTGCCGTGGAGCCGCCAGCAGGGCTTGCCGACCATGGCCTACTGCCCGCTGGCCCAGGCCGGGCGCCTGCTGCGCCATCCGGTGATGACGCAGGTCGCTGAGCGCCACGGTGCTACGCCGGCCCAGGTGAGCCTGGCCTGGGTGACGCGGGGTGAAGGGGTAATCGCGATTCCCAAGGCGGTCAATCCAGAGCATGTGCGCCTGAATGCGGCGGCGGCCGACCTGGTGCTTGCCGAAGAAGACCTGCAAGACATCGAGCAGGCATTCCCCGCTCCGACACGCAAGCAGCGCCTGGCGATGGTCTGAGTTGCCTGCACGAGGGGCCGCGCCGCGGCCCTATCGTAGGCAAGCCGGCTCCCACACCGACCGTGCCACCTTCAAGCCAAGTGCCAATGACTAGTGGAAGTCCCGGCTGCGCACATCCAGCCCCTGCAACAGGGGGCTGATGTCCTCGAGACGCCGGGCGATCAGGTGCCGTACCCCGCTCTCCTGCTCCAGGCGCCCGCTCACCTTGAGCAACTTCGAACCCACCAGTGCCCGCCGCTGGCGCTCGGCCAGGTCGCGCCAGACCACCACATTGACCATCCCGTGCTCATCCTCGAGGGTGACGAAGGTCACACCGCTGGCGGTCTGCGGGCGCTGGCGCCCGACCACGATGCCGGCCACGGCGACAGTGTCGCCATGCTCGACCCCCGCCAGCTCCGTCGAGCTGCGACAGCCCAGTGCCCGCAAGCGTGAACGCAGCAGGGTCAAAGGATGCGGCCCGAGGGTGGTGCCCAGGGTGCCGTAGTCAGCGGCCAGGTCCTCGGCGACACTCGGCACCGGCAACGCCACCGCCTGCTCGGACACCGGCTCGAGCCCGGCGAACAACGGCAACTGCGATTGCACCGCCGCCACCTGCCAACGTGCCTGGTGACGGTCACCGACCAGCCCGCGCAACGCCCCGGCATCCGCCAGGCGCGCACGGGCACGAGCATCGAGCCCGGCGCGCAGGCACAGGTCCTCGACGTCGCGCCACGGGCGCTGTGCCCGCGCCTGTGCCAGGCGGCAGGCATCGCCTTCACCAAAGCCACGGATCTGGCGCAACCCCAGGCGGATGGCCAACGCCCCCTCGCCCACGGCCTCCAGGGTGCAGTCCCAGTCGCTGTGGAACACATCCACCGGGCGCACCTCGATCCCTTGGCGGCGGGCCTCCTGCAACAACTGGTCGGGACTGTAGAAGCCCATCGGCCAGCTGTTGACCAGTGCGCAGGTGAAGATCGCCGGCTCATGGCACTTGAGCCAACTGCTGGCATAGCACAGCAGGGCGAAACTGGCGGCGTGGGACTCGGGGAAACCGTAGCTGCCAAAGCCCTTGATCTGCTCGAAGATGCGCTCGGCAAAGGCCAGTTCGTAGCCATTGCGCAGCATGCCCGCGATCAGCCGCTCGCGGTGCGGCTCCAGCCCGCCATGGCGCTTCCAGGCGGCCATGCTGCGGCGCAGCTGGTCGGCCTCGCCCGGGCTGTAGTCGGCGGCGACCATGGCCAGCTCCATCACCTGCTCCTGGAACAACGGCACCCCCAGAGTGCGCTCGAAGACGGCCTGGAGTTTTTCCGATGGATAGGTGACCGGCTCCTGCTTGAGCCGGCGCCGCAGGTACGGGTGGACCATGTCGCCCTGGATCGGCCCGGGACGGACGATGGCCACCTCGATCACCAGGTCGTAGAACTTCACCGGCTTGAGCCGGGGCAGCATGGCCATTTGTGCCCGCGACTCGATCTGGAACACACCCATGGTCTCGGCGCGGCCGATCATGGCGTAGGTGGCCGGGTCCTCCTTGGGCAGGGTCGCCAGCGTGTACTCGCGTCCCCGGTGCCGGGTGATCAGGTCGAAGCAGCGGCGCAGCGCGCTGAGCATGCCCAGCGCCAGCACATCGACCTTGAGCAGGCCGACCATGTCCAGGTCATCCTTGTCCCACTGGATCACCGTGCGCTCGGCCATTGCCGCGTTCTCCACCGGCACCAACCGGTCCAGCGGCTGCTCGGAGATGACGAAACCACCGGGATGCTGCGACAGGTGCCGGGGAAAGCCGATCAGTTCCCCCGCCAGCACCAGGATGCGCCGCAGCGAGGGACTGTGCGCATCAAAGCCGGCCTCGGCCAGGCGCCCGGCATCGGGAATGCGATCGCTCCAGCGTCCGCAGCACTTGGCCAGGGCATCCACCTGGTCAGCTGGCAGGCCAAGCACCCGGGCCACATCGCGCACCGCGCCGGCGGCATGGTAGCTGCTGACCACCGCAGTGAGTGCCGCCCGGTGTCGGCCGTAACGGCGGAACACGTACTGGATCACCTCTTCGCGGCGATCATGCTCGAAGTCCACGTCGATGTCCGGCGGCTCGTTGCGCTCGCGGGAGAGGAAGCGCTCGAACAAAAGGCGGTGCTCCATGGGGTCGAGCTCGGTGATGCCGAGCACGAAACACACCACCGAGTTGGCCGCCGAACCGCGCCCCTGGCAGAGGATACGCTGGCGGCGGGCGAAGGCGACGATGTCGTGGACAGTCAGGAAGTAACTCTCGTAGCCCAGCTCCTCGATCAATGCCAGCTCCCGTTCCAGCACCGTGCGCACCTTGTCGCTCGGGCCCTGGGGCCAGCGTTCGGGCAGGCCGCGCCGGCACAGTTCGCGCAACCAGCTGGCCGGGGTCTGCCCTGCGGGCACCAGTTCCCGTGGATACTGGTAGTTCAGCTGGGACAGGTCGAAGGTGCAGCGCCCGGCAATCCGCAGGGTCGGCGCGAGCAGATCGTCCGGGTACAGTTCGCGCAACTGGTCGAGCGAGCGCAGGTGACGCTCGCCGTTGGCGAACAGGAAACGTCCCGCCTCGGCGACCGCGCACTGTTCGCGGATGGCGGTCATGCAGTCCTGCAGCGCACGCCGCCCGCGCACATGCATGTGCACATCGCCGCAGGCCACCAGCGGGATCTCCAGCCGAGTCCCAAGCGCGCGCAGCTGTGCCAGACGCCGGGTGTCGTCGGCCCCGCGATGCAGGTGCACCGCCAGCCACAGGCGCTCGCCGAACAGCGGCCGCAACCAGGCCGCGTCGCCGTCGTCGGGCTCAGCCACCCACAGCGCCAGCAAGCCCTGGTGATGGGCCTCGAGGTCCTCGACGAGCAACTGGTAGCTGCCCTTCTCCGAGCGCCGCCGGGCGCGGGTGATCAGCGCGCAGAGATTCTGGTAACCGACAAGGTCTTCCACCAGCAGCACCAGCTTCGGCCCCTGGTGCACCCGCACCTCGCTGCCGACGATCAGCTTCAACTGATGCTGCTTCGCCGCCTGCCAGGCCCGGACAATCCCCGCCAGCGTGCATTCGTCGGTGATCGCCAGGGCCTGGTAGCCCTGCTCGCGAGCGCGGCGAAACAGTTCGTCGGCACTGGAAGCACCGCGCTGGAAACTGAAGTTCGACAGACAGTGCAGTTCCGCATACGCCGGACCGTTCATGCGAACCAGCCCTGCAACCACAGTGGCCCCGGGGCCGCCAGGTCGCGGAAGGCCCAGCCGCACAGGCCATCGCGGGTCTCGATGCGGTAGTAGTCACGGCGCACGTCGCCACCGTCCCACCAACCGGACTCGATGCGTTCGGCGGCCCCCAGCAGTTGCAGGCCGGCCTCGCTCAAGAGCTGGGGCGTGGGCAGCAGCCAACCGGGACGACGACCAGGGGCCATCACCCGTTGGCCTTGGGCGCCCTGCTCCACGCCTTGCCAGGCGCGCTCGGGGCGATGGTCGGCTTCGGCGCGCAGCCCCCTGACCGCCTCGTCACCGAGCCGCGCCCGCAGCCGTTCACGCAACTGCTCCCAGGGCTGGACCTGCTGCGCGCGCGGGTCGAACAGCGCCTGGCGTTGAGGCACGAAGGGCGGCAGGTCGGCGGCCAGCAGGCGCAGGTTGCGCACCGGCGCCGGGATACGCAGCGGCTCCAGGCGGCCACGGGCCAGCTCGAACAGCAGCGAAGCGTCGCGCTCGGCGGCCAGCAGGCCAACCTTGAGCACGGTGTCCGCGCCTTCGGCGTGCTCCAGGTGCAGCTCGAAACGCTGCACGCCGCAGTCGCGCCCGGCGAGGAAGGCCGCCAGGTCACTGATGAGGCGACGCAAGGGGAACAGCAGCGCCTGATGCGACTCGACATCGAAGTTCAGCTCCAGCCGCGCCTCGAAACGATCGGGCGGCTGGTAGAAGTCCAGCCCCAGGTTGCGCAGGCCGAGCAACTGGTCCAGGTGCAGTTGCACCTGGGCGCTGAAGCGCCTGGCCAAGGCATCGCGCGGCAGCGCCAGCACCTGCTCGAGCCGGTGCAGCCCCATGCGGGCGAAGGCCTCGACTGCGTCGACCGGCAGGCCGACACGGTTGACGGGCATCTCCAGCAAGGCGGCGCGGGTCGCCTGCGGGCAGGTCAGCGCCAGGCCGTCATGGCCGTTGGCGAGCATCCTCGCCGCCACCGGGTTGCTGGCCACGACAATGCGCTGGCGCAGCCCCAGCGCCGCCAGTTCCTGGCGCAAGCGCGCCTCGAACAGCGGCCAGGGGCCGAACAGTTGCAGGCTCGAGCCCACCTCCAGCAGCAACGCACGGGGATAGTAAAGACTGACTTGGGCGCTGAAACGGTAGGCCCAGGCCGCCAGCAACTGCTGCAACTGCTCGATACGCGCCGGCTCGACCTCGACGCAGGTGAAACCGTCGGCCAGGGCGCGGGCGGCGGTCAGCGTCTGCCCTGCGCGCAGCCCCAGCTCACTGGCCGCCGGGTTGACCGCCCGCAGCACACGGCGCTGGGGCGGACCGCCCAGCAGCACCAGCGGCGCCTCGGGGTCGTCGCGTTCGCGCAGGACGGTGTCCAGCGCCAGCTGTGGCAACAGGATGCAGGCCCAGAGCATGGCGCATTACTCCCGCCCGGGGCAGGCGATGGGCGTGACCGGCGCCAGGCCGCCCCGGCACTTGAGCACGCGCCACTGCGCCGGACGCAGGTCGAGGGCAATGCGCAGGGCGGCGGGCGAAGGGTTCAGCGCGGCCTGGTGCGGGCGACAGGCGAACGCCAGCGCATCGCCGGTCTCCGCAGCCACCTGCAGGCGCCGCAGGGCACGGTCGTCGGCACGCTCTGGCCAGCACAGCACGGCGGCGCAACTGCCCGAGCGCAGGCACTGCTCGGCGGCCCACAAGGCATCGATCGCCTCGGCGTCGACCTGCACCAGCCAGCGCAGGTCCACCCCGGCGGCCTGCCAGGCCGGCGCATAGGGGATGAACGGCGGCGCCACCAGCACCACCCGCTGCCCCTCGCCCGTCAGCCGGGCTAGCGTCGGCCAGAGCAGCTGCAGTTCGCCGCAACCGGGGCTGGCCAGCAGCAGTTCGCTCAGCGCCGCCGCCGGCCAGCCGCCTTCCGGCAGGCGCTGGTCGAGGCCGGCATGCCCGGTGGGCTGCAGGCCCTGCGGACGTGCCTGGGCCTGCCGCCCGCGCCATACCTGGCGCTGGTCGAGCAAACGGTCGAGGTCGACCACGGCGCCCATCAGTCACGCCTCAGCAGGCCGCAGAACACGCCTTCGATGAAGAATTCGTGCCCTGGGGTCACGTCGATGGGGGCATAGGCCGGGTTGCGGGGCAGCAGGCGATAGCCATCACGGGTGCGCTGCAGGCGCTTGATGGTGACTTCGCCGTCGAGCCGGGCGACCACGATCTGCCCGTCACGGGCCTCACCCTGCTGGCGAATGCCGACCAGGTCACCGTCGAAGATGCCGTCGTCGACCATCGAGTCGCCGCGCACCTTGAGCAGGTAGTCGGGGGTGCGTCGAAACAGGCTGGGGTCGAGCAGCAGTTGCTCGTGGATATCGAGGTCGGGGCCGATCGGCGCACCGGCGGCGACCTGGCCAAGCACCGGCACCTCGAGGATCTCGGGCCGGCGCAGGGGCTCGGCCAGGCGGATGCCACGCGCCTGGTTGGGCGTGACGTCGATGAACCCGGCCTGGCTCAGGGCGGTGATGTGCTTGCGCGCCACGCTGCGCGAGGCGAAACCGAAGCGCTCGGCGATATCGGCCAGCGACGGTGGCTGACCTTGATCGGTGATGCGCTCGCGGATGAACGCGAGGATGGCGCGGCGTTTGGGGGATAAAGTGTCCATGGAGCACATTTGTACTCTTTTTTCATAACACTGAACAGCTCCCTTCGTCGCCGGCCCTCCCCACCCTGCCTCAGTAGCGAATGGACAGGGCGATCGCCTCGCTCGGCGTCTGGTGTTTTTCCAGCAGCCCCAGCACGTCCTTCTTCAACTGCTCCTGCCTGTCGATCAGCGCCAGGTCGCGGAACTTGTAGTCCAGGTCGGCATAGCTTTCCGATACGCCGGCATTGAGGTGGTTCTTGCCGAAGGTGTGCACGATGTGCTTGGACTTCCAGATGTCGTACTGGCTGAACACCTGGTCCCGCGGCAGGTGCCTGGCAACCGAGAGCGGCACCCGGGTCAGCAGGCAGTAGTTCATCTTGTACTTGTGGAACTGGTAGTGCTCCAGGGAGTGGACGAACGACACGTACCAGATATAGGTGGCGATCACTTCGATGTTGAAGTCCCTGTCGCCGGACTGGCACGGCAGGTTGACGTAACGGCACAGCTCGGCAACCCAGTTGTTGATGTAGGGCTCGGAGCCGTCACGCAGCAGGTCGTCGTAGCTGGCCGAGACGAACTTCAGCACCGCCGCGTAGTAGTCGCGGTACTGGGCATTGAGCACGTGCTGGCCATTGAGGTACTGGTCGAACGGTATGGCGAACCTGATCTCGAATTTCTGGGTCAGCGCCTGGTCCTCGGTCTGGCGTTTGTTGTACATGTTCAGGGCGTTTTCATAGCCGACCTTGTAGAAGGTCTGCGCCGAGTAGTAGCCGATGCAGCTGTAGAGGAACTTGTCGGCGATGCCGGTGGTTTCGCGCAGCGACAGCGGCGACTCCTTGAACTGGTGATTGAGCATCAGGATATAGGCGGTGTGCGGGTCCATCAGCTTGTGGAAGTTGCAATCCTTGGGCACCAGGTTGAACAGGAATGCCGCGCCCATTTCGGCGAAGAACAGATGGTGGTGCAGGTGCGCGCCAAGGATGAAGAACACCATGGTGTTGGACATGAAGTACACCTTGGCCAGGTCCCAGTCCGGCTCGCCCGGGCCGACGCTGAAGCCGTCGCGCAGGGTGATGCGCATGCTGTCGGCGGCAAAATCCTCGGCAATGGCGATGCTGGCCACGTCGAACACCGAGCTGGACAGGCGGATCTCCCGGGTGAAGTCACGCATGTCGAAGGTCGACACGCCATCGACCGTCTGCAGGTAGTGGGTGATCTGCGACGACATCAGGAACACCCGCAGGTCCTCGTCCGAGATGGCCGTCGGCTGTGGGAACTGACCCAGCGGTACCTTGTAGTAGTCGCGGTTGGCCTTGATGATCGACTGGATGTAGTTGTGGTAGACCTTGTCCTTTCTCCAGCGGTAGACCAGCTCGGCGGGCAGCTTCTTGGGGATGTAGCCCATGTGGTAGTCGGTGCCCGGGATCGGCGTGCTTTCCATCGAGATGGAATCGCGGTTGTAGTGGCGATAGCCGAAGTAACGAGGCAGCAGCCATTTCAGCTGAACCCACTTCCAGGTCAGGAAGCTGGTGCCGAGATTGACCGCGTACAACGCCAGCAGCAGCGGTACGAACTTCACGTAGTACAGGCCCACGTACACATGCTTCAACGGCTCGGCGCGGGTTTTGCTCATCAGTATGATCACGGGGCTGACGGTGATGAAAAACGCCAGCAGGATGACTTCCAGCATGCTTCAAACTCCTTGTTCGATCGCTTTGTTCTTGTTGCGGCTTGCGCCGTAGCTGTACAGGCAGGCGCCTGTAAAAATCACGTTGACGACGCTCCAGGCGAGCGCCGCGTCAGGGCTGTACCAGCCCGTCAGGTCGAAGGCCGGCAGGTTCATCAGGGGTGTGTCGCCGGCCAGCGTGCGCACGAACAGGTAGAAACCGAAGGTGTAGGCACGGGCCTGGAAGTACAGGTCCGAGCGTCGCAGCAGCAAGGCGTAGGCCACCGGCGCCAGCAACAGCGGCAGGGCGTAGCCGAAGGTGGTGATCCGCGCCGAGTACAGGAAACACAGGTTCCAGGTGGTGTAGAGGTAGGGCCAGTAGGCCGGGACATGCACCACGAAATCACTGTGTCGCCCGGAAACCTCCCAATGCTTGCGCGAGTACGGCAGGCAGACGATCAGCCCCACGGCGGCGACGATGTTGAGGATGTTGCCGGTCTGCCAGTCGATCACCGAGGCCTCGATGATGTTCAGCACGATCACCAGGTAGATCAGCTTGTAGATGAAGCCTTCGATCCTTGGCTTGTAGCGGGCATAGGCCAGGAAACACATGGGCAGCAGCACGCTGATGGTCTTGATGCGCATGAACAGGTTGGCGTTGGGCACCAGCAGCGCCGGCAGCGACAGCACGAAGAAGGTCAGGCCCACCAGGCGGTAGCGCCTGAACAGCTCGGCGACCAGCAGGAAGGCGGCGAAGAAGGCCAGCATCAACAGCAATGTGTTCGGCATGAGGGGTTTCCCTACTCGTTCATGGATCGATGTGCGGCGTGAACGCCGGGCACGGCAAAGCCTGCCGCGCACGCCCGGGCCAGAGGCCGGGGACGGTGGAGCAATGGACAGGCGTTGCAGGTATCAGGTGGCTGGCAAGAGGGCCGCAATGCGGCCTGGCTCAGGCCTTGCCGAGGACGTGGGCTTCAGCTTCCAGCCATTTCCTCACGGCTTCGGGCATCGCCGCGGTGGTGGGCTGCACCTTGAGCTTCTCGGCGATCACCGCGTTGGCGACCAGGCCCTTGCGGCCAACCCAGGCGCCTTTGGAGTAGCCAGTCACGACCACGTCGCCTGCGCTGTTGAAGAAGCTGTACTGGAAGTAAGTCCAGTTCTCGTCGAGGCAGCAGATGCTGAATTCAGCTGTGTACTTCTCGAAAATTGAAAGTTGCTTCTTGTAGACGACCAAGTTGCCGCCGAGCATCGGCTTCCAGCCCAACTTGAAGGCTGGAATGAGGATTTTCGCGCGCAGACAAAGTTCCAGCATGAACAAATCGGCGATGGTCATGTAACGGCCATTGTTCATGTGCTTGTTGATGTCGATATCGTTCGGCCAGACCCGCAACGTGCGGTGCAGCGTGTCGGTCAGGGCCATGGGCGGCTTGAAGAAACCACGCAGAACAGCCAGCAACAGGCGGATGTAAAGGTTCATCCGGTTATCCCTCCCTAGGATTTTTTATTATCGTTCCCTGTTCAACCAACCGTTGATTAATCGGTTGGCTGCAAGCGGCGCATTGCAGGCCTGCTTGTTTGCCTCTCAGCGGTGGCGAAACTAACAGCTTTCACCGGGAGCAACCAGAGGCCAACACCTTAATTACTCTAAAAACGCCAACTGAATAACCGGTCACGTTCGGACTTTATATTCAATTGATGCTGAAACGTTTGTTCTTTTATTGGAAAACTATTCGTCGCGGTGCTCCGCTAGTCCATGTGCTTGCACAATGCCTGGCGTAATGCCTCGGGCACTGCAACCGGCTGCTTGCTCTCAGGGCAGACGCACACCTGGGTCATGCTGGCGCGAAAGCAGACTTCGCCACCGGCGCCGCGCGCCTCGACGGCAAAACTGAACGAAGTGGTACCCGGCTCGCCACTGCTGACCTGCACGCTGATCAGATCATCCCAAGCCATGGGTGCCAGGAACTCGATGGACAGGGCCCGCGCCGGCGGCATCACGCCCATGGCGAACAACCTGCGCAGGCCTTCGCCGCCCAGGCAGTGGGAGAGAAACTCGTGGACCGCCTCGATGACGAAATAGGAGATACGCGGTGTATAGACGATCCCGGCGGGGTCGCAGTCGCCGAACAGGATCTTGCGGGTGGTGACAAAAGGCATGGCGTTGGGTGCTCCGTGCTAGGAATGCCTGGCAGGCCATACTAACGCACACGGTAAAACGGCTGGCACCTTGACTTACCCCCGCACTGCCCGCCAAGTACATTTTCCAACCCTGATCCCTTATGATGCTGAATGGTTTCTCCAGCCTCAGGATGCCCAATGCTGACCGCCCTGCTGTTCGACCTCGATGGGACCCTCACCGATACCGACACCTTGCACCTGCAAGCCTTCCGCAAGCTGCTGTTCGACCATGACGGTCGCGAGCTGACGCAGGAGCAGTTCAACACTCAGGTCAGCGGCCGCGCCAACGGCCTGTTGTTCGCCGAACTGTTCCCACAGGCCGATGCCGCCAGCCGCCAGGCCTTGGCCGAGCGCAAGGAAGCACTGTTCCGTGAGCTGTCACCGACACTGGCGCCGATGCCCGGCCTGCTGCGCCTGCTGGACCACGCCGAACGACAGGGAATCGGCATGTGCGTGGTGACCAACGCGCCGCGCCTGAACGCCGAACACATGCTCGGGGCCATGAGCCTGGGCGCACGTTTCGAGCATGTGCTGGTAGCGGACGAACTGGCCCGCCCCAAGCCCGATCCCCTGCCCTACCTCACCGGGCTGCAGCGCCTGGGAGCCAAGGCCGGGCAGGCGCTGGCGTTCGAGGATTCGCTGCCGGGGGTCAAGGCCGCCGTCGATGCCGGAATCTTCACCGTGGGGCTGGCGACCACCCAGCCTGCCGAACGGCTGATGGAGGCTGGGGCTAGCCTGGTGATCGAGACGTATGATGATCCGCGGTTGTGGGATCTGATCGAACGGATGCAGCGACAGTGTGATTGATCGGAAAATCCCTCATATCACGACCTTGCTCCAACGCCCCGCCAGGAACAGGTAGTCGACCCAGAACACCTGGTGCAGCAGGACGATCCCCCAGAACACCACCTGGTAGGAGACCTTCCGGGTCTTGTGCCGAAACAGCTGCTGCGCCACCAGCGCGCCCGGCCAGCCGCCCAGCAGCTCACTGGCGTGCAGCACCTTCTCGGGGGTACGCCAAGCCTGGCTGCGGGCTTGCTGTTTGTCCTGCCAGTACAACAACAGGCTGACCAGGCTCGCCGCCAGGTACATTGCCAAGGGCAGCCATGTTCGGCCGCCCAGGCCCATTTGCACACCGCCGAAAAGCGGCAACAGGCATAGTACCACCAGCATCAGCATTTTCAGGCGTAAATGGCGTATGCCCGCCTCGCCCGTGGGCGCGTTATGCCTGCGCGCCATGTCAGCCGTGCGCCGTCGACCAATCGACCCAGCCGAATTCCCAGGTCGCCAGGATCAGCAGGCCGAAGGCGATCCGGTACCAGGCAAACACCGCATAGCTGTGGTTGGCGATGAACTTGAGCAGCCCGCGCACAGCGATCATGGCGAAAATGAACGACACCACGAAACCGAGCGCGAACACCGGCAAGTCACCCGGCTGGAACAACTCACGGTACTTGTACCCCGAATACACTGCCGCACCGACCATGGTGGGCATCGCCAGGAAGAACGAGAACTCGGTGGCCGCCTTGCGCGACAGGCCGAACAACAGGCCACCGATAATGGTCGAGCCCGACCGAGAGGTGCCGGGGATCATTGCCAGGCACTGGACGAAACCGATCTTCAGCGCATGGCTCCAGCGCATCTCGTCGACATGGTCGACCTCCACGCGGTGCTGGCGACGCTCGGCCCACAGCATGATCACCCCGCCCACCACCAGCGCGGCGGCGACGGTAACGGGGTTGAACAGGTACTCGTGGATCAGGTCGGCGAACAGCACGCCCAACACCACCGCCGGGAAGAACGCGATCAGCAGGTTGGCGGTGAAGCGCCGCGCCGGCCCCTGCGTGGGCAGGCCCAGTACCACGTCGAGGATCTTGCGCCGGAACTCCCACACCACCGCCAGGATGGCCCCCAGCTGAATGATGATGTTGAACGCCATGGCGCGTTCGCCGCCAAAGCCGATCACGTCGGCAACGATGATCTGGTGCCCGGTGCTCGAAATGGGCAGGAACTCCGTCAGCCCCTCGACCACGCCCAAGATGATTGCCTGCAAGGCACTCCAAAAATCCATCCTTCCCCCAAGTGCGACGCTGCGCATGGCAGGCCGCTTGTTTTGATTGACTCAATGATGCCGCACGCGGCGCGTGCTTTTTACAGTGACTGTAGCTGCCAAGGCCAGCTGAAAAACGCGGTTGCCTAAAGGTTTCATCTGACGCGGCCGAAATCCTAGCAGAGCCTGTGTTTCAAGGCTTGCGTTAGCTGCTACACGGGATGTCAAGAAAGACTCATTAGCCGTTGGTCGAGTGGGGGCCGGCGGCAAAGCATGCTTGGATGCCCTGGATAAAAAGAACAAAGACTGGAGTAACGCATCATGAAGACCCTGAGGTCGATGTCGATCAGCCGCCGCCTGTGGCTGATCCTGCTGGTGGCCGTGGCCATGCTGCTGGTGCTGGGCCTGCTGATGCTGCGCCAGCTCCACGGCGACCTGTACCAGGCCAAGGCCGAAAAGACCCGCCACGTGGTGCAGACCGCCGCCGGCATCCTGACGTATTACCAGGGCCTGGAGGCCGCCGGCACGCTCACCCGCGAAGCCGCGCAGCAACAAGCCCTGCAAGTGGTGCGCGGCCTGCGCTACGACCAGAACGACTATTTCTGGATCAACGACCTGCAACCGAAGATGATCATGCACCCGGCCAACCCCAAGCTCGATGGCCAGGACCTCTCGGCCATCCGCGACCCGGATGGCTTTGCTGTGTTCAACGAAATGGTCGCCCTGGCCCGCAGCCAGGGCGCGGGGCCGGTCGACTATCGCTGGCCCAAACCGGGCGCCAGCGAACCGGTGGAGAAAACGTCCTATATCCAGTTATTCAAGCCCTGGGGCTGGATCATCGGCTCGGGGGTGTACATCGACGACGTGCAGGCCGAGTTCGCCCGCCAGCTGCGTGACGCCTCGCTGTTGGGCCTGGGCATTGCCCTGCTGATGGCCCTGCTGGTGATGCTGATCGCCCGCAGCATCGCCCGTCC
Organism: Pseudomonas mosselii; assembly: GCF_019823065.1. NCBI lineage: Bacteria > Pseudomonadati > Pseudomonadota > Gammaproteobacteria > Pseudomonadales > Pseudomonadaceae > Pseudomonas > Pseudomonas mosselii. The sequence continues at coordinate 3,373,213 of NZ_CP081966.1, forward strand.
GCTGCAGGAAGCCGTGCAGGCCATGGGCACCATCGCCAGCGGCGAAAGCGACCTGACCCGACGCCTGGACACCCATGGGCGTGATGAAATCACTCACCTGGGCGAGCACTTCAACCGCTTCAACGGCAAGTTGCAGGGCGTAATCGGCCAATTGCAGGGCGCCGCCCATGCCCTGGCCGAGTCGGCCGGCCATGTCGGCGACAACGCAGGCGCGGCCCAGGCCCGCAGCACCCAGCAATCGCTGCAAATGGACCAGGTGGCCACCGCCATCAACGAGGTTTCCTACGCTGTGCACGACGTGGCCAAGCACGCCGAACAGGCCTCCAGCGAGATGCGCAACGCCCAGACCCAGGTCGGCCACGGCCAGCAGGCGATCCACGGCAGCCTGCAGCAGATCGACCGGCTCTCGGCGACCATCGAGCAGGCGGTGCAGGTGATCCGCGAACTGGCCAGCCACAGTACGAAGATCGGAGGTGTTCTCGAGGTGATCCGCTCGATCGCCGAACAGACCAACCTGCTGGCGCTCAACGCCGCCATCGAGGCCGCTCGCGCCGGTGAACAGGGCCGTGGTTTCGCCGTGGTCGCCGACGAGGTGCGCCTGCTGGCCCAGCGCACCGCCCAGTCGACCGCCGAGATCCAGACCATGATCGAGCATCTGCAAGGGCAGTCGGAGGCCGCGGTACGAGCCATCGACACCAGCAGCGAAGCTTCGCGCCAGACCGTTGAGCAGGCCCGCGAGGCCGGCAGCAGCCTGGATGCCATCAGCCAGGCGCTGGGCAACCTGGGCGCGCTCAACGCCTCGATCGCCAGCGCCACCCTGCAGCAGTCCCATGTGGTCGAGGAAATCAACCGCAACGTCACCGAAACAGCCGACCTATCGCAGCAGACCGCCGAGGCGGCGCGCCAGTCCAGCGACGCCGGGGTGGCCCTGGCGCGGCTGAGCGAAGAGCTGGAGCAACTGTTGCGCCAGTTCAGGGTCTAGCGGCGGCAAGCGGCGGGCTGATACGTCCGCCCGCTGCTTGAAGCGTCCCGCTCGAAGCGGTTAGCATCCCGCCTTTCCCCGCCCAAGGATCGCCGATGTCCGGCCTCGAACTCTTCGCCGCCGCGCTCGGCGTCATCGCCGTCTGGCTCACCGTCAAGCAGAACCCCTGGTGCTGGCCGATCGGCCTGGTGATGGTGGTGCTGTACAGCTGGATCTTCTACGAGGTGAAACTGTACTCGGACATGCTCCTGCAACTGGTCTACGCGGTGCTGCAGCTGTACGGCTGGTGGCAGTGGACCCGGCCGGACCGCATCGAGGACGCCCGCCAGGTGACCCGCCTCGCCCCCGCGCCAATGCTCAAAGGCCTGGCGGCCGGCCTGCTGGCCAGCCTGCTGCTGGGCGCGGGCATGGCGCACTGGACCGACGCCGCCCAGCCCTGGCTGGACGCCGCCCTCACAGGTTTCAGCCTGGTGGCGCAGCTGTGGATGGCGCAGAAGCGTCTGCAATGCTGGGCGTTGTGGGTGGTGGTGGACGTGATCTTCGTCGGCCTGTTCCTGTACAAGGGCCTGTACCTCACCGCCGCGCTCTATGCCCTGTTCACCCTGATCGCCGTGCGCGGCTGGCTGGAGTGGCGCCGCGATCCGGCGCTGGCGGCGGCATGAAGGTCCTGGTGCTGTGCGGCCCGGAGTCCAGCGGCAAGAGCTGGCTGAGCGGCGAGATCCAGGCGCATTTCGGCGGCGTGCTGGTGGGGGAATATGTCCGCCACTTCATGGACTGTGAGCAACGTGACACCTGCTACGCCGACATCCCCGCCATCGCCCGCGGTCAGCTGGCTTGGGAAGACCAGGGCCGAGAGCAAGCGCCGGAACTGCTGATTCTCGATACTCACCTGCTCAGCAACATCCTCTGGAGCCGGGCACTGTTTGGCGACTGCCCTGCCTGGATCGAGGAGGCACTGAAGGCGCGCCACTACGACCTGCACCTGCTGCTACGCCCCGAAGGCGTCGAATGGGTCGGTGATGGACAACGCTGCCAACCACGACTGGAAGAACGCCAGGCGTTTTTCGACGACAGCCTGGCCTGGTTGCAAGGTCACCGGCAGAATCTACAGGTCATCGACGGTGACTGGCCGCAACGTAGCGCCAAGGTGCTGAGCTCGGTGCAACGCTTGCTTGACGGAAAAGCACCGGTTTTCCCCACTGAATGTTAAGCCGCTGATACACATCGAACGGCCATAGCCCCCGGATTTGCGCGTAATCCCACAGTTTCGGGGGCAGTGTCACACCGTTGATACACCTGCGGCGAATTCCCCTCGAAGCCCAGTATTGCAGGGTTTGACCCTCTCCTCACCCGAGATCTGTCTCAGCCCTGATACAACAATTCTCTGACGCACCAGCACTTCCCACCCAAGATCCTGATTCTTAAGCAATAACCAAAACCGGCACAGCTTCTGCTCTTCTTCTGGCAACGCGGCCCCTGGCCCAAACGCCGAAGAAGGAATTGCCATCGTGGGGAAACCAGAAAAAGGCAAGATCTGTCACCTCCTGCTGCTCGGTTGCGCGTTGGGGTCCAGCTTCAGCCTGCCTGTCCAGGCAGACAACGGCATCGTCGTGATCACTCGCGAGGTGCAGACCCGCAGTGCGATCCGCGCGCCCATGATCCCCGACCCGAATCCAGTCACCGTCAACACTAACCCGTCCGCGCACATTCTCAGGCAGACCAGTGAGCTGAGCGATGGCGACTTCGCCGGCATCACCAGCGGTGCAGGGATCAACTCGCTGATCACCCAGCAGACCAATACCATCGGCGCCAACATCGGCAACCAGACCCAGTTGCCCAACATCGCCGGCGGACGTGGCTCGGGCTCGGGCGGCAACGGTATCGCCAACATGGTCAATTCGAACGTCCAGCAAGGCCTGGGCGCCCTGAAGATCCTCAACGGGGGCCAGTAACATGAGGCATTCGCTGCTGATCCTGGCCACGCTGTGCAGTGCTTCGGCCTTCGCCCAATCCCCCGTGATCAACAACGCCACCATTGACAGCTCGGGCGCGCAATACCAAGGCAACCTTGGGGTCAACCAGGCGGCCGGCGACCAACAGCAACAGGTCAACGCCCGGGCCATCGCCATTGGCCACGACGCCAACGCCAGCACGCAGATCCGCCAGCGCCTGCGCACCCAGGTCGATCCTTCGATGGACGCGCAGTCCAGCATCCAGGGCACGGCCTTCAGTCACGGCAACGGCATCCTCGGTGTCAACCAGAGCGCCGGCGCCAGCAACCAACAAGCCAACGCACTGCGCATCAGCGTCAGTGCCCAGCCGCAAAGCATCGACGACAGCGTCCTTCTGCAACAGAACGTGGCGCTGATCAACAACTCGGATCCAACTGCCCAGACACCCGGCCATCGCCAGGTCAGCATCAGCGACCAGGCATTCACCGGTAGCCGTGGCGTGGTGCAGTTGAATCAGAGTGCAGGGGTGGGAAACCGAACGGCCAACACCCTGAGCATCCGGGTCGCGGATTGACCCAAACAGGTAACAACAACACTTAACCTAAAATAAAGGTTCTTCGCGGAGTCTGGGGGAAGAGCGAGTTGACAGTCAGGGAAGCAGGTAAATTGGCAGTCGCCAAACACACCCTTCACCTGTCCCTGCTGTCGCCGTGCATCCTATTGATCTTGCCGCTTTCTGGCCAGGCTACGACGCCGTTACCTGTCGCCCATCTACCGATAACACCCTCCTCATTGAGCTTGAACCTCAAGCCGGCTCTCTTCCTAAGTGCGGGCGTTGTGGCCAGTTCAGCCCGTTGATTCACGATCGCCGGATTCGTCTGGTGCGTGATCGTGATCTGTTCGATCAGCGCGTCCTGCTTCAACTACCAGTGCGCCGAGTCGATTGCCTGAGTTGTGGGCGGGTGACCGAGCGGATCGACTGGTTGGAGCCAGCATCTCGGCTGACCCAGCGGTTACGGATATGGCTCGAAAGCTTGCTGCGGCTGCTGCCGATCAGCCACGTCAGCCAGCTCACCGGCCTGCATTGGCACACCCTCAAAACGCTCGATAAACGACGCCTTCAAGCCGAGGTAGGCAACTTCGATTCAACCGGTGTCCGCCGCCTGGTGATGGACGAGTTCGCCCTGCACAAAGGGCATCGCTATGCCACGGTCATCATGGATGCCGAGCGAACGCGGGTATTGTGGGTCGGCCACGGCAACAGCCGCGAGGCGGTCCGCCCGTTCTTTGAATTGCTCGGCAAGCACTGCCAGCAGATAGAGGCGGTGGCCATGGACATGAACACGGCTTTTGATTTGGAGGTGAAGAAGCATTGCCCGCAAGCCGAAGTGGTGTACGACCTGTTTCACGTCGTCGCGCGCTACGGTCGGGATGTGATCGACCGTATCCGGGTTGACCAGGCCAACCTCCTGCGCGAAGACAAGCCGGCACGAAAGGCGGTCAAGCAAAGCCGCTGGCTGCTGCTGCGCAATCGCAACAACCTGAAGGACGGACAAGCCGTGCAGCTTCAAGAACTACTCGCGGCCAACCAGCCGCTGGCTACGGTCTATGTCCTCAAGGATGCGCTGAAGGATGTCTGGTTCGCCCCCAGCGTACGAGAGGGCTGGCGCCGCTGGCGAACCTGGTTGCGGCACGCCCGGGACAGCGGCCTCGCGCCGCTACAGCGCTTCGCTCGCAACCTGCGCAAATACGCCCGAGGCATCCTCGCCAGTGCCAACTTCCATATGCATACCAGCGTCCTTGAGGGCGTCAACAACCGCATCAAGGTGATCAAGCGTATGGCCTATGGTTTTCGGGACTCGGAATACTTTTTCCTGAAAATCAAGGCTGCCTTCCCCGGGAAAGCGCGATGAACCAAAATAAAGTACGGAGAACCACCATGAAACCCTCGATGGCACTCAAGCCTCTGGTTTTCGCAATTGCTGCGATCATGGCTGTGGCTGTACAAGCTGGGCAGAATGATCCGCGTGGCCATGGACACAATAATGGCCACGGCCACAACAACGGTCATCACACCCCTCCTCCTACCAAGATCCCGGTGTATGCAACCGCCAATGCCTGGGACAAGCAAAGCAGCACCAACAACCGCATCAACAATGAAGGCACCGTGAACGAAGCCGAAATGAGCAGCTCGGCTTCCGGCACCAGCGGCAACGTCGGTGTCAACGTGGCAGCCGGCGCCGGCAACCAGCAGGACAACGCCGCCGCCATCGCCAATGCCGGTGCCGACTCGAGCCTGGACAACAGCTTCGTGTTCGGCTCCGCCTCGGCCACCGCCGACGTGCGTCAGTACAGCAACAACAACAAGGTCAACAACTACGGTGTCACCAACTCCGGCGTCATGAGCGGCTCGGGCAACAACGGCAGCGGCAACATGGGCATCAACATTGCCGGTGGCGACCTGAACCAGCAGAAAAACACCATGGCCATTGCCAACTCCAATGCGCCCCTGGGTAACGCCACCGCCACCGCCTCCGCCGACCAGAACGGCCCTGGCCTGGTCGTGAACAACCAAGCCGATCGCACCTACCGGGTCGATACGCTCACCTTCACCACCACGAAAAGTGGCAGCGCCTCCCACAACAAGGACTCCAGCTACAGCAAGGAAGGCAGCTCCTCGTCGAGCTGGGAGGCCGCCGGTGCCAACAGCTGGAGCGCCAGTGGCTCGAAGAGCTCGAACGCCAGCGGTTCGCGGAGCCATGAGTCGAGCTCCTCGGCCAGTGGTTCTCTGAGCGCTTCGCTGGATGCCTCGGCAAGCGGCAGTGTGACCCACTCCACCGACTATGGCCGCCACGAGCGCAGCCGCACCGACTCGTTCGATGCGTCGCTGAACGCCTCGATCGACGCTTCGTATGACAAGTCGCACGAGAAGTCTTCCAGCTCCTCGTTCGAGAAGGCTTACGACTCTTCGTTCGAGAAGGCCTACGACTCTTCGTACGAAAAATCGGGTAGCAATGCCTCCGAGTACGCCAAATCCGGCTCGAAGAGCTTCAGCGAGTCCAGCTCGTACGACCTGAGCAACACCGTGTCCTTCCAGGTGCTGACGCCTACTGGCTGGGCCAACCCTGTAACCAACACCGCCACCCTGAGTGGCTCGGTGAATGGCGGCAGCGGCAACCTCGGTGTCAACGTGGCAGCCGGTGTGGGCAACCAGCAGAGCAACTCGCTGGCCATCTCCAACACCTCGTTCTGACAGCTGTGACCTTGAGGCCCCCTTCGGGGGGCCTTTTCCTCAACAGGATCGGGGGGAACGACCATGCGTATGATCGCCTTGGCGTTTTTGCTGTGCATGGCCAGTTACAGCGAAGCGGCGCAGATGCCGCTTTCGGTTTTGCCGGGGGGCGCGGTGATCTACAAGCCCATCCAAAGCATCCGCGAGCGCAAGTTCGCCGACCTGGTGCAACAGAAGACCGATTTCAGTTGCGGCGCCGCGGCGCTGGCAACCATCCTGCGCCAGGCCTACTGGCTGGACGTGGACGAACACACGATCATCGAGGGCATGCTGGCCCACGCCGACCAGGACCTGGTCAAGGTCCAGGGTTTCTCGATGCTCGACATGAAACGCTACGTGGAAAGCCTCGGCATGCGTGCCCGCGGCTACCGGGTCGCCGCCGACACCCTGAGCAGCGTGCGCATCCCCGTGGTGGTGTTGATGGACATCCGTGGCTACAAGCACTTCGTGGTCATGCAACGGGTCGACAAGGGCTGGGTCTACATCGGTGACCCGGTGCTCGGCCACAAACGCTACAAGGTCGAAGACTTCCTCAAGGGCTGGAACGGCATCATCTTCGCCGTGATCGGCCAGGGCTACGACAAGACCAATGCCTTGCTCGACCCGCCCCTGCCACTGAGCGCCAAGGATCGCATCAATTCCTTCACCCCGGTCAAGGACGCCGAACTGATGGACTTCGGCTTCATTCGCAGCGACTTCTTCTAACGATAATCGAGCGCAACGCGTCGGGAGCATCCCATGAAGACTGCAGCCTGGCTTACCCTGATCTGCCTGGCCACCGCCTTGCCCATCCAGGCAGAGACGTTCAAGCCCATTGAACTGAAGGATCAGGAGTTGGCGAACCTGCGCGGTCGCTATGTGTTGCCAGGGCGCATCATCAGCTTCGGCGTGGTGATGACCAGCACTTGGCAGAACGCCAACGGCGATGTCATCGGCGCCAGGACCTCGATGCAGGTGCAACAGTCGACCATCAAGCCGCAGTTCTATGTGTCCATGATCGACGAGAAAGGCACCGGCTCGTCCAGCGCCAAGGGCACCGGCACCATTACCGGTGGCGCAGGCCTGAACACCACCGTCGGCGTAACTCAGGTCGTGCGCGCGGCCGGGGACAACAACACGGCCAACAACAACGTCGACATCAGCGTCACCAAGGCCAACCAGGTGCCCGAAACGCCGCAGCAAGGCCAACTGCTTGCCGCCGGTTCCACACTGGTCGGCAGCAACGCTGCCGGCTCCCTGAGCGTCTCTGCGAGCGGAACGGGCGTGCAGCTGAACGTGGTGGCCAACAACAACCAGGGCAGCACCCTGCAGCAGATCGCCCAAGGCGGCTTGATGCAAAACGCCACGCTGCTCGGCAGCGGCAACCAGGTCAGCAACCTCACCTCGCTGAACGTCGTGCTGCGCGACCATGTGCCCGCCGCCGCGCTGAACGGCAATCTTGACCAGCTCAAAGGTCTTCGCGCACTCGGATACTGATCTACGCTGAGTCTCATCTTTGTAGTCAGAAGGGACGGCTAACCCATGCAACGATCGTTGACGTTCAGAGCTGTAGTTTGTTTGAGTACATTGGCCCCTGCGACAATGCTTTACGCAGCTCCGGACCCTCAGGTCGAGGCACTGAAGCAAGAACTGCGCGAGCTGAAACAACGTTACGAAGCCCAGCAGAATGCCTTGATGGTGCTTGAGCAGCGCGTCCGTCAAGTCGAGGAAACCCCGGCGGCACCCCCGCCCAAGCGACTGACCAAGTCACCCTCGACACCGGCCAAAGGCGCGCAGACCGTGGCTTCCGGTGCTCCGGGGAGCAGTGGCAGCTCCTACGGCCAGTCGCTCAAGGATGATTCGGAGCCCGCGCAAAGCGTTTCCAACCTGTATGACGAGGCCAGTGGATTCTTCGGTGGCGGCAAGTTCAGCGTCGAGACCGGGATTACCTACACGCACTACGATACCCGTGCGCTGACGCTCAATGGTTTCCTCGCCCTCGACTCGATCTTCCTCGGCAACATCAACCTCGACCGGATCAAGGCGGACAACTGGACCCTGGACCTGACCGCCCGCTACAACATGGATCAACGCTGGCAGTTCGATATTAACGTACCCATCGTTTATCGCGAATCGACCTATTCCTCCGGCGGCGCCGGTGGTGCCGGGCCGGTCACCTCCGATGCAACGGTCACCCGCGACCCGACCATCGGCGACGTCAACGTTGGCGTGGCCTACAAGTTCCTCGACGAGTCGGAGAACCTGCCCGACGCAGTCGTCACCCTGCGGGTCAAAGCCCCTACCGGCAAGGACCCCTATGGCATCAAGCTGGTCGAAGACCCTACCAACAACAACCTGTCGGTGCCCGAGAGCCTGCCGACCGGCAACGGCGTCTGGGCGATCACGCCGGGTATCTCGCTGGTCAAGACCTTCGACCCGGCCGTGCTGTTCGCCAGCCTGTCCTACACCTACAACATGCAGGATTCGTTCAGCGACATCAGCCCCCAGGTCAACAGCAAGGTCAAAGGTGACGTGAAACTGGGTGACTCCTGGCAGATCGGCGGCGGTATCGCCTTTGCCCTGAACGAACGGATGAGCATGTCGTTCTCGGTCACCGACCAGTTTGCCCGCAAGAGCAAGATCAAGCCCGATGGCGGCGACTGGCAGTCGATCACCAACAGCGACTACAACGCCGCCAACTTCAACGTCGGCCTGACCTTCGCCGCCACCGACAACCTGACCATCGTCCCCAACCTGTCCATCGGACTGACCGAGGATGCACCGGACTTTTCGTTCAGCCTGAAATTCCCCTACTACTTCTGAGCCACCAACCGGGCCCGATCCAGGGCCCGGGATTTGGTTACCGGTTTTGTAGCGTCCAACTTTCCCGGCATCGGCCTGTTATCATCGCGCACAGTTTTGTGACGATTTAATGGCAATAAGGAAAGTTTCGTGAACAACCTGCTCGGTCACCCTCGCGCCCGCCTTGCCACGCTGGCAATCCTGGTGCTGGTGATTCCGCTGACCGCGCGCGCCCTGCTGGGCTGGTCCAACCCCTTCGGCTACCTATCGGACCTCGCCATCGGCAGCCTGCTTTTGCTGCTTGCCCATCGTCGCTCCTGGTGGCTGGCCTTGCCGCTGCTGTTGGCCTGGGGTGGCCTGTGGGTGGCATCCGCCGAGCTGGTCAGTGCCGTCGGCCGACTGCCCACGGTCGACGACCTGGCCTATCTGGTCGACCCGCAGTTCATGGAGAACTCCACCGCCGGCGCCCTGGCCCATGCCTGGCTGCCCGCCCTGCTGGTCGCCGGTCTTGGCGCCTGGCTGGCGAGCGTATGGCGATCCCCCGTCGGCACGCCATTGCCACGGCGACTCTGGGCCGTGCCCCTGGCGTTGTTCGGGCTGCACTGGGGCGGCCAGCAGTTGGCCCCTTCGGACGCCGACCAATGGCGTCAGTACGGTCTCACCCACCAGGCGCTGTCGGCGGCGGTGGGCAAGTTCCAGCACCAGGCCTTGAGCGGCCTGGGCCATGTGCCGGCGGTCACGGCGCTGTCCACTGCCGGTCTGACCCAGTCTGATCTCAATGGCGTCAAGCTGCTGGACGCCCCGGGCAAGGCGCGCAACCTGCTGATCATCACCGTCGAGGGCATCCCCGGCGCCTACCTGCGCCCCAACCGCGAGGCACTCGGCAGCCGCTTCCAGCAGGAGCTGATGCCGCGGCTCAGCCAGTGGGCCGAGCGCGGCATGAACACCCCTGACTATGTGCTGCACACCCACCAGACCATTCGCGGGCTCTACGCGATGCTCTGCGGCGACTACGACAAGCTGGCCAACGGCACGCCCAAGGGCGTCGAACTGCTGACCCAGCAGCAGCGCAACCAGGCGTGCCTGCCGGCCCAGCTGCGCGAGGCCGGCTTCGCCACCCATTACCTGCAGGGCGCTGGGCTGCGCTTCATGGCCAAGGACCGAATCATGCCGCATATCGGCTTCGACGCGGTGCATGGCCAAGAGTGGTTCGCCAACGACAACTACCTGGAATTCCCCTGGGGCAAGGACGACCGCGCCTTCTTCGAAGGTGCGCTCGACTATGTCGGCGAGCTGCGCAAGCAACCACAACCCTGGATGCTCACCCTGCTCACGGTCGGCACTCACCAGCCCTACTCGGCGCCTGATGCCTATCTGCAACGCTTCGATACGCCCAAGCAGGCCGCAGTGGCCTACCTTGACGATGCACTGGGTGGCTTCCTCGACAGCCTCGAGAAACAGGGCGTGCTGCAAGACACCCTGGTGATCGTCACCTCGGACGAGTCGCACGGCATCGATGGCGTGCGCCTGGCCTCGGCCTGGGGCTTCAACCTCACACTGGCGCCGGAGCAGGCCCAGCTACCCAGGCTCAAGCAGGGCACCTACGGCCACATTGACCTGAGCACCTCCCTGCTCGACTATTTCGCCCTGCCGATTCCGGCAGCCCTGGGCGGACGCTCGCTGTACCGCGACTACGACAGCGGCCGCGAGATGATCTCCTACACCAACGGCATGCTGCGCTACCACGACGGCCAGGGCACCCTCAGCGAGTGCGACTTCCAGCAACGCTGTCGGCGCTATGCCAGCAGTGGATTCATTGCGGACCAGGCCCAGTTCCTTGGCCGTGGCGAGGACAGCCTAGGACCGCAACTCAATCTGCTCGCCGCCAACCTCGACCAGTCGCTGCTGCAGACCCCGCTCAACCTGCGCTACCAGTTCGGTGGGCCCTCGCCCATCGCCTTGGCTGAGCGCATCAAGGATGACTGGGCGGACAACCTGATCGGCGCGCAATACCTGGAGATGCCCGAGGGGTCGCGTACCCGTGTGCGACTGAAGGTGCGGGCGCTGGATCCCCGCCATGCGGCGTATATCCGCCTCAAGGCCAAGGAACTGGAGCAGGACGTGCAGCTCGGGCTGCCCGAAGAGATCCGCGTGACGGCTGATGAACCGTTGGAAATGGCGTTCGACTTCGACAACCCAACCGTGCGCAAGGCGTTTTCCTTCCATCTGCTGGGGTATGGCGGGGGCGAGGTGGAAGTCAGCGATTTCAGCGTGATTACCGCGCTGCCAGATGAGCCGGAGATGGTGGATGAGCTGGCGGACGGGCATCTTGCCCAGTCGAGCTGAGGTCAGCTAGCGAATCTGGTGCTTGTGCAACAGCCGATAGAACGTTGGCCTGGAAACGCCCAACACCTTGGCCGCGATGCTCAGGTTGTCGCTGTGCCGGTTCAGCACATCGCACAGCGCCTGTCGCTCAGCCCGATGCTTGTAGTCCTCCAGCGTGCCCAGCGGCTGGTCCTGCTCCTGCAGCTCCTGCAGGCCCAGGTCCTGCGCCTCGATCTGCCGGCCCTCGGCCAGCACCAGGCCGCGGCGCACCCGGTTGGCCAGCTCACGAACATTGCCGGGCCAATCGTGGCGCCCCATGGCCGCCAAGGCGCCCTCGCTGAACGAGCGCGGCCGGCGCCCCGTCTCGGCGCTGTAGAACTGGGAAAAATGGCTCGCCAGCATCGACAGGTCGCCATGCCGGTCACGTAGCGGCGCGGTCACCACCTGCAGGACATTGAGCCGGTAGTACAGGTCCTCGCGAAAGCGTGCCAGCGCAATGGCCTTCTCCAAGTCCACATGCGTCGCCGCCAATACCCTGACGTCCACCGCGATGGGCTGATTGCCCCCTACCCGCTCGATGTGCTTCTCCTGTAGAAATCGCAGGAGATTGGCCTGCAACTCCAACGGCAGGTCACCGATCTCATCAAGGAACAGGGTGCCACCATTGGCCGCCTCGATACGCCCCACCTTGCGCTGGTGCGCCCCGGTGAACGCGCCTTTTTCATGGCCGAACAACTCGGACTGGATCAGGTGCTCGGGGATGGCGCCGCAGTTGATGGCGATGAACGGTTTGTCGCGCCGTTGCGATTGTCGATGCAAGGTACGCGCCACCAACTCCTTACCCGTGCCGCTTTCACCCCGGATCAACACCGGCGATTCGGTCGGCGCCAGCTTGCCCAGCAACTTGCGCAGCTCACGGATCGGACGGCTCTCTCCAAGCAGTTCGTGTTCGGGCTCGTCCACCCGCACCGTGCCCTTGCCGCGCAGCCGCGCCATGCCGAAGGCGCGGCCCAGGGTAACCTGCACTCGCGAGACGTCGAACGGCAGGGTGTGGAAATCGAAAAACCACTCGCAGACGAAATCGCCGACATTCTGCAGGCGCAATTCTTCGGCGCTGAGCACGGCGATCCATTCGGTGTTGCTGCGCTTGATCAGGTCCTTGACCGCCTCGGGGTGCAGCAGGTGCGAGGCTTGCAGTCGTACCAGGCCCACATCGCAGGGCTGCTCCATCGCAGCCTCGAGCGTGCAACTTCGCACATCCCAGCCGACGCTGCGCAGGCCCGGCAAGAGGCGGTGGCAATCATCGCAGGGGTCGACGATCAGCAAGCGGCGCAGGGATGCGGTATCGAGCATGACCTTTCCTTGGCGCCAGATTTTGGTTTTTTATCTATAAACAGTCAGTTGCGACGCCCGAATTAACAGTAGCAATGAACTTGACGCTCCCCACTACCGTTGGTCAGCCCGGTAAGAACTGCGCATGCCACGCCGGGAATTTTCCAACTCGATTACCGTCATAGGCGCGATGGACAGGTAGGGAAACATCGCCGATTTAAAAAATTTTCAACGGTCATGTGACTTGAACCCTGACCTGGAGCATCAGTACGAATAACCCCGCGCTGTACACTTTTGTGGAATAACACCGCGGCACTTTATTTCGCTGTTTGGGACCATGAGAGAGACCGAACCATGAACGCCCCGCTCCGTGTCAACGAAGCACTGCTGATCGCCGACCACGCCTTCGAACCCTTCCAGTGCGTAGCCTGGGATGCCCCTAACGGTACTGGTGAACTGAGCCTGGCAGTGATCGACCGGACCAGCACCCGTATCGGCAGCAAGCAAGTGTCCTCGCGCGTCTATTCCGACCCCGCGCAATGGGCCAGCCTGATCGAGGAAGTGCGCGCCGAACTGTCCGGCAAAGGTTACGACCTGCAACCCTGGTCGATGCCGAAGTAAAAGAGCACGGTACTGCAAGTGCGTGGCCACCACGCACTTGTGCAAGTTTCCCCACATTCGGGGATAACTTGGTCAATTGCGACATCCTGTCGCAGTTACATCCTTATTTGATCACCGCGAACTGCTCGATATGCCGATAGTCGGCCTGCAGTTGTTCGGCAAGTTGGCGTGCCCGGCCAATGCGCACCGCCGCTGTTTCCATATCCACCAGCAATGTGCTGCAAGGTAGCGGTTGCAACGCCGCACCCTGTTGCAGGCGGCCATCGGTCAACACCAGGCAGCGCTGGGTTTCATGGGGAAAGCGCTTGCGCCGGGCCAACAACCACTGACGTGCCTCCTCCAGTGCCGCCGGCAACGGTGTACCACCGCCCGCCCCCAGCGCCTGCAACCAGGGCTGTAACGCCGCCGAGGCTTTCAGGCCATGGCGTTGCCATTGCGGTCGGTTGCCACTGGCTGTCAGCAAGGCCAGCCGTGCACGCTGACGGTAGGCCTCATCGAACAACCCGGTCAGCAGCCCCTTGGCCTGGGCCAGTGCCTGATTGCGCCGGGTCGACGCCGAGGCATCGACGATCACCAGCCACAATTCCGGCGCCTGGGCTTGGCGCTGCTGCCAACACAGGTCGCGGCGCTGGCGTGGCCGGCCCTTGAGCAAAGTCGCCAACCAGGCGATACGCCCGCTATCGCTGGTGCGCGGGCGGCCCCGGGAAGACCCCGTCAAATGGCCGACGCGAGGTCTGGCATCCGCCACCCGATCATGGCGCGAGCGGATGCTCAGGGCTTTTTTGCCCAGTTCGGCACCTCGCGCCGAGCCCCCGTGGCCACCGGCTGGGCAGGCAATGCCCCCCAGTCGCCCTGACCGCCCGGCGCCTCCTGCGCACTCGCCTGCCCGCCAGCCGACGTGGCCTGGGGTGGCGGCGCCTCGGTGCGGCGCCGATGACGCAGGGCAAACTCGGCAACCGCCTGCACATCCGCCTCCTCGATCACCGTGTTACCCCGCCAGGCGGCATGGGCCCGCGCTGCGCGCAACCAGACCAGGTCGGCGCGCAGGCCGTCCACGCCAGCGGCGAAGCAGCGTTCGGTAATCCAGGCCAGGGCCTGGTCGTCCAGGGCGATCGATGCCAAGCGCTCACGCGCCGACCGACAGCGCTCGCGCAACGCCGCCTGCTGCTCGGCCCACAGTTCGCAGAACGCCTGCGAATCGCTGTCGAAGGCCAGCCGGCGCCGAATGATCTGCTGACGCGCCTGCGGCGCTGGCAAACCTTCCAGGGCCACGTTGAGGCCAAAACGGTCGAGCAACTGCGGACGCAGCTCGCCCTCCTCCGGGTTCATGGTGCCGATCAGCACGAAGCGGGCGGCATGCCGATGGGAAATGCCGTCGCGCTCGATGCGGTTGGTGCCGCTGGCGGCCACATCCAGCAGCAGGTCCACCAGGGGATCGGGCAACAGGTTGACTTCATCGACGTACAACACCCCACCGTCAGCATGGGCCAGCACGCCCGGCGAGAACCGTGCCTGGCCCTGGCCGAGGGCGGCATCCAGGTCGAGGGTGCCAACCAGGCGCTCCTCGGTGGCTCCCAGCGGCAGGGTCACGAACGGACCGTCGCCAAGCAGATCGGCCAAGCCCCGGGCCAGGGTGCTCTTGGCCATGCCACGCGGGCCTTCGATCAGCACGCCGCCGATCTTCGGGTCGATGGCGGTCAGGCACAGGGCCAGCTTGAGGTCGTCGGCGCCAACCACGGCGGCCAGGGGGAATTGCACGGGTTCACTCATGTTCAGCTGTCTTCCTCGCCGGCGAGCAACTGCTGCTCGAGACTTTCACGATAGTCGCCCGGCTCCTGCCACAACCCGCGCTGCTGGGCTTCCAGCAGGCGTTCGGTGAGGTCGCGCAGGGCTTCGGGGTTGTGCTCGCGCATGAAATCGCGGGTGGTCGGGTCGAGCACATAGGCATCGGCCAGCCCTTGGTAATGATGATCGTCGATCAGGTGGGTGGTGGCGTCGAAGGCGAACAGGTTGTCGACCGTGGCCGCCAGCTCGAACGCGCCTTTATAGCCGTGACGCTTGGCACCGTCGATCCACTTGGGGTTGAGCGCCCGGGCACGGATCACCCGGTTGAGTTCTTCCTTGAGGGTGCGCACCCGGGGCCGGTCGGCCTGGCTGTGGTCGCCGTGGTAGCTGGCCCGCGAGGTGCCGGCCAGGGTTTCGGCAGCCGCCAGCATGCCGCCTTGAAACTGGTAGTAATCGTTGGAGTCAAGCAGGTCGTGCTCGTGGTTGTCCTGGTTCTGCAGCACCGCCTGGACCTGGGCCAGGCGCTGGACGAACGCGGCGCGGGCCGGGGTGCCTTCGTCAGCGACGCCGTAGGCGTAGCCACCATGGTTGAGGTAGACCTCGGCCAGATCGTCGCGACTGTGCCACAGGCGACCATCGATAGCGTTCTGCACACCCGCCCCGTAGGCGCCAGGTTTGGCACCAAACACCCGCCAACCGGCCTGTCGCGCTGCCTGCTCGGCCTCGACTCCGGCCTCGAGCAGCGCTTGGCGCTCGGCGCGCACCCGCGCGGCCAGTGGATTCTGGTCGTCCGGTTCGTCCAGCGCCGCCACCGCCTGCACGGCGGCGTCGAACAGGCGGATCAGGTTGCCGAAGGCATCGCGGAAAAAACCCGATACCCGCAGCGTCACGTCCACCCGCGGCCGGTCGAGCAGGCTCAGCGGCAGGATCTCGAAGTCATCGACCCGTTGGCTGCCGGTGGCCCACACCGGGCGCACGCCCATCAGCGCCATGGCCTGGGCGATATCGTCGCCGCCGGTGCGCATGGTCGCCGTGCCCCACACCGACAGGCCCAACTGACGCAGGTGATCGCCGTGATCCTGCAGATGGCGCTCAAGGATCAGGTTGGCCGAGGCGAACCCCAGGCGCCAGGCCGTGGCGGTGGGCAGGTTGCGCACATCGACGGTATAGAAGTTGCGCCCGGTGGGCAGCACGTCCAGGCGGCCGCGGCTGGGCGCGCCGCTGGGCCCGGCCGGGACGAAACGCCCGGCCAGGGCCGCCAGCAGGCCATCGATCTCGGCGCCGCCGCAGGCATCGAGGTCGGGCGCGACCTGCTCGATGAGCGTGCGCAGCACCGCGCGCACCGCCTCCCATTGCGCCTCGTCCGGCAGCGCCACCGTGCCCATCTGGGCCTGCTCGATCAATGACAACGCCAGCAACTCCAGGCGCTCGCGAGTATCGCCACAGGTTCGCCAGAGGCTGGCGTCGAGTTGCGTCAGCAGGTCCGGGCGCGGCCCTTCCCAGGCCTGCCCCAGGTCGCAATCCAGCGGATCGAAGCCCAGCGCCAACGCCTTGGCCAGCTCGCGGATCAGGCTGGCGTTACCGCCCCTGCCATCGCCCCGCGCCACCCGCAGCAACGCCAGCAGCGTATCGCTGCGCAAACGCCCCTGCGGCGACTGGCCGAACACGTGCAGGCCGTCGCGGATCTGCGATTCCTTCAGGTCGCACAGGTAGGTGTCCAGCCGCGGCAGCCAGACCGCCGCGTCCTCCATCTGGCCTTCGAGCTGCAGTTCGCGGTCGATATGGTGGGTCTTGACCAGTTCGAGGATGTCACGTTGCAGCTCGCGGGCACGGCGTGGGTCGAGCAACTGCGCCTCGTAGTATTCATCGGCCAGTTGCTCCAGGTGGCGCAGCGGGCCGTAGGTCTCGGCACGGGTCAACGGCGGCATCAGGTGGTCGATGATGACCGCCTGGGTGCGGCGCTTGGCCTGGGCGCCCTCGCCCGGGTCGTTGACGATGAATGGGTAGATGTTGGGCAACGGGCCGAGCAAGGCATCCGGCCAGCACTCGGCGGACAGGCCCACGCCCTTTCCCGGCAGCCATTCCAGGTTGCCATGCTTGCCCACATGGATCACCGCGTCGGCGGCATAGCCGTTGCGCAGCCAGAAGTGGAACGCCAGGTAGCCATGGGGCGGCACCAGGTCCGGGTCGTGGTATACGGCGCTGTGGTCCACCTGGTAGCCCCGCGCCGGCTGGATGCCGACGAAGGTCAGGCCGTAGCGCAGGCCGGCAACCATCATGCGCCCACTGCGGAACATCGGGTCCTGCTCGGGCGGCCCCCAGCGCTCCAGCACGGCGCGTTGGTTGGTCTCGGGCAAGGCGGCAAAGGCGCGCTGGTAATCGGCCAGGGCCAGGCTCTGGGCGCAGGGGCGCTGGTCGAGATGGTCGAGGTCGTTGGTGACCCCGCCGAGCAACTGGTGAATCAGCTCAGTGCCGGTTTCAGGCAGGCCAGCCACTGGGTAACCCTGCGCCTGCAGGGCCTCAAGGATATTGAGCGCCGCGCCCGGCGTGTCCAGGCCGACGCCATTGCCGATGCGCCCGTCGCGGGTCGGGTAGTTGGCCAGCACCAGGGCCACGCACTTTTCCTGGTTGTCCAGGCGCGCCAGGGTCACCCAGCGCCGTGCCAGTTCGGCGACGAAGTCCATGCGTTCGGGGTGGGCCCGGTAGCAGACCACATCGGACTGGCTGCGCTCGCTGCGCCAGGCCAGGTCCTTGAAACTCACCGGCCGGGTGATGATACGCCCGTCCAGTTCCGGCAAGGCGATGTGCATCGCCAGGTCGCGGGCGCCCAGGCCCTGCTCGCTCTGCTCCCAGCCAGGCTGGTTGTCCTGGGCGCAGATCGCCTGCAGCACCGGCACATCGCGGCGCAGCGGACGCAGGTTGGGTTGCTCGGGGCTGGACAGGGCAAAGCCTGTGGTGTTGATCACCACCTCGGCCTGCACCTCGTCGAGCCAGGCCTCGACCTGGTCCAGGCAGGCGCGTTCCTTTAGGCTGGCCACGGCAATGGGCAATGGATTCAGCCCGCAGGCCTGCAGGCGCTGGCAGAACACATCGATGAACGCCGTGTTGGCCGCCTGCAGGTGCGAACGGTAGAACAGCAACGGCGCCACCGGATGCTCCGGATTCCACTCGGCGTACCAGTCCTCTAGGCGCGCCGTGGCCTTGGCCGGGTGATAGACCGCCGTGCGCGGCAAGGGCTGCGGCTCATCCCACGGGTAATCACAACCCAGCCATTGGCTGGCCAGGCAGTTGAACAGGTTAACGGCGTTGGCCTTGCCGCCCTGGCGCAGGAAGTGCCAGAGGCGCTCGGCCTGTTCGCCGCGGACCGTGCCCAGGTCGGTAAGCTCAGGATCGGGGCGGTCGTCGCCGGGCACCAGGATCAGCTCGACCCCACGCTCCGCCAGTTCGACCAGTTGCTCGACACCATAGCGCCAGTAGCCGACGCCGCCATGCAGCGACACCAGGATCACCTTGGCATGGCGCAGCACCTGGTCGACATACACGTCGACCGAGGCATGGTTCTGCACCTGCATCGGGTTGGCCAGGCGCACGCTGGGAAAGTGCGCCGGCAGCTGCTCGGCGGTTTCGGCGAGCAGCGCCAGGTGTGAATCACCGCTGCAGAGGATCACCAGGTCGGCGGGGGTCTGGCCGAGGTCGGCGATGCTGTCGTCCGGCACGAAGCCGCCGGGTTGGGTCCGCAGCAGGTGCATGGATCAGGCGCCCAGGGCCTGGCGCAGGCGCGCTTCCAGCTGTGCGGCGTCCAGCGCCTGGCCGATCAGCACCAGGCGGGTGATCCGTGGTTCATCGCTACGCCAGGCGCGGTCGAAATGCTTGTCGAAGCGGGTGCCCACCCCCTGGATCAGCAGACGCATCGGCTTGCCGGGAATCGCGGCGAAGCCCTTGGCGCGCAGGATGCCGAACTCGGTGACCAGCTGGGTCAGGGCGTCGAGCAGCAGGCTCTCGTCGGACTCGGGCAGATCGATGGAGATCGAGTCGAAGGCGTCGTGGTCATGGTCGTCATGGTCATCGCCGTCGTGATGCGAGTCGTGATGGGTACGGCGACCATCGATATGCACCTCGGACTCGGCGCCCACGCCCAGCAGCACTTCCAGCGGCAGGCGGCCGCTGCTGGCCTCGATCACCTTGACCGCCGGCGGCAGCTCCTCGGCCACCTCGGCACGGACCTTGGCCAGGCCCTCGGCGTCGATCAGGTCGGCCTTGTTCAGCACCACCAGGTCGGCACTGGCCAGCTGGTCGGCGAACAGCTCGTGCAGCGGCGACTCGTGGTCGAGGTTGGGGTCGAGCTTGCGTTGGGCATCGACCTGCTCCGGGTAGGCGGCAAAGGTGCCGGCGGCCACGGCCGGGCTGTCGACCACGGTGATCACCGCGTCGACGGTGCAGGCGTTGCGGATTTCCGGCCATTGAAAGGCCTGTACCAGCGGTTTGGGCAAGGCCAGGCCGCTGGTCTCGATAAGGATGTGGTCGAGGTCGCCGCGACGGGCCACCAGCTCGCGCATCACCGGGAAGAACTCTTCCTGCACGGTGCAGCACAGACAACCGTTGGCCAGCTCATAGACGCGGCCGTTGGCCTCTTCCTCGGTGCAGCCGATGCTGCACTGCTTGAGGATCTCGCCGTCGATGCCCAGCTCGCCGAATTCGTTGACGATCACCGCGATGCGGCGGCCCTGGGCGTTGTCGAGCATATGGCGCAGCAAGGTGGTCTTGCCCGAGCCGAGGAAGCCGGTAACGATGGTGACGGGAAGCTTGGCCAGTGTTTTCATGTCGCGATGCCCTTGGCAGCAATGGCGCGGGCATGCAGGACGACAGCCACGGCCCTGCCGGCCTGGCGCGTTCGCCACCGGATCACCCCGCCCGGTTGAAAGTCGAAAACGTCACGAGGCAGGTCTCCTGGCTCGCACCGCTGCGGCTCGCTGGCCGGTGGGCCGGCGCCTTCCCGCGCGCCTGCGCAGTGGCTGTGCCGAACCCTTCAGTGCTTACAGTTGCGGGGGCAGCCGCGGCTTGTACCGCGTTCCCGTCTTAGCTCGGGCCAACGCCCGAGAACCTCGCAGCGGCAAGGCTACGCAGTGCCTGCCTGGCGGTCAACCGCCATGGCGATTGACGCGGGCCCGGCCCCGTGATTTGCTAGCGCATTGCGTTCAGGTGCCCCCGACGGGGGTGAAACGGGAAACCGGTGCGTCGCGCCTCCATTGCTAAGGAGCCGACAAGGCCGGTGCTGCCCCCGCAACGGTAAGCGAGAGAAGCGTCCGAACCACTGTGCCAACAGTAAGGCATGGGAAGGTGACGCCCCACGGAGTCCTGCTCCACCTCGCCAGCCCGGAGACCGGCCTGACACGTGCTCACAGTACACCCCGCGGTGGGCGGGCGTCGTCGTATCACCTGGGCCAATCGTGCCCGGGGTCGTCGCGCATGTCCGTTGCCACAACAAAAGCAGCAGAGGAACGCGTCATGCCCATCACCAGCGCCAAACACAGTATCGCCACCCCCGTCAGCCTCAGCCAGCGACTGATCGTCGCGGTCGGCGCCAGCCTGCTGGGCCTGTGCCTGGTGTACTTCGCCGGTTTCTCGCACATCGAGGCAGTGCACAACGCTGCCCACGATACCCGCCACAGCGCCGCCTTCCCTTGCCACTGAGTAAACCCGCATGATTACGCGCATCGCCCGTACCGCGGGCTTCAGCGGCCTGCTCGCGGCCCTGCTGCTGACCCTGCTGCAAAGCTTCTGGGTCACCCCACTGATTCTCCAGGCGGAAACCTACGAGTCCGCCGCCCCGGTCGCCGAACACCATGAACACGGCGACGCCACCGCGCCCCACGAGCATGAGCACAGCGCCGAAGCCTGGTCGCCGGAAGACGGCTGGCAGCGCGTGCTGTCCACCACCGGTGGCAACCTGGTGGTCGCCGTCGGTTTCGCCCTGATCCTGGTCGCTCTCTACGGCCTGCGTGAACCGAACCGCGTGGCCACCGGCGCGCTGTGGGGCCTGGCCGGCTTTGCCGTGTTCTGCCTGGCGCCGACCCTGGGCCTGCCACCGGAACTGCCCGGCACCGCCGCCGCCGACCTCGGTCAGCGCCAGACCTGGTGGATCGGCACCGCAGCGGCCACCGCCGCCGGCCTGGCATTGCTGGTGTTCGCCCGCCACTGGCTGTTCAAGGCGCTGGGTGTCGCTCTGCTGGTAATCCCGCACCTGATCGGCGCGCCACAGCCGGCCGTGCATGAAAGCCTGGCGCCGCAAGCCCTCGAGACCCAGTTCAAGATCGCTTCCTGGCTGACCAACGCCGCGTTCTGGCTGGCCCTGGGCCTGCTCAGCGCCTGGCTGTACCGTCGCTCCAGCCAGGCCTGATGCGCGATCTGCCTGCTCAGCCGGCGTTGTACGCCGGCTTTGGCTGTCGCCGCGGCTGCCCGGTCGAGACCCTGGCGGTATTGCTGCGCCAGACCCTCACCCGCAACGCCCTGCCCCTCTCGGCCCTGCGCGGCATTGCCAGCATCGAGCCCAAGGCCCGAGAGCCCGGCCTGCTGGCACTGGCCGAACGCCTGGGGCTGCCGTACATCTGTTTCGATGCCGCGCATTTACTGGCTTTCGAAGCGCAGCTCAGCCAGCGTTCGCCCACGGCGTACGCGCAGACCGGCTGCTGGGGCGTCGCCGAAAGCGCCGCACTGGCCCTGGCCGGCGATAACGGCCGCCTGCACGTGCCGAGGCAGGTCCTCGGCAGCGCTACCCTGGCTCTGGCCATCGGCGGATAATCCGCCACTCTTCTATACAAGGAACCCCCATGACGGTCTATTTCATCGGCGCCGGCCCCGGCGATCCCGAGCTGATCACGGTCAAGGGCCAGCGCCTGATCCGCCAGTGCCCGGTGATCGTCTATGCCGGCTCCCTGGTCCCCGCCGCCGTGCTGGAAGGTCACCAGGCGCACACGGTAATCAACAGCGCCGAACTGCACCTGGAGCAGATCGTCGAGGCGATGCGCCAGGCTCACGCCAACGGCGAGGACGTGGCGCGCGTGCACAGCGGCGACCCCAGCCTTTATGGCGCCATCGGCGAACAGATCCGCCACTTGCGCGAACTGGATATCGACTACCAGATCGTCCCCGGCGTCACCGCCACCGCCGCCAGTGCCGCGCTGCTCGGCTGCGAGCTGACCTTGCCCGATGTGGCGCAGACCGTGATCCTCACCCGCTTTGGCGACCGTTCGCCAATGCCGGCCGGTGAGCAACTGGCCGACCTGGCCCGCCACGGCAGTACCCTGGCCATCCATCTGGGGGTGCGCCACCTGGCCCGCATCGTCCAGGAGCTGCTGCCACACTATGGCGTCGACTGCCCGATAGCGGTGGTCCATCGCGCCACCTGGCCGGACCAGGACTGGGTCAAGGGCACGCTGGCCGATATCTGCGAGCGCGTTGCCGCCAAGGATTTTCGGCGTACCGCGCTGATCCTGGTCGGTCATGTGCTGGGAGACGCGCCATTCGCCGACTCGGCCCTGTATCGCGCTGGTCACGCCCACCTTTACCGTCCAGGCACGTGAAGCGATTGCCGACCGGGGCGCGGCGTAGCACACTGGGTTTTCCAACTGGAAGGAAACCAAGACCATGCTCGAATTGCGCCCCAACTGCGAATGCTGCGACGCCGACCTGCCGGCCGAAAGCCCAGATGCGCTGATCTGCTCGTTCGAGTGCACCTTCTGCCGAGCCTGCAACGACCGGCACTTCCACCACCGCTGCCCGAACTGCGGCGGCCAGCTGGTTGCCCGCCCCTCCCGCGCCGGCAAGGTGCTGGACAACAATCCCGCCTCGACACAGCGTGTGCACAAGCCGCACGCGCCCTGCGCCTGAACCTCGTTTGTAGGACTTTTCTACAGGTTTGTGCAGGTTTTTCAACACACCTATACTCGCCTATTACCAAGGCTCCTGAATATCCGTAAGGTGCGCGCTGCCCAGCAAGTCCGCTGCTCAGCGCCTTTGATCATAGGCTGGAAGCGGGCTGCACTTTGACAGGAGCTACCTGAATGACATCCGTGCTGTTGGTCGATGACCACCACATTGTTCGACTCGCCGTACGCATGCTGCTCGAACGCGAACGCTTCACCGTCGTGGGGGAAACCGGTAAAGGCAAGGAGGCTGCTCGCCTGGCCGAGCAGACCAAGGCGGACGTGGTCATCCTCGACATCGGCCTGCCGGACCTCGACGGCATGGAGGTGATCAAGCGGCTCAAGCTGATCGACCCACCGCCCCGGATCATGGCCCTCACCGGCCAGCCCGCCGACCTCTACGTGCGGCGCTGCATGGACGCTGGCATCTCGGCCTTCGTCAACAAGGACGAAGACCTCGATGCCCTGGTCTTCGCCCTCAAGGCACTGGTCAAGGGTTACTCGACCTTCCCGCAGATGGCGGTCAACAGCAACACCCTGGAAAGCGAGACCGAGCGCCTGGCACTGCTGTCCAACCGGGAAATGGAAGTGCTGCGCCGGCTCAGCGCCGGCCAGAGCAACAAGCTGATCGGCGAGCAGATGAACCTCAGCGCCAAGACCATCAGCACCTACCGCGGCCGGATCATGGAGAAGCTCAAGGTCGAGTCGCTGGTCGAAATGGTGGACCTCGCCAAACGCAACAACGTGGCCTGAACCATGACTAAGGGGGCATCACTGTGCCTGCTGCTGGTCGCGTTGCTGTCGCCATCCGCACTGAGCGAGGTGCACAGCGAGCCCCGCCACCTGCTTGCCCGTGCCCTGAGCGCGGCGCCACCGCTGGCGTTGGCAGCGACCGACCGACAGTGGCTGAACCAACGCAAGCGCCTGGTGCTGGGCAGCTCGCGCCCGGACTATCCACCCTTCGACATCAACATCAGCCAGGCTGACTACGAAGGCCTCAGCGCCGACTATGCCGGCCTGATCGGCGAACAGCTCGGGCTACCCATCGAGGTGCGACGCTATGCCAGCCGCGCCCAGGCGCTCGATGCCTTGCGTGCCGGCGAGATCGACCTGCTGGGCAGCTCCAATGCCTTCGAGGCCAACGATGCTGACCTTACGCTGAGCCTGCCCTATGCCGACGACTTGCCGGTTATCGTGTCCCGGCAGAACCGAAGCCTGCGCGTAGAGGACAAGCTTGAGGGTCTGCGCCTGGCCATGGTCGACCATTACCTGCCCATTCGCACAGTGCAGCAACTCTACCCCCACGCTCAGCTCAGCCTCTACCGCTCCACGCTCGCCGGTGTGACCGCGGTGGCGCTGGGGCAAGCCGATGTCTACCTGGGTGATGCCATCAGCGCCGACTACGTGATCGCCAAGGGCTTCCAGGAAAGGGTCAAGGTCGATCATTTCGTTCAGATGCCGGCCAGCACTTTTGCGTTTGCCCTGGCTCGAGACAACCCGCGCTTGCTGCAACTGGTCGACCTCGCCCTCGGCCGCATCTCCGACAGCGAACGGCTGAACATCCTTCGGCGCTGGACGGGCGGCAGCACCAGCTTCCTGCTCGACCGCCGCCTCGACGCCCTGACCCACGAAGAACGCGAGTGGATCGCCCGGCACCGGCAGGTCAAGGTGATGATCAACACCACCCTCGCCCCCCTGAGTTTCACCGACGCCCAGCAGCAAGCACGGGGGATTGCCCTGGATTTGCTGGAGCGCATCGGCCTGCGCACCGGCCTGCAATTCCAGATCGTCGAGTCGGAGTCATTCGAGGACATGGTCGAGCAAGTCGCCCAAGGCAAGGTGGACATGATCGGCGCTATCGGCTACGGCGTGCATCGTGCCCAACGCCTGCGCTACACACGCCCCTACATGATCAGCCCGCGAGTGCTGGTCACCCGCCAGAATGCACCGCCACTAGACACCAAGCAGCCGCTGCAGGGGTTGCGCGTGGCACTGCTGCGCGGCTCGCCATTGCTCGACGACCTGGAACGCCAGGTCGTCGGCCTGCGTACCGTGGAGGTCGAAAATCCCTTGCAGCTCATGGAGGCGGTGGCCAACGGTGATGCCGACGTCGCCATCAACTCGCACGTCAATGCCGCCTACTTCATCAACCAGGCTTTCAGTGGTCGCCTCAAAATCGCCGGGTTACTGGGCGATGAACCCGCCCTGGCGACCTTCGCCGTCAGCCCCGCGCTGCCACAACTGCAGGCGATCCTCGACAAGGCGTTGCTGAGTATCCCACCTGATGAGCTGGAGCAACTGGTCAATCGCTGGCGCACCAACGCAGTGGCCAGTGACAGCCCCTGGCGCAATTACCGCACGCTGGCGCTGCAGGTCCTGGTGCTGGCCACGCTGCTGCTGGCCGGCGTGGTGTTCTGGAACAGCTACCTGCGTAAACTGATCCAGCAACGCAGCGAGGCCCAGCGTGCCCTGCAAGAACAGCTTACGCTCAGCCGCGGGCTGCTCGAACAGCTGCGTCAGGCCAAGGACGACGCCGAGCAGGCCAGCCGGGCAAAAAGCACCTTTTTGGCGGTCATGAGCCATGAGATCCGCACACCGATGAACGCCGTCATCGGGCTGCTCGAAATGGCCCTGGAGGACAGCCGCCACGGCCACAGCGACCGCCAGGCGCTGGAGGCGGCCCACGATTCAGCGATCGGCCTGCTCGAACTGATCGGCGATGTACTGGACATCTCACGCATCGAGGCCGGCCACATGACCTTGCAACCGGTGGCCACCGACCTGGTCGAGATCGTGCGCACCACCCTGAGGGTTTTCGAAGGCAACGCCCGTCTCAAGGGGCTCAACCTGCGTGCTGTACTGCCCGATACCTGCGCCTGGGCGCTTGCCGATCCGTTGCGCCTCAAGCAGGTACTGTCGAACCTGCTGAGCAATGCGATCAAGTTTACCGACCAGGGCCAGGTCGATGTGTCATTGGTGGTGACCCCGCTCGACGGCGACCTGCAGCACGTCACGCTGCAGATCAAGGACAGCGGTGTAGGCATCAGCTCCAGCGACCAGACACGGCTGTTCACCACCTTCTCCCAGGTCGATGGCCGCCAGGCGCGCCAAGGCGCAGGGCTGGGACTGGTGATCAGCCGCGAGCTGTGCGAGCTCATGGGCGGCGAGCTGCGCTTGCACAGCATCGAAGGCCTGGGGACCCAGGTCGATGTCCACCTCACCCTGCCCGCTGCCGAACCCGCCACCCGGGAGTCGCTCGACCGCGCCTCGATCGAAACCGGCAGCGGCCCCCTGCGCGTCCTGGTGGTCGACGATTATCCGGCCAACCTGCTGCTACTCGACAAGCAACTGCGTTCGCTGGGCCACCAGGTGACTCTCGCCGATCACGGCAAGACGGCGCTGGCACTCTGGCAAGTCGGTCGTTTCGACGTGGTGATCACCGATTGCAGCATGCCGGTCATGGATGGCCATACGCTGGCCCGCAGCATCCGTGCCGAGGAACGCGAGGCTCGATCACCGGCCTGTCGCATCATTGGCGTCACCGCCAACGCCCAGGCCGAAGAGCGTCAACGCTGCCTGGACAGCGGCATGGACGAATGCCTGTTCAAACCGATCGGCCTGCAGGCGCTCAGGGCATGCCTGCCACTGGCCACCACCCTGCCCGAGCAGGTCGACATGATGCCACGGCCCAGCGGCTTCGACCTGGCCGAACTGCGCCACCTCACCCAGGACGACACTCAGTTGACCCGGCGCCTGCTGGAACAACTGGCGCAAAGCAGTGCCGAGGACCTGCAGGCATTGCATGCGCTCGGCGCAGATCCGTCACCCGAGGCCCTGGTGCCCGTTGTCCATCGGGTCAAAGGTGGCGCGAAAATGCTCAAGGTCAGAGGTGTCAGACAGGACTGCGAAGCCTTGGAGCAAGCCATCGCCCTAGGCCTGCCCGTGGATCAATTACTCGCCCGGTTGCGGGCGAGCCTGCAAGGCCTGGAGCTGGAGCTTCGCCAGAGCCTCAGTGCAATTGAAGGGTCGAACTGATCTGACTGATGGCGTCCACCACGTGCCGTGATCCCTGCTGGATCTCCATGATCACCGTGCCGGCCTCGTTGGCCAGCTCCACGCCCAACCCCGTGCGGGTCAGGCTCGACTGCATGCTGGCCACCGCGGTCAGTGACAGGTCGTGATTCTGCCGCACCACCTCGACGATCTCCAGGGTCGCCTTACTGGTGCGCGCCGCCAGGTTGCGTACTTCGTCGGCGACCACGGCGAAGCCTCGGCCATGCTCGCCGGCCCGGGCCGCCTCGATAGCGGCGTTGAGCGCCAGCAGGTTGGTCTGGTCGGCGATGCCGCGGATGGTGAGGACGATCTGCCCGATCACCTCGGACTGCTTGCTCACCGCATCGATGGTACGGGCGGCGTCGTTCAACTCGGAGGAAATCTGCTCGATCACCTCCACCGCCTGCTGCACCACCTGGGTGCCCTTGCGCGCGCAGGCGTCGGTCTGCATCGAACTGGCATGGGCAGCATCGGCGGCGGTCTGCTGGGTGCTGATCTGCCGGGTGATGTCGCTGGCGAACTTCACCACCTTGTACAACCGGCCCTTGTTGTCGAAGATCGGGTTGTAGGACGCCTCCAGGTACACGGTCTGGCCCTGCTTGTTGATGCGTTCGAAGCGGTGCGAGTGGTACTCGCCGCGGTTGAGCGAGGCCCAGAAGTCGCGGTACTCGGCCGACTCGCGCTCATGGGGCAGGCAGAACAGCCCATGGTGGCGCCCGACTACTTCCTCCAGGCGATAGCCCATGGTATCGAGGAAATTCTGGTTGGCCTTGATTACCCGCCCGGCCGGGGTGAACTCGATTACCGCCATGGAGCGGCCGATGGCCTTGAGCAGGCTTTCGCTCTCATGCTCCTCGATCACATGGCGGGTGATGTCGGAGGCCACCTTGATCACGCTGGTGACCTGCTGGCGCTCGTCGATCACCGGCATGTAGCTCGCCTCCAGCCATACTTCGCGGCCCGCCTTGTCCAGGCGCTCGAAGGTACCGCTGATGGCCTTGCCCTGACCCAGCTCACGCCAGAGTTGCTGATACTCGGCACTCTTGGCGTAGGTCGGGTCACAGAAGATCCGGTGGTGCTTGCCACGTATCTCATCGGCACTGTAGCCCATGGTCTTGCAGAAGTGCTCGTTCGCTTCGAGGATCGTGCCATCCGGCGCGAACTCGATCATCGCCATGGAACGGCTGATCGCCGCCAGCTTCGCCTCCATGCCCGCCAGGGCTTGCCGGGCGCGCTGGATTTCGACCAGATCGGACTTGCGATGGTATTCGAACATGGGCCGGGGCTCCTGTATCCACGGGATGTCCTGAGCATAGATCGGCCCAAGCACCATGCAAGCGATCTGATATCACTTTTGGATTATGCATTTGTACCGTCTGTCTGCCCGATGCCTCAACGCCTACCAGTCGAGCCCAGGCGACCTCCTCCGGCGGAGCCATGCGTCCAAGCGAAGTGTCTTGCCATAGTGATTCAGCGCGGCCTTGAGCCAGGGCAGCGCCGCCGTCACCATACCGACCGTGCCCAGCAGGTCGGTTTCGAAGGCCTGGCGCCATAGCGGCACAACGCCTGCAGGCGCCGGTGATGCGGCGCATGGCGACACGGGCAATGCGCTTGCTGTTCGACCTGGTGACGTGCCGACACACCACAAGGCTCAGCGATCTCCGGTTGAAAGTCTGCGAACCAATCCACCCGGTGCAGGCGGCCCTTCTATAATCCCCAGGTACCCGCAGCGCGATGCTGCCCCTTCAGAGGGATACACATGAAGATCGTGGTCACCAGCATCCTCGTCGACGATCAGGCCAGGGCCCATGCCTTCTACCACCATGTCCTGGGTTTCGAACCCAAGCACGATATCCCCATGGGCAAGCACCGCTGGCTCACACTCACCTCCCCCAACGACCCCAACGGCGTCGAGCTGCTGCTCGAACCCGACGCCCATCCCGCGGCAAAAATCTACAAGGCCGCGCTCAAGCAGGACGACATTCCCGCCACCTCCTTCGGCGTGCGCGATATCCAGGCCGAGTATGAGCGGCTGTGCAAGGCCGGCGTGCAGTTCACCCAGCCGCCCACGGCCATGGGCCCGGTCACCGTGGCCGTGTTCGACGACACCTGCGGCAACCTGATCCAGATCGCCCAGCGGCATTAGCCGGCAGGCCCGCACCTTATACTCGCGTGGTTTTCCACGTGGACTGCTACATTGCTGAACTAACCCGGCGCAGCCAGAACAAGGACAACCCATGCGCTTCGAATTCAGCGAAGTACTCAACGACCTGATCGACTATTTCCTGCTCGGCGATATCCAGTTGCTCGAACAGTTCAAGGAAGACCACGACCTGCCCGACGACCTCGCCCGCGCCTTCACCCGCGGCGACAGTGGCGACCTGGCGGTGGCGCAGGGGGTAATCCTGCCCCTGGCCGGAATCGACAACCTGCCCTACCGCATCCTGTTCACCCTCGACGAGCCCACGCCGGCACTGCTGGAGCCCGGCAGTCGCCTCAAACATCGGCGCGCAGGGTATGTGCTGCGGATCGAGAACCGTGCGCTGATGCTGTTCACCTGGCGCATCCTGCAGCACTTCACCAACAAGGCCTTGGGCGACCTGCTGGCACGCTACCAGGAGCCGGGGCGACCGATCATCGAGCTGGATAACGGCTGGTACACGGTGGAAGTACTGGCGGGTGCCGTGGTGCGCGATGGATTGTATGAACCGGCGTTCGAGTTCGTGCTCAAGAAGGCGTATGCCAAACCGCAGACCTCGGCGGTGGATGTCGGGTACCGGTATACCTTGCGTGGATACTTCGACTGACCGACAAGCCCGCTCCGCGTATGCGGGGAGCGGGCCAGCAGGCAGTCAGGTGTGGTTGATGTCGCGATCCTTGGTCTCCGGCAGGAAGAAGATCCCCAGCACCGCCGTCATCACCGCGATCACGATTGGGTACCACAGCCCGTAGTAGATATCCCCGGTCGCCGCGACCATGGCGAAAGCCACCGTTGGCAGGAAACCGCCGAACCAGCCGTTACCGATGTGGTACGGCAGCGACATGGAGGTGTAGCGGATCCGCGCCGGGAACAGCTCCACCAGCCAGGCGGCGATCGGGCCATAGACCATGGTCACGTAGATCACCAGGATGCTCAGCAGCAGCAACACCATCGGGTAGTGGATCTTCGCCGGGTCGGCCTTCTCGGGGTAGCCGGCCTCCTTCAGGGCCGCCGTCAGGGTGGCGGTGAAGGCATCGCTTTGGGTCTTCAGGTCAGCCGCGGCCAGGCTGCTGCCCTCGAAACTCGGAATCACCCGCTCACCGATGCGGATCTGCGCCACGCTGCCGGGCTCGGCCTTCTCGTTCTCGTACGGGATCGCCCGCTTGGCCAGCAGGCTCTTGGCGATATCGCAGGAGCTGGTGAACCGGGCCTTGCCCACCGGATCGAACTGGAACGCGCACTGCCCGGGGTCGGCCACCACCACCACCGGGTTCTGCTCCTGGGCGACGAACACGTCCGGGTTGCCGTACTCGGTCAACGCCTTGAAGATCGGGAAGTAGGTCAGCGCGGCGATGATGCAGCCGGCCATGATGATCTTCTTGCGCCCGATGCGGTCGGACAGACTGCCGAAGACAATGAAGAACGGCGTGCCGATCAGCAGCGAGCCGGCAATCAGCAGGTTGGCGGTCTGCGGGTCGATCTTCAGGGTCTGCAGCAGGAAGAACAGCGCGTAGAACTGCCCGGTGTACCACACCACCGCCTGCCCGGCGGTACCGCCGAGCAACGCCATGATCACCACCTTCAGGTTGTCCCAGCGAGCGAACGACTCGGTCAGCGGCGCCTTCGACGCCTTGCCTTCGGCCTTCATCTTCATGAACACCGGCGACTCGTTGAGCTGCAGGCGGATGTACACCGAAATCGCCAGCAGCAGGATCGACAGCAGGAACGGGATGCGCCAGCCCCAGGCCTCGAACGCCTCGGTGCCCATGGCAGTGCGGCAGGCCAGGATCACCAGCAGCGACAGGAACAGCCCGAGGGTCGCGGTGGTCTGGATCCACGCGGTGAAGAAGCCGCGCTTGCCCTTGGGTGCATGTTCCGCCACATAGGTGGCGGCGCCGCCGTACTCGCCGCCCAGCGCCAAGCCCTGCAACAGGCGCAGGGTGATGAGGATCACCGGCGCGGCCACGCCGATGGTCGCGTAGCTGGGCAACAGCCCCACCACGGCAGTGGACAGGCCCATGATCACGATGGTGATGAGGAAGGTGTACTTGCGCCCGATCATGTCGCCCAGGCGGCCGAACACGATGGCGCCGAACGGCCGCACGGCAAAGCCGGCGGCGAAGGCGAGCAAGGCGAAGATGAACGAGGTGGTTTCGTTGACCCCGGCGAAGAAGTGCTTGGCGATGATCGCCGCCAGTGATCCGTAGAGGTAGAAGTCGTACCATTCGAACACGGTACCAAGGGAAGAGGCAAAGATGACTTTGCGCTCCTCCCGGGTGATGCCACGTTGGGGCGCGCTACTGCCCGTGGATGCGCTGTCAAGGACCGCCATGGGTCGCCTCCGTCTGGTTGGGGTAGACCGGAGTGCTCCAGCAGATCCCAAAGCACGCACCCAGGCCCAAGGGCATTACAGGCTGCGCGAAACACGACGAGGCATCGGCCCCGAATCGCGGCAAGTCACTTCAAGCATAATCGGCCTTTGAACGATATCCACTCGCATGAGTGCTTATGGACCAATACGGATAGGAAGCCTGGGATGAACGAACGACAGGACAGCGCTTGGCGAGGTCGACTCTGGCTGGCCGATGACCACTGCCTGTTGCTCGGCACGCCGGGCCGAACCAGCGTCCACGCCCATTATGCCCACCAGGTGCTGCTGTCCCTCGAGGGCGAGCTGTACGTAGAAATCGCCGGCGAAAAGCGCTGCGGCCGTTCGCTGGCCATCGAGTCGCTGCAGCCCCACGCCATCCCCGAGCGTCAGGCGCCCTGCATCACTCTGTTTGCCGAGCCCCTGGCGTTTACCCTGGAAACCTTGCTCGACGTCTGCCAACAGGCGCCGCGTGATATCCCCGGTCTCGCCCAGGCGTTGCGTCAGGCGCCGCGCCGCCCATTGGACCCGCGTCTGGCAAGATCCCTTGCGCGGATCCGGGCGTTGGACGAGCAGCGTCTGCCAGCCACGGCACTGGCTCAGGAAGCCGCACTGTCGATCAGCCAACTGGAGCGCCTGTTCAGCGGCAGCCTCGGCCTGTCGGTACGACGCCTGGTGCTGTGGCAGCGTCTGCGCCAAGCCCTGCGCCAGGCGCTGGCCGGTGCCTCCCTGACCGAGGCGGCCATGGCCGCGGGCTTTTCCGACTCGGCGCACCTCTCCCGCAGCCTGCGTCAGCAGTTCGGTATTCGCGCCAGCGACGCCCTGCGCCACCTGCGTTCAGACGCGCTGATCTAGGGCCTGGCGCAGGCCGCGTGGCAGCGGCGCTGGCGGCTGCGCCGTGGCCGCCGGTCGAAACGGCTCACACAGCTGTGCCAGGTAGGTTTGCGGGTAGTCCGGGCGATCGCCGATACCCATGTCGTCATCGGCCAGCCCATAGTCCGGCAGGTGCAGCGCGGTCCCCAGCAGGCGATCCCACAGCGGGAAGAACAGGGCGAAATTGACGTCGCCCAGCCTGCCGTACTTCAGGTGGTGCAGCCGGTGCACGGGCGCCCAGGCGAACAGATGGCGCAGGCCACCGATGCGCATGTCGACATTGCTGTGCTGCAGCAGCAACTGCACCGAGATACTGAAAGCCAGCAGCGCCGCGACATCCTGTGGCAAACCCAGCAGCAACAATGGCACCACACCGCCCAGGGCCTCGGCCAACTGGTGCAGCGGATGCTTCATCAGGCCATTGAAACCGTACAGCCGGGTCACGCTGTGATGCACCGCGTGCAGGCGCCAGAGTAACGCGCTGCGGTGGCTGGCGTAGTGCACAAGGGTGATGCCTAGGTCGGCCAGTGGCAGCGCCAGGAGCAATTGCCACATTACCGGCCAGTGGCTGGGCCACAGGCTGCTGGCCGGCAGCCAGCCGGCAAACAGAGGAATGACGGCGATACTGGCGACATTGAGCGTTTCGTTGACCAGCGCGTGCAGGCCATCGCGTCCGCCCTCCCCGCCGGCCTCGCTCCAGGCGGGCTTGTAGGGGTACAGCGCTTCGCAGGTGAATGACAGCAAGATGGCAACGCCGAGCAGGGGCAACAGCCAGAGGATGTCGGCACCGAGGTTGATCAGCCATACGGCGGTGGCGATGAACCCGAGGAAAAAGCATGGGGCATAGAGGATGCGCATGGAAGGCTCCGAACATGGATGGAGCCCCAGTGTTGCCCGGCAACTGAATCAGGCGCTTGAACGAACGGCGCATCCGCTGCCTCAGGCCAGCAGGCAGCCTGCGATCATTCGCCTTTTCGCGTCGCCAACTGACGGCGCATCTCGTCATTGGCGCCCTGGGCCTGCGCCAGTATCGCTCGCAAGCCCTGCACCTGGGCGTCACGCTGCTGCAGTTGTTCGTCCAGCAACCGGCTCTGGGCCGTTGCCTGGCGCTGCTCGGCGAGCAGGCGCTCATTGTCGCGGTGCAGGCGGGTGACCTCGTCCTGACGAGCGATGGCCCCCTGTTGCAAGGTCTGCAATTGTCCCTGCAACTGTCGCACCTGGGTCTCGTTCCGGCGTTGCTCCTGCTGGCGCTGTTCGAGGCTGGCGCGCAGTTGCTCGTCCTTGTCTGCCAAGCGCGCTTGCAATTCGCCCTGGGACTGGCTCAGACCAGCACTGCGCAGTTGTTCGGTTTGCAGGCTGGCCTGGCAGGAGGCCAGGCGTTCTGACTCGGCGTGCAGCGCACCACTCAAGCGCTCCACCTGGCGCAACGCGTTGGCCAGGTCACGCTGAGCCAGTTGCAACTCAGCCTGCATCGCCGCGCAACGGGCCTCTGCGGCGGCCTCAGCGGCGTCGATGCGCGCCTGTCCT
The DNA here is from genome assembly GCF_019823065.1 of Pseudomonas mosselii. Taxonomy (NCBI): domain Bacteria; kingdom Pseudomonadati; phylum Pseudomonadota; class Gammaproteobacteria; order Pseudomonadales; family Pseudomonadaceae; genus Pseudomonas; species Pseudomonas mosselii. The sequence continues at coordinate 3,407,226 of NZ_CP081966.1, forward strand.
TCTTCCTGCAATTGCGCCGCCAGTCGCTCGACCAATCGCCCCAGGGGCTCACTTAGCGCCGCCGTGCTGCCTAGCATTTGCGCCGGCTGGCGATCAAGCTCTTTCAGGTAGCGGTGAATGGTGGTCTTGGACCCGGTATTGCCCAGTTCGATACGTACCGCATCGATACTAGGGTGTTCACCCCGGGCCATCAGCGCTTGCCGCGCTTGGTAAACAGCTGCCTTGTCGATGCCTATACGCGCCATTGCTCACTCCACCGTTACATACCATGGAATGTACCATGTAATTTCGGTGAATACTGCCTGCTCCACAGTGCCTTTTCAAGCGCGTCGATAGCAATCCGCTTGGATACCCAGCCCTCATAGATGAGATCTATCACCTCATCCAGCCTATCGATTTGACCGCGTCAAATTGCCTCAGCTAACGTGCCGCCCGCTTCGCAGCTGCCCCCCTGCTGCCAAACCCCGACCCGCGGCCTGAGCCACCGTCCTTGCGTTCGAGTTGTTGATAATGTCTGTGAATACCCCCTCCCGGATCACCGAGCTGGTCATAGAAGCCGGCACCCGCAAAGCCCATCTGCCCACCCGCGCCACCCTGATCCTCGGATTCCTGGCCGGGGCATTCATTTCCCTGGGCTTCCTGCTGGCAATCCACGTCAGCACCATGATCCCCACGCCATGGGCCTCGTTCGGCACCCTGCTGGGCGCCGCGGTGTTCCCCATCGGCCTGATCCTGGTGATCCTGGCCGGAGGTGAACTGCTCACCGGCAACATGATGAGCCTGCCCCTGGCGATGTTTGCCGGGCGTATCCGCCTGTGGGCGGTCGCGCGCAACTGGGCCCTGGTGACCCTGGCGAACTTGCTGGGCGCGCTGTTCGTCGCCTATTGCTTCGGTCATCTGCTCGGGCTGACCGAGGGAGCGTACCTGGGCAAGACCCTGGCGGGCGCGACCAGCAAGGTCAGCGCCGACTTCCTTCATGCCTTCGTCTCCGGCATCGGCTGCAACTGGCTGGTGTGCCTGGCGGTGTGGCTTTCGTACGCCAGCCGTGAAATGAGCGGCAAGATCCTCGGCATCTGGTTCCCGATCATGGCCTTCGTCGCCATCGGTTTCCAGCACGTGGTGGCCAACATGTTCCTGATCCCGGCGGCAATCTTTGCCGGTTACCTGAGCTGGGGACAGTTGCTGGAAAACCTGGCGGCGGTATTCCTGGGCAACGCCGTGGGTGGCGCGATCTTTGTCGGCCTGGCCTACTACGTCTCGTTTGGTGTACCGGCGCAGGAACAGGGCGCGCTGCAGTAACCGACTTCAGCCCTCGCGGCGCCGGCGAAGCGCTGCACGGCCTGGCGACGGATGACTCAGCTGTCCTGGCCCAGCACGTAGCGGTCGAAGTGCTGGATATGCTCATCGAGGTTGTCCTCGAGCATCATCCGGTACTGCTCGCAGAAGTACTTCAGCAGTTCCTCCCGCGCAGCGGCCATTTCCTGTGCGGACTTGAAGCTGCGCGCGGTCATCCAGGCATTGAAGCGACTGGCGGCGAAGGTCAGCGAAGCGCTGACCTTGCCAAGATCCTCAAGCTTTTCGATCTGCTGGTTGGCCAGTTCGATATGCGCGTCGGCGCGGTCGTAGAAAGCCTGGTCGGTGGCTTGTGCCATGGAGATCTACCTATTGGAAAGGTTGAATTCAGGCCGTCTTGGCCTGAACGGTGAACAGGCTGGCACCCAGCGTCATGAACGAGACGCCGAACAGGCGATTCATCAAGCGCGCGCGGCTTGGCGCGGCCAGCTGGTTTTTCAAGGCCTGGGCCAGGGTGACGTAGAAAGCGTGGGACAGCATCGAGCACAGGGCGAAGGTGACTACCAACAGGGCGAGCTGGCCCTCGGCGCCGTGGCCGGTGCGCATGAACTGCGGCAGGAAAGCGGCGAAGAACAGGATCGCTTTCGGATTGGTCAGCGCCACCGTCACGCCATTGAGCAGCAGCCGGCGATTGCTGGCGATAGCCTTGGCCGGCTGCTCCAGCTGGTCGAAGGCGCTGCTGCGGCTCTTCCACTGCTTGATGCCCAGGTAGATCAGGTAGCTCGCGCCCAGCACCTTGAGCAGCAGGAAGGCCGTGGCCGATGACTGCAGAAGCACCCCAAGGCCGGCACTGGTGGCGGTTGAGACCACCAGCAGGCCGAAGGCGTTGCCAAGTGAACCGAGCATCGCCCGCCTCGGCCCGTGGGACAACGAATTGGACAGGGCCATGATGACCCCGGGTCCTGGCGACAGGGTCACCAGCATCGAGACAACGACAAAACCGAACCAATCGTGAAGCGACATCCTTGTACATCCCCGGAGCGATAACGTGAGGCGGCGACTGTAACAGGATGCTGCGCCCAGCGGAAAGGCGAAGGACAGGTGTTCCGTGTGTCAGCTCAAGGCTGGGGATCGGCCCGTGGCGTCCCCGCCCCGCTGTTGCGCATCAATGCTACAGGCCACGAAATCCTCCTGACGCAACACCACCAGCGCCACCAGCGACGCCACGCCGGTGCCCACGTAGAAATACCACGGCGCGGTGATATCTCCGGTCACCTTGATCAGCCAGGTGGAGATCAGCGGCGCGCTGCCGCCGAATACCGCCACCGGAATGTTGTAGGCCATGGCGATGCCGGTGGAACGGATGCGCGTCGGCAGCAGCTCGCTCATCAGCGCGTAGGTCGACGAAGCGTACAGCCCGAACAAGATCGCCACCGCCATCAACGGCCAGAACAAGGTGGCCGGGGTGGCGCCGGGCGCGGTCTTGAAGAACCAGTACATGGCCAGGGTCGCCAGTGTACCGATCACCATCAGGAATGGCTTGCGCCCGTAGCGGTCGGTAAAGGCGCCGCCGAATGGCATCACCAGCGCCGCCGACAGGCTGGCGACGAACACGTAGAGCAAGGTGGTGCCGCTGTCGAACTTCAAGGTGTTGGACATGTAGGTCGAGGCGAAGGTCAGCACCAGGTAGAAGATCGAGCTGTGCAGGGTGATGATGAAGAACACCAGGGCGATCGAGCGCTTCCACTGCCACACCTCGCGCAGCGGCGCCTTGGAAGTCTGCCCGGCTTCCACCAGGGCGAGGAACTCCGGGCTGTCCTCGAGCTTGAGGCGAATGTACAGCGAAATGAAACCCAGGGGGCCGGCAATCAGGAACGGAATCCGCCAACCCCAGTCCTGCATCAGTTCGGCGCCCAGCGCCCAGGTCATGCCATTGGCCACGGCGCCGCCCAGCAGCAGGCCAAGCACCGCGGTGACCATCAGCCAGCAGGTGGCGAAGCCGCGCCGACCAGGGCCGGCGTACTCGGAGATGAAGCTGGTGATGGTGCCGATCTCCCCCCCGGCGGAAAAACCCTGCACGCAGCGGATCAGCACCAGGATCACCGGTGCGGCGATGCCGATGCTGGCGTAAGTCGGCAGCAGACCGAGCAGGAAGGTAGAGCCGGCCATCATCACCAGCACCGTGATCAGCGTGCGGCGGCGGCCGATCTTGTCCGCCAGCGGACCGAAGAACAACCCGCCCAGCGGGCGGATGAAGAAGCTCAGGGCGAAGGCCGCGAAGCTCGCCAGCAGGCTGCTGGTGGGGTCGTCGGAGACGAAGAAGGCCTTGCCGATATACAAGGCCAGGAAGCCGTAGACGCCGTAGTCGTACCACTCGATCAAGTGGCCGGTGGTGGCGCCGATAAAGGCGCGGCGCCGCTGGCGCTGGGTGTTGCCGGGTGACATGCCCATGTCGGGAACTCCTGTCGTGGTGCTTTCCATGAAAAGTGGCGGGTCAGTGGCGGGCGAACGCCCCGTCGGGCTCCTGCAGCCACTGGCGCACCTGGGTCTTGAGAATCTTGCCGTAGCTGTTCTTCGGCAGCTCGGCGCAGAACAGGTACTTCTTCGGCTTCTTGAACGAGGCCATGCGCGCCAGGAACCACTGGTTGAGCGCCTGGGCATCAAGGCTGCCTGGCGTGCGCGGCACGACGAAGGCTACCACCGACTCGCCCCATTCGGCGTCAGCCTCGCCCACCACGCAGGCCTCGAACACCTCGGGGTGCTGGACCAGCACTTCCTCGACTTCGCGCGGGTAGATGTTGCTGCCACCGGAGATGATCACGTCCTTGCTGCGGTCGGTCAGGGTCAGGTAACCGCGCTCGTCGAGGTAACCGATGTCGCCGGTACGCAGCCAGCCGTCCACCAGGGTCGCCTGGGTGGCCTGCGGATTGTCCCAGTACCCCTGCATCACCACCGGCCCACGCACGCTGATCTCGCCGGGTTCGCCGGCCGCCTGCGGCTGGCCGGCGCCATCCACCACACGCACCTCGACACATGACTGCGCCCGCCCCACCGAAGCGGCGATGGCGGGCCAGCCTGCTTGCGCGCGGTCGGCGATAATCTCACGCGACAGCGCGCTGATGGTCATCGGGCATTCGCCCTGGCCGTAGATCTGCACCAGCCGCGGGCCGAAAGTGTCCAGGGCCTCGGTGAGGTCGGCCAGGTACATCGGGCCCCCGCCATAGACGATGGTCTTGATACCCCCGCCGTCATAGCCCTGCTGGCGGGCCTGCTCGACCATGCGCTTGACCATGGTCGGCGCGGCGAACAGGCTGACCTGCCCCAGCGTCTGCGCCAAGCCGAACAGCTCGGCGGCCTGGAACCCCCGGGACAACGGCACCACGTGCCGGGCGCCGCAACGCACGTGGATGAAGTTGTACAACCCGGCGCCATGGGACATTGGCGCAGCGTAGACCACGGCATCGCCGGCGCTCACCGGGTCGACATCCAGCGGGTAGCACAGCGACATGGCGACCAGGTTGCCATGGGACAGCATCACACCCTTCGACCGCCCCGTGGTGCCGGAGGTATAGAACAGCCAGGCCAGGTCACTGTCCTGGCGCGGATGCGGCTGCGCCAGTTCATCGTTGTCGAGCGTGCCGGGCACAGCCAGGGCTGGCACGGCGAGCTCACGGCAACCGTCCGGCAGGGGCGCGCCGGCGAAGACCTCGCCCTCGTCGGTATGGATCAGGCGCGCTCCGGCGTTACCGACGATCCAGGCCGCTTCCAGAGCATGCAGCTTGCTGTTGATCGGCACCGCCACCGCCCCGCTCCACCAGATGGCGTAGAGCAGTTCCAGGTAGGCGCAGCTGTTCTTCAACAGCAGCGCCACCCGGTCGCCCGGTTCGATGCCATGGGCGTGACGCAGCTCCAGCGCCCGCGCCCGAACCCGGGCGGCGAACGTCCGGTAGTCGGCGACCTGGCGCGCCCCCTCGAACAGCGCCGGGCGCTCGGGCCAGCGCTGGGCCGCATCCTGCAGCCAATGAGCGATGTTCATCCTCAGACCCTGACGGCTTGCAGCACGCTGGCATAGTTGGCCACCGCCATGCCGCCCATGTTGAACAGCAAGCCGAACTCGGCGTTGGGCACGCCCAGGCCGATGGGCTTGCCGGTCAACTGGGCGAAGCCCAGGGCATGCATCGACACTCCGGTGGCGCCCACCGGATGGCCCTTGGCCTTGAGCCCGCCGGACAGGTTCACCGGCAGCCGTCCACCCTGGCGCACGATGCCGTCGTCCAGCGCTCGGTGCCCTTCGCCCCTTGGCGCCAGGCCCATGGCTTCGTAGATCAGCAGTTCGGCGATGGTGAAGCAGTCGTGCACCTCGGCGAAGCTAAGGTCGTTCAGGGTCACCCCTGCCTCGCGCAGCGCCCCGTGGATCGCCCGTTGCGGCCCCTCGAAGGCCAGCATGTCGCGGCGCGACAGTGGCAGGAAGTCGTTGACCTGGACCATCGAGCGGATCGCCACCTGGCGCCGCATCGACCGGGCACGCTCGGGCGAGGCCAGGATGATCGCCGCCGCGCCGTCGCTGATCAGCGAGCAATCGGTCAGGCGCAGGGGCGCGGCGATCAGCGGGTTGCTGGGTGACACCTGGTTGCAGTGCTCGAAGTCCATCACCCGGTGCATCTGCGCCAACGGGTTGCCCATGGCATTGGCGTGGTTCTTCACGGCGATGGCGGCCATCGACGCCAGCGGGCTGTGGTAGCGCTCGGTGTACTGCTGCGCCACCTGGCCGAACAGCCGGGCGAAGCTCAGCCCGGCTTCCGCCAGGGCGTTCTGGTAGCCGGCACCGGCCAGGGCCCGGGTGACCTCGACCGTGCTGTTGCCGGTCATCTTCTCCGCGCCGACCACCAGCACCAGGTCGGCGGCGCCGCTGCGGATTGCGTTGATCCCGGCCTGGATCGCCGCCGAACCTGAAGCGCAGGCGTTCTCGCAGCGGGTGGCGGGCTTGAAGCGCAGTTGCGGATCGGCCTGCAGCATCAGCGAGGCCGGGAAGCCGTCGGCCACCAGGCCCGAGTTGAAGTGGCCGAGGAACAGCGCGTCGATCTCGGCGGCGTCGATGGCCGCATCCTGCAGGGCATCGCGGGTGACCTGGACGATCAGGTCCTCGAGGTTCAGGCCATCCAGGCGGCCGAAGGGACTGTGCGCGGCGGCAACGATGGAGATGGAATCGTGGAGCATGGTGGTTTTCTTCTGTCCTTGAAGCGGGTATTGCATACAATGTGGCAGTACCCGATTCCCACGCTAGTTGGGGCAACTACGTACGCGAGTAAGTAGTGAGCCGTACGGGACATGCCCCCAAGCACCGAGGCAGGAAGCCTGATGACCGTACCCACCCACGCCTCCCCGGACCTGGAACGCCTGGCGTTCCAGGTTTCACCCGCGCCACAGCTGATCACCGGCCACCGACGCATGCTCGACTGCAACGAGGCCTTCGCCCGGCTGTTCGGCTATACCCGCGAAGAACTGCGCGGGCATCTGACCTTGCTGCTCTATCCCTCCCACGCCGACTACCAGAGCATCGGCGAACGCAGCGAGCACTGGCTGCGCAACGGGCTGGGCGCTTTCTATTCCGACGAACGCTTCATGCAGCACCGCAACGGCGAGGTGTTCTGGGCCAGGGCCCAGGGCTTCACGCTGACGGTGGACGATCCGTTCAAGCTGATGATCTGGCATTTCGAACGGCTCGACCGACAGCCGGCGCCGACGGTGCAACTGACACCACGGGAGCGTGAGATCTCGCTGCATATTGTCAACGGGCTGACCTGCAAGGAAGTGGCGCGGCAGCTGGGGATATCGCATCGGACGGTGGAAGTGCATCGGGCACGGTTGATGAAGAAGTTGCAGGCCAAGAACAGCGCGGAGTTGGTTTCGAAGATCATCTTCATCAGCTGATCAAGGGCCAGGAACCAGCTTGTGCTTCACAGCAGCCACTGGAGCTGCGTTGCAGCCCCAGCTATTGCAATCCCTTCACCACACCGAGACAATGCGAGCAATTACCATTTACATCATGGACCTCGCCCTATGTCGACGCTCGACCGCTCGGCGCTTCACCAGCTATACAGCGAAAACAACGGCTGGCTGAAAAGCTGGTTGCGCGCGCGCCTGGGCAATGCCGCCGATGCGTCCGACCTGGCCCACGACACCTTCCTGCGGGTCATGACCGCCCGCAACCAGACGCCCATCCGCGAGCCGCGCAGCTACCTCAGCGCCATCGCCCGCGCGCTGCTGATCGACAAGGTTCGTCGCCGCGCCATCGAGCAGGCCTACCTGCAGGCCCTCGCCCTGCGCCCGGAGCTGGTCGAAGTGTCGCCGGAGATTCGCCTGTCGATTATCGAGATGCTGGTAGCGGTCGATGCACTGCTCGACGAACTCGGTCCCAGGACCCGCGACATCTTCCTCGCGGTGCAACTGGAAGGGCTGACCTATGCGGCGGTCGCCGAACGCTTCGACGTCTCGGTAACCACGGTGAAGAACCATCTGATCCGGGCCATGACCCGCTGCCTGCTGGTGGTCGACAATTGAGCGCCGAACAGTGGACCTGAAGACCCTCGAGGCCGCCGCGACCTGGTACGTGCAACTCAATGACGGTGCTGGCGACACAGCACGGATCCAGGCCTGGCGCGATTGGCTGGCGGCAAGCCCTGCGCATGCCGAAGCCTGGTCGCGGGTGGAGAAACTCCAACGCCAATGGTCAACGGTGCCGCGCCAGGCTGCGCTGGCAGGCCTGGGCGCGGCTCAGGCGCAACGCCGCGAAGTGCTCAAGGTACTGGGACTGCTGCTGGCGGTCGGTGGCGGTACCTGGTTGGCCAGCGAACAGGTGCCCTATCGCGCCCTGCTCGCCCAGCAGCGCACCGGCAGCGGAGAGCGGCACTCACTGCGCCTGGACGACGGTTCGCAACTGGAGCTGAACGTCGACACCGCACTTGACGTGCACTTCGACGCCCACGTGCGGGCGATCCAGTTGTATCGCGGCGAGATCCTTATCAGTACCGCCCGTGACGCCGCCCGCCGCCCGTTTATCGTGCACACCGACAACGGCAGCGTGCGGGCGCTAGGCACGCAGTTCAATGTGCGCCAAACAGCGCAGCAGACACAGGTCGGAGTGTTGCAGTCCGCCGTCGAGATACGCCCGCAACGCCACCCCGACCAAGTGTTGCGCCTGGACGCCGGCCAGCAGGCCGGATTTGATCGCGACGTGATCGGCCGTACCCAGCCCCTGCCCGCTGATTCCGCGGCTTGGGTCCAGGGTATGCTCAGCGTCAACGACTGGCGCCTGGGGGATTTCATCGCCGAACTGGGCCGCTACCGCCCTGGCCTACTGCGTTGCGCGCCGTCCATCCAAGGCATGCGTATCTCCGGCTCATTCGCCATCGACGACACCGATATCGCCCTGGCGAACCTGCCCAAATCCCTGCCAGTGAAGGTGCGCTACCTGAGCCGCTACTGGGTCAGCGTGGAGCCTGCCTGAGCCCTGCACGAAAAAAAGTTTTCCGCAATCTTGCTGATTTCGATTCTCGTCCGTCCATGACACAAGCCGCGACGACAGCGACTTTCCGCCATGACACGCAAGGATCACCCAATGCCCGCTCCCCACCCCACCGCCCGCCTGCGCCTGGCCGTCCGCCGGTTCGCCTTTGGCCTGTCCCTCGCCAGCGTGCCCTGCGCGCTGCTCGCGCCGGCCCATGCCATGGCCAGCAGCCAGAACACCTACCATATCGCCGCCGGCCCCCTGGGCAATGCGATCACCCAGTTCGGCGTGCAGGCGGGGGTAACCATCTCGTTCGACACCGAGCAGACCCGCCACCTCAGCACCGCCGGGCTCGACGGCAGCTACAGCGTCGAGGAAGGCCTGCTGCGCCTGCTCGCCAGCAGCGGGCTGCAAGCCCAGCGCCAGGGCAACGGCGGCTATGTGCTGGTCCCGGCCGACAACGGAACGGCGATGGAACTGGGGCCGTTGACCATCGACGCCAATCGCCTCGATGCCACCAGCGAGGGTACCCAGTCCTACGCGGCGCGCGCGGTGACCATCGGCAAAGGTGTGCACAGCCTCAAGGAGACGCCGCAGTCGGTCACCGTGATGACCCGCAAGATGCTCGACGACCAGAACCTCAACACCCTGGAACAGGTGCTGGACAAGACCCCTGGCATCACCGTCTACGACTCGCCCATGGGCGGCAAGTACTTCTACTCCCGTGGCTTCAACCTCGATGGCCAGTACCAGTACGACGGCGTGCCGCTGGATGTGGGTGGCAACTATGTGCAGGCCAACAGCTTCTCCAGCGACATGGCCTTCTACGACCGGGTCGAGATCCTCAAGGGCGCGGCCGGCATGATGAAGGGCTCCGGCTCCTCCGCCGGCGGCGTCAACTTCGTGCGCAAGCGCGGCCAGGACAAGGCCCACACCACGCTGACCTTGTCCGCCGGCACCTGGGACAACTACCGTGGCCAGGTGGACGTGGGCGGCCCGCTCAACGAATCGGGTACCGTGCGTGGCCGCGCCGTGGCCACCCTGCAGGATCGCCAGTACTTCTACGACAACGCCAAGCGCCAGGACCAGGTGCTGTACGGCGCCCTGGACTGGGACGTGACGCCCGACACCACCCTGGGCGTGGGCCTTGCCTATGAAGACGTCGACGCCTCGCCCTGCTACCACGGCCTGCCCCGCTACGCCGACGGCAGCGACCTGAAGCTGTCGCGCTCCACCTGCCTGGGCGCCAGCTGGAACGACCAGCAAAGCCAGCGCACCACCGGCTTCGCCGACCTCAAGCATCGTTTCAACGACGACTGGACGCTGAACTTTGCCTCGGTCTACACCCACAACAACCAGAACATCGAGTACGGCTACGCCGAGGGCGCGGTGCCGGTGGGCGCCGGCAGCGCCGGGATCCGCCGCTATGCCGGGCGGTTCGACTACGACCAGGATGACTACGGCTTCGATAGCTACCTCGACGGCAAGTTCGAGGCGTTCGGCCTCGAGCACGAGCTGATCGTCGGCGCCAACGCCAGCCGCCAGCAGACCCACGATTACTTCGCGCTGATGGGCCTGAGCGGTACCCAGAACCCGTTCGATCCGTCCCCGGCCTTCCCCCATCCGTCCAAGGACGCGTTCCTGAGCGCTCCCAGCCGCGGCGGTAGCGTCCCCACCGACTCCACCACCACCCAGTACGGCACCTACGCCACCCTGCGCCTGAAGCTGGCCGAGCCATTGACCCTGGTGCTCGGTACGCGGGTGAGCTGGTACCGCAACAAGAGCGATTCCTACACCCAGGCCTGGGACTACTGGGTACACAACCGCAGCCAGGAAAACGGCCAGGTCACGCCCTTCGCCGCCGTGCTCTACGACCTCAACGATGAGTGGACCGTCTACGCCAGCTACGCCGACATCTTCCAGCCGCAGAGCAATCTGGTGAATGCCCAGGGCCAGGCCCTGCAGCCCAAGACCGGCGCCAACTACGAGCTGGGTATCAAGGGTGAGCTGTTCGGCGGTGCACTGAACACCGCCTTCAACCTGTTCCGCACGGTCGAGGAGCACCGCGCCGAAACCGACTTCGCCGACACCTGCCTGGGCTCGGGCGACCAGTACTGCTACACCGACAGCGGCAAGGTCCGCGCCCAGGGCTTCGAGGCCGAGGTCAGCGGCTCGCCCATCGAACGCCTGCAGTTGCTGGCGGGCTACACCTACACCCAGACCAAATACCTGAACACCATCAACCAGACCGACCCGACCGAGCTGACCTTCACCTCCAGCTTCATCCCGCGGCACATGCTCAAGGTCTGGGGTGACTACCAGCTGGACGGCGCGCTCGAACGCTGGACCGTCGGCGCCGGGGTTTCCAGCCAGAGCGACAACTTCCGCCGCCAGGGCAACCTGAGCATCGAGCAGGCGGGTTACACCCTGTGGAGCGGCCGCGTGCAGTACCGCCTCGACGAGCACTGGAGCCTGGCGCTGAACGGCAACAACCTGCTGGACAAGCGTTATTACTCGACCGTGGGGGCTACTGGCTGGGGTAACTACTATGGTGAGCCGCGCAACTTCATGGTGACGCTCAAGGGGAGTTTCTGATGGGGGCAGGATCGGCGTTGTAAGCGTCGGGTCTTTCAGGGTGTTCGCCGCAAGCCTTGCAGCGAACACCTGGAGGCCTTCACTCGGTCAACAGCCGCCGCAGCCAAAGACCTTGAGAGGGCTGCACGCCAACCACTCATTGTCCGCGCTCCGCCCCCGGTTCGAGGAAAGCCGCAACAGCGCTGGCAAATCGCTCCGGTTGATCGAGCATGACGAAATGAAAACTGTCATCGATGCGGGTGAAATGGATATCAGGTGTCGAGGCATAGGCCCGACGGAACGTTGCATCGACGCTGGATGCAGGCACACCGTAAAAAGCGTCGTAGGCATACACGACTTCGACCGGCGCGCTGATGCGACCGAGTTCGGGACGCAGATCGGTGATCATCAATTCATATACGGCGTCCGCCACAGTCTTGCGATCGGAGCTGATCCCCGCAGAAACCAGCCCTGGTCTGACCACCTCGGTCTTGGCGAGTCGGGCGATGGATGCCTTCTGCATCGCTTCACTCTGCTCCGGCGATGCCGCCAACAGCGAACTGCGCATTGCTGCAGCCTGCACGGTAGCAGTTTCGCTGGTGGCCAAAGGGTCAATCAGCAACGTATAGAACGGCAACGCATCGACGATCATCAAGCGCCCAACCTGATCGGGATGACGAGCCCCCAGCATCAATGCAACCTCTCCCCCCAGCGAATGCCCGATGATCACGGGGGCCTCGATATGCTGGGTGCGGATGTAATCAGCAATTGCCTCGGCCACTGGAGCGAGCACTTTCCCTTCGCTATCGGTCACCGCAGGCGAACCGGCAAAGCCTGCGAGCTGCACGAGGTGAAGGCGGTGGTCCTGGCGTAACCGAGTCGCCAGGTCAGCCCATACCTCACGAGACGATGCCAGTCCCGGAATCAGGATCACATCCCTGCCCTCGCCTTCGACCTGGACCGAGATACGCTGCTGATCAGTGGGTAATGGAGACGATGGCTGGCCGGGTGACGCCGATAGCGACACCGACATCAACGACAAGGTGGTCCCGACTGCCGCGAGGATCATTGCGATACGCATCGGACTCCCCTCTCCAGGCGATGTGCTGCTTGATTCATGGCCACTCCTTTGACTGATGAGAGCTAGGCACTATACGGACTTGTCGCCACGATAGAAGGCGTTGAGGGCACTCGAGCATGGTCTGGGTCGGCGCGGCTGCCCACCCAGACCACCGGCCTCTGTTTCACACCTTCTTCAATATCCCCATATGCGCATCATCCATCAAGGCCTTGGCCATATCGCTCAGGTAGTGCGATGCCCAGACCATCACCGGTTCGTTGTCCATCACCCCAATGAAGGAAGCCCGGCGGGCGCTGTCGAGCAGCACGGAAGCCTGCTCCATGGCGTGGCTTGCGCAGTTGCCGGGCTCGACGCGGAACAGACGCATACCTTTGGTGGCGCCTTCCAGGCAGGTGCAGCTGCCGACGGTCCAGCCGAGCTGGCCGTGGTCTGCTGGGGTTTCGTTGTCCATTTGCGAAATCCTCTCTCGTAGAACAAACCGTGACTCATTGATTTAGCTAACCCCTGAGCGGCCTTGTGTCGCGCAAGGGCTGCGCAGCGGCCCCGGCAATTTTGATTGCGGCGCGGAACCTGGGGCCTGTGGCAGCTCTATCAGTGCAATGTGTATGACAGCGGTCGCGCACTCATCTGGAGCTGGGCCAGTGCCGACTCCAGCAGCGTCCGGGTGGCATCAAGCTCGTGCATCATCGTCAGCATCACCAAAGTGGCCGGTGATTTGGGCAGGTGGCTGAACGACTGATGGGCGACGGCCAGCGCGCACATGACGTACTCGGTGGCTTGGACGAGGGTGTCCTCGAGGAGATGGGGGGATTCGGTGGACGGGGGTGGGTCCGGGACGATCTTGAGCATGATGAAATTCTCTAGTTGCGCTGATCGGACCGCAGCCCATCGCTTGCAGGCGATAGGGTGGCGGCTACGTACGGGCCTGCAAGACCGGGGCAACTAGAGTAAGCCCGGCTGACCCGAAGGCCACCCGTACGCAGCCACCATAACGCACTGCCAGTGGCTTGAGACCAATGGCAATAGGTGGCGCTGATCTAGTTGTCCCGCTCAGGCTTGCAGACCCGGCCGCTACTTTTTGCAGCGACCCAGCGAGACTAGACCTCTGTTGGAAGGCGTAAAAGCGGCTAAAGCATGCTTCGGAAACGGACTACTCGAAATAGGGAAAATCTGATTAATCCCTGTAGGACGCGACGCGGGGTCTCTCCCCTGCCCCTCTACCCAGCCGTGCCGTTGGGCGTGGGGCTGTTCGTGACGCGGCGTCGGTTCACGGAGGTGGGCTGAAGCCCAGGTCAAGCTCTTGCAGGAGATCGCCGTGCCCTATGGGCTACACAGTCGTGCAGGAAACAACGTTACAAGCATTACCAACGTGGGAGCGGGCTTGCCCCGCGATGCGGCGTATGGCACCGGCATTACCGGTGATCGCGGGGCCAGCCCGCTCCCACGCAGCCCAACAACCAGATTGCATTGAGAACAGCGCCTTGGGTCAATGTCCACTTCGGATCGATCAGGCAGCCCCCTTCGCCTGCTGTTCCAGATGTACCTGCAACGTCGGATCGATCCCCAACGCACTGGCCAATTCATCAAGGTAGGCCCGCTCCGCATCCTGCTGGTCATCCACCAGCATCACACTGGCCAGATACATTTCCGCAGCCATGCCCGAGTCCTGGGCCGACTGTGCCACTTCGGCAGCATCGAGGGGTTTGCTGACTTCCTCATCCAGCCATTGCTGCAATTGCGGGTCGCTGGTGTGACGTTTGATTTCGGCATAGATCAACTGTTCTTCCTGCGGGTCGATGCGACCATCAGCCTTGGCTGCCGCAATCAGCGCACGCAAGATCGCATGGCTGTGATCTTCGGCCTCGGGGCCGGACAGTTGATCCACGGTACGCACGGCCTGTTGCGGCGCGGCCGCCTGGCTGCGCTGCCAACTTTGATAGGCCTGGAACGCCATCATGCCCAATGACGCCAGAGCCGCGTAATTGACGCCGCCAGCAGAGCGTCCCTGAGCGGAAGCGCCGGCGTTGCCACCACCGCCACCCAAAAGGCCGCCCAGTAAACCACCAAGGCCACCACTGCCACCTGCGGTAATGCCGCCGCCAAGCAGCCCTCCCAGCAAGCCGCCCAGGCCATCCTGCGCTGACATGCCGCCGCGCCCTTGTTGTGCTTGCGAACCCTGCCCGGCCCGGAGCAACTGTTCCAGTAGATCACTCGTGTTCATCGCACCGCCCTCGGTCGGTAGTCGTCGCCCAGACAAGCAACGATAGCCCCCGCAAGGCGAACCGCCATTACCGTCTGGCCGACGGGTAAGCGGGGGCTTACCGAGTGCAGCGAAATAGCACGAATGCTCCCTGCGGCTTGAACCGGAAGCAGGGGCTGGACCGCCTCTATTGCGGCAGTTTCGCGATCACCTTGATCTCGAAGTCGAAGCCGGACAGCCAGGTCACGCCAAGAGCGGTCACCGTGGGATAAGGCGCTTCACCCCAATACTCAGCCGCCACCTCCCAGATGGTCTCAAACTTCGAGTCGGGGTCGACCATGAAGATGGTCGTATCAACCACATCCTGGAAACTACTGCCGGCCTCGGCGAGGATCGCATTGAGGTTGGCGAAGGCCAGGCGAACCTGCGCCGCGAGGTCCGGCTCGGCCGTGCCATCCTTGCGGCTGCCGACCTGACCGGATACGAACAGAAAACCGTTGGAGCGAATCGCCGGTGAGTAGCGGTGCAGCTCGTACAAAGCATGGCGATCGGGTGGGAAAACGACATCACGTTTACTGGACATTACCTACCTCGTTCTGGGCTATCGCGGCCCGTTGTCTACGGTGAGGCCACTTTAAAAAGGCTACCTACCTGGATAAACGGGCAGCACTGGCCAGGACTGTTTGTATAATCCAAACAATCCAGGTGCGAACGAGGCGTGGAATGGACCGATTCGATGCGATGCAGGCGTTTGCCCGAGTGGTGGAAACCGGCAGTTTCACCAAGGCAGCCGCCACCTTGCACATGAGCAAGACCACCGTGACGCAGCTCATTCAGCAGCTGGAAGCGAGGCTGCGCGTGCGCCTGCTCAACCGCACCACACGCAAGGTCAATGTCACCGCCGACGGCGCGGCTTACTACGAACGCGTTGTTCGGTTACTGGCAGACATGGACGACGCCGAGACCAGCTTGTCCAGCGCCTCGATGACGCCGCGCGGACGGTTGCGGGTGGATGTCCCCAGCCCGCTGGCGCGAATGCTGCTCATACCCGCCCTGCCGGAATTCTTTGCACGTTATCCGGAAATCCAGCTGACCGTGGGCGTGAGCGATCGCATCGTCGACATCATTGGTGAAAACATCGACTGCGTGGTACGTGGCGGCGAGATCACCGATCAGTCCCTGGTGGCAAGGCATGTGGGCGATTTGAAACTCGGTATCTATACCACGCCCGGGTACTTGCAGCGCTTCGGAACACCAGCACACCCGCGTGAGTTAGCGGAAGGCCAGCACAAAACCATCGGCTTTCTCTGGTTTCGAACAGGCAAAACCTTGCCCTACGTGATGCAGCGAGGTGAGGAGCGCATAGAGGTCCAGCCCCGTCCGCAACTGACGGTCGATGACGGCAATGCGTACCTTGCCGCCGGTCTGGCTGGCTTGGGGATGCTCTGGCTGCCGCAGTACATGGCCAAACCGCACCTTAACAGTGGGGAGCTACTGCCGCTGTTTGAAGACTGGCATATGTCGCCAATGCCGATGTACCTGGTTTTCCCGCCGAATCGCCATGTCAGCGCCAAGGTTCGGGTATTTATCGACTGGATAATCGAATTGATGGCCGAGCATGCGCCAGTGATTGGCTGAAACAGATGCAAGGCCGCTGCACCGAATTTCCGCTGTTGCCCGTTTCTGACAGTGCGGCAGAGGCCAACTATGGGTCGTTAGCGGCATTTCGTGACCGGCCGCTTCCGACCCATAGCAGTCCTTGGCGCAGGCCGTTTAACAATACATGGCTGACTTGTAAAGGTGCAGCAAACGGCGAGTAGACTGCCAGCAGCCAATCGATCTGCACGTTACTCTCCAATCAGGTCTAGTCACTGAACTCCCACTTAAGTATTGGGAGATGCCGGAGCTCGCCACATACTGGACGCGGTACATCGCGCACATGCTGTGCACCGAGCAGCTCGTAGAAGCCCCGTGCCGATGGGTCCGATTCCACCGCTAGCGTATTCACGCCCAGTCCACGCGCCACAGCCAGAGCATGCCCCACCAGGCGCCGTCCGTAACCGCTTCCCATCGACTGTGGGTCGACCCAGCAATGCTCCAACTGCCAGCCATCCTCGCCGCTCTCAAGCCCATAAAAGCCCAGTAGTTGGCCACCCGCTGCGACCAGCACTGCGTAGTGGAAGGTCATTTGCTCGGGGCGGAAAGTCAGCGCTGCCTGCCATGCCTTCATCCAAGTCTCGGGGTATCCCCAATGGGCCTTGCTGCGCTGAGCCAAAGCACTGAGTGCCTGCGCATCAGACCCGCGGGATGGGCGAAGGATCGGTGTGTCGTCCTCCAGCAGAGCTCGCCCCGCCGGGTCAGAGGCCAGCAGGCTGTACTGGTGCAGGCTGAGGAAGCGCCCGTTCTTGTATTCCACATCCCGCAGGGTTCCCTCAAACACGAAGCCGACCCGCTCCAGCAAACGAATACTGGCGGGGTTCTCCGGCTCAACATCTGCGTGAATGCGATGTACGCCGAGGGTGCCCAGGGCGAAGCGGAGGATGGTGGGCAGGCAGTCTTGCATCAGCCCTCGGCCCCAGTGTTCCGGCATCAGCCAATAGCCGATATCCAAGCTACGGTCGGAGTGTGACCAATCGTTGAAACCACAAGCGCCTATCAGTTCGTCCCGTCCCGGGAAGGTAATGCCCCACCAAATGCCCCGGTGCTCTTCCAGCAGAGCGTCATACCAGCGCATCTGCTCGTCCGTCGCTTCGAGGCTGTCGTAAGACACGCCGTAGTGGGCAACAACCTGCGGGTTAGAAAGCCCGGCAAAAATCGCCTCGGCGTCATTGCGATTAATCCGCCGCAGCGTGCAACTGGGCAGGAAGAACTCGGGAAACTCGATAGCAAGGTCCATCATAAAAAATCCGCAGGGCTGGGTCAGTGCAAAAATGGTCGCAGCAAAGGGCGCGGGAGTAAAAGGACAGTCAGGAAGCTATTAGGCGGAACAGTCCAATAAAGAGTAATTGAGTGATTACTGGCAGGGGGGGTAGCCAGTTGGTGCTATTGGTCACCGGCGGCTATGGGTCGATAGCTGCCACTCGCAAGTGACCACAGTCGACCCAAAGCGGCCCCACTGCCTTTCGTCATACTTGACTATGTGTTCTAGCCTTTCGTGAGGTCATAAGCGTTTGGCACATAGTCGCCACTTCTGGGATGGCCGCAGCCAGCGTGGACAATACTTGATGCATTTCCTGAGCATCTGGAAATGGATATACATCCAGGCTCATGGCAATCCTAAGCTTGCGCGGATCTTGCTGTTCTCTGAGCCACGTCTCGACCTCACGCGTCATTGCCGAACCGTTATCGTTTGTTTGCCAAGCCAACAAATTGAAAAGTTCGGCCACCAGCTCTTCGGGCACTGTTCGGGGTATTTCTGCGAAGAGACGATTGGCTAGGTCAAGCTCGCCAAATACGCTTACCACGTCATGCACCGCGTCAAACGCCTGGGTGTATTCGGCTACGTTGCGCTCGATTTTAATGATGTCGAGCGCTTGTTTTAGCGATGGGTGCATATAGTCATTCCATGGTGTTGCAGGAGTGTTTGACTATGCGGCCATGCAGACCCAAGGCATCGTCAGCGCGTTGAGCAGCGGTGTCGCAACGTCTCACACCTTAGAGGCAAGCGTTCAGGCCGAAAAGAATTATCTTATTACCTTTTTCAAGCGACCGCTTCTGGCCGACTTCTGCCTGTTCCCACCGTCTGCTCTGGGTCGAAAGCAGCCAGACACGGATAACTGCTCTCGTCCCATAGCTGCCCTTGGCGAAGCACAGATAACAGCCAGCAGCGGTCGACACAAACCAGCCCGGTACAGATAATCAACGTCTCACAGGGATGCCCGGGAACGAATGTCATGGACTGTCTATCGACGCTTATCACTGACCGGCTGGTTCTCACCCCCCTTCAGTTAGAGGATTCACCCATTATTCAGGAGCTGTTCCCCTGCTGGGAGGTGGTTCGCTATCTGGATCGTCGTGTCCCATGGCCGTATCCAGAAGACGGGGCGCTGATCTATGTCCGAGATATCGCCCTGCCTGCAATGGCAGCAGGTCGTGAATGGCACTGGATGATCCGCATGCGCGACGATGCTAGCTGCACCCTGGGTAGCATCAGTTTGTATGATCAGCCTGGAAACAACAGGGGCTTCTGGCTCGCACCACAGTGGTGGGGAAAGGGCTACATGCGCGAGGCATGCCGGATTATCAATGCCTATTGGTTCGAGACACTGTCGCGTCCGGTCATGCAGGTTCCCAAAGCTGTTGCCAATGACGCATCTCGCAAGGTCTCGACACATGAGGGTATGCGCTTGATAGACGTGCGGGCAGGAGATTTCGTATCTGGACGGATGGAGGTCGAAATATGGGAGATGACTCGTGCTGACTGGTTAGAAAGATCGACTGCCAGTCGCTAGTGCTTTACGTCAGAGGTTGAAGCGCGGGCAGCCGCCCCCGCACCGAAGTGCGGCGTTGGCTTGCCATTTTGGCTTTTCAGGAAGGGAACAGCTTGCTCAGACAGCTGAACTTTTTCTTATAGGAACGTCGGGCTTGCAGCGCCTCTTCCAGCGTCACCGCAACGAAGCGGGCCTTCTGGTTGGGTTGCATCTGGCCGACCAGGTCGAGGTCGGCGCTGATCACCGTGCCGATCATCGCGTAGCCGCCACCGGACACCGCATCGCGGTGCAGGATGATCGGCTCGAGCCCTGCCGGCACCTGGATCGAGCCGATCGGGTAGCAGCTGTCGACGATGTTCGAAGGGTCGGAGCCAGCGCCGAACGGCTGCTCGCGAGGCTGGAAGCTCAGCGGGCTGCCACCCTTGAAGCGGTAGCCGATGCGATCTGCCTCCGAACCGACGGTCCAGGCTTCGGCAAAAAAGCTGTCCGCCGCCGCCAGGGTCAGGCGGTCGTAGTACAGCCCCGGCACCACCCGCAGGGTGATCTCCCCTCCCAGAGACTGACGCAACGCCATGGGCAGACTCGCCCCGGCACTCCCCTTGCCGCTGGCGGTGCCGATCGGCAGTTCATCACCCATCACCAGCCTGCGCCCCTGAAAGCCACCCAGCGCCCCCAGTGCGTAGGTGGAACGACTGCCGAGCACCACCGGCACATCGATACCGCCGGCCACCGCCAGATAAGCCCGCGCGCCAGCCTTGGGGAAGTCGAAACGCAGCACTTGTCCGGCCTTCACTTCGAAGGCGGTGTCCAAGTGCATGTCCACGCCATCGACCTTCGGCGTCATCTGCGCACCACATACCGCTACCAGGGCGTCCTGCTGAAATTCCAGCTCCGGCCCCAGCAAGGTGCATTCCAGCGCCGCCGAATTGGCCGGGTTGCCCACCAACTGGTTGGCCGCGCTCAGGGCGTACTGGTCCAGCGCCCCGGAAGGCGGGATACCCAGGTGGTAGTAGCCCTCGCGGCCGAGGTCCTGCACCGAGGTGGCCAGACCGGGTTTGAGCACTTTGATCATGCCAGCACCTCCTGCAGAGACTTGGGATAACCGATCGGGTCGGCGAGGAACGCATCGAGCGAGAACTCCACTGGACGGATGCGCAGATCAAAACGCCCGGCTTCGACCTCGGCCACGGCGTGATCATAGGCATCGCGGTCCATTGGCTTGAACTGCACGATGTCGCCGGGGCGGAAGAACACCATGTGTTCCTTCAGGTACGCCAGGTTCTGCTGCGGGTCGTAGATCGGTGCCGGAGTGACGCCAAACATCTGGTAGCCACCGGCGCCACGTACCGAGTAAATGCAACCGAAGCAGCCGCCATGGCCCAGGGTCAGTTTCGGTGTGTCGGTGCGGGGTCGCAGGTACTTGGGCACCTGCAATTGCCGTTCGCGCTCGACCATCTGGAACATGAACGGCAGGCCCGCCACGAAGCCCACCATCGAAACGAACCACGGCGCGCCACTGTGGGCGGCGATGAACGCCTCGACGTCGGCCAAGCCATTGATGCGCGCAGCGTACTCCAAGTCCGTGGCATTCGGGTCCTGGTGGCGGTCGCGAAAGCGCATCAGGGTTTCGTGGGTCCAGGGATCGTTGTAGAGCACCGGGATCTCGATGATCCGGGTGTGCAGGGTGCGCTCGGCCACGGCCTGGGCCTCGGCCCCCTTCACTGCTTCAAGCAGATCTGCCGGCGCGATGCGATCCGGGTCAAAGCGGATCTGGAACGAGGCGTTGGCCAAGCACACGTCGAGCACGCCATCGAGGGCCAGACGCTCCACCGCGCGGGTGACCGCCATGCCCTTGAAGAAGGCCTCAAGGGACATGCTGTCGCTGACTTCGGCAAACAGATGTTCGTCGGCGCCAAAGCTGTAGCGAATCGGACTGCTCATGCTGCACCTCCACTGCGGCGCTCGGCCAGCCAGGTTTCCAACGTGCCGGTGTGGAAATCGGCGGTGTGCAACCAGGGTTGCTCCAGCAGTTCCCCATGCAACGACAAGGTGCTGGCCATGCCGGTGAGCGTGGTCTGCTCGACCGCCAGTCGCGCGCGGGCCAGGGCTTCGGCGCGGTCACGGCCATGAACAATCAGCTTGGCCAGCAGCGAGTCATAGTAGGGCGGCACCCGGTAGCCTTCATACAGATGACTGTCGACCCGCACGCCCTCGCCTTGTGGCCAGTTCAGCGCTTGCACAAGCCCTGGGCTTGGGAAGAAATCCCGTGCGGGGTCTTCGGCGTTCAGGCGCATCTGCAGGGCCGCGCCGTTGATTGCGATATCGCTCTGCTTGAGTCCCAGTGGCTCGCCACCGGCAATGCGCAGCATGGCCTGGACCAGATCGATACCGGTGATCAGCTCGCTGACCGGGTGTTCTACCTGGATCCGTGTGTTCATCTCGATGAAGAAAAACTCGCCGGTGGCGTCATCGTACAGATACTCAAGGGTGCCGGCGCCCTTGTATCCCAGCGCCTCGGTCAGGCGCACGGCGCTCGCGCACAGAGACTCGCGCTGCTGGGCATCGAGGATCGGTGACGGCGCTTCTTCGAAGATCTTCTGGCGGCGGCGTTGCAGCGAA
The DNA here is from genome assembly GCF_019823065.1 of Pseudomonas mosselii. Lineage (NCBI taxonomy): Bacteria > Pseudomonadati > Pseudomonadota > Gammaproteobacteria > Pseudomonadales > Pseudomonadaceae > Pseudomonas > Pseudomonas mosselii. Next base: position 3,428,930 of record NZ_CP081966.1, read on the forward strand.
CATTCGCGCTCGAACAGGTGCACCGCCTGCTTGCCGTCGCCCAGCACCTGCACTTCGATATGCCGGGCCTTGCCGATGAAGCGCTCCAGATACACCGCGCCATTGCCAAAGGCGGCCTGGGCTTCGCGCTGGGAACGGGGGAATTCTTCGCGCAACTGTTGCGGGTTTTCCGCCAGGCGAATGCCGCGTCCACCGCCTCCGGCCGAGGCCTTGATCAGCAGCGGGAAACCGACGGATCTGGCGGCCTCGAGCGCCGACTCCACATCGAACAGTTCATCGGCAGAACCGGGCACCACCGGCACGCCCGCCGCTTGCGCGGTGCGCCGGGCTTCGGCCTTGTCACCCATGCGGCGGATGGTCTCGGGGCTTGGGCCGACGAAAATCGCGCCAGCGGCGAGTACCGCTTCGGCGAATTCGGCGTTTTCCGAAAGAAAGCCATAACCGGGGTGCACCGCAGTGGCCCCGGTGGCCTTCAGGGCACCGAGCAAGGCCTCGACATTGAGGTAGCTCTTGTCAGCGCGGGCCGGGCCAAGGATGTGTACTTCGTCGGCCATGCGCGCGGCCTGGGAATCGACGTCTGCTTCGCTGCACGCTGCCACGGTTGGAATCCCGAGCGCTTTCGCGGCACGGATGATCCGCACGGCGATCTCGCCACGGTTGGCGATCAGCAGTTTACCAATGCCTTGAGTCATGGTTGTGCCCTCACGCATCTTCGAGTGTCGCGATGACCTGACCCGGCTCCACCGGATCACCGTCTTCGACCAGAAATGCGTCCAGACGCCCTGCCGTACCCGCGGTCAGTTCGGAAAACTGCTTCATGACCTCGATCAGGCCAATCACCGTGTCGGCACTGACGTTGGCACCGGCCTCGACGTAGTTCGGCGATTCCGGGGTGGCTTTGCGGTAGAAAGTTCCCGGCAATGGGGTGATGACGGTGTGCTGCGCCATGTCTGTTCCTCTTGGAATAGTTGTAGAAAGGCAGGCAAAAAATCTGTGTATCGAGCAAACCCTGGCGTCTGCGTGCCAGGTGTCGTCGGTGGCTTTAGCGCGGTGCGCGCACCTCGATCCCCGCGCCATCGAGTGCTTTACGGGTGGCCTCGACCAGTGCCAAGGCACCGGGTGTATCGCTGTGCAAGCAGATGGAGTCGAACTCGATCGCCAGGTCTTCACCTTCCACCGTGCGCACCACGCCCTCCTGACAGGCACGCAGGACCCGCGCAGCGACCTGCGCGGGGTCGTAGGCACGCACATTGCGGGTGAAGACGATGGAGCCGCTGATGTCGTATTCGCGGTCGGCATAGAACTCGCGGATCACGGGCTGGCCGAGCTCAGTGGCGATACGCCAGATCGTCGAGTCGGGCATGCAATACAGCAGCAGTTCAGGCTCGAGGCGCTGCAGGTTTTCCACCAGCAAGCGCGCCGCTTCTTCGTCCCGGGCCAGGTGCATGTACAGCGCACCGTGCGGTTTGATGTGCTGCAGGGCCACGCCTTGCGCTCGGGCGAGCTCACGCAGGGCCCCCAGCTGGTACAGCATGTCGTCCACCAGCTCCTGGGCCGATGCATGGATGTGGCGGCGGCCGAACCCGACCAGGTCGCGAAAGCCCGGATGGGCACCGACGGCCACGCCCAGGCGCTTGGCCTGCTCGACCGTGCGGCGCATGGTGCCGGGGTCGCCGGCATGGAAACCGGTGGCGATGTTGGCCGAGCTGATGAAGCCCATCAGTTCGTTGTCGACCCCGTCGCCGATCGTCCACGGACCGAAGCCTTCGCCCATGTCCGAATTGAAATCTACTGCCTGCATGACACGTGCTCCTGACGCTTGTGACTTCATGCAGAGCACGTTAAGTTCCAGCCACCCCCTTGGGAAGATCTATTATCTGAGGGGGCATCTTCTGAAAATCAGATACCTCATCAAGCGGAGTGTTCATGTCACTGACCCTGCGCCAGGTTCGCTACTTCGTCGCCACGGCCGAGATCGGGCAAATCTCCCAAGCTGCGATTCATCTGAATATTTCCCAGTCGGCGGTGACCACTGCAATCAAGGAACTGGAGGGCATGCTCGGCACGCTACTGTTCCAGCGCTCGGCCCAGGGCATGAGCCTGACCGATGCCGGACGGCACTTTCTCAATCGGGCCTACGTGATCTTGCGCAGCGTCGAGGACGCCCTCAACAGCCCACTGCCGGACGTTCGCGCCACCGGCCTGTTGCGGGTAGCGGCCAGTTACACGGTGATCGGTTACTTCCTGCCCCATCACCTGCAACGCCTGGAACACTGGCACCCGGACGTGGCCATCGAAGTGCACGAACGGGAGCGCCAGGCCATCGAGCAAGGCCTGCTCGAAGGCGAATTCGACATGGCGGTGGTGCTGACCTCGAACCTGACCCACCCGGACATCGTCTCGAAAACCCTGTTCAATTCCGAGCGCCGGCTGTGGCTGCCCAGCCATCACCCGCTGTGCGAGCGCTCGGCCGTGAGCCTTGCCGACGTCACACAGGAGCCGTTCATCCTGCTTACCGTCGACGAAGCCGAACAAAGCGCCATGCGCTACTGGGAACATGCCCAGCAGCAGCCCAACGTGCGAATCCGCACCAGCTCTGTGGAGGCAGTGCGCAGCATGGTGGCCAACGGCAGCGGCGTGGCGATCCTCTCCGACCTGGTACATCGCCCCTGGTCGCTGGAAGGTAAACGCATCGAAACGGTGACCATCACCGACAAGGTCACCCCCATGAGCGTCGGCCTGGCCTGGCATCGCGAGCGGGAATTCAGCCCGGCGATGCACGCGTTCCACCATTACTTCCACGATGCATTCCTGGCGCCGCAACAACTTTCCGCACGGCGTTGAAAGCAAGCAAATGCCCCTCATCCATCAGGCCAATCATGCCCCGCGCCCTCCTGCATTCTTGTCGCTACCCAATTAATCCCATATGATACTAAGTCTCATTTGCACCAATTTCGTGACAGCTCATGGCATCTATCGATACCGCTCAGCTCACTGCTCTTTACCAACAGCAACACCGCTGGTTGCGTAGTTGGCTGTATCGGCAATTGAGCTGCTCACACCGCGCCGCTGATTTGATGCAGGACACCTTCATGCGCCTGTTGGCCAGCAACGAGGCGCTTGAGATCCGCCAGCCTCGGCCTTTGCTGGCCAAGGTGGCACGCAGTGTCCTGTCCAACCACTACCGCCGCGCACGCCTGGAAAAAGCCTATCTGGATGCGCTCCAGACCGAAGACAAAAGCGTGCTGCCGGACCTAGCGACCCAACTGATTATTTTCGAGACGCTGGTTCGACTCGACGAAGCACTGTGCGAACTGGATGTCGCCGTCAAAAAGGCTTTTCTCTGGTCACAACTCGATGGGCTCAGCCACGCAGATATTGCCGAGCGACTGGGTATTTCAATCGCTACCGTCAAGCGCCATATCATCAAGGCGGGTGCGCGATGCATGCTGGTGACGGAAGCACTGTAATGACTATCACCGCCAACGCCTTTGGCCGAGAATCCTCGCTATCGCCAAAAATGTGTGAGGAGGCGATGGAGTGGTGGCTCGATATGCAGGAGGCCAATTTCGATTCACCCGCACAGGCCGCATTCATGGCGTGGCGTAGTGAACACCCCTTGCATGAACTGGCCTGGGAAAAAGCCTTGGAGTTGGGGGCGCAGTTCGATTCATTGCGCACCCAAGGCGATCCAGACCTCGCCCGACAGGCCCTGTTGCTTCCCTCCCAGGAAGGGCTGAGCAGGCGTCGGGCAATAAAGGGCCTGGCCTTGCTGTTGGCTGCAGGTACCGGTGCCTGGCTGAGTCGAGACAGCGAGTTGATGTCGCGCATGAGTGCCGACTACACCACGGGCGTGGGCGAGCGCCGACGTGTTGCGCTGGCCTCGGATCTGTCGCTTGAACTCAATACCCGTAGCGCAATAAATGCTCGCACGGCTGACCAGCGCTGGCACCTTCGATTACTCAGCGGCGAGGTCCTGATCAACACCGCCTTGAACCCGGCGCTGTTTATCGAAACCGCACAGGTTCGGGCGCAGGCGTCCTCGGCGCGTTTCACAATGCGGCAGTTTGACAATGGCTCAACCCAGCTGGCGATCTATCATGGCTCGCTTGAAATAAGCCCGACCCAAGCCAACCTCTGGACCACTCTGCAAGCCGGGCAGCTGGCGCGTTTCGGGCCGTTCGGGATACTCGATCAGGGGGCAATGCAAGCATCCTCTCCCGCCTGGGCCGAAGGCATGATCGTCGCCAACGGCCAACCGCTCAAGGCGTTTCTCGACGAACTTGGCCGGTATCGCCATGGGCATCTTGGGTGCGACGCCGCCCTGGCCAACCTGCGCGTATGGGGCACCTACCCGCTGGCAGACAGCGATCGAATCATCGATGCCGTCGCCCACACACTGAAACTGGATGTACAGCGTTTCACTCGCCTGTGGGTCAACTTGCGTCCCCTGCCCGCTAACGTTTGAAATTTTTTCGTCCTCGATGAGCCGTTTTGATTTCTGGCGAGACTCATAGGCCATACATCAAAAATCATCGGGAAACTTCACATGCACCACCGCAGTTTTTCCTCGTACTCCGTTACCTCGCTCGCCACTACCCTGGGTTGCACCGCAGCGGTTCTGCTCGCCACCTCATCGCCAGCCTGGGCAGCCACCGACAGCCGCGTGCAGCACTACGAAATTGCCCCGGCGCCACTGGGCGCTGCGCTCAATCAGCTGGGCCAGCAAGCCCATTTGTTGTTGTCGTTCCCCAATGAGTTGATTGCCGGGCAAAACAGCCCTGGCTTGAGTGGCGATTACACGGTCGACGGTGCCTTACAGGCGCTACTTGAGGGCAGCCAACTCCTTGCGGTTCGCCAGCCGGATGGGCGATACCCCCTCCAGCGTGCACCGGCCTCTGCCGTCCTGGAGCTTCAGAGCATTTCCATTTCGGGCAAGGCTCCCGGGTCGACTACAGAAGGCACTGGGCTCTATACCACCTATTCATCCAGCAGCTCGACCCGCTTGAACCTGACCCCCAAGGAAACCCCGCAGTCGCTGACCGTCATGACCCGCCAGCGCCTGGATGACCAGCGCCTGACCAATCTCAGCGATACCCTCGATGCCACACCAGGCATCATCGTGCTGCGCGACGGACAGGGTGCCGAATCCGACGGTTACTTCTCCCGGGGCTTCGAGATCCAGAACTTTGAAATCGATGGCGTGCCCACCGTCAAGCGCATGGACAATTACACCCAGAGCATGGCGATGTACGACCGTGTGGAGGTGGTACGCGGTGCTACCGGCCTGATCAGCGGCCTGGGCAGCCCTTCAGCGACGATCAACCTGATCCGCAAGCGTCCGACCGCCGAGGCTCAGGCCAGCGTCAGCGCTGAAGCCGGCAGCTGGGACCGCTACGGTACCGGCTTTGATGTGTCTGGCCCGCTGACCGAAACCGGCAACGTACGCGGTCGCCTGGTCGCCGACTTCAAGACCGAGCAGTCCTGGATCGACCGCTACAAGCAGGACTCGCAACTGATCTACGGCATTACCGAGTTCGACCTGACCGAGGACACCCTGTTGACCATGGGCTTCAGTTATCAACGCACAGACGTCGACTCGCCCATGCGCTCCGGACTGCCGACCCGTTTCACCGACGGCTCTCGCAGCAACCTCAAACGCTCGCTCAATTCGGCACAGACCTGGTCCTACAACGACCATGAACAAACCAGCTTTTTCACCTCGATCGAACAGCAGTTTGCCAATGGCTGGAGCGGGAAGATCGAACTGACCCACTCCGAAAACAAGTTTGACGAAGTCTTCAACTACGTCAACGGCAGCCTCAACCCGGACGGAAGTGGCACCACGCAGTTGCCAGTGCGCTTCTCCGGTGTTCCCCGCCAGAACAACATCGATGCCTACCTGACCGGCCCATTCGATCTGTTGGGTCGCGAGCACGAGCTGATCGCCGGCGTGACCTTGTCCAACTACTACGAGAATGTGCCAAGCTACGGCGGCTGGAAATACGACTATTCCGGCTCCCCGGCCGGCGCAATCGACAACCTGCTGAACTGGAACGGCGCCTCGGTGAAACCGCAATTCGACGTCACGGGCAAGTCCACTGTCGACGAAACCCAATATGCCGCCTACCTCGCCACGCGCCTGCACGCCACCGACGATCTCAGTATCTTGCTGGGTAGCCGCGTGATCGACTGGCATCGCGAGATCGAGGATAAACCCTACAACGCTGAACACACCAAGACCAAGGAATCGGAAACCGGCGTCTACATTCCCTATGCTGGCGTGGTGTATGACGTCAACGATACGTGGTCGCTGTATGCCAGCTATACGAAAATCTTCAACCCTCAGTCGTCCTGGGTTCGCGACATCAACAACAAGCCACTGGATCCGATGGAAGGCACCGGCTATGAAGTCGGTGTCAAGGGCAGCCACTTCGACGGCAAGCTGAACTCCAGCATCGCGCTGTTCAAGATCGAGCAGGACAACCTGGCGATCTGGATCGATACCCCAGGCGGCAATACCTACAAGTCGGAACAGGGCACCACCACCAAGGGCGCTGAATTCACCCTGGACGGAGAGCTGGCCGAAGGCTGGCAGGCCTCCGCCGGTTATGCCTATGCGGTGAGCACCGACGCTGACGACCAGCGTATCGTTACCACCCTGCCCCGCCACAGTCTGAAGACCTTCACCAGCTATCGCCTGCCGGGCATTCTGGACAAGGTCACCCTCGGCGGTGGTGTGAACTGGCAGAGCAAGACCGGTGCCGACCTGCACACTTTCACCCAGGGCAGCTACGCCGTCACCAACCTCCTGGCTCGCTACGACTTCAACCAGCATCTGAGTGCGTCAGTCAACCTGAACAACGTGTTCGACCGCGAATACCTCAGCTATGCCGGCGACCACGGTATGTACGGTGCTCCAAGGAACATCATGACGGGTATCAAGTACACCTTCTGACGTTCGCACGCGCCGTGCTGAAGCAGGGCCATCGGTTTCAATCCAGCGCAGCCCTTGAACCACACCATGACGAAGCAGTAGCGTCAGCAGCACCTGGAGAAAATACGCCTGGGTCGATAGCGGTCAGATGCAACCGACAGTTTTCGCCCCATGGCTGCCTTTGGTGAAAAGCAGCCATAGGCCGTAATCGGCAGCATGGCGAGCGTCATGGCATGGGCATGGCCCAGCCTATTGCCTGAGGGGGGGTGTTTCAATGGGTCAAGTAACCATTGACGTAGCGCACTGTCTTTTCCAAAGCTCGCGCCATGTCCGGATGTGTCAGCTGATACTTCAGTTCCAGTTGCCGGCTATGACACATGTCAAAGCGTTGCGTCTGAATAAAGTTCAATGACTCGGCGCTGATCGCGAATCGGGACGCCAGTCCGGGAATTGTCAAAAGCCATCTCAGCAACCCTATCGCTACATGGCGACGGGGTGCCTTTATATTCAGCGTTTTGGCTATCTGCCCCAGCATCTCCTGCAAGTTCGGTGTATGTTCATAAAGCGTCAGGACCTGCTGGTTGGCCATCGAGGGGTCGAACGCCGCGCAAGTTATCATGGTCACCAGGTAATCGACGCTGACTAAGGGCAACCAGTGCCTGGTGGAGCCGGGGACAGCCTTGAACCGGCCTTGTGCCAGATTTCGAATGAGTTCGGCCAAAGGTTGTCCTTCGACAATGTGCCCGCTCTCGCTGTGGCCACACACCGTAGCCGGGTGAACGATTGTGTAATCCGCGCCCACCTCCTGCATGTAACGGATGACCGCAAAATGAGCCTCGAGCTTGCTGCCTTCGTAGCCACCTGCACGGGCGTAGACGGAGGGCCAGTTCGTGTTTTCAGGGCGCTCATTGTCCACCCCGATACTGGCCAGGTGGCAAAGGTTTTGCAGCATGAAGCCACCCACCATCAGCAAGCGGATGCGCTGGCTCGCCGCAAGCCTGGCGACTCGCAGCGCCCCTTGCACATTGACTTCGCGGGCGCGCTCCATTGTCAGCCCCCAGGAAAATTGTGTCGCGAGGTGGAAGGCCACAGAGGCCGACGACACGCGCTGCTTGTCTGCCTCGCTGAGCCCAAGCCCCTCTCTGCTGATATCGCCCTCAACGGCATGGATACAGGCAGGGTTACCACCCAGTCGGCTTACCTGCTCCCTGAGGCGCTCAAGGTTTGCAGGGGTGCGCATAAGCACCCAGACCTTGTGCCCTGTCGCAGTAAGACGAGCCAGTAAATGCTGACCGATAAACCCACTGCCGCCTGTGACGAAACATTCCGCGCTCATGCCTGAATCCTTGTTTGGATGATGGGGGCAGGCTAAGGTGTAGAGTCTGCTCTACAGTCAAGGAATTTTTACTGTGAACATTGGAGAGTTGGAGCGCCGTAGTGGAGTTGGCCGCCATGCATTGCGCTATTACGAACAACTCGGGCTTATCGTGGCCCATCGACAAGCCAACAACTATCGCAGCTACAGCGATCAGGCCGTTGTTGACCTGGCCTTCATTCAGAGTGCCCAGGGCGTGGGCTTTTCGCTCGCCGAGATTGGCGACATTCTTGCTGCCAAGCGGGGTAATACGATCAATTGCGCGCAAGGCGCGGCCTTGGTCGCCAGCAAGATGGCCGAAATTCAGACGAAGATCACCACCTTGCAAGCCACGTATGTTTTTCTGGAAGCAGAGCGTGTGAAGCTTGAAACCAGTGCCATTGCCCTCGGGCAAACTATTCCTCACCTTCCTGTACAGGGGCATGGCGCAACGCATCCTGAGTAAAACCCTGCCGAGGGTAAGCACTGAAATGAGCCTTCACGTGCTCACCTACAACCTCAAGCGAATGATGAGCATCTTCGGCATCGCAGGGCTGCTTGAGGCGATCAGGGCGTAAACCCCGCTTGAGTCAACGAATCGCCCTCATCACCGTCTGATGCCCACCTCAAGCAACGCCGTGATGATAAATGGCCCCTTCTTCTCCAGATATTCAGCCATCCCCCCGGTGTTGGTGGCCTCCAGCTCGATCTTGAGGTCTTGATATCGCTGGCGCAGGGAGGCGTCGTTCCTGAGCAGTTCCCTGAAGGTCAGCATCTGGATGATTGAAGGGTGACCACATCTGCAGATGTGGACCTTGTGGGTGCGCACCTCGCCAATATTGCGGCGATAGAAGTGGTGCCCTTCGGACAGGTCGCTGCCGCGTACATACCCCAAGCTAAGCAACACCTCGTCTCGGGCTGCTGCATTGCAATGCTCTGAAACCTCGATCAGCACATCGATCTCGGGCTTGGCGGCGAGTTGCGGGACAGCCGTGCTGCCCACATGGTGCATGGCGATAAGCTCATCACCGAATGCCGAGACGAGCAGCATTTTGTCCGCCTCGTACCGTTGTGGCCATTCAGGGTTGTAGGTCGTGATCTTGCTGGTCAGCGCCATGGGCCATCCTTGCGCAGGTTAAAACGTTCTGACACGCCTTCACGGCAGGCGCCTGCCGCCACGAGATCTAATAACCTTGCGCAGCCTGATCAGCCTGTGCCCAGACTCGCGAGAAATACCTCGGTATCCCGGTTGGACCGCAGGCAGACCACGCGAAATCCCGACGGGACTGTCGCCACGAATCGCTTGATTGCCTCCCGGGACGAGGTTTTCGTCCGCCACATGAAGCCGAGAAACTCCGGCAAGTTGGCCAGCAGTTCCGGGCAGTCGTCCGGCAGGTCAGGCCGGGATCGGCCGCGGTTCAGCATCGTTCTGAGGAACACGCGCCAGAATCGAAGCGGCGCCGAGCGATCGATCCATATCAGCATGTCAGCGCGGGCCAGCCGATTGTTCCATGTGGTCGAGTGCCCACCTTCGAAAATCCAGCGCTCACGGGCCTCGACCTCATGGCAAAGACGCGTCTTCTCGTCCCGGCTGCGTTCGACCCACCCTGGCTGCCAGTGAATCGTGTCGATATGCACGACCGGCAAGCCCGTGCGCTCACCGAGCTTGCGCGCCAAGGTACTTTTCCCAGAACCTGGCTGGCCAATGATCATCACCCGTTGCATTGAAGCTCCCTGCCGGCTGGATTTTGGGCGCGCGATTTTACGGCAATGGCCGACATGGTCAACCGCAAGCACACTCTCGAAGCCGTTTGGACGCAGGTCCCGTATTCTGTTCCCTGCCGCTCTCACGGAGCTTATGGCAGACGTTTAAGCCCGCACTGATACCTGGCACCTGCAAGGCTTGCTTCAAACGCTTCGAGCCCTGCGTATATCTTCTGCAGCCCAGTGATTTGCCCCAGCACTTCGCGTTTCTTGTCGGCAATGACCTTGCCCGCCAAGTCCCACGGCAAATCAGCACCCTGATGCCTCAGCAGAATGGCCTGCAGTTCTTTCAGTTTGAAACCCAACTGCTGCGCGCATTTGATGAACGTCAGCAACTCGACACTCTGCTGATTGTAAACGCGGTACTGCCCTTGGCGCTTGGGCGGTGGCAGCAGGCCAATCGCTTCGTAGTGGCGGATGGTCTTGACCGTGGTGCCCGACAGTTGGGCGGCTTTGCCGATATACATGAATGTCCTTTTCATCAGGGAGCGGGGCATCATTGCATGGCGCCAGCGGTTCTGGAACCACGTAGCCGCAGGTCAGCTGGCGATGCCTCGTGCCTGTTCGAGCCAGGCTCCACGCCGCAGCGCGCTGGAGCCGAGCAGTGGCCCGAACATCAGGGTACGCAGCGTTCTGATACCGCAGAACTGCAACGTGGTCTTGCGCACTTGGTGAAGGCCAGGCATGCGATACACCCAGCGGTAGTACCACGGCGGTGTATCCATCGTCACCAGCAGATGCGCTGTACGACCCTTGAGCAGTTGCTCGGGGAAAGCCTTGCCTGCCCTATACTGAAACGCGAAACCGGGCAGGAACACGCGGTCGAAAAAGCCTTTCATCAGTGCAGGGATACCGCCCCACCAAATGGGGTAGATAAAGACTAGGTGCTCGGCCCAGGTGATGTCGGCCTGGGCCCTGAGCAGATCGGGTTCCAGTGGCTGCGCTTGCCGGTAGCCGCTGCGTAATACCGGGTCAAAGCTCAAAGCATCAAGCCGTAACACCCTGACATCATGGCCGGCACTTCTGGCCGCCTCGACATAGCTCTCGGTCAGCGCTGCGCAGAAACTCTCGCTTGACGGGTGCCCCAGCACCACCAGTACTCGTTTGCTCATCATCACTTCATCCTGAACATGAAGCGTGCAGGGTAAAGCCTGACCATAACGGGAGAGTCAACTGCTCAGGCTGCTCTGGGGCCGTTTCAGTGCGCGGCATCCAGCGGCCAAAGCTAGAAATCCTGCCGTTGGTGAATGGCAGCTATGGCTCGAAAACGACCGCTCGTGAGCTCCCGCTTCCGACTCAAGGCGCACATCGATCCAAGGCCATTTAGTGAGTACCGGCCTCATCGCCTGCATCGTCAACTCAGATCCAGACGTCATTCACCGCAGTTCGCCCCCCTCCTTCATGACCGGTATTCAGAACGCCTCGCGGCTCGATCATCATCAGTTTCGTTTCCGCCTGGGCCGCTGTTCTGTGCGCTACACCACGCGGCACGACATACAGCTCACCCGGCCGCACATACACGCTGCCCTCTGGCAGATCGATACGCAAGGTGCCTGCAAGCACCAGGAACGCTTCATCCGTCTCCGGGTGCGAGTGCCAGATGAATTCCCCTTCAATGCGCACGACCTTGAATTGGTAGTCGTTCATTTCCGCGACCACCCTTGGGCTCCACTGCTGCTCGATCAGTGCAGCCTTCTGAGCCAGGTTCACAGGTTGCGATGCGCGTTGCGGGTGTGAGTCGGTCATGACAGATCCTCTGTAGTTAGAGTGATCAGGCTACCGAATAGAAAGCAGGCGGCTCTTGTACGATCCTGCAAGTCAGCGGGCAGGCCGCAAGCGTTCCAACCAGCGCAGGGGCGGCACGCCGTAGGTGCGAGTGAAATGTCGGGTCATGTGGCTCTGGTCGTGAAAGCCTGCAGCGAGGGCGGCATCGACCAGGGTGAAGCCCTCCAGGATCAGCCTGCGAAAACAGTCCAGGCGTCGTAGCGTGACAAAACGGTATGGGCTGGTGCCGTAAAGGGCTCGGAAGTCCCGTGACAAGCTCCATTGCTCACGCCCGCTGGCCTGCTCGAGCATTTCCAGCGTGATGCCGTGGTCAAGGTGCTCCATGATGAACGCCCTGGCGCGCTCGGCCGAGCGGTAGTCCAGGCGTTTGCGGCCGCGGGGCTTGCCGCCGACTGCACGCAGCGCCATGGCCAGGTCATAGACGGCGTCCTGCTCCTCCAGTGTTTCCAGCGGATGATCCAGTGCCTGCACGAAGGCCTCGCTGGCGCGATAGAGGCGCGGGTCGCGGGACATTCCGCCGGCAATGAACGGCAACGGTTCGCCGCCGAGCACGCTCTGGATCAGCGAAGGATCGATATAGGCCATCCGGTAGCGAAAGCCGATATCCGTGCCGGCCATGCCGTCATGGACTTCGTCCGGGTGCAGCACCAGGGTGTTGCCCGGCACGCCGTGGCACAGCGCCCCTTTGTAGTGAAAGCTCTGCACGCCGGCAAGGGTACGGCCTATCGAGTAGGTATCGTGCCGATGGGGGTCGTAGCCATGGCCGCCAAACCACGCCTCAATACGCTCCACGCTGCCAGGCGTGGCACTGCGTATGACCCAATCAGCGCAGGACGGGCTTGCTTTTCGTTCCATGGATAAGCTTGCTGCTAGTGCGCAATGGTGGATGAGGATGGCCCATCCTATTTCAGATTTGCGCGGACACCCAATCCATTTCCGCTGAATGTCCGCTATGGGTCGAAAGCGGTCATCCGGGAACGGCTGCTATCGACCCATAGCGGTCCTGCGCTGAGAGCAGCAAACAGCCAGAGGTGAACCGCCGTAATAGACTCATGCATCTATGAAAGCAACCGAGCGCTTCTGACCGATAGGCACTTATGTTGAGGGACCGCCATGGATTGGATAACGACGGTCATGCTTCAACCGGCGACGCATCGCTTCAGACCTCAGTCTGCTCCGCCATCTCCAAGGCGTCATCGACCTCAATGCCCGCAGGAAAACGCACACACCAGCTATCGAACCTGCACCCAATAATGGCACTATGGCACCAATCAGGGAAAGCAGTATCCGGTACACGACGTAACCGAATGTCCTGCGCACAGGAATAAGGGAATATGGCTTCGATTCAGGTGGATGGTGAGGACAAGACCGCAAAGATCAGCGACTGGGCGATTCACTGGAGCGAAAAGTACGAAGCACTGGAACTGACCTGTCATTTCCCCTCCAGTAAAAAATACACCCGCCCGCTCAGTAACTGCCGAGTATCACCTTCCCGCGAGTTGAGCAATGTACTGCTGACTAAACCTGGCAGCACGATCGTCAAACCCATCGACAAAGCGGTGATCTACGGCGAGCGATATGCCGTGGTGCACTATCCGGGCGGCACCAGGCCCTATGTCCACAAGATGGACGGCATCGTCTTCACCGCCCCTACCTCGATCAAGGACACGCCGGTCTTCGGTTATTTCACTGCGGTCGCGAGTGCCCGACACGCTCAAGCGCATTCGAAGGCTGATCGTGACATAGCCAGCAATGTCGTAACTCAGCTTGGAAAACTGCCCTCCATCGCCAGCACTGCCTTGCAAGCCTATTGCACCGGGCGCAACGGCACGCTCGCCCCGGGTCAGGGACTCATTTATCCGTTCGGGTTGAACGAAAGCCAGTACCAGGCCGTCGAGCGGGCATTCAGCGCGCAAATCAGCGTGATCGAAGGCCCACCGGGAACCGGCAAGACCCAGACCATCCTCAACATCCTCGCCAATATCCTGTTGCGCGGGCAGACGGTTGCGGTGCTGTCCAACAACAATGCGGCCGTGGCAAACGTCTACGAAAAGCTTGAGAAATGCGGCCTGGGCTACCTGGTCGCAAAGCTTGGCAACAAGGAAAACCGCGAAGCCTTCTTCGACGACATGCCTGCATGGCCCTCCAGCGCACCCGGGCCGGCACCGTCCCTGGAAGAAATCCAGGGCTTGCTTACCCGCCTGAAGCAGCACCTGCACGACCACAACCGGGCGGCACAACTGCAGATCGAACTGGACGAGCTGGTCATCGAGCGGCGCTACCTGCAGCAGTGGCAGCTAGAAAACGGTGTGCAGGCCACAGGCTCGTTGGACAAGTACGGGCTGACCCCTCGCAAGACTACCGACCTCATGGCCTACCTGGCGCATTTGGGCGAGCAGCGCGTGAAGCTCAAGGACCGCATCGAGCTGCTGCTCCAATTCAGAGTCTTTCGCACCAAGCCGTTCGCCGAGGGCGAGACGCGCATGGCCGCATTCCATGCCCTGCAGATGCATTACTACGACAAGTCGCTGCAGGATAAGGAAACCGAGCTGCGGGCGTGCCGTGAATCCTTGGCGCGCGCAAATTTCACGGCGTTGCTCAAAGAGCTGACAACCGCATCAATGCACCATCTGAAGCAGCATCTACAAGGTAAGGTTCCCCCGCGAGACAGCTTCGATGTCAAGACCTACCGCAGGGACTTTGATGCCTTCGTGCAGCGTTTCCCTATCCTGGGCAGCGGCACGCACTCGATCGTCAACTCGATCGCGCCGGGGGCGATCCTCGACTACGTGATCATCGACGAAGCTTCCTTGCAGGACATCGTGCCGGGCATCCTGCCGCTGGGTTGCGCCAAGAATCTGATCGTCGTCGGCGACAACCGCCAGTTGCCGCACATCCCCGTGAAACTGGGGCTGCAGGCGCCGGTCGAGGCCTACGATTGCGAGCACTACAGCCTGCTGGATTCGTGCATTGCCGTGTTCCAGAACGCACTGCCAAGGACGTTGCTGAAGGAGCATTACCGCTGCCACCCCAGGACCATCCAATTCTGCAACCAGCAGTTCTATGACAACGCACTGGTGCCGATGACCGTGGACAACGGCGAGGAGCCCCTGCGCCTGGTGGTGACCGCCAAGGGAAACCACGCACGCAAGAACACCAACCTTCGGGAGCTGGATTCCTTGCTCAAGGTGCTCGAAGACGAGAGGCAATCTGTTGTAGTGGACGGTGAAGGCCGCGGCTACATCGCCCCGTTCCGGGCACAGGTCAACCTTTGCGACAAGCACCTGCCGGCGGACTTCATCAAAGACACAGTGCACAAGTTCCAAGGGCGCGAGTGCGACGAGATCGTCTTTTCCACCGTGCTAGACAAGAAGCGCTACAACCAGACGCAAGGACGCCTGGATTTCGTCGACGACCCGCGCATGATCAACGTGGCAGTGTCGCGGGCCAAACATCGTTTCACCCTGGTGACCGGTGACGAGGTGTTCACCGAGAACAATGGCCACATTGCCGCGCTGATCCGCTACATCAGCTATTACGCACAGGACGAGCAGATCGTGCGTGCACCAGTGGTGTCGGCATTCGACTTGTTGTACCACGAGTACGATCAGTCCCTGGAACGCCTGAAGGCCCGACTGCGGCCCGAGGATTCACGCTACAAGTCCGAGCAGATCGTGGCGCAGTTGCTGCGCGAAGCGCTCTTGGCCCCGGCGTGCCATGCGTTGACGTTCCACACGCAAATCCACCTGGATAAGCTCGCATCGCCGAGCAAGCCCGAGTGGACGCAAACCCAGCGGGCGTTCATGAGGCGCGCCAGTTGCGATTTCGTCATCTATTTCAAAGTAGGCAAGACCCCGGTTGGGGTGATCGAGGTCGATGGCGGGTATCACGACCACCCCGTGCAGGCCGCTAGGGACGCCAGGAAGAATGAGATTCTAGCGGCCAGTGGCCTTCCCATTCTGCGGCTGCGGACGGTGGAGAGTGGTATTGAGCGCAGAATTGCCGAGTTTCTGGCGCAGTGGGCCAGGCCTGCTCCGAGTGTCCTGTCTCGGAATTAAGCTGTTCACTTCTGGCGGCGCCTTGGCCGGACACCCAAGCCACTCGCCAAAAGAGAACGTATTTCCGAGACAGGACACTAGTCTGCTTTGAAGTCCGAAGGCGCAGGTTAATTTTGATTCACCGCGAGGGAGCGCAATTGATCGACAGTACACAACAGCATGCCGTTTCAGAATCGTCGCCTAATCTCACTCGGCGCCATCTACTCCAGGCTGGGATGACCGGGATTGCCGTTAGTGTGCTTTCACCGTGGTCATCATGGGCGGCACCATCGGGCGTCCTGGTGAACGATGTGACGATGCTCAATCCGATTTGGGTCAATCGTTTGCTCGCACCTCGCACCACGCGCGAAATACAGCGGGCGCTCGCGATGTCGTCAGGCCCAGTCAGCATCGGTGGTGGCCGCTATAGCATGGGGGGGCAGATCGCTACCGAAAACAGCCTGCACCTCGATATGCGTCAGTTTAATCAGGTGATCCGATATTCGCCTGAGAGCAGAGTCATACGCGTGCAAACAGGGATGCGTTGGCGTGACCTGCAGTCGGTCATAGACCCGGACGATCTCTCGATAAAAATCATGCAGAGTTATGCCAACTTCACCGTCGGCGGTTCGCTGTCAGTCAATGCTCATGGACGCTATGTCGGCGCAGGTCCGGTCATCAACTCGGTGCGTTCTCTGCAACTGGTGCTTGCGGACGGTTCGGTAGTAGAAGCTTCCCGCAGCGCAAATTCCGACCTGTTCTACGCTGCTATCGGTGGCTATGGTGCAATGGGGGTGATCACTGAGGTCGAGCTGGACCTCGCGTCCAACATCACAATTGAACGTCAGACCCGCCGCATGCCAGTTGCTGATTACCCGCGTTTTTTCAATGACCAAGTCCGCGAGAACGAACAGGCTATCCTGCATAATGCCGATTTGGCCCCCCCTTATTTCGACATGGCTACTTCCGTCACTTGGCGTGCCTCGGACAAAGCGCTGACCGTCGAAGAACGACTGGTGGCACCGGGGCAGTCGTACAAAATCAACCAGACCGTCATGTGGAGTGTGACCAAGCTTCCCGGTGGTCCAATGATTCGCAAGGATGTGGTCGATCCACTGCGCTATCTCAATCAACCGGTCGTACGGCGCAACTACGAGGCCAGTGCGGATGTCGCTTCGCTTGGCCCCATTGCAACCCGAAACAGTACCTATGCGTTGCAAGAATATTTTGTGCCAGTGACACAGTTCAATGCGTTCGTGAAGCAAATGGCCGCCATCCTTCAGACGCACAGCGTTGACGCCGTCAATATCTCCATCCGACACGCTCCGGCCGACCCCGACTCGTTTCTGTCCTGGGCACGCGAAGAAGTCTTTTCATTCGTGCTCTATTATTGGCAGCGCGTCGGGGTGGATGATCGCGAGGCAGTTGGCGTGTGGACACGCGAACTCATCAACGCTGCGCTGTTGCTTGGCGGTACCTACTATCTTCCCTACCAACTGCATGCAACGCAGGAACAGTTTTCAAGGGCCTACCCAAACGCGCGCCGTCTGTTAGCACTCAAAGCGCAAGTCGATCCAGAGGGGCGATTCCGGAACAAGCTCTGGGACAAGTACCAAACGGGATAACCCTTGGCGACTGATGGTTTCGACCTTATCCGTTCAACTGTCTAGAGTAGTTTCAGTCTCGGCGTCAAACCTTACCTTTTGGGAGACGCTACCCCATGGACTGGAGAAACGACATGCCGGCTTGTCCCATACCGACTGACGAAACGTTGCGCCAGCGCACCCTCGATGAAATGAATGTGCTGGATACACCGGCTGAGCATTACCTCGATACGCTGGTGCGGCTCACTCAAGAAGTGGCGCACGTGGATACTGTGCTGATCAGCCTGATTGATCACGATCGGCAATGGTTCAAGGCCAGGATCGGGCTAGACGTAAACGAGACTCCGCGCAATGTGTCCTTCTGCGGCTACGCCATTCTGGGTGAAGACACCCTGCTGGTGGCCGACGCCGAGTGCGATTCTCGATTCGCCGACAATCCGCTGGTACTTGGCGCACCCTACATCCGCTTCTACGCCGGTCACCCCTTGCGTGCCGGAAACGGCAAAGCGATCGGAACGCTATGCATGTTCGACCCTCGCCCACGCCTGCTAAGTGAGGCCCAGCAGGCCAACTTCAGAGACTTGGCCACGCTCGCGGAGGGTTATCTGCAACTGCGCAGCATGATACAGGCCAACCACGACTTACGCCTTGAAATGGACCGTGAGCAACGCAAGGCTTTGCTTGATCCGCTAACACAGCTATGGAACCGCGGCGCGTTGGCCGCCTTCCAGGATCGTGAACGCCGTTTGGCAAAAGAGAAAGATCTGCAGTTGGGTACTCTGTATGCGGACCTTGACCACTTCAAGTCTGTAAACGACAAGTACGGTCATGCTGACGGTGACCAGGTGCTTTGCGAGTGTGCGCGTCGTCTGCGAGCTGCCCTTCGCCCGGAGGATTTGCTGGTACGCCAGGGCGGTGAGGAGTTCGTCGCATTGCTGCGGGTAAAGGACCGTGACGAGCTGGTGCGGATCGCGGATCGCGGAGCGCGTGCGCCTGATCGTTGGCAGCAGACCGATGCAACTCTCCAGCGGTCCGCTGAGGGTGAGTCTCAGTGTGGGATGTACTTTGGTCGCCGATAGCGAGCAGATCGATGATGCACTACGGCGCGCCGACAGCGCACTTTATGCAGCCAAACAGGGAGGGCGCGACCAAGTTGTCTATGCACCGCCGATCTTGTGAGAATCCAAGGCGGAACAATTAACAGGCAGCCTCAACGCACAGCCTCAAGCGCCTTGCGTACCTCCTGAGCGACCAGCGCCTCAATACGTCCCTCATCTGAGGCCGTCGAAAATACCGCGCAACACGCGACGGCCTCCCCAACCGCGCATCGATAGACCGCCACCACACTGCCGGGGCCACACCCGGTATGCCCGGCCAGCGTCAAGCCGCCCTCGATCGTCCCGCGCATCAGGCCCAGGGCATACCCAGGCGCAATCCACGGTCGGCCAGTCATTGGCCCGCCCAACACCTTTGTTGCCTGCATTTCCTGGAGCAGGTCGGCCGGAAGCAGTGTCCCGGCGAGCAGGCTTTCCAGGAAAAGGGCAGCCTGCGAAACAGGGCCGATCAGCAATCCGTGATAGACCCAGCCAGGGTCGTAGTTCAACGAATGGCCGAGGTAATCCCCGTTCAGATCTGCGCGTTGGGTTGCCAAGCGAACCGCCGAGATACCGAGTGGAGCCAGGACTTGCTGGCTGATCGCATCTTCAAGCGGTAGGCCTGTGGCACGTTCGATAAGCCTGGCGACCAACATGTAGCCCACATTCGAGTAACGCCACCCCGCTCCAGGGTCATAGCGAAGCCGAGCGCCATCCAGGCGCTGCATCATCTCGTCCACGGACCACGCGGCTTCATGATTGGCAACCGCCGCGTGGTACTCGGGAAGCTCGCCATAATCCGCGAGGCCCGCTTCGTGACGCAGTAGCTGACGCAAGGTGCACGTGGTTTCAGGAAGCGCGGCATCCAGGGCGAGTCGTCGGTCGCGCACCAGAGTCAGGGCGGTCGCGGCCAACACCGTCTTGGTGAAACTCCACCATGGCACACAGGGTTCGGCCTGGAGCGATGGCGTAATGAATCGACCGTTGGATAACGTGGAAATCAGCATCGAATACTCAAGCAGTCATGACAGGCCAGTAAGCAAGCGCAGAGGCAAGAACATACCCCATTCCGGCGATGCCAGCCGTCAGTCGGCCTCGGGACAATTACTGGATGGCGTATACCAGGGCACCGCAGAATCGATGTAAACGTGCTTTTGCTTGCGTGGCTGGAACGGTGTATCAAGTGTACCCAGCGCGATCGAGATCCAGCCGGCGAACTCACCTTCGGTTCGTGACCAGAACAACGTCGAGCCACACGCCCCGCAGAACTCGCGTAACACTGTCTGCGAAGAGGCGTAGGCCTTGATGCTGTCGGCCCCACGAAGTAGGCGAAGTGCGCTGCGCGGCACGCTGCCATATGACGCGAATGCAGCCCCGTGCCCTTTGCGGCACTGGCTGCAGTGACAATGACTCACGGCCTTGGGTGGCGTGAGCAGCTCGTAGCTGACCGCTGCGCACAGGCAGCTTCCTTGGTATGCCTCTGTCATATGCCCTTCTGTGCAGGTGAAAAACTTTGAGAGGGATGGCCAAACGCTCTATCCCAGGCCACCCATCGATCCCACTGATGATTACTATCAAGCCGCCCGCCTGTCGAGCGGCAAAATCCACCCCCTATAATCGCCTCCCCGTTTTCCCCTCGCTGCAGCGCCTGTCCCAGGCGACAGTCCCCTATGGAAGCCCGCACCATGCCAAGCCCCAATACGTCCCCCCACAGCCCACCCGAACACAGCCAGCAGAGCGTCCGTCAGCAGTGGCTGGCGATTCTCTCGGTCGCCGTGGGCGCCTTCGCCCTGGTGACCAGCGAGTTCCTGCCGGTGGGCGTGCTCAACGATGTCGCCTCTGATCTTGGCATCAGCGCCGGCCAGGCCGGCCTGATGGTGACCCTGCCCGGCATCATGGCGGCCCTGGCCGCGCCCTTGCTGTCGGTGGGCATCGGCGCCCTCGACCGACGCTACCTGCTGATCGCCCTGACCCTGATCATGATCGTCGCCAACGCGGTGGTGGCCTACGCCACCGACTTCGGCCTGCTACTGTTCGGCCGGGTGCTACTAGGCATCAGCATCGGTGGTTTCTGGGCGACCGCGATCGCCCTGAGCGGCCGCCTGGCGCCCAAGGGCGTGGGCGTGGCCCAGGCCACCTCGATCATCATGGTCGGCGTGACGTTGGCCACCGTGCTCGGTGTGCCCGTGGGCACCTGGTTGAGCGAGCTCATGGGCTGGCGCATGACCTTCCTGGTCACCGCACTGGTGGGCGTGCCGGTGCTGCTGGCGCAGGTCCTGCTGCTGCCGCGGCTCAACCCGGAGAAGGCCATCCGCATCAGCGACCTGCCGGCGCTGTTTATCAATCCGCAGGCGCGGGTCGGCCTGATCGCGGTGTTGCTGATCGGCCTGGCGCACTTTGCCGCCTACACCTACGTCGCGCCGTTCTTCAAGCACAACGCCGGCTTCGACGGGCCGATGATCGGCTCGCTGTTGCTGCTCTACGGCGTGGCCGGGGTGCTGGGCAATGTCTTCGCCGGTTTCGCCGCCAACCAGAGCGTGCGCTACACCCTGATGCTGGTTGCCTTGATGATCGGCGTCGGCACCGCGCTGTTCCCCTACTTCGCCACCAGCCTCACCGGCGCGGCGATGCTGATCGCGCTCTGGGGCTTCGCCTTCGGCGCCTTCCCCGCCTGCGCCAGCATCTGGATGTTCGTCGTGGCACCCAAGGATGTGGAACGCGGCATGCCGCTGTTCGTCGCCATGTTCCAGGTGATCATCGCCCTGGGCTCGTTCTTCGGCGGGCGAATCGTCGACCAGATGGGCAGCGCGGTGCTGTTCAGCCTGGCCACGGCGCTGGTGGGCTGCGGCTTTGTCACGGTGCTGGTGCTGGGGCGCAGCGTCAGCAATCGCCTGGCGGCCCAGCCTTCCTGAAATACCGATCTCGCGTGGGAGCGGGCCAGCGGTGTCCGCCCCACGCTTTATCAATTCTTTACGCCGACGAGCCACGAACCGGCAGCAACTTGATACGCAACTCAATTTCCTTGGCCGCATCTGCGGCGTATCGACCTGTTGCCGACGAAGAATTCCCTGCACGCTTGCACAGGTGTTGCCCAGCGCTTTCTGCTGGGCTAGCCTTTACACCCAACTCCCCCTGCGAGGTGTTCGTCCAATGCGCCATTGATGCCGCCGTCTACCTGACGGCCAGTCTTCAGCCTCCGGCCCGTACCGGAGATGTCGCGGCATGAGTGGAGTTGTGCATGACGAGCTCGTCGATCCTGACGCTGGACAGCGTCACCTTGGTCCTGCCCGATGGCAGACCGCTTTTCACCGACCTCAACGAATCCTTCGACCTGCGCCACACCGGGCTGGTCGGGCGCAACGGCGTGGGCAAGAGCCTGCTCGGGCAACTGCTGGCCGGCCTGCGCGAGCCCAGTGAGGGATACTGCCTGCGCCTTGGCCGAGTCCATCATCTCGACCAGCAGGTGATCGCCAATAGCACCACCGTCGCTGACCTGGCCCAGGTGGGTAGTACGCTGCGCGCCCTCGAGCGGATCGAACGTGGCAGCCTCGACCCGGAGGACTTCGACGCGGTCGGCGAGCGCTGGGACATTCGGGCGCGATTACAGGCGCAACTGCAACACCATGGCCTGGGCCATCTCGACCCACACTACCCGGTAGAGCACCTGAGCGGCGGCCAGGCCATGCGTGTCGCGCTGCTCGGTGCCTGGCTGAGCGAGGCCGACTACCTGATCCTTGACGAGCCGAGCAACCACCTGGACAGCAGCGCCAGGACCCTGCTGCTGGACATGCTCCAGGGCTGGGACAAGGGCCTGCTGGTGATCAGCCACGACCGGGCGCTGCTCGGGCACATGGCACGTATCGTCGAACTGTCGCCCCTTGGCTTGCGCGCCTATGGCGGCGATTTCGGCTTCTACCGTCAGCAAAGCACCGCACAGGCCGAACGGGCCGCGCAGGCACTGCTGCGCCTCAAGCAGCAGCGCCAACGCCAGGTTCAGACATTGCAACGTCAGCGTGAGAACTTCGAGCGTCACCAGGCCTGCGCCGGGCGCCGGGCCAGGCAAGCGAACCAGGCGCAGATTCTGCTCGACCGCCAGCAGCAGCGCAGCCAGGCCACCGCCGGGCGCCAGCGCCGCGAACTGCGGGATGCCAAGGCGGCCCTGGACGAACAGGTACGCCAGGCGGCGCGTCAGGTCGAACGCGAGGTGCCGATCGTGCTGCACGCCCCCACGCCGCAACGACATGCCGGACGCGAGGTGCTGGCGCTGGAAAGGTTGTACCTGCCACGGGGCACGACCACGGCGCTGGACCTGCGCCTGTGCCTGGGCCAGCGGCTGGGGGTGGTGGGCGACAACGGCAGCGGCAAGTCCACCCTGTTGCGGGTGCTGGCCGGTGAACTGGCGCCGCGCGCGGGCAGCCTGCGGTTGACCGGCGAAGTCGCCCTGCTCGACCAGCATGGCAGTTGCCTGGGGCCACGGCAGAGCGCCCTGGAACATCTGCGCGCCGCCAATCCACGCCAGCCGAGCGACGAACTGCGTCGTCGGCTGGCGCAGCTGGGCATCGACGCGGCACGCATCACCCTGCCCGGCGCCCTGCTCAGTGGTGGCGAACGGCTCAAGGTCGCGTTGGCTGCCGTGCTGTACCGGGAACGGCCATTGGACCTGCTGCTGCTCGACGAGCCGAACAACCACCTCGACCTGCCGTCACTCGAGGCGCTGGAGCACTTGTTGCACCAGTTCAAGGGGGCGTTGCTGGTGGTCTCGCATGACCAAGTGTTTCTTCAGTCCCTGGTACTGGAAGGCTGCCTGCATTTAAGTCCAGATAGTTTGTCGCCCACCACGCCCTGATGCTCGCCCGGCGGATTGTGTGACTGGCCGTTCCCGATCCGCGCCGGATGTATTATGGTGGCGGGGTGCGCATATAAAAGCAGCCCGCCGTGTTCGGGCCAGAGCAATGAGGGTGTCATGAGTAACGAAAGCATTAACTGGGACAAGCTGGGTTTCGACTACATCAAGACCGACAAGCGTTACCTGTCCGTATGGCGTAACGGCGAGTGGGACAAGGGCACCCTGACCGAAGACAACGTACTGCACATCAGTGAAGGCTCCACCGCCCTGCACTATGGCCAGCAGTGCTTCGAAGGCCTGAAGGCCTACCGCTGCAAGGACGGTTCGATCAACCTGTTCCGCCCCGACCAGAACGCCGCGCGCATGCAGCGCAGCTGCGACCGCCTGCTGATGCCACGGGTCTCGACCGAACAGTTCATCGAAGCCTGCAAGCAAGTGGTCAAGGCCAACGAAAAATTCGTTCCGCCGCACGGCAAGGGTGCGCTGTACCTGCGTCCGTTCGTGATCGGCACCGGTGACAACATCGGCGTGCGCACCGCCCCCGAGTTCATCTTCTCGGTCTTCGCCATCCCGGTTGGCTCCTACTTCAAAGGCGGCATGACCCCGCACAAGTTCCTGATCTCCGACTACGACCGTGCAGCCCCGCAAGGCACCGGCGCAGCCAAGGTCGGCGGCAACTACGCGGCCAGCCTGCAACCAGGCTACGAGGCCAAGAAAGCCGGCTTCGCCGACTGCATCTACCTCGATCCGTTGACCCACAAGAAGATCGAGGAAGTCGGCTCGGCCAACTTCTTCGGTATCACCGCCAACAACGAATTCGTCACGCCGAAATCGATCTCGGTATTGCCGGGCATCACCCGCCTGTCGCTGATGGAACTGGCCGAATCGCGCCTGGGCCTGAAAGTGATCGAAGGCGACGTGGAAATCGACAAGCTCGACCGCTTCGTCGAAGCCGGCGCCTGTGGCACTGCCGCGGTGATCACGCCGATCGGCGGCATCCAGTACAACGGCAAGCTGCACGTGTTCCACAGTGAAACCGAAGTCGGCCCGGTCACCCAGAAGCTCTACGCCGAGCTGACCGGCATCCAGAGCGGTGACGTCGAAGCCCCGGCGGGCTGGATCGTCAAGGTCGCCTGAGGCTTCAGCCTGCAGTGAAAACGGGGCATGCCAGCAATGGCATGCCCCGTTTTTCTTGGCTTTCACGGCCCTGGGCAGCCAGATGAATTTTTCTTAAATCGCCGGTTGTCTATTCTTTGGCACAATCAGGTCTCCACTCGCCGCCCAGGAACCAGCATGCCTCGCGTACTGACCATCGAAGACGACGCCGTCACCGCCCAGGAAATCGTCGCCGAACTGTCCAGCCACGGCCTGGAAGTCGACTGGGCCGACAATGGCCGCGAAGGTCTGGCCAAGGCCATCGCCGGCGGCTACGACCTGATCACCCTCGACCGCATGCTGCCCGAGGTCGATGGCCTGACCATCGTCACAACCCTGCGCAACCTGAAGATCGCCACGCCGATCCTGATGATCAGCGCCCTGTCGGACGTCGACGAACGCGTGCGCGGTCTGCGCGCCGGCGGCGACGACTACCTGACCAAGCCGTTCGCCTCCGACGAGATGGCCGCTCGGGTCGAGGTGCTGCTGCGCCGTAACAGCGTGCCGATGACCCAGACCCGCCTGCAGGTCGCCGACCTCGAGCTGGACCTGATCAGCCACGAGGCGCGCCGCGGCGAACAGGCGCTGAACCTGCTGCCCACCGAATACAAGCTGCTCGAGTACCTGATGCGCCACTCCGGCCAGGTGATCACCCGGATGATGATCTTCGAGGAGGTCTGGGGTTACCACTTCGACCCCGGCACCAACCTGATCGACGTGCACATCGGCCGCCTGCGCAAGAAGATCGACTCGCCCGGCCAGAGCCCGCTGATCCGTACCGTGCGGGGCTCCGGCTATGCCATTGCCGAACCCGTCTAAGGGCTGGAGCTCCTCCACCAGCCGCCTGCTGGCGCTGTACAGCTTCCTGTTCGTGGCCTGGAGCAGCATCCTCATGGGGGTGCTGTACTTCGAGGTCACCAGCTACCTGAACAAGCTCACCCGCCACTCCATGCTGCAGCGCCAGCACCTGTTCGCCCACATGAGCGGCAAGCAGCTGGACGACGCGCTGATCGCAAGCCAGGCCTTCGAGGAGCGCAGCTTCGACGCCTACGGCCTCTTCGACCCCCAGCTGAACCCGATTGGCGGACGCATCCGCACCATCCCGCCGGAGCTGGGCCTGGACGGCACGGTGCATGAGCTCAAGCGCTGCCTGGACGCCGACGATCCGCACCTGCCCCGCGATAGCTGCGATGCCGTGGCGATCAAGGTCCAGGACGGCCGCTGGCTGGTGCTGGTGCGCGACAACGGCTCGCTGTTCGTGGTCACCCGGATCATTCTCGACGCGCTGCTTTGGGGCATTTCCCTGACCCTGATTCCAGGCTTTGCCGGCTGGTACCTGCTGCGCCGCCGACCGCTCAAACGCATCCGGGCGATCCAGGCCCAAGCCGAACTTATCGTCGCCGGCGACCTGACCCACCGCCTTCCGGTGTCGGTGCGCCGCGATGAACTGGACATGCTGGCCGCCATCGTCAACGCGATGCTCGACCGCATCGAAAGGCTGATGCATGAGGTCAAGGGGGTCTGTGACAACATCGCCCACGACCTGCGCACGCCCCTGACCCGCCTGCGCGCGCAGCTCTATCGCATTCGCCAGCAGAGCGGCGCCGATTCTGCCGAAGGCGCGGCGCTGGACCAGGCGATCGGCGAGACCGACACGCTGATGGCTCGCTTCCGAGGCCTGCTGCGTATCAGCGAACTGGAAGACCGCCAACGCCGAGCCGGCTTCGTGCAACTCGACCCACAAGGCTTGCTGGTTGAACTGCACGACTTCTACCTGCCACTGGCCGAGGATGGCGGCATCCATCTGCAACTGAGCCAGCCCGCGCAACTGGCGGCCCTGCATGGCGATCGAGAATTGCTGTTCGAGGCCCTGGCCAACCTGGTGGGCAATGCGATCAAGTTCACCCCGCAAGGCGGCCAGGTGCGCATGGTCGCCAGCGAGGACGATCAAGGCGTGCACATTGCAGTCGAGGACAGCGGGCCGGGGATTCCAGCGGATGAGCGAGAGGCGGTGTTGAAGCGTTTCTACCGCAGCGAGGAAGGCCATCGCCACCCGGGGTTCGGGCTTGGGCTGTCGATCGTCGCGGCGATCGTCGACCTGCATGGGTTCGGCCTGGAGGTGGGGGCCAGTGAGCTGGGTGGGGCGAGATTGGTTCTGCACTGCACCAGCGCGGCCTGAAAAGCATCGCGGGGCAAGTCGTATCGGCGCTGCGCCGATGCGACTTGCCCCGCGACAGGGCTTGAGCCGATCAGTCAGCCAGGCGCCAGGTGGTGGTGCCCTTGCTGTCTTCCAGTACCACGCCCATGGCGGTCAGCTGGTCGCGGATGCGGTCGGACTCGGCCCAGTTCTTGTCGGTGCGCGCCTGCAGACGCGCCTGGATCAGCGCCTCCACTTCGGCAGCATCGACCTTGCCCTCGGCACCGGCACGCAGGAAGTCATCGGCCTCGAGCTGCAGCACGCCCAGCACATCCCCCAGCTCGCGCAGACGACCCGCCAGGCCAGCGGCGGCCTCAGGGTCGCTGTCGCGCAGTCGGTTGATCTCGCGCACCAGGTCGAACAGCACGGCGCAGGCTTCCGGCGTGCCGAAGTCGTCGTTCATCGCCACGGTGAAGCGCTCGACGAACGCCTCGCCGCCCTTGGCCTCGACCCGCGGCAGGCCGCGCAGCGCGTGGTAGAAGCGCTCGAGCGCGCCCTTGGCATCGCGCAGGCTGTCCTCGGAGTAGTTGATCGCGCTGCGGTAGTGGCTGGCCACCAGCAGGTAGCGCACCACTTCCGGGTGGTACTTGTCGAGCACGTCGCGGATGGTGAAGAAGTTGTTCAACGACTTGGACATCTTCTCGCCATTGATGCGGATCATGCCGCAGTGCATCCAGGCGTTGGCATACTGCTTGCCGGTAGCCGCCTCGCTCTGGGCGATCTCGTTCTCGTGGTGCGGGAACTCCAGGTCGCTGCCGCCGCCGTGGATGTCGAAGCTCTCGCCCAGGCAGCAAGTAGACATCACCGAGCACTCGATGTGCCAGCCCGGACGGCCCGGGCCCCACGGCGACTCCCAGCTCGGCTCGCCGGGCTTGACGCCCTTCCACAGGACGAAGTCCAGCGGATCCTGCTTGGCCTCGTCGACCTCGATGCGGGCACCGATGCGCAGGTCTTCGATCTTCTTGCGCGACAGCTTGCCGTAGCCGACGAACTTACCGACGCGGTAGTACACGTCGCCGTTGCCCGGCGCGTAGGCATAGCCCTTGTCGATCAGGGTCTGGATCATCGCGTGCATGCCGGGGATATGGTCGGTGGCACGGGGTTCCAGGTCCGGCGGCAGGATGCTCAGGCGGCGCTCGTCCTCGTGCATCGCGTCGATCATGCGGGCCGTCAGCGCGTCGAACGACTCGCCGTTTTCGTTGGCCCGGTTGATGATCTTGTCGTCGATGTCGGTGATGTTGCGCACATAGGTCAGCTCATAGCCGCTCTTGCGCAGCCAGCGGGTGACCAGGTCGAAGGCCACCATGCTGCGGCCGTGGCCCAGGTGGCAGTAGTCGTACACGGTCATGCCGCACACGTACATGCGCACCTTGTTGCCGTCCAGCGGCTTGAAAACTTCCTTGGTCTTGCTCAGCGTGTTGTAGATGGTAAGCACGAAGGTTCCTCAGCTGCCCCACGAATCGCGCAGGGTCACGGTCCGGTTGAATACCGGGCGACCCGGCTGGGAGTCTTTCAGGTCGGCGCAGAAGTAGCCTTCGCGCTCGAACTGGAAGCGGTCTTCTGGCTGGGCCTGGCCCAGGGAAGGTTCCGCGCGACAACCGCTGAGTACCTGCAGCGAATCGGGGTTGATGTTGTCGAGGAAGCTGCCGCCGTCTTCGGTCTTCTCCGGGTTGGCGGAGCGGAACAGGCGGTCGTACAGACGCACTTCGCACTCGACGCTGCCTTGCGCCGGCACCCAGTGGATCACGCCCTTGACCTTGCGGCCCTCGGGGTTCTTGCCCAGGGTGTCCGGATCGTACGAGCAGCGCAGCTCGACGATGTTGCCGTCGGCATCCTTGATCGCCTCGTCGGCGCGGATCACGTAGCTGCCACGCAGGCGCACTTCACCGGCCGGCTCCAGGCGCTTGTAGCCCTTGGGCGGCGCTTCCATGAAGTCGTCGCGGTCGATGTACAGCTCGCGGGCGAACGGCAGCACGCGCACACCCATGTCTTCCTTCGGATGGCGCGGCAGTTCGAGTTGCTCGACCTGGTCCTCGGGATAGTTGGTGATCACCACCTTCAGCGGGCGCAGCACGCACATGGCGCGTGGCGCGGTACGGTCGAGGTCGTCGCGGATGCTGAATTCGAGCATCGCCATGTCGACCACGCCGTCGGAACGGTTGGTGCCGATCATCTCGCAGAAGTTGCGGATCGAGGCCGGGGTGTAGCCACGGCGGCGGTAGCCCGACAGGGTCGACATGCGCGGATCGTCCCAGGCCTCGACATGACCTTCGTCCACCAGCTGCTTGAGCTTGCGCTTGGAGGTGATGGTGTAGTTCAGGTTCAGGCGGCTGAACTCGTACTGGCGCGGGTGCGCCGGCACCGGCAGCTTGTCCAGGAACCAGTCGTACAGCGGACGGTGGCTTTCGAACTCCAGGGTGCAGATCGAGTGGGTGATGCCTTCGATAGCGTCCGACTGACCGTGGGTGAAGTCGTAGTTGGGGTAGATGCACCACTTGTCACCGGTCTGGTGATGGTGGGCATGGCGAATGCGGTACAGGATCGGGTCGCGCAGGTTCATGTTCGGCGAAGCCATGTCGATCTTGGCGCGCAACACGCGCTCGCCGTCCTTGAACTCGCCGGCCTTCATGCGCGCGAACAGGTCCAGGTTCTCCTCGACGCTGCGCTCGCGGAACGGGCTGTTCTTGCCCGCCTCGGTCAGGCTGCCACGGTATTCCTTGGCCTGCTCGGGGGTCAGGTCGCAGACATAGGCGTTGCCGGACTTGATCAGCTCCACCGCCCAGGCATGCAGCTGCTCGAAGTAGTCCGAGGCATAGCGCACCGGGCCCGCCCACTCGAAGCCCAGCCACTTGACGTCACGCTGGATGGAGTCGATGTACTCCTGGTCTTCCTTGGCCGGGTTGGTGTCGTCGAAACGCAGGTGGCAGACGCCGCCGAACTCCTTGGCCAGGCCGAAGTTGACGCAGATCGACTTGGCGTGGCCGATGTGCAGGTAACCGTTGGGCTCCGGCGGGAAACGGGTGACGATGCTCTGGTGCTTGCCCGAGTCCAGGTCGGCCTGGACGATCGGCCGCAGGAAGTTCACAGGGACGGCGGGTGCGCCTTTGGCAGCGGCGTTTGGCGCGTTGTCGGCAGTGGGCTTGCTCATAGTGTCCTTGAATGCAGGTAGCCGGCCCGGGTAGGCCGATTGAATCAAAGGGCCTATCATAGCCGAAGCAGTCAAGCTGCTGACAGCCGGAGCACCGACAAAGTGGCGCGTTTTGTCGCCGCAGCGGTCTACAATCCGGCAGAATGTCGACCCAGTGGCGTGTGCCGCGGCTGCCTGATCCTGCGTCAGGTTATCCGAGCGCACCGCGCACCCTATTTCCCGAATGCCTTGAAAGAGCGAGTTTCAGCATGTCCAAAGTCAAACTGAGCACCAACCACGGCGATATCATCCTGCAATTGAATGCCGAAAAAGCCCCGCTGACCACTGAGAACTTCGTTCAATACGTCAAGGATGGCCACTACAATGGCACCGTGTTCCACCGCGTGATCAAGGGCTTCATGATCCAGGGTGGCGGCTTCGAGCCAGGCATGAGCCAGAAGAAGACCCGCGCCAGCATCCAGAACGAAGCCGACAATGGCCTGAAGAACGCCAAGTACAGCATCGCCATGGCCCGTACCATGGAGCCGCACTCGGCCTCCGCGCAGTTCTTCATCAACGCCTCCGACAACGACTTCCTCAACCACAGCGGCAAGAACGTTCAGGGCTGGGGCTACGCCGTGTTCGGTGAAGTGATCGAAGGCAAGGAAATCGTCGACGCCATCGAGAAAGTCGCCACCGGTTCCAAGGCCGGCCACCAGGACGTGCCGAAAGACGACGTGATCATCGAGAAAGCCGAGATCATTGAGTGATCCTGCTGATCTCCGATCTGCACCTGCAAGAAGAACGCCCGGACATCACCCGGGCGTTTCTTGATCTGCTCGACGGCCGCGCCCGTCACGCCAAGGCGCTGTACATCCTCGGCGACTTCTTCGAGGCCTGGATCGGCGACGATGCGATGACACCGTTCCAGCAGTCGATCTGCCAGGCCCTGCGCCGGCTGAGCGACAGCGGCACGGCGATCTACCTGATGCACGGCAACCGCGACTTCCTCATCGGCCAGGCGTTCTGCGACGCCGCCGGCTGCACCCTGCTGGCCGACCCCAGCGTGGTCGAGCTGGGTGGCGAGGCGGTGCTGCTGATGCACGGCGATACCCTGTGCACCCGCGACTTGGCCTACATGAAGCTGCGCCGCTACCTGCGCAACCCGCTGACCTTGTGGATCCTGCGGCACCTGCCGCTGGCCACGCGGCACAAGCTGGCGCGCAAGCTGCGCAGCGAAAGCAGTACCCAGGTGCGCATGAAGAGCACCGAGATCGTCGACGTCACCCCCGAGGAAGTGCCCAAGGTGATGGCCGCCCACGGCGTGCGCACCCTGGTCCACGGCCACACCCACCGGCCGGCGCTGCACAAGCTGGTGGTCGATGGCCAGCCGGCGCGGCGTATCGTGCTGGGGGACTGGGACCGCCGGGGCTGGGCGTTGCAGGTGGACGAACAGGGCTTCCAGCTGGCGCCGTTCGAGTTTTCCTGAGCGACCGCCCATGCGCGCTCCCTGTGGAGCGGCCTTGCCGAGGCGTCGGACCGGTCGGAAAGGGCTGCGAAGCAGCCCCAGCGGTTTTTGCGTAAATGCTGAAATCTGGGGCCGCTTTGCGGCCCTTTCCGACCGGTCCGACGCCTCGGCAAGGCCGCTCCTACAAAGAGCCCGCAGTTACTGGGCGCTGACCACCCGCCCCTTATCCCGCTCACTGATCACATACCGTCGATACTGTGGATCAGCCTTGATCTGTGCCTCGGTGAACGGGATCGGCGCCAGTTGCTTGGCCGCGAAGGCCCGCGTCTGATCGGCGGCATGCGCCGATGCCTGCTCGCTCGACTGGGAGAACGCCAGCAATCCCCGAGCCTTTGGCCCCTGCTCGGTGAAGCTGACCACCTGCAGATAGCTCGAACCACTGACCACCAGGCGCTTGCCCGGCCCCACCGGCACACTGACCATCGCGTTGTAGACGCCCAGGCCCTGCGGACCACCAGGCACCGGCGTGCCATCGGCAGCCTGCTGGATCTGCCCCCAACGCTGATCAGCGGTGATGCCCGCCTCGCCCACCTGCGCCAGGGACGCCAACGCCGCCTCGCGCAGCAGCTTGCCTACCGCGGCCTGCTCCACCGCCAGGCCACGCGGCGTGTGCTGCGGGTCGGCCGGGTCGAACGGCACGCGCCAGCTTTGCGGGTGCTCGGCCAACGCGTCGGCAATGTTCATGAAATGGAGCAAACCGACTCCGCTGTCCAGATCGGCCTTGCCGTTCCAGTCGCGCAGGCTGGCGCACACTGATTCCAGATCCGCCTCCACGCCCTTGCACCACTGCAGCAGGTCCGGCAGCAGCAGGCTGGCCTGGTACACCTCGTCATCGAACACCATGCGCCGCAGCTCGGCGACACCCAGCTTGCCCCGGCCCTGCAGGCGCTGCAGGGCAAAACGGCTGCGCATGCCCAGGGGCTGGTCAGCACGACTCACCAGCGGCGAGAAGCCGGTCAACGGTTGGGCTGGGTTGGCCATCCATGCCGAATCGTTGGCGTGCTGCACATAGTCACGCCGCTCCAGGCTCGGCAGCAGGCTCGCCGGGAAGATCCCCGGTTGGGCGGCCTGCGCATCGACCTTCCACTGGCAGGCGCTGCGTGAGCCATCGAGCACCACCAGCGGGCCGGAAGCAGCCGGATTGCTGCACTGCGCCAGCAGCGCCTGGTCGACATAGGGCACCACCGACTGATTCAGGTACAGGGCCTGGCCAGCGGCATCCACCGCCAGGGTGTTGACCCAGGGGATACCCTGCAACCGCCCCACCGAGGCCTTGAGCGTTTCCAGGCTATCGGCGCGGTTGATCCGGTACCACTGCTGCAGGACCCGGGTATTGTCCAGGTTGGCGTCACGCAGGCTGTAGGCCGCCTGGTTGTCCCAGTCCAGCCGCCCTGGCCACTGCACCACCGGGCCGAACTTCGACAGGTGGATCGTGCGCTCCACCTCGCTCAGCGTGCCGTCCTTGCCCTTTACCATGACCTTGAGCTGTTTACGTTCGAGCGGCAGCGACTGGCCGTCAACCAGGTAACGGGTCGCGTCCTTGGGGTCCAGTTGCAGGCGGTAGAGGGTGAAATGCTTCGAGGTGTCGACAGTGTGGGTCCAGGCCAGGTGTCGGTTGAAGCCGATATTGACCACCGGCAGCCCCGGCAGGGCCGCGCCCATCACATCCAGCTGCCCGGGGATGGTCAGTTGCATCTGGTAGAAGCGCATCCCGCCGACCCAGGGGAAATGCGGGTTGGCCAGCAGCAGTCCGCGACCATTGGCCGAACGCTCGCTGCCTACCGCCACGGCGTTGCTGCCACGCTCGGCGGCGAACTGAGCCTGGCGCGCCAGGGCCACGCTGTAGTCGGCCACCGGGCGTTGCGCCGCCAGCTTCGGCGGGGTCGCGGCCACCACCGCCTCGACAAACTGACCGACACCGCCTTCGGCCAGCAGGCGCCGGGTCAGCTTGACCAAGTCACGGCTGCTGATAGGCCGCACCCAGTCTCCTGCCCCGCACTCGGCCGGCAGGCCTTCGGCGCGCCGCTCGCCCAGGGCACGGTTGTAGCCGCTGGCATAGCCGTCGAGCAGGTCGCGTACCGCCACCGGCTGCGCCTGCAGGAAGTCGTCCACTGCCGCTGGCTCGTTGAGCCAGGTGAAGAACAGATCGCTGGACAGGTTGTCGCGCTGCTCGACGGTTTTACCGTCGCCACCGAAATAACGCGAGCGCTCGCCATTGACCGTCAGCACCTCGCTGGCCAGCAGGCACAGGTTGTCCTGGGCGTACGCGTAGCCGATGCCGTAGCCCAAGCCGCGTTCGTCCTTGGCCAGGATATGCGGCACGCCAAAGCTGGTGCGGCGGATCTGCGCAGAGGCCTCATTGGCGACCTCCCGTGCCTGGACGGCCAGGCTGGAGGCAACCAGGGCGGCGGCAAGGCCCAGGCGAAACAGGGGAAGAGGGATCACAGGCACTCCTCGTGCTATCGGGGTCATCCCGAACAGACGAATGGCCAGATGAAAATTTTACGGTCGAAGCAAGGCTGCAACGTTCTCAACAGAACGTGTCAGATTTTTTCACCGAGGGTTGCAGTTTTGTCGATCTCATTCGTCTTTAGATGTGAGGCAACCATGATTTCGGGACAGTCCACGAAAAGGAGCATTCACATGTACAACCCGCAACAGTCGCTATCGGCGCCGCCCGCCCCTGACCAGGCCGCCGCCCACCAGGAGGAACGCGTGGGCAACGAACAGATCCGCGAGCTGCTGCGCGCCTACGGCCTGCGCACCAGCCTGATCCGCCTGAAGGTCATCGACGCGCTGCACACCGCCGGGCGCAATGGCCGCAGCATCGGCGTGCGCGGGGTGCATGCGCAACTTGAGCAACTGGATATTCCACTGTCGTTCCTGAGTGTGCGCGAGGTGCTCAAGCGCCTGTGCAGCGAAGGCGTCATCAGCCTGGGCAGCGACAAGTGCTACAGCCTGAACCCCCAGGCCTGGGCCGTGCTCGAGCAACCCGCTTCGCGTTGAGCGCCTGGCCGGCAAGGATATGCCGGCCCGCCCGTTTCAGGGCTTGACCTTGCGCCGCAGGATACCGTTGATCACCACCACGACCACCGCGATGGCGATAGCGATGTACTGGAATGTCTGCTCGCTGATAGTGCCCTGCTTCTGCAGGTAGCTTAGGCCGAGCATGATCCCCAGGACCACCAGGATGATCAGGATCGAGTATTTGAGGCGCTGCACGTGGGTCATCGGTAATTCCTTGCGACATCGGGGACATGAGGCTCCAGCGGAGCCGACGCCATGATACCTCGCCCGCTTTACCCCCGCTGAAGTTCCTGCCCGCCGCCATTCCCGGCACGCCCCTCCTCCAGGCCCAACCGCATCGCCCCGGGATATGCCTTTGCGCCTACGCTTGGGTCATCCACCCAAACCGCCATCATGGAACCCCTTCACTAGACGGTTTGGGGCCTGCAGCCAAAGGGCGGAGGCGTTTCCTACTTCACGCTATCAGGTTACCTGCAAACAACAGGCAGCTGCGACTACAAGCTCCGGTCCGCTTCGCACCTAGCGACCCTTTCCGCTGCTGTTCGAAAATCGGACCACGCCACTCGTACCGCCACCCGTGGCCCACCACGCCGCAGCCATTCGGGCCTCGGCGCCTGCCAAACCTACATGACGGAAGGAACCATTTCGTGGAACAGCCAGACCTGAGCAATATCGACATCACCCAACTGCCTCAATCGCTGCAGGCGCTGATCGAGTGCGTAGGCCTGGACAGCGCCTACCGCCTGACCTGCGTATTCGGCGGCCGCCCCAAGTACATTCCCAAGCATCGTGACCGCAGCAAGCTGGCCGACGTGCTGCCAGCCGAAGCACTCGATGCGCTGATCGAGCGCTACGCCGGCCTGGCACTGGAAATCCCCAAGCCGGATCACTTCCAACGCCAGTTGCGCAACCAGCAGATCCAGAAGGAAAGCGCCAGCGGGCTGTCGCGCAGCCTGCTGGCCAACAAATATGGTCTGAGCCTGCGGCAGATCGGCAATATTCGTCGCCAGGAGTGCCATGCCCGCTGAGCAGGCACTCCACCTGGTTTAGAAGTCGCGCTTGTAGAAGATATCCAGCGAGCTGGCCAGGCCGCTGGCGGCCTCGAGGTAGACCTTCTTGCTGAGTTTGTAGCGCAAGGCGATGGTGTTGGCGGGCTCGAACACGCCGACGCCATAGCGCAGGCTGAGCCGCTCGGTGAGGTTGCCGCTGGCCACCACGCTGGTCTTGTTGCCCGTGCCCTGGGTGTCGAGTTGGAAGTCGTCGATGCCCAGATTGGAAGCCAGGCCGCCGGTGAGGCCGGCACTGCCCATCAGGCCCAGGCCCAGCGCCGCCTCGGCGAGCATGTTGTTGTCCTCGCCGGAGCTGTTCAACGGACGGCCCAGCACCAGGTAGGACAATGCCTGCTCCTGGCTCATCGCCGGCTCCGAAAACACCTTGGTGGTCGGCTGCTCGGCACTGCCGCTCAGGCGGATGCCGGCAATCACGTCATCGACCTGGCGGATGGCCTCGATGTCCAGGTACGGCTGGTCGATGGGCCCGGCGAACAGTAAGCGAGCGCGGCGGATGGTCAGGTTCTGCCCGTATTGCCGGTAGCGCCCGTCAGCCAGGCTCAGTTCACCGCGCGTGTCGAGGTTATCGCCGATATGCACATGCCCCAGCAGGTTGGCGGTGAGGCCGAAGCCCTTGAACGACAGTTTTTCGCTGCCGACCTCGACATCGATGTCCATGGCCACCGCCATCGGCGGCGTGCCCTGTTCGGTCTGGTGACCGACGATCACCGTGTCATCCGAGACCTTGACCGTCGACGGCGGCAGTTCGCGCACGGTGATCTTGCCTTTGGGCACCAGCACCTTGCCGGTCACCGCCAGGCGCTCGTCCAGCAGACGGATGGTCAGGTCGGGCGCCACTTCCAGCGCTGCGTACGGCTCGACGCTGACCGGCAGCTGCTGGCCCTGCAGGCGCAGGTCCATGCCCAGCGCCTGTCCCCAGGTGAGGTGACCGGCCAATTGCCCACGGCCGGCGGCGCCGCTGCGCCAGTTGCCGTTCAACTGCACCTGCTCGCCGGCGATCAGTGCCTGCAGCGACAGGTCCTCGAGACTGATCGGCAGTTCCGCGCCGCTGACTTCGCCGCCGCTCAAGGCCAGGTTGCCATTGACCTGGGGTGCGAGCAGGCTGCCCGACAGGCGCCCGCTGCCGTTGAGCTGGCCGGCCAGACGCTCGACCATGGGCAGGAACGGGCGGATGACCGACAGATCGAGCCCGGCCAGGCGGAAGTCGCCGGACAACGGCTTGTTGCGGCCCAGCGGGTCGATGCGGGCACTCAGGTTCACCTCGCCCAGGCGCTCGCCACGGAAATCCACGCGGGTGTCGACCCGGCGCGGCGCCAGGGTGCTGTCCAGGCGCAACACCTGGTAGGGGAAATCGATCCAGCGGTCCTTGTCGCGCACGCGCAGGGTACCGCCGCCGGCATCGATGCGGATGCTGCCCTTGGGTCCGCTGGCCGGGATATCGAGGTTGATGTCGGCGTTGAGCAGGCCCTGCCAGGCGAAGTCCTTGGGCAGCCACTGCGCCAGGCTATCCAGCGGGAACTGCTTGAGGTGGTAACGCAGGCGCGGCTCCGGCGCCAGGCGCTGGTCCTCGCCGCACAGGCTGGCCTGGCCGGAGCGCCAGCAGTGGGCGCCAAAGTCGAGCTGGCCGCTGGCCAGGCGCTGCAGACGCGCCGGCGCCTGCAACTGCCAATCCTGGCCGCCGGCCTGGATGCGCCCGCTGGCCAGGCGGCCACGCCAGTCGCCCTTGTTCAGCGCACCGTCCAGCGCCAGATCGAGCTTGAGTTGCGGGCCGTCGAGGGCCAGCGTCACGGCCTGCTGGCGGATATCGCCCTTGCCTTGCACCTCGAGGCTGCCCAGGGCGGTATCCCCCAAGCGAATCCCACCGGCCTTGAGCGCCAGCTGGCCGCGCTGGGCGTTGTCCAGCCGTGCGTCCAGGTCCAGGCGCTGCACACGGTTGTCGGCCTGGCCCAGTTGCTGCCCCTGCAGGGCCAGGGTGCCCTGGGGCGCGGCCAGTGTACCGGCCAGGTCCAGGCGGCCCTTGGCCTGCCCTTGCAGCTGCGGCCAGAGCTGACCCAGGCGCGGCAGGTCGAGGTCGATGCGCCCGGACAGGCGTTGCTGCAGACTGGCGCTGCCGGTGATGCGGTTGTCTCCCAGCTGTACCGCCAGGCTACCCAGGGTCCAGCGCTCGCCGGCGCCCTCGGCGTCTACCTTGACCAGCGCCGGCTGGCCACGCAAGCGGCCCTTGAGGTCCAGTTGCGCCTTGAGCGCCAACTGCTCGTGCTTGAGCTCGCCCTGGCTGCGCAGCGGACCGGCCAGGGTGCCCGGCAGCTCCGCCAGCCAATAGGCCGGATCCAGCGCCGACAATTGCAGGTCGACATCCCAGGCCAGGGTGTCGGCAAAGCGCAAGGCGACACTGCCCGCGGCCTTGCCCTGCCCCGCGCTGAGCAGCAGCTGCGGCAGGCGTACCTGGCCCAGGTCGCCCTCGAACGGGCTGGCCAGGGTGAAGGCCCCCGCCGGGCCGTCCAGATCGCCGTTGAACGCGCCCTTGTAGTTACCGCCGCGGTACTGCACCTGGGCGTTGAAACGCTTGAGGGTGACCTGGGGCGCCTGCTCCAGCGGATACAGGCGCAACCAGGGGAAGTCCAGCCAGTCGAGGCTGGCGTCGGCGCTCAGGTCCTGCTGCCAGTCGGCGCTGGCCTGCAGCTTGAGGCGCTGCGTGTCGCTGGCATTGAGGTCAAGGGCATCGATTCGGGCGCCCTTGGCGTCCACCTTGCCGGCCAGCACCAGGCCCACCGGGCCTTGCTCGGCGGGCAAGGTGGCGGAGCCTGAGAGTTGATAACCCTTGAGCAGGTCGCCCTGGGCGTCAAGCTTGAGCTGGTTCAGTTGCAGGGTGTCGGGCAACTCGCCGGCCGGCTTGAAAGCCTGCGAACGGATGCTCAGGCGGGCCGGCAAGTGCTCGGCCAGGGCCTGCAATTCGCCGTTCAGCCGGGCGTCCAGGTAGCCGCTGCTGGTGGCCTCGATGACGAGGGTCTTCTGCAGCTCGCCCTTGGCGTTCAAGGCCAGTTGCCACGGCTTGCCATCCACCGTCGGCAGTTGCAGCGTGCCCTGCAGCTGCAGTGGCCAGTCACCCCGTGGCGTCAGGTCACCTTGAACGTCCAGGTGCAGATCGTCTCGGCGCAGTTGCAGGCTGTCCACCCGCAGCCCGCTGGCGGTCCAGTGGGCCGCCAGGCTCAGGTCGCCCAGCAGGTCGCTGCCATCCAGGCGCAACTGGCCCACCTTGACCTCGCCCAGCTCGATGGCCAGCGGCAGGTTCAATGCTGGCAATTGCAGCGGACCGCTGTCGGGCTGGTCTTCGCCCGGCGCAAAGGCCATGTCGATGCGCTCGGCCTGCAAGCGTTCGACGCACAGGGTCGCACGCAGCAGGCAGGCCGGCGACCAGGCCAACTGCGGCGCCAGCAGCTCGACCCGATCGTCGCCAGAAGACCAGCGCAACAGGCTGGCCTGCCAGCTGCCGCCAAGGCGGCCGGTAAAATCGCTGACCTCGAGCCCCGGCACCCGCGCCAGCGCCCAGCGGCTGCCCGCCTGGGTGCCGAGCACCAGCCCCAGCGCCAGGACGATCAGCACCAGCAGGCCCGCCAGTACCAGCAGGATCGGTTTGAACACACGCATCAAAGCTCGGGCCCCATGGAGAAGTGCAAGCGAAAACCACCGTCGTCATCCAGTGCGCGGGCCAGGTCCAGGCGCAGTGGCCCCACCGGCGACACCCAGCGCACGCCGATGCCGACGCCGGTCTTGAGGCTGGGAAACTCCAGCGAGTTGAACGAGTTGCCTTGGTCGACGAAGGTCGCCAGGCGCCACTTTTCCGCGATCGAGTACTGATACTCGGCACTGCCGGCCACCAGGTAGCGGCCGCCGATGCGGTCGCCCTGGTTGTTCTTCGGCGACAGCGACTGGTAGTCGTAGCCGCGCACGCTCTGGTCGCCACCGGCGAAGAAGCGCAGCGACGGCGGGATGTTCTGCTGGTAGCCGTTGGTGGCGCTGCCGCCGAACTGCACGCGACCCAGTAAACGATGGCGCTTGCCCAGCGTGGTCAGGCCCTTGAGCAGCACGTTGCCATGGACCAGGTTGGTATCCGAACCCAGGCCTTCCTTGGCCGCCTGCAGGTCGAACTGCAGGCGGTAGCCGTTGTGCGGATCGATGCGGTTGTCGCTGCGCAGGTACGAAAAGCTGACACCTGGCATCAACAGGTTGCTCAGCCCCGAGTCGTCGCCCAGGCGGTACTCCTCACGCTGGTACTTGAGCGAGATCACGCGCTGCCAGCCACTGGGCAGCTTGCTGTGCCACTCGGGGCCGACGGTGAGCAGCTTGCTCAAGGTGTCGGTACCGGAAATCTCCTCGTTCTGGTAGCCGCCAGCGAAGCGCAGCTTGTCGGTGAGCGGCGGATCCAGCGGGATGTCATACCACAGCCCGACGTTCTGCCGGGGCGCCGACAGTTCGGTTTCCCAGCCGTAGCTGTGGCCCTGCGGGTTCACCCAGTGACGGGTCCAGTTGGCCTTGCCACGCGGCCCGACGTCGGTGGAAAAGCCCAGGCCCAGGCCCAGGGTACGCGGCTTGCGGGTATCGAGGCGCACGTCCACCGGAATGTCCTCGCCCACCGCGGCGGTGGGCGCGGCATCCACCCGCACGCTGTCGAAGTAGCCGCTCGATTGCAGGTCGTTGTTGAGTTCGGCGATCAGCTCTGAGTCATAGGGGGTACCGGGCTTGAACGACACCATGCGCTGCAGCAGGTCGTTGTCCAGCGGCGCGTCGCCGCCGAAGGTCACCGCGCCGAGACGGTAGCGCGGGCCGCTCTGGTAGACCAGCTCGATGTCGGCCACGCCGGCCTGCGGGTCCACCGCCAGGCGCTGGCGCTCGAAGCGCCCGGCGAAGAAGCCGTAGCGCGACGCCTGGTTCTGGATCAGCCGCTTGGCATCCTCGTAGGTGCCGTGGTTGAGCTGCTCGCCCGGGCGCAGCGCCTTGCTGTCGGGGATGCGAAAGACCTTGAGCTCGCTGGCCGGCCCGTCGATGCGCACGGTCACGTTGCGCAGACGCACAGGCTCGCCGGGCTCGACCCGGATGATCAATTGCGCGGGTTTGTCCTTGTCGCCTGCGGGCTTGACCTCGGTCTCGACCCGCGCCTGGTAGTAGCCAAGGGCCTGGGCCGCCTTGCGCGTCTGCTCCTCGGCGCCCCGGCTGAAACGCAGCAGCGCTTCTTCGTCGCGGTCGCCCAGGCTGCCGATATACCCTTCGATATTGGACTTGAGCGCCTTGTTGGCGGGTTTGACCCGCACCAGCAATTCGCTCTGCGCCCATGCCATGGAGCTGGCGGCCAGCAACAGCAGGCCCCAGCCAAGTCTTCCTGAATACGTCATGCGCGGCATGCTACCAGAGCAAAGGGGTCAAGAGGGCTGTCGGCAAACGCCTGTCACAGGTTCGTCACCCTCGACGAGCGCGGATTGGGATGGAAGAACACCCGTTCGCGGATCGGCCCTACGGCGATCTCGCCGATCTCCTCATAGCCCTGGCGCTGGTAGAACGCCAGGTAGTGCGCATTGCCGGTGTCCAGCACCACACCCTCGGTGCTGGCGTCCTCCGCGCACCAGTCGTGCACGGCCTGCAGCAGTTGCTCCCCATAATGCTGGCCCTGGAACTGCGGGTGCACGCCCAGCAACGGCAGGACGTGGACATTGTCGCCCGGCAGGCAGCCGGCCAGCGCGGCCTGGTAGTCCAGGTAGCGCCGGGTACAGCGCAGGCCGGTACCGAGGATCATGCGCAGGCGCCAAGCCCAGCTGTCGGCCACGCCCAAGCGCCGCTGCGGCGGCACGATCAGCGCCAGGCCGATCAGGCGGTCCTCCAGCAGCAGGCCGATCGCCGGCAGTTGCAGATAGAAGTGCTGGCGCACCCACTCGCGCACCATCACCCGCAGGCGGCGCTCGTAGCCGGGACGCTGGCCCTCGAACAGCCAGGCAAAGGTCGGCTCGTGACGATAGGCATGGTAGAGCAGCGAACGCGCCTCACGGGCGTAGCCGGCGTCGAGCAGGCAGGTCCGGGCCGGGGCGGCGATGACGTCGGGCATTGCGGGCAGTCCTCCTGGAATGGGCGTACAGTGCCTTGGAGCCAGATTCCGGCGCTGGGTTCACCTCCTCCAGCACGTTAGCAGCGCCCGCCGCGCGGCGCCATGCTGGCCGTGGCCGGCGATGTCGGCTAGCATCCGTGGCTTTTTACCAGGATCATCTTTCCATGAAGATCGTCTCGTTCAACATCAATGGCCTGCGCGCCCGTCCGCACCAGCTGGCGGCGCTGATCGACAAACACCAGCCGGACGTGATCGGCCTGCAGGAAACCAAGGTCAGCGACGATCAGTTCCCGTTGGCCGACGTCGAGGCGCTCGGCTACCACGTGCATTACCACGGCCAGAAAGGCCACTATGGCGTCGCCCTGCTCTCGCGACAGGCGCCGCTGTCGTTGTCCAAGGGCTTCGCCGGCGATGAAGAGGACGCCCAGCGCCGCTTCATCTGGGGCACCTTCGCCGATGCCGACGGCACGCCGATCACCATCATGAACGGCTACTTCCCCCAAGGCGAAAGCCGCGACCACCCCACCAAGTTCCCGGCCAAGCAGCGCTTCTACAGCGACCTGCAGGCCCTGCTCGAAGGGCAGTTCAAGAATGACCAGCCCGTCGTGGTGATGGGCGACCTGAATATCTCGCCCCAGGACTGCGACATCGGCATCGGCGCAGACAATGCCAAGCGCTGGCTGAAGACCGGCAAGTGCAGCTTCCTGCCCGAGGAGCGCGAGTGGATGGAGCGGCTCAAGGGCTGGGGCCTGGTCGACAGCTTCCGCCACCTGCACCCGGAAGTGGCCGACCGCTTCAGTTGGTTCGACTACCGCAGCCGCGGCTTCGAGGACGAGCCCAAGCGCGGCCTGCGCATCGACCTGATCATGGCCTCCCAGGGCTTGCTGCCACGGCTCAAGGCCGCCGGGGTCGACTATGAACTGCGGGGGATGGAGAAGCCTTCGGACCATGCGCCGATCTGGCTTGAGTTGGGTTGAGCCGACAACAGGCGCTGGACGATAGCCTTGCAGCGCTCTCGAGATCGAGCGCCGCCCGCGCGGCGCTCGATCTCATAGGCGCCACACCTCTCTCGTCAAACACTTACACAAATCCCCCTTAAACATCGCCTCGTTCATTTCGTCCATCAGCACGAACTCCCGCTGTCTGCCCAGCAACCCTGAACAAGGCTTCCCCATGACCGCACCCCTGAACCGCCTCACCCTGGCCGCCCTGCTGGTCGCCTGCAGCCTGCCGGCCCTGGCCGCGGCGCCCGCGCACAAACCCGGCACGGTGTTCCGTGACTGCGCCAAGACCTGCCCGGAAATGGTGGTGCTGCCCGCCGGCAGTTTCATGATGGGCACCCCGGATGACGAAAAAGGTCGCCAGGACGACGAGGGCCCACTGCACGAAGTGACGTTCAAGAAAGCCTTTGCCGTCAGCCGCTACCAGATCACCAACGGGGAATGGAAGGCCTACCTCAAGGCCAGCGGCTACAAGGTCCCCAACGGCGACACCCGCCCGGGCCGCGAATGCATCGCGGGCGTGCCTCGCTACCAGCAGGGTGACCGCCAGCCCGCCGTGTGCCTGAACTTCCACGAGGCCGAGGCCTACGCCACCTGGCTGTCGAAGAAGACCGGCAAGGTCTACAAGGTGCTCAGCGAATCCCAGCGCGAATACGCCGTGCGCGGCGGCAGCACCGGGCCATTCCCCTTCCCGCTTGATGACAACGACGAGCAGAAGTACCAGATCTCCAAGCACGCCAACACCTACGGTCCCACGGACGGCTTCTCCTTCACCTCGCCTGTCGGCAGCTTCCCGCCCAACGCCTACGGCGTCTACGACGGCCACGGCAATGTCTACGAGTGGACCCGCGACTGCTACGTCGACAGCTACGCCACCGCCCCCACCGACGGCAGCCCGCAGACCAACAGCAGCGAATGCGAGGACCGCCGGGTGATCCGCGGCAACGACTACACCGAGGCGCCGATCTTCTCCCGTTCGGGCAATCGCAACGAGCGCAGCTCCACCCTGCGCGGCGACTGGATCGGTTTCCGTGTCGCCCGCGAGCTGTAACGCCCGCCCTGCCTCCGGCGCCCCGGCGCCGGATCCGCCTCGCCACTAAATCCGCGCAAAACCCTCTCGTCTACCAAGATCAGGGTCTGGTCCGCCGCCCTGCGCCAACGAATACTCACGAGATGACTCCATGACGTCCACGACCCCCAGCCTCGCCCAGGAAACCCTGCGGATACTCAAGCCGTTCTGGATGCTGGTCGCGCTTTCGGCGGCCCTCGGCGTGGTCAGCGGCCTGAGCGTCACCGCCCTGCTGGCCACCATCAACAGCGCGATGAACGCCGCAGGCGGGCCGGACACCCGCACCGCCCTGCTGTTCGGCGGCCTGTGCCTGCTGACCCTGGCCTGCTCCACCGGCTCGAACCTTCTGACCAACTACGTCGGTCAGAAGGTGGTGGCGCGCCTGCGCCGCGAGCTGGCCGCCAAGGTGCTGGTGGCGCCGATCGCGCAACTGGAGCGCTACCGCGCCCACCGCCTGATCCCGGTGCTGCTCAACGACGTCAGCACCATCAGTGCCTTCGCCCTGTCGGTGGCGCCGATGGTCATCGCCTTCACCGTCACCCTCGGTTGCCTGTCCTACCTGGCGCTGTTGTCCTGGCAAATCCTGCTGGTCACCGTGCTGACCGTGGTGATCGGCACCGGCGCGCAGTTCCTCGCCCACCGTTACGGCATGAAGAACATCCTTACCGCGCGCAACAACGAGGACGAGCTGCAGAAGCACTACCAGGCCCTCTCTGGCGGCGCCAAGGAACTGCGTATCC
Organism: Pseudomonas mosselii; assembly: GCF_019823065.1. Lineage (NCBI taxonomy): Bacteria > Pseudomonadati > Pseudomonadota > Gammaproteobacteria > Pseudomonadales > Pseudomonadaceae > Pseudomonas > Pseudomonas mosselii. Next base: position 3,473,359 of record NZ_CP081966.1, read on the forward strand.
AGCGCAAGCGCCGCCAGCACATGCACGACCAGCTGATCCACGGTGCCACCGAGCGCATCAGCAAGGCCAACATCCGCGCGGCGAACATCTTCGTCAGCGCCGAGACCTTCGGCTCGATGCTGTTCTTCGCCGTGATCGGCATCGCCATCGCCTTCCAGGCCCTGTGGCCGAGCACCGACCGCACCGTGCTGGGCGGCTTTGTGCTGGTGATGCTGTATATGAAGGGACCACTGGAACAACTGATCAACAACCTGCCGAGCATCAGCCGGGCGCAGATCGCCCTGCGCCGCATCGCCGAGTTGTCCCAGCGTTTCTCATCGCCCGAGCCGCACCTGCTGGTCAGCGACCGCGTACCGCAAGTGACCGAGGTCGCCTCCATCGAACTGCGCCAGCTGCGCTACGACTATCCCCAAGTCGAGGGCAGCCAGCCGTTCCATCTCGGCCCGGTGGACCTGACCATCCGCCAGGGCGACATCGTCTTCATCGTCGGCGAGAACGGTTGCGGCAAGACCACCCTGATCAAGCTACTGCTGGGCCTGTACACCCCACAGCAGGGCGAGGTCCGCCTCAACGGCGAGACGGTCACGCCGCAGCACCTGGACGACTACCGCCAGCTGTTCACCACCATCTTCGCCGACTACTACCTGTTCGACGAACCCTTGCCGGGCCTCGCCGAGCTGCCACCGGAGGCCGCCAAGTACCTCGAACGCCTGGACATCGCGCACAAGGTCGGGATCCGCGACGGCAGCTTCACCACCACCGACCTGTCCACCGGCCAGCGCAAGCGCCTGGCGCTGATCAACGCCTGGCTCGACCAGCGTCCGGTGCTGGTATTCGACGAGTGGGCCGCCGACCAGGACCCGGCCTTCCGCCGGGTGTTTTACACCGAGCTGCTGCCGGAGCTGAAGCAGCAGGGCAAGACCATCATCGTCATCTCCCATGACGACCGCTACTTCCCGGTGGCCGACCAGCTGGTGCGCATGCACAGCGGCAAGATCCTGGTGGAGCGCAACCAGGAACCCGCCCTGCCCGCCTGACGCCCTCTCACGGGCGGCGCCCTGGCGCCGCCCGCCGCTTAAATTCCCCGTCGCACCGCTCGTTCCCCTATTGCCGCACGCCGAATCAACCCTGCCCACAGGGAAGTCGCAGGTCACGCCTCTACCAACCGTAATAATTATTTTTCCGGTTTTGGCATTCGCATGCGTCCTACTCGCAACGGAATAATTTTCATTTACTTTGCGTACCTTGAGCCAGAGCATAAAAATGCCAATACCAGCCAACACCCTGACCCCTTTGAGCAAAGCGTTGATGCTGCGCCGGATGCTGCGCTCTTCCCCGGCCATGGCCACCCTCGGCCTGGCCTTGTCCCTGCCGCTGGCCGCCCAGGTGCAGGCCCAGGAGCAGGACTTCGACATCCCGGCCCAGTCGCTGGCCAGTGCCCTGCAAGAGCTGGGTCGCCAGGGCAACCTGCAGGTGCTGTTCAGCCCCGAGACCGTCCAGGGTCTGCGCAGCAGCCCGGTCAAGGGCCGCTTCTCGCCAACCCAGGCAGCTGGGGAGCTGCTCCGGAACAGCGGGATTCGCTACAGCGTGCAGGACAACACCCTGATCATCAGCGGTGCGGCGGAGTCCGGCTCGGCCATGACCCTGGACGCCACCACCATCAACGGCCAGGTGCTGGGTGCCACTACCGAAGGTACTAACTCCTACACCACCGGCGCGGTGACTATCGGCAAGACCGCGCAGTCCCTGCGTGAAACCCCGCAGTCGGTAACCGTGGTCACCCGCAAGTTGATGGATGACAAGAACCTGGTATCGCTGGACCAGGTGATGGCCCAGACCACGGGTATCACCCGCGCCAACCGCGGCTACGGCAACCACCACTTCAGCTCCCGTGGCTTCGACCTCACCGACGACAGCTACATGGTCGATGGCGTGCCTGGCCAGGCGTACGCCTACACCGGCTGGATGACCCCGGACATGGCGGTGTTCGACCGCGTCGAAGTGCTGCGCGGCGCCTCCGGGCTGCTGGTGGGTGCGGGCAACCCGGGTGGCGCGGTGAACCTGGTGCGCAAGCGCCCGACCGCCGATCCACGCTTTTCCGTCACCACCCGTGCCGGCTCCTGGGACAACTACCGCCTGGACCTGGACGCCAGTGGCCGGCTCAACCCCGAAGGCACCCTACGTGGGCGCATGGTCGCCTCCTATGAGGACCGCGGCTACTTCACCGACGTGACCAAGTCCAAGCGGCCGCTGCTGTACGGTATCGTCGAAGCCGACCTGAGCGATGCCACCACCGTTGGCCTGGGCCTGCGCCGCCAGACCTCGCGCATCGACGGCTACAGCGTACTGGGCATCCCGAACAATCCCGATGGCAGCAACCCGCACCTGAAGCGCTCGACCTTCCTGGGGCAGGACTGGGCCACGCTGCAGACTGATATGGACGAGGTGTTCGGCGACATCACCCACCGCTTCAACGACAACTGGAGTGGCAAGCTGGCGCTGTCGCACTCCGAGGGCGGCTACAACCGCAGCGCCATCGAGTGGAGTGCGGATGACACCCTGGAGTACGGCGCAGCTGGCGGGCCGGTGGTCAAGGATGTCAGCTACCACAAGTTCGACGTCACCTCCAACGCCGTCGACGGCCATCTGGACGGTACCTTCGAAGCTTTCGGCCTGACCCATCAGGTGACCTTGGGCGCCAACTGGTCCAAACGCAAGATGAACGACAAGGACCGTACCGAATACCTGCCGACACCTATCCCACTGAACGTGTTCGATCCCAGCCACAGCAACATTCCCAAGCTGGCACGCCAGGGCTGGGACTACAAGGACGACACCATCGACACCCGTTACGGCACCTACCTCAGCACGCGCCTGCGCGCGACTGAGGACCTGAGCTTCGTACTCGGTGCGCGCCTGAGCTGGTACAAGACCGAGGCCTGGGATGGCGACCTGGTCACGACCAACGAGCAGAAACACGAGTTCACTCCCTTCGCTGGCGTGATCTATGACCTGAACGACCAGTGGTCCTGGTATGCCAGCTACGCCGATATCTTCCAGCCGCAGGCCAACTACCGCACCGCCGCCGGTAGCATGCTGGACCCCTCCACGGGTACCAACTCCGAAACCGGTATCAAGGGTGAGCTGTTCGACAAGCGCCTGAACGTGTCCTTCGCCGTGTTCTACATCGAACAGGAAGACGTTGCCGCACGCGACTGGGAAAACGACGGCAAATGCCAGAACGACGTGGCCGGTCGCTGCTGGGTCAACAGCGACGGCATCAACCGCAGCAAGGGCTTCGAAGCGGAGGCCAGCGGTGAACTGCTGCCGGGCCTGCAGGTGGCTGCCGGTTACACCTACAACACCACCAGCTCCTCCGACGGCGGCCCGATCTCCGCGCAGACGCCGAAACACATGCTGCGCCTGAACACCAACTACACCCTGCCGGGCGAGTGGAGCCGCCTGAGCATCGGTGGCGGCGTCTCGGCGCAGAACTCCTACGTCGACAAGGGCAACGAAGCCTACAACAGCGGCCGGGCGATCTTCGACGCGCGCGCCGCCTACAAGCTCGACGAGCACTGGACCGTGGGCGTGGACGTCGAGAACCTGTTCGACCGCAAGTACTTCGACTCGATGGGCTACTGGACCCGCGGCACCACCTACGGTACGCCGCGCAGCTACATGTTCACCCTGCGCGGCGACTTCTAAGTCCCGCGTTGCATGACCGGCGCCCCCTCCGGAGGGGGCGCTGTGCTTTCGGCGCCAGCCAGCGCCCCTGTTGTCTTTCCCCGCGCCTCACCGCACACTCGTCCCCGCCAGCCAGGAAGCGGAGTCCGCAGTGCCCACGCCACGCCAGTTCAGCAAGAAGACCAGCACCAGCAACATGCTGCGGCTCAAGTCCGGTGACGCCGGCAGCCAGCGCCCCTATCGCGTGGACTTCGTCCTGCTCGAGCACTTCTCCATGGCCAGCTTCACCGTGGCGATGGACGTGCTGGTCACCGCCAACCTGCTGCGCGCCGACAGTTTCACCTCCACCCCGCTGTCGCTGGCGGGCGATCGCGTGCTCAGCGACCTGGGCCTGGAGCTGGTGGCCAGCCCGCTCGAACCGCGCAGCCTGCAGGACCTCGACCTGCTGGTGATCTGCGGCGGCCTGCGCACACCGCTGAAATACCCCGACCTCGACCGCCTGCTGGCCGACTGCGCCAGCCACGGCATGACCCTCGCCGGGCTATGGAACGGCGCCTGGTTCCTCGGGCGTGCCGGGGTGCTCGACGACTACGGCTGCAGCGTGCACCCCGAGCAGCGCGCCAGCCTGGCCGAGATCAGCCCGCAGACGCGCATCACCCCGGCCAGCTTCACCCTCGACCGCGACCGCCTGAGCGCCGCCAGCCCCAACGGCGCCATGGAGCTGATGCTCGGCCTGGTGCGGCGGCTGTACGGCGATGCCCTGGCCGAAGGCGTCGAGGAGATCCTGTCGTTCTCCGGAGCGCGCTATCGCCAGGTCGGGCCCGGGGCGAAGAAGTCCATGAGCCTGCACCTGCGCACCATCGTCGAGCTGATGGAGAACAACCTCGAGGAAACCCTGAGCCTCGATCAGCTGGCCGTCTACTCCGGGCGCTCGCGGCGGCAGATCGACCGGCTGTTCCAGGCCCAGCTGGGCACCTCGCCCCGGCGTTACTACATGGAACTGCGCATCACCAAGAGCCGGCGGCTGCTGCAGTATTCGGACCTGTCGGTGATGGAGGTGGCGGTGGCCTGCGGGTTCGTCTCGGTGTCGCACTTCAGCAAGTGCTATGCGGCGTATTTTGGTTATCCGCCGTCGCGGGAGCAGCGGCTGGGCGAGTGATCCGGCCCCGCGACAGGGCCGGAGCAGGCAACGGATCACCCCTGCTCATCCAGCAACGCCTGAATCACCCGCTCCTGCCCCGCGTAATCCCCCTCGCCAAAGTGCACATGACGCACCTGCCCCTTGCGATCGACAAAGTAATGCGCCGGCCAGAACTGGTTGCCCCAGGCGTTCCAGATCCGGTAGCCATTGTCCACCGCCACCGGGTACCCGATCCCCAACTGCTGCACCTGTGCCCGTACATTGCCCACATCGCGCTCATAGTCGTACTCCGGCGTGTGCACCCCGACTACCACCAGGCCCTGCTCGCCGTAGCGCCGCGCCCAGTCGTTGACATGGGGCAGGCTGCGCCGGCAGTTGATGCAGTCGTAGGTCCAGAAGTCCACCAGCACCACTTTGCCCTTGAGCGCCGGGCCATCCAGCGGCGGCGAGTTGAGCCATTGCTCGGCCCCCGCCAGCGACGGCATGGGACCGTAGCTGTCGCGGGCCAGCAGGTGGCCAGCCAGGCCCAGTCCGAGCAGGGCCAGGGCCACGCCGCCGGCCTTGAGCAGGCGGCGCTTGCCGCGCGCCTTAGTTGTCATGGCAACCACTGGTGGCGTAGGAGCGATACTCGACACTCTGCGGCTTGCCTTGGGAATCGAGGTAGTCCATGCGGGTCTGCACCGGTCCGCAGGCATTGCTGCGCTCGTCCTTGACCGACAGCACCTTCTTGACGTCCAGCCGGTCGCCGTAGCGGTATTGCATCACGCTGGCGTCATTGAGCGAGCTGCTGCTGGCCTGGGCAGCCAGGGAGCCAAGGCCGAGCACGGCGAACAGGGCGGCGCTGGCGAGGGTCTTGATAGTCATGGCGTGTCTCCTGATACGAGGTCTTGTGTGGGGAGGCTTCACTCCCCGGTCGAGAGCCATTTCACGCCTGCCAGGTATCCCGCTTGTGTCCGCCCAGTGCCCTTCGTGCTTCTTCCTGTATCTGTGCCGCCAACAGATACACTGCAATACAAACCTGGGCAGGCAAGTCCGGATCCGCTCGGTACACTGCGCCCATTCCCCACGTACAAGGACATCCCGATGGAACACGCCGATCACATCCTGGTCGTCGACGACGACCGCGAGATCCGCGAACTGGTCGGCAACTACCTGAAGAAGAACGGCCTGCGCACCAGCATCGTTGCCGATGGCCGGCAGATGCGCGCCTTCCTGGAAAACAACGCCGTCGACCTGATCGTCCTCGACATCATGATGCCCGGCGACGACGGCCTGCTGCTGTGCCGCGAACTGCGCGCCGGCAAGCACCGCAACACGCCGGTGCTGATGCTCACCGCGCGCAACGACGAGACCGACCGCATCATCGGCCTGGAGATGGGCGCCGACGACTACCTGACCAAGCCGTTCTCCGCCCGCGAGCTGCTGGCGCGGATCAACGCCGTGCTGCGCCGCACGCGCATGCTGCCGCCGAACCTCACCATCAGCGAAAGCAGCCGGCTGATCGCCTTCGGCCAATGGCGCCTGGACACCACCGCCCGCCACCTGCTCGACAACGAAGGCACCCTGGTGGCGCTGTCGGGCGCCGAGTACCGCCTGCTGCGGGTATTCCTCGACCATCCGCAGCGGGTGCTCAGCCGCGAACAGTTGCTCAACCTCACCCAGGGCCGCGAGGCGGACATTTTCGATCGCTCCATCGACCTGCTGGTCAGCCGCCTGCGCCAGCGCCTGGGTGACGACGCCCGCGAACCCACCTGCATCAAGACCGTGCGCAGCGAGGGCTACGTGTTCTCGCTGCCGGTACAGCTGCTGGAGTCGCCGGCATGAAATGGCCGCGCACCCTGGCCTCGCGCCTGGCCCTGATCTTCTTCACCGGGCTGGTGCTGGCCTACGGCCTGTCGTTCAGCCTGCAAGCCTACGAACGTTTTATCAGCAGCCGCTCGATGATGCTCAGCAACCTGGAGCTGGACGTCTCGACCTCGGTGGCCATCCTCGACCGCCTGCCCGCCGCCGAACGGCCGGCCTGGCTGTCGCGCCTGGAGCGGCGCACCTACCGCTACCGCCTGGACGGTGGCCTGCCCGGCGAAGCCATGCCCAGCGCCGACCCACCCATGGCCGCCGAATCCATCGTCAAGGCCATCGGCGACCGCTACGCCCTGACCTTCCAGGAGATTCCCGGCCCCAACGCGCACTTCCAGGCCCACCTGCGCCTGGCCGACGGCGCGCCGCTGACCATCGACGTCACCCCCGCCCCGGTACCGGTGGCCACCTGGCTGCCGGTGGTGCTGCTGATCCAGCTGGCGGTGCTGCTGGCCTGTACCTGGCTGGCGGTGCGCCTGGCCATCGGCCCGCTGACCCGCCTGGTCCAGGCGGTGGACAACCTTGATCCGAACAGCCCCGGCCCGCAGTTGGACGAAAGCGGCCCGCGCGAGGTGCGCTACGCCGCCGTGGCCTTCAACGCGCTGCAGGCGCGCATCGGCGCCTACCTCAAGGAACGCATGCAGCTGCTCGCTGCCATCTCCCATGACCTGCAGACGCCGATCACGCGCATGAAGCTGCGCGTCGAACAGATGGACGACGGCCACGAGAAGGACAAGCTGGCGCACGACCTGGACGCCATGGAGCACCTGGTGCGCGAAGGCGTGGCCTATGCCCGCAGCATGGACAGCGGCACCGAGGCGCCATGCCGGGTCAACCTCGACGCCTTCCTCGACAGCCTGGTGTTCGACTACCAGGACAGCGGCGCCCGGGTGGACCGCCACGGCAGCGCCCAGGCTACCCTGCAAACCCGCCCCCATGCCCTGCGCCGGGTACTGGTTAACCTGGTGGACAATGCTCTCAAGTTCGCCGGCGCCGCGCAGCTCGAGGTGGGCTGCGAGAACGGCGTGACACTGATCCGTGTGCTCGATGATGGCCCGGGGATTCCCGAGGCGGAGCTCGACGACGTGCTCAAACCGTTCTACCGGGTCGAAGGCTCGCGCAACCGCAGCACTGGCGGCACCGGACTGGGACTGGCGATCGCCCAGCAACTGACCCAGGCCATGGGCGGCAGCCTGACCTTGCGCAACCGCGCCGAAGGCGGGCTGTGCGCGCAGGTCGAGCTGCGCTGAAGCCACAACCGCGGTCTCATACAGGGATTGCGCAAAGCTTGGGGAGCGGCGACAACAAAGCAAGATCGTTCAAGCCACCCTCGGAGCTGTCTGTCATGCTGGCCTGCCCTGTCGATTCGTTGTCGTTCCCATGTCCAGCCCTCCGCTCGCCCGCCACGCCTTTCTCCATGGCGCCATCGCCATCCTGCCGCTGTCCTTGGCCGTCGCGCCCTGGGGCCTGCTGGCCGGCTCCATGGCCATCGAAGCCAACCTCAGCGCCTGGCAAGGCCAGGGCCTGTCGGCCATTGTCTTCGCCGGTGCCGCGCAACTGGTGGCCATCGGCATGCTCAAGGGCGGCGCCAACCTGCTGTCGATCCTGCTCACCACCCTGCTGCTGACCTCGCAGCACCTGCTCTACGGGCTGTCCATGCGCCCGGTGATGTCCGGCTTGCCGACCCGCTGGCGCCTGGGCCTGGGCTTTCTGCTTACCGACGAGTTCTTCGCCCTGACCAGCCACCACGACCAGCAGCAGTTCAACCGCTGGTACGCCCTTGGGGTCGGCCTGACCTTCTACGTGGCCTGGAACCTGTTCACCCTCGCCGGCATCATCCTCGGCCAGAACATTCCACATCTGGACCAGCTGGGCCTGGACTTCTCCATCGTCGCCACCTTCGTTGCGCTGATCGCGCCGCTGGTGCGCAACCTGCCGACCGTGGTGTGCGTGGCGGTGTCGCTGTTCTGCTCGGTGCTGTTCAGCTACTGGCACTGGGAAACTGCCCTGGTGGCAGCCGGCCTGCTGGGCATGGCCGCCGGGTTCGTCTGCCAGAAATTCTCCGGAGGCCGCTCATGATCTGGCTGCTGATCGTCGCCATGGGCGCGGCGGTGTTTCTCAACCGCTACGCCTTCCTCGAACCACGCCTGCCGCTGCGCCTGAGCTCCAACGCGCGGCAGTTCCTCGGCTTCGCCGTGCCCGGCATGCTCACCGCGATCTGCGGGCCGATCATCTTCCTGCCCGGCCACCAGCTTGAGTTGAGCCCGCTCAACCCTTACCTGCTCGGCTCGGTGGTGGCGATCGCCCTGGTGCTGTTGACCCGCAGCGTATTGCTGAGCATGCTGGCGAGCATGCTGATCTTCTTCCTTCTGCGCAGCTGGCTGGCATGAGCACGCCCCTGCGCGAACAGGCCCACCTGTGGCAGGCGCCCGCCCTCGGCGACGTCGAGATGCTGCACGCCCGCTACATCCAGCAGCGCTTCGCCCCACATGTGCACGAAGGCTACGTGTTCACCGTGATCGAGTCCGGCGCCCAGCGTTTCTGGCACCGCGGCAGCGAGCATTTGGCGCCGGTGGGCAGCATGGTGCTGATCAATCCCGACGAACTGCACACCGGCGCCACCGCCCACGAGGCCGGCTGGCGCTACCGTGGCTTCTACCCCGAGCACGAGCGGGTCAGCGGCGTGCTCGACGAACTGGAGCTTGGCCGCCACGGCCTGCCCCGGTTCAAGGACAGCGTGATCCAGGACCCGGCCCTGGCCGCCGCCTTCAGCCAGCTGCACAAGCTGTCCGAGTCCTGCGCCAGCGCCCTGGAGCAGCAGACCGCCTGGCGCCAGGCGGTACTGGCGCTGGTGCAACGCCATGGCCACTGCGCCGAACCCGCCGCCCCCGGCAACGAGCCACTGGCCGTGGCTCGTGCCCGCGAGCTGCTGGAGAGCCAACTGGCCGAGCCGCCCTCGCTGGAAGCCCTGGCGGCGGCGGTGAACCTGTCGCCGTTCCACTTCGCCCGGGTGTTCCGCCAGGCCACCGGCCTGCCGCCCCACGCCTGGCTCAAGCAGCGCCGCCTGGCCCGCGCCCGCGAGCTGCTGCGCAGCGGCCTGCCGGCACTGGAGGTCGCCGTGACCCTGGGCTTCGCCGACCAGAGCCACCTCAGCCGCCAGTTCAAGCAGGCCTATGGCGTTACGCCGGGGGCCTATCGCCAGGCCTGTCTGGGCCTGTAGCCGCGCCACGGTTCCAGGCCCCTGGCGTGGTGCCGGTCATGCCGCGGAAGAAGGCAATGAACGCACTGTCGCTGGCGAACCCCAGGTCGTCGGCGATAGCGCCCAGTGGCCGCTGCAATGCCAGCTGCTCCAGCGCACGCAACAGCCGCCACTGCTGGCGCCATTGCTGATAGGACATGCCAGTGTCCCGGCGCAGCAGGCGGCTGATGGTCTTCTCGCTGGCACCGACTTGTTGCGCCAGTTCACCCAACGCCGGCGGCAGGCGCTCGAGTCGCTCGACCAGCCCGGCCAGGCGCCTATCGCCAGGCAATGGCAGGAACATCGGTTGGTGAGGTGCAAGGCGCAACTCACCCAGACACAGCGCCAGCAAATGCGTTTGGTCGCCTTGGTCCCAGGCCGTGTCGAACGGCGCCTGGGCGATGCGTTCGAGCAGTTCGCGCAGCATCGGGTTGACGCTGATGATCGTCACCTCGTCGGGCAGCCCCACGCTGAGCGCGGTGCTGAAGTAGAGCGAGCGATAGTCCACCGTTTCGCGCATGCGCGCGCGGTGCTCCAGCCCTGCCGGAATCCACGCTGCCTGGGTCGGCGGCAACAGGCACAGGCGCCCGGGCGTCTGGATACGCACGCAGCCCTGACGGGTGAACAGCAGCTGTCCGCGGCCATGCCGGTGGCGCCCGGAGTCGTGGTCGCCCAGGGCCGAGCAGATGCCCACTACCGACGCATCGAATGCATCGGGATCGAAGTGGGCGTCGGGGGCTAACCAGGCCATGGCAGTAATTGTCCGATTTCAACGATAGATCAGCAGAGTCGCGATAATAGCCCACGGCACAACGTCCCTACCATGACCATTCGTTTGTGCTGCAAGGCATTCACTCCCATGCTTTCCCGTTCCTGGTTGGCCCTGGCCACCGCCCTGCTGATGTTTCCTCAGGTTGCCGAAACCCTCTACAGCCCTGCCCTGGTCTCCTTGGCCGAAGCATTCGCCGTCAGCCCTGCCCAGGCTTCGCTGACCCTGTCGCTGTATTTTTTCGCCTTTGCCGCCGGGGTGCTGGCCTGGGGGCGTGCCTGCGACCTGTGGGGGCGGCGCCCGACCATGCTTGCCGGGCTGCAGCTCTACGCTGGTGCAGCACTGGCAGCGCTGCTGGCGACCGACTTCAGCCAACTGCTGCTGGCGCGGATCGTGGCGGCGTTCGCCGCAGCGGTGGGCTCCGTGGTGACCCAGACCGTCCTGCGCGATCGCCATGCCGGCCCTGATCTGGCCCGGGTGTTCTCGTTGATCGGCGTATGCCTGGCGCTCAGTCCAGCGCTGGGGCTGATGAGCGGCGCCTGGCTGGACCGGCTGTTCGGCTATCACGGCGTACTCGCCAGCCAGTTGCTGATGGCCGCGCTGCTGCTGGGCTGGAGCTGGCGTGGACTGCCCGAGACACGCCCCGCCACGCAGGCAACGCCCGCGTTCGGTCAGGTGCTGCGGCGCCTGCTGCGTGACCGTCGTGTGCTGTTGGCCAGCGCCCTGGTGGCGGTGTTCAACATCAGTGTGTTCAGTTGGTACAGCTTGGCGCCGTTTGTTTTCGAGCGCCTCGGTGCCAGCCCGTGGATGGGCTACTCCGGCGCGGCGCTGGCGCTCGGCTCGCTGCTGGGCGCGCGCCTCAATGCATGGTTGCTGCAACGCGGGGTGGCCATGGCGTGCCTGTTGCGCCTGGCGTGCCTGCTCGACCTGCTGGCGGCGCTGGCACTGTTGGGGCTGGGCGACAGCCTGTGGACGGTGCTGGCCATGGCCTTGGTGATGTTCGCCTTCGCCATGGCGATTCCGCTGGTGCTGGGCTCGGCGCTGGTCGACTACGCCGACTGCCGTGGCACGGCGGGTGCGTTGTTCGGCTTGTTCTACTACCTGCAGATCGGAGCGGGACTACTGCTGGCGGGTGCTTGCCAGGCTATGGGGGGGACGCTGTTTGTCTGTGCGATGGCGGCCTGGGCACTGGCCATCGGCTACGAGCAGCCTGGCCGGGCGCTGCTACACTCAAGGGGCTGAATGGAGGATCGCGTCATGTCCGAACGAGAAATCACCACGCTCCTGTCGCTGATGAGCCAGCGCCAGGCCTGCCTGAGCAGTGCCTGCAAGGAGATCGCCGACTGGATCGACCGCCAGGGCGATGTGCCTGCCGCCGGGAAGATCCGCGCCAGCCTGAAGGCGCTGGAGGCCGAGGATGCGCAAGTGCGCAAGACCCTGACTTCGCTGAACATCGAGCGGCCGCTGCCACGTTTTCGTAGCTGACCGCCGAAAACCATCGCGGGTCAAGCCCGCTCCCACCGATCGCGTGGAAGCGGGCTTGACCCGCGATGGTGGCTGTATCAGTGGTTCATGTGCATATGGTCATGCCCGCCGCCAGCCTCGGCGTTGAGCGCACGCACCGGCGCCTGCACCTGCAGGGTTTCCTTGGCGCCCTTGGCATCCTCGATGGTCAGGGTCAGCGGCACCTGCTCGCCTTCCTTCACCTGCTGGTTCAGGCCCATCAGCATCACGTGGTAGCCGTTCGGGTCCAACTTCACCGCCTTGCCCGCCGGCAGATCGACCGCCTTCACTTCACGCATGCCCATCACATCGCCGTTCATGGTCATCTCGTGCACCTGCACGGTCTTGGCCACGGGCGAGGCGACGCTCACCAGCTTGCTGTCGCTGCTGGCGGTCAGGGTCATGAAGGCGCCGGTCGACTGCTGGTGCGGCACGCTGGCGCGGACCCAGGCGTCGCTCACGGTGGTCTGGGCGAAAGCCGGCAGGGCCATGCCCAGCAGGGCCAGGGCGGCCAGGCCGCGTTTGATCGGTTGCATCGACATTCAGCAGATCTCCATCAGGGTGACCAGATCTTCGGCGCATTCCTTGGCATTCAGGGAATGGCCCAGGCTCAGGCGCAGGGTGCCACGCGTATCGTAGACGTAGCTGGTGGATGAGTGAGAGATGGTATAGGTGTCGCCGGCCGGGACCTTTTCGTAGAACACCTTGAACTCGCGGGCCACCTCGGCGATTTCCTCGGGGGTGCCGGTCAGGGCGACGATCGACGGGTCGAAGGCCTTGGCGTAGGCGTCGAGCACTTCGGGGGTGTCGCGCTCCGGGTCCAGGGTGATGAATACCGGCTGGAACAGCTCGCGGTCACGGCCCCTGAGGATCTTCCTGATCTGGACGATCCGCGCCAGCGCGGTCGGGCAGACCGCCGGGCACTGGGTGAAGCCGAAGAAGATCATCGGCATCGAGCCGTAGAAGCTCGACAGGGTGCGCTCGTTGCCTTGAGTGTCCTTGAGCTTGAATTTGCGCCCTAGGATCTCGTTGCTCATGTTCTTGCCGTACTTGAAATCCAGACCCCGGGCCGGGTTGCAACCCGCCAGCAGGCCAAGCCCCAGTACGCCCATCCCGGCGACAACCGCGCGCCGGGTCAACAGATCATTCATGGAACCATCCTTTACAGGGAAGGTGCCGACCCCTGGGATGGGCCGGCCAGAAAACCGGGGCATTCTGTCACGCTCCCCCCGCACCATCCACCCGACATCCGACCAATCGGGCTGCAGCCCTTTGTTTACGGGGCGCGACCGGTTGTCGCAGGGGTTGAATCCGTAACACTTTGTTGCTAGGGGTCAATGCACACACCTGAAAAGCATCGCGGGGCAAGCCCGCTCCCACGCTGTGCCCCAGGTATGCCCTAGGCGTGGGAGCGGGCTTGCCCCGCGATTGGAAAGACGCCTTAGTAGTAGGCGTTTTCCTTCTGGCTGTGGTCGGTCACGTCACGTACGCCCTTGAGCTCCGGAATGCGCTCGAGCAGGGTACGCTCGATGCCTTCCTTCAACGTCACGTCGGCCTGGCCGCAGCCCTGGCAGCCGCCGCCGAACTGCAGCACGGCGATGCCGTCGTCGACCACGTCCACCAGGCTCACGGCGCCGCCGTGGCTGGCCAGGCCGGGGTTGATCTCGGTCTGCAGGTAGTAGTTGATACGCTCGTTGATCGGGCTGTCTTCGTTGACCATCGGCACCTTGGCGTTCGGCGCCTTGATGGTCAGCTGGCCGCCCATGCGGTCGGTGGCGTAATCGACCAGCGCGTCCTCGAGGAACGGCACGCTGACCGCGTCGAGGTAGGCGGTGAAGCTCTTCAGGCCCACCGGCTGGTCGTCGGGCTTCTCCTCGCCTGGCTTGCAGTAGGCGATGCAGGTCTCGGCGTAGGTGGTGCCCGGCTGGGTGATGAAGATACGGATGCCGATGCCAGGCGTGTTCTGCTTGGAGAGCAGATCGGCCAGGTAATCATGGGCGGCGTCGGTAATGGTTATAGCGCTCATGGAAGTTCCTCACAGACTTGCCAGCAGTGTACGCCAACCCGGCCCTCGAACAAAGTCCTAGTATTTGACTCGGGATAGCACCAGCGCAGGCTCCACGGCGCCACGCCCCGCGAATCCGGCCTTGAGCCGCCCGTACAGGCCACGCTCCAGCCAGTGGTAACTAAGCCACGACATTAGTCCGATTGACGGTACGCACAAGGCGAATACCAGGTACGGGTTCAAGTGCAGGTGTTCGCTGGCGAACAGCCCGCCGTACAGCACCAGCACATGCACCAGGTACACCGAATAGGAGCAATCGCCCAGCGCCTTGAGCACCCGGTTGCCCTTGAAGTAGCGCTCCAGGGCGATGAACGCCAGTACCACCAGGGCGCTGGGCAGGCCCCAGTGCAACAGGCGTTGCGAGGCGTCCAGGTGATACAGCGCATACCCCGCCACACCCAGCAGCCCCAATGGCAGCCACAGGCCCTGGCGAATCAGCCCGCGGCGGCACAGCACGCCCAGGCCGATGCCCAGCAGGAACTCGTAGACGATGTCGTTGCTGTAGAAGCGGCTGAGCACGCCGAGGCGGGCCAGCACCTCGCTGACCAGCAGCAGCGCCCCCGTCACCAGCAGCAGGTGATGACGCTGGCGCACCAGGAACGCCAGGCCGAACAGCAGGTAGAAGAACATCTCGAAGTTCAGCGTCCAGCCGACGTTGAGGGTCGGGTACAGGCCGTAGCCGCCCGGATTCTCTGCCGGGATGAACAGCAGCGACAGCAGCAGGTGCTGCCATTCGAACACCTGGTGCGGCATCCAGCGGCTGGCGACCAGCATCAGCGCGGCCATCAGCAGGGTGTAGAACCAGTAGGCAGGCACGATGCGCAGGACGCGATTGAGCAGGAACTGCGCGGGCGCGATGTCCTTGTCGCGGGTCGAAAGGTAGATCACCAGGCCGCTGATGACGAAGAAAATGTCCACCCCTACCGCGCCGCGATCGGCGAGCAGTTGGCCGACAGGGCCGGTAGCGTTGAAGTCGAAGAAGATCTGCATGAAGTGGTGGCAGACCACCACCCAGGCGGCGAATGCCCGGAGAGCCTGAAGCGAGTACAGCATGAAAAACCCTGCGATCGTCGATGCATTGAGGCCCGGCGAGCGCTTCGCGCTCGTTTCGCCGGCAAGTCGGCTCCCACTGGGATAGCGCACGTCTGTGGGAGCCGGCTTGCCGGCGATGGGCTGCAAAGCAGCGCCAGGGCCTACCCATCGATTCCGACCGCATGGGTGCCGAAAAGATCAGGCCAACCGATCAGAGGTTCTCGTAGCGGTTCATGTCCAGCACGCCGGCCTCTACCGGCTCGGTTTCCTTGATGTAGCTGTTCAGGTCATGGAAGTAGCGCCAGAACTCGGGGTGGCTGCGGCGAACGCCCCAGCGCATGACGATGCGCTCGAACTTGGCCGTGTCGTCCCGCGCCGCCTCCATGTCCTCGACGAACTCCGGCACATCGGCCACCGGGATGTTGAAGATGAAGTTGGGATAGCTGCTGAGCACGCCCGGGTACAGGGTCAACGTGTCCAGCCCCGGCTGGTAACGGTAGGCCTCGCCAAGCAGGAACGCCACGTTGCTGTGCGCGCGATTGCGCAGCAGGCTGTAGACCTGGCGCTGGCCGCCCTGCCCTTCGATGCGCAGCATGGTCGCCTCGGGCAGTTGCCCGATCACCTTGAGCCCTGCCGCCGGGCGCGACACCAGGCGGCTCAGCGACTGCTCGGCGTCACGGAACTCCGTGGGCAGGCCGGACCGCGAGCAATAGGCGCCCTGGCAGCGGTTGATCGGATCCGGCGCGGCGTTCAGGCTGCCGGTGCGTTGCAGCAGCTTGAGGCCGAAGTCGCGCTTGGGATCGTGCTTGTCCAATTTCAGCGCGCTCGGAGTGCTGGTGTCGATGTCCTCGTAGTCCATCCACATCTTCACCTTGCCGCTGTTCTGGTACCAGTCGCCGAGGATCTCGCCACGCTTGCCCGCAGGCATCAGGCGCAGGAAGTTGATCTCGGCGCCGTTGCGGATCAGGTCGAAGTACAGCCGTGTCTGCAACTGGTGCGAGACATTGCCGAACACATCGAAGTTCACCGCCAGCTGGTAGTAGGTGCGCTCGAACAGCGGGTAGTCGAACAGCCACATGGTCAGCGGCACGTCACCGATCAGGCCCTTGGTCACCGAGGCGCTGTCGAAGTGGCGGAAAATGCTCAGCAGTGCGTTGTCGTTGCCGGCCCACAGGGTCGACCAGCTTGGCGCCGGCTGCTCGGCATAGGCTTCGCGACGCAGCGCCTCGTACTCGTTGCGCTTGTCGCGGTAGGCGTGCCACAGGCTCAGCACGCTGCCAACGTCATCGATCTGCCCGGGCATCGCAAGCAACGGCGTGGCCTCGCCCCGGTACTTGGCGTCGGTGATGTACAGGTCGTGGGCCGGCTCCTGGAACAGCGCCCAGAAGTTGTCGCGGATCACGTCGGTGGCGATCTGCCCGCGGCACACCGGGCCGCGAATGAAGGTGCGGACGAAGTACTCGGCGTTGTCCAGCATGAACTGGTAGCGGGCCACCGCCGGGATCGCCTCGAAGGTCTCGAACGGGTTGGCGCGGTGGCGCGGGCCATAGCCGGGCAGCGACGAGGCATGCCAGTCGCCGCTGTAGAACAGCTGCTTGACCCGCTTGAGCTTCTGCGGCCCCATCGGGTAAGTGATGTGGGTCTTGTGGACGATCACGCCCTGCACCGGAATCAGCCGGTAGTAGAAATCGGTGCCCGGCGGGTCGTTGGGCCGGCGGGTGGCGATCAGGTCCACCGGCTGGCCACTCGGCGTGCGCGAGCGCACCCATTGGAAGAAGTGTCCGGGCTCACCGCCGACGAAGTGGATGTGCGCGAGGAACAGGTGCTCGTACAGCCAGCGGCCGACCAGCGCCTCGGTAGAGCCCGGGCGGTTGAGCAGCTCTTCCCAGTCGGCGATCTGCTTCGCCTCGACCGCGCTGGGCTGGATTGGCGTCTTTTCGACCGGAGCCCCGGCTGCCAACCAACGCTGCAGGGTCTGATACTCCTGGTCGGTCAGGCCGGTGACCGCCAGCGGCATGCCCTCTTTCGGGTGGGCGCCGGCGTAGGCGTCGAACTCGTGGGGCAGCGGGCACATGTTGTTGCGGTTGAGCCCCAGGACGATCTCTTCGGGCAGCTTGGCATTGGGCGTGAGCGGGGTCTTGTGGCCCAGTTCGAGCATGCGCGCCATCAACGCCGCCTGACTGCCCTGCTTGTCCAGCACCGAGTAGAAACCCTGCTTGCGCCAGCCGGCTTCGTCGCGGGCATCGTAGAACAGCCGCGTGGTGGGCACCGCCTGGCTGCGTTCGCCTTGGTAGACCGGCACCTTGGAAGCGCCGCGCTCGGCGCCCTCGGCGCTGCCCAGGTTGAGTTGGCAGGCTGCATCGTTGCAGGCGTGGCAGGCCACGCACTTCTCGGTGAAGATCGGTTGGATATCCCGGGTATATGAAATCGTCGGGCTCGATTGGGGGGCCTGCCCGAACGCCGCGCCACTGAGGAGCAGGGCGAAGGCGCTGGCAAGTATGCGATGCAACATGTGCCGAATGTCCTGGTTCTTGAAAGCCATCACGATGTGCCTGGCGGGTCCTGAGGTGTTGGGGGGCGCCGCGCCAACATGAGGGAAATTCATGCAAATGGGCGATACGCCTAAAATCCGTGCAGCTTTGTTATTATTCGGCACCTTCTGATATTCGCCCGACCAGGTAGTTCCTATGTCCGACCGCAGCGCTCGTTACCAAGCACTCCAGAAAGCACTCAAAGAGCGCATCCTGATCCTCGACGGCGGCATGGGTACTATGATCCAGAGTTACCGCCTCGAGGAACACGACTATCGTGGCACGCGCTTCGCCGATTGGCCAAGCGATGTTAAGGGCAACAACGACTTGCTGCTGCTCAGCCGCCCGGATGTCATCGCCGCAATCGAGAAGGCCTACCTGGACGCCGGCGCCGATATCCTCGAGACCAACACCTTCAACGCCACGCAGATTTCCCAGGCCGACTACGGCATGGAGGCGCTGGTCTATGAGCTCAACGTCGAGGGCGCGCGCGTCGCCCGCCAGGTGGCCGACGCCAAGACCCTCGAGACCCCGGACAAGCCACGCTTCGTCGCCGGCGTGCTCGGCCCGACCAGCCGCACCTGCTCGATCTCCCCCGACGTTAACGACCCGGGCTATCGCAACGTCACCTTCGACGAACTGGTAGCGAACTACATCGAGGCCACCCGTGGCCTGATCGAGGGCGGCGCCGACCTGATCCTGATCGAGACCATCTTCGACACCCTCAACGCCAAGGCGGCGATCTTCGCCGTGCAGCAGGTGTTCGAAGAGGACGACGTCGAACTGCCGATCATGATTTCCGGCACCATCACCGACGCGTCCGGCCGCACCCTGTCGGGCCAGACCACCGAAGCCTTCTGGAACTCGGTACGCCACGCCAAGCCGATCTCCGTCGGCCTGAACTGCGCCCTCGGCGCCAAGGACCTGCGCCCTTACCTGGAAGAGCTGGCGACCAAGGCCGACACCCATGTGTCCGCCCACCCCAACGCCGGCCTGCCCAACGCCTTCGGCGAATACGACGAGACCCCGGCGGAAATGGCCGCGGTGGTCGAGGAGTTCGCCGCCAGCGGCTTCCTCAACATCATCGGCGGCTGCTGCGGCACCACCCCGCCGCACATCCAGGCCATCGCCGAGGCGGTCGCCAAGTACAAGCCGCGCGCGATTCCGGACATCCCCAAGGCCTGCCGCCTGTCGGGCCTGGAGCCGTTCACCATCGATCGCCAGTCGCTGTTCGTCAACGTCGGCGAGCGCACCAACATCACCGGCTCCGCCAAGTTCGCCCGGCTGATTCGCGAGGAGAACTACACCGAGGCCCTGGAAGTCGCCCTGCAGCAGGTCGAGGCCGGGGCCCAGGTGATCGACATCAACATGGACGAAGGGATGCTCGACTCCCAGGCCGCCATGGTCCGCTTCCTCAACCTGATCGCCGGCGAGCCGGACATCTCCCGGGTGCCGATCATGATCGACTCCTCCAAGTGGGAGGTGATCGAGGCGGGCCTGAAGTGCATTCAGGGCAAGGGCATCGTCAACTCGATCTCGATGAAGGAAGGCGTCGAGCAGTTCAAGCACCACGCCCGCCTGTGCAAGCGCTACGGCGCCGCCGTGGTGGTGATGGCCTTCGATGAGGTCGGCCAGGCCGACACCGCCGCGCGCAAGAAAGAGATCTGCCAGCGCAGCTACGACATCCTGGTCAACGAGGTGGGCTTCCCGCCGGAAGACATCATCTTCGACCCGAACATCTTCGCCGTCGCCACCGGCATCGACGAGCACAACAACTACGCCGTCGACTTCATCGAGGCCTGCGCCTACATCCGCGACCACCTGCCGTATGCCCTGAGTTCGGGCGGCGTGTCCAACGTGTCGTTCTCGTTCCGCGGCAACAACCCGGTGCGCGAGGCGATCCACTCGGTGTTCCTCTACCACGCGATCCAGAACGGCCTGACCATGGGTATCGTCAACGCCGGCCAGCTGGAGATCTACGACGAAATCCCCGCCGCCCTGCGCGAGAAGGTCGAGGACGTGGTGCTCAACCGCACCCCGCACGGCACCGACGCCCTGCTGGCGATTGCCGACGACTACAAGGGCGGCGGCGCCACCAAGGAAGTCGAGAACGAAGAATGGCGCTCGATGCCGGTGGACAAGCGCCTCGAGCATGCGCTGGTCAAGGGCATCACCGCCTACATCGTTGAAGACACCGAAGAGTGCCGCCAACAGTCGGCGCGCCCGATCGAAGTCATCGAAGGCCCGCTGATGAGCGGCATGAACGTGGTCGGCGACCTGTTCGGCGCCGGCAAGATGTTCCTGCCCCAGGTGGTGAAATCCGCCCGGGTGATGAAGCAGGCCGTGGCCCACCTGATCCCATTCATCGAGGCCGAGAAAGGCGACAAGCCCGAGGCCAAGGGCAAGATCCTCATGGCCACGGTCAAGGGCGACGTGCATGACATCGGCAAGAACATCGTCGGCGTGGTGCTCGGTTGCAACGGCTATGACATCGTCGACATGGGCGTGATGGTCCCGGCCGAGAAGATCCTGCAAACCGCCCGCGAGCAGAAATGCGACATCATCGGCCTGTCCGGCCTGATCACTCCGTCGCTGGACGAGATGGTCCACGTCGCCCGCGAGATGCAGCGCCAGGACTTCCACCTGCCGCTGATGATCGGTGGTGCCACCACCTCCAAGGCGCACACGGCGGTGAAGATCGAGCCCAAGTACGCCAACGACGCCGTGGTCTATGTCACCGACGCCTCGCGCGCGGTGGGCGTGGCCACCCAGTTGCTGTCCAAGGAACTCAAGAGCGGCTTCGTCGAGAAGACCCGCCAGGAATACGTCGAGGTGCGCGAGCGCACCGCCAACCGCAGTGCCCGCACAGAGCGCCTGAGCTACGCCCAGGCCATCGCCGCCAAGCCACAGTACGACTGGGCCGCCTACCAGGCCGCGGTGCCCTCCTTCACCGGCGTCAAGGTGCTGGAGGACATCGACCTGCGCACCCTGGCCAAGTACATCGACTGGACGCCGTTCTTCATCTCCTGGGACCTGGCCGGCAAGTTCCCACGCATCCTCACCGACGAAGTGGTCGGCGAGGCCGCCACGGCGCTGTACAAGGACGCCCGCGAGATGCTCGACAAGCTGATCGACGAAAAGCTGATCAGCGCCCGCGCGGTGTTCGGCTTCTGGCCGGCCAACCAGGTCGAACACGACGACATCGAAGTGTACGGCGACAACGGTGACACTCTGGCCACCCTGCACCACCTGCGCCAGCAGACCATCAAGCCCGACGGCAAGCCGAACTGGTCCCTGGCCGACTTCGTCGCGCCGAAGGACAGCGGCGTGACCGACTATGTCGGCGGTTTCATCACCACCGCCGGCATCGGCGCCGAGGAAGTGGCCAAGGCCTACCAGGACAAGGGCGACGACTACAGCTCGATCATGGTCAAGGCCCTGGCCGACCGCCTGGCCGAAGCCTGCGCCGAGTGGCTGCACGAGCAGGTGCGCAAGGAGCACTGGGGTTATGCCAAGGACGAGCACCTGGACAACGAGGCGCTGATCAAGGAGCAGTACAGCGGCATCCGCCCGGCGCCTGGCTACCCGGCCTGCCCGGACCACACCGAGAAGGAAACCCTGTTCCGCCTGCTCGACGGCACCGCCATCGGCGAAACTGGTCCGAGCGGCGTGTTCCTCACCGAGCACTTCGCCATGTTCCCGGCGGCGGCGGTCAGCGGCTGGTACTTCGCCCACCCGCAGGCGCAGTACTTCGCCGTGGGCAAGGTGGACAAGGACCAGATCGAGCAGTACAGCGCCCGCAAGGGCCAGGACATCAGCGTCAGCGAGCGCTGGCTGGCGCCGAACCTGGGCTACGAGGGCTGACGCCAGCCCTGCACTACCCCTGTAGGAGCGGCCTCGTGTCGCGAAAGGGCTGCATGGCAGCCCCAGGATCTCAGTGTTGATGCAAATATCGCTGGGGCCGCTGCGCGGCCCTTTCGCGACACGAGGCCGCTCCTACACAGGGAACGCGTGAACCTCCCGACACATGCACAAGGACCCCCGCATGTCCCGCACAATCCTGGTGATCGGCGCCTACGGCAACTTCGGCCGGATCATCTGCCGCCACCTGCAGCAGATGCCCGCCGTGCAACTGGTGATCGCCGGCCGTAACGCCAACAGCCTTGCCCAACTGGCCACACAGCTTAGTGGCAGCGAACGCTGGTGCGGCGACGCCATGGCTCCCGGTTTTGCCGACGCCCTGCGCGCGCTGCGCATCGACTGGGTGATCCACACCGGCGGCCCCTTCCAGGGCCAGCCCTACAGCGTGGCCGAGGCCTGCATCGAGGCGGGCGCCAACTATTGCGACCTCTCCGACTGCCGGGTGTTCGTCAACGGCATCGAGCGCCTGGACGCCCGCGCCCGAGCGGCCAATGTCGCGCTGCTCAGCGGCTGCAGCTCGGTGCCCAGCCTGTCGTCGGCGATCCTCGACGAGCAGCGCCATCACTTCAGCCGCATCGAGCGCATCGAGCACGGTATTTCCTCCTCGGCGAAGATGCCCGGCCTGTCCACCATCGAAGGCGTGCTGGCCTACGCTGGCCGGCCGATCCGCCAGTGGCGCGACGGGCGCCCGCACGCCGTGGACGGCTGGCTCGGCCTGCAACTGCGTCACCTGCCCGGCCTGGGCTGGCGCCTGTTGAACAACGTCGATGTGCCGGACATGGACATCTTCGCCGAGCGCTACGGCGCCCGTGACCTTGCATTCAAGGCAGGCTCCGGGCTCATGGCCGGCGGCCTGGCCAATGCCGCGCTGGCGTTGCTGGTCAAGCACGGCCTGGTGCGCGACCCGCTGCCCTGGGCGCGGCGCCTGCATCGCCTGGGCGGCCATTTCGAGCGCTTTGGCGATGGCATGAGTGCGATGTACCTGGATGTCCGCGGCCTGGACATGCAGGGCCAGCCACTGCGCCTGCAGGCCCAAGTCAGCGCCAGTGACGACAAGGGCCCGGAAATCCCCAGCTGCGCGGCGGTGGCGCTGATGGCCAGGGTGATCGAGGGCTACACCCCGGCCCCGGGCGCCCGCCCCTGCGTCGGCGAGATCAGTGTCGAGCAGTACCTGGCGGCCATCGGCGAACCGGACAAGGTGCGCTACAGCGTCAGCTTCCAGCACGGGCGAGGCTGAGATGAGCTACCTGCTGCTCAAGTACCTGCATGTGATCGCCGCGGTGTTCCTGTTCGGTTTTGGCATGGGCTCGTACCTGTACCTGATCGCCGCGAACCGCAGCCGCGATCCACGGGTGATTGCCGCCGTGGCGAGGATGGTGGTGCGCTTCGATGCCTGGATCACCACGCCCGCCGGGGTCCTGCAGTTGCTGACCGGCTACGCCATGGTCAGCATGACCGGCATGCCGTGGTCCGCCGACTGGCTGCAGGGCGCGCTGCTGATCTTCTTCACGGTGGGCGCCCTGTGGCTGCCGGTGCTGCTGTTGCAGACGCGCATGCAGCGCCTTGCTGCCCAGGCCGTCAAGCATGACACCGCGCTGGGTGAAGACTATCAGCGGCTGTACCGCCCCTGGCTGTGGATGGGGGTGGCGGGGTTTGCCGGCATGTTCCTGATCGTGCTGGTGATGATCACCAAGCAGGCACCGTGGCAATGGCTCTGACCCTCGCAAGAAAAATATTCTAAGTACATAGCGAAAAAGCATAGAATTTTTTTCGAGTATCGCCTTGATACGGGAAAAAGGAAAAACATTCATATCGGCAATTGCCTAGGATGATGTCCATGGATGCCGACAGGCGGCGTCCACGCACGGACCCGCCCGCGATCATGCCCAGCACCCCGCTCTACTTCGATTACGCCGCCACCACTCCGGTCGATGACCAGGTCATCGCTGCCATGCTCACCTGCCTGGGCCGCGAAGCCAACTTCGGCAACCCCGCCTCCAGCGGCCACTTCCATGGCCAGGCCGCCCGCGAGGCCGTCGAGCAGGCCCGCCGCCAGGTGGCCGAGCGCGTAGGCGCCCAGCCCGATGATCTGGTCTGGACCTCCGGCGCCACCGAATCCAACAACCTGGCACTCAAGGGTATCGCCCAGGGCTTCGCGCAGCCGGGCCACCTGCTGACCAGCCAGCTCGAACACAAGGCCATCCTCGACACCGCCGCCGAACTGGAGCGCCAGGGCTGGACGGTGACCCGCCTGGCGCCGGACGCCCATGGCCTGATCCAGGCCGAAGCCGTGCAGGCCGCGCTGCACCCGGATACGCGCTTGGTGTCGCTGATGGCGGTGAACAACGAACTGGGCACCGTGACCGACTTCGCCCGCATCGGCGAGCTGGTCCGCGACCATGGCGCCCTGTTGCATGTGGACGCGGCGCAGGCGGTGGGCAAGGTCCGCATCGACCTGGCGCACCAGGCCGTCGACCTGATGTCGTTCTCGGCGCACAAGGTCTATGGCCCCAAGGGCATCGGCGCCCTCTACGTCGGCGCCCGCGCCCGCCCGGCCATGCGTGCGCAGATGCACGGTGGCGGCCATGAGCGCGGCCTGCGCTCCGGCACCCTGGCCACCCACCAGATCGTCGGCATGGGCAGCGCGTTCGAGTTGGCCGGCCAACCCGGCGAGGCCGAATACCAGCGCCTGGAGCAGCTCGCCCGACGCCTGCGCGACGGTCTGCTGGCCCTGCCTGGGGTCACGCTCAACGGCTGCGCGGTGCAGCGCATTCCCCACACCCTCAACCTGTGCATCGACGCCAAGGGCTTCAACAGCCTGGCACTGGCCGGCGAGTTGGCGCTGTCCACCACCTCGGCCTGCAACTCGGCAAGCAACGCGGCGTCCCACGTGCTGCTGGCCCTCGGCCTCGACGAGCGCCAGGCGCGCAACAGCGTGCGCCTGAGCCTCGGGCGCTACACCAGCGAGGCGGACGTGGACACGGCGCTGGCGGTGTTCGGCCGGGTTGTTGGAGCTGCCGCGGTGGCACTCTGGTAGGCACGCAGCAACCCCTGCTGATCAACAGGGTGCCGGTGATACGGCCGGTTCTCCCTGTTGACCGCAGGGTCACAACCTTCTTCCGTACCTTCAAGCGATAGCGCGCCAACAACGATCGCACTTTTTTGCCGACCGGCGGTCTACTCCCTCTTTTGCCAACCGCATTCGATTGCCAAGGCCCGCTTTTTCACGCTGCACATGGCCAGGCCAAAAGCCTTGCCGTTGTGTAGGATGGGCAGCGCAGATCCAGACGCTGCCAGTTACAGGGAGATCCACATGCGCGTCCCATCCGTTGCCTGCCTCATCGGCCTGACGCTGGGCCTGCTCGCCGCGACCAGCGCCCAGGCCTTCACCGGTGAAGAGGCGCAACTGATCGATACGATCAACGTCTACCGCAGCCAAGCCCAGCGCTGTGGTGGCGAAGCCTCGCTGGAGCTGCCGCCGCTCAACAGCGACACCCGCCTGGCGCTGTCGCCCGAAGGCACCCGCGACCTGCAGCAGGCCATGACCCGCGCCGCCTACCCGATGGTCAATGTCCAGGCCATCAGCCTGTCCGGCCCGCGGGACGCCCAGGCGGCGATGAAGGCCATCGAGGAGAGCTTCTGCCAAGTGGTGCTCGACCCGCAGTTCGTCGACATCGGCGTCAGCCAGGAGGGCCGAGACTGGCGCATCGTCCTGGCCCGGCCGCTGCTCAGTGCCCGCCTGGGCGACTGGCAGGCCGAAGGCCAGAAGCTGCTGCAGGAGATCAACGCCGCACGCCAGCTGCCCCGCCAGTGCGGCGGCCAGCCGTTCGCCGCCGCCCCCGCGCTGGCCTGGAACGCCACCCTGGCGGGTGTGGCCGCCAACCACACCCGGGCCATGGCCAACCAGAACTTCTTCGACCATCTCGACCACGATGGCCGTACTCCGGGCGACCGGGCGGAGCTGGCCGGCTACCTGTACCGGCAGATCGGCGAAAACATCGCCGCCGGGCGCGACACCGCGCGCAAGGTGGTCGATGGCTGGCTGGCCAGCCCAGGGCACTGCGCCACCCTGATGAACCCGGACTTCCGTGAACTGGGAGCGGCGTATGCGGTGGATCCGAAGAGCGATGCCGGGATCTACTGGACGGGGTTGTTCGGTACGCCGCAGTAAACCTGCATCGCGGGGCTAGCCCGCTCCCACGCTGCGGGTCAAGGCGTGGGAGCGGGCTTGCCCCGCGATGAGTCCAGCTCGGACCTGCGTAACGCCAGCGCCGTGCAACCAAACCGCCGTCGCACCCACTTGCCCAGGTAGCTGGCATCCCCCATCCCCACTTCATCGGCGATCTGCGCCAGGCTGTGGCTGGAGTTGAGCAAGCGCCAGCGCGCCTGCTGCAGGCGTAGCTCCTGCCACCAGGCCTTGGCGCTCATGCCATGACAAGCCTGGAACTGGCGGTCGAGCTGGCGCCGGCTGATGCCCAGTTCTGCCGCCAATACCTCCACCGGCAGCTGCGTCGCCAGGTGATGGCGCATCAGCGCCGTGGCCCGCTGCACCTGGCGTGCCTGCCCGGCGCCGGCCTCCAGCGAACGCAAGGCGTGCTGGCTGTCCCGGCTTTCGTCCACCAGCATGTCGGCCAGGCCCTTCAGCGCCCGGGCACGGCCACTGGCGCGGGCGATCAGCTCCACCGCCAGGTCGATGGCCGCCGTGCCGCCGGCACAGGTGATGCGCTCACCGTCGAAGCAGAACAGCTGCCCGGTCAACAGGCGCACGCGGGGAAAGGCCAGGCGAAACTCCGCTTCATGGCGCCAGTGCACCACCACCTGATGACCGTCCAGCAGGCCGCAGGCCGCCAACAGGAAGGCCGCGTTGTCGACACACACCAGCTTCACCCCGGCCTTGCTCGCCTGCTTCAAAAGGGCCTTGTAGCGCGGTGCCAAGGCCGCCGTGGCACTGGCGTTGCGCCCGCCGAACAGCACCAGGTGGTCGTAGTCGCCCCAGCGGATCTGCGCAGGGGTTGCCTCGACCTGGACAATCGCTGCGCTGCTGGAAACCACCGGCTCCCGGTCCAGCCCGAGCACGGTCCAACGGCAATAGCGCTGACGGCTGTAGTCCTCGTCGTCGGCGGAGAAGCGCAGCTTGTCGAGGAACGCGCCGAACGGCAGCAAGGCGAACTCCGGTAAAGGCAGGATCAGCAGACGCAGGTCGGGTGTCATTCAGGAATGTCCAGATATAACCATTCAATGACCAGATACTACCCTGTATTTCCACTGCCCTGCCCTACACTGGCGCCCTGCACTTCCACAAGGCTCCCCCATGGCACTCGACACCTGGCTCATCTACCTGCTCGCCAGCATCGGACTGTCGCTGACCCCAGGTCCGAACAGCCTGCTGGCCCTGACCCATGGCGCGCTGTACGGCGCCCGCCGCACGCTGTTCACCATCCTTGGCGGCGTGCTGGGCTTCAGTCTCCTGATCGCCCTGACCATGTTCGGCCTGAGCGCCCTGCTGCAGGCCTCGGCCTCGGTGCTGACGGTGCTCAAGTGGATCGGCGGGGCCTACCTGGTCTGGCTTGGGATCCAGCTGTGGCGCATACCGGCGCTGCACCTGGAACAACCGCGCGGCGGTGTGGCGCTGAGCAATGCCGGGTTGTTCCGCCAGGGCTGCCTTTCGGCTGTGGCCAACCCCAAGGTGCTGCTGTTCTATGGCGCGTTCCTGCCCCAGTTCATCGACCCGCAGCGTGGCCTGCTGGTGCAGTTCGTGGTGATGGCGGCGACCTTCGCCAGTGTCGAATGCCTGGTGGAGTACCTGCTGGCACGTCTGGCGTTTCGCATCCGCCCGTGGCTGGCCAAGGGTGGCCGGTGGTTCAATCGCTGTTGCGGGAGCCTGTTCGCACTGATCGGCGTGGCCCTGCCGCTGGGACGATAGAAGCCCCGGGGATCATCGCCGGGAAACAACCAGGAACACCCCCAGCGCAACCGCCGGCAATCCCGCCCCCAGCAACGCCACGCCGCTCCAGCCGTACTGCGCGTACACCCCGCTGGCCAGCGCCGAGCCCAGCGCCCCACCGAGGAAGATGCTGGTCATGTAGAGGGCATTGAGCCGGCCACGGCTGGCCGGATCCAGCGCGTACACCTCACGCTGGCCGATGACCATGTTCATCTGCACGGCGAAATCCAGCAGCACCCCGGTCAACCCCAGGCCGATCACGCTTGCGCCCGGTGCGCTCAAGCCAAGCAGTAACGCCAGTGGCGCCAGGGCCATCGCCAGCAGCGAAGCGCGTCGCGCATGCCCGGCATCGGCCAGGCGCCCGGCCAGCGGCGCCGCCACCGCGCCCACCGCGCCCACCAGGGCGAACAGCGCGATCTGGCTCTGCGACAGGCCGTGCTCGCCAGCCAGCGCCAGCGGCACCGCCGTCCAGTACAGGCTGAAGGCGGCGAACATCAGCGCCTGGTACAGCGCCCGCTGGCGCAACACCGGATGGCGGCGCAACAGCACCAGCAACGAAGCCATCAGCCCAGCATAACTGGCCTTGTGCTCCGGCAGCCGGCGCGGCAAGGTCAACGCCAGCAGCAGGATGATCGCCACCATCACCCCGGCGGCGCCGACAAACACCGCGCGCCAGCCGAAGTGATCGGCCACCAGGCTCGCCAGCGGCCGCGCCAGCAGGATGCCCAGCAGCAACCCACCCATGATGTTGCCGACCACCCGGCCACGCTCGCGCTCCGGCGCCAGGTGCGCCGCCAGTGGTATCAGCATCTGCACCGCCACCGAGCTGAAGCCGATCAGCAGCGCGTACAGCAGGAACACCTCGCCCTGCCCGTGACCACTGGTGCCGGCCAGCAACAGGCTGCCGGTGGCCAGCACCGCCGTGGCGATCATCAGCCGGCGGTTCTCCAGCAGGTCGGCCAGCGGCACCAGGAACAACAAGCCCAGGGCATAGCCGATCTGGGTCAGGGACACGATCAGGCTGGCCCGCTCGGTGGACAGCCCCAGGTCCGGCGCGATCAGGCCGACGATGGGCTGGGCGTAGTAGATGTTGGCGACGATGGCGCCGCAGCAGAACGCCAGCAGCGTCACCAGGGTCCGGCTCAGGCCCGGGGCCGTTGCCTGGGCGACGGCGAGGGAGGGATTCATTCGAGGGTACCTCGGCTTGCGAAAGGATGTGCGCGAAGGGTGACGGACATCCGCCCCGGCGAGAATCCATCGCCCGCGCAACGGGCCTTTGCGCGGCGCGCAACGCCTCAGCCGGCCAGAAGCCCCTCGCAGAAGGCGACGAACGCCATCACCCGGCGCGAGCCACGGTGGTTGGGCAGGTACAGGGCGTTGATGCTGGCGCTGGCCGCCCCCGGGCTCACCGTCCAGTCGGCGAACAGCCGCTGCAGGCGCCCGGCCTCGACATCCTCGCGCACCAGCCAGTCGGCCAGCAGCGCCACGCCGCTGCCGGCAATGGCCGCCTCACGCAAGAGGTCGGCGTTGGCGCTGCGCAACGGGCCGCTGACGTCCAGTTCCAGGCGCTGCTCGCCCAGGCTTAGCCGCCACGGCCGCGCCGATTGGCCGTAGCGAAAACGCAGGCAGGCGCACGCGGCCAGTTGCTGCGGCTCGCTGAGCACCGGCTGCTGGCGCAGGTATGCCGGGCTGGCCACCAACCAGCGCTCGAAGCGCCCCAGCGGGCGACACACCAGTTCATCACTGGGCGCCGGCTCGCCAAGGCGGATGCTCAGGTCGTAGCGGCCATCGAGCAGGTCGTCAAAGCGGTCGCTCAGGTCGATGTCCAGCTCCAGTGCCGGGTAACGGGCGAGGAACGCGCCCAGGTGCGGAGCGATGACCCGGCGACCGAACTCCACCGGCAGGCACAGGCGCAACACGCCGACCGGCTCTTCGCCGCGGTCGGCGACACTGGCGTCGGCCTCGGCCAGGGCCTCGAGAATCTCGCGGGCCCGCTGGTAGTAGCTGGCGCCGGCTTCGGTCAGGCTGACCTGGCGGGTCGAGCGGTTGAGCAGGCTGGCCCCCAGCTCGAGTTCCAGGGCGTCGACCTGGCGGGTCACCGAGGAGGTCGCCACCCCGAGCCTGCGCGCGGCGGCGGAAAAGCCGCCGGCCTCGGCGGTGGCCATGAACACCTTCAGAGCCAGCAGCTTGTCCATCGTCAATCTTCCAGGGGGCAAAGGCCAAAACCTTCCTACAATCACCGACTGGAATCAACCACACGAGACGCCCATGCCCGACAACCTGTTCAGCGCCCTGCCGCCGCTCGCGCCCGACGCCGACGAGCAGTTCACCGACCTGCTCCGGCGCCCGGGCCTGCGCATCGAGCGTATCGTCTCCAGCGGCCAGTCCAGCCCGCCGGGGTTCTGGTACGACCAGGCCGAGGGCGAATGGGTGGTCGTGCTCAGCGGCAGCGCCGGGCTGCGCCTGGAGCACGAGCCACATACCCGCGTGCTGCGCCCCGGCGACCATCTGGACATCCCGCCCGGTTGCCGCCACCGGGTGGAATGGACCGAGCCCGGCGTGGCGACGGTATGGCTGGCGGTGTTCTATCAGGGCTGAGCCAGTACCGCCGTGGCGGGCGTTGCCTGCAGGCGATAGAACCGCCACGGCAGCAGCACCGCCGCCACGGTCAGGCCGCAGGCGAAGCCGACCCAGACGCCCACCGCGCCCAGCGAGGAGTGCAAGGCCAGCCAGTAGCTCAGTGGCAGCGCCAGCAGCCAGTAGCTGACCAGGGTCACGCCCACCGGCCAGCGATAGTCCTGCAGGCCGCGCAAGGCGCCCAGCGCGGTGGACTGCAGACCATCGGCCACCTGCATGGCCGCGACCACCACGAACATCGGCACGGCGATGGCGATTACCTGCGGGTCGTCGCTCATGGCCTCGGCGATGGAGCGCCCGAACAGCGCCAGCAGCACGGTGGCCACCAGCATCCAGGCAGTGACGCTGGCAAAGGTGGCGCTGCCGATGGCGCGGATGCGTGCCGTCTCGCCGCGGCCCTGGGCCTGGCTGATGCGGATGCTGACCGCCGCCGCCATGCCCAGCGGCAGCATGTACAGCAGCGCGCCGATCGACTGCACCACCTGGTTGGCCGCCAGGGCTGCATTGCCCAGCCAGCCGAGCATCCAGGCAGCGATCACCACCGCGCCGGCCTCGGCAAGATACCCCAGGCCCAGCGGCCAGCCCTCGCTCAACAGCGTGCGCCAGGTCAATCGTGCCCCTTGGGCAGCCTGACGGTAACTCGCCAGCGAGGGCGCCAGGCGCCAGTAAGCCAGGGCCAGCAGCACCGCCAGCGATTCGGCGATCACACTGGCGATACCCGCTCCCAGCAGGCCCAGCGCCGGCAAGCCGAAATGGCCGTGGATCAGCCCATAGCTCAGCGGAATGTTGAACAACACCGCGCTCATCACCAGCAGCACGCCCACCCAGGGCCGGCCGATGGCTTCCAGCACGTCCTTGAACACCACCGCCAGGCAGTACGGGATCAGGAATACCGCCATGGCCTGCCAGTACGGCGTCAGCAGCGCCACGTCGGGCAGCGGTACGCCCAACCATTGCACCAAGGGCAGGCAGGCCAGCATCGCCAGGCAGCCGAGGATACCCACCAGCAGGCCATAACCCAGCCCGGCACGCAGCGTGCGTGCCACGGCGCCGGGGTCGTCGGCGCCATGGGCATGGCCGACGCGCACGCTGAGGGTGGCGAGCATGCCGTACAGCCCGGCATGGAAGATCAGCCCGGCGCTGCTGGTCAGCGCGACACAGGCCAGTACCACGGTGCCCAGCGAGGCCAGCAGCACGGTATCGGTCAGGCTGATCAGTTCGGCCGCCGACAGGCCCAGCACCAGCGGCAGCGCCAGGCGCAACAGGCCAGGCAGCTCGCCCAGCCAGGCAACATTCTTGGGTAAAGCGAGGGCAGTCACGGTAGCCACCTCCAATTGACATACGCCGCGTATGCTAATGCCATTTATTGACATACGCAACGTATGCTAATTTGCAGCCATCGTTTTTTACCCGGAGCCCTCCATGCCCACCCCTCGCCGCAGCCGCGCCGCCATGAGCGCGGACACCACCGAACGGCTGATCGCCGTCGCCCGCCACCAGTTCGCCGAAAAGGGCTTTGCCGCCGTGGTGATGGATGAACTGTGCGCCGAGGCCGACCTCACCCGCGGGGCCCTGCACCACCATTTTGGCGGCAAGGCTGGGCTGTTCACCGCTGTGGTGCAGCACCTGCTCGAGGAGATCAACCAGGCGATCGATGCCCGCTACGCCACGCATGACGACCCGTGGGAGGGCTATATCGACACCTGCCTGTACTACTACGACCTGCTGCACGAGCCGGCCCTGCGCCGCATCCTGCTGCAAGACGCCCCCGGGGTGCTCGGCCCTCGGCTGCGCGAACTGGAGGAAGCCAGCTACATCGGGCCCATGGCCCAAGGGCTGGTGGAGTTGCAGCAGGCCGGCAGGCTGCGCGCCTTCGACGCCGTGGCCATGGCCCACCTGATCAATGGCGCGATGGGCGACAGCGGCATGTGGGTGATTGCCCAGGACGATCCGCAAACGGCGGCGGAGCGGGTGAAGGGGGCGCTGCGCTGTTTGATGGAAGGGTTGCAGGCCTGAGTTCATTCTGGTTTTGGCGCGCGCTGCGTGGGAGCGGGCTTGGCCCGCGATGGCGTCCCCCAGCCAACCTGGTTGTAGCGACTGGCCTCATCGCGGGGCAAGCCCGCTCCCACGTGGACGGTTAATCGCCTGCTCTAATTGCGACAATCGGCCACAAATCAAAATGTACTAACTTGTTAATTAGCTTGCTAAGGGCTTAAACTTCTCGCATTCCACCTGCGAGATCCCTGGCATGAAAGACTCACCCCGCGCCTCCGGCGCCTCAACCTTCATCCTGATCGGCCTGGGCGCCGTCATCGCCCTGCTCGGCCTGCTCCTGGCCGCCGGCGGCGTCAAGCTGGCCGGCCTGGGCGGTTCCTGGTACTTCCTGGTCGGCGGCCTGGCCATGGCCATTGCCGGGATCCTCATCGCCCGTCGCAAGCCCGCTGGCGCCTGGCTGTACGCGCTGTTCCTCGCCGGCACCGCGATCTGGGCCGTGGCCGACACCGGGCTGGCGTTCTGGCCGTTGTTCTCGCGGCTGTTCATGTTTGCCACCATCGGCCTGGTGGTGGCGCTGGTGTATCCGCAACTGGTCCGACGCCCGGCGCGTGGCGCCTATGGCGTCGCCGGCCTGCTGGGCGTGGCGCTGGTGATCGCCGCCGGCAACATGTTCGTCGCCCATCCCAGCGTCGCCCCCACCGGCAAGGGCCCAGGCCAGACGCCGGTGGAACCCGGCCAGCAGCAGAAGGACTGGGCCCACTACGGCAACACCGAGGGCGGCAGCCGCTTCGCCGCGCTGGACCAGATCAACCGAGGCAACGTCGACCAGCTCAAGGTGGCCTGGACCTACCACACCGGTGACGTCGCCCTCAGCGACGGCAACGGCGCCGAAGACCAGCTCACCCCACTGCAGGTAGGCGACAAGGTGTTCATCTGCACCCCGCACAAC
Source organism: Pseudomonas mosselii (assembly GCF_019823065.1). NCBI lineage: Bacteria > Pseudomonadati > Pseudomonadota > Gammaproteobacteria > Pseudomonadales > Pseudomonadaceae > Pseudomonas > Pseudomonas mosselii. The sequence continues at coordinate 3,506,628 of NZ_CP081966.1, forward strand.
AACCTGATCGCCCTCGACGCCGACACCGGCAAGGAACTGTGGAAGAACGCCATCAACGCCCAGTCCAAGGTCTGGCAGCGCTGCCGCGGCCTGGCCTACTTCGACGCCAGCGCGCCGATCGCCCAGCCGACCCAGCCTGACAGCACGCCGGTCAGCGTGAGCAGCGTGCCGGCCGGCGCCAACTGCCAGCGCCGCCTGCTGACCAACACCATCGATGCCCGCCTGATCGCGGTCGATGCCGACACCGGCGCATTCTGCGAAGGCTTCGGCGACAACGGCCAGGTCGACCTCAAGGCCGGCCTGGGCAACGTACCGGACTCGTACTACCAGCTGTCCTCGGCACCGCTGATGGCCGGCACCACCGTGGTGGTCGGCGGCCGCGTCGCCGACAACGTACAGACCGACATGCCCGGCGGCGTGATCCGTGGCTTCGATGTGATCACCGGTGCCCAGCGCTGGGCCTTCGACCCGGGCAACCCGCAGGACCGCGAAGCCCCGCAAGGCGACCGGACCTACGTGCGCAGCACCCCCAACAGCTGGGCGCCGATGTCGTACGACCCGGCGATGAACACCCTGTTCCTGCCGATGGGTTCCTCGTCCACCGATATCTACGGTGTCGAGCGCAACAAGCTTGACCACACCTACGGCGCCTCGGTGCTGGCCCTGGACGCCACCACGGGCAACCAAAAGTGGGTGTACCAGACCGTGCATAACGATCTCTGGGACTTCGACCTGCCAATGCAGCCGAGCCTGATCGACTTCACCAAAGATGACGGCAGCACCGTGCCCGCCGTGGTGATCGGCACCAAGGCCGGGCAGATCTACGTGCTCGACCGCGCCACAGGCAAGCCGCTGACCCAGGTCGACGAAGTCCCGGTCAAGCCGGGCAACATCCCTAACGAGCCGTACTCGCCAACCCAGCCAAAGTCGGTGGGCATGCCGCAGATCGGCGCGCAGACCCTGACCGAATCGGACATGTGGGGCGCCACCCCGTACGACCAACTGTTGTGCCGCATCGACTTCAAGAAGATGCGCTACGACGGCCTGTACACCGCGCCGGGCACCGACCTGTCGCTGAGCTTCCCCGGCTCGCTGGGCGGCATGAACTGGGGCAGCATTTCCACCGACCCGGTGCATGGCTTCATCTTCGTCAACGACATGCGCCTGGGCCTGTGGATCCAGATGATCCCGTCGCAGAACCAGGGCGCGGCGGCAGGCGGCGGCGAGGCGCTGAACACCGGCATGGGCGCGGTGCCGCTCAAGGGCACGCCGTACGCGGTGAACAAGAACCGCTTCCTGTCGGTGGCCGGTATTCCGTGCCAGGCGCCGCCGTTCGGCACCCTCACCGCCATCGACATGAAGACCCGGCAGATCGCCTGGCAGGTGCCGGTCGGCACCGTCGAGGACACCGGCCCTCTGGGCATCCGCATGCACCTGCCGATCAAGATCGGCCTGCCGACCCTGGGCGGCACCCTGTCCACCCAGGGCGGCCTGGTGTTCATCGCCGGCACCCAGGACTTCTACCTGCGCGCCTACGACAGCGGCAACGGCAACGAGATCTGGAAGGCCCGCCTGCCGGTCGGCAGCCAGGGCGGCCCGATGACCTATGTGTCGCCGAAAACCGGCAAGCAGTATGTGGTGGTCACCGCCGGCGGCGCGCGCCAGTCGACCGACCGTGGCGACTACGTGATGGCGTACGCCCTGCCGTAATCGCGTCGCCTGCATCGCCGGCAAGCCGGCTCCCACAGGGTCCATGCACTCAGTGTGGGAGCCGGCTTGCCGGCGATGAGGCCCTTTCAGACAACCCGAGACTCCGCAATGTCATCCGTTTCACGCCTCACGCCCACCCTGCTTCTTGCCCTCGCCAGCACTGCTGCATTCGCCGCCGACAATACCCTGACCGGCGACTGGGGCGGCCTGCGCCACCAGCTCGCGGCAGACGGCATCACCTTCACCGGCGACTACAGCGGCGAGACCGCCTACAACGCCCATGGTGGCCTGCACCGTTCGGCCCGCTACTCGCAGAACCTCAAGCTGGGCGTGCAGTTCGACCTGTCGAAGCTGTACGGCCTGGACAACGGCGGCAAGGTCCAGCTGACTATCAACGACCGCCGTGGCAACAGCGCTTCAGACGACCTGGTAGGCAACCGCCTGCCGATCCAGGAAAACTACGGCGGTCTCTACACCCGCCTGACCGAACTGAGCTACGAGCGCAACCTGTCGCCCGCGCTCAACCTCAAGCTCGGCTACATGGCCATGGGCAACGACCTCGGCGGGCTGGACAGCGGCATCCTGTGCAACTTCATGAACGCCGGCTTCTGTGGCCACCCGCTGAACATGTCCGGCGGCAGCGGCTGGACCAACTACCCCAACGCCCACCTCGGCATACGGGTGAAATATGACCTCGCGCCCGACTGGCAACTGCGGCTGGCGGCGTTCAATGTCGACCCCGAGAGCAACGGCAATGCCAGCCGCGCCTGGCACCTGGGACCCAAGCACACCACCGGCACCGTGGTCCCGGTGGAACTGGTGTACAAGCTGCGCGGTGAACTGCCGGGCGAATACAAGCTCGGTTACTACTACGACAGCTCGAACGTGAAGCGCATCGGCAGCAGCGAGGAAGTCGCCGGTCGTGGCGGACATTATCTGCTGGTCGACCAGGCCGTGTGGAACGACCCGGCATCGCCCGGGCGCAGCCTGCATGCATTCGGCCAGTACTCGGCCTCGAGCAAGGCCGCCTCGCCATTCACCCGGTGGTACGGCGCTGGCGTGGTGCTGTACCAGCCGTTCGCAAGCCGGCCACGGGATACCGTTGCCCTGGGGTATGGCCGCGCGGTACCGAACCCACGTAGCCGCGATGTGCTGGAAGAGGCGGCCGTCGATGCCGGGCAACCCTTCCCGAACCTCGACAGCGCCGAGCAACTGGTCGAGCTGAGCTATGGCTACCAGGCCACCGCTTGGCTGAACCTGCGCCCGGATGTGCAGTACATCGTCGAGCCGGGAGCGTTTTCCGGGAAGGACATCGACAATGCGCTGATATTCGGCTTGCAGGTCAAGGCGACGTTCTGAAAACAGGCCTGGCGGGCTCTGGAGGAGCGCCTAGCTTTTTCCTGCCTAGCAACCACATATTTACTAATTTCCCCGCCCCGCACCCTGTCCCAGTATCTGGCGCAACTACAACAACAAAGAGCGGGGAACTGTCATGAGTGCAAGTGCGTCCGTGCCTGCCAGCGTGCAGCACGATCAAGCCGGTTTTCGCCGGGTCCTGGGGCTGGGGTCGCTGCTGGCGGTGGCCGTGGGCCTGGTGGTGTCGCAAGGGGTGATGGTGATGATGCTGCAGGGGGTCGGTGCCGCCGGCCTGGGCTTCATCGTGCCGTTGGGGCTGGCCTACCTGCTGGCCCTGAGCTACGCCTTTTCCTTCTCCGAACTGGCCCTGCTGGTGCCCCGTGCCGGCAGCCTGTCGAGTTACACCGAGGTGGCGCTGGGGCACTTTCCGGCGATCCTGGCGACCTTCTCCGGCTACGTGGTGGTGGCCATGTTCGCCCTGTCGGCCGAACTGCTGTTGCTCGACCTGATCGTCGCCAAGGTCTACCCCGGGGTGTTCCCGCAATACTCGGTGGCCTTCGGCGTGCTCGCGCTGTTCACCGGCCTGAACCTGATGGGCATCGACATCTTCGCCAAGCTGCAGAGCGCCATGGCCGTGGTCATGGTGATCGTGCTGCTGATCCTCGGCGTCGCCGCGATCAGCGAAGGTCATGCCGAAGGGGTCACCACCACGCTGCTGCAGGGCGAGTGGAACCCGATGGGCGCCGGGGTGCTGGCCCTGACCGCCATGGCCGTGTGGGGCTTCGTCGGCGCCGAGTTCGTCTGCTCGCTGGTGGAGGAAACCCGCAAGCCCGAACGCAACATTCCGCGTTCGATGATCATCGGCCTGACCGTGATCTTCGCCACCATTGGCCTGTACGGCCTGGGTGCATTGTTCCTGGTGCCCCGCGAAGCCCTGAGCAGCGATGCCCTGCCCCATTACCTGTTCGCCACCACGGTGTTCGGCAAGACCGGCGAGGTGTTCCTGGTGATCGCCGCGGTGACCGCCACCTGCAGCACCCTCAACACCTCGCTCGCGGCCATTCCGCGCATGCTCTATGGCATGGCCTGCAATGGCCAGGCGTTTCCCCAGTTCAAGCAGCTCAGTCCGCGGGCGCGCACGCCCTGGGTGGCCGTGCTGTTCGTGGCGGCGATCACCGGCCTGCCGATCCTGCTGATGGGCCAGGACGCCGCCGCGATCAACCTGCTGCTGCTGGCCGCCGCCCTGGCCTGGCTGCTGGCGTACATCATCGTGCACCTTGACGTGATCGCCCTGCGGTTGCGCTACCCGCATCGGGCGAGGCCATTTCGCACCCCGCTCTATCCGCTGCCGCAGCTGTTCGGCATCGGCGGGATGCTGTATGCGATCTGGCATGCCTCGCCCAGCCCGGAGATGAACCTGAAGGTCTTCGGTACGGCAGGGATCGTGCTGGCGGTGGTATCGCTGATCGCGCTGGTCTGGATCAAGGGCGTGATGAAGAAGCCGTTGTTCAGGCCCGAACCGCTTTAGCGATAGCGGACCAAGCACGCCCCATCATGCCGAAGAGGCGCGCTTGGCCCGATAGCTGCCCGGACTCTGCCCGGTCCACTTCTTGAACGCCCGGTGAAACGCGCTGGGTTCCTGGAACCCGGTGTGCTCGGCGATCTCGGCGATGCTCAGGTGGCCTTCGCGCAAGAGTTCGAAGGCCATCGCCCGGCGTACCTCGTCCTTGATCTGCTGGTACGAGCGCCCTTCTCGCTCCAGCTGGCGGCGAAAGCTGCTGGCGCTGAGCCGCTGCCGTTCAGCCATGGCGTTGAGCGTCGGCCACTGCCCGTAGTGGCGGGCGCGCAGGTGACGATAGACCTCGGCCACCAGGCCGTTCTGGTTGCGAAAGCGGATCACCAGCCCTTGCGGCGCGCTGCGCAGAAAACCCTTCAGCGCCGTCAGGTCCTGCACCACCGGCAAGCGCAGCCAGGCGCTGTCGAACTCCACCTCGGTGCGTCCGCTGCCCAGGCGCAGGTCCGGCCCCCAGAGCAGCGCGTCATCCTCCTGCGCCGGGCGCCCCAGGGCCAGCTCGGTGCGGTCGATGGCGATGCGCCGACCGGCCAGCCAGCACAGCAGGCCGATCACCAGGACCAGGTAGGTTTCCTCGGCATAGACCCGGGTCAGCGGGTCGGCGATGTTCGATTGCACGCTGATCACGGTGCGCGCACCGCGCACCGTGACACTGCCGTTCAGGTCGCGCAAAAACAGGGCGAAACTGCCCAGGCACTGGCGCAGCGCCTTGCCCAGGGTCGGCTCCTGGATCAGCCCGCGGCAGATCAGGGCGAAGCTGCCCAGGGGCATGCCATGGCTGTCGAGGCGGAAGAACTCATCGTGCAGTTCGTCGATCAGCGCCAGCCACAGTTGGGCGAACGCCTTGGCCGGTACCCGCGCCAGCGGCTGGGACAGCACCTGCGGGTCGATGCCCACCGCCCGCAGGTGGGCATCGCGCGCCTGTGGCCGCTCACGCAAGGCGTGAAGCATGGCATTGAGGAAGTACACCGCGACCGTATCGCTATCGCGCATGGCAGAAGTCCGCTGTCTATGCTGAGTGGCAAAAAATGCCAGGTTGACTGAACAGATCCGGCATAGGCCGCCTGAGTGCCTTTGCCTAGACTCGATCCACCCCGGGAGGGTGCGGCCGCCATTCTCGCAGAGCCACTCCCACCCCGCCACGCCTTCGCAAACGGAGCCCCCCATGAGCAGCACAGAAATCTTCGTCGTCAGCGCGGTACGTTCGGCCATCGGCAGCTTCGGCGGTTCGCTCAAGGACCTGCCCCTGGCCGACCTCGCCACCCAGGTGACCCGCGCCGCCATCGAGCGCTCGGGCGTCGCCGCCGAGCAGATCGGCCATGTGGTGATGGGCAACGTGATCCCCACCGAACCACGCGACGCCTACCTGGGCCGGGTCGCGGCGATGAACGCCGGCATTCCCAAGGAAACCCCGGCCTTCAGCGTCAACCGCCTGTGCGGCTCGGGCCTGCAGGCCATCGTCTCGGCCGCCCAAGGCCTGCTGCTGGGCGACAGCGACATCGCCCTGGCCGCCGGCGCCGAGTCCATGAGCCGCGGCCCCTACCTGCTGCCGCAGGCCCGCTGGGGCGCGCGCATGGGTGACCTGCAGGGTATCGACTACATGGTCGGCATCCTCCAGGACCCGTTCGAGCACTTCCACATGGGCATCACCGCCGAGAACGTCGCGGCGGCCCACGGCATCAGCCGCCAGATGCAGGACGAGGTCGCCCTGACCAGCCAGCGCCGCGCCGCCCGGGCCATCGCCGAAGGCCGCTTCGACGGCCAGATCGTGCCGATCGAGATCAAGACCCGCAAAGGCCCCGTGCAATTCGCCGTGGACGAGAACGTGCGCGGCGACGCCAGCGCCGAACAGCTGGCGGCCATGAAGGCGGTGTTCAAGAAGGACGGCACCGTCACCGCCGGCAACGCCAGCAGTATCAACGATGGCGCCGCCGGCCTGGTCCTGGCCACCGGTGACGCCGTGCGCCGCCAGGGCCTCAAGCCGCTGGCGCGCATCGTCGCCTACGCCCACGCCGGTGTGGAACCGGCACTGATGGGCCTGGGCCCGATCCCGGCCACGCAGAAGGTGCTGGAAAAAGCCGGCCTGAAGGTCGCCGACCTGGACGTGATCGAGTCCAACGAAGCCTTCGCCTCCCAGGCCTGCGCCGTGGCCCGCGCCCTGGGGTTCGACCCGGAGAAGGTCAACCCCAACGGCTCGGGCATCTCCCTCGGCCACCCGGTCGGCGCCACCGGCGCGATCATCGCCACCAAGGCCATCCATGAACTGCATCGCGTCCAGGGCCGCTACGCCCTGGCCACCATGTGCATCGGCGGCGGCCAAGGCATCGCCGTCGTCTTCGAACGCGTCTGAAAGGAGTCAGCAACATGAACATCGAACACATCGCCGTGATCGGCGCCGGCACCATGGGCAACGGCATCGCCCAGGTGTGCGCCCTGGCCGGCTACCAGGTCCTGCTGGTGGACGTCTCCGACGCCGCGCTGGAGCGCGGCGTGGCGACCCTGGGCAAGAACCTCGAGCGCCAGGTCGGCAAGGGCACCATCGACGCCGACAAGGCCAGCGCCGCCAAGGCCCGGATCCGCACCAGCACCGATTATGCCCAGCTGGCAGACGCACAGCTGGTGATCGAAGCGGCCACCGAGAACCTCGCCCTCAAGCAGCGCATCCTGCAGCAGGTGGCCGCCAACGTCGGCGCCGAGTGCCTGATCGCCACCAACACCTCGTCGCTGTCGGTCACCCAGCTGGCGGCCAGTATCGAACAGCCGCAGCGTTTCATCGGCGTGCACTTCTTCAACCCGGTGCCGATGATGGCGCTGGTCGAGATCATCCGCGGCCTGCAGACCAGCGATGCGACCTACGCCCAGGCGCTGCTGGTCACCGAGAAGCTCGGCAAGACGCCGATCACCGCCGGCAACCGCCCAGGCTTCGTGGTCAACCGGATCCTGGTGCCGATGATCAACGAGGCGATCTTCGTATTCCAGGAAGGCCTGGCCAGCGCCGAGGACATCGACACCGGCATGCGCCTGGGCTGCAACCAGCCGATCGGTCCGCTGGCCCTGGCCGACCTGGTGGGCCTGGACACCTTGCTGGCGATCATGGAGGCCTTCCACGAGGGCTTCAACGACAGCAAGTACCGCCCCGCCCCGCTGCTCAAGGAGATGGTTGCCGCCGGCTACCTGGGGCGCAAGAGCGGTCGTGGCTTCTTCACCTACTGACGGAGTCGCGCCATGCCCCCGGTCAACGCGGCGCTGCGCTGCGCCAATTTCGAGGAGCGGCGTGACCGGGCCATGGCCCTGTTCGCCGAGAAAGGCTTCGGCCAGGTCAGCATGCGTGAGCTGGCGGCGCACGTGGGCTTGACCGCGGGCTCGCTTTATCACCATTTTCCCAGCAAGCAGGACCTCTTGTACGACCTGATCGAAGAACTGTACGAGGAGTTGCAGGCCACCCTGGACCTGGGCCGTCGGGCGCGGGCCCAAGGGCGGCCGGTGCTGGCCTGCCTGATTGCCGCGCACTGGCATTTGCATGGGGAGCGGCCGTTGCAGTTTCGCCTGGCCGAGCGGGATTTCTGCTGCCTCACCGGGGAGCAGCAGGTGCGCCTGGCGGACTTGCGGGAGCGCTATGAAACCGGGCTTTTACGGTTGATCGCGCCGCAGGCGCGGTTGGGGGCGCAGGCACTGGCGGCTAGCGGGCATGTGCTGGCTACGCTGTTGAATCAGTTGCCTGGGATGTTGCGGGGGAAGGGGCTGGGTGAGGTTGAGGGGGTTGGGTTGATGGAGAGTTTGGTGGTGGGGGCTGTGGAGAGGGCTTTGAGGTAGGGCTCCGGCTCTGGCTACTTGGTGATTTTTTTGGTTTTTGCATGCGCATTCGTAGGAGATAGCGACATTTAGTCACCTTTCCGCCTTTACGGCGGCCTTCTTTTCTCGTGGGAAAAGTAGGCAAAACCGTTCCGCTCCGTTCATCCGGCCCCTGGGCTTCGCTCCGGGGTTCCCTCGCTCCGTTCTTGCTCCTGAAGTCGCAATTGGCGGTGCCTGAACTATCGCGCGCTTAGAAGCAAGAGCAGGAGCAGGAGCAGGAGCAGGAGCAGGAGCAGGAGCAGGAGATGCGAAGTTAGTTTTTGATAATTAGTTATATATTGGCTGTTCCGGCCCTTTCGCGGGGCAAGCCCGCTCATACAGAGATCTATATAACGACGACTATCGCGTGGGAGCGGGCTTGCCCCGCGATGCGATCTAGAGATTAATTAAGTTCAAACTAGCGACAGCTGCGCCAGTTCAGGCGCCGCCCGTAACTTGCGCGACTTCAGGAGGCCGAACGCAGGACTTGCGGAGGGAGGTGACGGGCATGGATGCCCGTCAAGCGCTGGGGCCCAGGATGGGCCCTGCAGCGCGGTCCTCCCGGGAGCAAGGCCGGAGTGAGGGAACCCCGGAGCGAAGCGCAGGGGCCGTATGAATGGAGCGCAGCGGCTTTGGTTACTTTGGCCGCGGACGGCGAGTTAAGACCAAAGTAACCCGCCGTAAGGGCCAGCCCTTTCAAGGTCTTGAAAATTAGCGTTCGACTTGGAATTGCCGGGGTCGCTTTGCGACCCTTTCGCGACACAAGGCCGCTCCTACATGTGACCGCGCCCCTCGTAGGAGCGGCCTTGTGTCGCGAAAGGGCTGCAAAGCAGCCCCGGCAATATTGAGCTGGAAACGTCATATCTCAAAAATCGCAAGACCTTGAAAGGGCTGGCCGTAAGGGCGGAAAGGTGAATAAGCGTCGACATCATAAATGAATACGCATACAACTTTCAAAACCACCCAACAACAACAACAACAACAACAACAACAACAACAACAACAACAACAACAACACGCGCTCCCACACAGGCAGAAGCACCAGACTCACAATAAAGAACGGATAGGACCTAAAGCCCTACCCGCCCAAAGTCACCCATCAATCTCAAGCCTTACCAGCCAACCGCCCCACCAGCCCATCGACAAACGCCACGGCATTAATAACCCCCTCATGCCCATCAGCGATCACCGTCGAGCTAGCCAGCCCGTTGACCGAAGCCTGCGCCAGCAACCCCGCCTCCCCCATCCGCACCCGTTCCAAGCTACGGCTCTCGCTGGCCCACCAGCAATCCACCCGGACCGCCAGCGGCCGCAGGCGAAACGCCTGGCTCAGTTCGACGTTGCGATCGAGCACAGCGAAACCATCGACGATCTCCCGCTGCAGATGCACATCCTCATGAATGGCCCGCAGCCGCTCGGCACTGACGCCCCCGGCAGCGGCCACCTGCTCGATGACCCATTCGGTCCGGTCGACCTCGGCCGGCAGACGCCCGGCCTCGTCGATGAAACCGACGATACGGGCTTCACCCACACCCGGAGCAAACGCCAGCAGCCCACGCAGCAGGCTCTCGTCCGCCCGCGCTACCTGCACCACCTCGACGGGCTCGGCCTCGAGGCCGGACACGTCCTTCGGTAGCAGGGTATCGACCAGGCCGACGAAGCCCACCTCCTGACCGGCCTGCTCCAGGGCATGAGCCACCTCCAGCGCCAGGGCGCCGCCCAGGGACCAGCCCAGCAGATGGTAAGGGCCGCTGGCCTGGGTGCGGCGGATCTGCTCGACGTAGTAGCCGACCATCGCCTCCCAGGACTCTTCCACCCAGCCCGGCACGGCATAGCACTTGTTGACCAGGCCATACACCGGACGCTCGTCAGCCAGGCGGCTGGCCAGCGGGTAGTAAGCGTAGGCACCGCCGCCGCCCGGCGGCAGGCAGAACAGCGCCGGACGCTGGCGTTGGCAACCGTTGAGGTTGATCACCGACGTTTTCAGGCGATCCTTGCCGCCGCCGATGAAATTCGCCAGTTCCTCGAAGCTCGCCATCAGCATGAACTCATGCAGGCTGATGTTGATGGCGAAAGCTTCACGTACCCTGTTCACCAGCGTGATCACCAACAAAGAGTGGCCGCCGAGCTCGAAGAAGTTGTCGTGCAGGCCAACCTGCTCGACCTTCAGCACTTCGCTCCAGATTGCGGCCAGTTGTTGCTCCAGCGCCGTACGCGGGGCCACGTAGCCCTGTTGCAGCTGACTGGCATCCGGTTTCGGCAGGGCCTTGCGGTCCAGCTTGCCGTTGGCCGTCAGCGGCCACTGCTCCAGCACCAGGAAGTGGGTCGGGACCATGTAGTCCGGCAGGTTGGCTTTCAGGTGCTGTTTCAGCGTGTCGCGCAGGGCGGCGTGGTCGGTGGATGGGTCTTGAGCGATCAGGTAGGCCGCCAGTTGCTTGCCCCCTGCCCCGTCGATATCCAGCACCAGCACTTCGCGCACGGCAGCGTGCTCTTGCAGGCGCGCCTCGATCTCACCCAGTTCGATACGGAAGCCTCGGATCTTCACCTGGTGGTCGATCCGACCTACGTACTCGATCACCTCCTGGCCGCGATAACGCGCCAGGTCGCCGGTGCGGTACAGGCGCCCGCCTTCGCTGGAGAACGGGTCCGGCACAAAGCGTTCGGCGGTCAGCGAAGCACGGTTGTGGTAACCGCGTGCCAGGCCGGCATGACCGACGTGCAGCTCGCCCGTGCAGCCCTTGGCCACCGGGTTGAAATCGGCATCCAGTACATACATCGACAGGTCCGGGATCGCCGCACCGATCGGGCTGCCCGGCTGTTGCGTATCGGCAAAGCGGATCGGCCGGTAGGTCACATGGACCGTGGTCTCGGTGATGCCGTACATGTTGATCAGGTTGTCGCAGTCCTCGCCGAAACGCTCGAACCACGGTTGCAGTGCCGCAACGTCCAAGGCCTCGCCACCGAAGATCACGTAGCGCAGTGCCAGATTATCAGCACTGTCACAAGCCACCCGCATCAGCGGCTTGAACGCCGATGGGGTCTGGTTGAGCACGGTGACACCCTGCTCCACCAGCAGCTGGTGGAAGTCTTCCGGCGAACGGGTGTTTTCACGCGGCACGATCACCAGGCGACCACCGTGCAGCAGTGCACCGAAGATCTCCCACACCGAGAAGTCGAACGCGTACGAGTGGAACAGCGTCCACACATCCTGTGGGCCGAAGCCGAACCAGGCATCGGTCGCCTTGAACAGGCGCAGCAGATTGTGATGCGGCAGCAAGGTACCTTTCGGCTTGCCGGTCGAGCCCGAGGTGTAGATCACATAGGCCAGGTTGTCCGGCTGGGTCAGGTGATCAGGGTTCTGATCACTGTAACCGGCCAGGTCGTCTTCCAGCTTCAGGCTGCGAACCTGCGCCGGCACGGGCAGATCGGCCAGCAGATGACCTTGCGTCAGCAGCAGTTGAATGCCGCTGTCTTCCATCATGTAGCTCAGACGGTCCTGCGGGTACTCCGGATCCAGCGGTACATAAGCACCACCGGCCTTCAGGATCGCCAGCAGGCCGACGATCATCTCGAACCCGCGCTCCACCGCAATACCCACCAGCACATCCGGCCCCACGCCCTGCTCGCGCAGCTTGTGGGCCAGACGGTTGGCGCGGCGGTTGAGCTGGTCGTAGCTCAGCGATTGGCCGGCGAAGGTCACGGCGACCGCCTCAGGCGTACGTGCTGCCTGCGCCTCGATCAGCTCATGGGCACACGCCATGCTCGGATAGCTGGCAATCACCTGCTCCGGATCGGCGCTCAGGGCAATCTCGCCCAAGGCCCGTTGCGGTGCGTCCGCCAGCCCTTCCAGCAGCTCGACGAAGTGCGTCGCCAACTGCCCGACAGCCGATTCGGCGTAACGGGCGCGATCGAACTTGAAGCTGGCCGACAACCTGTCGCCCACCTGTGCCACCAGCGTCAGCGGATAGTTGGTCTGTTCCTGGCTGACCACCTCGCCGAACGCCAGCTCCTGGGGTGCACCGGCCTGCAAAGCCTCGGACACCGGGTAGTTCTCGAACACCAGGATAGTGTCGAACAGCGCCTCGCCGCTCCAGCCGGCCCAGCGCTGGATCTCGTACAGCGGCGTGTGCTCATGCTCGCGCAAGGCCAGGTTCAGTGCCTGGACCTGTTGCACCCACTCGTCAACACGCTGCTCGGAACGTGGGCTGGCAACCACCGGCAAGGTGTTGATGAACAGTCCCAGCTGCTCCTCGACGCCCGGCAGCTCGGTCGGGCGACCCGCCACGGTGGCACCGAAGGTCACGCTGGCCTGGCCGGTGTAGCGCTGCAACAGCAGCAGCCAGGCCGCCTGGACCAGGGTGTTGAGGGTGACCCGCTGCTCCCGGGCAAAATCGCCCAGGCGCTGGGTGCGCCGTGCATCGAGCGTAACCTCATGCTCGGCCTGCCCATGCCCCTGGGCGTCGGACCGCAAGGCCTGGGCCAGGCGCGTAGGCTCGTCCAGCCCGGCCAGGCGCTCGCGCCAGAAGGTTTCACTGGCCTGCTGGTCCTGATTTTGCAGCCACTGGATATAGTCGCGGTAACGGCTGGTCTTGGCCGTTGGCACGACACCGGCGTAACGCTGCAGCACCTCGCCGAACAGCCGCGAGCTGCTCCAGCCATCCAGCAGGATATGGTGGTTGGTCAATACCAGCTGGTAGTGCTGCTCGCCGGTACGGATCACCGCCAGGCGCAGCAGCGGACCGCTGGCCAGGTCGAAGCCGGCGCGCAGGTCGGCCTCGGCCCAGGCCTGCAACGCGGTCGGCAGGTCGGCCTGAGCGCGCCAGTCCAGTTCCACCAGCGGCAGGCGCACCTCGCGCAGGACAACCTGCAGCGACTGGTCGTAACCGCTGACGAAGCTGCTGCGCAGCACCTCGTGGCTGTCCAGGGTGGCCTGCCAGGCCGCGACGAAGCGTGGCACATCCAGGCCCTGCACCTCGACCCGCAGCTGGTTGATGTAGTTGCCCGCCGCCTGCTCGTAGAGGCTGTGGAACAGCATGCCCTGCTGCATCGGCGACAGCGGGTAGATGTCCTCGATATTGCCCGCCGCCACCGGCAACGCCGCCAACTGGCGCTGGTCGAGGCTGGCCAGCGGGAAGTCCGACGGCGTCACGCCCGCCACGCCCGGGGTGGTGCAGTGGGCGATCAGCTGGCGCAGTTCCTCGGCGTACTCGTCGGCCAGGCGCTGGATCTGCCCACGCTCGAACACGGCGCTGCTGAAACTCCAGTCCAGGGCCAGTTCACCGGCGTAGACCTGGCCATCGATGCTGAGCAGGCTGCCCAGCGGCGCCTCCGGGCTCTGCCCCTGTCCCGCGCCTTCCGGCGCCGGGACGAACAGGCCCTGCTCGATGTCGAAGCTGCCATCGAACTGCCCCAGGTAGTTGAATACGATGCTGCCCTGGGCCAGGGCGCCGAGGGCCTGGCGGGCCTGCTCGTCGCCCAGGTAGCGCAGCACGCCGTAGCCGATGCCCTTGGCCGGCACGGCGCGCAGCTGTTCCTTGACCGCCATGATCGATGCGCCCAAGTCGCTTGCCGGGGTCAGTTTCAATGGATACAGGCTGCTGAACCAACCGACCGTGCGGGTGATGTCGAGGTCGTCGAACAGGTCTTCGCGGCCGTGGCCTTCCAGGCGAATCAGCGCGTGCGCCTCGCCGGTCCAGCGGCGGATGACCCGGGCCAGCGCCGTCAGCAGCAGGTCGTTGACCTGGGTGCGGTAGGCGGCCGGCGCCTCCTGCAGCAGTTGCCGGGTCAGCTCGGCGTTCAGCTGGGTGCGCACCGAGATCTCATGTTTACGCTGCTGACCGCCCTCTGGGTTCGCCCCGGGCAGGATGTCGCTGACACCCTGCAACTGCGCCTGCCAGTAAGCCAGCTCGGCCGCCAGCGCGGGGCTGCGGGCATGCTCGCGCAGGTGCTCGGCCCAGGCCTTGAGCGAGCTGCTCTTGGCTGGCAGCACCGGCGTCTTGCCGGCCAACAGGGCCTGGCAGGCCGTCTGCAGGTCTTCGAGCAGGACGCGCCAGGACACGCCGTCGACCACCAGGTGATGGATCACCACCAGCAGGCGCTGCTGGCCTTCGGGCAGGTCGATCAGCACCACCCGCAGCAACGGGCCATGCTTCAGGTCCAGGCTGCGCTGGGCCTCGTCGGCCAGCTCCGGCAGGCGCGCGGCGTCGTCCAGCTGATGCACCCACAGCAACTGCTGCGCATCGACCGGCGCGAATTGCCCATGCCACTGCCCCTGCTCTTCGCTGAACCGCAGGCGCAGGGCATCGTGCTGCTCCACCAGCAGCTTGAGCGCCGCCTGCAGCAACGCCACGGTCAACGGCTGGCGTGGGCTCAGCATCACCGCCTGGTTCCAGTGGTGACGCTGGGGAATCGCAGTATCGAAGAAGCGCGCCTGGATCGGCAGCAACGCCAACGAGCCACTCACCAGCTCGACCACTTCGGCTGCCGGCTTCTTCTCGATCAGCTTGGCCACCGCCGCCAGTTGGCCGACGGTCTGCTTCTCGAACAGCTGCTTGGGGCTCAGCTTGATGCCCTGGCGCTTGGCCCGGGCGATGATCTGCAGGCTGAGGATGGAATCGCCGCCCAGCTCGAAGAAGTTGTCGGTGCTGCCCACTTGCTCGCGCTTGAGCACTTCGCACCAGATCGCGGCAAGTTTCTCCTCGATTTCGCCCACCGGCGCGGTGTAGCGCTGCCTGGCCACGCCCGGCTTGGGCAGGGCCTTTTTGTCCAGCTTGCCGTTGGCGGTCAGTGGCAGGCGCTCGAGCAGCAGCACCTGTGCCGGTACCAGGTACTCCGGCAGGCGCGCCTGCAAGGCCTGGCGCAGCGCCTCGGCCTGCAACTCGACGCCCGCCGCCGGCACGGCCCAGGCCACCAGTTGCAGACGCGACGGATCGCTGTCCAGGGGCAGCGCCAGCACCACGGCTTCGCCGACCCCAGGCAGGCCTTGCAGCACCTGGCCAACTTCGCCCGGCTCGACCCGGTAGCCGCGAATCTTCACCTGGTCGTCGCCGCGCCCCAGGTATTCCAGCACGCCCTGGTCCAGGCGCGCGCGGTCACCGGCACGGTACAGCCGCTCGCCGTTCTGGCCAAAGGAGTCGGGGACGAAACGCTCGGCGGTCAGCCCCGGCTGGCCGACATAGCCCTGGGCCAGGCCCTGGCCACCCAGGTACAAATCGCCTGCCACCCGCTCGGGCAGCGGGTTGAGGTAGGCATCCAGCACCCGCGCCTGACCGTTGTCCAGCGGCCGGCCCACCGGCACGCTGCGCCAGCCGGGCAGGCGTTCGCCGACTTCGTGGGTGAGGATGCCCACGGTGGTCTCGGTCGGACCGTAGTGGTTGATGATCCGGCAGCCGGGCTTCAGACGCCGGACCTGCTCGATCAGGGCCCAGGAGCTGGCCTCGCCGCCAAGGATCAGCAGCTGCTCGGGCAACACCCGCTCAGGCTGCGCGGCCTGCAGCAGGCCTTGCAGGTGGCTGGGCACGATCTTCAGCACATCGACCCGGTGCTCGGCCATGTAGCTGGCAAAACCGTCCGGATCGAAGCCCTGGTCGTGGCCCAGCAGGTGCAGCAGCCGGCCCGAGGCCAGCGCGCCGAACAGCACGGTGTGGCCCAGGTCCGCGGCCACGGTGGAGACCATCGCCAGGCTGGCGCCGGGTTGCAGGTCGAGGCGTTGCAGCACGCCCTGCAGGTAGTTGGCCAGTGCGCCGTGGCTGATCACCACGCCCTTGGGCTGCCCGGTGGAACCCGAGGTGTAGATGATGTAGGCCGCTTGCTGCGGATCGATGTGTACCGCCGGTGGCTGGTCGCTGCGGTCGCCGTGCTGCGCTGCGTCAAAAGCCAGCGCCGGGCACACGCCCAGCCCCGCCGCCTGGGCGTCGCCCAAGGCGTGCACCAGCAGGCGCGCGTCGCTGGCCTGCAGCAGCTGCTGCAGGCGTTCGGCGGGCTGGCGGCTGTCCAGCGGCAGGTACACCGCGCCCAGTTTGAGCACGGCCAGCAGGCTGGTCACCCATTCGATGGAGCGCTCCTGGCACAGCGCCACGGTCATGCCCGGGGCGATACCCTGTGCCTGCAGATAGTGAGCGAAGCGGTTGGCTTGCTGCTCCAGCTCCGCGTAGCTGACCATACGATCACCCGCGCGCAGCGCCGGCTGCTCGGCACCGGTGTTCAGGCCCTGGCGCCACAGGGCGAGGAAGTCCGCCTGCGGCCAGCTGTGGGTGCTGGCCTCGACCTGCGCGGCCTGGGCATCGGGGTGTTCGCACAGCACCGCCTCGGGGTGCTCGACGAGCGTGCGCAGCACCGCCTGGAACGAAGCGGCCAGGCGCTCGATGGTCGCGGCCTCGAACAGGTCCGTGCTGTAGTTGAAGTAGCCTTGCAGGCCCTCGGGGGTCTCGGTGAAGTCGTAGGCCAGGTCGAAACGGGCATCGTTGCCTTCGATCGGGAAACCGCTGACGCTCAGCTCGCCCAGTGTCTGCCGGGCTTGGGCGCCTGCCTCGGTGTCGGCCATGTTCTGGTTGATCTTCACCTGGAACAGCGGGTTGTGCCCCAGGTTGCGCTCCGGCGCCAGGGCATCCACCAGGTGCTCGAACGGCAGTTCCTGGTGCGACTGCGCGCCGCTGACCACCTGCTTCACCTGCTCCAGCAGGGCCGCGCCGCTCTGGCGCTCGTCCACCTGCACCCGCAGCACCTGGGTGTTGATGAAGAAGCCGATCAGGCCTTCGACTTCCTTGCGGTTGCGCCCGGCATTGGGCGCGCCGATGCGGATGTCGGCCTGGCCGCTGTAGCGCGCCAGGGTCACGGCCAGGGCCGCGAGGGTCAGCATGAACACGGTCTGGCCCTGGCTGCGCGCCTGGGCCTTGAGCTTGGCCGACAGCGCCGCCGGCACATCGCTGCGCAGGGTCGCGCCGCGGTAGCTGGGGTGCGCCGGACGCTCATGATCCAACGGCAGTTCCAGCACCGGGTGCTCGTCCCCCAGTTGCTGCTTCCAGTACTGCAACTGGCGCTCGCCCTCGCCGGCCTCGAGCCAGGCGCGCTGCCAGATCGCATAGTCGGCGTACTGCACCTCGAGCGGTGGCAGGTCGGCGGCGCGGCCCTGGGACAGCGCTTCGTACAGGTGCACGAACTCCTGCACCATCAGCTCGCCCGACCAGCCGTCGGAGACGATATGGTGCATGCACACCGTCAGCACATGTTCGGTGGGCGCCAGGCGCAGCAACCGGACCCGCAGCAGCGGCCCGTCGAGCAGGTCGAAGGGTGCATCCAGTGCCTCACGCACCTCGGTGCGCAGGCACTGTTCGATGTCCTCGCCCGGCCCGGCCTGTACCTCGCGCACTTCCAGGCTCACGCCGGACTGCTCAAGGACCTGCTGGTGAAACTCCCCCTCCTCGGAGACGAAACGCGTGCGCAGGCTTTCGTGACGCCGCACCAGCGCGTCCAGAGCCTCGGCCAGGGCCTGCTGGTTCAGCGAACCGCTCAGGCGCACCGCCATCGGCACGTTGTAGAAGCTGCTCTGCGGCTCCAGCTGCCAGAGGAACAGCATGCGCTGCTGGGCATAGGACAGCGGGATGCGCGGGCTGTCGTGGCGGGTGACGGCGATCGGCAACAGGCGGAAGCTCTGCCCGGTCTCGCGCATCTTGTCGAGGATCTGCCGACGCTGCTCCAGGGCAAGGCCGACAAAGCGCTTGGCGATACGTTCTGCTGTGCTCTTGTCCATCTCAGACGCCCGCCATTTCATTCATCATTCTTTCGATATCGGACAAGCCGTCCTCGCTCAACGACAGGCCGGTGGAGGCACAAGCCTGGGCAAAATCATTCAATTGCGGTTTCTCGAATAGCAGGCGCAGCGGGATGTCGATCCCCAGGCCCGAGTTGATCTTGGAAATCAGCTGGGCCGCCAGCAGCGAGTGCCCGCCCAGCTCGAAGAAGTCGTCATTCAGGCCCACCCGCTCGACCTCCAGCACCTCGGCCCAGAGCGCCGCCAACTGCTGCTCCAGTTCGCTGACCGGGGCCACGTAGGCCGACTGTGCCTGGCGGGTATCGGGGGCCGGCAGCGCCTTGCGGTCGAGCTTGCCGTTGGGTAGCAGCGGCATGCGCTCGAGCAGCACCAGGTACATCGGCACCATGTAGTCCGGCAGGCTGGCGCCCAGGTGAGCCTTCAGTTCGGCGCGCAGGCCGCCCTGCTCCTCGGGCATCGCGTTGGGCACCAGGTAGGCGGCCAGTTGCTTGCCGCCCGGGCCGTCGATATCGACCACCAGCACCTCGCGCACCGCCGGATGCTCACGCAGGCGCGCCTCGATCTCGCCCAGCTCGATACGGAAGCCGCGGATCTTGACCTGGTGGTCGATGCGCCCGGCATACTCGACCAGCCCCTGTTCGCGATAGCGCGCCAAGTCGCCGGTGCGGTACAGGCGGGCACCCGGCGTAGTGGCGAACGGATCGGGGATGAAACGCTCGGCGGTCAGCCCCGGGCGGTTGTGGTAACCGCGGGCCAGCAGCTCGCCACCCACCAGCAGCTCGCCGATGGCCCCTGGCAGGGCCAGGTCGCCGTCGGCATCCACCAGGTGGATCGAACGCCCGGCCAGGGCCTTGCCGATCGGGATCTGCACCGGCAGGGGCTGCTCGCCGGTGACATAGGCACTGCAGTCATGGCTCATGACGCTGACGGTAGCCTCGGTCGGCCCGTAGGTGTTGAGCAGGCGCACATGGCCGAGCCCGGCCTGTTGCCAGGCCAGCACGCCGTCGGCGGCCATGGCCTCGCCACCCATGTGCACCTGGCGCAGCACGCCATAGTCGCGCGGGCCCTTGGCTGCGAAGTCCTTGGCCAGCAGGTACCAGTAGGCGGTCGGCAGGTCGGCGAAGGTGATGCCTTGGCTCAGCACTTCGCGGTAGAAGGTCTCGCTGTCCCACAGTGTCGGGCCGCGCACCACCACACTGGCGCCGCAGATCAGCGCCGGGTACAGCTGCTCGACGAAGGCGTCGAAGTTGAAGGTGGAGAATTGCAGCACCCGGTCGGCCGCCGACAGCCCGCAGAAGCCCTTGGCGACATGGGCGTGCCGGCTCAGGGCGGCGGCGCTGATGCCAACGCCCTTGGGACGGCCGGTGGAACCGGAGGTGTACATGATGTACGCCAGGTTGTCGGGGTCGCCCAGTTCGGGCAATGCATGGCTCGGCCAGGCGTCAAGAGCCTCGCTGTCCAGGCACAGGCTGCGCACCTGCGGCGCCACGGCCAGGTCCTGCAGCTGCGCGCTGTGGCCGAGCAGCAGGACGATGCCGCTGTCCTCCATCATGTAGGCGAGGCGCTCGTGCGGGTAGTCGGGGTCCAGTGGCACATAAGTGCCGCCGGCCTTGAGCACCGCCAGCAGGCCGACCACCATGTCCAGGCTGCGCGGCAGGGCGATGCCCACGCGAACATCCGGGCCGATGCCTTCCTGGCGCAGGCGGTGGGCCAGCTGGTTGGCGCGCTGGTCCAGGGCCTGGTAGGTGAGCTGCTGCCCTTCGCAGATCAGCGCCGTGGCCTGCGGCGTGCGCGCGGCCTGGTCGGCAATCAGCTGCTGCACGGTGCGCTGGTCGGGGTAGACGGCCTCGTGCCGGCTCCATTGCTCAAGGAGGGTCTGGCGCTGCGCCGCATCCAGCAGCGGCAGTTCGACGATGCGCTGGGCCGGCTGGGTGCTGACCGCCTGCAACAGGTTCAGCCAGTGCCCGGCCATGCGCTCGATGCTGGCGTGCTCGAACAGGTCGCTGACGTAGGTCAGGGTCGCGCCCAGGCCGTCCTCGCTCTCAAAGGTGTCCAGGGCCAGGTCGAGATGCGCCGTGGGGTTGTCCCAGGCCAGGCCGGCGATGCTCAGCCCCGGCAGCTCGCGGACATTCTCCGCACGGTAGGCCTGGTGGTTGAACATCACCTGGAACAGCGGGTTGTGGCTCAGGCTGCGCTCCGGTTGCAGCGCCTCGACCAGTTGCTCGAAGGGCAGGTCCTGGTGGGCCTGGGCCTGCAGGGCGGTGTGCTTGACCTGCTGCAGCAGCTCGGTGAAGGTGGTCTGCAGGTCGAACTCGGCCTTGAGCACCTGGGTGTTGACGAAGAAGCCGATCAGCCCTTCGGTCTCGGCCCGGGTGCGGTTGGCGATCGGCACGCCGACGCGGATATCGGCCTGGCCGGTCTGGCGGTGCAACAAGCTCTGGAACGAAGCCAGCAGCAGCATGAACAAGGTCACCCCTTGCTCGCGCGCCTGCGCCTTGAGCGCCTGGGCCAGGGCCGCCGGGACCTTGAGGGTCAGGCTGCGTCCGGCATGGCTCTGCACGGTGGGACGCGGGTGATCGGTGGGCAGTTGCAGCACATAGTGCTCGCCACCCAGCTGCGCCAGCCAGTAGTCCAGCTGGCGGGCCTGCTCGCCGGCCTCCATCCACTGGCGCTGCCAGGCGGCGTAGTCGGCGTACTGCACGGCCAGGGCAGGCAGCTCGGGTTGCTGGCCCTGGCTCAAGGCCAGGTAGGCGTCGACCACTTCGTCGACCATGATCGGCATCGACCAGCCATCGGCGACGATGTGGTGCAGGGTCAGCACCAGCACGTGATCGTCCTCGGCCAGGCGTAGCAGGCGTACCCGCAGCAGCGGCCCCTGGCTCAGGTCGAACGGGCGCTGCACTTCGCGGGCCACGCGCTCGCGAACCGCCTCGGCGCGGGTGTCCTGGAGCGACTCCATGACCAGGGTGAAGGTGCTCGCCGGGTGAATGCGCTGCAGCGCTTGTCCGCCCTCCTGGTGGAAGGTGGTACGCAGGCTTTCGTGACGGGCCACCAGGGCCTCGAACGCCTGGCGCAGCGCTTCCAGGTTAAGCCGGCCTTTGAGTTGCAGGGCGGCGGGGATGTGATAGGCGGCGCTGCCCGGCTCCAGTTGCCAGAGGAACCACTGGCGCTGCTGGGCATAGGACAGCGCCAGCGGCTGGCCGCGGTCCACCGGCAGCAACGCCGGAGCCAGGCTGGTACTGCCTTGTGCGGCGAGCGCGGCGAAGCCTTGCAGGTCGGGGCACTCGAACAGACTGCGCAACGCCAGCTCCAGGCCCAGCCCCTGGCGCACTCGGGCAATCACCTGGGTCGCCAGCAGCGAGTGGCCGCCGAGCTCGAAGAAGTTGTCGTGCAGGCCGATTTGTTCGACCTTGAGCACCTCGGCCCAGATCGCGGCCAGGCGTTGCTCCAGCTCGCTGCGCGGCGCCACGTAGTCCGCTTGCGCCTGGCTGGCGTCAGGCTTGGGCAAGGCCTTGCGGTCGAGCTTGCCGTTCGGCGTCTGCGGCATCGCCTCGAGGAACACCAGGTACGCGGGCACCATGTACTCCGGCAGGCCGGCCTTCAGGTGACGCAACAGGTCGGCACGCAGATCGTCACCGGCCTGCGCGCTCGGCACCAGGTAGGCCGCCAGTTGCTTGCCGCCCGCGCCGTCGATGTCGATCACCAGCGCCTCGCGCACCCCCGGGTGCTCGCGCAGGCGGGCATCGATCTCGCCCAGCTCGATACGGAAACCGCGGATCTTCACCTGATGGTCGACCCGGCCGACGAACTCGATGACGCCATCGGCGCGCAAGCGCGCCAGGTCGCCGGTGCGGTACAGGCGCCCACCGGCACTGGCGCCGAACGGGTCGGGAATGAAGCGTTCGGCGCTCTGGCCCGGGCGGTTGTGGTAACCCCGGGCCAGCAGCTCGCCGCCCACCAGCAGCTCGCCGATCGAACCCGGCAAGGCCAGGTTGCCGGCCGCATCGACCAGGTAGACACTGCGTCCGGGCAGGGCCTGGCCGATCGGGATCTGGCCGGGCAAGGCGGCCTGGCCAGTGACATAGTCGCTGCAGTCATGGCTGGTGATGCACACCGTGGCCTCGGTCGGGCCGTAGGTGTTGACCAGCCGCACACCGGCCAGCCCCGCGGCGCGCCAGGCCAGTACGCCATCGGCGGCCATGGCTTCGCCGCCCATGTGCACGCGGCGCAGTTGGCCGTAATCCCGCGGCCCGTGGGCGGCGAAGTCCTTGGCCAGCATGTGCCAGTAGGCGGTCGGCAGGTCGCTGAAGGTCACGCCCTGCTCCAGCACCTGGCGGTACCAGGTCTCGCTGTCCCACAGCGCCTGGCCGCGCAGCACCACGCGGGCGCCGCAGACCAGCGCCGGATACAGCTGCTCGACGAAGGCGTCGAAGTTGAAGGTGGAGAACTGCAGCGCCCGGTCCGCCGCCGTCAGCCCGAAGCGGCCGACGAAGCCCAGCACGTGCCCGCGCAGGGCCGCGGCGCTGATGCCAACGCCCTTGGGGCGGCCAGTGGAGCCGGAGGTGTACATGATGTACGCCAGGTTGTCCGCCTGGGTCAGGTTGGCCAGGTCGTCCTCGACGCAGCCTTGCAGCCAGTCGTCGCCCTGGTCTAGGCACAGGTTGCAGACCTCTGGGGCAACGTTCAGGCGCGCCAGCACGCCCGACTGGGTCAGCAGCAGGCGCAGGCCGCTGTCCTGGATCATGTAGGCCAGCCGGTCGTGGGGGTAGTCGGGGTCCAGCGGCACATAGGCGCCGCCGGCCTTGAGCACCGCCAGCACGCTGACCACCATGTCCAGGCCGCGCTCGATGGCGATGCCGACCGGTACGTCCGGGCCGACACCGAGGGCGCGCAGCTTGTGGGCAATGCGGTTGGCGCGGCGGTTCAGCGCCTGGTAGGTCAGTTGCTCGCCCTCGCAGACCAGCGCCACGGCTTGCGGGGCCTGGGCGGCCTGCGCCTCGAACAGCTGATGCACACAAGGAGCGGCGCTGAAGTCGGCAAGTTTTTCGGACCCGCTCGCCAGCTGCCGCTGTTGCTCGAAGTCCAGCAGCGCCAGGTCGCTGATCGCCTGCTGCGGCTGCCGGGCGATGGCGCGCAGCAGGACCAGCCAGTAGCCGGCCAGGCGCTCGACGGTGGCGCGCTCGAACAGCTCGCTGACATAGGTCAGGCTTGCGCCCAGGCCGTCGTCGCTCTCGAAGGTGTCCAGGCTCAGGTCCAGCTGAGCGGTGTGGTTGTCCCAGGCCAGCCCTTCCACGGTCAACCCCGGCAGTTGACGGGCATCGCCTGCGCGGTAGGACTGGTGGTTGAACATCACCTGGAACAACGGGCTGTGGCTCAGGCTGCGCTCGGGCTGCAGCGCCTCGACCAGTTGCTCGAAGGGCAGGTCCTGGTGGGCCTGGGCCTGCAGGGCGGTGTGCTTGACCTGCTGCAGCAGCTCGCCGAAGGTGGTGCGCAGGTCGAACTCGGCCTTGAGTACCTGGGTGTTGACGAAGAAGCCGATCAGGCCTTCGGTTTCGGCGCGGGTGCGGTTGGCAATCGGCACGCCGACGCGGATATCGGTTTGCCCGGACACGCGATGCAGCAGGCTCTGGAACGAGGCCAGCAGCAGCATGAACAGGGTCACGCCCTGTTCGCGCGCCGTAGTCTTCAGGGCCTCGGCCAGCTCGCGCTCGAGGGTGATGTCCAGGCGCTCGCCGACATGGCTCTGCAACAGCGGACGCGGACGGTCGAGCGGCAGTTCCAGCACTGGCTGCTCGTCGCCCAGCTGTCCGCGCCAGTAGTCCAGCTGGCGGGTCTGCTCGCCAGCGGCCATCCACTGGCGCTGCCAGGCGGCGTAGTCGGCGTACTGGAACGCCAGGGCCGGCAGTGGCGCGGCAGCGCCCTGACAGTAGCCGGCATACAGGCGCACCACCTCGTCGACCATGATTGGCATCGACCAGCCGTCGGCGACGATATGGTGCAGGGTCAGCACCAGCACATGGTCGTCTTCGGCCAGGCGCAGCAGGCGGGCACGCAGCAGCGGGCCGTTTTCCAGGTGGAATGGCTGGCGGGCTTCTTCGGCCACCCGCGCTTGCAAGTCGTCAGCGCTGACCGCATCAACAGCCAGGTCGAAGTCGCTTGCCGGGTGGATGCGCTGCCAGGTCTGCTCGCCTTCCTGATGGAAGGTGGTGCGCAGGGTTTCATGACGGGCGATCAGCGCGGCGAAGCTGCTGCGCAGGGCCTCGATGTTCAGCTCGCCCTTCAGGCGCAGGGCCGAAGGGATGTTGTAGGCGGCGCTTTCAGGCTCCAGCTGCCAGAGGAACCACTGGCGTTGTTGGGCGTAGGACAGCGGCAGCGGCTGGTTGCGGTCCACGGCAGTGAATGCCGGCGCCTGGCTGGCCGAGCCCTGGCCGGCGGCCTGGGCGAAGGCCAGAAGGTCGGCGGACTCGAACAGGCTGCGCAGCGGGACTTCCAGTGCCAGGCGCTGGCGGATGCGCGAGGTCACCTGGGTGGCCAGCAGCGAATGACCGCCGAGTTCGAAGAAGTTGTCGTGCAGGCCAACCTGCTCGACCTTCAGCACTTCGCTCCAGATCGCGGCCAGTTGTTGCTCCAGCGCCGTACGCGGGGCCACGTAGCCCTGTTGTAGCTGGCTGGCGTCGGGCTTCGGCAGGGCCTTGCGGTCCAGCTTGCCGTTGGCCGTCAGCGGCCACTGCTCCAGCACCAGGAAGTGGGTCGGGACCATGTAGTCCGGCAGGTTGGCTTTCAGATGCTGTTTCAGCGTGTCGCGCAGCGCTACGTGGTCTGCACTTTCGTCTTGGGCGATCAGGTAGGCCGCCAGTTGCTTGCCCCCTGCCCCGTCGATATCCAGCACCAGCACTTCGCGCACGGCGGCGTGCTCTTGCAGGCGTGCCTCGATCTCGCCCAGTTCGATACGGAAGCCTCGGATCTTCACCTGATGGTCGATCCGGCCCACGTACTCGATCACCTCCTGGCCGCGATATCGCGCCAGGTCGCCGGTGCGATACAGACGTCCACCTTCGCTGGAGAACGGGTCCGGCACGAAGCGTTCAGCAGTCAACGAGGCGCGGTTGTAGTAACCGCGTGCCAGCCCGGCATGACCGACGTGCAGCTCGCCCGTGCAACCCTTGGCCACCGGATTGAAATCGGCATCCAGTACATACATCGACAGGTCCGGAATCGCCGCACCGATCGGGCTGCCCGGCTGTTGCGTATCGGCGAAGCGGATCGGCCGGTAGGTCACATGGACCGTGGTCTCGGTGATGCCGTACATGTTGATCAGGTTGTCGCAGTCCTCGCCGAAACGCTCGAACCACGGTTGCAGTGCCGCCACATCCAGGGCTTCGCCACCGAAGATCACATAGCGCAGTGCCAGATCATCAGCACTGTCACAGGCCACCCGCATCAGCGGCTTGAACGCCGATGGGGTCTGGTTGAGCACGGTGACACCCTGCTCCACCAGCAACTGGTGGAAGTCTTCCGGCGAACGGGTCACCTCACGCGGCACGATCACCAGGCGACCGCCGTGCAGCAGCGCGCCGAAAATCTCCCACACCGAGAAGTCGAACGCATAGGAGTGGAACAGCGTCCACACATCCTGCGGGCCGAAGCCAAACCAGGCGTCGGTGGCCTTGAACAGACGCAGCAGGTTATGGTGCGGCAGCAGCGTACCTTTCGGCTTCCCGGTGGAACCCGAGGTATAGATCACATAGGCTAGGTTGTCCGGCTGGGTCAGGTGCTCGGGGTTTTCATCGCTGTAACCGGCCAGGTCATCTTCCAGCTTCAGGCTGCGAACCTGCGCCGGCACGGGCAGAGCGGCCAGCAGATGACCTTGCGTCAGCAGCAGCTGAATGCCGCTGTCGTCCATCATGTAGCTCAGGCGGTCCTGCGGATATTCCGGATCCAGCGGCACATAAGCGCCACCGGCCTTCAGGATCGCCAGCAGGCCGACGATCATCTCGAGCCCACGCTCCACCGCAATACCCACCAGCACATCCGGCCCCACGCCCTGCTCGCGCAGCTTGTGGGCCAGACGGTTGGCGCGGCGGTTGAGCTGGTCATAGCTCAACGCCCGCCCGGCGAAAGTCACGGCAATCGCCTCAGGCGTACGCGCCGCCTGCGCCTCGATCAGCTCATGGGCGCACAGCGTGCTTGGGTAGCGCTCCACTTCGGCTTTCCACTCGCCTTGCTCAGCCATGTCGAGCAACGGCAATTGCGCCACTCGCTGCGCGTGGTCCTGGCAGATGCCCTGCAACAGGTTGCGCCAATGCCGGCCGATGCGCTCGACCGTGGCCGGGTCGAATAGCGAGGTGGCGTAGGTCAGTGCCGCGATCAGCCCGCCGTCGTGTTCGGCGGTGTTGAGGATCAGGTCGAACTGGGTGGTCTGCCCTTCCCAGCTCAAGCCCTCGACCTGCAGCTCACCCAGCTGACGGGCCATGCCCGGACTTTCGGCCTGGTGGTTGAACAGCACCTGGAACAGCGGGTTGTGGCTCATGCTGCGCTCGGGCTGCAGCGCCTCGACCAGCTGTTCGAACGGTAGGTCCTGGTGCGCCTGGGCCTGCAGCGCGGCCTCGCGGACCTGCTGCAGCAACGCGGTGAAGGTGATCTGCGGCGCGAACTCGGCCTTGAGCACCTGGGTATTGACGAAGAAGCCGATCAGCCCCTGGGTTTCGGCACGGGCACGGTTGGCCACCGGTACGCCGACACGGATATCGGCCTGCCCGCTGTAGCGGTGCAGCAGCGTCTGGAACGACGCCAGCAACAGCATGAACAGGGTCACTCCCTGCTGGCGAGCCAAGGCCTTGAGTGCCTGCGCCAGGGAGGCATCGATATCGATGGCCAGGCGCGCGCCGTGGAAGTTCTGCACCGACGGCCGCGGACGGTCGACGGGCAGCTCCAGCAGCGGTTGCTCGCCGGCCAGTTGCTGGCGCCAGTAGCCGAGCTGGCGTTCCTGCTCGCCGGCTTCCATCCAGTCACGCTGCCACACCGCGTAGTCGGCGTACTGGATCGGCAGCTCGGCCAGGGTCACTGGCGAGCCCTGGCGCAAGCCTTGGTAAAGACGGATCAGCTCGTCCACCAAAATTGGCGTGGACCAGCCATCGGAGACGATATGGTGCACGGTGAGGATCAGCACATGCTCTTCAGGCCCCAGCACCAGCAGCCTGACTCGCAGCAGCGGGCCCTGTTGCAGGTCGAAGGGTTGTTGCACCTCGACCTCCACCCGCGCGCGGATGGCCGCTTCCAGGCTGGCCGGATCGGCAACCGCCAACGGCTCCACCGCCAATGCCAGCGGCATCGACGGATGGACGATCTGCACCGCGCCGTCACCCTCCTGGCGGAAGGTCGTGCGCAGGGTCTCGTGGCGCGCCACCAGGCTGTCGAAGCTGCGCTGCAATGCTTCGATGTCCAGCGCGCCCTTGAGCCGCAGCGCCGCCGGAATGTTATAGGCGGCGCTGTGCGGATCGAGCTGCCAGAGGAACCACTGGCGCTGCTGTGCGTATGAAAGCGCTGCCCCGTCCGCAGATTCCCTTCTGAAGATCGGGGTGACCCCGTAGAGGTTGACACCCTGGCGCTTGAGCAAGGCTGCCAATGCCTTGCGCTCCCTGGTGGACAGCGACTTTACGGAGTCGAGCAGCTCTTGCACTTTGAATGTCTCCCGCTAAGCGATCAGATTATCTATTTCCTGTGCAGTAAGACGTTTCAAGGCCTCCAGGGATTTAGTCAGTTCGTCATGGGCGTTGGCGACCTGCCCCGACTTGCGTTCGACCACCTGGCTGAAATCGCCCAGGGTGGCCTGCTCGAACAGCTCGTTCAGGCTCAGATCGACGCCCAGTTGCTCACGCACCCGGCCGATCACCTGGACGATCAGCAGCGAGTGCCCACCGAGGTCGAAGAAGTTGTCCTGCAGGCCCACCCGCTCGACGTGCAGCACCTCGGCCCAGATCACCGCCAGCTTGCGCTCCAGCTCCGTGACCGGCGCCACATGGGCTGGCTGCAGTTGGCTGGCGTCCGGCAGCGGCAGGGCCTTGCGGTCCAGCTTGCCGTTGGGGGTCTGGGGCATGCGCGCCAGGCCCACCAGGTGGCCCGGCACCATGTAGTCCGGCAGGCCGGCCTTCAGGTGCGCGCGCAGCTCGCCGCGCAGCGCTTCCACGCCTTGCTGCGCGTCGTGCAGCACCAGGTAGGCCGCCAATTGCTTGCCGGCCGCACCGTCGATATCGATCACCGCGGCCTCGCGGATCGCCGGGTGCAGCAGCAGGCGCTCCTCGATTTCGCCCAGCTCGATACGGAAGCCACGGATCTTCACCTGATGGTCCAGACGCCCGACATACTCGATCACGCCGTCGTCGCGGTAGCGGGTCAGGTCGCCGGTGCGGTACAGGCGCGCGCCCGGCTCGCTGGCGAACGGATCCGGCACGAAGCGTTCGGCGGTCAGCCCCGGACGGTTGTGGTAGCCGCGCGCCAGGCCATCGCCGCCGATCAGCAGCTCGCCGCGCGCGCCTTGCGGCAACACGTCCAGCTCGGCGCCGAGCACATGCAGGCGGGTGTTGGCCAGCGGACGGCCCAGCCATACGTCGTCGCTGGCGGTCAGGTAGTGGCAGGCCGACCAGATGGTGGTCTCGGTCGGGCCGTAGACGTTCCACACATGCCCGGCCTGGGCAATCAGGCGCTGGGCCAGCTCGGCGCTCAGCGCCTCGCCGCCACACAACACCTTCTTGCCGGCGAAGGCCCCGGGCGCCGCGGCATCCAGCAGCATGCGCCAGGTCGATGGCGTGGCCTGGACGACGCTGACCGCCTGGGCCTGGATCACCGCCAGCAAGGCCTGCGGGTCCTTGTTCACCTGCTCGCCCAGCAGCACCACGCGGGCGCCGCGCAGCAACGGCAGGTACAGCTCAAGGCCGGCAATGTCGAACGACAGCGAGGTCAGCGACAGCACCTTGTCCGAGGCATCGATGCCCGGCTGGCGCGCCATGCTGCAGAGGAAGTTGACCAGCGCGTCGTGGCGGATGGTCACGCCCTTGGGCTTGCCGGTGGAGCCGGAGGTATAGATCACGTAGGCGAGGTTGTCCGGCAGTGCCAGCTGGCGCGGGTTGTCCTCGCCGTGCTCGGCCGGCAGCGGCCGGTCCAGGCACAGGCTGTGCACCTGCGGCGGAATCGGCAGGCGCTGCAGCAGGCCGGACTGGGTCAGCAGCAGCGCGATACGGCTGTCCTCCATCATGTAGGCCAGGCGGTCCTCGGGGAACTGCGGGTCTAGCGGTACATAGGCGCCACCGGCCTTGAGCACCGCCAGCAGGCCGACCAGCATGTCCAGGCTGCGCTCCACAGCGATCCCCACCAGCACATCGGGGCCGACGCCCAGGCTGCGCAGATGATGGGCCAGGGCGTTGGCGCGACGGTTCAGTTGCTCGTAGCTCAGCGACTGCTCGCCCAGCACCGCGGCGATGGCCTGCGGCGTACGCGCGGCTTGCGCCTCGATCAACTGCTGGACGGTCTGCCCGCGAGGGTAGTCGGCGGCGCTGTCGTTCCAGGCGCGCAGGGTGCGCTCGCGCTCCTCGCGGCTCAGCAACGGCAGTTCGGCAACCCGCTGCCCGGCGTCCTGGCAGATGCCCTGCAGCAGGTTGCACCAATGCTCGGCCATGCGCGCCACGCTGGCAGCCTCGAACAGGCTGGTGGCGTAGGTCAGGGTCGCGCTCAGGCCGCCTTCGTGCTCGGCAGTGTCCAGGGTCAGGTCGAACTGCGCGGTCTGCTTGTCCGAGACCAGCCCCTGCAGGCTGAGGCCCGCCAGTTCGCGGGACTCGCCCAGCACCTGGGTCTGATGGTTGAACATTACCTGGAACAGTGGGCTATGGCTCAGGCTGCGCTCCGGCTGCAGGGCCTCGACCAGTTGCTCGAAGGGCAGCTCCTGGTGCGCCTGAGCACCCAGGGCGGTGTGCTTGACCTGTTGCAACAATTCGTCGAAGCGCAGTTGCGGCTGGAAGCGGGCATCCAGCACCAGGGTGTTGACGAAGAAGCCGATCAGCCCTTCGGTCTCGGCCCGGGTGCGGTTGGCCACCGGCACGCCGACGCGGATATCGGCCTGACCGGAATGGCGATGCAGCAAGGCCTGGAACGAAGCCAGCAGGAGCATGAACAGGGTCACGTCCTGTTGCCCGGCCAGTGCCTTGAGCTGGGCGACCAGGCCCGGTTCCAGGCTCACCTGCAGGCGAGCACCGTCGTATTGCTGCACGGCCGGGCGTGGGCGGTCGGTGGCCAGTTCGAGGATCGGCTGGGTACTGCCCAGGCGCGCTTGCCAGTAGTCCAGCTGGCGCCGTTGCTCGCCGGCCTCCATCCACTGGCGCTGCCAGGCGGCATAGTCGGCGTACTGGAACGCCAGGGCCGGCAGCTGCGGGGCCTTACCCTGCAGATGGCTTTCATAGCCGCGCACCAGTTCGTCGACCATGATCGGCATCGACCAGCCGTCAGCGACGATGTGGTGCAGGGTCAGCACCAGTACGTGTTCGTCGGCGGCCAGGCGCAGCAGGCGGGCGCGCAGCAGCGGGCCGTGCTCGAGGTTGAACGGCTCGCGCACCTGGGCCTCGACCCAGGCATGCAGCGCCGGCTCATCCAGGGCAGCCGAAACGACCTGCAGCGGAACATCGAGCGTCGGGTGCACCACCTGCTGGGCACTGTCGCCCTGCTGCCTGAAGGTAGTACGCAGGGTTTCGTGACGGGCGATCAGCGCGGCGAAGCTGCTGCGCAGGGCCTCGATGTTCAGCTCGCCCTTCAGGCGCAGGGCCGAAGGGATGTTGTAGGCGGCGCTTTCAGGCTCCAGCTGCCAGAGGAACCACTGGCGTTGTTGGGCGTAGGACAGCGGCAGCGGCTGGTTGCGGTCCACGGCAGTGAATGCCGGCGCCTGGCTGGCCGAGCCCTGGCCGGCGGCCTGGGCGAAGGCCAGAAGGTCGGCGGACTCGAACAGGCTGCGCAGCGGGACTTCCAGTGCCAGGCGCTGGCGGATGCGCGAGGTCACCTGGGTGGCCAGCAGCGAATGACCGCCGAGTTCGAAGAAGTTGTCGTGCAGGCCAACCTGCTCGACCTTCAGCACTTCGCTCCAGATCGCGGCCAGTTGTTGCTCCAGCGCCGTACGCGGGGCCACGTAGCCCTGTTGTAGCTGGCTGGCGTCGGGCTTCGGCAGGGCCTTGCGGTCCAGCTTGCCGTTGGCCGTCAGCGGCCACTGCTCCAGCACCAGGAAGTGGGTCGGGACCATGTAGTCCGGCAGGTTGGCTTTCAGGTGCTGTTTCAGCGTGTCGCGCAGGGCGGCGTGGTCGGTGGATGGGTCTTGAGCGATCAGGTAGGCCGCCAGTTGCTTGCCCCCTGCCCCGTCGATATCCAGCACCAGCACTTCGCGCACGGCGGCGTGCTCTTGCAGGCGTGCCTCGATCTCGCCCAGTTCGATACGGAAGCCTCGGATCTTCACCTGATGGTCGATCCGGCCCACGTACTCGATCACCTCCTGGCCGCGATATCGCGCCAGGTCGCCGGTGCGATACAGACGTCCACCTTCGCTGGAGAACGGGTCCGGCACGAAGCGTTCAGCAGTCAACGAGGCGCGGTTGTGGTAACCGCGTGCCAGCCCGGCATGACCGACGTGCAGCTCGCCCGTGCAACCCTTGGCCACCGGATTGAAATCGGCATCCAGTACATACATCGACAGGTCCGGAATCGCCGCACCGATCGGGCTGCCCGGCTGTTGCGTATCGGCGAAGCGGATCGGCCGGTAGGTCACATGGACCGTGGTCTCGGTGATGCCGTACATGTTGATCAGGTTGTCGCAGTCCTCGCCGAAGCGCTCGAACCACGGTTGCAGCGCGGCCACATCCAGGGCTTCGCCACCGAAGATCACATAGCGCAGTGCCAGATCATCAGCACTGTCACAGGCCACCCGCATCAGCGGCTTGAACGCCGATGGGGTCTGGTTGAGCACGGTGACACCCTGCTCCACCAGCAACTGGTGGAAGTCTTCCGGCGAACGGGTGTTTTCACGCGGCACGATCACCAGGCGACCGCCGTGCAGCAGTGCACCGAAGATCTCCCACACCGAGAAGTCGAAGGCATAGGAGTGGAACAGCGTCCACACATCCTGCGGGCCGAAGCCGAACCAGGCATCGGTGGCCTTGAACAGACGCAGCAGGTTGTGGTGCGGCAGCAGCGTGCCTTTCGGCTTGCCGGTCGAGCCCGAGGTGTAGATCACGTAGGCCAGGTTGTCCGGCTGAGTCAGGTGCTCGGGGTTTTCATCGCTGTAACCGGCCAGGTCATCTTCCAGCTTCAGGCTGCGAACCTGCGCCGGCACGGGCAGATCGGCCAGCAGATGCCCTTGAGCCAGTAGCAGTTGAATGCCGCTGTCTTCCATCATGTAGCTGAGCCGATCCTGCGGATACTCCGGATCCAGCGGTACATAGGCGCCCCCGGCCTTGAGGATCGCCAGCAGGCCGACAATCATCTCGAACCCGCGCTCCACGGCGATGCCCACCAGCACATCCGGCCCCACGCCCTGCTCGCGCAGCTTGTGCGCCAGGCGGTTGGCGCGGCGGTTGAGCTGGCCGTAGCTCAGCGATTGCCCGGCGAAGGTCACGGCGACCGCCTCAGGCGTACGTGCTGCCTGCGCCTCGATCAGCTCATGGGCACACGCCGTGCTCGGATAGCTGGCCACCACCTGCTGGTCCTCCACCGGCAGGCTAAGCCCACCCAGTGCACGCTCACCGTCAGCCGCCAACTGCGCAAGCAAGTGCTGGAAGTGCCCCGCCAACTGGTCGATGGCCTGTTCGCTGAAGCACTGGCGATCGAAACTGAAACTCGCCTCCAGGCGCTCACCTACTTGCACCACCAGGGTCAGCGGGTAGTTGGTCTGCTCCTGGTTGAGCACCTCGCCAAACAGCAGCCCCCGCGGCGCGCCCTGTTGCAGCGCCTCGGCGACCGGGTAGTTCTCGAAGACCAGAATATTGTCGAACAGCGCCTCGCCGCTCCAGCCGGCCCAGCGCTGGATCTCGTACAGCGGCGTGTGTTCGTGTTCGCGCAAGGCCAGGTTAAGCGCCTGGACCTGCTGCACCCACTCGTCAACGCGCTGCTCGGAACGTGGGCTGGCGACCACCGGCAAAGTGTTGATGAACAGCCCCAGTTGCTCCTCGACACCCGGTAACTCGGCCGGGCGTCCGGATACGGTGGCACCGAAGGTTACGCTGGCCTGGCCGGTGTAGCGCTGCAACAGCAGCAGCCAGGCCGCCTGGACCAGGGTGTTGAGGGTGACGCGCTGGTCCCGGGCGAAGTCCGCCAGCTGCCGGGTCTGCTGCGCCTCGAAACGCAGCGCCAGCGCACCATGGCCCTGCCCCTGGGCCGAGGACTTGAACGCCTGGACCAGACGGGTCGGCTCTTGCAGCTCAGCCACCTGCTCACGCCAGAAGGTTTCGCTGGCCTGCTGGTCCTGGCCTTGCAGCCACTGGATATAGTCGCGGTAACGGCTGGTCTTGGCGCCCGGCGTCACACCACTGTAGCGCTGCAGCACTTCGCCCAGCAGGCGCGAGCTGCTCCAGCCATCCATCAGAATGTGATGGCTGGTGTAGATCAGGTGATGACTGTCATCACCCGTGCGGATCAGCGTCAGGCGCAGCAGCGGGCCGCTGGCCAGGTCGAAACCGGACTGGCGCTCGGCCTGGGCCACGGCATCCGGATCCTGGGGCGGGTCGAGTTCGACGAAAGGCACCTGTACCTGACGGCGCACCACCTGCACCGGCGCCGGCAGATCCTGCGGGAAGCAGCTGCGCAGCACTTCGTGGTTGTCCACCACCGCCTGCCAGGCCGTCCGGAAACGCGCCATGTCCAGCCCGCGCACATCCACGCGCAGCTGGTTGATGTAGTTGCCCGCCGCCTGCTCGTAGAGGCTGTGGAACAGCATGCCCTGCTGCATCGGCGACAGCGGATAGAGGTCCTCGATGTCCCCGGCCACCAGCGGCAGGCCATCCAGTTGCGCCTGGGTCAGCTCGGCCAACGGGAAGTCAGACGGCGTGACGCCCTGGTGTGGCGCCTGGGCGCAGTGCTCGACCAACTCGGTGAGCACCTGCTCGTAGCGACGCGCCAGGGCCTCGATGGTCTCGGGGCGGAACACCTCGCGGCTGAAGCTCCAGTCCAGTTCCAGCTCGCCCTGGTAGACCTGACCGGTGATGCCGAGCCAGTTGCCCAGCGGGCTGTCCAGATCCTGGGTGGCGCCGCCGCCCTCGCTGGCCGGGGTGAACAGGGCGCCTTCGGCCTCGGCGAAGCTGCCGTCGAACTGGCCCAGGTAGTTGAAGGTCACCCGTGGCTGTGGCAATGCCGCCAGGCGCTCGCGCAGGTCGGGCTCGCCGAGGTAGCGCAGCACGCCGTAGCCGATGCCTTTGTTCGGCACCGCGCGCAACTGCTCCTTGATCGCGCACAGCCCCGCGCCCAGCGCCCGGGCCGGCGTCAGGCGTACCGGGAACAGGCTGCTGAACCAGCCCAGGGTACGGCTGAGGTCCAGTTCCGGGAACAGGTCCTCGCGGCCATGGCCTTCGAGCTGGATCAGGATCGACTCGTCTTCGGTCCAATCGCACAATACCCGCGCCAGAGCCGCCAACAGCAGATCGTTGACCTGGGTGCGGTAGGCAGCGGGCGCCACCTGCAGCAGTTTGCGGGTCAGCGCGGTGTCCAGACGCGACGAGGCATGGGCGACGTGACGGTTGGTCTGGGCGCCCGACGGATTGTCCCGGGGCAATTCATCGCCAGCGGCTGCGAGGCCGTCCAGCCAGTAATCGGCTTCGGCCAGCAGTTCGGGGCTGCGGGCATAGGCGCCAAGGCGCTCGGCCCAGGCCTTGAGCGAACTGCTCTTGGCCGCCAGCGTCAGCGGCTTGCCCGCGGCCAGGGCGGTGTAGGCCAGTTGCAGGTCTTCCAGCAGCACCCGCCAGGACACCCCGTCGACCACCAGGTGGTGGATCACCAGCAGCAAACGCTGCTGGCCTTCGGGCAGGTCGACCAGCAACGCCCGCAGCAGCGGCCCCTTGGCCAGGTCGAGGCTGCGCTGGGCCTGCTCGGCCAGGGCCGGCAGCTCGGCCACATCATTCAACGCGCGAACCCAAAGCATGCCCTCGGCCTTGCCGGCCTGGAACTCGGCCTGCCAGGTATCGCGCTGGGTGAAGCGCAGGCGCAGGGCGTCGTGCTGGTCGACCAAAGCCTGCAGCGCGCCCGTCAGGCAGTCGGCGCGCAGCGCCTGGGTCGGCTTGAGCAGCAGCGCCTGGTTCCAGTGCTGGCGCTCGGGAATGTCGATTTCGAAGAAACGCGCCTGGATCGGCAGCAACGCCAGCGTGCCATTGACCTGCTCGAGCGCCGCGGCCTTTTTCTCGATGCGCTTGGCCACCGCCGCCAGCTGGCCGATGGTCTGTTTCTCGAACAATTGCTTGGGGCTGAGCTTGATGCCCTGGCGCTTGGCCCGGGCGATGATCTGCAGGCTGAGGATCGAGTCGCCGCCCAGCTCGAAGAAGTTGTCGGTGCTGCCGACCTGGTCGAGCTTGAGCACCTCGGCCCAGATCGCCGCCAGGGCCTGCTCGATCTCGCCGACCGGCGCGGTGTACTGGCGCCGGGCGACACCCGGTGCCGGCAGGGCGCGCTTGTCGAGCTTGCCGTTGGCGGTCAGCGGCAGGCGCTCCAGGACCAGGATCTGCGCCGGCACCATGTAGTCCGGCAGGCGGTCCTGCAATTGCTGGCGCAAGGCTTCACCCTGCAGCCCCTGCCCCACGCACCAGCCCACCAGTTGCAGGCGGCTCTCGTCACCGTCCACCGGCTGGGCCAGGACCACCGCTTCGGCGACACCGTCCAGCCCCAGCAGCACCCGCGCCACTTCGGCCGGCTCAACGCGATAACCGCGCACCTTGACCTGGTCGTCGGCGCGGCCGATGAATTCCACCTGGCCCGAGCGGTTGCGCCGCACGCGGTCGCCGCTGCGGTACAGACGCTGGCCCGCCTGCGTCGGGTCCGGCACGAAGCGTTCGGCGGTCAGACCCGGCTGGCCCAGGTAACCCTGGGCCACGCTGGCACCGCCGATATACAGCTCGCCCGCGACCTGGTCGGCCACCGGGTTGAGCACATCATCGAGCAGCAGCACATGGGCGCCCGGCAGCGCCGTGCCCACTGGCACGGCGCGGGCCTCGGCGGCGAGGGTCGAGACCTCGTGGGTCAGCACGCCGACCGTGGTCTCGCTCGGGCCATAGTGGTTGATCAGGCGGCAGCCCGGCTTGAGCCGGCGCACCTGCTCCACCAGGGCGGGCGTGCAGGCCTCGCCACCGACGATCAGCGCCTGTTCGGGCAGCACATCGGCGGGCGTGCCGGCCTGCAGCAGCGCCGCCAGGTGGCCGGGGACGATTTTCAGCACGCCGACCCGGTGTTCGGCCATGTAGCGAGCGAAGGCGTCCGGGTCGAAGCCCAGCGCCTCGGGCAGCACGTGCAGCAAGCGCCCGCCGCACAGGGCGCCGAACAGCACGGTGTGGCCCAGGTCGGCGGCGATGGTCGAGACCAGCGCCATGCTCGCCTCCGGCGCCGGCGCCAAGCGTTCGAGCAGGCCGGCGACGTAGCTGGCCAGGGCGCCATGGCTGACCAGCACGCCCTTGGGCTGGCCGGTGGAGCCGGAGGTGTGGATCACATAGGCCGGCGATTCGGCCCACAGCGTGATGGCTGGCGCGCTGGCTGGCAGGTGCTGCCATTGTTCGGGCACATAGGCCAAGCACAGGCGATCGGCGGCGGCCAGGCTGGTCAGTCGCGCATCGCCGGCGGCGCACAACAGTACCTTGGCCTGCGCCGCGTCGAGCATCTGCCGCAGGCGCGCCTCAGGCGCCTTGGTGTCCAGCGGCATGTACACGGCGCCGGCCTTGAGAATGCCGAGCATGCCGGTCAGCCAGTCCAGCGAACGCTCCATCAGCACCGCGACCGGCTGGCCGCGGGTCACGCCCTGGCGTTGCAGGTAATGGGCCAGGCGGTTGGCGGCCTGATCGAGGGCATCGAAGCTCAGGCTGTGCTCCAGGCTGCGGGCGGCGAGCGCCTCGGGCTGCCGTTGCACCTGCTGCTGCCACTGCTCCAGCACCAGTGCCGGCGCCTCGCGCTCCGGCGCCTGCCCGACACGCAGCGGCGCGGCCAGGCGATGCAGCGGCAGTTGCGGCGCGTCGAGCAACTGGCCCAGCAGCTCGATGAACGCCGGAATGAACGCCTCCACCGTGGAACGCTGGTAGAGGTCGCTGGCGAAGGTCATCTCGCCATGGATCAGCTGGCCGTCGTCGGTGATGTCCAGCGCCAGGTCGAAGTGGGTGCCGACCTTGTCCAGCGGGTACTCGGCGACGCTCAGACCCGGCAGGGCCAGCGAGCGCTGGCGTTGCATGCCGACGTTCTGGTTGAACTTGACCTGGAACAGCGGGTTGTGGCCCAGGTTGCGCTCCGGCACCAGCGCGTCCACCAGTTGCTCGAACGGCAGTTCCTGGTGCGCCTGGGCACCGAGCACCGCTTCGCGCACCTGGGCCAGCAGGTCGTCGAAGCTCAGGCGCTCGTCCACCTGGCAGCGTAGCACCTGGGTGTTGACGAAGAAGCCGATCAGCCCCTCGACCTCGGCGCGGCCGCGGTTGGCGTTGGGCACGCCGATGCGGATATCGCGCTGCCCGGCCTGGCGCGAGAGGAACAGCGAGAAGCCCGCCAGCACCAGCATGAACAGGGTCATGCCCTGGGCGCGGGCGTAGCCGCCCAGGCGTCGGGAAAGCTCGGCACCGAAGTCGAAGCTCAAGGTCTGGCCGTCGAAGCTCTGGGTCAACGGGCGGGCAAAATCAGCGGCCACTTCGAGCAGCGGCTGCTCCTGGCCCAACTGCTGGCGCCAGTAGTCGAGCTGGCGCTCGCCCTCCCCGGCCTCCAGCCAGCTGCGCTGCCAGATCGCATAGTCGGCGTACTGCACCTCCAGCGCCGGCAGATGCGGCGCCTGGCCCTGGCTGAAGGCCTGGTAGCTGTGCACGAACTCCTTGACCATCACGTCCATCGACCAGCCGTCGGAGACGATGTGATGCATGCTCACCAGCAGCACGTAGTCTTCAGCCGCCAGCCGGTACAGGCTGGCACGCAGCAGCGGCCCGTGCAGCAGGTCGAAGGGTTGGTGGCTGGCCTCGCGCACCTGCGCGGCCAGCTCGGCCTCGCGCCGCTCACTGGCGACCTGGGTGAGATCGACCTGCTCCAGCGGCACGACCTGGGTTTCGAGGATTACCTGGCGCGGCTGTTCGCCATCGACCTGGAACACCGTGCGCAGCGCCTCGTGGCGTGCCACCAGGTGCTCGAACGAGCGCCGCAGGGCCGCCACGTCGAGCCGGCCGCTCAGGCGCAGACCGGCGGCCATGTTGTAGGCCGCGCTGTGCGGTTCCAACTGCCAGAGGAACAGCAGGCGCTGCTGGGCGAAGGACAGGGGGATGCTGGCGAAGTCGTGACGCGACTCGACCACCGGCAACAGGCTGAAGTCCTTGCCGTCCTCGCGCAGCTTGGCGAGGAACTGCCGGCGCTGCGCCAGGGGCAGGCTGACGAACCGTTTCGCAATGCGTACCGCCATGTTGCCACTCATGCCTCAACCCCTTCCAACGAACTCATGAACGCATCCATATCCGACCAGTCGTCATCCTTATCGCCACCCTCCAGGCGGCCCAGCTCGGCGGCCAGGTCGCCCAGCGCCGGGTGTTCGAACAAGCTGCGCAACGGCAGCACCAGGCCCAGCTGGTCCTTGATCCGCGCCAACACCTGGGCGGCCAGCAACGAGTGCCCGCCCAGCTCGAAGAAGTGATCGTCCAGGCCAACCTTGGCCACGCCCAGCACCTGCATCCAGATCTGCGCCAGCTGCTGCTCGGTGGCGCTCTGCGGCGCCCGATACTCAGCCTGCAACGCGCTCGGGTCCGGTACCGGCAGGGCCTTGCGGTCCAGCTTGCCGCTGGGCGTCAGGGGCAGGCGCGGCAACAGCAGCAGGTGGCCGGGCACCATGTATTCGGGCAGGCGGGCCTTGAGCAGGCTGCGCACCTGCTGGCGGAAACGCGCCTGTTCGGCGGCATCCTGTTCGGCGGCGTCGGGCACCACATAGGCGACCAGTTGCAGGCCACCGGTCATCGGCAGGGCCAGCACCACCGCCTCACGCACGCCCGGGCACTGCTGCAGGCGCGCCTCGATCTCGCCAAGCTCGATGCGGAAGCCCCGCACCTTGACCTGGTGATCGACACGGCCGATGTACTCGATGGCGCCGTCGGCGCCCAGGCGCGCGCGGTCGCCGGTGCGGTACAGGCGCTCGCCATGGGCGAACGGGTCGGCGACGAAGCGCTGGGCGCTCAGCGCCGGCTGGCCATGGTAGCCGCGAGCCAGGCCCGGGCCACCGATGTACAGCTCGCCCACGGCGCCCTGCGGCAGCAGTTCGAGGTCATCGTCGAGGATGTACAACCGACGCTGCGCCAGGCCCTGGCCGATGGGGATACCGCGCCAGGACACCGCCTCGTGGCCGAGCCCGGTGCAGTCGTGGATGGTCGAGACCACCGTGGCCTCGGTCGGGCCATAGGTGTTGAGCAGGCGCACATGGCCCAGCCCGGCCAGTTGCCACAGGCGCAACCCGTCCACCGCCATCGCCTCGCCGCCGACGTGGATCTGGCGCAGCGCGCCGTAGTTGGCCGGCGGACGCGCCGCGAAGTCCTGTACCAGCCAGTACCAGTACGCGGCCGGCAGGTCGGCCAGGGTCACGCCGTGGCTGACCAGCACCTCGTGCAGGGCGGCGCTGTCCCACAGGCGGGTATCGCGCAGCACCACGCAGGCACCGTGGCACAGCGGCGGGAAGAACTGCTCGACGAAGCCGTCGAAGCTGCTGGTGGCGAACTGCAGGACACGGTCGCCTTCGCGCAGGTCGCTGTAGTCGATGGCGCGGGCGATGAACTCGCTCAGGGCGCCGTGGCTGATGGCCACGCCCTTGGGCCGGCCGGTGGAGCCGGAGGTGTAGATCACATAGGCCAGGTTGTCGTGCGTGACGGTAAGCGCCAGGTCGTCCGCCGGTACGTCGTCCAGCGCCAGCTGGTCCAGGCACAGGCAGCGCAGCCCATCCTGCGCCGGCAGGCCGGGCAACTGGGCGGTGGTGGTCAGCAGCCATTGCAGGCCGCTGTCCTCGAAGACATGGCCCAGGCGTTCGGCCGGAGCCTGCAGGTCCAGCGGCACATAGGCGCCACCGGCCTTGAGCACGGCGAGCAGGGCCACGGCCAGGTCCAGCGAGCGGTCCAGGGCCACGCCCACCAGCACATCGGGGCCGACGCCCTGGTGGCGCAGGTGGCGGGCCAGGCGATTGCTGCGGGCGTTGAGTTCGGCGTAACTCATCGACGGCGCCGCAGCGCCGTCGGCCAGGATCAGCGCCAGCGCCTCGCCGCTGCGGGCGGCCTGGGCTTCGAACAGGCGCTGCACCGGCACCCGCGGCGACACTTCGGACACCGGGCACAGCAGCGCCTGGCGCTCGGCCTCGGCCAGCAGCGGCAACTCGCCCAGGCGCTGGCGCGGCGCCTGGCAGACCGCGCGCAGCAGGTTGCGCCAGTGCCCGGCCAGGACGGCGATGGTGGTTTCGTCGAAGAGGTCGGTGGCATAGGTGAAGGCGGCGAACAATTGCTCGCCCTCTTCCCGCGTATCGAGCATCAGGTCGCTGGTGGCGGCATGCTGGCGATGGCTGCCGGCCAACTGCTCGGCGCTCAGGTAGCCCACGCGCAGACCGCAGTCCAGGCGCACGTCATTGAGGTCGGTAACCAGCGGCTGGTGGTTGAACATCACCTGGAACAGTGGCGTATGGCTCTGGCTGCGTTGGGGCTGCAGGGCCTCGATCAGCGCGTCGAACGGCAGGTCCTGGTGCGCCTGGGCACCGACCGAAGCCTGGTGCAGGCTGCGCAGCAGGTCGCTGA
Source organism: Pseudomonas mosselii (assembly GCF_019823065.1). NCBI lineage: Bacteria > Pseudomonadati > Pseudomonadota > Gammaproteobacteria > Pseudomonadales > Pseudomonadaceae > Pseudomonas > Pseudomonas mosselii. Next base: position 3,547,855 of record NZ_CP081966.1, read on the forward strand.
AAGGCGTCTGCGCGGTGAACTGGCTGCGCAGCACCTGGGTATTGACGAAGAAGCCGACCAGCCCTTCGGTTTCGCTGCGGTTGCGGTTGGCGATCAGGCCGCCGACACGAATGTCGGTCTGGCCGCTGTAGCGGTACAGCAGGGTCTTGAACACCGCCAGCAGCACCGTGGACAGGGTCACGCCGTGCTGCTGGGCCAGCTGCTTCAGGTCCTCGCGCAGGCCCGCGTCGAGCGTCAGCTCCAGGCGCTCGCCGAGGTGGCTGGGCTGGGCCGGGTAAGGCCGGTCGGTCGGCAGCTCCAGCAACGGGTGCTCGTCACCCAGCTGCTCGCGCCAGTAGTCCAGCTGGCGCTCGCGCTCGCCGGCCTCCAGCCAACTGCGCTGCCACAGCGCATAGTCGCGGTAGTGCACCTTGAGCTCCGCCAGCTGCGGCTCGCGCCCCGCCACCAGGGCGTCGTAGCTGCGCATGAACTCGTCGATCAGGATGTTCATCGACCAGCCGTCGGCGATGATGTGGTGCAGGGTCAGCAGCAGCACGTGCTCCTGAGGCGCCAGGCGCAACAGGGCGATGCCGAACAGCGGCCCGCCTTCGAGGTCGAAGGCCTGGGTGGCCTGGGCCGCCATCTGCTGGTGCGCGCGCTCCCAGCGCGTGGTCTCAGGCAGGTCGGCCAGGTCGAACAGCTGGATGCTCACCGGCGCCGGTTCCGCCACCTGCTGCAACGCCCGCTCGCCGTCCTGGGCGAAGGTGGTGCGCAGGCATTCGTGGCGGGCGACCAGCAGGCTGAACGCCCGCTCCAGCGCCTCGACCTGCAGCTCGCCGTCGAGGCGCACGGCCATCGGCAGGTTGTAGGCGGCGCTGTGGGGCTCCAGCTGCCAGAGGAACCACATGCGCTGCTGGGCGTAGGACAGGCCGTCGCGCTCGCTCAGGCCGACACAGGACGACATGGGCAGCTGCGCGAAATCAATGCCCTCGCGTCGCATCCCTTCGAGGAACAAGCGGCGCTTGTCCAGGGGCAACTCGATGAAACGGCGGGAAAGTTTCTGGGCGTCTGCGGCATTCATGTGTGAGGTCCTTGCTGGTCGGCGGCGCGACCGGAAGGTCCGGGCGCATCAACAAGAACGAATGGGCGCAGGGATGATTTAGCGGCAGGCGTTCTACGCTGGCGCCCCGGGGGCGCTGCGCGCCCCTTTCGCGACGCAAGGCCGCTCCCACAAGAATTCGCGCCGGCCTGCCGGAACACGAAAGGGCTGCGCAGCAGCCCTGGGGATCGGCAAATCAGGCCTGGCCCAGCGAATGCCCCTCGGCCATTGCCACGATCACCTTGCGCGGGCCTTCGAACGGCGCGCGGGCATGGGCGGCGAGCATGTTGTCGAGCATCATCACGTCGCCCTCCTGCCAGGGGAAGCTGATCTTGCAGTCCTCCAGCACCTGACGGATCTCGTCGAGCACCTCGTCCTCGATGGGCGAACCGTCACCGTAGTAGACGTTACGCGGCAGGTCTTCCTCGTCGACGATGTCCAGCAGGCTCTCGCGCACGTCGGCCGGCAGGTTGGAGATGTGGAACAGGTGCGCCTGGTTGAACCAGACCATGTCGCCGGTCACCGGGTGCCGTGCCACCGCCTGGCACACCTGGCGGGTACGCAGCTCGCCGTCATCCTTCCACTCGCAGGTGATGCCATGGGCCCTGCAGTAGGCCTCGACCTCCTCCTGGTCCTCGGTGTTGAACACCTGCTCCCAGGACACGTCCAAACCGTTGCCGAAGTTGCGCACGTACATCAGGCCCTTGCTGACGAAGCGCTCGCGGATATGCGCCGGCACGCGACGATAGACCTCGCGACTGTCGGCGATCGGCGTCTCGCCACCACTGCGGGCGGCAATCATGCTGTAGAACCAGATCTTCATCGGCCAGTCGCGGGAGTAGGCCTGCTCGTTGTGCAGCGGAATATGCTGGTGCGCCGGGTACTCGGTGGAGGTGTAGACCCCCTGGGTAACGTTGGTACGCGGTGTCGAGCCGAACTCGTAGTTGAGCAACGGATGACCGAAGCTGGCGGCGAACTGACGGAACTGCTCGGCGCCCTCCAGGCGGAATCCACGAAACAGGATGCCACCGTCGCGCGGCAGGTGTTCATCCACCAGCGCCTTGAGCTCGTCGAACACCTCCAACAGGTGGGTGTCGTCGTCACCCGCCTCCACCAGCAACGGCAAACGTCCCTGCTCCGGCAATAGCGGACGCACTGTAAATCCCACAGCAACACCCATGACGGGCCTCCTGTACACATTCGATGAAAGGGACCGGCGGCCCGTGGGCACGCTCGCGTCCGGTGATAGGAGGACGTTTCGAAGCGCGGGCAAATTAGTCGACCGTTCCCACACCCCGCAGGACTCCCTGGAAACACTTGCTTGCAATTGGCTCATCAGGTTTTGCCCTGCTCATGCGTCTCTTTCTGATACGGCCGGGCTTTTGCCCCTGAACTTCGCCATTGACACTGCGTACCCCATGTCGAAAAAGTCACGCTCGAAAATCTGGTTCCTCGTGCACAGCTGGCTGGCCCTGCCCATCTGGTTCTTCGTGCTGATCGTCTGCGTCACCGGCACCCTGGCGGTGATCAGCCGCGAGATCGTCTGGCTGGCCAACCCGGAAACCCGTGCCAACCCGCCTTCGGACGAGGCCCGGCGGCTTAACTACGACGAACTGCTGGTGGCCATGCAGCGCGATCAGCCCGGTATCGCCGTGGCCAGCCTGATGACCCTGAGCGAAGCGCACTTCGCCATGCTGTCGGACGTCACCTACCCCGACGGCCGCACGGTACGGGTCTACGTCAACCCCTACACCGGGCATATCCAGGGCGTCACCCCGTCGTTCAACTTCGAGGAGTTCACCCGCGCCCTGCACGGCTGGTGGCTGGTGCCACACACCAACGGCTACAGCTGGGGCTGGTACCTGGTGTCACTGCTCGGCCTGCCGATGCTGGCCTCGCTGGTCACCGGGCTGGTGATCTACAAGCGGTTCTGGAAAGGTTTCTTCAAGCCGACCCTGCGCTTCAACCAAGGCGCGCGGATCTTCTGGGGCGATTTCCACCGCCTGAGCGGTATCTGGTCGATCTGGTTCATCGCGGTGATCTCCATCACCGGCGTCTGGTTCCTGATCAAGGCCTTGCTCGCCGACAACCACATCTCCATCTCCAGCGAGCCGATCGTGCCGGTGATCGCCCGGGAAAAGGTGCCACTGACCGCCGACGGCAGCCCGACGCCGATGATCAGCCCGGACGAGGCCGTGCGCATCACCCAGCGCGAGATCCCCGGCTTCGACGTCGACTATGTCGGTTTCCCCAGCAATGCCTACGCCCACCTGAGCATCGGCGGCATCAGCTGGTATCCGCTGATGTACCAGAAGGCCGAGATCAACCCCTACACCGGCGAGGTGGACGCCACGCGCCTGCTCGCCGACCGCAAGCCCCTGGAGTTCGTCACCGAGTCCATGCGCCCGCTGCACACCGGCGACTTCGGCGGCCTGCCGGTCAAGCTGATCTGGTTCTTCTTCGGCCTGTTGCTGAGCATGATGGTGCTCAGTGGCCTGCTGATCTGGAGCAAACGCACCGCCCTGGCCACCGCCAACGCACTCAAGCGCAGCCAGAAGCAGGCGCGGGTGGTCAAGGCGCCGGTTTCAACGGAGGTCACGTCCAGCCCTTGAAACATTTTCTTTCATTTGCCTTGGCAGCTTTCTGATTCTCATTCGTCCTTACTGATGCAGCCTTCCAGGTTGAGCACAGACTCGACCGTATTTTTATATGCAGAAGACCGAGCGATGGCCCGACAATCGAGAAAGAAATCCAATTCCAAGCTGTGGTTTTTGGTCCACAGCTGGCTTGCCCTGCCGATCTGGTTCTTCGTCCTGATCGTCTGCTTCACCGGCATGCTCGCGGTGGTCAGCCAGGAGATCGTCTGGCTGGCCAACGCCGATGTGCGCGCCAGCAAGCCCGACGACGACAGCCAGCGCCTGAGCTACCAGCAGGTGCTCGACGCCATGCACAAGGCCGAACCGGACCTGGCGGTGCGCTTTTTCAGCCAGCCGGACGGTTCGCACTTCGCCCTGCAGGCCTCGGTGACCCGCGCCGACGGCACCAACGCACTGCTCTACGTCAACCCCTACTCCGGGGCTATCCAGGGCCAGCGCCCGGACTTCGACTTCGAAGCGTTCACCCGCGCCCTGCACGGCTGGTGGCTGGTGCCCTTCACCAACGGCTACAGCTGGGGCTGGTACCTGGTGTCTCTGCTCGGGCTGCCGATGCTCGCCTCGCTGGTCACCGGGCTGGTGGTGTACAAGAAGTTCTGGCGTGGTTTCTTCAAGCCCCTGCGCACCGGCCACGGCCCACGGATCTTCTGGGGCGACGTGCACCGGTTGGCCGGCGTGTGGTCGATCTGGTTCATTGCGGTAATTGCCATCACCGGTACCTGGTTCCTGATCCAGGCGATTCTCGCCGACAACCACGTGACGATTTCCAGCGAGCCGATCGTGCCGGTGATCGCCCGCGAACAGGTGCCACAGACCGCCGACGGCGGCCCCGCGCCGCGTATCGACCTGGACCAGGCGGCACGCATCGCCAACCAGAAGATCCCCGGCCTGGACATCAGCTTCATCTCGCTGCCGGCCACCGCCTACAGTCACTACAGCATGGGCGGGCGCGGCTGGTACCCGCTGATGTTCCAGACCGCCGAGGTCAACCCCTACACGTCCAACGTCGACAGCCAGTTCCTGCTCCGCGACCGCTCCACCCTGGAGTTCGTCACCGAATCCATGCGCCCGCTGCATACCGGTGACTTCGGTGGCCTGGCGATCAAGCTGATCTGGTTCTTCTTCGGCCTGGTCCTGACCCTGATGGTGTTCAGCGGCCTGCTGATCTGGACCAAACGCACCACCCAGGCCACCCTCGCCGCCCTCAAGCGCGGCGAGCGTCCGCGCTCACGCGCCACGGCCAGCCCAACCACCCTGGAGGCCCAACCTTGAGCCAGACCGACACCCTGCCGCCAAGCGGCCCGAAGCAGCTGTGGCTGAAATGGCGCTTCCATTTGAACATCCTGCTGATCCTCATTCCCCTGGGCTTCATGCCCAAGTACTTCGCCGACGCCAGCCTGTTCCGCGGCGACAGCGGCCTGGGTGCCAATATCGTCAAGGATCTCAAGGTCGGGCGCTGGACCCTGGACCTGGCCGAACTGCGTGACGAAGCCCCACGCGCCGAGGGCCCGGCCGGCTACTTCAAGGCCTTCAACGCCGCCTGCACGAGCTGCGACGAAGGCGTCAAGGCCATCTACCTGCGGGTGGGCAAGCCGCGCAGCCTGCGTGCCGCCGGCACGATTTTCTTCGGCGCGCCGGCGCGCATGGGCACCGCGCTGCCGATCCCGCCGCGCACCCGCCCCGACGCCGACATCTGGATCACCATCGAAGGCTGGGACGGCAAGATGTACCAGGCCTCGGTGCCACTGGCCAAGGCATCCCCCGCCACCGCGGCCTGGCTCGAGAAACAAGGAGGCAACAAATGAAACAGCTGATGCGCAGGCTCGCCCTGCCCCTCTTGGCCCTGGCCGCCACCCCGGCGCTGGCGCACAACCCGATGTGCGAGTGCACCGAACACGGCGAACAGATCACCTGCAAGGGTGGCTTCTCCGACGGCAGCGGCGCTCCCGGCGTGACTCTGGACGTGATCGGCTACGACGAGCAGGTGCTGGTGGCGAGCAAGCTCGGCGACGACTCGACCCTGACCTTCAAGCGCCCCGACGGTGAGTTCTACGTGCTGTTCGATGCCGGCCCCGGCCATGTGGTGGAAGTCGACCACGCCGACATCGGTGCGCCATGAGTCGCGCCCAGGTGGTGCGCCCGGCCGGCGCCGGGCACGAGACCCTCTACGTGCTGTTGGCCGCGCTGCTGATCGTGGTGCTGGCCGCCAGCGTGGTGGCCGCGCGCGGCGAGCGCGAGGATGAACAGGCCATCGCCGCCCACCAGCTCGACGCCCGTCGCGACCTCAATGCCGCCGAACAGGGCATCCACACCGACCTGTGGGTGGCCGTCGAGGAGATCCGTGCCCTGCGCGAGGATAACGGCACCGCCCCGGATGCACAGGCCCTGGCCGACGAGGGACTGCCGCCGTTCGTCAGCGACGCCAGCAGTCAGAGCCGCGGCAGCCACCAGTGGTCGCTGCTGGCCAACGGCGCCTACCTGGGCCGCAGCCAGGACGCCCAGGTGGCAGGCAGTTTCCTGGTGATCCTGCCCGCCGCCAGCGATGCCCAGCCGGATGTCTGGTTGCGCCGCGACAGCACCGCCCTACCCCCCGACGCGCTGGACAGCGACGCACTGATCGCCGCCGGCTGGCAACAGATCGTCACCCACTACGACGCCGGGGTCACCCGTCAACACCGTCACTAAGGACCTGCCCATGCTCCGCTTCGCCCGCCGCACCCTGGCGCTGCTCCTGGCCTGCGCCCTGCCCGCCGTGGCCCTCGCCGACAATGGCAAGCCACTGCGCATCGGCATCACCCTGCACCCCTACTACAGCTACGTGAGCAACATCGTCGGCGACAAGGCCGAGGTGGTGCCGCTGATCCCGGCCGGCTTCAACCCCCATGCCTACGAGCCCCGCGCCGAGGACATCAAGCGCATCGGCAGCCTCGATGTGATCGTGCTCAACGGTGTCGGCCACGACGACTTCGCCGACCGCATGATCGCCGCCAGCGAAAAACCCGATATCAAGACCATCGAGTCCAATGCCAACGTGCCGCTGCTGGCGGCCACCGGCATCGCCGCCCGCGGCGCCGGCAAAGTGGTCAACCCGCATACCTTCCTGTCGATCAGCGCCACCATCGCCCAGGTCAACAACATCGCCCGCGAGCTGGGCAAGCTCGACCCGGACAACGCCAAGTTCTACACGCAGAACGCCCGGGCCTACGCCAAGCGTCTGCGTGCTCTGCGCGCCGAGGCCCTGGCCAAGGTCACCCAGGCGCCGGACGCGACCTTCCGCGTGGCCACCATCCACGCCGCCTACGACTACCTGGTGCGCGACTTCGGCCTCGAGGTCACCGCGGTGGTGGAACCGGCCCACGGCATCGAACCGAGCCCAGCACAGCTGAAGAAGACCATCGACCAGCTCAAGGCCCTGGATGTGAAGGTGATCTTCTCGGAGATGGACTTCCCGTCAGCGTACGTCGACACCATCCATCGCGAGTCCGGCGTGCGCATCTACCCGCTCACGCACATCTCCTACGGCGACTACACCCAGGAAAAGTACGAGGTGGAGATGAAGCGCAACCTCGACACGGTGGTCCAGGCCATCCAGGAGAACCGCACGTGACCGCCGCCGCCAACCTCACAACCGCCAGCGGGCCACGCATCGAGTTCGACGGCATCGACCTCACCCTGGGCCGCACGCGCATTCTCGAGAACGTGCGCTTCAGCGTCGCCCCCGGCAGCGTGCACGCCATCGTCGGCCCCAACGGCGGCGGCAAGAGTTCGCTGATCAAGACCCTGCTCGGGCAGATGCCGCACCAGGGCCAGCTGACCCTGCACTGGCCCGGTGAGCGTGAAGTGATCGGCTACGTGCCCCAGGCTCTGGAATTCGACCGCGGCCTGCCGATGACCGTGGACGACTTCATGGCCGCCATGTGCCAGCGCCGCCCGGCGTTCCTCGGCCTGTCACGGCGCGTACGCCCGGCGATCGACGCGGCGCTGGCGCGGGTGGGCATGCTCGACAAGCGCAAGCGGCGCATGGGCGCGCTGTCCGGCGGCGAGCGCCAGCGCGTGCTGCTGGCCCAGGGGCTGATCCCCGAGCCACAGCTGCTGGTGCTGGACGAGCCGATGTCGGCCCTCGACGAGGCCGGCATCCAGGTGTTCGAGCAACTGTTGCACGGCTGGCGCCAGGCCGGCACCACCGTGCTGTGGATCGAGCACGACCTGGAAGCGGTGCTGCGCCTGGCCGACCGGGTCACCGGGCTGAGCCGCCAGGTGCTGTTCGACGCCCCGCCGGCCCAGGCCCTGACCCCCGAGCGCCTGCTCGGGCTGTTCTCCGTCCACCCGCGCAGCGAGAGCCTTGCCTGATGAGTTTCGAATCGTTCCGCCAACTGGTCCAGGACTGGGCCACCGCTGGTTACCTACCGGAAGCCCTGGCCTACGGTTTCGTGGTCAACGCCCTGCTGGCGGGCCTGATGATCGGCCCGGTGCTGGGCGGGCTGGGCACCCTGGTGGTGGTCAAGCGCTTCGCCTTCTTCTCCGAGGCGGTCGGCCATGCCGCGCTGACCGGCGTGGCCATCGGCATCCTGCTCGGCGAGCCCTACACCGGCCCGTACGGCAGCCTGTTCGGCTACTGCCTGCTGTTCGGCATCCTGCTCAATTTCCTGCGCAACCGCACCGGATTGTCCCCGGACACGCTGATCGGCGTGTTCCTCTCGGTGTCGCTGGCCCTGGGCGCGAGTTTGCTGCTGATGCTGGCCGGCAAGATCAACGTGCACATCCTCGAGAACGTACTGTTTGGCTCGGTGCTCACCGTCAGCGCCCATGATCTGCTGGTGCTGGGCATCGTCGCCGTGCTGGTGCTGGCCTTGGCCCTGCCGCTGTACAACCGCATCATGCTGGCCAGTTTCAACCCGCAGCTGGCGGCGGTGCGCGGGGTGGCGGTGAAGACCCTCGACTACCTGTTCGTGGTGCTGGTGACCCTGGTCACCGTGGCCTCGGTGAAGGTGATCGGCGCGATCCTGGTCGGTGCCCTGCTGGTGATCCCGGCGGCGGCGGCGCGGCTGGTCAGCCAGTCGCTCAAGGGCTTCTTCTTCGTCTCGGTGATCATCGCCACCCTGAGCACCCTGCTCGGCATCCTGCTGCCGATCGTCTTTGACCTGCCAGTGCCCTCGGGCGCGGCGATCATCCTGGTCGCCGGGATCTGCTTCGCCCTCGCGGCCCTGGCCCGCGCCCTCGTCCCCCGCCTGCAAGGAAACCCGGCATGACCCTGAACAAACTGCCCCTGGTCCTGGTCCTGAGTGGCCTGCCACTGCTGGCCAGTGCCACCGAAGTGCTGACCACCCTGCCGGTGACCCACAGCCTGGCCAGTGTATTGCTCGACGGCACCTCGGTGCAGCTCAAGCGCGCCGCCCCGGCCAACCTGCCAGCCAGCCGCCAGCCCTCGTACTTCAGTGGCCGTGGCGGCGCCAGCCTGCAGAAGGTGGCGCTGAAAGCCGACGCGGTGATCGGCGTGCGCTCGATCTGGCGTGACGATCCGCTCTACCCCATGGCCCGACGCAGCAATATCCGCATCGTCGAGATCGATGCCGCGCGTCCGGTGGACGGTGCCCTGCCCGGCATTGCGGTCAAGGGCGACGAGGCCTTCGCTGCCTACCCCTGGCTGAACCCGACCAACCTGGGGCGCATGGCCGATGTCGTCGCCAACGACCTGGAGCGCCTCTCGCCAACAGACAAGGCCAAGATCCAGGGCAACCTCGCCGGCCTCAAACGACAGATGCTGGAGCTGACCGCCAGCAGCCAGACACGCCTGGCCGAGGTCGACAACCTGACCGTGGTCAGCCTGTCCGAGCGCCTGGGCTACCTGGCCAGCGGGTTGAACCTGGATATGGTCGAACAGCCGCTGCCAGCCGACGGCAAGTGGGACGAAGCCGCGCTCAAGGCACTGGGGGAAAACCTCAAGGCGCAGGATGTGGCCCTGGTGCTGCACCATCGCCAGCCAGACGCAAAGGTGGCCGAGGCGATCGCCGCTTCCGGGGCGAAGTTGCTGGTGGTGGACAGCGATCCGGACGACACCGTGGCGGGGCTCAAGGCCAGCGTCGAGCAGGTGGTCAAGGCGCTGGGCGACAGTTGAACGCCTCTGTAGGAGCAGCCTTGCGTCGCGAAAGGGCTGCGCAGCAGCCCCAGCAATGTTGATGGTGGCTTAGAACCTGGGGCCGCTGCGCGCCCCTTTCGCGACGCAAGGCCGCTCCCACAGGGGAACAGTTCCCTGCGCGACTGCGCAGCCCCTAAGGGCTGGGCTATCGCCTACAGGGACCGCCTCAACGCTTCATGCAGCGCTGATAACGCTCATCCACCCTGCCGGCAAACCACGCCGTGGTCAGCTTGCGGGTAATCTTCGGGCTCTTCAGCTCGATCCCCGGCAGCACCGCCCGTGGCAACGCCTTGCCCGCCTTCGCCTCAGCCAGGGCGAACACCCCGCGATACAACGCGGTGTCCTCCAGCGCCAGGCCATTTTCCTTCTCCAGCTGAGCCCTGATCTGTGGATTGCGCAGCCCAAGCTTCGCTCCCAGCTTGCGCGCCGCCTGCTCGGTGGTGCCGGGCAGGATGGCGCCGGGGGCGATCAAGTCGCCGTCGAGCGCCAGCGACACCCCGCTCGCCCGGCTCAATGCCGCCTGGAACGCCGCGTTGCGGCTGGCGTACCAACCGGCATTGAAATCGGCGAAGCGGTACAGCTGACGCTCATAGTGGGTGGGATAGCCAAGCAGGTGGGCGATGCCGAAGTACATCCCGCCGCGACGGCTGAACACCTCCTGACGGATGCTGCCCGTGTGCTCGTAGGGATAGCCCTTGGCGTGCCGCTCGGCGAAATCCACGCTGACCTGCATCGGCCCACCGGTGCGCACCGGGTTCAGCCCGCCGAGCAGCGAGCGCCCCAGCGGCAGGCCGCCGATCACCTCATCGTAGAGGGCGCTGAGCTGCTTCTCGCTACGCACGGCGAGCAGCCGTTGCTGGTAGGTCTTGCCGTTGGCCGAGGGCGTGCTCAGGGCGCCATCGACCAACAGCCGGGGCACATGCAGGCGCGCCGCCCGACGGTCGATCTCCTCGCGGGCGATGCGCCCCAGGTTCGGTACCTGCGGGTCGGCGTTGAAGGTCGACTCCTGCTCGGTCACCGCCAGCACCGCGCACAGGTTGCTCTTGCTCGGGCTGAGGCCCTGGGCCTGGAACGCCACCTGGATATCCTCGGCCCAGCCCTGGCGGTCCTTGACCTGGGCCGGCAGCAGGTGCAGGAGCTGGGCGCGAACCTTGGCCGGGTCGGCCTCGCCGGCCTCCTCACGTCGTCCGGCGCAGCCTTGCAGCAGGCCCAGGGCCAACAGCGCGGTGGTCAGCAGGCAGGCGTTCAGGGCTGTTCACCGACCAGGTAGGTCTTGCTGATCTGGCGGAACAGCGGGTGGCTGGAGCTGCCCAGCAACTCGAACAGCACCATCTCGCGGGTGACCACCTGCGCCCCGGCATCGCGCATGCGCGCCAGGCCCGCTGCCTTGCTGGCCGGGGAACGGCTGTCGCAGGCGTCCTCGACCACGAACACCTGCTTGCCCAGGGCCCGCAGGCCGAGCACGGTCTGCAGCACGCAGACGTGGGTCTCCATGCCGCAGACGATTACCTGTTCGCGGTCGAGCAGGCTGGGGGGCAGGCATTCGGCGGCGACGCAGGAGAAGTGCAGCTTCTCGACGATCTCGGCGGCTGGCGCCGCGGCTTTGAGGGCGGCCAGGGTGTGGCCCAGGCCCTTGGGGTATTGCTCGGAGATCACCGTGGGGAGTTTTAGTTCGGCGGTGGCCGCGAGCAGCCAGCGGGCGCGGGCCGCGGTGCCCTCGGGGTCGCTCATGGCGCCTATCAGTTTTTCCTGGATGTCGATGACCAGCAGCGTGGCCTTGCGGGGATCGATCAGCATTGGCGGACTCATGGCTTGGGAGGAAGGGGTAGCCTTACCCAGGCGGGGAGTGGCGTCAATCAGAGGCTGCTGGTTTTGAAGGCGGAACCAGTAACTGCTGACATCTGAATTTAGTGCGCCTGTAGTTTTAAAGTTTGTTTTTATAGTTGTATACGCATTCATTGGCGATGGTGACGCATCGTCACCTTTTCGCCTTTACGGCGACCTACTTTTGCTCTTTCTTGGGCAAAAGTAGGCAAAAACCGCTGGCTCCATTCATCCGGCCCCTGCGCTTCGCTCCGGGGTTCCCTCGCTCCCACGCTATTCCCGCCCCAAGCTGAATCATCTGCGTGGGAGCGGGCTTGCCCCGCGAAACAATCGAGAGTTTAACTAAAAACCAACTAGCGACAGCTGCGCCAGTTCAGGCGCCGCCCGTAACTTCGCGACTTCAGGAGGCCGAACGCAGGACTTGCGGAGGGAGGTGACGGGCATGGATGCCCGTCAAGCGCTGGGGCCCAGGATGGGCCCTGCAGCGCGGTCCTCCCGGGAGCAAGGCCGGAGTGAGGGAACCCGGAGCGAAGCGGAGGGCCGGATGAATGGAGCGCCACGGCTTTGGTTACTTTGGCCACGACCAATCTATGGTCACCCCATTTTTTGCAATACTGTTCATCAGATGGAATGGATGGCTTGCTTCAATCTATCCGGCGTCTATTGGGCTCGCATCCCGCGCCACGATGAGCATTCGCACCTGGCGATCCTAACAAAGTAGGCGGCTTCCAAGAGCCAATTGGTCGTTCAGGATCATCGCCAGGCCGATCGGCCGTTTATTTCATCTGTTGTTCAGCTATCGCAAAACCTGATGGTGAAACTCGGTGCAGCACAACGGGGTCAGGCGTTTATCGCGTCTGGCTCCGTTTTATATTGCGTGTGCCGAGTGGCAATGGCCCACGCAATGCGTGCCAGTTTGTTGGCCAACGCGCAGGCCACCACATTGGAGTGACGTCGCGCGAGCAATGAACGCACCCAATCGGCCAATGGGCCTTTCTGATACTTCAGGCGAAGCATGTAGACCCGTGCGCACAGCACCAGCAAATGCCGAAGGTTCTTGTCGCCACGCTTGCTGATCCCCAGCAAAGCTGGCCTACCACCAGTGCTGTACTGGCGGGGCACCAGACCTACAGAGGCCGCAAAGTCCCGGCTACTGCCGTACTGCCGAGCATCTCCCATTTCTACAGCCAGCAGGCTGGCGGTGATCGGCCCAACACACGGCATGCTCAGCAAACGACTGCCTAGATCATCGTCAGCCAGTTGGCTCTCCAGCTCTTTGTCCAACACCTTGATCTGCTCGCTCAAGTAGACGAAATGATCATGCAGGCGCTGCAGTAATGCGACGAGCCGTATTGGCAGGTCGTGCTCTTCAAGCACCGAAGCAAGGCGTTTGACCACTGCCAATCCGGTCGGCAGGCTGACACCGAATTCGAGCAGGAACCCATGCATCTGGTTCACCGTCTTGGTTCGGTCGCGGATCAATGATTCACGCATCCGATGAGAAACAGAGAGCGTTTGCTGCTCAGGCGATTTTGGCGTCACAAAGCGCATGGAGGGTCGGGAAGCGGCTTCGCAGATGGCTTGCGCATCGACGAAGTCATTCTTGTTGCTCTTGACGAAAGGTTTAACGAACTGCGGCGAGATCAGCTTGGCCTCATGATCCATCGCTTTGATTTCTCGCGCCAGGCAGTGTGAACCGGCACAGGCCTCCATCACTACCGTGCAAGGGGGATGATTGGCCAGAAACCGCATCATCTGCTGCCTTGAGCACTTCTTGCGCATTACCTCTTTGCCGAACTTGTCCTGGGCGTGCAGGTGGAAGGTATGTTTACCAATGTCGATGCCGATCAGGGTCACGCTGCTCATGATGACGGTCTCCGAAGTAAAAGCACCCTGCGAAAGCGTACGCCTCGCAGGGTGCCGGGTTGACCATCTCATTAAGTAACCCGCCGTAAGGGCGGAAAGGTGAATAAGCGTCGACATCACAAATGAATGCGCATACAACTTCCAAAACCAACAACAACAACAACAACAACAACAACAACAACAACAACAACAACAACAACAACAACAGATCAAATATCAGCTATAGCCAAACACCCCAACCCCACCAATCAAGCACAAAGCCTCAAAGGCTCCAACGTCCGGCAAAGCACATCAAGCACCCGCTCTTCCTGCTCATGAATAAAGAAATGCCCACCCGGAAACTTCGTCAGCGAGTACCCCCCGCCAGTCTCCCGCCCCCAAGCCTGCAACTGTTCATCACTGGCCCGATCCTCTTCACCACCCAGCACATGCAACGGACATTGCAACAACTGACGCGGCTCATACACATACCGCCCACAAAGCAAAAAGTCCGCCTGCACGATCGGCAAGGTCAGGCTCATCAGCTCCTGGTTGGCCAGCACTTCTTCAGGTGTCCCCCCCAGCTTGCGCAGTTCGCCGATCAGTTCGGCCTCCCCCCGAGGCTCGGTCCATTTGCCACCGGCATAGTCCTCCCGCCGGGTCGGCGCCGCCGTCCCACTGGCGAACAACGCCACCGGCGCCGGACAACCCAGCGCCCGCAGCTCGTGGGCCAGCTCGAAGGCGACCAGCGCCCCCAGGCTGTGCCCGAGCAGCGCGTAGGGCGCCTGGGTGGCGCCACGCTGCTCATGGGCCAGCTGCCGGGCCAGCCCCCGCAGGTCGGTGTGCAGCGGATCGCCCATGCGCGCGCCACGCCCGGGCAACTCCACCGGGCGCACCTGCAGCCAGGCCGGCAGCTTGCGCCGCCAGCGGCTGTAGACCATGGCGCTGGCACCGGAGTACGGCAGGCACAGCAGGTTCAAGCTCGACACCGCCTTATTGCGCCGCGGCTTCGGCCATCTTCTGGCGCAGGCTCAGTGGGCGCATGTCGGTCCAGACCTCATCGATGTAGGCCAGGCAGTCCTTCTTCAGGCCGCTCTTGCCCACCGCGCGCCAGCCGTTGGGGATCGCCTTGTAGTCGGGCCAGATGGAATACTGCTCTTCGTGGTTGACCACTACCTGGAACTGGATATCGTCGCGGTCGAAAACGGAAGTCATTGCCTGTCTCCTTGAATGATGAGTGCCGAACGCGCCGGGCGCAGGGCGGCTTCCATGAAAACGAAGACCGCACCGGAAAAATTAGGCCCATCCTGGAACTCTTGCTCGCCGCCCATGGCGCCCACAGGGTAACAACCAATGAGGGCTACTGTGCCGCACTCCCCCACCCCAACGCCTTGTACAGCGCAATCGCATCCAGGTACGACGCCGTTTCCGCCTCGGCCACCTCGCGCTTGATCGAGAACAGCGCACGCTGGTTCTCCAACACCGCCAGGTAGGTCCCCGCTCCACGCCGATAGCGCTTGTTGGCAATGTCGATGGCCTCGCTGCCGTGGCCGGCGGAAGCCACCAGGCTTTGCAGCCGCGCCTGGTTGCGCACCAGTTGCGTCACCGCGTTCTCCACCTCTTCGCGGGCCAGCAGCACGGCCTGCTGGTAGCGTGCCTGACTGCCCTCGGCCAGCGCCTCGCGCACCCGCAGGCGGGCACGGGCGTTGCCCAGGCGCAGCGCCGGCCAAGTCACCACCGGCGCCAGCTCGTAGGCGCGGGCGGCACTGCCCAGGTCGCCGCCGCGCAGGGCGAAGAAACCGATGAAGCCGCCCAGGTCCAGACGCGGGTACAGCTCGGCGGTGGCCGCGCCGACATCCTCGGTGCTGGCCGCCAGCTCACGCTCGGCGCTGACCACATCAGGGCGCTGGCCGATCAGCGCGTCGACATCGCCCAACGGCAACTGGCGCGCCAACGGCGGCAGGAACGGCGCGGCGCCCTGTTCCTGGCTGCCCGGCACCTGCCCGGTCAGCACGTCGAGGCGGTAGCTGGCCTGCTGGATTGCCGCCTGCAACGGCGGCACCGCCGCCTCGCTGAGCAGCAAGTTGGCATGGGCGTTCTGCTGGTCCTCGTACTGGCCGCTGCCGGCGCGCACCTGGGCGCTGGTCAGTTGCAGGGTCTCGCGCCAGGCCTCGACCTGATCCTCGGCCACGGCCAGGCTGCGTTTGAGCCCAAGCTGGAGGTAGTAGTTGCGGGCGACTTCCGCGGCGATACTCAGGCGCGCCTGGCGCAGGTCCGCCGCCGCCGCGTCGGCGCGGGCCTCGGCGGCGTCGGTCAGGCGTTGCAGGCGACCGAACAGGTCGATCTCCCACTGCACGTCGAAGCCGGCGCGGTACTGCTCGGTGCGCATGCGCCGCGGGTCGCTGCCATCAGCCGGTTGCTGCTGCTCCAGGCTCTGGTTGTAGCCGGCGCGGGCGGTGACCCAGGGATAGCGGTCGAGGCTGCGGTCGTCGAACAGCGCCCGCGCCGCCAGCAGGTTGGCATGGGCCTGGCGGATATCGTGGTTGTTGGCCAGGGCCTGGTCGACCAGGCGCACCAGCTGCGGGTCGTCGAAGAACCGCCACCACTGCGCCGGCAACTCGCCACGGGCGGCGAAGGCGGCGCGCTGCGGGCTGTGCACGCCACTGGCCGGTACCTCGGCCTTCTGGTAATCGGGGCCGACGCTGCACGCAGACAAGGCCAGGGCCATCAGGGAGACGACGAATACAGGCTTCATGGCTGGCCCTCCAGGGTTTCGGCCAACGACCGCGCCCGCGCCGAACGCGCGGTGCTGGCATGGTCACGGGCCAGCAGGCTGTAGATAGTCGGCAGCACGAACAGGGTGAACAAGGTCCCCACCAGCATCCCGGTGACGATCACCACGCCCAGCCCGAAACGGCTGGCAGCGCCAGCGCCCGAGGCGAACAGCAGCGGTATCAGCCCAACCACCATGGCTGCCGTGGTCATCAGGATCGGCCGCAGGCGGATCTGCGCCGCCTTGCCGATCGCCGTGCGCCGGTCCAGGTGCTGCTCGGCCTGCAGGGTGTTGGCAAACTCCACCATGAGAATGCCGTGCTTGCTGATCAGCCCGATCAGCGTCACC
Source organism: Pseudomonas mosselii (assembly GCF_019823065.1). NCBI lineage: Bacteria > Pseudomonadati > Pseudomonadota > Gammaproteobacteria > Pseudomonadales > Pseudomonadaceae > Pseudomonas > Pseudomonas mosselii. The sequence continues at coordinate 3,564,513 of NZ_CP081966.1, forward strand.
AGGCCGATCTGCGTATAGATGTTCACCGTGGCCACCCCCAGCGCCAGGGGCAGCAGCGCGCCGCTGATCGACAGTGGCACGGTGATCAGGATGATCAGCGGATCGACCAGGCTCTCGTACTGCGCGGCCAGCACCAGATAGATCACCACCACGGCGGCGAGGAACGCCAGCATCAGGGCGTTGCCCTCCTGCTGGTACTGGCGGGCGTCGGACTGCCAGTCAATGCTGAAACCAACGGGCAATTCAGCCGCGACCTGTTCGAGGAACGCCACCGTGTCGCCCAATGTGACCCCGGCCGCCGGGATGCCCTGGAAAGTCGCGGCGTTCTGCTGGTTGAACTGGGTCAGGCGGTTGGGCTCGACCTGCTCGCTGACCTGCACCACGGTGGACAACGGCACCAGCCGGCCCTCCTCGCTGCGCACGTACTGCCGGGTCAGGGCCTGCGGGGTCAGGCGCTGGTCGCGCGGGCTCTGGGCGATGACGTCGTAGGAGCGGCCGTCGAGGCCGAAGCGATTGAGGTAGTTCTCCCCCACCAGCACCGCCAGCGACTCGCCGATGTCCTGCATGCGGATGCCCATGCTGTTGGCCTTGGCGCGGTCGACCCGCACCTGCACCACCGGGTTGTTGTAGTCCAGGTCGCTGTCGACCACGGCGAACAGGCCGCTCTGTCGGGCCTTGGCCTTGACCTGCTCCATGGTGTCGAACAGCACTCGGTAATCCTGGGAGCTGCGCAGCACCATCTGCACCGGCAGGCCGCCCGTCGAACCCGGCAGCGCCGGCAGCTGGAAGGCAAAGATGCTGGTGCCTTCGACATCGTTCACCGCCGCCTGCAGGTCGAGCTGGATCTGCGAGGCGTTGCGCGCACGCTCGTCCCACGGTTGCAGGTTGATGCCGCCGATGCCCGAGGCGATGCCATCGCTGCCGTTGATGATCCAGGTGCTGACGGTCTCCGGCAGGGTGCGGTAGACCGCGTCGAGCTTGTCGGCGAATCGTTCGACATAGGCCAGGTTGGCATGCTGCGGCGCCTTGATCGCGGTAAGCAGCCCGGCCTGGTCCTCGGTCGGCGCCAGCTCGCGCTGCGGCAGGCTGTACAGCAGCGGCAGGCTGACCAGCACCAGCAAGGCGAAGCCGACACTGATCCAGCGATGTTTCAGCGAGAACCCCAATACATGGGCGTAGCGCTCGGCCAGCCAGTCGAAGAAACGGTTGGCGGCATGGGCCATGCGCCCTTCGGACTGACGCGCATCAAGCAGGAACGAGCTCATCACCGGCGACAGGGTCAGCGCCACCACGCCGGAAACCACGACCGCGCCAGCCAGGGTCAGGGCGAACTCGCGGAACAGCGCGCCGGTCAGCCCGCCCATCATGCCGATCGGCGCGTACACCGCGGCCAGGGTGATGGTCATCGCGATCACCGGCCCGGCCACCTCGCGGGCGCCGATCAATGCCGCCGCCACCGGTGTGCGCCCCTCCTCGATATGGCGGTGGACGTTCTCCACCACGACGATGGCATCGTCCACCACCAGCCCCACCGCCAGCACCATGGCCAGCAAGGTGAGCAGGTTGATGCTGAAACCGAACGCCAGCATCAGCGCCGCCGCCCCAAGCATCGACAGCGGGATGGTCACCACCGGGATCAGTACCGTGCGCAACGAACCCAGGCACAGGTAGATCACCACCACCACGATGGCCAGGGCTTCGAGCAGGGTCTTGGTGACCTCGTCGATGGAGGCCTGGATGAACCGCGCCGTCTCGAAGGCCAGCTCGGCCTTGACGTCCGGCGGCAGGGTCTGGCGAATCTGCGGCAGCAGCTGGCGGATGCCCTCGACGATCACCAGCGGGTTGCCGCCCGGGGTGGCGAACAGGCCCAGGTGCACCGCCGGCACGCCGTCCATGCTGGCGCTGGTTTCGGCCGAGGCGGCGCCGAGCTCGACGGTGCCGATGTCGCGGATGCGCACCAGGCCGTTGCCGTCGTTGCGGATCACCAGCTCGCGGAAGTCGCCGACCGAGGTCAGGTCGGTGTCGACGCGAATATTGGCGATCACGTACTGCCCCTTCACCTTGCCGGGTGCCGCCTGGTAGTTGTTGCGCCGCACCGCCTCGGCCACATCGGCGGCGGTCAGGCCCCGGGCGGCCAGGCGCGCCGGGTCGATCCACAGGCGCATCGACAAGGTCTGGCCACCGAACACCTGGACCTTGGCCACGCCTTCGATGGTACTGAGCAGCGGCTCGACCACCCGCGTGAGGTAGTCGGTCATGGCCGGAATCGGCAGGCTCGGGCTGGCAAAGCCGATATAGGCCACCGCCGTCGACTCCCCGGCCGAGCGCTCGATCACCGGGTCGTAGGCGCGCTCCGGCAGGCGGAAGCGCACCTGGTTGACCTTGGCCATCACCTCGGTCAGCGCCTGGGTCGAGTCGCGGTTGAGCTCCATGCGCACGGTCACCAGGCTGCGGCCCTGCACCGAGGAGGACGACAGGTAGTCGATGCCTTCCACCGACGACACCGCCTGGGCGATCGGCTGGGTGACGAAGCCCTGCATCAGCTCGGCCGGGGCGCCGGGGTATTCGGTGGTCACGGTGATGGTCGAGCTTTCCAGCAATGGGTACTGGCGGATCGGCAACTGCAGCAGCGACAGCAGCCCCAGCAGCAGGATCAGGGTGCTGACCACCAGCGCCAGCACAGGCCGGCGCACGAACAGGTCGGTGAATGTCATGGCGTGTTCTCCCTGGGGTCAGGCGCCGCTGGCCGGGGCCTGCAGGGTGTCTTCGGTGGCTTGCACGGCGGTGCCGTCGCTCAGGCGCAACTGCCCCGACACCACCACTTGGTCGTCCTCGTTCAAGCCCTGTTCGATCACCACCCGACCGGCCTGGCGCTCGCCGGTGCGCACCGCCACCCGCTGCACCACCAATGCACCGGCGGCGTCATCGTGGCGGGCGACGAACACCGTGTCGCCATAGGCGGTATAGGCCACCGCGGTTTCCGGCACGGTCAGCACCTGGCCGTCATCGGGGCTGGCCACCTGCACGCTGGCGTACATGCCGGCCGCCAGGCGCGCATCGGACTTGGCCAGGGTGGCCTGGACCTGCACGGTGCGCGACCGGTCGATCAACGGGTCGATGGCCGTGATATGGGCGGTGAACGGCGTGTCGGGGAAGGCATCCAGACGCACCTCGACCGGCTGGCCGGGGCGCAGTTGGGCACTCAGCTGCTCTTCGAGGGAGAAGTTGACGTACAGGCTGCGGGTGTCGATCAGGCTGACCACCGGATCACCGACATTGAGGTACTGGCCCTGGTTCACCCGGCGGATGCCCAGGCGCCCGTCGAACGGCGCGCGCACCGCTTTCTGGGCGATCACCGCCTCGGTGCGGGCCAGTTCGCCCTGGGCCATGTCGCGGGCCGCCAGGGCGTTGTCCAGCTGTTCCTGGGTGGCGGCGTTCTCGCGCAGCAGGTCCTTGACCCGCCGGTGGTTGGTCCACGCATTGTCCAGCTGGGCCTTCAGGCGCAGGCGCTCGGCCTGCTCGGGGGCATCGTTGAGGGTGACCAGCACATCGCCCTTGCGCACCTGCTGGCCGGACGTGAAGTTGATCGCCGTCACCCGTCCGCCGATTTCGGCCGACACCAGCACCTGGTGCACCGCCTCCAGCTCGCCGACGCCGGCGAAGGCACGTTTCTGTGGTGCTTTCTGCACCGTGGCCAGGGCCACCTTGACCAGGTGCCGCGCCGGTGTCGCCGTGGCCTGGGCCTGGCCGGCATGGCGCCAGGCCAGACCGCCGGCAGTCACAAGCGCCAGTACCAGGACGCTGCCGAGTATCGCCTTGCTCTTCATCGCGCGTCCTCGCCTCAGGCCCAATTCAGGTTGAACAGGAAGAACGCCAGGATCGCCCACAGCACCAGCACCAGATGGGTGAGCTGCAGGCCTTCCTGGCGAATCCAGTAGCCGAACCACAGGCCACCGAGCAGCATGGCAAAGGTGAAGGCGAGGAAGGCGGCGAGCGCCAGGTTCAGCCAGGCGCGGGCCATGAGCGGGTCCTGGGCAACGATCAGCCCGTAGCAACCGATCCAGGCCGCCACGCTGGCGACCACCTGCAGCAGCAGGATCACCAGCAGCGCGGCGCGGGCCAGGCCGGTCGACTGGCAGGCCCGGCGCAACAGGGGGAAGTCGATGGCCGGTGGCTGGCGCAGCGGCGCCATGGCCAGGGTGGCGCCGATGGCGCCAACGGAGCTGGCGAAAGCCTGCAGGTTGTTCAACACCGCGATGCTCAGCCACAAGGCCAGGCCCACGGCCTGGATGGCCTGGAACAGCCACAGGGAGGTGTGCAAATCCATATCAACGTCCGTATTGATGGCCTGGCCAGGGGGAACAGGCAATTACACAAGAAACCGCTTGGATATTAGTGGCAGCCTTGCCGATACACAAGCGCCCCTATTACAGGGGCGCATATTGTCTGAGGGATTGATGCGGATCAGTCGATGGGCATTCGCGTGCCGGGGCTGCGCTTCGATGCTCGGGCAGCCCCTACAGAGGTCGCGGTTCAGACCTGGCCGGGAACGCGCGTCAAGGCCTCACGAAAGCGCTGGGTGCTGGCCAGCGCCAGCACCAGGCCAACCACCGCCACGCCGCCACCGACCAGGCCGATATGCGCCACGCCCAGCTGGCTGCTGACGATGCTGCCCAACAGCGCGCCGCCGCCGATGCCGATGTTGTAGATTCCCGAGAACAGCGCCATGGCCACGTCGGTGGCATCCGAGGCGAGCTTCAGCGTCTTGGACTGCAGGGCCAGGCTGAAGCTCAGGATCGCCACGCCCCAGACCATGCTCAGCCCGGCGAACACCGGGAAATTGCCCGACAGCGGCAACAGCAACAACAGGCACGCCGCCAGGGCGCCGATGGCGCCCACCAGGAAGCCATGGGGGAACCGCTCGCTGTAACGGCTGAACAGCACCGAACCGAACACCCCGGCGCCACCGAACAGCAACAGCAGCAGCGTGGTGCGCTCGCCGCCGATCTGTGCCACATGCAGGGCAAACGGCTCGATATAGCTATAGGCGGTGAACTGCGCGGTGATCACCAGCGTCACCAGCAGGTAGGTGATCACCAACGCCGGGCGCTTGAACAGGATCGGCAGGCTGCGCAGCGAGCCGGAGTTCTGGCTCGGCAGCAGCGGCAGCGACTTCATCAGGCACAGCATGGTCGCCAGCGCCACCCCGGCAATGCACAGGAAGGTGATGCGCCAGCCCAGCGCCTCGCCCACCACCCGCCCCAGCGGGATGCCCATGACCATCGCCAGGGTGGTACCGGTGGCCAAAAGGCCCAGCGCCTTGGCCTGCTGGCCGGGCGGCGCCACGCGCACCGCCAGCGACGCGGTGATGGCCCAGAACACGGCGTGGGCCAGGGCAATGCCGATGCGGCTGACCAGCAGCATGGCGAAGCTCTGCGACAACCACGACAACAGGTGGCTGGCGATGAACACCAGGAACACGATCAGCAGCAGGCGCCGCCGCTCGATGTTGCGGGTCATCAGCATCATCGGCAGCGACGCCAGCGCCACCACCCAGGCATAGATGGTCAGCATCAGGCCGACCTGCGCGGTGGTCATCTCGAAACTGCGACCGATGTCGCTGAGCAGCGCCACCGGGACGAACTCGGTGGTGTTGAAGATGAACGCCGCCAGCGCCAGGGCGATGACGCTCAACCAGCTGCCGTTGCCGGCTGCAGGGGGCATGGAGGTGGGTACGGGTCCATTCATGTGAAGAGGTTTTTCTCCGCGGGCAAGGCAACAGGACGCACATCGCCTGCCCAGGTGCCAGGCCGGTGATGCACGTTTTTGATTATTGGAAGGATGCTCAGCATGGTACGCATCAAGCCCGGACCTCACAACCACGGACGCCGACGGAGTACCATGCACCCTTTTGTGGCAGCGCCACTCACCCTGCGGAACAAGGAGTTCGATCCGCCCATGGACAAGCAGCACCCCCAGCAGCAATGGCGCGAGGCGGTCATCGCCTACGCCGAGGCCATCAACCGCTATGTCGCGCAGGGCCGTGCGCAAGGCTGGGACGATCTGGAGGAGCCGCAGGCAGCGGCGACCGAACACCTGCTCGACGCCTGGCTGGCGGCGCTGCGGGCCATCAACCGACCCGGCGTCGAGCCGGCGCAGCGCCAGCTGTTCCGCGAAGCCTGGCCGCCAGCGCACCTGCCGCTGGTGCCCCTGTTCGAGGAACAGGCCCAGGGCATCGGCAACCTGCTGCTGCTCGACGACGGCAGCCTGCTGGCGCGCATCGGCATGCCGTTCGACCGGGGCCAGGTGCTGCGTATCGACGACCAGGGCATCACCCCGGTGATTGGCGTCGAGCACTTCGGCCGCTGCCCGCAGCGGCGCTACTACGCCCTGGCCAATGCCGAAGGGGTGCGCGTGACCGATGGCTGGGGCGGCCCGCAGGTGGCCAGGCTGGCCTGGCCCCATGGCCTGGAAGGCTTGCCCGCCGGCTACCCGTTCGACCCCTTCGACCTGCCGCCGACGCCCACCGCGCTGCTGCCCTTCCCTGACGGCCAGCGGGTCCTGCTGGTCAGCAGCGACGGCATCTTCGTCCTCGCCGCCAACGGTGCCACGCGCCTGCTGCCACGCCAGGAGACGATTCTCGAGGACCTGCGCCAAGGCACCGATCCGGACGACATAGCCCTGGGCCTGGCCATGGAGCACGCCGCGTTGTCACCGGATGGCCGGCTGATCGCCCTGGGTGAGCAGTGCGGCCGGCACCTGGTGCTCGACGAACACTTCAGGCCCATCGCCGAAGTCGGCCCGGCCAGCGAGTACCCGCACTTCGCCCTGTTCAACCGGCGCGGCGACCAGCTGATCCTCAACGCCTGCCATTTCTACCAAGGTGGCACCGTCGGCGTGCAGGTGGCCGACCTGCCGGGGCTGGACACCGGCTTCTACAGCGAGGACCCGCGCACGCCGCTGTTGCAGGACGGCGCACGGATCTACGCAGGCGTCACCCGCGAAGGCGAGTACATCGTCGGCGACGCCCATGGCTATCTGCGCGCCTTTGGCGAGGACGGCAGCGAGCACTGGCAGCACTACCTCGGCTCGACCATCAGCGCCATGGACATCAGCGCCGACGGCCGCACCCTGGCGGTGGCCAGCCATGCCGGCTTCATTTCACTGATCGCCCTGGACAGCGGCCGACCGCAATGGCAGATCGGCACCGGGGCGCATGGCGAGGTACGACGCTGGGTGTGCTGGAAGGGGTTCGAGCAGCCGCTGGCCTGGTAGGCCGGCGGCGCCCCGGAGATGTGCCCCTAACGGATACGCTGCAAGACCCGTCAGAACCCATAGCGCGCAGTCGGTCCGTCGCGCCGCTGGCCATTGGATCCAGGCAAAGAAATGTAACAGCCTGCCATTCGGCAAGCCCGAGGATCGCGACTAGGCTCAAAATCATGTGATGCCGGGCCCCTCTGACGGTTTGCGCCGCCATGTCGGAATCACTGTTGCCATGCAACGTCGACAATCAAGGAGGGGCTCATGACGGCTCTGCAGCAATTCCTCTTCACGCCTTTTCTCGGCACCAGCGCCTGGTTGTGGCTGGTCTTCATCACCATCGTCATCGCCTTGCTGGTCCTCGACCTGGGTGTGCTGCACCGCCAGGACCGCGAGATCGAGATGCGCGAAAGCCTGCTGCTGTACTCGGGCTACTTCAGCGTCGGCGTGCTGTTCGGCGTGTGGGTCTGGTATGAGCTGGGCGCGCAACCGGCGCTGGAGTTCTACACGGGCTTTCTGGTCGAGCAATCGCTGTCGATGGACAACGTGTTCGTCATGGCGATGATCTTCAGCTTCTTCGCCATCCCCCGCCGCTACCAGCACCGCGTGCTGTTCTGGGGCATCCTCGGGGTGGTGGTGCTGCGGGCGATCATGATCGGCGTGGGCGCCGCGCTGGTACAGCACTTCGCCTGGGTACTGTACCTGTTCGGCGCCTTCCTGCTGTTCACCGGGGTGAAGATGGCGCTGTCGAAGGACGACGCCCACCCGGACCTGGCCAACAACCCGGTACTGCGCTTCGTGCGCCGGCACATGCGCGTCACCGACGAGTTGCATGGCCGGCACTTCTTCGTTCAGCTCACACCGCCCGGAGCAACGCGGGCTATCCGCTATGCCACGCCGCTGTTCCTGGCCCTGGTATTGATCGAACTGGCCGACCTGGTGTTCGCCGTCGACAGCGTACCGGCGATCTTCGCCATCACCCAGGATCCGTTCATCGTCTACACCTCGAACATTTTCGCCATCCTCGGCCTGCGCTCGCTGTACTTCGCCCTGGCGGCGCTGATGCACCGCTTCGTCTACCTCAAGTACGCGCTGGCGCTGGTGCTGATCTTCATCGGCTGCAAGATCTTCTGGCACGGGCTGGTGGGCAAGGTGCCGGCCGGGGTGTCGCTGGGGGTGACGTTCGGCCTGCTGCTCGGCGGCGTGCTGCTGTCGCTGCTGCGCACCCGCGACAAAAAGGCGGACCCGACAGCGGTCGATGAAGCCCGACGATAACGAGCCGGGCAGCAGCGAAGGCCAGGACTCCTGGCCCATCGCCGCTGCCCGGCAGCCCCGGCTCATAGCAACAGGTTGCCCCGCTCCTCCTCGCTCAACTGTGCCTTCGCCCGTTCATCCAGCGCCCCGGCCCCGAGCACCTGCACCGGGCTCTGGCGATTGTACTGGGGGTTGAGGCTCGCCCCGTCCTGCCCCGGCACCAACCGCTCGCCACCGAAGCCCAGCACCTGCACGGTGATCACCGACGGCTGGCGCTGCCTGGACGCGGCCTGCTGCTGGCGCCCCGCCTCTTCGGCGGCCTGGCTGGCCGACGATGCCGCGGCGCTGGCCGAGGCGATCGCCCCGGTATTCACCGAGGCCACCGCCGGCATGCCCTTGGCGTCGCCCTGGACCTGGATGTTGGCGGCGTTGACCACCTGCAGCGCGGCGATGTTGACATTGCCCGATACGCGGATCCCGGCCTCGCCAGCGTCGATGGTGCCCTGCGGCGCGATCAGGTCGATATCCCCCGGCGGCACCTCGGCGATCGGGTTGAGCGTGGCGATGCCGGCGCCGGTGCTCGGCACGCTTGGCGCCAAGCCGACGTTGCCCCACAGGTCGTAGGTGCGTTTGGGCGGGGTATACACCACGGTGGTCTTCGAACCGCGACCGGCGTTGATGTCGCCCTGGGCCGACCAACCGAGGATCGAGCCGCCGAAGGTGGTCATGATCCGGCTCTGGCCGAGCAGGATGCTGCCGTGCGAGTACAGCTGGATATCGCCGCTGCCCTGGGTGATCACCCCGGCGGTGGACGGTGGCGCCTCGCCCTCGATGCCGAACACCTGCTGGCCACCGGGTGTCAGCACCTGGATGCCGCCGCCGAAGTCGGTATGGATGCCCGCCCCGCCATAGAACGTGGCGCTGCCGCCATAGCTGATCGGATTTCCGGCCACATCCCGCTCAGGGAACAGCGTGGCGATCGCCTGACGGCCGCGTACATAGCTGCCGGTACGCGGGCCGTTGACGTCGTTGTACTCGCGTCCGCCTTCGCGCAGTTCGCTGAAGTAGACCTGCCGGGCGAAGATGCGCTGCTGCTCGGCGGGCAAGGCGGCGAAATAGTCACCGCTTGCGGCGTTGTCGCCAGTAAAACCGAAACGTTCGCGCAGCCAGGCCTGCAGTTCCTGGTCGTAGACCTTGAACGGCTGGTCCGGCTGGCCCTGCTTCGTGCCCAGGTAACGCTCGAGCAGGCGGGTATAGTCCGGCCCGGTCTTGCCAGCGCCGACGACGATGGCGATGGCCGCGCCGTCGTTCCCGCCACCGCTACCATCGACCCGGCCAATGCTGTTGATCGCCGCCTCCTGGTAAGCCGAGCCCACGCCCTGGCCGGACTGGAACAGGTTGCCCCCGGCCACCACTTCCAGCTGGCCGGGCCCGGCAACATTGAAGGTGCTCAGGCGAATGTCGCGGCCGGCGCTGATCAACGAGACATCCAACGCGTCGCCATGAATGATCAGGTTGCCCGAGGAATGGATGTTGCCCTGATCCCCTGCCACCATGCCCGTCGCCCCGAAGCGCTCGGTCCCCAGCGCCTTGCCGGCATTGACGATATCGCGCCCGGCCATCACCCGCACCGGCCCTGCGCCCTGGTACAGCTTGAGCCCGGTCTGCTGGTATTCAATGATTTCGCCGGTGTTCAAGCCGAGGATGTCGCCCGCCAGGGCATAGAAACGCGCAGGCGCCTGCGGCCGCTGCCCGGCCCTGTAGGTGTTGAGCCCATAGGTGAACAACGGCGCCGTATCCAGGCTGGCGGCAACGTCCCCGCTCAGGTTGCCGGCCCGGTACACGAACGCGAAGTCCTGGCCCAGCATGGCAGGTCGCTGCGGCGTGGCGATGGCTGAGGTGTCGGTGCCGGCCTGGCTGATCACATAGCCACCGGCATAGATCGACTCGCCCGCGATCAGTTGCAGGGCGCTGCGCGCAGACGGCGCGGTCATCAGCGAGTACGCCGACGTCGCGACGCCCCGCTCGCTGGCCGAACTGCCGTAGTACAAGCTGCCGTTAGCCGCCAACACGCGCAGGGCCGTCGGGTAGAACAGCCGCCCACCGTAGAGCGGCAGGTTGCGCCCGGGTCGGGTGTCGTCGAGGTTGACCGGCGTGACATTGCCGCCCAGGGCCAGCAAGTCAACGGCGGTGGTCTCGCGCCACAGCGAGAACCAGCTGCTGCCCTGCCCGGCATAGCGCATACCGTTGTCGCCGAGGAAGCCGGTCATGTTGAACTGCGGCACCCGACCTGGGTCGCCCACGCCTTGCACCACCAGGTCGCTGCGGCTGTCCAGGCGCACGGCGGCATCGCCCGGCATCAGCGTCAGGCCACCCAGCGCCGCCGCCTTGGTCGAGGTGAAAGGGTCGTAGGCACGCGACTCGCTGCTGTCGTTGAAGGCGAAGCTGCTGCCATAGACCTGCCTGACCACGCCGATACTGCCCGCCTGCACATTCAGGGCGCCGCGCAGGTTGACCAGCGTGCCGCCCAGGTCGGGGGTGACGCGCGCCATTTCCAGGGCACTGGAATCTGGGTTGATGGCGCCGGCCACACGCAGGTTCAGGTCGCCGCCTCCGGTCTGCACCAGGCGGCCGTCCTCGGTCATCCGGCCACTGCCGCCTACCACCAGGTTCAGGCCCTGGCTGCGCTCGGCCTCGACGCCCGCGGTGTTGCTGCTCTGCAGCAGGCCCGCCGAACCGTCCACGCCGACATCCAGGTTGCCGCCGCCCAGGGTGCCGATGCCGGTGAAGCCCACCAGCCAGGGCTCGGCCACCGTGGCCTGGGGCTGCTGGGCGAAGGTGCCGAAGTTGACCCACCAGGCCGCCGGGGTATCGGCGCTGGGCTGTCCCTGGCGCCACAACCAGTTGCCCACCGCGGCCGACGCCACTTGCGGCCTGGCGAGGGCACTGCCGGTCCTGGTCGCCACCAGGTTGCCCGTCAGGTCGCCGCCGGCGGCGATGCGCAGGTTGCCGCCCTGCTCCGGATACCAGGCGCGGTACAGGCTGTCGGTCAACGCTTCATAGGCCGTGCCGGCGCCGCCCAGCACGCTGCCGTCGGCCAGCCGGCCACGGGCGACCTGGTGCGGATCACTGCCGTCGCGCCATAGCGACGGCGCCTGGGTGCCGGCGGTGTAGACTCCGAACAGCGAGTCCATGCGCCAGTCGCCGGCGCTGAGCAGGTCCAGATCGCCGGTGCCTGTACGCAGCACGCTGAACATCAGGGTCTGCGGCGTGACCTCGATACGCTCGGGCTCGCTCGGCGCATCAACCTCCACGCACCAGCCGGGGATTGAGCACAGGTCCATGTCGGCTTCCGCCACCGGGGTGCCGGGCTCCATGCCATAGGTGTTGTCCGGCCCCCAGACCCAGATCTTCTTGCCGCCCACTGTCTGGTCCACGCACCAGCCGGCGATGTCGCACAGCACCAAGTCCTCGGGCGCCACCGGGGTACCCGGCTCCATGCCATAGGTGTTGTCGGGGCCCCAGACCTTGATGGTCTTCACTGCCGGCTCGCACCAGCCGGCGATCTCGCACAGCGCCAGGTCCTCGGGCGCCACCGGAGTACCTGGCTCCATACCGTAGGTGTTGTCCGGCCCCCAGACCATGCCGGTGCCGGTATCCCCGCCGCCGCTGCGTTTCTGCTGCGCCATGTAGTGCAGGTCGGCCAGGCGCAACACGCCGGCCTCGGTGTCGGGGCGGGTGATGCGGCTGTCGGCGGCATCCAGGTCGGCGCCGGCCACCAGGCGCATCGACCAGGACTGCGAACCTTGCGCCAGCATCTGCGCCAGCGCCCAGTTGCGCCCCTGCTGGCCATTGACCGCGGGCCGCAACTCGATCAGGTCGACGCCCTCGGCCAGCTTGACGTCGGTGCCGGCCGGCAGCCGCGAGCCCACGGCCAGGCCCAGCACGCCGCGCAGGGTCAGACCGCTGCTGGGCAGGGCAACGCCCTTGCTCCAGGTGCCGCCCTGCACCGCCACGCTGACCGGCAGGCGGCTGCCCGCATCCAGACGCGTGCCAACGGCCAGGGTGACCGGCTCGCGCAACAAGGTGCCGGCGGCATACAACAGGTTGCCGCCGGCATCGCGCACCGGGGCCTCGAGCACCGTGCCCGCAGGCAGGGTCAAGGGCGCCGACAGGCTCAAGGCACTGGGCAGGCGCTGGTTGGCCGGCAAGGTGGTGGCGGCGAACGGCAGGTCGAAGTTGAGCAGGCTGCCTTCGGGGAACCGCGTGCCCTCGGCCAGTTCGACGCCGCTGCGCGGGATCACCAGGTCGCTGTCGAAGGGCTGCTTGCCGGGCACCAGCAACCAGCCCTTGCCGTCCGTGCGTGTGTCGTCGGTGGCCAGGTCCACCGGCATGAAGCCGTCGCTGATGCTGCCGTACACCTCCAGGTTGCCCCCGGCGCGCAGCACCAGGTTGCCCACCTCGCCTGAACCGTAGACCGAGGTCTGCGCGGTCAGCGGATTGAGGCTGGCGTAGCGATGGCCGGACAGGTCCAGGTCGCCCTGCATCACCAGGTCGGTGCGGGCATCGGCCGTGGCGATCTCCACGCCCGGCCGCAGGTGCAGGGCCTGGACGTAGCGGGTGTTGTTGAGCCCGGCCAGACGCACCTCGAGCAGATCGCGATTGCCCAGCAGGTGGTTGATGAACTGCACGCTCAGGTCGTGCTTGCGGTTCAGGTAATCCTGGTCGATGACCTGGACCGGCCGACCACTGACCGAAGTGCCGCCCGGCGCCGCGTCGGTATAACGCTGGTTGCCGACCACCGCGATGGAACGGGCACCGAGAATGTCCACAGGGCCGCGCACGTCGATGGCGATATCACCCGCGGTATCGCTGCCCTGGCGCGGGGCGATCAGCTCCAGGGTGCCCCGTGGGCGGCCATCGCCCTGCCCGGCGGCGGTGCCGTGGCGCAGGTCGATGCGCGCGCCGCTGGCCAGGGTCAGCTGGCCCTGGCCACTGTTGAGTTCGACCACGGCGCGGTTCGGCGCGTCGATGATCGCGCCGTAGCTGTCGACCCGCAGCCCACTGCCGTGGGCATCGAGCAGCGCCCCAGCGCCGAGGGCAAGGCCACGTCCGGCGGCCAGGCGGATGCTGCCGACTTGCTCGCCGCTGGCATCGACATGGCCCTCGATCCTGAGCTGGCCATTGTCCAGCGACACGTTGATCTGCCGTGCCTTGAGCTCATCGCCGATCACCAGGTCGCCCTGCTTGATCTGGAAGCTGCGCGCGCCGAACACTTCGTCGCGGTTCAGGCGCTGGTTGAGGCCGGCGAAATCGTCTAGGTGCCGGGCACGGATATCGACCGCGCCACCCGCGTAGGGGACCCGCGTGCCGGCGGCATCATACTGGCCGCTGGCAGCCCCAAGAATCCGGCCGAGCAGCTCGATGCCCCCGCCCTGCTCACCCAGGGCGATGGCGCTCAGGCGACCGGCGCGGTTGTTGCGGGCACTGAGGTCGATCAACGCGCCGGCGGCCTGGTGAATGTTGCCGAACTGACTGCCGAGCACCAGCTCGCCACCCCAGCTGTACTGGGTCACATCATTGAAGGTCAGGGTGCGCCCGGCCAGGTCCACCCGCGCGGCGTCGCCCAGGCGCAGGTCGTCCACGGCCTGCAGGGTCAGGCGGCCACTGGGCAGGCTGAAGGTGCCGTCGACCAGCAGTTGCCGCGCCTTGAGGCTCAACTCGGCCCCCAGTGCCTCGCGGCCGCTGGCCAGTGTGCCCGCAGCGCCTTGCACACGCAGGGTGCCGCCGGCCTCGATGCGGTTGAGCGAACCCGCGGTGCCGGTCCACAACGGCGTGTCCACCAGCAGGTCGCCACCGCTATAGGCGAAGCCGCCGTCGGCCTGGTAGTCGCCACGGCGGTGATGAACCAGCAGGCTGCCCTTGTGGTTGGCCGTCACCTGGTGGCTGGCGTGCAGTTCCACACGGCTGAAGCCCAAGGTCTGGCGCGCCATGTCGGCGCTGCCGTCGGGCTGGCTGTTGGCGCCATAGCCGAATTCCAGGTCCTTGACGCGGATGGCCAGCACGCCATCGCCACTGCCGGCCCCACCCGCGATCGGCGCACCCGCGACGTTACGGGCACCGCTCCAGATCAAGCGTTCGGTGCGGATGGTCGCCTGGTCGCCGGCCAAGCCACTGCCATGGATGGCCGGCACGCCGAGGACCAAGGCCTGCAGACGGTTCTTGCCGGTGACCGGGTCGTAGGTGTCGAGCGCGGTGGTACCGAAGAAATTCAGCGAGTCGGACGCCGCCAGCGTCAGGGTCTGCAGAGCAGGCACGCCATCGGCCGGGCTGCCCTGCAGCAGGCGGTCGAGCACCTGCTGGTTGAGGGTCAGGCCCTGACCCAGGACACCATTGGCCAGGGCCTGGGCCAGCGCCTCGGCGCTGCCGACGTTGATCCGACCGACCGACAGGCCCAGGTGACGGGTGCCGAAGGCCACGCCATCATCGAGGCTGAAGGTCTTGTCGGTGGCGGCGAACAGCGAGCCTTCCGAGTACAACCGGGTGCTGCCCTGGCAACCGCCAGCGCTGCAGCCGCCAATGAGAATGGAACCCGGCGCCCCGCTGGTGGTGAGTGGCGAAGACAGCACCTCCAGCCGACCATTGGACACCGCCAGCAAGGCGCGGCCATTGCTGTTGATGAAGTAGCCGTCATCGGCACCGAAGGGCACCGCGCCACGGCCAAGGGTGACGAGACCGGCCCCCTGCTCGACGACGATACCGCCGTGCGGATCGTTGCTGGTCAGGAACACTTCGCCGGCCCGCAACTCGGCCCCCGAACGCACCCAGATATCGCGGGTGCCTTCGAGGAAGGTCATCTGGTTGCCGCCCTGGCCGTAGAGCACATTGGCCCGCCCGCCCAGGGTCAGCCGGGGTGCCTGCAAGGCATTGAGCTCGCGTGCCGACAGCACCGCGATGTTGTCGCCGATGGCCTGGCCGCTGCCGCCATCGGCGACGATCTCCAGGCCCCGGGCGCCGAACACCGCCGCGCTGCCGGCATGACCGCCCTGGGCGGCGGCGAAGTTCACCCGCCCGGCGACACGCAAGGTACTGGCGGCGTCATTGTTGGTCTGCACCCGCAGGTTCAGCCACTTGCCATCGGCCTCGATCGCCGCGCGCGGCACGCCCTTGGCCACGGCATCGGCGCGCACGAAGTCGGCGTAGGCCATTTCGTTGTACTGCGAATAGCGTCGCAGCACGTCAGCTGCGATCAGGATCACCTGGCTCGGCAGCGCCTGGCGGATACCGGTGTTGGCCACCGACAGGCTGCCCGTGGTGGTCCATGAGCCGTTGCGCATCGCCTGGCTGCCAGAGCGTCCCACGGCCGTGGCCAGGCCATTGAGCTCGACCCTGAACGCGCCCGGCAGCAGGGCGTAGCTGGCCGGCAGCAAGGTGTAGGTGCCTGCCGCCAGGCCTGGAATGCTGCCATCCAGGGTAATCTGCTGGCCGATCCCCGGCGCTGCCACGCCGGCTTCGCCGGTGACCGGTGCGTAGGGGCCGGTGAAGCTTGGCACGATGGCATAGACCGGGTTGCTGTCCAGGGTGGGCAGGACCAGGCGCCCCTCGCCATCGAACTGCATCAGCGGGTGGTAGCGGGCATCGGTGGAGCCGCCACGTCCGGAGACGAATCCGGCCCCGGTCAACGTGCCGCCCCCGGACAGGTCGATCAAGGCGTCCTGGCGGACATCGATCGATTTGCCGTTGAGCGACACCCCATAAAGGCTGTCGCCTGCCGCCCCCACCAGCTTCACCGCCTCGCCACCGAACAGGTAGCTCAAGCCGTCCACCGTTGCGCCATAGGGCATGACCAGCCCGGCCGCGCTGACCGAAGTGATGCTGCCCGGCAGCAGGGTCACGGACTGGGTGCCCCCCGTTTCCTGCCCCAGCGACAACCCGCCCAGCGGCGCCCGCAGCACGCCGCCCTGCTCCACCTTGCCGGCGATCAGCGCCAGCCGGCCGAATACCGAGAACGGTTGCTCGGGCGTGTTCAGGCCACGCCTGCCAATGCGCAGGGTGGCGTTGGCGCCCGTCTCGATCTGGCCGAAGGCACCGGTGGTCGGGTAGATCTGCGCGGCGAGCAGCTCCAGGTCGGCATTGCCGCGCAGCAAGGTGCGGTCGGTGCCCTCGCCGACCTTGCCCAGCACGCGCAGGTCGCCCTGGCTGCGCAGGCTGCCCAGAGCAAAGCCACGCCGATCGAAATCCAACGTGCCGCCCGTAGCCAAGGCCAGGCTGCCATGGGCGCCCAGGGTCAGCGCATCGCGCAGGTCCAGCAGCTGCGCGTCGACCTGCAACAGCGCCGCGCTGTCCTGGGTCGACAGGCCGCCCTTGAGGGTCGGTCGGGTCGCCTGCTCAGCGCTGCGGTGGTTGCTGCCCGCGAGCCGCACATAGGGCGCCTGCAGGTGAACACGGGCGTTGCCTGCGCTCCCCTGGGCCAGCACCAGCGAACCGGTGTACAGCTGCAGGCTGCGGGCCATCTGCAGATCAATGTCGCCATCGAACGCCACCACGCCGTCGCTGAGCAGCGACAGGCTGTCGAAGCCCCCAGCAGCGATCCTGGCGACGTCGAGGCGCCCCTGGCCATAGCGCAACGGTCCGTTCTCAAGGCCAGCAGCGCCCTGGGCAAGGGTCAGCTCGCGGGGTGCCTTGACCCCGTCGACCAAGCTGGCATTGAGGTACAGACCGGTGTCCAACGCCACCTCCAGGCTGCCGCCCGCAGCGCCACGACCACCGGAAGCGGCACTGAAGCTGCCGTTCAGGCGCAACCCATGGCTCGACGCCAGGCTGATGCGCCCGCCGTTGCTGGCCACGGCCACCGGCCCCTGGCCACGGATATCCAGCGTGGCCTGGGCGCCATCGGCGCGCAGGCGGGCGCCTTCGGCCATGTCCAGGAACAGGTAGGCGCCGTTGCTGGTGCCCAGGTTGTGGTCGATCTGCCCGCCGATGACGATGCTGCCGCCGTCATCAACCCGGCCATAGCGGCGCCCCTGCAGGTCAACGGCCGTGACCGCCCGACCGGACACATCGATCAGGGCCTGGTCGCCGAGGCGGATGGAGCGCTGGTGCGCGCCTTCGGATACACCGGAATCCATGGCCGGCAGCCACGGCTGCAGCAGACTGACACTGCCGCCCCAGGCATTGAGGGTGCCGTCCAGGGTCAATTGCGCGGTGCTGCCCAGGCTGATGGACTGCAACGGGTCGACACTGATCGTCGCGCCGCGCCCGACCTCGAGCAACGTTGCTTCGCGCACGGTCTGGGCGAAACGGGTATCGCCCGCCGCCAGGGCCAGGCTGGCGCCGGCACGCGACTCCAGGGTGCCGGCCACGGCGTTCTGCACGAGCGGCGGCGCCAGCCAGACCTGCGCCTGACCACTGACCGGCTGGCTGGCGTCAAGCCGCTCCACAGGCCGGGTGACCTCGATACGGCTGCCGGCGGACACGCTCAGGCTGTGATTGCCGGTGATGGCGTAGTGGGCGAAGCCGCGGCTGAAGAAATCCTCGGCCAGATGCACGCTGGCCTTGCCATCGGCGGCGGCGCCAATGCTCACCCGGTCGGCGGCCACGGTCAGGGTGCCCGCACCACTGCTGCCGTAACCGCGCAGCTCACCATCGAGGCGCATCCGGCCGGTCCCGGCGCTGTTCAGCACGCTGCTCTGCAAGGTCAGGTTGCCGCCACTGCCGCCGAGCAGGCGGTTGGCTTCGCGGCGCACCACCCCACCGGATACGTCCAGCACGCTGCCGCTGTCCAACAGCACATCACCGCTGCTACGCAGGCTCAGACTGCCGCCGTTGCGCCAGGCCCGCTCGCCGGGACTCACACCTTCACTGCGCAAGCCGCTGACATCCAAGCGTACGCCGGCGGCCACGCCGACCTGCGCGCGCAGCCCTGTCGGGGTAACAAGCGGCAGGTCCTGCAGGCTGGCGAGGACCCGCTGCCTGAGCACATCGCCCAAGACCATCTGCCCGCCTCTGGCGGTCAAGTCGGCATTGACCTGCACCTGCGGGGCATAGAGCGTCAGGCTGCCACCGTCGGCCAGACGCAGGGCATCATCGACCTGGATACGCTGCTGAGCGGCGACCGTAAGGCCGCCCAGGGCCGAGCCGTTGAGCCAGTCGCTGTCGAGCAGCAGTTGCCCGCGACGCTTGTCGTCCAGCGGTGCCTGCAGGCCGATATCGGCGCTCTGCCCGCCCGCCCCTTGCCGCACCAGCACCTGCTGCATGACCGGGGTCAGGCTCATGCCCAGCGCCTTGGCATCGGAGAGATAGCCGGGCACCTGCTGGCCGATCACCAGCTGCGCGCCCTGGGCCCGGGCGCTGTGGACCTGGCTATAGCCGTCGCCTCCGCGCACCGGCGCCTGGACCTGGCGCTCGTCCTGCCAGGTCTGGCCGACCAGCTGGCCATCAAGCACCGCGCTGTGGGTCGCCACCACCAGGCTGCCGGCATCGCGCCCCACGGTGTAGCCCTGCTCGAAGCGCTGGCCGGGGGCGATCAGCGGATTGTAGAAGGTGCGGGTCTGGTCCCAGCGTGCGCTATGCGCCTGGTAGCCTTTGTACAGGCCGGTGTAGAGCAGGTCACCCGGGGCCCGCGACAGTTCGTACAGGCGTCCGTCCTCACCACGCAACCAGCTCTGGCGGATGTAGCCGTCCTGCACCGCCAGGGTGCCACCGGACAGGTTGATCTCGGCGCCGGCACGGGTCACCAGGTCCTGGCCGGTGAAGATCACCGTGCCGCCCTGGGCCATCCACTCGCCGACACTGTGGTTGCGGGTGCCGAGGTAGCCGCCGACCTCAAGCAGGCCACCGGCGGTGTACCAACGATCGCTGGCGTAGCCGTTGACGCCCTTCTCGACATGCACCAGTTCCCGTACATCCACCCACACATCGCTGTTGATCAGGCCGCCCTTGTCACGGTTGCCGGCCGCGTCGCGCTGCTCGTTACCTTGCACGTTGATCTTGATGACATTGCTTTCCATCGCCACCTTGACCCCGAGGGCCCCGGCCACATCGATGCGCGCGCCCTCGTCCACCAGGCTGCGCAGGCCGGCACTGACCGCCACCTGGCCGCCGGTGGCCAGGGTCAGGGCGCCTTCCTGGAAATGCACGGTGCCGCCACTGACCACCTCCACCCGCGACTGTTCGGGGCGGTCGATGACCTTGCTCAGGTTGTCGAAGCGGCCCGTGGCATTGTTGCCGCTGACACCATCCACCACCTGCCGCGAGGCCTCCCGCTGGCTGTCGAGGGCCTGGCTGTCGTCGAGCAGCACGGCGGTGACGCTGCCCTTGCCGAAGCTGACCGTGCCGTTGGCGTCACTGGCCGAATTGAGCAGGTGGATGCTGCCACGCCGGTCCACCGCGGTGCTGGCCAGGGCCACGCCGTCCTGGCGCACGGCATGGCCGGTCAAGGTGATGTCGCCGCCTGCGGCCTGGATCAAGCCACCGTTGGCCACGCTGCCGGCGCTGCTGCCGGCCTTCAGGCTGCTGGCGACCTCGTTGCCACGGGTGGTGGAGAAGGCGTTGGCCTGGGTGCCCTTGCCCCGGCGGATATAGAAGGCGTCACCGGCGGCAAGCGTGGCCTGGCCCTGGGGCGTGATGATCTGGCCTTCGTTGCTCACCTCGCTGCCCAGCAACAGCACGTAGCCGCCCCCTTCGGTGGAGCTGGCCGGCGCGCGGGTCTGCAGCTGCGCGCCGCGCTCGACCTGGAGCTTGCCGGCGGCCTCGGTGAAGGTGGCCTGGCTGGCGTTGTTGTCGACATAAAGCCCACGCTCGCGGAACTGCTCGTCGCTGACCTGCGCTGCCGCCGCCACCAGGTTGCGCACGTTGACCTGGCTGCTGCCGTTGAACACCACGCCATTGCGGTTGACCAGCATCACCGTGCCCTGGGCCTCGATCTGGCCCTGGATCTGGCTCGGCCGGGCATTGGGGTCGTTGACCCGGTTGAGCACCGCCCACTGCGCCTGCTGATCGAACTTGACCGTGGTGTCGCGGCCGACGTTGAAGGTCTCCCAGTTGAGGATCGCCTTGTCGGCGGTCTGCTCGATCAGCACCTGCGTCCTGCCGCCCACCTGGCTCTGCTGCGGCGCCTTGGCATTCTGCCAGCCCTTGGTCAACGGGTTCTCGTCGACCTTCAGGCCGCCCTCGCCCAGGCCGTTGGGCACGGTCTGCGGCTGCACCTGCGCCAGGGTACGCCCGGCGGCCTGGGCGGCCTGCTGCGCGGCGATGGCGGCCACGGTGTTGTTGAGGTTGCCCACCGACCGCTGGAACTGCTGGTTCAGGCGCTGCTGCTGTGCCAGCGGCGGTGGCGCGCCGGGCAGTTGCACGGTGCCACCGCCGCCGACGCTGCCCCCACTGGCGGGCGCAGCGCCCTTGGCCGCAAACCAGGCCGAGCTGAACGGCTGCGCGGCGTGGGCCGTGCCCGCCAGCATCAGCAGCGCGATGGCCTGGGCCAGGGGCTTGAGCAGCATGGGCTCATGGCCGACAGGCTGGCCACGGCGCTGGACGACGGTGGCTGGAAAGTCTGGCTGGTGCTGGCCGCGCGACATCGCAGGGTTCCTTGTGCTGGGTCATGGAAGGCAGTTCGGTGCGGCCGTGATGCCGCTTTGCCATAAGGCAGTCGGCCCGGGCCCGGACCGAAGTTTTGTCATGCAAAGTTCATCTGCCTGGGTTACGCGCACACGCGAAAACCGACGGTGCCGTACCGGCCACCGTCGGTTGTCCGCCCGTTGCGGGCTTGGGCTTTCGCGTGCGCTTACAGTCGGCCGATGCCGTTGCAGACCGAAGCGTTGGCGATGTCGGTGCCTTCGTTGTAGCCGTTGTCCAGGAACACCTTCTTGATCTCGGCGGCGTAGGCGGCCGGCAGGCTGACGAAGGAGTGCTGGGCGATGGTGGCGGCCTTGGTGCCGGAGTACAGGTCGTTCAGGAAGCTGCGCACGGCGGTGGCGTCAGCCGCGGTCTGGTAGCACTGGCCGACCAGCAGGTTGGTGTAGCCGACGATCGGATAGCCCGAGGTCGGAACGATGCCACCGGCGTTGAAGATCGGCACCCACTTGCTTGGGTCGGCGCGATCGGCCGCGGAGCTAGGGGCGACGGCGGTGCCCAGGGCGGTACGGGCGTTGGCGGCGGTCGGCAGCGGCGCGGTGCCGGCGGTCATGGCGTTCTTGCTGACACGGGCGACCACGGCGTTGTTGCCGGTGGCGACATAGTCAGGGCTGACGTAGCCGATGGTGCCATCGGTGGCGTTGACCGCGTTGACCACATCGGCGCTGCCGGCAACGGCTTGCCAGGTGGCCGGCTCGCTGCCGACGTTGGCGGTGGTGAAGGTGCTGCTGACCACGAAGGACGATGGGCAGGAGTCAGCCAGGAAGCGCGACAGCAACTCGGTGGTGCCGCTGCTGCCGGAACGGTAGATCACCTTGATCGGGGTGGTGTCGGCGCTGCCCAGCAGCTGGCCCCAGGTGGTGGTGGTGCCGGAGAACACGGCGCACAGCTGGGCGCCGGTCAGTTGCAGGTTGGTCACGCCCGACTTCTTGTAAGGGATGGCAACAGAAGTGCCCACGGACGGGATCTGTACCAGTTTGCCCCAGGTGGCGGCCTTGGTGCTGTTGTAGGTCGACAGCTCCGAGGCGCTCAGCACCGAATCGCTGCCGGCGAAGTCGACGTTGGTGCCGGCCGGCTGGTTGATCGAGGCCGGTGCGTTGGTCAGGAACGCCGTCTTGCCACCGCCGCTGCCCACGCCGGTGTAGCTGAAGTCGGCCGGCAGCAGGCGTGGCAGGGTCGAGGTGCCGTTGTAGAGGTTTTCCGGCAGGGTGGCGCCGCCACCGACAACAGCAGCCATGGATTGGGCCGAAGCCAGGGTAGCAGCCACCAGGGAGGCGGCGATCACAGTACGCTTAAACATGAAGCAATCTCCTATCGTCGTGTTCGTACGTTGAGTGGGTCGCGCATTGCTGTGGCCACAGGCCGCATCCCCTGATCCAGAGGGGTTGGCGGCTGGGCCACGAAGGCAACATTCGCAGCTTGTGGTGACAGGCAAAGGAAAAAACATCGGGAGTTCGGCAGGGAAAAGCTCGGGTGTCGGCGGGCGGTTTCCGGGCCTGCGGCAGGCTGGCCAGGAGCCGGGGCAGGCAGTACGGGAGGGATCGAACCGGAGGATGGCAGCTCAGGTACTCGGGAGCTTGGCCGGGGGAGAAAAAAACATTGCGCCAGTGCCGGCCACTTCACAGTGGCCGGCTGGTCATGGGCGGGTCTTCAGGGCGCGGCGACCTCGCTGGGCGTCGCCAGTTGCAGAACCTCGCTGGTGTAGGCCCACGCTTGCTGGACCTTGTCCGGGTGCTCGTTCAGGCGGATGCCGTAGGACGGGATGATCTGCTTGATCTTCGCCTGCCACTCGGGCGTGGCCACCTTGTCCTTGAACACCTTGCTCAGCAGGTCGAGCATGATCGGCGGCGCGGTCGAGGCGCCCGGCGAGGCGCCGAGCAGCCCGGCAATGCTGCCATCCTTGGACGTCACCACTTCGGTGCCCAGCTTCAGCACTCCGCCCTGGTTCTGGTCTTTCTTGATGATCTGCACCCGCTGGCCGGCCTGCCACAGGCGCCAGTCTGCCTTCTTGGCCTCGGGGAAGTAGGTCTGCAGCGCAGCGAAACGGTCATCGTCGGACTGCATCAGCTGGCCGATCAGGTACTGCACCAGGTCGAACTCGCGCACCCCGACCCGCACCATCGGCCAGGTGTTGTGCAGCGACATGCTGGCGAACAGATCAAGCAGCGAACCTTCCTTGAGGAACTTGGTGGAGAAGGTGGCGAACGGCCCGAACAGGATCATGCGCTTGCCATCGAGCACCCGGGTGTCCAGGTGCGGCACCGACATCGGCGGCGCGCCGGTGGCGGCGATGCCGTAGGCCTTGGCCATGTGGCGCTGGGCGATGGCAGGGTTGTCGGTGACCAGGAACGAGCCGCCCACCGGGAAGCCGGCATAGTCCTTGGCCTCGTCGATGCCGGACTTCTGCAGCAGCGGCAGCGCCGCGCCGCCGGCGCCGATGAACAGGAACTTGGCATCGGTGGCCGAGGTGCTGCCGTCCTTTAGGTTCTTGTACTCGACGTGCCAGCTGCCGTCGTCGTTGCGGGTGATGTTCTCCACTTCGCTGGACAGCTTGAGGTCGAAGTTGGGCCGGGTCTGCAGGTAGCCCACGTACTGGCGGGTGATCTCGCCGAAGTTGACGTCGGTGCCGATGGGCGTCCAGGTGACGGCGAGCTTCTGGTTGGGGTCGCGCCCCTCCATCATCAGCGGCACCCACTTGGCGATCTGCGCGTGGTCCTCGGAGTACTGCATGGGCTTGAACAGCGGGCTGGCCTGCAGCGCTTCGTAGCGTTTCTTGAGGAAGCGGATGTTGTCGTCCCCCCAGACGAAGCTCATGTGCGGCGTGGTGTTGATGAATGAGCGCGGGTTCTTCAGCACACCCTGCTTGACCTGCCAGGCGAGGAACTGACGGGTGACCTGGAACGACTCGTTGATCTCCACCGCCTTGCTGATGTCGATCTTGCCGTCCTTCTCCGGCGTGTAGTTGAGCTCGGCCAGCGCCGAGTGGCCGGTGCCGGCGTTGTTCCAGCCGTTGGAGCTTTCCTCGGCGACCTTGTCCAGGCGCTCGACCATCTCCATCGACCAGCCCGGCTCCAGTTCGTTGAGCCAGACCGCCAGCGTGGAACTCATGATGCCGCCGCCCACCAGCAGCACATCGACCCGCTTGCTGTCGGCGGCGTGGGCGTGGAGGCCCAGGGCCAGGACCAGTGTCGCGACTGCCCACCTGGGCGTTTTGCTGATGTTCATGTGCGCTCCCTTGTTGGTCATTGCGTGCACCTGCGCGATCAAGCTTAGTCGACTGGATTGCTCGGGCATGGCCGCGGTGTTTTTAATGCCTTTGGCGGATCTGTCGCGGGCCAGGTCCGATAATCGCCCGCTTTCGATCGATGATGATTTGACGAAACTAACCAGGTAGTACAATTATCGAGACATCCAAAAACAACAAAGTGATACCCCGCCATGACACCCCGAATCCTCGTGCTCAACGGCCCCAACCTCAACCTGCTGGGCACCCGCGAACCCGCCCAGTACGGACATGAAACCCTTGCCGACCTGGCCCGGCTGTGCGCCGCCAGCGCCGCTGAACTGGGCCTGGAACTGGAGTTTCGCCAGACCAACCACGAAGGCGAGCTACTCGACTGGATCCATGCCGCCCGTGGCCGTTGCCACGGCATCCTGATCAACCCTGCCGCCTGGACCCACACCTCGGTGGCCATCCGCGACGCCCTGGTGGCCAGCGAGCTTCCGGTGATCGAGGTGCACCTGTCCAACGTGCACAAGCGCGAGCCGTTCCGTCACCTGTCGTTCGTCTCCAGCATCGCCGTGGGGGTGATCTGCGGCCTCGGCAGCCAGGGCTACCGCATGGCCCTGGGCTACTTCGGCGAACACCTGCGCGAGCACGCGGCATGAGCGGCACAGGCATCCTTGCCGGCCTCATTGGCCGTGGCATCCAGGCCTCGCGCACACCGGCGCTGCACGAGCGTGAAGGCGACGCCCAGGCGCTGCGCTACCTGTACCGGCTGATCGACGCCGACCAGCTGGGCCTGGACGACAGCGCCCTGCCCGCCCTGCTCGATGCCGCCGAGCGCACCGGGTTCACCGGGCTCAATATCACCTTCCCGTTCAAGCAGGCGATCCTGCCGCTGCTCGACGCGCTGTCGGACGAAGCGCGTGGCATTGGCGCGGTGAACACCGTGGTGCTGCGCGAGGGCCGGCGGGTTGGCCACAACACCGACTGCCTGGGCTTCGCCGAAGGCTTGCGGCGCGGCCTGCCCGGCGTCGCGCGGCGTCAGGTGGTACAGCTGGGCGCGGGCGGCGCGGGCGCGGCGGTGGCCCATGCGCTGTTGGCCGAAGGCGTCGAGCGCTTGCAGCTGTTCGAGGTCGACCAGGCCCGCGCCCGGGCACTGGTGGACAATCTCACCCAGCGTTTCGGCGTCGGTCGCGCCGTGCTCGGCGAGGACTTGGCCAGCGCGGTGGCCGACGCCGATGGCCTGGTCAACACCACACCCGTGGGCATGGCCAAGCTGCCCGGCACCCCCTTGCCTCCCGCGCTGCTGCACCCACGGCTGTGGGTGGCGGAGATCATCTACTTCCCCCTGGAGACCGAGCTGCTGCGCCATGCCCGGGCCCTGGGCTGCCGCACCCTGGACGGTGGCACCATGGCAGTGTTCCAGGCGGTCAAGGCGTTCGAGCTGTTCAGCGGGCGCCCGGCCGATGCCGAGCGCATGCAGGCACACTTCGCCAGCTTCTAGCAAGCCCGCGCGTGCGCAATCAGGGCTGCCGCGCGACGAAGCGATGCAGCCCTCAGGCCCCCGCCACCGCACCGATGAAGTTGGCCAATTCCGCCGTGCGCGGTGCGGCAAACACGTCGCGCGGGTGGCCGGTCTCGTGCACCTTGCCCTGGTGCATGAACACCAGCTTGTCGCCCACCTCGCGGGCGAAGCGCATCTCGTGGGTGACCATGACCAAGGTCATGCCCTCCTTCGCCAGCTGGCGCACCACGCCCAGCACCTCGTTGACCAGTTCCGGGTCCAGTGCCGAGGTGATCTCGTCGCACAGCAGCACCTTGGGTGACATGGCCAGCGCCCGGGCGATGGCCACCCGCTGCTGCTGCCCACCGGAAAGGCGGTCAGGGTAGGCGTCGATCTTGTCGCCCAGCCCTACCCGCTCGAGCATCCGCTCGGCCAACTGGCGTGCCTCGGCCCTGCCGGTCTTCTTCACCACCTGGGGCGCGAGCATCACGTTCTCGCCCACGGTCAGGTGCGGGAACAGGTTGAACTGCTGGAACACCATGCCGACCTTCTGGCGCAGCGCGCGCAGGTCGGCACGGCCGGCATCGAGGTATTCGCCATCCACCTCGATCACCCCGTCGCTGATCGACTCCAGGCCATTGAGGGTGCGCAGGAAGGTGCTCTTGCCCGATCCGCTGCGGCCGATGATGGCCACCACCTCACCCTCCTCGATGCTCAGGTCGACCCCCTTGAGCACGTGGTTGTCGCCGTAGTACTTGTGCAGCGCGGACACTCTAAGCAGGGGCATGCAGCCTCCTTTCCAGGTAACGGGCGCTCAGCGAGAGCGGGTAGCAGAGGATGAAGTAGCCCACGGCCACCAGGCCGTAGATCAGGAATGGCTCGAAAGTGGCGTTGGCCAGCATGCCGCCGGTCTTGGTCAGCTCGGTGAAACCGATGATCGAGGTGACCGCGGTGCCCTTGACCACCTGCACCGAGAAGCCCACGGTGGGGGCTATGGCGATGCGCAACGCCTGGGGCAGGACCACATGGCGCAACTGCTCCAGGCGGCCCATGGCCAGGCTGGCGGAGGCCTCCCACTGGCCCCGCGGGATCGCCTCCACGCAGCCGCGCCAGATCTCGGCGAGAAAGGCGCTGGTGAACAAGGTCAGGGCGATGGCCGCGGCCATCCACGCCGACACGTCGATGCCGAACAAGGCGATGCCGAAGAACACCATGAACAGCTGCATCAACAGCGGCGTGCCCTGGAACAGCTCGATGAACGCGCGGGCGGCGCCGCGCAGCAGTGGCCGGTCACTGATCCGCGCCACCAGCAGCAATAGCCCGCCGACGCTGCCGCAAGCGAACGCCACCAACGACAGCAGCAAAGTCCACTGCAACCCGGTCATGAGGTTGCGCACGATATCCCACAAGGTGAAGTCCATTCAGCGTCTCCCCATCAGCAGGCGCTGGCCGATCCAGGCCAGCAGCTGGCGCACGACGATGGCCATCAGCAGGTACAGCAGCGTGGTCAACAGGTAGGTCTCGAAGGCGCGAAAATTGCGCGACTGGATGAAATTGGCGGCGAACGACAGCTCTTCGGTGGCGATCTGCGAACACACCGCCGAGCCGAGCATGACGATCACGATCTGGCTCGTCAGCGCCGGCCACACCTTGGCCAGAGCCGGTTGCAACACCACGTGGCGAAACGCCTCGAAACGGCTCAGGGCCAGCGCGGCCGCGGCTTCGAGCTGGCCCTTAGGGATCGCCTGGATACCGGCGCGGATGATCTCGGTCGAGTAGGCGCCCAGGTTGATCACCATCGCCAGCACCGCTGCCTGCCATTCGCTCAGGCGCACGCCCAGCGCCGGCAGGCCGAAGAAGATGAAGAACAGCTGGACGATGAACGGCGTGTTGCGGATCAGCTCCACGTACAGCCCGAACAGCGCGTCGAACGGCCGCAGGCGCCAGGCCCGGGTCACCGCGCCGAGCACGCCGATGGCGACCCCGAGCACGGTGCCGACCAGGGTCAGCTCCAGGGTGAACAGCATGCCCCGCAGCAACAGGTCGCCCTGCGCCAGCACCGGGGCGAAGTCGAATTGATAGGCCATCGCTCAAGCGCTCAGAGATCGGCCGGCAGCGGCTGCTTGAGCCACTTCTCGGCGTTGCGGTTCAGGCTGCCGTCGGTCCTGGCGGCGTCGAGGGTGGCGTTGACCTTCTGCAACAGCGCCGGCTCGTTCTTGGCCAGGCCCACGTAGACCGGCGAGTCCTTGAGCTTGACCTTGAGCACCGGCACCTTGGCCGGGTTCTTTGCGGCGATGGCGGCCATCACCACGCTGCCGCTGGCGATCAGCTCGACCTGCCCGGACAGGTAGGCGGCGATGGTCGAGTTGTTGTCCTCGAAACGCTTGATGATCGCGCCCTTGGGCGCCACGGCGCTCAGTTCCATGTCCTCGATGGCGCCGCGGGTGACGCTGATGGTCTTGCCGGCCAGGGCTTCGATCGCGTCGACCGGTGCCTCGGCCGGGCCGAACACCGCCAGGTAGAACGGCGCATAGGGGCGCGAGAAGTCGATCACCGCGGCGCGCTCAGGGTTCTTGCCCAGGCTCGAGATCACCAGGTCGACCTTGCCGGTGGTGAGGAACGGGATGCGGTTGGTGCTGTTGACCGGGGTCAGGGCCAGCTTGACGCCAAGCTTGTCGGCCAGCAGTTGCGCGGTGTCGATGTCCAGGCCGCGAGGCTTGAGGTCCGGGCCGACCGAACCGAACGGCGGGAAGTCCTGGGGCACGGCCACCTTGAGCACGCCGCGGGCGGTGATGTCAGCCAGCGCGTCGGCCTGGGCCAGGGGCATTGCCAGAGGGGTGGCGCAGAACAGGGTGGCCAGGAACAGGGAGCGGAACGTCTTCATCGAAAGGCCTCGCAGGAGTCCGGAAAGGGGCTGCGGTGCCAGTGCACGGGCCATGCCAGTCTTGGGCAAAACACCTGCGAGCGGCGTGGCGCAAGGCACCGATCAGGTCTTACTGGTCTGAACAGTTGAGACCTCGAAGCATCCCGTGCCCCGCTTTCGCGCAACGGCCGCAGGGCCTGCGCCAGGACGAGGCAAGGCTTGCCACGCCGTGCCGATTGCCCGTAAAAGGGAGGCCATCGCCCTCAGACCGGTCTGAACAGCATGCTCGCCACCGCCACGCGCCCCGTCCCGGAAATCGCCCTGCAGGCCATCCGCCAACTGATCGAGCAGGACGGCTACCAGCCTGGCGACGCCCTGCCTTCGCAGCGCGACCTGGCCGAACGCCTGGGCGTGAGCCGGGCGTCGCTGCGCGAGGCCTTGTCGTCGCTCAGCGCCCTGGGACTGGTCAGCGTGCAACCGGGCAAGGGGGTGTTCGTCCTGGCTCCGGCCACTGGCCAGCCATCGCCAGGCAGCTTCGCCTGGCCCTATGCCGAACAGGTCTCGGCCGCCGACACCTTCCAGCTGCGTTACGCCCTGGAAGGCTTCGCTGCCGGCCAGGCGGCCCTGGCGTTGACCGCCGATGACCTGGACGCGTTGCAGGCCAACGTCGAGGCAATGGCCGTGGAGTTGCGCGCCGGGCGCTTCGAGGCCGCCGCACGCCTGGACTTCGCCTTCCACCAGCAACTGCTGCAGGCCAGCGGCAACCGCGCGATGCTGCAGGTGATCACCGCCAGCCAGGATATTTTCCTGGAAAGCCAGAAACTGCCGTTCATCCGCCCCGAGCGGGCCATGGAAACCTGGCAGGAGCACCGCAAGATCCTCCGCGCCCTCGCCCGCCGCTCCCAGGCCGGCGCGCAACGGGCAATGCAGGAGCACATCCGCAACGCCGCGGCGCGCACCGGGGTGGTGTTCGCCGGTTGAGCGGGCTCAGGCCTTGATGTAGCGCATCACCGCCTCGCAGATCACCTGCTTTTGACGCTGCTTGACCTGCTCGTCGGCCAGGTCGATCTGGAAGATGTCGCCGAAGGTGTGGCGGTTCGACACCCGATAGAAGCAGAACGAGCTCATCAGCATGTGCAGGTCGATCACCTCGATCCCCGGGCGGAACACGCCCTGCTCCACGCCGCGGGCGAGAATCTTGCCCAGTGCGTCGAGCACCATGCTGCTCATCTCGCGGATCACCGGCGACTGCTTGACGTACTCGCCATAGTGGATGTTCTCGGTGCAGACGATGCGCACGAAGTCGACGTTGTCGGCGTGGTGGTCGAAGGTGAATTCCACCAGGCGCTGGATCGCCTGTTCAGGCGACAGCGAGTCGAGGTCCAGGCTGTGCTCGGTCTTGCGGATGTCGCCGTAGAGCTTGACCAGGCATTCGACGTAGAGCTGCTCCTTGCTGCCGAAGTAGTAGTAGATCATGCGCTTGGAGGTGGCGGTACGCTCGGCGATGGCGTCGACCCGGGCACCGGCCAGGCCCTGCTGGACAAACTCGGTGATGGCGGCCTGGAGAATGTTCTCGCGGGTCTTTTCCGGGTTGTTCTTGCGCGATCTGCGCAGCCCTTCGACTTCAGGCTTTGCTACCGAATCACTCATACCGACTCACAGGCTCGTTATAGGAATCCGGACGATTATCCGTGAGCCGGGCGGTGCAGGGAAGCGTGGTGTTGTGAGCGGCTTGCCCCGCGATGGGACCCTGATTTACAACACCGCCGTGCGCGCCGTCCCGCTGCGCGCCTTGGCCATCGCCGCCAGGCGCACCGCGACGTTGGCCGCGCCATAGCCGGCGTAACCGCCCTTGCGCTGCAGGACCTCGAAGAAAAAGCGCCCTTCGAACGGCTCGGTGTACACATGGAACAGCTCGCCGCCCTGGGCATCGCGGTCGTACAGCACGTTGTAGTACGCCAGCTCGCTGAGGAACTCGTCATCGAACTCGAAGCGCGCCGCCAGGTCGTCGTAGTAGTTCAGCGGGATCTCCAGCAACGGCACGCCGGCCTCCTTGGCCCGGGCCACCTCAGCGAAGATGTCCTCGCAGTCAAAGGCGACATGGTGCACGCCCGAGCCGCGATAGCTGTCCAGGGCATGGGCGATGGCGGTGTTGCGGTTCTCCGAGATGTTCAACGGCAGCCGCAGGCTGGCGCAGTGACTGCGCAGGGCACGGCTCTTGACCAGGCCATAGGGGTCAGGCAGTACCACCTCGTCGTCGGCGGTGAAATCGAACACGCTCTTGTAGAACAGCACCCAGCTGTCCAGCGCCTCGGCCGGCAGCGCCAGGGCCATGTGGTCGATGCGCTTGAGCCCGCCGCTGGCCCGGGCGTTCTGATCCAGGTGGAAATCGATGTCGTAAAGGCTCGGGCCGTCGGCGTCCGGTTCCACCAGGTACAGCAGGCTGCCGTCGGGCGCGCGCACCGCCGGGATCTCGCGCTCGTTGGGGCCGACCAGGCCACGGAACGGCTGGCCACGGTAGGCGGTGGCGCGCCGCAGCGCGGCCTGGCCGTCATTCACCCGCAGCGCCGTGGCGCACAACGACGGACCATGGGCCTCGAAAAAGTTGTGGGCGAACGAGTAAGGTTCGGCGTTGAGCACGATGTTGATATCGCCCTGGCGCAGCAGGCGTACCGCCTTGCTGCGATGTTCGCCGGCCTCGGCGAAGCCCAGGCGTTTGAGCCACCCACCCAGGCGCGCGCCGACCGCCTCGTCGACGGCAAACTCGATGAACTCCACGCCGTCGTAACGGCTTGCGCCAGGCGGCGCGAACAGCACGCCAGGCTCGACGGCGCGTGCCTCACGCTCCAGCTCAACGCGGGTCTTTTCTTCGAGGTACAGCAGCGAGCGCAAGCCGTCGGCGGCGTTCTGCCGGGTCGGTGCCGCACGGAAACCGTCGTTGAAGACCTCCAGCGACAGCGGACCGCGGTAGCCGGTGGCCAGGATCGGCGCGAGAAAACCCGCCAAGTCCATCTCGCCCTGCCCCGGGAAGCAACGGAAATGCCGGCTCCACTCCAGCACGTCCATTGCCAGGATCGGCGCGTCGGCCATTTGCACGAAGAAGATCTTCTCGCCGGGGATATCGCGAATGCCGTTGGGATCGCCCTTGATCGACAGGGTATGGAAGCTGTCGAGGATCACCCCCAGCGCCGGGTGGTCGGCCTGGCGCACCAGGTTCCATACCTGCTGCCAGGTGTTGACGTGGCGGCCCCAGGCCAGGGCCTCGTAGCCGATGCGCAGGCCGCGGGCGCCGGCATGCTCGGCGAGCAGGCGCAGGTCGTCCACCAGCAGTTGTTCGTCGCCCAGCGCGTCAGGCTGGACGTTGCTGCACACCAGCACCAGGTCGGTGCCCAGCTCCTGCATCAGGTCGAACTTGCGCTCGGCGCGGTCGAGGTTCTTGTGCAGACGGTCACGAGGACAGCCCTCGAAGTCGCGAAACGGCTGGAACAAGGTGATCGCCAACCCCAGGTCCGTGCACAGCTGGCGGATCTCGCGGGGGCTGCCGGCGTAGTACAGCAGGTCGTTCTCGAAGATCTCGACGCCGTCGAACCCTGCGGCGGCGATGGCTTCAAGTTTTTCCGGCAAAGTGCCGCTCAAGGAAACGGTGGCGATCGAACGGTGCATGGCGGGTGTTCCTTGTTATTGAGAGAGGCGGCTGGTCAGGCCCTGGCACGATCGATTATTCGCAGGTAAAGTCGCCCCGGCAATGAGCTTTGTACGAAACAGTTAGTTTTTGTTCGATTACCGAACAAAACCCGTTCCGGCGAATTGATTCACCCACCCCCGTGAACAACCATGAACACCAGTCGCAGGCCCGTCGGCCCTTCTCGCTGCCACGCCGGTCGTTCGGCGGGCCCTGCGCTGCAACGCCCAACGTCACCACATAATAAGTTCAAGAAAACGGGTACCGACCTATGCACACCTTGCTCGCCCTGCGATCCACGCCGCCGCGTTCGTCTTCTCCCTACAGCCCCGTTGCCGTGCCCTGCGCGCGCTGACCATACGGCCCCCTGACAAGAACAACGGAGACAACATGGCCCGCTCAAGCTCCCAAGCCAAGAAAGCCACCGCCAGCGGATGGATCGGCTCTGCCCTCGAGTACTACGATTTCTTTATCTACGCCCAGGCCGCGGCGCTGATCTTCCCGCAGATCTTCTTCCCCTCCAGCGACCCGAAGATGGCCATCATCGCCTCACTGGCCACCTACGGCGTGGGTTACCTGGCGCGCCCGATAGGCGCCTGCGTGCTCGGCCACTGGGGCGACACCCGCGGACGCAAGAACGTGCTGCTGCTGTGCATGTTCCTGATGGGCCTGTCGACCATGGCCGTGGGCCTGCTGCCCACCTACCACGACATCGGCCTGCTGGCCCCGGCGCTGCTGGTGCTGCTGCGCCTGGTCCAGGGCTTCGCCGTGGCCGGCGAGATCTCCGGGGCCAGCTCGATGATCATGGAGCACGCGCCGTTCGGCCGCCGCGGCTACTACGCCAGCTACACCCTGCAAGGCGTGCAGGCCGGCCAGGTGATGGCGGCGGCGGTGTTCCTGCCGCTGGCCTACTTCATGCCCAGCGAGGCCTTCAACGAGTGGGGCTGGCGCATCCCGTTCCTGATGAGCGCAGTGGTGCTGATTGCCGGCTTCATCATCCGCAAGGAGGTGCACGAGACCCCGGCCTTCGTCCAGGAGGAGAAACAGGACAAGGTCGCCAAGTCGCCGATCGGCGAAGCCTTCCGCCACAGCTGGAAGCACATGGTGCTGGTGATGTTCATGGCGCTGATGAACGTGATTCCGGTGGTTGCCACCATCTTCGGCGCGGCTTACGCGGTGCAGCCGGCCTACGGCATCGGTTTCGACAAGAGCGTGTACCTGTGGATCCCGGTGGTGGGCAATATCGTCGCGGTGCTGGTGATCCCCTTCGTCGGCAACCTGTCCGACCGCATCGGCCGCCGCCCGACCATGATCGCCGGCTGCCTGGGCTCGGGCCTGCTGGCCTTCGTCTACCTGTACGCGATCAGCATCCAGAATGTGCCGCTGGCCTTCGCCGCCTCGATCCTCATGTGGGGCATGGTCTACCAGGGCTACAACGCGGTGTTCCCAAGCTTCTACCCGGAGCTGTTCCACACCCGCTACCGCGTCTCGGCCATGGCCATCGCGCAGAACATCGGCACCATGATCACCGCCATGCTGCCGGCGCTGTTCGCCGCCGTGGCGCCTCCGGGCTCGGAGCATATCTGGCTGGTGGTCGGCGGCCTGGCGTTCCTGGTCACCTGCGTATGCGCATTCGCCGCCTACCTGGCGCCGGAGACCCATCGCCTGGCCATGGAAGACCTGGGCAACCCGCAGGCACGGCCAATGGAGCGGGAGGCTTATGAAGCCAGTCGCAAAGGCAGCCTGAAAGCGTTCGGTCATTGAGGCCAACGCCCCAAGACTTTCGGTTTAAGCCCGCGGCAAAAAAAAGACGCCTCGTTCGAGGCGTCAATACATTCACCTGTAACCAAAGGAGCACAGGGGCTTCTCAAGGTGAATAGGGGGTTGATCAGAGAATCGACAGCGGGTACTCGACGATCACCCGCACCTCGTCCAGGTCCGACTCAAAGGCCGTGGCCCGGGTGGTGGCCTGGCGCACGCGCAGCGACAGGTCCTTGGCCGCGCCGGTCTGCACCACGTACTTGACCTCGATGTCACGCTCCCAGCGCTTCTGGTCGGTAAGCGGATCGCCGTTGTCGTCGCGGCGCATGTAGTAGGCGTTGGCGTTGCTGTAGTCGGCGTCGCTGCCCCGGCCGTAGCGGGTCATGAACGACAACCCCGGCACGCCGTAGGCGGCCATGTTCAGGTCGTAGCGCAGCATCCACGAGCGCTCCTTCGGCGAGTTGAAGTCGCTGTACTGGATGGAGTTGTCGAGGAAGATCGAGTCGGACTGGCGCAGGTAGTCGAAATCGTCATCGCCGTTGTTGCGCTGGTGGGTCAGCGCCACGGTGTGGGCGCCGTAGCGTACGCCGAACCTGGCGCTCCAGATGTCGTTGTCGAACTGCCCCAGGCGCTGACGCCCTTCGTCCTTGGCGTTGTAGAAATTGAACCCGCCGATCAGCGCCAGTTCGTCCGACAACGGCCAGGTCACGCTGGTGCCGGCGTAGTACTGGTTCCACACATCCTTCAGGCGGCTGCCGAACAGGCTCACGCTGACGTTTTCATTGATCGCGTAGTCGCCACCGCCATAGGCGATCCATGGCGAATCCACCGGGCCGCCGTAGAAGGTCACGAAGTTCTCGCGCAGGTCGCTGGACACCGGCTGGCTCATGGCGTGCAGGCGCCCGGCCTGCAGCGTCAGGCCTTGCAGGCTGGTGTTCTCCAGGGTCACCCCGCGAAAGCTTTCCGGCAGCAGCCGTGAGTCACCGGCCGCCACCACCGGGTTGACCGGGAACACATCGCCCACCCGCAGCACGGTGTCGAACAGGCGCACCTTG
The DNA here is from genome assembly GCF_019823065.1 of Pseudomonas mosselii. Taxonomy (NCBI): domain Bacteria; kingdom Pseudomonadati; phylum Pseudomonadota; class Gammaproteobacteria; order Pseudomonadales; family Pseudomonadaceae; genus Pseudomonas; species Pseudomonas mosselii. The sequence continues at coordinate 3,599,748 of NZ_CP081966.1, forward strand.
GCCGCGCCGCCGACCTTGCTGTATTCGTCGCGGGCCTGGCCATCACGGTCCACCGGCAGCACGTCGAACGAGCTGCGCCCGCCGTTGCGCCCGCCACCGGTGTCGAGCTTGAGACCGAGCATGGCGAAGGCATCCACGCCGACGCCCACCGTGCCCTGGGTGAAGCCGGATTCGAAGCGAGTGATGATGGCGTGGGCCCAGGCTTCGGAGTAACCGTTGTCACTGGCCTTGCCAGGGTTGTAGGTAGGGGCGTAACCGTCGCGATGGTCACGATTGAAGTAGTAATTGCGGTTGAGCACGCTCAGCCGGCTGCCCTCGATGAACCCTGCCTGCTGCGCTTGCGCGGCCGAGGCCACCGGGCCAAAGCCGGCCAGGGCCAGCAGGGCGGCCAGGGAAAGTGTTGGATTGCTTGTCATCCGTTGCTCCTTCGATTGCGGCTGTTCTTGTTCTCGGGCCTTGGCGCTGGAGCGTCCCTGGTCTGGCCAGGTGCATGCGCGCCCAGCCCCGTTGGCCAAGCCTGATGCTCGCCGCCGGCGGATAACGGGAAGGTGATGGGAGGATTACAATCGTGTCATTCACGGCCGCGGGATCGGCATCCCCCGGCCACCTTTCATATCTGTAACCCGGGCGTCATGCCGCTGTCGGCTGCCCGTCGCTAGCGTGGACTGCGAAACGAACCTTTCGGAGACACGCACCATGCTACGACCGACCCTGATCGCCGCCCTGCTGGCGCTTTCCCTTTCGGCCCAGGCTACGGGTTTTTCCAGGCAAGACAGCGAGCAGTTGATTGAGGACCACCAGCAGGCCGTGGCGGCCTACGCGGCGCAACGCGCCAAGCCGATGCCGGAGATCGTCGACTATCGCTATGGCATGAAGCTCGACGTCGCCCGCCTCGTGCGCCAGTCGGGCGACCCGCGCACCTGCGAGGTGGTGCCTCGGCTGATGACCTTCGAGGACAGCCAGGGCACCCTGCGCACCGTGCGCTACTCGGTGCAGTCGCAATGCATCAACAACAAGTAGCTCAGCCGCGCAGCCCGTCCACCAGCTGCAGGCTGTTGCGCCCGCCGCGCTTGGAGGCGTACAGCAGCACATCGCCCTGCTCGATCAGGGCCGCCAGGCTGGCCGGTGGCCGGTCGAACAGGTTGGCGCCGATGCTCAGGGTCACCGCCTCCGGGGTGCGGAACGACTGTTCGGCCGTGGCCTGGAACTGCCGACGCAAGGCATCGGCCAACTGCTCGATGGCCTGGCGCGAGGCATCGCCCAGCAGGATGACGAACTCGTCGCCCCCCAGGCGCGCTGCGATCGACCGCTCTGGGAGCAATGCCCGGATCATCTCGCTCAAGGCCACCAGCAGGCGGTCGCCGGCGGCGTGCCCGTGCAGGTCGTTGACCAACTTGAAGTGGTCGATGTCGATCAGCAGCAAGGCGCCCGGACGTTGCGCCGAGACCTCCTTGAGCAGGTTCGCCGCCCGTACCTCCAGGGCGCGACGGTTGTACAGCGCGGTCAACGGATCACGCGCGGCCAGGCGCTCGATGCGCTCTTCGCGGCGGTAGCGCACGGTGCCGGTCATCGACAGGGCGATCAGCATGATCGCCATGGCGCCCTCCAGCAGCGACGCCTGGATGATCTGCCCACGGAACGCCGTGAGGTCGATCAGTGTCCCTGGCAGCAGCGCCGGCAAGGTTTTGGCCAGGTAGAACAGGCCGTGCAGCAGCAGGATGTAGCGCAACTGGACCGCCCCCACGCTGAGGGACTTGCCGTGCGGGCGCAGCAACGCGCTGGCGTACAGGGTAAAGCCGGCGACCAGCAGCGAGTTGAGCACCAGGAAAGTCTTCGACCACAGCGGCCATTGCGGCAGCAGCAGCAGGCTCGCCCAAAGCAGCGGCGCCAGGTAGCAGGCCCGCGACAGGCGCGTCTCGGTGAAGCGCGAAACACCCAGCAAAAACAACCAGTGGGCGGCGACCAGCATGCCATTGGCGAACCAGATGCCGATGAACAGATAGCCGCTGCCGCGCAGCAATGCAAGCGAGGAGCCGACGCTGATGGTGGCGAAGCTGGCGCTCCAGCACAGCAAGGAAGACTCACGTACGCTGATCCACTCCACCGCCAGGTACAAGGCGGCGACTGCGGCCAGGGCGATGGAGAGGGTCAGCAGGGTGCAAGCGTCGAACGCCATGGGTGGGTGTGGCCTGTGAATTACCGTTCAGAGCGCTGATTGTATGCGTTCGAAGGCTTTTGCACAGGCACATTTGATATCCAAATGATGGCATTCTGACGAGCAACCCATTCGCTCGCGTTATTGCTCGGAAAGAAAGCTCACCAGTTGCCGCCCATGGGAGCTCAGCGTCTCCCAACCACGCAAGCAAATGCGCAGTTCCAGGGTCGCCCAGCGCTCCTCCAGAGCCACCCGGCGCACCGCCAGTTCCTGCTCGGCGCGCACCGCGGCGGTCTCGGGCATCAGGGCGATGCCGGCGTGCTGGGCCACCAGTTGGGCGATGGCTTCGAAGCTGGGGGCACGCACCCGTACCTTCAGCGGCATGGCCAGGTTCATCGCCAGCTCCTCGACGAAACGCTGCATGGCGCGCTCGGCCGGCAGGCAGACGAAAGCAAACCCCAGCGCATCCGCCAGTCGCAGCTGGCCGCGCCCGGCCAACGGGTGATCGACCGGCACCAGCAACACCAGGCGTTCGGTGCGAAACGGCAGCGACACCAGGCCGTCATTGACCAGGTTGCCGTCGTACACGCCGATCTCGCACTCCCCGGCCAGCACCACGCGCAGCACATCGATGCTCTTGTGCTCGACCAGTTGCAGGTCCACCTCCGGGTAGTCTGCCAGGAACGGCCCGAGCACCGCCGGCAGCAAGGTGCTGTTGGTCACCGTGGAGGCCGCCAGGTGCAGGGTGATGCGCCGCTGGCCGGCAAGTTCGTTGAGGGTGTCGTGCAGCTTCTGCGCCTCGCCCAACACGCCGCGCGCCGACTCCAGCACCAGGCGCCCGGCAGGCGTCAGCTGCATGCCGTCGGCCTTGCGCAGGAACAGGGTCAAGCCACAGCGCGCCTCGAACAGGCGCAGCCGGGTGCTGGCGGCCGATACCGCCACCGGGAAGGTCGCCGCCGCCTTGCTCAGGCTGCCGGTCGCGGCAATGGCCGCGAGCAGGCGCAGGTCCGCGAGGTCGAAGTGCATCAAGGCTTCTCCAAATCAGAACGCCATGTTCGAAAAAAAGCGATTCTAGCCTGCCTGTGTTCTGCGCAGAATAAGCCACGCCCCCTTAGCCGTCACGGACCTGTCATGACCCGCCTGCCCGCCCCGCTCCACCGCGCCCTCGCCAACGGCAGCCTGTATGCCGTGCTCGCGGCCCTGGGTTTCAGCTTCAAGGCCATCTTCGTCAAGCTCGCCTATGCCGCAGGCCCGGTGGACGCCATCAGCCTGCTGGCGCTGCGCATGGCCTTGTCGCTGCCGCTGTTCGCCTGGCTGGTGTGGGCCAGTCGTGGCCAGGGCGGTGCGCCGCTGAGCGCCGGCGATGGCCTGCGGGTTGCCCTGCTTGGCCTGTTCGGCTACTACCTGGCCAGCCTGTTCGACTTCTATGGGTTGCAGTTCATCAGCGCCGGCCTGGAGCGCCTGATCCTGTTCACCTACCCGACCCTGGTGCTGGTGATCCAGGCCGTCGTCCAACGCGAACGCCCCACCCTGCGCACGCTGGCGGCCATGGGCCTGTGCTACCTGGGGCTGGGCATCGCCTTCGTGCATGACATCGCCAGCGCGGGCACCGGCAACCAGGTGCTGGTCGGCTCGCTGTGGGTGTTCGCCAGTGCGGTGACCTATGCCCTGTACTATTCCGGCACCGGGATGATGCTCAAGCGCATGAACTCGATGCGCCTGGCCGGCCTGTGCGGCAGCGCCTCGTCGCTGATGGTGCTGGCCCATTACCTGCTGGTGGCGGATGTCGCGCCGTTGCTGCAACTGCCCAGCGCGGTGTGGCTCAACGCGGCGCTGATGGCGTTGTTCTCCACGGTGCTGCCGATCTACTGGGTGGCCCTGGCGATCCAGCGCATGGGGCCCACGCACACGGCCGCGGTGGGCAACCTGGGGCCGGTGCTGACCATGCTGGCCTCGTGGCTGATCCTCAGCGAGGCGGTTTCGCTGTACCAGGTGGCCGGGCTGGTGCTGGTGCTGTTCGGCGTGTCGCGGCTCAAGCCTGCGAAGAAACCCGAGGCCCAGGCCGCAGCCCCTGCACGGTCCGTGTAGGAGCGGCCTTGCATCGCGAAAGGGCTGGGCGACCTCCTACAAAGCGCATGTCGCGCTTGTGACCATTGGCGAATCCATGGCATAGAAGCAGTCACCCGCATTGCGCCACCCTGGAGATTCCCCATGAGCAAGCCCTACGTTCCGTCCAAGGTCTGGACCTTCGAGGCGCCCTCCGGCGGCCAGTTCGCCAGCATCAACCGTCCGGTGGCCGGCCCCACCCACGACAAGCCGCTGCCCACCGGCAAGCACCCGCTGCAACTGTACTCCCTGGCCACGCCCAACGGGGTCAAGGTCACCATTCTCCTGGAAGAACTGCTGGCCCTCGGCCACAGCGATGCCGAATACGACGCCTGGCTGATCCGCATCGGCGAGGGCGACCAGTTCGGCAGCGGCTTCGTGCAGGTCAATCCCAACTCGAAGATCCCCGCCCTGCTCGACCGCAGCGTCGAACCGCCGGTGCGAGTGTTCGAGTCCGGTTCGATCCTGCTGTACCTGGCGGAAAAGTTCGGCGCCTTCCTGCCCAAGGACCTGGCCGCGCGCACCGAAAGCCTCAACTGGCTGTTCTGGCAGATGGGCTCGGCGCCTTACCTGGGCGGCGGTTTCGGCCACTTCTACGTCTACGCGCCGGAAAAGTTCGAGTACGCCATCAACCGCTTCACCATGGAAGCCAAGCGCCAGCTCGATGTGCTCGACCGTCGCCTGGGCGAAAGCGCCTACCTGGGCGGCGACGCCTACAGCATCGCCGACATCGCCGTGTGGCCCTGGTACGGCCAGCTGGTGCGCGGCAACCTGTACGGCGCGGCCGAGTTCCTCGCGGTGCACGAGTACCCAAACGTGCAGCGTTGGGCCGAAGCCATCGCCCAACGCCCGGCGGTGCAGCGCGGCACCCGGGTCAACCGCACCTGGGGCGAGGAAGCCAGCCAGGTGGCGGAGCGCCACGCGGCCAGCGACCTGGAGTGATCCTGCCACCCCACACACCGCGACGCGAGCACCTCATCCGTGTTGTCTATGCCTCGAGGGGCATAGGCAACCGCGCACACCGCCCCGCCGTTCGATTGCCTGGCTGCAACCAACCATTTCCCCGCTGCATGCCTGCGCCCAGCAGGACCTTCTTGCTACACTCGCCGCCATGATTTTTCCACCTGCACAACTGTGGTGACAGCATGATCGAGGTAACCGAGGTTTCCATTGCCGAGCTGCGCGACGCGCTCGAGTCCGGCCGCACGACCGCCGTCGAGTTGGTCAAGGCCTACCTGGCGCGCATCGACGCCTACGATGGCAAGGACACCGCCACCGCACTCAATGCCGTGGTCGTGCGCAACCCTGACGCGCTCAAGGAGGCCGAAGCCTCCGACGCCCGCCGTGCCCGCGGCGAGACCCTCGGCCCACTGGACGGCATTCCCTACACCGCCAAGGACAGCTACCTGGTCAAGGGCCTGACCGCCGCCTCCGGCAGCCCGGCGTTCAAGGACCTGGTCGCCCAGCGCGATGCCTTCACCGTCGAGCGCCTGCGCGCCGGCGGCGCCATCTGCCTGGGCAAGACCAACATGCCGCCGATGGCCAACGGCGGCATGCAGCGCGGCGTCTATGGCCGCGCCGAAAGCCCGTACAACGCCGCCTACCTGACCGCGCCCTTCGCCTCCGGCTCGTCCAACGGCGCCGGCACCGCCACCGCCGCCAGCTACAGCGCCTTCGGCCTGGCCGAGGAAACCTGGTCCAGTGGCCGTGGCCCGGCCTCGAACAACGGTCTGTGCGCCTACACCCCGTCACGCGGGGTGATCTCGGTGCGCGGCAACTGGCCGCTGACACCGACCATGGACGTGGTCGTGCCCTATGCCAGGACCATGGCCGACCTGCTGGAAATCCTCGACGTGGTGGTGGCCGACGACAGCGACACCCGCGGCGACCTGTGGCGCCTGCAGCCATGGGTGCCGATTCCGGCCGCCTCGAGCGTGCGCCCCCGCTCGTACCTGGACCTGGCCGTAGGCGCCGAGTCGCTCAAAGGCAAGCGCTTCGCCGTGCCACGCATGTACATCAACGCCGACCCCGACGCAGGCACCTCGGAAAAACCTGGCATCGGCGGCCCGACCGGACAGCGCATCAACACCCGCGCCAGCGTGATCGAACTGTGGCAGCAGGCGCGCCAGGCCCTGGAAGCGGCCGGCGCCGAAGTGGTCGAGACCGACTTCCCGCTGGTGTCCAACTGCGAGGGCGATCGCCCGGGCGCGCCGACCGTGTTCACCCGCGGCATCGTCAGCAAGGAGTTCCTCCATGACGAACTGTGGGAACTGTCCGGCTGGGCCTTCGACGATTTCCTGCGCGCCAACGACGATCCCAAGCTCAACCGCCTGGCCGATGTCGACGGCCCGCAGATCTTCCCCCATGACCCGGGCACCCTGCCCAACCGTGAGGACGACCTGGCCGCCGGCATGGACGAATACGTCAACATGGCCAAGCGCGGCCTGAAGACCTGGGACCAGATCGCCACCGTGCCCGATGGCCTGCGCGGCCTGGAAGCCACCCGCAAGCTCGACCTGGAAGACTGGATGGACGCCCAGGGCCTGGACGCGGTGCTGTTCCCCACCGTGGCCGACGTCGGCCCGGCGGACGCCGATGTGAACCCGGAGTCGGCGGACATCGCCTGGAGCAACGGCATCTGGGTGGCCAACGGCAACCTGGCGATCCGTCACCTGGGTGTACCGACCGTGACCGTGCCGATGGGCGTGATGGCCGATATCGGCATGCCGGTGGGGCTGACCTTCGCCGGCAAGGCCTACAGTGACAACAATCTGTTGAAATTCGCTGCTGCCTTCGAGTCGACCGGCTCGCGCCGCATGATCCCGCCGCGTACGCCAAAGCTGGGCTGATTCGCCTAACAACGGGGCCAACTTGCTCCTGCAGCCCGCAGGAGCGGGTTGGCCCCGTTTTCATGTGGGCCAAACAACTGCACTCGCCAGATTCAACTTTTTGTGTAAAATTCAACACATTATTGAATCAGGCCCCTTCCCATGCCCTCTCCCACCACCCAGCAAGAACGCCAGCTCACCCTGACTGTTCTCCAGGCCACCCTGCAGGCCTTGGGCAGTGTCGTCCCACGCAACGTCGAGATCCTCCTGCACGACCTCGAACACCCGGAGCACTCGGTGGTGGCAATCGTCAACGGCCATCTTTCCGGTCGCCGGGTCGGCAGCCCGATTCTCGCCGCCCCCGAGCAGGACCAGGGCTTCAAGGCGTTGATGCAGGCTTCGGCCGACCAGCAGGGCTGCGCGCCGGTGGTGCTGCCCGACTACCCCACCACCCTCAAGGGCCGCAGCCTGCGCAGCGCCACGGCGATCTTCCGCGACCGCGACGGCCTGCCCTTCGCCAGCCTGTGCGTGAACACCGACGTCACCGGCCTGGAGGCCGCCATGGCCTTTCTCCAGCACTTCCAGCCACTGGGCACGACACCGGCGCCGGCCGACGAGGCGGCCGACATGACCGCGCTGATGGCCGGGATCATCCAGGATGCGCTGCAACGCAGCGGCCAGGGGCGGATGAACAAACAGGCCAAGGTCGAGGCCGTGCGCCTCATGCAGGGGCGCGGCCTGTTCATCGTCAAGGGTGGCGTGGAGAAAGCCGCCGAAGCCCTCGGCGTGACCCGCTACACCGTCTACAACTACCTGGAGCAGCTGCGCGGCGAGCCCGCCACGGCTGCACGCGACTGAACCCCGGAGCCCATCATGCCGCTGCACATTCCTACCCCGCTGATCGAATCCCGCCCATTGTCCCTGAGCGCCGACCGCCCGGTGTGGCTCAAGCTCGAAGCCCTGCAACCGTGCGGCTCGTTCAAGCTGCGCGGCGTCGGCCATGCCTGCGAGGTCCACCATGCCCGGGGTGCCCGGCATTTCGTCTCGTCGTCCGGCGGCAATGCCGGCCTGGCGGTGGCCTATGCCGGCCGCAAGCTCGGTGTGCCGGTCACCGTGGTGGTGCCCGAGAACACTACCGAACGGGCCAGGGAACTGCTGCGCCTGGAAGACGCCCGCGTGATCGTGCGCGGCAGTTCCTGGCAGGAAGCCAATGAGCACGCCCAGACCCTGGTCGGCGCGGACGACGCCTTCATCCATCCGTTCGACGATCCGCTGCTGTGGACAGGCCACGCCAGCATGATCGACGAGGTCGCCGCCGCCGGCTTCAAGCCTGACGCGGTGGTGCTTTCGGTCGGCGGCGGCGGCCTGCTCCGCGGCGTGGTTGAAGGCTTGCAGCGCAACGGCTGGCAGGATGTGCCGGTGCTGGCGGTGGAGACCGATGGCGCGGCGTCGCTGCACGCCGCCATCGCCGCCGGGCACACCGTGGAACTGCCGCGCATCGCCTCGGTGGCCACTTCGCTGGGCGCCAAACGGGTCGCCGAGCAGGCGCTGGCCTGCACCCGCCAGCACCCGGTGCGCAGCCACCTGGTCAGTGACCGCGAAGCCCTCGATGCCTGCGAGCGGCTGCTGCGTGATCATCGCCTGCTGGTGGAACCGGCCTGCGGCGCCGCGCTGGCCCTGCTCGAACAACCCGAGGCCGTGGCCGCCTACGGCAATGTGCTGGTGATCGTCTGCGGCGGCGCCACCGCCACGCTGGAACAGATCCGCGCCTGGCGAGCGGCCTGCTGATTCAGCTGGCATAGCTGAAACCGCGCAGCTGTCGGCAAACACGCTATCGCTATCTTCCGCTTCGGCATGGCGCCCGGCAGCTCGGGTCAGGTCAGGCCCACCCGCGCCTCCACCCAGGCCCAGGCCGACCTGCTGCTGCGCAGCCTGTGCCCGGCGCCATGGCCACTGGGCAGGACCGCCTGATCGCTATATCAATAAAGATACAGCGAGACCTGAATGGTGTTTACTCCGCCACCACCGCCTGCAAACGCGCCCACAACTGCTGCACATGTTCACGCTCGGTCGGCAACGCCCCCACCGACACCCGCACCATCCAGCGCCCGTCCAGGGTCGCCGGGGTCACGTAGGCGTCACCCGAGGCGTTGAGGCGCTCGGCCCAGCCGCGGGTGTGGGCATCCAGCGCCTCGCCCTCGAGGCCCGCCGGGCGATGGCGGATGCACAGGGTCTGCAATTGCACCGGCGCCAGCACTTCCCACTGCGGTGCCGACTCGATTTGGGCGGCCAGCCAGCGGGCGTTTTCCAGGTCGCGGCGCAGGCGTTGCTGCAGGGACTCGACCCCTTCGCTGCGCAGCATGAACCACAGTTTCAGTGCCCGGAACCGACGCCCCAGCGGGATGCCCCAGTCGCGCAGGTTCTTCACCTCGCCATCGACCGCCGACTGCAGGTAGCTGGGGTTGGTGCTCATCACCCGGATCAGGTGCTGCGGATCGCGCACGTAGTAGATCGAGCAGTCGAAGGCCACGCCCAGCCACTTGTGGGCGTTGACCACCACCGAATCGGCTAGCTCGATGCCGTCCCACATCCAGCGGCACTCCGGGAGGATCATCGCCGAACCGGCCATGGCCGAGTCCACGTGCAGCCACAGCTGGTTGGCCTGGGCGATCTCGCCGATCGGGCGCAGCGGGTCCAGCGCGGTGGTGGTGGTGGTGCCGGTGGTGGCGACCACGGCACAGGGCTGGTTGCCGGCGGCCAGGTCCTGCTCGATGGCCTCGCGCAGCGCTTCAGGACGCATGGCGTAGCGGGCGTCGGTGGGGATCAGGCGGATGTTGTCGCGGCCAAAGCCGGCCAACAGCGCGGCCTTGTCCACCGAGCTGTGGGCATGGGCGCTGACGTAGACGATCAACGGTTTGGCCTGGGCCTGCAGGCCGCCATGCACCTGGGCGTGGTCGGTGGCGCGCTCGCGGGCACTGATCAGCGCCACCAGGGTGCTGGTCGAGGCGGTGTCCTGAATCACCCCGCTCCATTGCCCGCTCAGACCCAGCAGCTGACGCAGCCAGTCGAGGGTGGTTTCCTCCAGCTCGCTCAGGGCCGGGCTGGACTGCCACGACAGGCCGAGCACGCCCAGGCCGGTGCTGAGGAAGTCGCCGAGCACCGACGACAGGGTGCCGTTGGAGGGGAAGTAACCGTAGAAGTCCGGGTGCTGCCAGTGGGACAGGCCGGGCATCACCAGCTTGTCGACGTCGGCGAGGATGGCTTCAAACGGCTCGCCCTTCTGCGGCGCGCCCTCGGGCAAGGCGGCCTTGAGGTAGCCCGGCTGGACCTGGGCCATGACCGGGCGCTCGCCGACGGTCTGGCGGTAGTCGGCGATCAGGTCGATCAGTTGGTGGCCGTACTGGCGGAATTGTTCGGGAGTCATGCGCGCGCTCCTGGGCGGTGTCCATTGCCCGCAGTCTAGGCGCCTGCCGGTTTGCGAATAACCCCGCTTCGCGCATAGCTGCTATAGCGAAGGCGCATGCCCGCCCTGCACGCCGAACTGCGACTGACGCCACACCTCGAAAACCCGGTTGCGCAACCAGCGGTGCTCGGCCGAGGCCTGCAGGCGCTGGTGCCAGACCACCCAATAGCGCTGGGTGTGGTCGATGAAGCCCATCGGCCGCCAACTCAGGCCATGCAGCCGCGCCAGCTGCCGGGCAATGTGCTCGGGCACCGTGGCCAGGGCCTGGCCATTGCCGAGCACCTGGACCATCGCGCTGAAGAACGGCACCTCCAGGCTGATGCGCCGCTGCAGCCCCTGGGCGCGCAGATGACGGTCGATGAAGCTGTCCTTGTCGCCGCCCCCGGACACCCTTACGTGCTTGAAGGCCAGGTAGTCGTCCTGGCTCAACTCGGCGCGGGCGCTCAGTGGATGGTCGTGACGCATCAGGCATACCGCCCGGTCCTCGCCCAGCAACCGACCGTGCAGGTTGGGCGGTGACTCGTCGAACAGCGTGGTGGCCAGGTCGATCTCGCCACTGGCAAGCAAGGCATACTGCCCGGCCTGCCAGGTGCGGTACTCCAGCGACACCCCCGGCGCCTCCTGCTCCAGTACCTTGACCAGCTGCGGCAGCATGTGCTCGGCCACGTAGTCGGAGGCCGCCAGGCAGAAGCGCCGCTCGCAGCGCGCCGGGTCGAACGCCGCGGGCTGGCGCAAGGCGTTGAGCTCCTCCAGTACCTGGCGCAGCGGTTCGACCAGCGCCTCAGCGTGTTCGCTGAGCACGTAGCCACGGCCCTGGCGCACCAGCAGCGGGTCGTCGAAGGCCTCGCGCAGGCTGGCCAGCTGGCGGCTCAGCGCCGATTGGCTGCAGCCCAGGCGCTCGGCGGCGTGGCTGAGGTTCTTCAGCTGCAGGAGGCAGTCGAGGGTGCGCAGGTGGGCGAGGCTGAGGGAGGCGAAGGTGGGGTGCATGGCACAGGTCCGGAAATGATCGCGGGGCAAGCCCGCTCCCACAGAACGTGCTGGGAGTGGGCTTGCCCCGCGAGGATGACGCGCGGATCAGTCGGTCAGGCCGACATAGACGTTCTGCACGTCTTCGTTCTCGTCGATCGCCTCGAGGAAGGCCTCGACCTCGGCCAGCGCTTCGGCGCTCAGGCCGGCGGCGCTCACCGGGTTCTTCGGGGTGTAGCCGATCTTCGCCGAGGTGACGGTGAAGCCATGCTCCGGCAGGGCCTTCTGCACGGCGTCCAGGTCGGTGGTGTCGGTGATGAACAGGGTCGAGCCCTCTTCCTCGCCGTCCTCGAAGTCCTGGGCACCGGCTTCGATGGCCGCCATTTCCGGATCGGCGTCACCTTCCGGGGTGGCCTCGATCAGGCCAACATGGTTGAAGTCCCAGGCCACCGAGCCGCTGGCGCCGAGCTGGCCCTTGCGGAACAGCACGCGGATCTGGGCCACGGTGCGGTTGATGTTGTCGGTCAGGCACTCGACGATCAGCGGCACCTGGTGCGGGGCGAAACCTTCATAGCTGACGGCATGGTACTGCACGGCCTCGCCGTCCAGGCCCGCGCCTTTCTTGATCGCGCGCTCCAGGGTCTCACGGGTCATCGAGGCTTTTTTGGCCTGGACGATGGCCAGGCGCAGGCGCGGGTTCATGTCCGGGTCGGCACCGGACTTGGCAGCGATCTGGATCTCCTTGGCCAGCTTGCCCATGATCTTGCCTTTGGCATTGGCCGCTGTTTCTCTATGTTTGGCTTTCCACTGTGCGCCCATATCGACTCTCTTTGTTTCCGCGGCCGGTTCAGGAAGCGACCGGCCTAAAAGTGGGGAGAGTTTATACGCCCTGCGCGCCGGGTTCGACAAGAAATCGCGTCGGCTTCAGCCCTTGTCCGCCTTCCCCGCCGCCGCCGCGAACTTCGCCAGGCGCACGTCCAGCCGGCGCGGGCGCACGCCGCGGTCCTCGGCGCGTTCCTTGCGGCGGATGGCGTTGCGCACCAACAACGACCCCAGGTAGCGCACCGGCTCCGGCGGAAACTGCCCCAACGGCCCCTTGACCAGCGGCGAACGGGTCCAGGCGTTGTCCAGCCCCAGTGCCAACGACGACAGGATCTGCCCGCCCATGTGACACGGCCCAACCCCGCTGCCGGAGTAGCCGAAGCCGTAGAACACGTTGCCCTGCCCATCGAGCCGACCGAAGAACGGCAGCCCGGTCACCGAACGGTCCGATGGCCCGTTCCAGCTCGCCGCCAGCGGCACCTCGGCCAGCGCCGGGAAGAACTCGGCCAGGCTTTCGCGCAGCAGCGGCTGGTACGGCGACGGCTGGTCGAACACCGGCAGCATGCGCCCGCCATAAGCAAAGGTGTTGCCGCCCTTGCCAAGCATCAGCCGGCCATCGGAAGTGTTGTGGTAGTAGTGCACGAAGATCCGCGAGTCGAGCACGCTGACGCCGCTGTCCAGGCCGATCCGACCCAGCAGCTCAGGGCACGGCTCGGTGATCACCATGTCGCTGGAGACGATGGCCACGCTGCGCTCGAACTGCGGGAAGGCCCGCGCCATCCAGGCATTGAGGCCCAGCACCACGCGGTCGGCGCGGACGGTGCCGGCGCGGGTGCGCACCTGCACCGGCGCGCCATGCTCCAGGCCGGTCATCGCCGTGCCCTCGTGGATGCGCACGCCACGTTGCAAGGCCACCCGGCGCAGGCCGCGCACCAGCCGCCCCGGCTGCACCGTGGCCGCGGCCGGCGAATACCAGCCCTCCAGGTGCCGTTCGGAACCGGCCAGGCGCTGCACCTGTTCCAGCGCCAGGCGCTGGAACGAGTTGATGCCCTGCTGTTCCAGCGCGGCGATCACCGCATCGGTGCCGCCGAGCTGGGCCTGGTTGGTGGCGGTGTAGAGGGTGCCGTCCATGCGGTAGTCGCAACGGATGCCGTTGGCCGCGCAGAACTCGCCGATGGCGCCGATGCTGCGCTCGGACTCGCGCACCAGGCGCACCGCCTCGGCCACCCCGAACAACCGCTCGAGGGTGAAGTACTTGGCCGACCAGGACAGCGCGCAACCACCATTGCGCCCACTGGCCCCGGCGCCGCAGATATCCGCCTCGAGCAGCAGCACCTCCAGCTGCGGCGCCTGTTCCTTGATCATCAGTGCGGTCCACAGGCCGGTGTAGCCGCCGCCGACGATGCACACGTCGCAGCGCACGTCACCGGCGAGCGGCGGGCACAGCGCTTCGTCTTCCTGGTCCAGGGCCTGTTGCAGCCAGAAGGGTCTCATCTACTCGCTTTCCTTTAGGTACGCAGTGGCTTGATCGCCATGCTGGTATTGGGTGCCACGTCATTGGCCTGCAGGGCAGTCGCCGGGCGGCTGTTCCAGTGCGGCAGCAGCACCAGGGCGGAGAACAGCGCGGTGCCGGCGAAGACGATGAACACCGTGACGCTGTCGAAGTAACCGGGCAGCAGGCCGCCGAGCACCGCGCCCACCGAGCCGCAGCCGTTGACGAAGCCGGCCGCGGTGGCGCCGGCCTTGGCCGTGCCAAAGTCGATGGCCGCGGCGCCGCTGATCATCGAATCCGGGCCGTACAGGGTCAGGCCCATGACGAACAGCAGGGCCACCACCAGCAGCACGCTGCCGCTGTGCATCGCCGCCATGAAGCCGGCGAGGGTCAGGGTCAGCAGTACCAGGCTGATCACGCAGGCCGGCATGCGCCGGGCACCGAACAGCTTGTCCGAGGCCAGGCCGATGAGGATCGGGCCGAGCAGCCCGGCCAGCTCGAAGGCGGTGGGGATGATCGCCGCGCCGACCTTGCCCACCGACGGCATCTGCTCGAAGACGATCACCGGGCCCCACAGCAGGATGGCGTAGCGGGCCGGTTTGAGCATGAAGTAGGCCAGGCCCAGGGTCAGCACCGTGCGGTTGCGCAGGATCTCGCGCAGCGGCGACCACACGCTGCAAAGGTTCGCCCCCGGCGCCATGCTCTGCGGCTCGGGCTCCACCGCCGGCAGGCCGACATCCTCGGGCTTGTTGCGCTGGAAAATGAAGAACAATACCGCCACCGCGGCCACCACCACGGCGCTGGAGAAGAACGCCGCGTGCCAGGTGCCGACCAGGGTGTAAGCCCACCAGCCGGCGAACGGCGAGGCCACCAGGCCGCCAAAGGCGTAGCACGAACTCCACAGCCCCAGCACCCGGCCGCGCTGGGAGGCCGGGAAGAAACTGCCGATGTTCTTGCACAGTCCCGCCCAGCCGGTGGACTGCGCCAGCCCCTGGATCAGCATGCAGGTGGCGAAGATCGGGAAGGTCGCGTAGCTGCCCATCACCACTGCGGCCGCCGCGGAGATCAGCAGCCCGCCGAGCACCACTACGCGGGGGCCGAATCGGTCGGCGAGCATCCCCCAGGTGAACTGGCCCACGGCGTAGGCGGCCAGGTAGATCGCGTCGAGGTTGGCCATGGCGGCCTTGTCGAGCATGAAATTCGGATCCTCGCCGATGCCGAGCTTGGCCACCGAGAAGGCCTTGCGGGTGAAGTAGAAGGCGGCGTAGGCCAGCCAGGTGATCGCGAAGATCTGCACGCGCCAACGCTTGATGGCGCCCAGGGATTGATTCATTGACTCTGACCTCTTGCTTGAGTGTGCCGGCAGAATGTGAAGAAACGCCTGTCTTGTTGTTGTGTTGCGCACTGCGTGACGGAGGGACGTCACCTGGTCAGATGGCGGTGGTGCCGCCATGGCCGACATGCCGCCGCTCGTGGCAGCGTGGTCGGGTTGAAACACATGGAAACAGCTGCTGACTGATAAATAAAATCGATTTATCGTATTTCACACATAAACCCAGCTTTTAAGTGGAGTGTTCGATGTCGGTCTCCCATGCTCAACTCAAGGCCTTTCATGCGGTCGCCGAACAGGGCAGCTTTACCCGTGCGGCGCAGAAGCTGTTTCTGACCCAGCCGGCGGTGTCCGACCAGGTGCGCAAGCTCGAGGAGCGCTTCGGCGTGCTGCTGTTCCAGCGCAACAAGCGTTCTGTACAACTGACCGACCTGGGCGAGCGCCTGCTGGGCGTGACCCAACGCCTGTTCGCCTGCGAGGCCGAGGCCGTGGAGCTGCTGCAGGACTCCCGCGCCCTGCACACCGGCAGCCTGACCCTGGCGGTGGACGCGCCGGTGCACGTGCTGCCGCAGATCGCCCGGTTCTGTCAGCGCTATCCGGGGATCCAGGTGAAGATCGAGACCGGCAATACCGACGAGTCGCTGGCCCGGCTGTTCAGTTACCAGGCGGACCTGGCCCTGCTCGGGCGCGATGTCGATGATGAGCGGTTGTTCTGCGTGCCGATGCGGCGTGACCCGATGGTGGCGTTTGTCTCGCACAACCACCCGTGGGCCAGCCGGGGGCAGATCAGCCTGGCGGATCTGGACGACACGCCGCTGGTGCTGCGTGAGCCGGGGTCGGTGACGCGGCAGACGCTGGAGGAGGAGATGCAGCGGGCCGGGTTGCGGATTCGACCGGCGATCCAGGTCGAGGGGCGCGAGGCGGCGCGGGAGGCGGTGGTGGTGGGGATTGGCGTTGGGGTTGTTTCGGCGGCGGAGTTTGGGGCTGATGCGAGGGTTTGTGCTTTGCCGATTGTGGATTGTCGGCGGCATTTGACTGAGACGCTGGTTTGTTTGAGTGAGCAGAGGATGCGGCGGGTGGTGGGTACGTTTTTGGAGATGGTTTTGGAGGGGGTTTAGGGCTGGAGCTGGTTACTTGGTGATTTTTTTGATTTTTGTATGCACATTCGTAGACGATATCGACATTTAGTCACCTTTTCGCCTTTACGGCGACCTACTTTTCTCTAGGGAAAAGTAGGCAAAACCGTTCCGCTCCGTTCATCCGGCCCCTACGCTTCGCTCCGGGGTTCCCTCGCTCCGTTCTTGCTCCCGGGAGGACCGCGCTGAACGCCCCATCCTGGGGCGCAGCGCTTGACGGCCATCCATGGCCGTCACCTCCCTTCGCAAGAACTCCGCTCGGCCTCCTGAAGTCGCAATTGGCGGCGCCTGAACTATCGCGCGCTTAGAAGCAAGAGCAGGAGCAGGAGCAGGAGCAGGAGATGCGAAGTTAGTTTTTGATAATTAGTTATATATTGGCTGTTCCGGCCCTTTCGCGGGGCAAGCCCGCTCATACAGAGATCTATATAACAACGACTATCGCGTGGGAGCGGGCTTGCCCCGCGATGCGATCTAGAGATTAATTAAGTTCAAACTAGCGACAGCTGCACCAGTTCAGGCGCCGCTCGTAACTTCGCGACTTCAGGAGGCCGAACGTAGGACTTGCGGAGGGAGGTGACGGGCATGGATGCCCGTCAAGCGCTGGGGCCCAGGATGGGCCCTGCAGCGCGGTCCTCCCGGGAGCAAGGCCGGAGTGAGGGAACCCGGAGCGAAGCGGAGGGCCGGATGAATGGAGCGCCACGGCTTTGGTTACTTTGGCCACGACCAATCTATGGTCACCCCATTTTTTGCAATACTGTTCATCAGATGGAATGGATGGCTTGCTTCAATCTATCCGGCGTCTATTGGGCTCGCATCCCGCGCCACGATGAGCATTCGCACCTGGCGATCCTAACAAAGTAGGCGGCTTCCAAGAGCCAATTGGTCGTTCAGGATCATCGCCAGGCCGATCGGCCGTTTATTTCATCTGTTGTTCAGCTATCGCAAAACCTGATGGTGAAACTCGGTGCAGCACAACGGGGTCAGGCGTTTATCGCGTCTGGCTCCGTTTTATATTGCGTGTGCCGAGTGGCAATGGCCCACGCAATGCGTGCCAGTTTGTTGGCCAACGCGCAGGCCACCACATTGGAGTGACGTCGCGCGAGCAATGAACGCACCCAATCGGCCAATGGGCCTTTCTGATACTTCAGGCGAAGCATGTAGACCCGTGCGCACAGCACCAGCAAATGCCGAAGGTTCTTGTCGCCACGCTTGCTGATCCCCAGCAAAGCTGGCCTACCACCAGTGCTGTACTGGCGGGGCACCAGACCTACAGAGGCCGCAAAGTCCCGGCTACTGCCGTACTGCCGAGCATCTCCCATTTCTACAGCCAGCAGGCTGGCGGTGATCGGCCCAACACACGGCATGCTCAGCAAACGACTGCCTAGATCATCGTCAGCCAGTTGGCTCTCCAGCTCTTTGTCCAACACCTTGATCTGCTCGCTCAAGTAGACGAAATGATCATGCAGGCGCTGCAGTAATGCGACGAGCCGTATTGGCAGGTCGTGCTCTTCAAGCACCGAAGCAAGGCGTTTGACCACTGCCAATCCGGTCGGCAGGCTGACACCGAATTCGAGCAGGAACCCATGCATCTGGTTCACCGTCTTGGTTCGGTCGCGGATCAATGATTCACGCATCCGATGAGAAACAGAGAGCGTTTGCTGCTCAGGCGATTTTGGCGTCACAAAGCGCATGGAGGGTCGGGAAGCGGCTTCGCAGATGGCTTGCGCATCGACGAAGTCATTCTTGTTGCTCTTGACGAAAGGTTTAACGAACTGCGGCGAGATCAGCTTGGCCTCATGATCCATCGCTTTGATTTCTCGCGCCAGGCAGTGTGAACCGGCACAGGCCTCCATCACTACCGTGCAAGGGGGATGATTGGCCAGAAACCGCATCATCTGCTGCCTTGAGCACTTCTTGCGCATTACCTCTTTGCCGAACTTGTCCTGGGCGTGCAGGTGGAAGGTATGTTTACCAATGTCGATGCCGATCAGGGTCACGCTGCTCATGATGACGGTCTCCGAAGTAAAAGCACCCTGCGAAAGCGTACGCCTCGCAGGGTGCCGGGGTGACCATCTCATTAAGTAACCCGCCGTAAGGGCGGAAAGGTGACTATGCGTCGACATCGCAAATGAATGCGCATACAACTATAAAAACAATCACCGCCCAGACTCAGAAACTCAGAAACTCAGAAACTCAGAAACTCAGAAACTCAGAAACTCAGAAACAAAAAACATGACAAACTAACCCGACTCCAACAGCAAGGCCCCACCCCACCATGTTCTACCGCCTGGCCGCCGACACCCTGGTCCTGTTCCACCTCTCGTTCATCCTGCTGGTCCTGTTCGGCGGCCTGCTGGTGCTCTGGCGCCGCCGCGCCCTGCTGATCCACCTCCCCGCCCTCGCCTGGGGCCTGGCCGTGGAAGGCCTACACCTGGAGTGCCCCCTGACCGACTGGGAAAACCACCTGCGCAAAACCGCCGGCGACGCCGGCTACCACGGCGGCTTCGTCGAACACTACATCTGGCCAGTGATCTACCCCGCCGGCTTGACCCCGCAAATCCAGCTGTGGCTGGGCACCATCGTACTGCTGCTCAACCTCGGCATCTACGCCTGCGTGCTCTGGCGCCTAGCGCGTCGCCACCACGAATAACCGCGGGAACGGCAACAACACCCTGCCATCGCTGGCCGGCGGGTAGTCACGCTGCATGGCCTGCAAGTAAAGCTGCAGGAAACTCGCCTGCTCCTGCTCATCCAACCGCGCCAGGTAAGGCCGCAACGCCGAGCCCTTGAACCACTCCACCACCGCCTCGGCGCCGCCGACCAGCGGGTGGTGATAGGTGGTGCGCCAGACATCCACCCGCGCGCACAGCGGGCTGAGCAGGTCGTAGTAGAACCCGGCGTTGTGCCGCGGCGGCAGGCAGAAATCGGCGAACTTGCCAGCCCAGGGCCCCTGGCTGGCGATCTCGCGCAACTGGCGGTGAGCCGGCTCGTCGAGGTTGTCGGGGGTCTGCACGGCCAGGCTGGCGCCCTCGCCCAGTTGCCGCACCAGGTGCGGGTAGAGGCTGGCGTGGTCCGGCACCCACTGCAAAGACGCGTTGGCCAGGATCAGGTCCTGGGGCTCGTGGGCAGTCCAGCTGGCGATCTCGCCAATCTCGCAACGCACCCGTGGAATGCTCAGCCGTGGCCGCTGCCGGGCCTTGTCGATCATGTCCGGATCGCTGTCCAGGGCCAGGACCTGGGCATCGGGGCAGCGCTGCAGCAACACCTCGGTGGAGTTGCCCGGGCCGCAGCCAAGGTCCGTGGCATGCCGCGCCGGACGCGCCGGCACGGCGGCCAGCAGATCACGCACGGCGCGGGTGCGTTCATCCTCGAACAACGAATACTGGGTGGCGGACCAGGCCATGGGCGACTCCTAGTAGGGCAATTATGTGCAGCATAAGCCATGTCGGCATGCTGCAACGTAAGGATGATCTGACTGACAAACAAGGTTTTGCCCACAAACGAAAACGGCCGGTCCCTCGAAAGGGACCGGCCGTTGCCAAAGGCACCAGCGCAATCAGTGACGCTTGGCGCTACGGATCTGGTGCACCACGCCCATGGCCACCACGATGGCTGCGGCGATACCGGTGGAAATCACCAGGATCTGGTAGTCAGGCATGAAGGCCATGGTCACCAGGGCCGCCACGATGAACAGGATCACCAGGTAGGTCAGCCATGGGAACAGCCACATCTTCAGGCGCACTTCCTTGCCCTCGGCGATCAGCTTGCGGCGCATGCGCAGCTGCGAGAAGGCGATCACCAGGTACACCAGCAGGGCAATCATGCCAGTGGTGTTCATCAGGGTTTCCAGCACGTCCTTTGGCCGCAGGGTGTCACTGAAGTTGATCAGCGCGCAGAACACCGCCACCAGGCACGAGCCGATGATCGCGTTCACCGGGACGCCGGTACCGGTGCGGGTGAACGTGAACAGGCGCGGCGCGTCGCCACGCTGAGCCAGGGAGAACAGCATGCGCGAAGCGGTGTAGTGGCCGGAGATCAGGCAGCTGCTCACCGAGGTGAGCACCACGAAGTTCATCAGCAGCTCGGCATACGGCACGCCCAGCAGTTCCAGGGTACGGCGGTAGGCACCATAGCCGGAGACACCCAGTTGCGGGTCGTTCCACGGCACCAGGCAGACGATCAGGAAGATCGAGCCGACGTAGAACAGGCACACACGCCACACCACCGAGTTGGTCGCCTTGACGATCTGGGTGGCCGGGTCCTTCGCCTCTGAGGCGGCAATGGTGACGATCTCGGCGCCGAGGAAAGCGAACATCACCCCCAGCAAGGCGCCGATCACCGTGGTGATGCCGTTGGGCATGAAGCCTTCGGCGGTCAGGTGGGTAATACCGCGCACTTCACCGAACTGCCAGATGTTCATCACCGCGGCGGTGCACACCACCAGGAAGCAGACGATCGCCACCACCTTGATCAGCGCGAACCAGAACTCGAACTCGCCATAGTGCTTGACGTTGAAGAAGTTGACGGTGATCAGCAGCAGCGTCGTGGCCAGCACGAACACGTTGACGCTCACGTCGGGGAAGAAACCGTGCAGGATCTTGCCCGCCACGTAGGCCTCCCAGGCCATGAGGATCACCCAGTACCACCAGTACAGCCAGCCGATGGTGAAACCGGCCCAGCGGCCAATGGCGCGGTCGGCGTAGGTGGAGAACGAGCCGGTGTCCGGCGAGGAGGTCGCCATTTCGCCGAGCATGCGCATGATCAGCACCACCAGGATGCCGCCGGCGAGGTACGCCAGCACAGCGGCCGGGCCGGCGCTGTGGATGACACTGCCGGAACCGACGAACAAGGCGCCGCCGATCACCCCGGCGATGGACATCATCGTCAGGTGGCGCGACTTGAGCGAGGCACTGAGCTTGCTCTCGTGCCCGTCCTTCGCGGTGGTGGATGTGGATGTTGCGTCCATCAGTTATTTACCCCGTGCTTCTTTTTATCCAAGGAAAAACTGTGAAACCCCGATGGTTATCGGTCTCACCTGTACATCAGTGCTACTGCGGGCAGGGAGGTGTGCGCGAGCACACGCAGGCCATCCGTGGCGGCCTGCTTACGCGGCCAGAGGCAACCCTCTGGACGAACTGAACCATGCTGGGGACGGACGAGAGGCGTCCGGCCAGGCGAAAGGAAGGTGCGGGGCAAACCCCGACGGCAAAGCAGCGATGTTGTGATTATTCATGGCGCTGGTACGTGCTGTGTTGGCTATATCTGACACGTAATGTAAAAATGTCGAACACATAGAGCCATGCACAGCGGCATGAAAAACGCACTGCACTGTACAGGCCGCCGATGCAATACACCCGCGATACCCCTGCAGGCGCCTGGCGCCGCGCACACCTGAAGGCCCCCGAATGCTCCAGCTCCATCCGGACTCCTCCACCCCGCTGGTCAACCAGATCATCGACGGACTGCGCGCGCTGATCGACGACCAGACGCTCAAGCCCGGGGCCAAGGTCCCGTCGATCCGGGCGTTCGCCTCGACCTACTCGGTGAGCACCTTCACCGTGGTCGAGGCCTACGACCGGCTGGTGGCCCAGGGCTTGCTGGTAAGCAAGGGCAATGCGGGGTTCTTCGTCAATCGTGCGGCGAACGAGCTACTGGAAAAGCACAACGTCGAGGTCGACACCAGTCGCCCCACCTTCAATTCCGAGTGGTACCTGCAGCAGATCTTCGAGATCCGTCAGTTGCCGTTCAAGCCCGGTTGCGGCTGGCTGCCCAACGACTGGATGTACGAGGAAGGCCTGCGTCGCGGCCTGCGCCAGGTCGCCGGCAGCCCGCTGGAGCTGTCCGGCTACGGCGACCCCCTGGGCCTGCCGGAGCTGCGCGCGCTGACCGCGCAGAACCTGCAGCAGGAACTGTCGATCGTCGCCAACCCGGCGCAGCTGATGCTCACCCACGGCGCCAGCCAGGCTCTGGACCTGGCCGTGCGCACCTTGGTGCGCCCCGGCGACGTGGTGCTGGTGGACGACCCCGGCTACCCCAACCTGATGAGCATCCTGCGCACCCAGGGCGCCACCCTGGTGGGTGTGCCGCGTACCCCGGCGGGCTACGACCTCGACCAGCTCGAGCGCCTGTTGGCCCACCACCGCCCCACGGCGTTCTTCACCCAGCCGCACCTGCACAGCCCGACCTGCTCGCGCACCCCGCTGGCGCAACTGCACCGCCTGCTGCAACTGGCCAGCCAGCATGGCTTCCGGCTGGTGGAGAACAACCTCTACGCCGACATGATCGCCGACCCGCTGCCGTGCCTGGCCAGCCTCGACCACCTGCAGCAGGTGGTGTACGTGGGCAGCTACTCGAAAAGCATCTCGCCCAACGTGCGGGTCGGCTACCTACTGGCGAACCCCGAACTGACCCAGCAACTGCTGCACCTGAAGATGCGCTCAGGCCTGACCACCTCGCAGGTGATGGAGCGGGTGGTGTACGCCGCAATCATCGACGGTCGCTGGCGCAAACACCTCAAGCGCCTGCGCCAGCGCTTGGCCGAGGCGCATCAGGAAGTGGGGAGGCACCTGCACCGGCTGGGCTTCGAGCTGTTCATCGAATCGGACGAGGGGATGTATATCTGGACCCGCCATCCGGCGATCCCCGACAGCGCCGCGCTGCTGGACGATGCCCTGGAGAAAGGCATCATGCTCGGGCCCGGACAGCTATTCATGGTAGATGCCAAGGCCACCGGGTGGATGCGCTTCAATGTGGCGTTCAGCACCGATCCGGCGATGTGGGAGTTGTTGGAGAAGGTGCTGGTGAAGCATGTGCGCCGAGGTTGAAATGGATACTTCTCGTAAGCGCAGGATAACGATTTCCCAACAAGTATTGGGATGTTCGGCATGGACCGGAAAAAGCCGACAGTCTGTCAGGACCTAGCCCATGCCGAAAAGAGATTTTTAAGGCTTAATATACCAATACCTATCTGGTGGTATCCCCACCGACTCGAGGCCAGATCGCTTGTTCGGTGGAGTAGTTCCACGTACAAGATAATGCATGTCCGAGATAATCGTTCTTGCGTCACCAAAATACGAGTGCCCCACCAAGTCAGTGTCCACGCTGGACGCATCTATCGTGTCCATCCCATCTAGGACGACAATCCCTTTGCCTGACTCACCCGCTCGCGAATACCCATGAATCATCTTTGACGCCATGAGCGCCTTGTCATTCGACGATGCATATAAGGTAAAGCTCCTGCCTGGCGAGACCAGTTTAGGAGCGATGTCACGTTTGAAAACTTCTGCATCTATATCTGGTGCTGCCAGAATAATCCCTCTGACCTTTTGTGCCAGTTCCGGACGTTCGGAGCTCAAAGCAGCGAGTGCGCGAGTCAACCCTCGTGTTCCCATGCTGTGGGCAACCAGGTAGATATGCGTCGCACTTGTTTTCTCCATGAAATCTCTGAGGAAATTTTTAATATCAAGCTCCGCCCACTCGATATTTCTCTCATCCACAGTATATGCCTTGTATTTAGCCCTGGAAGGCCAACTGAAGAATGCCGAAACCCCCGAAAATTGCAGGTCATCAGCCATCTGAGCGGTACGTCTGGCCGCTTCCTCGAATGACACATTGTAGCCATGCACAAAAATCAAAGCTGATCGCTCAGTACCCCGTTCAATTTCGCTGGTAACACCCTCGAAAAAGGTATTTGTCGACTCCCGCTGAGAGTACAACATGACAACATGTTTTTCCGGATCCTCAGTAAACTCCCACTTCAACCAAGAAGGCGACTCCAATTCACCGATTTTGTGAATTGAGGGGATGCTGACATAGCAGGAGCCGTAGCTCATGGCGCCAGGTTCTCCACCGTAAATCTCATCGGAGGTATTGGCGAGCGCTCGTCTGTCGGTGGCGTAACGGACACGAACCACTTTGTATTTTGCCGGCTGGAAACTTTTTGTGAAACCAGCCACCGCTCCGGCCACGTACATGGCGCCATCTTTATCATTACCTGCGGCAAGAATGGTTTGGGACAGAACGGCGCCCAGAGGTGGGTAGCTTTTCCGAGGTTCATGCTCCCAGGTAGCAGTTTGACAACCGATCAGACCGATTGCCCAGACTGCCATCGCTCCGACTTTAAAAATCCTGCATGCCATCCACTACTCCTTCAGCCCATAAACCTTCCCCATTGGCGATATGACACAGATTTTTCGCGACATTCTCACGTATTCAAGCCGCTTTTGGTACTCCGTGCCACCGTAGTGCTCACACCACCTGAGGGTGGCAACATCATTATTGCGGGAATGGATAGACTTGCACCATGGATCACAATGACGTAGGGCAAGCGCTCAACTTTACAGGTCATCCAGCCCAACCGGGATACCTTTCTCTCCCGCGCGGGCCTTGACCAATGCCACCAGCTCGATGTCTTCCAGTCGTTCCATCATCGCCTCGTAAAGTTCAGCAGTTACGTCGGCAAAGATGTTCTGCATAATGATATGCCCTCATTCAAGCGCCATATTTTGATCATCATTCAGGTATTTTCAAGCAAGCTCACCTAGAGAGAATGCGAAACACCCGCGGTTCTGGCCCGCCCCAGCCACGCATAAGCCAGCGCCAGCCCCCCCAGCACCAGTCCGGCAAACACCGCCACCACCACCTGGCTGTAGCGCGCCAGCAGCGCCGGGAACCCCACCACTTCACGGGTCACCTGGATATCAGCGCTGCCGTCGGCATCGCGAATGCTGATCCCGCCCTGACGGATCTGCGAATAATCGGCATCGAAGTACACCCAGACCTTGCTTTCGCTCACCCCGTCGATGGCCGGCAGGTCGATGCTGCTGGTGGGCGTCGGCACCAGCGTGTCGTTGCCGGCGGCGTCACGCACCTGCACCAGGCCCTTGGCCGGCAAGCGGATGTGCACGGCCTTGAGCGGCACCTGCGCGGGGTTGTACAGCTCGATAAGCAGGCCGGTGCGGTGATCCACCAACCCGGCCTCGAACGGCCTGGCGAACAGGTGCAGGTACGGAGCCTGGGCCAGGTCGACCAGCTTGTCGATCTGCGGATGGCTGAGGGCGCCGGCGCCGATGTCGCTGATCTGCGAGTGCAACCGCTCATACTTGAGCAGGTCGTTGGCCTGGCTGATGCGCTCGCTGAACTGGCCCGGGTAGGTGAGATGGGCATAGGTCAGGCGTGCCTGCAGGCGGTCGTCATCGCGCAGCACCGCATAGAGCATGGCGGCGACGGCGACCAGGGCGAGCAGCCCCACCAGGGATTTACCGACTTTTTCCCAATTCACCTGAGGGTTCCTTGTTTTACGGGCGTGTCGAGAGGCAAGGCAGGCAAGGGTGCCAAGAACACCGGATTCGGGCAAGGGTTGGCTGCCTGAGGTGAAGCGGTCTTGCGTGATAGTCGGAATGTACGCTCCTTCAGAGGTGGTGTTCAGCTTGATCAGCCCCGCGCCAGCAACCCCGGCACCGCCACGGCCAGCATCGCCACCCCGGACAAGGTCAGCAGCCCCAGCACGATCCGGCGAAACGCCCGCTCACTGATCCCCAGGTACAGCCGCGTGCCCAGCAGCGTCGGCACTGCCATCGCCAACACCACCACCGCGAACGCCGGCAGCAGCGCCGGGGTCACCAACCCGCTGCCCAGGTAGGTGAGCATGGTCACCGCCAGCATCGACAAGTTGAAGTTCTGGATCACCGCCCGCTGGGTATCGCGCTCGAACCCGCGCAGGGTGCACCAGAGCGTCGGCACGGTGCCGGTAAAGCCGCCGATGCCGCCCAGCACCCCGCCGACCATGCCCACCGCGCCATCGGCCAGGCGCCCGCCCTGCAGACGCGGCAGGCGCGGCGCCAGCAACATCAGTGGGCACCACACCACCAACAGCGTGCCGAACACCGCCTTGAACCACAGCATGTCCAGGTAAGGCAGCACCCACACACCCAGCGGAATCCCCACCAGGCCACCAAGCACAAAGGGCCACAACAGCGACCAGCTGAAGCCCCGGCGCACGCTGAACACCGCGATCAACTGCCCGGTAAGGCTGCCGAATACCGTCAGCACCGCCGCCACCTTCGGTTCCAGCCCCCAGGCCCAGAACGACATGGCCACCATGCCGAAGGCAAAGCCTGACAAGCCTTGGACGAACCCGGCGACGATGGCGCCAAGGGCGATAAGGTAAAGCGGATCCATGTGGGCTCCCGGTGACGATCGAAGGCATCGGGTGGGCAGCATTCCCCACCCAGCAGTGGGTGTCCAGCCCCAGGTTTGCGGCAATACCTTTAGCGTTTCTCGCCCTCACTCTCAGCAACATCTTGAAACAACTGGCGTTTGGCCATTTGCCGTTTGGCACAGCCGTTGCTGTGCCCTGTTCAAGGCACTTCGTCGCTCTTCGAGTGGCAACAGATGCCGGTCTGCACAACACGGGGCATACGGCAATGAACAAAACCGCTGCGACATCGACCCAGGTGTTCAGGTTGTCTAGCGTTACGGCACTGCTGGTCAGCCTTGGGCTGGCCAGCGCGTTCGCCGGGTCGCTCGACGACGTGAGCCAGCCATCGCCTACCGATCCTTCCGCCTACAGTGAACCGCCCGTCACGCCAGTGGCCCAGGCGGCGGCGCTGGAAGACTTGAAAACGATGCCCGAGGCCAACGAGGGCTCGCTGGAACTGACCGATGGCGTCTATGGCAACCGCGCGACGGTGACCACCAACAACGTGCTGCCCCCCGCGCTGCAGACCTCGCGCAAATACCCCACCAACGGCAAGCCCAGCCCCTTGTTCGGTGCCGAGCCGTTCACCCAGCAGTTGCTGCTGTTCGAAGAGTTCGGCCCGGAGAAACTCGACCCGGCCACCCCGCCCTACGTCATGACCTTTCCGCCGCCCGTGGTCGGCGCGGCCCCCGCCCAGGACCCCGATTACGCCGCCCGCAGCAGCCCCAACGGCAACGCTCTGGAGGCGTTCCTGACCCAGCCGGGGCTGACGCCGTTCCCGTCGCAGTACGCCAACGTGCTCGACCGCAACCCGTGGAAGGCGCAGATCGAGATGTTCCTCAACCGCAGCGGGGTCGGCTCGCCCGCCGAAGGCCGGCCACCAGGAAAGGGCTGGTCGCACCAGCGCTGGAACGAGTTCTACCCCCAGGCCGCGTTCAAGACTGCCCAGGCCGGGGCGCGCATCAACCAGGGCCTGCGCGACCGCAAGCAGTTGCACAACTATGCCAAGGGCGAGTTCGCCCCGGGCGGGCTGTACTACCAGACCTCCGACATCCCCACCACCCTGGGCACCACCAAGGGCATCGACACCCGCTTCCACCCCAAGATGCCCCTGCAGGGCCACAAGGCGCTGTGGACCTTCGACGGCACCTTTCCACCCAAGCTGCTGATGGTGCGCTACGGCCAACCGGTGCTGATGCGCCATTACAACGCCCTACCGATCGACCCTTCGGCCAACAACGGCTTTGGCCTGCATACCATCTCCACCCACGAGCACAATGGCCACTCGCCGGCCGAGAGCGACGGCTTCGCCAACGCCTACTTCTTCCCCGGCCAGTACTACGACTACCGCTGGCCGATCCAGCTGGCCGGCTACGACACCATCAACACCCGCGCCCAGGACCCGCGCGCGGCCTTCCCCTGCGCACCGGGCGAAACCCTGTTCGTCAACGACGCCTCCCCTGGCCTGAAGACCTGCGAGAACGGCAGCATCAAGATCCGCGGCGACTGGCGCGAGACCATGAGCACCCACTGGTTCCACGACCACATGCTCGATTTCACCGCGCAGAACGTCTACAAGGGCAACGCGGTAATGATGAACTACTACTCGGCCATCGACCGCGGCAACGAAGCCCTGCAGGATGGCGTCAACCTGCGCTTCCCCAGTGGCGCGGCGATGCCCTGGGGCAACCGCGACTACGACGTCAACCTGGTGATCGCCGACAAGGCCTGGGACGCCAACGGCCAGCTGTGGTTCAACCCGTTCAACACCGACGGCTTTCTCGGCGACCAGATCCTGGTCAACTGGCAGTACCAGCCCAAGCTCAAGGTGCGCGCGCGCAGCTACCGCTTCCGTATCCTCAACGGCTCGGTGTCGCGCTACTTCAAGTTTGCCGTCGTGCGTGAAATCGCCGGCAACAGTGGCGAGTTCAAGGGCCCGAGCGGTTCCAACGTCTCCTATGCCCGCGTGCCGTTCCACATGATCGCCAACGACGGCAACATCATGGAGCACGCCGTGCCATTCGACGGCACCCTGGACCTCAATGGCGACGGCAACCTGCAGGACAACAACGCCATCCTGCCGCTGCAGGGCATCGCCGAGCGCTACGACATCATCATCAATTTCGCCAGGAACGGGATCAAGGCCGGAGACAAGCTGTACTTCGTCAACCTCATGGAACACGACACCGGCAAGGGCCCGAAACAGGCCATTAGCCTGGCCGACGTGCTGTCGGAAAAGTACAAGGCGGTCATCAAGCAGACCAGCAAGGGCCCGGAATGGGATGGCGGCGACCCGGTGGTCGGCAAGTTCATGCAGTTGATCGTGCAGCCCTATACCGGCCAGGACGTCAGCATGGACCCGAGCTTGTATGAACCGGCCAAACCCGGCAAGGCCGCGGGCTTGGTGATGATTCCCCTGCCCCTGGACCGCACCAGCGCCAGCGATCAGGTCAAGCTCAGGGCCGCCCGCCACCGCGAGTTCATCTTCGGCCGCTCCGATGGCACCGACAGCGCGCCCTGGACCATCAAGACCGACGGCGGCTTCGGCTACAGCATGGACCCGCGGCGCATCAACGCCGCCCCGCAACTGGCCAACGAAGCCACCGATGGCGGTTTCAGCGGCGACGGCACCCTCGAGGTGTGGAAGATCAAGAACGGCGGCAATGGCTGGAGCCACCCGGTGCATGTGCACTTCGAGGAAGGGGTAATCCTCAGCCGTGACGGCAAGGCGCCGCCGGAATGGGAAAAATGGGCGCGCAAGGACGTCTACCGCATCGGCCCGGACACTGATTCGTCGGAAGAAGTGGAAATGGCCATTCGCTTTCGCGAGTTCGCCGGCACCTACATGGAGCACTGCCACAACACCCAGCACGAGGACACCTCGATGCTGCTGCGCTGGGACCTGGAACACCCCGGCCAGTTCCAGATGATGCCGACGCCGCTGCCCGGCTGGGATGGCGTGGAATACGTCAACTCCGCCGCCCTGCCGACCTTCCGCACTGCCAGCAGTGGCTCCGGCAACGACGGCAACAAGCCGCCGGTGGCAGTGAACGACAGCGCCGCGACCCTGGCCGGCAAGCCGATCGTGCTCAACGTGCTGGCCAACGACACCGACCCCGACGGCAACCTGCCGCTGAGCATCAGCAGCCTGGCCCAGCCCGACTCCGGCCAAGGCACGGTCAGCAGCAACGGCACGCAGCTCACCTACACCCCACCGGCCACCGTCGCCACGGCGTTCACCGCCAGCTTCACCTACGCCGCGCGCGACGCCAAGGGCCTCGAGTCGCTGGCGCCGGCCACGGTGAGCATCGCGGTCTCGCCAGCGGTGCCGATGGACGAGATCCAGGTCAGCAGCGCCACGGTGCAGTTGCGCAGCAACAACCGCTGGACCTGGGAAGTCTCCGGGACCACTTCGGTGGCCACCGGCAACAGCATCCGGGTTTCCACCAACACCACCAGCGGGCCGCTCGACCTGGGCCTGGCGTCCTTGAGCAGCAGCGGCAGCGGCGCGCGCTGGAAGCTGTCGGTTACCACCACCGGCAGCGGCCCGGCGTCACCACCGGCGGTGACGGTGAAGTCGGCACTGGGGCAGAGCGTGACGGTGCCGCTGAGTATCAAGTGACGTCGTGCAAGGGCCGCCAGGCGGCCCTTTCATGCCAACCCAAGAGGGTCAGACCATGCCCCGCCTCTGCCGCCTGCTGCTCCTGCTGCTGCTCACCCTCGGCCTTTCCTGGTCGCTGCCCCCCAGCCCCCGCGCAACACCCTCCACCCCCTGGGGCGCCGACTACTTTCCCAACATCCCCTTGCTCACCCAGGACGGCCAACAGGTGCGCTTT
Organism: Pseudomonas mosselii; assembly: GCF_019823065.1. Taxonomy (NCBI): domain Bacteria; kingdom Pseudomonadati; phylum Pseudomonadota; class Gammaproteobacteria; order Pseudomonadales; family Pseudomonadaceae; genus Pseudomonas; species Pseudomonas mosselii. Next base: position 3,630,080 of record NZ_CP081966.1, read on the forward strand.
TTCGACGACCTGATCAAGGGCAAGGTGGTGGCCATCAATTTCATCTTCACCGGCTGCGGCGACTCCTGTCCGGTGGAAACCGCCCGCCTGCGCCAGGTGCAGAAGCTGCTGGGCGAGCGCGTCGGCCAGGACATCTTCATCTACTCGATCAGCATCGATCCCTTTAACGACACCCCCGCCACCCTCAAGCGCTACGCCGAGAAGTTCGCCATCGGCCCGGGCTGGACCTTGCTTACCGGCGCAGCCGCCGACATCGAGCAACTGCGTCGCAGCCTCGGGTTGTACATCGAGGGCCTTGAGAATGGCCGCAGCAAGGACCACAACCTCAGCCTGATCATCGGCAACCAGGCCACCGGCCGCTGGATGAAGGCCTCGCCCTTCGAAAGCCCGTACATCCTCGCCGACCGCCTGGCCAACAGCCTGCACAACTGGAAGACCGCCAGCGCCCAGCACCACGACTACACCCAGGCCCCCGACATTCGCCCGCCCAGCGCGGGCGAACAACTGTTCAGGACCCGCTGCTCGTCGTGCCATACCCTGGGCGAGGCCGAGCCCGGCGCCACCCGAGGTATCGGTCCGGACCTGCTGGGAGTGACCCGCCAGCGTGACGAGGCCTGGCTCAAGCGCTGGCTGATGGAGCCCGACCGGATGGATGCTGGCGGAGAAAGACCCGCTGGCGATGCTGCTGTACGCGCAGTACAACCAACTGGCGATGCCCAACATGCGATTGGGTGAAACAGAAGTGGCGGCGCTGGTCGGCTATCTCGAAGAGGAAACGACGCGCTTGCAAGCACCATATTGAGCGACCGCAGGGGAACGCCACAGGGCAGCTGGCAATATCATGAAGCCATCAAATCGCGTTAAGCTCGCGGTATACACTCAGCCATCGCATCATTGGATCCGATGCACGCCTGCTCGCCGAGATCACAAGGAGTCTTCTCATGCCATACATCACCCAGGTCGACAGCACCCTTTGGGCGCTGATCACTCGCCTGCAGGGTCAGGAGCTGCAAACACCCCACACGCCAAGCAACGCCCGCTTCCAGGTCGACACGGTGGGTGCCGACAACCTGACGATCACCACCGGCGCCCAGGCCAGTAGCCTGACCATCAGCCGTGGGGCGTTCCAGCAAACACTGGACTATCTCGCAGCCAACGGGCACTTCGGCGTTTCCAACGCAGTCCCGGTCGCCTCAAACAAGGATCCGGCACTGGCCGGCCCGGTCTGCCTGGCGGCGCGTCTTCAGCCCAACGGCAACCCTGGGCGCATGGTCATCACCTACATCCTGCCTATTCTCGAGCACTGCCAGGCGGTCGGCATACAGCGCGCCATCACCCCGACCACGACCTGGCTTCTACCCTGAAGCCCATCTTGTCAGCGCGGCAGGACGCCAACGCGCCGCAGTTCACATGCCGCATTTTTGCCTAGAGCGACCGCCCGGATCCCCAGGCCCCGTTTTCAAGGATGTCGATGAACCCGTCAAACATCGTGCGCTACTGGCACGCCATCGAATTGTTGCAACCTCAACCCGTCCCCAAACTGAACATCCGTGACGAGGACGACATCTATCTGCCGTTCTTTCACGACATCCGCAGCCAGGACGACCCGCTGCCTTGGATGCCCGGCAGCCTGGTGGGCAAGCAGAAACTGCCGGAAAAACGCGTATGGAGCCACAGCCTGTTCGCCCACCTTTACGACAGCCTGGCGGTGACTACCGCCCTGGGGGAGCGGTTTGGCGCCGACCAGGGCTACAGCGAGCCACAGTCGCGGGAAACGGCCCTGTTCGCCCTGCGCTTCAGCGCCGAAGGCATGCTGGTACCGGACAGCCTGGTGCTGTCCAGCGAAGCCTGGTTTCTTGGTTGCGTGCTTGCCGAGCGGAATTGGGAGCATGGCTTCGCCAGCGCGCAGGACGACGCCCGCCAACTGGCCTGTCAGCTGCTTGGCACCGTCGTCACCAGCGATGCGTTGCATGAACTGACCCTGGCGATTGTTCAAGCGTTGGGGCTGGAGGCATTCTTCGGCGATGCCGCTCACCGCCACAGGGTGCGCTCCACCCCGATCGATCCAGAAAAGCCTGCACCTCAGGACGATCCACTCAACAGCTTCCTGCTCGATGACCTCACTCATGTCGCATCGGCGCTGGATCGCGGCGTGTCCAGTACCGCGCTCACCCAGTACCTGCGTGAACATGCCCCAGGCCAACGGCTGCACCTGGACCAGCCGCATGCCTCGCTGCCGATCATCGAGCGTCTCTATCCCCATCGCCATGCGCCGGGCTGCTGGCCGAGCGATAAGCATCTTGGCCTGGTGCACTCGCAACAGCTGGCAGTCAACAGCCTGTTGGCCGAACTCGGTGAAAGTGCTGGAGTCATGGGGGTCAACGGCCCACCAGGAACAGGCAAGACCACGCTGTTGCGCGACCTGATCGCGGCCGTGGTGACCCGCAGAGCCGATGTGCTCGCCTCGTTCGACAGGGCTTCCCAGGCCTTTCTCAACAATGGCTGCGAGGAGCTCAACGACGGCGGGCGGCCGCAGAAAGGCTACCGCCTGAACCCCGAGCTGTTCGGTTTCGAAGTGGTGGTAGCCTCGAGCAATAATGGCGCGGTGGAAAACATCACGCTGGAGCTGCCGCAGGCCGGAAAGGTCGACCCCTCCTGGCTTGGCGAAATCGATTATTTCGCTGACATCGCCACGTTGCTGATCGACCAGCCGGCCTGGGGATTGATCTCTGCGGCACTGGGCAGCAAGACCAAGCGCAAGCAGTTCGTCAGCCAGTTTTTCTACGGTGAAGCCCCCCCCAAGAAGAAAAAGGCACGAACGAGCGAAGCCGCAAACGACCTGCAGACCGCCGACGTGCTCGCTGAGCACGAAGACAGCTACACCGCGGATATCGACGTATCCGACAAGCCGACCGGTCCTCGGGGGTTCATCGGCTGGCTGAGCAACCCGGCCAACAGCATCCCCGAGAGCGAACGCCAGGCACGCTGGAAAGCGGCAAAACGTCGCTACACCGCCAGCAAGGAAGCAGCCGACGCGCTGTGTGAGCAAATCGCGGCGATCAATCAACGAATCGATGCCGTTCGTGAAAGTCGAACGGCGCTGACCTTTCAACAGGCTGAGCATGACGCTCACTGGCGCGCCCATGAGCGACTCAAGGCTGGCCAGCTAGACCACGAGAACGCGAATCTGCTGCCAGCCCGGAACCAACTGAGAAATGCGCTGGATGCCCTGGACAGCCACGTCGGCCAACGGCCCGGCATATGGCGCAATCTCGTCACCCTCGGGGGGGCGGGCCGCACATGGCGTGCGCAACGTACCTATCTGCAGCAACGCCACCAGCTTTGCAGCGACAGTTACGCCACCGCCATGAAACAGGATGCGCGCCTTTCCGAGCAGCTACAGATGCATCAACTGCAGCTCGAAGCCGTCAAGCAGCAGCTTGGGCTTGCAGAGGCTGCACTGCACACCGACGTCGAAACAGCTCGGCAACTTGCCGTCGTGGGGGGAGCCGAGCATCTGCTGCCCTGGCTGACGCAGGGGGATATTGGCCGTGGGGAGGCCATTGAGAAACTCGAGCCCTGGCAATTGAAAGGCTGGCGCCAGGCACGGGCACGGGTGTTCATCGAGGCACTCGGCCTGCACAAGACCCTGTTCCAGATCGAGGCGAAGCGCTTGAGCGCCAACCTCTACTGCATCACCCGACAACTGACAGGCAGCCAGTATCTGGGCATTTCCCAAGACCTGAGCCGGTCGATCTGGGCATCACTGTTCATGGTGGTTCCGGTCCTGAGCAGTACCTTCGCCTCGTTCGCCCGATCGTTCGGCAGCTTTGGCTGTGAAGAAATTGGCTGGCTGCTGGTGGACGAGGCCGGCCAGGCCACGCCACAGGCTGCCGTAGGCGCCCTATGGCGTGCACGCCGCGCCGTGCTGGTCGGCGATCCGCTGCAATTGCCGCCCATCGTGCCGGTATGCGATGCGGTGCTTGAGCACATGCGAAACCACTACCAGGTCGATCCGCACTGGATCTGCAATCGCCAGTCCGCCCAGTCCCTTGCCGACCTCGCCACGCGATGGGGCAAGATGCTGGGCCCAAAGGAGGCGCAGACCTGGGTAGGCCTACCACTGGTGGTCCATCGCCGCTGCGACCGTCCAATGTTCGAGATGGCAAACCGTATCGCTTATGCCGGCGCTATGGTCTATGGCACGGGCACGCCGGAACCCGCGAAAGCTACCAAGGCCAGCCTTCCCTCCGGCTGGCTGCATGCTCCCGGTCCTTCGTCAGGCAACTGGGTCCGTCAGGAAGGCATCATGCTCAAACGTCTGCTGGAACGCCTTGAGGCCGATGGTGTGCCAAAGGACGCGATCACGGTCATTACGCCGTTTCAAGACGTACGGAGCAAACTCTCGACATTCTTGCCCGCCCAGATCGTCTACGGGACCATTCATACCATGCAAGGCAAGGAAGCGCAGATCATCGTACTGCTGCTGGGCGGAAGCGCCGACAGCCAAGGTGCGCGAGATTGGGCGGTGGAAACCCCGAATCTGCTCAACGTTGCAGTCACCCGCGCCAGGGAGCGGCTGTACGTCATCGGTGACTACGATGACTGGAGCAAGCGCCGACAGTTCGAACAGATCATGACGTTGTTGCCGAAACGATCCCTGCTGCCGCTCGACAGCACGACCTCTGCCTGAGCAGCCGCGCGAACCAGGCCCGACCGATGCCGGGCCTGGCCGCACCGCCCGTGTGACACTTGACCCGCACCTGCGGCCCGCTCCATGCTCGAACGCTTCCACCCCCACGCTCAAGGAACGACCGCATGAAGCTGGAAACACTCGCCATCCACGCGGGCTTCAGCCCCGACCCGACCACCAAGGCAGTGGCCGTGCCGATCTACCAGACCACCTCGTTCGCCTTCGACGACACCCAGCACGGCGCCGACCTGTTCGACCTCAAGGTCGCGGGCAACATCTACTCGCGCATCATGAACCCCACCAACGACGTGCTCGAGCAGCGCATGGCCGCCCTTGAGGGCGGTGTCGGCGCGCTGGCCGTGGCCTCGGGCATGGCCGCCATCACCTACGCCATCCAGACCGTCGCCGAGGCCGGCGACAACATCGTCTCGGTGGCCAAGCTGTACGGTGGCACCTACAACCTGCTGGCCCACACCCTGCCGCGCATGGGCATCACCACCCGCTTCGCCGCCCACGACGACATCGCCGCCCTCGAGGCGCTGATCGACGAACGCACCAAGGCGGTGTTCTGCGAGTCGATCGGCAACCCCGCCGGCAACATCGTCGATATCGCCGCGCTGGCCGAGGCAGCCCATCGCCATGGCGTGCCGCTGATCGTCGACAACACCGTGGCCACGCCGATCCTCTGCCGCCCGTTCGAGCACGGCGCCGATATCGTGGTGCACTCGCTGACCAAGTACATCGGCGGCCACGGCACCAGCATCGGCGGCATCGTCATCGACTCGGGCAAATTCCCTTGGGCCGAGCACAAGCAGCGTTTCGCCCTGCTCAATACCCCCGACCCGTCCTACCACGGCGTCACCTACACCGAAGCCTTCGGCCCCGCCGCCTTCATTGGTCGCTGCCGCGTGGTGCCGCTGCGCAACACTGGCGCCGCGTTGTCGCCGTTCAATGCTTTCCTGATCCTGCAAGGCCTGGAGACCCTGGCCCTGCGCATGGAGCGCCATACCGAGAACGCGCTCAAGGTCGCCCGCTACCTGCAGGAGCACGACCAGGTAGCCTGGGTGAAGTACGCAGGCCTGCCGGACCACCCCGAGCACGAACTGGCCCGGCGCTACACCGGCGGCAAGCCGGCATCGATCCTGTCGTTCGGCATCAAGGGCGGCCAGGCCGCCGGGGCGCGCTTCATCGATGCGCTGCAACTGGTGGTGCGCCTGGTCAACATCGGCGACGCCAAGTCGCTGGCCTGCCACCCCGCCTCCACCACCCATCGCCAGCTCAACGACGAAGAGCTGGAAAAAGCCGGCGTGCCGCGCGACATGGTGCGCCTGTCGATCGGCATCGAGCACAGCGACGACATCATCGCCGACCTCGCCCAGGCACTGGAGGCCAGCCGAGGCTGATTCACCTGCGCCCCACCCAATGCCGACGGCGGGCGCCCCCTTGCAGAACCGGAACCCCGCGCAATGACCCTTTTCTACCTGAAACTCGTCGTCACCCCGCTGCTGATGTGGGCCATCTCCCTCGCCTCGCGGCGCTGGGGTGGCCTGCTTGGCGGGCTGCTGTCCGGGCTGCCGATCACCTCGGCCCTGGTGATGACCTTCCTGTGCCTGGAGCAAGGCACGGGCTTCGCCCTGGGCGCGGTGCCCGGCGCACTGGGTGGGCTGGCGGCCGTGCAGGCCACCTACACCTTCTACCTGTTCGTCACGCGCAGACTCGGTACCGCACCGGCCGTCGCGCTGTCGATCCTGTTCTATGGCCTGGCGGCCTATGCCTTCACCCACTGGGGTGGGCTGTACCTGTCGGTGGCCGTGGCGCTGCTGCTGATCGGCGTGCTGATCCGCGCCAGTGGCCGCGAGCCCAGGCCCAACACCCTTGCCCGCCCCCGACACCGATATTGGGAGATTCCGCTGCGCATGGTGTCCGCCACCTCGCTGCTGATGGTCACCACCAGCCTGGCCAGCTGGCTGGGCCCGGCCACCAGCGGCATGCTGGCGCCGATTCCGGTGATTGCCTGGCCGCTGGTGGTATTCGCCCATGTGCAGGGCGGCCGAGCCGGGATGGCGGCGATGGTGCGGGGCAATGCGATTGGCGCGGTGGGGGTGATCGCGTTCTACCTGGCGATGGCGGGGTTGCTGGAGCGGCTGGGGGTTGCCGTGACCATCAGCCTGGCGATGGGCGTAGCCGTAGCGCTGACGGTCGCCTTGGCGACGGTCTTGCGGCGCCTGCGAACCGACTGAGAGCAATGCTCTTGCCGGGCGTTCAAAATTGACGCCTGCCCCTGTGGGAGCGGCCTTGCCGAGACTACCCATTCCTACGAAGACCCCTCCCCCAGGACCGTCCCCAACAATCGATGATGGCAAACTGGCATTCCAGCAAACCTCGACAATACTGGCTCTTCACATGGATTCCTTGCCCACAACAACAAAAGGGAATTTGCGATGAGCCAGCCCCAACCCTTGGACGTCGCCATCATCGGCGGCGGTGTCTCCGGTACCTACAGCGCCTGGCGCCTGCAACAGGCCCATGGCGACAGCCAGCGTATCCAGTTGTTCGAATATGGCGATCGCATCGGCGGGAGGCTGTTCAGCGTCAAGCTGCCCGGCCTGCCCAACGTGGTCGCCGAAGTCGGGGGCATGCGCTACATGCCCGGCGCCGATGGCCATGTGATGGTCGACACGCTGGTGCAACACCTGGGCCTGCCGAGCCAGGACTTCCCCATGGGCAACGAGCTGCCCAAGGACGCGCCCATTGGCGCCAAGGACAACCTGTTCTACCTGCGCGGCCAGCGCTTCCGGTTCCGCGACTTCATCGAAGCGCCGCACAAGATCCCCTACGACCTCGGCTGGACCGAGCGCGGCTACAACCCCGAAGACCTCCAGGTCAACGTGATGAACAGCCTCTACCCCGGCTTCGACAAGCTGAGCCTGGCCGAGCAGATGCAAGTGCAGGTGTTCGGCAAGCCGATCTGGCGCTACGGCTTCTGGGACCTGCTCTACCGCGTGCTGAGCAACGAGGGCTACCAGTTCATGAAGGACGCCGGCGGCTACGAGGCCAACGTCGCCAACGCCAGCGCCGTGACCCAACTGCCGGCCACCGAATACAGCGACGCCACCGTGTTCCGCACGCTCAAGGATGGCTTCCAGAGCCTGCCGCTGACCCTCGCCCGGCGCTTCACCGAACAGACCGGCGGCCTGGTGCCCGCCGACCAGCGCATCCAGATGAACCGCCGCCTGGCCGCCCTGAGCTACAGCGACGACACCGAGTACCCCTACCGCCTGCACCTGCGCCACACCGAGACCGTCAACGGCAAGACCCACGACCTCGAAGGCGAGGACATCATCCACGCCCGCCAGGTGATCCTCGCCCTGCCGCGCCGTTCGCTGGAGCTGATCGACTCGCCGCTGTTCGACGACCCGTGGCTCAAGGACAACCTCGGTTCGGTGCTGGTGCAGTCGGCGTTCAAGCTGTTCCTCGCCTACGAGCAACCCTGGTGGCGCAACCTGGGCCTGGTGGCCGGACGCTCGGTCACCGACCTGCCGATCCGCCAGTGCTACTACATGGGCACCGAGTGCGAGCAGCCTGGCGGTGAACAGACCTACAACTCGCTGCTGATGGCCTCCTACAACGACATCGGCACCGTGCCGTTCTGGAAAGGCCTGGAAGACGGCCCCGAGTTCGTCGGCTACACCCCGCGCAGCCTCGAAGGCCGCATCGCCAGCGACGCCGTGGTGCCGCGCACGCAGTTCCAGATCAGCGACGAGATGGTGCGCATCGCCCAGCGCCAGGTCACTCAGCTGCACGCCCAGATCGAGCTGCCGGCCCCCTATTCGGCGGTGTACCACGCCTGGGACGCCGACCCGTACGGCGGCGGCTGGCACGAATGGAAGGCCAACTATCGCCTGGACCTGATCATCCAGAAGATGCGCCATCCGGTGCAGGACCAGCAGGTGTTCATCGTCGGCGAGGCCTACTCCTACGGTCAGGGCTGGGTCGAAGGCGCGCTGACCACCGCCGAGTCCGCGCTGCAGGAGTTTTTCGAGCTGCCCCGTCCTGACTGGCTCCCCGCCAGTTATCAGTTGCTGCCGACCCCAGCGCCGGAAGAGATCGACTACGCCACGCCGCCGATGCCCACGCATCCCTCGCAAGTGCTTGAAGGCATCACCCAGAACATCTGCGCGGGGATCAAGCCATGAGCGCCTTCACCGTTGCCGATTACCTGCTGACCCGCCTCAAGGAACTGGGCCTGGACAAGGTGTTCCAGGTTCCGGGGGACTACTGCTCGAAGTTCATGAGCGCGCTGGATGCCTTCGAGGGCATCGAAGCCGTGGGCGAGATCTACGAGATGGGCGCCGCCTACAGCGCCGACGGCTACGCCCGGGTGCACGGCCTGGGCGCGGTGTCGCTGCAGTACGGCGTGGGCACCTTCAGCGCGGTGAACGCCATCGCCGGCGCTTATGTGGAGCGCAACCCGGTGGTGGTGATTTCCGCCAGCCCCTCGACCAGCGACCGCCTCAAGGCCAATGCCCAGAACGTGCTGTTCCACCACTCCATCGGCAACTTCGAGGCCGACCGCAACGTGCTGGAGCAAGTGACCGTGGCCTGCGAGATCCTGTCCGACCCGCACCGCGCGCCGTGGCAGATCGACAACGCGCTGATCGCCGCCCTCACCCACCGCCAGCCCATCTACCTGGAGGCCTACCAGGACATCTGGGGCGCCGAGGTCAGCCGCCCCCATGGCCAGCTGACCCCGGCCCCGCGCCCGTCCAATCCCCAGGCCCTGCAAAGCCTGGTCGAAGCCAGCGTGCAACGCCTGGCGAAGGCGCGCCAGCCCCTGGTGCTGCTGGGCGTGGAGATCATCCGCTACGGCCTGCAGGACGCCGTGCAGCGCCTGATCGACAGTTGCGGCCTGCCCTTTTCCACCACCCTCGACGCCAAGACCGCGCTCGACGAGAGCCAGGCGCCGTTCATCGGCACCTACGCCGGCCCCGCCTCGCGCCCGGAAACCTCGGCCCGGGTGGATGCCTGCGACTGCATCCTGGCCATCGGCGTGATCTTCACCGACGACTACCTGGACCTGCTCAAGGCCCGCTACGGCCAGATCGTCCAGGTGAACTGCGAACTGGCCCGCGCCGGCGCCGACTACTACCCCAACGTGCGTCTGCCCGACTACGTCGATGCCCTGCTCAAGGCCCTGGAGGTGGACGCCCAGTTCCCGCGCCCGAGCGCGGCACTGGCCGCCTCGCGCCCACTGCTGGGCAGCGGCGCGGTGCCCTGCGCGCTGAGCTACGCAAGCTTCTTCGACAGCCTGGTGAACTTCGCCCAGGAGCACCGCCTGTGGCAGACCAGCACGCTGATCCTCGGCGAGAGCTCGTCGCTGTATGTGGCCAGCAACATCAACGGCATGCCCCGTGGCAGCTTCATCTCCGACGCCATCTGGGGCTCGCTCGGCCACGAGACCGGTTGCGCCCTGGGCGTGGCGCTGGGCAGCGGCCGGCGCCCGGTGGTGGTGGCCGGCGACGGCGGGTTCATGATGGTCAGCCAGTCACTGGCGGCGTTGGCGCGCAACAAGGTCAATGCCTTGGTGTTCGTGATGAGCAACCAGGTGTATGCGATCGAGCAAGCCTTCGTCGACCCTGACGCGTTCACGCCCGAAGGTGAGTTTGCGCCGTTCGATACCCTGCCCGCGCTGGACTATACGGCGCTGGCGAGCGGGTATGGCGCACTGGGGTATCGGGTGGAGACGGTGGACCAGTTGGAACGGTTGCTGGCGCAGGTGCTGATGGTGGAGGATCGGCCGGTGCTGGTGGAGGTGAAGATTGCCGAGAAGGACTTTGCCGAGCAGATCAAACGGTTGGCCGGGGTGAGTTAAAGCTACGGAGCAGTGGTGTCAGGCATCAGCCTTGCTGGTGCCACGCCCACGTACTTCCTCCAGATGAAAAAGCCGCTTTCGTTTGCTCGAAAGCGGCCCTTGCCGTTACGCCGACGTTCAACTGTCGCCTTGCTCACACTTGGCCGGCAACTGCCCATCGATCATCGCCTTGGCCATGCCACTGAGGTAGTACGTCGCCCGCATCAGCGTCTGTGCCTCTTTCGGCTGGCTCAACGCCTGGTACGTCAGCGATGTGATACAGCCCAGGATGATTGTTGTTTCCTGCAGCACGTCCTCGGTCGGCAACCCCGGGATCGCCTGCACCCAGTCGCGCACCGAGAACTGCTTGGTGCGGCCGACCAGGCTGACGATCTTCAAGTCTGTGGTGCCCTTTGCGTGTTCGTCCTTGTCCATGACCTTGCCCCCTGGAAAAAGAAAGAGCCCGTCGCGCTTCATCCTCCGGAACCGCCATACCTGACTGCGCGATCCGTGCGCAGTAAGCTGCCCAGTGGTGCGGCCTGTTCCGACGGGTGAAGCGCGACGAGCAGGCCGAGACTAAAGCGATCGCCAATGCGCTACAACGGGCTACCGGCAGGAAAAGGCATCTTTAGGAAAAGGCCTACATAAACAACGAAACAAAGGCTGCAGGACCTGAAATATTCTCCGCATAGGTTGTCCACCGCGAGACAAGTCGCATCGCCGCGCCCACGAAGGCCGCATTGACCTGCATCGGGTGGCACCAGGGATGCCTTGGCTGCAAAGCATCTGCCCTGCTCCAGCACTTCAGGCTACGATGACACCTCGCCCCGCCAGGCCCAGCCACCGCCATGCCCAGAACCAGCAAAGTCACCGACCCATCCTACGAGTTGATGGACGACCATGAAGGCGCCTCGCTGATCTACCGTCAGCACGGCTTCCCCAGCCCGCTGGTGCGCTGGCATTTCCACAAGGAATACGAGCTGCACCTGATCGTTGCCAGTGCAGGCAAGGTGTTCATCGGCGACTACATCGGCAACTTCGCCCCCGACACGCTGTTCCTCACCGGCCCCAACCTGCCGCACAACTGGATCAGCCAGGTCGGCCCCGACGAAGTGGTGGCCAAGCGCGACATGCTGGTGAACTTCACCGACGAGGTGCTTGAAGGCGGCAGCCAGGTGTTCTCCGAGCTCACCCAGCTCGCCCCGCTGCTGGCACGAGCGCGCTACGGCATCGAGTTCCGCGACCCGGCGCTGATCCGCGATAGCCGTCACCTGCTGCAACGCATCGCCGATAGCTGCGGCATGACCCGCCTGGGATACTTTTTTATCCTCATGGAACAGCTGGCCGCCTGTGAGGACTACCAACTGCTGTCCACCGTCACCTCCTCGCAACTGGCCGACGAGCACAACGTCGAGCGCATCAACCGGGCGGTGGACTACATCTTCCAGCACTACGCCCAGGACCTGAGCCAGAACGAGGTGGCCGAACACCTGGGGATGACGCCGACCTACTTCTCGCGGTTCTTCAAGCAGGCCGCCGGGCGCGGCTTCGTCGAGTTCGTCAACCGGCTGCGGGTGAGCAAGTCGTGCGAGCTGCTGGCCAAGGGCGAGCTGCCGGTGACCGAGGTGTGCTTCGAGTCGGGGTTCAGCAACCTGTCGAACTTCAACCGGCGCTTCTTGCAGCTCAAGGGCATGACCCCGTCCGACTACCGCAGCCTGGTGACCCAGCGCCTTACCGAGCAGAACCGGGCCTGAATCGGGGCGATGTGCCGAGGTCGTACGCAATCCCTGTGGGAGCGGCCTTGTGTCGCGAAAGGGCCGCACAGCGGCCCCGGCGATTCATGCGTTAACGCTGAAACCCTGGGGCCGCTGCGCGCCCCTTTCGCGACACAAGGCCGCTCCCACAGGGAAATACCTAATCCCGGCACAGCAAAAAAGTATCGGTCAAGGTGCAGGCGAGGCTTTGTCGGCGTCGTCGCACAACGGTGTAATCGGCAGCGAGCGACACAAAAACAATAACGTCATCCCCGATGGAGTTCACCGATGAACGACTCGATCAAGGCCTGCCTGGCCGCCGCCTGCCTCAGCCTGCCGCTGCACACCCAGGCCGCCGAGACCCTGACCATCGCCACGGTCAACAACAACGACATGATCCGCATGCAGCGCCTGGCCAAGGTGTTCGAACAGCAGCACCCGGACATCCAGCTCAAGTGGGTGGTGCTCGAAGAGAACGTGCTGCGCCAGCGCCTGACTACCGACATCGCCACCCAGGGCGGGCAGTTCGACGTGCTGACCATCGGCATGTACGAAGCCGCGCTATGGGGCGCCAAGGGCTGGCTGGCGCCGATGACCGACCTGCCCGCCGACTACCACCTCGACGATGTGTTCCCCTCGGTGCGCAACGGCCTGTCGGCCAACGGCACGCTGTACGCCTTGCCCTTCTACGCCGAAGCCTCGATCACCTACTACCGCAAGGACCTGTTCGAGAAAGCCGGGCTGAGCATGCCCGAGCAACCCACTTGGACCCAGCTCGGCGAGTTCGCCGCCAAACTCAACCACCCCGACCAGGGCCAGTACGGCATCTGCCTGCGCGGCAAGGCCGGCTGGGGCGAGAACATGGCGCTGATCGGCACCGTGGCCAACGCCTTCGGCGCGCGCTGGTTCGATGAGCAATGGAAACCCGAATTCAGTGGCAGCGAGTGGAAGAACGCGCTGAACTTCTATGTGACCACCCTCAAGCAGTACGGCCCGCCCGGCGCCTCCAGCAATGGCTTCAACGAAAACCTCGCGTTGTTCAACAGCGGCAAGTGCGCGATGTGGGTCGACGCCAGCGTCGCCGGCTCGTTCGTCACCGACAAGAGCCAGAGCAAGGTCGCCGACCAGGTCGGCTTCACCTTCGCGCCCAAGGAGGTCACCGACAAGGGCGCCACCTGGCTGTATTCCTGGGCCCTGGCGATTCCCACCAGCTCCAAGGCCAAGGACGCCGCCAAAACCTTCAGCACCTGGGCCACCTCCGAGGCCTACGGCAAGCTGGTGGCCGAGCAGGAAGGCGTGGCCAACGTGCCACCGGGCACCCGCGCCTCGACCTACAGCGACGCGTACCTGGCCGCCGCGCCGTTCGCCAAGGTGACCCTGGAATCGCTCAAGCGCGTCGACCCCAACCACCCCACCCTCAAGCCCGTGCCTTATGTGGGCATCCAGCTGGTGACCATCCCCGAGTTCCAGGCCATCGGTACCCAGGTCGGCAAGCTGTTTTCCGCCGCGCTCACCGGGCAGATGAACGTGGACCAGGTGCTGGCCTCGGCCCAGCAATCCACTGAACGCGAGATGAAGCGCGCCGGCTACCCCAAGTAGCTCGCACCGCCGTAGACCGCGCCGTCCTGCGGCGCGGTGACCGCCCCTTTCCGATGCACACGGAGTCGCCATGAACACATCGGCCCTCGACACCCCGAGCCTCGCCACCGCGCGCCCCGGCAAACGCCGCGTCGGCCCCGGCTGGTTCCTGGTCAGCCCTTCGGTGGCGCTGCTGCTGTTGTGGATGATCGTGCCCCTGGGCATGACCCTGTATTTCTCGCTGATCCGCTACAACCTGCTGTACCCCGGCGAAAACCAGTTCGTGGGCATTGAGAACTTCGCCTTCTTCGTCACCGACGCCGGCTTCATGCCCGGCGCCCTCAACACCCTGACCCTGGTCGGCAGCGTGCTGGCGATCAGCGTGGTGCTCGGCGTGCTGGTCGCCGCGCTGCTGGAGGCCGGCGAGTTCTGGGGCCGCGGCGTGGTGCGGGTGCTGCTGATCTCGCCGTTCTTCATCATGCCCACGGTCAGCGCGCTGCTGTGGAAGAACCTGATCTTCCACCCGGTGTCGGGCATCCTCGCCGCCGTGTGGCGCCTGTTCGGCGCGCAGCCGGTGGATTGGCTGGCGCACTACCCGCTGCTGTCGATCATCCTGATCGTGTCGTGGCAGTGGCTGCCGTTCGCCATCCTGATCCTGATGACCGCCATGCAGTCGCTGGACCAGGAACAGAAGGAAGCCGCGCGCCTGGATGGCGCAGGCCCCTTGGCGATCTTCTGGCACCTGACCCTGCCGCACCTGGCCCGGCCGATCGCCGTGGTGGTGATGATCGAGACGATCTTCCTGCTCTCGGTGTTCGCCGAGATCTTCACCACCACCAGCGGCGGCCCCGGATACGAGTCCACCAACCTCGCCTACCTGATCTACAACCAGGCGCTGCTGCAGTTCGACGTCGGCATGGCCTCGGCCGGTGGCCTGATCGCCGTGCTGATCGCCAATATCGCCGCCATCGTGCTGGTCCGCATGATCGGCAAGAACCTCACCGCGCGCAGCTGAGGAGCCCGCCATGCTGACACTCAAGCAAACCCGCACCCTGAAGAACGCGCTGCTCGGCCTGCTGTGCTGGGCCATCGCCCTGGTGATCTTCTTCCCGATTTTCTGGATGCTGCTGACCAGCTTCAAGACCGAGCTGGACGCCTTCGCCACGCCGCCGCAGTTCCTCTTTGCGCCGACGCTGGAGAACTACCTGCACATCAACGAGCGCAGCGACTACTTCGCCTACGCCTGGAACTCGGTGCTGATCTCGTTCTCGGCGACCCTGCTGTGCATGCTGATCGCGGTGCCTGCGGCCTACTCGATGGCCTTCTTCGAGACCCGCCACACCAAGCGCACGCTGCTGTGGATGCTGTCGACCAAGATGCTGCCGCCGGTGGGCGTGTTGATGCCGATCTACCTGCTGGCCAAGCAGTTCGGCCTGCTCGATTCGCGCCTGGCGCTGATCATCGTCTACACCCTGATCAACCTGCCGATCGTGGTGTGGATGGTGTACACCTACTTCAAGGACATCCCCGTGGACATCCTCGAAGCCGCGCGGCTGGACGGCGCCGGCACCTGGCAGGAGATCGTCCGCGTGCTGCTGCCGATCGCCCGCGGCGGGCTGGCCTCGACCTTGCTGCTGTCGCTGATCCTGTGCTGGAACGAGGCGTTCTGGTCGCTGAACCTGACCTCGTCCGCCGCCGCGCCGCTGACCGCGTTGGTGGCGTCCTATTCGAGCCCTGAGGGGCTGTTCTGGGCCAAGCTCTCGGCCGTCTCGACCCTGGCCTGCGCGCCGATCCTGATATTTGGCTGGATCAGCCAGAAGCAGCTGGTGCGTGGGCTTTCGTTTGGGGCAGTCAAATGACTCCTCTATCAGGGGCTGCTTTGCAGCCCAATCGCGACACAAGGCCGCTCCCACAGGGGATCGCGCACGCCTGTGGGAGCGGCCTTGCGTCGCGAAAGGACCGCGAAGCGGTCCCGGCATTCCCGCATCCAACCCCGACTTTCGCCGAGGACACCCCCCATGGCTGACCTGAAAATCCGCAACCTGCACAAAGGCTTCGATGGCCACGCCATCATCAAGGGCATCGACCTGGACGTGCGCGACCGCGAGTTCGTGGTGTTCGTCGGCCCCTCCGGCTGCGGCAAGTCCACCCTGCTGCGCCTGATCGCCGGCCTCGAGGAGGTCAGCAGCGGCAGCATCACCCTCGACGGCACCGACATCACCGACACCGCCCCGGCCAAGCGCGACCTGGCCATGGTGTTCCAGACCTACGCCCTGTACCCGCACATGACCGTGCGCAAGAACCTGTCGTTCGCCCTGGACCTGGCCGGCGTCGGCAAGCAAGAGGTGACAGCCAAGGTCGACAACGCCGCGCGCATCCTCGAGCTGCAACCGCTGCTCGAACGCAAGCCCCGCCAGCTCTCCGGCGGCCAGCGCCAGCGGGTAGCGATCGGCCGGGCGATCGTGCGCAACCCGAAAATTTTCCTGTTCGACGAGCCGCTGTCCAACCTCGACGCCGCCCTGCGCGTGCAGATGCGCCTGGAACTGGCACGCCTGCACCAGGAGCTGGCGGCGACCATGATCTACGTGACCCATGACCAGGTCGAGGCGATGACCCTGGCCGACAAGGTGGTGGTGCTAAACGGCGGGCGCATCGAGCAGGTCGGTTCGCCGCTGGAGCTGTACCACCATCCGGCCAACCTGTTTGTCGCAGGGTTTCTGGGGACACCGAAGATGGGCTTTTTGCGTGGGCACCTGAGCCGCAACCAGGGCAACCAGTGCGAGGTGGCGCTTGAGTGCGGCGCCCGCATCGCCCTGCCGTTGTGCGCGGGGGAACTGCATACCGGTAGCCAGGTGACGCTGGGGATTCGCCCCGAGCACCTGAACATCGACCGCGCCGGGCAAGGTATCCAAGGCTCGCTGCAGGTGACCGCCGATGTCAGCGAGCGACTGGGCAGCGACAGTTACTGCCATATGCGCGCCGCCTCCGGGGAAATGCTCACCGTGCGAGTGCGCGGGGATTTCGCACCAGCCTTTGGCGAGGCGCTGGAACTGACCTTCGATCCCGCCCATTGCCACCTGTTCGACAGCAACGGCCAGGCCCTCGACAAACGCCTGCAACAAGCGGCCTAAGGACTCCAGGATGAAACTGAACCAGCACAACCTCGGCCAACTGCCGCCCACCGTCGCCCGCCCCTCCTACGACCGCGCCCAACTGCGCCAGGGCATCGTGCACATCGGCGTCGGCGGCTTCCACCGCGCCCACCAGGCCGCCTACACCGACGCCCTGATGAACGGCGGAGAAGGCCTCGACTGGGCCATCTGCGGCATCGGCTTGCGCGGCGAAGACCGCGCCATGCGCGACGCCCTTGCCGGCCAGGACCACCTCTACACCCTGTTCGAACTGGGCGACCAGCCCGACACCAAGGTCCGCGTGATCGCCGCCATCAACGGCATGCTGCTGGCTGCGGACGGCGCCGAACCGCTGCTGGCCAAACTGGCCGAACCCAATATCCGCATCGTCTCGCTGACCATCACCGAAGGCGGCTACTGCATCGACGACAGCACCGGCGAGTTCCGCATCGACCTGCCACAGATCCAGCACGACCTGGCCAACCCGCAATCCCCGCAAAGCGTCTTCGGCTACCTCTGCGAAGCCCTGCGCCGCCGCCGCGAAGCCGGCACCGGGCCGTTCACCGTGATGTCATGCGACAACCTCCCGCACAACGGCGACGTCGCCCGCAAGGCCCTGTTGGCCTTCGCCCAGCGCCTCGACCCCGACCTGGCCGACTGGGTCGCCAGCCACGTCAGCTTCCCCAACGCCATGGTCGACCGCATCACCCCGATGACCAGCCCCGCCCACCGCCAGCAACTGCGCGAGCGCCACGGCGTCGACGATGCCTGGCCGGTGGTGTGCGAGCCGTTTTTGCAATGGGTGGTGGAAGACACCTTCGTCGCGGGCCGCCCGGCCTGGGAGAAAGTCGGCGTGCAGTTCACCCGCGACGTCACCCCCTATGAAGAGATGAAGATCAAGCTGCTCAACGGCAGCCACCTGGCCCTCACCTATCTGGGCTTTTTGCAAGGCTACCGCTTCGTCCACGAAACCCTCGCCGACCCGCTGCTGCGCCGCTACATGCGCACCTTCATGGACCAGGACGTAACCCCACAACTGGCCCCGGTGCCCGGCATCGATCTTGAGCGCTACAAGCAAAGCCTCGGCGAACGCTTCGCCAACCGCGCCATCGCCGACCAGCTGGAGCGCGTGTGCTCCGACGGCTCGTCGAAGTTCCCCAAGTTCATCGTGCCCACCGCCAACCGCCTGATCGCCGACGGCAAGCCGCTGGAGCGCGTGGCCCTGGTGGTCGCCGCCTGGGCCCTGTACCTGCGCGGCGAAGACGAGCACGGCAACCGCTACAGCATCCCCGACCCCCGCGCCGCCGATTGCCAGGCCCGGGTGGTGCAACGCGACGGCCTGGCCGCCCGGGTGCTGGGCGACGAGGCGATCTTCGGCAGCGCCATCCCCGCGTCCAAGGCCTTCGTCAGCGCCTTCGAGCGCCTGTACGACAGCTTGCGCGAAGTCGGCGTGAGTGAAACCCTGCGCCAGGTCCTCGGCGACTGACACGGAGTGTTTCGAAATGGACGGATTGTTCCTCGGCATCGACTGCGGCACCCAGGGCACCAAGGCCCTGGTGCTGGACGCTGGCAGCGGCCAGGTGCTCGGCCTGGGCAGCGCCGCCCACGCCCCGCCCCAGGGCCGTGACGGCCGGCGCGAGCAGGATCCCGCCGACTGGCTAGATGCCTTGCGAGCGGCGGTGGCCGCTGCCTTGCGTGAAGCCGGTGTGGATGGCCACGCGATCCACGCATTGGCAGTGTCCGGCCAGCAACACGGCCTGGTGATGCTCGACGCCCAGGGCCAGGTGCTGCGCCCGGCCAAGCTCTGGTGCGACACCGAGAGTGCGCCCGAGAACCAGGCACTGCTCGATGCCCTCGGCGATGCCCAAGGCTCGCTCGAACGCCTCGGGCTGGTGATCGCGCCAGGCTATACCCTGTCCAAGTTGCTATGGACCAAGCGCCATCATCCCGATCTGTTCGCCCGCCTCGCCCATATCCTGCTACCCCACGACTACCTGAATTACTGGCTGACCGGTCGCGCCTGCACCGAACCCGGCGACGCCTCCGGCACCGGCTACTACGATGTGCGCCGACGGACCTGGGCGCCCGATGTCCTTCAGCACATCGAGCCAGGCGAGCGTCTTTGGGCGGCGCTACCTGAGCTGGTCGAATCCGGCGATTGCATCGCCCCCCTGCGCGAACAGGCCGCCATTGCCCTCGGCCTGAGCCCGCAGACCTGGGTGGCCACGGGCGGCGGCGACAACATGCTCGGCGCCATCGGCACCGGCAATATCGCCCCCGGCATGATCACCCTGAGCCTCGGCACCTCCGGCACCCTGGCCGCCTACGCCGACCAGCCCCACGTCAGTGCCCAGGGCGAAGTGGCGACCTTCTGCGCCTCCAGCGGCGGCTGGCTGCCGTTGATCTGCACCATGAACCTCACCAGCGCCTGCGCCTTGGTGCGCGACCTGCTGGAGCTCGACCTCGACCGTTTCACCGCCCTCGCCGCCCAAGCCCCGATCGGCGCCGACGGCCTGCTGATGCTGCCCTTCTTCGACGGCGAACGCGTGCCCGCGTTGCCCGAAGCCACCGCCAGCCTGCACGGCATGACCAGCGCCAACCTGAGCCGCGCCAACCTCTGCCGCGCCGTGCTCGAAGGCACCAGCTTCAGCCTGCGTTACGGGCTCGACCTGCTGCGTACCAGCGGCCTCCAAGGCAGCGAAATCCGCCTGGTCGGCGGCGCGGCGAAGAGCCCGCTGTGGCGCCAGACACTGGCCGACCTGCTCGGTCTGCCAGTGGTGTGCCCCCAACAGACCGAAGCCGCCGCCCTGGGCGCCGCGATCCAGGCCGCCTGGAGCCTCGGTCGCCAACTAGGCCAGGGCGACAGCCTCGAAACCCTGTGCAAACGCTGCGTCGCCCTCGACGAAAGCACCCGAACCCTGGCCCGTCCGGCACAGCAGGCCGCGTACGAGGTCGCCTATCAACGCTACCGGGAGCAACTGCCTGCACGCTGAGTGCGGGTATCCTTCCCTTGTCTTTCGTTCTGGAGAACTGCATGTACCTGGTGTGTGGCGAGGCCCTGTTCGATGTCTTCAGCCTGGAAAACAGCAGCCGCAGCAGCGAGCTGGGGTTTACCGCGATTGCCGGCGGGTCGCCGTTCAACGTGGCCGTCGGCCTGCGCCGGCTGGGCGTGGCGTCAGCGTTGTTCGGCGGGTTGTCCAGCGACTACCTCGGTGCCCGGCTGCGCCGGGTGCTGGAAGAGGAACGGGTAGACTGCCGCTATGTGGTAACCAGTGATGCACCGACCACCTTGGCCATGGTCGGGCTGGATGCCGATGGCTCGGCGCAGTATCAGTTTCGCGGTGAAGGCTGTGCGGATCGGCAGGTGACGCTGGCGCATCTGCCGGAGCTGGATGAGCATGTGCGGGGAATCCATGTGGGTTCGTACACCCTGGTGGTGCAGCCCGTGGCCGATACGCTGATGGCGCTGGTGGAGCGCGAGCGGGACCGGCGGCTGATCAGCCTTGATCCGAATGTGCGGCTTAATCCGCAGCCGGATGTGGCGCTGTGGCGGCGGCAGGTGGAAGCGTTTGCCGGGCATGCGCATGTGATCAAGGCCAGTGAGGAAGATATCGCTCTGCTCTATCCGGGCCGGGAGACTCGTGACGTGGCGCGGGGCTGGCTTAACGAACGCTGCCGGTTGGTTTTCATTACTCATGGAGCAGACGGTGCCAGTGTGCATTGCGCGCACGGCTCATGGCAGCGCCCAGCGGATACCTCGTTGCCGGTATGCGACACCGTAGGCGCCGGTGACACCTTCCAAGCTGCAGTGCTCGCCTACCTCGCACGCCTCGGAGCAGACAGCCCAGCCGGTGTGGCGAAGCTCTCCCATGAAACCATCGATGCGATCCTCGCCTACGCAATCCATGCCGCAGCGATCACCTGCTCCCGAACAGGCCCGGATCTGCCCTTCGAGCATGAACTACCACCGACATTCTGAGGATCATCCATAGCCTGGGAAGCTTTCATACAACGCTTCCCACTCTCATCATTTTTCCTATACCGCCCATCAAAATCCTGACTGAATGTATGCAAATGTAAAAAAATATGATGGCACTATGCCTCGTTAGCCGGCAAAATCCATAGATTCCCAATGGATTTGAAGGATCGGTTCCAATGACATGGCCAGTCATTCTGAAACTCGACAGCGCAGCCTATTCCCTAAGCGTGGTGCAACGAACCGCTTATGCCTTGGCTGAAACAGTCGCGATTCAGATCGGCATTGAAGCTGACCAGATCAGCCTCACTGCCTTCCCTGCTAAAGCGAAAGCCATCCTGCCTCAGGAGCAGGCGCATTCGCTGATCCTCCAGCATTTAAATGACTTTGCCCTACGTGATCACATCAACCGTGAGACAGCTGGGTTGCGTGAGGTGCTGGCTCGAGCAGCGCTTGCTGGATGCGGAGTTTCGCGGTGACACTGATTGCGAGCGACGCTAACGGCTACCGTCTGCTACCCTTTCGCTTCATGCGCCTGAACACCGCAAATGAACGTGACATTTTGCTCACCTCCGATACAGGCGAGTACATGCACGTGAACGACGCGCAGTTGCGGGCCCTCAGTTACTTCGACATAGAAACAGGCACACCTTTCTACAAGGACCTGCTAGCTCGCCATTTCATCTACGAACCGACACGTCACGACCCTTTTCCCGAAATGGCGGCGCAATATCGCAGCCGCAAAGACTTTCTTTTCCAGGGCCCAGCCCTGCACTTGTTCGTTGTAACGCTACGCTGCAACCACACCTGCCAGTACTGCCAAGTTTCGCGCGCACCGCTGGGTGGCTCAGGCCATGACTTATCGGAAGCGGATGCACTCGCTGCTGTTGATCGCTTGTTCGAGTCGAACGCTCCCGCCCTGACAGTGGAGTTCCAGGGCGGCGAGCCACTTCTGGCCTTCGAACGTGTACGCCAGATTGTCGAATGGGTAGCTGCACGAAACTTGGTCGAGCAACGAGATATTCAGTTCGTCATTACCACAACGTTGCACCACCTGACAGACGAAGTACTCGACTTCGCAAAACAGCACCGCATCCAGTTCTCGACGTCCCTCGATGGACCGGCGCCCTTGCACAATGCCAACCGCCCAACGCCTTCACGAGACTCTTACGAGCGCACCGTGGAAGGCATAAAACGGGTCCGTGAGCATCTTGGACACGACGCAGTCTCCGCACTGACAACGTTGACTTCTCGAAGCCTTGAACAGCCTGAAGCTATCATCGACGAATACGTAAAGCAGGGTTTTTCCAGCATTTCACTTAGACCGCTCAGCCCTTACGGGTTTGCTTCCAAGAGTGCACATCGCCTTGACTATCCGATTGAGCAGTACCTGACCTTCTACACGAAGGCGCTGGCCTATCTGCTGAAGATCAACCAGCAAGGAACCTACCTGTCGGAGAGCTACACCAGCTTGCTGCTGAAGAACATCCTGACGCCCTTCTCATCCGGCTATGTCGACCTGCGCTCACCCGCCGGCGCGGGTACAGCGGCGCTGGTCTACAACTATGACGGTTACGTCTACCCGTCGGACGAGGCTCGGATGCTGCTGGAGATGGGCGAAGACGGTTTAAGGTTGGGCACAGTCCAGCAACCCTTGTCAGAACTTTTGGCCTCACCCGTTATGGAGGCGCTACTTGCCAGTGGCGTCGCGGAGGCATTGCCAGGCTGTTCGGATTGCGCATTGGTTCCCTACTGCGGCGCAGACCCGGTCGAACATTATGCTCGCCAAGGTGATCCGATCGGACACCGGTTGTTCAGCAGTTTCTGCAAGAAGAACATGGGGCTGTTAAAGCACTTGTTCGGCTTGCTACGCGACGGAGATGACAACGTCCAAAGGGTACTGCTGTCCTGGTTGAGCAGGCGCTCATACATCGATGTTCGCTTCCCAGGCTACAGGGGCTGAGGACGATGCTGCGCAAAGATACCCACTTCGAAATTCAATACCTGAATGAACCAAAGCTGCTCAAGGTCATCACCCTGGATGAGTTCATTGAGCAAGGAGTCGCAGTTTGCGCCGGTACCGCGCAATTCAATGATTTGCTGCTCTGGTTACCCAACGAAGATCTTGAACGAAATCCACATCTGCTTTCATTGCCAGTGGGCGGTTTCCTGACCCCAGAGGCACTCACTAGCCCGTTCGACAATGGCAGACTGCACCTGCATTCCCCCAAAGATCCGGATGTCGTTCAACCTGGCGATGTCATTGCCTTTACCCCTGGCAATGCATTGGTAAGAGTGCTCTATCGACGCGGGTCAGACAGTAACCTGCTGTTCATGACGGATCGTTGCAACAGCCTCTGCCTGATGTGCTCGCAACCGCCTAAAGATATCGATGACCGCTGGCATATCGAGGAAAACCTTCGACTGATCGACCTTATGGATGCAGGCGAGGAAAACCTGGGGATCAGCGGCGGAGAGCCCACACTTTATCGCGATGGCCTGCTTGAGATTCTGGCCAAGTGCAAAACCGTTTTGCCGCAGAAGTCCATACATGTGCTCAGCAATGGTCGGCTGTTCAAAGATCCGAGCTGGATCGCAGCCCTCGCGGTCCTAGGCCACCCACAGTTGAGTTGGGGCATCCCGCTGTATGCCGACAACGCAGTCGACCATGACCATGTAGTTCAGTCCCCGGGCGCCTTCAGCGAAACCGTGCAAGGACTCTATAACCTCGCACGCGCTAACCAGATCATTGAGATACGCGTGGTACTCAGTCGCCTGACCACACCACGCTTGCCTGAATTAGCCCATTACGTGTTCAGGAACCTCCCCTTCGTACGGCACGTTGCGTTGATGGGTATCGAAAGTACTGGTCTGGCCAGAAAGCACTACGAGGAGTTGTGGATTGACCCGGTGGATTATCAAGAGGCATTGAGCCAAACCGCCTATTTCCTCTTCAACCGTGGGATGCCGGTTTCGATCTACAACCTGCCCTTGTGTTTGACCCCACCCCACCTCTCACGATTCGCCCGCCAGAGCATCTCCGACTGGAAAAACCTGTTCATCGATACCTGTCAGCAATGCGCTGCCGTCAAACATTGCTCAGGGTTCTTCAAATCCCACACTGACCGCTGGCAGAGCCGCGGCGTACGACAACTATCGACCGAGGCCTTTAGCGCCTATGCAAGGAGTGCACAGTGAAATTGCTTGACCGCTGGAAAATCCTGATCAGTGGCATCACCTTGTTGCCGATGGCTGGTACCACATTGGCACAGGCGGGCCATACACCGCTTGCCGATGCGAACTGGCAACCAAGCGACAAGCTGCAGCCTCCAGTCTTTGCCGATACGCTCAATGCCGCAGACGCAGTGAACATTTATGCGGCACATCGCTCGCACAGCTCACATCGGTCCCATAGCTCCCACAGTTCCCATTACAGCGGGTCCGGTGGCTATAGCGCGCCTCGTTACTACAGCCCGCCCGCAACGAGCACGCGGAGCTACAGTGCGCCGAGTACTTCGCACAGTACTTCAGGTAGCAATAGCCTTTATCAGTCGACCGGCACTGCTCCCGGAGCGAGCCCGGGTACGTCAAAGACCCGCGCGACTAACGAACAGAAAAGCAACTTGGTCAAACGCGTACAGACTGCACTTATGGTTCGCCAGTACTATCAAGGCACAATTGATGGGGTCTTGGGCAAGGCTACTCGTGGCGCGTTAATGGCCTTCCAAATGGATAGTGCCCTGACCGTGAATGGCAGGATGGATACACCCAC
Source organism: Pseudomonas mosselii (assembly GCF_019823065.1). Lineage (NCBI taxonomy): Bacteria > Pseudomonadati > Pseudomonadota > Gammaproteobacteria > Pseudomonadales > Pseudomonadaceae > Pseudomonas > Pseudomonas mosselii. Next base: position 3,654,835 of record NZ_CP081966.1, read on the forward strand.
TCTCAATTCACTGGGGATCAAGATTCCATAAAGGCAAGGCTCACCTGACAACCCCGAGCGGGATTACCTTTTGCCCAGCAATTCAGACGCAAAGCTGCTCGATCATCGCCGCGTTATTGTCACGCGCCGATAAAGCTTGGCCACGAGCCTTGAACGGACATGGACGTCAAGGTCATGGTCAAGCAACTCCAGACCGTGGTTCATCCAGGAGGCTTTGTGTCACCGAGGCTACAAAAATCGCTCATTTTAGTAGTCCAGGGACGACAACATTAAAGAGGCGAAGGCACGTTCCGCGAAGGGCAATCGACACCATCGAAATCATCGTGGGAGCGGGCTTGCCCCGCGATGCGGGCGACACGCGGTAGGACACCTGTTGCACGCCTAATTGCAGCTGCAGGACCGCCGTGGATCGTTACACGGGTAAGTCCAAAGAATGATGTCATTCGGACATCATGCCACGCTAATCTAGGAAGACGACCAGCGAACAACAAGGAAGGACGCCATGCAGCACATTACCCAAGTCGATAACACTCTTTGGGCACTGATCAGCCGCTTGCAGGGGACGGAGCTGCGAACGCCCTCCAACGCCAGCAACACCCGTTTCAGAATCGCGGTGGTCAACAACGACCACGTAAGGGTGGTAACCGGCACGAACAACAGCTCAATCACCCTGACCCGTGCGGCCTTCCAGCAAACGCTAGATTACCTGGCCAGCAACCGACACTTCGGGGAAGCACACGCAGTGGAGATTCGCTCCAATCTAGCGCCAGAAAACGCCGGCCCGCTTTGCCACGCCGCTCGTCGCCAACCAGACGGCCGTCCAGGCACCGTCGTCATCACCTACATCCTGCCGATACTGGAACACTGCCAGGCTGTCGCCATTCAGCGCGACGCCAGGCCGACCAGCACCTGGCTGGTGCCTTGAGCCCACCCCACCTTGTACGGGGGCACCAGCTCCCTTTACCCGATACACCGTTAAAAAGGTAAGGACACACGATGGCAACCTCAGGAATCGATTGCGACGACGACTTGTTCACCAGCCTCATCAGCGCCACGCCCGAGGAAGTGGACATTCTGGTGGACATCATCACCGACTTCTCCCGGGGCCGCGCCGGCCTGGATGCGGACATCAAGAAGCAGCTGGTACAGGCCAAGTACAGTTCGCGAGCGGCGGGCTACACCGAGCAGCAGCTCGACCTGCTGGGCCATGAGCTGCAGCAGTTCGGCGGGCATTCGGCAATGAACCTGGCTCGTCGCCTGTTGAAGAAATCGGCGGTGCCCTACGCCGAGATCGTCAACGACGTGTACCAAAAGCTCAACGGCAGCGGCGCAACCAGCGTGGCGGACAAGGAACGCCAGATCGCCCTGGCGCTGTTCGGTGCCGGCTGGCGGGAGCTACCGGCCAGCGAGCGTTTCGAGCGGGCCACCAGCACCAAGGTGCTGACCGGGCTATTCAAACTCGACGAGGCGCTGCCCAAAGGGGCCGCCAGCATGATCGGCCTCTCCGCATCGCGCAGCGCGGCACTGTTCACCATGGCCGCGACCACCGGATTGCGCCTGAACCCCTTCGGCGCTGCCTTCACGGCCGGCGTGGGCCTGCATAGCAGCGTGGCTGAAGCCTACCGCGTGACCGTGCCCTTCGTTGCCCAGATGGGCTGGATCCGCCTGCGCCGGGAAGCCCCCGCCACGCCCCCGGCCACACGCCCCGACACCCAGCCAGTGGCCACCGCTTCCCAGACCACGGCCGACCTGGTGATCCAGGATGGCCAGGGCGGCACATTGCTCAAGCTCAACGTCGTGCAACGCCCGCCCGCAGGTACCCATCGCTCACTGCCAACCGACCAGATCAGTGCGCTCAACCCGCTGCTGGCCAATGTGCCCGGCCTGGCCGCCATGGGCGAGCTGGCCAGCGGCAACTACGTGGTGTGCAGCCTGCCGTTCGAGACACTGACCAAGAACGCCAACGGCGACGGCAGCGTCCGGGCCTTCGTGCGTACCGGCGGCAAGATCAGTGAACAGGCCAGCCTGTCACTGCCTGAAGACCTGCAGAACGTGCTGCTCAGTGGCGTGGTGTGGAACGCGGTGTCCTCGGCGGTGGGCCAGAAGCACTTGCACGACATCAACGAGAAGCTGGACGCCATCAAGCGTCAACTGGATGCCATGCAGCACGATCTGGACGAAAAACAGTGGGAAGAGCTGACCGGGATGTTCGAGTACACCCAAGGCGTGCTCGATCACTATCCGCAAGAAGGCATCGACAGCATTGCCCGCCAGACACTTGAGAATCAACATAGCCAGATCACCTCCCTGGCCAAATACTTCGATCGCAAGATGAACGAAGAACTGAAGCACGCCCAAGATGTGCAGGCTGACAAATTGTTCGGTGTGGACAGCACCCGCCAGGCATTGCAGGGCAGCCTGACGAAGATGGAGGGTTGGGTCAGCGGTTACCTGCAAACCGCACAGCTGCAGGTGGTCAGTTGTGCCTTGCGCTACCTGGCCGAGCCACTGCAACGCTATCGCGCCCAGGCGGCCAAGGCTCTCGAAAGTCTCGGCCAACTGGAGGAAATCGGTAACCAGAGCCGCAGCATCTACAACTCGCAGATGGAACTGACCAGCTCACGCATGTTCAGCCTCGACGCCTCGCTGAAACAAAGCTTCACGGCGCAACTGGACGGCCTGAGCAGCGTCTTGGCCCAAGGCCCGCAGGACACCCAGCAACTGCAGCAGTCGCTGTTCGATCAAGGGGAGCGTCAGGTACTGCTGCGTTATGAGAACGGACAGATCGCCGAAGCCCAACTGCTGGAGCGGGCAATCTGAGGGCGGCCAACGTAGCCTTTGGTATAAGCGGAACGGGGGATGGCACAATCAGGGCCGGGGGCGTGAGTGTGCAGAAGTTGTCTGCTGACGATCACGCTCTCAACCTTCGAAAAGCACGGTGCACTTGCGATTCGCTTGTGCCCGTGCCCGAAGATCAGCCATGCGACTCAGCAACGATGCAGGGATGGGCTGGAGACGTTCCGGGTTCTCGGTAATGTCCGTGTGCACAAGCTCAAGAATGGCTTTTTCGGCCTCCTGCGCTTCGCATTCGATGGCCAGAAGTTCCACGTTCACCCTTGATTTGGACATGTTTTGCTCCTTCATCCGAACTATGCGACAACTGCCGCATGTGCGGTCTGACCAAGGGAATGTACAGCAGAATGACTTGAGGGAAATGAGGCACAAGCCCACCGTTACATGTTTCAGAACGGGACTACATGCCCATTGCCGATCGATCGGCACAGGCGCTCGCTCTAAACCGCACCTGAACGCCGCAGGCCTTTAGCCATTAGCACAACCGCCCTAATCGACCCTACTCACCCAGCACTCGTATAGTCCCCTCTGGATTACAAAAACCAGGAAAGGACTCCATGGGTCACAAACTTCCACCCCTCTGCCAATGGCTGGCCATCCTGGCCCTCACCTGCAGCACCCCAGCCCTGGCCGCCCCTGCCTCAGGCGACTACTGGATCATCTACGGCAAAGGCGAACGCCTGCACAACGAGGTCTACGTCGCCGATGCCGCCGGCATCCTGCAAAAGCCCGGCGGCGTGCAATCGGCCCAGGTCATGCAGCTGTTCGAAGACCCGGCCTTCCCGACCCTCGCCGCCTACGAGGTGCAGGTCAAATGCAAACAGCGCCAGATCCGCCTGGACAGCGCCCGGGCGATACGTCGCTTCGACGGCGCCGTGCGCGATGTGAAAACCAACGCCAAAGACTGGGCCGCACCAAAGGACTACTGGCTGCAGCGCACCTTCGCCTTCGTCTGCGCCCCCGACAACCGCGCGCGCAACCAGATGCTGTCGATCGGCAAGATGCCGGCGGCGAAGATGGTCGCCACCATCCAGGCCATGTTCATCCAGTTGATTGGCGTGCAGGCCAACAGCCAGGCAGTGCAGGAGCTGGACGACATGCTGGCGAACACCCCACGATGAGCACGCGTCCTCTGCTGGTCCTTGGCCTGTTGCTGCCTGTGCTGGCCGGCTGCATCCCGACCCTGCCGGAGCTGATGGCGGGCAACCAATGGCAAGGGCGCGACGCCAAGCAAGCCATCGACTTCTTCGGCCCGCCCATGCGCATGGAGCCGTTGCCCAACGGCACTGGGGTGCAGTTGGGCTGGTACCGCGATACCACCTACGTGCAAAAGGAGGTGGTCGGCAGCACCGCCGAGATGCAAGGCAACGTGATGGTCCATACCAATTACTGGGACGACGTGGCCCATCCTGGCGGCTGCACGATACTGATGTCGGTGAACAAGGCGCGGCAGATTAACGACTTTTCCACCAAGGGGCGCTGTAACGGTGTGAACCTGGCGCCATAGCGGCTAGCCGAAACGTGGCAGCGGACTTGTTGGAGCGGGATCGTGGGAGCGGGCTTGCCCCGCGATAGCGCCCCCCAGGCAACCAAGCCCTCAGCCAGATACCCTCCCCCTACTCAGCCCCCCGCCCAACCATCAACCCATGATTCACATCCTGGGCCAACGCCTTGGCCATACCACTGAGGTAATGCACCGCCGTCAGCAGCGTAGGCAGATGATCAGTTTCCACCATCGCCAGATCACTGATCTTGTGCACTGCACGCATCAACACGGTCGCCTGCTCCACCGCATGGTTCAGCGGATGCCCCGCCACCACGCGGAACAGCGGGTCTTGCACTCCTATCTCCCCGCGCCAAACTTAGTACAGACAGTCCGGCCGGCGTGGCGATGCTCAACCAATAAACCATTGATGCTTACCTACACAATCCATGCGGCAATTATCATCTTTTCGCGGTTAGGCATAGATCTGCCATTCGCGCACGAACGCTGTAATACGCTGAATCGCCCCTGGTTTCCTAGACACTCTCCAAGCTCAGAAAATAGCGTTTCTCATACTCTACTGGAGACAGCTGCATAGCACTGCTGTGTCGACGCTTGGGGTTATAGAACATCTCGATGTAATCGAAAATATCACTTCGGGCTTCGTCACGCGTTGCGTAGATCTTTCGTCGGATTCGCTCCCGCTTCAAAAGCTGGAAAAAGCTCTCGGCTACGGCATTGTCGTGGCAGTTTCCCCGTCGGCTCATGCTGCTGATCACATTGTTGGCCTTCAGGAAGCTTTGCCAATCTGAGCTACTGAACTGACTGCCTTGGTCTGAGTGAATCATCACTTGCTGCTGTGGCTTGCGTCGCCACACGGCCATCAGCATGGCGTCGATGGCCAGGTCGCTGCTCATCCTGGACTTCATTGACCAACCAATGACTTGGCGAGAGAACAGATCCAACACTACCGCCAGGTACAGCCACCCTTCATAGGTGCGGATGTAGGTGATATCGGTCACCCAGACCTTATTCGGCTCACTGACCTTGAACTGCCGGGCCAGATGGTTGGGCGATGCCACTGTTGGTTTTCCGCCATAAAACCCAGGACGACGGCGATAGCCCGTTTGCGAACGCAGCCCCTCTGCCTGCATCAAGCGACCGACTCGATTTCGCCCACAGATCTCTCCCAGCTCTCGAAGGTCATCGTGAATCTTGCGATAGCCATACACGCCTCCGCTTTCTAACCAGGCATGCTTGATCAAGCCAAGCAGGCGTTGATCTTCTTTGGCTCGGGCAGATTGAGGCTCGGCCAGCCAAGCGTAGTAGCCGCTGGGATGCACCTTGAGGGTTTGACAAAGACGCCGCACCGGGTAATCGATCGAGTGCTTCTTGATGAAGGCGTACTTCAGCCGCACTCCTTGGCAAAGTACGCGGCGGCCTTCTTTAAGATGTCTCGCTCTTCCGTCACCCGCTTGAGTTCAGCGCGCAGCTTGCGCAGTTCAGCCTGCTGATCATTGTCTTGCTGACGCTGCTCTTGGGGCTTGCTGTAGACCTTGATCCAAGCGTAAAGGCTGTGCACGGACAAGCCCAGGCGCTGGGCGACCTCGGCGACAGGTTTGCCTTTTTCGGTCACTTGCTTGACCGCTTCGATCTTGAATTCTTCGGGGTAACGCTGACGACTCATGGCACCTCCTATTTGGGCCTCATTATGAGGCTTGGAGGTGTCTACGAAACCAGGGGCGATTCATTTCTACGAATAGCTTGTCCCCATGATATAGCGCGCCGAAAAACGCCCCCATTTCCGTGGGTATAAACTGTTTACCATCTTCCGTTGAGAACAGGACTTTTTTTACCGTCCCATCGCCAAACCTAACTTCAAGCTCACAAGTAGTTTCACCCCGCTCTGGACATCCTTCGACCCGAGCCCTGGAGAGGTCAAGCATTGCAGATGGAGCGCCATCCCCCTTATCAAAAACTCGAACCGTCAGCTTCGGTCCAGAACCATTTATAGGGCTGGCCTCTTGTGTGTACATTTGGGTGCTAGACGAGCGCATCTCATCTTTAATTTCACTGCTTACCCATCCTGCTTGGCAAATAGTTGGCAGTATCGACAATACCAAAATCGAAGCACGCACCAGCATTCCTCACCCTCCTTGTTGATGAGGGCAATCTACCACAGCCAGGCAACCCCCGCCGCTCTCCGACAAGCGCCACCCTGTCCACCCATCCACCCTGGACACACAGCCAGTAACCAAGACCGCCACTGGCGTAGTAGCCTTCTGCCTTTACGTTAACCACAATGCATCAGGAAGATTGCAAATGACCACACTGGCACAGGCGCTGCGAAGCTACATAGAGCAGGCAACCGATGGCGCTACCAGACAAGAAATGAAGGAGTACATCGATCGCGAATTCCCGAATCGATGGAAGCCTGGAGCAATCGCTGCCCATTTCTACGCTTGCACGGTTAATAATCCTAAGGCCTACATCCATCACAAATGGGCTGATCGCTTCTTCTACCGCTCCGAAGATGGTCGCTTCCATCGATACAATCCTGACCTCCACGGAGTAAACACTTGGGCTCCGACCAGTGATATAGAAACGGATGATTTCGACGAGGCCGAGGAAGCCAATATCGATGAACTCGTAGAGACTTCCATTAGCCTTGAGCGGGACGTCGAAACCCACTTGGTTCGCAGTCTCGACAGCATTGAAAAGGGTCTTCGCTTCATCGACCGCCAAGTCAGCATCGATGTTGGGCGAGTAGACATTCTTGCAGAGGATTCCGCCGGCCGCCGCGTCGTCATCGAACTGAAGGTCGGGCAGGCAAAGGATGCTGCTGTAGGCCAGATCGCCCGCTACCTTGGCTGGTATGGTCGCCAGGATGGCCAACGTCCCCGCGGCATGCTGATCGCCAGCGAGTTCCCGGATACCGTACGATATGCTGCCGAAGCCATCCCAGACTTGTCCCTTGTAGAATACAAGGTGCAGTTCGCTTTCAATTCTGTTGCGGTAGAAGACTAACCTAAGCCCGGCCAAGCGCCGGGCTTTTCGTTCCTGTCCACCGACAAGCAACAGTACCCGACCCTCCATCCGGTCTATCCTTACCCCTCCCAACCACTCACATGAAGGGTGCGAAGATGCCCGGCGATGAGAAGCGGAGATTTGTCGAGGCGCTGGAGCACTGGGCGGAGGCTGTGGATGCGATCCGCGCCCGGGAGCGAACCGAGGCCATTGCCCAGGTTGAGGAACTGGAGAAGTTGCGCCTCAAGCAGGCTTTCCACGCCAGTGACCTGGGTCGGCACCATGCTTGGAAGCATCGCAGCCAGGGGTAAGCGCCAGATGCAAAAGCCCAGCGCGGGGCTGGGCGTAGGCCGTAACGGCCGCATCCATAGCAGTAGAGATGGTGCGATCAGCTAAAATGCAAGGCCCCTCCTAGTCATCAAACAATAAAGTCACAACAAAGTCCAACAATCAAATATTGCAACCTTAAAAATTTCAATCACTCAACAGCCACTGCTTTAATTCAGGGTCTAATCTATGCATAGGATTTGCATCACCAGTACTAGAAACCAAAACCCTCCTGCAGTACTCAACCTCAGCAGACATAGCCGCATCTAGAGGGCGAGGCCTCTGCTCCCTACTGCCATCAGGGTTGATAACTTCAATTGGCGGCCTATTCTCAATGTTTATCAACCTCTCCATGCAAAGCAATGGCGTATCATCAGTCATTAGCGTGCTGACCACGATTTTAGTAACTGCCTTTATAGCCTCTGCATTGCCCTGCCCGCCCGAAGATGAAGACTGTCCAATTTGCCCTTCCGACTGCCCAGAAGCACTTAACAACGTAGATTTAAATATGTGGTCCTCTGTCCGCCTTTTATTACCCTCCAAATCTTTTAGCCTTGCCTTTTCCTCTGCACTTAGATTCTGGCCGTCCCCAGCAGGCCCTCCAGAGGTCTCTATTGTTTTTATCTCACTCTTGAATTTTTCCAATTCAGAATTAAGTGCATCGAGATTACCCGAGACGGAGGCAGCCCCATGAGACCCGAGCGTAACCGGCGGAGCTATTGTAGAGTCAGTTAACTGCTCGACGGCCGCCAGAGCGACTGCATAACGCTGCAATCTAGATTTATAGAAATTGTACTGTGCATCATCCAGCGTATCATTCATTCTATCTAGGCAAAAGCTATACAACTGATCTCTAAAAAACTGGATATTTCGCGACCTAACACCTACATACGCTGCAGAGGTTTGCACGGCAGCTGCAACCTCTCCTTTCGCACCATTAGGAACTTCACCTTTGGCAGCCAGCTGAGCAGCGTATGCTGCCAATGCATCAGGGCTTGGCGCCGGGCATATTGTGCCATTACCAACAACTACCTCTCGCTGCTGAATATCAACTATTATCGACTCAGCATCTTTTGACCGCTCATCGATAGCAAACTTATGAGTTCTATAAATACTATTCCAATTTGCGCTACAGGCAGCAGTTAGCGAGAGCACCAAAGTGATAATCACATATCTAATCATAGCATCTTACTCAACCATCATGGCCATTACCCATCACTAAAGACCAGTACCGCATGGTTGGCAAGTTCATGAATCGCTTTGCCGCTTAACATCAACCAAATCAAAAACCTATTAAGAATGCATAATCCCTTCTCACCGTTCAACAGCCATCCAGTACCTGAGCGATACCCGTGCTCAGCACCACCTTCAGCGCCTCATACGGCCGAGCGAAGCCCCTGGTGCGAACGGCCCCTTCATCTTGCTTCAGACGCTCTGACCACGAATCTTCGGTAACAACTTTGCCTCTCCCAGGTCAGCAGTTGAGCGATGCTGTAAGACCCCGCTCATGTAGTCGGTGTATATCGCGTGGAGAAAGCCGGCCTCATGACGTTGATGACTGGTAAATGGACGCCCTGTCCACCCATCCACCCTGGACGGAAAGCCAGTACATGGCCATGTCCGGGGCGTAGTAGCGTTGTGCCTCCCAACAAACCGCCCCGGCCCGTTGCCGGAAAGCCCATGGACTGGGGCACGACGACCTAGGAGGTCACTATGCGTGATGATGGCAAGCTTGATCCACTTGAAGGCCTGAGTTCGCCTTTTGCACTTGGCACCCTTTCCGCGCTCTTGGCCCTGACACGGGTCGTACAGATCCTAGCCGGCAAGGACAACGCCCTGATCGATAAGGCGATGGAGGCTGTGAAAGCACCCGACAACTTCACAGACCCTCAAACGAAGCGTGTTTTCGAAGGACCAGCCCAGCAAGTTGCTGCTATTGCCAAGGAGACTAGAGAGGCGATGAAGCAACGGTCTTGACGATATTGCTTATCATCGCCTCATGTGCATCAATCTGGCGCGCAACCTTTTTCTCTCTTTTCTCTTTGCGCGCCGGCTTACGTCGTTTTCTTTGCATATCCCTCTCCTGCGGCCTGGCCGCGTCAGTCGTTGCCCTACTCCGCCGCCTCAGCCATCACGGCCAGAGCTTCGTGTTCCATGATGCGGAGATCGGGGAAAATTTCGGTGAGTTCTCGGCGCTTGATTCCGAGCATCGACGCGACCGAGGGAATGGCTGTGTAGTCCAGACCCGAAGGTCCGCCCTGCCCCAAGCGCCACTGCGTGCCCAATGCCTCGAATACTCGGATGGCCGGCCAAGCATCTGGCCAAACCTCCACCTCTTCCTCGAGGAGGTCGGCCAGGGTCAGGCCAATGGCCGCCAGCTGCTCGGCGGACGGGCCGCTCTCATACAGCGCCCGAGCCGCCGCCCTCAGTTTCCCAAGCGCGCCGGGTTGTAGGCCGCCTGGTAGGCATCGGTCACTGCCTTCGGCGCGCCGGTGCAGGTGCGCACGAGTTCGACGATCGCCTCCTGGCTGAACTCGTCCTCCAGATCCCAGCCGGTGATGATCTCGCCCAGCTGCTCGGCCTGCAGGGTGATTTCACCAGCGGTGACTTCCTCCCAGCTCGCACCATCCTTCTGGGCCTTTTCTGCCCAGGTGTCGCGCGCTTTGTTCCAGCGGTCGAACATGCCGGCCAGTGTCACCCGGTCCATGTACCGGAACTGGAACTCAACCGGCACTGGCTCGCCGCCGATACGCGGCACCTGCACAACCGCAGTGAAAGTCGGGTTCTGCGCGATCTTGATCTTCGCCATGGGCTCTCCTTAGGCGCTGTAACGGGTCGGACGGCCAGACAGGCCGACGCTGATGGTGCGGGTCATCATCTGGTTACGCTCCATGGTCGGCGTGCTGGTGATGCTGACGTAGCCAGGCATCAGGATCTGACCGCCGCCGGGCAAGTTCAGGCGGATCACCGTCAGCTCCTTGGAGTCGTCGTAGCCCTCTACCACAGGCACGTACAGCGCGCTCGGCTGGTCCTCGACCGTCACCGACACGCTTATCGGGTTGCGGTTGGTGGGGAACTGCAGATCGTCGTCGTTCTCGAGGTAACCGACCGTGAGGAACTGCTGCTCGCCGCCGGAGACCGTGAAGCCTGTCACTTTCGAGATCTGCGTCCAGCCCGACACAGGGACAACCGAGCCGATGCCGGCGCCGGCGGTGTAGCGGTCAGTGTTGGTGGTGTCCAGGCCCGCCAGCGAGAATGCGTCGGTAGTGACGTTGGCGGCCTTGGCGGTGCGGTCGTTGATTAGGGCCCAGCCGGAGCTGATCAGCAGAATGTCGTCGGCATCGATGCTGTGGCCTACCGCGCTCGCCACTGGCGGCTTGGCATTGGTCAGGGCAATGAAAGGCACAGCGGTGCCAAGGGTGCTGGCAATCTCCAGCACAGAACCGTTGGGCAGCGGGATGCGTGCGGCCATGTGTGTTTCCTCTTGGTAGCCCGCCGGGCGGCGGTGTTATGCCCCAGCGGGCGGTTGGTCCGCGATGCCGCGGTAGGTGAAGCTGGCCGGGACTGTGTAAGTCGACGGCTCGGGGATGGTGGGGCCCTGCTCTACCGGCTCGACAACCAGGCCTTCGAAGCCGTTGCGGCTCAGCTCGCTGTCGACACGGAAGACACTGGTGAGCTCATCAATCACGGCCTCAGCAGTCGCCAGCGCCTGGCCTGCCGGGCAGGTGATGCTGACCTGGTAGACGCCGGTGTACTCGTAGGCCTCACCGCCCAAGTAGCGGCAGGTGGCGCTGGCCGGGAGCAGAAAGGCGCGCAGGAAGGTTTCGTCGGGGTCTGGCTCGAAAGCCTGCTCGAAGTTCGCGACCCGGATCGGGCGCGCCGCGGCCCAAGTCATCAGCTTGATCTCGATGGCCTGTCGTGCTCTTGCGTGGCTCATGCTCGGTGGGTCCTGATGGCTTCTTCAACGATGCGCTGGAAGTCGGCAACAGTGACTCGCACCATACCGCTAGGCGCCTGTGAGCTGTGGCCGTACTCCAGAGGAATGGCATACGGCAGGTTGTTGACGATGTAGGCGACCTCGCCGGCGGAAAGATCACCTGCAGCCACGAGAAGCCTGTCCAGCCTCTCGCCGGCGCTCTCGATGTCCTCGATCTCGCCTGCGGCTGGAGCGCCGGTGGTAAGCTGCCAGTTACTGCGGAAGCGGCCGCCCACGTAGCCCTGGCCAGCCCTCCGAACGCCGAGCCCGAAGTTCTCACGCTGCTCGCGCTTGGTCAGCGGCTTGCGCAGTCGCAGGCCGCCTTTCAGGTTGCCGCTTTTGGTGTAGTTGGCCTGGTCGGCAGTGATGCCGACATTGATGGCCGCTGCCTTGGCGTTGTAAGCCGCGATCTGCTCAGCCGCGCTGCCCTGGGCCTCAACGTTCACCTTCCAGAGATCCGGGTTGCCGACCGGCGACATGGTCACCAGTCTCCGGCCGACCATGATCACGACCTCACGGAAGGTTAGGTCCATCGCCTCCTTGGCGGCCTCTGCGAACTGCTCCAGCTGCGCGGCAAAGCTGCCGTCCAGGCCGCCGTAGCGGCTGGTCATGTGTGAGCCGCGGGCCATGTTTACTTCCTCAACTGGATGGTCCAGGTGACCTTGGCCGCGTCTTGCCCTACGTCCATGACTCGATAGCCGCTGATGCGGTCACCGATGGCGGGGATGGCAGGGACTTCCGTGACCGCGTCGCCATCCTTCACGAACAGCTCGTTCTGCAGCGCCTTGAGGCGTAGGTCTGACGCCAGGATGCGCGTACCGTCGATCTCCCGGACCTTGTACTGGCCGAAGACACCGCGACCGGCGTAGTGCAGCGTTGTCGCCGGCGTACTGCCGCCCTTCTCAGGGTCGTAGGTGCCAGGCACAGTCCGGCTGCCATCGACCGCCGCCACTGCGTCGGCTAGGTCCGTATCGAAGGCCTGGGCCAGCTCGGCCTGTAACTCGCGTCGAAGCCCCATGTCACCCCCTGACGATCTTGATCTGGCCGGTGCCCAGATACCGCGCCAGCAGGGCCAAGGCGAAGGACTCACCCGCGCTTATGACCTTGGACGTTGCCGAGTAGGTCTTGCTGCTCGACACACCGTCAGCATCCACGGATTTGCTCAGCACACCGGTTTCCTTCGCCTGGTACAGGTTGCCTGCCGCCGCCTCCACAGCCACTTCCGCGCCCGCCTGCACGACATCGGCGGGAACCGTGTCGAACTCGGGCAGGCCCTGGTTGGTGAGCCAGGTGTTGGCCATCAGCACCGCCCGGGCCTTCTGGTCGTCGGGCGCCCAGGTCGGCCCAAGCAGGGCGTCTACCTGCTCGACGGTGATGTAGATGGTCATTACGCGGCCTCGTCCAGCAGCTTCTTGAGGTCTTCCAGGCTGGCGTCAGGGCTGAATTGCACGCCCTTTTCGTTCAGGGCGGCCTGCAGCTTTGCCTTCAGCTCGGCTTCTTCGGCAGCCTTCTTGTCGGCAGCGGACTTGCCAGTCTTCGAGCCTTTGGCCTCCTTCAGCGGCTCCGGGTGCTCGTAGTCATCGGGCGCGAAACGGGCATCGATGATCTTGTACCCCTTCTGCCGCAGCTCGGCTTTACGCTCAGGGCTGACCGGGTGCTTCTCGTAAATAACTTTCTCGCTCATGGCGATCTCCTGGGGAAGGCGCCCCGGAGGGCGCTGTACCGGTTACTTGGTGGCGTCACCGATGGTCAGCACGCCGGCCGAGGCCTTGATGCTGTTCGCCACCAGGTCCCAGTTGGTGCCGGTGGACAGCTCGGCGTTGGTCGGCGACTTGCCGCCGTTGGCGGTGTCCCAGGTGTAGCCCTTGAGGCCCAGGCCGAAGGCGTAGTCGGCCTGCATGGTCGTCTCGATACGCTCCTTGCCGTTGGAGGTCTCGATGTTGGTGATCAGGTCGGAGCCATCCATCACCACCGCGGCGCCGTCGGCCAGGCTGAGCACCTTCTGCTTGTTCGGGGTGCCGGCCTCGTATAGCGCAGGAGCGTCAGTGATGATCACGGCCTTGCCGAGGATGTCGACCACCTGCACGCCGGAGAACTGGAACAGACGCTCGGCGTTGGCGAGGTTCTGGCCGACCAGCTTGTGGTACATGGCACCGGTCATGACCTGGGCCATCAGGCGCTGGGAAGCGTCACCGAACAGCGCGTGGGCGTTGTTGATCGCTACGTAGGTCACGCCAGCAGTGGCCGAAACGTCGTTGGTGGCGCTCGGCTGGTTCCCGATGGCGCCGGCCAGGGCCGAGATGGCGGTGTTCAGCTGGTCCGCCATGATGGCTTCGGACAGGTTGCGGCTGATCACTTCCAGCGCTTCTTCCGGGTTCTTCTGGATCCAGGAGAGCTGGGAAGGCTCCCAAAGGATCGGGCCGAAGCCGCCGGCGATCTTCACCGAGTCGTACTGCTTCTGGGCCAGCGGGGTGGAAGCCTGGTTGCCGTTGGCAGCATAGCGGTCAACACGACGCTGGGCGCCGTGCAGGCCGGCCCAGAACGATTCCTGCAGGAAGTCGCCGTCGATGCCCTGGGTGGTCAGGCGGATGGCGCCGGCCGAGGATGCGTTGAACTTCTCGACATCCTGAGCCAGGGTCTCGATGGTGGTGCGCTTGAGGTATTCGTTGAACACCTTCATGTTCGAAAGGGCCATTGGGCCTCCTTATTCGCTTGCGGTCAGGCCCTTGATGGCTTCCAGGCGTTCAGCCTTGGTGCCACCGAAGTTGCCCTTTGTAGTTTTGTGCTGGCCACCGCCGTTCGGCGCGCCGCCGCCATTGGCGCCGGAGCTCTTCAGGATGTGGTCGCGATGGGGGTACTGCGAGACGAGGGTTTCGAGCGCTTCGTTGAAGTCGGCCAGTTCACCCGGGCGAGCGCGGCTGAAGATCTTCTGGCCCTGGGCGTCGTACGCGACGACCTTGCCTTCCTCGATCTTGAAGTTGCTGCCGAAGGCGGCCTGGACCATGTCAGCGGGAACAGCCATCTTCTCGGCGATGAACTGGGAGCGCGCGAAGCTGCCGCCGATCTTCTCGGCATACAGCTGCTGCTCGAAGGTCTGCGCCTTGTCGTTGGCTTCATCCAGCTGGGTTTGGAAGGCCCTGCTGATTTCGCCCTTCACCTTCTCGATCTCGCCGGCATCCACCAGCTTCTTGGCGTCGAGGTTGGCAACGATCTCCAGGGCTTTCTTGGCGGCCGCAGCATCTTCGATGCCTTCGAACGCCTTGGCGGTCTTCTCGAAGCCGTCGGCGCGCTCGCGGTGCGACTTGGCTTCGGCGTTCAGCCTGGTGATGGTGTTGCGGGTGCCTACGGCATCGAAGGCGACCTCCTTGCCATCGTCCTCGACGTAGACCGGCTTGCCATCCTCGATCACGGCGTACTGCTTGCCATCCACTTCAACGGTCTTGAGTTTCATGTCGTCTCTCTGGGCCATCCGGCCAGTTGATGAGCCATCCGGCCCCAGTTACGCCCCGTCCATCCGAACCGCAGGCAAAAAAAAGCCCCGACAGATGCCGGGGCCTTGTGTTCAGCGTTTATTCAGTTGGGCGCTTCTTGCTCAGCCTCTTGCTTAGCCAGAAGGCTTTCACGCCCATAGGCAAACATTACGAGAGCGGTGTAAAGGTTAATATTGTCTCCTTCCTCGCTCCAGTATGTGTACCCCACGTACTGATACTTCCCGATGTCGACGACCTCCTCAAAATCGTCCACATGAGGATTAAGAGCATCACCCTGAACAATAATGTCCCTGCCCTGCAGTTGCGTGATCTCTCCCTGAATAAAGCGTTTCAGGAAATCAGCGTTCTGTTGATGACTCATTGTGTGTCCTTGCACTGGTTTCGACCGCACCAATACATCAGGGTTTACGTCCCACCGCAAGTTTCAGCCTGCCGCGCAGCTCGTCAAGGGACAGGAACTTCCCCTTGTCGTTGTAAAAAGCGCTCAATTTCAGCCCGCCCTCACGCATCAGCCGTGCACGCTCCGGGCCAAGGATCTCGTCCTGGCGCACTGCTGACTGCTTGCTCAGCCATTCGGCGTAGGTGGTCGACTCCGGAACCTGGCCGTCCATGCTCGCCCGCGTTGCACCGTCGCTAAAGCCCAGGGCCTTGGCGCTCTTGAGCACCGGAACCTTCGAGGATCGGCAGCAGAAGTGAATGCGCCCGGGCCCGGCCAGCCACGGGATCGTGTGGCCAATGGGCTTGTAGCCGCCCAAGGCGTAAGGCAGTCGGTCGCGGATCCGGCAGTCGCTCGACGTGTGGTTGTCCAGCGTACTGAGCCACTCGACGTGGCTGATGACGTCGCTGTTGGCCTCGTACGCTGCGTCGCTGGCCGTTTCGGCGGTATGGGATACCGCAGACCGCACTACCGCCTCAACGTCGCGCCTGGCCTTCTGGAGGGCACCGTCGGCGTATTGCTGAACCCGGCTGCCCATGACTGTGCGAACGATCTCGGCAGTGGTGCGCCCCTCGACCACGCCCGAGCGCACAGCGTCGCGCACTGCGGCGGCGCGACTCGACTCGATGCCAGCCATCCACTCCCTCAGCAGGCGCCCCTGGAATGGTCGGGCCTGGGCAATCGCCTTCACCGCGCTGAACACCGGGGAGACGATCGGGTATGCCTCCTGCACCAGAGCCGGGAGAACGGCCCGCAACGTGTTCTGCTGGAACGCCAGCTCGTAGCTGATCAGCCCGTCGGTCACCTGGTCCATGGCCAGGCGGATCTCAATGAAGGTCTGTTGGTTGATCCGCAGCACCGCCGACAGGGCGATATCGACAGACGCAGCCGACAAGTCGGTGCCAAGGTTGTCGATAGCCTCGATCAGCGCGGCGCGCAGGTCGGCGTCCTTGCTGTTGAGGATCTTGATGATCGTCACAACCTGGCTGTTGCTCAGCCTGGACAGATCGACCTCATGCCCAATCAGCTCGCTCAGCAGCTTCTCGTTTACCGTCATCATCACAGCGTACCGAGGGCTGGGCCTTGAGCCTCAATCTTCGCCAGCTCATCGTCCCAGTCGTATTCGTCGCTGATCACGCCGCGGCGTTGCATCTCGGTGAACAGCGTCTCTTTGCTGATCATCCCGGCATTGGCCATGGATACCAGCGTTGGCAGCGACACCTCGGGCATGTAGTCGACGTCGAAGTTGCCGCGCATCTCGACCGTGCCGCCCTCGCCCAGGCCACGGTAGTCGGCCATGAACTGGAGCAACTGAGCCAGGCAGTCAGCGAAGTGGTGCGCCATGCGCGCCAGCGGGGACAGCTCCTGAGCAGCCTCCTCCTCCGCCTGCGTGGCGGTCTTGGTAGCCGTTTTGTCCGGGGTCAGCAGCTTGGCCCCAGCCATGCGCATCTCACCGATCAGGTCTTGCAGCGCGGTTCGGCCGGATTCAACGGCCTGGCCGGTGTGCTCGACATACTTGAGGTCGCCATCCTTGGGCAGGTCGGTCAGCTGGCCGGTGCCAACCTTGAACTCTGGCGGGACGATCTTCCCTTGGTTGTCGTACTGGGTCTGGATGCCGATGCGCACCAGGATCGGCACGCGAATGACATGCAGGATGTTGTCCTGGTCGCTCTGGCTCTGCCAGTGCTTCACGTTCAGGTGCGCCAGCTCGATCAGCGGCGGCTTTGCCATCATGAAGCCGGTGCGGCCGGTGTAGAAGGTAACCCAAGGGATCGCGGTCAGGCTGTTGGTGCCCTCTTCGTGCAGCTCCCAGGTGCCGCCAACTGAGGCCTGCTTGCCCCGTGCGGCCTTGGCCGACCTGCGATAGGTCCGCCAGGAACCAGGCTCCAGCACGCGAATCTGCTCGACGCACTTAGCGCCGAACTCTCCATCTTCCTCCTCGACCACCTCGATGTAGCGGACCATGGTCAGCACACCGCCCTTGGAGCGCCAGCCCAACACCTGCTCAGGCCTTACCAGCACGACGTAGGGGCGCACACCGGCGGCCTGCTCGTCGGCCTGGGTTTTAAGGTCGCCCGCTGGCGGGTGATCGACGAAGGCATGGCACAGGCCATGGCTCAGGCCCTCGGTGAAGAATCCGACAGCCCAGGAGTTGAGGTCGTTTCCGGCGTGATCGATGTCCTTGGCCATCTCAACAATGGTCTCTGGCACATCGTCACCCACCTGAAGCGGCTCGGCGAACACCCGCGAGGTCATGTTGCCTACCGTCTCGGAATAGGCCGGCAGCAGTGTCGAGAGGCGCAGACGCTCCCGGTAGGATTCGTCATCTTCGGCGGGATACTGCGGCAGCAGGACCTTCCCCGCCACGCGCATCGCCATGGTTCCGCCCATGAGAGGCGAGATCACGGCCCAGTAGGCGCGCATCGCGTCGACAGCGGGCAGCGTGATGCTCGGGTTATCGCTCATGGTCACATTCTCAGGGATTGGCTTGTGGCCGTTGCCACGTTGATCGGGTATCGCTTGGCGATGAAGTAACCGGCGGCGTCGTTCATGTGGTCATGACCCTTCTTCGGGTCCTTGTCGGGTTCGCCATGCTTGTCGTAGGTCTGCCGCTCAAGGCACAGCGTCAGCTGCGGGCACTGGTCGATGTTGACCTTCAGCCGGCGCTCGCCGTAGGCGTTCATGAGCATGGCGTTGACCGAGTTCACCCGGTCTTTAACGCCTGGGTTCTGGCTGTCCACGATCACCGTGAAGCCAGCCTTGCGCAGCAAGGACAGGTCGGACTCGCTGGCGTTCTTGCTGCTGGTGGTCTGTCCGCTGGCGTCTGGATAGACGGCGATGCCGTGCCCGGGGAAGCGCGCCTTGATCTTCTCGATCATCTCCGGCGTGTCGCGCACTGAGTGGAACTCATCCAGGGCCAGCGGCAGGCCATCGCGGACGACGTAGACCACCGCGGCCATCTTCATGACGTTGAAGTCCATGCCGATGTGCAAGGCCTCTCCCGGCTTGATTCGCTCGCTGGTGCGGCTCTCGCTTCGGCTGAAGGTGTAGTAAACGACCCCGGCGTAGTTCTCGAAGCTGGCCTCGTACTCCTGCCGGAACGTACGCGGGTCCATCTTGCGCCGCGCCGCGTCCAGCTCCTCAGCTGGGACGTTGCCGCCCTGTAGCGAGGTGTAGAGCCAGCTCTTGTGGTCCGGTTCACCATCGGCCTGGCCGTCACGGTAGGTGTCGAAACAGTGGTTGAAGCCCTTGGGCGTGCCGATGCGCAGCGCATGACCTCCCTTGCACTTGCCGACGCCCGGTATGACGTACTCACACGTGGATAGCATCGGCCGCAGGACTTCTTCCCAGGCAGCCCACTTGCAGTCTGCCCATTCGTCCACCAGGACGAAGAACAGGCCTGAACCGCGCAGGTCGTCGTAATTCTCCAGGCCAACGCAGCGGATCAGGTGACCGCTCTTGAGCGTGATCAGCATGTCCGACTCGTTCGGCTTGCACTCCCGCCACTCTCGTGGGATGGCCTGCTTCAGTCGGCGCCAGAACACCCGGCGGGCCTGCTTCTGCGTCGGTGCTGCGTACCAGATCTCGTCCTCGACGCTCACGCCCCATTCAGCAGCCAGCCGAGCCGCGCGACGCATCTCCGCCTTGCCGAGGAAGGTCTTGCCGAACCGCCGGCCACAGACCGCATCGCGGAAGCGGGCATTACGCTGGAATCCCCACACGTAGATGTTCGCCTGCTTCGGCGTCAGCTTGACCGGCGCCTCATAGGTACGGGGTAGCGGGGACATTCTCGTCTGGCTCCAGCTTGTACTCAGCAACGGCGTGCTGCTGGTCCGCCTGGGAGCCCAGGGGCTTGTCTGGTTCAATCTTGCGGTTGACGTACATGTCGCCGCATTCCTTGGCCGCCTGCTCGTACAATTGAGCGGTTAGGGCCAGGTTGCGCATGTTCTCAGCCTTCTCAGCCATTCGGCCAAGACCCCGGAGCCGGAACGCCCTGTTGGCGATCGGTATCTCTGCCGTCTCCTCGCGGAAACGCTTGCGGGTGTCCTCGAACAGGGTCCGCCACTTGGCTGCCAGGTTGGCGCCAGCTCGCTTGGTTGGGTCGTGCTGCTCCACCTGCTGGCGGGTCACATCGATGTTGAATTCTTGCTTAACGGCTTGTGAGACCTGGGTGGGCGTGTCAAAGCACGCCAAAGCCTGAACGATGAAGGCTTTCACATCGCTTTTCAGGGCTGCCATAGGTTGGATTCCGTCTCATGCCTGTCTCACATCAGGCCGACTTGAGCAGACAGGTTCCGCAGGCCCTCGCAATGTTGATCTTGGCCACCTCAGGCGGCCGGCTTGCAGCGTCGATAAGCTGCTGTACGTCTTCGCTTGCACCGTAGCGCTTCACCACTCCAACGAACTCTTCGACGTCGTGACCGCGCATTTCAAGCTTGGGCAGGCCATCCTGGGTGAACTTGGGAGCGCCGCACTGATCGGTCGCCTGGGCGATGTGGTAGAGCTCGTGCTCGACCAGGGCGCAGAACTCGGCGTCGGTGCACTGGGCGCAGTAGTCGGCTGCCAAGGTGATCAGGTAGGCCGGCTCCTCGCCGAACCAATCCCGCATCTGTTGCTCTTGCCGGGCCTTCTGCCATCCACCTGCGCGGAACATCAGCTGCTCGGCCTGGCCTAGCACCACCCTTCCCTGCTTGGCGAATCCAGAGGATGCCCAAAGCACTCCAATGTTGGCGTCGATCAGGTGAGAGTGGTCTTCGTTGTGGATGCTGCCAGTGTTAGCCAGGATCTGGCGGCTGACCCAATCCCACACTTCAGGAGCTGGCACCAGACGTATTCCGAAATCAGAGAGCTCTGAAAGCCCAAGCAGTGATTGAGGAGGAATAGGTCTTTCCATCGGTCACCTGACATTCAAAACGCACACGAATCAATTTCAGACCGCAAAGCGGGGCGAATACGGCCCTCACGGAAGAGTTAACCGCGGAGGATAGGAGGCTCACACAGTAAGTGGAGTTACGACATGCAAAAAACAGAAATTGCCTTGGTCTTGATCCTCAGCACGGTCGCGGCTTGGCCATGGCTAAAAAAGCTCTTCACCTGGAAGTCAGCACTGATACTCGCCCTTGGAGGGGTAGTCCTCTGGCAAATGGTTAAGGCTTAGTCAACAAGAAACCCGGCTCGGAAGGCTCGTTCGATCGCCTCCCAGTCGGGTTGCCTGATTGTCATAAGTTAAGACCGTGCTTACAGTTGGCGTTGAGTGCGGTAGCTTGGCATGCCGCTTTCCGGAATTGGTCGATCAAATCACTGGAGACAAAATGAGCAAGGACGAAGCGCTTTGGCATATCGCCGAACTATTTGCCGCAACATGCTTATCGCTTGAGGAAGCGATTGATTACCCTCAGCAGCTTGATTTGAAGGTGGCAAGGGAGCTAAGCCCCCGTTGCGCCTCTATTCTTCAAGCTCATGGAGTCGCCATCTATGCGATCACCATGCGTAACGAAAGGGTGAAGCTTCCAAGCCCAGGGCGTCCCATCAATGGCGGCGAGTTCCCTGCCCAGATAATCGTTGAGAGGAATCAAAAGGATTTTCCGATTAACGAGTACGCCGCCAGGCAATACTCGGATCAGTTCATGCCAAGTACCTGGGCAAGATCGCCGCTTAGGGAGAAAACGGAGAAGGCTTTTCGGGCCCTGTCATAATTCTCATGCTGGTGCCGCACTCACCTGCGGCACATCTGCGTAGCCTATTGATGCAGATGGACAACGCTCTGACCACAAGGACGTGATCGATCGCCGCTTAGCCAGGCTGCCTCCTCAGCATAAATCGATCACGCTCACATATCCCCGCACGTGCCGCAGATCAATTAGCGCACAGGCGTCCAGGCTTTGGAGTCTCTTGGGGAATGATGGACAATTCGGCACCCGTTGACCGTTGGGAACCCTGAAGAGATACGCATCAGGTCCAACAGGTTATCGTACTCCTCGTTCGACAGTCGGTAGAACAGGCCATGTCGGCATACGACGTAGTTGTTGGCTTCGTCTTGATTCGTCATGGCGCCCATGTTCACCTCAACTGGCTCCACGAAGACTGTGGGCTTCACCTCAAATATGAGCTCGCTCATCTCTAACTCCTTGGTAAATGGAGGAAGCACTCTACCGGATGCGGCTCAAGTTGTGCTGTGCTCCGTCAAGCGAACGGGTCAGCTGGCTTGGCGATCGAGCGCACAAACCACATGAAGCCCTGCTGCAGGTTGGTCTTGGCCAAGGCCAGCAGTCGCGGGTCAACACCTTCGATCTGGCCGATCTGCTTGAACAGCTCGCCGGCATCGGCCTCCAGGGCCTTGATTGAGTTCATGCCGTCGATCTCGCTCTGGGTGAGGTCGCGGTAGCCGGTGATCTTCTTGTGCTGGTTGTCCATGGGTGAACCTCAGGTTGTTGCGCCACGAAACGGCGCATCTCGAATTTGTGGCGCGGATCAGGTGAACACATGCCCACGTCGCGCCCAGGCATAGGCAACCACACCGGCATGAAGCATCGCGCCGAACGGGTTGACCCAGTGGCCTTGCAAGGCGGTGACGAATGCGCCGAACCCACCGATAGCCACCAGGTAGAAGGCGATACTGAGCAGAGGCTGGTCAGCCGGGCGAACCTTGCGCAGGTAGTCACAGGCGGCCATGACCACCAGGACACACAGGAACACGTCCAGGCCGGTCAGCGCTGAAACCAGGATGCTGTTCATATCAGGCACCTCGCGCCGTAACGAACGACCCCATGGCAGCTTTGTAACCGCTCCATGAACCCCGTCCTGGCGGACGGTTTTTTTCAGGAAGCAGAGGCAGAAGCTGGCGAGCAGTTCCACGGCAGCAGCGCTTCGTAATCCTCGACGCGGCTCGCCGCTGGCAGGCGTTCAAGGATGTGGCGCAACCAGGCGTAAGGCTCTTGCCCGTTGGCTTTGGCAGTTTCGATCAGGCTGTAGATCTGCGCGCTGGCGGTAGCGCCTTTCGGCGTGTCGCTGAACAGCCAGTTCTTGCGGCCGATGACGAAGGGACGGATGGCGTTCTCGGCGCGGTTGTTGTCGATCGGTAGATGCCCGCCTTCGATGTAGCGCACCAGCCTGCTCCAGTTTCTGGCCAAGTAGTTTACCGCCTTGCCCAGGGCCGTCTGCCCAGCGACCTGCGGTTGGGTTTTGTCCAGCCAGGCCTTGAGTTGGTCGATCAGGGGCTGGCTGCGTTGCTGGCGGACGTCGAGGCGTTCGCTATGGTCAGCGTCCTTCAGGTCACGCTCGATGCCGTAGAGCTTGTTGATCAGGCTCAGCGCCACGTCGGCACGCCCAGTCTTGCCCTTGGGCTGCACCTTTTGGGCTTCGACGAACTTGCGTCGCGCATGCGCCCAGCAGCCCAGGCGTTCGATGCCGTCGCGTGCAGCCACGGCGTTGTAGCCGGCGTAGTCGTCGGTCATCAGGTAGCCGCGGTAGCCATCGAGCAGGCGTAGCGGCACCTCCTGCGCGCGGCTGGCTGTGTAGTCGAAAAGGATCACCGGCTTGTCCGGCGGCCCACCGCTTTGCACCCACATCCAGGATTGTGCCGAGGGGTCGCGCCCCGGTTCATGCAGCACCTGTAAGCGCGTTTCGTCGCAGTGCAGCACGGGGTATTCGAACAGTTTGTCGCGCATCAGGTTGAGCAACGGTTGCAGTTGCTCGCCACTTTGGATCACCCAACGCGCCAGGGTCTGCCGTGGGATGTCGACGCCGTGGCGGCTGAGCATCTTTTCGAAGCGGTACAGCGGAATGCCGTCGGCGTACTTGGTGGTCAGCAGCATCGCCAGCACGCTGGGGCTGGCCAGGCTCTTCTCGATCAGTTGTGCCGGTTTATCGGCGGTGACCGGCGCGGTTTCACAGGCCTTGCAGGCATAGGTCTTGCGGATGTGGCGGATGACCCGCACCTGCATCGGGATGATCTCCAGCTGCTCGCTGGTCTCCTCGCCGATCACCTGCTTGCAGGCACCACAGGCGCAGGCGCGCTCATGCTCGGGTAGCTCATGGATGACTTCCACGCGCGGCAGGTTGGCCGGCAGCGGCTTGCGTTTGCCACGGCGCTTGACCGGCGCAACGACTTCTTCGGCTTCGGCTTCGGCTTCGGCTTCGACTGGCTCGGCGGCCGGCGCTTCGATCAGCTCTTCGACCTCGTTGAACATGGCCAACTGCGGTGAGTCGGCGTCTTCAGAGCTGCGCTCGGACTTGGGCGAGAACAGCTTGTGGCGCAGCAAGGCGACCTGTTCTTGAAGTTGTTCTATGCGAGCATCTTTCGCCGCCGCCTGTTCACTGGCCAGCAGCAGTAAATGCTTCAGCAGGATTGGGTCGTCAGGAAGAGATTCGGGCACGGCGATCATGGCCGTGGATTATACCGGCTCAGGTTACGAAGCGCGGCGTCAGTATCTGGTGCGGACGGTTGCGCCACAGGTCGATGCCGTCGAGCAGCCAGTTCAGTTCGTCGACCGTCAGTTCGATGGCTTCGTCACCCGCATCGGGTTTGGTCTTGAAACGCTCGGCTTCCAGTCGCTTGAGCCACAGGCAGAAGCCATTGCGCTCCCAGTAGAGAATCTTGACCTGGCTGCGCGTGCGATTGAGGAACACGAACAGCACCGGGTTGAACACCTCCACCTTGATGTCCAGCTCGACCAGCGCGGCCAGTCCGTTGATGGATTTGCGGAAGTCGACGGGCTTTGGGTAGAGATAGACCTTCTGCACTTTGGCGTCGGGACGCATCATGACGGAACTCCACGGGAAAATAGGGAGCCCAGCATCCGGGATACGGAGAGGTCAGTTGAAGATGGGGTCTATGGAGCGCATACGCAGCTTTGATCGCCGGGATGATGTTCATTGCTGTGAGGCCCAGCACGAAGGCGACGCCGCACAGCAGATCATCGGTGACAGCGAGCTCGAGCTTGGGAGCCAGCCAAGCAGTAACGGGCTGGGTCAGGTAGACCGAAAAGCCAAATCCGGTAGCGACCGCAGTTGCGGCCTGGAATCGGGTCAGGTCCTTCAGGAAACCGAGCGACAGAATCGAGCCGATGAAGGCAGCCATGACTACCCCATATTTGCCGAGCACTACGCTCGCAGCAGTGCTGGTTGGTTCGGCCATAGGGGTGTCCTTGGAAATTCAGGGCCTCTTGAGGGCCTATTCGGGCAATAAAAAGCCCGGCGCGAGGCCGGGCTTGATTACAGCTTAAGGCTAAAGCTTATGCTTTAGGCTCTGATAAAAGTTCCAGGCAGATTGTTAACATACAGGGCAGTGCCAGCATTGGTGATCAATGAAAGAAAACCTTTATCTATTACTTTTACCATATGTTCGTCCTCCGCTTTTACAGAATGATAAGTTGATTGAATGGGTGCATCGAAATTAGCTAGCAAATACCACAAATAAAACAACGCCAGAAAACCTAAAACAACGCAGGCCAACCCTAACAATCCGCCGGAACCTCCCCTCTCTAGGAGAAGATGGTCATCACCCCTCAACACGCGCAGGAATGACAGGATGGAGCAAATTTACGACATGGCGACATGATATTGCAAGCCCTTTGAGGGACTTATTCAAGCTGCCTCGTCGAACAGCACTCCAATCGCTTCAAGCATGTGTTGCGCCTCGGTCAGCGCCTCATTCACCAGCGACTCCAGAGCACCCTTGATCGCCCGGTTCCAGCGCTGGCAAGTGCGCTCTGTCAGGCCTTGGGAGTCCCAGCTGGTCATGTCGTAGTTCGACTCGGCCAGGACGATCATATCCCCCGGCTTCACCTCGGCCACGGCACGGGCGTGCTTGTTGGCACGCTCAGCTGCGGCCGCAGCAGCCTTGTTGCGCCAGTCCCACTGCCCTTCCCGTTCATTCTCGCGCGGCTGAGGCGCCTTGACCTGGGGCACCTTGCGCTGAATGCCCTTTGTTTGCTGAGGAACAGCCCATACAAGCACGGCCTGCTGGGTGAAGCGCTTCGGCGCCGGGGTTGGCACGATTGCAACCAGGCGGCCAATGGAATCGATCTTGCGCCCCTTGTGCGTGCTGTACTTCGCCACCAGGGCATTCCAGTGTCGCGGGCTGAGCTGGGCGTGCAGCAGCTTGTGCACGATCGAGTCAGCCAGCAGTGCGGCATCCTTGCCCGAGATCTCGCCCTTGAGCTTGCTGGCCTGCACGCGCGGCTCGACGTTGCATCCGCCAGCGCTGTTGATCGTCTCGGCCGCCAAGGCTCGAACGACTGCGGAAATCACGTTCTGATAGCTCATTGATTGCCCCCTGCCCGCTTGGCCTTTCTCAAAATGAATTCTTCGTAGCTGCGCTTGCGGCGGACCGCGCCGGCCCAGGACAGCGATGCTCCGCCCACCACCGTGAGGGTGGCCAGAATCAGAAATGCCCATGCTGGCGTCATGCTGCTGCCCTCCTAAGGTCTTTGAGTTTTTGCCTGTACAGGGCCTTGATGGCCTGCAGGTCTTCGATGGTCAGGCGCTGGGGCTTATGAGGCCCTTCGAGGAATTCCACCTGGTCGGCGCCGATGCGTTTCACCAACCGGATGCGGTACTCGACCGCGTTCCCAGACAGATTCCGGTTGCACTTCACGCACTGGCGGTGGACGTTCAGAGGCTCGAACCGGAGCTCCGGGCAGGCACCCACCGACCTGTAATGGCCGGCGTCCCAGCGGCTACCGGTGATGAGGTCGTGATCGCTCGGCAACGAGTCGCAGCTGATGCACGGCAGGCCGGCGTCACGTTCGCGGATGTAGGCGTTGAACGCGGCTTGGGTTTCAGCCATGTGCTCGCGGCGGGTCTTCAGTTTCTCCCGGCGCTCCTGCAGGTCCAGGCGCTTCTGCTTGGTGATGGCCTTGGCCGCGATCTTCTGAAGTTTCGGGTCCTTCGCCATGGCCTTGGCACAGGCGATGCTGCACACCTTCTGCGTGGTCATGGCAGGCTTGAAGTGCTTGCCGCAGCCTGGCGCTTTGCACTTCTTCGGTTTGATCTCCTTGGCCAGTGTCATGCCGACCTCCAGATCTGTGCGCGCGTTTTCTTGCCGTTCTTTTTCGCCTCACGCTTCACTTTGCGCAGCTCCTCCTGCACCTGGTCGAGGGTCATTTCTCCGGACTGAAGCTTGGAGACCAGGGTCTGCCTGAATTCTGTGCTGTCGGCTACACCCCCCTGCTCCTCGGCGATCTGCAGGGCCACACGCTTATCCAGGCGCCGGTCGTACCAATCACGCCTTCTCATGCGGCCTCCTCCCCCAGCAGGTCGCTGAACACCACGCCCTGCGACGCGAACTCGGCCACGATGCGGTCGGTGTACTGGCAGCCCTGGGCCCGGTCGAACAGCCGGGTGACCGGGAAGCCATCCGGCCCGAACATGGCACACGGCCCCATCAGGCGAAGCTTCACCTCATACGGCAGGTGAATGAACGACTCGGCCCAGCCGCTGCGGAACTCGTCACAACCAGCGCGCATGATCGGCACGCCGAAGTGCAGCTTGCAGTACCGGCGCACATCCTCGATGTCGCCCATCTCGGTGCTCTTGGCGATGCGGTCGTACATGGCGAACCACAAGGCGTTCTGGTCCAGGGTGCGGTCTTTGCCCGGGCGCATGCTGACGACGACGAACTTCTTGTCGCGGAACAGGCGGGTGAGCATGGTTACGGCCTCGGACAGCTTGGCCTGGCTGTTCACGCTGATCTTCTCAGTCATGCCACCACCTCCTGCAGCTGCTTATCCGCGGCACGAACCCGAGCGGTGAGCTGGCTGATCTCGTCGAGCAGACCAAGGGCGACTTCCTCAACCGTGGTCTCGCCGAGGAACTCGTCCAGCGCGTCCGTGTGGCGTTCGAGGGCATCACTGCCGGCGCGCCAGGAGGCGACAACCGACCACAGCAGGGGCTGGAGCTTTTGCTTGTCGATGTTCATCAGTGCTTCTCCCAAGGCAGGAAAATCGCTTCGCAGGCGCGGGTAATCTCAGAAAATTCATCACGGTTGTGCCAGAGCACTGCGGCCGCAAACATGAGCGGCATAACTGGAAGTAGCGCCAGTAGGTAGATGCGGGCCAGCCAAGGCCGGCGGATCATCCACGGCTTGATGCCGCGAGAATTGAACTTGCGCATCACACCCCCTCCCCGGCCAGCTGCCCGGCGCGCTTGATGTTCAACTTGGCCAGCAGGTGTGCACGGCACGCGGCGGCGCTGGTTGGGATCTGCTGGACCTCCAGCAACCGTGCCTGCTTCTGGCTGGCGTATTCGTCGGCCAGCTGCGCGGCGCTCTTCTGGCTGTCGTGACCGATGCCGGTGGCGATGTCGCCCAGTGGCTCGCCGGCGACCAGCATGCGAATCGTGATGTCGTAGGCCCGGGCGAAAACCTTCTCGGCCCGCTCCACCTCCATCGATCCCAGGTTCTGCGCTTCACACTGCAGGGCCGCGTGGCGCACCGCTGTGTGCGTCCAAACGCGCGACCCTGCCCTGCTGGGATGGAAGTTCTCCAGCGCCTCTGCCAGGGCCCGCGCAAGCGGCGGGATTCCCATCTCTTCCGGGGTCGGCTGGCACAGCCTGATGAACTTGCCGCTGCTCGGGGCGAAGTCGGTACCCAGCACCCGGCACTTCTGGATGCCAAAGCGGATCTGCTCGAGCGTGTTGATGCCCGCGGCGACGAAGGACTTGATCCAGCTGCGCTTGGCAGCCTTCAGCGCCTCGTCATCCGGCCAGGCCTGCTTCCACGCCGGGAAGATGGCCTGCAGCTCCTTGAACAGGGCGTTGACCACTTCGGTGGTGCCTGGGTCGAGTTGCTTGGCCGGGGCCTGCACCTCGGCGGGCAGATTGCGGGCCGTGGCCATGATCTGCGTGACGCTATTGGGAGCGCTCGGCGTGCTCATAGCGCCCCCAAGTCATCAGCCCATGTCGTGTCGTTGAAGTCGGGACCATTGGCCTGTCGCCGGGGTGGGAACGGATGGACATTGCCTGGCGCCGGCAGCTCGTCATCCCAGCGCTTGCCGTTCAGCCAAGTGGCCGGGTGCGGAATGAACTGGCCGCCGTCCTTGGTCCAGTCCGGCGAAGCCGCCCAGGCAGCCAGCGCGCCAGCCATACGTTCGAACAGGTCGGCGTCGACTTTCAGCTTCGACCAAGCCTTCTCAGCATTGGCCTTGCCCACCTTCCGCGGATAGAGCTTCCAGAACCGAACAAACAGGTCGCCGTCATCGCCCGATGACGAAGTCTTTTGATCTTGTTCTTTCTCTTCTCTTCTCTTCTCTTCTCTGGTCCGCGTTCTGTCCGCATCGTCTGCGGACAAATTGCGGACAGAATCAGCCTTTCGAGAAACCCGCTTGCGCTCGCTATTGTTTGCTCGACGCTTCGCGCTGGCCCCGTTGTGCTCGTCAAAGCGAGGCATGACAAGGCTTCCCTCCTCATCGATATCTGCCCATTCGACATCAACCATGGCCTGGGTGAAGCCCGGCCAGCCGATCACCGCATCCATAGCCTCAGTGGTGTAGCCGTGAAGCACACCGTCAGCAGAATGGGTGTCAAAGATGCTCCAGGCGACATGCAGTCCGCCGATAACCCGCAACCTGTCCGCACGCAATGCGGACACCATGCGGAAAACTTTCGGATGCGTCTGAAGATCTACGCGCATTTTGATCCAGTCTCCGGCCATTACTTGGCTCCCACGCCGACCAGGTCGACGAGTTCTTCGAAACGATCGATGTACCAGTGCGGCTGCGTTTCTCGCGGGCACTGAGGGCTGGTGATGTTCTTGCCGTAGCTCAGGCCCTTATCAGTCACAGACCAGAAGCACACAGGTTCGCGCTTGCTGTTCTGCCGGGTTCTAGCCTGGAGGAAGCCAAGCCCGGCCAGGGCACGGTTGAAGGCAGGGGCCGACGTGTTCACTCCGTGGCGCTTGAGCAGAGCTGTCACAGCCATGGTTGGCATTGAGCTTCCACCTGTGGCATCCGGTGGTGAGTCGATGGCGTAGCTCGGCAGGAACTGCCGGTCGAGCCCGTTGTTCTCGGCGATCTTGGTAAGCATCGCCAACTGGCTGGATGGGGCTGGCTTCAAAAGACGAGTGAAGCACTCCATGATGGCGATTTCGCCGATGACTTTTGTGCCGGTAGCTCCCGCAGCAGCCCTAGACACATCACGCTCTTCCAGTTCGCGCCAGCGGCGGATCACCTTCATGCGCAGCGGTGCGCTGTAGCCTGCGAGCAAACAGTCGGTATGCTCGCGATCTAGGAGGTACTGGGTTTGCCGGCGATTGCGACCATCCAGGTAAATGTCCTCAAATTTGAGGACATCAGCGCCAAGGTCACTGAGCATCGCGAGGATGTCGCGCCTAACGTTGTCGTGTCTCTTGCCGGTCAGACTCGCAAGCTCCCTCGAAGACATCGTGCGCGCCACGAAATCACCGCCAGCATTTTGTGGCGCGGGCCTGGGCAGGGCCTGTACATCGTGTTGGTGGGTGTGCATAATCGACTCCAGTCATATGCAGTTGAAGAAGCCGGGCCGCAATCCCGGCTTTTTTGTGCCCGCAATTCGGGCTTATCAGGCCCTGGTCAGGGCCGTCGATGGAACGGCGTCACTGAACCCCGTGGATTTCGGGGTTTTGTTCGGATGGCCAGTTCTCGACGGATCAGCTCGGCCGCCAGCGCACTAGGGCTCATACCCCGGCGTTCCGCCTCTCGCTCGAGCTGCTCCATCAATCCCTGGTCCAGGCCGACCTGTTCAGTAGGCATGGGCCCTCCTCCGGGCCTTCAGGCCACTTCTTGTTCAGCGGTAGTCTCCGAAGACAGGGCAGCCAGCTGCGCCTCCAGCAGCTCACGGCACAGCACAGCGCGCTGCGTACGGTGAAACGTCGCCAGCGCCTGGATCAGGTTGAAGGTGTCCTCGTCGACCCGGACCTTGATCTCGCGGTCATGCAGGTGCTTGGGGTTGGCGTACATGCGGGGATTGCTCCTTGCTGTTGTAGGTGGTTACGCGGCGCCTTTCAGCGCTTTTCGGGCAAATGGGATGAGGTCCGGCCGCAGGCCGGCGATCGTGATCTCGCCGTCCGAGGCGTCCTGCAGTCGTTCGGCGAGTTCGGTAGAGGCCTTCCGGTGACCACCTGCGAGCTGCCACAGGTGGCCCACAGTGGTCTTCGCGTCGGCTGCGACCTGCTGCCGGCGTTCATTCGTGGGCCTGCCCAACCAATCACGGAGGTGATCATTCATGAGGGTTCTCCTTACACATAGAACGAAATTTAGCTCATGGCTAATTTCAGGGCAAGGATAATTTAGCTGTGCGCACATTTAGCAGCCAGCTAAACACTGGCATTCTTCGCGTCATGGATATCTACGAGATTCGCAAGCACAACCTGGTCAAGCTGATTGGTAGCCAGAGAAAAGGCTCCTGTGCCGAGCGCTGGGGGATGGCACCTGCGCACCTGAGCCAAATCCTTTCGGACAAGACCGCGAAGAACCTGGGCGACGATGTTGCCCGGAGGATCGAGGGCATCGAAGGCCTGCCACGCGGATGGTTCGACTCGATCCCTTCGGATGATGAGCCGCGTGCTACAGCCCCGGATTCAGATGCCAGCGGGAAGTCGGCCGCAGACTTGGTCAAGCAGATGCTGGCGAAAAGCGGCAAGGGGATTCCAGAGGAGACGCGACAGCGATTGCTGGCAGCGGCCGAGGAGCCGGCAGCCACCAACGTGATCACGGCCGACTTCTCTCGCCCAGGCCTGGTTGGTGATGAGGTGTGGATCGCGCACTACGATATCCGCGCAGCGATGGGCGGCGGCCAGGCGGTACAGGACTATCCGGAAATGCTCCAGGATGTGCGCGTCAGCCCGCGGCACCTGCGTGAGCTAGGCGTGGAGTTCACCGAGCACTTCCACCTAAAGCTGGTCACCGGATGGAGTCAGTCGATGGAGCCCACGATCAAACACCGGGACCCGCTGATCGTCGACGTCAGCATCCGCGAGTTCGTCGGCGATGGGATCTACCTGTTCTCTTGGGGCGACCATATCTACATCAAGCGGCTGCAGATAGCGGACGAAGATCACTTCGAGATGATCTCGGACAACAGCAAGCACAAGGATCGGATGATCCGACGGGAAGAAACCTACATCCAGGCCCGCGTGCTGCTGGTCTGGAACGCGCACTTGGTGTAGCCATGCCTCTGACAAAGCCCAACCAAGAACTCCTCCGCGACCTCCAAGGCTTGCCAGCGACCTGAAGTGGTCAGCCGTCGAGCTGATGCGTATTGCGGTGCGCCTGAGTGAATCCGGAAACGAGGCCGACGCCCAGGCAGTGATCAGGATCTGCCAGGCGATGCAGGCTGGGGAGGATCGGCTAGCTGAGTATGGGGAAGAGGTGAAGGTGGGCGTGGTTTCTAGGCTGCCAGAGTGACTTCCAGCAGGGCTAGGGCCTGCTGAAATGACCAAGATTCAAAATGGAGAATGCCAATGAAGGCGAGGGATGATGGAAAAGCATACGCTCAGGATGTGTCACTTGAGGAGCTGCGAGATTTCGTCCTGAGTAACAACCTCAACAAAGCTGGATGCCGGTACTGCGGAAGCGATACGTGGGACATTCCCTCCCATCAAGGTCGCCCGATTGTCATCAATCTGCCCACCCCTTACAGCCATCCCGCCGGAATCAATGCTTTTTACATTTCCTGTGCTCGATGCGGAGGGATGGAAACCTTCTCGGCCCAGATTGTCGTTTCTCGGTTAATGGGGTGGCTCTAATGCAAGCCATTCAGTTTCTTGAAACGATTGAGGCTGGTGCTGGCATTTCGGAGCCGGTACGCTTTTCTATTAAGCCAGCCGGCAAAAAGGTGCGATTTTCCATACAGGCGCCCAAAAGGCCAGGGCTTGAATCATTCAGCTACCATTCCCATGTAGGTACGGTCGATTCGTTCGCTTACACTAGATACAGTATAACGTTCAAATCTCGTCGCCATAGGAGGGGAGCTATGATCAGTTTTTTGAAGTTCGACAATCGCGACCTATCCATGATGGTGGGGTTGGCCACCTTGGCAGGGGCTGTTTCTGGCGAAATCTCCAAAGCTCTCTTTGGGGCGCCGCCTGTCAACATCATGTCGCTCGGTATAGTGCTGGCCGCCTTCATATCTGGCCGATACCTAGCGAGCTGGCTGGGGCTGAAGGCCAATGACTGAATACCTAACGCTGTACTTCCTGAATCTATGGAAAATAACAGCCGGCTTCTGCCTTATCATTTTCGTGCTCCATATGTTTTGGGCCAGAAAATCTGATGACAGTCTTCAGGTCGCGCTGGGTAAGCTCGTGTCTGCCGCAGGCGTGCCCAACGGGATAGCTTTTGTCGCTTGCTCTTTTTATCCCGAGTTCATAGTGAAGATGGAGGGGGCCTCCTGGGCATTCTTCATAGCCGGCCTGGTGCTTGTGGTTGTTACCGCTAGGGATATTGCCAAGCCGAAACGGAGAGCCTCGAATCCACTGACTGCAGACTGAGATAGGCACACGAATAGCCCGCATAGCAGTGCGGGCTTTTCTTTGCCTGTCAGAAAGGTGCCTCGTCGATATCGCTCTCTTCGAGGCCGACCACACTGTCGGCTTCCGCCCTCTCCCACTGCAGGATCACCGATCCGTCATCACAGAAGGTCATATCCAAGCCGTCGGTCTCGGCCAGCAGCTCCATGATTGCCTCCCAATCCTGATCGCTGTCCGTGTCCAATCGATGGATCAGCACCCTCCTCCCTAACTGCGCCAGCGGCGAGTTGATCATCGCCGACACCCGCAAACCCAGGCGCTCCAGGCCGGTCAGTTCGGGGCGCACGGCCATTGAGGTGTCTTCGAGTACTGCTGCCATTTCCTACCTCCGATACTGTATATCCGTACAGATTTATCGGAATCATAGCTCAGTGCTAAACGAAGCGTAAAGTCGCAGCCGCTGGCAAAACGGTTCAGCCGGCTGTTTGTCGCTCGGCGAAAATAATTTAGCTCTGAGCTATTGACGATATTTTAGCTTGGGGCTAAATTTCACCTTAAGCAGTCACCAACCAGGGACTGCCGAGGCCCTCACAGGCCGCCGCTCTTTCACATCGATGGGAACCTCGCGGATCGATCCCGGCAACGGTACAGCGCGAGCAATAAATTCGATCCCCATGCCAGCTCTGGAACTGGCCAGCTCGAAGTCAAGCGCATACGGCGCGGATGGAGGGCTGAGCTGCAACGCTCCCTGCCAGGTAGCCCTCAGAACGGGCTGATGCACTGGTACAGCGGGCCACGCCGGAGAACCGGTGGAGGCTGCAGCAAGCAAGACCACGAGATTCACTGATGCCGCTTCGATGAGGCGGCATTGGGAACCCACTGGAGGAATACAGGATGAACAAAGTCCTTCGCATCACCCTTGCTGGCGAGCGCGAGGTGTTCGCCGACAGCGACCTGGCCGCCTGCATCCGCGAGGCCAACCGACTCAACACGGAGCGCGGCTACCGCAACGGCGTGTGCGTGGTCGAGCTGGCAGACGGGCAGCGAATGACAGCTGCTGACTGCAAAGCTGCGGCATGACGACTTCACTGGCTGGCCTTGGCGACAGGGCCAGACGGGAAATCAACCAGGGAGCAGCACCGTGAACAAAGAAGAGATCTACGACGAGCAGATCAGCCCGCTGATGCAGCAGATCATTGCCATCTGCAAGGACAAGGGAATCGCAATGCAGGCCAGCTTCGACATTGCTCACGATGGCGAAGGCCCGAACGGCGAGGATTGCTCGTCTCTGACGTGCACAACTCACCTCCCTGACGGTGAAGGCAAGTTCAACGAGCGCTTCGACAAGGCAAACCAAATCATTCGCCAGGGTCACCGCTCGCACAGCGCTCCGGTGATGCACCTCACAACCGTGAACGCCGATGGCTCAAAGACTTTGACCGCGATTATCTGAACAACCAGCGCCACGTCAGCCTGACGTTAACTGCCCGATCACCTGGTTACCCATCACCAGGCTGCATCGGAGTGTGATCTGTGAGACGTGGCCGCTGAAACCCAAGCGCCTAGAGGATGCGCCGAAACGCGGATACGGGGCGCTCAACACCAGATCACACCCCGATGCATCCCGCATCCCATTCCCTTCACTTAGACCGCATTGGCAGGCGCCAGGCCACCTTTCACGGTGGGTTTGGTCACCTTCGCCTGGCTCCTGGCCAATGCGGTTGTCGAGGATAACCAAAATGCACAATTGCACCGATACCCAGGCCGTGTGCCGGGGCTACGGCCTCAAGTTGCGCGGGTCGCCTTCTTGGAAAGGCGGCCTGGCCTATCACCCCGACCCGAAAGGCGAAGTACACTGCTGCCACTACGGCGGCTGGGTGTGCTCGCGGCGCTGTGACATCAAGGCCTGCGTCGAGCTGGAAGGAACCATGCCCGGATGTGGCGGGGTAAACAGCTTCGAGCGACTCTCCCCCTATGCCAAAGAGAGCATCAATCGCCATTGGCCGGAGGCAGCATGAGCGGCTGGATCAAGTGCAGCGACAGGCTGCCCGAGCTACAGGACGACTCTGTTCTCGCTTACGCCGACGGAACCTCGCCCCACGCTGGGCGGCATGCATGGCCGAAGGGCGGGATGGACATGGTTCACATCGAGGACTATTTCCGCGATGTCACCGCCGGCCTGGATGAAGCCGGCAACCAGCTCTACACGAAGATGTACTTGAGCAATGGCGTCACCCACTGGCAGCCCCTCCCTTCCCCGCCCACCGAGTAACCCACCACCTGGAGGCGACCATGTCCAGGGAGCATGAGCTTTACGCGGACAGCGCCCAGGCCCGCGAAATGGATCGCCGGCTCACAGGCGACTCCTCCTGGGTGGATATCGACTCAAGGCAAGCCAAAGCCAACAACCAGGTCTGGCTACAGATGATCCGCGAGCAGGAGGAACACCACCGCAACCAGATGCGCAGCAAGATCGCCGCGGCGGTGGATCAGATCGGAAATCGATGGGGCTACATGGGTACCAGGAGGCCGCAGTGAACAAGAAGACCAGGCAGGACGTTGTCGACATCATCGAGTCGCGGTTCACGCAGATCTGTGCGTCGTTCAGCGACATCTTGCGCGGCGAGCTGGAAATGGCGATCGACCTTGCCGGGCTCACTGACGCCATCGGTCTTGATCAACAGCGCAACTACAAGCAGCGCCTGAACAAAATCATTGAGCGCAACAGCCAGCAGTTGCAGGAAGCGCTCGGGAGGGTTGCATGAGCACCGCACCAGTAGAGTCCCTGATCGACGAACAGCTTGAACAGATCGAGCGGAGCCTGGCGATTATCAGCGTGGGGCTGCCGCGCGAATGGCCAGTGCAGAAACTGCGCCCTGAGATAGTAGCGGCGCTTAAGGCTGGCCAGATCGCGGTGAGGCCACAGCCATGACCTCCCACCAGCGCGCGCGCCGATTCGCCTTCTGGCGCGGCGGCCTGATCACCCTTTCGCTCTGTACCGCCTGGATGCTTGCCAGCGCCTACGCCGACCGCATCACCTCCTGAGGCAACCATGAACACAACACCCCGCCTGGCCGCCCAGCTCGACTGGATGACGGTCGGATCGTTCTCGCCCGAGCGGTACCAGGGCGATGAGCGCAAAGAGTACGAAGACGAGGCCGCACGCATTCAGCGGCAGTGGGACAACCAACCGAACTGAGGAACACCCATGTTCAAGAAAGCCGAACGCAAGCAGGCCAAGCTACGGCTGGCACTTGCTGGGCCATCCGGGTCTGGAAAGACCATGTCAGCGCTGCTCATGGCCAAGGGCCTGGGCGGCCGGATCGCGGTGATCGACACCGAGCACGGCAGCGCGTCGCTGTATGCCGACATTGCCGACTTCGACGTGCTCGAGCTGCACGCGCCCTACTCACCCGAGCGCTACGCCGAGGCGATCACCGCCGCCGAACAGGCCGGCTACAGCGTGCTGATCATCGACAGCTACTCGCACGAGTGGACAGGCTCCGGCGGCTGCCTGGAGTCGAACGAGAAGCTTGCTCACCAGAAGTTCAAGGGCAATACCTGGGCGGCCTGGAACGAAACCACACCGCGCCATCGCAAGCTGACCGACAAGATCCTGACAAGCCCGCTGCACATCATCTGCACGATGCGGAGCAAGACCGAGACGGTCCAAGGCGAAGGCAAGAAGGTGATCAAGCTCGGCATGAAATCCGAGCAGCGGGACGGCACCGACTACGAATTCACCGTGGTGCTCGACATCACCCACGATGGACACGCCGCGATTGCCAGTAAGGACCGGACCAAGCTGTTCGACCATCCGGAAGTGATCAGCGAGGACACCGGGCACCGGTTGTTGGCCTGGCTCAACGACGGCAAGGCACAGGACGGACTGCAGGCCACGGCGCTGCAGGATGCTCTGTCGAAGATCCCGGTCACCGAGACGATGCAGGAGCTTCAAAGCGTGTACTCGGCAGCGTACCGGATCCTTGAACAGTCACCCGGCCATCTGGCGCAGCTGAATGCCGCCAAGGACCAACGCAAAGCCGAACTCGCGGAGAAAGCAGCATGAGAGGCGTCAACAAAGTCATCCTGGTCGGCACCTGCGGCCAGGACCCCGAGGTCCGCTACCTGCCCAACGGCAACGCGGTCACCAACCTGAGCCTGGCCACCAGCGAGCAGTGGACCGACAAGCAGTCGGGCCAGAAGGTCGAGAAGACCGAATGGCACCGGGTAGTGCTGTTCGGCAAGGTCGCAGAGATCGCCGGCGAGTACCTGCGTAAAGGGTCGCAGTGCTACATCGAGGGGAAGCTCAAGACCCGCGAATGGGAGAAGGACGGCGTCAAGCGGTACAGCACCGAGGTGCATGTCGACATCAACGGCACCATGCAGCTGCTGGGCGGCAGGCCAGACAGCCAGGGCGGCGGGCAGCAACAACAGCGCCATTCACAGCAGCAACGACAACAGCCACGCCAGCAGCACAACTACAACCAGAATGACAACTACGGACAGCAGAGCCAGCAGTCCGCGCCACCGGACAACTTCGACGACGACATCCCGTTCGCCCCGCTCCACCACCTCGCAGGTACGTAGCCATGTTCCCGCGCAAACCCAAGCAGATACACCCGCTGCCCTACTACCAGGGTCGCACCGCACGAGCCGCCAATCGATGTCGCCTGGCCCAGCCCTACCCCGAAATGACGATCGAAAGCGCCTGGTGGCTTGCCGGCTGGCATGACTGCGACATGGAGCCATCCGATGAACCGAAAAAACCTGCGCTCGCTGCAGCTGCATAGGCGCCGCGATCAGTTCAACTTACCGCCCAGCGGATTGAAGGAGGCGACTCATGGCGATGACGCCGCAAGAGCGCGACGAGAAGCGCAAAAAGAAAGAGGCCAAGGCCGGCGTTGAGGAGCTGCGCATGAAAACCCGCGCGGGCACCCGCCAGGCCCTGGCCGAGATCATGCAATGGGCCGAGGTCGAGGAATGCGGCGAGGCCATGACCCTGCTGATTCACCGCATCCATGAATTAGGGCCTGAAGCGGCCTGCCACTTTCTCAGCGCGCCGCGCCACGAAATCGTGATCTCCAAATATGTGGAGCAGAGCCTGGAGAGGTTCCGGATCAGTTGCGAGATGCGTGAATTGAGCAAGTCGCTTGATAGCGAAGCAGCGATACGTTTCACAACGAACAGTGAGTGAGCACCTACCGCTGGTGGCGGCCGCAGATCATTTTGGTCACTCCTTTAACCTAGCGCCAAAATAACGTCCGATAGCTGCACATGGATAGAAGCCTAGTTTGATAAACTTCCCCGCATGATATTTCCTCAGCAAACGGCGCCTATTCCTCATATCGAAAGCGTGGGTCATCACAATAACCATTTCGCATGGCTCCATAGCATCACTTAAAATAGCAAAATAGTAACCCTTTTTGGCTGATGGAATGCTAGACCCATCAATAAAGTCAATGACCTTCCACGCTCGAGCAATAGTTTTTATTACGGTATCAATTCTAAATTCGGGGTCGACAAACTCCTTTACCATTGGCAGAGACTGCTTAAGCGGCATAGAATCAAACTCTTCTCGCCTGGCTAACAGCCGCTGCACCATCCGCAGCCCGACTGTTAATCTCTCTTTTTTTTCCTTTGACCTCAGGTGCCGATCAGCAGCTTCCTCATAACGCCCAAGCAAAGTGTAAAACGTCGATTCAAAACGCTCTTCCCGCATCATCTCTTGCTGCTCTAGCATTATGCTTGAGGTTTTTCTCGCCTCATCTGTTTGTATTAGCGTTGTTCGCAGGAGAACAATTAGAGCTATAAAACTCAATGCAGGGTTAGTCAAGCCACCTACGAAATCTCCTACCTGCCCCAAATTCTGACTCACTTCAAAATCCGGACTAACGAAAACAAAAAACAAGTAGAGCATTGCAAGGCCAAACGCAAGAGCCCCAAGACCTATGTAAAACTGATCATATGGTCTTATCTCCGAGCCATTCGTATTACGCGATTTAAACAGATAAAGCGCTAAACCAGAGGTAAAAATCTGCAACCCCACCAACCCTATTATGAAAAACATCATCCCGCCCCCTCCTTCGGCGAAAGAATCTTAAACGTTTACACCTCGTTTTCAAAACCAAATTGCCACCATGCCGCCACCAGCACGGAGGGCGGCGCATGCATGGAGAAAGCCATGAGCAACTACAACTGCGACTACGTTCGCCGCACCTACAACGTGCCGGCCGAGGTCGGGCGCCGCGTGATCGCCAACGGCGAACCCGGCGTGATCATGGCCGACCGTGGCCAGTATATCGGCGTCATCCTTGACAGCGACCCGAAGAAGCGCATCCGCAACTACCACCCCACTTGGGAAATGCAGTACGGCGAGATGGCGGAGAAGCTGCCGCTCAAGCAGTGGGAAGTCCTCACCAACGGCATGTACGACTGGGACGACGTGAAGTACATGCTGGGCGATGCCCGCCATTACGTGCAACGCGTTTGGGCAGCCACCCGCAGCCAGGCCAAGTATCGGGCCTATCAGGATCTGGCAGAGTGCTTCAACGATGACGCGACCGCCATGCTGACCTTCAAGGTTCGCGCCGCCGCCTGACCCTCCGGCGCTGCCCGCCAGCTCTGGTTTACAGCCGACTATAGAGCCTTTATAGGCAGCCCATTGCGCCTGGCGGAGGCGCCAACAGGGTCCAGGCAATAGCGAGGCGGCTCACAACCAGTGACGCCTTAATCAGCACATCAAGAACAGAGTGGACTTGGTTCATTTGAGGATGCCTCCGAGGTTGCTGCTACTGGGGTATGTGACCTTTAGCTTCCCCCGGCCCCGAATCGGTTTCCTCTTGGGTTTTTTCCAAGCGCTGCCCGCCAGCGACTTCCCCTATTCAACGATAACGCCTCCCCGGCGAGGGCGGTGCCTGCAATGGAGTGTTCCATGACCATCTCAGCGCCGGTGATCCGGTACCACGGCTCCAAGTTCCGGCTTGCGTCGTGGGTCACCCAGTATTTCCCGCGGCATACGTGCTATGTCGAGCCCTTTGGCGGCGCCGCCGGCGTTCTGATGCAGAAGCCCCGCTCCTATGCCGAGGTTTACAACGACCTGGACGGCGACATCGTGAACTTGTTCCGCGTGCTGCAGGACCCGAAAAGCCGGGTGGCGCTGTTTGAGGCGGTGGTTCTGACGCCCTATGCCAGGCAGGAGTTCGAGCGAGCCTGGGAGCCCTCCGAAGATCCAGTTGAACGTGCACGCCGCACCATCATCAGGGCGCAGATGGGCTTCGGCTCTGCCGGTGCCACCAAAGGCATAACCGGATTCCGGATCGACACCAAGCGCGAATACGGAACCGCCCAATCACTCTGGATCGAGTATCCAGAGTCGATCGCCACGATCGGGCTGCGACTGACTGGCGTTCTCATCGAAAACCGGCCGGCGATCGAGGTCATGCAGGCGCACGATGCCAGGACAACCCTGCACTACGTAGATCCGCCGTACGTGCACGAAACCAGATACAAAAACGCACAGAGCGGCCGGTACTACCGGCACGAGATGGACGACGCCCAGCACGCCGATCTGCTCAAGTCGTTGCTCGAGCTAGAAGGAATGGTCGCCCTTTCCGGATACCCCAGCGAGCTCTATGACGACACTCTGACCAACTGGACCAGGCACACCACATCAGCCCGGATATCTGCGGGCCGAGGGACAGCCTGCC
Organism: Pseudomonas mosselii; assembly: GCF_019823065.1. Taxonomy (NCBI): domain Bacteria; kingdom Pseudomonadati; phylum Pseudomonadota; class Gammaproteobacteria; order Pseudomonadales; family Pseudomonadaceae; genus Pseudomonas; species Pseudomonas mosselii. The sequence goes on from NZ_CP081966.1 coordinate 3,695,580, forward strand.
GCACCGAATGCCTCTGGCTAAACCCTGCCTGCCAACGATCGAGCAGCCAATTCAGCCTGTTCGGCAGTTAACCCTCCTACTTTCGAATTCTTTCCGCCATCCAGGCGAGGACCGCCCATGTCTGCATTCCAGAAAAAGAACCCGCTCGACTTCAAAACCCAGTACGGCCTTGGCTTCGATCCGCAAGACGACGAGATCGTGGTCGACTTCTTCTGCGGTGGCGGCGGCGCCGGTACAGGCCTGGAGATGGGCCTGAGCCGCCCGGTGACAGTGGCCAAGAACCACAGCCCGGCGGCCATCAGCATGCACACCGCTAACCATCCGGCGGCGCGCCACTTCACTACCGACGTCTTCGACGGTGACCCGGACGAGGAATGCCAGGGCCGCGCCGTGGGCTGGTTCCACATGAGCCCTGATTGCACCCACCACAGCCAGGCCGCAGGTGGCCAGCCCCGCAAGCGCGAGATCCGAAACCTGTCGTGGATCGGCCTGAAGTGGGCCGGCAAGAAAAAGCCTCGGGTCATCAGCCTCGAGAACGTGAAGCAGATCCTGCAGTGGGGTCCGCTGATCTCCAAGCGCGACAAGGCCACCGGCCGGGTGATGAAGCTGGACGGCACTGTGGCCGCCGTCGGTGAGCGCGTACCGGTACAGCAGCAGTTCCTGGTGCCCGACCCGAAGCGACGCGGCATCACCTGGCGGCGCTTCGTGCAGCTGCTTGAGGGCATGGGCTACCAGGTGGAATGGCGGATCATCAAGGCCTGCGACTTCGGCGCGCCAACCAGCCGGGAACGGCTGTTCATGATCGCCCGCTGCGACGGTCAGCCGATTGTGTGGCCGGAGCCTACCCACGCCAAGAACCCAGCCAAGGGCCAGCAGAAGTGGCGCACCGCCGCCGACTGCATTGACTGGAACGTGCCGAGCAAGAGCATTTTCGGCCGCAAGAAGGACTTGGCAGCCGCCACCTTGCGCAGGGTGGCCAAAGGCATGAAGAAGTTCGTGCTGGACAACCCGCAGCCCTTCATCGTGCCGATCGCGAACTGGTCGGGCGAACTGGCCCAGTCTGCTGACGAGCCGCTGCGCACAGTCACATCCTGGCCACGGGGTGGCTCGTTCGCCATGGCGAGCCCAGTCATGGTCGGAGCTGGCGGCCCTGTGTATGCCGGCCACCCAGTAACAGCCGATCACCCCATGGGCACCTTGATGACGCGCAGCCACCGTGCACTGGCGTCGGCACACCTGGTCAAGTTCCGCTTCAACAGCGAGGGCGCGGCAATCACCGACCCGATGCCAACCATCACGAGTGGCGGAAACTACCAGCGTCCGGCCGGCGCCGCCCACGCCATGGGCATCTGCACTGCGTTTATCGAGCAGGCCAATGGTGGGTTCAACACCACCCCGGCCAAGGGCGCGGACGAGCCAATGACCACGGTAACCAACACCGGCAGCCAGCAGCGCCTGGTGACGGCTCACCTGGCAACCCTGCGCAACGGCAGTACCGGGCAACAGGCCGATGATCCACTGAGCACAGTTACGGCCGGCGAGCACCACGCACTGGTGGGAGCGAACCTCCTTCACCTTCGCGGCAACTGCGATGCCCGTGCTGTCGACGAGCCGCTGCATACCGTGAGTGCTGGCGGCACCCACCACGGCCTGGTCGAGTACAAGCTCTCGCCAGAGCATGAGGCCGGCGCCCTGCGCGTCGCTGCGTTCCTGATTAGCTACTACGGCACGGAGAACATCAGCGGCTGCGACTCACCTGCACCCACGGTAACCACCAAGGATCGCCTGGGCCTGGTGACCGTGTACGTGAAAGGTACCCCGTACGTGATCGTCGACATCTGCCTGCGCATGCTCCAGCCGCACGAGCTCTACCGCGCCCAGGGCTTCCCCTCCAGCTACATCATCGACAAGGGCGCCGACGGTAAGCCGTTCACCAAGACCGAGCAGGTGCACATGTGCGGCAACAGCGTCAGCCCGCCACCGATGGCTGCCCTGGCCCGCGCCAATGACCCGTGGCGGGTTGGTGCAGAGAAGTCCAAAGCAGCTTGAATCGGATGGAGCACATTTGTACTCCACCCAGCTGTAACCCCTCTCCCCTCTATTCACTGCCGCGATATGGCGGCCAAGGAATCGTCATGCCCGAAGGAAATCAGGCGGCACGCTGGTGCCCGGATGAATGCCCCATCACCGGGCGCCAGTTCTTCATGTGGATTGAACACCCTGATGGCAGCATGGTGCCGACCTATGGCGGCCCGTTAGACAGCTACACGATCCCGGTTCGTGATGGTGAAGAAGGCTTCTGCTGCGACCGGTTCGACCACGACCTGGGCGACTGGCGCGACAGCGAGACAGTCGGCCTGAAGTTGATCAACGACCAGAGCGACGAATGCGAGCACGGCCAAGTCGCCGAGCTGCTGGCGGAAATTGAACGACTCAAGGGCCGGAGCCGGACCATCACGCTCTCCGGCTGCGAGTTCACCGAGGACGATCTGCTCCGAAAGGCGGTGCGGATGATGAACGGCACCAGTCGACGCAAGACCCCACGCTGGGTGCTGATGAAGGATGTCTTCTGCTGTGGGTCTGGCGTCGCCCACGCGCTGTGCAGGCGCTTCGGCTTCGACCCGGACGAGGAGCTGAGTCGATGACCCGACTCGCCCTCTGCCTCCTGCTGCTGGCCACCGGCGCCAGCGCTGAGCAACTCACCGATGACATCAAGGTCGTGCACGACCAGAAGCGCTGCGCGACCTGCTGGGTGCTGTACGGCAGCTATGGCAGCCGGCAAGCGATCTTCTGCATCCCCGACAGCCAGCTGCAGGCCGGCAACGAGCGCCAGCTCTCACCGCACGAAACCCAACCAGAACCTACACCTGCTGCCGCGCCGGCGGCCTGGAATGATGAGAGGTATCAGCTGTGAGCAAGATGGATTTCGACGATTGGTACATGGTGCTGCGCGATATAGCGCGTAAGCACGGCGAGAACGTGTCGGACCGTCAGGCATGGCGTGAAGCCTGGGAGTTCGAGTACAGCTCGCCTGAAGAGGCCTTCTACAGCGAGTACCCGGAGCATCGACCATGACCGACCTGATCGAAGTGAAGACCTGCACCTGCCCATCCGGCGACGGCTCACTGCGCTGGCCGTGCCCGGTTCATCCGCCGAAGGAGGAACGCAAATGATCGCCCTCGCCTACATGGCCTATCTGATCTACAAAGGACCGCGACCATGAAAGCTCGCATGACCTACTGGAACGGCTCCTGGTGGTGCCGCCGCATGGGCTGCACCGGGCAAGGCGCGACAATGCGCGAGGCCTGGGACGACATGTGGAAGCTGTACTTCGAAGCCGTCCGCCCTGCACGCCCGCAGACCTTCCATTCGCCTCGCGTCCGCTGCGGCTGATTCCAGTTTAACCCCTCCCCCAACTACTCAAGCCCGCCGACATGCGCGGGCATGGAGAGCTATTGCCATGACGAAAGAAGAACTGGCCGGCCTGCCTGCGAAGGTCCTCACTGCGATCGAGGCCGGAAAAGCTGCGGCGGCTGCGTGCACCGACGACGGCGGCAGCGCCAACCTTGACCGCGTCGTCATCCCGGTGCCGGGCCTTCGAGCCAGCCAACTGCCAGAGCTGCCGGGGAAATTGTGGAAGCGCAGCGGCTGGCATCAGCAGGGTATTCACCTCGATACACCGTGGCCTGGCCAGGGCAACCAACACAGCGCCGGCGTGCAAGCCATGCATGCCTCACTCAAGGCGCAAGGCGTCAACTGCTACGTCTACTACCAGGTCGACTGAACACCAACCTGCCGCCACCGGCGGCGTGGAGACCATCCATGAACCTGATCGACTGCTACGTCACGAAGATCCTCGGCGAGCCGTACCGCAAGTTCGGCGCCTGGTGGGTCGATGTCGAGTACAACGCCTACGGCAAAACCAGCAAGACCCAGCTGATGGCCAGGACCGAAGAAGGTGCCCGGCGCTTTCAGGTAGGGCACCACTTCTTGGCCTGAGGAGGCCCACATGGCAAACGCCACCGCTGCAGTGCAGCCAGGCCTGCTGCCGAGAATCATCCGGGCCGGCGAGGCGCCCGGATATCTCGGCATGTGCAAGGACGAATTCAAGAACACCGTGAGGCCATACGTCCGCGAGTTCCCAATAGGGAAGCAGGGAATCGGCTTCGATCGCCTCGAGCTGGACGCATGGGTCGACGCCTACATCGATGCCATGGCCGTTGAAAAGGCGAGCAATCAGGACAACAATCGGCCCCGCAGCGAGCGCCAGGGGAAGACCGACAAGGAGAACCCATGGCCAAAAAGGCAATCACAGGCCTCCAGAAAATGCCCAGCGGCATCTGGAAAATCGACAAAATCTACAGAGGGGAGCGAATTCAAGAGAGCACTGGCACTTGTGACCGGGAAGAAGCGGAGCAGTACCTGATCCACCTGCTGGAGAAAATGCGCCAGCGCAAGGTGTACGGTGTTCGCGAGATCAAGACCTTCGACCAGGCCGCGGCGCGATACCTGGTCGAGCACAAGGACCAGCCATCGATCAGGCTGACTGCGCTGTACCTGGACCAGGTCATGCCCTACCTGGGCAGCCTGCCACTGACGCACATCGACGATGCAGCCTTGGCTCCGTACATCCGGGACCGCAAGGCCGGGGCTGTGCTACCGGATGGGAAAGTGAAGGTAGGCGTCAGCAACAGGACCATCAACATCGCGATCGAGCGCGTGATCAGGGTCCTGTCGCTGGCGTGTAGGAAGTGGCGGGATGAGGAGCGCCGACCATGGCTTGACAGCGTTCCGCTGCTGACCAAGCTCGAGGAGAAGAAGGCGAGCCGGAAGCCCTACCCCATGTCATGCGAGGAGCAGTCGGTTCTCTTCGCTGAGTTGCCCGACCACCTGCAGCGCATGGCCCTGTTCAAGGTGAACACCGGCTGTCGCGAGCAAGAGGTCTGCAAGTTGAGGTGGGACTGGGAAATCTTCGTCCCCGAGCTCGACACCAGCGTGTTCCTGATCCCGGCAGAGTTCGGCGGCCGGCATGAGAACTCTGGGGTGAAGAACAGGGACGAGCGCCTGGTTGTGCTGAACAGCGTGGCGCGGTCAATCATCGAGAAGCAGCGCGGGATCAGCAGGGAATGGGTGTTCCCCTACAACGGCACTGCGATGCATCGGATGAACGACTCGGCGTGGAAGAAGGCGCGAGTGCGCGCGGCCAAGCTCTGGCAGGAGCAGCATTTGAGGCCGGCGCATCCCGGGTTCGCTTCGATACGCATCCACGACCTGAAGCATACCTTCGGCAGGCGCCTGAAAGCAGCAGGTGTAACGGAGGAAGATCGGAAGTCGCTGCTGGGCCACAAGAACGGAAGCGTGACCAGCCACTATTCGGGCGCCGAGCTCGGGCAGTTGATCGAAGCGGCGAACAAGGTATCGGCCACCGACTCGCGCGGTCCGGTGCTGACGATTTTGAAGAGGAGGATCGGGTAAGAAATTGGGCGAAGTCACTCGAAAAGTCACTAGGCCCAGAAATAACAAAGCCACCCGAAGGTGGCTAAGTCATTGAGGTATATGGTCGGGACGGAGTGATTCGAACACTCGACCCCTTGCACCCCATGCAAGTGCGCTACCGGGCTGCGCTACGCCCCGACATCATTCTCTATACCGCTGAGAACGTTGAAGAATGTAACCTAACCTTTTGAATAATGGAAGCTTTTTTTCAAAAATTTCCACTCGTCGCCAATCAGGTCACTTCTTCAACACCACCAACACATCCTCCAACTCCGCAATCATCTGCCGAATCAGCTGCTTGTACTGGCTGGACTCATCCTTGACCTCATCACTGGAGAGCCTTAACCGCGCCCCGCCAATGGTAAAGCCCTGGTCATACAGCAAAGCGCGGATCTGGCGGATCATCAGCACATCCTGGCGCTGATAATACCGCCGGTTGCCACGGCGCTTCACCGGGTTGAGCTGCGGAAATTCCTGCTCCCAGTAGCGCAGCACGTGCGGTTTTACCGCACAGAGCTCGCTGACTTCACCAATGGTGAAGTAGCGTTTGCCCGGGATGGGGGGCAGCTCGTCGTTATGGCTTGGTTCCAGCATAGGCCTCTACCCGGGCTTTCAGCTTCTGCCCTGGACGAAAGGTGACGACGCGGCGCGCGGTGATCGGGATCTCTTCCCCTGTTTTAGGGTTGCGGCCCGGCCGCTGGCGTTTGTCGCGAAGGTCGAAGTTGCCGAAACCGGACAACTTGACCTGCTCGTTGTCTTCAAGCGCGTGCCGAATTTCTTCGAAAAACAGCTCGACCAGCTCCTTGGCCTCACGCTTGTTAAGCCCCAGCTCCTCGTACAGCCTTTCGGCCATCTCAGCTTTCGTCAGAGCACCCATGCCGTTATTTCCTTAACGTGGTGTTCAACCTTTGTTCAAGCGAGGTGAGGATGGTTTGCAGGGTTTCATTCACCTCATCGTCGTTAAGAGTGCGCGATGGATGTTGCCAGGTCAAGCCGACGGCCAGGCTTTTTCTATCAGGATCAATGCCTTTACCCTGGTAGACGTCAAACAGCCTGAGGTCTGTGAGCCATTCGCCTGCATTGTCACGAATTACTTCAAGCACGGAGCTCGAAGCTACATCACGACCTGCGATCAAGGCCAGGTCACGACGGGTTTCCGGGAACTTGGACAGCTCGCTGAACTTCGGCAGGCGGCCTTCGACTACATCACCGAGCACCAGCTCGAAGACGAACACCGGGCGGTCGAGGCCGAGGGTCTTGGCCAGCTCCGGGTGGATGGCGCCGAGGTGGCCGACTTCCTTGCCGTCGCGCTCGATGCGGGCGGTTTGGCCTGGGTGCAGGGCTGGGTGCTTGCCGGCGACAAAGCTGAAGTCGCTCAGGGCGCCCGAGTAGCCCAGCAGGGCTTCCACGTCGGCTTTGACGTCGAAGAAGTCGATGCCGTCGCGACCGTTCGCCCAGCCTTCTGGCAGGCGGCTGCCGGTGACGACGCCGGCGATCATCGGCTGCTGCTTGAGGTCACCGAGCTGGCCGACGAAGCGCAGGCCGCTTTCGAACAGGCGCACGCGGTCTTGCTGGCGGTTGAGGTTGTGCTGCATCGCCTTGACCAGGCCCGGCCACAGCGAGGCGCGCATGGCGGCCATGTCGCTGGAGATGGGGTTGGCCAGCAGCAGCGGCTCGACGCCCGGGGTGAACAGCTCGAACAGTTTCGGGTCGATGAAGCTGTAGGTGATGGCTTCCTGGTAGCCGCGGGCGACCAGCAGACGGCGCAGGTTCGGCAGCTCGCCGCGGGTTTCCGGGCGGGCTTGCGGGGCCAGGCGGGCCTGCGGGTAGCGCACCGGCAGGTTGTTGTAGCCGTACAGGCGGGCCAGCTCTTCGATCAGGTCGACTTCCAGGCTGACGTCGAAGCGGTGGCTTGGGACGGTGACCGTCCACTGCCCTGCCCCATTGGCGCTGGTCTTCAGCTCCAGGGCGTTGAGCAGCTGCTCGACCTGGGCAGCGTCCATCTCCATGCCGAGCATCTGGGTGATGCGTTCGGCGCGCAGGGTGATCGGCGCGATATTCGGCAGGTGCTGCTCGCTCACGGTCTCGACGATCGGACCGGCTTCGCCGCCGACGATCTCCAGCACCAGGGCGGTGGCGCGCTCCATGGCTTCACGGGCCAGTTGCGAGTCCACGCCGCGCTCGTAGCGGTGCGAGGCGTCGGTGTGCAGGCCGTAGGAACGGGCCTTGCCGGCAACGGAAATCGGCTCGAAGAAGGCGCTCTCGAGGAACAGATCGCGGGTCTTCTCGGTATTGACGCCGCTGTGCTCGCCACCCATCACGCCGGCAATGGCCAGGGCGCGGGTGTGGTCGGCGATCACCAGGGTGTCGGCGCGCAGGGCGACTTCCTGGCCGTCCAGCAGGACGAGCTTCTCGCCCTCCTCGGCCATGCGTACGCGAATGCCGCCGTTGATTTCGGCGAGGTCGAAGGCGTGCATCGGCTGGCCGAGCTCGAGCATCACGTAGTTGGTGATGTCGACGGCGGCGTCGATGCTGCGCACGTCGCTGCGGCGCAGGCGCTCGACCATCCACAGCGGGGTCGGCTTGCTCAGGTCGACGTTGCGGATCACGCGGCCCAGGTAGCGCGGGCAAGCGGCCGGGGCGCTGACTTCGACCGGGCGCACTTCGTCGTGGGCGGCCGGTACCGCTGGCACCACCGGGCGGGTGACCGGCACGTCGTACAGGGCGCTGACGTCACGGGCAAGGCCGGCCAGGGACAGGCAGTCACCGCGGTTCGGGGTCAGGCCGATCTCGATGCTGGCGTCGTCCAGGTTCAGGTACTTGCGAATGTCTTCGCCAACCGGGGCGTCAGCCGCCAGTTCCAGCAGGCCGTCGTTCTCTTCGCTGATCTGCAGCTCGGAAGCCGAGCAGAGCATGCCGAACGACTCGACGCCGCGCAGCTTGGCCTTCTTGATCTTGAAGTCGCCCGGCAGTTCGGCGCCGATCATGGCGAACGGGATCTTGATGCCTGGGCGGGCATTCGGGGCGCCGCAGACCACCTGGAAGGTCTCTGCGCCGTTGCTCACCTGGCACACGCGCAGCTTGTCGGCGTCCGGGTGTTGTTCGGTGGTGAGGATCTCGCCCACCACGATGCCGCTGAACTGGCCGGCAGCGGGGGTCACGCTGTCGACTTCGAGGCCGGCCATGGACAGGCGGGCAACCAGTTCGTCACGGGAGACTTGCGGGTTTACCCAACCGCGCAGCCACTGTTCACTGAATTTCATGCTGTTCTCCTGAAGGTTGCGTCAATTGGGCCTAGCGGAATTGAGCCAAGAACCGCAGGTCGTTGTCGAAGAACAGACGCAAATCGTTGACGCCATAGCGCAGCATGGCCAGGCGCTCGGCGCCCATGCCGAAGGCGAAGCCCTGGAACTCTTCCGGGTCGATGCCGGACATGCGCAGCACGTTCGGGTGGACCATGCCGCAGCCCATCACTTCCAGCCAGCCGGTCTGCTTGCACACGCGGCAGCCCTTGCCGGAACACATCACGCACTGGATGTCGACTTCGGCGGAAGGCTCGGTGAAGGGGAAGAACGACGGGCGGAAGCGCACGGCCAGTTCTTTCTCGAAGAACACCCGCAGGAACTCTTCGATGGTGCCCTTGAGGTCGGCGAAGTTGATGCCACGGTCGATCAGCAGGCCTTCGACCTGGTGGAACATCGGCGAGTGGGTGATATCGGAGTCGCAACGGTACACACGGCCTGGGCAGACGATGCGGATCGGCGGCTGGGTGCTTTCCATGGTGCGCACCTGTACCGGCGAGGTGTGGGTGCGCAGCAGCATGTTGGCGTTGAAATAGAAGGTGTCGTGCATCGCCCGGGCCGGGTGGTGGCCGGGGATGTTGAGCGCTTCGAAGTTGTGGTAGTCGTCTTCGACCTCGGGGCCTTCGGCGATGCCGTAGCCGATGTGGGTGAAGAACTGCTCGATGCGCTCGAGAGTACGGGTGATCGGGTGCAGCCCGCCGGTGGTCTGGCCACGGCCTGGCAGGGTGACGTCGATGCATTCGGCGGCCAGGCGAGCGTTGAGCTCAGCCTCTTCAAAGCCGGCCTTGCGTGCGTTGAGCACGTCGGTGACGCGTTCCTTGGCGTCGTTGATCAGCGCGCCGACCTTGGGGCGCTCTTCGGCTGGCAGGTTGCCCAGGGTCTTCATCACCTGGGTCAGTTCGCCTTTCTTGCCGAGGAATTGAACCCGGATCTGTTCCAGGGTAGTGATGTCTTCAGCGCGTTCCACGGCCTCGAGGGCTTGGGCGACCAGCGCGTCCAGGTTTTCCATGTACAGACTCCAGATACGAAAATAGGGGAAGAGCTTTTGAAGGCTCTTCCCCTATCCGATGACGTTTTACACCCGACGGCGCAGGCGCCGCCGGATGATTGTCGTGGGTACTTAAGCCAGTACGGCTTTAGCCTTCTCGACAATCGCAGCAAACGCCGCTTTTTCGTTCACTGCCAGATCGGCCAGAACCTTACGGTCGATTTCGATCGAAGCCTTTTTCAGGCCAGCAATCAGACGGCTGTACGACAGACCGTTGGTGCGGGCACCGGCGTTGATACGAGCGATCCACAGTGCGCGGAACTGACGCTTCTTCTGACGACGGTCGCGGTAGGCGTATTGGCCTGCCTTGATGACCGCCTGCTTGGCAACGCGGAATACGCGCGAGCGTGCACCGTAGTAGCCTTTAGCCAGTTTCAGAATTTTCTTGTGACGCTTACGAGCGATGACGCCACGCTTTACACGAGCCATGAGTAACTTCCTCTATCTTTGACCGAAATTAACGTACGCGCAGCATGCGCTCGACTTTTGCCACGTCAGACGGGTGCAGCAGGCTGGCACCGCGCAGTTGACGCTTACGCTTGGTCGACATTTTGGTCAGGATGTGGCTCTTGAAAGCGTGCTTGTGCTTGAAGCCGGAAGCGGTTTTCAGGAAACGCTTCGCAGCACCGCTCTTGGTTTTCATTTTTGGCATGTTGGAACTCCGCATTCGATAAAATTACACAATAATCATCAGGCCTGCCGTGCCCGGGAGATTACTTCTTCTTTTTGGGGGCGATGACCATCATAAGCTGGCGTCCTTCCATCTTCGGATGCTGCTCAACGGTGCCGTATTCGGCGAGGTCGGTTTCGACCCGCTTCAACAGCTCCATGCCCAGCTCCTGGTGGGCCATCTCACGGCCGCGGAATCTCAGAGAGATCTTGGCCTTGTCCCCATCGCTAAGGAAACGTACCAGGTTGCGTAGTTTTACCTGGTAATCCCCTTCTTCCGTCCCTGGACGAAACTTGATTTCTTTGATCTGGATCTGCTTCTGGTTCTTCTTGGCTTCGTTGGCCTGCTTCTTCTTCTCGAAGAGGTGCTTGCCGTAGTCCATCACCTTGCAGACGGGCGGTTGCGCGTCTGCAGAGATTTCCACCAGATCCAGCTTCGCTTCATCAGCGATACGCAGCGCTTCATCAATCGAGACGATGCCAATCTGCTCGCCGTCAGCACCAATTAACCGAACCTCGCGTGCCGAGATATTCTCGTTGATCGGGGCTTTCGGTGCAGTTCGTTTATCGTTTCTCATTTCACGCTTAATAGTCATTACTCCGATTCTTGGCGACCACGCCGGGAAACCGCTTGCGACAGCAGCTCAGCGAACTGCGCGACGGGCATCGAGCCCAGGTCTGCGCCTTCGCGGGTGCGCACAGCGACGGTTTGCGTTTCGACTTCGCGATCCCCTATAACCAAAAGGTAAGGGACACGCAGCAACGTATGCTCGCGGATTTTAAAGCCGATCTTCTCATTTCTCAAGTCCGACTTGGCACGGAATCCGCTACCGTTCAGGGCTTTTTCCACCTCAAGGGCGAAATCGGCCTGCTTGTCGGTGATGTTCATGATCACGGCTTGGGTCGGGGCGAGCCAGGCCGGGAACACGCCGGCGTAGTGCTCGATGAGCATGCCGATGAAGCGTTCGAACGAGCCGAGGATGGCGCGGTGCAGCATCACCGGACGCACACGGCTGTTGTCTTCGGCGATGTAGCTGGCGTCCAGGCGCTCCGGCAGGTTCGGGTCGTACTGCAGGGTGCCGCACTGCCAGTTACGGCCGAGGCAGTCGCGCAGGGTGAACTCGATCTTCGGACCGTAGAACGCGCCCTCGCCCGGCTGGTATTCCCACTCCAGGCCCGACTCGTTCAGGGCGTCGGCCAGCGCGCCTTCGGCGCGGTCCCATAGCTCTTCGGAACCCACGCGCTTGGCGGGGCGGGTCGAGAGTTTCATGGCGACGTCGGTGAAACCGAAGTCCTTGTACACATCCAGGGTCAGCTTGATGAAGTCGGCGGCTTCTTTCTTCACCTGGTCTTCGGTGCAGAAGATGTGCGCGTCGTCTTGCACAAAGCCACGCACGCGCATGATGCCGTGCAGGGCGCCGGACGGCTCGTTACGGTGGCAGGCACCGAACTCGGCCAGGCGCAGCGGCAGGTCGCGGTACGATTTGAGGCCCTGGTTGAACACCTGCACGTGGCACGGGCAGTTCATCGGTTTTACCGCGTAGTCGCGGTTTTCCGACGAAGTGGTGAACATGTTCTCGGCGTAGTTGGACCAGTGGCCGGAACGCTCCCAGAGGATGCGGTCGACGACCTGCGGGGTCTTGATCTCCTGGTAGCCGTTTTCACGCTGAACCTGGCGCATGTACTGCTCGAGCACCTGGTACACGGTCCAGCCGTTGGCGTGCCAGAACACCATGCCCGGGGCTTCTTCCTGCAGGTGGAACAGGTCGAGCTGCTTGCCGATCTTGCGGTGGTCGCGTTTTTCGGCTTCTTCGATGCGCTGGATGTAGGCGGCCAGCTGCTTCTTGTCGGCCCAGGCGGTGCCGTACACGCGTTGCAGCTGCTCGTTCTTGGCATCGCCGCGCCAGTAGGCGCCGCTCAGCTTGGTCAGCTTGAATGCCTTGAGGAAACGAGTATTCGGCACGTGCGGGCCACGGCACATGTCGACGTATTCTTCGTGGTAGTACAGGCCCATGGCCTGTTCATCCGGCATGTCCTCGACCAGGCGCAGCTTGTAGTCTTCGCCACGCTGGGTGAACACGTCGATGACTTCGGCGCGCGGGGTCATCTTCTTGACGACGTCGTAGTCCGTGTCGATCAGCTGCTGCATGCGCTTTTCGATGGCGGCGAGGTCGTCCGGGGTGAAGGGACGCTCGTAGGCGATGTCGTAATAGAAGCCTTCGTCGATCACCGGGCCGATCACCATGCGGGCGGTCGGGTACAGCTGCTTCACCGCGTGGCCGATCAGGTGGGCGCACGAGTGACGGATGATCTCCAGTCCCTCTTCATCTTTAGGGGTGATGATCTGCAGGGTGGCGTCGTGGTCGATCTTGTCGCAGGCATCGACGAGCTTGCCGTCGACCTTGCCGGCCAAGGTGGCCTTGGCGAGGCCCGCACCAATGGATGCGGCGACTTCGGCTACGGATACCGGCTGGTCGAACGTGCGTTGACTGCCATCGGGAAGAGTAATAACGGGCATGGCGCCTCCTCTCCTAGTGGTGACCCCTACCAAAGGTCACGTGGGTTGGGATGAGCCAGTACAAGATCCGCCCTGCCTTTCCCGCGGGAAAGCCTGCCTCACAGTGGCAGAGACCTTTCGGCCTGCCAGGGTCGAACCAGAGTGACTGGAAGGTAAAAGTTGCAGGCTGCCGGTGGCGAGCCGCAAGCCGAGCATGCTAGCACGCGGGTTGCACCGGGTCGCGGAAATATTTGGAAATTACGCCGCCGGGGTGAACTTGTACGGAAAATTTCCTATCAGACCTTCTGAAGCAACCTACTCTTGATGAGACCTTTACCCAAGGAGTGTCCGGTTATGCGACTTCAGTCCCTTCTGGCTGCCTGCGCCGCAAGCGCCCTGCTGCTGCCTTTGGCTGCCAATGCAGGCAATTTCCCCGCCGGTAAGGAAGCGCACTACATGACCCAGTGCCAACAGGTGGCGAGCGGCCAGGGCGTGGACGCGGCGATGGCGAAGAAGCACTGCGAGTGTGGCGCCCAAGCCATCAAAAAGAACTTCAACGATAAGGAGATCGAAGACCTCGACAGCCAGGACGGCGTTGACGCCAAGCTGATGCAGAAGGCCCAGCAGGTGGTTCAGGCCTCCTGCAAGCCGAAATAACCAGGGTTAGCGGGCCATTTCACGCATCTTTTGCGCTGGATCAACATCCTGCGAAGGTAAAAGGCGCTAGATGCGTAGAAATGGACTATAGTGTCGTCGGTGCCACTGAAGCTTCGCGACATTGCACCCCGATAAAAAATCATGTTTCTGGAGATTCACCCCATGTCCAATCGCCAAACCGGCACCGTCAAGTGGTTCAACGATGAGAAAGGCTTCGGCTTCATCACTCCTCAAGGCGGCGGCGACGACCTGTTCGTACACTTCAAGGCTATCGAAACCGACGGTTTCAAAAGCCTGAAAGAAGGCCAAACTGTTTCCTTCGTCGCCGAAAAAGGCCAGAAGGGCATGCAGGCTGCGCAGGTTCGTCCGGAGTAATTTTCGGATAGCTGCAAAAAAACCCGCCACTTGTGGCGGGTTTTTTATTGCCTGCCAGAATCACGCAGTACCTTTGTGGGAGCGGCCTTGCGTCGCGATAGGGCCGCAAAGCGGCCCCGGCGATCTGTGTTGTGGCGACGAACTTGGGGCCGCTGCGCACCCCTATCGCGACACAAGGCCGCTCCAGGGGGCCAATTCTGGGCTTGGATCAACCGCAGTTGACGCGGGTAACCACACCCTTGTCGTCGACATTCAGGTTCAGCCGCTCGGAGCGGTATTCCAGGGTGATCATGTCGTGAGGCTTGAGGATGCGCGCCATCTGCGAGCCACTAGCCTTGCGCGCCTGCTCCAACAACTCTGGCGAGGCCAGCTTGCCGATGGTGAAGTCGGCGCCACTGGCTTCGCAGCGGCCATCATTGCCGGCCGGGGTGGCCTGGGTACTGCTGCCGCCCGAGGAGCCACCGGTGCTGCAACCTGTCAGAACGGAAGCCACCAGCAAGGTCGCCAGGGAAGCGCGGGTACGGAACATGAATCCTCCTAAATAAATCCGGGAACTGCCTGATGCGACAATTCCTCCAGGCATTTGTTGCACAACCGCACGATTCTGCCTGACTCGGCCACTTGACGCGAAAGGCAATCGTCACCGGATTTTGCACCGAACCGTCGGTTCGGCCAACCGCGCCTCTTATGCTTAAGTCGCAGGTGCCGTCACGCAAAGGCATGATTTACTGCAAGAAGCGGAGCGCGAAACGCCTCCCCTTCGAACGCCAGGACGCGGTATTCGACCTTTCACCCAGGCCCAGCGAGAACCGCCCCATGAGCAGCCATAGCATCGACGCCGATATCAAGGTCAAGTGGGACGAGGGCCAGAGCGCCTACAGCCCGAGCACACCTGAAGAACTGATGCTGATCGCCGTCGACCTGCTGGTGCGCGACCGCGGGGGTGACGCGGCGCGCAGCTTCATCGAGCAAGTGCTCGAGCGCCACGCGCCGCACGAGGCTATTTCAATCGCGCCAGGCGGGCGCTGAGCAGGTCGAAGAAGCCCTGGGCGTCGCCCCCCTCGATCCACATCACGTTGGCCGGCTGCTTGAGCACGCCGTACCAGTCGGCGATGGTCTGACCGAAGGTCGGGCCTTCACGGCTGTCGACTACCATGTGCACCTGGCGGCCCTTGAACAGTTCGGGCTTGAGCAGGTAGGCGATGACGCTGGCGTCGTGCACCGGGCCGCCGGGCATGCCGTAGTTGTCCATGTCGAACTTGATGTAGGCGTTGAGGATGTCCACCACCAGCTTGCTGGCATTGTTGTTCACCGCCGCCAGCTGCTTGAGGCGGGCGTCGCTGGTGAGCACCTTGTGGGTGACGTCCAGCGGCAGGTAGGTCAGCTTGACGCCGCTGGCCAGCACCACTTCGGCGGCGTGGGGGTCGGCGAACAGGTTGAATTCGGCGGCCGGGGTGATGTTGCCGCCGTTGAAGTGGGCGCCACCCATCACCACCACTTCCTTGATGCCGTTGACGATCTCGGGTTTCTGGATCAGCGCCAGGGCCAGGTTGGTCTGCGGGCCGAGCATGGCCACGGTGATGCTGTGGGGCTCAGCAGCGCTCAGGGTGTCGATCAGGTACTGCACGGCATTGCCGTTGGCCAGGGGCTTTTTCGGTTCGTGGACCTGGACGCCGGTCAGGCCTTCCTCGCCGTGGACGTTGGCGGCGTAGATCGGCGTGCGCACCATCGGCCGCCCTGCCCCGGCGTACACCGGGATCTCTTCGCGGCCTGCCCATTCGCGGGCCAGACGGGCGTTGCGCGAGGTCTTTTCCAGACGCACGTTGCCAGCCACGGTAGTGATGGCGCGGATCTTCAGTTCCTCGGGCGAGGCCATGGCCAGCAGCAGGGCCACCACGTCATCGGCGCCGGGGTCGGTATCGATGATCAGGTCGCGGGGCGCGGCCATGACGGCAGTGGCGGCTAGCGCGGACATGAGGACGGCTCCTTGGAGCAGGGATTTGAGGGACATTTAGCACTCCTTGTTGCTAGGGGATGGTTTCAACGGGAGCCGCTTTGCGGCCCTTTCGCCGGCAAGCCGCCCCCACAACCCAACCCGTGGGGGCGGCCTTGCGCTGCGACCGAGGGCAAAGCCCTCGCATTCGGTCTAAAAGGTAACGCCCGCCACCAGGGCAATATTGCTGTAGGGCTTGCACTCCCCCGTACGCACCACGGCCCGGGCCTGGCGACACAGGGCCTTGAAATCGGCATGACTGAGCACCTGGCGCTGGCCCAACTCGCCGCCGGCATGCAGCCGCTCGACCTCGGCCAACCCTGGCGGCAAAGCCTGGAACACCTCCTCGGCCAGCACATGGCGCTCGACCTGCATCTCGCTCAGCACCACGCGCAGCACGCTGGCGAAGTCCGGGATGCCCGGCGTCAGCGCCAGGTCGATCAGCTCCACGCCCGACGGCACCGGCAGGCCGGCATCACCGATCACCAGGATGTCGCCATGGCCCAGCCCGGCGATGGTCCGCGACAGGGCGATATTCAACAGTGGCGTCTTCTTCATGGCGCCAGCTCCTTCAGGTAAGGGATCGAAGGCTGCGCGCCGACACGGGTCACCGACAACGCGGCGGCGCGCTGGCCGAAGGTGATCGCCTCGCCCTCGGGCAGGCCGCGCGCCAGGCCAGCGGCAAAGCCGCCGACGAAGGTGTCGCCGGCCGCCGTGGTGTCCACCGGCTGCACCCGCGGCGCCGGGAAGTGCAGGCTGCCGGCGGCATCGACCAACAGCGCGCCGTCACCGCCCAGGGTGACAATCACCTTGCCCGCGCCCAGCTGACGCAGACGTTCGGCCGCCCGGCGGGCGCTGTCCTGATCCTCTACCTGCACCCCGGCCAGGGCCTCGGCCTCGCTCTCGTTGGGGATCAGGTAGTCGATGTAGGCATACCACTCCGCCGGCAGCGGCCCGCTGGCCGGCGCCGGGTTGAGGATCACGGTCTTGCCCAGCTCGCGGCCACGGGCCAGGGTCCAGGCCACGGTGGCGGTGGGCACCTCAAGTTGGCAGATGATCACCTCGGCGCCCTGCAGCAGGTGGTCGAAGCGGCTCACCGACTCGGGCCCGAGCAGGCCGTTGCCGCCGGGAATGACGACGATGGCGTTCTGGCTGGCGGCATCCACCACGATCAGCGCCACGCCGCTGGACACGCCCTCGCACAGGCTCACGCCCTGGCAATCGACACCCTCGCGCTTCAACGCCTGGCGCAACTGCTGGCCATAGGCGTCATCACCGACGTTACCGACCATTGCCACGCTGGCGCCCAGCCGCGCGGCGGCCACCGCCTGGTTGGCGCCCTTGCCGCCGGGCGCGGTGAAGAAGCTTTCGCCGGGCAAGGTCTCGCCGCCCCGGGGCAGGCGCTGGGCGCGGGCCACCAGGTCCATGTTGAGGCTGCCGACCACCACCACCTTGGCATCCATGGGTATTCCTTAACGGTAATCGTTGAACAGGTCCGGGCGCGGCCCGGTGGATTCACGCAAAACGATGCGCGGGGCGACGATGCGTTGCTCGGCGCCGCCTTCGCGCCGTGGCGTGATGATGCGCGACAGCAACAGGCCGGCGGCGCTCTCGCCCAGTTCACGGATCGACTGGCCGACCGTGGTCAGCGCCGGGTACACATAGCGGCTCAGCTCGATATCGTCGAAGCCGATCACCGACAGCTCGCCGGGCACGTCGATGTTGCGCTCGGCGGCGGCGCGCAACACGCCGAAGCCGATCATGTCGTTACCGGCGAAGATCGCCGTGGGCCGCTCGCCATCGAGCAGGCGCGCCGCGGCGGCATGCCCGCCAGGGCTGGTGAAGTCGCTGTGCAGCACATGGCCGGGGGCAACGCGCACGCCGGCCTCGGCCATCGCCCGGCGGAAACCGGCCATGCGCAGCTGGCTGACACCGGTGTCCACCGGGCCGCCGATGGTGGCGATCTCGCGGTGCCCCAGCTCCAGCAGGTGGCGGGTGGCCAGGTAGGCGCCCTGCTCGTGGTCGATGCGCACCAGGTCGGCCTCGACGCCGTCCAGGGCGCGGTCGACGATGACCATCGGCGTGCGCACGCCGCTGAGGCTGTCGAGCAGGTCCTGGTCCTCGCCCACCGAGGCGACGATCAGCCCGTCGATACGCTTTTCCAGCAACACACGCAGGTAGCTGCGCTGCTTCTGCGGGTCGTCGTCGGAGTTGCACAGGATCACGCAGTAGCCATTGCGCTCGCAGGCGTCCTCGATGCCCCGGGCCAACTCGGCAAAGTACGGGTTGACGCTGTTGGGCACCAGCAGGCCGATGGTGGCGGTGCTGCGCGCCTTGAGCGAGCGGGCCACGGCGCTGGGCACGTAGTCGAGCTCGGCGATCGCCGCCTCGACCTTCAGGCGCACGTGCTCGCTGACCGGGCGGGTCTTGTTCAGTACATGGGACACGGTGGTGTAGGAAATCCCCGCCAGTGCCGCGACGTCTTTGATGGTTGCCATGGTTTCAGTTCCGCCGGTTCGCGCGCCGGCTGCGGTAAGTGTCGAGTACCACGGCGATGACGATCACCGCCCCGGTGATGATGCGTTTGGTCGGCTCCGAAGCGCCAATCTGGGCCAAGCCTGCGGCCAGCACCGAAATGATCAGCACGCCGAAGAAGGTGCTGATGACCGAGCCGCGGCCTCCCATCAGGCTGGTGCCGCCGATCACCACGGCGGCGATCACCTGCAGCTCGAGGCCGGAGCCGGCGTTGGGGTCGGCGGCTTCCAGACGGGAGATCTGGAACAGCGCGGCGAGGCCGGCGAGCACGCCCATCAGGGCGAACACCAGGATCTTGTACGGACGCGGGTCGATGCCGGCCAGGCGCACGGCCTCTTCATTGGTGCCGATGCCGATCAGGTAGCGGCCGAACACGGTGCGGGTCAGCACCAGTTGGGCGGCAACGATCACCAGCAAGGCGATGATGAAGGCCGGCGAGATGCCGAAGGCGATGGGGTTGGAGAACCACGCAAAGGCGTCGCCGATGTAGGCGGTACGCGAGTCGGTGAACTGGTAGGCCAGGCCACGGGCCATCTCCAGCACGCCCAGCGAGACGATGAACGAAGGGATGCGCCAGGCCACAGTGATGCTGCCGGTGACGGTGCCGGCCAACGCGGCCACGGCCATGCCCAGCAGCGCGGCAGGCAGCACGCTCCAGCCCCAGCCGAGGATCGCCACGCTGACCGTCGAGGCGGCCAGGGCCAGCACCGAGCCCACCGACAGGTCGATGCCGCCGATGATCAGGACGAAGGTCATGCCCACCGCCAGCACCATCAGGTCGGGGATCTGGTTGGCCAGGGTGCTGAAGGTGGCGTAGGACAGGAAGTGGCTGCTCAGCATCGAGAACAGCACGATCATCGCCAGCAAGGCGCCGGCCAGGCCCAGGTAGGTGCCCAGGCCGAAATAGGTGCCGCTGCGGCGCACGGGCGCGGCGCCCGACGTATTTGTTGTGGTTTTCATGCGTCCATCCTGGGGGCTGCGTCGTGCAGCAGGGCATCACGTTTCTGGTAGCCGGCGAAGGCGGCGGCAAGCAGTTGGTCCTGGGTCCAGTGATCACGGTCGAAGGTGTCGATCAGACGGCCGGCGCTGAGCACGGCAATACGGTCGCAGATCAGCATCAGCTCGCGCAGGTCGCTGGACACCACGACGATGGCCTTGCCCTGGCGGGCGAGCTCGGCGAGCAGGCCATAAATGTCGAACTTGGCGCCGACGTCGATACCGCGGGTGGGCTCGTCGAACAGCAGCACCTGGCAGTTGCGCTCCAGCCAGCGGCCGATCACCACCTTCTGCTGGTTGCCGCCAGACAGCTCGCCCACGGCTTGGGCAGGGCTGGCACTGCGGATGCGCATGGCGCCGATCTGGCGCTCGGCCAGCGCGCGTTCGGCGTCGCGGTCGAGCACGCCGGCGCGGGACACGGCACCGAGGTTGCCCAAGGCAATGTTGGCGCTGATCGACTGGCTCAGCAGCAGGCCTTCGCCCTTGCGGTCCTCGGTGATCAGCGCAATACCGGCCTTGACCGCGGCCTTGGGCGAATCGATGACCACCGGCACCGGCGGCTGGCCGAGGGCGACCTGGCCGCTGTCGGCGCGGTCGGCGCCGTAGATCAGGCGCAGCAACTCGGTGCGCCCGGCGCCGATCAGGCCGGAGATGCCGAAGATCTCCCCTGCCCTGACCTCGAACGACACCTCGCGCACTTTGTCGCCACGGCTGAGCTTGTCGACCTTGAGCAGCGGCGCGCCGATGCTGCGCTGGCCGAGGTCGATATGCTCGCCCAGCTCGCGACCGACCATCAGGTTGACCAGTTGCTCGCTGTTGTAGCGCTGGATCGGCTCGGCGCACACCAGCTTGCCGTCGCGCAGCACGGCGATGCGCTGAGCCACGCGTTGCAGCTCTTCGAGGCGATGGGAGATATAGACGATGGCCACGCCGCGCTGGCGCAGGCGCTCGATCTGGGTGAACAACAGCTCCACCTCGCGGGCGGTGAGCATGGCCGTGGGTTCGTCGAAGATCAGCACATGGCAGTCGCCGATCAGGTTGCGGGCGATCTCGACCATCTGCTGGTGGCCGATGCCCAGCTCGCCCACAGGGGTGTCCGGGTCGATGGCGTCCAGGCCGACCTGGGCCATGGCCGCGCTGGCCAGCTGGCGCAGGCGCTTCTGGCTGACCCAGCCGAGGCGGCTGGGCAGGTTGTCGAGGAACAGGTTCTCGGCCACGGTCAGGGTGGGCAGCAGGTTGAGCTCCTGCATCACCATGCGCACGCCAAGGCGCTCGGCCTCGGCGCGGTTGCCGGGGCTGTAGGGCTGGCCGCGATAGCGCATCTGCCCGGTGGTGGGGATCTCCAGGCCGCTGATCAGCTTGGACAGGGTCGACTTGCCCGCGCCGTTCTCGCCGGTCAGGGCCAGCACCTCGCCGCCGCGCAGCTCGAGGGTGACGTCGCCGAGCACGGGCTGGGCGTAGGTCTTGCCCAGACCGCTGACGGCTAGCACGGTTTCATTGGCCGATACTGACATGGCCATACTCTCCTAGGTTGGCACAACACCCCGGTAGGCGCGGGCTTGCCCTGCGAAGCCGTCGACGCGGCGCATGGCACCGGTCAGGCCGGTGATCACGGGGCAAGCCTGCTCCTACAGGGATCACAACATCACTGGGTAATCAGCTCGACCGGCGTCTGGATGACATTGTCGGCATCCACGCCCGGCTGCTCGCCCTTGAGCATCTTCAGCGCCGCCTGAATGCCGAACACCGCCTGCTGGCTGGCCGCCTGGTCGAGGGTGGCGAGCACACGGCCATCCTTGAGCATCGGTTTGATGGCGTTGATGTTGTCGTAGCCGACCACCTGCACCTGGCCGGTCTTACCGGCGGCGCGCACGGCCGAGACGGCCCCCAGGGCCATGCTGTCATTGCCGGCAAGCAGCGCCTTCAGCTCGGGGTATTCGTTGAGCATCGAGGCGGCCACGGCGTTGCCCTTGTCGATCTCCCAGTTGCCCGACTGCACCGAGACGATCTTCATCTGCGCGGCTTCCATGGCGTCCTTGAAGCCGGCGGTGCGCTGCTGGGCGTTGGTGGTGGTCGGCACGCCTTCGATGATGCCGACCTGATCGCCGGCCTTGAGCTTCTGCTGGGCCAGGTAGTCGCCGACCAGGCGCGCGCCCTTGCGGTTGTCCGGGCCCACGAACGGCACGCTGATGCCCTTGCTCTTGAGCACGGCAGGGTCGAGACGGTTGTCGATGTTGATCACGGTGATGCCGGCGTCCATGGCCTTCTTGATCACCGGCACCAACGCCTTGGAGTCGGCCGGGGCGATGACCAGGGCATTGGCGCCGGTGGCGATCATCTGCTCGACGATGCGGATCTGGTTGCCGGTGTCGGTCTCGTCCTTGATGCCGTTTGCCACCAGGGTGAAATCGTTCGGGTGCTCTTTCTGGTAGGCCTTGGCGCCGTCCTCCATGGTGCGGAAGAACTCGTTGGCGAGGGATTTCATCACCAGGGCGACCTTGGGCGCTTCCTCGGCGTGGGCAGTGGAGAGGGCGAAGATCAGCGAGGAGAAAACGGCGAGGGCCAGTGGACGGCCGGGGAACGGCAGTTTCATGGAAATGACTCCGAATCTTGTGGTTTTTATCGGATCGCAAACGTTTGCGGTGATCAACTATGGAAACAGCCGTAGGTTTTGTCAAATCCATTGCGTAGGCAGCCACAGCTCCACGCGTCGGATTATCCGCAATCCATCCGAAAAACCGAACATTTTTCCTACATAAATTCGGCCAGCCGAACAAAGACTACCTTCCTGACCCTGCGGTCGATTCGAGTACCCCCAGTCAAAACAGGGGTTTCAAGATGAAATTCGACGAACGGTAGTTGCTGGTACGAAATCTGCCTTATCCCAGTGCGACATAACGCACATCTCCTCCAGGAAGAGAGAAGCAGAAATGATGAAAACCGCTATCAAGACCTTCGCACCGAGCGCCCTGGCGCTGCTACTGGTACTGCCGACCACCGTTTCCGCCAAGGAAGCCGCGCAACAACAGAAACTCGCCAACGTGGTGATCCTGGCCACCGGCGGCACCATCGCCGGCGCCGGCGCCAGTGCCGCCAACAGCGCCACCTACCAGGCCGCCAAGCTGGGCATCGACAAGCTGATCGCCGGCGTGCCGGAGCTGCAGGACCTGGCCAACGTGCGCGGTGAGCAGGTGATGCAGATCGCCTCGGAGAGCATCGGCAACGACGACCTGCTCAAGCTGGGCAAGCGTGTCGCCGAACTGGCCGACAGCAAGGACGTCGATGGCATCGTCATCACCCACGGCACCGACACCCTGGAAGAAACCGCCTACTTCCTCAACCTGGTGGAAAAGACCGACAAGCCGATCATCGTGGTCGGCTCGATGCGCCCGGGCACCGCGATGTCCGCCGACGGCATGCTCAACCTGTACAACGCCGTGGCCGTGGCCAGCAGCAAGGACGCCCGCGGCAAGGGCGTGCTGGTGACCATGAACGACGAGATCCAGTCCGGTCGTGACGTGAGCAAGGCGGTCAACATCAAGACCGAAGCCTTCAAGAGCCAGTGGGGCCCATTGGGCATGGTGGTGGAAGGCAAGTCGTACTTCTTCCGCCTGCCGGCCAAGCGCCACACGGTCAACTCCGAGTTCGACATCAAGACCATCAGCAAGCTGCCGGCCGTGGACATTGCCTACGGCTACGGCAACGTGACCGACACCGCCTACAAGGCGCTGGCCCAGGGTGGCGCCAAGGCGATCATCCACGCCGGCACCGGCAATGGCTCGGTATCGTCGCGCGTGGTACCGGCGCTGCAGGAGCTGCGCAAGGACGGCGTGCAGATCATCCGTTCGTCCCACGTCAACCAGGGCGGCTTCGTGCTGCGCAACGCCGAACAGCCTGACGACAAGAACGACTGGGTCGTGGCCCACGACCTGAACCCGCAGAAGGCGCGGATCCTGGCGATGGTCGCGATGACCAAGACCCAGGACAGCAAGGAGCTGCAGCGGATCTTCTGGGAATATTGATCGGCCTGCGCCTCGGGCTGGTGTGTTGAACATACCGACCCTATCGCGGGGCAAGCCCGCTCCCACAAGTCTGCAACGACTTTGTGGGAGCGGGCTTGCCCCGCGATGCTTTCGATGGAACCAATCCCTCTACCACGGTCTTATACGGCTTTCATCCTACCTGCTGTTGCGAAACGGCTTACAGTGAAATACTGTATGCACATACAGCAAAACAAGGAACAGCCCCGTGGCCAAACCCGCCTCCGCGTCGCCAAGCAGTTATGAACTCCTGGGTCAGCGCATCCAGAAGATCATCAACAGCCCCACCGCCCAGCGCAGCCGCGCCGCCTTGATCTTCCGCCTGGAGCACGAGTCGCCCGACGACTGGGCAACCCTGCTCGAGGAAATCGCCGAGAACGACAACGTCACCCTCGCCCACCGCGACGATGGCGGCGTACAGATTTTCTGGACCGTGCCGAAGGAAGACTGACCGCGCATGAGAGTTTCGCTTTTCGCCGCCTGCCTGCTGCTGCTTGCCCCCCTCGCCCACGCCGACGCCCCGCGCACCTTCCAGGAGGCCAAGAAGGTCGCCTGGAAGCTGTACGCGCCGCAGTCCACGGAGTTTTATTGCGGCTGCAAGTACAAGGGCAACAAGGTCGACCTGGCCTCCTGCGGCTACGCGCCGCGCAAGAACCTCAACCGCGCCTCGCGCATCGAATGGGAGCACATCGTCCCGGCCTGGCAGATCGGCCACCAGCGCCAGTGCTGGCAGGATGGCGGGCGCAAGAACTGCTCGCGCCACGACAAGGTCTACCAGCGCGCCGAGGCCGACCTGCACAACCTGGTGCCGAGCATTGGCGAGGTCAACGGCGACCGCAGCAACTTCAGCTTCGGCTGGCTGCCCGAGCAGCATGGCCAGTACGGCAGCTGCCTGACCCAGGTCGACTTCAAGGCCAAGAAGGTCATGCCGCGCCCATCGATCCGCGGGATGATCGCGCGCACCTACTTCTATATGAGCAAGCAGTATGACCTGAGGCTGTCCAAGCAGGACCGCCAGCTGTTCGAGGCCTGGAACAAGACCTACCCGCCGCAGGCCTGGGAGCTGCAGCGCAACCAGCAGGTGGCATGCGTGATGGGCCGTGGCAACGAGTTCGTCGGGCCTGTCAATCTCAAGGCCTGTGGCTGAGCAGGGTCAGGCCAGCGTCTGCAGGTAGGCGCTGGCCTCCCGGTAGCGGGATAGCCGGGCCAGGTCGGCCGGGCCAGGATGGGCAATGCGCGAGAGGTCGCTGTTGTCGGCCAGGTCGGCGAGCTTGACCTGGCGCGCCAGGGGGTCGACGCCAAGACGGATGACGAAGGCCTCGTAGCTCTCCCCTTCGCGGCGGCTCAGCGCCAGCAGCGCGGCGAGGATCTTCAGCGGGAAACCTTCGCGGGCGAGGTCGGACAGGGTCAGCGGGGTGTCTTCCAGCACGTCGTGCAGCACCGCGACGATGCGCTGTTCCGGGGTGATCACTCGCTCCATCACCCGCAGCGGGTGGAGGATGTACGCCGCACCGCCTTTGTCGAACTGCCCTTCATGTGCCTTGATGGCCATCGCGATGGCCCGCTCCAGCGTCGCCATGAAGTCATCCCCTCTTTGCCCCCCCATTAGACAGCATAGCCGCTGTGCGCCCTCACTGCAGCGGACTGCCAACGGGAGCGGACGTGCCGCGTGATCACCCACGCAGCCAGTGCCAGGTTATTGCGCAGCGCGCACCACAATGGACCTTTCACGACCCGAAGGCGCTGTGCAGCCCCCGCCCGCCAAGGCCTCCGGCCACCTGGCATCCTCCTTGCTGCCGTCCCCCGCTTAACCTTTTGCCAGCCTTAGGTTTTTTAAGGTTCATGAGCACAAATTTACTAATTTCTCGATACCCGCCCACCCCGCATCATCGCTCCAACAAGAACGCGTCGCCCCTTGCCGGCACGCACCCGGGCTTCCCCCGATGCCCCACCTTGCCTTGGAGTCAGTCATGACCAGTGCAGCCAATTCGGCACCCCTCATCGAGAAACACACAATCGGCTACGTGCCGCCGCAAGACCGCCATGGAAAGGTAAGGGATCTGTTCACACTGTGGTTCGGCGGCAATATCGCGCCGTTGCCCATCGTCACCGGCGCGCTGGGCGTGCAGCTGTTCCACCTCAACCTGGTCTGGGGCATCGTCGCCATCCTCGTCGGCCACCTGGTCGGCGGTGTGCTCATGGCCCTGCACTCGGCCCAGGGCCCACAGATGGGCATCCCGCAGATGATCCAGAGCCGTGCCCAGTTCGGCTCGCTCGGCGCCCTGCTGGTGGTGGTGATCGCCGGGGTCATGTACATCGGCTTCTTCGCCTCCAACATCGTGTTGGCCGGCAAGTCGCTGCACGGCGTGGTCGACAGCGTGCCGGTGCCGGTGGGCATCGTCATCGGCGCCCTGGGCTCGGGCATCATCGGCATCATCGGCTACCGCTTCATCCACGTGCTCAACCGCATCGGCACCTGGGTGCTGGGCATCGGCATCGTGGTTGGTTTCGGCTACATCTTCAGCCATGTGCAGAGCGACGACTTCCTCACCCGCGGCGGCTTCAACCTGGCCGGCTGGCTGGCCACCGTGTCGCTGGCGGCGCTGTGGCAGATCGCCTTCGCCCCCTACGTTTCGGACTACTCGCGCTACCTGCCGGCCGACGTCAAGGTGTCCTCGACCTTCTGGACCACCTACCTGGGCTCGGCCCTGGGCTCGAGCCTGTCGTTCATCTTCGGCGCGGTCGCGGTGCTGGCGATCCCGGCCGGGATGGACACCATGGACGCAGTCAAGCTCGCCACCGGCACCCTTGGCCCACTGATGCTGGTGCTGTTCCTGCTCAGCGTGATCAGCCACAACGCCCTCAACCTGTACGGTGCGGTGCTGTCGATCATCACCCTGGTGCAGACCTTCGCCTACCGCTGGATCCCCACCGCCAAGAGCCGCGCCGTGCTGTCGCTGATCGTCCTGGCCGCCTGCTGTGTGGTGGCGGTGTTTGCCTCGGCGGACTTCATCGGCCACTTCGTCGACATGGTGCTGGTGTTGCTGGTGGTGCTGGTGCCGTGGACGGCGATCAACCTGATCGACTTCTATGTCATTCACAAGGGCGACTACGACATCGACTCGATCTTCAAGGTCGACGGCGGCATCTACGGCCGCTACAACCCACAGGCGCTGATCGCCTACGCGGTGGGCATCGCGGTGCAGATCCCGTTCATGAACACGCCGCTGTATGTCGGGCCGGTATCCGTACACATCAATGGCGCCGACCTGTCGTGGCTGGTGGGGCTGGCGATCACCTCGCCGCTGTACTGGTGGCTGGCCACTCGCGACAGCGCGTATCGCCGTCGCCAGGTGAGTGCAAAGCTGGCGGCGGGGGTCTGAATCCGCCGGGCTGATGATCGACAGGAAGACCCGCCACGGCGGGTCTTCTGCCCTTGCCAGGCATACTCAAGGCTCATCAAGAAACGTCCTACATCGCAAGCGGACCCAGCTGACTACTTCAGGCAAAACACCTTGGCGAGCATGCGCACTTCCCGCACAAGGAGTGTCCCATGCAAAAATTGCCAGCCCCCGACTTCCCGGTCCGACAAGCCAGCCCCGCATTGGGAGTCTCAGGTACCAATGCGGGGACCAGTGGCCAGATTTTTACTCAAGGCGTCTTGAGGTCCAGCACCAGATCCCTCGCCGCCTTGGTCGCGAGCACGCTTATCAGTTTGCCCATCTCGTCCTGACGCCCAAGCCCCGCGTCGGAGCCTCCCATCATCACGCTGGGCACCGGCGCCTGGGCTGCTGCGTTGGCGTGGGTCATCTGGCCCGCTTCGTTGTAGAAGAACACTTCGTTGAACACGGCAGCGATGGCGCCGAGGGTGAGCCCGTTCAGGCGTGCAGCCGAACCTGAGCGGGCGGTTCACGATGTTCTTCAGTGTCCGCTGCGCAACATCTCCTTGGGCACATACTTGCCAATCTCATACTTGCCGATCGCCGCCCGGTGCACTTCATCCGGTCCGTCGGCCAGGCGCAGGGTGCGTTGCATCGCATACATGTACGCCAGCGGGAAATCACCGCTCACCCCGGCCCCGCCATGAATCTGGATGGCCCGGTCGATCACCTTCAGCGCAACATTCGGCGCCACCACCTTGATCTGGGCGATCTCGCTGCGCGCCACCTTGTTGCCGACGGTGTCCATCATGTAGGCGGCCTTGAGGGTCAGCAGGCGGGCCATGTCGATCTCCATCCGCGAGTCGGCGATCTTGTCGACGTTGCCGCCCAGCCGCGCCAGGGGCCGGCCGAAGGCGGTGCGCTCGACCGAGCGCTTGCACATCAGCTCCAGGGCGCGTTCGGCCATGCCGATCGAGCGCATGCAGTGGTGGATCCGGCCTGGGCCGAGGCGGCCCTGGGCGATTTCGAAGCCGCGGCCCTCACCCAGGAGCACGTTTTCATAAGGCACGCGCACGTTCTCGAACAGCACCTCGGCATGGCCGTGGGGCGCGTCGTCGTAGCCGAACACCGGCAGCGGGCGGACGATCTTCACCCCGGGCGCGTCGGTGGGCACCAGGATCATCGAGTGCTGCTGGTGGCGCTGGTCGTCCGGGTTGGACAGGCCCATGAAGATCATCACCTTGCAGCGCGGGTCGCAGGCGCCGGAAGTCCACCACTTGCGGCCGTTGATCACCCATTCGTCACCGTCGCGCACGGCGGTGGCGGCCATGTTGGTGGCGTCCGAGGAGGCCACGTCCGGCTCGGTCATGGCGAACGCCGAGCGGATCTCGCCGCGCAGCAGCGGCTCGAGCCACTGGCGTTTCTGCGCCTCGCTGCCGTAGCGCACCAGCACCTCCATGTTGCCGGTGTCCGGCGCCGAGCAGTTGAACGGCTCGGGCCCCAGCAGCGAGCGGCCCATGATCTCCGCCAGTGGCGCGTACTCGAGGTTGGTCAGCCCCGCGCCGTACTCCGATTCCGGCAGGAACAGGTTCCACAGCCCCTCGACGCGGGCCTTGGCCTTGAGCTCCTCGACAATCGCGGTGGGCTGCCAGCGGTCGCCCTCGGCGACCTGGCGCTCGAACACCGGCTCGGCCGGGTAGACGTATGCATCCATGAATGCGCTGACGCGCTCGCGCAGTGCCTGGACCTTGGGCGAATAGGCGAAATCCATCGGGGCTACCTTCAGTCAATGAAGAACATGGGCCTGAGCCTAGAACAGCCACCCTTCATCCACCTAGTCTATTTTCTACGTGTATAAACATTCATAACCAATATATGATCACCCGATAATTCCAACAAAGAGCGGCGCCCATGAACCTCAGCAAGGTCGACCTCAACCTGTTCATCGTCTTCGACGCCATCTACACCGAAGCCAACCTGACCCGCGCCGGGCAGATCGTCGGCATCACCCAGCCGGCGGTGTCCAACGCCCTATCGCGCCTGCGCGAGACCTTCAACGATCCGCTGTTCGTGCGCACCGCCCAGGGCATGGTGCCCACGCCCATGGCGCAGAACATCATCGGCCCGGTGCGCAACGCGTTGTCGCTGCTGCGCACCTCGGTGCAGGAAAGCCGCATCTTCACCCCGCTGCAGGCCAGCAAGACTTTTCGCATCAGCATGACCGACCTCACCGAGGCGGTGATCCTGCCGCCGTTGTTCCAGCGCCTGCGCCGCCTGGCCCCGGCACTGGTGATCGAGAGCTTCCTGTGCAAGCGCCGCGAGACCACGAAGGAACTGGCCGCCGGGCGCCTGGACTTCGCCGTCGACGCGCCGCTGAATACCGACCCACAAGTGCGCCACGTCAAGCTGATGCAGGACCGCTACGTCTGCGCCATGCGCCCCGGCCATCCGCAGGCCGACGGCAAGCTGACCCTGGACAGCTACCTGGCCATGACCCACATCCATATTTCCAGCCGCCGCAACGGCTTGGGCTATGTCGACCTGGCCCTGGGCAAGATGGGCGTGCAGCGCCGTGTCGCGCTGCGCTCGCAGCACTACCTGATGGCTTCGCAGGTGCTGCAGCAGACCGACATGGTCATGACCGTGCCCGAGCGCTTCGCCCGCCGTCATCAGCTGCGTCACCAGCCGCTGCCGGTGGAGGTGCCGGCGCTGGAGACCCACCTGTACTGGCACGAAAGCACCGACCAGGACCCGGCCAACCGCTGGATGCGCGAGCAGATCATCGAGCTGTGCGAGCGGGTGGTGGCCCAGGATGAGCAGGAGCAGGCGGATTCGTCCATGGCATCGGCCTGAGTCGCCTACACTGTGGGGGATTGCCTCTGAACCCGGGAGCCACTCATGGACGACCACCAACACGGCAAGCCACCGACCTTCTGGCAGATGCTGCAAAGCATCCTCGCCGCCGCCTTCGGCGTGCAGAGCGGCAAGAACCGCGCGCGCGACTTCACCTACGGCAAGGCCAGCCATTTCATCGTGATGGGAACGCTGTTCACGCTGATCTTCATCTTCGTGCTGATTGGCCTGGTGCAGCTGGCGCTGCACCTGACGGCGCGCTAGCCGCGCCAGGGCCAGCCCCTGCACAAGGCCGCTCCTACAGGGGGTATGCATTAGCTGGCCCAAACGCAACCCGCCCGCGGATATCCCTTCCGCGGGCGGTTCAGGTGTTACTCACGGTCTCGAGCAGTTTTGCGCTACTGGCTACTGATGGCTGACCCAATACACCGCAGTGACCACCACCAGCACGATCAGACACAGGATCGCCCAGGCATCGACACTGCTGTCAGCTTTGCGGACCTTGGTAGAGTTTCCCATTGCATTGCCTCTTGTAGTGGTTATGGGAATGCACTTCACAAGCAGCAGTTAAGTCCAGCAATGCCCTTCCCTCAAGCAGGGGTTTTCAGTAGTCGACGGGTGACGTGAGAAAGGGGTAGCGAAAGTCCGTCGGCCTGCCCTCGGCACTGAAGCGGTGGAAGTCGATGCCGTGGTTGTCCTGTTCCAGCAGCTTGAGCCAGCGCCGGGCCTTGTCCGCGTCGATCAGTTGCAAGGCCGGCACGCTATGTTCCCGCTGGCCGTCGCGCCCCACTGCCAACCCCTGGGCATCATCATGCAACATGACCATGGCCCAGCCGCCGAGGGTAAAATGCCCGCCCATCAGCACGCTCAGACGCCCGTCGATCCGCGCCCGCAGGGCCTCGGGCGAGCTGTTGACCGCGCTGAACAGGGCATCGCGCCCCGGCACCTTGCCCAGGGCCTCGAACGCTTGCATGGCGCCGAACGCCATCTGGTCGTTGGCCGACCACACCAGGCGCGTGTCGGGGTAGCGCTCCAGCAGCATCTGCGCCTGCTCGAAGGCGCGTTCGCGGCGCCAGCCGCCATACACCACCTGGCGCAGGCGCACCTGGGGGAACTCCGCCAGCGCCCGGCGCATGCCCTGCACCCGCAATTGCGAGGCGGGCGTGGTCTTGATCCCGGCGAAGGCCAGCAGGTCAACCGGCCCTGCGTCAGTCGGCACCTGCGCCACCATCGCCTTGAGCATCTGGTAACCGGCCTCCTCGTCGTTGCTGACCAGGGTGCCGAGCACTTCAGGATACTTGTCGGGCTGTGCCTGGACGCTGTGCGCCTGGCTGTCGGTGAGGCCGTTGTTGACCAGAAAGAGCTTGACCCCGGTGCCCCGTGACAGGCGGATGATCTCTGGCGCGACATACTGCTCGTTGACCAGCACCAGGTAGTCCGGGCGCTGCGGTCCTTGCAGCACTTCGCGGGCCTGGGTCAGCGCGAGGTCGGCACGGCGCTCGCTGTACTGCACGCGCAAGGCCATGCCCAGGTCCTGGGCGGCGGCCTGCATGAAGCGCGAATAATCGACCCAGAACGTCTCATTGGAATAGCCCGGGTTGAGGAACACCACGGACGCTGCCTGTGCGCTCGCTGCCAGTGGCAGGCTCAGGCACAGGCTCTGGCACAAGGCCTTGAGCATGCTGATACTTCCCTGCGGAGCAAACCCCGGATTATAGCGCCGCGATGTACCGGCGCGGACAAATGCCAGTCAGTCTCACTTAGTCCAAATGGTTCTTTTCATATGCAAAAACATCACTTTAGCGCATAAACCCACTCTGCTATCGTGCCTCGGCTCCGACCTGGAGTGCGCGGCCGTGCGCGCGATTAGCTGCATGCTAGCCTGAGACAGGACTTATATGTACGTATACGACGAGTACGATCAGCGGATCATCGAGGACCGCGTCAAGCAGTTCCGTGATCAGACCCGCCGCTACCTGGCCGGTGAGCTGAGCGAAGAAGAATTCCGCCCTCTGCGCCTGCAGAACGGCCTGTATATCCAACGTTTCGCGCCGATGCTGCGTGTCGCCGTGCCCTATGGCCAGTTGAACGCCCGCCAGGCCCGCATGCTGGCGAAGATCGCCCGCGACTACGACAAGGGTTACGCGCACATCAGCACCCGCCAGAACGTGCAGTACAACTGGCCGGCGCTGGAAGACATCCCGGAAATCCTGGCTGAACTGGCCACCGTGCAGATGCACGCGATCCAGACCAGCGGCAACTGCCTGCGCAACGTCACCACCGACCAGTTCGCCGGTGTCGCCGCCGACGAGCTGGTGGATCCGCGCCCGTGGTGCGAGATCGTCCGCCAGTGGACCACCTTCCACCCGGAATTCGCCTACCTGCCGCGCAAGTTCAAGATCGCCGTGAACGGCTCCAGCGACGACCGCGCCGCCATCGAAGTGCACGACATCGGCCTGGAGCCGGTGCGCAACGCCGCCGGTGAGCTGGGCTTCCGCGTGCTGGTCGGCGGCGGCCTGGGCCGCACCCCGGTGATCGGCTCGTTCATCAACGAGTTCCTGCCCTGGCAGGACCTGCTCAGCTACCTGGATGCCATCCTGCGCGTGTACAACCGTTACGGCCGCCGTGACAACAAGTACAAGGCGCGGATCAAGATCCTGGTCAAGGCCCTCACCCCGGAAGTGTTCGCCGAGAAGGTCGAGGCCGAGATGGCCCACCTGCGCGGTGGCAGCACCACCCTGACCGAGGACGAGGTGCAGCGCGTTGCCCGTCACTTCGTCGACCCCGAGTACCTGGCCCTCGACAATGTCGACTACAGCGCCCTGGACGCCGAGCACCCAGGCTTCACCCGCTGGCGCTCGCGCAACACCCGCGCGCACAAGAAGCCGGGCTACGTCGCCGTGACCCTGTCGCTCAAGCCCACCGGCGTCGCCCCGGGCGACCTGACCGACAAGCAGCTCGACGCCGTCGCGGACTTCGCCGAGCGCTACAGCTTCGGTTTCCTGCGCACCTCCCATGAGCAGAACATCATCCTCGCCGACGTCGAGCAGCGCCAGCTGCACGCGCTGTGGCTGGAACTGCGCGAGCAAGGCTTCGCCACCCCGAACATTGGCCTGCTGACCGACATCATCTGCTGCCCGGGCGGTGATTTCTGCTCGCTGGCCAACGCCAAGTCGATCCCGATCGCCGAGTCCATCCAGCGCCGCTTCGACGACCTGGACTACCTGTTCGACATCGGCGAGCTCGACCTGAACATCTCCGGCTGCATGAACGCCTGCGGCCACCACCACGTCGGCCACATCGGCATCCTTGGCGTGGACAAGAAGGGCGAGGAGTTCTACCAGGTCTCGCTGGGTGGCAATGCCGCACGCGACGCGAGCCTGGGCAAGATCCTCGGCCCCTCCTTCGCCCAGGACGACATGGCCGACGTGATCGAGAAGCTGATCAATGTGTACGTCGAGCAGCGCACCGAAGACGAGCGCTTCATCGACACCTACCAGCGGATCGGCATCGACCCCTTCAAGGAACGCGTCTATGCAGCGAATCATTAAGAACAACCAGATCGTCGACGAAACCTGGCACCTGCTGCCCAAGGACGTCTCGATCGACGAGCTGACCAACTGCGACGACTACATCGTGCCGCTGCAGCTGTGGCGTGACCATCCGAGCCTGCTCAAGGCCCGCGACGGCGGCCTGGGCATCTGGCTGGACAGCGACGAGGAAGCCGAGGAAATCGGCGAAGACGTCGAGCACTTCCAGGTCATCGCCCTGAACTTCCCGGCCTTCACCGACGGGCGCAACTACTCCAACGCGCGCCTGCTGCGTGACCGCTACAAGTTCAAGGGCGAGCTGCGCGCCATCGGCGACGTGCTGCGCGACCAGCTGTTCTACATGGCCCGCTGCGGCTTCGACGCGTTCGCCATCCGTGCCGACAAGGACCCGGAAGACGCGCTGCAGAGCCTGAAGGACTTCTCGGTGACCTACCAGGGCGCCACCGACGAGCCGCTACCGCTGTTCCGCCGCCGCTGATCGCTCCTGGCCCTACGCAACAGCCCGCCAATCGGCGGGCTGTTGCGTTTGGGGCCGACCGTGCTTTAGCGCAACGGCACGTAGATATCGGTCTGCCACTGCTCCAGCGGCGTCTGCGGGTAGATGCTCAGGTAATGGAAGAACAACGGATGATCGCGCAATTCCTCGCCACTGGCCGGCAGCCAGTCGCGGTAGAGCGGATAGATCGTCTCGCCGATATGGTCCGGCGAGCCGACATGCCGCACCACCGCGCAGCGTCCGGCGGGCAGGCTCGACTCCCGCACGCCCTGGGCGTTCGGCGCCACCGCCTCGTGGATTTCCCCGCAGATGGCGAAGCGGAAGTCTTCCGGCGCCGTGGTGTCCGGATTGTTGTAGGGAATGCCGAAGCTGCGGCTGCTGGCCACGGGCGACTGCCCGCTGCTCATGCGCCAGTCGATGAAGTGGCGCACGGTCTCGCTGACCCGATTGGCCGGCCCACGGTGCTCGAGCGCCGCAAGGCGCACGGCGGCGAAATCGACGATTCGTACCTGCATGGTGATGCTCCTGGAAAAATGAGGAATGGCCAACACCGTATTCCATACCTGCCAGTCAGGCCGGCGGCGGAACGCGCTGGGCGCATGCCCGAAGGCCCGGCGGAACGCCCGGCTGAACGCTTCCGGGCTTTCGAAGCCCGCCTCCAGCGCCACCGCCAGCACCGAGTGGCCTGGCTGGCCGAGCAGCCGCTGGGCCGCGCGACGCAGTCGCATCAGTTGCACGTAGCGGGCAACCGGCACGCCCACATAGGCGCTGAACTGGCGATGGAAGTGGAACACCGAAAAGTGCGCCACCGCGCTCAGGGCCTCCACCGACAGGTCGCCTTCCAGGTTGTCCTGGATATAGGCGAGCACGGCGTCGAAGCGGGTCTTGTAATGAACGTTGACGGGCAAGGTCAGTGTGCTCCTGGAAATACGGCAGGCCACAGCTTCGTCGATCCGCGCTCGGGCCTGCCTAGCCGCATTTGCTCAATCACAACCACCTGCAGGTTTGCCATGATGCCGGATGCATCCCCCTGCTTGATACCCCTATTGCCTAGCCACCAATCACAACCCACCCTCCCATTCATGACTCCAAGTCAAAGGACCTTGACTCACCGGCGTCTTAATCAATCCCGCCGAACGGCGCAAACTGCGCTCACTCGTTCGAACCCGCACCCCACTGTCCGGGCTTCGATCCCCTCACTCGACAGGAGCAGATCCATGAGCATTCCTTCCTTCGGCCTGGGCACCTTCCGCCTCACCGGCCAGGCCGTCATCGATTCGGTCAAGTCGGCGCTGGAGCTGGGCTACCGCGCCATCGACACCGCGCAGATCTACAAGAACGAGGCCGAAGTCGGCCAAGCCATTGCCGAAAGCGGTGTGCCGCGCGACCAGCTGTTCATCACCACCAAGATCTGGGTCGACCACTACGCCGCCGACAAGCTCATCCCCAGCCTGCGCGAGAGCCTGGCCAAGCTGCGCACCGACCATGTCGACCTGCTGCTGATCCACTGGCCGGCACCAGGCAACGGCGTCGAGCTGCCCGAATACATGCAGGCCCTGGCCGAGGCCAAGCACCAGGGTCTTACCCGCCAGATCGGCATCTCCAACTTCAACATCGAGCTGACCCGCCAGGCCATCGCCGTGGTCGG
The DNA here is from genome assembly GCF_019823065.1 of Pseudomonas mosselii. Taxonomy (NCBI): domain Bacteria; kingdom Pseudomonadati; phylum Pseudomonadota; class Gammaproteobacteria; order Pseudomonadales; family Pseudomonadaceae; genus Pseudomonas; species Pseudomonas mosselii. The sequence continues at coordinate 3,731,116 of NZ_CP081966.1, forward strand.
CCAGGGCGAGATCGCCACCAACCAGATCGAGCTCAGCCCGTACCTGCAGAACCGCAAGCTGACTGCCTTCCTCCAGGAGCAGGGCATCACCACCACCTCCTACATGACCCTGGCCTACGGCAAGGTGCTGAAGGATCCGCTGCTGGCGCAGATCGCCGCCAAGCACAAGGCCACCGTGGCCCAGGTGGCCCTGGCCTGGGCCTTGCAACTGGGCTACGCGGTGATCCCGTCGTCCACCAAGCGTGAGAACCTGGCCAGCAACCTGCTTGCCCAAAGCCTGCGCCTGGACGCCGACGACATGGCGCGCATCGCCACCCTGGAACGCAACGGCCGCGAAGTCAGCCCGGACGGCCTGGCGCCGAACTGGGACTGATCTGCACCGGGCATGGAAGCCCACCCCCGTTCTCAACCGCTTTTTCGGAGCTCCCAATGAGCACGCTTTCCCCCAAACGGGTGCTGTTCGCCCTGGCCATCGGCGCCTTCGGCATCGGCACCACCGAGTTCACGCCCATGGGCCTGTTGCCGGTGATCGCCGATGGTGTCGGCGCCAGCATTCCCAGCGCGGGCATGCTGATCACCGCCTACGCCATCGGCGTGATGGTCGGCGCGCCGATCATGACGTTGCTGTTCAGCCGCTTCGGCAAGCGCGCCGCACTGATGATGCTGATGGGCATCTTCACCCTCGGCAACCTGCTCTCGGCCCTGTCGCCGGACTACTACACCCTGCTCCTTTCACGCCTGATCACCAGCCTCAACCACGGCGCCTTCTTCGGCCTGGGCGCGGTGGTGGCCGCCAGCGTGGTGCCCCGGGACAAGCAGGCCAGTGCCGTGGCCACCATGTTCATGGGCCTGACCATCGCCAATATCGGCGGCGTGCCAGCCGCCACATGGCTCGGCCAGCAGGTCGGCTGGCGCATGGCCTTCGCTGGCACCGCGGTGCTCGGCGTGCTGGCCATCGCGGCGCTGTGGTACGCCCTGCCCAAGGGCGAGCGCGGCAGCGTGCCCCATGTGCGCAAGGAACTGGCGGTGATCGCCCGCCCCAACGTGCTGCTGGCCATGGCCACCACGGTCCTGGGTGCCGGCGCCATGTTCACCCTGTACACCTATGTCGCCCCGGTGCTGGCCGAACTGACCGGTGCCTCCGACAGTTTCGTCACCCTCGGCCTGGTGCTGATCGGCGTCGGCTTCACCCTCGGCAACAGCCTGGGCGGCAAGCTGGCCGACTGGTCGCTGGACGGCGCCGCGCGGATCTTCCTCGGCGCGCTGGCGGCGATCATGCTGCTGATGCCGCTGGTGCTGGGCAGCCATGTCGGCGCCGCCCTGGCGCTGCTGGTGTGGGGCGTGTTCACCTTCGCCGTGGTGCCACCGCTGCAGATGCGGGTGATGACCGCCGCGGCCGAGGCGCCGGGGCTGGCGTCGTCGATCAACGTGGGCGCGTTCAACCTGGGCAATGCCGTCGGCGCCGCCCTGGGTGGCGCGGTGATCAGCCTGGACCTGGGCTATGCGGCGGTGCCAATGGCCGGTGGCCTGCTGGCCGCGACCGGCTTGCTGCTGGTGTGGCTGGGCGGGCGCGGCAAGGCCAGCGACCAGGCATTGGGCAGCACTGCCTGATCGCTGTCGCCGCAGCGGGTCGGCTCCGCTATCACTCATACCCTGGGTGATGCGTGCAGGCCCGGCTCGCGACGGCGGCAGTGATTGCTTAAGCCCGACGCTTTACCTAGGCTAGTGGCCTTTTCCTCGCAACGAGACAGGGCCATGTCAGAACACGAAACCATCGGCGAAGGCCGTTTCAGCAGCATCGAGATCCGTGTGCTCGGTTCGCTGATCGAGAAGCAGGCCACCAGCCCGGAAACCTACCCCCTGACCCTCAATGCCCTGGTCCTGGCCTGCAACCAGAAGACCAGCCGTGAACCCGTCATGAACCTGACGCCCGGCCAGGTCGGCCAGGCCCTGCGCAACCTGGAGAGCCAGGAGATGGCGCGCCTGCAGATGGGCAGCCGCGCCGATCGCTGGGAGCAGCGGGTAGACAAGGCCCTGGAGCTGGTGCCGGCGCAACTGGTGCTGATGGGGCTGATGTTCCTGCGCGGCCCGCAGACCCTCAGCGAGCTGCTGACCCGCAGCAATCGCCTGTACGCCTTCGAGGACGTCGATCAGGTCCAGCACCAGCTCGAACGCCTGGTCTCGCGCGAGCTGGCCCTGCACCTACCGCGCCAGGCCGGCCAGCGCGAAGACCGCTACACCCACGCCCTGGGCGACCCGGCCGAGATCGAGGCGATTCTCGCCGCCCGCCAGCAGGACGGCGGCCACCGCTCCGCCAGCGTGGCGGACGAGCGCATTGAGGCGCTGGAAGCCCGGGTGGCTGCGCTGGAAGCGCGCCTGGCCCAACTCGAAGGTTGACTCAGGGCTTTTCGGCGTCGGGAAAGTTGCGGCAGCTCTTGCGTTCGGCCAGCTCCCGCGCGCTGGGGCGCTGGTCGACAAACACGGTGCGGCCGTCGGCGTAGATTTCCAGGTAGCCCCAGTGCAGGTCCTGCTCGGTCTGCCCGGGTTTGGGTGGGACGAGCCACCAGGGTTCGCGGCTGATCAGGGTCATGGGTGGGCTCCAGTGGGGCTGGGGGTAGTTTGTGCGGTAACTATAGACAGCCAGGCTTGGCACTCCCGCCCGGACTGTTCCTCCAGGCACAATTCTCAAGTGCCCGGCGCACCGATTCTCCCTGTCCTGGGATGGGTCTAATCTGGCTCCTGCAAACCCACTCCCCACAAGGAACGACCACGATGTCCCGCCCACCACTGCCCCCCTTTACCCGTGAAACCGCCATCGAGAAGGTACGCCTGGCCGAAGACGGCTGGAATAGCCGCGACGCCGCCAAGGTGGCCCTGGCCTACACCCTCGACACCCACTGGCGCAACCGCGCCGAGTTCTGCAACAGCCGCGAGCAGGCCCAGGCCTTCCTCACCCGCAAGTGGAACCGCGAGCTGGAATACCGCCTGATCAAGGAACTCTGGGCCTTCACCGACAACCGCATCGCCGTGCGCTACGCCTACGAGTACCGCGACGACAGCGGCCAGTGGTACCGCGCCTACGGCAACGAGAACTGGGAGTTCGCCGAGGACGGGTTGATGCGCAACCGCCACGCCAGCATCAACGAACAGCCCATCAGCGAGGCCGAGCGCAAGTTCCGCTGGCCGCTGGGGCGCCGCCCGGACGATCATCCGGGGCTGAGCGAGTTCGGTTTCTGAACAGTGACGCCGGATTTGCGGGGCCGCTCAACGGCCCCGAACAACCGGCGGGCACATAGCGGGATTACCGAGCAGACGAGACAGGTCGTACGCAGCCTCCAGAACTTTTTCCGTTTTCCCGGTCTATTGGGTGAGTGCGCTCCACGGTTGTTCCAGCAACCACCGAACGCACCTTCAATTGCCAATCAGAGGTTGTCTTCACTCATGAACTTCCCTGCCCCATGCCTGCTGCTCGTTGGCCTGTTCGCACTTGTGGCCGCAGGCTCGGCATCCGCCGCCCCCATGAAGACTTCGACACCTCCCGCCCACAGCCTCGACCTGGCGGACCGCCAGGCCAGCGAACGCCCTTGGCCAAGCCTGGCCAGCACGCCGTCCGCACCGCTGCTGGCCCACGACGAACGCTACCGGCACGACGAACGCTGGCATGACCACCGCGACGACTGGCGTCGGGAACAGTGGCGGCGAGAACAATGGCGCCGGGAACAGCACCGTCGGGAAATGCAACGGCAACGCTACTGGGAGCGCCATCACGAGCGTGCCCTGCGTCATCGCTATGACGACGATCACCGCTACTATCGTCGCTGAACAGTTCACAGGCTGCCTGCCTCGGGCAGGCAGTACCTTCGCCTCTCTCTCCTGAACCACACCCCTGCCATCGCGCAGACGGGCTTGCTATTCACATATGGGAACCCGCATATTCGGCCCTCCACATGTATAGACCATCATCATGCTCACGCCCCGAGGTATTCAAATGCCTCGCCGGCGAGACCATCGGTGCCCTGTCGATCCAGGCCAGCGATGCCCAAGGCCTGGTGCGCGAAGCGATGATCTACGCCAATGTCATCGGCTGCGACCTGGGGCCCAAGCCCCCCCATCGGCAGCCTCGCCACCCTGCTCTGGCTGCACGTACTGGAGCGCAAGGGCATGTGCGTCACCTGGGGCGACTACTTCAAGGTCGGCATCCTGAACGCCGGAGAAAGCCTGTAGGCGCTCAAAAGCACCTGGCCTCATCGGTTCGCTCAACTACCGTGGGCTGATCATCTTCGGCCCACTGGACGAGTAGCCAGAATCGCCCTAGCATCGGCGCCCCCACGGCCTCACTCACGGACGATCATGCCCTCCGCCACCCGCCTGCTTGCCCTGTTCGCCCTGTCCACCCTGGTCAGCGCCTGCAGTATCAATGGCACCTACATCGACAGCACCCGCCCTGATGCAGCCAAGCTGCGCTACATCTCGGGCAATGGCAGCGCCACCCTCGACCTGTTCGACAGCGCGCGCTGTGAAGGCCGGACCAGCGGCATCCTCAACAACCTGTTCGTGCCCGACTCTCGCCGACGGGCCGACATGAGCGTGCCGCCGCCGGCAAACAGCAACAGTTACTACGAGATCCGCCTCGAACCCGGTCAGCCGATACATGTTCGCGCCAACACCCAGAGCGCCAACACGGTCTGCTCGGCCTCGTTCACCCTGACACCGCAGGCAGGCTCCGAATATGAACTGCGCTTCGACCAGTCGCCTGGCTACTGCCAGGCAACGCTGGTGCGCCTGCAACGGGTCGAGGGCAAGGACCAACGCCAGCCCTATCCGATGATCGACACCATCCCGAGCGCCTGCTGGGGTACCTCGGCGTTATTCCCGAAACAACCCACACCGCTGCCCGACACCGCCCGGCGCACCGCGTTGATCGACAGCATCATCCGCGACAGCGTCACCCCGGAGATGGAGCAACTGACCACGTTGCGCAAAGCCGTCGCCCTGACTCGGCAAGCCTCCCCCGAAGTCCAGGTAGCGGCGCGCAAGCGGGAACTGGGCCTCGATCTGCCAGAGGCCTACTGGCAGCAGTACCAGCAGAACCTGCAAACCTTCGCCGAGGCGCTCGCCAACCTCAAGGCACGCACGCTGGAACGCTACGACGCCGACAGCCGCGCCTACCTGCGCAGCGTGCGCGACGAGCAGTTGCAGGTCTGGGCCGGTGGCACCAACGATGCGCGCCTGCCGAGCAAGGCCCAGCGCATGCGCGACATGGCCTACTACTACAACTATGTCCTGCAGGAGACGATCGCGCAGATCAGCCTCGAACACTTGCGCAACATGGCTGAACTGGATCAACGCGAAGGGGTTTGCAAGCGCTTCGCCGGATGCTGGAAACTCTAGGCCGTCACCGAGCGACGGTCTGCCCCATGCTATCGGGGCATGACGGTCACGGTCTGCGACCCGGACCTGGCAGGGGCGCTGAAGCTGCCGACGGTTTGCTTGTCCGCAGGTAGTGTGCCGCGCCCCCGAGCCTGTGTATGCTGCACGGGCGCGGCGAGCGGCCCCCGGCGGCTTGCAGGACCTCGCGCGGCCGCCCTGCGTGATCGGACCATGACCGGGCTACCCGTTTCGGACACTTCTGCCCTATGCCCGTCGATCTGCAAGCGCTCTACCCCAGGCTGATCCACCTGATGCTGGACACCGTGTTCGTGGTCGACCGGGACGACACCATCGCATTCGTGAGCAACGCCTGCGAGGCCTTGCTCGGCTACCGCGCCGACGAACTGACCGGCACCCCGATCACCCGCTACATGCACCCGGATGACCTGGAAACCACCCGCGCCTCGATCGCCCGGGTCATGGACGGCACCCCGCACTTCGACTTTCGCAACCGCTATGTACGCAAGGATGGCGAGATCGTGCATATCCTCTGGGCGGCCTTCTGGTCCGACGAGGTGGGCGCGCGGATCGGCGTCGCCCGCAACATCACCGCCCTCACCCAGGCCGAGCAGGAACTGCGCTTTCTCGCCCATCATGACCCGCTGACCAAGCTGACCAACCGCTCGCTGTTCAACGACCGCCTGGCCACCGCCCTGCGCGCCGCCCGCCAGCAGCAGCGCCGGCTGGCCCTGCTGTTCCTCGACGTCAACGACTTCAAGGGTATCAACGATGTACACGGTCACGCGGCCGGCGACCGCGTGCTGTGCACCATCGCCCGACGCCTGCAGGACAGCGTGCAGGAAGCGGACACCGTGGCGCGGATCGGCGGCGACGAGTTCATCGTGCTGCTGACCGATGTACCGTCGGAGGACGCCGTGTACGAGGTGGTCGAGCAGATCGCCATGGTCATGGAGGAGCCGCTCGGCGCCGAGTTCGGCGACGTCAGGATGCCGTCCTGCAGCATCGGCGTGGCCTGCTACCCCACCGATGGCGAGGATGCCGACACCCTGCTCAGCCATGCCGATGGCGAGATGTACCGCAAGAAGCGGCGGCGGGCGCGGGTGGGGTGATGGCCAGGTGTTATCTGGTCTTGCCCGCGATGTGGCCCGCACACTTGCTCAGCCCTTCCAGGCTTCCACCACCACCCGCGTGGCCGCCGCGATCGTCTCGCTGTTCCACGGCGCATCCTGTTTCGTGCCACGGCTGAACACCACCAGGATCCACGGCGCCCGGCCCTTGGGCCAGATGACCGCGACGTCGTTGGCCACGCCATAGTCGCCCGAACCGGTCTTGTCGCCCACCACCCAGTCCTTTGGCAGCCCGGCGCGAATACGTGCATCACCCGTGGTGTTGCCCTTGAGCCAGGCCTGCAGCTGTTGTTGCGCGGCGGCGGGCAGGCCATCGGTGAGCAGCAGGCGCTGCAAGGTCACGCCCATGGCCAGGGGCGTCGTTGTGTCACGCGGATCGCCCGGCAAGGCGGTGTTCAGTGTCGGCTCGTTGCGATCGAGGCGGAAGGTCGGATCGCCCAGGCCGCGGACGAACGCCGTCAGCCCGGGTGGACCGCCGACCAGCTCGAGCAGCAGGTTGCCAGCAGTGTTGTCGCTGTACTGCACGGCGGCGGCGCACAGTTCGGCGACGGTCATGCCGGGCCCGACATGCTTTTCGGTGACCGGTGAATAGACCACCAACTGCTCGGCGCCATAGGCGATGCGCCGCGCCAGCAAGCCCGGCTCGGCCTCGTTGCGGTGCAGGACGGCACCGGCGAGGACGGCCTTGAAGGTGCTGCAGAAGGCGAAGCGCTCTTCGCCGCGCCAGGCCAGCTGCCGACCGCTGCCGGTGTCCAGGGCCCACAGGCCGATGGTACTGCCGCTGGCCGCCTCGAGCTGTTGCATCGCCTGACGCAGCGGATCGTGCGCCCAGGCGGGCAAGGTCAACAGGGCCGAGCAGCCGAGCGCGCCCTGGAGCACGCGGCGGCGGCTGAGGGTTGAAATCATGCAGGCATCCCTTGTGAAAATAATCAAAACGCGAAGGCTAGAACGTTTTAGCACCCGAGCCAAGCACCTCCTTACCGCTCCGGCAGGCGAGCATAGGCCGTGGGCAAGCGGATTCTTTTCGCGCCACTGCCCTGGCCACCCTTGCGTTGACCGGCAAAAGGCAGGACAGTAACCGGGTGTTCCCGCAATGAAACGGAGATTCGCCTTGACTACCGATCGCCTGAGCCTGCTCCAGTTCGAGCAACTCAGCCTGAAGCCCGCCGCCGCCAGCCAGTTCGCCCTCTCGCTCAAGGAGCTCGAACAGCTGACACTCCCCGAGCGCTACGCCTATCGTGCAGCCCACTACCTGGGCGACATGGCCGAGGCAGAGAACAGCCAGCAGCTGGCTGTCGCCAAGGACCAGGGCATCGGTTTCACCCAGGGCCTGCTCACTGCAGCGGCCATCGAAGATGCCCTGGCGAAAAGGCTGATCGAGGTCTTCAATAACGCGAGCGAGCGCGCCTCCAAGCTGCTGCCACAGTAACGGTAGTTGCCTTCTCGAGCCCGGCGCCTGTCCGGGCTCACGCCTGATCCTGCCCTACCAGCTTCTGCGTCTCGCCTGGCCATCGTCCAAGGAGTCCACATGCCACTGGTACGCATCGATATCAAGCGCCACCCCGACCCTAACCATCTGCGCACACTCGGCCAGATCGTCTACGCTTGCATGCGGCGCACGATCAATGTGCCCGAGCACGACAATTTCCAGATCCTGACCGAACACGACGGCGACGGCCTGGTGAGCGACCCACGGTACCTGGGCATCCAACGTTCCGACGGCCAGGTGTTCATCCAGATCACCCTCAACGAAGGCCGTACCCTGGAGCAGAAGAAGGCGCTGTACCAGGCCATCGCCGAAGGTTTCGAGCACGAGGCCGGGGTGCGACCGCAGGACGTGTTCATCAACCTGGTCGAGGTGCGCAAGGAGAACTGGTCGTTCGGCAACGGTATCGCCCAGTACGCCAGTTGAGGTAAGGCCGCGCCCGGACAACGGCAAGGACAATGCTCCGGCTTCGCTAATCGCCAACGTAGAATTCAATCCTCCCTTTGATCGGTGAACCCTTTCATGGCAAGCGCGCCATTTTTCCCCTTGCAAGCCCTGGCGGCCCAACTGCTGCCCTATCTGCCCGCCGACGGTAACGACGGCTCCCACGACCTCGCCCATCTGCAACGGGTCTGGCGCAATGTCCAGCGTATCCAGGCCAAGGAAGGCGGCGACCTCGACGTACTGCTCGCCGCCACCGTGCTGCACGATTGCGTGGCGGTGGAAAAGAACTCGCCCCTGCGTGCGCAGGCCTCGACGCTTTCGGCCGAACGCGCCGCCGCGATCCTCGCCGACATGGGCTGGCCGCTACCGCGCATCGAACAGGTGGCCCATGCAGTGATGACCCACAGCTACTCGGCAGGTTTGCCGCCACAGATCCTGGAAGCGAAGATCCTCCAGGACAGCGATCGCCTCGACGCCATCGGTGCCGTCGGCATCGCCCGCTGCTTCTATGTGGCCGGGCGCACGGGGTCGGCGCTCTACTACGTCGAGAACCCCACCGCCGCAGACCGGGACTATCGCGACAACCGCTTCGCCATCGAGCACTTCCCGACCAAGCTGCTCAAGCTCGCCTCAGGCTTTCAGACCGGCGAAGGTGCGCGACTGGCCGCGCTCAGGCATCAGCGGCTGGCGTCGTTCCTCGCCGAATTCATGGAGGAAATCGGGGTAGACTGACAGCCTTTGCGCCTCCCACCCTTGCCATGGACAGCAAACCCGATGCGACTGCTCTATCCCTGCGAACCCTTCAACCTGAAACAGCCCGATGAACAGTACGCCGAGGAGTACAACGCGGCGCTGGCGGCCGGACTGGACACCCTGCTGTTCTCATTCGAAGCCCTTCAAGCCGGTCTGCTCGAAACCTCCCGCGCCCTTAATCCCGGCGATTGCATGTTGTACCGGGGCTGGATGCTGACGCCCGAGGCCTACGCCGTGCTGGTCGACCTGCTGCATGGTTGTACCGCGGTCGCGCTGACCAGTCCCGAGCAATACCGGCAGTGTCATCACCTGCCGCAGTGGTACCCGTTGCTGGCCGCGCATACAAGCGAAACGGTGATACTGCCCGACGACGCCGATTTCGAGCAGGCGCTCGCCGGCCTGCAATGGCCGGGCTATTTCATCAAGGACTATGTGAAATCGCTGAGCACCGGCAACGGCAGCCTGGTGGACAGCCCTCGGGAAATCGCGCCGCTGGTGGCCCAAATGCGCCAATACCGCGGCCAGGTCGAGGGCGGTATCTGCGTCAGGCGGCGGGAAAGCTACCTCGAGGAAACCGAGCGTCGTTACTTCGTACTCGATGGATGCGCCCACGGTGCGGATGGCAAGGTGCCCGAGCTGGTGCGAGAGTGCGCAAAGCGGATCGACAGCCCGTTCTTCTCGGTCGACACGGTGATGCGCGCCGATGGCGTGCTGCGGCTGGTGGAGCTGGGCGACGGCCAGGTATCCGACCTCAAGGAATGGCCCACAAAGCGCTTCGTGGGCCTGTTGAAGAGCCGCTGAGAAAACATCCTTCAAGGGCACGCCGGCGCTGCCTGTGATCACAGGCAACCCCGATCTCAAGAAACGCCTGTTTCTGTAGAAACCCGCTTTACCTGTCTATAGCTTCATAGTTCATCATCGCCCCACTGCATGAGGGGAAGACTGGTGTACCGCATATCCGAACTGGCGGCGAAGGTGGGCCTGAGCCGCTCCACGCTGCTCTATTACGAAAAACTCGGACTGGTGTCCTCGCGGCGCCAGGCCAACGGTTATCGTACCTACGGCGAGCAGGACCTGCAGCAGCTGCGGCTGTTGCAGCAACTGCAGGCCGGCGGGCTGAGCCTGAAGGAGTGCCAGGCCTGCCTGGAGGCACGCCTGGACCGCGCGGCCCTGCTCGAACGCCTGCACACCCTGGACGAAGAGATCGCCGCCCGGCAACGCTCACGTGACCTGCTGGCGGCGATGCTCGGCATGTCGTCCATGCGCCCCTGGCACGAGGCCCTCGAGCAGCAGGCGCCCGGCGCCCACCTGGCGTGGCTGCGCCGGCAAGGATTCAATGAGAAGCAGGCCCTGCGCCTGAAATGGCTGTCCCGCGACATGAACGAACACGACCGCTACATGGCCGACTTCGAACGCCTCTTCGAGGGCCTTGAGCACCTTGGCCCAGGGTCGCCAGAGGACTCACTCAAAGCACTGCACGCCCTGCCCCACGCCCCCGCGACACTGCTGGACATCGGCTGCGGCCGTGGCACCTCCAGCGTGCTGCTGGCCGAACACAGCCAGGCGCACATCACTGCGCTGGACAACGACGAGCACAGCCTTGGCTGCCTGCGGGCGACCCTGTTCGACAAGGGCCTGCAGGCACGGGTCACGCCGATTTGCGCGAGCATGACCCAGCTGCCGTTCGCGCCTCGGCACTTCGACGCGATCTGGGCCGAGGGCTGCGCCTACATCATGGGCTTCGACAACGCCCTGGCGTACTGGCGTACCTTCCTCAAGCCCCAGGGTTACCTGGTCGTCAGCGACCTGGTGCGGGTGGCCGACAGGCTCGCCCCTGCGGCCGAGGCGTTCTGGCAGACCGCCTACCCCGACCTGCACAGCGTCGACACGCGCCTGGCCGCCATCGCCCGCCTGGGCTATCGCACCCTGTCGCACTTCCCCTTGAGCGCGCAGGCCTGGGCCAACTATCTGGAGCCGCTGCGCGCACGCGTGGCCAGCCTGGCGAACGAGACCTTCGCCTCCCAGGCCCTGGCCGACATCCGCCGCGAACTCAAGATCCACGAAAACCACCTGGGCGAGTATGGGTATCATCTGTTCGTCATGCAGACGCGCTGAACCCGCCCCAGGACATGGAGCCACCATGAACATCGAAAAACTGCAGAACCGCCTCGCCTTCCTGCGCCAGGCCGAACAACTCAAGAGCGTGATCCGCAGCGCCCACACCTCCAGCGGCCGCGCCGAGAGCACCGCCGAGCACACCTGGCGGCTGTGCCTGATGGCCATCACCTTCGCCGACGAACTGGGCGACCTCGATCTGCTCAAGGTGTTGAAGATGTGCCTGGTCCACGACCTGGGCGAGGCCATCAGCGGCGACGTCCCGGCCGTCAGCAAACAGGGCTTCCCCGACAAGAGCCGGCAGGAACGCGAAGACCTGCTGCAACTGATGGCGAGTCTGGACGCCGCCCTGCGCGACGAGATCATGGCGTTGTGGGAGGAGTACGAGGCCGCCACCTCGGCCGAGGCACAGGCGGTCAAGGCCCTCGACAAGCTGGAGACCCTGCTGCAGCACAACCAGGGGCGCAATCCTCCGGGCTTCGACTATGCCTTCAACCTCGACTACGGCAAGCGCTACACTGCCGCCACGCCGCTGTTCGAGGCCCTGCGCGGCCTGATCGACGCCGACACGCGCCGGCATCTCGACAATGGCATCAGCCTGCGCGACGAGCGCCCGGAGGACGCCACCACGATCGGCCGGCTGACCGAAGCCGCCTTTGCCAACGCCGAACACAGCAGCCACACCGAGCAGTTCATCGTCAACGCCCTGCGTCAGGCCGGAGCGCTCACGGTATCGCTGGTGGCCGTGGAGGCCGGTGTCATCGTCGGCCATGTGGCGATCTCCCCGGTGACGCTGTCGTCGGGTGCCGAGGGTTGGTACGGGCTGGGGCCGGTCTCGGTGCTGCCGCGGCGTCAGGGCCAGGGCATCGGCTCGGCGCTGATCAACGCCGCGCTGGCCCGCCTGCACGGTCTGGGTGGCCAGGGCTGCGTGGTGCTGGGCGACCCGGGGTACTATGGCCGCTTCGGTTTCAAGGCCCAGCCGGGCCTGAGCTTGCCGGGCGTACCGGCCGAATACTTCCAGGCCCTGTCCTTCAGCGGTGATGTGGCGCAGGGCAGCGTGCAGTACTGCGCGGCGTTCGAGGCAACCTCCAACGCGTAAAACGCGGTCACTGCAGGAGCGGGCTTGCCCCGCTCCCGGAGGTTGCGCATCACCCCGCGAGCCGACACGAACAAATGTGCTCCGCAGCCAGCGACCATCGTCTACCTGAACGTTTTCGAACGCGCCTTTCCTTCGCACCAGGTTTCCCGATGCAAGCACTCCTGCAAGAGATCCTCGACCACGTCCGCCCCCTGCTCGTCCAGGGCCAGGTGGCGCAATACATCCCCGCCCTCGCCCAGGTCGACCCGAACCAGCTGGGCATCGCCGTGCAGAGCCTGGACGGCCAGCTGCACTGCGCGGGCGATGCGCACACGCCGTTCTCGATCCAGAGCATCTCCAAGGTGTTCAGCCTGGTGCAGGCGATCAACCACAGTGGCGAGGACATCTGGTCGCGGCTGGGCTACGAGCCGTCGGGCCAGGCGTTCAATTCGCTGGTGCAGCTGGAGGTGGAGAAAGGCCGGCCCCGCAACCCGTTCATCAATGCCGGGGCGCTGGTGATCTGCGACATCAACCAGTCGCGCTATGCCACCCCCACCCTGTCGATGCGCGACTTCGTCCGCCGCCTGGCGGCCAACCCGCGCATCGTCAGCGACACGGTGGTGGCCGAGTCGGAATACCAGCACCGCGCGCGCAACGCGGCCATGGCCTACCTGATGCAGGCCTTCGGCAACTTCCACAACGATGTCGATGCGGTGCTGCGCAGCTACTTCCATCACTGCGCGCTGTCGATGAGCTGCGCCGACGTGGCCCGCGGCTTTGCCTTCCTGGCCAACAGCGGCTACTGCCCGCACAGCGGCGAGCAGGTGCTCAGCCCGCGCCAGGCGCAACAGGTCAACGCGATCATGGCCACCAGCGGGCTGTATGACGAGGCCGGCAACTTCGCCTACCGGGTCGGCCTGCCAGGCAAGAGCGGCGTGGGCGGCGGCATCGTCGCGGTGGTGCCGGGGCGCTACAGCATCTGCGTGTGGTCGCCGGCGCTGAACGCCTCGGGCAACTCGCTGGCAGGGCTGCGGGCGCTGGAGCTGCTGAGCGAGCGAATGACCGGGTCGGTGTTCTCGGCGGTCTGAGCGAGGTTGTTGCAGGCAGGCACTGGACTGCACACATAACCTGCGTGGGGGCGGGTTTGCCCCGCGCTGGAGTCAGATGCGCCCATGGTACGGCCTGGTCCTGTGCTATCGCGAGGCTAGCTCGCTCCTACAGCTCTCGCGCCAGGCCCAAGGGCTCACCCCCACCCATCGGTTTTTCGTACGAAGCTTAGAGTTTCAACCAACAAAAAGGGGCGCAAAGCGCCCCGGACCTCATTGGTGTGAATGGAAGACGTTCAGCCTTCGATACGCCCTTCGACCGTCACCGGCCCAACCTTCAGCTTGCCGTCATCCAGCGACACGCTGGGCAGACCGGCTTCAGGCAGCTTGGGCAGGTCGAGGGTGGCCTTGACCTGGTAGCCGAGCGGTTTCACATCGGCACCGAGCGTGGTACCGCCCTGCTCCACACCCTTGACCTGCAGACCCAGCCCACGCTGTGCCGAGATGCCCGAAGCCTGCGTAACTCCGGCCTTGCGCACGAACTCGCCCTGGGCATTGAACGACGGCGTGTAGTCGAAGCCTGGTTTCTCCTGGCCCTCCTTCGCCTCGCCCGGCTTGCCGGCCAGGCCCGCGCCCAGGTCGACCCGTACCGAGGTGGTGGTGTCCTGGCGTTCCGCGACCGTCAACCCGCCCGCCAGCTTGCCGCCGACCTGCTGGCCGTCGACCCGTGCGCCGCTGAGTTGCGCCGCACCGGCACTGTTCAAGGTCACATCGCCAGCGGAGATATGGCTGTTCTGCTGGGTGGTGGCCTGCAGATGGTCCACCTGCACCTTGCCGCCCAGGTCGAAGTCATGGGACGAGCTGACCTCTTGCCCCGCGTCCGCCGGCGTAGTGCGGCTCAGGTTGCTCCCGGCCTTCACCTCGACGCCCCAGTTGGTGCGGGCCTGAGTGGACTGCGCCGACTCCAGCGCCAGGCCACCCTCGCCTGCGCTGGCGTTGACGCCCGTGGCACCGACCTGCGTACCCTGCAGATGCACCGACTGGCCGGACAGGTCCACGTTGCCATGGCTGTTCAACTGGCCGCCGGCCAGGGTCTGCGAACGTTCGTTGGTCTGGCCCACATTGAAGTTGCCGCCCAGCTTGCCGCTCAGATCACGCCCTTTCTCACCGGTGGCAGCCTTGCCGCCGAGGTTGAGGCCGCCGCCCAGATGGCTGCCGCTGACAGTCCGGGTATCGCTGGCGGCCTGCAGGTCGAGGGCGCCACCGGCCTTGAGTTCGACCGGGCCGTTCGCGTCGATGCGCGTGCCCTGCAGGGTCTGGTCGCCACCACTGCCCAGTCGCACCGGGCCGTTGCCGCTGATGCTCGCCACCTGGGCCTTGCTGTCGACACTGTGCTCGCCGGCATGGTCGAGTTGGAACCCGGCGCCCAGGTCGACCTTGTCGCCCACCGGCAAGGTGCCCACGGTCAACGAACCGCTGCCACCGAGGCTGCCGGTGTCGCGACGCGCCTGGTTGCTGGCCTGGTCCAGGGCCAGCTTGCCGCCGGTGTTGACCGCCACCGCGCCCTGGCCACCGTCGAGGCGGCTGCCTTCGAAGCGGGCATCGCCACCGACCTGGATGTTCAGGCCCTGGCTGCCACTGAAAGTACCGACCACGGCAGTGGATGTATCTTCGCTCAAGTGCTTGCTGCCACCGGAACCATTGGCGGTCACGTTGAGGTCTTCGCCGGTCTTGGTGTAGATCCGGGCGGACACATCGGCGTTCACCTGCTGCTCGCTGCGGCTGTGGGTGTTGCTGGCCGCGTCGGCCTGAAGCGAACCGGCCTTGATGTCCAGCGCGCCGCCGTTGGCGTTGTAGCGGGTGCCCTGGTCCTTCAACGCACCGGCCACGTCCAGTTGCACACCCTGGCCATTGAACTGGCTGACCACCGCGGTGCCAGTCTGCTCGCCCTGTTGCTGGCTGGCATGGCCCACGGCCAGGTCGACGCCCAAGTTCGGCGTGCCAAGCTTGCCCAGGGCGGCGGTCAGCGAAGTCTTGCCGTCCAGCACGTCTTTGACGTCATTAAGCGGCAGCTTGCCGTCGAGCGTATCCTTGACCGACACCTTGCCGTCCACCACATCCTTGACCGCCCCGGCGATTGGCCGGGCAATGTCCTTGTACTCGACGTTGACACCGACATCCGCCGTCCAGCTGCTCTGCTGATGGCTAGTGTTGGTGGTGTCGCGGGCCGCGCGGTTGTCCACCTGACCTGCGCTGATGCTCAGGGTACCGGCGCTGTTCACCTGCGCGCCTTCGCTGGCCAGTGTGTCGGCCTTGATTTTCAAGCTGCCGGCGCTGTCGAGGCCGGTGGTCTTCGCCGTGGTGCTGCTCGAGGCGTCCTGCTGGGTGCCATGGGCGAAGTCGACCCCGGCGCCGGCACGGTCGAGGCCAGCGGTAAGGTAGACGCCACCGCCGGTGTGGCTGCTGTCGCGGGTCTCGCTGCGGCTGTCCTGCTCGGCCAGCAGCGACACCTGCTTGCCGACCAAGGTGGTATCGCCCGCGGTTGACTTCACCGCGGCGCCCTTGACGCTCAGGTCACCGCCGGCGGTCAACTGAACTTCGCTGCCGCTGAGGCTGGAGCCCTGCTGGCTGACCTGGCTGCCACTGGTGCTCTGACGATCGCTCGCATAGCCGACGCCAGCACGATACTGCCCGGAGCCCGGCGCGGTCTCCTTGGCCGACGCAACGAAGCCACGGCTGCTGCTGGCGCTCTTGTGCTCGCGGGTGTCCTGGGCCGAGGCGACCTTCAGATCCCCCGCCGCATCAGCGTTCAGCGCACCGCTGGCCTTGACCGTCGAGCCGACCACGTCGATGCCCTCGGCGCTGTTCAGGCCGACGCTGCCACCGGCTACCAGCTCGCTGCGCACCGCGGTGCTTTCCCGGCTGTTCTGCTTGGCTTCGTTGTGGCTGACGCCGAAGAACTTGCTCTGCTGGTTCTGGCTGTCACGCTGGTCGGTGCGCAAGGCGTTGCTGATCTGCACCTGCTTGCCGGCGATGCGGATGTCCTGGCCACTGGTCAGCTGGGCACCTTCGGCCAGCACCGAGGCCTTGGCGTGCAGTGCGATGTCGCCCCCCTTGAGCTGGCTGGTGACGCTGCGCTGGGTTTCATTGCGGTTGTCCCAGTCGGCCTTCCAGAAACCCTTGGCGTGCTTGCCCTGGTCGGTCTGCACCTGGCGCTCGGTGGCAGCGGTCAGACGCAGGTCGGCGCCGCTGTCCAGGCTCAGCTTGCCGGGCGCCTCGAGGCTGGCGGCGCTGAGGGTGAGATCCTGGCCGGCGTTCAGCCCGGCATCACGCTGGGCCACGACCCGGGTGGCGTGCTCGCGGGTGTCGCTGTCGGTCTGGGTGCGCTGGTAGGTCTCCCAGTCGATGCCCAGCGCGCCGCTGCGCCAGTTCTCGCGTTTTTCCTGGAGCTTGCGGCTTTGCACGGTGCTCAGGGTGAGGTTGCGTCCGGCGTCGAGCTTCACATCGCGCCCGGCCACGTCGGCGGCGGCCAGGGTCAGGTCCTGGGCGCCACGCAGTTCGACATCACCCTGGCTGCTGCGCACGCCGGCACGGGTCGCTTCCAGCGAGTCGGCCACGGCAGCGCCGCTGACGTTCAGGTCTCCCGCCGAGTCGATGCGCACGCCGTCGCGGCCGTCGACCTGCCCCGGCCCAACCCGCACCCCGGCACCTTGCGCGGTGCTGACGATATTGATGCGTCCGGCCTGCATCGCGCCGAACAGGCTGGCATCGATACGCTGCTCGCCACTGGCCGCGCCGCGGTCGACGACCTGGACCTGGCCGCTGACGTAGTCCACCTGGTTGCGGCCCACGGTGAGGTTGAGCTGATCACGGGCATCCAGACGGCCCTGGCTGTCGATGCGCGGGGCGATCAGGTTGACCGAGCCGCCATCGTTGCGCAGGCCGGCGCCCTGCACCTGCAACTGGCCGCTGGCGTCCTGGGTGCCCAGGGCCTTGAGCCGGCCCGCGTCCAGTTCAGGGCGGCCCACCACCAGGCTGGCATTGGGCGCGTTGATGAAGCTGGCGCCGTTGATCGAAATGCCGTTGGGGTTGGCCAGCACGTAGTCGGCGGCGCGGCCGAAGATTTCCTGGGCGCCATTGATGGCGGAGGCGTTGCGGCTGACCACTTCGTTGAGGATCACGCTCGCCGCCTGGCCCTGGAACTGCGGGTTGGCCGCCAGCTCACCGGCCAGCTGCGAGTGGCCGGCCTGCAGGGCGTTGTTCAGCACCAGGCCCTGGCGGTCGACGTTGTAGTCGAGAAACTGGTTGTGCGACAGGCCCGCGCCGTTGGGCGCGACGATATTGACGATGGGCACGCCGCCCTGGGTCTGCAACTGTGCCGTGCCCCCGGGGCCGGGGGCGACCACGACGCCGCCGGCCAGCGCCTGGGGCAGGCTCGTGGCCAGGAACAGGCTGGCTATCGCCCAGCGCAGCTTGCCTTGCGGGGACAGGTTGAAGGTAAAAGGGGTCTTGGGCATAGGTCACTCTCCATGTCGGTACTGCTAATTCGGTGCGCTCAAATCTGCACGGCGGCCCTGAACAGCCAGACTTCGGGCTCGCGGTGGTAACCGCTGGGGGTGGTCAGGCTGCGCTGGTAGTCAACGTCCAGCTGCAGCGCCTTCCAGCTCAGGTTCAGGCCCAGGCTCGCGCCGCTCAGGCGCTGGCTGGCGGCGCCGTGGTCGGCCTTGATCCAGCCGTGGTCCAGCCCCAGCCGCGGGGTGATGGTCAGCAGCCCCTGGGGCTGCAACGGCAGGCGCAGGGTGTTGCGCCACACCGCTCCGCTGGCCCCGGACAGGCTGCTGAGGCGGTAGCCGCGCACGGCGGAATCGTCGGTACCGAGCAACTGCTCGATGGCCGGCAGCGGGTCGGGGCTGTACTGCAGGTTGAGCTGGCTCTGCCACTGCCAGGCCTGGCCCAGCAGGTGGCCATTGCGCCACTGGCCGAGGCCGGCGCGGTACTTGCGAAACTGCGCCATGGGCAGGTCGGGCACTGGCCGATCGGCATCGTCGTCGGCGCCAAACCAGTGCAGCCCCTGGGCGTAGTTGAGGTCCAGGTTCCACACCGCGCTGTCGAGCCAGAACAGGTTGAGCCCGGCTTCGGCCACCGTCAGCGTCGGGCTCTGCACATCCAGGCGGACCTTGGCGAATTCGCTGTCGACGTCCTTGTGCGCCAGTTGCAGGCTGGCGCTCAGTTGATGGCGCTGGTCGCGCCACAGCACGCGCTCGCCGCGCAGGCTGAGCTGATCGGTGATGCCGGTGCTGTGCAGGGTCAGGGTGCTGAGCTTGATCGGCGAGCGGTACTCGGCATGGCTGGCGAACAGGCTGAACGTCCAGTAGCCGTAGGGAATCGCGTAGTACAGGCTGGCATTGCGGCTGTAGCGATCGCCCTGGTTGAGGGTGTCGCTGGCCGACAGGCTGAGCAGGTCGTTGAGCGCCAGCGGATTGTCCAGGCTCAGGCTGTACACGCTGCGGTCACGGCCAGTGCTGGCGCTGCCGAGATTGTCCAGGCCCAGGCCCACGGAAACCCGCGGTTGGCCGGCGCTGCGTGGGCGCAGGATGATCCGTGAGGCACCCGGCTGGCTGCCGGGGGCGATGTCGGCACTGAGGTCTACCGAACGCAGGCGATTGAGCTGGTCCAGGCCCTGCTCCAGGTCGCGCAGGTTCAGCGGCTCGCCGAGCATGCCGGGGAAGGCCCCGGCCAGGGACACCGGCAGGCGCTGGTCGGCCAGCTCGATGGCCTCCAGGTAGCCTTCGTCCACCAGGATGTCCAGCGACTGCCCGGCCGTCGGGGCGCTGCTCAGGTAGGGGCGGCTGGCGATATAGCCCTTTTCCAGGTACAGCGCGGTGATGCCCGCCAGCAGCTGGTTGATCTGCCCCACGCCCATGCACGCGGCCACCAGCGGGTCGATGCGGGCATCGAGGGTGGCACGGTCGATCAGCGTGACACCGCCGATGCGCACCCCGGCCAGCGGCCAGCAGCGCGCATCCGCAGCCGAGGCCTTGGGTGTCTGCGCAGTGTTGTCGGGTGCGGTGAATGCACCGCGTTGCAGTTGCCGGCGGCGTTGTTCCAACTGCAGTTGCTGCAGGTCGTGTTGCTGCTGTTGTTGTTGGCGCAGCACTTCCTGACCGGGCGTAAATGTCTCGGCATGCAGGTTGCCAACACACAGGCAAGCCAATGCGACAGACAGCGTTAATTGACGACGATCAACAGCAGACAGGTACGACATACAACACCCATTCGCAGGCAAAGGCACAGCGAGAATCGCAGTACTTGGAACTTCCCGGCACGGTCACCGAGGGTTATCGGCACACGCGCAATAACTTTAGAAAGTTGAGCGTTGTTTGTTGAAACGCTCGCGGAAAAGTTAACGACTGCTAATTACCACATGGCGCCAGGCATGACCGCATGGTCACTGGCTAGCCCGTGGCAGAGCGGGTAAAGGGGTTGACGAGATCTAATTGTCCAACAATCGAACTTGATGACTGTCTGGCCCCACGGTACTTGTAGAAACGAGTGAGAGACACCGGACTTTAGTCGTACGTGACCTGCTGGTTAAACTTTCCGGCTTGCGAGCAGAAGGAAAGTCTGGCGAACATCAATAGAAAGCTCAACGTCGTATCACTGATCAAATTTTCTGTACACCGGACTACTCCACCAGATAAAGGGGGTGAGTATCACACAAGGGGTGAGCGCTATTCAGCACCCGCTCCAGCAAGCAACGTTCTAATTCGGTGAAATACGTCGCCCCGAAGTCGAAAAAGGCCCCGGCTGGATTTCGCTGTACATGGAACAAGCCGACAAGGTTATCGCCATCACGTTCGAAGATCAGTTCCAGATGCGACTCGGCTCGCGTACTACCGACAAGATAAATGTACCCCGCCACCTCTGCCCAACCGCACCAGCTCAGTTCCGCCCATAACTGCAGGCTGCCATTCTCGGTCGCTGCTTGAGGCAACGCCCAAGCCCCGGTACCGTTTGCCCATCCACACAAGGCCGGTAGCAATCGCTCCAGGGACAGAACCTCCAGCATGTGCCCGCGCAGACCGAAATGCACAGAGTCGATCGTCGATTCAGGGGCAGCATCGAGTGCAACCACCCTGGCGTGCAGCACATGGCTAAAGGCGATTTCAGAAGGTTGCTCACTCCAGCCATTGAGGTCGGAAACACTTGGGCACCAGATGAGCCGAACGGTTTCATCAACCTGAATGCGCTCATTGCGCTCGAAATAAGCGAGCGTGACCGCCCCGACAACCGGCAACAGCGCATCGAGACGCACCTGCGGGGCGCTGTGATCGACTTTGCTGTCATTGGGCCAGAACAGTGGCCAGTAAGTCTGCATCAGAGCACATCCTCAACCGTCCATGCTCTTGGTCAACGCTTCGCTGCCCTTGGGCGGGTAGACCACCTCTCGGGTATCGAGGTCGCGAATCTCGGAGGTGATGGTGATGGTCATCGTCTCTCGACCGGGCGGGCCATTGATGGCATCGACGGTGTCGAAGTCGACGATGTAGCGCTTGCCTGCGCGGAACTCGACGTCGCGCGCGGTGAAACCGCATTTGCCGCCACCGGTCCCCAGCGCGTTCATCGAGGCCCAGCACCAGCTCAGCGAGTGCTTGCCCGGCGTCAGCCGCAGCGCCTGCTTGCCCGCGATATCGAGGATCGAGCGCCGCCCGGCGCCTTCGAGCAACTGGTCATCGACATGGGTGGCCAGCAGCAGGCGATGAAACGGCACGCCCAGGGCGCGGTAACGGACGGTAGCGAAGTACACGACCGGTGCGTCGGCCTGGTTGCCGGACAGATCATAGGGCGTCATCGTCTCAGGCGCCCAGTCACCCTGGTACTCCTTGTAGTGGTAGTTGGAGCAGGCACCGAGCAGGCTGGCAAGTGACAGGGCGACAAGCGATTTGAGGCAGGACGACAGACGCATGGTTCTTCCTTGATGAATGCAGGCGCAAGGATAGCGGCTGCGTGCGCTTAAAATCAAAACGCCATCACCCTCGGCGAGCACGCATCGCGGTGTATGCTTCGCGCAAAGCTCCGCCCCTCCTGCCCCTGAAAAGGACATCGTCATGCTCCGCCTGGACTGGCTGAAACACCACATGGCCCACAGCGACACCCTCGCCCAGTGGCTGCACCAACAGTTTCACTATGAGTACGCGGACGTGCCGCTGGCCGACTGGCAACGTGAATTCGCCGAAGGCCAGCACAACGGTCAATGGCAATGCCTGGTCGCCCTGGACGGCGACCGCCTGCTGGGCAGTGCGGCCCTGGCCAGCGACGACCTGCCCGGGCGCAGCGACCTCGGTCCCTGGCTGGCCTGCGTGTTCGTCGCCCCGCAGGCGCGTGGCCAAGGCCTGGCGGAGCAGCTCATCGAAGGTGTCTGCGAGCATGCCCGCAGCAACGGAGTTGCCACGCTCTACCTGCATACCCACGACCAGGACGCCTACTACGCCAAGCGTGGCTGGACGCATATGGAGCAGTTCGAGGCCTGGGGGCATAGCCATTGGTTGATGTCTCGCACGCTCTGACCAGCGCCGCTCCTACAGAAATCGCGCATGGTTTACCCACGCAAATGACCCCGCAGGGAATTATTTAGCGCGCCGTTGTATCTGACCCTAGGTACAAGGCTGGCCAAACCATGGCCACGCCCCAAGCCTTCAAGGACAACGGCCCATGAAATCACGCAGGAAACCCGTCAAGCCCATCGGTTTGAAGGACATCACCATCGTCGACGACGCCAAGATGCGCAAGGCCATCACCGCCGCCGCCCTGGGCAATGCCATGGAGTGGTTCGACTTCGGTGTCTACGGCTTCGTCGCCTACGCCCTGGGCAAGGTGTTCTTCCCCAACGCCAGCCCCGGCGTGCAGATGATCGCCGCCCTGGCCACCTTCTCCGTGCCGTTCCTGATCCGTCCGCTGGGCGGGCTGTTCTTCGGCGCCCTGGGCGATCGCTACGGACGGCAGAAGGTGCTGGCCGCGACCATCGTGATCATGTCGCTGAGCACCTTCGCCATCGGCCTGATCCCCTCCTACGCCAGCATCGGCATCTGGGCGCCGATCCTGCTGTTGCTGGCGAAGATGGCCCAGGGCTTCTCGGTGGGCGGCGAATACACCGGAGCGTCGATCTTCGTCGCCGAGTACGCCCCGGACCGCAAGCGCGGCTTCCTTGGCAGCTGGTTGGACTTCGGCTCGATCGCCGGCTTCGTCCTTGGCGCCGGGGTGGTTGTGCTGATCTCGACGGTGCTTGGCGAGGAACAGTTCCTCGAATGGGGCTGGCGCCTGCCGTTCTTCCTGGCCCTGCCGCTGGGCCTGATCGGCCTGTACCTGCGCCACGCCCTGGAAGAAACCCCGGCGTTCCAGCAACACGTCGACAAGCTCGAACAAGGGGACCGCGAAGGCCTGGCCAGCGGCCCGAAGGTGTCGTTCAAGGAAGTCGCCACCCAGCACTGGCGCAGCCTCTTGACCTGCATCGGCGTGGTGATCGCCACCAACGTCACCTACTACATGCTGCTCACCTACATGCCCAGCTACCTCTCGCACAACCTGCACTACAGCGAGGACCACGGCGTGCTGATCATCATCGCGATCATGGTCGGGATGCTGTTCGTGCAGCCGATCATCGGCCTGCTCAGCGACAAGTGGGGACGCAAGCCGTTCATCATCATTGGCAGCGCTGGCCTGTTCCTGCTGGCGATCCCGGCGTTCATGCTGATCACCAGCGGCAAGCTGGCGGTGATCTTCGCAGGGCTGTTGATCCTCGCCGTGCTGCTGAACTTCTTCATCGGCGTGATGGCCTCGACCCTGCCGGCGATGTTCCCCACCCATATCCGCTACAGCGCCCTGGCCAGTGCCTTCAACATCTCGGTGCTGATCGCCGGCCTGACCCCGACCCTGGCCGCCTGGCTGGTGGAGACCACCGACAACCTGTACATGCCGGCCTACTACCTGATGGTCATTGCCGTGGTCGGCCTGCTCACCGGCCTGACCATGAAGGAGACCGCCAACCGCCCGCTGCGCGGCGCCGCCCCGGCCGCCTCGGATATCGAGGAAGCCCGCGAGTTGCTGCAGGAGCACCACGACAACATCGAGCAGAAGATCGAGGACATCGACGCACAGATCGCCGAGCTGGAGGCCCGGCGCCAGACGCTCGCACAACAGCATCCGCGCATCGATTGAGGGCTACTTGCGCATTCCGCCGGATTGCTTGCCTGATCCTCTGAATCTGTGGGGTGTATCGGTTGCGCAATGGGCCTCTGTGCTAGCGTTTCCGGATTGGGGAACAGCGTATTCCCCGCTTCCACAACCGATGATCAGCAGGTGAGCCCATGGAATTACGAATCAACCAGCAGACTTACCAGGTCGAGGCTGACGCCGACACGCCCTTGCTCTGGGTGATCCGCGACGATTTGGGCCTGACCGGCACCAAGTATGGCTGCGGCCTGGCCCAGTGCGGCGCCTGCTCGGTGCTGGTGGACGGCAACGTGGTGCGCGCCTGCGTCACCCCGGTGGCCGGCGTGGTCGGCCGCGAGATCACCACCATCGAGGCCATCGAGCACGATGCCGTGGGCAAACGCGTGGTCGCCGCCTGGGTCGAGCACCAGGTCGCCCAGTGCGGCTACTGCCAGTCCGGCCAGGTGATGGCGGCCACCGCGCTGCTCAAGCACACGCCCAAACCCAGCACTGCGCAGATCGACGCGGCGATGGTCAACCTGTGCCGCTGCGGCACCTACAACGCCATCCATGCCGCCGTGCAGGATCTCGCCGAAGGGGATAAAGCCTGATGAGCACACGCATCGATACCCCCGAAGACTTGCTGAAACTGCCCGCAGGTGAAACTGTCAACCTGTCGCGCCGGCGCTTTCTGGTCGGCACCACCGTGGGCGCGCTGGTGCTCGGCTTCGGCATGCCAGTAGGCGCACCACGCGTACAGGCCGCCAGCGCCCCGGAGCGCGGTACCCAGGTGCCGGCCTTCCTGGAGCTGCGCCCGGACGGCAGCGTGCGCCTGCTCAGCCCATTCATGGAGGGCGGGCAAGGCGTCAACACCGCCATGGCGCAGATCGTCGGCGAGGAACTGGACCTCGATCCTGCCCGCTTCCTGGTCGAAAGCGCGCCCGCCGGCGAAGCCTACGTGGTGATGGAAAACGGCCTGCGCATCACCGGTGGCAGCATGTCGGTACGCATGAGCTACCCGACCATGCGCCGCCTCGGCGCCCTGGCCCGGGCCATGCTGCTGCAAGCCGGCGCCCAGCGGCTGGGCGTGCCGGTGAGCGAGCTGACCACCGAACCGGGCAAGGTAGTGCATGCCGCTTCGGGCCGTTCGCTGGGCTACGGTGAACTGGCCGAAACGGCCATGGACCTGCCGGTGCCGGACCCCGCCAGCGTCACCTTGCGCGACCCCAGCCAGTTCCGCTGGATAGGCAAGCCGGTACAGCGCCTCGACGCCTACGACAAGTCCACCGGCAAGGCCCTCTACAGCATCGACATCAAGGTCGACGGCATGCTCCACGCCGCCGTGCAGCATGCGCCGCGCCTGGGCATGAGCGTCGGCGGCCTGCGCAACGAGGAACAGGTCAAGGCCATGAAGGGCGTGCATTCGGTGCATCAGCTGCCCGGCGCGGTGGCCGTGGTCGCCGAACGCTGGTGGCACGCCAAGCGCGCCGTCGAAGCACTGCAGGTGGACTGGAAGGAGGCGGCTGCCGACAGCCAGGTGCGTGCGATGCCCGCCGATTTTTCCAGCGACGGCTGGCGCGACCACCTGGCCGCCCAGACCGGGCCAAGCCGTGACGAGGAAAACCAGGGCGACGTGGCAGGCGCCCTGGCAGGCGCCAAGACCACGGTCGAGGCCACCTACCACAACCAGTACCTCAACCATGCGCAGCTGGAGCCGCCCTCCGCCACCGCCCGTTTCAATCCCGACGGCAGCCTGGAGGTGTGGCTGCCGAACCAGGCCCAGGACATGTTCCGCGACGACATCGCCAAGCGCACCGGCCTGGACCCGGCGCGGATCACCCTGCACTCGCCGCTGCTCGGCGGCTTCTTCGGCCGCCACTTCCTGTACGACTCGGCCAACCCCTACCCACAGGCCATCGCCCTGGCCAAGGCCGTGGGTCGGCCGGTGAAGCTGATCTGGAGCCGCGAGGAGGAGTTCCTGCGCGATGCCATGCGGCCGATGGCCGTGGTCAAGTTCCGCGCCGGCCTGGACGAAAAAGGCCTGCCGGTGGCCATCGAGGCGATCAGCGCCACCGAAGGCCCGACCGAGTCGCTCGCCGGCAAGCAGGGCGACAAGGTCGACCCCACCGCCCTGGAAGGGCTGTCGGGCAAGGCCTACGCCATCGCCAACAAGCGCACCGCGCAGATCTATGTCAAAGGCCCGGCCATGCTCGGCTACTGGCGTTCGGTGGGCAACTCGCTGAACGACTTCTTCTACGAGTCGTTCCTCGATGAGCTGGCCGACAAGGGCGGCCACGATCCCTTCGAGCTGCGGCTGCAACTGCTGCAGGGCAACCCGCGCCTGACCACCCTGCTGCAGGCGGTGGGCGAGTTGTCCGGTGGCTGGAAACGCGGCCCGTTCACCGCCGAGGACGGCAGCAAGCGCGCCCGTGGCGTGGCCATGGCCTCGCCGTTCGGCTCTGAGGCGGCGGTGATCGCCGAGGTGTCGCTGGAGGGCGGCCAGGTCAGGGTGCACGACATCTGGCAGGCCATCGACCCGGGCAGCATCGTCAACCCGGCGATCATCGAGGCCCAGGTCAACAGCGCGGTGTCCCTGGGCCTGTCCCAGGTGCTGCTGGAGGAATCGGTGTGGCTCAACGGCATGCCACGGGCGCGCAACTACGACCTGTACCCGGTACTGCCGCCGTCGCGCATGGCCCGGGTGCATGTGCGCATCGTCGAGAGCGGGGCGAAGATGGGCGGCATCGGTGAGCCACCGCTGCCGGCGGTGGCGCCCGCGGTGGCCAACGCCGTGGCGCAGCTCACCGGCCAGCGCGTGCGCAGCATGCCCCTGAGCCGCCATACCTTCAGCTGACACGACAAGGACAGCCCATGAACAACCGCCGATTCGCAAGAACCGCAGGCTGGCTGGCCTTGCCGTGCCTGGTCGCGGCAGGCCTGCTGGCCTGGTACGTCACCCGCGAGCCCGCCTCGCCCTTCAGCGCCACGGACAGCGCCGACGCCGCCCTGGTCAGCCGCGGCGAATACGTCGCCCGGCTCAGCGACTGCGTGGCCTGCCACAGCCTGCCGGGCAAGGCGCCGTTTGCCGGCGGCCTGGAAATGGCCACGCCGCTGGGCGCCATCCATGCCACCAACATCACCCCGGACCGCGAGCATGGCATCGGCGCCTACAGCCTGGCCGACTTCGACCGCGCCGTGCGCCAGGGCGTCGCGCCGGGTGGGCGACGGCTCTACCCGGCCATGCCCTACCCATCCTACGTCAAGCTCAGCGACGACGATGTGCGGGCGCTCTACGCGTTCTTCATGAAGGGCGTGCAGCCGGCCGCCGAGGCCAATGTCCCCAGCGACATTCCCTGGCCGCTGAACCTGCGCTGGCCCATCGCCCTGTGGAACGGCCTGTTCGCGCCGACCAGCGCCTATGCGCAGAAGGCCGACCAGGACCCGCTGTGGAATCGCGGCGCCTATATCGTCCAGGGCCCCGGCCACTGCGGCAGTTGCCACACGCCTCGGGGCCTGGCCTTCAACGAGAAGGCCCTGGACGAAAGCGGCGCGCCGTTCCTCGCCGGCGCCCTGCTCGATGGCTGGTACGCGCCGAGCCTGCGCCAGGACCACAACACCGGGCTCGGGCGCTGGAGCGAGCCGGAGATGGTGCAGTTCCTCAAGACCGGGCGGAACAAGCACGCGGTGGTGTACGGCTCGATGACCGAGGCGTTCAACAACTCCACGCAGTTCATGAGCGACGACGACCTGAACGCGATCGCCCGCTACCTCAAGTCACTGCCCGGCGACCCGGGGCGTGACGGTGCACCCTGGCAGTATCAAACGACTGCTGCGCAGCCCGACACACCGGGGGCGCATACCTACGCGACCCGCTGCGCCAGCTGCCATGGCCTGGACGGCAAGGGCCAGGCCGAGTGGATGCCGCCACTGGCGGGCGCCACCTCGATGCTGGCCACGGAGAATGCCTCGGCGATCAACATCACCCTCAACGGCTCGCAGCGCATCGTCGCCGCCGGGGTGCCGGACGCCTACCGCATGCCGGCATTCCGCGAGCAGTTGTCGGACCAGGAGATCGCCCAGGTGCTGAGTTTCGCCCGCAGTGCGTGGGGCAATCACGGCGGCGCGGTAGAGGCCAAGGCGGTGGGCACGTTGCGCGGGCATACCGACCCGGCCAGCAGCAGCCCGATCATCCTGCATATGCGCTGATACCGCTCCCACGGGTAAAGCGCGAGCTACGGACTCACGAGGACACCATGGAAAGCATCGACCTGCTGGTCCTGCGCACCACCCATGACTGGCTCCAGGCCGGCCATCGCGTGCTGCTCGCCACCGTCGCCCGCACCTGGGGTTCGTCGCCGCGCCCGGTCGGCTCGATGATGGCCCTGCGCAACGACGGCCGGGTGGTCGGCAGCGTGTCCGGCGGTTGCATCGAGGACGACCTGATCCACCGCTACACCACCGCCTACGGCGGCCCCGGCCTGCTCGAGGGGGCGCCCGAGGTGATCCGCTACGGCATCAGCGCCGACGACGCCCACCGCTTTGGCCTGCCATGCGGCGGTACGTTGGAACTGATTCTCGAGTTCATGCCCGCCATCGCCTCGTTGCGACACCTGCTGGAGCAGCTCGACAACGGCCAGCTGATGCGTCGCCAGCTGACCCTGGCCGACGGCGCGGTCGAGCTCGAACCCACCGCCACCCCGGAACAGTTCTGCTTCGATGGCCGGCAGATGACCAACACCCTCGGCCCCGGCTACCGCATGCTGCTGATCGGCGCCGGTGCGCTGGCCGAGTACCTGGCGACCATGGCCCTGTTCAACGGCTTCCGGGTGGCGGTGTGCGACCCCCGGCCCGAGCACATGGCCACCTGGTCGGTCGCCGGCGTCGAATACCTGAAGGGCATGCCGGACGATGTGGTACGCGACTTCAAGGCCGATCTGCGCACCTGCATCATCGCCGTCAGCCACGACCCCAAGCTCGACGACCTGGCGCTGCTTGAGGCCCTGCACGGCCCGGCGTTCTACATCGGCGCCATCGGCTCGCGGCGCAACAGCCAGCTGCGCCGCGAGCGGCTGATCGAGCACTTCGGCGAAACCGAACAGTCCCTCGAGCGCCTGCATGGGCCCATTGGCATCTACATCGGCAGCAAGACCCCGGCGGAAATCGCGGTGAGCGTGATGGCCGAAGTGCTGGCGGCCAAGAACGCCGTGAACTTGCCGGGGGCGGTGAGTGTGTCCGGGGCCAAGCGCCAGCGTGACCATCAACCTTTCTAGTGCCTGAACCTGCCGCACACCTGCCAACCAGTGTCTATGCTTCCTCTCGCATGCACCCTCGACCACAAGGAAGACAGGCCAATGAACCCGACCCGCGCCATCGCTCTCACCTCGCTCATCTTTGCCGCCAACCTCACCACCCACGCCGCCGAACTGCCCATCGCCAGTGAGGCGCTGGAAAGCCATGTCACCACCGAAGTGACCAAGATCGACCTGACCAATCGCCAGGTCACGGTGAAGGGTCCCCACGACAAGGACGTGACCTTCCAGCTCACCGAACAGGCCAAGGCCCTGCCCAACCTCAAGGTCGGCGATCAGGTCGACATCTACGTGACCCGCGCCGTGGCCTACGTGCTCAACACCAAGGAAGGCGGCGCACCGAAAGCGTCCGAGGAATCCGGCACTATCCGCGCCACCAAGGACAACCCCAACCCCGGCGGCGAGGCGTTCCGCCAGGTAAAGGTCACCTCGCAGATCAAGAAGATCGACCTCAACACCCATGAGGTCACTCTGCTGCCGCCTGAAGGCAAGGTACAAGTCGTCAAGGTCGAGGACCCGGACCTGCAGGCACGCATGAAGAACCTCAAGGTCGACCAGACCGTCGACGCCATCTATACCGAGATCCTGCGCGTGGAAACCTCGCGCCCAGCCCAGTAAAACCTTTGGCCGGCCTGCGCATCGAACATCATGTGAGCCCTTTCCCCCTTCAGGAGGTTTTCCATGGCGATGCGCCTGGCCGTGCCATTTTACTGCTGCCTCACCCTCGCGTTCACGGGCTGCACCAGCGCCCGCGACGAGCCGCCGCCTACCACGCAACAGATAGAACTGCAGCGCTACCAGGGCACCTGGTACGAACTGGCGCGCCTGCCGATGTTCTTCCAGCGCAACTGCGTGCAATCCGAGGCCCATTACGGCCTGCGCGAGGACGGTCGTATCGATGTGACCAATCGCTGCCTGGAGAAGGACGGCCAGTGGAATGAGGCCCACGGCCTCGCCGAGCCACAGGTGGCCGGGCGCACCGACAAGCTCTGGGTGCGCTTCGACAACTGGTTCAGCCGCCTGGCCCCCGGCCTGACCAAGGGCGAGTACTGGGTGCTCTACCACGACCCGGACTATCGCGTGGCGCTGGTCGGCCATCCGAACCGCGAGTACCTGTGGCTGCTGTCGCGCTCACCGACCGTCAGTGCCCAGACCCGAGAACAGCTGCTGGAGCTGGCACGCCAGCAGGGCTATCCCACCGACCAACTGATCTGGCGCCAGCCAGCCCCCCAGTGACGGCCGCCATCCGCCCCTGTAAGGTGAGCCACCCGGCTCACCCAAAGGATTGCATGCAATGATCACCTGCCACCTCAAGTACATCATCGACCCCTACCAGATCCCAGCCTTCGAGGCCTATGGCAAGCTGTGGATCGGCCTGGTCAACCGCATGGGCGGCACCCACCACGGCTACTTCCTGCCCAGCGAAGGCGCCAACAATGTCGCCTACGCCCTGTTCAGCTTCCCCAGCCTGGCGGCCTACGAGCAGTACCGCACTGCCTCGGAAACCGACCCGGAATGCATCGCCGCCTTCGCCCTGGCCAGCGAGCAACGCTTCATCCTCAGTTACGAACGCAACTTCCTGCGCCCTGTGCTCGACTGAGCCAGGGTCATTTGCGCCACATCACAGCTCTTTTATCAGTTGGTCGGGGCGTGTGCCGCCGTGAACCATGCCCTGTGCCGGGCTTGCTTCATGGCGGCAGCCGACCAGGTTCACAAAACAACATAATCTCCCAGCGAAACCGGTATTTTTTCTGTAACGAAAATGTAAAATTCGTTTTCGCATACCTATAACAAGTTGGGAGCTTCACATGTTTGCCTTCTTCCGCCCTGCCGCGCACCAGGCGCCGCTGCCCGACGAGCGCGTCGACAGCACCTATCGCCGCCTGCGCTGGCAAATCTTCGCCGGGATCTTCTTCGGCTACGCCGGCTACTACCTGCTGCGCAAGAACTTCTCACTGGCCATGCCCTACCTGATCGAGGAAGAGGGCTACACGCGCGGCCAGCTGGGCGTGGCGATTTCCGCCATCGCCATCGCCTACGGCCTGTCCAAGTTCCTCATGGGCCTGGTCTCGGACCGCTCCAACCCGCGCTACTTCCTGCCCTTCGGCCTGCTGATCTCGGCCGGGGTGATGTTCATTTTCGGTTTCGCGCATTGGGCCACGTCCAGCGTGACGATCATGTTCGTGCTGCTGTTCATCAATGGCTGGGCCCAGGGCATGGGCTGGCCGCCGAGCGGGCGAACCATGGTGCACTGGTGGTCGCAGAAGGAGCGCGGTGGCGTGGTGTCGGTGTGGAACGTCGCTCACAACGTCGGCGGCGGCCTGATCGGCCCGCTGTTCCTGCTGGGCCTGGGCTGGACCAACGACTGGCATGCCGCCTTCTACGTGCCCGCCGCCGTGGCCGTGCTGGTGGCTGTGTTCGCCTTCGCCACCATGCGCGATACCCCGCAGTCGGTCGGCCTGCCGCCGGTCGAGCAGTACAAGAACGACTACCCCGAAGGCTACGACGAGAGCCACGAGCAGGAATTCAGCGCCAAGCAGATCTTCGTCGAGTACGTGCTGCGCAACAAGCTGCTGTGGTACATCGCCATGGCCAACGTGTTCGTCTACCTGCTGCGCTACGGCGTGCTCGACTGGGCGCCGACCTACCTGAAGGAAGCCAAGCACTTCAGCGTCGACACCACCTCGTGGGCCTACTTCTTCTATGAGTGGGCCGGCATTCCCGGCACCCTGCTGTGCGGCTGGATGTCCGACAAGATCTTCCGCGGCAACCGTGGCCTGACGGGGATCGTATTCATGGCCCTGGTGACCGTCGCCACCCTGGTCTACTGGCTCAACCCGCCAGGCAACCCGACCGTCGACATGATCGCGCTGTTCGCCATCGGCTTCCTGATCTACGGGCCGGTGATGCTGATCGGCCTGCAGGCGCTGGAGCTGGCGCCGAAGAAAGCCGCCGGTACCGCAGCCGGCTTCACCGGGCTGTTCGGCTACCTGGGCGGTTCGGTCGCGGCCAGCGCGGCGATGGGTTACACCGTCGACCACTTCGGCTGGGACGGCGGCTTCGTGCTGCTGGTGAGCGCGTGCGTGCTGGCGATCGCGTTCATGGTGCCGACCCTTTGGCACAGCAAGGCGGCAAGTGCAGGTCGCGAGGCGATCGCCTGATAGCCCCCTGAACCGGCGACACGTACCGTAACGACACTGCCTGGACGACCAGGCGGTGTCGCGGTCGCCTCCTGAAGGAGCGTCCTTACTCCGCCCGGAAACTCCAGACAATCTCGACCACTCGCGACGCCAGGATGAGATAGAGCAGGCACAGGATGACCTGCAGTACCGTGTGGTATGGCAACTTCGCCAGACGATGCAGCGTGTCGCTGATGTTCAACAGCAACAGCAACGCCGACACCAGGATCAACCCCCAGCCGGTGAAACTGGACACCCACAAACCCAACAGCATCTGCTGGTTGCCATGGATCGCCTCGGTGCCCGCGGCGAACAGCAGCGCGCACACCAGCAAGTTCTTGAAGTTGTCGAAGACCTTGTTACTGAGGTCCGCATCCAACAGTGCGAGGTACCTTCGCCACAGTCTGCGCATAGCTTCCCCATGAATTCGGATCATCAGCAGGTGTCAGGGACACGCAAGCGCGCCTGACGCCCGGGCCAGGCCGCAACGGCGTCTTGCCCTAGCGCTTGGCGTTCTTCTTGACGATAGCCTTCATTCGCGAAGCCGCCCGCTGCACGGTCGCCATCTTCTCCGGGCGCTTCATGCCCCGCCATTTGCGAATCTCATCCCGGGTTCGGCCACAGCTCACGCACAGTTCGCCATTGAGTTGGCACAGCGAGACGCAGGGGTTGTCGATGTCCTTGGCCATGGGGC
The DNA here is from genome assembly GCF_019823065.1 of Pseudomonas mosselii. Lineage (NCBI taxonomy): Bacteria > Pseudomonadati > Pseudomonadota > Gammaproteobacteria > Pseudomonadales > Pseudomonadaceae > Pseudomonas > Pseudomonas mosselii. Next base: position 3,763,947 of record NZ_CP081966.1, read on the forward strand.
GCTCCAATATCGGGGGGCGCATGATAACGATTCGACAATCGCCCTTGAACCGGCCAGTCCCTAGGGCGCGGCTCCCTGCGCGCCGATTAATCGCTACTTCCCATCCAAAGCCTCTAAAATGCCGCTTCCAGCCTGAACGGAATCAAGCGATGCCCGCCTCCCTGATGCGCCCCTCTCACGCCCCTCTGCTCGCGCCAGGGGAAACCGTGCTGCTGTTCGATGGTGTATGCAAGCTGTGCAACGGCTGGGCGACGTTCGTTATCCGCCACGATCGCCACCAACGTATCCGCCTGGCCACGGTGCAGTCAGCCGAAGGCCAGGCATTGCTGGCCTGGGCAGGCCTGCCCGTGATGGCGTTCGACACCATGGCGGTCATTCGTGACAACCACTACTGGGTGCGCTCCGAGGCATTCTTCGAGGTAGTACGCCAACTGCCCGGCGCCTGGCCACTGCTGCGCATGCTGCGTCTCTGCCCTCGCAGGTTGCGGGACGGGTTGTACGATCGTGTGGCGCTCAACCGCTATCGGCTGTTCGGCCGATATGAGCAATGCCTGATGCCCAGCCCAGACCATCAACGTCGTTTTCTCGGGCAGCAGCCATGAACCGTCTTCACCAGGTCCACTGGCTGGCCCGCGCCACCTGGTTGTCACAGGTGTGCCGTGGCCATCGCCCAGCCAGCGCGGCCGTGCATGAGCATCGACAGCACTTCGGCGCAGAACGTCGAAAAGGTGGTCAGCCCGCCGCAAAAACCCGTGGTGATCAGCAGCCGCCAGGCCGGATCGAGATTGGGGAAGCGCAAAAAGAAGGCCATCGCGCCGCCGATGACGAAACCACCGACGAGGTTGACCAGCAAGGTGCCCAACGGCATCCCGGGAAACAGCGAGTTCAGGCGCAGGCCAAGGATCCAGCGCAATACGCAACCGACACTGCCACCGACGACAACGGAAATGAACGAGAGGTACATCGACTAGCTCAAGGAAAGGTCCGAAAGACCCCCATGGAGAGAGACAGGCACAGGCCTACGCGCCCTCCAATGGGGTTGCGCAGGCATCATCAGCGCTGAGGCGGTTCAAGGAGGAATGCCATCTCCTGAGGAGCGATGCTACGGGTCGAAACCTTCGCTTGGCAACATTTCGATGCAAAAATGCAACACAACCCTTCGACTGCACAGCTAGAATGGTCGCCTGGCGTGTGCTGCGTGCGCCCGGGAGCCTTCCCGAATACGGAGAACATTCATTTGTTTTCCGTGAGATCCGTCCATGTTGCACGCATGCCTCCATTCCCCATGGCCCTTCCTGCCCCGTGTCCTCACGGCGTGGGTCGTTGCGCCGCATTTTCCATCCTTCTTCTCGCCCTTCGCCGCAGTGGCCCGTCTTGCCCGGAGCCAGCGTCCCGCCGTGCCCGTTGCCCGTCGCGACACTGCCACCGCGAGGGTGATGCCATGAACGAGGAGCGTTATATGACCGCACCCCTTCCACCCCTCAAGCCGCGCTCGATGCTGCGGCACCTGCTGGCCACAGAGGCGGCCGGTGGCGTCTTGCTGATGTTCACCGCCGCGCTGGCCATCGTCATCGCCAACAGCCCCTGGGCCAGCGCCTACCAGCACCTGCTGCACCTGCCCGTCGGCCCGGTGCTGACCGACAAGCTCGGCCCAATGACCGTGCACATGTGGATCAACGATGGCCTGATGGCGATCTTCTTCCTGCTGGTGGGCCTGGAGATCAAGCGCGAGCTGGTCGACGGTCGCCTGGCCAGTTGGGAGCAGCGCCGCCTGCCGGCCCTGCCGGCACTGATGGGCATGGCCGTGCCGGCGCTCATCTACCTGGCGGTGTCCCGTGGCGAGCCGGGCCTGGCAGACGGCTGGGCGATCCCGGCCGCCACCGACATCGCCTTCGCCGTCGGCGCCCTGGCCCTGCTCGGCCGGCATGCGCCGCTGTCGCTCAAGGTGATGCTGGTGTCGGTGGCGATCATCGACGACATGGGTGCGGTGGCGATCATCGCCGTGTTCTACACCTCGTCGCTGAACCTGCTGGCCCTGGCCGGCGCCGCCGGCATCGTCGCGGTGCTGCTGGCCTGCAACCGCCTGCGCGTGGTCAGCCTGTGGCCCTACCTGATCGGCGTGGCCGCACTGTGGTACGTGACCCTGCTGTCGGGCGTTCACGCCACCATCGCCGGCGTGGTCGGCGCCCTGCTGATCCCCTACAGCACCGGCGGCAGCGAGGCCCGCGAAGCCAGCCCGCTGCTCAAGCTGGAGCATGGCCTGGCGCCCTGGGTCGGCTTCCTCATCGTGCCAGCCTTCGGCTTCGCCAACGCCGGCGTGTCGTTCGGCAATCTGGGCCTGAGCGACATCTTCGCTCCATTGCCACTGGCCATCGCCCTGGGCCTGCTGCTGGGCAAGCAGCTGGGCGTGTTCGGCGGCGTGCTGCTGGCGGTCAAGACCGGCCTGGCCAGCAAGCCCCATGGCGCCAGTTGGCTGCAGATCTACGGCGTGGCGATGCTGTGCGGCATCGGCTTCACCATGAGCCTGTTCATCGGCGAGTTGGCCTTCCCCGGCCAGGCCGATAAGATCGACGCAGCCAAGATCGGCATCCTGCTGGGCTCGCTGCTGTCGGCGGTGATCGCCTGCCTGATCCTGCGCTTCGCGCCCAAACCGGCGGATTGATGCAAGCGCTCGGGGCTGCCTGGCAGCCCCGTTCAATCTACTGGTAACTGAACTTGCGTGGGCTTGCCCGGCGATCGTTTTTTCAGCGCCACGCGGAACCTGCAGCCCACCTCACCCCCGCACCACCGACACCCCGCCATCCACCACCATGGCCGCCCCGGTCATGAAACTCGATGCCTCCGACGCCAGGAACAACGCCGCCTCGGCGATCTCCTGCGGCCGGGCCAGACGCTTGAGGGCATGCAGCCCTTCGACATGGGCCCGGGCCTCGGGGCTGTTCATCGCACTACGGCCCATAGGCGTATCGGTACCGCCGGGCAGCAGCGCGTTGGCGCGTATGCCACGGCAGCCCTGCTCCGCCGCAATGACCTGGACCAAGCCGACCACGCCGGCCTTGCTCGCCGCATAGGCGGCCATGCCCGGCATGCCCACGCTGTGGCCGACAAAGGTCGAGGTGAAAATCAGCGAGCCGCCACCACGGGCCAGCAACGCCGGAATCTGCGCCTGGGCGCAGAGGAAGGCGCTGGTGAGGTTGGTGTGCAGGGTGTGTTGCCAGCCCTCCAGGGACAGCTCGGGGACGGCGGCCAGTTCACCGAGGGTACCGGCATTGTTGAAGGCGATATCCAGGCCACCGAAGCGCGCCACCGCCACGTCCACCAGTTCCCTGACCAACGCCGCATCGGTGATGTCGCCAGCCACGGCAATAGCCCGGCCTTGCCCGGCCGCCGCGATGTCCGCCGTCAATTGCTCGAGTTCGGCCTGGCGCCGGGCCGTGAGCACAAGGTTGGCGCCGTGCCGGGCGAACAATGTCGCCGCGGCTCGGCCGATACCGGAGCTGGCGCCGGTGATGATTGCCACTTTGCCGGCCAGTTGCATGATGAGTACCTCGTCCTGAAGATGGGTGCAGGGTGCACGGGGTACTATCGGGTGGTGTGGTGCCGGAAAGCTCTCCGTTTCTTGTCCATTATGAGCCCCTGCTCAAATCGCGTCCCGGGCAGTGACGACGGGTTGCTGCAGCAAGGTACGCGGCAGCTTGAAGCCCTTGAACGGCTGCTGGGTGATCGGGTTGAAGGCTTTCTCCGAACTCAGCCGATAGCGCATCACGCCGTCTCCGGTCTTGAAGCTCAGGTCCACCGCGGTGGCGCTGCGGCCATTCAGGGCGCCACGGCTGAGTAGACGGAACATCGACCAGGGGCCCCGGTATTCCAGGCTGCTGCTGTTGCCATTGAGCCTGAGCAGGGTGAGGTTGCTGCGCACCTGCTGGCCGAGCGTGTTGGGCCAGATCACCCCGGTGATCTGGCTGGGCCCATGGGTGTAGGAGACCAGTTGACCATCGAGGTCCAACAGGCTGGTGCGCTGGTTGGCGCTGAGCCCCAGGGGCTCAATGCTGAACTGCACGCCGAGGTTGCCGCGCGGGTCGAAGAAGGTTTCGCGGATGCGGTCTGCCAGGGCGAGTTGCTCGATGACTTCGTTGCGGATCAGGTAGCCATCCTGATTGTCGGCGTACAGCGCGTCGAGGTTGTCCTTGATAAATGCGTTCAGGTACCGCTCCTGAAACTGCTGCAGACGCCCCTTGGGTCCGAAGAACGCCTCGAAATCATCGAGGGCGGCATCAGCACCCCCAACCACAAAGGGATATCGTCCTGCCAGCCGCTGCTGGAAGAAGCTATAGACGTCGGCATCCCAGCGCCGCTCGAGCTCACGCAGCGCCTCGACGACCAGCACTTGCGCCGTCTGGTCCGCCACAGCCCTCACCTGCTGGGCGACCGGATCGGGCAGCCCTGTCGCAACCCGCTGCAAGGTGGCAATCGGATCCGCGCCGCTCATCGAAAAACGCTGCAGCACTGCCTGCAGAGCGGCCTTGCCCCTGTCGGGGCTGTCCTGCACCCCTCTCGCCTGGTCATGGACGGCGGCAATCGCGCTCAAGGTTTCATCGTAATAGCTGGGCCTGTCCCCTTTGGCCTGCAGCATGTCGTTCAAGCCCGAGAAGGCCCGGCGAATACCGACCAGATGCTGGTCGACAGCCGGCCCCGCCAGATTCGGCGCCTCTGCGTTGTCCGCCAGCGTGGACATCGCCGTATTGGCGCGCACGCTCTCCAGCAGTCGACGCAAGGGCTCTGCCGGACCTGTCAACTGCCCCAGCACCGAGACCCCATGCTCCAGGTCGCGGAAATGAGCAATCGCCAGTGCATTCAAGGCTCGCCGCCAGCTGTCGATATAGTCCGCGCTGTAGAGATTGCGGACCCCCTCGATCAGTACTTCGCGATCAGCCGGTGAATAGTCAAGCTGGCGGCGCTCGCCCAGCGCCCACTGATCGACCATAGCCAGGTCAGTGACCTGTACGCTGCGAGGCGTGAAGTATTCGCTGAAGCCCTTGGCCGTCAGCATGGGCGCCAGGAACAGATCAGCGGGCACCTGGGCGTCGCCGGACCTGAGCTGGAACACCGAATCGAAGGCAGGCCCGACCTCGTGGCGCAGGTCCAGGCCATGGTGCAACTGCTCCTGGGCCTGCCGTTTCAGGCTGACATACACCCGCTGCGCCATTGGCACCGCACGCAGGACTTGCTGGGCCTGGCCAAGCCGTTGACGGAACTGCGGCAGCTCGGTATCGGCATAGGCCAGGGCGTATTGCAGGTGACGCATGAGGGCCTGCTGCAGTTGCCCCTGGCCAGGGAAGGCCGCCTGCCATTGCCGGGCCATCCACTGCTCGACCCATTCTGGCCGCCGGTTGTGGCGGTCCTCGATCATCCGGTACACCCTGAGCGCGGCCATCTGCTGCTCGCTGCCCGCAGGCGCGGCATCCATGGCATCGATCACCCCGCTGGCGACGGCTGGCAGGAAGCGCCTGGACAACAGGTTCAGGTAGGCCTCATCGACCCGCGGCCCCAGCAGGCGCCCCTGGTAGAGCCCCAGGTCCGCCACCACCGGCCAGGCTGATCGATAGTCGCCAAACACGGACACTGCCTCGCGAATCTGCTCCAGTGGCGCCAGCAGGTTGCGGCCGGTAGGGTCCAGCCGCTGATCCAGCTCATGGCGGGCGAATGCCCGACTTATATCCAGGACCTTGGCCACCTTGTCACTGTTGGCCTCGTAGTAGCGCTGCCAGGCACTGCCCATGACGACCAGCGCCAATGCCCCGACACCCGAGCCAACCCACAGCAGGCGTCGCTTGCCAAGCGCCACCCTGATGTTGTCGCCGGCCAGTCCGGCCTCCGGATACACCACCTGCTTGAACAGGCGTTGAGCAAAGTACGCCTGTTGCCTGCCCTGGGGCTTGCCCTCGCTGACCGGCGCATCGGCCTTGAAGGGATGGGCCACATTACGCTGGAAGGCGTTGAGCACCTGGCCCTGCTGAAGCATCGAGGACAGATACACGCCCCGCACCAGTGCAGGCGTGGTGAAGCGATCACTCACCAGCATCTCGCGCAGGAAGGCCAGCAGTATCGGACGCAGGCCAAGCAGTTGGCCCTGCAACGACACCAGCCGTTCACGCAGGTCGGCCTTGCCCAGCACGCCCAGGTCATTGAGCACCTGCTCCTCGGTCCGCCTCACCAGCCAATCGTATTGTTCGGTCAGCTCATCCAGCCAGGCATCGAAGGCGCTGACGGCATCCAGCCTGAAGGTGAATCCGAGCAACCGCTCACGCTCGGCCTGCGTCAGGCGCGCAAACAACTGCTCGAAGCCATCCAGCAAATCGAACTTGCTCAGCACGACATACACAGGCAAACGCGCGCCCAACTGGTTGCTCACTTCATGCAGGCGAGCCCGCAAAACCTGGGCCAAGGCCATGCGCTGCTGCGGCGTGGCCAACTGCAAGGCGGCAAGATCGACGACCAGCACGACGCCATTGAGGGCGTTGCGACTGCGCGTGCGGGCCAGCCAACCCATCAGGTCCATCCATAACCGGGCCTGGGTGCCAGCCGGCAATACCGGCCTGGCCTTGTCGAGCGTATCGGGCAGGTTGCCGTCCGGGGCCTGCCGGGTCATGAGCGCCCCCGGCGGGTCGATGACCACCGCATCGTCGCTGATCCACCAATCCACGGGATAGGCCAACGCCTCGTCCTGGAGCCCGTGTGCCTGAACCTTGCCGATCCGCGTCAGGGAAAAGCGCTGGTCCGAGCGCTCCATCAGACTGGTCTTGCCCGCGCCCTCGTCGCCCAGCAGCAGATACCAGGGCAACCGATACAACGCACCATACCCGCCGGCATGCTCCAGGTAGCTTGCCAGCCCCGCATCGAGGGCGCGCTGCTGTGCCATGAGCACAGGCAATATCGGATCGGCGCTCGCCTCGATATCCCGCTGGCGTTCAGCCTGCAGCCGGCGAAAGCGCGCACGCAGCACGCACAGCCAGATCAGCAACGGCAACAACATCAGCAGCAGGGTGGCAACGCTGCGATGCGCCAGGCTGGCCAACGGCTGCTGCCCGTGCCACTGCCATTGCGGCCCGAGCCACCAGATCAGCACCAGCAGCAACACCGCCCCAAGCCCCAGCAACAGCGGCATGGCCATATTGATTCGGGACGCCAGCGGCAGGCCCCAACGTTTGAAAAGCGCCCAGAGTTTGCTCATGGCGGTTCAAGACTCCCTGTTCTGATCGTTCAACCCTGATGTCGCGGCGAACTGCTGCAACTGCTGGTAGACCTCGGGCTCCCACGCCTCGGCAGTCATGCCACGCATGGTGCGGGCGACATTCGCGCACAGCTCCTGGGCGAGCCAGGACACGCCCCGTGAGGCCAGCAGATCGGCGGCGATCACCGTGCTGTGGCAACGCTCACGTGGTGACCGGTAGTCCGCTTGCAGCCCCTGCAGCTTCAACAGCACCGGCTCCACGCCTTCGACCTCGAGCTGGCTGGCCAGCTCCTCGCGCAGGCCGATGAACGCCCGGGTGGCGCCATCCCCTGCCAGCGTTGCCTGGCTGCCCCTGAGCCAGGCCAGGCACTGGTCATCGACAAACGCGGTGCCATCGCTGAAGCACAATTGCTCAAGCGCCGGCAGGCGCCGTACGAACCTGGCGGTGGCACAACGAATGGCCTCGGCGACTTCATTCATTGCCAAGCGCGTGGCGATGCCCGCCGCCAGATAGCTGCCGCGAATCCAGTAAGGCGCGGCCGCGACACTTCGCTCGACTTTCATCAACAGGGTCGGGTCGAGCGCCGAAGCAGACAGCGCGTCCTCGTAGCCGCCGACAATGTCGGCAGGCACCGCCATCAACTCGGTGCGAAGTCCCTGACGCGTGGAGGGCAACGTCTGGATATGCGCCCACAGGCCGAAGCGCCTCAGCTGGTAGCCCGTCGGATCATAGATATCCTGCTGGTTGATGAACTCGGCCATACCCAGTACCGCACGGCGAGTCTCACGTTCATTACCCAGGGAAATACTGGTACTGGCAGGTCGGAACACATCGGTCAGCGGTGCGACAGGCGTCTGCGGTGGTGAAGATTCCTTGCGATTGGTTTGCGCCGTCCCCATCGCCTGCTCGGCCTGCTTGAGCAGTGCACGCTCCAGTTCGCCCAGCGCGGCAGGATCGAGCTGCGCCAGGGGCGCCTGCTGTTGCAGGCAGGCCAATGCCTGCTGGGCAGCCTGCTTGCAGGCCGGGGTGTAACTGAAGCGGTCGAGGCCGGGCAGCGCCGCCGACAGGCGCCCGAGCAGCAGCCCGATCAGCTTGCGCTTGCCCAGGAAGCCCTTGGGGCCTGGCTTGGGATGGGCGCTTTCCCAATAGTGCTCGACCATGCCTGCCAGCAACGCCAGCGTGCAACACCAGCGCTCCCAGCATCCCGTGCGCAGCCAGGCGACACTGAGGTGCCCGACGATGCGCAAGTGCTTGCACTGGCCGCTCAGGTACTGACGGGAGGCCTCCTCGATATAGGGCCAATCGATGGCGGCTTCATGCAGCCCTCCCAGTTTGACCATCTCCTGATCGATCGCCTGGTAGGTTTCATCCTCGATATCGAAATAACCCGCTGGCGCGAGCGGGTCGACGGGCGCCAGCAACCTGGCGACCTCCTCGGTCGACACCGGCGCTACCAACGACATGCTGTGCGCGCCTGGTCGATCAACGGGTCCAACCCCTGCGCATCGAAACGCAAGCCATCCAGGGCCGGATGATCACTGACCACAAGGATGCGCTGGGCACCCTGCAGTACCTTGATCTGTTCGATGGCGGGCAAACCGCGACCGGCATCCAGCACCTGGCCATTTTCAAGCACCTGCCAGGCAAGCGAGCGGGTCGACCGGTGCTCCGTGCGCAGTTGCAGGGTCACCCGGTTGCCCTGGACGGGTTCGGCAGTGAGCAACTGCAGCCTGGAGATGTTCTGTACACAGCTCACGGCAAGATAGGGGCGCGGCTCGGAGGTTGCGATAGCTGGTGCGGAAATCACTACCTGCCGCCGCCCTGTCCGCTTGTCGTCCTCGAACCCCAGGATGAATGCCAGATTGTCGGGCGCTCGTCGGGCCTCGTTGGCCATCACTCGGGCCACGCTCGGGGCATCGAGCTCCGGGGCCGACCATCGCCTGCCGATCGCCGGCACGCGCGCCGGCGTCCCCGCCGCTTCATCGAAACACGCCAGGCGCTCGACATTGGAAACAATCCCCGTGCAGTCTCGCACGGGGGCTGCAAAGGTCGGTTCCAGCAGCGCGAACCATGCCAGACCAAGCACGCAACTATATGGATTGCACACCAGAATTAGACCTCACGGCTCGATGTAACTTCTTATTAAAAACATGCGAAGCAATAGAAAAAAGCCAATTGGCCATCGCTAAACAACAGACTTGACGCAAGCCTAGAACAACCTAACCATCACAAACAATCAAATATTTTTTTACATTTTTAGGCTCGACTTTGATTACTTCATTTCAGCATCGTCTAAAGGCAATTTACAGCACCGAAACATTAACGCGTATATAAAAAAATAAATATGTAGGACCCCTCCTACAAAATTCTAAAAAACTTCCCACAAGCACAACACCCCACAAACTTCAGCATCAGGAATAAACTTACATCATGTCCAGAAACTCAAGTTCCGTCGCGCCCAAAGAGCGCATCAACATCAAATATGTTCCCGCCACGGGGGATCAACAGGCCGAGGTTGAACTGCCCCACAAGATGCTGGTGCTGGGTGACTTCGGCCTGGTCGACAACCGCAACCTGGAGGACCGCCAGCCCATGCGCATCGACAAGCACAGCTTCGACAGCGTGCTCAAGGATGCCGACGTCAAGCTGAGCCTCTCGGTCCCTTCGGCACTCAACCCTGTCGCCGACGCCGAGCTGGCGGTCGAGCTGCGGTTCAGGACGATCAACGACTTCGGCCCCGACCAGATTGCCCGCCAGGTGCCGGAGCTGAACAAGCTGCTGGCGCTGCGCGAGGCCCTGGTCGCCCTGAAAGGCCCGCTGGGCAATGTCCCGGCATTTCGCCGGCACCTGCAGCACCTGCTGACGGACCAGCAGGCACGCAAGCAACTCGCGCAGGAGCTGGACCTGGTACTCGAAGCCCCGCCAGCGGAATGAAAACGCACTTCTGACAGATGGCATATGACATAGACAACGGAGCGTCTCGGATGTCCACCACCAACAACACGACAACCACTGCCGATACCACGACTGAAACCATCGGCAACTCGACACTGCTCGACCAGATCATGGTCGAAACCATGCTGGTACCCAGCCAGGAGGGATACCAGATCGCCAGGCAAGGCGTGGCGGCCTTTATATCGGAGATGCTGAAAACCGATGACCCGGACCAACTGGTCAACAAACATCGGGTCGACCAGATGATTGCCGAGGTCGACCGACTTCTCGGCAAACAAATGGATGCCATTCTTCATCAGCCCGAATTCCAGGCGCTGGAGTCCGCGTGGCGCGGATTGAAACTTCTGGTCGACCGTACCGACTTTCGCGAGAACATCAAGCTGGAAGTCCTGCATGTCAGCAAGAGCGACTTGCTCGATGACTTCGACAATGCCGCGGACATCACTTGCAGCGGGCTTTACAAACATGTCTACACCGCTGGTTACGGACAGTTTGGCGGTGAGCCCGTGGCGGCCATGATCGGCAACTACAACTTCGGCCCTTCTTCGCCTGACATCAAGCTTCTGAGCTATGTCGCCTCCGTGGGCGCGATGTCGCATGCCCCCTTCATCACCGCCCCAGCTCCCGAGTTTTTCAACCTGAGCAGCTTCGAGGACCTGCCTGACCTCAAGGAGGTCAAGGACATCTTCGAAGGACCACGCTTCGCCAAGTGGCGATCGTTGCGCGACAGTGAAGATGCCCGCCATATCGGCCTGGTGCTGCCGCGCTTCATGCTGCGCTCGGTCTATGACCGCCAGGAACACCCCATCAGCAGCTTCAGCTACGACGAAAACATCGACGCTCGACACCAGAACTACCTGTGGGGTAACGCCGCCTTCCTGATGGCCAGATGCATCAACGACAGCTTTGCCCGTTATCGCTGGTGCCCGAACATCATCGGCCCACAATCCGGTGGCGCCGTGGACGACCTGCCGGTGCACCTGTACGAGGCCCTTGGGCAGTTGCAGGCGAAGATCCCGACCGAGGTGCTGGTCTCCGATCGCAAGGAGTTCGAGCTGGCCGAAGAGGGCTTCATCGCCCTGACCATGCGCAAGGACAGCGACAACGCCGCGTTCTTCTCGGCCAACTCGGTGCAGAAACCCAAGCAGTTCCCCAAAACGTCCGAAGGCTTGCAGGCACAGACCAACTACAAGCTCGGCACCCAGCTGCCGTATCTGTTCATCGTCAACCGGCTCGCCCACTACATCAAGGTGCTGCAACGCGAGCAGATCGGCAGCTGGAAGGAGCGCAACGACCTCGAGGGTGAGCTCAACCGCTGGCTCAAGCAGTACATCGCCGACCAGGAAAACCCCTCGGCCGACATCCGCAGTCGCCGCCCCCTGCGTGCCGCGCAGATCGAAGTCACCGACGTCGCGGGCGATCCGGGCTGGTACCAGGTCTCGCTCGCGGTGCGCCCACACTTCAAGTACATGGGGGCGAACTTCGAGATCTCCCTGGTCGGCCGGCTCGACACCCAATGAGCAGCCTCTTCGACCGCCTGGCCAGCGACGCTGCCGCTGGCCGCCGAGAAAGCACCGGGCGCACCGTCGAGCGGATCAAACGCCACCTCGAGATGCTGCTCAACGCCCGTCGGGGCTGCTCGCAGAGCAGCCCCGACCTCGGCTTGCGCGACTTCAACGGCCATGACCAGGGCAGCGGCGACCTGCTGCGTCAGGTGAGCTCGGACATCCAGCGCACGATCCGACACTACGAGCCGAGGATCCAGGTGCTGAACCTGCAGGGGCAACCGGACGCGGACAACCCGCTGGAACTGCACTTTCGCCTGGATTGCCAAGTGCGGGTGGAAAACCACGCCGAACAGCTGCAGATCGAACTGCTGGTCAACGGCCACAACCGCAACACCCAGGTGAGGTAGGCCATGTCGTTGAAGGACCGCTTCGGCGAAGAACTGCGCTACCTGCGCGAACTGGGGGAGGACTTTGCGCGGGACAACCCCCAGCTCAGCCGCTATCTGGGCAAGGACAGTGGCGATCCCGGTGTCGAGCGCCTGCTGGAAGGCTTCGCTTTCCTGATCGCCAAGCTGCGCCTGAAACTCGAGGACGAGGTGCCGGAGCTGACCCATGGCATGCTGCAGCTGCTCTGGCCGAATTACCTGCGCCCCCTGCCCAGCGCGACGATCATTCAGTTCTCGCCCCTGGACGCTTCGCTCAGCCAAGCCCAGATCGTTCCCAGAGGCTCACGTCTGTTTTCCCGGCCGGTCGATGGCGTGGATTGCGAATTCCGCACCTGCACCGAGGTGAAGCTCTACCCCTTCACGCTCGGTGAGGTGGGCGCGACCCTGACGCCCGACAGCTCAGTCATTCACCTCCAGCTCGAGACCCAGGTGCAACGCCCGCTGAACACCCTGGGCTGCGACAGCCTGGAGTTCCACCTCGGTGGCGAGCGCAGCAACGCCCAGACCCTTTACCTGTGGCTGGCGCAATACCTTGAGCACATCAGCGTGACCATCGACGGCCAGGTGCGTCGCCTGCCGGCCAACCACCTGAGCTTCTCCGGCTTCGGCCCCGACGAGGCGTTGCTCCCCTACCCGCGCAATGTGTTCGATGGCTACCGGATCCTCCAGGAGTACCTGGTCTTCCCGCAACGCTTTCACTTCTTCAGCCTGGCCGGCCTGGACAGGGTCTGGCCGGCGCACGCCAGCTCCACGATACGCATCGAGTTCCACCTCGCGCGCCCACTGCCGGGCTCGACGCGGATCGGCCCCGATGACTTCAGGCTGTTCTGCGCCCCTGCCGTCAATCTGTTCGTGCACGGCGCCGAGCCCATCGACCTGTCCGGAACGGCTGACCAGCATCGCCTGGTACCCCATGGCCTGCGCCGCGACAGCCATGAAATCTTCAGCGTCGACCGGGTGATCAGCACCCGCACCAGCGCAGATGGCAGCCCTGGCGAGCAACTGCGGGTGTTCCAGCCTTTCGAGTCGTTCGCCCACGAGATCGAGCATGTGCAGGGACGCACCGCGCTGTACTACCGCTGCCGGGTCGAGCAGTCGCTGCTCGGTGACGGGCTGGATCACCAGATCGCCTTCGTGCGGGGCGACGAAAGCCAGTTCATCGGTCACATGGAAACCGCCTCGATCGAGCTGACCTGCACCAATCGGGACCTGCCGATGGCGCTGGGCCTGGGCGATATCAATGTCATCAACCAGGCCACCGCGCCGTTGATCCGCTACCGCAACATCTGCCTGCCGACCCGTCCGTACCGCCCGGTGCTGGATGGTCAGTTGCAGTGGACACTCATCTCCAACCTCTCGCTCAACTACCTGTCGCTGCTCTCGGCCGCCCCGCTCAAGGCGGTGATCGGCGCCTACGATTTCGCCGCCCTGCACGACATCCAGCAGGCCAGGACCACGCGCAAGCGCCTGGACGGCATCGGCGAGGCGCACACCGAACCGCTGGACTGGTTGATCAAGGGCCTGCCCATTCGCGGCCTGCGTACCCGCCTGCGGCTCGACCAGAAGGCTTTTCTCTGCGAAGGCGATCTGTACCTGTTCGGCTGCGTGCTGTCCCACTTCTTCGCCCTCTACGCGAGCATCAACTCCTTCCACCAGCTGGAAGTGATCAATACCACCAACAACGAGCACTACACATGGCCACTGCTGACCGGCAGACAACCGCTGATCTAGCCGAAACGCTGCTCGCCGAGGCTCACCGGCACAGTTTCTTCCAACTGCTGGAACGGCTGCATGGCTTGCACGGTGACGACCTCGAGCCGCGCTGGCCAGATACCGCCACACGCCAGCGCGTGCACCTTGCCAGCGACCCGCGGCTCAGCTTTCCAGTGGCCGATGTGCTGGCCGCCGAGCGGATCGCCGAGACGCCGTCGCGCTATCGCGTGCGCACCACCTTCCTGGGGCTGCACGGCACCGACTCGCCCCTGCCCAGCTACTACCTCGACGAACTGGCCTACGAATACGCCCAGGGCATTGGCGCGCGCCCCGCGCTGTTCGATTTCTTCAACCACTGCCTGCTCAGCCTGTTGCACCGCATCTGGCGCAAATACCGCTACTACGTGCGTTTCCAGACCGGGGCAAGCGATGACTTCTCGCGCTACGCCTTCGCCCTGATCGGCCTCGCCGACGAACGTCTGCGTGGCGACACGCCGTTGCCCTGGAGCCGCCTGCTGAGTTTCGTCGGCGTCATTGCCAGCCGCAGCCGGGCACCCGGTGTGGTCGCCGGGATCATTGCCCACTGCTTCGATCTGCCGTCGGTGCAAATCCGCGAGTTCGAGACCCGCACGGTGACCATCTCACACCGCCAGGTGGTGCGCCTGGGCCGCTGCAATGGGCAACTGGGCGAGAGCTTCATGCTCGGCGACCGCACGCGAACCCGCAGCAGCAAGTTCACCTTGCTGATCGGCGACCTCGACCTGGCACGCCTGCGCAGCCTGCTGCCCGGCGGCGTCGACTTCGAGCGACTGCGTGCACTGATCGATTTCCTGCTCCGCGACGGCCTGGCCTATGACCTCGAGCTGCGCCTGAAACCCCGTGAACTGCCACCGTTCCGCCTGCACCGCGAGCAGGGTGCGCACCTGGGCTGGACCAGCTTCATCGAAGACCGCAAGGGTGAAGTCAGCCCGATCGTGCGGATACGGGGGCGCGCATGACCAGACTCGCCCTCAGCATCGACAATCTTGATCGCCTGCACCACGGCGTCGTCGCGGGCCATCTGTTCGACCGCGATGGCGGCATCATCGGCAGCCACAAGGCCGACTGGTTGCTGCTGGATCGCGAGCGGCGGATTCACCCCGCCCATTGTGCGATCCGCTGGCTGGAGGGCGGCTTCTGCGTGATCGACCTCTGTGGCCAGACCCTGCTCAACGACAGCCCGCTGCCGCCCGGCCCCGACGTGCCGGTGCGCGTGGGCGATGGCGACTGCTTGCAGGTCGGCCCCTATCAACTGCACGCCCGCTATCAAGCCGGGCCAAGCGATCAAAGCTTTATCCGCGGCAACCTGGATGACCTGCTCAAGCCTGGCCGGCAGGCGCTCGCAGCGCTGCTGGACAGCTCGTTGGCCAGCCCCTGGCATCCCGTGCCCCGTACAGCGAGTCTCCCGGTCGATATCTGCACGCTGTTCGATCGACTGCAGGCCCCGGATCCCCTGGCCGCACTGACTGCACCGCAGCATCCGGCCCAGCTTGGGGCAAGCGCCCTGCAGCGACTCATCGCCGGAGGGAAGCCATGACGCTTCATCCACTGAGGGTGGCCACGCTCCTGCTTGCCCTCGGGTCGGCCACAGGCTGCACGGCCCTCGGCAAGATCGGCCAGGTGGTGATGGACCCTTCCATCCCGGTGGGTGCGCTGTCGGACCAGCCCACCGAGGTCGCCTTCAGCCTGCACGCCAGCCCAACCATCAACACCAACCCCCACAGCCTCGATGCGACGGTACCCGGTGAAGCAATGGAGCCCACGCCTTATGCCGTCAGCCTCCGTGCGAGCGATCCGCTTGCGTTGACTGAGCAGGTCGCCGGTCTGCTGGAGCATCTTCAAGCGCTGTTTCCAGCCATGTCCCCCGTGGAGCCGAACGACGAACAGGCACCGGCCCATTCACCCACGGAGCATGAAGGCCCAGGCAGTTATGACGCCAAGGACGTCCGGTTCGACGTGGCCGCCCCCAGCCAGAAAGCGACGTCCTCGATCGCCACGCCCGTCGCGATCAAGATCCTGCAACTGCGTGACGACTCGCTGCTGCGCAACAGCCTGTATACGCAACTCGACCAGGACCTCGCCAAGGCCCTGCGCAGCACCTACATCCGCGACGACGACTACCTGCTGGCACCGGGGCAGTTCAAGTTCGTGCGCTTCGAGCCCATCGCCGCCGACACGCGCTTCATCGCCGTGATCGCCAAGTTCAACGACATCACCAATGCCGACTGGCGGCAGGTGATACGCATCGCGCCACGCGGCCGTCAGGTCGTGCTCGCCGTGACCCTCGATGGCACGCAGATCCTGCTGCAGGAGGAAAGCTGATGCCCCGCCTGCAAGTCTCCACCCTCCCCCATTATTTGGAGCGCCCATGAGCTCACGCAATCCAGTTCTCTGGCCCGAAGGCATGTTCGTCAAGCCACAGCATTTCCAGCAACAGGCCAGGGCCAGCGACGCCGCGGTCCAGCAGCGCGTCAGCAGCCTGAATGCGGCGTTCTACGGTTTCAGCGAACTGCAGCTGAACCAGGAGTACCTGAGCCTTGGCAAGGTGGCCATCACCCGGGCCCGCGGCATCATGCCGGACGGCACGGTATTCGACATTCCCGGCGACCTGCCGCCGCCGCCCGCCCTGGAAATCACCGACGACGGCACGCAACGCAACGAGGTGTTCCTGTGCCTGCCTTTGCGCACCGAAGGAGGACGCGAAGTCAGCTGGCCCGAGAGCGGCGGCAACTACCGCTACGGCGCCCAGCCCCTGGAGATCAAGGACACCCACAGCGCCGACGGCGACCTGGTGCAGGTAGACCTGGCGGTCCCCAACCTTCAACTCATGCGCGAGACCGAGGACAACAGCGCCTACTCCCGGCTGCCCCTTGCCTGGATCCTCGAGCGCCGGCCCGACGGCAGCCTGCTGCTGGACGACGACTTCTATCCCACCTGTGTCTCGATTCAGGCCGCCCCGGCACTCAAGCGCTTTCTCGACGAAGTCAGCAACACCTTGCGCGAGCGCGCGCGCAACCTCGCGGCGCGTATCGGCTCGCCCGGCCAGTCGGGGGTGGCCGATATCCGCGACTTCAATCTGCTGCAAGCCATGAACCGTTGGTGGCCGTGCTTCCAGCACCTGGCCCGTCAGCCCCATACCCACCCTGAGCAGCTGTACCTGAGCCTGAGCCAGGCGTGCGGCGAGCTGCTGACCTTCACCGACGACGAGCGCCTGCCGCCGGAGCCGCCAGCCTACCGGCACAACGCCCTGCGCCAGTCATTCAAGCCGCTGGAGGATGCACTGCGCCGTACCCTGAGCATCGTCCGGCAACCGCGGGCCGTTTCCCTGCCATTGGTGGAGCAGCCGTTCGGCGTGCTGACCGTGACCCTGGACGATCGCCGCCTGATCGACGAGGCAACCTTCATCCTCGCGGTGCATGCCGACCTGCCCGCCGAGACGTTCCAGCAGTCGTTCCTGCAGAAAACCAAGATCACCTCCCTCGAGGCACTGGCTGACCTGGTGCCGCTGCAACTGCCCGGCATTGCGCTGCGACCGATGCCCGTGGCGCCGCGGGAGCTGCCGTTTCATGCCGGCTTCAGCTACTTCGAGCTCGACCGGCGCAGCCCGAACTGGGCCGCGATGAAGGACAGCAACGGCTTTGGTCTGCATGTCGCGGGGGAGTTCCCGGGGCTCCAGTTGCAGTTCTGGGCGATACGGAGCGAATGAAATGACCGAAGCAGCCAACAATCGCCCCACTGAGCCGGGCGCCAGCCTACTGAGCGTGCTCGCCGGCGAGAGCCAGACACAGCAGTCCGCGCCGGCCTCCGCCAGCGCGATGGACCACCCGGACTACGTACCCGACCCGGACTTCCAGCTCCGTGGAGCCTTCAGCAACCAGATGATCGATGCGGCGATGCCCCTGTTCGGCCTGGTGATGCGTCTGCGCAAGCAGGAAAGCCACCGGGATATCCCGTTTCTCTACAACGCCGTCTACAACCAGATCAACGCCATCATCGAGGAGATGCGCCGGTACGACTACGAGCCGGCCCAGCTGCAGGCCCACTCCTACGCGCTGTGCCTGTATATCGACGAGGCCGTGATGTCCACGCCATGGGGCAAGAGCTCGCTGTGGAGTCAGAAGCCCCTGCTCAGTGTCTTCCACCACGAGACCTGGGGCGGCGAGAAGATCTTCACCGTGCTGTCGCGCATGATGCAGGAGCCCAAGCGCTACCAGGACGTCCTGGAGTTCATCTACCTGTGCCTGTGCCTGGGCCTGCGCGGCAAGTACGGCATCGACCCCAAGGGCGACGAGGCACTGCAGGCCCTCATTCTCAAACTGCGCGAAATCATCCTCGAACTGCGTGGCCCGCCCCCGGACCTCTTCGGCGACCCGCTGGCCAACGTCGCCCCGCGAGACGTGCGCCTGCGCCGCGAATGGCCCTGGTGGAGCCCACTGGTGGTTTCGGCGATCACCCTGGCCGGGCTGTACGGCTACTACCGCTACCGCCTGGACCTGCTCACCCGCGAGGCGATCGAGGCGCTGAACACCCTGCTGCAGCCGTGAACGGCGCGCCCGCAGCAATGGATTTTCGGGGCCTGCGCCCCGTTGACAAGCCCATCGAGCCCGATGGCCACGCCACTTCCCGTGTGCGTGCTTACCCACATGGATGCAGGAGATATCTGCCATGCCAACACCCGCTTACATCAAGATCGAAGGCAAGACCCAAGGCCTGCTCACCGCAGGCGCCTTCACCTCCGACTCCGTCGGCAACGTGTTTGTCGAAGGCCATGAAGACGAGATCCTGGTGCAGGAAATCAAGCACAAGGTGACCGTGCCAACCGACCCGCAAAGCGGCCAGCCGACCGGGCAGCGGGTACACAAGCCGTTCATCTTCACCAGTGCGCTGAACAAGGCGACCCCGCTGATGTACAACGCCCTGGCGTCCGGTGAAATGCTGCCCAAGGTCACGGTCAACTGGTACCGCACCTCGGTGGAGGGCAAGCAGGAGCACTTCTTCACCACCGAGCTCACCGACGCCACCATCGTCGATATCAACACCGTCATGCCCCATGCCCAGGACAAGGAGAACGCCGACTTCACGCAGTTGATCGAGGTGTCCCTGGCCTACCGCAAGATCACCTGGGATCACACCGTCGCGGGCACCGCGGGCGCCGACGACTGGCGCGCGCCCGTCGTCTGACCCGACCGCAGGGTTCCGGGCAGGCGCGCCTGCCCGGGCTTCAGTCACCGTCAGAAGGCGGACAGGGACTTTCCATGCCTAATCAATCCGAACTGAGCTACCGCTTCGAGCCCCTGGCCAGCCAGGACCCGTTCGAGGTGGTCTCCTTCACCCTGGACGAAGCCCTCAGCACCCCGTTCCGGCTGGTGCTCGAACTGGTCAGCTACGAAGACAACGTCGACTTCGCCCACCTGCTCGACAAGCCCGCGCTGTTCACCATCCTGCGCGGCCAGCGCCCGATGCGCCATGTACACGGCCTGATCAGCGCCTTCAGCCAGGGCGACACCGGCAACTGCCGCACCCGCTACCAGGCCGTGGTCGAGCCCAAGCTGGCCCGCGCCGGGCTGCGTTCGAACTGGCGCATCTTCCAGCAACAAAGCGTGCCGCAGATCCTCGAAACCCTGTTCAAGGCCCAGCGCATCACCGACTTCGAACTGGGCCACAGCTTCTCTCACGCACCCCGCGAGTTCTGCGTCCAGGCCGGCGAAACCGACCTCGCCTTCATCACCCGCCTGGCCGCCGAGGAAGGCTTCATCTACCGCTTCGTCCACAGCGCCAAGGGCCACCGCCTGCTCGTCAGCGACCGCGTGCTGACCCTGGGCATGATCAGCTCCAGCCTGGTCAAGCCCGAGGACGATGACGACGACGAAGGCTTCATTGACGACGACTACCCCGACCCACTCGCCGTGCTCTACCACGCCAACAGCGGCGGCGACCAGGCCCGCCCCTGCCTGCGCCGCCTGCACTACCGCGAGCAGGTGCGCACGGCCCGCCAGGTGCAGCGCGACTACTCCTTCACCCATCCGGCCTACCACCTGCAGCAGGAATTCAACGCCAGCGACCTGCAGCACCAGGCCGACGACTACGAGCGCTTCGACTACCCCGGCCGCTACAAGCGCGACGAAGTCGGCCTCCCCTTCACCCGCACCCGCCTTGCCACCCTGCGCCACGATGCGCGCATCGCCGAGGTCGAAGGCGACGACGTGCGCCTGCAGCCGGGCCTGAGCTTCGACCTGGTCGAACACCCCCGCGCAGACCTCAACATGCATTGGCGGGTGGCCAGCGTGCGCCACGAGGGCGCGCAGTTCACCAGCCTGCAGGAGGAAGCCGCCGGCGCCGAGCAAGGCACGCGCTACACGCAAAAGGCCCTGCTGGTGCCCGGGCGCATCGAGTGGCGCCCCGAGGCGCCGCCCAAGCCGCGCATCGACGGCCCGCACATGGCCACGGTGGTCGGCCCCGAGGGCGAGGAGATCTTTTGCGACGAGTGGGGCCGGGTCAAGGTCAGCTTCCCCTGGGACCGCGAGAGCCGCGACAACGAGTACAGCTCCTGCTGGGTGCGGGTGTCCCAGGGCTGGGCCGGCGGCGGCTGGGGCGCCATGGCCATCCCACGGATCGGCCAGGACGTGGTCATCCAGTACGTCAACGCCGATCCCGACCAGCCGATGATCACCGGGCGCACCTACTGCGGCAACCAGCGGCCGCCCTACGAACTGCCCAAGCACCGCACGCGTATGACCATCAAGAGCAAGACCCACAAGGGGCAAGGTTTCAACGAGCTGCGCTTCGAGGATGAGCTGGGGCAGGAAGAGGTGTTCATCCATGCGCAGCGGGATCAGAACAATGTGGTCAAGCATGATGAGACCACGCAGGTTGGCAATGATCGCTCTGAACGAGTCGGGCGAGATGAACAGATCACTCTAGGCCGCAACCGTAGCGAGGAAGTGGGTAATGACGAGCATCTGGTAATCGGCAGAGATCGTCATGAGCAAATTGGCCAGGATGACACGCTGGAGGTCGGTCGCCACCGCACCATCATTACCGGCCAGGATCGCACCGAACAGGTCGGCAATCATCGCTATGACAAGACCACCGCAAATCACTCGGTAGATGTTGGCGGCAATCTGGAGCAACAGGTGGCCGGTCATGTCGCGCTGATGGCCGGACAAGCCATTCGCCATGAAACCCAGGTCATTGAACTCAGCGTATCGCAAAGCCTTGTCATCAAGGCGCCAGGAGCGACGCTACGTCTCGACGCAAGCGGCATGACGCTCGACGCCATCGCGATAAACATCAAAGGCCCGGTAACCCAGACAGCGGCAGGCGGTTCACGCCAACTGGCGATCAACGCGACCCCGGAGCCTGGGGAAGCCATTTGCGTCAGCTGTTTGCTCAAGGCCATCGCAGAGGGTCGAAATGTCGTTCGCATGGAAGGGGAAGGCTAATGAAAGGTACCTTCTACGACCGGTTATTGGCTCCCTTGTATCAATCGGAGCGCTATCGGCTATCCACCCTCCTCGAACTGTCACGGCTTGACGACGAACAGCTGGAAAAGCTCGGGCAGCGAAAAGAGGTGTTGCACTCACTGATGCCGCAGAAGGCGCTCAGCCATTTGCAGCAGGTCGGTACGGTACTGTGCGCTCCAGACGCCAGCGCCCGTTTGCAAGGCCAGTCCGACTTTTTCTGGCAGCTCACCGACCTGTGCAAGGATGCCATCTGTGGCTGGATCGTCAGCGCGCTGCCGGCCAAGGACCTGGCCGTACACCTGGCACAAGCCAACACTCTTCTGGCCCCAGACGGTCATCGCTACCTGTTGCGCTATCACACCGAGCAGGGCCTGCGTGTGCTGCACGCTCGTCAGGATCTACCCGACATCCTCGACTGGCTAGCCCCTATCCATACCTGGTGGGTGCCCTACCCCGATGCCGCCCGGCAACTCTGGTACGACTTTTCCGGCGGCGACCAGCCTGAGGTCAGAGCGCTCGATGGCCTCAGGCTTGATCAGGCCTGCTGGCAGGCATTGGCAGGAGATTCATTGGCCTATGGGCTTGCCGACCAGCTCAAGCACGCCCTGCGCACGAGTGGCAAACCTGAACAATGTCATGTCGTACGTTTGGGCCTCGCGCAGAGGCTCCTGGCCTTTGCACGTGAATCAGGCCTCGTACGGCAGGAAGACCAGATTGCCTATGTGATTTTCATGGCGCTGCTGGGTGAGGGCCTGACGAGCGATCCCGTCTGGCAAGCCGCCATCAATGACGCCCTCGACAAGCAAACGTCGCTCGTCGAGTCGGTACAAACCCACCTGCATGAACAGCTTCGCTGAGGACATCGGATGTTCGACTTCAACAAACTGCTCGAAATCAATCGGCAAGCCTGCGAGGCCCTGGAGGCCCCCTTCGCCAGCGGGCCCGCCGTCCATTGCACGCGCACCTTCACCATCCTGCCCCTGCGCTATGCGGCCGTTGCCGGCACTACCGGCCAGCGCCTGCGCTTGCCAACCCTGCCCGATCACCTGCGCCATCCCTACAGTGTTGCCACGCTCCAGCAGGCCGACTATGCCATTCGGCCACTGCGCCAAGGCTTCCTGTACGTCATGGAGAAACGCAAGCGCAGCGGGCAGCACAACCTGCACCCGCCCTATCGCATTGCGGCGAACGGTTCTTTGTCGCTGGTTGCCCCCGGGCAGTCCGAGCCGGACGCCACAGATGTCCACACCCTGCGCGACATGATTCGCAACACGGCCTTGGCGTTCAACGTCCATGACCTCGAAGACCTGGCCGAGCTGCGCCTGTTCTACAGCCCCGACCCGTTGACCGAAGCGGCCCAGCAGCAACTGCTGCGTCGACGCGACAGGCTGCCGGCCGTGGATGTTGCCGCTTTCACCGGCCTTGGCTGCCCGACGCCCAGGCCCTATGTGCTGCGCCATGACCAACTGGACCTGGTCGCCGATTTCGCTGCGCAAACCGACAGCTCATTGCGCAAGCTGCTGGACAACCAGCTGTTCAGTGAAACCAGCGTCCACTCGCTGACGGCAGCCCGGTACATGCTGGGCCCGGTTGCCGGCAAACCCGAAGCCCGTGGTATCGCGGTGGTGGTGGAAGATGCCATCGGCATCACCCAGCAACTCAATGCCTGGCGCAACGCGGGCATGGAACACCTGAAGGATTGGCTGCAAGCCTCGGAGTCGGTCGCGGGAAAACCCGGCCCCAGCAACGAGCGCAAGGTGCTGGTCGCCCAGGCCTTCACCGAACTGCATCAGCAATTCAGTGAGCGCAAGGTCGCCGCGCTGGTCGACCGTCACAAAGAGGCCATGCGCGCCCACCTCGCCGGTGCCGACCAGGGCGCCAACCCGCAGATGGCCGCCTGGTGGGCGCAGGCCAAGGAAGGCATTCTCGATACCGCAGGCGCACTCAGGCGCCAGGACCTTGAGGCCCGGGGGAACAACGGCGAGTTCGCCCGGCAGTTCGAGGCGCGTTACCTGCCACACGTCGACCTCAAGGCCATGCATGACCAGCTGGCCTGGTTCGAATCCCACGGCCTCGAAGCGCAGCGCCTGGCCGACGTGCGGGCCGACGACCACCTCGCCTGGCTGCAATCTGAGCAGCTGCTCGCGGCCCTGGCCTACTACGACGAGAACGACCTGCGCAGCGGCCTGTGCTTCGCTCACCAGACCGGGCTCAGCGTGGTCGGCATGGAGGGCGTGCCAGCCGGGGCGCGGCTGCTCGCCCAGTGGTGGCATGCCGACACGCTGACGCCCGACAACCTGGCCCTGCGTTCCTTCGTCTTCAACCAGCGCGCCATTGCCGAGGTGCTGGAGCAGACACGCCAGGCGTTGCAAGCGCTGCCACCGGAATACGATCACTGGCAGCAGGTGGACACTTCACTCAAGTACGCCAAGGAACTCGCCTCGCAGTTCAGCCGGGTGGACGGCCACCTCGACCAGCTGGCCCAGCACAGCGCCCTCAACACCGCCGGGGCCTTGGCCTGGCTGGGTCAACTGGGGCGCCAGAGCCTGCAGGCCGGCGCCCCCGGCAACATGGATCGCCTGCTATACCGGCGCCTGGGCACCTACCTCATCGCCTCGCTGGGCGAGCAAGCCATCAACCTGCGCCTGAGTGAACACGCACTCGAGGGTGACACCCCCTCGCGAGGACGGGTGGCGGCCCCCATGGTCCGACGCCTTGATCGCGCCTATGTGGAGACGTTGCAGGGCGCTCATGCTCATTCGTTCTATCGGCTTCGGCTGGCCAGTGGCCTGCTCCTGCTGGAGGCGGGACTGCTCCTGTTGCAGGGGCAGCGGGATGACAAGGACCGGCGTTTCTGGAGCGAGGTGGTGGCCGCAGGATTGGCCAGTGCGGCAGCGGGATTCGAGCTACTGGCAGTGGGGACGGAACAGACCCTGCTGGGCGTCGAGCGGAACAGCGCGATTGCGCGGGGAGCGGACATCAGCCTGGGGCGTTATCGGCTATGGGGGGCGGGGTTGGCTGCGGTGGGGGGCGTTGTCAGTATTACGTGGGACGTTTCAGATGCGAGAGAAGCCGACGTTCGATCTAAATCATTGCTGGCGACGACTTATTGGCTGCGAGCTGGATCTACGACCGCCCTACTTTTGGGGCAGGGAGGAATAACGTTTTCACAAGCGAGTGCGTTTTTCCAATGGCTATCAATGAGTGCCAACCAAACATGGAGAAGCAGCTTATACGCTACCCTTTCCACTCTTTCCGCACGGCTAGCCGCGAACCGAGCAGCCATGATGTTTCTGAGTCGCTTGAGCTGGATAGGCGGCGCAATTGTACTCGGCACCACTATAACCTTGCTCATCATCGATGATGACGCAATGGAGAAGTGGTGCAGCAAATGTTGCTTCCGCCTTAAATCATCCAACAAAGGATACATAAAGGACACCGAAGAACTCGAAGCCTTATTCAGCGCCATGAGTGAGGTCATATAATGTATTTTGTTGAATGGCTTGCATGGCTGGCCGCCATTGACCCCAAAGAAAAACGCGAAGCCTTTAAAAAGCAGAACAGAACAATTAAGAACAGAGGGGTGTACGAAAGCGAAGACGAAGAATACGTTGCAGCCGCAAAAAAATCAGTATGCAAAACCCCAAAAAGCCGTGGCCCAGTCTACGTGTACAACGAGCATGTGCTCGAAATGCGCTGCGGCATGTGGGAGGACAAGCGCGGGCTGATCAGTATATTATCTCTCACCATAATAATGCTGATAATCAGCGGACTAGAAATTGCTTCCCACTCGATAATGATATTGATCGATCTTGCTTCTAATTATCAGGGAGAGCCGTATGGTGAGAGGCTATATCTAGCAGTTTTCTTTCTCAGCACAACCCTCTGCATCTTGTGGTTTTACCTGAAATATGTTTTCCGTTTCACACGCTTTGAAATGTTCACGTCACGCCACTTGTTGATACGCTTCAACCGCACCACCCAACAAGTCTACCTCCACCGCCCGCCATATTGCGGAGGGATCGTCACGCTCCCGTGGAACGGCGTATCGTCCAGCGGCTCTGATAAAAAGTATGCTCCGCCAGGTGGCATGGGCATGCCTCTGGAACTCATATGGTCGCCCGTGTTCACTGGCACACTGCGTCCCGAACTGATCTGGGTAGGCAAATCCGCCAATAATTTCGCGGAGCTTCAAGCCGAATGGGAGTTCATCCGTCGCTTCATGGATGAGGGCCCAGAGGGTCTACCGCCCCCCCACATCACCTCGCACTTCCCCTGGCCCTGGCAAGCCTTCACGCCTCAATTCGAAGGCCTGACCCACTACTTCCGCAGTTCCTCACGGGTCATCAAATGCGGCCTGCTACTGCTCTCTCCTGCCTTCCTGATCATCGGAACAGGCCACTGGGTGAGTCTCCTGCTGTGCTGGAAGCCTCGATGGCCCAGGATCATCCGTGAAGCCGGCCTGCCGGGAAAACCCATCCCGGCACTAACCACAGTTGACGATTACCCACCCCATATCCAGGAGAGACTGCGGGAGAACGCCTACCTCTGGACTATACGCCCAGGCAAACGACCGGAGAGGAAACCCCGTGTCTCTAAACGTCGACCCAAGAGCCAAAGTCAAACTCCCAATATCGAGAAGGATGCGCCCCATGAGGTCGACAGTATCGATCAGCCATAGAGAGCAGCCTGATCTCAGTCGGCATGGAGGATGTAGCATCCAGGGAACGACCGCTTGCCCAGTAACGGTTCCGCCAACGCCCGGCAGATGATCGGCTACGTGCACAGCGCGGCGCTGCTGCGTTTTGCCGGGCAGCACATGACGCAGCTCGTCGTGCCGCTCAGGGCGGGCGAATACCTGAAGCTGCTCAACGAAGGCCTGCAGGCGCGCACCGATGCGCTGCTGGGCCAGCTGGACCAGGCCTTTCGCAAACCCGCCGCGCACAAGGTCAACGCCATGCTGCTCAGCGGCGCCATCACCGCGGCGGTGTCCGGCAAGCACGGCAAGATCGTGGAACTGGTGCTCTGGACTCTGGAGAGCGCCGAGGACCTGCAGGAACGGTTGCAGCACCTGCAGGCCAGCGCGGGTACCGGCACTGGCGAGGCGTTGCGCAGCGTGCGCATAGGGGCGGACAGCCTGCAATACCAGGCCGCCCACAGCCTGCGCCTGCTCAACCTGAGTGCGGAGCAGACCCGTGCCCTGGCCCGTGAGGCCATGGGCAACCTGCGCAGTGGCTTGTCTGGCTTGGGGCCGGGCCGCGCGGACTTGATGTTGAGCCTGGGTGGGTTGTGGTTCCAGCAAGACAGCCTGCGCAGGAATCATGACGCGCTGAACGCGACCCCAGGCAATGCGGAGGCCGAAGCGTTGGCAGCGGTGTGGTCGTCGTCCATTGGGATTTTGGGGTTGAGTATTGAAGCGACAGGGAAAGCGATCGAGAAAATGCGACCTGCTCGGGCCGCCGTAACGGCGGGATCGACATTGATGCAGGGAACGCAACTTGTGAGGTACGGTGGTGCCATTGCTGCCGTGGCCGGTATTGCAGATGGGGCTAATTATTTATTAGCAGCTCAACGAACAGCCTCTCAGGGAGACCACCCATCCAAAACCTCCTACTACGCATCTGGTATATTTGCGTTTGTTTCAGCAATTGCAGGAGCAAGTACACTGTTATTTGGCACTGCCTTTCTGGGACCAGTAGGGGTAGCCATAATATTTGCACTCTCATCTTATGTACTAGCGACGACTGCCAAGAAGAAAGAATCCTCCCCATTGGAAGTCTGGGCACGCCAGTCCAGATGGGGATTACCGGTTTCGCATCGCGAATGGCAGATCGCAGGAGACAACGATAACGCTATAGGCGCTCTCAACGCTGCTTTATTGGGCATTACTGCCCACGTCTCAATAGACATAAATTTCAAAGAAACCCACCCTCCAAAAACGATAGAACCGTTCGTCACGGTCAGGGACAACTTTTCCATCCCACTCGAGACACGCCTGGACTACACAATCACCATTCCAAACTTCATTCAAGAACGGGCAAGATACGAATGGACACTGGTAATTTACTCACCGGGAAGAAACACTGTGCCGACCGTGCACTCCGGAGACAGCGACAAGACAAGAACAGGGCTACATGAGAGCACCGCTAGTCCAGAGGATAGTTCCAGCCGAGGAGAAACCCTAAAAATAGAAGGCAGCATACCAACCGCAGATCTCAACACTATCGATGCGTTTGAGTTAACAGTCAACTATTGGCCCGACAGGGACGACACCACAAACCTAGCGAGACTAGTAAAAAAACAAGACAAACTGGACACAAGGGGATAAAAATGAAACGACCTACCCTGACTCCTCCATGTTCAGGCTGGAAAGAAGACTTCAATCTTCCAAGCGAACCTACCAAGATAGAACCATCACCCGAATTATTAAATGCAAACTACCAAGACAGCATCTACCTGGAAATATCCCGACACTCAATTTTCATGCGAGAGCTACTGCTTTTACTAGCACTAGCCAGCATCCCAGTGCTCATCCTATCCATATATACGCTAATAGATACCATAGCACATCGCCAACATGAACTATTCTTAATTGTAGTTATTGCAACATTAACAGGGATATGGCAGGCGGCATCATTCATCCGCGCAATCCTTCTCACCCCGCGCGATGAACCAATACGCTTCAACCGTGTCCGCCAAAAAATTTACGCCTACAACTTCAATTTCTGTTGGTGGAACCCCTTCATTCCATGGCCAATAAAAATCGTCAGCTACGACTGGAAGGATGTACGCGCAGAACGCTGGAGAAAACAAGCCGTAACCCACCAAGGTTCGCACCTCGTAAAAACAGGGATCATGCTGTCCATCGTGGAACCAGGCACCAATAACGTTATCGACCGATTCCCATTGAACAACGAATACGGTGAAGCATCAATTTGGGCCTATGTATGCACTTACATGCAACATGGCCTCTCCGCTGTCCCTCCCGCCCCGCTCAATAGAGACCACAACGATATCCTCTGGTGCCAATCCGCCATGCGTCTAGCACCAGAAGTCAAGTGGCCAGAAGCGATCGACCACGAATCACGAACGGCCCCACAAACCGCTCCACTTGCCCAGGTAGAGTCGCCATGAAGCCTGTCGTCCTCGTCGGCCATCGCCACCTTTGCCCTCTCCACGGGGAAGGCACTGTCATCAGTGGCGCGGCCAATGCCACAGTGAATGGTCGTGCAATTGCACGCATGGGGGATGAACTCAGCTGCGGTGCGGTCATCGAGACTGGTGCCGCGCATACGCTAATTGAGGGCAGCCCTGCGGCGCGCCAGGGAGACAAGACAAGCCATGGCGGCACACTGATAGAAGGTGAACCCGCCTGGCTGATCGAATAGGGCTAGCTAGAGTCGCCGAGCATCATCATGACGGGCGCCACGCAATGCACCCTGCGTGTGAAGAGGGGGACTGCCAGCGAGAACAGATAACCCGGCCACAATCAGATCCCCACCGTGGCCACCCAATCACTGGAATGCACCTGCAACCACCAAATCCCAGGCACAAAAAAAGAGGCCTTCCGGCCTCTTCTTTGTGATCCCAGCGACGCACTGCGGATCGAATTTGGAGCGGGAAACGAGTCATGCACTAGAGCGCTAAGTCTCTGTTTCCCAATCACTTTCTCCACTGTGGTGATCAGCGAAGAACTCAATTATAGCCTTGTTTTTCGCCCTCGGCAACAAAGTTCATCCAACCACTTCCACCAGCGTCCAAGGATGATCCATCCACCCGTCGTTACGCCTGATGCGTCCAGCTGCTGAGCGGGTTCGCTATCGAACTCCAACTTGCGACGATCATGACTTGCGCTCGCTCCGCAGGCAGCGCGGGGTGGTGTCGCGTGGACTACCTGGCACCTGGACGGCTGTAGGACACAACCGCCGGCATCGGAACACCGCAAGTACTCATCTTTACATCGCTGCGGCTAACTTCGCCGGAGCGCAACGCGGCGCCAGTGTAGTGGCAGCCAGCCTCAACGAAGGCGTGCAGCAATCCGGTTCATCTGCTCGATCTCCGCGCGCTGGCCATCGGAAATCGCTTGGCATAGGTTGACGAGTTCCGGATCTGAGAGCTGCGCCTCGCGGCACATGAGGATCGCTCCCGAATGGTGCGGGACCATAGACGCGATGAACTGTCGATCGCCGATTCCGGTTTGAGCACGGGTAGCGGCAAAAGAACCGAGTGTGAGAACGGCAAACAAGCCGTACAGCACGAGATTGAGCCGCCGGTTTGGAAACATGCCGGGCATTGTCGCTAGCATGAAGATGCCCATTGGCGCCCACATAGTGACCGCCATGTAGAGCATGTTGAGATTGTTTCTGAAGTCCCTGGCGCCGTCGATCATGCTGAACATTACGAAGTACATGACGACGAGGCCCAACACCATGTTCACCCAGAACTTGGCGTATGGTCGGCCGTGCTTACCCATCTGACCGGATGTGTGATGTTGATGTTCATGGGAATGTTCAGCCATCTCCGTCTCCTATGTGCTGGGGCAACCTGGCAGGGTCACTGGTACTGCGGCAGATACTTTGTCGATATATCAGCATGTGGAGCGATGCATCACTAACCGCTGATTTCCAGTCCCCAACTGGACGTAGGGGCGTCGAACGCTTCAACTCGCTGGTCTTGAACCGTCTGGATATCAGACCATACCAAATCGGTCTTGATGGGCTTTGCGCCACCTATGACGCTGGTACCGTGAGCGCCAATATCGAGCTTGCGTCCTCATCGCTCGATGGGCCGGCAACTGATCGATTCTTGCATATCAAGCAAGACAAGGCCACCTGCGGCGGACGCCAATGGCCTCCTCCGCCTTCGCTTAGGGCATCGCCTCAAGCGTCCGTCGCAGGCCATAACGACACAACAGCCCTTGGGCAAGAAAGGAGCCGGTGATGTAGCGCACCCGAAAGGAGACGAAGACATGCACAAGGACATTTCAACATCAAAGGTGTTCTATCGTCCCATCGAGGCGGCCATCCGATGGGCTGGGTTGCTGCGGTATCTCCCGATGATCCTGGCCACGATCGCGTCACCGCGTGTCCTGCCTCGGTCGCTGAACTGCCCTCGATGGAATGAGTGCCGGCTGCACTCGGAACGTATCTATGACGGCATCCTCAACGGAGAGCTGCCCTACGGCAAGAACGGGATCACGCTCAATGATCCGAACCTGCTCAATTCTCTGGATCTGACTGTTCGCCATGTCGATCTAAAACGCTGGATGCGCACCCACTATCCCGAGCACCGGCCAGGATTTCTGTTCAGCCGTGGCGAACGCATGGCGCATCCTTTCATCACCATGGAAACAGGACAGGCGATCCTCGTGGAGCGGCTGGCCCTTCAGGCCGCGCTTGAACAAGCCCGACGTGAGATGCGAGAACTGCAGGAGCAGCACGACACGCTACTCAAGCAATCCTCGGTGCTGTTGGCATCCAAGCAATGCGAGATCAGCGAACGGGCGGAAACGACCTATCTCAACATCATTGGAGGGATGTTGACGCTGATGCTGAGCCAGTCGCCTTCAGGCGTGCCCTATTCCAGCTTCAAAACGCAGGAGGCCCTTGTCTCTGCATTGGTCGCCCACTACGGCGGCACCATGGGCATCACTGAGCGCACCTTAAACGGAAAGTTCGCCAACGCTAAGAGGTACGTTCGTAGCGCAAGCGCATGAGGTTATCCAGCTTGTATGTGCAATCGCGGAGATTGCATTTGCAATGTCTTTCCGCAGCCAGGTCTATTGAATAGAGGTCACGCCAACAAACGCCACCGAGCGTTCAGGAGTGACCGCCATGTCGCAGACCCCTGTACTCCCGCCGAACGAGCGCCGCATCCTGCGGCTCGATGAAGTCGAAGCGAAGTCCGGCTTCAAACGCGCCCACATCTACAACCTGATGAAGAAGCGCCAGTTCCCTCAGGCGCTGCGCCTGGGCGTGCGCGCTGTCGGCTGGGATTCGATCGAAATCGACCAGTGGATCGCCGAGCGCCTCAACCACCGGACCTGACCCGCTCTCCCGCGGACTTCCCATTCCCAGCCGGAGAGCGCCATGCAGGTCGTGTCCATCATTTCAACGAAGGGCGGCGTCGGCAAGACCACGACGGCCGCCAACCTGGGCGGGCTCGCCGCGGACGCGGGCCTGCGCGTGCTGCTGCTCGATCTCGACGTGCAGCCCACCTTGTCCTCCTACTACGAACTGACCCAGCGCGCGCCGGGCGGCATCTATGAGCTGTTGGCCTTCAACGAGCGCGACCTTGGCCAGCTCGTGTCCCGCACGATCATCGCGGGCCTGGACCTGGTGCTGTCCGACGACCACCGGGGCGAGCTGAACACGTTGTTGCTGCATGCGCCGGATGGCCGCCTGCGGTTGCGGCATCTGCTGCCAGCACTTGCTCCCCTCTACGACCTGGTGCTGATCGACACCCAGGGCGCGCGTTCCGTGCTGCTGGAGATGGCGGTGCTCGCCTCCGATCTCGCGCTGTCGCCCGTCACGCCGGAGATCCTCGCGGCACGCGAGCTGCGGCGCGGCACCATGCAGTTGCTCGAAGACATTGCGCCGTACCGGCACCTGGGCATCGAACCGCCGCCGCTGCACTTGCTCATCAACCGCGTCCACCCGGTGTCCGCCAACGCACGGCTGATCCAGCAGGCCTTGCGCGACCTGTTCCAGGACAGCGCCGGCATCCGCGTGCTCGCCACCGACGTGCCGGCCATAGAAGCGTATCCACGTGCCGCAACGCGCGGCCTGCCGGTGCATCGGGTCGAGCACCGCCAGCCGCCCGGCAGAGTCGCCCCTGCCGCGCTCGACACGATGCGCGCGCTCGCCAGCGAGTTGTTCCCGCAATGGCAGGACCGACTGGCTCAAGTATCCGGCCGCCCGCAGCGACCTCTTGATCCTGGGAGGCCCCATGGCGAACGCACATGAGCTGGCCCGCGGCCACAAGCGGCTGCGCGCCCTGATCGAGTTCGCGGTCGGTGAGGGCTGGCACGTCAAGCGCACGCCGGGCGGGCACCTCAAGTTCACCAAGGCCGGCTGCGCGGCGATCTACACGAGTTCGACAGCGAGTGACCACCGGGCCGAATTGAACGCCCGTGCGCAGATCCGCCGCGCCGAGCGAGAGGCCCGCATGGCGCCGGCCGGCGGTCGTGGGGACTGCGAGGGGTGCGGCCATGGCTGACATGACCTCGCAGGACATGGCAGGCAAGCTGCTCGCGGCCGGCTTCGAGCGCAGCGGCCCAGCGGCTACGGCCTTGAGCGACCCGATCGCGGACACGCCCATGGTCGTGACGCTGGACCAGTTGCGGCCCTACGACCATGACCCGCGCATGAAGCGCAACCCGGCTTACGAGGAAATCAAGGCATCCATCCGCGAGCGCGGCCTGGACGCGGCGCCGGCCATCACGCGCAGGCCCGGCGAGGACCACTACATCATCCGCAACGGCGGCAACACGCGACTGGCGATCCTGCGCGAACTCTGGTCGGAGACCAAGGAAGAACGCTTCTTCCGCATATCGTGCCTGTTCCGACCATGGCCGGAGCGCGGTGAAATCGTCGCGCTGACCGGGCATCTTGCCGAGAACGAACTGCGCGGCGGCCTCACGTTCATCGAGCGCGCGCTCGGCGTCGAGAAAGCACGGGAGTTCTACGAGCAGGAGAGCGGCGCCGCCCTGAGCCAGTCGGAACTGGCCCGCCGCCTGGCGGCCGATGGCTTCCCCGTCCAGCGGTCGCACATCACCCGCATGGCCGACGCGGTGCGCTACCTGCTGCCCGCCATTCCCACTGTGCTCTATGGCGGCCTGGGGCGCCACCAGGTCGAGCGGCTGTCGGTCATGCGCACGGCCTGCAAACGCACCTGGGAGCACTACGCCAAGGACCGTTCGCTGCCGCTGGACTTCGACAGTTTCTTTCAGGAGGTGCTGGCGCAGTTCGACACGCAGGGCGACGAGTTCGCGCCGCAGCGCGTGCAAGACGAGCTGATCGGCCAGATGTCCGAGCTGCTGGGCATCGGCTACGACGTGCTGGCGCTGGACCTGACCGAATCGGAAAGCCGCCACCGGGCGCTGGTCAGTGACCCGACGCCACCTGCGGCGCAGCCGGCGTTGCCTTCGCCCACCGCCGGCACGCCGACTCCGCCGGGCGCAGCATCGTCCATCGCCACGCCTGCAGCGGCGGCCGGTCCTCCACCCGCCAGCCCTCCGGCGTCCGAGCCCACCTTGCGCCACGACGACACGGCGGTTGGCGAAGCGGCCACGGGAAGCCAGCCGGCCGCACCGGGCGATCTGCTTCGCGAGCACATCGTCTCGCCAGCACCGACGACAGAACGGCTCCAATCGATCCAGCGCATGGTCGCCGACCAGTTGGGCGATGCGCTGCCGCCCGACTTCTCGGCGAGCGTGCTGCAGTCCATCCCGGTGCAAGCCGGCGGACTCTATCCGATCTCCGACGTCTGGTACATCGACGCCGGCCTGGACACGCCCGATCGGCTGCGCATCCACATCGCGCAGTTCGCGCGCGAGATCGCCGGGGAGGCAGGCCTGGACGAGTGCATCGAGGATCGCGCCGATGGCATCGGGTTTGCGTGCCGCGCCCGCGGCCAAGCCCCGTCGCCGCTCGGCCGCGCGGTGCTGACGCTGCTCACTTCCCTGACGGGTCAGCCCGTCGCCGAAGCGGGCCTGGACGGCGCGCAGCTCGCCGCCGACCTGCCGACCCTGTTGCACGGCCAGAGCCAAGGCCATGGCAGCGGCGCAAGGCGCTTGAGCGACACGGCGTTGGTCAAGCTCTTTCGGCTGCTGCGCCTCGCCCGGCGTCTGCTGGACCTGGAAGCCGGCACCACGGCGCCCGGGACGTGAGCGAGGGAGGCCGCATGTCCACATCGCATCCGCTCAACCAGGCCGTGATTGCCCAGGCGCTGTATGACCTTCGCAACGGCCAACTGCGCCGCTGCAAGGCCATGGGCTTCGGCGAGGCCGAGCTGGATGCGCTCAAGCACCCCGCGCTGATCAGCGTGCTGGCCAACGCCAGCGTCTCGTGGTGCTCGGTCACGGTCAACCGCGAAGTGCTGCAGCGCCTGCTCAACCAGGCACAGGACGTGGAGAAGGAAATCGCCACGGTCGATCGCATGCTGCGGCTGGGGGCCAGCACGGAGATGGTCAGCCGCTTCTATGGCCTGACCCATCAGGAAGTCGCCCTGCGGCGGGAGATCCTCGGCCTGCCCAAGCGCAAGGGGCGCCACCCCGTCCTGGACGAGACCCAGGACACCGAACTGTGGCGGCAATGGAAAGCCGTGACCAGCAGCAGGAACGTCGATCTGGAGGACGAGACCTCGATTCTCGATGCGGCCATGGACCTGGCCGAGGGCATGTCGCTGCCGCTCTCGGTGGTCTGGGCCGCGATCAGGAACTGGGTCGATCAGGGATTGGGCTAGGCCATGGCCGTGGACGACACCGCCCCACGAGCCCAGCGCCCTGGCCCCATCGCACTCGCCGACCTGTTCGACGCTGCGCTGAAGGACCTCGCGCCCAAGTCCAGCTCTGGCGCTCCCGCGTCCCTGCCTGCTCCAACGCCCACGCCTCCTACGTCCGGCGACGCCTTCCTGTTCAGTGGCAATCGGCACGAGAGCGTGCCGCGGCGGCTGTTCCTCGACCGCCGCCTGACACCGCTGGAGCGCAACGCCTGGCAGGTGTTCCGATTGATGCTCAACGACGATGGCGTCACGGCATTTCCCACCTATGAGCAGTTGCGCCCCTGGCTGGCGTCGATGCCCTGCGCAGGCCAGGCCTCCCATGAGACCGTGGCGCGGGCGCTGACGCTGCTGCGCCTGACGCGCTGGCTGAGCCTCGTGCGACGACGGCGCGACCCCAAGACCGGTCGCATCCTCGGCAACCTCTACGTCCTGCACGACGAACCGCTGACGCCGTTCGAGGCGATGCAACTCGACGCCGACTACCTGGCCCTGGTCAGCCAGTCGCTGGGGCATTCGGCCAAGGCCGTCCAGGTGGTGGGACTCAACACCCTCCAGGAGATCGCGGACGACCCGATGCTGTCCGGACGCACCTTGCCGTCGCGGCTGCAAGTGCTCGCCGAGCGCCTGGCCGACCAGGGCATCACCGCCTCCGAAAGTTATC
Source organism: Pseudomonas mosselii (assembly GCF_019823065.1). Taxonomy (NCBI): domain Bacteria; kingdom Pseudomonadati; phylum Pseudomonadota; class Gammaproteobacteria; order Pseudomonadales; family Pseudomonadaceae; genus Pseudomonas; species Pseudomonas mosselii. The sequence goes on from NZ_CP081966.1 coordinate 3,799,467, forward strand.
CACAGGAGGATGCGGTCCACGATTCCGAAGAAGGGCCCGCGAGCCTTCTTCGGAATGGCGATCGCCCATCTTCGGAATCCGAAGCAGGGCCGAAACCCGCGCCAGACGGCGCTCTTCGGAATTCGAAGCAGGACCGTACAGTACGTAGTAGTCGTATTGATGAAGTACGTACTACCGCGCAGGCGCGTGCGCTGGGCGACCTGCAATGGCCCAAGCGCTTCGCGGAACTGAAGGCGGAACAGCAGGCCGGAGCCAAGATGGCGTTGCAGCAGGTGGACGCTGCCCTGCGGCAGGCCGTGCTGGACGAATGGGCCGCACGGTGCGGCAAGCATGGCATCCGCAACCCCGCCGGTTATCTGTTCGGCATCATCCAGCGCGCCATGCGCGGCGAGTTCAATGCCTGGGCCAAGCAGACCGGCCCGGCACCGCCAACACCATCGGCGGCGCGAGCGCCACCAACCGAGCCGCCGCGCAACGTCGTGCCGCCCGAGGTGGCCCGGCAGCACATCGAGCGCCTGCGCGATCTGCTGCGCAAATCCTGAGCACAGGGCTTGTCAAAGCCGTGAAGTAGATCTCCATGGCGGTCGGCAGAAACGGTCCCCTGGGGACGGCTGTGCGGTGAAGCGCCGGGCGACGGCGCGACATGCTGCGCAAAACCTGAGTAGAGCGCATGCAAGACCATGAAGCAGACCTCCATGGCGCTCAACGGAACGGTCCCCTGGGGACGGCTGCGCGGCGAAGGATCGTGTCGAACGGCAGCGCGACGTGCGGTGCAGCACGCATACCGTCAACAACCGAGGACGGGAACGCCGATGTGAGTGCCCATCTGCGGAGCGGTCCCCAGGGGACCGTTGCGCGCTGCGCCGCCAGCGCGCACAGAACCGGGGGTCGGCTCATTTCGGTTTGTTGACTGACTGCCTTCCGCTGCATGCGGATGCTGGCGGCTCCCTGTCCACCAGCGAGCGATCACCATGGCAACCAGCAACGAACCATTGCAACTCAACCTCGGCTCCCTGCGCAGCGCGATGTCGCTGACGCTGCACACCCACCACGCCTCGCGCATCTGGCATGGCCGCGCCGCCGCCGAGGGGCGACCCGGCATCGTCGGCCTGAACGGCTACATCGCCGTGATGAACAAGATGAAGCGCGGCTCGGAGCAGGACGCCCCGTACAGCGACTGGTGGATGTTGCGCATCGAGGAAAAGCTCGACCAGACCAGGACCACGTTGCAATCGCTGCGCGAGCAGGTTGACCAGGCACTGGCCGGCGTGCCTGCGGCGTTGAGCCTGGGTGAGAACCTCAACGTGCAGCCGGTGAAGCTCCCCTTGTTCGTGAACGCGCAGCTCGGCTTTGCCGCCGTCTATCTGCTGGCCGACTACGACGACATCGCCCGCAAGCTGATCCTCGCCCACCACACCGCGCTGATCGATCGCTCGACGTTGGAGCGCTGGCTCAACGAAGGTGCCCACGCGCTGCGCAGCCTGTTCAGCCTGGCCCAGCAATACCGCTACTCGGGCTGCACCCGCGACGACTTCGCGGCCAAGAACGCCGCAGCTCGGGCAGCATTGGAGAAGTTCGGCGAACTGCCGCAGGACGTGCTCGAAGGCATGCGCCGCTCGAAGTTTGCGCCGCCCGTCGTGCGCCGTGGTCTGCAACAGCGTGGTGATAGCGCTGCCGCAGCCGCATCTCCCACCGACGAAGGCGCTGCCGCCGATTCGGCCGAGGCCAAGTCCACAGCCGCCGGCGAGGACGAACCGGCATGAGCGACCCGAACCGCGAACCGCGCTACTTCCGTCGTCTGGAACAGCCAGCCTTCATGCGGCTGGAACACGCGGCCTCTCTAAAAGGCCTTTTAAAGCCTTTTAAAGGTAAAGGGGACTTCGAGGCCTGGGCCAGCCAGTGCTTCGCCATGCGCGACGAGTTGATTGCCCTGGCGCAGCGACAGGTGCTGCCACAGGCGTGCGGGCATCCCTTCCACCTGCTTCCCGTCGAGCTGGCCCAGCAGACCACTGGCGCAGGCACGACCTTTCTTCGCTGGCGCAAGCACGATCGATCGGCCATGGGCGTGGCGTTGTGGCAGGAGCTGATGGCGAGCCCCAGCACGCCGGTCAACCTGCTGCACGACCTGCACGAGATCGAACTGCAGCGCGTCATGCTGAACATGCAGATCAGCCTGCTGCACACCCTGGGCAGGCAAGCACAGGAATGCGCCAGCAAGGCCGCGCAGGCGGACAACACCTACCTGCGCCGGCTCGCGTCCGTTCCTGCCGCAGTGCGCGATCGGTGATTGCGCCTGCCATCCGAGCACGCGCCCGAGCCCAACGAGGCACGGGTATTTCAACCACCACGGAGATTCCAACATGAGCACACAATTCATCGGCGAGGGCAACATCGGATCGCCTCCCGAGTACCGCGAATTCCCCAATGGCAACGACGATCCTCGCCGGTTGCTCCGGCTGAACGTGTACTTCGACAACCCCGTCCCCACCAAGGGCGGCGAGTTCGAGGACCGCGGCGGCTTCTGGGCGCCGGTGGAACTCTGGCACCACGACGCCGACCGCTGGCAGCAGCTCTACCAGAAGGGCATGCGGGTGCTGGTCGTCGGCCGCATGGAGCGCGACCCCTGGACGGACAACGAAGATCAGCCGCGTGAGACTTGGCAGGTCAACGCGCGCAGTGTCGGCATCCTGCCGTACCGCATCGAGTCTGTGGCCCTCAGCCCGAAGCCACAGGAGGCAGAGCCGAAGCCCCAGGCCACCCAGGAATCGACGGCGCCGAAAGAGACCAAGCGCAGGAAGTGATCGGGCATGGAGGGCGGCTGCCGCAGTGCTTCGCCGCCCTCCATGCGCTGCGAATTATCCCCAGGGGATAGCTCCACCAACGTCCACCGAGTTCCACGCGCGCTCCCGGAAATCGCGGCTCTCGGCCCGCACACTTCCGGCCACGCACCTTCCCCGCACTCGCCATTTCATCGGCGTGAAAGCGGTCGCTGCCGCATGCGGCTTGTTTGCTGCTGCCAGGGGCTGCGCTCGGCATCCTCGATCCCAGCAACTCCATGAACAACAGGAATCGGGATGGACGGATATGCGGCTGTTCTTGTGCGAGAAGCCCTCCCAGGGCAAAGACATTGGCCGGATTCTCGGCGCCACGCAGCGCGGTGAAGGCTGCCTCAACGGTTCCGGCGTCACGGTCACCTGGTGCATCGGCCATCTCGTGGAGGCGGCGCCGCCCGAGGCCTACGACGAGCAGCTCAAACGATGGTCCGTTGAGCAGTTGCCCATCATTCCCCAGCACTGGCGGGTCGAGGTCAAACCGAAGACCGCCACGCAATTCAAGGTCGTCAAGGCGCTCTTGGCGAAGGCGACTCACCTGGTTATCGCCACCGATGCCGACCGCGAGGGCGAATTGATCGCCCGCGAGATCGTGGAGCTTTGCGGCTACCGCGGCCCCATCGAACGCCTGTGGCTGTCGGCGCTCAACGATGCGTCCATTCGGGCGGCACTGGGCAAGCTGCGGCCTTCGGCCGAGACGCTTTCGATGTACCACTCGGCGCTGGCGCGCTCCCGTGCGGATTGGCTCGTGGGCATGAACCTGAGCCGGCTGTTCACGGTGCTGGGGCGACAGGCGGGTTACGACGGCGTGCTGTCGGTCGGCCGCGTACAGACCCCGACGCTCAAGCTCGTTGTGGACCGCGACCGCGAGATCGCGCGCTTCGTGTCCGTACCATACTGGGCCATCGCCGTGTCCCTGTTCGCAGGCGGTTCGACTTTCGCCGCGCAATGGGTTCCACCCGATGCGTGCACCGACGACGCAGGCCGCTGCCTGCGGCAGCCGGTCGCACAGCAGACCATGCAGCAGATCCGCGCTGCGGGCAGTGCCCACGTCGTGTCGGTGGAGACTGAGCGTGTCCGCGAAGGCCCGCCGCTGCCGTTCGACCTGGGCACCTTGCAGGAAGTGTGTTCCAAGCAGCTTGGGCTGGACGTGCAGGAAACCTTGGAGATTGCCCAAGCCCTGTACGAGACGCACAAGGCCACGACGTACCCCCGCTCGGACTCCGGCTACCTGCCCGAGAGCATGTTTGCCGAAGTGCCCACCGTTCTCGACAGCCTGCTCAAGACCGATCCCTCGCTGCGCTCGATCATGGGCCAGCTCGACCGCTCGCAGCGCTCGCGCGCCTGGAACGATGGCAAGGTCACGGCGCACCACGGCATCATCCCGACGCTCGAACCGGCGAAGCTCTCCGCCATGAGCGAGAAGGAACTGGCCGTGTACAGGCTCATCCGGTCGCATTACCTGGCGCAGTTCCTCCCTCACCACGAGTTCGACCGCACTGTGGCCAAGTTTTCGTGCGGGGGGCAGAACCTGGCGGCCACGGGCAAGCAGGTTGTCATCCCGGGTTGGCGCCAGGTGCTCGCCGAGCCGCAGGCCGAAGACGGTGATGGCGAGGGCGATACTGCGGTCCGCGCCCAGGTGCTGCCCGCGCTGCCGAAACTGTATGAGGGCCTGGCATGCCAGGTGGCCGACGTCGATCTCAAGGCACTCAAGACGCTGCCGCCCAAACCGTACACGCAAGGCGAGTTGGTCAAGTCCATGAAAGGCGTCGCCAAGCTGGTGTCCGATCCCCGCCTGAAGCAGAAGCTCAAGGATACGGTTGGCATCGGCACCGAAGCGACGCGGGCCAACATCATCGGCGGCCTGATCGCTCGCGGCTACCTCGTGAAGAAGGGGCGCGCCATCCGCGCCTCGGATGCGGCTTTCACTTTGATCGATGCCGTGCCTGCGGCGATTGCCGACCCTGGCACCACCGCCGTCTGGGAACAGGCGCTCGACATGATCGAGGCCGGACAGCTCACCCTGGACGTGTTCATCGGCAAGCAGGCCGCGTGGATTTCGCAGTTGATTGCGCAGTACGGCAGCGCCTCCCTGTCCATCAAGGTTCCCCAAGGGCCGGCATGCCCGCAGTGCGGCGCACCCACGCGCCAGCGCAGCGGCAAGAGCGGCCCGTTCTGGTCGTGCAGCCGCTACCCGGACTGCAAAGGCACGCTGCCAGTCGAATCCGGCAGCTCCAAGCGCGGCGCCTCGCGCCCGCGCCGTAGCGGCCGCAAAGGCTCCTGACCGCCCCCGTTCCCCGTGAGCCGTGCCCGCCTTCGGCGGCGTGGCCCCTGTCCCGCACTCCGCCGCATGCCCTGCGGGACGCCCAGCGCGCAACGCCTTCTTGATCCGTGTGCGCGTCCCGCCCAGCCGTCCCCGGCCGCGGGACCTGAAGGTAGCTTCTCTGCGAGCCGCACCACGCGCGTTCTGTTGATCTGCGTTTCTTCCGCCCTCTGCGAAGGGTCTCCCGGTGGCTTGCCAGGCTGCACGAGCCACCGGGAGACCCTTCGTGGTCAGCGGTAATCGGTGCCGGTGCCCGCCGGTGCAAAAACGGGCTCCCTTTGTGCGCGGATGTGCGCCAGACGATGCCGGCCCCAGCCACGACATGGGCCGGGTGTGATTGCTTGATGAGCAGACGGTTCTAGCGACGACCGGGCCTGCCAATCAGCCCACGGGTGGTTCCTCTTTTCTCCCGAGCCGAAGGCCGTTGGGCCTTCGGCGCCATTCTCCTGCCCATCAACGTCCCGGCCCGGCCATTGGCCTGGGCCACACGAACAGGAGAGACGACATGCACCCTCAACCTTGCGCACCGCTGCTGTACGGCAGACGGAGGTCGAGAACGGCATGCCCGCCTATCGCGCGGCCATCGCCAATGGTACGCTCGGCTGCAGCCGAGGCCGTAGCCCAAAGGCTGGACTACCTCTTTTGCAGAGGTAAACCTCGGGATGAACTGGGCGAAAACATGCCTTATGTGCCCGCCTTACGGCGAGCTGTTTCCGATGCTTCGCGCAGGATTTCCCGCCCCCCATTCGCTGCGATTGCGGCCACGATGACGCCCAGCACCAGATCCGGGATGTTCGACCCGAACCCCATCACCAGCACCCCGGACAGCACAATCGCACCATTGACGATGGAGTCGTTGCTGGTAAAGATCGCTGACGCCTTGAAGTTCACATCTTCCCCGCGATGGCGGCGCAGTAGTCTGAGGCACACTAGGTTCAAAGCCGCGTTCAGCGCGGCCATGGCCATCATGGCTGGGCCGACAGGCTCTTCCCCTCCAGCGAAGCGGCGTAGGACTTCCAACAGCAGCAGCGCGGCCAGGCCGATTAGCAAGAAACCCGACAAGCGGGCCGCGCCCACCTTGACCGTTGCCGCACGACCGACGGCATACAGGCTAACCGCATAGACCGACGCATCGGCGAGGTTGTCCAACCCGGCGCCCATCAGCGCCGTAGAGCCAGCCCAGATGCCAAGGGCAATGCCGGCGGCGGACTGCGTCAGGTTGATCAGCAACACAGTCAGAAGAATCTTTCGGTCCTTCGCATCGCTCGCATCTAGGCGGCCCAACTCGTCGTTTTCGTGATTTCTGTGGTTTTCAGCCATGCATTGTTCCTTCCAAATCGATGGATGCTGAAGCCTGTAGCGGCTGGAGAGTCAAGGCGCAGATGCAACGAACTTGCCACAGGGTCTTCCCGGACGCCCTTGACTCTACCGTAGCTAGAAGGTTTTCCAATCCAGTCAGAGCTTTAGGACAGAACAGATGAGCACCAATGCGCCCCCTTCATTGCGACTGTCATCCGGTATGGCTGCTATCCACTGATCCGTGGCGCCACTGCGGTTGTGCTCTTCGGCGAGCTCGCGACCGGCCGGCCGTCTTTTCCGACGGAGCTACTCACAGTGATCGTCGCGCTCGCTTGTGCCGCCTTGCTAGAGGGCGGGCGGCCTTTCCACTCCCCGTTGAGCCAGTAGCGGCGTTCCAAGCTGTGGTTGGCCGTCGGCGCATGGCTCGGCTTCTTGGTCGTGCATCTGGCCTTCCAGCACTCCAATCTGGGATACCGGGTCGGGCCGTTGGGATTGTTGATCGGGGTGGCTGAAGCCCATCGCTGGCATCACAAGCGTGAGCACGAAGACGCCCAAGTCAACTACGGCGATTTCTGGATGCCCGGGGGCCACTTGTTCAGCGCTTTCCGGTCGCAAAAGCACACGCTGGGCGCCAAAGAGTGACACTCAAGAAAGATGGACTTTCCAATGGACTACGGCCCGCAGCTTGTCTATCCCTTCCGGAGCCGGCCAGCAGCGGCAAACGCTTGCGCTGCTGGCTATACGATCTTGCCCACGTCGCATTCTTGCGCGAGTCGGGCCTTGCGGCTTCTTGCGAAGCGATCGCGAGTTGCGTGGCGTGCCCATGAGTCGGGCCGCGTCGTGGCGCACTGCTACCTTGGCCTGCACCTGCACCTGCGCAGCCACGCCGCGATGCTCGGTCTGGCCTGGAGAACCCGTAAGGTGGCGGAGATTGCGGCGCGCAGGTCGTCCGGCTCGCGCTGGCTCCTGTGGGCCACGCCCTCGGTCGCACGCCGTCTCAAAACGTCAGAATCGCGCGCTTTCGCATGATGGAGCGCGGCACGTGGCTCTCAGAACTGGACCCGATCACTTCCAGCACCGATGACACGCTCGAGCTTCAGGCGGGCTCGGCCAAGCTGTTGAGAATGCCGCACTCGCGCGAGGTTCGGGCGCTATCGCAGGAGCGTCGCAGATCCATTAACTCGCGCTCCAAGGCGCGCAATTCCTTCATCTTGGTCCGCACTTGCGCGATATGAGCGTCGACCAGCGCGTTCACCTCGCCGCAGCCCAACTCTGGCCGATCCCGTAAGTTCAGCAGTTGACGGATCTCATCCAGCGTCATGTCCTTCGCCCGGCAGCGGCGGATGAACAGCAAGCGCTGCAAATGGACTTCGTCATAGAGCCTGAAGTTGCCCTCGCTACGTGCAGGCTCGGGCAGCAAGCCTTCTGACTCGTAAAAGCGCACGGTCTGCACCAAGCAATCTGCCTTCTTGCCCAGTTCACCGATCCGCATCATGGTTGCTTCCTATAAAAAACTTGACTCTATATCTACTAGAGGTTTTCTAATGATGGCATCCGGGGAAAACCTTGTCAATGAAGAGCGATCTATGAACAAAGAACCTTCCAGCCCATGCGCCTGCTCCGGCGGCAATGGCCAACAGACGGCGTGCGCCAGTGAGCAGGCCAGCACTGAAACCACCGTTTTCCACGTGAGCAACATGGATTGCCGCAATGAGGAAGCACTGGTGCGGCGAACGCTGGAGGGCATGCCCGGTGTCGAGCGGCTCCTGTTCGATCTTCCGCAGCGTTTGTTGACCATTTCGCACCGCGAAGTCTCGGCCGATGCCTTGGAGCAAGCGCTGAATTCGGTGGGCATGAAGGCTCAGGCTGTCCGAGACGCCGCCGTGTCGACCACCTACCGCATCGAGAACATGGACTGCCCGAGCGAGGAGAAACTCATCCGCTCGCACCTCGGGGCAGTCGAGGGAATTCAGGACCTCGACTTCGACCTCGCTGAGCGCACCCTGTCGGTGAAACACCTCGCTCAGGCACGCGCGCAGATGGAGCAGGTCCTGGCCTCGATCGGCATGCGCGCCAAGGAGCAGACCTTCGGCCACACGGGGCCGATCGAAGCCGCGGCTGTGATCCCATCCTCGGCCCTGCAGCAGCAACCAACCGCTGCCGTTTCCGCGCCGCCGATCGGCGAGCGGGTGACGTACCGGATCGAGAACATGGATTGCCCGACGGAAGAAGCGCTGATCCGCGACCGGCTGGGCAAGCTGCCGGGTGTGACCGCGCTCGACTTCAATCTGATGCAGCGTGTGCTGGGAGTCCAGCACACGCTGGCGACCTCAGCGCCGATCGAGAAGGCGCTTGCTTCCATTGGAATGCAGGCTGCGCGGCAGGACATGCAGACAGCCACCACGGTACTTCGCATCGCGAAGATGGACTGTCCGACCGAGGAAAGTCTGATCCGCGGCAAGCTGCAAGGCATGCCGGGCGTGCAGGGAATGGATTTCAACCTGATGCAGCGCACGCTCACGGTTCGGCACACACCCGACGCGATCAAGCCGGCAGTCGAAGCCATCGAATCGCTGGGCATGGAAGCCGAGGTCCAGAGGACTGATGAGCCGCGCGATGCCCCGGTGGCCGCGCACAAGACCAATTGGTGGCCGATGGCGGTTTCGGGCGTTGCGGCGGTGGCCGCCGAAGGCGTGTACTGGGTCAACGACGGCAATCATTGGGCCGTGATCGTGCTGGCACTGGTTTCGATCTTCACCGGCGGCCTCAGCACCTACAAGAAGGGCTGGATCGCGCTGAAGAACCTCAACCTGAACATGAACGCCCTGATGGCCATCGCGGTCACCGGCGGCATGGCGATCGGCCACTGGCCGGAGGCCGCCATGGTCATGTTCCTGTTCGCGTTGGCGGAAGTGATCGAGGCGAAGTCGCTGGACCGCGCCCGCAACGCCATTCGGGGGCTGATGGACTTGGCGCCCGAGACCGCGACCGTGCGGCAGGCCGATGGCTCATGGACAGAGCTGCCGGCCAAGGAGGTCGCAAAGGGCGCGGTGGTCCGCGTGCGTCCTGGCGAGCGCATCGCACTGGACGGCCTGATCACCTCGGGTCGATCGGCCATCAACCAGGCGCCCATCACCGGCGAGAGCCTGCCCGTCGAGAAGGCCGAAGGTGACCAGGTCTTCGCCGGAACCATCAATGAGACCGGCTCTTTCGAATACAAGGTGACCGCAGGCGCCAGCGACTCGACGCTCGCGCGCATCATCCATGCCGTGGAGTCCGCGCAGGGCAGCCGTGCGCCCACGCAGCGCTTCGTCGACCAGTTCGCCCGCGTCTACACGCCGGCGGTGTTCGCGGTGTCCGTGCTGGTTGCCGTCGTGCCGCCGCTCGCCTTCGGCGGCGCATGGTTTGACTGGGTCTACAAGGCCCTGGTACTGCTGGTGATCGCCTGCCCCTGCGCTCTGGTCATCTCCACGCCGGTCACCATCGTCAGCGGCTTGGCCGCTGCCGCCCGACGCGGCATCCTGATCAAGGGTGGCGTCTACCTGGAGGGCGGGCGCAAGCTCAAGGCGTTGGCCCTGGACAAGACCGGCACACTCACACATGGCAAGCCCGAGCAGACCGACTTCGTGCCGCTGATCGGCGAGGCGCAGGAAGTTGCCGCCTGGGCCGCAAGCCTCGCGGCACGCTCGGACCATCCTGTGTCTCAGGCCATCGCCCGCAAGGCGAACCGTGACGGCATCGCGCTGCACGAGGTCGACGACTTCGCGGCGCTGCCTGGCCGCGGCGTGCGCGGCCGCGTCGCCGGGCGCATGTTGCACATGGGCAACCACAGGCTCGCCCAGGAGCTGGGCCTGAGCGAAGCGACGCTCCAGGCTCGGCTGGAGACCCTGGAGCGCCAAGGCAAGACAGCGATCCTGCTGATGGACGATGCGACCGTGCTCGGCATTTTTGCAGTGGCCGACACCGTGAAGGAAACCAGCCGTGAGGCGGTGGCCGACCTGCAGGCGCTGGGTGTGCGCACGCTGATGCTGACGGGGGACAACCAGCACACGGCCGCGGCCATCGCTGCCCAGGTCGGAATCTCTGAAGCCCGTGGTGACCAACTGCCCGAAGACAAGCTCAAGACCATCGAAAGCCTGGTCGGCGGCGAGGGCCAGGTGGGCATGGTGGGCGACGGCATCAACGATTCGCCCGCGCTCGCCCGTGCCGACATCGGCTTCGCCATGGGCGCGGCCGGCACCGACACCGCGATCGAAACAGCCGACGTCGCCCTGATGGACGACGACCTGCGCAAGATCCCCGCCTTCATCCGGCTGTCGCGTAGCACTGCGGCGATCCTCACGCAGAACATCGTTCTGGCCCTTGGCATCAAGGCGGTGTTCCTTGCGTTGACGTTCACAGGGCATGCCACCATGTGGATGGCTGTGTTCGCTGACATGGGGGCAAGTCTTTTGGTTGTCGTCAATGGGCTGCGCCTCCTGAAGTTCAAGGCGGCATGAACAATGGATGAACCATCTCTTCGCAAGACGCAGTGGTACTCACTCGCGATCGTTATATTCGCCGGCGATCAGGCAGCTAAGAGCTACATTGACGCGACAACTCCCTTGGGTTGGTCGCACGAGGTGGCGTCATTCTTCAACCTAGTTCACGCTCTCAATCCCGGCGCGGCGTTCAGCTTCCTTGCTGGCGCGGGCGGCTGGCAGCGGTGGTTTTTTCTGGCGATCGCGTTCGCAATATCGGCATGGCTCGCATGGCTGCTCTCCCGGCCGCTGCGCAAAACGGAAGGCCTTTCGTACAGCCTCATTCTGGGCGGCGCATTGGGCAACGCGTTCGACCGCGCCACGCGCGGGCACGTTATCGACTACATCGACTTTCACCTGCACGGCTGGCACTGGCCCGCCTTCAACATCGCTGACATGGCCATCGTGGGCGGGGCGATCGCGCTGGTGGCCCAGTCGTTCATGAGCGTGGAGAACCCGGCCGCCACAAAGGAGTCCCAGTGACATTGGGACGATCCGGAAATTCGCAATGCACACGGTGCAGGACACCAATCTGAAGAGAACGGCCCCCAGCATGAGCGGCCGCGGCTTGGCCCTCATGCTAGCGCCCACCGCCGCTTTTGCTGCAACGCCCTGTTGCGATGGCGGCGATTGCTGCAACGACGTCGCAATGCCTTGCTGTGAATAAACAGCACGCAAGCCAGTTGACCTGGCAATTATGAAAGTCCATCACGGCGATGCTGGCCTTTTTCGTTCCAATGAGCCGTCACGGAGAGGTGATGATGAAGCTATGCCGGGATCCTGCAAGCTTTAGGACGGTCTTCTTTACCGCATAGCGATATGCTGATGTCACCCGTTCGCCTCGCCTGGCAAGTACAAGTAGTTCGTCGCGGTTTTCTGGCCGTGTCCGCCCGCTTCGCTGGCCCTTTTGCCCCAAACAAGCGCAATCATGCCTGCGTTACCACCAAAGTTCGCCCCCGCCAGTTGCTGTTCCTAAAGGGCATCAAGCTCAACGCCATCGCCGACCGGCCAGCGTATTTCGCATCGCTGCGTGCCCGTCGGGGCCAGCCCATCGTCATCCTCGCAGAGCTGGGACCGGACGAGGCATTCGCCCTGTGGAAGCAGCATGTACTGGGCGACAGGCCTCGCTGACCCAGTTTCGCCTCATCCTCCTGACAGCCCCGCACTTATTGCGGGGCTTTCTTTTTTCCGCGTTCGCCAATCGGGGCTGTTGCAAATGCCGATTTCCGGCTGACGCGGCTCGCCTCGCGCATGAAGCTGCCCGCATGTGTCGCTGATTCGTCAGCACCATGCCAGCAGCCAGAGTTTCCAGGCTGCCGCGGATTCTTTCCGCGCTACCCGCCAGTCCGCCATCGCATCGAGTCTGCGGACGCGCGTCACCCGTGACGCCGATGCTTTTTTCTCAACCGCGTGCGGGAGCTGCCATCCCGTGAGGGACGAGGCCCCGCTTTTTCCAAGGAGCCCGTCCATGTCCCAGCAAGCCTCTTTCGGCCAGTTGGCCTTGATCCATTGCGGCAAGTTCCTGCCGCTCGAAATCCTGCATAGCGCCGCCGGCCACTACATCGGCACGCGCGATACAGAAGGTCCCGTTTCGCGGGAATCCTGCCAGTACTTCCGCAGCTATGCCGCGGCTCAACGTGCCCTCGAAAGAGGCGGCTGGTCCCAGCTCGCCACACCCTGATCCAACTGGAGGAACCACGTCATGAACCAGCTTTTGCCCCAGGAAGTCGTCGATCAGATCATGCGGGAAGAGCAGCATTTCGCCGCCGCGCCCCAAGCCTTCTTCGAGGTCTGGAAGCGCGGCGTCGAGATCGCAGGCCCGCAATGGTTTGGCGACGGCACGCGCGAAGGCCTGAACCAGGCAAAGAGCAAGTGGGATCTGCGTCCCGACATGCTGCGTGCCAACGACGCACTCGGCGTCCTGAGCAGCGGGGAACGCATGTTCCTGTCCGCCATGTTCAGCTTCTACAACGCGCGCGAGGGCGGTGCCATGCTCAAGCGCTGCCACTTCCAAGGACTGTCGGACTTCGATGGTCTCGATCTGCAACGTCGCCAGGTGATCGCCGACCTGCTGCTGAACTACAGCGGTTGGTGAGCCGGTCCCTGGCACACCTTCATCACTGCGTTCACGGGACCCCATGAGGGACATGCGCCTCGTTCGAGGCCATGTCCCTCGCGTTTTCTCCCCGCCCAGCGCCATCCGGCATCAGGCGGTTTCCCCTGCGGATGCCATCGTCCGCAAGGGCTGGCTCCGTTCATTCATCGAAAGGAGCCTTCATGGCCAACAACTACTACGAAGCCACCGGCGTTCTCGTGCTCGACCGTGTGACGCCCGTCATCCAGGCGCTGTTCGGCGCCTTCGCGCTGGACGAGAGCCACCCCGGCAACGGGCAGGCCTACATCGCCCAGATCGCCGAGACCACCAATCCGCAATGGCCGGACGTGCTCGATGGCCTGGAAGACCTGGCCACGCAACTCGGTATTCCGATGCCGGACGACGAAGGGCTGTCGATCCCGCCGCTGCTCGAACTGCTCGCCGTGCACTTCCGTGCCGATGAGGACGAAGAGCTGGGGAACTTGATCGACCGTCATTCGTTCGAGGACACCGCCGATCTCGACGCATTGTTTCTGATCGCCACCCGGTTCGATGACGGGCACCACCTGACCGCCATCCAGTTCGAGGGCTGCTGGTACTGCAGCAAGCCGCGGCTGTTCGAGTTCGGCGGCAACGGCTGCTACCTGAGCCGCGAGGTCCGCTTCATCAGCTCCTCCTCCCAGGCCCTCCAGCTCGGCGACCAATTGCGCAAGACCATTGTGGCCGCCGACATCGAAGAGGCTTCGGCCCTGATCGCGCTGGAGACCATCAATCTGCTGGCGGGCGTCAGCGACGAGCCATTCCGCATGAATTTGCGCCGGCGCGTCGCCGAGCGATTGGCCCAAACGCCAACGATCAGCGTCACCTGACGCTGTTTCCTTTCTTTCCACCCACCGGGGTCAATTCCCGGTGGCGGGGATTTGCTCCATCATTATTCTGTTGGAGAAATCCCATGTCCCAGAATCCCAATCCCTTTCTACGCGGCTACTGGAATCTGAAAATCGTCCGCACGCTGTCCATCAGCTACGAGGACGGAAGCCCGCATGTTTGGCGAAACATCCACCCGAGCCAGCAGCACCTCTGCGACGCGGCGCTGGTTTCTTCTCCTTGCATCATCACCAGCGACTTCGCGGTGGTCAGGACTGGCACCGAACCTGTCGGCGCCGCACTGATCGCCGAATGCGACGCGGCTGAAGGGGGCAGCGGCGAAGGCATGGTGGGTGCCGTGGTGTACGCGATCCACGGCGACGACTTCGACGGCCGCCCCGTCCACATTGGCGACACCTATTCGGCCGAGGCCGCACGGGAAGTCGTGCAGCGGTTGAGCTTCGAGACCGGCTACTACAGCCGGTGCTGGGAAATCAGCAGCGCGCACATCAGCCGCGAAACCGGCCAGTACCTGGCCAACCTGGCTGACCTCGCGACGCCGGAGGCCTTTTTGTTCATCGCGTTCCGGATTCCCTACAGCCCGGCGATCGGCGTCAAGCTGATCTCCACGCCCTGGACGGACCAGCACCTGCAGGACGTCGAGGGGATCGCCGCCGAGCAGCTTCGGCAGGAGCACCGCAGCAAGGGCATGCCGGACGAGCTGGCACAGATCCTTGAACTGGCCGGCCAGGCCGACGTGCGCATCCTCATCCTCGATGCCGACGCACCCGTGTTGCCGGGCCTATCGCTGGCCGGCGAATAGCTGCCACACACATCCCCGGCCTTCCTTGTCCTCACCGCATGCCGGCCCGGTCTCCCGCCAGAGAGCCGGGCCGGCGCACTTTCACAGGAGCGATCCCATGTTCCCCGACCTCATCACACCCGCATCCGACTTCGAGCACCAACTCGGAGCCTGCGTCAACGCCATGAGCCAGGAAGATGCCATCGGCCAGATCCTGGTATTCGAGCGCATGAGCGGCACGCTGCACATGCGCCATATCGCCAGCGCCGACCTGGTGGACACCGACGTGGACGACTACGAAATGGTCGTCTTCGACGGTGGCAACACAAGCGGCGACACGTGGAAACACGTGTTCTTTCCGCGTCAGCGCGAGCACTACTTCGTGTACCAAGCCTGATTCCTCCAGCCCCTTTCGAGGGGCTTTTTCTTGCCCGCAGCACAGGAAAACGGTTGTGGTGCGGTGCCGTTTCCTGCGGGCAGGCAGACCGCCCCAGGGCCATGCTTGCCCCATGTTCGTCGGCGTTGCCGGCACATGCCCAGGCAGTCGAGACCTTCGAGGCTGCAAGCGCGGGAAACCGTGCTGGTCGTTTCTTCCTACGGACCTACCGCGTCCATCCACGCCACCCACAAGGGACCTCTCCCTTGCGGGCGGGGAATCCCTTGTTTTTCCTCAAGGAGTTTCCCCATGGATCGTTCCCTCATCAAATCCATGATGCCTTCGCTGGTCGCAGGCCATGTGCCCCGCAACGTGCGGTCGTTCAAGTACCGCGTGTTCGATGATCAGCCGCTGTCCTCAACGCTGGGCTTCGCCATCGACCCCCAAC
The DNA here is from genome assembly GCF_019823065.1 of Pseudomonas mosselii. Classification (NCBI taxonomy): domain Bacteria; kingdom Pseudomonadati; phylum Pseudomonadota; class Gammaproteobacteria; order Pseudomonadales; family Pseudomonadaceae; genus Pseudomonas; species Pseudomonas mosselii. Next base: position 3,815,028 of record NZ_CP081966.1, read on the forward strand.
CCTTCGACGGCAAGGTGGTCGCCGCGACCGACGATGCCATCGTCGTCAAGCTCAAGCCTTCCGAGTTCGCGGTGCTCGATCCCAGCCTGGTGACCACGGTTCCTGCCGAAGGCGCCAAGGTGCATGTCCAACCCTATGCCCGTCGTCGCTTCGACGGACTGCGCGCGGACACGCCGGAGGTCATCACCGAGGAGACTTCGGACGGCACGCCGTACACCATCACGAGGCACATCCTCGGCTCGGCGCCGGCCAAGCTGCCCATTCCCACGCCGCAGTGCATGGAGTTGGGCCAGCTCATCGAGCAGTTGGAGGAGATGCCGGCCCCCGATCGCTTCCGGCGCATCACCCACATGCTGGTGGATGCCGGTGCCCGCGACTTCACCTGGGTCGATCCCACGCCCTCCAAGATCATCGAGACCCCGCCGGCGATCAGCTTCACGGTCTCGACCGCGAAGTTCGAGGGCCGGGTGACGATCCTCTACGACCGCGGCGGAGACACCTACGTGGTGGAACTGCACCGTCAGAACGGTGAATCGGTCGAACTGGTCGATCGGCACGACGAGGTGTATTTCGACATGCTCGGCGAAGTGCTGGAGAGGCTCATCGACGACGGGCGCTGGCGCCAGATCGACGTGAGCATCCTCGACGCGAAAGCGGCCCGCAAGCGCCAGGCCGTCCCGGCATGACGCCCCGCAGCGAAACCGGGCGGTCCTGCGGCTGACCCGAGGCATCCGCCACGGCGTTCCAGCCGTTCCGGCCGCGTGCACTACAGGCCCTTCATCCCATCGGATGGAGGCCTTTCTCATTCTTCCACACAGGAGATTTCATCCATGTCACTGCGATTCAAAGGCGCTGACCTGCGCCCCGTGCTGACCGAAGCCATCGCCAATCAGGGGTCGTCTCAGAAAACGGAAAAAAATCGTACGCTAAGAGCCGAAGTGGGCCCTTTAGCAGCAATGCAAAGCTGCGATCAACGGGCAGGAAACATTGCCATGGTGCGCGTTGCACTCTCTCACTAGCGTCGACAGGGCCTCTTCCATCCGCGTGAGGTCCGCCATGCGTGCGCGCACATCGGCCAGCCGGTGAGCAGCCAGTTCGGCCGCCTCGCTGCAATGGGTGCCGTCCTCCAGTTTCAGGAGCTGGCCGACTTCATCCAGGCTGAATCCCAGGCGCTGGGCTGACTTCACGAACTTCACCCGCGCCACGTCCGCCTGCCCGTAGCGGCGGATGCGACCGTAGGGCCGCTCCGGCTGGGGTAGCAAGCCCTTGAGCTGATAGAAGCGGATCGTCTCCACGTTGACCCGGGCTGCCTTGGCGAAGGCCCCGATGGTCAGATTCTCTTGAGCGTTCTCCATGGCGCTTGACTCCGTAGTTGACTACGGAAGTAACGTTACAGCATCAAGCGAAGTCCCGGAAGGAGAACCTTATGTCGGAACCCAAGAACGGCTGCGGCGCACTGGCGACCGGCGGCGTCGCGGCCGTCCTCGCCTCGGCCTGCTGCCTCGGCCCCCTTGTCCTGGTCGCGCTCGGCTTCTCTGGCGCGTGGATCGGCAACCTGACCGTGCTGGAGCCGTATCGGCCGATCTTCATCGGCGCAGCGCTCATCGCGCTGTTCTTCGCCTGGCGCAGCATCTTCCGACCAGCCCATGCCTGCAAGCCCGGCGACGTTTGCGCCGTGCCCCAAGTGCGGACTGCCTACAAGGTGATCTTCTGGATCGTGGCCGCCCTGGTTCTGGTTGCCCTCGCGTTTCCCTACGTCCTGCCGCTGTTCTACTGAAAGGAGATCACCATGAAGAAACTCACCACCCTCACCACCCTCATCGCCCTGGCCGCCGCTCTAAGCGCGCCCGCCTGGGCTGCCACCAAGACCGTCACCCTGTCGGTGCCCGGCATGACCTGCGCCGCGTGCCCGATCACGGTCAAGACGGCTCTGTCCAAGGTCGCCGGCGTCGAGAAGGCCGAAGTCAGCTTCGAGAAGCGGGAGGCCGTCGTCACCTTCGACGAGGCCAAGACCAATGCCGACGCCTTGACCAAGGCCACCGCAAACGCGGGTTACCCGTCCAGCGTCAAGCAGTGAGGGCGTAATCATGGCCGAGGCGATCACCCTCCACATCGAAGGCATGACCTGCACGTCGTGCGCCGAGCACGTCCAGCAGGCTTTGACGAACGTGCCCGGCGTGCGCGCGGCCTCGGTGTCCTATCCGCAGCGGCAGGCCGAAATCGAGGCGGATGCAGGCGTGAGCGTGGCCCCGCTGGTTGCCGCAGTGGCCACGCTCGGCTATCGCGCACGGCTTACCGACACGCCGAACAAGCCTGCCGGCCTGCTAGACAAGGCGCTGGGCTGGCTCGGTGGCGAAACGAAGCATGTTGGCGGTGAACAAGCGCTGCACGTGGCTGTGATAGGCAGCGGCGGCGCGGCGATGGCGGCTGCCTTGAAGGCCGTGGAGCAAGGCGCCCGCGTCACGCTGATCGAGCGCGGCACCATCGGCGGCACCTGCGTCAATGTCGGCTGCGTGCCGTCCAAGATCATGATCCGCGCCGCGCACATCGTCCACCTGCGCCGCGAAAGCCCGTTCGATGCTGGCCTGCCGGCCGCAGCGCCCGCTGTACTGCGCGAGCGGCTGCTGGCCCAGCAACAAGGCCGCGTCGAGGAGCTGCGCCATGCCAAGTACGAAGGCATCCTGGCAAGCACTCCGGCCATCACCGTGCTGCGCGGCGAGGCCCGGTTCAGGGACACGCGCACGCTGACCGTGGCGACCGCTGACGGCGGCACGCACGAGGTGAACTTCGACCGCTGCCTGATTGCCACCGGCGCGAGCCCGGCGCTTCCGCCAATCCCGGGCCTTGCGGACACACCCCACTGGACCTCCACCGAGGCGCTGGAAAGCAGCTCGCTCCCCGAGCGGCTGGCCGTGATTGGTTCCTCCGTGGTGGCGGTCGAGTTGGCGCAAGCCTTCGCCCGGCTGGGCAGCCAGGTCACGATCCTGGCGCGCAGCACGCTGTTCTTCCGAGAAGACCCGGCCATCGGGGAAGCCGTAACAGACGCCTTCCGCGCCGAGGGCATCGAGGTGCTGGACCACACCCAGGCGAGCCACGTTGCCTATGCGGGCGGGGAATTCGTGCTCACCACCGGGCAGGGGGAAGTGCGCGCCGACAAGCTGCTGGTCGCCACCGGTCGCGCGCCGAACACGCGCAGCCTGAACCTTGAAGCGGCAGGCGTCGAAGTCAATGCGCAGGGAGCCATCGTCATCGACCGCGCCATGCGCACGAGCGCACCGCACATCTTTGCTGCCGGCGACTGCACCGACCAGCCGCAGTTCGTCTATGTGGCGGCGGCGGCCGGCACGCGCGCCGCGATCAACATGACCGGCGGCGACGCGGCGCTGGACCTGACGGCGATGCCGGCGGTGGTGTTCACCGATCCGCAGGTGGCGACCGTGGGCTACAGCGAGGCGGAAGCGCACCACGACGGCATCGAGACCGACAGCCGGCTGCTGACGCTCGACAACGTGCCGAGGGCGCTCGCCAACTTCGACACGCGCGGCTTCATCAAGCTGGTGGCGGAAGCTGGCTCAGGGCGGCTGATCGGCGTACAGGCGGTCGCGCCGGAAGCGGGCGAACTGATCCAGACGGCCGCGCTGGCGATCCGCCACCGGATGACCGTGCAGGAGCTGGCCGACCAGTTGTTCCCCTACCTGACCATGGTCGAGGGACTGAAGCTCGCGGCGCAGACCTTCAACAAGGACGTGAAGCAACTGTCCTGTTGCGCCGGATGAGGAAAAGGGAGGTGTTCGATGAACGCCTACAGCCGCGCCAACCGCCGCATCTACGCGGCCTTGTCCGATCCCCTGTCGGCCACCCACCGGCACCGCCTCGACGATCTGCTCAAGCGCCACGACAACGGCAAGACGACCTGGCTGGCCTGGCTGCGCCAGTCGCCCGTCAAGCCGAACTCGCGCCACATACTCGAACACATCGAGCGCCTCAAAGCCTGGCAGGCGCTCGACCTGCCTTCCGGCATCGAGCGGTCGGTGCACCAGAACCGCCTGCTCAAGATCGCCCGCGAAGGCGGCCAGATGACGCCCGCCGATCTGGCCAAGTTCGAGGCACAGCGCCGCTACGCGACCCTGGTGCGCTCGCCATCGAGGGCATGGCCACCGTCACCGACGAAATCATCGACCTGCACGACCGCATCCTGGGCAAGCTGTTCAACGCTGCCAAGCACAAGCATCAGCAGCAGTTCCAGGCGTCCGGCAAGGCGATCAACGCCAAGGTGCGGCTGGCCACCTCGATCAAGCAGGGCACGGTGACGGCCTCGCTGATGCTCAGGAAACTCGGCAGCTACCCGCGCCAGAACGGCCTGGCCGTGGCGCTGCGCGAGCTGGGCCGCATCGAGCGAACGCTGTTCATCCTGGACTGGCTGCAAAGCGTCGAGCTGCGCCGCCGCGTGCATGCCGGACTGAACAAGGGCGAAGCCCGCAACGCGCTAGCCCGCGCCGTGTTCTTCAACCGGCTGGGCGAAATCCGCGACCGCAGTTTCGAGCAGCAGCGCTACCGGGCCAGCGGCCTCAACCTGGTGACGGCGGCCATAGTGTTGTGGAACACGGTCTATCTGGAACGGGCCTCAAACGCCTTACGCGGTCACGGCCAGACTGTCGATGACGCCCTGTTGCAGTACCTGTCGCCGCTGGGCTGGGAGCACATCAACCTGACCGGCGATTACCTCTGGCGCAGCAGCGCCAAGATCGGCGCGGGCAAGTTCAGGCCGCTACGACCGCTGCAACCGGCTTAGCGTACGATTTTTTCCGTTTTCTGAGACGTCCCCAATCAGTGCCGCATTGTCCTGGTCAAGGATCAGGGCGTGTACTTCCTCGCCGAGCGTGGGGAGCGTCGCCCGGATGGGCGCCAGGCACTGCTCGCCTACGCCGTCGGATGCAACCCGGACACCGACCCGTTCGATGACTGGTGGCACCTCGCCGGCCGCGAGCTGGGCGGCGATGACTTCGCGGAGTATTTCGACCCGAAGGACGGCCTGTTCACGCGCCTCCAGCACTCGGCGGACGATCTCGTGCTTTCCGCCACCGCCACGCACCTGTCCTTAGCAGTGGTGCCTCCCGCCTGACGCGGCAACCGCCTCGCAGCCCCCGCATCGGGGGCCTTCTTTTGTTCGCACCGCCGCCATCGCCGCGCGTGCGCGTTTGTCTCCAGCCGCCGAGGCACGCCCCGCCGGCCACAACGCCGGCATGCCACCGGAGACAACCGCATGAACACGCCATCGACCTCGCCGAGGCTGCACCTCCTACCGGTGTCGCTGCGCACGGCCAATGCATTCGTTCTGTCGCACCATCGCCACCACCGCCCGGTCCAGGGCGCGAAGTTCGCCCTGGCCGTCACGCTGAGCGACAGCGACCTGATCCACGGCGTGGCCATTGTCGGCCGCCCGGTCGCGCGGCACCTGGACGCTGGAAGTCACGCGGCTGTGCACCGACGGCACACCCAGCGCCTGCAGCAAGCTCTACGGCGCGGCCTGGCAGGCGGCAAGGGCGCTGGGCTACATACGCCTGCTCACCTACACCATGCCCGACGAAGGTGGCGCCAGCCTGCGCGCCGCCGGCTGGCGGCTGATCGGCGCGCGCGGTGGCGGCGCCTGGAGCCGTCCCGGCCGTCCGCGCGCCGATACCCCCGAGCACCTGCGCGGCGCCAAGTGCCTGTGACAGGCGCCGGGTGGCGCGGACAAAGGGAAGCGCCCGGGTGCCGATTGATTGCTGCCGCGCGCGCGAGGCCCCGCCATGCTGGCCCCATGCCTGCTGACGTCGTCAGCGACATGCCAGGCAACCATCGGTCTTCGAGGTTGCGGCGCAGTTCCCACTGCGTGACCGAGCCAGCTCGCACCGCATCCTTCCGCGAGCGGCCACCAGCCTCTGGTGGCGGATGCTTTCGCCTTATCAACCCACCGCGGGGTCACGCACCTTCCCCGCATGCGTGGGCCGGTGTGTCTCCGCTTCATCCCAATGGAGATTCACCATGAACACCACGTCCAACGAGAAATCGTATTTCGACCTCCACACCTCGGGCATCGGCTACATCCAGCGTGTCCGTGAAGTGCCCGTCCGGGGCGGCCGCCGTGCGCAGCCTTTCCTGGCATGCACCATCGCCGCGCTGGTCGGCCCCGCCCGGGACCCCAGCTACCGCTACTTCGACGTCAAGGTCTCGGGTGCCGAGGCCAAGAAGCTCGTTCAGCGCTACATCGGCGTTGACGATCCCAAGCAGCGCCCGCTGGTGCGCTTTCGCCTCGGTGACCTGTGGGGCGATGTGTACATCCGCGACAAGGGTGAGCAGAAGGGTCAGGCCGCCGCGTCCCTCAAGGCGCGACTGCTCAAGGCCGAACTGATCGACCGGGCCGAACTGGCTTCGATCGAGCAGCACGAGTTGATCACCCGCGGCATCGGCTATCTCAATCGTGTGAAGGACGTCACCCCAAAAGCTGGCGACTCGTTCCTCTCTTGCACCGTCGCGGCACTGGCCGGGCCTGTCGATGAACCGGAGTATCGGTACTTCGACACCATCGTCGCCACCCCGGAAGCCGAGCACCTGGTTCGCCGGTGCGTTCAGGCCGTCGAGGGTGACCGCAAGGTGCTGATCGCCTTCCGTCTGAACGACATGAAGATCGATCCGTACATCCGCACCAAGGGTGAGCACGCCGGGGAACCGGCCGCCAGCCTGGAATCGACGCTGGTCCACATCGGTCTCATCAAGATCGACGGCACCCAGGTCTATCCGACGAGCCAGGCGCAAGCCGAGGCGCCGCCGGCCGAAGACGCATCCGCGTCCGAAGCCGACGATGCCATCGACACGGCCACCGAGCCCGCCGAGCGCGAGCCCGAGGCGCAAGTCCAGGAGCAGGAGCCGGCATTGGCTGCTTCGTTCTGATCCGGCACGGCCTCTCACGGGGCCTTGTCGCTTTTCCTCCCCACGTACGCCGCGTCCCCAGGACGCGTGCTTGCGCATTTCATCCCCCGAGTTCCGCGTGGTCTCACGGCCACGCGGTTGTCGAATTTCTCAAAGGAGATCAGCCATGTCTCTGGTATCCCGCTTTGCTCCGCAATCCCCGATCCTGCGCTCTGATCGCCCACTCTCGGACGACCGCATTCGTGCCGTCGTTCCGTCGATCTTCGCCGACGCTCCACATGGGAGCCGGTCCGATCGGTATGCCTACATACCGACCTCGACCGTGCTGACCAAGCTGCGCCAGGAGGGCTTCGAGCCCTTCATGGTGTGTCAGACGCGCGTGCGCAACGAAGACCGGCGCGAGTACACGAAGCACCTCATCCGACTTCGCCATGCAAGCCAGATCAACGGCGACGAGGCGAACGAGATCATCCTGCTCAACAGCCATGACGGCACGAGCAGCTATCAGATGCTCGCCGGCATGTTCCGGTTCGTCTGCCACAACGGCCTGGTTTGCGGTGACACCACCGCAGACATCCGCGTTCCCCACAAGGGCGACGTGGCCAGCCAGGTGATCGAAGGTGCCTACGGAGTCCTCGAAGGTTTCGAGCGCGTGCATAACGCGCGCGATGCGATGCGCACCATCACCCTCGATGAGGGCGAAGCGGAGGTCTTTGCGAACTCTGCGCTCGCACTCAAGTACGACGATCCGGCCAAGTCCACGCCTGTCACCGAGAGCCAACTGCTGGCCCCTCGGCGATGGGACGACCGCAAGAACGACCTGTGGGCCGTCTTCAACCGCGTCCAGGAGAACCTAGTCAAAGGGGGCCTGAACGGACGCACGGCCAACGGCCGCAATCAGCGCACCCGTCCGGTGCAAGGCATCGACCAGAACCTGCGCCTGAACCGGGCGTTGTGGCTGCTGGCCGAAGGCATGCGCCAGCTCAAGGCGTGATGCCACGCGGACCTCGCCCACCTCGGGCGAGGCCATTTCCTCTCATCCACCGGGTGCCGTCGGCGGCCCGTCATTCATCATCAGGAGAACCATCATGGCAACCCCATCGGCTTCCGAGAAATCTGTTGCGCCCATCGTCGTCCCCGGCCAGCTCACGCTGCGTACCATCCGCGGCAAGAACGGCCCGTTCACGGTTGGCCGCCTCGCGACGCACCTCGGTACTTTCGAGGTCAAAGACCCGGAGCTGGAGCAGTACCCCGAAGGCAAGTACGACGGGGAATTCATCATCAGGTACATCTTCCCGAAGTCCTATCCGGTCGGCGGCGGCATGCGGTTCGAGATCCGTGCCAGCCTCGACGGCATGACGCTCAACGGCATCGACAAACTCAGCCGCGACGAAGCCCGCAGCTTCGCCACCCAGGACGTCGATCCGCTCGATGAAGAGCAAGGGGCGCAGCCTGCGGCAACGCCGGCCAAGCCCACCAAAGCGTCCAGGCCCGCCAAGCCCGCACCCGTGCAGGCGTCCGCGGACCCGCTGGTCGATACCACGCCCTTCGGCGTGGATGCGCCACCGCCTGCTACGGCCGCTGCCCCCGGCAGCACCGAAGACGGTGACGCCGCGCTCTTCGGCCTGCTGTGGCCGCTGGGCGAGTCCGTGAAACTGGATTCGACCATCGACCGCCGCACCCTGCGCGCGCAGATCGCCCGCCTGGGCGAGCTGGGCTACGCGCTGGACTTCAAGACGCAGGAGTGGAGCCGCCAGGCCGAACCAAAACCTGCGTGATCGCAGACGCCGCATGCGCGGTGTTCTTCATCCACCCGCCGGGGTTCCTTTCCCATGCGGGGGAGGCCCTGGCCATTTTCTGGAGGTCTCCATCATGTCCACCATCGCTTGCGATACCCCGCGTTCAACGCTGGATGAACCCGCGTGGCGGGACCTTTGCAAAGCGGCCGCCGCACACGCCCAGCGCGGTTGCGGCTTGTCCTACGACCACTACGTGACGCTCTTCAGTTCGGCGATCGACGCACAGGCCAATCGTTTGCCGGATGAGCAACGTGCTCAGGCTCTCGAAATCGCGGCCCAGGAATGGGACTACGCAACACCTGCCGAACGGCAGGAAACCCAGGACTGGAATGCGGAGCATGGCTATTGCTCGCACGGGATCGAGTTCGGCTACTGCCCGGCCGGTTGTGATCGAGACGATGACGACTGGGATTGAGGGCGACGCATAGGTTCCTTCGCCGCAGATGCGGCATTCCATCACCCGCTGGGGGTTCTTCCCCACGGGGAGGCCTTCAGCTCAACTTTTCGAGGAGGCCTCTCATGGGCTGGTATTTCTCAAACCAATCGCGGTCCGAACTGATCGCGGAACTGATCGCACCGCAAGAGACCGAGCGCGCCAGCGTCAAGGTCATCGCTCACACCCTGCGCGGCAACGTGCTGTGGTCCGTCGCCGAAGTGACCGCCAAGGTCGAAGGCGTGCATCGTGATCTCGCACCGGGCCAGTCCCTGCGCTACATCCGCTGCGATCTGCTTGAACGAAGCGGCGGCCAGTGGGGCTACAAGTCCTTGGACGAGTCCATGCACCCGTACTACTACACGTGCCCGCTGTCCTATCTGGACCTCGCACCGGAGCAGTCCGCCGACTGGCGTGCAGGCGTTCGCGCCTACCACGCCCGGCGGCGCACACCCACGGCATCCGCGGCATCCGCCGCGGCGTCGATGGCCTGAGCCAGGAGGAACCGACATGGACCCGATCCTGGCAACGCTTCCGCCCTCGTTGCTGGCACTCGTTGAAGGGAGTTTGTCCAACGACGAAGTGTCCTCCGACGAGGAAATGCTGGCGTACTTCATCGACAACGGCCTCACCGAGGACCAGGCACGGCAGGCACTGACCTACCGCGACCAGTACCTCAACAACATCTACCTGGAAGGCTTCACGCCGATCACTTCGGCGGACGAGCCGCTTCACTTCAACCCGCACACCCGGCAGTTCGAGCCGGACTGAGCGGTTTTCTTCCACCCCCTGGGGCAGTACTTGCCCCAGCGGGCGGTGCTGTTCCCGTTCATCCGAGGACACCACCATGCCCGCAAACACTTCTTCCACGCTGTACCGCATCGACGAATGCCCGGACGTGATGGCCGACGCCTGCGTCGGCGATGACCAGGGCAACCTGATCTTCCTGTCCATCTGGGCGCGGGACACCGCCGTCCAGCAGTTCCTCGCTCGCCTGACCCTCGGGCGCGACGAGCAGGGACTGGACCAGTTCCACGTCATCACCGACCAGGGCGGCAGCGTCCCGGTATTCATCGGCAACGTCGATCGCCTGGAAAAGCGCATCACGCGCGCGTACCGGCGGACGCTGTTCGGCTCGCTGTCCAACGTGTGGCTGTTCGACCGGCGCTGCGTCAAGCCCGACAAGGCCAACGCCAGCGCATTGGCACTGCTGCCACGCGACAGCGCCCACAGGCTTGACCGCCTGTGGATGCTGGTGCGGGACACCTGCCCGTTGCCGCTGCTCGATCACTGGCGCGAGACCGTGCTGGAACTGCTGCAAACCCGCGAGATGCTGGCCCGCCTTCCGTTCGCCCTCGGGCCGCTGGAAGGCCATCGGCTCGCCATCGACGTGCCGGCGCTGACCCTGGCGCTCGGCTCCCTGATCCGCAGCGACGCGCTCACCGCCTATCCGTATCCGGCCAAGATTTGGACGCCGGAAGCGGTAGCGGCTTGACCCACCCTCGGAGGCACGCCTTGGCGTACTTCCGTGTTTCATCCCCGCCAACCAGGAGACTTCCATGGCCCTCATGTTCCCGCGGCTCGCCCGCAATTTCGTCAAGAACGGATATTTCCCGACCGACGAACCCACGCTCGAAAGAGCGCTCAACGCACTGATGCCCAGCGACGGGCCGATGTGCATCCTCGATCCCTGCGCCGGCGAAGGCGTGGCGATCGCCGAAGCCGCCCATGCCCTCGGGCGCGAGCAGGCAAAGGCGTTCGCCGTCGAGTTCGACGCGGAGCGGGCGCGCCATGCCCGCGGCCTGGTCGATCACTGCCTGCACGCGGACCTGATGGACACGATGGTCTCCAAGCAGTCCTTCGGGCTGCTCTGGCTCAACCCGCCGTATGGGGACCTGTCCAAGGACGTCAACGGCAACATCGGCTATCAGGGCCAGGGCCGTGCCCGCCTTGAAAAGCTGTTCTACCAGCGCACGCTCTCGCTGCTGCAATACGGCGGCGTGCTGGTTTTCATCGTCCCCGGCTACGTGCTCGACGCGGAGTTGGTCGGCTGGCTGACGCGCCACTACACGGACCTGCGCATCTACCGAGCGGTGGAGACGCAGTTCAAGCAGGTGGTGATCTTCGGACGCCGGGTGCGCCAGCGCGAGCAGGTGCCCGATGGCGTCAAGGCCGTGCGCAATCTGCTGTTGCAGGTAGGGCAAGGCGAAGTCGAAGCCGAGGAACTGCCGAGCGAGTGGCCGTTCCTGCCGTACATCGTCCCCGCCAGCCCGGCCGAGCCAGAGCATTTCTTCCGCGTGACGATGGAGCCCGAGCAGTTCGCCGATGAGGTTGGCAGGCTGCAAGGCTTGTGGCCATCGCAGGACACGCACCTGGGGGCTGCGCAGCAATCGCTGCGTCCACCGGCGCGGGCCTTGTCCCGCTGGCATCTCGCCCTGGCTCTGGCCGCGGGTGCGATCTCGGGGGTTGTGCGCTCCAAGACCGGGCGCGTGCTCGTCGTCAAAGGTGACACCCACAAGGACAAGACGCTCCAGCGGGAGTTCACCGAACGCGAAGACGGCTCCATCGCCGAGACCCGCATCCTCACCGACAAGTTCGTTCCCGTCATCCGCGCGTGGGACATGACACCTGGCTCCGCGACACGGGGCGAGGTGTTGACCATTCGCTGATCCACCGGACGCGCTGCCGTCCTGCTGTACCAACTCGAAGGAGAAACACCATGATCCCCAATCCGTTCAAGCGGCCTGCGCCGCACAAGCAACCGTTGTTCGCACCGAGTACGTTGAAGTTGAGCGAGAAGGTGCATTGGCTGGCCCGGCGAGGCCTGATCGACCCCTTGGCCTATGTCCAGCGCCATGTGCGCGGGGACTGGGGCGAGATCGATGAGGCCACACGCCAAGCCAACGACGTGGCGATCCAACAGGACAACCTAATGATCTCGCAGTTCAGGATCACGCCGGACCTGGCGCTGATCGTCAAGACCAGCGAGGACCACCAGACCACGGTGGTCCAGCTTCCCGAAGAGCGGGACCTGATCTGAGGCCCCACATCGTCATCCTCATCCACCTGACGGAGCCACTTCACTCCGGCAGGGGTGTCGTGGCTCAATGACTCATCAAGGAGGAGCCCATGGCATCGCATCGCATCGAAACCTACTGCCAGCGGCTGGCGTTCCCCATCGGGGCGCTCATCTTCAGCAGAGGTGTAGACCGCCTGGTCCGCGCGGGTCGCCTGGACCCGATCCCGTACTTCAGGCGCCACACCCGTGGCGACTGGGGCGACGTCAACATCCAGCAATGGCAGACGAACAGCAGCGCGCTTCAATCGGGCGCGTCGCTGGAATCGCACTACGTGATCCATCCGGGGCTCGCCATTCGCATCGTCACCGATTCGCAGCGCTGCGCAACCGTCATCGTGCTTCCGTCCGAAGACTGAGCACGGTTCACCTGCGGGCCGCCCAGGCCAGCACCTTCAACCACCCTCAGCCACGCGTCGATTCTCTTCCCACCACGGGGCATGCCATTGCCCCGCTGGGGGTGGTGCATGCCCCATTTTTCTTTGGAGCATCACCATGTCCCTCGATCTCGAAACCACTGCCGCTGAATCCGCGCCCGTACAGGGCGAACTGCTCGACGCGGAATCTTCCCCTCTGACCCTGAGCCTTCAGGATTTTGTCGGCGAGTTCGGCGACGAACTACTCGACGCCCTCAACAGCGCTAATCCGCCGGTCTATACCGGCCAACCGCAGGCGCACCGGCAACTGGTGGTCGCCAGCCTCAAGCGCAAGCTGTTCCCAGCCCAGGCCGAAGTCGTCCACGCCGCCGCCGAGCTGCTGATCGACCGTGGCGAACGTGCTGCGATCGTCAATGGCGAGATGGGCTGCGGCAAGACGACCGTCGGCATTGCCACGGCCGCCGTGCTCAACGCCGAAGGCTATCGCCGCACTCTGGTGCTGTCGCCGCCCCACCTGGTTTACAAGTGGCGGCGCGAGATCCAGGAGACGGTGGCCGGTGCCAAGGTGTGGGTACTCAACGGGCCGGATACGCTCGTCAAGCTCATCAAGCTGCGCGAGCAGTTGGGCGTGCAGCCCACGGGCCAGGAGTTCTTCGTCCTGGGGCGCGTCAGGATGCGGATGGGCTTTCACTGGAAGCCTGTCTTCACCACGCGGCGCACCCGCCACGGCGACGTGGCGGCCTGCCCGGACTGCGGCACGGTCATCACCGACCTCGACGGCGAGCCGGTCAACCCGATCGCGCTCCAAGCCGAGGAGTGCCGCAGGAAGTGCGGCCACTGCGCCGCGCCCCTGTGGACACTGATCCGCCCGCGCAGTCTGTCCGGCAGCGACCAGTCCTCGGCCGTGCTCAAAGCCTTAAAGCGCATACCGACCATCGGAGAGGTCACCGCGCAGAAGCTGATGCAAAAGTTCGGTGACGGGTTCCTGGCGTCGATGCTCGGCGACAACATCCATGAGTTCATCAACCTCATGGATGGCAACGGCGAGCTGGTGTTTTCCGACCGTCAGGCCACGCGCATGGAACGTGCGATGGCCAACATGGAGTTCGGCTTTGGCGAGGGCGGCTATCAGCCGTCCGAGTTCATCAAACGCTACCTGCCGCAAGGCACGTTCGACCTGCTCATCGCCGATGAGGCACATGAGTACAAGAACGGGGGCAGTGCCCAGGGCCAGGCCATGGGCGTGCTGGCGGCGAAGGCTCGCAAGACCTTGCTGCTGACCGGCACGTTGATGGGCGGCTACGGGGACGACCTGTTCCACCTGCTGTTCCGAGCCCTTCCGGGGCGGATGATCGAAGACGGCTACCGCCCGACCACGAGCGGCAGCATGACCTCGGCTGCGATGGCGTTCATGCGCGATCACGGGGTGTTGAAGGACATCTACTCCGAGAGCACCGGCACGGCGCACAAGACGGCCAAGGGCACCAAGGTATCGGTGCGCACGGTCAAGGCCCCGGGGTTTGGCCCCAAGGGCGTGCTGCGCTGCATCCTGCCGTTCACGATCTTTCTCAAGCTCAAGGACATCGGTGGCAACGTCCTGCCGCCGTATGACGAGGAGTTCCGTGAAGTCGCGATGGACACGGCGCAAGCCGCGGCCTACCGCGATCTGGCGGGTCGGCTGACCGCGGAGCTGAAACAGGCTCTGGCGCGACGCGATACGACCTTGCTGGGTGTGGTCCTCAACGTGCTGCTGGCCTGGCCGGATTGCTGCTTCCGGTCGGAGACCGTGGTGCATCCGCGCACGCGCAACACCTTGGCGTTTGTCCCGGCTCAGTTCAACGAGTTCGAGATCAGCCCCAAGGAGCGTGAGCTGATCGACATCTGCAAAGAGGAGAAGGCGCAGGGCCGCAAGGTCCTGGCCTACACGGTCTATACCGGCACGCGCGACACCACGTCGCGCCTGAAGGTGTTGCTGGAGCAGGAAGGCTTCAAGGTGGCGGTGCTGCGCGCGAGCGTGGATGCCAGCCGCCGCGAAGACTGGATCGCCGAGCAACTGGACCGTGGCATCGACGTGCTCATCACCAACCCCGAGTTGGTCAAGACGGGGCTGGACCTGTTGGAGTTCCCGACGATCGTGTTCATGCAGTCGGGCTACAACGTGTACTCGCTCCAGCAGGCGGCACGCCGCTCCTGGCGCATCGGGCAGAAGCAGCCCGTGCGTGTGATCTACCTCGGCTACGCCGGTTCCTCGCAGATGACCTGCCTGGAGCTGATGGCCAAGAAGATCATGGTCTCGCAGTCCACCTCGGGCGACGTGCCCGAATCCGGGCTCGATGTCCTGAACCAGGACGGTGATTCCGTCGAGGTCGCACTGGCCCGGCAGCTTGTCGCCGCATGACACGTTCCACTTACGGCCCTTCGGGGCCGTTTTTTTTGCCGCTCCCGGTAAATCGGACGCTGCCTGGTTCGCATTGTTTGCTGCCGCTCGCGGCCTGAGCGGCGATGGTGAGGGCTGGATGTTTCAGGACGCCGAGCTATGTGCCCCTCTCCACCGTGGTTTCACTATCCCGAACGCCGCCTTCTGGCGGGATTTCTCGGCCTGCTGTGGTCGGTGCTGGCCGGTGGCTGCGCGACGACGACTGCGCCGGTCGCGCCCGACACCATCGCGGAAGTCTTGGCCGCGCCTGAACCCGAGGCTTCCGAGTACATCCCGGTCGTGCGCTACGCCCGCTACACACTGGTCGAACTGGCACCCATGGCGGCGCAGCGCGACCTGTTGTTGCAGACCATCGACGTGTCCATGCCCGAGGATGCCCGCGCCACGGTCGGGGATGGGCTTCGGCACGTGCTCAAACGCAGCGGCTATGGCCTGTGCCAGACCGCGCATGCCGTGATCGAGCTGTACGCGCTGCCGTTGCCGGCGGTACACCTGCACCTCGGCCCCATGACCTTGCGCGATGCGCTGCTCACGCTGGCTGGCCCGGCCTGGGAACTGCACGCGGATGACCGCGCACGGCAAATCTGCTTCGAGCGGCCCGGCGATCGCGCGGTCGCCGAGTCCCCATCCGAGCCACCCGCCACCGAGGCGGTGCAGACGTTCCCGCTGGCACCCATGGTTTCGGGAGGCCAGCCATGAACGCCCCGCAACCTGCCCAGCGATCGACCGCCGCCGTGGTGGTGCAGAGCCTGATGTGGCTCTGGTTGATCTTCCTCAGCGTCTTGGCGGCCCTGGGCTACCAGGCCCTCAGCGACCAGGCCGACCAGGAGCGGCTGGATTCCCGCCTGCAACGCCTGGAAGCGCAGGCAACTGGCTTGGCCGAGACGATCGAGGCCATCCAGCAGCGCCCGGCCGTCGCGACGGACGCTGACCTCAAAGACACCCGCCAGATTCTGGAAGCACGCGCGGCCCAGGTCGAGAAATCTCTCAGTGGCTACGCAGCGGCCGACGACCTCCAGGCGCTGCGCGCGGAGGTCGAGCAGATCAAGGCGCGCCAAGCCGCCGCGCGTGCCACCGCACCCGCCCAGCGGCGCGCATCGCGCACGTCCGCCGCCTCCAAGACCGAGCTGCCGCCGCTGCCATTCCGCGTCGTCGGCGCCGAACTGCGCGCCGGCCAGCGCAGCGTGTCCGTCGCGCCGAGCATCGGGGACTTCACGCCCGCCCAACTTCAGGTGCTGCTGCCCGGGGATGCGGTCGGCCCGTGGCGCCTGCAGGCGATCGAGGGCAACACCGCAGTGTTCCAGGCCGGCAACCAGACCCGCCGCGTGGCGATTCCCTGACCGGAGCACCCCATGAAGCCGTCGATCCTCCTTTTCGCGGTCCTGGTGGCGTCGTCGCAATGGCCCGCCTGGGCGCAGCAGCCCGCAACGACCTCGGCGCGCAACGCACAGAGCCAGGAGCGCCCGCTGGCCGCCCGCGTGCTGGACGACCGGGTGGCAACCGAATGGGGCTTGCAGCCACAAGAATGGGCACGCTACCGCGAGCTGATGGATGGGCCGCTGGGTATCTACTCGCCCAACCTGGACCCGCTGTCCGCCCTGGGCATCGAAGCTCGCACGGACGAAGAACGGCGCCGCTATGCGGAACTGCAGGTGCAGGTGGAAGCGCGCCGCGTCGAGAAGCTGCTCGCCTACCAGCGCGCCTACGACGAGGCCTGGCAGCGCCTGAATCCGGGGATGCAGCGCGTGAACCTGCCCGACGACAAGCCGGGCGCCGGCCCATCCAGCAGTCCCTTGCGCGGCAGCGGCCGCATGGCGGTGTTCGTCAAGGACGGCTGCGCAGCCTGCGGACAGCTCGTGCAGCGCCTGCAATCCTCGGGCGCGGAGTTCGACCTGTACATGGTGGGCAGCCGCCAGGATGACGCGCGCATCCGCGACTGGGCCAAGCGCGCGCAGATCGACCCGGCGCGCGTGCGCGCCGGCAGCATCACGCTCAACCACGACGGCGGCCGCTGGCTGTCACTGGGCCTGCCCGGCGATCTGCCCGCCGCCGTGCGCGAAGTGAACGGCCAATGGCAGCGCCAGCCGTAGCCATGCCCCTGCGCGCACTGGTGCTCACTGCCGGCCTGTATGCCGTTGCCGCCCTGGCCCAGGAGGTTCCGCCACCGGCTTACCAGCTTGCCGCCCAGCGCGCAGGCATCCCCTCGACCGTGCTCTACGCCGTGGCCTTGCAGGAGAGCGGCATCCGGCGCAACGGGCGCCTGGTGCCGTGGCCGTGGTCCCTCAACGTCGCCGGCCAGTCGCGCCGCTTCGCCACGCGCGCCGACGCCTGCGCTGGCCTGCAGCAGGCGATGCGCGCCACGCCGCACACGCGCATTGATGCGGGCCTGGGCCAGATCAACCTCGGCTACCACAAGCACCGCTTTACCGGCGCGTGCGACCTGCTGGATCCGTATCGCAACCTGGCCGTTGCCGCCGAGATCCTGAAGGAGCAGCACACCCCCGGCGAGGACTGGCTGCTGGCGATCGGCCGCTACCACCGCCCCGCAGGCGGCGAGCCCGCCGCCCGCTATCGGCGCAGCGTGTCGCGCCACCTTGCCCGCGTGCAGGGCACGCGACCAGCCGCCGCGGTCCTCGCGGCGCGCCAGGAGACCTCCCCATGACGAAACCCCATCCCGCCCATCTCGCGTTCACGGGCCTACTCATGCTGCTGTCAGGCCTGCCGCTGGCCTCGCGTGCCGGCGAGCCACTGATCGTTGTCGAGGACCGTGGCGGCACGTCGGCATTGCCGTACTACGAAGCCCTGAATCTCCAGCCGCGCGCCAACGCACCGGCGCGGCCGTCCATCCCGACGCCCCAGGTTCCTGCCACACGGGCGGACGAAGCCGCGATGCTGCCGGTGCGCAGCGCCAAGCTCACGCCCGGCACCGTCGCGCGACGGGTGATCGAAGCGCCCGGCCTGCGGCCGTTCGTGGTCATCGGCGACGACGAGGCTTCCCGGGCCTGGTTGCAGCGCCGCGCCGCCGCTTTGCGCGAACGTGGCGCGGTCGGCCTGGTCGTCAACGTCGAGACCGCGCAGGGCCTGGCGCGGCTGCGCGCCCTGGTGCCGGGCGTGCCGCTCGCGCCCGTGGCCGGCGACGACCTGGCCGATCGCCTGGGCCTGCGGCACTACCCGGCGCTGATCACGGCCACCGGCATCGAGCAATGAAGCCATGTCGGGCAAACAGCCGGTCGAGGTTCTGCTACGCCCAGCGGTGGAGCTATACACCGTCGCGGCGTGTGCAGGCGCCGCGTTTCTGTGCCTGGTGGCCCCATGGTCGCTCGCGCTGAGCCCGGCCATGGGCATCGGCAGCGCCTTGGCGTTCGGCGCCTACGGCGCGATCCGCTACCGCGATGCCCGCATCATCCTGCGCTACCGGCGCAACATCCGCCGTCTGCCGCGTTACGTGATGACCAGCAAGGACGTGCCGGTCAGCCAGCAGCGCCTATTCGTGGGGCGCGGCTTTCTCTGGGAGCAGAAGCACACGCATCGGCTGATGCAGACGTACCGGCCCGAGTTCCGCCGCTACGTCGAGCCGACGCCGGCCTACCGGCTGACCAGGCGCCTGGAGGAACGGCTGGAGTTCGCGCCATTGCCGCTCTCGCGCCTGCCGAAGCTCACCGGCTGGGACGCGCCTTTCAACCCCGTGCGCCCGTTGCCGCCTGTCGGCGGCCTGCCAAGGCTGCACGGCATCGAGCCCGACGAAGTGGACGTCAGCCTGCCGCTGGGCGAGCGCGTCGGGCACTCGCTGGTGCTGGGCACCACGCGGGTGGGCAAGACGCGCCTGGCCGAGTTGTTCGTCACGCAGGACATCCGTCGCAGGAATGCTGCCGGCGAGCATGAGGTCGTCATCGTCATCGACCCCAAGGGGGATGCCGATCTCTTGAAACGGATGTACGTCGAAGCCCAGCGCGCTGGCCGCGAAGGCGAGTTCTACATCTTCCACTTGGGCTGGCCGGAAATCAGCGCCCGCTACAACGCCGTGGGCCGCTTCGGTCGGATCTCGGAAGTGGCGACACGCATCGCGGGGCAGCTCTCCGGCGAAGGCAACAGCGCGGCGTTCCGCGAGTTCGCATGGCGCTTCGTGAACATCATCGCCCGCGCCCTGGTGGAACTGGGGCAGCGCCCGGACTACATGCTGATCCAGCGCCACGTCATCAACATCGACGCGCTGTTCATTGAGTACGCCCAGCACTACTTTGCCAAGACGGAGCCCAAGGCCTGGGAGGTGATCGTCCAGATCGAGGCCAAGCTCAACGAGAAGAACATCCCAAGGAACATGATCGGGCGCGAGAAGCGTGTGGTGGCGCTGGAGCAATACCTCTCCCAGGCGCGCAACTACGACCCTGTGCTCGATGGCCTGCGCTCGGCGGTGCGCTACGACAAGACCTACTTCGACAAGATCGTTGCATCGCTGCTGCCGCTGCTGGAAAAGCTCACGAGCGGCAAGATCGCCCAGCTCCTGGCGCCGAACTACTCCGACCTGGCCGACCCGCGCCCGATCTTCGACTGGATGCAGGTGATCAGGAAGCGCGCCGTCGTCTATGTCGGCTTGGACGCGCTGTCCGATGCGGAGGTCGCCGCAGCGGTCGGCAACTCGATGTTCAGCGATCTCGTCTCGGTGGCTGGGCACATCTACAAGCACGGAATCGACGATGGCCTGCCGGGCGCATCGGCTGGTGCGCGCGTGCCGATCAACGTGCATGCGGACGAGTTCAATGAATTGATGGGTGACGAGTTCATTCCGCTCATCAACAAGGGCGGTGGCGCGGGCCTGCAAGTCACCGCCTACACGCAAACGCTTTCGGACATCGAGGCCCGCATCGGCAACCGCGCGAAGGCCGGCCAAGTGATCGGGAATTTCAACAATTTATTCATGTTGCGCGTGCGCGAGACGGCCACCGCGGAACTGCTGACGAGGCAGTTGCCGAAGGTCGAGGTCTATACGACCACCATCGTCTCGGGCGCGACGGACAGCTCAGACATCCGCGGCGCGACGGACTTCACGTCGAACACCCAGGACCGCATCAGCATGGCCAGCGTGCCGATGATCGAGCCGTCACACGTCGTCGGTCTGCCCAAGGGCCAATGCTTCGCGCTGCTGCAGGGCGGCCAGCTTTGGAAGGTGCGCATGCCGCTTCCGGCGCCAGACCCCGATGAAGTGATGCCGACGGACTTGCAGCAACTGGCCGGGTATATGCGCCAGAGCTACAGCGAGGCCACGCAGTGGTGGGAGTTCACCAGTTCCGCAGCCTTGCCGCATGCAGCCTTGCCCGACGACCTGCTGGATGACGCCGCTCCAGCCGAGCCTGACGCGGTGGCCACCGGCGCCGACGACAGCACCGGCGAGGCCGCACCATGAAGGATGCCGCCTCGACCGCGCAGCGGGAGCAGAACCAGCGCCAGGGGCTGATCGTCGGCACCATCACCTTGCCGTTCCGGCTGCTCGGGGTGCTCATCGGCTCGCTGCTGTTCTCGATCGTGGTGGAGTGCGTCGGCATGCACCTGTTCTGGAAGGACCAGGGCTGGCGCCACTCCCAGCAGATGCTGCAGTACGAACTCGGGCACCTGTCCAACCACTTCACGCGCAGCGTGGTGGTGCAGGAGCCCGGGCGCACGGCGCACGAGCTGGTGGATACCGGGTACGAGTGGGTGTTCGTGCGCTCGGGGTTGCTGGAGCGCATGAGCCAGACCGCCGAGCGCGCCCGCGCGGCCAGCCACGGGCAGAGCCGCAACTTCCGCTACTACATCAGCCAAGTCTATGTCTGGGCCGAAAGCTACCTGATCGCTGCGGCCTTCACGACGCTCACCTTCCTGGTGCGCCTGCTGGTCCTGGTACTCACGCTGCCGCTGATCCTCACTGCAGCATTCGTCGGCCTGATCGACGGCCTGGTGCGACGGGATGTGCGCCGGTTCGGCGCGGGCCGCGAATCCGGCTTCATCTACCACCGCGCGAAGGCCAGCCTGATGCCGTTGGCCGTGCTGCCTTGGGTCACCTATCTCGCACTGCCCATAGCGGTGCATCCTCTGGTCATCCTGCTGCCCAGCGCGGCGTTGCTGGGGATGGCAGTCAGCCTGACCGCAGGCAGCTTCAAGAAGTACTTATGAGGTGACACGGGCGGCACTGCTCTGCAAAGCCGTGTGCCGTTCATCGGTTCTGCAGGGTATCAAGAGCAGCATCCAACGCCGTAACCGCCTCGACGACCGTTCTTACCGTCGCCCGATCGAACTCATGATCGCGCTGAGCGTCGTGCACACCGCTATTGAGGTAACCCCATTCAATACTCGTACCGCTGACATTGAGCAGCCTGACCAACGCCCCTACGGCATCCGGCGCACCCGCATGTTGCGCCGCGATACGCTCGACGGCCGACCGCAACTTGGTGCATTTATTGTTCAGCTCCCAAGGCGCGCGGGGCCCGCTCAGCTTGATGTCGATCCGGCCGTCCGCCCGCCGACCCAGCCACGTCCACAGGCGGTCCGTCAGACTCTCCAGCGCCGGCCGGGCCTGGCGCAGTGCCTCGCGTTTCTCGTCAGCCGCCAACGCCTGCTGGGCCAGAAGAACATAGTTCTTCGCTGGCGGGTCGCTGTCGACCCGCAGTTCGTGCTCTCCCTGATGCGGGAGAAACTTGTAGCGCTTGATGGCCGCGGCGCGGCGCACGCCCAACTCCTGCTGGATGCGGTGCAGGAACTCCTCTGCGTGCGAGGTGAGGATAACCTGCTTGCCGTGGAGCAAACCGTCCTCGAAGAAGGTACGCCAGATGCCATCGCGATGGTCGTCGTCTATCGCATTGACGACGTCATCGAAGATGACCACGGGGCAGCCCTGCGCGAGGTTCTTGGCAAGCAGAATCGCCAGACCCAAGCATTTGATGTGCCCTTCGCTGAAGACGATCAACGCGTCGTAGCGCACGCCCGGCTCGCCGGCGAACTCCACCTCGATCTTGCCGTTCTCGGCCACGGGCAACCACAGCGCGTGCAGCAGATCGCCGGGCGGATCGGCCCGGTTGAATGCGTTGTAGAGATGGCGGGCTTGGTCTCCCAGCCCCTGTAGCAGAACCCCCGGCAGAGCGGTCAGGTATGCCTGAATCTCGGGTAGGAAGCCGTCGTAGGCGGCCTTGACCCGCTGATGGTGCACCACCACCGGCATTTCGTCCGTGGCCGCCTGGATCAGGCCGCGGTTCGCGTCGTCGAATTGGGCCACGGTTTGGCGGGCGGCCGCCAGCTCCTGATCCGCAGTCGTGCGCATGGTCCGCAGCCGTTCGATCTCCAGCTGATGCTGTTGCAGGCGGTCCCGCTCCTGGGCCATCGCGCCGCGCTGGGCATGCACGTCGCGCGCCTGCGCGTCGAAGCCTTCGATGATCTGTGCGATCCGTAAGAGGGCTTGCCAGGCGCGCTGGTCCCCATTCACCCAGCCGCCGAGCCAATTGCCCGCCGACGTGGGAGGCAGCAGTGGCAGGCCCGCGGCCTGCGATTCGGCAGGACAAGCGACCCCAGCCGCCGCCACCACGCGGCGCATTTCGTCCCACAGCGCTCGGACCGCCTCGCTCAACTGCGTCCGATGCCCGGCCTCTTGCTGCTGCAGGACGGCCAGTTGCGCGAGCTGCTCCAGGCCCATTCGCGCCCTGGCGAACGGGTCCTGTGCCACAGCGGCCAGTCCGGTTCCACATGCCGGACACGCGGTCGCCCCGTCCGCCAACGCTTGCACGGCCTCGTAGAGCTTCGCGTACGACACCTCGCCCGCGCGGGCCGCGAGTTGCGCGGAAGACGCTTGCCACAGTCCCTGGACGCGGTAGGCCTCTGCCAGCAACGCTTGCAGGCGGGCCTGGGTCACCTCGTGAATGGCAGGCGGGTTGGCGTCCAGCTGAGCCTGGACATACGGTAGCCGTCCTTGCTGCTGCGGCGTACCCAGCAGCCAGTCCACGCAGGCTTGATAGGTCGCGCCAGGTGACATGCGCTGCGCCAAAGCTTGTTCCAGGCCCTCGACCGCTGCGATCTTCTGCGGGTAGGCGGCGATGGTCTGTTCGGAGTTCGCCAACCGCAGGCGACGCTGCGCCAGCTGCGCCGCCTGCACGCCGGCAAGCATCAGGTCCTGATCGAGCGAGGGGTTGAAGCCGCGCACGAACTCGCTGAACTGGTCCACGCCGAACAGGGTGGCGATGAGCTGGCGCTGATCGCTCGGGGTCCGCGCGGCGATTCGGGCGAAATCGTCGAGGCGGTTCTTCTCGATGAAGCAGAAGCGATACTCAGCTTCGTCGGGCTGGACGGCCTGCGCTTCGCCCGCCGCCGTAGACGACAGGACTGGCGCGACGTGGCGGCGCAGGCGAGCGTTGTTGCAGTACGTCCGCTGGTCGACCCGCTTGGCCTGCGCTTCGCTGATCGAACCGAGCATCGCCACTTCCAAGGCTTCGCAGAAGCTGCTCTTGCCGGTGCCGTTGGCACCGTAGACCAAGGTGATGTCATGGCTGAGGTCGAACGTCTCCTGCCGCATGAATCCTCGAAACGGCCCGACTTCGAGCTGGTGCAGTCGCCCGAGCGCCGGCCCGTTTTCGGGGCCGCGCGCGTCCCCGTCGTAGGCGACAGGCATCTGCGCCAGATGCGCGATGGCCAGCGGCGCCAAGCGCGTGGAGCGCCCCCGGCGTGCAGCACCGACCTCGGCCAGTGGCTGCAGGTGATCGAGCACCAGGTGCGCCAGCCGGCGCACGTCGTCGTGCACGTGCCGCTGCGCCAAGTGCGCCAGGAACCGGTGGTACTCCGAACGTATGCTTGCCACAGCGCCCCCTCACTTGGTCAACCACTGACCGTAAGCCTCCACATCGATCATGGGGACCGTTCCACTGAACTGAAGCTGCGCGATCAGCTTGAAAAGAAACGCGGTCGCCGGCTTGTTTTCGTTGGTGTAGCTGTACGCGCCGCTGGCTTGGTCATAGAAAAAGTGCCCGTGGGCGGCAACGCATCCGATGTCCAGACGCCCCTCGGTGAGGTTTGCGTTCAGCGCCTTGTCCATGGATGGACCCAATGCAGGACTCCATTCGCTCTCGAAGGTGAGCAAGCCACCCAGAATCGGAATCAACGGCTTCGCTGGGTAGGTCCCGCCAGCGTGCGGGATCGGCAGGCTCGTGCGGTGCAGCCTGCGCACACTGGCGACCTTCTCCTGGGCATAGGCCACAAGCCCCGCGTCAGCCGTCTGCTTGGCCTCGAAAACGGCGTACACGCTTTCGGCTGGAATGATCGTCTCGTTCTCGTAGGTGAAGATAAAAGGCGAATATTGCCGATCAAACACCACCACATCGATCTGCTGGCTGAAGTTCCCCAGGCTGTCCACCACATGCGCCTTGGCCGCCTGGTACCGTTTGGGCAGATAGGTATCCAGCATGTCGATCCAGACGTTCTCGCTCGCATCCCCCTTCGTACCCGGGTGACCGAAGGTCTTGCGTACTACGGACAAGCGCTGCTGGATGTCCTCATGCAGGGACGACAGGAGCTGGGAAAGCGACCACTGGGACATGCTGTACCTCGATGGGACGTGTATGGAAGCCGATGGAATCAGGACAGTGGGAACTTGGGGCCAAACAGTGCGCGCCAGGCGCGAAGCGCTTCGATATTGCGACCACGACGCGCGTGGTCGATGGCGATGCTTGCGTCTTGGCTCGCCTGGAACAGCAGCTGCTGCGCGCGCTGCTTGCGCGCGGCATCCATATCGTTGCTGATCGCCGGGCCAAGTCCGGCGGGATCCGGCCACTCGTCATGAACTCGATCGGCAAGCGTGGCAAAGAACGACTGGATCTCGCGATCGAACGATCCTCCCCAGCCGCCGTAAAGACACTCAAGGGCCATTACCTCGATCAGGAACGAGGGCTTCACCGGCTTCAGATCGCCGTGCTTGGGATTGTTGTTCCAGTACTTCACCATGCGCACGAGACCTTTCCACTCATTGCCATAGGCTTGGTGCGCTGCGGTCGCCTTGTCCTTATGGATCTCCGGGTCCGTCTTGATCCACTTTCCGGACGCCGTATCGGGGATCTCATACTGGTCGCCGGTATCGAATGCGGGCACCGCATCCACGCTGACCACCCGGTAGTCCGTGTTGTCCTCCGCGTCGATGTGAACACCGAAATCCACGTTGATCGAGCGCGCCTGTTTGCGCACGGCCGCCGAACCGTATTTCTCCACCAATGCAGAGTGGAAATCATCCAGCACTACCGATGCGGCCTTGCCGTGGTAATGCTTCTCCGAGTCCTTCAGCACGAAGAAGATGTCGATATCCTTGAGCGGCTTCGTCTTCGTGTATCGAGCATAGGAACCGGTCAGGAAGCTGCGCGCAATGCCGAACTTGGTCTGCAGGTAGTCCCGCACTTCGTTCTGGCGTTGCGAGGCATTCTTCTGTTCGCGTTCGTTGAGTTCCAGACGCGACTTGAACTTGCGAAAAGCTTCATCGATCGACAGCATCAGCGTTGCCTCCAATATCCGGCCTGACCCGCCAGGCCGCTGTGTTCGACAGTCGAGCCTAGGCTCTGCTTGACCATTCCATCCGTCGAGCGATAACTTCCTTTGCTCCATCCCTCCACATCAGGTCGCCCTGGCTTTGTATCGAGCATTAACTTGTACTTGGCCTGCGATGGCAGCAGCCCAGCTTTCTTGATCGCGTACTTCAACTGCTCGGTATCTGTCCAGAAGCTGCCGTCGCCATCGGACCACCCATACACGATGTCGATATCCCATCGGGTCACGAGCTTGTCGGTTGCCGGGTTGTAGATCTCCAGAATCACCTTGCGCAGATCACCGGTCCCGAGCCACGTCTTGATGGCTCGGGTATTGCTCTCCCAGCGATCCGCAAAGTGCTCAGGGTCCAGCCCACTGAGCAGGATGATGTCTTTCAAGCTCTTGAGGATGTTGTCGGTCACATAGGTAACCGAGTGCGTGTACGAGTAGGTGGCGACGGTGCTCATGACTTGAGGAAACCTCCGAGGTCGAGCGACAGCGCTTGCCCAGCATCGGCCTGCGCCTGCGTGGCAATTCCTTGGCTCAAGTCCCGTGCAATGATGCGAGAACTGTGCTTTTTGAGCGCGCTTTGCACCCAGCCGAGCTGCTCCTTCGGACACGGCAGCGAGACTCCCCAGTCTCCCTTCAACGGCTCGAACCCCAAGACTTCTTCGTTGGCATCATCACCATAGATCGCGTCTTCGTCGAAGAGGCAGTAGATCCTGGTCCGTGGTCCATCGCATGTCGCAACGATGGGCGCGCTCTTGGGTGCCTGGTCGGCGATCAAGCTGGCGGCCACGCCCGTCACGGCCCTGAGTTCAGAGCGAGCCGTGCCGTCCTTGCCCTGAGTGAGCAGTTCGACAATGGCATCCCATGTCTGCAACGCATCGCGGTGCGGCGAGCTGCGAAACGTCCGGCTGACAACGGTGGTCATTTTTGCTTCCCTCCTTGAAGGCGCATTTGCTTTGCCTGTCGTATCGCACTGCGCAAGTGCTCTACGGAAAGCTTGTTCGGATCGATAGCCACTTGCGGGTCGGCCGCGAGGGCGTTGGCTACGACCTTGCGAATGGCCCGACCATCCAATCCGACGCACTCGCCAGCGCACGCGTCGAACTGGTGAGCCGAGGAAAGCTTGCCAATCCCCGGAAATGTCTTTGCCAGGCCATTCAGGCAGTCCACTAGGATCTGCTTGCAGGCATCCTTGCCGGGCAGTGGCACCTCCATCACCATGTCGCAACGAGATAGGAAGGCACTGTCGACGGCCTGTGGGAAGTTGCTGGTGGCCACGAACAGCAGATGCGGGTTGCGTTCGGCCAACATGTCCAACTGCACCAACACCGCGTCGGTGGCCCGGTGCACATCAACCGGGTTGGCTTCCAGGCTGAGCTTCGCTCGATCAGCCGCAAGCGTTTCGACCTCGTCCAGAAGGACGATCGTCGGGCCCGCCGCTGCGGATTCTGCGATCGATTGCGAGAACAGGTCTGCCACGGCGCGTTGAGTCTTTCCCATTGCAGAGCTCGTCAGCGTGTGAGGCTCCACTTCCAGCAATCGAAACTTCGCAGAAGAAAAAGATTCGGCCACACGATGCGCCAAGCCCCGTGCCAAGGAGGTCTTCCCAGTCCCCGGCGGGCCGACCAACAAGATCACGCCGTGCAGGGGGAGTACCGTGCGCTCCACCTTGGGGCGCACCGTGAAGTTGACGATCGCTTGTGACAGCAACTGTTTTTTGATGGCTTCGTCCATCACGATCGAATCCCACAAGTCACCCAGCGACTTATCCGGCAGCTTCCAGCTTCGATGGATGCCTTTCGGCAAAGTGGCGTCTGATGAAGGATTCTTGGTCATCCGTGGCTCTCGGCGGGTCAGAGAATGGTGCGATAGGTCGCCAGCACCTTGGTCGTTTGCACAAGGCCTTGGCGCAGCAGGATTTCGAGATAGCGGTCCACATCGATCGGCGGATGCTTGAGTTGGGCACGCTGGCGCTGCGCAGCCGACACTACGGCGGCCGCATCCAGATCCAGCAGGTTGTCCACAAACTCATCGGGGTGCTGCGATTCGATGCCGTACGGAGCCAGCAGATCGTTCGGGAAATCACGTTCGTTGAACGTCACAATCACGCTCGCACCGCAGCGAATCGCCGCAGCCAGGACGTGCCGATCGTTCGGATCGGGTAATGTCAGGCCTGCCACGAGCGCTTCGTAGCCCTCCACCAAGCCGTCCGGAATGGCCCTGTCCATGAGATCCGACGTCCTGTCGACCTGAACCCGGGTGAGATCGGGGCGGTTGATCAACAGATTGCGTTTCCACTCCTCATGAATGGCTTGGCTCCACCGCGCCCGGAAGCGGCCAGACAGGCCGAGCCACATCAGGAAATCCCGCAGTGGCGCGGGATATAGAACGCACGCGTCGTAGACGGCGGTGAATGGGGAATGCCTCATTCGTATCCCATTCCCAACTCTTGCGACTGCTGAGCGAGTTCGGCCATCGCCTGCTCACTGGCGCGCTCGCGCGCTTCCTTGTACTGCATCAGATCGGCGAACCTCACCCTGCGGTGCTTGCCGGTGCGATGAAATGCCAACACCCCATCTTCTAGCAGCTTGACGAAATGGGGACGGGACACGTTGAGCAAGTCCGCCGCCTCTTGGGTCGTCAGCTCTGCATGGACGGGCACCACCTTTACTGCATTGCCATCGGCCAACTCGGCCAGGATGTCGACCAGCAGGCGTAAAGCCGAGGTAGGCAGTTCCACCTGATGAGCCTGTTTGTGGTCATCAAAGATCTGGATGTGCTGCGTCTCGAACTGGGTTGCGAGGTAAGCCGCCAAGGCACGTTGACCCTGGACGGCTGCCTTAACCTCTCCCGCGGCGGGAAGGGTCATCTTGGATTGGGCAGTGGCGGTGGTCATGGGTAGCTCCTAAGCGAAAACGGTTGCAGAGCCGATCATATTCGAAACACTCGAAAAACGCAATAATCGAAACTCCACCCGGGCTTTTGTAGGTTCGCTCGCGGTATGCCCAATCCGGTCGTCCGCCAGTTCCTATTGTTTGCGGCCTAAAACAGCCCTGATCTCCACGATCACCCCATTGCTGATCACACAGGAATGGCGCGATGGTGGCTTCGATCTGGCTGCGCGCCGCGCATCGCGGCGTGCCCACTTTTCTCGTGACGGCCCTCCTGCTGGGTCAGTCCCAGATGGCCTTGGCCGAGTCTCCGGCACAGCGCCAGGAGCTGGTCGCCGCACTGCGCCAGCTCGACGCGCTGGAGCGCACCGTCGCGGACAGCGCCGCGCATGCCCCCATCCAGCCGGGCGAGCGCTACCACTTCGACTACCCGCGGCTGCTGGCTGACCTGGCGCGCGTTCGCGCCGGCATCCAGTTTCACCTGACGCCATCGCGCGCTCAGCCGCGCGACCCCTCCGAACTGGCCGGCGACTACCGCACCGAGCGGGCGGCCGAGCCGCTGCCGGCGACGACTGCGGGGGGCAAGCAATGAACGGCGCCCAGGTCTCGGCATTTCAAGCCAACAGCGGCATCGCGCCTTCCGCAATGGCGACCGTCCTGGTCGGCGTCGTGTTCGCGGTCCTGCTCGTGTGGGGCGTCTGGGCCATCCGAACGGCCTACGTGGGGTGGTCCGAGAGCCGCCTCAACCAGCGCCAGTTCCTCGGCGTCTGCATCCGCTTCGTCGCGATGTACCTCGTCCTGAGTTTCTTCCTTCTGTCCTGACCTGAAAGGCCCGACCATGCACAACCGCATCCTCACTTCCCGTCTCGCCCAGCGCGCCGCCATGGCCCTGGGCGCCGCCGCGCTGCCCGCGCTGTCGTTCGCGCAAGGCCTGCCGCAGTTGGAGAACCCGACGCGCGGCACCGGCAACGGCATCATGGAGACGATCCGCAACTACGGCTACGACATCATCATGCTCGTGGCCCTGCTGGTGGTGGCGTCGATGTTCATCGGCGTCTGCTACCACGCCTACGGAACCTACGCGGAGATCCACACCGGCCGCAAGACGTGGGGCCAATTCGGCCTCACGGTCGCCATCGGCGCCGTGTTGCTCGTGATCGGCATCTGGCTGCTCACCGAAGCCACGGGCATCCTGTAAGGCGAGGCCGGTATGTCCGAGCAGCAGCACGTCCGTGCGGACGGGACGGTCACGTTCCTTCCGCACCGGCTCAACCGCCATCCCGTTGTCGTGCGCGGCCTCACCGCCGACGAGCTGTGGATCTGCTGCGGCCTGTCCGGCGCCGCCGGCCTGCTGGTCGGCGCGCCGCTTTCGTGGGTGTTCCGCACGATCGCCATCGCACCGACGTTCGTTGTCCTGGGCGTGGCCTTGGGCGTGTTCATCGGCGGCGGCATCCTGCGCCGCCTCAAGCGTGGGCGCCCCGACACCTGGCTTTATCGGCAGTTGCAGTGGCGCATCGCAACGGGCCATCCGCTGATGGCCGGCTGGGTGGGCGGCCACGTGCTGATCTCGCGCTCGGGCTTCTGGTCCACCCGCAGGAGCATGCGATGAGTCGCTTCAAGAACGAGATCGCCCACCTGCAGGCGCACATCAAGACCTTGCGCCTGGGCGCGGGCGCGCTGGTCATTGTCGCCCTGGTCATGGGCGGCGGCTGGTGGAGCGCGCCGCGCGACCTGACCATCCACGTCCCGCCCGACCTGCGCTCTGGCAGTACCCGCAAGTGGTGGGAAGTGCCGCCCGAATCGGTCTATGCGTTCACGTTCTACGTGTTCCAGACGCTGAACCGCTGGCCGACCAATGGCGAAGAAGACTACTCGCGCAACCTCCACACGCTCTCGCCGTACCTCACCCCGTCCTGCCAGGCCTTCCTTCGCGCGGACTACGACTACCGCCGCTCCACCGGCGAGCTACGCCAGCGCGTGCGCGGCATCTACGAGATTCCCGGCCGCGGCTATGGCGACGACCCCACGGCGCGCGTGCGCACCGTGTCCGATCGCGACTGGGTGGTGACGCTGGACATCACGGCGGACGAGTACTACGGCGCCGAGCAGGTCAAGCGCGCCCTGGTGCGTTATCCGATCAAGGTCACGCGGGTGGACGTCGATCCCGCCCGCAACCCGTTCGGCCTGGCGCTGGACTGCTACGAAGGCGCGCCCCAGCGCATCAGTGCACCGGAGCCGGCGCGCCCGGCGTCGAGTGGCCTGTCTCCGCAAGCGCCTCAAGGAGGAAACACCCCATGAAGCATCCTGTACTCGCGCTGCTGGGGCTACTGGCCGTGGCCGCGGCACCCGTCGCCCAGGCGGTGGAGATCCTGCGTTGGGAACGCATGCCACTGGCAGTGCCGCTGAAGGTCGGTCAGGAACGCATCGTGTTCATCGACCGGAACGTGCGCGTGGGCGTGCCCGCGGGCGTGGGCGAACGCCTGCGCGTGCAGAGTGCGGGTGGCGCGGTGTACCTGCGCGCCAGCGAGCCGATCGAGCCCACGCGGTTGCAACTGCAGGACGCCGACACGGGCGCGCTGATCCTGCTGGACATCGCAGCCGAACCGCCCAAGGACGGGGAAGCCGAGCTGGAGCCGGTGCGCATCGTCGAGGGTGACAGCGCACCGGGACGCTATGGCGAGCAGGCCGACAGTGCCGAGGCCCCGGCACGCGCCCAGGGCCAGGCAGGTGCGCGGACCGCGCGGCGCGAAACTCCGGTCCCTGTCGTGCTGACGCGCTTCGCCGCGCAGAACCTCTACGCACCGCTGCGCACCGTCGAGCCGCTTCCGGGCGTCATGCGGGTCAACCTGCCCCGCGACCTCGACCTGGACACACTGATGCCAACGCTGCCGGTGCGCGCGGTCGCGCTCGCGTCGTGGCGCCTGGAAGACCAATGGGTGACTGCCGTGCGCCTTACCAACACCGGCGCCGACTGGGTCGCGCTCGACCCGCGCGTGCTGCAAGGCGATTTCCTCACCGCCACCTTCCAGCACGAGGCGCTGGGCCCGCGCGGCACGCCCGAGGACACGACCGTCCTCTACCTGGTCACGGGCGGCCGCGGCCTCGCGCAGTCGCTGCTGCCGGCGATTCACCGCTTCGACCCTGCCGTGCATCTGCCGCAGCCGGACGGCGACGAGAACGCCAAGGAGGCCCGCCATGCGCAGTAACGGCCTGCTCAAGTGGCTGATGATCCCTGTCGCCATCCTGGTGCTGTTCGTCGGTATCCGGCTGTTCTCGGGTGGAGGCAGCACGGCGCCACCCGCGGCGGACAACGGCGCCCAGCTCACGCCCGAGGAAATGAAGGCGCTGGGCATCGAAGGCGACACCCCGCGCGACACCGTGGCGACGCTCGTTGCCCAAGTGAAGCAGTTGCGCACCGAGCTTCAGACCGCGCTCTCGGACAACAAGTCGCAGCGTGAAGAGAACCAGCGACTGCGCCAGCGCGAGAACTCCATCGACCAGCGCATCAACTCGGCGCTCGAATCCGAGCGGTCCAACCTGCGCCGCGACCAGGAGCAGGCGGCCAGCGCGCGCCAGCAGACCGAAGGGCTGCTCGCCGACCTGCAGCGGCGCCTGGACAGCATCGGCGGGCGCGGCGGCGGCCATGCGGACCTGCCCGTGGGCCTGGGGCTGCAGGGCGGCGACGAGGCCGGCATGGAGGGCGGCGTGCGGTGGGTCGAGCCGGACGACGCAAAGCCCGCCGAGGGGCGCAACGGCGGTCGTGGCGCGAGCGGCGGAATGAGCTTCCCCACGAGCTTCGGCCCGGCGCAGAGCACGCTCGAAACCACCGCGGAAACCGTGGCCAACGCGGGCGCCCGCGCCTCTGGGGTCAAGAGTGCCAAGCCGGTCTATACCGTGCCGACCAACTCCACGCTCATGGGTTCGGTCGCCATGACCGCGCTGATCGGCCGCGTGCCGATCGACGGCACGGTCAACGATCCCTATCCGTTCAAAGTCCTGGTCGGGCCGGACAACCTGACCGCCAATGGCATCGACATTCCCGACGTGGCCGGCGCCGTGTTCAGCGGCACCGCATCGGGCGACTGGACGCTTTCGTGCGTGCGCGGCCAGGTGCGCAGCATCACGTTCGTCTTCAACGACGGCACGATCCGCACGATCCCCGAAGACCGCGAGGGCAACCAGCAGAACAACCAGCAACGCGACGGCTTGGGCTGGATCAGCGACCCGCACGGCATCCCCTGCGTCAGCGGCGAGCGGCGCAGCAACGCCCAGCAGTACCTCGGCTCGCAGGCCCTGATCACCGCGGCCGGTGCCGGCGTGGCCTCGCTCATCGAGAGCGACAGCGGCCGCATGTCCTATGTCGGCTCGGACGGCTCCATCGGCACCGTGGGCATCACCGGCCAGGAAGCGGTCGGCCAGATTCTCGCGGGCGGTGTCCGGGACATGTCGGCCTGGGTCAACAAGCTCTACGGCCAGGCGTTCGCCGCCGTCTATGTGCAGCCCGGCGCCAAGGTCGCCGTCCACCTCGAAAAACCGCTCGCCATCGACTTCGATCCCGAAGGCCGCAAGGTCGATCACCGCGCAGGAGAAAGCCATGCTCTCGAACTCGATTAAGGGCCTGGTGCTGGCCCTCGCCGTCGCGGTGCTCGGCGGCTGCGCCACCAGCAAGGAAAAGCTGCTGACCCACGGTGACCGCACGATGATGGACATCTGGCAGCAGGAGGCCGGCGACGGCGGTGGCGCAGCCGGACGGAACGCCGGCCGCCAGCTGCTCGATGCGCGCCAGAGCCTGCGTCGGCCCCTGACCGACGCCGACGTGCAGGCCGCACCTGTCGAGCAGATGCGCTACACGCGCACCGCGCGCAATGAGGTCCACCGCCAGTTCCAGCGCCTGCCCAATCCCGATCTCGTGATGTACGTGTACCCGCATCTGGCCGGCACCGATCCCGTGCCGGTGCCCGGCTACACGACCGTCTTCCCGCTCTACCAGCGCATCCAGTACGCGATGCCGGGCGAGCGCGTGGAGGACTACTGATGCGGTGGAAACTCCCATGGCCGAAGCTGGCCGGCGCCGGCTCCAGTAGCCCGGCTAGCGATGAGCAGCCGGACAGCTGGCAGCGCCACGTCGAGGCCTTGCGCCAGGCCGGCATCCCCGAACCCGGTTCGGCAGTCCACGGCCGCAAGCCAGCGACCGTGGCCGACGAGCAGGCGCTGTACGACGTTGCGCCGTCCTTCGTGGAACTGCTGCCCTGGGTGGAGTTCTTGCCCGGGTCGAAATCGATGCTCCTGGAGGATGGCCAATCGGTGGCGGCGTTCTACGAACTGGTGCCGCTGGGCACCGAAGGCCGGGAACCCGGCTGGCTCGCGCATGCCCGCGACGCCCTGGAAAACGCGCTTCAGGACAGTTTCGATGAACTGGACGAGAACCCGTGGGTGCTCCAGCTCTATGCCCAGGACGAACCGAGCTTCGACCAGTACATGCAGACCTTGCGCGATTACGTGCAGCCACGTGCGCGCGGCTCGGCGTTCACCGAGTTCTACTTGCGCTTCTTCGGCCACCACCTGCGCGCTGTGGCCAAGCCCGGCGGCCTGTTCGAGGACACGGTGGTTACGCGGCTGCGCTGGCGCGGGCAGACGCGGCGTGTGCGCATGGTGGTGTACCGCCGCGCGAGCGGACAGGGACAGGCAAACCGCCGCGGCCAGACACCCGAGCAGATGCTGGGCATCGTCTGCGACCGCCTATGCGGCGGCCTGGCGAACGCCGGCATCCAGGCCCGGCGCATGGTTGCAGCGGACGTTCACGACTGGCTGCTGCGATGGTTCAACCCGCGCCCCACGCTGCTCGGCCCTGGGGTGGAGGACCGGGAGCGCTTCTACGCGTTGGCGCGCTATCCGGACAGTACCGAGGAAAGCGAGGCCGGCGAGATCGAGTTGGCGAGCGGGCGGGATTTCAGCCAGCGGCTGTTCTTTGGGCAGCCGCGCTCGGACGTGGCGCAAGGGGCCTGGTACTTCGACGGCATGCCGCACCGCGTGCTGATCACCGACCGGCTGCGCATGCCGCCCGGCACCGGGCACCTGACCGGCGAGACCCGCAAGGGAGACGCGATCAACACGCTATTCGATCAGATGCCCGAGGACACCTTGATGTGTCTCACCATGGTGGCCACGCCGCAGGACGTCCTCGAATCGGACCTCAACCATCTGGCGAAGAAAGCTGTGGGCGAGACGCTGGCGTCGGAGCAGACGCTCAAGGACGTGCATGAAGCCCGCTCCCTGATCGGCAGCGCGCACAAGCTCTACCGGGGCACTCTGGCGTTCTACCTACGCGGGCGCGACGAGGCGGAACTGGATCGGCGCGGCCTGGACCTCGCGAACGTGATGCTCAACGCCGGCCTGCAGCCGGTGCGCGAGGACGACGAGGTGGCGCCGCTCAACAGCTACCTGCGCTGGCTGCCGTGCTGCTACAACCCCGGCAAGGACCGGCGCCGGTGGTACACGCAACTGATGTTCGCCCAGCACGCGGCGAACCTGTCGCCGGTGTGGGGCCGCGCCCAGGGCACGGGGCACCCCGGCATCACGATGTTCAATCGCGGAGGCGGCCCGATTACGTTTGACCCCTTGAACAGGTTGGATCGGCAGATGAATGCCCATCTGTTCCTGTTCGGTCCCACGGGCTCGGGCAAGAGCGCCACGCTCAACAACCTGCTGAACCAGGTCACCGCGATCTATCGGCCGCGCCTCTTCATCGTGGAAGCCGGCAACAGCTTCGGCTTGTTCAGCGACTTCGCCAGGCGCCTGGGGCTGACCGTGAACCGGGTCAAGCTGGCACCCGGCTCGGGCATCAGCCTGGCGCCGTTCGCCGACGCACGCCGGCTGATCGAAACGCCCAGCGACGTGCAGACGCTCGATGCCGATGCACTGGACGAAGACCTGCCACCGGATGCCTCGGCCATGGAGGCGGACGAGCAGCGCGACGTGCTGGGCGAGCTGGAGATCACGGCACGGCTGATGATCACGGGCGGCGAAGACAAGGAAGAAGCGCGGATGACGCGGGCCGACCGCTCGCTGATCCGCCAGTGCATCCTCGACGCGGCCGAACATTGCGTGGCAGAGAAGCGCACTGTGCTCACGCGCGATGTGCGCAATGCGCTGCGCACCCGCGGCCAGGACCCGACGTTGCCCGAGATGCGGCGCGTGCGGCTGCTGGAGATGGCGGACGCGATGGACATGTTCTGCCAAGGCACGGACGGCGAGATGTTCGACCGCGACGGCACGCCGTGGCCCGAGGCCGACATCACGCTGGTCGATCTGGCGACCTACGCCCGCGAGGGCTACAACGCGCAGCTCTCGATCGCGTACATCAGCCTCATCAGCACGGTGAACAACATCGCGGAGCGTGACCAGTATCTCGGCCGCCCGATCATCAACGTGACCGACGAAGGCCACGTGATCACCAAGAACCCGCTGCTCGCGCCGTATACCGTGAAAATTACAAAAATGTGGCGCAAGCTGGGGGCCTGGTACTGGCTAGCTACACAAAATATTGACGACCTACCGCGCGCCGCGGAGCCGATGCTCAACATGATCGAGTGGTGGATCTGCCTGTCGATGCCCCCCGATGAAGTGGAGAAGATCGCGCGGTTCCGCGAACTGAGCCAAGCGCAGAAAGCGCTGATGCTCTCGGCACGCAAGGAAGCGGGCAAGTTCACCGAGGGCGTCATCCTCTCCAAGAGCATGGAGGTGCTCTTCCGCGCCGTGCCGCCGAGCCTGTATCTCGCGCTCGCGCAGACCGAACCCGAAGAGAAGGCCGAGCGCTACCAGCTCATGCAGCAGCACGGCGTCAGCGAGTTGGATGCCGCCTTCAAGGTGGCCGAGAAGATCGACCGGGCACGCGGCATCGAGTCGCCGGCCCTGGACCTGCCCTGAATCTGCCGTACACCGGAGAACGCCATGGAACAGAAACGCCCATCCATTCCGATGCAGGTCCAGGCGTTCCGTCGTCGGCGCTGGCAGTTCCGCTGGCCCTGGGCATTGGCCGCGGTGCTGGTTGCGCTGCTGCTGATCTGGCTCGTGTCACGTTCGCCAGGCGGGTCCACACCTCAGACTTCGGCGCCAGTCAGCGACACGCAGGTGGCTGGGCCTCCGTGGCAGATGGGCAATCCGGAAGGGCGTTTCACGCTGACGCTCTACGCGGACCTCGAATGCCCGTTCTGCCGGTCCTATTTTCCAG
Organism: Pseudomonas mosselii; assembly: GCF_019823065.1. NCBI lineage: Bacteria > Pseudomonadati > Pseudomonadota > Gammaproteobacteria > Pseudomonadales > Pseudomonadaceae > Pseudomonas > Pseudomonas mosselii. The sequence goes on from NZ_CP081966.1 coordinate 3,851,710, forward strand.
TGCTCAAGCGTTGGGTGGCCGGCAATGCGGACGTGACCTTGCAATGGCACCACCTGCCGTTGGCCGCGCATGAGCCAGCCGCGTCCGCCGAAGCGCGCCTGGCGGAATGCGCGGGCGAAGCCGGCAGCCATGCCGCCTTTTGGCAGGCCGTCGAATGGGTCTATGCCCACACGCGGAGCGACGGCCAGGGCTTGCCTGAAGGGCTGCGCTACCCCGACCTCACTCCAGCGATCGAGCAGTGTCTGGCGAGCGAGCGGCCCGATGCACCGATCCGCGCCCAGACGGCGGAAGCCACGAACAGCGGCGTGATCGCCACGCCATCGCTGCGGCTGCACGATCGCGAAACCGGCAAGGCGATCCTGCTGCAGGGCCCGATCGAGGGCGATGCCTTGCTGTCGGCCATGGACATGCTCGCGGCCGGCGATCCCGCCGCCATACCCACATCGGAAATGCCTGCCGACGTCGTCGGCGACATGCCCAGGTAGCCCCGGTCTTCAAGGCTACGGCGCAGTCCGCTGCGCTGACCGCAACCCGTTCGCCTCGCATCCTGGCCGCGAACGATCACCGCCACCGCGGTGATGGATGCACCTTGTTCGTTCCCCAGGAGGGCTTGCCCTCCCCGGGCGCGCGCCCTCCGATCTCACCATTTGGAGGTTCGCCATGTCTTTCGTCGTCAATGACTCCTGCCTGGAGTCGCTTTCCGCCATCGCTGCCCAGCACGAGGACTGGATCATCCAGCAAGCCATTGCGCTGCTGGAGAAGCGGGTTTTCAAAGCGGGTCCGAAACTCCTCGACCCCACGGCCGTGCGCGACTACCTGCGCGTGAAGCTGGTGGCCGAGCCCAACGAAATATTCGTCGCTGTGTTCCTGGACAGCATGCACCAGGTACTGGCCTACGAGCCGCTGTTCAGGGGCACGATCAACGCGACTTCGGTCTATCCGCGTGTCGTTGTGCAGCGTGTTCTGCAGTTGAATGCGGCCGCGGTGGTCTTCGCGCACCAGCACCCCTCGGGCATTTCCGAGCCGTCGAGCGCGGATCGCATGCTGACCCAGCAACTGCAGGCCGCGCTGGCGCTCATCGATGTGCGGGTACTGGACCACATCATCGTCGGCCAGGGTGCCCCGTTCTCCTTTGCGGAGTCCGGCCTGCTGTAAGGGTTGTACTGCTTCGTTGATCAGCGCGGAGGCTTCGGCCTCCGCATTTTTCTGCGCGGCGACACAAGCAGGTATGCGGGGTGGCCGCGATGCGCATTGTTTGTTGGGGCCGCATGGGGTTCGGCGTTTGACTATGGCCCTGATCAACTTCCGGGGTGCAAGACATGCCAGGAGCTTTTACCCGGTTCGCACCAGGCTGGCGAACCCTTGGCCTGGCCATCGTGCTGCCGGCGTCGTTCGCGGCATTCAGCCCGGCCGCGTTCGCCGCCGACGTGGTGGTCGTCACCGACAGCCGCCACCCGGTCAAGACCATGGGCGGCGAGCGGCTGATCGAGCTGGACCGGGCATCCGGGCTCGAAGCAGAGCTTTCCGCAGATCTGCCAGCCGACCCCGAGCGCGCAGCAGCCATCGTCCGGCAACGCCTGAACCAAGGCGGCACCGACCTTCAGCGCCGCATTGGCACCGCCTACCAGGGCATCACCGACGCATGGAGTTTGGGTGTCACGACCATCCCGGCCGTCGTGGTGGACCAACGCTATGTGGTCTATGGCGAGCCTGACGTGGCCCGGGCCGTGTCCTGCATCGAGCAGCACCGGAGGAGGCAACCGTGACCTATCGCCCATTCGACCTGCTGCGCCGCCTGCGCGTCGCCGTGGCCTCGCTGCTGCTGGTCAGCGCCACGGGCAGCTACGCCCTGAACACCGTCACCATCGTGTCCTCCGTCATGTCGCCGGACTGCCTGGAGTACCGGGTGGTGGGCATCTGCTACTGGCTGTATTGCACCTATGGCGGCTGCTCGGTGCGCACGTCCACCAAGGTCCGGCACTACGTCCCCGATGCGGTCGTCTCCAGCTACAGCAACACCGGAGAGAACCCCTGGGTCGAAGTGCGAGCGATGAGCATGCCGAACGCCTCGGCCCAGGCAGGCGGCGACGGCACCACCAACGAAGACCACGAAAACAACCTCGCCAAATTCAAGAACGCCGATGTCATCGGCCATCCCGGCGGCGAGGTGTTCAACCAGTTCGCCTCGTCCTCGGGCTATTTTTGCCAAGGCGCGGGAACGGCCTTCATGCCGTATCTGCTCAGCACCTTGGACACGCTGGCCTGGCGCTACAACGTGCCCGAGATGGCCTACCCGGAGGCGCTGATCCCGGGCCGGCGCGAGGTCGGTGCGCGCACCACGATGAACCTCTGGGGCAATGTCTATCCGCGCGGCGGCTTCCTGCACCAGACCGACGACCACAAATCCGGGGCGGTCGTGGCTCAGCGCGCCGGTGACGTCGTCACGCGGCGCGGGCAGTTGCACGTGTACCAGCCGCTGCTCGCCAACGCGCGTGATGGCTACTGGCCGGCCGGCGCGCTGATGGAAGGTGATGCCTCGACCGGCAAGTGGCAGGAACTGACGCCGCGCCTGTCGAACACCTGCGTGGTGTTCCCCCACAGCGGCACGCTGACCCAAGCCCAGCAAGGCGACTACGCGTGGGCGCTGTGGCGTCCGTATGCGTGCTGCGAACGCCGGGGCCAGGTGTTCCTCGGCAGCGTCGATTTCCTCTGAGGTGCCACGATGAAGCGTCCTGAACCGAAGAACCTGTCCACCAAGGCGTGCCGCCTGCTGCGCCCGACGGCACTGGCCGGCACGCTCGCCCTGGTCTGCGGCCTGGCGTGGGCACAGGTCGGATACCAGAACAGCGGCCCCGTCATTGGCGATGACGTCATGTACTCGATCGGCGGCGGCAGCGCGGTGTCCATGGGCCGCGCGGCCGGCATGCGCTCCATCGGGGTCGGTGTGGGGTGGAACAGCAACCTGATCTGCGGCGACATGAGCATCCAGACCACGCTGCGCAATCAGCTCAACGGCATCACGAACGGCTTTCAGCAGATCATGAGCAACGTAATCCAGAGCGCCACCAGCGCGGTAGCGTCCCTGCCGGCGCTGATCATTCAGCGCGCCGATCCGGGCCTGTACAACCTGCTGACCAACGGCGTGCTGCAGGCGCGGCTGGACTTCGACCGCTCCAAGCTGACGTGCCGCGCCATGGCGGAGAAGATGGCCGAGACAGCGGGTGGCCAGCTTGGCTGGAGCCAGATGGCCGAAGGCATGGCCTTGCGTGACGCGGTTGGCAGCAACGATGCCGTGTCGGCCGTCGAGCAGGCCGAGACGCGCCGCGGCAACGACGGCGTGCCCTGGGTGGGTGGCAGCAATGCTGGTGGCGCAGGCCAGTCCGCCATCCGGGTGGTCGGCGACGTCACCCGCGCGGGCTACAACCTGGTCAACGGTCGTGGCGTGACGGACACATCCTCCATCGCGTCCGCCAGTTGTGCGAGCCTGTCCTGCCAGACCTGGACGTCGCCGCAGCAGGCGACCGAATGGGCCACGCGGGTCCTCGGAGAGCAGGTGCAGCGCACCTGCGACTCCTGCACCAAGACCGAGACGGTGCCCGGCGTCGGGCTGACGCCGCTGATCCAGGAAGAGTACGAGGCGAAGCTGGAGGTCCTTCAGGAGCTGGTTTCCGGCACGCGCACTACCACCTTTGAGAACCTGCGCGAGGCTGGCAGCACGTCGCTGCCAATCACGCGTGGCGTGATCGAGGCGCTGCGCGACGAGCCGGACCAGGACCTTCTGGCGCGGCGCCTCGCGTCGGAGGTGGCGCTGTCGTCGGTGCTGGAAAAAGCGCTGCTGCTCCAGCGCACGCTGCTCACGGGCAAGAAGGAGCCCAACGTCGCAGCCAACGAACTCGCGGTCAAGGCCGTGAACCACGAGAGCGACACGCTCGACCGGGAGATCCGCAACCTGAAGACGGAGCTGGAGCTTCGGCGCGAGCTGGCAAACAACTCACCGATGGCCATCATCCAGCGGCACGGTACGCGCGCGGCAGGCTCGCGCGGCATCTACGAGGGTGATCCGGTACCCGACCGCCTCGACCAGTTGCAGAAGGGCAATCCAGGAGCCAGGCCATGAGCGCGGCGCGCATGACTTGGCGCCCCTTGCGCTGGCTGTTCAGCCGGCGCGCGGCGAAGGCGCTGCTGTGGACGGTGCTGATCGTTGCCGCCGCGGTCGCGGCCAACATCGCCGGCATCTACCTGGTCGGCAGCGTTGCCGGCTGGGAGCGGTGGCTCGCCGCCGCTGCGGGTTACTTATTCGTGTGGCGGCTGTGTCTATACGGGGCGACGGTGTACGGGTGGATCTGGATGCGCCGCCGGCTGCTGGTACGTGAGGACGACGCCCAGGCGCGGCACCGCCTGGTGCGCACCGAGATCGCAGGCGTCGTCGCCATCGTGGCGCTGGAAGCCAGCCTGTTGATGCAGGGCTGAGAGGAGATTCGGGCCATGACTCTGTTCACGACCGACTACCTGGAGTATTACCTTACGCTGGTGTCCTGGATCGTCAACAACGGCATCTGGGCCGTGCTGGTATCCAGCGGCGTCTTCGCGCTGCCTTTCGTGGCGATCATCGTGCAGGAGTGGTTGAAGGCCCGTGCAGAAGGCGCCGACGAGGGCAATAAAGGCGTGCTGAGCGCCGCCCGCATCGAGAACCGGGTCTTCGTCGCCATCGTGGTGGTGATGTTCGCGGGCATCCCGTTCATCGACGTGGACCTCAACACCATCCAGTACGACAGCTCGCGCTCGGCGCAATGCCAGGTCAGTGTGCCGCAGCCCTCGAATACCGGCTGGTCGCAATCTTTCAGCACCATCAACAACCAGTCGGCGAAGGTGCCGGTGTGGTGGGCGTTCATGCACGCGCTCTCGCGCGCCGTCACGGGCGCTTCAGTGGCAGCGATCCCGTGCGGCACGGACCTGCGGCAGATGCGCATGGAGATCGACGCGACTCGCATTGACGACCCAGTGTTGGCTCAGGAAGTAGCGGATTTCTCGCGGGATTGCTATGGGGCTGCGCGGGCGAAATTGTTCATGCAGCGGCCTCAACTCGATGAGCAGCAGCTGCACGACGTAACCTGGATCGGCTCACGCTTCTTCACGGACACGAACGGCTACTACGACACATACCGTTCCAGCACCCCGCGCGAGGACTGGCCCTATGACAGCACGCGCGACGCAGGGCTTGCGCAGGTGGCCAGCGGCGGCGGCTATCCGACCTGCAGGCAATGGTGGGCCGATGGCAGCAATGGACTGCGGGCACGCTTGCTGGGTCAGGTGGACCCGAGCCTGCTCAATCGCCTGGCGGGCTGGGCTGGCTTCCTGAGCCGTGCCGAGGTGGACGATTCGGTGATCCGCGCGATCGCGTCACCGCGACAGCAGAAGCTGAACCAAGGCAGCGTCTATACGGACTACGGTGGCCAGATCGAAATGACCGACCCAAACATCATCACCCGGGCGGCGGCCGACGTAGGACTGGCGGTAGGCTCGCTGGGCTACTTCCCCTCCATGGATGCAATGCGCCAGGCTCTTCCGATGGTGCTGGCGCTCTTGAAGATGGCGCTGGTTGTCTGCATTCCGGTGGTGCTCATGGTTAGCACCTACAACCTGAAAACACTCGTGACGGTCAGCGTGGTGCAGTTTGCGCTGTTCTTCGTGGATTTCTGGTTCCAACTCGCGCGCTGGATCGACAGCACCATTCTGGACGCGCTCTACGGATGGGGCTGGGGATGGAACCGGCCGCATACGAATTTCGATC